>NZ_CP104968.1:82500-519824 GCF_025452215.1 Phyllobacterium sp. A18/5-2 | reverse complement strand
GGAAAGCCTTCGATCAAAGGCGATTGATCTGGTAGCCGGGCAGACCGATCTGATCATGGCCGGCCGCCTCGCTGCGCAGCAGGATGGCGTCATGAAATCGGATCGTCGCCTCAACGAAGCAGATGACGTGCTCAATCGTATCGAGATGTACGTTATAGCCGCTTTCGGAGCCGCATCGGCGCTGTTTTTGGGGGCCACTCTCCTTGCCGTCGCCAAATTGGCCGAGGCCGGCACCATTGGAGCGCCGGTTGCAGCACTTGGCCTGCTGGTTGCTTTGGCAGCATTGGAACCCTTCGCCGGATTGCGCCGGGGGGCGGTTGAACTTGGGCGCACGATGCTTGCCGCTCAACGCATTGGGCCAAACATGACCCCGCTCCCCTCGCCCGAACGGCGGAATTCACCGCAAAATGCGCTGGCAGTTCAACTCGATAATGTCTTTGTCTGCTATGATGGCTCTCCCCTCCCCTCGCTTCAGAAACTGTCACTCTCACTTGCCGTGGGTGAGCGTCTTGCGCTTGTGGGCGCCAGCGGTGCCGGAAAGTCAACATTGCTGTCGCTGCTTGCTCAGGAGATCGAGGCGGTTGCGGGCCGCGTCGAAACGCTTCCCTCCACTCTTTTAACCCAGCGGACCGAACTGTTTCAGGATAGCCTGCGTGATAATCTGCGCCTTGCGGACCAAAATGCGCACGATGCCAAGCTTCTGGACATTCTTGCGGCAGCCGGCCTTGGAGACTTCGTTGCGCAATTGCCCGAAGGTCTGGATACGGCGCTCGGCGAAGGCGGTCTGGGGCTGTCGGGCGGCCAGGCACGGCGTCTGGCCCTGGCGCGGCTTTTGTTGCGGGATACACCACTTTGGCTGCTGGACGAACCGACAGAGGGCTTGGATGGAAACACAGCGCGCGATGTGCTGCGCCGTCTTGAAGGGCGCATGCGCGGCCGCTCCGTGATCATCGCTACGCATATCCGGCGCGAGGCCATGGTCGCCGACCGGCTGGTCATCCTGGAGCGTGGACGCATTGTTGGTGCACCCCGCCGTGGAGAAAACGAGTTTAACGCCGCTCTCTCCGTGCTTCGGCCGGATTGAGAACGGGCAATCTTCTTCCGGGATTCACAACTGTGAATGCCGGCTAACAGGGGGTCGGGTCAGCCCGACGAAAAGCAATGGAACTTGATATCGTGGCGCTTTCGCGCCTTCAATTCGCGATCACAGCTCTCTATCATTTTCTCTTTGTGCCGCTCACGCTTGGGCTTTCCATCCTCCTAGCGATCATGGAGACGGTCTATGTCATGACCGGGCGTGCAATCTGGCGCCAGATGACAAAATTCTGGGGCATTCTATTTGGCATCAATTTCGCAATCGGGGTAGCGACCGGTATTGTCATGGAATTCCAGTTCGGCATGAACTGGAGCTATTACAGCCATTATGTTGGCGACATCTTTGGCGCTCCGCTCGCGATTGAAGGGCTGATGGCGTTCTTCCTCGAAGCAACGTTCGTCGGTCTGTTTTTCTTCGGATGGGACAAGCTTTCAAAGGTCGGACACCTTGCAGCGACCTGGGCTGTGGCGGCGGGATCCAATTTCTCGGCGTTGTGGATCCTTATCGCCAATGGCTGGATGCAAAATCCGGTTGGGTCCGCCTTCAATCCGCAGACGATGCGCATGGAAGTCGTTGATTTTTATGAGGTTTTGTTTAATCCTGTCGCACAGGCGAAGTTTGTTCACACTGTATCTGCGGGTTACGTCACCGCATCGATCTTTGTCCTCGGCGTATCGGCCTGGTATGCCCTCAAAGGCAGGCATATCGAGATCGCAAAGCGCTTCGATGACTGTTGCAGCCTCGTTTGGTCTGGCCTCTGCACTCTCGGTTGTGGTTCTCGGTGATGAGAGCGGCTACCTCTCCGGCGAACACCAGAAGATGAAACTCGCGGCGATTGAAGCGATGTGGGAAACGGAACCGGCGCCAGCGGCCTTCACCGTCTTCGGATTTCCCGATACCGCTGCGCGCGAAACCCACTATGCTATCCGCGTGCCCTGGGTCATGGGTTTGATCGGTACGCGGTCACTGACCACCGAAATTCCGGGCATCAAGGAATTGGTGGATCGCGCCAAGATCAACATTCGCAGCGGGTTGCTTGCCTACGATGCCCTCCAGCAAATCCGCGACGCGGGCAGCAGCACCGCCGTCGGTCAGGAGGTGCGCGACGCCTTTGAAGCAAATGGCGCCGACCTGGGCTATGCACTGCTGCTGAAGCGTTATGTAGACGATCCGCGCCAGGCAACAGATGAACAGATCGAGAAGGCCGCCTGGGATACTGTGCCAAGCGTGCCAACATTGTTCTGGGCATTCCGCATCATGGTGGGGCTGGGGGTGTTCTTCATCCTGTTGACGGCCACGTTCTTCATTCTCTCGGTACGGCGGAAGATCGACGCCTATCCCTTCCTGCTGCGTGTTGCAGTGTTTGCCATCCCTCTCCCGTGGATCGCAGCCGAACTGGGATGGGTCGTCGCAGAAACAGGACGCCAGCCGTGGACTATCGAAGGGATACTGCCCACGGCAGCGGCGGTTTCCAATCTCGGCGTGACCTCCCTGCTCATAACCATCGCCGGGTTTGTCGTTATCTACACCACGCTTTTCATCATCGAGATGGGGCTGATGTTCAAGGCAATCGCCAAGGGACCGGAACCCGATATCGAGCCGGAAGCAAAACTGATTTCCCCCACATCGTTCCAGCGGAGTAATCGACCATGATCCTGCACCAATTCGTTGATTATGAAACATTGCGTCTGATCTGGTGGTTACTGATCGGGATCCTCCTGATCGGCTTTGCTGTCACCGATGGCTTCGATCTGGGTATCGGAACGTTGCTGCCATTCGTGGCGAAAACCGATATGGAACGGCGGATCGCGATCAACACCATTGGCCCGATATGGGAAGGCAATCAGGTTTGGCTCATTGTCGGCGGGGGGGCAATATTCGCGGCCTGGCCACCGCTTTATGCGGTCTCGTTCTCGGGATTTTACCTTGCAATGTTTGCGATCCTGGCGGCGCTGATCGTCAGGCCCGTCGCGTTCAAATATCGCTCCAAGCGCGACAGCCCCACATGGCGCACTGCCTGGGACTGCGCGCTTTTCATCGGCGGCTTCGTGCCAACTTTGATATTCGGCGCCGCCGTCGGCAATGTTTTTGCAAGGTGTTCCGTTTCGCTTCAATAGCGACTTGCGGGTTTTCTACGAGGGCACGTTCTTCGGTTTGCTGAACCCCTTTGCGCTTTTGTGTGGCCTGTTGTCCCTCGCCATGTTCATCATGCATGGCAGTGCGTGGTTGATGGTGAAGACGAGCGGACCTGTTGCAGAGCGGGCACGATACTTTGGCAGCCTGGCAGCGCCACTGACGATTGCCTTGTTCTGTGTCGCCGGCCTTTACCTTTGGGCGGGCGTGGCCGGTTACCTGATCACCAGCACGGTTGATCCCATGGGCCCATCCAATCCACTGTTAAAAACTGTGGTCGTGGACAGCGGTGCCTGGTTCGCCAATTACAGGAGTGCCCCCTGGCTTCTGATCGCGCCGGCTTTCGGTGTGCTTGGCGCAGCAGGAGCCCTGCTGGGACTGCAAGCAAGACGGGAAATTGCGACGATCCTTTCAAGCGCACTGTCGATCTTCGGCATTATTTCGACCGTGGGCGTATCGATGTTTCCCTTCATCCTCCCCTCCTCGCTCGACCCGAATTCGAGCCTGACGGTATGGGACGCATCATCAAGCCATCTGACGCTTTTCATCATGCTGGTTGTTACGGCAATCTTCATTCCGCTGATCGTCGCATACACGAGTTGGGTCTACAGAGTCCTTTGGGGCAAAGTCGACGATGCTTCCATCAATGACGAGAGCGGTCACGCCTACTAAAGAGAAAGGACGAGACATGTGGTATTTTGCCTGGCTTCTCGGATTGCCCTTTGCCGCTGCTTTCGCAGTACTGAACGCGATGTGGTATGAATTGGTCGAGGACGACAAGACACATAAGGAAGAGGCGCAGAAGTAGGAATGGTTCCGCGTCCTCGCGTTTTTACTGCAGTAGAGTTGGAGAATTTACTGCAGTAAAAAGGAGCGGTTTCGTCAATGAAAACAAGCGCCTGACGCGGCCGGGATTAAAGGTGGAACGGTGGTATGTGGCCATGAGACCGAATCTGACATCGCGGCCCTTTCCACAGCAATGAAACCCGTTAACCCTTTGTTAATCTAAAAAATCTTGCTGCACCGAGCGAATCGGAGCTTAATAGCGCTTGGTAATAGATTTACTTTGAAAAAGCGCTATTAGAGGTTTCGGTTCCAATGAACATCGCAATACCTCTGCCCAAATTCGAGTTTGACGACAAGATCCTCGATCAAGGTGCGGAGATTTCACGCCGGCTCGATCAGCTTCGGATGGAAAAATTTCCGCCGAACGCGACGAAGACATTGCGTTCCTTTTCCATGGCGGAAGTGGCCCACTATCTTGGTGTCACGCAGAACAATCTAAAGCGCCTGCATCTGGAAGGCAAAGGTCCTGTACCGGCGCAGGCTTCGTCGGGCCGGCGCTCGTATACGGCCGAGCAGATGCTGGAGCTGCGGCACTATCTTGACCGCAACGGACGCACCGAGGTGAAGAAGTATGTTCCGCACCGCAAGCCGGGTGACAAGCTGCAGGTTATTGCAGTCGTTAATTTCAAGGGAGGATCGGGTAAGACGACAACTGCGGCCCACCTCGCCCAGTATCTCGCACTCACCGGTCACCGCGTTCTCGCCATCGATCTTGATCCGCAGGCATCCTTGTCGGCATTGCATGGTTTTCAGCCGGAACTTGATCGCAATCTGTCGCTCTACGAATCGATCCGGTATGACGAAGATCGCAAGCCGATTTCTGACGTCATACTCCCAACCAATTTCCCGGGTCTCGACATCATCCCTGCAAACCTCGAGTTGCAGGAGTATGAGTATGATACCCCCCTTGCGATGCAGGACCGCGCATCGCTCGAAGGCAGACAGTTCTTCACCCGTATCGGCAAGGCCCTTGAGGAAGTCGATAGCCGCTATGATGTCGTGGTTGTCGATTGCCCGCCGCAATTGGGGTACCTGACACTGACGGCCATGTCTGCCGCGACATCAGTGCTCATTACCGTCCATCCGCAGATGCTGGATCTCATGTCGATGTCGCAGTTCCTGTTGATGCTTGGAGGTATTCTCAAGACCGTAAAGCAGGCTGGCGCCAAAGTGCGACTCGACTGGTTCCGTTACTTGATCACACGCTATGAGCCGACGGATATCCCGCAGGCACAAATGGTTGGGTTCATGCAATCGATGCTTGCGGAAGAAATTCTGGCCAATCCGATGCTGAAATCGACTGCGGTGTCGGACGCCGGCCTGACCAAGCAAACACTGTATGAGGTAGAGAAAAACAGCTTTACCCGCTCCACTTACGAACGCGCGATTGAATCGCTTGATGCGGTCAACTCGGAAATTACCGCGCTTGTACACCGGGCATGGGGGCGCTGACATGGCAGATTGGTTTACTGCAGTAAAAACGGCGATTTTCGATCGAAAGATCAACTGCTTAACGCAAAACGGGAGCAGATAGATGGCCCGTAAGGATATTTTCAGCAGCGTAATGAACCAGGCTCCGTTGAAGGCGGAGCGGAATGATGCGTTGTCGTACGTTGTGAGCGGTGCTTCCCGCTCGATCAAGAGTTCGTTTGAGGAACTCGCCAAGGGAAGTGTCGTCGAACTCGATCCGGATCTCGTGGACGGTTCCTTTGTGTCTGATCGGCTTGATCAGGACGACGAAGCCTTTCACGAGCTTTTGGCCGCGATCAGGGAGAGGGGGCAGGATTCCCCCATTTTGGTGCGGCCACACCCGGCCGGTTCGGGCCGCTATCAGATCGTTTTCGGGCACCGCCGTGTTAAGGTTGCCAAACAACTTGGGCGCCAGGTTCGTGCAGTCGTCAAGCCACTGACGGATCAGGATCACGTTATCGCGCAGGGCCAGGAAAATGCTGCGCGCTCGAATCTTTCCTTTATCGAGCGAACACTGTTCGCAAAACGTTTGGCCGATCTTGGCTACGATCAGTCGGTCATCAGGTCTGCACTTGCGCTTGACGCGACGACCTATTCAAAAATGCAATCGGTATCGGCGAATGTTCCGGAAGCGATTATCGTTGCAATTGGATCGGCAAAGGCGATTGGCCGTGACCGGTGGTGGCAGCTGTCGAAGCTGCTGCAAGTGCCGGGCAATGGCCAGAAGGCCGTACAGTTGGTTGCCGCAGACGATTTTATGGCGCAAGCGGGCGATGAACGGTTCAATTTGCTTTTCAATTTCTTGAGTAAATCGAAACGCCAGACCACGAAGCCCGCGGCATCCGCCAAAAAGGTTTGGTCGCCTAAAGACAAGTCCATAAGCGTCGATATCAAAGACACCGGCAAGTTATTTACATTGTCATTGCGGGAGAAAAACGCCTCCCGCTTTGGAGCGTATATCGCTGAAAACCTTGAAGACCTCTATCGGGTCTTTAGGGAATCGGAAACGTCAAGGAAAACAGGAGACTAATCCGCAAAAGAAAAAAGCCCACCTAAACATCGCTGTCTCGGAAGGCTTCTCTCATATCTCTAGCAGGATCGAGAATCGCATTTCCCCGAATCAGTGTCAAGACTTTTTGACGTCGTGTAGGCGAGCCGGTTTCTTTTGCCTTTAGAAAGGTGAAACGGAGATGCTTGGAAATCTCATAACGACGCCCTTTGGGCGGCGATCGATGTCGCTTGGCCAGTTGAAAACCCAGGCTCAAGCCCAGGACATCGAAGCGGGCAAGATCGCCGACAAGTGGCAGGTGTATCGCTGGCTGTGCGAAGGCAAGGAAATCATCGGTGTTGGCGACCGCTCGCTGGCGGTGCTCAACGCTTTGTTGTCGTTCCTGCCCGATAATGAACTGTCGGCCGACAACGGCCTGGTGGTGTTTCCCTCCAATGTCCAGCTGTCGATGCGCGCCCATGGCATGGCCAATGCCACCTTGCGCCGGCATTTGGCTGCGCTGCTCGAATGCGGTCTGATCACGCGCAAGGACAGCCCCAACGGCAAGCGTTACTCCCGCAAGGGCAGGGAGGGGAGATCACCGACGCGTTCGGCTTTTCCCTGGCACCCTTGCTGGCCCGTGCAGAAGAGCTGCAGCAGGCCGCTGAGAGCGTGCGGGCCGCCTCCCGGGCCCTGAAGCTGGTGCGTGAGCGCATCACGCTGCAGCGGCGGGATATCGCCAAGCTCATCGAGGTGGCCGTCGCCGAAGACGTTTGCGGCGACTGGGGGACGCTGTGGACGCGGTTTCGCGCCATTGTCGAGGCAATCCCGCGCCGGGCAGCGCTTGAGGCCCTGGAGCCGATCCTGAGCGATTTGGCGGCGTTGCACGACGAAGTGGCTATGCTGTTGGAAAAGCATGTAAATGCTGAAAATCCGAGCGCCAATGAGTCTCAGAATGATCCGCAACAACAGAATTCAAAACCCGACTCTAAATCTGATCTTGAACCTGGCTTAAGAAACAGCCAAGGGTCGAAATCCGCGCTGGCAAAAACCAAGGCTGAGGATGCCACAAAGGCCTATCCGCTCGGATTGGTGATGAAGGCCTGTCCAGAAATCGCCGACTATGCGGCAAACGGCATCAGCAACTGGCGCGATTTGATGACCACGGCGGCGCAGGTGCGGGGCTATCTCGGCATTTCTCCCTCGGCTTATGAGGAGGCGCTTGACGTCTTCGGCCAGGAGAACACTGCCGTCGTCATCGCCTGCATCCTGCAGCGGGCTCAGCGCATCAATTCTGCCGGCGGTTATCTGCGGGCTTTGACCGAAAAGGCGAGGGCAGGGGAGTTTTCCATCGGGCCAATGTTGATGGCGGCATTGAAGGCAAATGGCGTGCAACCGCAGCTGGTGTCGAAGTAACCCAGGAGTGAAAATATGCGCTGACGCCTTTGTTGCGGCGCGTTCAGGGATATGATCCAGCCTGGGTCGCGAAGGTTGCAACGGCTATTGTGATACCAACCCGAGCTTTCTGGCCCGGTCGAGCAGGTGTTTAACCGACGAGGCTGCCCATGTCGATGATCCACGCGGTGTGCGCTCATGCATCGCCTCAAGCTGGCTGGCGATATCACGGAACGTCAGGTTCGGGTTGGCATTGGCAATGCCGGTGACCAGTGACATCAGTCGATCTCGCGGTGCGCGGCGAGGGGAGGGGCGTAGCAGCCCGGGATCGGCCAAGCCCTCACGCACAAGGCGTTTAACCGAATGACGCAGGCGATCGACCGCCCATTTCTGACCGCTTTCCCCGTTGAGGCTGCGTGCCACGTCTTCCCACGGATGGTCGGGTCGCATGCGCTGAACCACAGGCATCCAGGACGACATAGTCGCGGTCAAATCCGCCAGATGGCTGCGCTGACGGGCTTGCGATGTCTTCACAATTGCTTCACGCCTCCGCTCACGCAGCCCGGGATTTCCGGGTAGTTTGCCGCGCGCCTTGGCGGCGCTGATCCCTGCCTTGGTGCGTTCAGAAATGAGCGCTCGTTCCAACTGGGCAACAGCACCCAGAACCTGCAGAGAGAACATGCCCTGCGGTGTCGATGTGTCGATTGGATCGTGCAACGAGCGGAATGAGCGCGCTTCTCTTCCAACTGTTCAATTACATGCAGCAAATGGCTCGCCGAGCGGGCCAGTCGATCGAGCCGCACCACCACCAGGACTTCGCCGGCTTTGATTTCGCGCACAAGTCTCGCCAGCACTGGCCGGGCGCGCGTGATGCGCCAGAGCCCTGTTCCTCGAAAATTGTATGGCAGCCAGCGCCTTTTAGCTCGATCAACTGCGCATCATTCAACTGCTCGTCCGTGGATACACGTGCATACCCAATCAGACGGGTGATGGGTTGTGGTTTCATACTCAGATTTGACCCGCGAAACCGCGCTTGTACAATATCGGAAGTGGTGAGAAAACGGTGGTTTGAAAATGCCGATAATTAGTGAAGTGGCGGTTCTACAGTCGACAAAACCAATAGAATTAACGAGTACAGGCGTCTAGACGACCAAAGAAGCGTACTACACCTCCATCGTTCTGCAGGTAGCGATGCATTGCGGGGCCATAACGGGTTCCGACGCATTTCAGTCCGATAAGAAGAAGCTAAGCGATGGTTAGGTGCCGTTATCAGAAAAATATTAACGTAAACAATGCGTTAAGAGCACCTTAGCCTAGGACGGCAAAATTTAGCAATGCGGTAAGCGGACCAGATTCCCGGGCACGGGGTATTTTAGGGCTATCACATACCGATTGAGTTTGGCTGGAAACAATACGATTTGTGTCCATGGCCCCAACCAATCAACCAGCTTCCACAGGCGCTTGACACGAAGGTTCCGGTTAGAGAACGTCGCGGAGCGTTTACGATCTCGGAGAGAACCCCTTGTCCATCAGCAGAATTGATCACGTTCAACTAGCTATGCCTGTTGGCAAGGAAAAAGCTGCTCGAGACTTCTACGAGGGTTTGCTTGGCATTCCTGAGGTTGCCAAACCAACGCAGCTTGCAGCGAGGGGAGGATGCTGGTTCGAAAGCGGCAGCGTTAAAGTTCATCTTGGTGTTGAGAGCGATTTTTCACCTGCCAAAAAGGCCCATCCAGCATTTATCGTGGATGACCTGGCCGCGCTGGTGCGTGTTCTAGACGATGCAGGTTTCTCGGCCAAAGAAGATCAGCCCCTAGAAGGGTACGAGCGTCGATACGTCAATGATCCGTTCGGAAATCGAATTGAACTCATGCAGCCGAAATAGTGGATTTCCGGGCAGTGGCCTTCAGGCCACGGCAGCGACAAGATCGGCTAGCGGTGGAATCCTCTGATTGCGGTTGTTAAGACCGAGCCGATCACCGATATACGAATAGAAGGAAACGCCGAGCTTCCTGCAGGTCTTCATCAGGCCGAGCATGACGTCACGCACCTGGCGGCCTTTGTCGCTCATGGTGCCGCCGGAGATCTTCCTCTTGATGACACAGGCACGAAGTCGTTCTCGGATGCATTGGTGTGTAGCGGTATTTCCGGTCGTTCCAGCACCTTGAGGAGTTCTCGCTTGCGCCGCTGCAAGCGCACCAGCAGTTGGTCCAGCTCAACGAAACCCGTGCGCAAGGTGAATATCCGATCAAAGCGTTTCCGGAACGCTTGAGCCGTATGCGGAGAGAGGGCCTTTCCTTCCACGCCTTCAGCGATTGATAGAAACACCAGATTAGCTCGCGTACCGTCTCAATGGCTCGAGCATGTTTGGATGTTGCTGGCATAGGTTTGTGTACGAGCCGCTCTGCGTGGATCCAACACAATGCATGATTGGGGATGCGGAACTGGCCGGCACCGTCGGAGACGACAACGGTCGTGCTCATCAGTCCATGGTGTCGGATCGCGCCCCACAGAGCAGCTTCGCTTAACGCCCGCAACAGCGCCCTGTCGAAGATATCGATGGCACAGCGTGTCAGATGGTCGAGCCATACCATCTGTGACGCGAATATTTTTTCCGGGTGAGCGGCGAGCTTCTCGATCAACGACGGATCAATCTGACGCCGCCGCATATAATCGAGCGCGGCCGCATTGATCACATTGGAGAATCTAACCCAAGTGCATCATGCCGGTTTTGCAGGGGTAGGGGATCAGGCTCCTTCATGCAAATGGATGGCAAAGACTTCGGCGGGCGTTCTGTAACCGAGGCACTTTCGCGGCTGGTCGTTGAGATGGCAGACAAGGTGAATCAGGTCGCGTTGCGAGTCGGCGGCAAGGTCCGTATCGCCTGGCATGAAGCGGCGGATACGCTTGTTGATGTTTTCCACCGCACCTTTCTGCCATGGGGCGCTGGGATCGCAGAACCAGCTGCGTGCGCCGATGCCATCTTCCAAAGCCCTGAACCCGGCAAACTTGGTGCCGCGGTCGAAGGTGAAGCTTTGGCGTGCGGTGGACGGCAAGGGAGAGAATGTTTCAATGATCTTGTCCATGATCGGCCGCGAGTGCCGGCTTTGGTTCTTGATCATCACCGTGTAGCGGCTTTTGCGCTCAATGAGGGATGTGACGTTGGCATGGCCGAGTTCGCGTTCGAAGATCAAAAGGTCGCCCTCCCAGTGACCAAACTCGGATCGATCGTCAATAAAATCAGGACGTTGTGATATGCTGTGACTGGCGGGAAATACGCTGTTGCGTGGCTTTCTGGAACCACGCGGGCGGCGTTTGCGGCGCGCCGCAGGCAGGTATCGATAAAGGCCAAGCCCGTAATCTTCCTTGCCGTAGATGAAGCTATAGATCGTCTCGGCACAGATACGAACAAGGCTGACACCGTCGCTGAGCAGGCGGCCGGCGATCTGTTCCGGCGACCAGTAGGCCTTCAACCTCTCGATCACTATGCCACGCAGATGCGGATGGCGCCTGAGTTTCCTCAACCGTCTGCGGCACTCCCTGGCGATGTCATCGGCAACCGTACTGGAATAGCCGTCGTAGTCCGGAAACTCGCGATCGCGAAACGTATTGCGCTTGATCTCACGATAGATGGTCGATCGGTCACGGCCGAGCTGGCGAGCGATCTCACCGATCGACACCTTGCGCTCTTTCAACTGATACAAACGCCGACGATCGGCGAGGGTGAGGTGCGAATAGCATCGATGCATTCAAAAATCTCCAAAGCGAAACCATTGAAATCATTGGCATGTCGCACTTGAAAATAGAATGTACCATCTGTGCTTCGAAAATCGCATAATGTCTCCTCTGGAACCGCACCTTCCTTTTTTTGCCAGCTGATGGGTTGCCACCGCAATTCTGCAAACGCGCAAAGTTAGTGTTGCGCGATTTCACACCGGGTGAGAAGCTTACGTCGGCATTTTTTCCTTTGTGGAGGCGGGGATGAGGAAGAAGGGCAGTCGGAATGGTCTCACCGCGCTCGCGGTGGCGGGCACCAACGTCGTCGTTCTAGGGTGGGACATGAGCGAGAATGATATCCGCAATCGCGGCATTCTTGGCTTTGCCATCCAGCGAACGCGGCACGAGGATGACGAGAGAATTTGGCTGCCGGGCATGAAGACGTTTCAAAGTGTAGATCCGAATCCGGACCCTGGCGTTCCGCTGTCTTCCTTTCGGCACCCGCTGCAGACCTTTCAGTGGTCTGACTACTCTCCGTCACCCGGGAAAAAATATACCTACAAAATCGTCGCAATGAGTGGTCAGCCAGGGGCGCTGGTAGAGGATGCGGATCTCTCGCTCACTGTGACGACCGAACGAATTGACCAGGGTCGACATGCGATCTTCTTTAACCGGGGCGCAATCGCCTCACAGGAGTATGCCCGGCGCTTTCAAAACCTTCCGCCAGACGAGGTTGGACAGCCAGCCTATGACTGGCTATCGCGCGGTTTGGTCGAAGGACTGGAGACATTCCTAAGCCAAGCCGGGCAGGGAGACGAGCTTTATGGTGCCATTTTTGAATTCGAGAACAAGCGGATTTTCGCAGCGATCAAGGCAGCGCGGGATCGGGGTGCCAAGATCAAGATCCTCTATGACGGCGACAGTCAGCGCGAGGATAATGAAGAGGCGCTAAAGAATTCGGGCATCGCGGGCCTCACGAAAGCGCGTACGCGGTCCGGGCAATACGCCCACAACAAGTTCTTCGTCCTGCGGAAGGCGGGAACGTTCGTAGAAGTGTGGACCGGTTCAACGAGATCTTAGCGATAATGGGATTTTTGGACATTCGAACAACGCCCACATCGTTCGAGACCAGAAAATTGCGGAGACCTATTTTGCATACTGGGAGGTCCTCAATAGAGACAAAACGGCTGGGCCGACGGCGACAGCCGCGACGGCAATATCGCCGACACCACCGCAACAGAAAAACACTTCCGGTGACACGATTGCGATCTTCTCACCGCGGACTGGCCTCACCGCGCTGGACTGGTATGCCCAACTCGCGGCAGCCGCTGACCGCGGTCTCTTCACCACCTTCGCGTTCGGCATGAATAGTCGGTTTGTGACGGTCTATGATCAGACGGACGGCATATTGCGGTTCGCCCTTATGGAGAAGAAAGGCAACGGCAAAAATTACAAGATCCAGGCAGCGGAGATTGACCGAATTCGAAAGCGACCAAATACGACAGTCGCAGTCGGCAACTACATCACAACGAATGCTTTCGATCGCTGGCTAAAAGAGATTGATCGGATTCAAGAGAACGTGAACGTCCGCTTCGTTCACACAAAATACATGCTGATTGACCCACTTGGCGCCAATCCGATCGTGATTGTCGGTTCGGCGAACTTTTCGCAGGCTTCGACCGACACCAATGATGAGAACATGCTGATAATTCAGGGGAACGACTCCGTCTCAGACATCTACCTCGGTGAATTCATGAGGCTTTTTTCGCACTACGCGTTCCGCGAATCCCTCACTTTCAAGAAGTCAAATAAGCCGGCTGATATTTTGAAGCGCAAGCATTTGAAGGAAGACGCCACCTGGATCGACGGCGATGGAGGGAACTCGGGGTATTTTGTTCAAGGCTTTGACCGCGCTCTTCGAAGGCTCTACTTCTCCGGGCAGTAAACGCCGAACCATTTCGTGACGCGTCCGCACTCCGCGCAACTTCTCCAAACAAATGGTCCGAAGTACCGGCAACGTCGGAGTTGAGTCGCTACCAGTTTGCGACCCTTTGCCTCCCCGGCGTGCGCCACCATTCGAGGTCGGATCAATTGGCCATCAGGGTGGTGTCTTCGACTTAGGTGGTTTGGGGTTCGAATCTTTTCAAGGCGTTCGGAGTTCGAAATCAGATTTCCAATGAGCCGCCGTCCATCAGTCCGCAGTAATTGTATGGAATTAGTAGGTGAGCCGAATAATGCATGTGCCAATCTATTCGTCATTATGGCCGTAACGATGACCGAGCCTTCACCATTGAATGACCGAGATGGGGCCGTGAACGGACGTTCCGCTGCTAGGGAAGCCAACTCGAAAAAAGCAGACATCCGAAGCGTCGGTGCAGGAAATGCCACCCAACCGATTGGAAATTCGCGAAGCCGCCTTGCGTCAGTAGGAGACGGAGATCAGGCAGACACGACGACGGATCGGTTGCAACTCGCCTCAGCGCTCGTTTCGGAGCAAGAGCCTTCCTGACAGGTAGCGATGCGCTCGGCCGACAGCAGGTTTGGGCGGAGCAATACTCGCGTCCTGTTCGGCTTCGACAACAATCCAACCCTTGTAACCCCCTTTGCGGACAAACTGGAACACAGGATCGAAATCCACGTCACCGTCACCCGGGACGGTAAACATGCCGGCCCGGACGCCGTCATTAAAGCTCATGTTGCCATCCCGTACCCTCGCTAGGACTTGAACTCTCACGTCCTTGAGATGAATGTGAGCAATTCGATCGGCGAAACGCTTCGATGAGGCGGGTGAAATCGAACCCCGCGGCGCGAGCGTGGCCCGTGTCCAACAGCAGTCCCACCTCCGGGCCGGCGGCGTCGAAGATGGCGCTGATTTCCTCGAAGGTTTCCGCCACCATCATCAGGTGATGATGGTAGGCGAGCGTCAGCCCATAGGCGTCTTTGAGCCTTCTGGAAAAGGCGGTAAGTTTGGCGGCGTAGGGAACGATCTCCGTCGGTGCCAAGGTCAAGCGTTTCGACATCGGCGCGTCGAGTGGCTCTTCGGGATACATGCGGCCGCATTCACCGTAGACCATGACCTTCGCTCCCATGTCTCTGAGCAGGGAAGCGTGCGCGTGGACTTGGCTGAGCTCGAGATCGACGTCTCGATCGGCAAGGAAGCCCGAATACCAACCCGACGCTAGACGTAGATCATGACGTTCAAGGATTGGACCAAGCACAGTGGCATCGCGTGGAAACTTTCGACCGAGTTCCACACCCGCGTAGCCTGCCGAACGTGCCTCTTCGAGACAGGTCTCGAGCGGGATGTTGTCGCCCAGGTCTTCAAGAACGTCGTTCGTCCAGGATAGTGGGCTTACGCCCAGCGAAACGCCCGGCGGAAGCTTCGATTCGGTCGAATCTGTCACCTGTTCTCTCCTACTTAAAGTTTCAGCCGAAACGGCGGCAAAGCTCGGCGCGGAAAATGCCGCGCGCCTCCGCAACGTCGCGGAACCCGATATGTGTTACAAATCGCGCAACGGTCGCCGCGGATACGCCGCAATCTTCGGCAATCGAAGACGTGCTCTCGAACGCCATGAGCTCCGGTTTTTCGAGAACCCTCTTCGCGACATTTTCGACGCGAAGAGGAAAGATGACCTGCCGGGACGCGATCGCCAGCTTCAACGCCTCAAAACTCGAAGGCGGACAATTCAAGGCGCGCATGTGCTTGCGCATGTTTCGGCACTCCCTTGCGGCCAGGCAACTTAGTTGATCAGCTTGACGGTCTTGCGCTGCGAAACCGAGCCGACGCAGGCGAGCGCGATGGCGAGAGCGTTGCGGGCGTCCTCGCCAGTCGGACCGGTAACCTCGCCGGTCCTGATCGCCTCCACGAATGCGGCGAGCTGGGCGGTGTAGCCGTGGACGAAGTGATCTGTGTCACGCCGCCAGGTGTCATTCGACACGCCGTTCTTGTCGAACAGGGTCATGCTGGAACGACGCACGTCTCCCATGGTCACCATGCCGCCGGAACCAAAGACCTCGCCACGGATGTCGTAGCCGTACATGGCGCAGAAATTGGCTTCCGCGACAGCGATCGATCCATTGTCAAATCGGACCGTGACGACCGCAGTGTCATGGAAACCCTTGTCGGCGAAGTCCGGCCGGACCAGCGCATCGGCGACGGCCGTCACCTCGACCGGCTTGGCGCCTGGGTTTAGCCAAAGCAGCGTGTCGAAATCGTGGATCAGCGTTTCGTAGAAGATCGTCCACTGCGGAATTTTGGCGGGGTCAGCATCAAACGGACCGGGGTCGCGGGTCAGTGACCTGATCAACTGAGGGCTCCCGATCTTTCCGTCATCGATCGCTGCGCGCCCCTCGGCGAAGGCCTGATCCCAGCGGCGGTTGAAACCGACCTGCAGCGGCACCTTGCCCGCCCTGGCAGCGGCAATCGCGCGATCGGCATCCTCCAGCGTCAAGGCCATCGGCTTTTCGCAGAACACCGCCTTTCCGGCTTCGGCGGCTTCGACGACGATATTGGTGTGGAACCGCGCCGGGGTCGCGATGACAACGCCGTCGATGTCGCGATTGGCGAGCAGCTCGGACACGCTCGTGTAGGCGTTCGGCGCGCCGAGTTCGGCGGCGAGCTTTTCGGCTGCTCCGGGTGCCGGGTCGGCGATGGCGACGAGATTGGCATCCACCAACCGGCGGGCGACGCTTTGGGCGTGGAAAGAACCGATGCGGCCTGCGCCGATGAGGCCGATGTTGACGGGACGATTGATGGACATGGAATGCTCCTGAAGAATGTGGTGCGTCTGATCAAATGGAGAAGGCGTTGCGGAAGCGGGTGAGCGCGAGTTCATCGTCGCTCTCCGGCCATGCTTCCATGCCGATCGTTCCGCGGTAGCCCATCGCGTCGAGCGCGACGGCGATTGCCGGGTAGTTGATCTCGCCCGTGCCCGGTTCCCTGCGGCCGGGTACGTCGGCGACTTGGATTTCGCCGATGTGGGGAAGCGCCGTGCGGCAAAGCTCGATCAGGTTACCTTCGCCAATCTGCGCGTGGTACAGGTCGAGATTGAGCTTGAGGGAAGGCCGGTTGACGGCTGAAACCAGAGCGATCGTGTCTGCCGCCTTTGCAAACGGCGTCTTCGGGTGATCCACCGCCTCGTTGAGGTTTTCGAGAACGAAGGTGACGCCTTCCTCTTCTCCAAGGTCCGCGATGCGTTTCAAGGTATCGACGGCTTTCAGCCACATGGCTCCCGTGACGACCTCGGACTTCACGACAGGCAGGCCTTGCCCGTCGAGGCCCGTACCGTGCAGATTGAGGCGCGGGCAATTGAGCTCCTTGGCGACGGGAATGGAGAGGCGCGCCGTGCGCAGAAGTTCGTCCGCGCCTGCGTCGTCCGCCAAGGTGCCGGTCACATATCCGGTCATTGACGAGAACGTGGCACCGGACCTGGCAATTGCTGCGATGTCGTGCTTCGTCCAGTCCCAGATTTCGGCCTGGAAGCCGAGCTCTGTGAGCCGCTTCAGGCGATTGATTACGGGCAAGGAGCGGAACACCATTTCAGCGCAGACGGCGAGCGTGAACGGCGACGATTTGGTCATCGTTGTCATGATTTCTTCCTGATGCGTTCGAATTTAAATCGTGCCGCCGAGTTCGTCGGAGAGCACTTGCAGTTCCTTGCCCCCGGCCATGAGGTTCTGCAGTTCGTCGATGGAGATCGCGCCTTTCTCGTAGGTACCGAGGGTCTTGCCGCGATTCAAAACGGTGAAGCGATTGCCGACGGCGAAGGCATGGCGGACGTTGTGGGTGATGAAGATGACGCCGAGGCCGCTATTGCGAACCTGGTTGACGTATTTGAGCACCATCGATGTCTGGGCCACGCCGAGGGCCGATGTCGGCTCGTCAAGAATGAGAACCTTGGCTCCGAAGTAGACCGCACGGGCGATGGCGACGCATTGGCGCTCTCCTCCTGACAGCGTGCCGACCGCCTGCTGCGGATCGCGGATATCGATGCCGATCTTGTGCATCTCGTCGCGTGTCACCTCGTCCGCGAACTTCATGTCCATGCGCTTGAACGGGCCAAATCCCACCATCGGCTCGCGACCCATGAAGAAATTTCGCGTGATCGACATAAGCGGGATCATGGCGAGGTCCTGGTAGACCGTGGCTATGCCGGCATCGAGCGCATCGCGGGGGCTGTAGAATGTCGTCGACTTGCCGCCGACGATAAAGTCACCCGATGTCGGCTGGTGAACGCCCGCAAGCGTGTTGATGAGAGTGCTCTTGCCCGCGCCGTTGTCACCAAGAAGGCAAAGCACCTCTCTCGGCTTGACCACCATGGAAATGCCATTCAGTGCGATGACTGATCCGAAGTGCTTGGTAAGGTTCCTGACTTCGACCAGGGGAGTATCAATCGAGGACATCAGCGTTCTCCCGTCACGCGTTTGCGGATCACATTGTTGAACATGACGGCGACCAGCAGCATTCCACCCAGGAAGACGAGATACCAATCCTGATCGATCGATGTGTAGGTCAGGCCGATCAGCACCATCCCGAAGACGATCGAGCCCAAGAATGCGCCGATCGCAGAGCCATACCCACCCGTCAGCAGGCACCCGCCGATGACGGCCGCAATGATGGCCTCAAACTCCTTCTGGAATCCCCGCCGCGCGTCGGTCGATCCGGCGTCGAGCACAGTCAAGACGGCGACAAGCGTTGCGCAAAGGGCGGTGATGATGAACAGGACGGTCTTAACCCGCACCACAGGCACACCGGACTTGCGCGCAGCGCGTTCGTCGCCGCCGACGGCGAAAATCCAGTTGCCGAATCGTGTTCTCAAAAGAACCCATGTGGCCAGCAGCGCGATCACGATGAACCAGAGGATTTCGACCGGAATGCCGGACACCTGGGGGGTACCATTCGGAAACTTCGCGATCAGATCGTTCGAGGCGAGCCACGCGAACAGTCCTTGAAACGCATCACCGGAAAAGATCGATGTAAGCGGGCTACCGGCGGCGGCTTCCTTCATACCCCGAAGCTGGGTGGCACCCCCGCTTGCCCACTTGAGGCCGACAAGCGTGAGGCCGCGAAGGATGAAGAGAAACGCCAGTGTTACAATAAAAGAAGGCAGTCCGGTCTTGATAACGATCTGGGAATTCACAACCCCGATGACCACGGCCATGAGAATGGCGATAAGGATCGCCACGCTCAACGGAACCTGCCAGACAACGAGGGCAGCGCCGAACACCAGGCCCGCAAACGCAACCATGGAGCCGATCGAGAGATCGTATTCACCACCAATCATCAGAAGAGACGCGCCGACCGCGAGGATGCCAAGTTGGGCGGCCGGGGCCATGAAGTTCATGATGCCGGCGAGCGTGAACATTGAAGGATTGGCGGTCAAGAGAAAGAAGACCGTTACGAGTACCAGTCCTGCCACCGCTCCGAGTTCTGGCCGACGAAGCAGCGTCGTGGCGACCGACGCCTTTTTCAACCGTTCGTCTGCGGGGGTCTTCTTGATTTTGTCATCTGCCACAATGGACATGTCGATATCCTTTGAACTGATATCCGGGGCATTGCGGGTGCTACCTTCAGATGTCGGACGGTCCCGGACGAAAAGGGCACTCAACTGCAAGCCGTTATGGAACTGAAAGAGTGTACGCCCTCCGCATCCTGGTGCGGAGGGCGCCGCGGACCCGCGTTAGCGGATGCCCTGGGCGGATTTCTCGATGACCTGCGCGGCCGTCTCCTGCGTCACAAAGCTCGGGCCAGATGCAACATTTCCCGCCGGGATCGTGCCGTATCGGGAATTGAGCGCCAGGAAGGTGACCGGCAGATAGCCCTGAAGGTAAGGCTGCTGATCGACTGCAAAGAGTGCCTTGCCGTCGGCGACAGCCTGCAGGAAGCTTGCCGACAGATCGTAGGATGCGACCTTTACCTTGTCGCCATTGCCCATCTTCTCAACGACGGCGACAGCGCGCTCGCCGACCAACGGGGCCGATAGCCCGAGGACAAGGTCGATCGACGTATCGGACGTCAAAGCCGCCTGGATTTTGGCTTCAATCTCGGCCGGATCGGCAGAGGTCGGCAGGACCGTAACCTTGCCGCCAGCAAAACCTTCGGTAACACCCTGGCAGCGCTGATCGAGCGCCGCGTTGCCGACTTCCTGGTTGACGCAGAGAACATGCTTCAAACCCAACCCGGCGAGGCGCTCCCCAACGGTCTTGCCGGCCGAAAGCTCTTCCTGACCGACATGAAGTTTGATCCCCAGCTTCGAAGCCGCAGCGATGCCGGAATTCATGGAAATTACCGGAATGCCAGCAGCCACGGCCTTTTCAATAGCCGGGCCGAGCGCATCCGGATCCGGATTGGAGATGACGATGCCGGCAGGGTTCTGGTTGACCGCGGCTTCGATCAACTGGGACATGGCGACCATGTCGAATGTTTCAGGGGCTCGATAGTCGACTTTGACGCTGCTGTCCTTGCCAGCCTGCATCATGCCGTTCTTGACGATCGACCAGAATGGATCGGAGGCCTGGCCGTGGGTCACGGCGATGATGGAAACCTCCTGAGCGAGTGCCGAACCTGCAGCAGCGCCGAGCGCTCCAACAACTGCGACACCGAGCACGATTCTGCGAAGAAATGACTTCATTACAAACTCCTCCAAAACTGTCCCACGCCCAAAGCGCGAGAACCAACGAGCGCCGAGACGGCGCCTCCTCCCTACTTGCTGCGGGTGCATACTTTTTTGCTACCGGTAGCAAACGAGATGCGTTATAAGATTGCTGTGCAGAAAAATCAACTGGTCATTTCGCATTCCGGAAAAAATGGAATAAACGTTCTGAAGCAGGGAGGGAGTTTGTATGAAGCGCGCAACGGCTCAGCACGTGGCCATCGAGGCTGGAGTCTCGAAGTGGACGGTGATCCGTGCGTTTACGCCGGGCTCTTCCATTACCGAGGTGAGCAAGGCCAAGGTCCTGGCCGCCGCCGAGAAGCTCAATTACCGCCCCAATCTTCTGGCGCGAAGCCTGGCCACCAATCTGACGCATCAGGTCGCGGTCCTCGTTGACGACTTCGGCAACCCGCACAAACTTCCGTTTCTGGAGACACTAACCGCCGCGCTGCAGGCCAAAGGTCTGGTCGCGATCCTCGTCAACATTAATGACCACTACAACCATATTCACGCCATCCTGAATGCGGAGCAGCGCCAGGTCGACGCGATCATTCTGCTCGGAACGGCGTTTCGCGACGAGACCCTCAACGACCGGAAGCTCGGCGGGGGGAGCGCTCCGATGTTCGTGCTCGCCCGCGACAGCCAAATCGAGGGCGTACCGGCGGTTTCATGTGACACCGACGTTGCCATCGCGGAAATTGGCAAGCACCTCCTGGAGCGTGGCTATCATCGACCGGGCTTCATGTGTGGGCCGCGAACCCTCTCGACGGCTCTCGGCCGTCGCCGGAACTTCAAAGAATTCTGGAGGCGTGAACGCGACACCGACTTGCTGGAAATCGCGGCGGATCGCTACAGCGTCGATGCCGGCGCCGAAGCTGCGCGCCGCTATCTCGAGAAGACGCCCGCGACAGACCGTGTTGATGTCCTCATGTGCGAGAATGACGCTCTGGCTTTCGGCGCGCTCGACGTCATCCGCAGCGAGTTCAAGTTGAGAGTTCCGGAAGATATAGCCGTCGTCGGGTTCGACAACGCCGCATTCGCGGCGTCGCCGTCCTATGGACTGACAACCTATGGGCAGCCCGTATCCGAGATGGTCGATGCGGTAATTGCGATGCTCCTCGGCCAGCGGGAAAAGATCACCGTCAATATTCGCGGTCGGCTTGTGGTGCGTACCTCGACCTAGTCTCGAATGCCAAAGCTACTTCGTCTGTCCTCCGCGTGGCTTCCGTCAATCTTGCCCGCGGAATCACCACTCGACGCAGATCTTGCCGAAATGGGCGCCACTCGCTTGGTATTGGAAAGCTTCTGGCAATTGCGCGAAAGCGAAAGTTCGATCCACAATGGGTCGAATATCCGCGGCATTAAGCGCGGCCACGTAGTCCTGCTGATCGCGGCGGCTTGCTACGATAAGGCCGTGCAGACGGGCTTGCTTGTGCTCTCTCTATAATCAGCGTTCGTGGGTATTCAGGTCAGCCGATCACACGTTTGCCGATGTTTTGCGAAAGGCGCACAAGATATCCGTCAGGATCCTGGACAAGTAATTCTCTTGCACCGTTCTCCTCGCCTGCACCAATGCGATACCAGCTTTCTTTTGGTGATCGAAAGAGCGGCCATCGCACTTCTGCCAATGCCGTCAGGACAGTATCCAGGTCCTCGACCTCAACTTGGAAAATTGATCCCTCGGCCGAACGGGTGTTCAAGCTTTCCTGTCAGCCAACCTCTCTGGCAGAGCATGATTTGCGCCCCGGCGCGCAATCGAATTCCTCCGACAACAATAATCGGAATTTCATTACGGAGTATGAAAGTGAAATCTTTGAAAATGGTTGATTCCAGAACCTTCAATAATTTTTAGTCCTGATAACGAATATCTAAAATCTGAGGCTGGAATCAGCATAAGATATGTTCTGTTTAGGCATTGGGAGGTAATTAATAAATATGCTTTTGTTTAATAGAAAATATCCAGATTTTTACTGCTGATGGGGAGCGAATAAAGATAAAACGAGTTTAATGTTATTGCTGATTGACAGTATTTAAGGCAATGGGATAACAATACGTGCGGATAGTGGCTGATCATTAAGAAAAGTGATCGATGAAATTCGTCGTTTGCTATAAAAAAGTTGTTAGAAGTAGTCCTTCGAAGATGCGAACAAGTATAAGCGTTGCGCTTGTCGTGCTTGGCTGGTTTGCTGTTGCAACAGCAAGTATGATGCCGACGGTGGCCATCGGAGATGCTTCCGATGCAAGGTCCGCATTCGATTCCAAGAATTATCTGAAAACTTTCAATGAATGGAAGGTCTTGGCGGATCGTGGCGATGCGATTGCACAATACCAAATTGCGACGATGTACATCCAAGGATTTGGCGTCCCAGCGGATGATTCCTTGGCGGTCAAATGGTTCAAAATGGCAGCTGACCAAGGGTATCTAGAGGCCCAGTATAATGTCGGCGTCATGTATTCCCAAGGCAAAGGTGTATTGCAGAGCGATACGGAAGCGGTTCATTGGTGGCGAAAGGCGGCCGAGCAAGGGCATGTTGACGCTCAATATTATCTCGGAGCCATGTATGCCCAAGGCAAAGGCGTGCCGCATGATGATACGCAAGTCCTTCAGTGGTGGAGTAGGGCGTCCGAACGGGGAAATGCTGAAGCGCAGTATAACCTTGGCGTAATGTACTCAGAAGGCAAAGGCGTGCCGCGTGATGAGACCCAAGCAGTTCGTTGGTGGTGCAAATCGGCTGAGCAGGGTAACGCTCACGCTCAATATTATCTTGGAGTCATGTATTCCCAAGGCAAAGGGGTCCCGATGGACGAACCACAAGCCATTCAATGGCTACGCAAAGCTGCCGAGCAGGGAAACACCGAAGCTCAAAAAGATCTTGGCGTCAGGTATTCTGAAGGCCGGGGGTTCCCCAAAACGATACCGAGGCCGTTCAGTGGTATCTCAAAGCCGCAACGCGTGGCGAAGCGAGTGTCCAAACCTATGTAGGACTTATGTACTATAATGGGAGGGGCATTCATAGGGACGAGTCTCAGGCCTTTCAATGGTGGCACAAAGCTGCCGACCAAGGAAACGCCGAAGCTCAGCAATATCTTGGCTTCATGTATGCACAAGGCAAAGGAGCGCCGGAAGACGCCGGACAAGCTGTTCATTGGTGGCGTAAAGCTGCCGAGCACGGAAATTCGGAAGCTCAATACAATATGGGCGTGATGTATTTCCAAGGCAGAGGTGTACCGCAAGATAACGCGCAAGCCGTGTTTTGGTGGCGCAAAGCCGCCGAGCAGGGTGACAGTGACGCCAAGCGTCATCTCGAGGACATGGTCGCCAAGGGATTGTTGGATAAAACATAATGCTATTATCCAGCCAACCCTGCACTGACACTTCATTCCTAAACAAACCGGACGCGAAGTTCTCCTATATATTGGTAGCAAACAATATTTGGAGATCGCCGTACGATAGGGCGAGCTCTTTGTAGCTCATGCCCGTCCGTTAGACAGAGGAAGGCCCGCGACGAAAATGGGAAATGCGGTAACCAATCCGCGGATGAGAGCATGATCAATCGTCGTCCGATCGGATCGCGGCACACCGGTCAGGTTGAAATCAGATGACGCCGATGCAAAGTCGGCGATGTACCTCTATGCTTTCTCATCCCCATGACAGTCATGAGAGCGTATGATTTGGAACAGTTCTTGTCGTCGCCCCTACTTCGACGAGGAAGCCGCCTACTGCAGCGTCTTTGTTTTTCGAGCCGCAAGAATGCCGAGGCATTTCTGATTGCCTGGAGCGGAGAATGGCTCGCGCCAGACGATTGGAAGAAGAACTGCTAGCGGCCCAGAAGCAGCCTGGCGCGTCTCTTATTGGCTAGCCCGCACATAAACAAATGGAACGTCGTTCTTTTCGGCCCAAACCAGCGGCAGCTGTTACTGCTTCGTCAAGCGTATCAAATGGCTCGGGTTGGTAGTATGCAGGCCCATCTATCGCGGACACCGATCCGTCGGCGACGAATTTCTCATCGACCTTCTCGATCAAGACCCAATCCTCGTTTTGAGGTGGTGTAGCAGATATATCAATGTCTTTGACTTGGGTCATGGTTTCCTCCGTTGATCGCTCAAAAAACTTGTCCATTTGCCGAACCTAGAAAGAGCAGTATGTGTAATCTCTATAACGCGACTACAACACACGAAGCGATGCGGCAGCTCTTTTTGCCGGTCCACTACCTTACCAATCGTTTGACGCCGCAGATTGATATCTATCCGGACTATCATGCACCGATCGGGCGAAGAACGCTCATGGTGAACGCGAGCTGGCAGTGGCTCAACATTCTCTGAATCCACAATTGGATCAAATACTTCTTGCACCCGATACGTTGATTGTAGACATTTTGGAAGCAATGAAAATCAGTCAAAAAAATGCTATTATCGGCATTTTCAAAGGAAGGGTTTCTCGCAGCTTTTAAGGTTGAACCAGGATGGGTATCGATCCGCATTCCAGACATCCTCGCAACGCATCGCTGCGGGCATGATCACGGTTGCGATCATCCAACGAGCTCAGGGGTGAAAATGCCCTACAGGGTCGGCTAGGTTGGCGGTTAGCAGAGAGTTATATTATTAGTATGGCCGCTCATAAGAAGCCAATTGACAGTATTCGTTCGGCACTGCATTTTCCAATTATTCAACTATTTGAGGTCTGCGGAATAGTTGATAGGGCAGGCTGCGGCGGATGCGTTCAAATACCTTCTCATAGGTGATCCTTTGCGCCCATTTTATCGGCGAACCCCTTCAATTGCAGTTTATTGCGACTTTGGCGTGAAAGTTTACCCCATGCGAGCAATCGTCTATCCGATTGTTGTTGCAATCTCCATCGCGGCGTCCGGTGCCACCCTGGCAGGCCAAGCAGAGGGAGAGGCAGCCTTTCAAGCCAAGAAATACTCTGAAGCTTATAAGGAATGGAAACCTCTCGCCGAGCGGGGCTCCGCCCCGGCTCAATATGGACTTGCACTCCTCTTCGCAAACGGGTTGGGCGTTTCACAAGACCATGACATGGCCTTGAAGTTGTATAGCATGGCAGCAGTGCAAGGACTGGTGGAAGCTCAATACAACCTTGGCACGATGTATTCCAATGGCACAGGTGTCGCGAAGAACTACGCGCAAGCCGTGGAATGGTACGGCAAGGCTGCAGCGCAAGGATTTGACCACGCTCATTTTAATCTTGGCATAATGTATGCCGAGGGCAGAGGCCTGGCGCGGAACGATGAACTTGCGGCGGGTATCGCAAGGCTGCGGACCAGGGCAATGCAGAAGCTCAAAACGCGATTGGAACGCTGTATCTCCATGGTACAGTCGTCGGACAGAGTGATTTGCAGGCTGCTGATTGGTATCGGAAGGCTGCGGAACAGGGATATTCGTTTGCTCAGGTCAGTCTCGGGGCAATGTACACCATGGGACGAGGGGTAGCACAGGATTCCGCTGTGGCGGCCGAATGGTATCGCAGAGCTGCGGTACAAGGGAATGCGGACGCTCAAAGTAATCTCGGACTGATGTTCGATACAGGTAAAGGCGTATCGCGAGACTTCACTCAGGCTGTATTTTGGTATCGCAAAGCTGCCGAGCAGGGTGATGCCAAGGCACAATACAATCTTGCCACTATGTATTCACGCGGGACGGGTGTGCCGCAAAACGTCGAGATCGCTCTCGAATGGTACCGCAAAGCTGCTGACAACGGGAATGCTGAGGCCCAATACAATCTTGGTTCTCTGTATGTTCATGGCAAAGCTGTAACACAGGACTATAAGCAGGCAGAGCTTTGGTTCCGCAAGGCCGCAGTCCAGGGAAATGCAGATGCCCAGTTCAATCTTGGCTTCATGTACTTCAAGGGTATCGGTAAGCAAGACGATGCGTTGGCCTCCGAGTGGTGGCTCAAAGCTGCCAAACAGGGCCACGCAAAAAGTCAAAAAAATCTTGACGTTCTATTTGCCAAGAAAAGCTAAAATTCAATACGATGTGAATATCCATATTTCCAAAAACTCAAAGACCCTGTCTGCCTGGATTGTGCAGACTTTCGATGCCCAAGTGGCGGGCTTGGCCGCTATGGCCAATGTTCTCGATATGTGCTTCGACAGTCGCATAATAGCCAGTCTGGAACCGAACTTCAGGAAACCGCATTGAGTGGATCTGCGGTTCGATTCCGCTCAAGGCGAGGGATCAAAATGGTCCCTAGAGCAATCATGAGCCAGAGAACTTGAATGACCGAAAGGGGCCGGAAGCTGCCGGACCGTAAAACGCCTCCAAATCGGTCGTTCGGTGTGCCGGTTGGCGACCCTGGAAGCCGTCATTCGTTCATTGGGAGCTTGAAGGTAGCAGGCTGTATCGCCCCAGTTCACCTGAGCGATCCGATAATGATCGGAAACGAAAGTAAACGCGGTTGTCTTTGCAATGAACGCGGCGCCCCGCTCGCGCATCTCTAGGTCACGCACTCATAAACTGCTGGCGGTAGCTGCAAGGTTCTGATTCAAGCTTCTTGACGGGAGCTGCTGATGGGCCTGCCTCGCTACGAGTTGACGGATTTCGAGTGGTCGGTGATCGAGCCGCTGCTACCGAGCAAGCCGCGCGGGGTGCCTCGGGTTGACGACCGGCGTGTTCTGAACGGGATTTACTGGCATCTTCGGACCGGCTCGCCGTGGGCGGACATTCCCGAGCGCTACGGCCCGTATACGACCTGCTACAACCGCTTCGTCAGATGGCGCAAGGCGGACGTATGGGACCGGCTCTTCGATGCTGTATCAAGGGCTTACGATGGCGATGTGCAGATGATCGACAGCTCGTCGATCCGGGTTCACCAGCATGGTGCCAACGGTAAAAAGGGGGCGCGCCGGATACCGCCCCCGGGGCGTGAGCCTGGCGACAGATGCATGGGGCGCTCGCGCGGTGGACTGACCACCAAGATCCACGCGCTGGTCGATGCGCGCGGCCTGCCGATCGCGCTCAAGCTAACGCCCGGACAAGCACACGATGGCAGGAGCGCCGCCGACATGCTCGATACGCTCGGCGGCGGCGACGTGCTGCTCGCCGATCGCGCCTACGACAGTGATGCCTTGCGCCTAGAGATGGCCGCGCGCGGCGCATGGGCCAACATCAAGCCAGCACTGCCCGGTCTCGAAAATATCTTTTATATCGCAACGTGCAGCCAGTTTCGTCTGGTTTCGCTTGTCTTGATCAGCCGAGTTTGAGGAAGCTGGCACCGGAGGTCCGATTGTGAATTGCGGACACCCAGTCACAAGCGCGAAGTGGAAGGTTCGCTGACAGGTTTTGGGATCTCTCACCCCCGACCGTTTCCGTTCACGGCGATCAAACTGGCCGCATCTGGCCCAAAGCGCACACTGCGTGGAGCTGATTGCCATGGGATGCGCTGGGGAATAAGCATATCTCACCGAGATTTCTGTGTAAAAGGGTCCGCGTCCCTCGGATCTGGGCGGCTGCTAGGCCCGATCATATGTGAATGAAGTCAGCAGAGTTGTAACGAAGTTGCTTGCTTTCTCTTTGACAAGCGTTTCCGTCCATTCGTCAGTTCCCCGAAGCATCAAGCCGCTATAAATACTATCCACGGCGGCCTCTTCAATACGTTTGATGTGCGATTTGAAAATGCCTTCATCGCCCGTTTTATAAATGTCCCGAACAACCATCCGTAAAATTTCCTGCATGGCAATTTGCCACGCTGTATTACTCGCCTGCAATTCATTAGCCGGATCTGGCATCGAAACCTCCGTTGATATGATTCATTATTTTTCAGGATAGGCAGAGCCCCAGCAGAATGCTCCCTGTTCTTTGAAAATAAAAAAGGCCAGACAAATGCCTGACCTTTCTGCTTAGCTTGCTTTCGACAGTGCCTGTACATCCGTGGTCAAAGGAAAGCAGTCACCAAATTCTATATCGCTTGCAAATTGCAAGCTGACATCTTGCCAGACTTGTTGTCGCGTTCCAGCTCATATCCGACCTTCTGGCCCTCAACGATCTCGCGCATACCTGCGCGTTCAACTGCGGAAATATGAACAAACGCATCTGTCCCGCCATTATCAGGTTGGATGAAGCCGAAGCCTTTTGTGGAATTGAACCATTTAACTGTGCCAGTGGTCATAGCGAACCCTTTCATAGCAATTTAAGATACCGCAACGCAAAAGCATCGCGGATGACGATTTCGATTTTGAAGGGGGAAGTTCGTCCAGGGCACGCTGCCAGCGCACGATAACAAAAGTCAAACAAGCAATATCGACAACAGGTGGTTACGCTCAAAGCCTGCCAATGTCAAACTAACGCTCTTCGATATTTCAAGATAAGGAACGATAAATTTTTTTGCGGGCGCTTCTGAATTCTCCAATCGCCAAACCAAATCATTCCGCGTCGATCGCTAAATATAGGATCGATACCGCTTCGAGGCGTCAGCTTCGGCGTCTCGGCGTCATGTTGCTTCAAAGAGGATGTGACTATGACAGCAAATTCCAATTTCGCGCCACTGTTCCGGTCCAGTGTCGGCTTTGACCGTGTCTTCAATCTTCTGGAAAATGCCCAGCGCGCACAAGATCAATCAGCGACTGGCCTCCCTATGATATCGTCAAGACCGGTGAAGACACCTACAGGATCACGGTTGCTGTAGCCGGTTTTGCTCAGGAGGATCTGGATTTGACTTACCAGTCAAATCTCCTGACCATTATTGGGAAAAAGGATGAATCCCAGGCCTCGGAATATCTGCATCGAGGCATCGCGGCCCGCCCCTTCGAATATCGCTTTGAACTTGCGGATCACGTGCGGGTAACCGGGGCTGCGATGACGAACGGGCTATTGAACGTTGAACTGGTCCGGGAAATCCCCGAAGCTATGAAACCACGAAAAATCCCCATCGGTATTCACAATACCGTTTCTGGTTCAATGGACCTTTCCGAGACGAAAAATAAAAAGGCCGCCTAAGCTAAAGGGAAGGCGCGGTGTGCGCCTTCCCTTTCCATCAAAGCAGATCACGAGGGACTGCCATGAAGGCTAACTTTTTCAAATCACCGGTCTCTGTTCTTGTCGGTCTCGGACTGCCCACGAAAATTGGCACGGTAATGGAAGCTTATCAGCTGCTGGCGGACTGGCCGGTTCATAGTCGCGATGGTACGCACAATTTTGCCTTCAAAGCGTGTCGCGCTGCCCTGACGGGAGAAATCGAGACGGAAACGGCTCGCGGTTTGTTCGTGGCATTCGCGAAGAAACACGATTTGCTAGCGCCTGAATTAGGTCCAGAGCTCGTTGCCATGAAAGGCAAAAGCAATCCGCACATGGTGTAGAGATCCACCGTAATGCCCTCCTACCCTGCCGGATGCGAGGGCTTGCAACCTCCGGCCTGCTTTTGTTGCGGAAGTACGCTCAATCCCGCAGAGCGGAACATTTCTTTCATCACCCCAACGGATGCCTGGTTTGTCGTACAGCCTTGATCGGGGTGGCACAGCTAAAGTTAATTCAGACTTTTGGCACCGATCGGATCACGCAAAAGTCCGCTCTTCGGTTCGGAGTGCTCGGCATGGCATCGTCCTTGTACTTGCAAATGCCCTGATGTCTGTAATTACTTGATGGTAGCGCACTGTGGCGAACAAGAGAATTATCGCCACCAGACCAACTTGCCGCTGACGGCAGATGCGACTGGGAATGCAATAATCGAGGGAAATATACCGGCCGGCGAAGCTGGATGTGATCGCTCAATCCTGCTATGAGAGGTCGGACCAGGCTATGGTCGTGGCGTGAGATCACTTGAAACCGTTGCCGGGTAACGCCCCGGCACGCTGTGGTCTTAAGGCGACTGGTATTCCCCGATCTCGTAAGCCGTCTTCGCACTCTTCCGTCCCGGGTGCCCGGATCGCAAAGAAAGTAAGTACCCACATGGACGAACGACACGCGAATGCGCGCGAGCAATTCTTCGCGGCGATACGCACTCTTGCGGCCTCGACCGGTAGCATCCAGACCCGCGTCATCGACGCGACACAAAGCATCCTGCAGGTCACCATCGACGAATTTGAAGGCGACAGCGAACTCAAGATCAAATTTGCCCGGCTCCTGGATCTGCTGGCGGTCGACGATCAGGATGATTTAGAGACGGTAGCGGTGGAAAACGCGGCGCGCATGACGGATTTCGAGGCGGTCAGGGTGGCCGACCTGATTTGCGATATCTATTACGACCTCGGGTGAACCTGGCGAAACGCGCAGCCCCCTCCAGTTATCTGTGCATCAGCGTTGTTGGTGGCGCACAATCACCAAATTCCTTGAAGCTTGGTCCTCACGACAAACCAAGTCGGATAGCGAACACTCGGAGCAAAAGCCAGTAAATTAACGCGTTGGCTGGACCATTGCAGGTCTCCAACGAGCGTTCCCGCGGCCATGTCCGACAACGCGAACTCCTTGATGAGAACAACGATCTCCGCTGTGCGCTCCAGTGGGAGCGGGCCATAGGTGGCATCGAAAATGGTAAGCCGGGGTGTGTCGTTTCGTTAGCCGGCCATGCCGCCGGTGATCTGGGTCAGTGACACTCGTAGGTTCAAAGTGTACACTCAGATAACAGCGGCGTTCGCGCCGCTTTGCCCCACCGAGTTGACATGTAGGTGATCATCTAACTACACAAACCAATGTTTCGTGGTCGTGTTGTAAGCCTCCGACATGACAAGCCAACTACGTGGTCCTCGGTTCTCTTCAAGGTGATCATTGGCCCCGTTTTCGCGAAGTCGAAGGGGCATTGTAGACTTTAAAGCACCAATTGGTTTCGACGAAAATCCTCTGTTATCAGCATTTTCAAAGGAACGTGTGTGGACGTATATGGACCCCGCCCGATTGCAACAGGTTTTCTGGATTAGGATCAATGGTCACGACTGCTGACGTATATCCGGCTTCGTAATGCAGCGCGAATATTCGTCGCCGCGAGCCTCGATGGGTTTTCGCCCGCTTCCACCTCAATGCCCCGAAGACATTAGCCTATGCCATGCCGGTCCACACATCAGGTTCGGGAAGCGACGGGGTGACCGTATTTCCATCTCCTGCCATTTGCTGCAATTGCCAGGGGTAAACCTCCTCGTCTTTCGAAGCTCTGTGCGTCTCAGTTCGCTTTTACCGACAGGGCAGGCTCATAGAGCGTGTCGCCGGAGAGCATAGCCCAGACGATACGCGCGTTCTTGTTGGCGAGCGCGACCGCCGCGATGTTGGGGTGGCGCCGTTGTCGTAATTTGCCGAGCCATAGGCTGCGCGGATCCTGCTTGCCACCTGCGCGACCCAACGCCGCTCGAGCGCCATGGATGAGCAGTGTGCGCAAATAGCGATCGCCGCGCTTACTGATGCCAAACAAGCGAGCGCGCCCGCCACTCGATTGCTGCTTTGGTACAAGGCCTAGCCATGCGGCAAACTGGCGACCATTTTTGAAAGAAGTTCTGTCTCCCGCGGCAGCGATCAATGCCGTTGCGGTCACAGGGCCAATGCCTTCAATCTTCCCGAGCCGCTGGCACTGCTCGCTATTGCGGAAGATCTCGCGTATCCGCTGGTCAAAGGACTTTATTCGGACGTCGAGTTCGGCCATTTCCGCCTGCAGATCCCTCATGAGCGACCGGACAAGATCGCTGAGGCCGTCATCGATGTTCCCGACAATGTCGGCAAGGCTGCGTCGCAGTTGCGTGATATCACGGGCAATGACAATCCCATGTTCAGAAAGAAGCCCGCAGAATCTGATTGACGAGCCTGACCCGGTCTGCAACCAGACGCCGACGAATGCGATGAACGGCTTGCACCGCCAGTTGATCCGCCGATTTCGGCGGCACGAAGCGCATTGAGGGCCGGCTGACAGCTTCGCAGATGGCTTCCGCATCATTCCGGTCGTTCTTGTTCGACTTCACATACGGCGTTACGAACTGAGGGCTGATCAGCCGGACTTCGTGACCGAGATCGGTGAACACTCTTGCCCAATAATGTGCTCCGTTCGAGGCTTCCATCCCGACCAGACACGGCGGCAGATTGGCGAAGAACGCAGTCACCGCGGCACGACGCAGTGTTTTGCGCAAGACAACCTTGCCGTGGTCGTCTACGCCGTGAACGTCAAAGACATATTTCGCTAGATCAAGACCTATCCGAACAGCTTGCATGACACTCCTCCTTCATTGCAATTGATGTTCGAGATTCCACCTCACCGGGAGAGCGGGGTCCATACCATTGCCCCGCCGGATGCAAGCAAAATCTTACGGGTGGCGATGAACAAAGTGGTTGGGTGCTGACGTGTGTCCGGCCTCGTGTTGCGGCCATCAACGCCGCGGGCCCATATGGGAGTGCGCGGATCAGGTCCAACTCGGTTACTCGCACGCGAAGTGCATGTTCCTTTTCGTGGTTTTCCTGACCCCATCTCATTGACCGTTTGTCCATATCCTCCATTCGACCTGTCTCCATCCGCAATGGCAGTCAGATTAACCTTTCTGCCAGAGCTGATCTCATGCCGCTGCTACCTCGTAGCGACCGCCCTTTGTCATCAGCGCCCAAGCGATGCGTGCCATTCGATTGGCAAGTGCCACGATGACAAGCATGGGCGGTTTTCTCCCGATCATCCGCGACAGCCACGATCCTTCAGGACAGCCACGGCGTGCGGCCCAGCGCACGACAGTCGCAGCTCCATTGATTAACAATCGCCGCAAATCCCGTTGCCCCATTTTCGAGGTTTTCCCAAGGCGGGCCTTGCCACCAGTGGAATGCTGCCGCGGTGTCAGCCCCATCCATGCCGAGAAATCCCTGCCACGGGCAAAGGTCTCGAAAGGAGGCGCCAAAGCTTCAAGAGCCGTCGCAACGATCGGTCCAACGCCGGGGATCGTCATCAGCCGTCTGGCGACATCATCCTGTTGTGCTCTCCAGGCGATCTCCTGATCCAGTTCCCGAATCCTGTCGATTAGCAAGCGCAGCGTTGGAAACAAGGGCCAGGCACGGAAGGCGTGCTGGCTCCGGTAGCGCGGAGTGGGGATCCTCAACATCGGCGATCAGTGTGCCGACATGTGTCGATCCTTGTGGCACCACCACCCCAAACTCGGCCATGTGGCCGCGCAGGGCATTGATAATCTGCGTCTTTTGCCGCACCAGCAGATCGCGTACCTTGAAGACAGCGGCGGACGCCTGCCGGGTTTCGCTTTTAACCGCCACAAAGCGCATGGTCGGGCGCATTGCAGCTTAGCAAATCGCCTCCGCATCCGCAGCATCGTTCTTTTGCCGCTTGACGAAGGGCTTTACATATATCGGCGCGATCAGCCGAACCGTGTGTCCGAGTTTCGCAATCTCCCGTCCCCAGTGGTGGCTGCCGGCACAGGCCTCCATCGCCACTGTGCACCGATCGATCGTCGATAGGAACTGCAGCAGCTTGCCACGCGATATTCTTCGGCGAAGGCTCACCGAGCCGTACGCGCAAGCTGCATGCAGCTGGATGGTATTCTTGGCCAGGTCCAGGCCGACTATGCTAATCTTTTCCATGGACGCTTCCTCTCTTGATGGTTCCAACACAACCATTCTGGCACATGATGCCGTCGAGTGGGGGCGTCCACCTCATCGGTTACCAGCGGCTATTGGCAGTGCTCAGACGAAACGCCGCCGCGAGGCGATGCCCTTTCATGCCTTCGGTACGACTTTGTCTTATCGAAGGAGGAGCAATTGCGGTGACGCCGCGCTCATCAACCACCCAAAGCCCCCGGTGTAGCGGCCAGCGGCCATCGTCGGAAGTGTGTGGTTCGTCCCGCAACCTCTACCGCGCCATTGACGGCAACGGAATACCGTCGAGTTTACCTTCAGCAAAGTCGTGATCTGAAGGCGGCGAAACGCTTTATATTTGCAAGGCTTTGGCGCGTTATGGAATATCACGATTGATGGCAGCCAGACCAATCGGATGGCGATCGTTCAATGTGACACTGAGAGCCAATTAAAGGGCCAGGGAACAGATTTCTAGGTTGTCAGCACTTCCTCGGTGACAACTTCGAAGCGCGCCAGCACCGACGGACCGAAGCTGGTCGAAAGCGCCACGTCAGTGGCATCGCGACCGGTGGCCATAAGAATCTGCCCGATTCTCGGCGCGTTGTGGCGGGGATCGAACGTTACCCAGCGGCCGCCGAGATAGACCTCGAACCAGGCGCTGAAATCCATCGGAACAGGGTCGGGCGGAACTCCAATGTCGCCGAGATACCCGGTGCAGTAACGGGCGGGAATGTTCATGCAGCGGCAAAGCGTGATGGCGAGATGAGCGAAATCACGGCAGACGCCGGTCTTGTCGACGTATCCGCCATGCGCAGTCCTCTGCGCATCGGCATTTTGATAGTCGAAGGTAATATGATTGTGCACGAAGTCACAAATCGCCTGAACTCGGCGCCATCCGGGCGGCGTCGAAGCGAACTGGGACCAGGCAAAATCACCGAGGCGATCGGTCTCGCAATAACGGCTGCCGAGCAGAAACACCAGCGCGTCGTCCGGCAAATCATTGATACCATGCTGAATGGCATCTTCGGCGACAATATCGGGCTGACCGCTGTCGTAGATCTCGAAGTCGGTCGATATCGTGCTCAGGCCGGCGGGAGCCACGATCCGGGTGCATGCGTTGCCGAAGCCGTCGGTGTAGTCCCGTGCGTCAATCGGACGATCGAAGGTCAGGATCTGATCGGTCAAGAGATCGCCGCGGCGCGACGGATGAATGCTGAGGATGAGCAGCATAGGGGTTGGTTGCGGGCATTCGTAGCCCAATGTGAAACCGGCACGGATTTTCATTGTAGCCCCTTGTCTCAGCGGTCTTTGACGATTTGGCAAAAGCTAGGGAGGAACGCTGACCGCCTCGGACGGTTCCGTTGGCACGCCGAGCTGCTCATCGAAAACTTGATTGGTGCCGTCCGTCGTCACATTTACTTGCACGGACATTCCCGCATAATCCGCCGCAACGCCGGCGTAGCTTCCCGTTAGCGGGATGGCCTGGCGCGGCTCGCGGGCCACTGCGACCCGGATCAGATCCCGATTGCCGACGATGCCGTTGGTCGGATCGAACTCCACCCATCCGGCACCGGGGAGGTAGACCTGACACCAGGCATGGGTGGCTCCGCCGCCGCGCGTGTCCGAACCGTCGCGTTCGGCAACATAGACGTATCCGGTGACAAAGCGCGCCGCCAGGCCGAGCGATCGCACCGCCTCCATCATCAACAGCGCAAAATCGCGACAAGTACCGCGCCGCAGCCGCAAGGTGATCAGCGGCGGCTGGGTTCCGGTCTCCAGACGACGCGCATAGGCAAAGCTCTCGTGGATGGCATAGCACAAGGTCATCAACAGCGCGCCGGTGTCGGTTGGCCGTCCGACCCGAACAAATTGCCGGGCTCATCGTCGTCGAGGTACTGACGTTCGATGGTGCACGCAAGATCCGAGATTTCGTCCGAAACTATAGGTGAAAGGATAGGTTAGAGCTTCGGCGTCTATCTGAAGATCCGGGGCCGCCTGGGGTGTATGGTCAAGGCGGATGCGGGTTTCGAAGCGTAATTCAGAGGCCGGGACAGGAATTTCAACGAGCGTGACGCAATTGCCGAAGACGTCGTGGATCCAGCGAACATCACCGGGTTGCGGATCCACCATCAGGCTTGCGCCGAGGAGCCTCTGGTCGTAGCTGTCCCGAGGCCGGAACATCAGCCGATGTTCGCCGAAGTTCACCGGTCGCTGGTAGCGATATACTGTAATGTGCCGCACGGAGAAAATTGCCATAGTTGAATGTCACTCTGCACAGCCGACCAATTTCTGAGACACGGTAGTGGTACACAGGAAAGAGGCACTGATGCGCGTCACATTACGCTCGTCAATCGTACGCGCAATTAAATGTTCTCCCGGACAAAACGCCAAATCCGATTCTTGATTTGGAACCACAATTCATCCTGCGGCGTTGCTCGCTCATGGAAAACATATATTTCAAATCGGTGACCGTTGAATCGGCACAACCCGGCAAACTCCGGAACATCAGTTCGGTGACTAAGGCGGCCGACTTTCTCGCAAATGAATGGCCGGGAAAACGCGGAAGGCTTCATGGTTTGGCGCAACAGGCCTGCCTGGAGGCGGAGGATGGCGGCGCAACCGGCGAGATGGCACGGTCGGTCTTTGTCGAAGCTGCCAAGGAAGCAGAGATATAATGTCGAGAACACCAGTTGGGTGCATTATTAGCAAAACGATCACGAGGTAATGCGTGTTGGCGTGCCAATAGTCTCCGTTGTGAGGCATCCGAATGGTTTCGGCTTTTCAACCTGTTAAATCAAAACACCCCTTGGTTCGACTAATTCCAGCAACATGGCGGCCATGGACGGCTGCCTTACGTGGACGTGGGATTGATTGCGGACACCATACGGCGGAGGAAGCTCCAGACGAACTCGCGCGTGAACTCCTGCGGTTTCTGGCAGAGACGTAGATCCGCTTCTCAATTTTCCGCGACGTAGATAGTCTCGAGATACTGCTCACTTCTCGCTCAGTCTGGCAAATACGCAGCAGGCACGGATTTGGATGATTCTGCGTCGCTCCGTCCCAATCACACGCAGGACTGACCAACCTTGTACGTCCGGAAGTCGTCAGGAAGTACCCGGAATGGCAACGCCATTCGGAAAGAGAAGACGTGTAAGCATATCGACCAGTTCGTCATTGCTGAACGGTTTCCTGAGGATGGCATGGCCGTTGTAGCCGTCCCAAACATCGTGAACGCTGTTGCCGGTGGAAAAGACAAACGGAACACCGCGTGCCGCAAGCGCGTCGGCTACAGCGCGGCTGTTCTTGCCATTGAGATTCATATCCAGCATGGCGGCATCGAACACCTGCCCATTAATCAGGGTAATGGCCTGATCGATGGTGGCGGCGGAGGTCACGGACTCGCATCCGAGGTCGGCCAGCATGTCTTCAATCATCATAAGGATCAGCATTTCATCCTCGATCACGAGGACGCTGCGGCCAGTAAGCAAGTTATCCTCCACGAGCATCTTGTGGGGCGGGAATGTTGATCGTGCAGACCACGCCGTCTGGCAGATAGTCGAGGTGCACCATGCCTTCCAGTTCCTGGGCCAGACCGCTCTCGATCATGCGCGAGCCAAAGCCTTTATTTGAGGGTGTCACGACAGGCGGACCGTCCTTCTCCTGCCAGGTCAGGATCAGCCGGCTGCCCTGCGGAGCCGGCTGGATCTTCCAATCGATCAGCACTGACCCAGCGCCATTCGAAAACGCACCATACTTCACGGCATTGGTCGCAAGTTCGTTGAACGCAATGCCAAGGGCCAAGGCTGCTTTTGGCGGAAAAAGAATGTTCTCGCCCGTAATGACAATGCGCTGTGCCCGACCGCCCGTGACCCCGAATGGTTGCAAGGCATCGTTGACCACATCGAGCAACCCCGCGCTTTCCCAATTCTTGCGGGTCAACAAGTCGTGCGACCGGGATAGCGCCGATAGACGCGACTCGATAGCGTCTCGGATTGCCTTGGGATCAGACGTTGCCCGCAACACCTGCCAGACAATCGATTGCACCGTCGACAGAGTGTTCTTGACGCGATGGTTGAGTTCATCGATGAGCCGTCTGGAGTGTGCTTCCTCCTCCCTGTGTTTGGTGAGATCAGCGAAGGAGGCAAAATGCTGGACAACGTCCCCGCGTTCATCCCGAACCGGGCTAATGAAGATTGCTGCCCAGAATTCGCTGCCGTCCTTGCGGCGGTAGCGAATTTCCGATCCCCCTGCCGAGTTGCCCTCAAATTCGGATGCAATCGTTGCCAGCGATCTAGCATCGGAGGCGTGTGCCGTCAGAAAGTTGAAACTTTGACCGAGCACTTCCTCCCGATCGTACCCGGTCAAAGAAAGAAAGCTGTCATTGGCAAAAATTATCGGATTGTCAGGTTCTTTCGCGTTCGTAAACACCATGGCCATTCGCGTCGTCTCGGCGGCAACGACGAAGGGACCGAGGTCGTCATGAACACGCTCAACATCGGCTTCAGCGTGCTTCTGTTCTTCGGACTTGATTGTTATTGTCGGCATTTCAAAGCTCGATCTTGTTGGGCAATCAACGCCAGGATGTGATGTATAACGAGAGAGACATTCTTCGCAGAGGAACCAAACACGTTTGTGTGGGCCAGATCTCTCGTCCATTACTAGCATAAAACACGAATATCGTTGCTCATCTTAGCATTAAATTGGTTTGCCTTACATGCGCTCGTTCAAACGATCTCAGGTTCGTTCCATTGGAACAATAAGCGGTGCGGAACGTTATGGCCGCGGACGCTGGTACTGAAGCAACGCCCTCCCTGCGTGATTCGAGTGGAATGTCGGATACGATTTTATCCGAAATTGCCGTCACGAAGCCACATAGTTGATGACAAGGAGCACGGCATGAACAACCTGATCTGGCTGGTCGGTGCAGTCGTTATCGTTCTCTTCGTACTCGGATACTTTGGGTTCAGATAGCATTAGCGGATTTCAAGTAAAATACGTTTTCAGTTTCGTTTCATCCCCGGTGATTTGTCAGGCTTGTCTGCGAGACAGAAACCAGCTCTCTCAGTGCATCGTCAATTTCCGTGGCATGTTGAACGGACCATTATCTTCCCTTCGATTGAGTTCGACGTGACGCTTGCACGGCGGTAGGGCGAAGACACGACGAAACAGCAGATTCATGATCATACCCATCAAAGATGCCGGAGGCGGTTTTCCTAGATATTGAGCTGGGGTGCCGATTTCCACAACGCGGCCCATGGAATCGCAAAGCATTCCGTGGCATCGCTTGCAGTGTGCGTTTCTTAGCTGCAACTAGGGGGCGATCAACTCACCGTAAAGTTTCTACGGCCTCAAACAATAACCGCCAATCCTAATGAGACTGCGAGAACGCAAGCATCGGAAGGCCTTGTTCCCCTGCGTCGCGTCATCACTGATTTTCTTCGTCACGACAATCCTGTTTAATGTTGAAGCAATGTCCAGATGGGATAGACGCTCGCCTGCCATTGGCCAAGATCGGAAACCGGAAAAACTCCCTTGTCCGTCCTGCCATCATGTCCGGTTGACACAGCTGACATTACCTTAATCAGCAACGCATCTTATCAGAACTTAGTTCCAATGATCACGAGTGAAGCTCGACAGGACCACGAACTGTCGAAACTCTAGCCGTGCATTTGCTCTCCGAATTAATATTTTGGCTCCTTGCCGGAACCATCAGTGAAGCCGTTTGTTGATCAGACGGCCTGGTGAGTGGTGGCCTAAGAATATACCGCAGAATTGTGCGGCTTCGAAGAGTCTCGAGGAGCACCTCGCAATAACCAGAGTTTCAAAACCCAACAATGAGGAGACGCCAAAATGAGGGACTACAACTCAATCCCATCGAACACATTGACTGCTTTTTATGAAGATCGCGAAATGGCGGAAAGGGCTGTGCAGCGTCTAGTTGATGCGGGAATTGGTCGAGATAGCGTTCGCCTGGTCGAGGGCAACGATACTGTCAGCCCGGGAGCAAGATCGAGCGATGACAAAAAGGGTTTTTGGGAATCGCTGGGTGACTTCTTCTTGCCGAGTGCTGAGCGGGAGGTCTATTCCGAGGGCCTTCGCCGCGGCGGCTACCTAGTCACGGTGACTGGTATAGCTGCCGAACTGGCGGATACGGCGCTCGATATTCTTGACGATGAAGGCAGCGTAGACATCGATGAACGTGCTGCGACCTGGCGCTCCGAAGGTTGGTCGCCACCAGCAACCGAGGACCTGGCACCGTCTGAGTATGATCGCACCGGGGATCCAAAGATTTCGGGAATGGCAGGCGTCGCCAGTGCTTCCGGGAACGAAACTCCGGACGACGTCGACGAGACAATACCTGACCTCAAAGAAGATAAGGATCTTCGGGTTGGCAAGCGCGATATGACCAGCGGGCGTGTCCGTGCTCGATCTTACAGCGTCGACAAATCCCGTGAATGAAAGTTTATTCCCGCATCAGGTGAAAGTGTCGGAGTTCGCCCGCGATCCTGAAGTCGAAGATGAGGAAGGCGATGCACGGATACCACGCAGCGCATAGACATTTTCTGAACAATGCTTTTAAAAGGCCGATCCTCGCGACACTGTACAACTCCATTCTAGTAGGGGGCGGTTGGCGACGATCAAGCCAACATCCAGCCTGTAGCGGCGCGCGTTTCACAGCCATGGAAAACATTCATTTCCCTGCGGTGACGGTTGAAACGACGAGGATCGGCCAGCTCCGTAACATCACCTCCGTGACGCAAGCAGCGGCATCCCTACCAGTTCGCTTTGAGCGGCTATGGCTGCAATAATGTCAGGGTTCCGTGGCCGTATTCGAACAAACTCATAACTTCTCTTTCGAGGCGGTCGGCATTTTCATGGAGTTCCAGAACTCGAGTTCAACTGTGCGGTCTTCAATGAAAATTGTCCGAAAGTCGACGGTTTAGCCAGACGAGCCTCAGCCAAAGCTGCGAAGTCTCCTTCCGGAAACTGCGCCAGATAGCTTGGTACTCGAGTCTTGGTCAGGTGAATGGCTTCTTTCGAAGCAACCGGCCCTGTTTGGGCCAGTTCCGCCCTATCGTTCGGATCGAAACCAGACGCGGAAGACACGCACGGGTCGACTAATGTTTTTGACGCGGTGTTCGCCGAGGTCCTCGAACTCATAATCCATTCGGTCGCGCAGGTGTTCGCGCACGTCCCGCGTCACACAGATGCCACCCGGCTCAGCGATCGCCTCCAGACGCGCGGCAACGTTGACGCTATCGCCGAAGATGCCGCCATCCTTGACATCACATCGCCGACGAGGGGTTGAAAGCAGCAACGGCCCGGCGCGCTCGGTATTGGGCGGGTCGGGCCTTACTGATTGCCGAAAGGGATGAGCATCGACTTCCTTCGACCGTCGTGCCAGCCTCTTATCGCGGTCTAAATTGGGGAGAAGAGAATGGCGGCGCAGCATGTTCATGAAATCGACGCGGCGATAAAGGAGCTCGTATCGTCACGCCGACAAGATATCCTGCAGATCGCGCAAAACGGTGCAGATCCAGGACCACTCAAGAATGTGGTGGAAATACAGGCTGCGATCGAAGCTTTGTATCGAGCACGTGAGCAGGAGAACGCGTCTTAATTTCCGTGCGACTACGAGGGTTGATGCAGGGCCGAGAAGCAGTAGGCGGATGCGGAAGTTGCACGCAATACGGAGCAATTTACGAGAAGACATGTTAGATCGACATTGGCAGCCAACACGGCTGAGTGCGGTCGGTACCTTCAGAGCCAATGAGCTTGCGGTCATGCACCGGAGCCACTGTTTAGCACCGACTGAATGCGCCTCCTGCAAATTCGGTAGCTGGGGGTAAAACTGTCAGACGAGGCTGACCGTGCACGGAAGAGGGCAGGCGTGAACTGCCCCCACTTTCGACAGTTATCTGGAACCACGTGTTGCGACGGACGCGTGATCAGGAGTTGTCCTCGTCCGGCAGTGGTGGCCCAACGTTTGTTTGCTAAAAAAGTGCGTTGATATAAACTGGTATCGTCGGCAGGCATTTTTGGCCACTGACGCTTTAGAGACCATACATGTCCCGCCCCATTTTTCAGGAGGGCATCATGGATACCGCAAAATATATCGGCGCTTATTCGCCCGAGGACCTAGCCCTCGCTCGATCATCTTTCGATCAATTGGTAAAGATGCTGGGTGTCATCCAAAGCAAAGACAGAGATAAACTTGCTGTGCTGGTCATGGATGCGCTCGAACATGGCATTCGGGATCAAGAAACGATTGTTCGCCAGATATCAGCTATGACAACGCCAAGCCGCCCTCGCGAGGAAGTGAATTGGAGCAAGCGACGCGTGAGGCGGGAACCGAATAGTCAGCTGCGCTACGCGATGATTGGAACCTAAATCCGGCTGGACTGTTGTTGAATGCCGGACCATGCGTTTGACAGAGACTTGACGCGGGTTTTACCAAGCCCATGACCCGCAATATCCAGCCAAACCAGGGACAAGCCTTGACGCCTAGCGGCGAGAAACAATTCGTCCGCGGAACGATCGTGTAGACGTGTGGCTTAGCGTGTTTCCGACGCACTCGCCGTTCCGATTGTCTTTTCCACACGCAATTGCGTTCACGATATTTGGGACGGCTCTCTTAGGAAACCGTTTAGCAATGACCGAACTGGTCGGTATGGTAACACGTCTTATCTCCCGCTGATCGCGTAATAATATCCTTTGGGCGGGGCGTTCCCACTGATTTAGACCAAATCGAAACCAGAGATTGATATCGGGCGCCAGCCTTGCCGCGCTTTGCGCGCCGCATAGCGCCGGTCACGTTCAGTCTTGCGCTCGGCTTCGTCGCGGGAGATGCGGTTCTTGGCATCAGCTTCCCGCGCGTTGGCTTCCGCCGCTGCAGCTTCGATGACGGCTGCTGCCTCTACGTGCTGACGATTTTGCTCTTCCTGGAACAAGCGCTGTCGCTCCGCTCGCCTCGCCGCACGGGCTGCCGAAAGTGCCTCCCGCTCCGTGCGTTTGGCGACCATTTGGGGATCATTGGCTTTTGGCGCAGTCACAAACTTTTTAAGGAGGGCTTTTTTGGCCTCAGCAGCCGCATTGCGCCGATCGGCGAAGTCCTGAACATGTTTCAATCGGTGGTCGTCCTATTGTGTAAGTTTTTAAAGGAGGCAAGTTTTATGCAGATCTGAGGGCGTGTGATTCCAAATCACCGTCGTGGAAGAACTTCCAAACCTCAGATACTAGTTTGGGTCCAGCGAGCGTCGGCCGGAACGTTTCGAACCGGGATTGGCGTCAACGTGAGTTGCGTCCTCAGCTTCTTTATCCAGTCGCAATTCTCTCAATCGAGCGGTTTTGATGTCGCGCGCCTGGATGAGAGCATCCTGTTCGGATATTATACGGCTTCGTGTTAGGGCCTGGGTCTGGGTTTTGCTGAATGACAACTCAGCAGCATCACGTGTCTTCTTCGAATTCTCTACCATTATTGTCGTGTCCTTGTTCGGCTCGCCCAAAGCGAAAGCAGGTCACAAAAAAGGCCAGGCTTTTAGCCTGACCTTCCATTCGCATTTACTTCCCCGCGGTGCCAGTACATCCGTGGTCACCAGGGAAGCCAACGCTGATTAGCCAGCCTGAAGCTGTTCTGCGGACATCTTGCCCGACTTGGCATCGCGAACCATTTCGTAGGCGATCTTCTGACCTTCGACGATTTCGCGCATTCCTGCGCGCTCGACTGCCGAGATGTGAACGAAGGCATCCGCACCGCCATTGTCGGGCTGAATAAAACCGAAACCTTTTGTAGTATTAAACCATTTAACTGTGCCAGTGGTCATAACAAACCCTTTCGTAGCAGTAAAAGATAAGCACCGCGCAAATGCACGTTTGCCGCTATTCTCGATTTTTGAAGGGGAAGTTCGTTAGAGCACGCTCAAGGCGCGAAGAAACAAAAGTCAAACGATTCAAAACTCAATGCGGTATTAATACAGTTATTAAAACCCAATGTCAACGCCTGCCGCCCGATCCGTTCGGCGGATGCCGACTCCAGGGCATTGCGGAGAGCCTCTATTACAGTTGGTCGAAGGAGTTCGCGGGCGAGCTGGTCGAATGGCTCGAAAAGCTGTCTATCAAACAGGTTCACGGTGCTCCCGGACACCCACAGACCCAAGGCAAGATCGAGCGCTGGCACCAGACCATTGAAGAACCGCATCCTGCTCGAGAACTACTTCTTCTCAGAAGACCTCAGAATCGCAAATCGCCGCATTCGTCGATCATTACAACCACCGCCGATATCATGAGAGCATCAGCAATCTAACTCCGGCCGACGTCTATTTCAGACGGCACCATCCTGTTACAAAGAGAAAGGATCAAACGCGACACCATCAAACGGTGGCGCTTGCAACACAGACGACAAGCCGCTTAAATCCACAATTCTGTTGCGCTCTTGCCTTTAGCTACTGCCTGAGCGAACTTCTCATGCCGTGCGTTCTTTAGGATTGGCATTGGGGTTACCTCGGGAGGGATTATGAAAGGAAACAACGAGAAATGTCCGATTTCAAATGAACCCGCTGAAGTGCTGTCCAGCACGGGAGACTATCGAGAGTTCGACTGCCCGAGCTATGGACGCTTTCGGATATCTGGCAGCGCATTAAAAAAGATCCAAACAAGGCCCCGCAGAAAGAGAAGCTCTACTCAGCAAAGATGCGATGTTCAGGGCGGCGAAGGTCTACCCTTCATCAGAAACATAGCGGGCTGTGAGCGTGATTGATGTCGATGGAGCCGAGGTGGCGTTATAACCGTAAGCGAGCGTTGAACATGGCTCTTGGAATGGGGTTAGGTATCGGTATGGGAGCGATGCTTGGAAACACATTGTTTGATAGCATCTCGATGGGGATTATAGTCGGCACAGCAATTGGTGCCGCAGTGGGGTACGCTCTATCAAGATGAGGTCAGCGATCCGCAGCCCGCTGCAGGGACGGCCGGCTATTCCCGCGCTGGATTCGGGGCCTGTCGATCTCGTTCTTTTTCCTTAGCATCCGATTTGAAGGTAGCGTCACCGTCGTTCTTGCCTCGCGGATTTGCGCTTGAAACGCCGTCATTATCAGCGCCGTGTCGGGTCCTTGCAAACTGTCCCCTTGCGTCCTTCTCTGGATCGGAATTGTGAGACTTGTTTGTCATGACCTTACCTCCTTGAACAAGGCAACAGGTCAGAGGCGCATTTTGTTCCGATATTCGGCGCAACAGCCTGTAGTGGAACAATCCTTATTTGCGCTGGTAACTTCTGAATACAGAGCAAGCCCCACCGGAGTTCGAGGGACCATTGAGATGGACAGTTACCATGCTGCCTCTGCTCCTGATGTCATTGATTGCCGCACTGCCGCGGAAACCAAAAAGCGTGCGCTGCCGGAAGAAAGCTTTAAAGAGATATTTCCGACGTTGGGGAAAAGTATCTAGCGTCCGATTGATTGTCCCACACGAGATCCTGAGAAGCCGTTCTCAAATTTGACAATACGCGAGAGGCTTGCGCCGCTCTAACATGAGGTCGTCGATGTCGATGTCGATGTCGACGGCCATGGCCCGATGACACGCGACGAATTCATCGCTTATTGTTTCGAGCATAAACTGGACAATAACCTCTGCACTGTGCGGAACTGTCCCCCGTAGTGCCGGCCTATCTCAAACACCCAGAGGTGCTCTATGAGACATCAATCCGTTATGATTCCTGCGTTAGTCGCGATGTTTGCGCTATTAGGGGCACTGGCCTTTCTATCGCGGGACGAACCTACGCAGGACCAACCCGGACAAACTCCACCGCCGGATCAACCCGGCGCTGGAGCAAATTGATCACTGCTGGGTCTCTGTTGGATTAAGCAGCCGTTCAAGAGGGAAGATAAGAACGCGGCCGTTCATGCTTCACAGCTGCATTTAATGTGAGAATGAAGTCGCAAGATTTCATGAGCGGCGTCGCGGCGTCGCGCTCATCGAGATAGTCACCTCGAGTTTTGCGACTGCATACCGAACGCAGATCCACGTTCGAAGCTCCACATTAAGGTCGGCGGCGGTTGACGCAACGATCCCGCGATCGAGAATGCACTCAGGCGTTCGCCCCCTTTTTAGCACCCGTCGGGGTGGCCGATCAACGCTGCATCGATGTAGATATCAGCATTGACGGCGGCGTAGACCAAAGCTGTCGCGGGCAGCGGCAGCGCTTGCTTTTCCATTCAAAGCGTACCTGCAGATCTGCAATGCCTTCTCGCGCGTCGGATGATCGTTGGGCCATCTGTGTTCCAAGTCAAACACCGCATGCTCAACAGACCTGACGATGCGGGGCCGCCCGCCTTCGACCTTCAAACATACAGGTGCAAACCGCATATCTTCCACCTTAACGCCGATTTAAAGCGTATGTTCCTCATGATAATCGTCCAACGAATGGTCGATCGGCGCTGTACTGTGAGAGGGCCAATGAGTTGGTGGTTCGTTTGATGGCGTGGGTCATTGCAGCGGAATCTAGATTGTCCGGAATGTTGCAGGACGAGAAATCCAGAAAGTGTGTAAGCTGCTTCAAAAACGCTTGAAGTGCAATTATTAGCGCTCTTCTCTGATTCTTTCGCCGCCTCGATGAAAGCTTCGCGGGCAGCGCTAACACCAATTGCCTTATCCTTCACATCCTGCCAACTCGCACTTCCATTGCAAGGTTGCTGTAACGCGCCTTCCGACGATGCCAAGTACAGAAGTCGTGGTGCCGGGGTTTGCACGGGCGATCTCGGAAACCGCTTGAGCTTGCGTCCGCAATTGCTGCGTTGCCCGTGATGCCAGCGACGATGCGTCGTCAGACAGGTCCGAGGCCTGCTCGTGCGCATTGTCCAAAACTTTGGTGCTCCGCTCCGCAATGGTTCTGTTGATTTTCGTGATCTCCTTTCGGAGGGCTGCGATCTGTTTCTCCAAGTATTTTTGGATATCGTCGGCATTCGGGGCTGCAGGTTCAGGTGCGTCGGCCATTGAAATGTTCCTTGAAATGGAGCTGGTAAGCAACGGCGCTCAAGCCGTTTTGTTCCGGAGCGAGCTTGAGCTGCATGGATGAAAGGGCGCTTTGCCAGCCGGGCAGTGGCGCTCCATCGACAAGCCTGCTCTTGTTGCTTTAGCGGTTCGGCGTACCCCTTGACGTGCGCAGATCGCGCCCGGGAAGAGCAGTTAAGTTCGTCCTCTATTTGAGTTCATTCTTGGTATTTGAAGTTTAATTTGTATGAAATGGGCGATCTGATGGGGGTTCGAACACCATTCGGTCTCGTGTGAGCCAGCTGCGAAGAGGTTGCGCAAGGTCCGATGGGAAGAACTGGGCACCTCGTGATGGGATTGCCTTCACCGGTCATCGAGGCCGCCAGGCTGCCGCACAACTTCGTCAGGTAAGAACCGACTTCAATCTGGTCGATACTGTTGGAAGTATGCAGGTGCCTTTGCACCTCGGCCACCGACATAACGCGCTGATGGGCGTCCTGCAGGTGCAGCCGTGTTTTTTCCGACGTGACGGCCCGCGCCTTCAATAGCAAGATGCTGGCAATGATCTGCAGGCTGTTGGCGACGCGGTGCTGCATTTCCTGAAGCAGCACATCCTTCTGGCGGAGCAGCTCTTCAGTTTGCTTAAGAAGGGCATCCTTCTCCCGTTCGATCGTCCGGCGGTCGGTGACATCGGAAAAAGCAAGCAGGATCGTGGAAATGGCATTGTCGTCATAGAGCACGGTCCGAGCGTTTAACAGCATGGTTCTGCGTCCGAGATTGGGAAAATCATGCTCGACCTCGAAGCCATTGCGGCACGTTCGGGAATGATTGTCTCCAACAGGACACGAAGGGCAGGGATATTCCATTGGCCATCCCGAGCGAGTAGAGCAAATGGCCCCGCGTCTGCTCCGGATCAACCTTGAACGTCTCGTAAAAGGAGCGACTGGCGGCCAGCACACGAATTTCACCGTCAAGCACGATAAACGGCTCGGGAATCGTGTTCACGATTGCCGGCGCAAGCTTTTGCGCATCTTCAATGTTTTGCAGGTCCATCATGGCAGGAAGTTGATCCAATCTTGGTCACGCCGCCATGCAGCCGACGTATGGTTCCAAAGATACACCTTCCCTTCACAGATGTCGCGAACCGTTTCGGCTGTGTCGGCGCTAGTGCATGGATCATTGTGGGCCACGATTGAGTCTATGATGCGCTCGTCATTTCGGTTTCACGTTGCACCGAGCTGCGGTCGCTCGATCTGGCCGTCGATCTGGTCGGTGAAGTCACCGATATATTTCAACCTTCGACTTGCTGGCATGGTCCGTTGTCTTCAAGGGTCAGATCATCCAGCTAGGCGATCACGCCTTATCCACGAGCTTTTTCACAGCATCCTTGGCTTTACCCTTGGCCTGCTGTGCCTCGCCCTTGATCTCCTGCATCTTGCCTTTGGCCTGCATTTCCCGGGAACCGGTTGCCTTGCCGGCAGCCTGCTTGATATTGCCGGCTGCCTTATTGGCCATTCCGGAAACTTTGTCGCTTGTGCTACCCATGGTAAACTCCTTGACGGCTCTCATTCACAAAAGCTAAACGGTCAACGTCCCCCTTGGTTCCACCTGGAAATTAGCTCATCCTATTGAAATAGTGTGACAATAGGCGGCCCGTGCCCGGCGAACTGGGCAGGGACATTGTCAATAGCCAACAGGGTCGCTGCGATTTAGCGTCAGAGGCGACGGTCCCGTTGGAACCGCGGTCACGACAGCGCGTTTTAGCAACATCATCGGGAGCATTTCGTTGGCCATCCCGAGATAATATTATGAGAAGAATATTAATCGCCTGAGGCGATGGATGAAGAGAATAAAACAAATACGCTTTCATCCAAGGTTCAATTGTACGACTGGGATCCACCGGTCTGCGACAAGCTTCCCCGGTGACAAAACACCGTAGAACGATGATGAAGGCCTTCATTCTTCACATTGGATCTAGAGGCGGAGCGGCCATTGCAGGTGCCGGGAGGTATCGTGCTTGAGGAGGGCATCGATGAAGAAGTCAATCTTTTCTGGGACTGGTCCTACCAGCAAAGGGACGCCGGTCGACATTTCCGATCTGACAAAAGAAGCTGGACCCTTAAACGCCGATCCGAAGCTTGTCATTTTGACGTGCCTCTTGATTCTCGCGAGTTTGACGGCGGCTTATGTCGCCGCAGAGATCTTGCTGCCAATTATTCTTGCGTTCGTTCTAAAGCTTCTGTTCCAGCCGGCAATGCGGCAACTGGAAAGCCTCCGCGTCCCCCGGCCGGTGGCGGCACTCACGGTCATTCTGACCTTATTTGGCCTTATCGTGGGTCTTGGCGCTGCCGTGTCGGGGCCGGCTTCGTCATGGGCAGGCCGTTTGCCCGACGGTATCGAGAGGCTGCAACAACGTCTTCATTTTCTGAGCAAACCGATCCAGACCTTCCAGAACTTCATGCATCAGATTGATGGCGGTCAAGCCGATGTCGGATTCAATCTGTCCGGTATCCTGCTCCAGGGGACGCAGCACTTCGCAAGCGGGTTGTTCGAGACGATTTTGATCCTGTTCTTTCTTTTGATTTCCGGCGACACCTTCCTGCGGCGAACCGTCGAGATCATTCCCCGTTTCAGCGACAAGCGCCAGATGGTCGCCCTGTCACAGCAGATTGAGCAAGATATTTCTGCTTATCTTGTGACCATCACCATTATGAACGGATTGGTGGGCCTTGCAACCGGAACGGCAATGTGGGCAACGGGCCTGGGCGATCCGATCTTATGGGGTGTTTTAGCTTTTATCCTAAACTACGTGCCGATCCTGGGCCCTTTCGCTGGTGTGGCCATATTCGTATTTGTCGGTCTGCTTGGCATCGATGGAACCTGGACAGCGTTTTTGCCGGCAGGGCTCTATCTGTTCATCCATTTGATCGAAGGCGAAATCGTTACGCCCATGCTGCTCGCCCGGCGTTTCACGCTCAATCCAGTCCTGGTAATTTTGTCGCTGATCTTCTGGTTCTGGATGTGGGGCGTGCCAGGCGCCATCCTCGCCGTTCCCATGTTGGCGATTTTAAAGATCATCTGCGATGAGATTGCTCCGCTGAATTCGATAGGGCATTTTTTGGAAGGGTAGGGCCAACAGGACGAAGTTCACGCTCCGGTTTACGCGCGGCCCAGCACATCTCCGCGGCATGGGAATGCCGCTTTAAGCTATTTAGCGCCTCGTCTCATTAGCAGATTCGCCAAGTGTATCGGCAACCACGGCTCCGCGTTCTCCCATGGGAGCCGGATCTCCGATCGTCGTATCAATCGCGGTTTGATGTTCCAGTTCAGCGTTCAGTTCAGCGCCGAGGATGAGGATGATCACCGAGATCCATGTCCATACCATCAGGCCGGCGACCGCACCGAGCGCGCCATAGGTGGCATTGTAATCCGCAAAATTGGCGAGATAGAATGTAAAGCCCGCCGATGTGATCAGCCACACCAATGTGGAAAGAATGGCTCCCCACGACAGCCAGCGCCATTTGGGTTGCTCGCGGTCTGGCCCGAAGCGGTAAAAGACGGAGACGGCGGCAGCGACAACGACGGCAATTAAGGGCCAGCGGGCCAAGCTAATCAGCACCGCATTCCAACCGTCCAGGCCAAGCAGCACCAACACGTGTGGGATAACACCCAGTGCGGTGATCAGGATAATTCCAAATAACATGCTGCCGAACGTGAAAACAAACGAAACCAGATTAACGCGCACGAAGCTGCGGGTTTCATTCTCGCTATACGCAACGTTTAACGCTTCGAATATTGCCTTAATGCCATTGTTCGCACTCCACAGTGTCACCGAAAGTCCGATGAAGAACCCGAGACTGAGAACTTTCGTATCCTGCGCTGCAAGAGCCTCAAGCTGGGATCGGATCAGGTTGACCGAGTCCGCCGGAAGAATACCGGCGAGGAGCGAGGTGTTACCTGCAACGGTGGCGCGGTCAGCGAGGAAACCGTACACCGACACGAATGCTGTAAGTGCCGGAAACAGCGCGAGCAGCAAATAAAATGTTGCTCCTGCCGCAATCAACATGATCCGGTCTTCCCACAATGAGTCGTACACTCTGTAGAGAATATCCTTCCAACCCTTCATCGGAATTTCAGAAGGCGCATGCGCACGGCGACCGCGGCCTTGCTGCCTTGCGCGCCGCAGTTGCGCCATACTGGCAGTTGACCGTTTGGAAATTGAGGCCATGGTAACTCCCCACCACAAACAATCTTTTCAAATTTCTGAGGGCTTATCAAGGTGCAGGAGCAAGGTTCGACCCTGCTCAGGGGACCATGCCGGCATTTCATTGCGCCGATCCAGCGCGTGGCCCTCAGCTAGGATCTCAGTACAACGGGCATGTCCATTCCGCTTTCTGATTTCAGAGATAAGCAGATAATCGTTAAAGCGCGGAGAAGTTGATTGATCCGCTATTGGCCGCAAAGGGAAAACCCGGTCTTCCATGGAACTTCACATAAATGTCCGCGTTTTTGGGTATGCGCGACTTGCGATTTCCATGCGTTACGATAGAGACTGAATCCCTCGGCGGCACGCGGAACATTTCGTCGGTAGAAGAAGCGGCGGATTTCCTGGCAATGTATTGGCCGATCAAGACAGGCGAGAAGTTTGTTGAGGCGAAGCGGGCCTGCATTGATGCATTGAACGGCAGGATCATGTGCACCGCCGCTCGGTCAGCATTTATCGAAGCTGCCAAGGAAGCCGATATTTACGTCGCGGAAAAGAGGCCCTAATCGGCTTGGCTAAAAAATGTCAATGAGGCCAGGATCGATCTGTCTCTAATGCTGTATGGCTTTGTTATGGAATCTCAGGCAGAGACCTTCTTGCGAGGGAGCTAGGGACCCGACTCTTCGATGGCAGGTTGGCGATAATGTCCGTCCAAAATATCTTGCATTCAAGCGGGAGGAGCATCTGCTATACTTCGCTCGCCCGTATCATTGGAAACCCACGGAGTGCCGCATATGAGATTACATGTCGGGTGTGAGCTGACATTCGAGTTTCCGCAGGAAACACCGCTGATTGCGATATTGAACGTTCACCATTCCCGTGTTGACGATTTGATCGGCGTCGAAACATTCACCACGTCACCCGCTATCCAAGCCAGCGGGTACCACGATCAGTTTGGAAACTGGTGCAATCGGATTGTCGCACCAGCAGGCGCATTCAGCCTCAGCACGAACGCCATAGTGAACGACAGCGGCCGACCTGATCCTGTCGTGCTTGATGCCGTTCAACATTTCGTGCAGGACCTTCCGGACGACACACTCGTCTATCTCATGGGCAGCCGTTATTGCGAAACGGATTTGTTGAGTGACAAAGCTTGGAAGCTCTTCGAACGTAGCCCGCCCGGGTGGCAGCGTGTTCAGGCGGTTTGCAACTAGTTGCATCACCATATCCAGTTTGGATACGAGTTTTCCAATCCGACACGCACGGCTTATGGGGCATTTGGCGAAGGCCGAGGTGTTTGCCGGGATTATACGCATCTCGCCGTTGCGCTTTGTCGATGCCTGAATATCCGACACGATATTGTACCGGATACATTACCGATATCGGTCTGCCGCCCCCTTATGCGGAGATGGACTTTTGTGCCTGGATGGAAGTGTTTCTGGTGGTCAATGGCACGCATTCGATCCGCGCAACAATGCCTCCCGCATCGGGCGTATCGAGGTCGCCCATGGCCGCGACGCTGCAGACGTGCCTTTGACAAATATATTCGGGCCAAACGTTTTGACCAAATTCAAGGTGTGGGCCGACGAGGCAGCCCACACGCTCGCGTAATTGGGCGTTATTGGAGCAGTAGTTGCGTCCAGGTCCCGATCCGAACATCGTCATGAGGCGAAGACTAGAAAAGGACCATGACCCCGGCAAGGATGTTGACGAAAGGGCCTAAACGCCGGCTGTCGGCATCTGACTCTATTCGGCTTCACCGCGAAGCAGAATCTTCTCGCTGTCGGCCTTATATGCCTCTGCCGAATAGGCCGGATGCTTCTCAAGTTCGTCCTTGGTAAACGGCGTAAACACGGAAATTTTTCCATTGTCATCGGCGAGCAGATCGAGGTTTTCAATCGAGATTGCGATCGGCTTTTTGCCTAGTCCAAGAAAGCCACCGACGTCCACGACGAAAGCGTCGACCTGGCCGTCACCTGCCATCAATGTATCTGCCACGCTGCCAAGCTGCTTGTCATCGGGGTCATAGACCGCTGAACCTATCAACTTTTCGGAACTTATCGATGCCGTCGGAACAGCCTTGAGCGCGCTCCTGATGTCCGAAGCGGCCTTGTTCACCGCGCTTTCCGGTTTGATATTCGTTGCGACTCCCGTAGCCTGTCCGTTGGCGGGATCGAATGCCCCGTCCCTGACCAAACTATTGCGATCGAACGTGGGAGCGCCGCCGAGTTCCTCCTTGTTGCTCGCAACGACCAGCCACCGCTTGTTGTCATCGCGAGTCACCCATGTCAATTGATCGAGACTTACGGCAATATCCTTCTGGCCGACGCCAAGGAAGCCGCCGACGCCAATGAGCGCCGCCACCGCATTTCCGTCTGGGCTGAGCACAATATCGGTCACTTCGCCGATCGTGGCAGCGTCGTCTGCCGGACCATTATAAACTGTTTGTCCGACTAGGCCCGATGTGAGGACGAGCCCTTTGGAAGCGACGAGATAGCGATCGTGATCTCGTAGCGCCACCGATGGATGACCAAAAACGTTTAGAGACGTCCTTCCGTCTTGTGCGAAGGCCCCTGTTGTCATCAATGTTATGAGAAAAGTCGTCGTGAATAAGGTTTTCAAAATGGATTGCTCCTGGAAGCGGCACGATGCGTGCAGCCAAGCACAAACGCACAGATTAGCTGTCTGTTCCAGGTTGGCTGTGAAAACGTCGCCGAGTAGCCAATCTATCTCCAGAACAGAAGTGGGTCTTAGCGTTAAATCTCACTGAGTGCCCGGTCTCGCGGATATGAAAGTGGCACATACGCCTTCGACGACGACTGGCCCGGCTCCGTCTCGAAAGCACGCCCATAACGACGTATTGTGGGGCCCAGAGCACGAAGCCGTTCATAACCGATCAATGTCAGCCGTCTGGCGATGGCTTGCCTGCATCCGCCGTCAGAAACGATTTAGCTCGTTCACCTCGCCGTAAACTGGGGCAATTCTACCCACCCAGGCGGCTGTCAATCGTAGCCGTCAGGTTCAATGCAACAAAATGCGCTGGATGGATTGCCGCGATCATCATTGGCGGCGTTGCCGGATGGCTTGCCGAGATGTTCATGAAGAGCAATATGGGCATGATCATGAACATCCTATTGGGCATGATTGGAGCGGTCGTTGCCAACGCCCTTCTCTCGTTTTTTGGGGTCATATTAACAGGCTGGGCAGGCTATCTACTCGCCGGCGTCATAGGCGCATGCATCCTTATCGCTATCGCAAGAATGTTTCGGGGAAACCGAGCGGTATAAATGAACTTCTCCTGTTCGGCCGCGACAAACAAAAGGTAATTTGAATGGCCACGAATCCAACGGAAGCTCGGGAAAAGCCTGAGGACGATCTGGAAGCCCAGATCGCAACGCTATGCAAGGAGCTATCGAACGATCAAAAAGTCACTTGCTGATCAGGGTTATGGTTTCCTGGATCAAGCAAGTTCTGCATATGAAAGCGTTAAAAGAAGCGGTCGAACTGCTGCACGGTTCGTGGGTAATGAGGCGCAGATGGTGACGGACAAGGCTAAAGACAATCCAATCGCAACAATTGCAATCATTTCAGCCATCGCTGGAATTGGTTTGCTGGTCGGATTGAGCCTCCACGGACGTTAGGCTTTGCCCGTCGAGGATCGATCTGGGGCTACGACGACCCGGGGCGCTCTCACGCGCGGTTTGTTTAGAAAAGGATAGCGAATCGCCATCATCGGTTCAATTCTTCGCAGCGGGTTCGTGGCGAGTAGCAGGGATAGTCATGGATCACCACTCTGCGGGTTCAGCACGATGGACTGGCCCATTCATGACGGTGCCAAACTGAAAATCGCGCGGCAAAAATGCTTGGAGGCCCTTGATGGCCGGTTGGCAATTACCGATGCACGAGCGGCGTTTGTCGAGGCGGCGAAAGAAGCCGATATCTTAGTCGATTACCCACTTCTGACGAAAATAGCGCGGATCTATTGTCAGGGCGCTTGAATGCAGCAAGACCTATTTGGCCTTGCCAAACTTGATAGTCTTGTCTTCGGCATCGGCCAGTGCGGTCTTGATAGCGTTGAGGAATTCTTCGGGATTGTCGATGGAGATAATGACGCTCTTGGCTAGCTTGAAGGCGTTGAGGCCCGAAAGCTTGAGGTTTGCGGTCTCTTCTTCGTATCGAATTTCCTGCAGTTCTCTAAGGCGCAGGGCGGTTTCCGGTATTTGGTTCACAACTCCATACTGTCACATATCCTTAAAAAAACGGTCACAATCAACACCATTTCATGAAGCCTTGGTGGCGGAAACAAGGCGGAGCCGCTTTGACGCCATGGTTTTTTCATTCGCCTGACATGCAATTAGTTTATGATTTGCGCATCTAATACGAAACTCGATTGGCAAAGCAAAATGAACACATCAGCAAATCGGTGGACGCCGCATTGGGCGATCCACCCGGGGCAGCATTTGCTTGAATGCATCCAATCTAGTGGCTTGTCACTGGAGGCATTTGTGCGGCGGACGGCGATACCAACAGCGACACTCGACGCCATTATCGCTGGCCGGCATCCGATCACGTACGAAATCGCACTCCGCATTGAGCGATCGCTTGGGATCATGCCGGATCTTTGGTTCGTCCTGCAATCCAAATGGGAACGACATCAGAGCACTTTCCAGGTTTCGGCCTAGTTGCTCGCAACGAACTACCGCTTGGGCGGCACGGAGCGGACTTTCGTGCTGGATTGTAGACTTTTAGGCACCAATCCAAATCGGCAAAAAGAACCGTTATTTATCGGTGTGGAGTTTTAACAGGCCAGATTCAGTCCGGCCCCAGTATTCACAACATGCTTTACCCACGCCATAGTAGGGGTGACTGCAATCGCCCCTAAAGACGAGACGTTCGACAGGAAACCTAACATCATTGGCTTGGATCTGGCCAAGCACATGTTTAACCGATCTTGCCATCCTGAGGCGTGGTATCAACGTTTAAATGGGTTCGACTACATGATGGATTGCTGTTCGCATTTTCGCCGGAAAGGGTCGGGCCATGATCGATCCCTGCGATACCTCCAACAAATAGACCACTTTCTGCGTCTTTCGCTAAGGTGCAGACGTAATCGCGATACATCCAAGCCACGGTTCCACTCCGACGGGCCGATTGGCGATCAAGCTTTCGGACCAACCGTCGCTGCCAGAGGAAATTCGAAAGTCGTGCGCGCTTCATGCCGGGCCCGCCATGGTAGTCACCTAAATCTGCTACCGATTGCAACTCTTAGCCATTAACTTTTGACAGGGGATCGCTCGAAAGAGCGGTTTTGTGGCCCGCTGTGCAGATGTTCTCGATATGTCTGAGAAAGTCGCATAAATACTCCTCTGGAACCGCACCTGAGAAAACCGCATTGAGTTGTTCTGCGGTTCGGTTCCTTTCGAGAGCTTTGACTTGGGGCCTATTCAAGACTCAGTTTGACCGAGCAATTGTGTTGAACCTATTCAAGGCGTTGATCCGGTATGTTGGCTTTTTCAACGTTTGTCCTGAGGGCAGGCGCAAGTGGGCGAAGCCCGCTTGTGGACGTCCCCGATGGAAGGGTTCGGCCTCGGGTTCGTGGCAAACCGTTTCGATGTTGTGCCCGTCCCGGTCAATGACGAACGCTGCATAGTAGTTCGAGTGGTAGTGCGGGCGCAGACCTTTATCTCGAAGTCGAAGCCGGCTAGCCAGCTTACGCCTAGAGCGGTCCAGTTCGGGTAGGGTGTCTTGCTTAAAATCTGTTGCTTGACAGCCATGCGTTCCGAACTGGTTCTCGGGGTCAGTCTGGAACGTCGTCACATCCACGATATCGTCGAACGTGCAGCCTGCCGCATTCCGCGTCGCCTTGAGGTTTTCGAACGCCAACTGGACCTGGCGTTCGAAGTCAGGTTCAACCGTTCCATCGGAAAGGCTGCCGACCTGCCCCGGATACGAACAGGAGATCGCCGGATCGGATAGCGGCGGAATAGCCGTGTTCCTCGTAAAGAGCGTGCCTGTCTGCAGGAAAAATTGCTTCGCGTTGGGTCATTCCCATTGGCGGCTCAGAGTGCCAAGACCACGCTCCACTGGCCAACGGCCCTATCAACTCCCTATTGATTCAGCATCGCCAGCAGGCGTGCGGCTGACTTCAGGTCGGCTGTCTCCAAACCTTCTGCGAACCACTCGAAGACTGGCTGGAGAAGTACTCTGGCGCTCTCACGTTGCCCGCGAGTGGCCAGAAGGTTGGCCAACTCGGTGGCCGTGCGCAGTTCCCATGCTCGCGCGCCTTGGCGGCGACTGAGTTCGAGCGCTCGCTTGAAATACAGTTCCGCCTCGTCGGTGGCGAGTCGCGGCGCTGCGACAACAAGACTGCCGTTGACGCGGAGCAACTCCGGGAGATAGCAGAGTTCCCCAGTGGCCTCGACCATGCGGATTGTCTTTTCGATCAGCGCGAAAGCCTCGGCGTAACGGCCCGTTGCGGCGAAACCTTGAACGAGCGCGATATTGAGCGGCGTGGAGAGCAGCTTGTAGGGCGCAGCATGGAGTTCCGTCAGGCAGCGCTGAAGCCCGTCGACAGTGCTGCTTGCGTCGCCTCGGCGAATGGCGAGTTCCCCCTTGAAGCCGCGCCCCACTGCGAGATAGGGCCCAAGAGAATGAACTTCTGCCTGGGAGAAAAAGGCGATTGATGTAATCTTCTGCACTGTCGCCGTCTCCGACCCAGAGGAAAACCGAGACAGCCCAGATAAGTGCGATGGAGAGCGTCAATGGATGGTCTAGGGTCTCGGCATCCTTGATCGTCTGCAGAGCCTGCTCCACTGCCCGATCCGGATAACCTTGCAGCCAAAGTGTCCTTGCTAGAATCGCACCGGCGAGGATTCTGCCATCGAAGCCGAGATAATTCGTCGTGGTCCGGTCGGAACGCGGCCCATGTCGCAGCGCGGCTTCGAGCGCGGTTTGGGCACGGCCAAGCTCTCCGCTGAGGTGGAGCGAAATCCCCATCAAGGAATGCGCCAACGTAGTGGAGACGGAGTCCTCAAGGGTTCCTGCGATGACGGAACAGCGCTCCGCGTAGTGCAGCGCAGTCCTGAACTCTCCGGTGCGCAGGTGGAACATCTGCAGTGGGCCTAGAATCTGAAGCTGATCGAGCGCGTCGCCAGACTGGTCGGCAATGGCAAAGCTTCTGCTTAATGCCATCTGCGCTGCATCCCTTCCTCCGTGCGTAAACATCAACGATACGCCCAGCGCCGCCTGAAGATGCATCTCCTCCCGCCCCCGCGCGTGCTATTGTCGAGCGCAAGAACCGCCTGAGCCGTCCATCGGTGGCATTCGGTGAGCAAGGACATCGACAGAAAAACCGGAGCTGCAGCGGCGGCGAGCCTGATGCCGATGTCAGAATTGCCGTTGGATCCGAAGCACCATCCCAGAGCCGCACGCACATTGGCCAGGCCAGCAAGGTGAAACGACCGTTGCGTTGCGCTCGACAGGGTCGGCCATTCGGCGCCGACCTCTTCCAGCCAGCGCAGATAATGGGTCGCATGACGTGCGGCCAGGCTCGCAAGCTCGGCATCGTCGACGTCGAGTTGGAGGGCATAAGCCCGCGTCGTGTCGAGCAGGCGGTAACGCATGGTTGCCCCGGCGGGCCTTGTCGCGACCATGGATTTGGCGATTAGGCTGTCAATGGCGGCAAATACATGAGCGTCGTCGACGGTCGCGCTTGTCACGACATCCAGAGCGGCCTCGATCGAAAAATGGCCAATGAACACGGCAAGGCGGCGAAGCAGCCGGCGCTCGAACTCGGACAGAAGGCGGTAGCTCCAGTCGAGAGTGGCCTGAAGGGTTTTCTGGCGCGGCGGCGCGGTGCGTTGCCCCCGCCACAACAGCGTCAGGCGCTCGTCGAGAAGTGCAGCGGTTTTCCGAAGGCCGTAGCTCGCAACCCGTCCGGCCGCCAGTTCGATCGCGAGCGGCACGCCATCAAGCTTCCGGCAAATGCCGGCTACGACTGTGGCATCGGAATCGTCGAGGTCAATCCGGGCGCCGCTCGCCGCAGCGCGCTCCACGAACAGCTGGGTCGCCGGGAAGGTTTGGACGGCGGTCGCGGTGAGTTCCAGATCGCCCGGCGCGCATGCGAGCGGCGCCAGCTTGTACACGTACTCGCCTTCGACCTGAAGAGGTTCGCGGCTCGTCGCCAGAATGTGAACGTGCGGCGCGGCGGCGAAGATGCGGAACGCCAAATCTGCCGCCGCGTCGATCACGTGCTCACAAGTATCGAGGATCAGAAGGATACGCTTGTCCGCAAGGTAGGAGATCAGAGCAGGCGCAGGATCATCGGATTGAAGCGATAAGCCGAGCATCGAGGCTACGGTGGTCGCAACCAGGTTGGGATCGCTCAGTGCCCCGAGATCGACGAAGTGCACAGCGCCGGCGAACGCTTCGATAAGATCGTTCCCCACCGCCACCGCAATGGTGGTCTTGCCGACGCCACCAGTGCCCACGACGGTTACAAAGCGCATGGCAATCAGTTTGTTCGAAAGCGCGATTTTGTCGTTGATGCGCCCGACCATGCGAGTCAGCCTGCTCGGCAGATTGGCATGCGGGTAGCTGGCGGCGATGTCTTCCTGCACGTCTCCTCGACTGCCCGATTGTGACACGGGCGCTACGAAGCTGTAGCCGCGCCCCGTCAAAGTTGCTATATAGCGTGCGCCGTCCCTGCCGTCCCCCAGCGCCTTTCGCAGATTGGCCATATGAAACCGCAGGCTGCCTTCCTCGACAGTGACGTCGGGCCAGACGAAAGCCAACAGGTCCTTCTTGCTGATGATCTCGTTGGGGCGTGAAGCCAAAATTGCGAGGATGTCGAAAGCGCGCGTGCCTAGACCGACGGGAGCGCCTTGCCGCAGTAGCATCCGTTCATTCGTAGCCAATGTGAAAGGACCGAACGTGATCGTGTTGCTCTCGTGTGCCAGTGGCCGTGTCATGACTTCTCTTTCGTTGTGCTGGCGAGCGCTAACATCCCATCACAATGCATAACGGGCGCTTCAGGCGATCTCTCTCTATGTGTTTCCAGGCAGCAGGAAGCCTCGCTGCCGACCGAACCAAGGAAGAAAGATCATGCCCGAATCATCAATTTCGTTCAACTCCTACACTTCCATGGAAAGACAACGGCCGACATCTTGCTGAGTGTGGCGGGCCGCAGTTCGTCACCGAGGATGTTCGGGTCGCTCTGAGGCGGCGTCGCTGATCGACTAATATTATATTGAAAAGGGCTTCAAACATGACGGCCATCGAGAAACTGGTGTACACCGCCAAGGTCCGCACGATCGGCGGCCGGGAAGGAGCGTCCCGCAGTTCCGACGGCAGGCTGGACATCAGACTCTCGACGCCCGGCGGCCTAGGCAGCGGCACCAATCCAGAGCAGCTCTTCGCTGCTGGCTGGTCGGCCTGCTTTGAGAATGCGATGGCAATCGCCGCCCGCAAGATGAACGTCAAGCTGCCCGCCGAGCTGGCGATCGATGCCGAGGTGGACCTGAACGTTGCGGATGACGCCTACTTCCTGCGTGCCCGCCTCAATGTGAGCCTGCCTGGCGTCGATCGCGAAGTTGCCCAGGCTGTCCTGGACGCTGCGCACCAGACCTGCCCCTACTCCAAAGCCACGCGCGGCAACATCGATGTCGCAATCAATCTGGTCTAGCCCGACCATTGTTCGGGCGGGGCCATCTCACTGACAACACGATCAAGGACGGTTTACCTATGGACACGACCAATATCCCCGAAGAAGTCGATCATGGTCGCCGGCTGTTTTTTGGCGCGGCCGCGACCATCGCTGCAGCGCAGCTCATCGGGGTTACCGCTGCCGGTGCGCAGGCGGGCGGATCCGGCAGGCGCGCGCCATCTGCCGCAGCGAGTGCCTTGTTCGCTTCGCTGAAGCAGATCGACGCCGGCGTCATTAACGTTGGGTATGTGGAGACCGGGCCTGCCGACGGGCCGGCGGTCATCCTGCTGCATGGCTGGCCCTACGACATCCACAGCTTCACCGATGTCGCTCCATTGCTGGCATCGGCCGGCTTTCGCGTGATCGCCCCCTATCTGCGCGGCCACGGTACGACGAGTTTCCTCTCTAGCGATACGTTCCGCAACGGTCAGCCCTCTGCGGTGGCGCTCGACACCGTCGCTATGATGGACGCGTTGAAGATCCAAAAAGCGATCCTCGCCGGCTATGATTGGGGCGCGCGCTCGGCCAACGTCATTGCAGCGCTGTGGCCGGACCGCTGCAAGGCCATGGTCTCGGTTAGCGGCTACCTGATCGGCAGTCCCGAAGCCGGTAAGATGCCCTTGCCACCGAAGGCGGAGCTGCAGTGGTGGTACCAGTATTATTTCGCGACTGAGCGCGGCCGGGCCGGCTATGACAAATATCGGCACGATTTTGCCAGGCTGATCTGGGAGCTTGCCTCGCCAAAATGGGATTTCGACGACGAGACGTTTATGCGCAGCGTCGCGGCGTTGGACAATCCCGATCACGTCAGCATCGTGATCCACAACTATCGCTGGCGTCTCGGACTGGCCGAGGGCGAACCGAAATATGACGAGTTGGAAAAGCGGCTGGCCGGATTTCCCGCCATCACCGTGCCGACCATCACCATGGAAGGCGATGCAAATGGCGCGCCGCATCCTGATCCTGAAGCCTATGCCAAGAAGTTTTCCGGTAAATACGAACACCGGCTGATCACGGGGGGCATCGGGCACAATCTGCCACAGGAAGCGCCGCAAGACTTTGCTCAGGCAGTCATCGATGTCGATCGCTTCTGAGCGTCAGCAGAACGGAGCTATCCGATGAGACCGTCACACGTCCTGCTCTACGGGGTCGCCCTGGCATCCGTTGCAATGGCCGCGGCGCTGGGAGCCGAAAGCAGTGCGATTACGAAGAATGCATCGCCTATCTTCGGCGTCACGATTCCCGAGGGATATCGGCAATGGGAACTGATAGCGCCCGCCTTGGAGGCAGAGCCCTTGAACGAGCTTCGCGCGGTTCTGGGGAACGCTGTGGCGATCGAGGCGTACCGAGAAGGGACGCTTCCGTTCCCCGACGGAACCGTTCTTGCAAAGCTTGCCTGGAAGCACGTCCAGTCGCCCGATTTCGAACCCGCCTCCATTCCGGGCGCCGCCACAACGGTTCAGGTCATGGTCAAGGACTCGGTAAAGTACGCCGAGACCGGCGGTTGGGGGTTCGGTCGATTTGTCGGCGGCAAGCCGGTCGATGAGGCGCAGCATCAGACCTGCTTCGCGTGCCACGAAGCCCGCGTGAAAGGACATGATTTCGTTTTCACGCGGTTCGCACCTTAGCGGATCGGAACGGATATCCACGGTCGGGAATCGGTCGAGAAGGAGCAAACCATGACGCAACGATGGCTCATCACCGGCGGAAGGTCAGACGACTGATCGATCTGTGGACAGTCCAAAGCTTTCTGGCGGCCGACAGCCGTCCGTACAGATTCAGAAACTTTCAAAGGAAATGTCAGATGAAGAAATTGTTGGCAGGATTGGCAATAGCCGGAACCCTATTCAGCAACGCATACGCGCAAACGGACAAACCCACCATCGTCCTGGTTCATGGCGCGTTCGCCGACGCATCGAGTTGGAACGGTGTCATCGACATCCTCGAGAATGACGGTTATCCCGTCGTAGCCGTCGCCAATCCCTTGCGAGGCGTCCGAAATGACGCCGAGTACGTCGCCGATATCCTTTCGAGTATTGAATCGCCTATCGTCCTGGTCGGGCATTCCTATGGCGGCTCGGTCATCAGCGAAGCCGCCAGCGACAATGCCAAGGTCAAGGCGCTGGTCTATGTCTCGGCATTTGCCCCAGAAGCCGGTGAAACGGCTGCCGGACTGGCGGGCAAGTTTCCCGGCAGCACGCTCGGTCCGGCCATTGCTCCGCCGGTTTCACTTTCAGGCGGCGGCAAGGATCTCTACATCCGGCAGGACAAGTTTCACGACCAGTTCGCAGCGGACGTTTCCGATACCGAGGCCAAGCTTATGGCCGCAACGCAGCGGCCCATCACCGAAGCGGCGCTGAACGAGGCCCGGACCGGGGCGGCTTGGAAGAACATACCGTCGTGGTTCATCTACGGCGACGAGGACAAGAACATTCCGCCGCAAGCGCTCGCATTCATGGCCCATCGAGCGCACGCCCGCGAGACCGTCGTGGTCAAGGGAGCCTCGCATGTGGTGATGGTTTCAGATCCAGCGCCTGTCGCGAAGATGATCGAGAACGCGGCCGTGGGGGAATAGAGATGAAGACGATCGTGATGGCCCGCCAGGGCGGGCCGGACGTCATGGAGTTGGTCGAGCAGTCCGAGCCCGTCGCGGGCCCCGGGGAAGTGCTGGTGGAGATCGCCGCCGCCGGCGTGAACTTCATGGATACGGGTGTGCGGCGGGGCCTCGCCTGGACCGAGATGCCGAATCCGAAGGTTCTGGGCGTGGAAGGCGCTGGCCGGGTACTCGCCAAAGGCGACGGTGTCGACCGCATCGCCCCGGGCGACCGGGTCGCCTGGGTCTACGCACCGGGGAGTTATGCCGAGCGTGCGGTGATCCCCGCGGATGCGCTCGTGCCGGTGCCGGATGCGATAGACGACCGCACGGCCGCCGCCGTGATGATGCAGGGGCTCACCGCCAGTCATTTCGCGACCGACTTCTACCCCGTCCGGCCGGGCGACTTGGCGCTCGTGCATGCGGCGGCCGGCGGCCTCGGCCTGCTGCTTACCCAGATCATCAAGCTGAGAGGCGGCGATGTGATCGGTCGTGTCTCCTCGAGGGACAAGGTGGCAATCGCCAAGGAAGCCGGCGCCGACCATGTGATCGTGGATGTCGAGGGAGAGTTCGCACAGCAGGTGCTTCGCCTGTCCGGTGACGAAGGCGTCAACGTGGTGTATGACGGCTCGGGGCCGAAGACCTTTCAAGGATCGCTCGACTCGTTGCGCCGTTCCGGCACCTTCTGCTGGTACGGCCCGGTGCTGGGCGGTCCCGGTCCGCTCGACATCATGAGCCTGCCGAAGAGCATCAAGGTCGGTTACGCCACTTTCTTCGATCACATCCACACACCGGCGCTGTTTCGCGCTCGCACCGGACAACTGTTCGACTGGATCGCGAAGGGAGACCTGAGGGTCCGGATCGGCGGCATCTATCCCCTTGCCGAGGCGGCGCGCGCCCATACCGACATGGAGAGCAGGGCAACGACCGGCAAGCTGCTGCTTATCCCTTGATTGGTCTGCCTGTCGTGCGAAGCGTTGGAGCGCGTTGCCCGGCAATCGCGAACCTTACGCAGAACAATTCGTGGTTAGATGGAACCCATGAATTGCTCTGGCCGTAACGTTCTGTGACGTTATCTCGTCATCGGCGGGCGAGGTCTGCGAGGTTCAGTCGTCGGTCCACGCCGATATTGGCAAGAAACCTCTCGTCGTGGCTGACCATCAGAAGCGCGCCATCATAGGCCATCAGACCAGCCTCGATAGCCTCGATCGAGTTCTAGGTCCAGATGGTTGGTCGGCTCGTCGAGGATGAGCAGTTGCGGCGGCCGCGGCCCGCCCAGCACGCATGCGAGGCCGGCGCGGAGCATTTGCCCGCCGCTTAGCGTGCCAACCGTCTGCAAAGCCGTGTCGGCCCGGAACAGGAAACCGGCGAGAATCGACCGGCATGCGTTCTCGTTGGCCTCGGAGTTCAACCGCTTGAAGTTTTCGAGGATCGATGTTTCGGGATCCAGAATGCTCATGCGTTGGTCGAGCACGGCGAAATCCACCGTGACGGACACCGTCCCAAGCAGGGGTTTCATCTGGCCGGCGATCAGTTTCAGCAGGGTCGTCTTGCCAGATCCGTTCGGGCCCATGACGGCTACGCGCTCCGGACCCGCCATGGACAACGAGAGGTGACGGATAAGCGGACGGCCGGCCTGATAGCCTGCCGTCACGCCTTCCAGCCTCAGGACCTGCCTGCTGGCGGGGAGCCCGGTGGGCGGCAGGACGACCGACAGCCTCTGCAGGATGTCGATACGCGCCCGCGCCTCCGCTGCCGCCTCCAGCGCCGCCGTCCCTTGGCGCGCTGCCAGTTTCGCACTCTCCCCCGGCTTGCTTCGGCGTTGCTCTTCCTCGCGCCCGCGAGGATGCGCGGCATATCCCCTCGCGCAGCATTGCGAGTTCCGGCGGAGTCACGACGGTCCTGCCGCTCGGTTGCGATCCGGGCCTTACGTCTGACCTCCACGACTTTCTTTTCCGCACGCGCCAGATCGTGCTCTACCGCTTCCAGCTCTATCGACTTGCGTTCCCGGTAGCGGCTCCAGTTGCCCCCATAGCGCGCAGCGCCGCGCGAAGTCAGTTCGACGATCGCATCCACATGCTCCAGGACTTCGCGGTCATGGCTGACGACGATCGCGCCCCCGCGCCAACCGGCGACAAGCTCGACCACGGCCTCTCGCCCAGCACGGTCGAGATTGTTCGTGGGCTCATCCAGCAACAGGAAGTCCGGCTTCGTAAAGGTGACCGCAGCCACGCTTGCCCGTGTCCTCTGGCCGCCCGATAGCTCCACCAGACGGGTAGCCGGACTGACTTGCAATCCCACACCGGCGAGCGCCGCCGCGACACGGTCCTCGACCGTCCAGTCGGCGTCGGCAAGTTCGTCGATGCTGGCATCGCCGGCCTCTGCACGGCGCAGCGTCACCAATGATTCCGTGACGCCGAACAGGTCGGCCACGGTCTCTCCAGGAGAGACCTGAACCATCTGCCTCAGCAAGCCAAGCGTCCCGTTCACCGAGACGCTGCCGGCTTGCGGCTGGAGCTCGCCCGCGACGAGTTTCAGGAGCGTGGACTTGCCGACGCCGTTCCTTCCGACTAGGCCCGCGCGCTTATGGTCAAAGCTGAGATCGAGATCGGAAAAGAGTCTGCGGCCGTCCGGTGTCGACCAGGCCAAGCGAGACAGCGTGATTGAAGACATGATGGAACCTTGCTGAATTCGATTATGGGCCGCCGCGTAGGACCGCCGAAGCCGATCCTGCGCTTATGGGCAGGCTGCGGGAAATGCCCGTTATGGCTTGTGAAATCCTGTTAGCAGATGTTCGTGTCCGCGGATTGGGAAGAGCACTGCGGGCATGTATACGAGATGTGTCTGGCGTTTCCACCGCCGCAGGCTGCCGTGTTTGACAGCAGGCTGTTTCGACCCGTTGGCGTCGATTGGTGCATTGCCGCACCGGATCTAACCACGTCCTTTCGTAGGCTATGAACCGATAACAACCCATAACGGGTGTTTCCCCGCAGCCCCTGCTTCAATGCAGGAGCTCACAAGAGGCTTTGCTTCCGGACCTTGTCCACATGCGCCTCCAACCAGGAGAACATTCATGTCTGCGTTTTCGCCATCGCCCACCCGGCGCCGTTTTCTTGCGACGTCCGCTCTTGTTACGTCAGCGAGTATTCTTGCCGCTGGAGGCGCCATGGGCTTGCTGCCAGTCCGGCAAGCCGCGGCGTCCGAAGGCGATGCCATCCGTCCGTTCCATGTCAACATCCCGGAAGAAGATCTCGTGGACCTGCGTCGACGCGTGTTGGCGACACGGTGGCCCGCCAAGGAAACCGTCGCCGACCAGTCCCAGGGCGTCCAACTCGCCAAGCTACAGGAACTCGTCCGATACTGGGGGACGGACTATGACTGGCGCAAGGCCGAGGCGAAGCTCAACGCGCTGCCGCAGTTCGTGACCGAGATCGACGGCCTCGACATTCACTTCATCCACGTCCGCTCCAGGCACCCGAAAGCTTTGCCGCTGATCATAACCCATGGCTGGCCGGGCTCCGTTCTCGAACTCCTGAAGGCCATAGGTCCGCTTACCGATCCCACGGCCCACGGCGGAAGTGCGAAGGACGCCTTCGATGTCGTCATACCTTCGATGCCCGGTTACGGCTTCTCCGAACAGCCGACGGAACCTGGCTGGAATGCCGACCGAATTGCGCTCGCCTGGGACATACTGATGACGCGTCTCGGATACGAGCACTATGTATCTCAAGGCGGCGACTGGGGTTCGGTTGTTTCGGACAAGATGGCGCGTCAGAACTTGAAGGGTCTGCTTGGTATCCACATTAACATGCCTGCAACGATACCACCCGATGTCGCGAAGGCCATGAACGCAGGCGAACCGGCGCCAGCCGGACTCACCGAGGAGGAAAGGACCGCATACGATTCACTCAGCACTTTCTTCACCAAGAACGGCGCCTACGGCACGATGATGACAACTCGGCCGCAGACCGTCGGCTACGGCCTGACTGACTCGCCCGCTGGCCTCGCTGCCTGGATGTACGACAAGTTCAACCAATGGACCTATAGCGGCGGCGATGCCGAGCGGTCGCTCACCAAGGACGAGATGCTAGACGACATCACGCTCTATTGGCTGACGAACAGCGCGATCTCGTCGGCGCAGCTCTACTGGGAGAACAACGCTAACAACTTCAATGCAGTGGACATCTCCATACCCGCAGCGGTAACGGTGTTTCCAGGCGAGATATATCGCGCCCCAAGAAGCTGGACCGAGAAGAGCTATCACAACCTCATCTACTTCAATCAGGTCGAAAAGGGTGGCCACTTTGCTGCCTGGGAAGAACCGGAACTCTTCGCATCCGAGCTCCGCGAGGCGTTCAGATCGCTCCGCCCTCAGATGTGAGGCGCCTAGATGAATATTTGGCGTGACCAGCATAGTTTTCGCCGCCCCCTGTTCTGGCTCCTTGCCCCCGTTATGGGGGCTCTTGCCGGCGTCGTTTACTCGCTGATTTTCAATGTCGATACCGCTCACTCAGCAATACGTGGAGCGTTTATAGGAACCCCGATAATTCTATACGAGCGTGGCGCCCTCTTCAGTAGATGGCGCAACGTAATTCGAGAAGCGGCAACACCAGTCTTCGTACTTGCCACAATCGCGAGCTACGGGCTGATGATTGTGATTGGCAACACTGCTGCTGGCACCGCTCTTCACCATTTGTTCGGGTATATGCGGACCGCACGGGAAGCTATGGTAATGTCGGACTCGGGTCTACTATATTCGCTAGCCGTATCCGCGGTGGTCGCGTTCGTGTTCCGCATAAGTGACCTTATAGGGCCAAGCCTTTTCGTCAGCTTGCTGCTCGGCCGTTATCACCGTCCCACCAAGGAGGAACGCATCTTTCTGTTCCTTGATGTCTCCGGCTCCACGCACTTTGCGGACCAATATGGTGATCTGGAGACCCAAGCCTACCTAGGTCAGATATTCAACGCACTCGCAGCGCCCGTTCGACGAACCCAAGGTTCAATCGACGATTATATAGGAGATATGGCGATGGTCACATGGCCCATGCACCGTGGAATGCGCGACGCTGCATGCCTTCGTTGCGTCTTCGACTTCGCTGCCACAATCAAAGCTCAATCTTCCGCGTGGCAGGCTCGATTCTGGTCAGGTGCCACAGTTTCGCGCTGTCCTGCACTGCGGTTGGGTGGTCACAGCTGAAGTTGGCCTTGAGCGGCATAAAATCGCTTACTTTGGCGATGTCGTGAACACCACCGGACGCCTTGAATCACTGTCCAAGACGCTGGGCGAGCCCATTTTGGTCTCTGCTGATTTGCTCGGTAGCATACAAGGCTTGCCACATGATCTCACCGCCGAGAACCTAGGATTCCACGTAATCAGAGGACGGAACGAACCCCTCGAGGTTGCTGCTATCCGGCTGCGATAAGGCTAAAGCCGCCGCCTCGACCATTACGATGCTCGCGGCGGCACTGTCGCCCCGCTGAACTCTGCTTGAGATCGGAACCGACGAAGTCGGCAGTCGTCAGGGAGATGTTCCCGATCTGTGCCCCGAATGTCGCATAATGGCTCAACCGGAACAAGCTTCTGTAGGTGCTCCGGGCCCCAGAAAGAATAGTCCGCTTGTCTCGAATGTTTGACGGTCACGATACATCACGGCTGGCGCTAGATGCACGACTGGCACGTTGAGCGTGTCATAGCGGAAATAATAGCTGTCGTTTAAGGGCGTCTGTCAGCATATCGACAAACGCTGAAACTTTAGGTGGACGAAATCGCGCTGCCGGATAGACCGTGTAGACGCCGCCCGATGGTAGATGCCACTCAGGTAGGATATGAATCAAGCGTCCGTTTGACACGTCGGCGGTCGCGAGGAAATCCGGCAAGACCGACAATCCGCCGCCTTGCTTGACCGCTTCCATAACCGCTGGCGTAGCATTAATCGCGATGTCCGGCTTGAAACGCACGGTCCGTGTCTCTCTATCGCCGCCGCGTGTGAACGTCCATTCCAAAGGCTCTCGCAGCGCGGTGTTGGTGACAAAGCGCAGGGACGGCAAGTCGGCGGGATCGTTTAATTCGGCTATTTTGTCGGCGAGCTGAGGCGGTCCTACCAGGAACTGCCGAAACGAGCCGATCCGCCGTGCCTGCAGGCTTGAGTCGGCCAACCAGCCGCCGCGAATGGCGATGTCCATGTTGTCGGCGATCAGATCAATCATTTTGTCGCTCAGGTTAAGCTCTACCTTACAATCCGAATAACGGGCCGTGAAAGCGGTGACCAAAGGCACGATGACTGAGGTGCCATAGTCATAGGGTGCTGTGATCCTCAGCAGACCTTTAGGTTCGGTCCTGGCTTGAGCCAGCTCTCCCAAGGCATCCTCGGCCTCGCGTAGGATCAATACGCATCGGGCGTGAAACATGCGCCCCGCCTCGGTCGGCTGGAGCCGCCGCGTCGTGCGCATTAGCAATGTTGTACCGACCTCCTGTTCAAGCCTTGCTACCTGCTGGCTGACGACCGCCTGGTGATGCCGAGATACTCGGCCGCCCGGGTGAAGGATCCCGCATCGACGACGGCGACAAAATAGGCGAGTCGATTGAGATTTGTTGCTTCCTGCATGAAGGGCGCTCCCGTGCAATTGTTAGTTTTTAGCATACATTCTGTCATATTTGCCGGTCGTCTTGTTTCAATCTTCTCGTGCGATCTGTTGTTTCACAAGGAGCGACCCATGAGCGACAAGGCCCAGACAACTATCTCTTCGATCCCCTCTGCCGCTGGTGCTTTGGTGCATCCACCGTACTGCGACGGCTCGGGCACTTCCGCACCTGACTGTCGCGCTCGCGCCAACAGGCTTGTTCTCGGGCGCCGGCGCCGGCCGATGTACGTGCAATTTTGCTGCCTTTGCGTTGTCTAATGACTAGCGTATCGCGGGCTTCACTGCGCGTTCTGGTCGATGGTCGTGAACTGCTGATCTCGCAGTTTCTCTTCGATGACGCGCTGAACGATGATCTTTAGTTCTGATGCTAATTATGCCGATGCGGCGAGACACGAGGAACCATTTTCGGAAGCAGAGGTCGATCAGTTCAACTTTCGATGTCGAAAAGCTCGGCATCACGGCACCCTGCAGGCAACCTTCACGATCGGACTGGCAGCCCAATCTTGACGACTTGAATTCCAAATATCGCACGAACACCAGGAGACACCCATGTTTACAAGGAGAGCCATCATAAAAACTACTCTCGCCGCAGGCGCCACCGCCGTCTTTGCTCCCGCTGGCCTTGGCCATGCCGCCGGTGGCCTTATCTGGAAGCACTTTCCCGCTGGGCAGAACGGCTTTTTCCGTGCACCCGTTATGGTCTCCGGCGCGACGGAAGCCGTGCTGATCGATGGCGGCTTCACGCTCCCCGACGGCACGGCCGTCGCCGAAGCGATCAAGGTTGCGGGCAAGAAGCTCACAACGATCTACATCAGCCAGTCCGATCCTGATTACTACTTCAGCCTCGGCCCGATCAAGGCTGCCTTCCCGGATGCCAAGGTGATTGCCGCGCCTGCGACGGTTGCCGCCATCAAGGACAGTGTCGAGAAGAAGCTGGCCGTTTGGGGTCCGCAGCTCAAGGAAAATGGCCCGCAGACACTTGCCGATGTCGTCATTCCCGAAGCCTTCGACGACAAGATACTGACGGTTGACGGCGAAACGATCGAGATCGTCGACGCGGAAGGCATGCCCAATCGGCGCTATCTCTCCGTCCCGTCCGTGAATGCAGTGTTCGGCGGCGTGATGATCTTCAACGGGGTTCATGTCTGGACGGCAGACACCAACAGTGCCGAACTCCGCACTGCGTGGGTCGCCAATCTCGAAAAAATCGCGGCACGTAAGCCAGCGGTCGTCGTGGCGGGACACATGATGCCCGATGCCAAGACCGATCTCTCGGGTGTGGAGCATACTATCAGTTACCTGAAGGCCTTCGAGGAAGAATTGGCCAAGGCAAAGGATTCCGCTGCACTCAAGGCCGCGATGGAAGCACGCTTCCCAGGTCTCGGCATGGCCGTCGCGCTCGACATCGGCTCCAAGGTCGCCACCGGCGAAATGAAGTGGGGCTGATCGTTGACGCGGGATCGATGGCGCTTGTAAGGAATGGAAGGAACATTCGTCCTGGCGATAACATCCCAAATCGATGACGAAACGTTAACCTGACATGGCCGAAACTCATACTAAATTAACGGCGTGCTTGAGCGGTAATCGATGTTGAATGTACTTGTGGTTGGTGGAACGGGATTTTTGGGTGGAGCGGTTACTGACGCCGCGCTGGCGGCGGGCCATGCGGTCACTGTCTTCACCCGGGGTCAGACCGTCAATACGCCGGTTTCTGCTGATATTGAGATGCTGATCGGCGACCGGCACCGCGACCTCTCGGCGCTCCAAAGCCGCACCTTTGATCTTGTGGTCGATACCTGTGCTTTCACGCCCGATGCGGTGGCGGGTTTGCTCGATGCTCTGTCGCCAGCGATCGGCCGTTATGCGCTTGTGTCGAGCGTCTCGGCTTACAGAGATTTCTCAGTGCCAGGCATCATGGAAGGATCGCATTCGAACCGCGCGACCCTTGAGCAGTTGGGATCTCGCTCGATCGATGCCCCTGGAGCAACGCTCTAGCGCCGCATCATACGGCATGGCCTATGGGTCACTGAAACGCGAATGTGAACTTGTCGCTATCGATCGTCTCGGCGACCGCGCAGTAATCCACCGGGCTGGCCTCCTCGTTGGAGCGGGCGATTACACGGATCGCCTGACGTGTGGATCAAGGTGGGCTCACCGCGGCCCCGGGAGATCCTCAACGCCTCGTGCAACTCATCGACGTGAACGATGCCGCGCGCTTTATCGTCGAGGGTGCGGCGCGAGGACTGAGCGGGGTGTTCAATCTCACGGGCCATCCCTTCCCTATGAACGCCCTTTTGGAGTCATGTCGCCGCGTAGCGAAATCGGATGCGCGTTTCATTTGGTGTTCGGACGAAGCGATCCTGGCAGCCGGTCTTGAACCCTGGAGTGAGGTTCCACTCTGGCTGCCGTATTCCAACGAGGCGTTCCGGTATTTTTTGGAGATCAGCGTCGAAAAGGCTTTTGCGAACGGGCTCCACATACGACCGCTGGATGAAACACTTGTGCAGATCCTGACTTGGGACCGTGGGCGCCGCTCGGTGCCACTGAAGGCCGGAATGCCACCGGAGAAGGAGGCTGCTCTCTTGGCAACGGACGTGGAACATCTACCCGTCTGAGCGGTTGTGATGGGGTCGTGGCCGGATATTCTGGGATCTCGATGCGATAACTAGATGATCGCGAGGTAGCCGGTTTGGATCCTTTCAAGCCGCTCATTGGAAAATCACTCATCCCGATATGCTTTAAAAAGTGATTGTAGAATTCCAGGAGCCAATCGGATTCCATGGAAAAATCCGCGATTATCGGCATTTTCAAGCGAACGGTTGTTAACCAGGGTTGAGTTTGAACAGACCAGATACAGCCGGGCCCTGGGTAGGACCTACTCACAATATGCGTTATTCACGCCATAGTAGGGGCGATTGCAACCGCCACTAGGACGCGACCTTCGTCTCAACCGTATGCCTTCCTTATTCCAAGGCCTCGGATGCATTTATCCAGCGGGTTTTGGCAACGGCTCAATGCGAATGTAGGGATTGGCTGGATCATAGGAACCTCTTGGTTCGCCGGTCCCCGGTGAGACGACATCGATCATCAGTACACCGTGTGGACCGAAGAGATAATCAATGCCGGCGCACAAATGAGCGAGCGAACGAAAATCGAGGTATTCGGAATTCGCTTCCGAGGCCCGATAATTGTGTGGAATTGAAACCGAACGCAAAGATTTGATAGGCTCGGGCGGGTCGGCTGTGTGTTGTAGGCTGGGGATCAGCCGGGGGGCAAAATTGAGCGAAGAAGCGACTGCAAACGGAATCATAGATTATAATCCCGATATCCTTCATTGCATCGAAAACCAAAACGGACTCGCTGGATTGTTGCCGGAGTTCTGGCGGCATGTCTGGCCGGGTACTCGCTGTTTTTCAACGCGTTCGTGAGGGGCCGGGATGCCTAAAGATTACCCAGAGGCTCTCAGATTGCTGGAGCCCCTGGCCAAAGGAGGAATGGCTCCCGCTCAGACACTCCTTGGAATAATGTACGACAGAGGCGAGGGCGTTCGGCAGGACAAAACCTTGGCCGCTGATTATTACCGTAAGGCTGCCGACCAGGGCTATGTTGTAGCGCAAGTCAATCTTGGTGTCCTGAGCAATGGCGCCGGCGTACCAAGAGATGACAAATTGGCCGCTGACTTGTATCGCAAGGCTGCGCTCCAAGGTAGCCCTGAGGGGCAAAGGAACCTTGCCTACATGTATGAGGGCGGCTTAGGCGTGGCCCAGTATCAGGACCTCGCGATATACTGGTATCGTAAAGCTGCCGAACAGGGATTTGGCCCAGCTCAGGCGAGTCTCGGCATATTCTACCTGGAAGGTAGAGGCGTTCCCAAAGACGACAAGGCGGCGTTCGAATGGCTTAACAAGGCGGCCGTCCAGGACGTCGCGTTTGCGCAAACATCAGTCGGCTATCTATACCTCATGGGACAGGGCGTGAAGCAGGATGATGCATTGGCGTTGGACTTGTTCAAAAAGGCAGCCGCATTTGGTGATACAGTTGGCCAGCGCAACCTCGGCCTCATGTATTATCATGGGAGGGGTATAGCGCAGAGCAATAGTCTGGCTGCTGAATGGATGAAAAAAGCCGCCGACAATAACGATGATGTAGCCCAAAAAATGTTGGACGAGATGGCTGGCACGGGCATTATTTCGGGCACTTAAACTTCTTGCAGGGCCGCGGCCGGCTTGGGGAATTGTGGCCTGCGACTTACATGTTTAATACCGAGCAAGGTTGCGAAAGTTGAATTTGAACGTGACCCAAGAAAACAGAACAGCTCTCAGTGGCCTGATCAGGGTGATCAAGGTTGTTTGGACAATTTCCATTATTACAATCGTGACCTGCGTGGGGGCCACGTTTAGCTGGGAGAGCCACGGACTCGTTGGGGCTCTAGCCCTTGGGTTCGTTGGGTTCGTAGCTGGTATCCGATCTAACAACGGAACGATCACAATCAAAAAACGCGAACGTTTTCAGCTTTCGATTTCCCGGTCTTGCGATCCTGACCGATGTCGTAGCTCACTTTCTGTCCTTCACTCAGCGAGCTGCCGCCCTCCAAAGCAGCCACGTGTACAAACACATGGGGTAATCGCGGCGCAATCGCCCCAGGCCAAACTATAGAATGATGGCTGGTAAGGGTGGTTACCCCCGATAACGTCAGGCGATGCCATTGTGGGGCGTGATGAAGCCAAAACCTTTGTCTCCATTGAAAAACTTAACCGTTCCTCGACACTTTCACGGCTGATCGCCGCTTCCAAAACCTTTAAGGCGGCGAAGTGTCATTCGCAATCTATTTACGGTGGCCAAAACGCGCGCGGCGGAAGCTCAGGCCGAGAAGCTGGAAACAGCGAACGCCGTATCACGCCGTGACAGGTCGAGCGAGAATGGTCCGCCGTCCTAAGGGATGTCCCCGAAGCTTCACACCGAGCTGTTACCGGCTGCGCATGTCCGGGTAGGCTGATGGAACAGCCGGTTTCTTCAGGCTATATCTCCTCCTGTGAAACAGAATTCACGCGACTTGCAGGTCGCACGAAAACATTCTTTGCCAGATCCACTCCGATCATCGTATCCTTCATCCGCCGTCCTCTCTGTTCTGTGGCCTACACCACGTAACCTTGGCACATTGCGATGCCGTTAGGGGAGGCGGCAACCACCCCATCTGCCAAGGACAGGGCCGATGACAGGCGCGAACAGAGCGGGCCAGCTATGGATGGAGTTCTCATGAAGAAGACTGTCGTTAGAGTTGTCTGTGCCATCGGCCAAGCGGGGCAGCTCGGCCTCAAAGGCGGTCTTCCATGGGAAGGCGACCGGTCGCCTGAGTTCGTCGCTGACGTTGCGCGGTTTTTCGACGTCACGAGAGGACACGTCTTGCTCGCCGGCCCCAAGACGATCGCGAGCGTTCCGGATTTTGCTCGCGCGGATCGGGAACTTGTCGTCGTTCGCTCCAGCATGGATCCCGAGGACACACTCAGGCGCTTTGCTGGCCGTATCGTCTTCATCGGCGGCGGCCCACCGGTCTGGGACGCCTACGCACGCTTCGTCAGCCACTGGGATGTCACGCGGCTGCCCTATGACGGGCCGGCGGACCGATGGTTCGATGCAAGATGGCTTACGGGGGGTGGCGAAGTTGGGGTCAGAACAAGAGTTGCTCGAAATCGTACCTAAGGTCGAACGGACCATGACCAGTTGTCTCAGTTGCGCATGATAGTCAGTCGGCTACCTTGATTTCCGTAGTCTGACCAGTCGGAGACTGGGGAGGCGCTAGCCGCAAGTCCGCACGATCGATCGGACGAATTGGGCATCACCACTAGTCGGGTTGGATAGAACCGCTTTCGTAACGGTGCGTTTCTGGAAAGCACTACACTCCCGAACCGGAAAGAAAATCATGAGAACGATGCTAATCGCAATCCATGCTGTTCCGAAACGGCGAATGTGATGCAGGGCTTTCGCGCCGAGCAGCCCGCAGCTGTTCGTTTGATCTGCCGTCCGCAACCTCTTCAAATTCCCTTGCATAATGCTCGTGTGAAACGCAGGTGACCCGCCGCGCGTTGCTGCCACGCAGCGAAAAATCGCCTCCAGTCCCACGTGGTTCGACCTTTATAGGCACTATAATAAGTACGCGTGTCGGGAAAGGGCCCCATTGTTCGTCCTTGCAGCGAGCCAACTAGTTTCGGCTCGGACTTAGATCAAGTGATATGGAGGACGTTATGGTGATGGTGACAGGATCAAATAAGGCGGGATGGACAACGGCTGCGGTTCTGACAGGGCGACTAATTTTCGCGCTCGTTTTCATAATGGCTGCAAGTTTCAAGTTCATAGATATTGCGGCAACGGGAGATTATATCGCTGCGGCGGGTTTCCCTCTGCCCAAGCTTCTGGCATGGCTTGCCGCATTGCTTGAGCTAGGACTTGTTGCATGTTTCTTGACCGGCGCCTACTTTTCTGAAGCTGCCCTTGTGGCTGCCGCTTATGTTTTGTTCCTCGCATTTGCGTTCCACGGTCCTTCGCACTGGACAGGGAACCAGTCTGAATTTGGTTTCTTTGTCGACCATTTTACCTTCACCGCTGGCCTTCTCTTTGCAGCAGTACACGGACCCGGACGGGTGTTGGCGATCAATAGCAAGAGGTTTCTTCCGCGATAGTGCCGAATTGCCTGCAGAGGCGCGCAGGGCAATTGATGCCATGCAGGGCAGTGATCAAAGAATCGAAGATGGCACGGGGATCCGAGAGTCCTTGACGGTCACAAGTGCAATCTGCGGTGAGGAACCAAAAGCCGACAACACGCTGATATTGCTCGGGCTCTCCAACGATGGACCGACTACAAGCAGCGCAAGAAAACAAAGGAGTGAAGGCGATGGCACTGTCTCGCAGTTTCAAGGATACAGTGAAGGCACGGGCTGAGCGCGATCCAGAGTTTCGAGCGACGCTTCTCGGCGAGGCCGTTGAGGCATTCGCGGCGGGTGATGCGGATTCCTCCTCGCTGTTGGTAAAGCAGGGCACGCGCTTTCCTTCGAAGTGCGGACGGCCATCGGGGTCCCGCCGAACCCATCTACTTGTGGCTAGCCGGATTACGGCGGAGGTAATCGAACTGAGACTATTATGCGAAAAGTTGTCTTGATCATGACCATGTCGATCGATGGATATGTGGTGGCGCCGGAAGGAATGTCGACAGGCGGTTTTCCTGAACCGGCAGAGCTCAAGCGCTGGAAACTCGATCGCATTCGTCGCGCTGGCACACACATCATGGGCCGCGTGAGCTACGAGGAAATGGGGCCGTACTGGCAAAAATCCGAGGATGCCTATGCCGCGCCGATGAACGACATCCCTAAGGTCGTGTTTTCGAAAACGTTGAAGGAGGCGACCTGGCCAGATTCCTCTATTGCGAAAGGCGATCTACACGAGGAAATCTCCAAGTTGAAAAAGCAACCCGGCGGCGAAATCATTGCATGGGGCGGCGCAGGCTTCGCTCAGGCGTTGTCGAAGGCCGGGCTGATTGATGAGTACGTCATCCTGACTCGGCCGATCGCCTATGGCGGTGGCAAACCCCTATTCAGCGGTTTGGCGGACGCGCTCAAGCTAAACGTTCTCGTGACAGCCGCTTACGACGATGGCACCATGCTTCGCATCTACGCTCCCCGCTGAACCATCGCGAATTCTGGCAGTGACATAGCGACATGGTCGCCGGTTTTCAGATGGCGGTGCACCGCGATCGCCGCGTGTACCGGCATGAGGACATTGCGGCGCTCCCGAGGCATCAGTGCGTAGTCGCCAAACAGATCGGCAGCGGCCTCGTTCCAGGCCACGATGTCTTGACATAGACTCTCCACGTCAGGTCCCGCCTCCATCTGAGAAGTCGCGTGCTGCGGCTCCACGGAAGACACTCAATCTTGGCAAGACTTCTCTAACTTTGCGATTTTAACGAAGCGCCACGGACATTGAACATTCGTCGTGTTGCATCTCTGCATACCGTCTTGCCAGAAAAGCGTGAAGAAACCACCGATGGTGGGTCGTCGGTCTCACACTGGTTTGTCCCTCGAATTATTTCATCGTCACCGCTCGAAACCGGAACATTTTTCATCCCAGTCGGTTGCTGTCGCATCCTCGACAGGAGGCTAAAATGAAACACCATGCACTCGAACAATTGCAGGTCATCGCCGAGGTTGGTCAGGACTACCCGGAACACGCCATGTCGCGCAACAAACGGCTTGAACGTTGGGCGGAACTCCTTGAACAGAACCCAACCCGGCGTCTTGCGACGCTGCATCAGACCGAGTATCAGCCGATAAGAGAGCGCGCGGCCATGCGGGCCGACAGCTCACCGATCTCGGTTGCTTTCGAAGATACCCTCCTTCGGGCAGCCGGTCTGAAAAATGACAGTTACGGCGAAGCAAGGCGGTTCTTCGAACTGACCGACAATCAGCTCCACAAAGTTATCTGCTATTGCCATTTCGGCGCGACTGTGAGCGCCGCGACAGCCGCCCACTATCTCCGCAAACTTATCGCGAGACAGAACATGTTCGCTCGCTTGCGCAGTATGTTGGTTGGATAAAGGCAACCACGGTCGCAGCACAATTGGGCAATATCGCCTAAGGCAGTGCAGGCGGGATAGCCACGGGCGAGCCGGACTAAAAAGCCCGGCCTAATTGTGAAGGTTAAAAACCTCCAGAGGGGAACAGCCAACGCGGATAAATGGGAGGAGAACCGCGTCGACTACATCCGATGTAGAAAGAGCCTGTGTGCATTGCAATACCCTCATTGACGCGGGGCTGCTGAAACGGGCCACCACTATAAGTTCAATTTTGGACTGATCTATTGAAGCTATCCACCGCGTCGCTGTATTCGCTGTTTGCTGCTGTTACTTTTCTTTGTGCGTCGCGCTGAGCATCATCGATCTTTGTCTGCATCTCACTTTTGTATCATCGACTTTGGTATTAAATTCACATTGCGCACTCACCGGCGGTCGACGAGAGCTCGCGCTTCTCGTACGTCACAAATGTTTCGAGTTCACCCCGGTAGCCAATGGCCGAGGAACCTCTCTTGTTATGAGTGAAGCCGACCGCCTTAAGAGCAAAGTTGTTACTCCTATGACGGTGGCGCTTCGGCGTGAGTGGGATCTCTCCCTAGAGCGAGTTCATATCTCAGAGGCAATCTCACGACGTAAGAACCAATACATATGCCTCCATTGCGGGAACTACGTCGTGCCTACGATACATAGCCTCCGCAGTTCAAACACAATGTCTCAAAACCGGAATGCATTGAAGCGAGGCGCATTCGTCGCCCCCATCGCCAGCGAAGCCTGTCGACGCTCCGTCGCCAGTACGCCCGAATAAATAAGGAATTGATTGAATGATCAGAAAACTACAGCTCGCAATTGCATGGTCCGTAATAACATTTCTTCCCGGGTCTCCTTCCATGGCAGAAGGCGAAAAGCTCAATGTCATTGCGAGTTTTTCCATTCTTGGAGATTTTGCTCAAAAGATCGGTGGTGATCGCATTGAACTGCGTACGCTCGTCGGCCCCGATAGCGACGCCCATGTCTATGAACCCAGGCCGTCGGACGCCATTTGCCATGGCGAGTGCTGATGTGATCCTCGTCAACGGGCTGCAGCTTGAAGGGTTTTTATCGCGCCTGGTAGAAGCGAGCGGAACATCGGCGATGGTCGTCGAAGTAACCAAGGATGCCGAAATCCTGCGTGACCCGCACGGCGGGCACTACCATTATTACGGTGACAAGGCCGTCTTTCATGAAGCACCATTTGATCCGCACGCATGGCAATCCGTCCGCAACGCAAAGATCTATGTCCAGAATATTGTCGGTGCGTTCTGCAAGGCAGACGCCGAAGCGTGCGACACGTACAAGGCGAATGCTCCCGCCTATCAGGCTGAATTGACCAAGCTCGATGATGAAATCCGCCAGACGGTTGCCGATATCCCGCAAGACCGGCGCGTAGTGGTCGTTGGCCACAGCGCATTTCGGTACTTTGAGAGTGCCTACGGAATAACGTTCCTTTCGCCGCAAGGCGTGTCCACCGATTCCGAAGCCTCCGCGGCGGATGTCGCCGGCGTCGTTCGGGAGATCAAGGAGAAACGGGCAGCCGCGGTATTTGCGGAGAACATCTCCGACACACGCCTCGTCGAGCAGATTGCATCCGAGGCCGGACTCACGGTGGGCGGCACACTCTATTCGGATGCTTTATCGACTGCAGATGGGCCAGCGACCTCCTATGTGGAGATGATGCGCCACAACGTCAATACGATCCGGGCGGCCACAAAGGCTGACTGACCAAATGATAACGACAGGGCAAACGCTCTCGATCGTGGTAATGTTATACCTTAACAAAGGAGAGACCTATGAACCGACTAATTTTAAGCACGTCAGCCCTTGCCCTGGCCGTCTTTATGGGCGGCGGTGTTGCGCTGGCCGATGACGACAAGGTGACCGCATGGAGACTGTTTGTTTCCGATCACGCCGAACCCATTGTCAACGTCATCGATGCGCTCGACGGCGATAAACTCGGCACCTTCAAGATCAAGGGTCCGGCCTCTCTATATCGCACCGGCAGTGGTGAAACAGTCTTCGCAATTCAGGGCGACGCTGATGTCGTGTCGGCAATCTCCACCGGGATTGCCTTCCATGATCACGGCGATCATGGAGACATCGATGTTGACGATCCGATGCTTTTGGACGTTGAGATTTCGGGCAAGAAACCCGGACACTTCGTCGAACAGCAGGGGAACGTCGCCCAGTGGTTCGACGGGGAGGGCACGGCAAGCATCTTCACCGAGAAGGCTGTTCTGGGCGGCAAGTTGGAGGTGCGAAGTGCAAACATCGTCGCGCCTCATCACGGCGTCGCCGTTCCTTACGACAAACATGCGGTCGTATCGATCCCGAACGCCGACGACGCTTCCAAGCGGCCTATCGGCGCGCGGGTGGTTGATTTCGATGGCAACACGGTCGGTGAAGACGTGGCATGCCCCGGTCTGCACGGTTCTGCTGGTTCCGGCAGTATTTATGCACTTGCCTGCGATACCGGGCTGCTTCTGATTACCCAAAATGGCGATACGCCATCCATCAAGCATCTGCCCTACGCATCTTCCCTTCCGGCAGGCAGCGCCTCCACACTCATCGGCGGCAAGGGACTGCAGTACTTCGTCGGGAATTATGGCCCGGACCGCATTGTGCTGGTTGATCCATCCGAAGCCGATGGTGGTTTCCGGCTGGTGCAGCTTCCGACACGCCGTGTCCATTTCGCTGGTGATCCTATCCGGGCGAAGTTTGCCTACGTCTTCACGGAAGACGGCCAGCTCCACCAGGTTGACATCCTGAAAGGCGAAATCGTTCATTCGCTCAAGCTGACCGAGCCTTACTCCATGGATGGTCACTGGAGCGACCCACGTCCCCGTATTGCTGTCGCAGGCGATAACGTTGTCGTCACGGATCCTCTGAACAGCAAACTCCACCTGGTCAAAGCTGTGTCCTTCGAGAAGGCCGGCGAGATCGCGGTCGAAGGCAAGCCCTTCAACATCGTCGCAGTTGGCGGAAGCGGCATGGTCCACGACCACGATAGTGAGGAGGCCAACGCCCACGAGCACAGCCACGCTCATGCTCACGATCACGGCGATGACCAGGTTTACAAAGGCTACTTTGAGGACGCACAGGTCAAGGAACGCGCGTTGACGGACTGGGTGGGGGACTGGCAGTCGGTTTATCCCTATCTGCAGGATGGCACGCTCGACCCGGTCATGGCCCATAAGGCAGAGCACGGCGACAAGAAGGCCGACGAATACAAGGCTTATTATGAAATCGGCTATCGGACCGATGTCGAGCGGATTGAGATCGGTGGCGACACCGTGACCTTCTTCACGGATGGGAAGCCGCTCAAGGCCCGCTATGCGAGTGACGGCTACGAAATCCTGAAATACGAGGCGGGTAACCGCGGGGTACGCTTCATCTTCAAAAAGGCCGAAGGTGACGCGGAGGCTCCGCAATACATCCAGTTCAGCGACCACAAGATCGCCCCGGATGCCGCCGACCACTATCACCTCTACTGGGGCAATGATCGCGCTGCCTTGCTGGAAGAGGGGACGAACTGGCCGACTTACTATCCGTCCTCCCTGGATGCGAAAGAGATCGTGCACGAGATGATCGCGCACTAATCGACGGCTTTTAATCTCATCTGTGCCCGGCGACCCAGCCGGGCGCACCTCGACGAGGTTGCGGTGCGGATCAATGGCAAGCGATGCTGGTTGTGGCGGGCAGTTGATCAAGATGATTATGTTCTAGACGAAATCGCGCAGAACCGCCGCAACACCAAGGCTGCCAGGCGTTTGCTGATGCGACTGCTAAAAAGCAGGGCATGTTGCCGAAACGGATGATCACGGACAAGTTGCGCTCATACGGCGCGGCAAGGCGTCAGATCATTCCAGGCGTTGAACATCGTTCCCACAAGCTTGAACAACCGGGCCGAGAACTCGCACGTACCGTTTCGAAAACGGGAGCACATGCGCCAAGGCTTTCGTTCAATCGGAAGCTTACAGCATTTCGTTTCGATGTCTCCGCCGTCCGCAACCTCTTCGTTCCTGATCACACAAAACCTTCGACCACCCAAATTCGCAATCCCGGCTGCAAGCTTTGGCTCAGTGGAAAGCCGTCAGCGGCCAACTCGCCTGAAACTCTGCGTAAGGCGGTTAACACGCCTGTCGTTCAAACAAAGTGACATCCCCCTTTCAATGCCTTTCAGCAAACGAGGGTGCTGGCGAAAGATAGCCTGGTTGCATGTCTTTTCGAGATGCAACCAGGCGCCCGATTGAAGTGCGGGCGGGTCGTTCGTAACGATTGTCTTACGCCGGGGCGGGCGAGCCGACCCATGTGGTGAGTGCGTCGACAAGCCCGTCTTTGTGCTCAGTGCCCACCCAAGCAACATGTCCGTCAGGTCGTATCATGACAGCGTGGGGGGCACTGACCGGACCAAGGACAGGGAGATCCCACTGTCCATCATATTTGACGTCTAAAAGTTTGACCCGATCTGCCCAAGGTGTGATGTCGAACTCTCCAGGCTTGCCAAAGTTCAACAGCAACGGTCGAGCATCATTGAGAAGAGATAAAACTCGCTGCGGTCCGTCGGTGGTGTCTAGGTCGAGATCGGGCATGCGACGGCCCAGCAACGGGTGTCCCTCCCCGAGGTCATAATGAATGTCCAGACCGGACATCAGCGCGGAGTACCATTTGCGAGGTTCGTCCATTTGCATCGCCTTGGCCATCAATTCGCGCAAGGCATTCGTCTGGTCGTCGCCTCGGTTTAGCGCCGTGAGCGCCAGAGTTTGCTTGAGCAAGGCCGCTCCGACCGGGTGCCGCTCCCCATGATAGGTATCCAGCAGAGCGTCGGGTGAGATGCCCTTGACTACCTGCGACAGTTTCCACCCAAGATTAACGGCATCCTGTAGGCCGATGTTCAAGCCCTGTCCGCCGACTGGGGAATGCACATGGGCCGCATCTCCGGCGAGCAATACGCGTCCCTTCCGGTAGGAGGCTGCCTGTCGTGCCGCATCGGTAAATCGCGAGAGCCAAGTGATATTGTGGACGCCGAAATCCGATCCGTAAGCCGCGATTAGGGCTCCGCGAAGCTGGTCGCCAGTCGGACTAGAGTCCCGTTCGAGACGTTGCTCGGTCACGACGCCGCGGACACGACTTCCGTCGTCCAGCCTGCCAAGGGCATAGAGGCCCCGTTCGCCGTAGCGCATGCCCAATGGCGGTTCATCTATCATGTCGGCCTCGTAAATGAGATAGCTGAGAGAAGGCGCCCATCCCGGGAAGTCGATACCCGCAGTCTTGCGGACAAGACTGCGGCCGCCATCGCATCCGGCAAGGTATCTTGACCTCATTATCCGGCCATCGTCCAACTCGATATCGACGTGAGCGTCACTCTGGACGAAGCCCGTGATCTCGCAGCCGCGATAGACCTGCACCGCCAACTCAGAAATCCAGTCGGCGAGCCCGCGCTCGATCTTGACCTGCCACAGCGCGAGTGTGTAGTTGTGGCGGGTCGGGCGGTCGCTGGCGTCGAGAACGATCCCAGCAAACGGTACGGCGTGGTGCTTTTCTCCTTGCGACACGAACCGGTCGGCGATGCCGCGCTGGTCGAGCACTTCAATCGATCGAGGATGCAGTCCGCTTGCGCGTGAGCCCTCAACTTCCTGGTTAATACGCCGCTCGACTATTGCGACATCGACGCCCGCCAGCGCCAGCTCACCGGCCAGCATTAGGCCGGTCGGTCCTGCTCCCGCTATTACCACCTCATGTTCCGCCATGCTGATGCTCCTTTGGGATCTGGGGATAGCGTGCGATCGCGCAACTATTGGCAATCCACAACCCATAGTTTCGCGACAAAGAACGCCATCGTCTTGTAAGATTCCGATTCGGGCAATTTTTTAGGCGATGACCCCGGCCTTGAAGCAAGACCCTTGTTCACTATGTAGGCTACGCGCCATCGTCCAGCGTGGACAAGAGCCGCTGCAGATGCCGAGGGCCGTTCTAAGGGACAACCGGCTATCTGAGCCGCAGCGCATCGCGCCGCGGCTCGACCTGGACAGGTTTTGAACTGTTCTCAATGGGATAGATGGATGATAGCAGGTAATCTCTGCATCTTAGGCATCCAGACGGCCGGTGTTGTCCCTTCTCTGCCCCTACTGCGGAGCAATCCTACAGCAAGCCGTAACCCGAAAGCTGACTTGCGAGCCGCCGACCAGCTTCATCTTCCTTCAAGAAAGAACCTTGCCGAGGAAAGCACGCATCACGCCGTTGAATTGCTCTGGCCTTTGCAGGGGTGCGAAGTGGCTCACGCCGGACAGGATGATCAATTCCGCTGCCGGAATGCTCCGCGCGAGATATTCGGCATGTTCGGGCTTGATGAACTCGTCGTGCTCGCTTTGCACGATCGCAACGGGCACATGGATATGGGTCAAGTCGCCTGCAGAATAGTTAGGTTCGCTCTTCATCATCTGGCCGACCGCTTCGACAAATACATTGAATTGGTCCGGCGTGGCCGATAGGTCGGCATAGTCCTTGGCGTGCCGTCTGAAACACCGGTCCACGATCGGAGTGGGCTCGAATTCCTTTGTGCCGCTGGGGTCCATGTTGCAGCCAAAGAAGAATACACCGGCAACCCGCTCGGGTGCTTTCACTGCGAGGATTAAAGCGATGCACGCGCCGTCGCTCCAGCCCACAACGGCCGTCTTTTCCAACTGCAGCGCGTCCATCACGGCGAGCACGTCGGATGCCATCAACTCATATGTAAAAGGCCGCTGATCGCGCGTGCTGCGGCCGTGGCCGCGGCTATCAATGAGCACGGCGCGATAGCCGGAGCTGACCAGCGTTGCAACTTGATAGCCCCAATTACCGCTATGGCCGAGGCCACCATGCAGCAGGATCACGGGAGAGCCGGACCCGTATGTCGCGTACCAAATTCGAGCGCCGTCGTGATCCACGAAGCCCTGATCGCTCGTAACGGGCAGAGGCGCAGCGCCATGCGCCTCGAAATTTTTAAGGTCGTCGTCGTGTGATTCCATGCTGATGTGACTCCAAACCAGAAAGGCCTGCAACCTGCCGCTGACATAGATCAAACCAACCGCTGACAAGACCTGTGCCCTAAGCGACATAACACCGAGCGACTAACTGGATCAATGTCCGCTTCTGTGCGCGCTTGCGTCATTCGTGTGTCTGCGGGAATGACGCATTGCCCGGTTCTCGCTTGAGCCTTCTATAGCTGTTCCAGTCTGGGCCGAAATCTGCCGGTCCGCTTTCGAAATACATTTGGCTGAAGCGGACATTCGGCAAACGACCCAATGTCAGTCGCTGACTGGCTCCTTGCCGGTTCCCTAAAGCTGGGCCTTCATTCCGGCGGCCCCGTCCCTGGTGAAATACGGCGGCAAGCAGAAAGATGCGACGTCGAAGTGGGGATCGTACAGCTACGTCTCGGAAGGCGACATTCGTGCAGCGGCAGGCCGGGCCCACTACGTTGCCCCGAGAGGTCGTCTCCCCTTGCCCCCCACGCCGTCGCCGCCAGCAAGAAGCTTCCTCTTTGCTAGCATCTATGGTGATATGAATACGGGCGGTAATGAGATTCTATTCAAGCTCCATCGAGTTAGGTTGGCTCAATGAATGAACGTATCCAGGAAAGGTGGCCGGATATACCGTACCGTCCTTGGCGCAGTACGTGTTCCGCGCTGCATCTTTATATTCAGATCATAGGGAAATATCGGCTCGCCCGCTCACCGTGGGTGAACCATTCCTGGCATGCGACCCTTTACACTGACGCTCGCGGTTTCACGACCGGCCTAGTGCCAGATGGACCGGGCGGGATCGAATTGAGCCTCGATCTGATCAACCATGAGGTGGTCGGACGAGCAACCGATGGACGCATTGCCCGGTTCTCGCTTGAGCCGATGTCGGTCGCCTTCTTTCATGGGCGCGTGTTGGATCTCATTCGTACTCTCGGTGGGACGCCGGAGTTCCATGGCAGGCCGAACGAGATTCCGGAGGCTATTCCGTTTGCCGAAGACAGGATGGAACGCCCCTACGATGCCAATGCTGTGACACGGTTCTTCAGGGCGTGTGTGGCAGTGACGAACGTGCTCCAGATCTTCCGTACGGCGTATCTCGGCAAGGTGAGCCCGGTGCATCTCTTCTGGGGAAGTTTTGACATTGCCGTGACACGCTTCTCCGGTCGACACGCGCCCTCACATCCAGGTGGTATTCCGGCCCTGCCTGACGAGATCACCCGCGAGGCCTACAGCCACGAAGTCTCGTCAGCTGGCTTCTGGCCAGGTGGGGGTGCAATCGACTTTCCCGCATTCTATTCCTATGCATACCCGATGCCGACCGGTTTTGCAGCTACTAGAATTTCTCCTGAAGCCGCATATTACGATGAAAACCTCGGAGAATTTCTGCTGCCCTATGATGCGGTCCGGCTTGCCAACAATCCAGAAGACATGCTCATGACCTTTTTGGAAAGCACGTATCGCGCCGCTGCTGAACTTGGTGATTGGGACAGGGCTGCGCTCGAGTGCAAGGTTGGGAAACCTCGACAACCTCGGCCCATGTGAGACACACAGGATTCGACTGAACTGACGACTTTTCCCGACCACTAGATTGTAGTCGTTCCGGGCGAACTTGGGGCCGGTACCGGAACGACGACTTTCGGGAGCGACTTGGGATAAAGCCGCCAGTGTAGAGGCCCCTTCGGCGGGATGGATGTCTCCGAACCTCGTGAAGGTCCGGATCGCGGAAGGCGGGCGGCGCTATCGACCCAAGTCGCTCGCTGGGGATGTCCGCTTCCAGGCACTTGTCACTGCAAGCGTCGCCCGGCGCCCTGCTGCGCATCAGTCGCGCGAGACAGACAGCCCCGCGAGAAGCGGCGCGTACGCGGCGAGCCTGCGGGATACGAACTCAGTGAAGAGCCGCACGCGCTTCGTCTTGCGTGTCTCCCCCTGCGTGAGAAGCCAGAGCGTTCCATACACGTGCAGGTCGGTGCCCGGCACCCTCACCAGTAGCGGGTCGGCATCTCCGACGAAGCACGGCAATGTCGTCATCCCGAGCCCTCGCCGTACTGCAACGATCTGCGCCTCGCCGTCCGTGGTCCTGAACGGAACCCCCGTGGTACGAACCTCACCCTCGCTGGCCCAATCCGGAATTCCATGAATGCTTATGACGATCCACCGGATGGGATCAGGCGCACCCGCACGCCACCCGGCTAGTCGATCGCGAGACATGTAGACGCCGCCGAACAGCTCCGGTCCCTTCAGGCCGTGAAGATTGAGCGGCAGGGTTTTGCGGTCGTAGACGACGCGGATGGCGACATCGGCCTCTCTGTTGGTCAGATTTGCCAACTCGCCGGACGACAAGATTTCCATCTCGATGTCCGGATGCAGACGCGCAAACTCAGCGAAGTCGGGCATGAGCAGGTGTGTCGCAAGGGTCGGTGCCAACGTCACCCGCAGAAGCCCGCGCACGCTCTGGTCGCGACCGAAGACGCGCGTCTCCAGTTGGTGCGACGACGCTTCCATCTGGTTCGCGAACTCGAGGACCTCCTCGCCCGCAGCCGTCAGGCGGTAGCCCGAGGGCAGCTTCTCGAACATCTGTGCCCCCAGCCGCTCCTCCAGTTGGGCAATGCGCCGCAGCACTGTGGTGTGGTTCACCCCGAGGCCCTCGGCGGCGGCTCGGACCGAGCCCCCGCGCGCGACGGCAAGAAAGTAGCGAACGTCATCCCAGTCAATCATGGTGCAATCCCGCACCGTGCGGTGCGCCTTCCAAAGCCCGTATCTAACACATCGAATAGCAGTACGGGCGGTCATTATAGCCCATGTCGACGAGCGCGGCCCAATTCCGAACGGCGGACACCGATCGTCACGGCTGGCGTCAGTTGTCCAGCCGGATCGATTTCGCACCACCGATGTGCGCGCTTCCGCACTCAACATTTGACGCCGGTGGACCCATTTCGAGGTTCTCGGAGGCAGACGCTGTCCGACACGACGAAAGGAGAAGTCATGGGAAAGCTTGAGGGTAAGGTTGCAGTCATCACGGGCGGATCGAGCGGCATGGCGCTGGCGAGCGCCAAGCGCTTCGTTGAAGAAGGCGCCTATGTTTTCATCACGGGCCGGAGACAGGACGCGCTGGACGAGGCCGTCCAGCTGATCGGCCGGAACGTGACTGGCGTGCGCGGCGACGCGGCCAATCTCGACGACCTCGACCGCCTGTTCGATACAGTCAAGCGCGAAAAGGGCAAGATCGACGTCCTATACGCGAGCGCTGGCACGGGCGAAGCCGTCCCACTGGGCGAGATTACCGAGCAACACTTCGATGCGGCCTTCAACCTGAATGCGCGCGGCACACTGTTTACGGTTCAGAAGGCGTTGCCGCTGTTCAACGATGGCGGATCGATCTTCATGACCGGGTCAGTTGCTTCGGTGAAAGGTTTTCCTGGTTACAGCGTTTATGCGGCGAGCAAGGCGACGTTGCACGCATTCGCACGCGGTTGGCTCAATGAGCTGAAGGGCAGGAATATCCGGGTGAACGTGCTGCACCCGGGGCCGATCGCAACACCGATGCAGGACCAAGTCCTCACCGAGGAGGCGAAGCAGATGTTCGAATCCCTGATCCCGCGGGGAAAGATGGGTCGTCCTGAGGAAATTGCAGCGGCTGCGCTGTTTCTTGCTTCAGACGATTCGAGCTTCGTGAATGGGGTGGAATTGTCTGTCGACGGCGGCTTCTCGGCCATCTGAAATCGAGCCGGATCGCGGGAAGCGGCTGATCGGCGGGAACTAGCAGCGCTGAACGGTCGGGCCGGCCGCGCGGAAGTCGTTCACGGCGGGACGTCTACGCAAAGATCGCCACACAGCAGAACGGATAACCCAGCGCCGTTGAAGGCCGGGGAATCAATACCAACACGGATCGGAGAAGCATTATGAGCTACGCGATTGTAGGATTCGGTAAGATAGGCCAGGCCCTCGCCCACGCCTTCGCCCGTAAAAACATCGACGTGACCGTCGCGAGCCGCCGGCCGCCCGAGGCGTTGGCGCCGCAGGCTCGGGCGATTGGACCCACGGTCGTCGCCAAGTCGCTGCGGGATGCACTCGAGGCCGACACAATCATCTTGGCAATCCCGTTCTGGGAGCACCGCGAGGTTGCGAAGGCTCTGCCGAGCTGGGAAGGCAAGACAGTCATCGACGCGGCGAACGTGTTTCCAGTCCCTGAAGAGCTGGACGGTCTCCCGTCCTCCGCCGTCATCGCGAAGGCATTCACCGGCGCCAAGCTCGTCAAAGGTTTCAATCACCTGATTGCGGCCACCCTGGCCGCCGATCCGATCGTCGAGGGCGGCCACCGGGTCGTCTTTCTTTCGAGCGACGACGAGGACGCGACCGCTCCCGTGGCGGCCTTGGCCAAACAACTCGGGTTCGCGCCCGTCAAGCTGGGAAAGCTCAACGAGGGTGGCGCGCTGGTGCATGCACGCGGCAGTATTTGGGGCCAGCTGATCTTCCAGGACCTGTTCAAGAAGGCGCAGTAACGGATTTACTGTCCACTGTCAGAGGTGCTGCTTGCCCGGACCCGTCCATGAGAGTCCACGCCATAATCCGAGGTCCGGAAGCGGCGAGGGCTTCGACGTCCCTTTCCACCCCAAGCAAATTTCAGGAGGTCGGCTTACCAGACAGCGGCCGTGGCGGCGCCATCTCCTGATCAGGTTTTTGCACAGCCTGTCCCGCAGCGCCCCTATAGAGACGGAAGGTGTAGGAGGGTTTTCCGTGACGGACGGGGCAGTGTTCGAACGCGTGCGCCGAAAAATAGTCGGCTGAACTTCGGCGGCATAACTATGTCTGCTTTTGGAAGGCGGTCGACGCAGCTCGAACGGCGCCATTGAAGGCGCACACTGGCCGAGGTTGGCGCCGTCGTTAGGCCGAGACAGTCAAGTGCAAGTGCGCCTCCGTTGTCTTTTCGACCTCGCGAAATGGGCGGCGACGGCGCCTGCGAGTTCGCCAAGATGGCGCGCATTAAAGACCCCCTCAATCTGCCTGCATGTAATCCGCCACGCTGTAGCAATGGCTCGCCTGATAGGCGTTCCGCCCCCGGTTCATGTGCGTCAGGTTGAACGTCCGAATGGCGCGCACCACGCGGCGGCTCGTGAGGAATTTGCGGATCGAGACAGAGCCTAGCACATTGATGCCAAAAATGTCCGCACCACGCGGGAAGAAATAACCGACGTGCTCTGGCGTCGCAACGCTTTGCTCGAGAAAGGGTTCGTCCACTCGGCTCGGCGTGGCTGAACGATCCGTAGTGAAATCCGAAAGATGCACGATGAATCTGGCGCGGGACTGGCGCGGCGATGAGATCAGGTTCATCCATGACTACAGGTATGTGCGCTACGTTATGGCAGGCGCTGAGCTAACGTTTGCGCCCGAGGCATTGGATATCGGTGGGAGTGGCGCAAAGTGCTATCATCGGTATTTTCAAAGGAACGGTTGTTGCCTGAATATAAATTTGTACAGGTGGCCGCTTCATGTGGCGGCCACCGTTTAAAGCTGCATCAACTATTCCAACTAAGCTGCCCGTTCCTCCGAGGCATTGGGCCGCCATTTGATGAGGCGATTTTCTACCACATCCAGTATTCGGTCGATCACGAGAACGAACACTGCCAGGATGATGATACCGGCGAAGACGCCGACTGCATCGAAATTGCCTTCTGCCTGGGCGATCAGGTAGCCAAGGCCCGCCGACGCGCCAAGATATTCGCCGATAATCGCACCGACCACTGCAAAGCCGACAGAGGTGCGCAAAGAAGAAAGAATCCAGCTTGCCGCTGCAGGGAAATAGACGTGGCGTAGAAGCTCGGACCGCTTGGCGCCAAGAATACGGGCGTTTGCCAGCACCACCGGATTGACTTCACGCACACCCTGCATCGCGTTGAAGAATGTAATGAAGAAAACGAGCGTCACAGCGAGCGCAACTTTCGACCACAGGCCAAGACCGAGCCAAAGCACGAAGATCGGAGCAAGCACGACGCGCGGGATGGCGTTCAAGCCCTTGATAAAGGGGTCAAGAATGCGAGCGGCACTACGGCTAAGACCAAGCCAGACGCCAGCAGCGACACCCAGACCCGTTCCGATAACATAGCCCAGAACGGTTTCCGTCAGCGTGATCGTCACATGACGATAGAAATTGGGATCAAGGACCCAACTGATGATCTGGTTGAAGATGTCCATAGGCGCAGGGAAAAAGAAAACATCGATGATGCCAATGGAAACCCCGAGCTGCCATCCGCCAAGGATGACAACAAGCAAACCCAGTTGGATAAATCGTTCAGTCGCGACGTTCATAACTTTTCTCCACTTCGCCGCGCAGCTACGCCCAGATATTGCGGTATAGATCCATGAAACGCGGATCCAGTTTGATTTCGGCGACGTCGCGGGGACGCTCTAGTTCGACAGGGAAGCTGTTGATAACCCGGCTGCGTGGTCCGGCAGCCAACACAGTCACCCGGTCGCCGAGGGCAATCGCTTCCTCCAGATCATGCGTAATCATGACCACGGCCCTGCGTTCCTCCTGCCACAAGCGCAAAAGCTCGTTCTGCATCAGATGGCGAGTATGGATATCGAGCGCCGAAAACGGTTCATCCATCAAAATGACCTTTGGACCGCTGATCAATGCCTGGGCCATCTGGACACGCTTTCGCTGACCGCCCGAAAGCTGATGGGGGTATCGCTGCTCGAATCCCTTGAGACCCACTTTGGCGAGCCACGCCATCGATCGTTCACGACGTTCCAATGTGCTTACGCCCCGAAACAGCAGGCCGAGTTCAACATTCTCGATAGCCGTTTTCCACGGCAACAGCGCATCCTGTTGGAATAAGTAACCGATATCATTCTGAATACCAGAGACGCGATTGCCATCGATCAAGACGCTGCCGCTGGTCGGTTTGAGAAGCCCGGCAATTGCGTTCAGTATCGTACTCTTGCCGCATCCCGTCGGCCCGACAATGGCAAGGAATTCTCCATCCGCCACCGTCAGATTGACGTCCTCTACCGCAACAAAAGTTCCGAAGGACATCGTCACGGAGTCGATGGAAACCATCGCCTTCTTTTGTTGCGGGGCGGTTTCCTCCACCACCGAATTTACCACTGCCAGGGCCATAGCCTCCTCCTCAGTTCGTGCTCTTGCGCGGCGCTTTGTCGACGAAAGCGTTGGTGTATGTTTTCTTCAGATCGATTTCCGTTGCGGCAACCTTGTCGTTGAAACTCCTCAGAACAGCGAGCGGGGTTTGAACCTCGGCTTCATTGAAGCGCCCATCCAGGGAGAAGATCGGCTTGGCATTCGCGACAGCCTTCACGTAAGTTTCGCGGTCACCGGAAATGAAGGCTTCGGGTAGTTTTTGAACAATCTCCTCAGGTGAGCTGCTGTTCATCCATTCCAGTGCCTCAACTGTCGCGTTGACGACCTTCTGAATCGTTTCCGGATTCTGCATCAATATAGGCTTGCGTGGCATAGAGAACGGAGGTCGGATATATGCCGCCGTAAATCTCCTTGGCACCCGCATCGCTGCGCGCATCAATCAGGATTTTGCCTACACCCTTAGCCTCGATGAATGTGGCGGCGGGATCATAATTGACCAGCAGATCAACCTTTCCCTGCTCGAGAGCGGCGACCGCAGCCGAACCGGAGCCGACGCCGATTAGCGAAACATCATCCGCAGAAAGCTTGTGGCGCTGCAAATAATAGCGAACGAAGAAATCCGATGAGGAGCCCGGGGCAGTAATGCCGATTTTCGCACCCTTGATGGTCTCAGGCTTTGCCGGGTCAAATGTCGAGTTCTTGCCGCCTGCAAGCACAAGACCGGAATTGCGCGCTAGTAACACAATACCTACGACGTCCTTCCTTTGTGCCTGCATCTGGATCGTATGATCGTAGAAGCCGACGGCTATGTCTGTGGAGCCTGCCACAAGCGCCTGCAAGGTCTTGGATCCGCCCGAGGCGAAATTCTCAACGGTGACTTCGAGCCCTTCCTTTTCATAGAGACCAAGGCCCGATGCTACTGGGAACGGCAAATTGTTTAGATTGTAAGAGCCGACGCTGATTCTGACGGGATCCGCAAAGGCCGATCCGGCCAATACAACAGTAGCCGCGAGAGCGAGCATAAGTTTACGCATGGAATTTCCTCCCTGATGTGCGGCGCCCTCCCGGCAACCGCTTTTGATTATGCCGCGCAAACTATTTGCGCGATAGGTTTTGCAAAGACCTGGCCCTCGAACAGACGGCGGGCTGTACGCAGTATGCCTGCGCATGTCTTGCCGTCTCGGGAGTCCAACTTTACCTCCAAGCGTCCGCTTGGATGTTCGAGAACGAGAACGACTAGGGGCTTGCGTCCGCCAATCAGTCTGGACGCAACGGTGTTGTCACTGATGCAGGCCGTAGCAATACCGACGGCCCCTGTCGTGGCGAGAGAGGGATGGCACTGATGCGGCATGAAATAGCGCACATTCAGATCACCGCCGGCTTTTGGCTTCGAGATCAGTACCGGTTTCGGGGCAACCTGTGTGGTTACGTCGCCCATACCCATACGCTGGCCCGCCTGCAGCCTCAATTTTTCCAGCCGCTCGAGGAGAGCACTGTTTGCATTGAGCTCCGTCGCCGTTTCATAACCGCTTGCCCCGATGGCCCCGGCCTCAAGGATCATCATTGGCATGGCGCAATCGATACAGGTCACCTCTATGCCGTCGATCGTCTCGCGAGGCTGTCCAGTGGGGAAGAGCCTGCCAGTGCGAGCACCGGCGGCATCCATGAATGTCAAGGCGATCGGCGCGGCGTGACCGGGGACGCCGTCAATCGAGGCATCGCCAAGATAGGCGACTTGGCCCTCTGGCGTTGGAACCTCCGCCTCGATAAGCTTGCCCGTATTCACATTGTATATCCGCACCCGCGTCACCGGTCCCGTTACCTTGACGAGACCGGCTTCGATAGCGAAGGGACCGACAGCGGCGAGCATGTTGCCGCAATTGGGCGATGTGTCGACCATTTGCTGATCGATGCGCACCTGGGCAAAGAGATAATCGACATCCGCCCCCAATACAGTCGCCGGTCCAACAATGGCAACTTTGCTCGTGACGGGATTGCCACCGCCGATGCCGTCGATTTGTAGCGGATGACCGGAACCCATTATGGATAACAGAATCTGGTTGCGCTGGCGCGGATCTGAAGGGAGGTCCGACGCCAGGAAAAACGGGCCTTTGGACGTACCACCTCTCATCAAGACACAGGGTATACGAATGAGGTCATTCATGATTTGCCGCTCTTTTATTCATGCGCCTGACAGATCAATCTGTCGATTTCTTGCACTTTGCGGTAAAGTGATTGATATGTGAAATGCGAAGATTCGGAGGATTGATGTGTTATGAACATTAATTGTGAGATACTTGATCTCCGAGCCTTTTTGAGTGTCGTGGAACTTGTGAGCTTTCATCGGGCTGCCGAGGCCCTTAACCTCTCTCAGCCCGCCCTCAGTCGGCGCATTCAGAAGCTGGAAATGGCTATCGGCGTTCCGTTGCTGGAGCGGACGACACGGCACGTCTCTTTGACGGCTTTGGGGACGGAATTGCTCCCCCTCGTTCGCCGCATGCTCGAGGAATTCGATGGTTCGCTGTTTGCCGTTCGCGAAGTCGGCGTCAATCGGGGCGGTCTGGTCACGATTGCCTGTCTTCCCACTGCTGCGTTTTATTTCCTTCCGACTGTCATTCGGCAGTTCAATGCAGAACATCCCAATATTCGTTTCCGTATCCTTGATTTGCCTGCGACCGACGGCCTGCAGGCCGTTGCGCGGGGTGAGGTGGAGTTCGGCATCAACATCATGGGTACTTCCGATCCGGATCTGACGTTCGACCGTCTTATTGAAGACCCGTTCGTTCTCGCGGCGCGGAAGGGATCATCCGCTTGCGGAGAAAGCGGAAGTGGGGTGGGCCGACCTGGAACCTTACCCTCTGATCACGGTTCACCGGTCAAGCGCGAACCGCACACTTCTCGATGCGGCCTTGGCGAAGTCGAATATCAAGCTTCGATGGTTCTATGAAGTAACGCACCTTTCGACGTCACTTGGTCTTGTCGAAGCCGGGCTTGGCATATCAGTGCTGCCGCAGATGGCTACGCCCCAAGGGGAACATGCTTTTCTCATTAGCCGCCCGATACGGAATCCGGCAATTTCAAGAACAATAGGCGTGGTGAGGCGTCGCGGAGGGACCTTGTCGCCGGCTGCAGAGCGATTCCTCAATATGCTAATTGGTACCTGGTCCGAAAGGTAAGTTCGAGTCTGGTAAGGTATGTGTGAATTGGCATCGAATGCTGACCCCTCGAGCCGACTGCCATTTTGGTATGTCGGAAGCAAATGTAGACATTCTACAATTGGTTCAGTACCGCCATCGGGTAGAGGTCGTACCCGTATTGCTTGGCACTTCCTTTTTTCGTGGACCGCTCGGACGGGACAGTTCGAGGCCTGCAGGGCCCTAGCGGGGCCAATGTGTGTAAAGCCAGCGCTACATTGGACTTCCGCAGTATGTGACGGCTGGCAAGCCGTTACAAACTGCGGAAGCGGTGGGCCTCCAAGATCTACCTTCTTGCATGATCCATTCATAATGGCTCCTATGGAATGCCATTGGATATTGAACTTGCGGCAGTTATCACTAAATGATAACAGGGTGGCATGAGTGCGCGTGACACGAGTCTTGATATCCTGCTCGATCTGGACGGCCAAACAATGTTTGTCGGCAAGACGTATTGGGTCGAGTTCGCCGTCAAAGCGGTCACGGTCACGCCGCAACGGCCGCACGGGTTGCGCTATTCATTGACGTTACACGGACCCGGTGGGAGCGGCTGGTAGGCTTTGACAATGCTCACGCGATCTCAGCGGTGAGTGGGCCAAGCCGCAAGTCGACGCAAAAGTACGACCATAAGCACCGATTTCGGACATTGAGGCCGTATGAGTACAGTGAGCTGCCACATTGCTGGAAGACTTCTGGAGCGAAGTCGATGGCGTTTTGAAAGAGGTAGGACTGATCAAATGACGAAGACGCTTCATGTTGGTATCGCAAGCTATGAGACGATGAAGAGCCGAACCATGGCGATGGCTCGAGGGCAACTTAAGCCGAAAAAAGACGATCCCAAAGTCTGGTTCACGTCCATCGAAAGTTTCGCAAAGGTTTTATCCGATCGAAATCGGGCTCTCCTCGAGATGATCGTCAAAGAAAAGCCAGCATCGATTGCGGAGTTGGAAACGATGTCGGGACGAGCAAAATCAAATCTTAGCCGAACGTTACGAACGATGCAGCGATATGGTTTGGTTGAGTTGGAAAAGGGAGAGGGCGGCAAGCTTATCCCCCACGTCACTTACGACCGTATTGCATTGGAGATGCCTGCATACTCCTGATGTCGCGAACATCATAGCGTCTCCGATGTTCGACAGGACCGTTTGAATGCGCATTTCGTTCCATTTCGACAGCGTCAAAGAAGAGGTCGTCGGTTCGGATCACGTTGAATATTTGCGTACGAGCGACCCCGGTGGCTTGAACGAACTTCCCGGGATCAAACGCGCTCTAATGCAATTTTGTGGATTGTAGAACTTCAGGCACCAATCCAAATCGGCAAAAATCCGCTATTTATCGGCATTTTCCAAGGAACGTTTACCAGTAGGTATCAATTTGAACAAACATCGAAAATTGTTGGTCGCGAGTTCGATACCGTTCAAGAGCTTCAACTCGCGGCCCTCATCGGAAGCAGCGCTCGAAATCATGGGGCGGCGGTTTGAATCCCCTCAAGTTCATCGAAATCTCCACACTTCCCTGGGTGGCATCAGTTCTTAGCGTCTCTTTGGAGAGAAAGCGCAGCGCCCACCATGATCGGCGTAGCGCCGATGAAGGGGCCCGCCGGGACAGAACCGGTCCTGTCAGTGATCATTCCGATTGCGAGTGGGCCGAGGATTTGCCGATGGCGGCCGTCTGATGATGTGACGACATTGCGTATGACGAAGTCGGCCGTTGGGGCCACCACGGCAAGGAAGACGGCACCGATGCCGGAAACGACATCGGCAGCGGGGGCAGCCACGCCGAGCGCGTTGTTGCCAATCAGGATCGCGAAGGCGTGGGCATGCCGGCTGCCGTCGCCGATATAGTCGACGAAGAGCGGCATCTGGTCTGTGGATGCTACTGCCAAGTTTGTCGCATGTGCTCCCGAAACACAAATCTAAGGTCTCGAAAACTCGCAAAGCCCAGAGCGTGGACAGCCTTGTTCACTGTGGTTGGAGAGACCGAAGATGCGCGCGCCACCGAGTTCACCGTTCCGAAGGCGACGAGCCGAGGATCGGCGATGACGATCCTGAGAACCCGTTCGCCATTTTTGGAAAAGACGTCCCTTCTCGAGACAATCCTTTGTTTAATCTCCGGAAGATTTTTCGGGGGCGGCTGTTCGATTTGGGGCTGCTCAACACGCCGAAATTGGGCTCTGATCCGCTCTCAGTCCAGAAGGTCGATCCCCTCAAACTCACCGGCACATTTGGTCCAGGATACGCACTCAAAGCCATCATCATCGAAGCCACCGACGAACCTCTTAGCGAGAATTTGGGTCAGCATCTGCCGTGGTTCGACGAGTTATGGAGCGACCCCAAGAAGCGGCAGTGTGCCTTGGACGGGAACTGCGTTTCCTACTCAGTCCACCCATTCATGATCGGCGGCGGTCACCTCAAAAGAGAGAAATAGGATCCACTTGGACGCGGCCTGAACGCCTCGCTGCGGCCTGGCCGTTGACACGATGAAGAAGTCTTAGCTCTACGCTTTCCCGACCGGATCGTGTGACTCACTCGAAACAGAACGCTCAAAGTGCATCCGTCGCCGCCGCGTTTCGCGGGCTTCTTCTTCTTTCATAAAGATAATCGCTGCGATGGGAAGCGTGATCATCGCAACCACTGCAGTCGTTCCGACGGGAAAGAGCGATCCGACGATCCACCACATAATCGGGGCGACAATGACGGGGATCGCTATCGAGTATTCGAAGTGCCAGCGATAGAAATAGTCAGCGAAAATGGCATATATCAGCATGTTCGCGACAAGCAGCGGTAGCGTATGTATCGCCATCGTCAGGAATCAAAATCAGCACGAACGGACCCGCTTGAGGCAAAAGTACAATGGACAGTACGCACAGAAAAACCACGTATGCCTTGAACAAGGACAAATTCATCATAAGCCTGATAGGAGATTCCGATTCCATTTATTAAATCCGCCCCCCTGCGATAATCAGAGCATCATGCACTCTGCCATAAACACTGCATATTCTAGAACAAACACAACGAGCTAACATAGTTAATTGGTTAAGGTTTGGTATCTACGTATCAAGCAGTATTTCAGGGTGAGGCAACAACTATGCCAATGTAATCGCCGAGCCTGGCGGAACGTGGCGCAGGTATCCCAGCTTGAACTCGCTAGGAACGATGCGCGGCGGATGTTGACAGCGCCGTGTGTTCCGCGTCTCGTCAGGCCGCCGCGGCGGGAGGGCTGGAAGCTGCCGTCTATCCGATGGTTGACATGCAACGGACGGATTTCGGGCGTGCACATGCCACATGCGATTGAGGACGATGCAGCCGATGGCGACCTCGGCCTGTTGCGCCCCGAAGGATCGCGCCCGCAGGCGACGACCGATGATCGATTTGTATCTGCCGATCGCGGTCTCGACCAGCGAACGCTTGCCGTAGCCGGTGGTGGCTTGCCACTTCATCCGGCCATCCGTGTTGATCATCACGATATGACGGTTCGTTGACTGGAGGGCTCGGTGTCCGATCCTTCCACCGCATTGGCGCGCGACGAAATGACGATGACCGCATCGGCGCTATGGTTGCTGACGGCATCGTAGGTCGTTTGCCGTCATAGGCACCATCGGCGGTGAATTGCCCAACAGGGACGTCGACCTGGTTGAGTAGCGGCTGCACCTGCGAGGCATCACCGGTATCCCGCTCCGTCATGACGTGGGCTATGATCTCGCCGCTGTCGGCATCCAGTGCCAGACGCAGTTTGCGCCAGTTTCGCCGCGATCTGACACCGTGCTTTTCCGCCAGCCACTGGCCGGCGCCGTAGATCTCAGGCCCGGTGCTGTCGATGAGGACATGCGCAGGTCCTTCTGCTGAAAGGGAGCGGCATTGCCGTCTGCTAGACGAACGCCCTGTGCGTGCCCGTCGGCTCAGCGTCGTGTGATCGGGTACGGCGAGATGATCCAACCCCATCAGTTCCAGCACCGATGTCAGCAGACCTTCCGCCTGACGGAGCCGCAGGCCGAACACTAGGCCCAGCGTCAGAGCGGTCTCGATCGCCAGATCGGAGTAACGCGGCTGACCCCCGCGGGTCGTGCGCTTTGGCGCTTGCCACTGCGACAAAGCTTCCGCGGTCATCCACCGCGTCAGGCTGCCGCGTCGGCGAAGGCCGGCCTCATACTCACGCCAGATCGTCACCTTGAATTTCATTTTCCCGATGCGATGGCGGCGGGCGGCATTGTGTTTGAAAGGCATGGTGGTGACAGAGGGCTATTTCGATTGCCGCTCGATTACTCCAGGACCGCTAAACGATCCGTGCACCAATGCCTTATCCGAAAAGATGAAGTGCTAACCGTGGATTTCCGGCGTATTTTCTCTAAGATGCTTCGTTGAGACTTGAGCGTGGTCCGCTCGGGGAGGGCATTGTGAAAGGCGAGCATTTCGGGGAACTGGCTCGATTGCCTCTGGAGTACCAGCCCGTCGCTGAAGTGGATTCCACCTTGCTTGATCGCACAGCTGTGGTTCCAACTGCTAGCGGCGCCGCCGAGTTGCCGAATGGCAGGGACTGGTTTCGTGTCAACTGGCAAAAAAAATCTCGCTTGGTGTGTTGATCGTCGGTGCGACGATCACGGTTTCGACTGCGACCGGGCTGTTCGAGCCAGCGAAGGTGGCAACTGACGAAGCTTCCCAGCGCCACAGCACTTTGATCGCAAAGCTCGAGAACCAACACACGGCGTCCACAGCTGAGATCGAAAAAGCGCGGCAGCAGGCGACCGCCGATCAAACGGAGCTGGCGCAGGTGAGCGAAGCCGACCGCGCGCCGTCGTCGGATGCGGCCGAGCTCGATCGCCAGCTGGCAAAGCTCGCGGCCGAGATCGAAAAGCTGCGGACGCAGATGAGCGAAGCCGACCGCGCGCCGTCGTCGGATGCAGCCGGGCTCGATCGCCAGCTGGCAGAGCTCGCGGCCGAGTTCGAAAAGCTGCGGCAGCAGGCGGGCGTCGACCGCGCGCCGTCGTCGGATGCAGCCGGGCTCGATCGCCAGCTGGCAGAGCTCGCGTTCGCGATCGAAAAGCTGCGGCAGCAGGCGGGCGTCGACCGCCAACGGACCGAACTCGAAAAGCTGCGGCAGCAGGCGGGCACCGACCGCCAACGGACCGAACTCGAAAAGCTGCGGCAGCAGGCGGACACCGACCGCCAACGGACCGAACTCGAAAAGCCGCGGCAGCAGGCGGGCGCCGACCGCGCGGCCGTGGCGCAGTTGCGGACGCAGGTGGGCGAAGCGGCGCGGGCACCGGATGCCGTGCTCGACCGCCAAAGGACCGAACTCGCGGCCGAGATCGAGAAGCTGCGGCAGCAGGCGGGCGCCGACCGCGCGGCCGTGGCGCAGTTGCGGATGCAGGTGGGCGAAGCGGCGCGGGCGCCGGATGCCGCGCTCGACCGCCAAAGGACCGAACTCGCGGCCGAGATCGAGAAGCTGCGGCAGCAGGTGGGCGCCGACCGCGCGGCCGTGGCGCAGTTGCGGACGCAGGTGGGCGAAGCGGCGCGGGCGCCGGATGCCGTGCTCGACCGCCAAAGGACCGAACTCGCGGCCGAGATCGAGAAGCTGCGGCAGCAGGTGGGCGCCGACCGCGCGGCCGTGGCGCAGTTGCGGACGCAGGTGGGCGAAGCGGCGCGGGCGCCGGATGCCGTGCTCGACCGCCAAAGGACCGAACTCGCGGCCGCGATCGAGAAGCTGCGGCAGCAGGCGGGCACCGACCGCGCGGCCGTGGCGCAGTTGCGGACGCAGGTGGGCGAAGCGGCGCGGGCGCCGGATGCCGTGCTCGACCGCCAAAGGACCGAACTCGCGGCCGAGATCGAGAAGCTGCGGCAGCAGGCGGGCGCCGACCGCGCGGCCGTGGCGCAGTTGCGGACGCAGGTGGGCGAAGCGGCGCGGGCGCCGGATGCCGCGCTCGACCGCCAAAGGACCGAACTCGCGGCCGCGATCGAGAAGCTGCGGCAGCAGGTGGGCGCCGACCGCGCGGCCGTGGCGCAGTTGCGGACGCAGGTGGGCGAAGCGGCGCGGGCGCCGGATGCCGTGCTCGACCGCCAAAGGACCGAACTCGCGGCCGAGATCGAGAAGCTGCGGCAGCAGGTGGGCGCCGACCGCGCGGCCGTGGCGCAGTTGCGGACGCAGGTGGGCGAAGCGGCGCGGGCGCCGGATGCCGTGCTCGACCGCCAAAGGACCGAACTCGCGGCCGAGATCGAGAAGCTGCGGCAGCAGGCGGGCGCCGACCGCGCGGCCGTGGCGCAGTTGCGGATGCAGGTGGGCGAAGCCGCTCGCGCGCCGGCGCCGGATTCGGCCGGGCTCGATCGCCAGATGGCAGAATTCGCCGCGGAGATCGAGAAGCTGCGGCGGGCGGCGACGGACAATCATGCCGGCTTGGATCGCCTTGAAAAGCGGTTCGGTGAAGCACTTCATGCGCCACCGCGAGCGACCGACACGCCTCCGTCCATCCTGCAGCCTCAACAGTCGCCTCAGTTTACAGGAACGATCGCCGCGTCGCCTGATATCGTTCTGCCCCCAGATACAGTCCCCCGAGTCATTCTGCGCTTTGCGCGCAACCGCGATTCCGCGCGGACACGAGCGGCGACTCTGGAGCGGAGTCTGCGAGCCCAGGGTCTCGACGTCGTAAAATCCGGAGATTCACTTGCAAGCTCTCGTGCAGACAAAGTCATGTACTTTTACAAAGAAGATCGACCGAGCGCAGAGCGTATAGCGGCTGGGCTTGCGGAAGCAGCATTCATTCAGCGCCCATTTGCGGACGATGGCTCCCTCCCTCCCCCAGGAACTATCGAAGTGGCAATCGGACGGTAACTAGTAATGTAGTGTAAAACACAGGAGCCTGACATGAGCCTCAGTTGCGTTGTTCGCCATCTCGCCTGTATTGTCCTGCTGGGAAGCACATCCGCTTTCGCGCAAACAAATCCGCCTTCGCCCGCGACGCCGGAAAGCTCGAAACCAGAAAGTGGTGGACCGGCCCCATTGGTCATCCATTTCGGTAGCGGCAGCAGCACAATTCCTCCCGAGGAAAGAGAAGTCCTTGATCAAGCGTCTCGCGCCTTCAACGCGGGCAAGCCGCAAGTCATGATCGTTACGGGTGGTGCCGATCGTGTCGGATCACCTGGGAAGAATCTCTCGCTTTCTCAGCGCAGGGCTACGGTCGTGCTGAAAGCCTTGGTCGATCGCGGACTTCCGGTCGACCGGTTCCAGGTCCTGGCGAAAGGCGAAACGGAACTCGCCGTTCCGACCGAAGAGGGTATTGCCGAAGCTGAAAACCGTCGTGTCGAGATCACTTGGCGCTAACGCCCTGCGCCGTTTCTCGGCGGTGGCCACGCTACTGCTCGCATTTGCACAGTCGGCGACGTCGGCTGGCGCAGAGGATTCGAGTGCTTTATTTCGCGAGGCGCTGCGACAAGACTTGAAGGGCGGGCCGGCGGATGCTCGGCTCGCCTTCGACATGTACCGCCGTGCTGCAGAAGCCGGCTTGCCCGAAGCACAATTCAATGTCGCCATCATGCTTGACAGCGGCCGCGGCGTGTCCCCGGATGTGGCGCAAGCCGCCACATGGTACGCGCGTGCGGCCTCTCACGGCATTCGAAGAGCGGCATATAATCTCGGCCAGCTTTACGAAGCAGGGCAGGGCGTTCCGCAAAACGTTGATCTCGCCCGTGCGTGGTTCAAAGCATCCGATCTCCCGGCTGCCCGCGCGCGCCTGACCGCCATTCGCTCTGGTGGCGCAAAGGCCGCGACGCTTTCCGCTCCTGTGCTCGTCGCGCCTGCGGATGGCGAGCTGATTGGCTCCGGCGCAAATAATGTCGAACTCGTGTGGACGGCGCGCCAGGGACCCGAGGGGGTGCGCTTCTTTGTGGAGTTGCGCGCACTTGTGCCATCTGGTTCAAGGGAGATCTATTCCGGCTTCGTCGATGTTTCGAGCCTGAACGTTGCTCTCTCAAGTAGTTTTAAGGGGGCCTTCGCATGGCGGGTGTTCGCCGTTGCACAAGGGAGTGGCCGCTACGCAGCCAGCAATTGGTCTTATCTGAGCACCTCTGCCAACTGATGGTCTTGTTTGTCCGCCGTCAGGAGGTTGAACTCCACTCAAAGGTCGATGTGAGTATCCCTAGGAATACCTGGGACGGGCTTTGGTGCACGCCCGAAATCCGTCCGTCGCATGTCAACCACCGCATAGACGGCAGCTTCAAAGACCCGCGTCCGAAAAATTTCTGATCCGTGCACCAAAGCCGGTGTGACATGGAATCGGTAGAACGCCTCGGTCGTGTATTGATCGTCCAGAAGGTCGTTCGACGGATTTGCCCACCCCAACGCGAAGCCGAGCCACATCGCATTTTCGCCAACCTTCTGGTTGGCATTGAAAGCAATGCCGTGTGCTTCTGGTTTTCCGTCATCGAAGTTCATCGCGGTACCATAGAGAGATATGGTAGTTGTTGGCATCATCATCATCGGCCCGCGTCCCTGAATCGGTGTCGGTGTGCGCGCCAAGCCGCCAAAGCCGATCTCCAGATTGTAAAAATACTGGTTGCGCTCGAAGAAGTCGTCGACTGTCCATCCGGTATCATCACTGTACGGTGTGAACATCCCTCCCGAATGTAAAAGTTGTTTTCGGTAGGATAGACCGCGCCGGCAATACCAAAGCCTCTGATCGGAACAGGTATCATCGGGCTCGTCGTGAAGTTCTGATTTAAGAACTGCCGGTTGTCATCAAAAAATGGGTAAGCGTTGACGAAGTTGGGCGCGAAGAGCTTGCCAACGGCATACTGGAAGCGGCTATCGAATAGGTTCTGCCGCAGATAGGCCTGCGTAATGCCCAGATCGAACTCGCCCCCAAGTTGCTGCGGTAGCGGTGATCGATCCCGCGCCGAACCCGGCAAACAAGGGTGCCTGATCGGGCCCAAGAGGCGGATTTAGGCTGGACGTGCATTCATGCGTAACGCCCTTTCCTGCGTAGTCCCGAATCAAAGTATTCGCTAACGCCAACGGTATCAACAATCTTCGAATGCGAGAATGAAAGACCTGAGCGCTACGCTCCAAGTGGTCAATTTATGTCGAAATCCGCCGGTACCCGGTGGCGGTGTTTTTTTCCGAGCGCGCCGGTGGGTCGACTTCACGAACATCAACTCATATCTGAGTAACGTTTAAGATTGCTTGTGGCGCAAATCTGCAGCTCGGCGACGTCTGTGCATGTCCGCTTCTGGAATACCGCCGTGCTCCGCTCAGGGTCCGACTTCAAGGCGCGAAGCCGTCGTCGTCGTTGGGCCACGTTCATTCCCGTTCTTGCCAAATCGTATAACTATTCGGAACGAAAGGGGACAACTAGCGGGTCTGCAGTCCCTATATATTATTTCAAGGCGACCATTGAAAAAGCGAGACACAACAGGCCTTTAATCGGGATTGTAGATATTCACGCTACAATCGAAAACGTTCCAGATTCGCTTATTATCGGCATTTTCAAACGAAGGGTTTCTTGCGCAATTCCTGGTTGAACAAGATTTGCGGGTACCATCCGATCGTGATCAACCGTCCTTTGTTTGAGGAATTTCCCATTGCAGAGCGAATACATGCTTTACCGGAAGCGATCAGACCGAGCTGTCATCATCAGCGGCGGCATGGTGCAGAAGCGTGTAAGTAAACGCTAACACAAATAACCGTCAGCACGCCGTAGGAGTGAACGCCGGTTGCATCCACGGCAAACGGCGATCTCGGCGCAATGCGCTATTTTCCCGCGTCGCTTTTGATTTTTCCGATTTCGTCCGCGCTCATTTCACCAACGGTCGTAACCTCTCCACTCTTGATTCTCCAGAGCCGGAACGGTCCGGTGATGTCACCATACTGGTCAAAGCTGACGGGGCCTATCACACCTTGATACTTGATCGGCTTTCCGTCCTTGATCAGTTTCAGGGCCTTTTCGAACTGTTCCTTGCCGGCCGAAATTGGCTCACCGCCATCGGCTACGATCTTCGGAATGGCCGCCTTAATTGCCGCTGCATCCGGTTTGCCAGCCGCGGCAATCGCGAGAGCCACGATCGCACCTGCATCATAGGAGCGGTCGGCAGCGGGTGCACTTGGCGCAATGCCGCCGGAGAAGGTCTCGAAATTCGCGTTGAAATATTCTGTCGAAGCTGTCGGGCTGGTGCCGGAGGAGGTGCCGTAGGCGTTTTCCAGATATTGCGCGCCAACGCTCTCGATGAAATCCTTGGAGTTCATGCCATCATTCAACAGGAAGGTCTGCTTGCCGCCGCCGGATATCCAGGCACGGGCAATGGTGGCCCCGTCAACCGGGTAACTGACCAGATAGAGCGCATCCGGTTCTCCGGCCATGGCGGCGCTGGCTTCAGACGAATAGCTCGCCTGCTTCTCATTGTACGGAGTCGTTGAGGTGATCGTTCCTCCGAGCGCCTTGTAGGCAGCGGAGAATTCGCGAACCATGTTGACGCCAAAATCATTGTTGACGTGAATGATCGCTATCTTCTGCAGGCCCTGATCCAATGCGTATTTGGCAGCCGCCGTTCCCTGAAGGGCATCGGATGTAATTGTGCGGAAGAACACGCCATTTGTCTTGCCCTGCTTGCCGAGCTCCGTCAGTGTTGGCGATGAGGAGGCAGGCGAGACTTGAACGATACCGGCAGGCGCGGTGACGGATGTCAGGATCGGGATGGAAACGGAGGAGATAATGCCACCGATGATCACCTGTACTTTCTTGATATTGACAAGTTGTGTCGCCTGATCGACGGCCACGGTTCCCTGGCTCTGGCTGTCGCGCGTGTCGGCAATGACCTTGCATCCGTTTGCGCCGCCGGCGTCATTGAAATCCTTGAAGGCCATCTCGACGGCCTTCGCTCCGGCTTGGCCATATTCGCCCGCAGGTCCCGTAAGTTCCATGACCAGACCAACCGTAATGTCACACTCGGCTGCATAGGAAGGCGCAGCCGATATGGTAATGCCGGCCAGCAATGTTGTCAGAAGCAGCGTTTTCCGCATTTTTATTCCCCTTTGTTGAGATTGTATTTCATGATCATTCCATGGCGGCCTTCGCGATCACGCTCCAACGTGTACACATCGCCGTCAATATTATGCGCCTGCGCAAGAACCGCGTCGATGTCGGCTTGATCTTGCTCAGTCAGTTTCAGATCCGAAATGGCCAGGTTGGCTTTCAGATGGTCCCGATTTCGCGCTCCGACGATGACTGCTGCCACGCCGGGTTTTGTCAGCATGGCCGCGCTGGCGACCGTTGCGATGTCCGTCTGGTGACGATCTGCGACTTTGCGCAAGGTGACGAGCAGGTGCTGGAACAAGTCCCAGCCACCGAAATCATCGATGATCAACTTATACTTGGTCAGCGAGCGGTTTTCGAGCGGGTGGCCCGGTTCGGGCTCGCCGAGCCAACGATCGCCGAGAAAACCTCCCGCAACAGTGCCGTAGCAGAGAAACGAGAAACCGTGATCGGCTGCAAGGGTGACCATCTGCTTTTCCGGTCGCCGATCGAGCAGTGAATATTGCAGCTGTATCGACGTAAGAGGCACGCCGGACTGGATGATGGCCCGAACGTGGTCTGTATCGAAATTGGTACCGCTGATACGTGAAATCTTGCCCGCGTTTTGCAGTTCCAGCAGCCATTGAGCTGTTTCGAGCCATTTTGGTGCGGCATAGTCCCACCAATGAAACTGCACAAGGTCGAGACAATCGAGGTTCAGCCGCTTCAGCGATATGTCGATCGCGCCTTCGACATCAGCCTTGTTGATACGCGGCAGCACCTCCAGATCTGGGACGAATTTCGTATGGATGCGGATCCGGTTCAGCGCATCCTGTCCGTGAAGATCGCGATAACGCAAACGGAACCGGCCGATAAGCTCCTCGACGCCGGTATAGATATCGGCGCAGTCGAAGGTGGTGATACCCGCATCCGCAAAGGCAACCATGTCGGCGACTGCCTCGTCCGCACTGATCGCGCCATGTCCCCCGGCTAGTTGCCAGCCGCCGCGGATCACCCGCGATATTTCGTAGTTTTCGGCAAGTTCTATGCGCTGCATGGGTATTGCCTACTCGTTTTCTAAGGGAACAGCTGTTGTTTCAGCGTGCCTGAATCGGCGCAGGCCGAGCCGGGTGATCCGGAGCCTGCTGGAACAGTTGGGATCCGGGCAGGCTATCTCAGCATCAGTTGTCATCCAGTCGTTGCGGTGGGTCTGCCGCTGTTTTGCGGCAAGCAGCGGCAAGACAGATGAAAGCGAATAAATGGAAAAGCCCTGACCGGGCGGAAAGTGAAGCATCTCACCGCGCAACTCGAAATGGTCCCCGGGCTTTGCCCCGCAATAAATGGCACCGCCATCCGGTACAACTACTTCCACTTTAAGATCGTAAAGCTCGAACACATCGGCGAGGGATTTTTTGTTAGCCATATCGGGCATCCTCTCCTGTCTGCGCCACATTGGCATCAAGTGTGCCGCGAATAAGGTCAAATGAGCGGCTGATATCGTTGGAAAGTGCCAGGACAGCAGCCTCTTGCTCTCTTCGTTCCAGCGCGTCGATCAGAGCCCAATGATGGTTGGTAGCCGCACGCCCGCCCTGCTTGTCATGAATGTGGGCGGCCGTGCGGATATAGGGTCCCGATTGCAACCAGAGGCTTTCGACGATGGGAATGAGCACCTGCGAGCGAGCAGCGTGATAAATATGAAAATGAAACTGCTGATTGAGCTCGGACGTTTGATAGCCGACATCGGCACTGTGGTCTTCGAACGCCCTGTCGCAGTCACTGTTGATCTGACGAAGGATACGAAAATCCTTCGCCGTCAGGTGAGGCATGGCCAAGGCTACCATCTGGCCCTCGATCATTGTTCTGGCATGGGCCAGGTCATCAAGACGTTCCCGCGTAATCAAGGGAACGCGGACCGTGCGGTTTGGCAGCGCCTCAAGAGCCTGTTCCGAGATAAGACGGCGCAATGCCTCCCGAACCGGCATCGTGCTTGTCTGGAGCTTTTCTGCAAGGTCGACAATTCGGAGGAAATCACCGGCGTCAAACATGCCGTTTATCAGAGATCGGCGCAATTGGGCGTAAACCCGATCGTGGAGTGTTTCACGTCCGACAGGAGACAACCCTTCATCCAAGGTCACGCGGCGATCCAGTTCAGGGCTCTGTTGCGATCACGGTAGGCAAACATTTCACTCTTTCGTTTCGACCAGGCAACCTCTGCCCGTGCACAATTTCTACTTGCTTTTTCGCGCCACGTAAAGTTTGATCAAACATCACGTATCAAATATTTTATTCAAGAAGATTTTCATGCAGAGTGTCGCCGATGAAAAACATGAAACGGCTTCGATAGAGGGCAAGCCGGTCATTGACGCGCGCCGGCTGGTCAAGCGCTTTGGTGGAATGACAGCCGTGGCGGGTATCTCGCTTGTGCTGCGGCAGGGTGAAATGATCGGCCTGATCGGTCCAAATGGCGCTGGGAAGACCACACTTTTCAATCTGATTGCGGGAAGCCTTAAACCGTCATCAGGAGAGATATGGATATCCGGTCGGGAGGTTTCGCAAGACCGACCAGAGTTGAGGATCGCTCGAGGCGTGGGACGTACCTTCCAGATTCCCCGACCATTCGCAGAGATGACGGTGCTTGAAAATGTTTTGACTGGTGCTCAAGACCAGGACGGCGAGCGCCTTTTCGCGAATTTTTTCAATCCTGGGTATATTGCACGGCAGGAAAGGGCGGCGATCGACAAGGCACGGTCACTGCTTTCCTTTGTTACGCTGTCGGGACTTGAGAACGAGCCTGCGCGGGTGCTTTCAGGCGGGCAGCGCAAACTTCTGGAACTTGCCCGGATTCTGATGGCTGACCCGACCGCGATCCTGCTGGATGAACCCGCTGCGGGCGTAAACCCTGCACTTCTGGAAACAATCATGGAGCGTGTGCTGGAACTCAACGCGCAAGGGAAATCCATTCTGCTGATCGAGCACAATATGGATATGGTATCCCGGCTCTGCAGCCGGGTTATGGCAATGGCCTCAGGCAGGTATCTTGCCGAGGGAACGCCTGACGAGGTCGCGACCAATCCCGCGGTGATCGAAGCTTACCTCGGAGGTGCTGCATGACTTTGGCGGGCGGCACGAACCTGGTCCCGGCGCTACAAATGCGATCCCTGATGGCCGGATACGAGCCGGACATGCCGATCGTCCGCGGTGTCGACCTGTCGGTTTTGAAGGGCGAACTTGTCGTCTTGCTGGGGCCGAACGGGGCCGGGAAATCCACTTTTGTCAAGGCAATCGCGGGCCTCGTTCCGATCCACTCCGGGACCGTGCATCTAGATGGCCAGGATATCACTGCCGTACCAGCTCATGGCAAGATCGGGCGCGGTCTCGCCTTCGTTCCCCAGACCGAGAATATCTTTGCGACGATGTCAATACATGAGAACCTGCTTCTGGCTGCAGCGATGGCACCGAAGAGCGAGCGTGAACGACGTATCGCAACGCTGTTTGAGCGGTTTCCCGATCTGGCAACTCGGCCATCCCGTCTCGCCGGGCAGCTTTCCGGTGGCCAGCGGCAAATGCTCGCGGTGGCACGGGCGCTGATTGTGCATCCGTCTATCCTTATCCTGGATGAACCATCTGCGGGCCTGTCGCCGAAGATCGTCGCAGAAGTTTTCAGCATGCTTCAAGACATCAACAAGAGTGGCGTAACGATCATTCTCGTCGAGCAAAACGTCCGCGCGGCGCTCACTATTGCGGACCGCGCAATCATCCTCGTCGAGGGCAAGCTACGGCATGAAGGATCCGCCGCGACACTTGCTGACGATCCGATCGTGGCAAAACTCTATCTTGGAGCGTCCGCGACCAGAAAGGCAGGTGTGTCATGAACCCCCAGTTCCTGGTTGATGGACTCATCGCCGGATCGATGATTGGCCTTGGAGCAATCGGCATCACGCTGACCTATTCCATTTTGCGCTTTGCCAATTTTGCCCATGGCGAGTTCCTGTCCTGGGGGGCGTACCTTGCTCTGGCCCTGAGTGGAGCGCTCGGCTTTCTGTTTAGCGCATTGAAGACGCCGGTGGGTCCCTTTTCCTTTGGTTGGTCACTGCCGCTTGCCGGAATTCTGGCGATTTTACTGACGGGTATGCTTGCACTTCTGCTCGATGCAATTCTGTTCGGCAGATTGAGGGCACAACGGGGTGCCGTCATTATCATGGTGATGGCGAGCTTCGGTGCGTCTCTGGCATTGCGAAGCATGCTCGAATTCATCTTTACGTCAAAGCCGGCCTACTACACCAAAGCGCTGCAGATAGCGGTAAATATTGGCGGCGGCCTGCGGGTAACTCCGGACCAGATGCTGGCACTGGCTTTGACGACAGTCGTTGTCCTTGCCATCCATCTCTTGTTGACGCGGACCGGTATCGGACGCTCCATGCGGGCGGTTAGCGAAAATCCGGCTCTTGCTGGAGTTGTCGGTATCGACGTCCGCATGGTCATTCGGGCTGTCTGGATCGTCGGTGCCGGTCTGGCATGCATCGCCGGTATGATGGCGGGCCTTCTGGTTCAGATCAGGCCCTATCTTGGTCACGATCTTTTGTTGCCACTGTTTGCCGCTGCCATCCTTGGTGGCATCGGCAGTGTGCCGGGCGCAATGCTGGCCGGTCTGATCGTTGGCCTGTCCGAAGCGGCGGCTGTGCAGCTTATCGGTGCAGAGTGGCGTGCGGCAATTTCCTTCGTAATCCTTGTCGCTGTGCTGTTGATACGTCCGCGCGGCCTGTTCGGGAGGCAAGCATGATCCTTGATCTCGTTGCCTACGGTGCCTTCTTTCTCACCATGGCCCTAACCTATGCCATTATGTGTCTTGGGCTGAATGTGCAGTGGGGGCAAACCGGACTCTTCAATGTCGGCATTGCCGGCTTTGTTGCAATTGGCGCTTATGCTTCCGCTTTGCTGACCACGCCCGAAACCGCCGGGCGCATTGGCGGATTCGGTTTGCCCATTGCTGCCGGATGGTTTGGAGGAGCACTGGTGGCCGGCGTTGTGGCCTACCTGATCGGTGCTCTGACGATCTCGGCTGCGCGCAGACTACCTCGCGATCGCGACGTTCGGTGTCGCCGTCGCAGTCCAGCTCTGTGTCCTCAATCTCGAAACGCTGACGGGTGGTGCTTTCGGTATCGGGTTCATTCCGAGACCCTTTGCCGAACTGGCTAGCAATCCGCTTGCATTTGGACTTTCCAATGCGGGACTTCTCATCGCTGTAACAGCCGTTCTCTACCTGGCGCTTGAACACCTTGTCCGCAGCCCTTGGGGGCGAGTGCTTCGAGCCATTCGCGAGGATGAGGCAGCGTCACAGGCGCTGGGCAAGAATCCGACGCGATTCCGTTTGCAGGCCTTTACCATCGGTGGCGCAATCATGGGGCTTGCAGGTGCGGCGCAGGCGCATTTCATCGGCTTCATTGCTCCCGACAACTATATGCCAATCCTGACGTTTCAGGTCTGGGCCATGTTAGTTGTGGGCGGATCTGGCAACAATCGCGGTGCCATACTGGGTGCCGTGCTTGTCTGGGGCATCTGGGCTTCTTCGGCAGCCGCTGTTTCGACCTTTTTTCCACCAGAGCAACAGGCGCGGGCAGCCTCGCTGCAGATCGTCATGATCGGCGTCGGGCTTTGCCTTATTCTGCTGCTTCGCCCCAGGGGCATTCTCGGTGAAGTGCGCAACGTGTCGCGGCACATCAGGAATATAATGAAAAGCGGCGACGCAGAGTTGGCGTCCCGCTCCCTATCGAAGGATTGAGCATGACCACCACTCCACATCGTATTTCCTTGACGGGAACGCTTGATATCAGTCGTCTGGTCTGCGGCCTTTGGCAGATTGCGGATATCGAGAAAAATGGCACGCTTATGGATCCTGGCAAGGGGGCCGATGCACTGCGCGCTTATGTAGAGGCGGGTTTCGATACCTTTGACATGGCCGATCATTATGGCAGTGCCGAATTGATTACTGGCCGCCTGCTGTCACGATATGACGGGGGCGAACAAAGGCCCGTGGCCTTTACCAAATGGTGCCCCGAACCGGGTCCGATGACGCGCCAGGTGGTGCGAAAAGGCATCGAGGAGCGCCTGTCACGGCTCGGTGTCGACAAGATCGATCTGCTGCAATTCCATTGGTGGACCTTCGAACATCCTGCATGGCTCGATGCCTTGCACGAAATGGAGCGGATGCGCGAGGAAGGCAAGATCGAGGCTCTAGGTCTTACCAATTTTGATGCAGCACATCTGGCAGTGGCCTTGGCTGACGGTATCAAGATTGCCACTAATCAGGTTTCCTTTTCGCTCATCGATCGCCGGGCAGCCGGTGCCCTCTCGGAACTTTGCCGACAAACCGGCGTTAAGCTTCTGGCCTACGGTACTTTGTGCGGCGGCTTTCTTTCGGAAAAATGGCTGGATCAGCCCGAACCAGCTTTAATTGCTGACTGGAGCCGCTCCAAATACAAGCGATTCATCGACGCTGCCGGCAGATGGCGCGCGTATCAGGGCATTCTGACCGCCGTTGCGGCAATCGCAGACAAACATCAGGTCTCGGTGTCCAACATCGCGAGCCGCTGGGTTCTTGAGCACGAGGCTGTTGCTGCCGTCATTATTGGCGCTCGCCTCGGTGAAACTGAACATCGGGACGACAATCTCAATGTTTTCCGGTTCTCGCTTGATGATGAGGATAATGCTGCGCTCGACGCTGCCTTTGCCGCAACACTGCCAATACCCGGCGATTGCGGCGATGAGTATAGAAAGCCCCCGTTTCTGACTGCCTCAGGTGATCTCAGTCATCACCTCGATGCAGTCCCGTCGGTATTTAAGGCGGAATCTGTTCCTGGCAAGCCCGGCCGAATGCGTGTGTCAACCGGCAGTATCTGGGAGCCGCTCGCAGGCTACAGCCGCGCCCTGCGCGTGGGCGACAGGATCCTTGTTTCCGGGACAACGGCAACTCATGCCTCTGACCGTTGTGTGGCGCCGGGGAACGCCGGTGCACAGGCAACTTATATCCTCGACAAGATTGCTGCGTCGATTGCAGCATTGGGCGGTTCGATTGATGACGTCGTTCGAACACGTGTTTACCTGCGGGATGTCGACAAATGGGAGCCGGTGTCCCGCGCGCATGGGCGAGTGTTTTCCGGGATACTTCCGGCAAATACCTTGCTTCAAGCGGGCAATCTGGTCGGGGACTACGAAGTGGAAATCGAGGTTGAGGCTGTCTGCCCGTAGGGCGTTATCGAGCTGGGAATCGGACATTTTTGGCGCGACCGTCCCCTAGTATCCGAACTGCCGCACATTGGAGGCGCAGGTTCGATTCTCTTTATCTTGAACACAATGACCGCTTCAGCCCACAAGTCAGCGTAATTGTAGACACGGACCTGGCTAGAGAGAATGCGCCCGCACCCGTCACAGTCCATCACGCCAGCTTCACACAGATTGAGGAAGATCCTAGTTAAGTACCGTGCGACATTGCTGCAGTCAATGTCCGTTCTGGATGCGTCCATGACTGCGCTTGCATCCACTGCGGTTGAGTACGATGTGGGCTTGATCGACGCTGCCCAGGCAGAATTGAGACAGCTCCATCTGATCTATACCGGGCTTGCAGGTGGGCTTATTCTCTGCGGGGAGGGACTTGTTGTTCTGCTCCTGCGCCACAACAGCCTCCTGGACGGTACTCACCGCAAGATGAAGGACCTGACGAACAATCTTCGCGAAGCGTCAGGGGAATTGAAGCTACAAAACTATCGTCTGAAGCATGTTGCCCACCATGACGCGCTCACCGGGCTCCCCAATCGTATTTTGTTTCCCACGGACCTGTAAGCGCGATTGAAAGCAGCGATAGCTGGGGGACCAACTGCTGTGATCTTTCTCCTTGATCTCGATGGATCAAGGATGTGAACGATACGCTGGATCATGACGTGGGGGACGACCTCCTTCAGGCCGTCGCAAGTCGCCTCACGAAACTCAGCGGCGAAGGTGACCTCATCTGCCGGTTGGGCGGCGATGAGTTCGCGATCCTGAGCGCGGGTCTCACCGAGAAACAGGTTTTTGATTTCGCACGCCACGTGATGGATGAAATCAGTGTTCCCTACCATGTCAGTGAACGGGAGATCAAAATCGGTACTTGCGTGGGTATTGCCATATCGAACGCGGAATCCGACGCAGATGAACTGTTCAAGCACGCGGACCTCGCGCTCTACGAAGCAAAGTCTCTCGGCTCAGGTCATGCGTGTGTCTTCCAATCCCAGATGCAAACGAAATTGACGGAGAAAAAAGTCCTTCGAGGCTGATCTTAAGCAGGCCCTGCGGAATGGAGAGCTGGAAATATTCTATCAACCGCAAGTGAACACGATTACACGCGAAATTTGTGGCTACGAAGCCCTCTTGCGGTGGTTTCATCCGATACGCGGCCAAGTCTCCCCATCAGAATTCATCCCGGTCGCCGAAAATATTGGGCTAATCCATGAATTGCGGAATTGGGTTTTAGGAACAGCTTGCCTGGAGGCAACCCGTTGGCCAAGGTCGCTCAAAGTTGCGGTCAATTTGTCGCCAGTACAATTCCGCAGTCAAAATCTCATTCAGAGTATCGTTACCATACTCACTCAAAGTGGTCTCGATCCGAACCGACTTGAGCTTGGGATCACCGAATCTGTGTTGCTGGACAAGAATGAACAGACGTTTGACACTTTGACGGAACTGAAGGCAGTTGGCATCCACGCGATTGCCATCGATCGAGACGCTGCCGCATTCCGGCGCGCCCGGAATGTCGCCAGGTGCAGGAAGGGTCGGCAAATGGACCAATGTCTTCAGCGCCGCCCAATTTCAGAAGCCGAACAGGCCCGGAAAGAGCCTAATGGATTCCTATACCTCCCGCGAATGAGACCTCCTGTTTCGGTGTGCATGGCCCACCGTCATCCGCTTGGCTCGAAATGTGGTCCTTCGCTTCCGAGCGTCAACCCGAGAGAGTGGAGTGACGCGGCCGTGCAGCCCTGCCCCGATCGAAATTCAGACTGATCGATTGGCGTTCATGCCGCCGCGTGCCATCCATCGCGGATATGGCGGTGGCCTTCGCGATAGACCGATTCCGGTGTCTCGGAAAAGTCGCGCCAGACCTTTGTCGCGGCGGCAAGGTCCTTGAGCGCCCGGCCGAAGGCCTCGATTGTCAGCCAGCCGTCGTAGCCGCTCGCGCGTAGCGCCCTGAACGTCTCCGCCCAGGGAATGTTGCCGCGCCCCGGTACGCCGCGGTCATTCTCCGAAATGTGGACATGGACGATGCGGTTACTGTTTCGCGTGAAGGCGCCGATGGGATCGGTCTCTTCGATATTGCTGTGGAACGTGTCATACATGGCGCGGATATTCGGATGCCCGACCGCGTCGACATGGGCCGCAAGGGCGTCCATCGTGTTGAACAGGTAGCATTCGAATCGGTTCAGCGCCTCAAGCCCGATCGTGACGCCGTGCTTTGCTGCATGATCGCCGATCGCGCGTTGCGAGGAGACCGAGCGCTTGAGTTCAGCCGCGCTCGGCCCGCTTCCGGAAAATTTGCCGAGCGTCGAGTGCAGCGGCCCGCTCAGAATCGTGGCGCCGAGCGCATCGCTGCAATCGATTGCCCATTTCATGTAGTCAATGCCGCGTCTGCGGGTCGTGGCGTCAGGGGCGATCAGGTTCATCGAGGGGTCGCCCATGGCGGAAACGGAGGTCCGTTCCAGGCCGATCCGGTCGAGCAGGGCCCCCAGCCGACGGTAGTCGTCGGGCGTGCCCGAAAAGATTGGAATCTCGACGCCATCAAACCCCGTGTCCTTGATGTCGCGCAACAGTCCTTCGTGCTTCCGGGCGACACTCGTCGTCCAGAGGAACATGCACATGCCGATCTTCATGTCCCCTCCCTCTGGCCCCGTCGGTCACCGCGCAGTGTTTCAATATCAAGTTTCGTAATCTGGTAATACCAAAATTGAAAATTCGGTCAAGTCAATTCTCCGCTTCGCTAGTCTGCAGGTTTAGCTAAAATCCAAAATACAACATTCAACATAGGTATAATAAGATATATCTCCATTTATCGTTCCGTCTTGAAGAGGGTGAGAAATTCCGATAGAGCTTTTAACTAACCAACGATTGGCCAAACCAGATTGCCGAAGGCGACGGGGCTGGCCGACGAGAAGGTCACCGTTTTGCCGCCACCCTCGGCGGTCGAGTGAGCTGCAACAGTCTGGGAGGACCCCATGCATCTTTCGACACACAACTGGATGCGGGCGGAACCGCTCGCCGTTACGCTGAAGCGCATCAAGAGATATGGCTACGAGAGCATCGAAATATCCGGTGAGCCGACACAGTACGACGTCAAGGAGACGCGCGCACTATTGAAGGAACACGGCATCCGCTGCTGGGGCGCCGTCACGCTGACGCTCGGCGAACGCAACCTTGCCGCCAGGGACGAAGGCCAGCGCGCCAGGTCAGTGGACTACGTCAAGAGCGTCATCTCCATGGTCAGCGAACTTGAGGGCGAAATCGTCACCCTCGTCCCGGCGACAGTCGGCAAGGTGGTTCCGGATGGGACCGAGGAGGAAGAGTGGACGTGGGTGGTGGATGCCACCAAAGAGTGTTTTGCCCATGCCCAGAAGAAGGGCGTGCGCATTGCCGTCGAGCCGCTCAACCGTTTCGAAACCTATTTCTTCAATCGTGCCGCCCAGGCGCTGGCGCTCGCCGATGCCGTCAGCCCCCAATGCGGCGTCTGCCTCGATGCCTTCCACCTGAACATTGAGGAGGAAGACATGTATGAGGCGATCCGTCTTGCCGGAAAGCGGCTTTTCGACTTTCATGTTGCCGACAACAATCGCTTCGCTGCCGGCCTCGGCCAACTCGACTGGCCAAGGATCATCGGTGCGCTGAAGGAGATCGGTTACGACGGCGCGGTGACGAACGAGTTTGTCGCGCCTGTTGACCGCACGCCGGCCGCCAAATATCCGGACATGGTGGAGCGCAACCCCGTTGACATTCCGCCGGAGCAGTTGAAGTTCATCCAGGACCACGGCTCAAGCCTTCTCACCGAGAAGTTCTACGACGATCAGATGCGGATCACCGCCGAGACCATCCTGCCGCTGATCAAGTAAGAACGGAAAGGCATATGCCCTGCGGCCTGCGGGTCGTGAAGGGGGATCCGACACATGCGTATCAAGACCGTAGAGGCCTGGTGGGTGAAGATTCCCATCGAGACGACCCGCCAACACCGCAGCGACTTCGGCCGGCTGACGACCTTCGACGCCGCGATCCTGCGTATCGAGACGAACGACGGCATCGTTGGCTGGGGAGAAGGAAAGAATGCCGCCGGCAGTGCAGGCACCTACGGCACGCTGGTATATATGCTGAACCACGAGGTGGGACCGAAGATCGTCGGCCGTGACCCCGCCGACATCTCCGCCATATGGGAGATGCTTTACAACGGCGTACGCCATGAGATGGCGGCGATTTCGGGTCACGCCATGCCGGAGATCGCGCGGCGCGGCCTGTCCGTCGCGGCGATCAGCGCGATCGATATGGCGCTGTGGGACATTCTCGGCAAGTCGCTCGGCGTCCCCGTCTGGAAGCTGCTGGGTGGCCGCAAGGCGGACAGGTTGCCCGCCTATGCCTCGGGCGGTTGGGAGAGTGCGGACCGGATCGGCGAGCAGCTCCAATCCTATATAGCGGCCGGCGGTTTCAAGTCGGTCAAGATGCGTGTCGGCGCGATGGACCGTGCGCCGCATGTCTCGGCGAAGCGAGTGCGGGCGGCCCGCGAGGCGATCGGCCCCGACGTCGACCTTATGGCCGATGCGCACGGCACCTACACCGTCGCAGACGCCAAGCGCTTCATCCAGATGGTGGCGGATTGCGACCTCGCCTGGTTCGAGGAACCGGTGATCGCCGACGACAAGCCGGGCATGGCGGAGGTGCGCGCGGCGGGTAACGTGCCGATCGCCGCGGGTGAGAGTGAGGCGACACGTTTTGCCTTCCGCGATCTTGCTATGCTGCGCGCCGCCGATATATTCCAGCCCGATCCGGCCTTCTGCGGCGGCATAACGGAGTCGATGCGCATCAGTTCGCTCGCCAGCGCCTTCAACCTCCGTTTCTCACCGCATTTGTGGGCCGGTGCGCCCTGTTTCTTCTCGGGCCTGCACCTGTGCGCGGCTTCCCCGGCAAGCTTCGTCATCGAATATTCGCTCGGCGCGAGATCCGATGATCCATGATCTTGTCGAGGAAACTGTGTCGGTGAAGGACGGTATGATAGAGATTCCTGATAGACCCGGCCTGGGCTTCACGATCAATCAGCGGGTCCTGAAGGCTCACGCGCAAAGACGGTGACGATGAAAGAAAACTCCCTCCTCTCCGATCTCGCGGGATATCTTTTCTCGAATTCGAGCGGCAACGGCCGCACGCCTTCGGAGCGGGAGCTTGCGGAGCATTTCGGCGTCAGCCGCGGCCAGATCCGCGAGGCGCTGGCCGTCCTGGAGGCGATGCGTATCGTCGAGCGCCGCGCCAAGTCGGGCATCTATCTGACAACCACGGAGGCGAGCGTAGAGGCCATGGCACTTTTTGCCCGCGCCGGCGTGCCGCTTGATCCGATCCTGATCTATGAGACCGTGGAGCTTCGCAAGATCCATGAGATCAAGGCCGCGGAACTCGCCTGCATACGGGCGACGGAAGAGAATTACCAGCGCCTGCGCGATATCCTCGCCGCGTCCGAGGCGAAGCTTGCCGCTGGCGAGGGGCTGGCGCGCGAGGACCGGGATTTCCATCTGGAGATCGTCCGGGCCACCAAGAATAGCGTCTTCTATCGCGTGTGCAGCGTCTACTACATGATGGGCGAACAGCGCCTGCCGATCTATTTTAGTGACGCCGCCCGCAGCCGGCGCTCGCATGAGGAACATATCCGCATCTACGAGGCGCTGCTTGCCCGCGACGGCAATCTCGCCCAGGCGCTGATGAACGCCCACCTCCAAGGTGCGGAAAGCTATTGGAAGGGTCTCATCGGCGGGGCCTTCGACGGCCGCCGGATAGGCGTAGCCGGCGGGGAGGGCCGATGAGCTTCATCTTTTCCACACACCCCCTGCATCCCGCGGCCGAGGCTATGCTTAAGGCCTCCAGCGATCTGCGAGTCGCCTCCGCCCCCGATCCCGAAACCTTGCTGCGGGAAGGGCGGGGCGCGGGCATCGTCGTCGTGCGCGCGCCGATCCCGCCGGCCTTCTTCGAGGATGCGCCGGCGCTTCGCGCTGCGATCCGCCATGGCGCCGGGCTTGACATGGTGCCGATGGATGCGGCGACCCGCGCCGGCGTGCTTGTCGCCAACGTGCCGGCCGTCAATGCGCCGACGGTCGCCGAGCACGTCTTCCTCGTGACGCTGGCCCTGCTTCGGCGCTTCCGCCTGATGGACAGGGAATTGCGGCAGAAGGGCTGGGCGGCGGGCCGCGGCCAGTCGGACGCGGCTGTGGACCTCGGCGGCCGCACCATCGGCATCGTCGGCATGGGCAATGTCGGCAAGGCGATCTTCCGGATCGCGAAGTTCGGTTTTGGCCTGGAGGTGGTCGCCACGAGCCGGTCGCCGGAAAGCGTGCCGGATGGTGCGCGCTTCCTGCCGGTCGACGAACTCGTCGCGACGGCCGACATCGTCGTGCTCTGCTGCCCGCTGACGCCGGAGACGACCGGGTTGCTCAATGCCGGGCGCATTGGCCGGATGAAGCGCGATACCATTCTGGTCAACGTCTCGCGCGGCCCGGTGATCGATGACGCGGCGCTGATCGAGGCGCTGCGCGATGGGCGCATCGGCGGAGCCGCGCTCGACGTCTTCGCAACCCAGCCCCTTCCGCTCGACCATCCCTATTTCGGCTTCGACAATGTCATCGTCACTCCGCATCTCGCCGGTCTTACGGATGAGAGCATGATGCGCATGGGAACGGGCGCGGCAAGCGAAGCCCTGCGCGTCATGAAGGGCGAACTGCCCGTCAATCTGCGCAATCCCCAAGTGGTCGAACACTATCGCCGGCGCTTTCCGCCATAGCTTGGAGCCCCTTCGCGACAATCCGAAACGCAAACGGCCCCTGCGGTGTCACGGGGCCGCTGGCATCTTTCGGACCTATCAGGTTAGCCCGCGTGCCGCAGGCTGACGCCGCTTCCGCTGTCGAACAGCACGACTTTCTCCGGATTCCACGAAAAGCGAACCGTATCCTCGATCCGAAGCACCGTCTGCGCCGGCACGGTCGCGTGGATGAACTTCTCGCCGGTGCGCAGCGTGACGATCTTGGCGACGCCGTGGTTCTCGATGTCGTGCACCGTCGCCTCCACCGGGACCGCCGCGTTCGAGTTGCAGGTCTTCGGGGCGGATGCCGAAGGTCAGCGAACGTCCATCCGTGGCGATGCCGTGACCGCTGCCGAAGGGCAGGCGGTAGCCATCGTTCGATACTGCCTCGCCGCCGGCGAGCTTTCCGTCGATCAAATTCATCGGCGGCGAGCCGACGGCGCGGGCGACGAAGGTGTTGACCGGGTTGTTGTAGATTTCATGCGGCGTGCCCGTCTGCACGAGATGGCCGTTGTTTAGCACGCCGATCTTGTCGCCCATCGACATGGCCTCGATTTGGTCGTGTGTGACGAACAGGAAGGTTGCGCCTAGGTTCATCTGCAGGTTTTTCAGCTCAGTGCGCAGCGCCTCGCGCAGTTTTGCGTCGAGCGCCGAAAGCGGTTCGTCCATCAGAAAGACGCGCGGCTTGCGCACGATCGCCCGGCCGATTGAGACGCGCTGCATCTCGCCGCCCGACAGCCGGTCAGTTTTGCGGTCGAGCAGGTGCTCGATGCTCAGGGTTTTAGCAACCCGGTCGACGCGTTCCTTGATCTCCGCGGGTTCGACGCGGCGGATGCGGGATTTCAGTGGAAATTCCAAGTTCTCCCGCACCGTATAGCGCGGATAGAGCGAATATTGCTGGAGCACCAGGGCCACGTCGCGCTCGGCGGCACCCCAGTCGGCGACGTCCTGCCCGTCGATGAAGATCTGCCCTGCCGTCGGCTTCTCGAGACCGGCAATCAGGCGCAGCGTCGTTGTCTTGCCGGCTCCGGTCTGGCCGAGCAATACGAAGAACTCGCCGTCGGCGATGTCGATGTTCATGTTTTTCAGCGCCGTGTGGTTGCCGAAGGTCTTGGTGATACTCTTGAGTTCGATATGCGCCATCAGAGTCTGATCCCGAGTGACGAGCCGGTCGCCGTGTTGAAGAAATGCGCCTGGGCGGGGTCGATCTCGTGCCCAGACGGCTTCGCCCGGACCGGGCACGAATCCGCTCTTGGTGCGGGCCCTGATTATCTGGTCGCCGACCTTCAGGTCGACGATGTCGTGCGAGCCGAGCGGTTCGATGATGTGCGCCTCGACCGGCATGAAGCCCTCGCGGGCCTCGCGCGAGATGAGCACGCCCTCAGGTCGGACGCCGAGCGTCAACTTGCCGTTTTCGGACCTGGCGTCCGAGAGGCGGTTGGCAAGGGCGGCCGGGAACTCGAAGCCCATTACACCGCCGCTGACCTGCACGCTGGCATGGCCGCCCGTTTCGCTGACGGTCGCCTGCGCCATGTTCATGACGGGGCTTCCGACGAACTGGGCGACGAACATATTGGCGGGCTGCGAATAGACCTCGTCCGGCGTGCCGACCTGCTGGAGGATGCCCTCGTGCATAATGACGATGCGGTCGGCGAGCGACATGGCCTCCACCTGGTCGTGAGTCACGTAGATGGTGGTCGAGCCCTGCTTGATGTGCAAACGCTTGATTTCCGCCCGCATCTCCTCGCGCAGCTTCGCGTCCAGCGCACCTATTGGCTCGTCCATCAGCATGGCCTTTGGCCGTCGCACGAGCGCGCGGCCGATCGCAACACGCTGCATGTCGCCGCCTGATAGCGCCGAAGGCTTGCGGCCCAGCAGGCCCGTGATGCGCAGCACGCCGGCGATCTCGCGGACCGACGTATCGACATCATTCCGGCTCATTCGGGTGGCGCGGAGCGGAAAGGCGATATTCTCGTAGACCGTCATATGCGGATAGAGCGAGAAGGACTGGAACACCATGGCAATGTCCCGGTCGGATGCCTTGATATGCTGCACCGGCTGACCGTCGATCAGGATGTCGCCTTCGTCGATGGTCTCCAGGCCCGCGACGGCGCGCAGCGTCGTCGTCTTGCCGCAGCCAGATTGGCCGAGGAGCACGATGAATTCGTTGTCTAAGATGGCGAGATTAAGGTCCTTGATGACCTGGACGGCACCGAAATATTTCTGGATGCCACGAAGTTCGATCTGCGTCATGAATGGCTGCCTTCGTCTCGTTGCTCGTCCCGCGGGATCTTTGTCGTCACCATGAAGGCAATCAGCCCGACGAGTGTCACCGTCAGACCGTAACGGTGGAGAAACGGGTTCCAGGGCTGGCAGAGCGCGATGATGCCGAAGATCATCATGTACTGCGAACCGGGTTCGAGATATTTCTGGTTCAGGGCGCGGAAGGTCATTTGCGGATCGCTCCGAAGCTCATGCCGCGCAGGAGATGGTTCCTGAGCAGGAAGGTGAAGATGGCGACCGGCAGCAGGAACAGGAACGTGCCAGCGGCAATCACCGTCCAGTCCGGCAGGCCGGAGCCGACCTGGCTCGGAATGAAGGGCGGTGCGGTCTGCGCCCGCCGGTTCGTCATGATCAGCGCGAAGGCATATTCGTTCCAGGCCGTGATGAAGCAGAAGACAGCGGTGGCGGCAATGCCCGTGGCGGCTTCCGGGATGACGATCTTGAAGAAGGCCTGCATGCGGGTGTAGCCATCGACGAGTGCGGCCTCCTCGTATTCCTTCGGGATCTCGTCGATGAAGCCCTTCATCAGCCAGACGGAGAAGGAAAGGTTGAAGGCGGTGTAGAGTATGATCAGGCCCCAGTGCGTGTCGTTGAGGCCGACGGCGCGGTACATGAGGAACATCGGGATCGCCACGACGACGGGCGGCAGCATGCGCGTCGACAGAATGAAGAAGAGAAGGTCAGCTTCCCCTTTCACGCTGAAGCGCGAGAAGCCATAGGCCGTGAAGGTTCCCATGCCGACGGCCAGCACTGTGGACGTGATAGCAACGATCAGCGAGTTCATGAAGCGGTTCGGATAGCCGGACGGCTGGATTTCGCCGCGGCCGGAGCGGACGATCTTCTCACCGCCGTCGAACACCATGCGCTCCCACCAGGGGGCGGCGGCATATTCTTCAGGAGTCGGCGCTTCGCGCAGTTGGGAGCGCTTGGTGAAGAGCTTCACGAAGGGCGAGATTTCCGGCTCGAAGAGCACAGTCGGCGGAATGGTGGTGGCGAGGTTGCGCGGCTTGAAGGCCGTCGAGGTGATCCAGTAGATCGGCGCCAGGAAGATCAGTGTGATGACCAGCACGGCAACGATCGCCACCCGGTTCAGCGCGCGTTCGGAGCGGGTTTGAACGGCAGCCATCTCAGCGCTCCTTCACCTTGTTGAGGTACTTGACGTAGATGTTGGTGATGGCGAGCACCATGATGAGCACGATGTAGGCGAGTGCACAGGAGCGCCCCGTCTGCCACTCCTGGAAGGCCATCTTGTAGAGCCGGATCGAGATCACTTCGGTCGTCGGTTGGCTGGTCAGGATGTAGGCTAGGTCGAAGGTCTTGAAGGCTTCCATGGTCCGGAAGATGATTGCGATCATCAGGATTGGCGCCACCAGCGGCAGTGTGATGCGAAAGAAGGTGTAGAACGGCCCCGCCCGGTCGATTGCCGCTGCCTCGTAGAGGTGCTTAGGCACGGCCGAAAGCCCCGCGAGCGATAGCAGCATCACGAAGGGCGACCACATCCAGATGTCCGTGATTGCGACCGCATAGAGCGCCATGTCTGGATTAGACAGCCACTCGAAGGAACCGAGGCCGAGTGAATAGTTGATGATGCCGAAGGACGGATCGTAGAGCAGCTTCCAGAAAAGGCCGACCACCGCCATCGAGAGCATCATCGGCAGCAGGAGCAGCGTCGTCAGCAGACCCTTCAGCGGAATGTCGCGGTTGAGCAGCATTGCAGTGCCGAAGCCGACGATCACCTGCCCCGTCACAGAGACGATCACATATTTGGCGGTGATGGCAAAGTTAGACCAGATGAAGGGGTCGTTCAGCAGCTCGCGGTAGTTCTGCAGGCCGACGAAATTGGCCGGCGCGTTCGACGAGGCCCGGAAGTCGGTAAAGGAATAGCCGAGCGAATAGATCAGCGGAAAGATGTTGAAGACGATTAGGAACAGAATCGTCGGAATGATGAAGAGGTTGCGGATCCGGATGTCGCTCATGCCGCGGGATGCGGCACGCGATTTCGTGTCCAGCGATGTCATGACTGCGGTGGCCAATACTCTCCTCCTCCGAGAGTTCGGCGCCGGATGCCGGAACGAGCATCACGATGCGCGAAGTTAATGCCGGGCGCCGCGCCCGCTCGAACCACGCCCCTTTGGCGCGGAGATGCAAAATGAAAAGGGAGGGGCGGGCCCCTCCACGTAACTCTGCTACTTGTGTCGTCCATATTTCTCGAAGGTAGCGTTCCAGTCGGCTGCCAGAGAGTCGAGCGCTTTCTTCGCCGTTCCTTCACCGGCGGTGACGAAGGGATAGATGCGCTGGTTCATCTGAATCAACAGTTCGGCATATTCAGGTGTCGCCCAGAAGTCCTTCACCTTGAACATGGTCTCGTAGAAGGCCTTGTTATAGGGTGTCGCATTCTGGAATTCCGGCGATTCAAGCACCTTTGCGCTTGCCGTGTAGCCGCCGAGTTCGGCCCAGCGCTTCTGGGTCTCGTCCTTGATAAACCATTCGAGGAATTTCATCGCCTCTTCCTGGTTCTCCGAGTAGGAGACAACCGAGATACCCTGACCGCCGAGCGCTGCAAACTGCTCACCCCCCGGACCTGCCGGGTTGGCAAAAAAGCCGGTGACCTTGGCGTTCGGGTTGGACGCCTCGTTCACCAGAGCCGGGAAGAAGGCGAAGTAGTTCATGCTCATCGCCGCCAGGTTCTCGGTGATCGCCTGGTTGTTCTCGACGAAAAAGGTTTTGGCCCAGCCAGGAGGTGTGAAGCCATAGAGCTCACGATACATTTCGAGCGCCTTGACGTTCTTCTCCGAATTGATGATGCCGTCGACCTTGTAGCTCTGATAGTCGCCGAGTTCTCCTCCATAGGAGAAGATCGCGTTTTCGACACCCATGACAAGACCATCATAGGAGTTGTCGGTGTAGATGGCGATGCCGTAGCGCTTTTGGTTTGGACGGTGGAAGAATTCGGCAATGTCACGCATCTCGGCCCATGTCTTTGGCGGGGCAAGATCGTAGCCGTATTTTGCCTTGAAGGCTTCCATCTCCTTGGGGTCCTCGAACCAGTCCTTCCGGTAGGACCAACCAACGGCGTCGCCTTCAGCAGGGATCGACCAATACTTTCCGGAGTTCGCAGGATATTCGGAGTAATATTTCACAGTCGCCGGCGCCAGGACTTCATTCAGCTTGTGCTTGTTGAAGAAGTCGGTGAGATCGACATAGTGCCCGGCTTCGGACGCAGCGCCGATCCACTGGCTGTCGCCGACGACCATGTCGTAGGCCGAGCCCTTGGCATTGAACTCAGTAAAGGCCTTGGTCTGGAAGTCGGCCCACGGCGTGGTCTCGACAGTGACCTTCACGCCCGTTTGAGCCTCGTACTCGTTCACGAGTTCCTGGAGATAGTTTGCCGGGTCCCACTCGGCCCAGAAGATCGTCAGTTCCTGTGCCAGAGCGGACGTGCCACTGGCGAGCATCAAGCCTACACCGGCCAAAAGGCCGGTCACAGTTTTGCGCATAACGTTTCCTCCCATTTATGCACGCTTCCGCTTCGTTGCGGGTCTTCCGATCCAGCTTGCCGATCCTCCTGGGTGGTGGTCCCGCTGAGGGTCTTCCCCGGCCCTTCGCTCCGTTTCAGATCTCAGGCCTGAATACTTTTCCCTTAATCTGGTAGTACCAAATGCCATTATCGTCAAGAGCAACTTTTGGCGGGCTTCCGCCAAGACTCGTCTTCAAAGTTTCTATATCGCCCAACAATTGCGGGTTTTCTTGAAGCCATCTTGTCGTCGCACATTCTGATTCGCGATCGCCGATCTGGACAACGACACAATAAGAATATTAACTAAACTGGTCGAACCAGTTCTCGCTTCAAGTCGGAGGATCGCCCATGTCATGCCTCGCTCTCCGCCTGCCGTATCGCGGCGTCAACGAGCGCCTTGGCCGCCCATTCGGCAACAGACTGCGCGCCTTCGGAGGTCAGTCCCCAGATATCCTTCAACACGATCAGCACCTCGACGCCGAAGACAAGGGAGAGCGCCTGTGCAAGGCGTTCCCGGGATCTGGGCGGCACGGTGCCCTGCAGGGGCGCAGTCACGCACTTCAGCAGGTCGACGCGGTGGCCGCGCGTGAACAGCGGCTCGTTGCCGATCGTGCCGGCCTGGCGCTGCGCCCACTGGTCCAGCGAAAGCTTCAGCGCCGCCTTGAAGGTGGCCTCGAACTCGTCGATGCGCGGCATCGCGGTCGCCAGCAGATCGGCAACGCGGGTACGTGCATCGGGACTGTCGGACGACCAGTCGAGTATGGGCCCCAGAGCCTCGTCCACCACCGCGTGGACGAGCGCCGCCTGGCTTGGAAAGTAACGGTAGGCCGTTGCGCGCGACACTTCGGCAGCCTCGGCGACTTCGCTTACTGAAGGAGTGATGCCGGATTGCATGAGCCGCGTTGCCGTTTCGAGCATCAGTTTTCGCGTGCGGGCACGCGGGCCTCGCTCGGCGGTTCTGGCGGTTTCGTTCTGTTGACGTGAGACATGCATATCTTTATGATACGCTCGTCTCACAAATTTGCAAGGGCCATCGAGTGCTGTGAATGTGAGACATGGCTGGGTGGAAATCCGCCGGTCGCGGAGGAGAAATGAAGCACATCTACGTAGTCGGTACGGCCGACACGAAGGGCGAGGAGCTTGCCTATCTGGCTGCATGCATCGAGACGGCGGGCGGTGGTGTGGTGCGCGTCGATGTCGGCACGCGCGCGCCTGCGGCTGCCTTTGATATAAATGCCGAGACAGTTGCGGCCTTCCATCCGGAGGGGGTTGGAGCCGTCCTTGCCTGCGACGACCGCGGCAGGGCGGTCGAGGCGATGGGCATCGCCTTCTCGCGCTTCCTCATTGAGCGCCAGGACATTGCCGGCGTCATCGGTATCGGTGGCGGCGGAGGCACTTCGATCATCACCGCGGGCATGCGCCAATTGCGGCTCGGCCTGCCAAAGATCATGGTCTCGACACTCGCGTCCGGCGACGTCGCTCCCTATGTCGACGTTTCCGATATCGTGATGATGCCTTCGGTCACCGACATGGCGGGCCTGAACCGGCTGAGCCGGGTCATCCTGCACAATGCAGCCCAGGCGATTACGGCCATGGCCAGCCGGCCCGCTGAGGTGACCGCATCGAAACCGGCCCTCGGGCTTACCATGTTCGGGGTAACGACACCTGCCGTAGCCGCTATGGTCGAGCGCCTCAGGGCGGAGTACGATTGCCTGGTCTTCCACGCCACTGGCACGGGCGGGCGCACGATGGAGAAGCTTGCCGACAGCGGGCTTGTCTCGGGAGTGCTCGACATCACAACGACCGAGGTCTGTGACCTGCTTCTCGGAGGCGTCCTGCCTGCCACCCCGGACCGTTTCGGCGCGATCGCTCGCACGGGTTTGCCCTATGTCGGCTCCGTCGGCGCGCTAGACATGGTGAACTTTTGGGCGCCGGAGACGGTCCCGGAGCGCTATGCCGGCCGGCTGTTCTACCGCCACAACCCGAACGTCACCCTGATGCGCACGACGTCGGCCGAATGTGCGCAGATTGGGCGCTGGATCGGCGAGAAGCTCAATCTCTGCTACGGCCCCGTACGCTTCCTCATTCCCGAGAAGGGCGTCTCGGCCCTCGACATCGAAGGCGGTGCATTCTTCGATCCGCAAGCCGACGCCGTGCTCTTTGCCGCGCTAGAGGCGACCGTGAAGCCAACGGCGGCGCGACGCATCGTCCGCCTGCCGCTCCATATCAACGACCCGCAATTCGCAGAGGCCGCCGTCGCGGCCTATTGTGACATCGCCAACCCCTGAAAGACAAAATCGATGCCAGCCATACCTCGCAAGACCATCCTCGAAAAATTCCACGGCATGATCGCAGCGGGAGTGCCAATTGTCGGCGGCGGCGCCGGCACGGGCATCTCCGCTAAGGCCGAGGAAGCAGGCGGCATCGACCTCATCATTATCTACAACTCGGGGCGCTACCGCATGGCGGGGCGCGGTTCGGCGGCCGGCCTGCTCGCCTATGGCAATGCCAACGAGATCGTGAAGGACATGGCGGTCGAAGTGTTGCCCGTCGTCAAAAAGACCCCGGTGCTTGCCGGCGTTAACGGCACGGACCCCTTCGTGCTGATGCCGCGCTTCCTCGCCGACCTGAAGGCAATGGGCTTTTCCGGCGTGCAGAACTTCCCCACAATCGGCCTCTTCGACGGCCGGATGCGGCAAAGTTTCGAGGAGACGGGCATGGGCTACGGTCTGGAGGTCGAGATGATCGCCACCGCCCACGGGCTTGACCTGCTGACCACGCCCTATGTCTTCAATGAGCGCGAGGCTATCGACATGACGGTTTCCGGTGCCGACATCGTTGTGGCGCATATGGGGGTGACGACCGGCGGCACGATCGGCGCCACCTCCGGCAAGTCGCTTCGATGACTGCGTCGATGAGATCACGGCGATCACCAAGGCCGCTCGCTCGGTGCGCGACGACGTCATCGTGCTCTGCCACGGCGGCCCGATCTCCATGCCGGAGGATGCGCGCTACATCCTGGAGTGTTGCCCCGGCTGCCACGGCTTTTACGGCGCAAGCTCGATGGAGCGCCTGCCGGCAGAGGCGGCGATCCGCAAGCAGACGGAAGATTTCAAGGCGATCGCCATCGGCGCGGTCGTCTGAGGAAGGACACGGGAGGAGACCATTTCATGCCAAAGACCAAGTACTTCATCTATCCACAGCATGTGAGCGCCTTCGGTTTCGACTGGGGCAAGCTGTCGCTGACGGTGGGGCCAGAGGTGAACGGCGCCAGCCGCTTTTCCGGAGGTGTCGTGGACCTGCCGAGCGGCGAGGGCCATGCCCGCCACAATCATCCGGGTGCGGAGGAGATCATCTTCGTCATCTCCGGCGAGGGCGAGCAGATGGTTGAGGATGAGAACGGCAATCCGATCACAACGAAGGTCGGCCCCCGCTGCACGATCTATGTTCCGGAAAGCCGCTTCCATTCGACAAAGAATACCGGCGCGGAGCCCATGCAGCTCTTTGTCGTCTATTCGCCGGCGGGGCCGGAGCTTGCGCTTCGCGAGTTGCCGGACTTCCGCCTGCTGCCGCCGGGCTGGTGAAGCCGGGCCACACATCTTCTGGGAGGAAAAACGATGAACATTAATGCAGAGGAAACAAGGCCCGCCGTGCCGCCGTTCGATACGGCCAAGCTCGACCGGCTCATGGACGAAGCCGGTATCGACGTCATCGTCGCCACCTCCAAGCACAACACGCAATATCTGATGGGCGGTTACAAGTTCATCTTCTTCGCGGCCATGGATGCAATCGGCCATAGCCGGTATCTGCCAATAGTGATCTACGATAAGGGCGCGCCGGACCACTCGGCCTATGTGGGCAACCGCATGGAGGGCGGAGAGCACAAGAACAATCCGTTCTGGACGCCCGCCGTGCATACGGCGACCTGGGGCACGCAGGATGCCGCCGGGCTCGCCGTCGAGCACCTGAAGAAGATCGGCAAGGCCGGCGGGCGCATCGGCATCGAGCCGGCCTTCCTGCCGTCCGACGCCCGCGACCTCCTTGCCTCGCGGCTGGAGGGCGCGCGATCTCGCCGATGCCACGCATGCGCTGGAGCGGCTAAGGGCCGTCAAGACGCCGGATGAACTGGCAAAGCTGAGGCGCGCCTCCGAACTGATCACCGACTCGATGCTGGCGACGATCGCGGCGGCCCGCGCTGGCTCGACGAAGACGGAGATCATCGAGCAACTGCGGCGGGAGGAAACGAACCGCGGCCTGCATTTCGAATATTGCCTGCTGACGCTGGGATCCAGCCACAACCGCGCCGCCTCGCCGCAGGCCTGGGCCGAAGGCGAGGTGCTGTCGATCGATTCCGGCGGTAACTATCACGGCTACATCGGTGACCTTTGCCGCATGGGCGTGCTCGGTGAGCCGGATGCGGAGCTTGAGGACCTTCTGGCCGAGGTGGAGTCCATCCAGCAGACGGCTTTCGCCAGGGTCAGGGCAGGGGCCGCGGGCAGTGAGATGATCGTGGCGGTTGAAGCCGTGCTCAAGGCCTCGCCGTCGGCGGCCTTCACCGACTTCTTCTGCCACGGCATGGGCCTGATCAGCCACGAAGCGCCGTTCCTCATGACGAACCACCCCGTCGCCTATGAGGGCATCGATGCCGACAGGCCGCTGGAAGCCGGCATGGTGATCTCGGTCGAGACGACGATGCTTCACCCGAAGCGCGGCTTCATCAAGCTGGAGGACACGCTCGCCATCACCCATGGCGGCTACGAGATGTTCGGCGACCGCGGCCGCGGCTGGAACCGCGGCGGAGTGTGATTGCAAGCCCAACCGCAAAGAAAGGCCCGACAGTTGTCATCTGCCGGGCCTTTCGTTTCTTGGTCCCGTCGTCTCAGGTGTGGCGGATTTCCGTTCCCAGCACCTCCAGGCATTCGCGGATGAAGGCGGCGAGCGCCGTCCAACCCTTGGCGGAAACCATCGTACCATCGACATAGGCCTCGGTCGGAGAGAGGTCGATGTAGGTGCCGCCTGCCAGGGTGACTTCGGGTTCGCAGGCCCCAAGTGCGCCCACCTTCTTGCCGCGAACGACGCCATCGACCGCGATCAGGATCTGGACCCCGTGGCAGATGGTGAAGATCGGCTTCTTCTCGTCGTGGAAATGGCGCACCATCGCCTGCACCCGCTTGTCGGTGCGGATATATTCCGGCCCGCGCCCGCCGGCGCAGTAGACGGCGTGATACTGGTCGAGCTGTTTCTCGGCTTCGGAAAACGTCTTGTTGATGGTGACGTTGTGCCCGAGTTTTTCGGTGTAGGTCTGGTCACCCTCGAAATCGTGCAGCGACGTTCTGAGGATGTCGCCGGCCTTCTTGTCCGGGCAGACGATGTGCACCGTATGGCCGACGGCCTCCATGGCCTGCTGGTAGACGAAGATTTCGTACTCCTCGGTGAAATCGCCGGTGAGCATCAGGATTTTCTTGCCTGGCATGGGTTCTCCTCCTCGTTGTCAGGTCGGGCAGGCGCTTAATTGGGCCCGCCGGGTTTCTCAGAATGCATCGAATGCCGGCAGCAGCCGGCCGCGCGAATGTTCGATATGGATGCGCATTGCGTTCGCCGCAGCGTCGGGGTCGTGAGCCGCGAAGGCATCGAGCAGCGTCTGGTGTTCGCCGAGCGCCTCCTCGGTCACGCGGCGATGGAACATCAGGCGGAAGATGTGGAAATGCGTGTGCTGGAATGTCAGCGTCTCGCGGATCAGCTCGTTGCCGGCAAATTCCATGATACGGTCGTGGAAGATGGCGTCCTTTCGGGCGAAAGCCGAATAGTTCGCCCGCTCGTCCCTGTTGTCGCTGCGCGTCATCACGCCTGCGGCCTCCGTCAGGATAGCGAGCCTTTCGTCGTCCATCGACTGGGCCGCCTTGGCAGCGCCGGCGGGCTCCAGCAGCAAGCGGAGTTCATAGAGTTCGTCGAAGCGGTGGCGCGTGATCTGGGGTGCGGCACGAAAGCCGACGAGATGCTGCTTGACGACGAGACCTTCGCCTTCAAGCCGACCGAGCGCTTCGCGGATCGGCGTGTGGGAGACGTTGAATTCCTTGACCAGGTCGTCGACCGTGATGCGCGCGCCCGGCGTGATCTTCAACGACATGAGCTGGTTGAAGATCACTTCGTAGACGTCGCCGGCCAGGCTGTTGGCCCGCGGTATCTGGGTCGTGCCCGCTGATGGTTCTTTAGGTCTCGTCAAAATCATCTGCTGTATTGCCTCTTGACAGGTCCAATCGCTAGCACGATGCTGCGGATAATACAATCCTATATCCTATACGATTAATATAGGGGAAAAATATGCGGATATCCGAAGTAGCAGCCCTTGCGCTCGCCACCCGCCTGCTGGAAGCGCACGGCGCGCCGCGTGACCATGCGGTCCTGCAGGCTCGCGTCCTGGTGACCGCAGAGATGAAGGGGCACCCTGCGCACGGCCTGCACCGCCTTCCGCAACTGGTCGAACGGATCGAGCGCGGTGTCATTGACCCCGAGACGAAGGGCACGCAGCGCTGGCGGGCGGATGCCGTGATTGAGGTGGAGGGTTCGTCGGGGTTAGGCCCTGTCGTCGCCATGGCCGCGATCGAGCGGCTCGCGCCCCACATTCCCGATCTGGGCATCGGTCTCGTCGCCGTGCGGAATGCGAACCATCTCGGCATGCTCGCGCATTATGTGGAGGCCATCGCCGCGATGGGTTTCATCGGCATTGCGCTCTCGTCGAGCGAGTCGCAGGTCCATCCTTTCGGCGGTACGCGGGCCATGCTTGGCACAAACCCCGTTGCGGTCGCTGTGCCGACCGCCGAGGAGCCGCTCGTGCTCGATCTCGCGACCAGCCTCGTGCCCATGGGTAGGATAAATCATCACGCGGCGACCGGCAGGCCCATTCGGGAAGGATGGGCACGCGATGCGGAGCGCCACCCGACGACCGATCCGGTTCGTGCCAAGGCTGGCGCGATTGCGCCGTTCGGCGACGCGAAGGGCTACGGCCTCGGCATCGCCATGGAGTTGCTGGTGGCAGCCCTTGCGGGCTCGGCGCTTGCGCCTGATGTGCGCGGCACACTGGACAGCCACTCGCCATGCAACAAGGGTGATGTCTTCATATTGATCGAGCCCAGTCTGACGTCGGGATTGCCGGCACGGCTGTCGGCCTATCTCGATGCCGTGCGCGCCTCACCGCCCGCCAAGGCCGGCGAGCCGGTGCTCGTTCCGGGCGATCGTGCCCGCCGGCGGAGGGAAACGGCGGGCCGCAACGGATTCGATATCGACCAGCGCCTCTGGGAAGACCTCAACGCGCATTCCCGCTCCCGTATTCTGGCCTTCGAAGGACAAAGATCATGAGCCTGTTTGCCGTCCTGAGGCTGCCGCGCGAAATCCTTTTTGGCGTCGGCCAGCGTCATGCGCTCGCGAGTGTCGCCGGCAGGACCGGCCGGCGCGCACTCGTCTGCACGGATACGCGCTTTGCCGCGACACCCGTATTCGCGGAAATGATCGCCGCGCTCGAAGCGGCCGGCATCACCGTACTGGTGCATGACCAGACGCTGCCGGACGTGCCGCGCGATACGGTCGCGGATTGCGTGGAGGCGGCGCGCGGCTTTGCGTCCGACATGGTGATCGGCATCGGCGGCGGCAGTTGCCTCGACATGGCGAAATGCGCCTCGCTGCTGCTCGCCCATGGCGGCGGGCTCGGCGATTACTACGGGGAGTTCAAGGTACCAGGACCCGTCCTGCCGGTCATTGCCGTGCCGACGACGGCGGGTACGGGCTCCGAGGTCACGCCTGTCGCGGTTGTCTCCGATCCCGAATGCACGCTGAAGGTTGGCATTTCGAGCCCCTATCTCGTTGCCGCAGCGGCGATCTGCGACCCGGAACTCACGGTCTCCTGCCCGCCGGGTCTCACGGCGACTACCGGTGCGGATGCGCTGACGCATGCGATCGAAGCCTTCACGGCCATGCGCCGCCCCGGCGATCCGGAACTCCCGCAGCAGCATGTCTTCGTCGGTAAGAGCGATCTCTCCGACCAGTTCGCACTGCATGCAATCCGGCTCCTCAGCCGGAGTCTGGAAAAGGCCGTCGCCGACGGCTCGGACATCGATGCGCGTGCCGATGTCATGATGGGCGCGCTCGCGGCAGGCTGCGCCTTCGGCACGGCAGGCACCGCCGCGGCCCATGCGGTGCAATATGCGGTCGGTGCCGTGACCCATACGGCGCACGGTCTCGGGGTCGCGACCATGCTGCCCTATGTGATGACCTATAATCGCCGCGTCGCCGCTGCGGAAATCGCTGTTGTCGGCAGGGCGCTCGGCCTCGATCCCGCCGGGGTGGAGGACGAGGAGGCCCTTGCCGATGCGGCGATCGGCGAGGTGAGCCGCCTCTTCGCCGCGATCGGCATCTCGCCGGCGCTCGCCGGGCTCGGCCTGCCGGAAGACCGGCTCGACTGGACCGCCGAGCAGGCGCTCGGCATCGGTCGGCTGATCAAGAACAATCCGCGTTCCTTCGATTCGGCCGCCATGCGCGGCCTCGTGCGCGCCGCCTATGACGGCGACCTGGCCGCTTCCGCCCTCTGACCTTGAGAAACATCATGAACGTCAACCAGCATCCTCCGCATCCCGACCACGATCGCTTCGGGTTCCGCTCGGTCCCCGACGGCCTCTATATTGGCGGCGCTTGGCGGCCAGCCGCAGGCGAGGGGCGCATTCAGGTGATCGATCCCTCGACCGAGGCCGTCATTGCCGCCGTGCCCGATGCGACTGTCGCGGATGCGGCGGCGGCCGTCGAGGCTGCTGCAGGTGCGGCGGAAGGCTGGCGCGAGACGCCACCGCGAAAGCGTTCCGAGATCTGCGCCGCTGCTTCGAACTTATGATGGAACGCTCCGAAACGCTTGCCACGCTCATTTCGCTCGAGAACGGCAAGGCCTTGCGCGACGCGCGCGGCGAAGTGGCCTATGCGGCGGAATTCTTCCGGTGGAACGCGGAGGAGGCGGTGCGCATCTCCGGCGAGTTCGGCATTGCCCCGTCCGGTGCGAACCGGATCGTCGTCGATTACCAGCCTATCGGCATCTGCGTTCTCATCACGCCGTGGAACTTCCCCGCTGCGATGGCGACCCGCAAGATCGCGCCAGCGCTTGCCGCAGGTTGCACCGTCATCCTGAAGCCCGCGAGCGAGACGCCGCTAACAGCCTATGCGCTTGCGGCCCTCAACAAGGATGCTGGTGTGCCGCCCGGCGTCGTCAATGTGCTGACAACGTCGACACCCGGGTCTGTCACCGCCGCCATGCTGGCCGACCCGCGCGTGCGAAAACTCTCCTTCACAGGCTCGACGGGCGTTGGCCGCACGCTTCTGGCGCAAGCGGCGAAGAATGTCATCTCCTGCTCTATGGAACTCGGCGGCAACGCGCCGTTCATCGTTTTCGACGATGCGGACCTCGACGCAGCGATCGAGGGCCTGATGGTGGCGAAAATGCGCAATGCGGGCGAGGCATGCACGGCCGCAAACCGCATTTATGTCCAGTCCGCAATCCACGATGCCTTCGCGGAAAAATTCACCCAGCGCATGGCCGCCCTCAGGGTCGGTCCGGGCGTGCATTCGGATACGGAATGCGGTCCGATGATCACACGCAAGGCGGTGGAGAAGCTCGACCGGCTCGTTGAGGACGCCATTTCGCGGGGCGCGCGCGTCCTTTGCGGCGGGCGGGCCATGGCAGGGTGCGGCTTCTTCTATCCGCCGACGGTGCTTGTGAATGTTTCCCCGACCTCCGACATGGGCTGCGAGGAGATTTTCGGTCCCGTGGCTCCGCTCTACCGTTTTGAGAGCGAGGCAGAGGTCGTCGCCGCCGCCAACGATACGGAATATGGCCTTGCCGCTTACATCTATACCCGCGACATGGGCCGTGGCATGCGCGTCGCCTCGAAGGTGGAGGCAGGCATGATCGCGCTCAATCGTGGACTGGTCTCCGATCCCGCCGCCCCCTTTGGCGGTGTGAAGCAGAGCGGGCTTGGACGTGAAGGAGGCCAGCGTCACGGTCTCGCCGAGTTCATGGAAGCCAAGTACATTGCGACAAGTTTATGAAGGAGGGACCTGTGGCCGCCGATCCGTTCCGCATTCGTGACCATGTCGCAAGTTTCGACGACATTGTCGACGATATCCGTACCCGCAGCATCGCCACGCGCCGCACCGTCGCCATGGAGGCCAACGTCGCCTACGGTCGTGAGACGGGCGAGACGCTTGACATTTTCCTGCCAAATGCTGCCGGCTCGGGCATGCCGATCCACATGTTCATCCATGGCGGCTATTGGCGTATGTTCTCCAAGGAGGACTATTCCTGCGTCGCTGAGACCGTCACCCGCGCCGGCGCAGTCGCCGCCATCGTCGATTATTCGTTGATGCCGACGGCGAGGATGGAGGTCCTGATCGGACAGGTCCTGAAAGCCAAGACTTTCCTGCTGACGCATGCCGATCGCTTTGGTGCCACGCCCAGCAGATTTTCCGTCAGCGGCCACTCCGCTGGTGCACATCTTGCGACCTTTCTCTTTAATCGCTCCTTAGCGCCGTCGGGTGTAATTTCTGCTTTCCTGCTTGGCGGGCTATACGACCTCGCACCCTTGCAGACGTCTTTCCTGCGTGACGAGATCGCCTTGAGCGACGAGGAGGTGCGACGGTTTACGCCGATGCGTCGCGAGCACGACCCTGCAACGCGCGTCGCTATCATGACGGGCGAGCTGGAAACTAATCCCTTCAAAATCCAGGCAAATGCCTTTAGGGACATTCTTGCCGCCCAAGGGCTTGAAGTGCGAGCCTCACACGTTGCTGATGGGGATCACATGAGCACGGTACGAGATCTCGCCGTCTTTGGCACACCCGTAGCGGCAGCATTGCACGCCTTTATTGCCAATGATGCCAGCGAGAAACCGCGGTGAGGACGGCTTGACTCATTCGGGCCTGTCGCAAAGAACTTCGTGCTACAATCGACCATAGCCCGCCCGGTTTCATGCTTTATTCAGTTCGACTGTGAAAACGGCATATCTGGCTGTAATTTCGCTTCAATCTGACCCTGCGCGAAGTTGAGGAAGTGCTGCTTGAGTGCGGTATTGTCGTGTCCTACGAGACCATTCGTCGATGGTGTTGAATGCACGGTCCGCGCGTCGCTTGCCCCGTAAAGCGCCGACAAAAGAATGATGTCTCGCACCTTGATGAGCTTGTCGTGCTTTGAAAGAGTTCACCACGGCCCGTTTCGAGTAGATCGCGAACGGACAGCGTTATCTGGGTTTCCGAAAACTCTGTTGGGATCGATGGATTTATCCGTATCGCCCGCGACGCAGAACCACCTTTGCATGGTTGCTCCGATCTTGAGATCGCAACGCTGCATGTCCGGCCGCGGCACCAAGGCTCCGGAACTGGAAGAGTACTATTAACGACTGGCCTGGAATTCTGCGCCTGGACGGGACGCCCGATGTCTGGCTCTGCGTCAATGCCGAAAACACGCGTGCCGCAAAATTTCTACGTAGAGAATGGCTTCACAAAGATCGGAGAAACGCAATTTCAGATAGAGGACGATCTCAATGAAAGCAAGTTCAGCCCGTGGAGCTGGTGACCCGAGTCGGCGGGTTCAGAGCGTCTGGGAACGGGCATCAGCCTGTTGGAAACTTGACGCAAAAGGCTCCAGTTCGCGTATAGAATCCCGGAATATGACAACCGGATCTTATGGATGCCGACCTCTGGCCTAGGTCCGGTCGCTACCATAAATCGAGGGATATTTGGCAAACTTGGGAACCGCGCCATGATGCACTTTTGTGTCCTCCGAACGCGCATAGTCCTTGCCCCGCGGTGCATGGTGGGCGCGGCCGTCTAACGAGGGAGCATGTGCTGGGTGCAACGGGCTTTTCGTTGTGGTCAACGATGGCGGCCCTGGGCGAGTTGCGTGCGGTATTCTGCCACCGGCAGGCCACCCCAACCCCAGTTCTCCAGTTCAACCTCCTCAATGACCACGAAGGTCGCCTCAAGGGGCTTATGAAGAACATCGAGCAAGAGTTGGCTCGCTCCGGCGATTAAGGATGCTTTCTCCTCGGGCGTGACGAAATCGCGACCAGGAGCGGATCCTTCCCGTGTTATTTGGATGGTGACGATAGGCATGGGTAAGCTCCTTTAATGGCCGGCACTCTGGCCACCGTCGACATGAAGGATTTCGCCGGTGACGAAGGATGCGGACTCTAGGTAAAGTACGGCCTCGACGACGTCGCGAATCTCACCCATGCGTTTGACTGGATGCATCGCCGCGAGAAATTCGTGGGTCTCAACAGGATGCAGCGGTGTACTGATGTTGCCGGGCGAAACTGCATTCACCCGTATCCCCCTTGTGGCATATTCGATAGCGAGCGCCTTGGTGGCCGAGTTTATGCCGCCCTTGGTAAGGTTGGCGAGCACCGTAGGAACGCCGGCAACAGGCTGATCGGTCAGGCTTGTCGTGATATTGACGATATGGCCGGACCCCTTCTTGAGCATTTCGGCCACAACACGCTGTGTAATATAAAAGAAGCCCGCGACGTTCGTTGCGACTTTTAAGGCGAAGTCCTGCGCTGTGTATTCGGTGAAGGGCTTGGCAATGAAGATGCCGGCATTGTTGACAAGCGTGTCGATCCGGCCAAAGCGCGAAACCGTCTCCTTGACAAGACGCTCGGCGGTTTCGGGATCGCTAATGTCGCCTGAGACTGCAAGTATAGCCGGGTCGTCACTCTGCTTGATCGAGCGCGACGTTGCTACCACACTATAGTTACGGTCGCGATACGCTCTGACCAGTCCGGCCCCAATGCCCTGCGATCCGCCGGTAATGATCGCCACTTTGTGTTCACTGCTCATGACTGAAACTCCGTGATATCTTCGGACTAGCGGAATTGCTGCCGACCATCTGGGCAAGGACCGGCATGACCGCCTGCTTCTTGGTCCTCTATAAATCTATGTCGCTCTTGCCAACCTTCTCGTTTTCTTCGAACATTGCGATCTCGAGGGTTGCTTCCGGCGACTCGCGCCGCTACGCCCGCAATAACGTGACCAGTTTCTTTGCAGCAGAGGCGGACGAGGCCGGATTCTGCCCGGTGATCAGCCGCCCGTCGACGATGGAGAAATCCACCCAGTCGTCCGCCTTTTCGTACAGGCCGCCCAATCGTTTCAGCTCATCTTCCACGAGGAACGGCACGACCTTGGTCAACTGCACGGCTTCCTCCTCGGAGTTGGCAAAGCCCGTAACCCGCTTGCCCTTCACAATGGGCTGTCCCTGATAGCTGACCTTGTGCAGAGCCGCCGGAGCATGACAGACAGCAGCGACCGGCTTGCCGGAATTGTAGAAGGCTTCGATCAACGCGATCGACGTTGGATCATCGGCAAGGTCCCACATCGGTCCATGACCGCCCGGATAGAAGACCGTGTCATAGTCCTCCGCTAGAATGCTGCTAAGCCTCGCAGTATTCGCCAATTCCTTCCGGGCGGTCGGATCGCTCTTGAACCGCGCCATAGCGTCGGTCTGGTTGCCAGGTTCGTCGCTTTTGGGATCGATCGGTGGCTGGCCGCCCTTTGGCGAGGCCAAGGTAACGGTGGCGTCCAAATCCTTGAACACGTAGTAAGGGGCAGCGAACTCCTCCAGCCAGAAGCCGGTTGGCTTGCCGGTATTGCCAAGCTGATCGTGCGACGTCAGTACCATCAATATCTTCATTGCCGCCTCTCCTTGATCGGTGCGGTGCCCAAAACGATAGACAATGTTGCAATAAGCTTGCCGGCGAAGTCTTCAGTTATGAAGGCAGCTCCTCGTCGGCCTGCTCCCGGACGATGTATTCGGCGTACCAATCCGGCCAATTTTCATCATGCTGACCGCCAGTGCGTTTCTCGTGCTCGCCGTGCGCAGCCGCTGCGCGGCGCAGTGCTGATGCAAGCGCCACAGACGAGCTGAATGTCGTGTTGTCGTTGTCGACGCGTCCAGGCAACCGCGCGGTTACCTCCTGCAGCAGCCAGCTGTTGTTGTCTGGATCGCTGAAGGAGGCGAATGAGGCGTAACTGCGCCGCTCCGGATCCGCACCCTGGACTCGGCCGGGCCCGTCGCCACTATGGAACACCTCGCTGACTTCGACACCGCGATCGGCGAGCTCAGCGCGTGCGGCTTCGACGTCGGGCACGACGAGAAAAAGGCCTGTTGCGCTACCCAAATGGATCGAACAGTGTGAGCCAGGGGGCGTGAACTGGACGGCGCGAGACCCGTCTTTCCGGACGAAATCGGCATCAAGCCTCCAACCCAGGCTGTCGTAAAAGCGCATGGCGCGATCGATATCCGAAGCAGGGATAACGGCCACCTCGAGTTTCATGTCTGCTCGTGCATTGGTCATGAATTCTCTCCTTGGTATTGAACGAACTTCTCACCGAGTGCGAGATGCGAGCATCGAATGGAACGCCGGGCCTTGAGGGGGTGTTCTTCTCCCCATCAGATTGGTTGTCGCAACGATCCGAACGCCGCCCTTAATTCTTGGGCGAAAATTGTCGGTTGTTCCCAAGCGGGCAAAGTGACCATCCCTGTCGACCTCGTGGAAATAGATCAGGTTGCGATAGGCGCGCCGCGCCCAGGTCTCCGGCGCGCGATAGCTCTCGCCCGGAAAAACGGTGATGGCGACCGGGAGCGAAATTTCGGACGTCATCTCCGCTCCCGCAAATGCAGGGCTGCGGCCGCCGGTCTCCCAATAAAGCCGCGCCGATGAAGTGCCGCTGTTCGTCAGCCAGTAAAGCGTGACATCGTCAAGCACCTCGTCAGGTGACTTTTCCGGATCGTTGCTATTGTATGTCCACGTCGAGAAACCGGGATGCCCGAGCATCCACGCGGCAAGGCCGACAGGCGAATCGGCAAGCGCATAGCCGATCGTCTGCGGCCGCGTTCCCATCATCAACGCATATGACCTGTTTCCCATCTTCGTGCCAGCGCTGAGCGCATCGAACGTCGCGCGCTCCTTCTCGGTCAATCCCGCTGGCGCAGGCCCGCCCACCGCTAGCACCGCGGCAATTTCGGGCGGTACGATCGCCGGTAGGTTGATGTGGATGCCGAGCAAACCTTCAGGTGCCTGGCGCGCCATCGCGTTTAAGACTGGGGAGCCCCAATCGCCACCCTGCGCAACGTAGCGCGTGTAACCGAGGCGCTTCATCAGCTTGGCCCAGATTTGCACGATATGGTCAGGGCCAAAACCGGTGCTTGTCGGCTTGCCGGAAAAGCCATAGCCCGGCATCGAGGGAATGATCACATCGAACGCATCCTCAGCACGTCCCCCATGGGCGGTTGGATCCGTGAGCGGATCGATGATTTTCAGTTGCTCGAGCACCGAACCGGGCCAGCCATGGGTGATGACCACAGGCAAAGCGCCGGGCTGCTTAGAACGGACGTGAATGAAGTAGATCTCAATTCCGTCGATTTTGGTGACGAATTGGGGCAGAGAGTTCAGTTTTGCTTCCACCTTCCGCCAGTCGTAGTCGGTCCCCCAATACGCGATGAGCGGCTTGATCTTCGCGAGCTGTATGCCTTGGGATTGATCATTAACCGTCTCTGGGTCCGGCCACCGTGTGGCGGCGATGCGTCGGCGGAAATCGACAAGTTGCTCGTCCGGAATATCGACGCGGAATGGGCGGATTTCGTCAGCCGTGGCCGCCATCGTCGGATAAGGGAAAAGGCCCGCGGCAGCAGCAGCTGCAATTGACATCGCAGCAGCGCTAAAGACCCGGCGCCGGTCTTGATCGATAACTTCCCGTCTCAGTCGCTTACGCATCTTGAATCTCCATTGCGCCTGCGTTCAGCGGCTTGACTGTTAAACGTTGAGGACAACCTCGCGTTGCCGGGAAATCCTGCAAGACGAGGTGACAGTGATCCATGATCGATCCGCGCCACCGGGTAGCAACAACAGTAGGACTAAAGGCGGAGCCAACGGTATCCATCACCTGGCGGCCTCGACATTGCATATGGACACGACGAAGAGTTCGTTTTTCGCCGTCTTTATCGATTGTCAGATACCTTTTTGTGCAGCACTGCGCGCCGCATATGCTAATCAAATTCGGTGTAAAGAATGGGATTATTTCGGTGCATTTCAGGGCGTCGAATGGCCACTAGCTATAGCCGAGAACCCTACGAATGTCACTTAACCCAAAGTGAGTAACGGGCAGCATCTACGCGAGTGGGACAAATTCGTATGGCATTGCACGCATAGGGCCGGCCCGGCTGGCCGATTGATCGACCACATGTTCCGCGTCTGTGCTTCGACAGCGGCGCGCCTTTACGGCTATCTGCTGCTCTGCGCCGAGCCGGTCAGCCTCGACCGCATCACGGCTGACCTCGAGATCAGCAAGAGCAGCGCGAGCTGCCGCCGCACGATTGCTGGAAGCATATATGCTCGCCCGGCGCCACGGCGAGCGCGCAACGCGCCGACGTTCCGCCTAAGCGGGGTTGCGAAATGTTATGTTTGAGCAGGGAGACGCCCAGCACCACACATTTCCCGCTGCCAGCTTCGACGTCTGTATCAGCCGGCATTTATTGGAGGCGCATATGACCGCGGAGGGCGTACTCTTTGACTCGCGCGCGTGGATTATCACCGCTCATAGGCAACAGGAAACGATGTCGGGAAGAGCAAAATCAAATCTAAGCCGAACATTACGAACGATGCAGCGATACGCAGATATGCCGGTAAGGTGAAAAGCTGGAAGTTGCAATGAAGATTCTTCGGATTGACCTCCCCGTGGAAACGGAACGCTGAGAGACACAGCGAAAGTCAAACCTTCGCTGTTCTCGTTCTGTGCTTCAAAAATCGCATAATGCCTCGCATGGAACGATGGGTGGCACCCCTTTTTGAGCGGCTGCGCTTCGAGATCTGCTGCGCAAGTCACCGTGCAAGAAATTGTCCAGCGATCGCCTTCTCCAGGCCTTCAATTCCTCACAGCCCTGCGAGCAGAGCTGTTTCAAGCGAACGACATTTTGTTTAGCCTTCTCGATCTGTCCGGCAACTGTATCGCACCAATCCAGCATTCTATAAGGCCAAGATGAATGAATGCCTGAGTACGAGCGCCGGTCGAACGAAAGAGCAGAATAGAGATCCTCGCCTTGTGTATGAGGACCACCCAGAAAAACCCTATTCCACTGTACTGTAAGCGATATATTGATGGCGCGATGAACGGGAAAATATCGTCGAGTGACGCTCGGCAACTCTTGCGAACGGACATACCCAACGCCAAGGTTCTCGCAGTAATCCAAGGACGATAAACTTTCTTCGATGAAACTCGCCCTCTGCCCACTCTGGCATCAATGGCAGTGATGCATTCCGTCGGCATTGGACGACTCATGATCATCAGTCAAAGCGCCCTTGCTTTCCGGTTGGGTTAGTAATTGGATACACGGGGGAGGGGAAAGGAGTCCGCTATGCTCGAACTTACCTATCCTAATGGCTTTCCGGTGCATGTGAACCCGTATGCAGTCATCACGATTACCCAAGCCGGCGAGACCACGAATATCGTCACGACCAATGGTGAATTCTCCGTGAAAGAGGACCTAACCATCGTCTCTCAGAGATGGGTGAACCTCATGTCTCAATACTCGGGCCGTGGCTAATCATTCTGCCGCCAGCCAATCCAGTTTCGAGAACTCACTATCTCCGGTAGTCGGAGTATGGTTCCCTCTGAAATGTAGTCTCTTGGGCTTTCGCCCATTGATTGCAGCCATCTGCATTGACCGGTATTGGCTTCTACCTCACACATCGGCACTTTGTTAACTACTGGATGTAGTGGGCGAGTTGGTGAACGAGCACGCCCGGGTTCAGCCAGTCCGCAAACGCCAACAACGTACTCACAGCGCGAATGCAGCGTCACCCCTGTCACGTCGACAAAAGCTCCGCCACAGAGGTGGCGCCATAGGACAGCAGGTCGCCTTGCCAATTGCTGCGTTTCACAAATTGCTCCCAAGTCAACGCATGCGGATCGATTTTCCGACTCCACGTCAGGTCGCGGTCGGGGGCGTAATAGCCATACTCGACAGCGTATTCCACCATGCCCACCAATTCGCGCACGAGGTGCTCGTCGGCGGCAAAATTCGGAAAGTGGCGCAACAAGTCTTCGCGCGAGTAAGCGGAGGCATAGTGCGCCCGCTGCCCGGTAACCCGCACAAAAGTGCCCACCATTTCTTGCGCCGAGAGAAACTCGCCGATCACTGGTAGGGTTTTGCCGGCGTATTGCGTCGGGTGATCGAAAATCTCGCGCACCGCCGGTCCGGCGGCAGTGAGCGGATCACAGAACGGCATGGGTATATGCGGGGGCAAGTATATGGCGAACGTTATGCCGTCGGCCCCGCGCTGCGGCACATAGTATTCTAGGAAGTTGGTGTAGTAAAACGCTAGGTACACGAACGAACTGCGAACGGGCAAGCTGCGAATGTAGTCCTCCACCTTCGCCTTGTCGGTGAAGTGCGGCGCCCACTTCGTGCCGCCGGTACGCGCTTCGACATTTTCGAGCGCGCTGAAAACCACATGTTCGACGCCAGCGGCCACCGCCGCGTTAGCCAATTCCATGCCGAGGGTAAGCTCGAGTTCCTCCGGCGGCACCTTGACAATGGGCGGCGTCATCAAGAATGCTCCGTACGAGCCGCTCATGGCCGCGGTTAGCTCCGCTTCCATGCCGAGTTCAAGGGGTGCCACCACGACCTCGGCGCCCTTCTGCGCCAAGATTTGCGCGGGCTGGCTATCGCGGCGGCGCGTCAGGGCACGCACCCGGTAGCGCCCACTGTCGAGCAGGGCCTCGGCGACACTGCGGCCTTGCTTGCTCGAGGCACCGACAACAGTGATCAGAGGTTTGGACGTATCGGCTTGGATCATGCAACTTCTCCTAGTCTTGAGATTCCTGAACCTGAGGTCGTGAACCGGAGTCGCCCGGTTGCTGTCCACCAGGTGCTAGTGAACGGCGACCGCGGAAAAGGTCGGACCTCAGGCCGGGAAGTCTCGCCTGTTTCGAACTATATTTGAAATCATAGGAATGTTCGGCTACTATCCATTCAATGGATACCAAGCGCCTGGATCTCAATTTGCTGGTCACTCTTGAGACGCTGCTTGTGGAGCAGAACGTGACGAAGGCGGCCGCTCGCCTGAATCTGAGCCAACCGGCGGTAAGTGCCCAGCTAAACCGCCTCAGGCATGAGTTCGACGACCCACTGCTGATTCCTGCACAGCGAGGAATGACGCCGACCGCTAAAGCAATGGAGTTGCTCGATCCTTTGCGCCAGGCCCTTGACCAAGTTCGAGCCACGGTTGTTTCCCATGGGAACTTCGACCCGGCTAAAGCCAAGCTAACCGTCTCTATCGCCTGTACAGATTATCTGCAGGCGGTGGTGGTCAAGCCGCTCGTCGTGGAACTCAGGATGCGGGCACCCGGAGTCCGTGTCGCGCTGCGCAATCTCGACGTGCCGCAGTTGGACGCGCAGATGGCGCGGGGTGATGTGGATCTGGCGCTCATGACGCCGCAGGCCGTTTCGCCGAGTCTTCGTACTCGACACCTGTTTAACGAGCGCTATGTGCTCATTGGCCGACGGAAGCATCCGAGACTACGAGAGGGAATCACGGTCGAGGAGTTTGCTGAGATGGACCAGGTAATTGTTTCCTTGGACGGCGGTGGCTTTGTGACGCCAGTGGACGGGGTTTTGGCTGACCTCGGACACAGACGCAATGCGGTGTTATCTGCAGCCTCATTCTTGTTCGTTCCTGAGATCGTGTCTTACTCGGACTTCGTTGCCCTTGTTCCAGAACGTCTCGTACGCGACCGTGCCGACAAGCTCATGGTAATAGACTGCCCATTTCCCGTCGAAGGTTTCGCAGTGGGAATGGTGTGGCACGAGCGCAGTCACGGACACGGCGGCCAACGCTGGATCCGGGAGGCTATTGTGTCGTTGATGGCGCACACATAAATGGCTGCCCTGGCCGGTGACGAAAGCGACGCGCGGCTTAGCGGACTAGGGCGTCCTCGAACGTTCGACTGAGGAGCGGGCATGCAACGCATCGATTTGGAACTGAGGTTCGGTGGCTAGCGATCTGGCTTTGGCTTCTCGAAACCTTCTTCAGTTACAAAGCACAGATCCGAGGGCGGCGGTTCACGTCGACGAGGAAATCGTCCGCGCCGCACGCCGTCTTCTCGACTTTCTCGAGAGCGGTCGACCCGGCTGAATTGCTAGAACCAGGGAGCTTGTTATACCGCGTACGCCTTGCATTGCAGTTTTTCGCTCTCGAGGATCCTGCAGTTCGTATCCGTTCAAGGCAATCCCTGTCCGAACGGCCGAAGAGGGATTGTAGACATACGCGCTACAACAAGAATCGGCAAAAAGCTCGGTGATCGGTTCTGAACGAACACCAGAATGAGGATGTATTGCAACCTTAACAGTTTGGACCGAAAATGCCGCCTTATTTTCCGTACAGGTGCTTACAACATTGGTATGACAGAGTAGTAGTGTGCGGACGGATGATGACACAGCAATCCAGATAAAAGATCAGCGCAAGATTACAAAATAACGTCTTGCCAGACGAATTTTCTTTAAACATCTGCGATACGTATCGAAACAAATTCACAGTTCTCATCTAAAGGATGAGGCGCAAGACGATGTAGTTAGTCTACTACACCGAAACTGAAGTGGGCGCTCGAGTAACCAGATCGCAGAAGGGGATGTGACATGGTGGATTCTGATCGGATCGACAACTTGGTCGCAGCGGTGCCCCCCGCCTTGGCGCTTTGCGCCGGGCTGGACCTTGGCATCTTCACCCGGCTCGGTGGCAGGGCCGCGACTGCTGACACGCTTGGGGCCGCACTCAAAATCGAGCCCCACCGTCTGTCGCGGCTCCTCTACGCGCTTGCCAGCATCGGTCTCCTCGAAGTCAAGGATGGTCAATTTCGCAACGGAGCCGAAGCCATGGCCTTCCTCGACGCGTCCAAGCCGACCTATCGCGGCGGCGATCATGCGCTCCTGCGCGAGCTCTGGGGAGCCGACCTGCTGACCGCAGAGTCGCTGCGACAGAACCGGCCGGCTGCGCTGCACGACTTTTCCGAAGCGGGGCCTGAGGCCGCGGTGGCCTTCAGCCGCATGCTCGCGCCGGGCGGGGTGATTTTCGGCCGACATCTGGCCCGGGAGATGGACCTCTCGGCGATCGGATCGGTGATCGACATCGGTGGGGGCGCCGGGACCATTCTTGTCGGACTGCGCGAGCGGCGGCCGCAGATTGCGGCGGCGCTGATGGAACTCCCAACGGTCGCAGCGGTCGCCCCAGCTATCCTGTCAGAATACGGTGCCGACGACGTGGTTGTCGAAGAGGGGGACATAACTGTCGCGCCATCGATCGGTCGGCACGATCTGGCGATCCTGAAGGCCGTCGTCCAGGTCCTTCCGCCGGACCAAGCGCGTAGTTCGATCCTGAACGCGGCGCGTTGCCTCACACCAGGGGGCGAGATCGCAATTGCGGGGTGGGGCGTCGTCGATGACGACCGCCTCGGCCCGCCTGAGGGTGTCTTTCTGAATGTCACGTTCTTGAACCTCTATCGCCACGGCGGATCGTACACTGAAGGTCAGTATCGCGCGTGGATGACCGAGGCTGGATTCCGGGATATCTCCAGGTCGCGCCTGACGGACGGCTGCACATTGTTTCGTGCGCGCCTCACGGGCTGATCGTGGTTGAATGTTATAGGCATTGACATGCTGACCTGAAGAAAAAAATCATGGCAGCGGGAAACCTCAAGGCTATCATTCACTCTTCGCCGACGTCGTCTCGGCTCTCGGCGGCGGAGAGGCTGCTATCGACGAATATGCGTGGGCACAGATTGATCGGGAGTAGTGCGTTGACTCGGGCAGCGGATGTCTGCATCTATCCTTTGAGTTAGGCAATTCTCAGATTTTCGAATAGTGGCTCGATTAGCCAGCGCATTGTGGCTGAAAAGCCCGGCTCATAAGCTTAGCGGAACTCGCGCCATCCGCCTGAGGCACGCAACGGCAACCCGCACTTGGACAAGCTATTTTAGTCCGATCACCATCAGATCCGGACCCACAAGTGGTTTCAACCACGTTTTTGAGAATCCGGCTTCACGCATCCAGGCCTGACAGTCTTCTCCCGTATAGTCGAACCCGCCGGGCGTCTCGATCAGCATATTCAAGCTCATCAATAGACCGAAAGCGTTTTTGCGGCGATCATCATCGATGACGGCATCATAAACAACGACTGCGCCGCCTTTCGGAAGAGCATCAAATACCTTGCTTAGAAGCATCTTTTTCTGGGTAAGGTCCCAATCGTGGAGGATGTGGCCCATGACGATGACGTCAACTTTCGGCAGGGGATCCTCGAAGAAATTTCCACCATGAAACCGCACTCGGTCCTTCACTCCGCGACGTGCAATAAATTCCTCGAAGACTGGTTGAACCGCGGGGAGGTCGAAACCGATACCGGTCAGGTGGGAATGGGCGCTGGCAAGAGTGGCAGGAACCATGCCCTGAGCTGAACCAAGATCCATGAAGGTCTTGTAATCTTGCCATGGGAAAGTGGCGGCGATAGCGTTGGCTGCACCCGCGCTTATTCCACTCATCGCGCTTAGAAATCCCCGCAATCGTTCCGGATCGGCATAAATTGCCGCAAAGAAGTTTTCTCCTCCACCCTTGCCCTCGTTTTGCAATTCGCCGGTGCGCAGGGCATCCGTGAGCGATCCCCAGAAGCCATAGAGCCGGGCATTTGCCATCTCCAGGATACCGCCGATATAGGATGGCTTGGCTCGGTCGAGAAAGAGGTCCGTATCGACAGTGTTGCTGTAGAGGCCGTTCTCGCGCTCCAGCAACTTGAGCGCCACCAGCGCATCGAGAAAGTCTCGGGCTGATCGCCGATGCAGCGCAAGCTTCCTTTGAAGCGTCGGCAGGTCGGCCGGCGCATTTGCCAATGTACTAAACACCCCTAGTTCGACAGCACTCAAGAGCGTTTTGGATGCCCAAAAACCCATCCCAACTTGCATGATATGTTCTGGTGTTGCTGTGCTCACGACTTGATCCTCCAATTGGCTGTTACCTTGGCGGGCGAGGTCTCGCTGCGGCGGTATTTCAACAGCGGTAAAAACTACCGTCATAGTTTTGGCTCGGCAAGGCTAGGCTGAGCGAAGGGTTCACTCGGTAAGCGCGCCCTGTTACGAAAGACCGCCTGCGAAGGATTAATTTAGGGGCTCCGCTTTCAGTGTATTTGCTGAGGGCAAAATGTCCTCTCTTGGCGCGAAGCGGAAATTAAGTCAGTCTATGCCGGAGGGGTGAGCTGTCTCGCCTCGAATTCGACTGCGCATGCGTCCGAAGATATCGATAAGTGCAATGACGCGGCCTGCATTTGTAACCGCATCGACAATCGCGGCACGAACGGGCCTTCGCCCGCTGTCACTCTCGTTTTGACGCGTAACCTTCGAGCATCCGATCGGCGTCAGATAGCTGCCGATAGAGTTCGTCCAGCATATCGTCAACGACATTCATCTTTTCACCCGCCACGGCGAAAATTTCCTGTGAGGCACCGCGGACCTTGGAGTCCGAGACCGCTTCCAAGATCAAATCGAGCCCATCGTAGCGATAACGGGCGTGAGCAAGCGCATCTTTGATGTCGATGACGTGCCTGCGAAATGGATCAAGCACTTCGCCTAAATCAATCTTCATTCTGGGATCTCCACTATTCGAACGATTTTCCGCATAGATTGTAAGCCGCCATGGATTGCATCGGTCTCCAAGACGACGCCATGGCGCGCAGGCTTCTCGCGCAGACCTATGGACGTCCTGGCGGCTGCTCCTGCGGAAACTTGTCGTCATGAACGATTGCCACGGCCTGCTCGAGGTTGTCTCTCACCTCGAAACCGATCCAGTGTCCGTCCATCAGATGCGTTTGCCTCGCGCAGGCGAGGAAATAGTTCCCGGCCTGCCGCGCAAAAAGGTGAGTTGTCTCCTCTCATTGGTTTTGATTCCTGCTGGCGGATCGGTGTACACTCCCCAGATCGCATCTTTGGCCGTTAACTTCACTGGCATCTCTGACTGAGCATAGACCCTGGTCACCATCAGGCTGTGCCGGAAAGACGAGGAGCCATTGATGAACTCGATCTGTACCGACCATTTTGCTGGCACCATGATCGTGAGATTGCCGCCCCAGTAGCCGTTGAAGTCGATTATGTCGGTCCGGATGTTGTCCCTGCGGTACCGCTCGACTTGGTTCCAATCGGCAACAATCTCTATAGCCACTGTCTTGGCTGCGGGATCGTTCTTGATCCAACCCGGGACGAAAGGCTCTCCAGCCAGTGCAATTTGGGGCAACACTCCCAAGGCGAAGGCAAGAAGGGCAAGGTGGGCAAAGCGCGCCATCGCAATCAGAGGCTCCTCCCGCGGCATGGAGTAAGCGACCGCAACCGAGGTCAACTAAGCCTATCCTTTAATGAGGAGAATACTCTCAATATAAGATCCACACCAGCAGACCACCTTTGTACGCCCCGACCATTCTCAAGCTTCAAAACAGGTTGCGACTATCGCTCCTCGGGTCGCCGGTCACCTTATGAGAAATGTATATCTCGGAGCGAGCTCTTCGTCGCCACGGTCACGCAGGATGCCCCGGATCAAGCACGATATCGGCGACAGCAACATTCGGCGTGCCCTCTGCAGAGGAGTGGACGGACCATTGACCATCGGGTGCGGCTATCCCTGATGGCGTTGTTACACTTTGCGGCGCATGCGCAGCATAGCTTAGCTTACCCAATACCTGTTGCTTGCGGCGTGGATACCTCCGCGGCCGGCATTGAGTGCGACGCCACCACGCCAATATCATGGAGCTCAGTTTCTTCCAAAGACCTCTTCCAGGAACGCCTTCACAGTAGCCTGTGCCGCCGTTGCGGCAGCGTCGTTGTACTGTGAGCTTGGACCGAATTCGACACAGGCGTCGGAATAGCTGAAAGGGCGGCCAGTCGCGGCATTGAGGAGCTTCCCATCCACCTCGTACGCATGCAATTTCGCGAGGTTTGATTGTCGGAATCAGTGAAACGCGCCGGGTTGCGTGGGCTGTCGAATGCATGAATGGCGCCCTTGTACTCTGTCATTGCCGCGTCCTTGCCAGCCGCAGCCAGGCGATCGATATAGGAGCGACAGGGCGCGGCAGGTGTCCAGTCGTCATCGGTGCCGTGGAATTCGCGGATTGGTGCGTCAGCAACCTCCAGTTCCCCGACAAGCTGGAAATTGCACGCGGGATAAAACGGTAAATGCGCCACTATGCGAGCCTTGGACGGGCCGAACGCTTTCTGGAAGCGTGTCATTGCCGAATATAGCGCTGCATTGCCGCCACGGGAAAACCCCATCAGCGCAATCCGTGTGGCGTCAATCTTTGGGTGGTCCGCCAACGCATCGGCGGCTCTATAAGCATCATCGATTTGCGTGAATTGACCGAACAGAGATTGATCAGTTGAGGCCTGCGTGAGACTCCGTCCCGTGTAGCTGTCGAGGCTCAGCGTTGCGACTTCTATGCTATTGAGAAACCGCTCCCAAGCCCATACCGCGCCGCTCCCAGGTCCATCCGTGCCGTGCAGCAAGATGACGACTGGCAGTTTGTTGACACCCTCTGGGCCACTGAGATTGCCACGCAGAGTGACAGGTGTTCCCGCCGCGGTGTTGCCCCGCAGAAAATCGTCCTCAGCAAGGGTGCGGGAATTCACCACCAACGTGTCGTCGAACGCCAATGCGGACGAGGCGTAAAATGACCCCATGCTCAGATAGATGAACAGTATGCCTAGCCTCAGCATTACCTTGGCTCCCCGAAATGTTAGCTTGAGCATAGGCAATTTGTTCGCCCAAGTGGCCCGTCATTTCTCTCGGGAATTTCCGCAATGGGTCGAATCCGGCCATTTTGGTGCACCTGCTGTTAATGACCGGAATTGGCCCTTTCCTGCCGAAGCGATCGGTCTGCTGTCGGCCCTTTGCCGACTCCTTTGGTAGTCTGTTCCCTCACTTTTTTATTTTTTCGCCCCCTCTAGTGCTGGTCGCGCAAAGGCTTTAGCGTCCAGGCTCCCCTTATTTCCCTCATTGCCAGAGGCGACCCATGGCCGAGTCTTCCCCATTCGCCCGATTTATTGCCTTTGTCAGCGAAGGCGTTGCTGCCATTCGTCATTCGGGTGATGGCTCGCGAGCGCCTGTCTATGGCACGGCGCCGGTCATTCCGGAGGCCAAACCGCAAGGCAAGATACCGACGTTGAAGATGCCGACGGCCAAGGGCTGGGAGGGCGAGCACAAGCCGACGGTGGCCGCCGGGCTAAAGGTCAATGCCTTTGCGCGGGGGCTGGTTCATCCCCGCAATATACATGTGCTGCCCAATGGCGATGTGCTAGTGGCTGAATCGATGGGCGAAGCGGGAAATCCACGCACCTTGTTCGACCATGCCATGTCGGCCACGATGCGGCGGGCGCGCGCTTCCGGCGACAGCCCCAACCGCGTGACGCTGCTGCGCGATGCCGACGGCGACGGGGTGGCCGAGGAAAGTCACGCCTATATCGAGAATGTGCGGCAGCCCTTCGGCATCGTGCTTGTCGGGGAGACACTTTATGTCGGAGCCAGCGACGCGCTTCTGGCCTATCCCTACGAGGCGGGCGCGATCAGAATCTCCAAACCGGCCAGAAAGCTAATGGATCTGGTGCCCGGCGGGCATTGGACCCGTAATCTGATTGCCAGCAAGGATGGCACCAGGCTTTACGTGGCCGTGGGGTCGCTGAGCAATATCGGCGACGCGGGCATGGCTGCCGAAGAAAACCGCGCCTGCATTCACGAATATGATCTCAAATCGGGGCAATCCCGCATTTTTGCCGGTGGCCTGCGCAATCCCGTGGGCATGGCCTGGGAGCCCGAGAAACGGATGCTTTGGACAGTAGTCAATGAGCGCGACGGGCTGGGCGATGAGACGCCGCCTGACTATCTGACATCAGTCAGCGATGGCGGATTTTACGGCTGGCCCTATTGTTATTGGAACCGGGTGGTGGACGATCGGGTGCCGCAGGACCACGCCAAAGTGGCCTCGGCGCTGCGGCCCGATTATGCGCTGGGCGGGCATACGGCCTCGCTGGGTCTTTGCTGGCTGCCCGAGGGCACACTGCCGGGCTTTCCGTCGGGAATGGCCATCGGCCAGCATGGGTCGTGGAACCGCTCCAAGCTCTCGGGCTACAAGCTGGCATTCGTCCCCTTCGAGAAGGGCAAGCCTATGGGAATGCCGCGTGAAATTCTCACCGATTTCCTGTCGCCGGACGAGAAATATTCCTATGGCCGTCCGGTCGGAGTGGCGCTGGCGGCCGACGGCGCGGTGTTGATGGCAGATGATGTGGGCGACGTCATCTGGCGCGTTACCGGCACCTGAGCGCGGGGTGACGACGAAACTTTCCCGTGTGTTTGCACTCACCGGCGCTGATATCGGATTATCAGCACTCGGTCTCAAGTCCGCCTTTCATCGCAGGCGAACTGACGTTCGCTGTTGGCGCACACCGGCCGAGCTTTGCGCCGCCGTTAGGCCGAGACAGTCCAGGGGCCGCGACGGCGCCTGCGAGTTCGCCAAGATGGCGGGCATTAAAGACCCCCTCAATCTGCCTGCATGTAATCCGCCACGCTGTAGCAATGGCTCGCCTGATAGGCGTTCCGTCCCCGGTTCATGTGCGTCAGGTTGAACGTCCGAATGGCGCGCACCACGCGGCGGCTCGTGAGGAATTTGCGGATCGAGACAGAGCCTAGCACATTGATGCCAAAAATGTCCGCACCGTGCGGGAAGAAATAACCGACGTGCTCTGGCGTCGCAACGCTTTGCTCGAGAAAGGGTTCGTCCACTCGGCTCGGCGTGGCTGAACGATCCGTAGTGAAATCCGAAAGATGCACGATGAATCTGGCGCGGATGTCTTCGCCTTGGGCATAGAGCGTGAAAAGCTCCATCCAGCTCGCATTGACGCGGACGAGCGGCTTGTCCGAGGTCGACGGCAGGCAGGAAACCGACCAGTAGTAGCGCTCGGTCGTGCGCAGGATCGGAATGCAGCTTGGACCGTATAGCCCGAGAATCTCCAGTACTTTCCGTGCTTGCGGGCGACTAAGTAGCTTCTCAAATCGCGCGACATATTTGAAGCGCTGTTCCAGGGACTCCGAGCGATCGCTCGTGTCCGGCAAGTCGATCTTGCCCTCTATCCAATCGCGCTGCTGCTCAGAATCAAGGAATTGCCGCACACCGGTGGTTCTCGGGCGAGTGGTCGCTACCATATCAGAAGCCCTGCGAAATTCGTGTGCTCGTCATCGACCGACTCCTGTGTTCTCGCTTAGGCGTTCGCGTGTCTAAGCATCGCGCCTCATGCGCCTCCGAATGATACCTCGCAGATGGAGAATTTGGAACGTTTGCTCGACCACGAGGAGAAAGTCGCATGACCGTTCTCCGTCTTGGCAACGGCCCAAGGCTGATATTGCAAGCGCTGCCGCTTCCGGGATCAGAGTTCGAGCTACCTGACGACTGCAATCAAGCGCGAAGCAACCGTTATTTGGCTCCCTTCATTCCCGTTTTGCCAGAAACGGCCGCATAGTAGCAAAGTGCAACCATGAGAAGTGAATGGGTCCGCAGCTCACCCGTCTTTTTTGAGACTTTACCATAAGCGAATTGGTGAAAAATGGGCGCCTGACATGGATTGTCGACATTCAAGCTACAATCCAAATTGTTCGAAATTCGCGTGTTATCGGCATATCAAAGGAAGGGGTTTCTCGCAGCTCTTCAGGCTGAACAACCCGCGCCAAATCCATGTTCTCCGGCACACACCTGGTCAGGCCATGTCCTGTTTCACAATTGTGATGGACAATTGTGAATATGACCAACCGCGATCCTATCCACCATTCACTCTGCACAATTCCTGCACAAAACTCCTGAAATTCTCCGCTTTCTCGCCATACGCGCTCCTTGGCCGATTGGCACAAGGGACACATGCGATCGACACCTCCCTTAGTCATCCTTCCACGTCCCCTGCCTTGCCGCCTGCGCTCTGATGGCTGGTGGCTCGTGGATCAAGCAACGCCCTGCGCTGGCGCGGTGATGAGAGGTCCCTGGTTTATGGGCAAATGTTCCAACGGCCAATACAATCGCGATTCGGCCCGAAATGTGCGATGCTGCCAGCGCCGGTCAATGTGCAACCGATAACCGCGAGTTCGCTTCTTGCGTAGGAGACTGAGAAACGGTCGGACAGCGTCCTCTTCGCGGCTGAGGATTTTAGCACTTCATAATTTGCCGCCCAAGCGGATCATTCCGCCGGGCCATTTCACGCAATACGGTATCGGCCCGCGTATCGAGTCTTTGCAACGACGCGAGTCTTAAATCCCTGAACCGTCGAGTTGCTCGGCGTCTTCGCCTTCCCAGGGTGAGGGCATAAAAGTGCGATCGAGGTTGGCCGAGGGCATCGGCATCCAGCACTTCAATTCCGGCTCGGCATATTCGACGACGCGGCCGGGTGAGGAATCGGAGGCGCGCCAGCCTTCGGCACCGAACTGGTCGCCATTAGACCAATACGCGAGATCAACTTCTGCCTGCCCCTGTTCGGACGGGCGGATAGTTACGAGGATCTCGACTGCCGTCTTTCGGCGCGCTTGCCATGTGGCGCCAGCGGTCTGGCTCGTCCATCGTTTTTTCCTATTGCCTTGCTGCGGGTTGCAAGTGTCGCCTCGCCATCGAAAACGGTCAACTGAAACTTTTTCACAACCCATTTTGCGAATTCCGCTGCGGTCTCGTCATTGCGGTCACGCATACGGCCCATAGCAGGTGCGTGGTTCGATTCCGATCTAGGGGACACTGGACGTTCATAAAACGGCGCTGTGGAAAGTGGGCTCTTATCGGCATTTTCAAAGGGGTTACCAACGAGCGTTGACTTTGTATAAGACCATTCCATTCCGAAATCGGGGCGATCTCTAGCAGTGAACGTCGCTGCATTTTGCAGATCGCAGGGGCATTCCTTCCGCCTGCCTTCTTAGGAGAGGCGCGCGCGCCAATTATTGCTAAAATTGGAAGAATGCCAGACTGCAAAATTCCTCACTGCCGATCCTTTAATCGAACGCCTGGACCATTGCCATTCGCATCAATGAATATGACGCCTGCCCGTTCGAGCGCTGACTGCAGCTTGGCCAACGTCGTGCCGGTCGCGGCTAGCAGCTCACCTTCCATTTTCTCCAATCGCTTTATCGTCTCAACGGAAACGCCGGCGCTTTCAGCCAAACGAGACTGATCTAATCGTAGCAGAGACCTTGCGGCTCGGAGTTGCGCAGAAGTAAGCAAAATACACCTCAAGTGTAAAAAAATGCATATGAAGGGTTGACACCCCAAGTGTTTCTGATTATCTATAGAGTGTGACTGATTGCACTTCAATCGCGAGGACCCTAGCGATCGATGACAGGGACAGAATACCGATTTTTTTGGTCGTCGCTCAGCCCCTGATGGCTGCTGCATGGCGGCCGAATAACGCCAACTCGGTGTCGAGCTGATATTCGCACCACGAGGCAGTTGAGGTCGACAAGGCAGGGGCCACCTTCTACGACCGTGCGTCGGATTCTGGGGGAGGTACGCTTAGAATTGCGGCACTGGCGGCAAATCCAGGAAGTGCGGCTGGGGGCGGGTAACACAGAGTCCACTCTGACCATAAACCAGGTTATCAGGGAGCTCGGATCGATGGCTGATTCTGAGAATAGCAGAACTTTGTCGCCAGTCACTCGCGGAGGGTTGCTCTCGGGTACGGAGATATGGCTCACGGAACAAATCGCCACTATGTCACCTGATTGTGACGCGACCGCTTCGAGAGGAGTAGATGAGCGGGTGCTTTGCATGTGGCGAAAATGGATGGCGGCTCACAGAAAGGTTGAGCAGTTCTGCCGGGAACAGCAGCGGCTTGAGCGTCGTCTGGTCACAGCTATCGGCTTCCCTCGCGTTGAAATATTGGCAGCGGATATGGAGCGACCGGTCGTGGCCTTTACAGCGGAGAAGATCGATACCCTACTTGGCGGGGGAACAGAGACTGCCGACGCGCGAAATGAGGCGAAGGCCGTTCTTCAGGCGCGGCAGCACGCCTGGGACGCAATGGACGAGCGTCTGGGTTACAGTCGTGCCAGGCGTGTCGAGGCAGAGGCGGAAGTCCATCGGGACGAACTGGCGGAAGCCCTTTGGGCCGAGCGTGCCCAATCCGTCGCTGGAATTGTCGCGAAGCTCCATGCTGTTCTGCTGAGATTTGAGGACGACGGTCCCCGCGACGAACCGCCATGGCCGCAAATCCGATCGATCCTGATGGATCTCACCCGCCTTGATGCCACCCGCTCTGGCCGTTCCGATGCGTGACCGCTCACGTTACCAACTGTTGGATAACGCTTGAGCGGCTGCGCTTCGAGATCTGCTGCGCAAGTCACCGTGCAAGAAATTTTCCGGCGATCGCCTTCTTCAGGCCCCAAGTTTCTTACAGCCCTGTGAGCAGAGCTGCTTCAAGCGAAAGACATTTTGTTTAACCTTCTCGATCTGGCGGGTTTCCACTCACAGCTCGCCCCGGTATTCGAGCGCGCCCTTGTGCCCGAAGTCCTCGTGGGACGAGTCCTCCGGACGGTCGTCATGGCGGTTACTAGCGCCTGTCAAATGTCTGCTTAATCGCATAGTGCATCGGCGTAGAGCAGGTGATCTGTAGTGCCATACGCCATGATACTCTGATCGAAGCAGAACCTTTTGGGGAGTATCCGAACGAGGTATCGCCGATTGCACTTGGCGGGTAGATCTATCCTGAAATCCCGCAGATCCGTCGACGGCATCGGTTCGGTGAACCTTGAGTGTCCAAAATAGGAAATATTCTGGATCAGTTTGATGGCACCAGAATTTCCGAATTCGCCGCCGATGACCGCGAAGTTTTGACCTTTTGTTTCATCCAAACTTGGATAGTCTCCTGCAGATGGAGGTTCCCCTGATAGCGGAATCGCTGTCCACTTGACCGCCACATTAAATCGGACATCGTCCCTCTGCGGAACGTTTCCATAGCCGTTGAGATATTTCCAACGCACTCGAACCACCTGGGTTGCTTCGCTCTCACCCAACGGCAATGGAAATACAGCAATCGAGGTGTCCGTGGGTGCGGATCCATCCCCCTGAGACTTTGATCCGGGGGCAGGACAAGGAGTATAAAGAGGGCGATAACCGCATTCGGCCCCACCAGCGTCCCACAAGCAGTTACTCAACCGCCGCCAGTCCGCGGAACTTATAGCTGGTGGCAGTGCTGATAACTGGTTGCCATTCCCGGGCACCATCCAGGGATGAATCTTGCCGGCCCCCGAACGAAGCGCCCAGTCCGTACGGCGAATGCCTACGTGTGCGTATTTCTTCTTCTCTTCCCGAAGCTCGAGTGCTTGCGCCCATGTAGGTTTCGAAATCCATGGTTCCTGCGCAGCCGCATCTGCCGCGAAGCGGCGTCCCGTGATCTGCGTTGTCAACGTATGGCACGCTGTACAATTCCCTGCTGGATCCCGTATCGTCTTGGCGCGCCCGAGTTCGACATTGTGGGTGCTGGTGTAGCCCGAGCCGATGACACGAAATGGCGCGCGCTCGTTGCGGGGAGTTTCGGGCAGGTAGTCACCGAGACTGAAGGCAACTGCTCTCGGGTCATCCTTCCCGCCGAAGTAACCTACCCTGGCTTGTTGAGCATGCGGATTGATGACATACGGGTTCTTGTTATCGTGGCATGCGTAGCACTGGACCTGAAATGTCTGATCGTATAGCGCCTCAGCAAAAGCACGTCCGACCCTGTCGGAATATGAGTGGCCGCCTGGTGGAACAAATGGGCTTGACCAGTCGAATTCGTTCCGGTCTTTCCGTCCGTCGAAGAACACGATTTCACCAGTGAGCCTGTTGAAACCAATCGTTCCCAGAAGAGCGAATTTTGGATCTCGACTGCTCCCAGTATGGATCTCGAGCCCACCAGCAGGTTGGTGGTTGATTTGCGGCATAAAAATAGCCACTCCACACTGCCTTTGACAACGCGCTTCAAGCGCGAACTCGGACCACAGTAGGTGACATTTCCGGCAAGTGAGGGCTTGTCGCATTTCTGGATGCCTTTCGTCCATTTGACGACTTTGCCCGCGGCATCGCGATGTTCGAACTCCAGCGGGTGCCCCGTTTTTCCGGCGTTGGGCTTCAACTCCACGAGATTGCCTTCCACCTCCAAGGGGATCGTTTTCGCACCTTGTGCACAGTCTGCATCCGGAATCGGTCCAAACACGCTACGGGCCTCGTCGCCAAATCTGCTGATGACGCCGCTGCTTGCCGAGGCTGGCTCCCAAAAAAATCGCCATTCAAACGTCGAACTGCTTCTTCGAATGACTCCGCCTCAAGCGTAGCGCGATCGGGCCCGAGGCCAACGAGCTGGACGTCACTTTTTTGCCGCTTCATCACGGAAAGCACCATCTCCCGGCAAGCCTGAAAGACCTGCAGGTCCCGCAGATACCTGTCATATATCCTACCCTGCGGGAGGACTTTGGCGGTTGACCCCGGTGGGGGAGAAGGAGCGATGCAGCCGGTCCATACATCGCATCTGCTGCCCTGTTGGCACACTTTTCCGCCGCCCCTGCCAAGCGCTACATCAGCCATCCTCGAGCCGAGACGAAGGGTTTCAACTGGTTGCGACATGTTCTGCGAAGGCCCGTTCGAACCACCGGCGAAAGCAATCACCGCAACAATACCCAAGATAGATGCGAATTCTCTGACAGCCATTTCGGCAGTCCTCCCGGGACTACTGCGCGGCCAAACTACCGTGTCAACGTGCTCGTGCCTGAGTCCCAGGCGTGTCCGTGATGAGAGTTAGCCTTGAGAACCGCCAAACGTTGTCGGTGCCTCTTGCGAACGTCGCCTTTAGAACTGCAGTGTAGTCCAAATTCGGAACTTCCATATCCGCCCACTGAATGGTTACGAGCAAGGTCGTTTTTCCTATTACCGTATCCTTATCCTGAGCGTGAAGGAGTGTGTTGCTCTCGAAGTGCCGGGCTTGCCGATCGTCACCGAGGTCATTGAGAATACCCGCCATGAATGTTCCCAGGTCTTCTTGGCTTTCTGTCGTGAAAATCTGGACATTTCCAGCACCCGTGCACGCCTCGTATTGTGCGTTCGGAGTGAACAATGCCGTGAAGCGAGAGACATTCTTATCATCCAGTGCCCAATTGTAGCTGTGGATCAGGTCCATTATCGCTTGCCTGTCGGCAGGCGCAGGATTGACGATATTGGTGCGCGCCGGCAACCAATCGTTAGTCATTGGGTCACTACAGGGTAGAGCAGCAGCGGTCCCACCGACCGCCAGCCCCAACCCAACCGAGAGCGCCAGCCCTTTCGCTGTGCCCTTTCGGGATTTCCCGCCAAGTTCCGCCATCTTACCCTCCTCCGTTTCACCCAAAAACCGATCTGCTGCCAGGGCAGGTTGGGGCACAACAACATATGTCGTACCGCCGAGGACCTTTTCATCTTGCATACCCAACTTTCGATAAAGCTGAACGACGTTCACCGACGCCGATGCCTCGCTGTTGGGGATGATGGAAATGTCGACCGGCCGACTTTCCCCAGCGCTCAAATCGAAACTCCGACCCACCTCAACACCCGTTGCTTCGAAGTTCCAACCCTTTGGCAGCCAAGCAACAAGCCGCGCGCGAATCGGATCCTCAAATGGGTTCGCAAGAACAAGTCGGGCATTCAGGCTGTTCGAACCACCGGAATTGAGGAGCTGCACATTTCTATGCGTTACGTTGTTATCAGTTGGCGTAATCACATCCGGCACTTGGGAGTTTGTCGAGGTCAACGATACTGGATCATCAGCCGCATCAACGACAGCAAACAGGCAATAGTGATCAGGATTGTTCAAGGCAGCGTTGTACAAGGGGGCGTCGAAATCGAACGACAGCACAGCTGCACCGTCGCCGGCGCCGCCGGCAACGGAAGCGCCGGAATAGGGTAAAGACGCCACGGTCTGTGCAGGCAGGGGATGCCAGACCGAAACATCGACTGGGTTTGAGGGGAACTGCGGCCAGAAGTCTGTGGGGAGAGCCGGAAGGCCCGCCCCCGCGAAGGCCCAGTGCAGCTTCACCCGAACATTGGTCGCAATGTTCGTGCCGCGATTGTGAATGCGCACGTAGACCCGATTGAGGGTACTCGACAACGGGTCCTCGTGGACGAACGTATCGAACTCGGCGGAGGTTGCTGGCGGCGCTCGCCCGATAGGGAGGGGCATCGACTTTGATGTCAACGCTTTGCCAATGGGGAATGAATCCTCGCGTCTGTTCGAACATGACGTTCGAAGGCTGCTCCGTATTTCCCCAATCGAGCCTGTTGTCACGCAGATAGACATCCACGCCTCCGCGCCCCCCAATGTTCCGGCCAGCCACTGTCCGAACGGCCTCGAAGGCATTGACCCTTCCGTAACCATGCGTTGGCACCGCGCCCGTGGGGGCGGAAAAACCAGTTTGCTCGGAATAAGAGCCATCGAAGGACGATATCTTGTCGGCGGTGTCCTGCAGAAGTCTCTGCACCTTCAGTCGTTCTAACGAATTGTCATGCGATAAAATGAGGCCCGCAATGCCAGCGACAACAGGCGCGGCAAAGGAGGTACCGCCGAAACAGAAAGTATAGTCCAGATTGGACGCGGGCGGTGAAGCGGGTTCGGAGCAATTTGGATAAGGGGATAAGTTATTATACCCGGGCATTCCCACCCTGTCAGTCGTGACAGCATCAAGCGTGCCACCGTGTGTCGGCGCGAGCAGATCCATACAGGGGCCGAAGCCTGCAGGCAGGAAACGATCCTGGTTGGTCGCGCTGCTCACTGCAATCACATTTGGTAGCGACGATATATCCGGGCGGACGACTCCGCAGTTGTCTTTGTTTTCGTTGCTCATCGCAAACACAACCACTGCCCCCAAGCCACCGCGTCCAGCTGTTGCTGCGTTGTTGATCGCAGTGACTACGTTTGCAGTCGACGGCGTGCCAATGGGATATCCCCAGGAGTTCGTGATAATATGGGCGCCCATCGCTTGCGCATAGCCAAATGCAAGTCCTTCAGCAAACACGGTGCCATCGACCGCCCTGATCGGAAGGAAGCTGCACTGCGGGCAGGTTCCAGAGACGCCAAGGGTGTTGTTGGCACGCGCCAGGGCCGCGCCGGCGACAGGATTTCCGTGCGTGTCGCTCGGACGGGGACTGACGTCGTTATCACCGCATGGGACCGCCGCATTGCATGCCGTGAAATCCCAGCCGTGAACGTCATCGATGAAGCGGTTCCCATCGTCATCGAGGCCATTGTTTGCTATCTCGCCGGGATTTGTCCACAAACCGCCAACCAGATCCGGATGGTTGGTCTCGAAGCCGTAATCAATGACCGCGATAACAATGCTGGCGTTTCCCAATCCGAGCGACCACGCGAGATCGGCATCAACGTCGGCGTCAACTGTACCCATGTGCTGGCCCGTATTGTTCAGGTGCCATTGCTGGGCAAAAAACGTGTCGTTCGGGATGACCGATGCCTGGCGCTTTTCAACCGGGCGATAAAAGTTTGGATGTGAGAAACTCACCCCAGGCCGACCGTTGATCGCATTGGAGATCTCGAGCGCATTGTGCACATTGTCTGGCAAAAGTCTGATTACGAACTGCCGCTCGTCGAACGGATTGTCGCTGATGACTTCCGCACGGAATTGTTCGGCGATCTGTCGGATGAGGCCAGGGTCACTTTCGTCGGCAATTTGAACAATGATCTTGTCGGTCAACACGAACGGCAAATCGGAATCGCCGATCGTGATGAGGATACCCGAATCGACGATCAGGTCGGGGCGGGACTTCATCTGACTCTGGGCGAAAGCGTTTAGGCTTTTCGCATCGCTCAAATTCGGCGCTTCGATCTCGATCACGCTGTCGGGTAGCGTTGGAATGCGCTGGCCACGGAAAACATCGAGCGCCTCCTTGTAGCGATTGGCGTCAGCCAACGTCTCTTCGGAAAGAATTAGAGCGATCTGACTTGGCAGGATACGGGCAGGGTATTTCTCGCCTCCCTGGACGAAGACTGTCTCGTTTTCTGCGGCTCGAGCGAACGAAGGCACGCTCAGTAGTAGAATCGCGATCGCAGCAACAATGAAGATTGGCGTGCAAATAAGCCTGATGATTCTTCTGCCGGCGTCAGTTTGGTTCCCGGATTTGCCCATTGGCTCCTCCTTGCGGCGGGACCAGCTCGCATTGTCGGCAATGCCGAAGCTCGCCCGTCGCCGCAGAAAACATGCTGTCCAGTTTGGATCGAAAGCGCCGACAGCGCCATCTACCAGTTCGGGCTAATGCATTCGCAGATGAGGGTTTTCGGCCGTAACACTGGCGTCTCACTCAACGAGAAGGAACTTGTTTTTTCCTTTGCTTGATAATCAAGTCTCATCGCAAGTTTTACGGAGCCCGCACGCGTCCCGTTCATCAAGACGCCTCATTCCTTTTCTGTGCGCGACAACCGAAGTTTCGCGAGGCTTTCGGCGGCCTTTTGCTCCCAGCACTTTGCGCCTTGCTTGTGCGCAAACTCGATGGCCTTTTGGAACGACACTTCGGCATCAGCCACAGCGTTCTCCATACGCAAAACTTCGCCCTTCAATCTGAGAAGTTCGGCGGTGAAGTAGTTCTCCCCGGTGTTGCTTATCAACTCCAGTGCCTCGTCGACGGTGTCGGCCGCGTTCGCGATGTCCTGCGCCCGGAGATAACAGTCGGCAAGGAGACCCAGATAGCAGGACTTGTCGATCTCCTGATCTCCAAGATTGTCGCATATCGACCGCATTTGCTCCAGGCCCGCAAAGTCCCCACCGCCGCGGACCGTCGCCCAGCCATGGAAGAATAAACCCATATTCAGCCACATGTGGAACCCGTTCTCGCCCGCAAGCGGTATGAGTTCGTCCGTCAGTTCGCGCAGCTTGGCCACATCGTTTCTGAGAGCATGCAGAATGCAGCCGTTTCCGAGGCAGGCCGCGAGCCTGTAGGCGGATTGTTGGCGTGCAATGTATTCGGCGGACCTGTAGAGTTCGATCGCCCTTTCGTGGTCACCGAGCAGTTGCAGCGTCCAGGAGAGATAGAGCAGTGGCATGCTTGGAAAGTCACTGCCGATCTTGCTTGCGTGCTCTTGATGCGCAAGCGAGCGTTCCAGATGGTCGCGCGCCTCCACAAGATTTCCTTGCGAAAACAGACTCATGCCCTTGAATTGAAGTCCCAGAACCAGCGCTTTGAGGTTGTCCTGATTGGTGCCGATATTGAGGAGTTGGTCGCTGGCCCATTCGGCGTCGGCGAAGCGGGCTGAATTGAAGGCGGTACCGAATAACCCGTCGAGTGCCCGGACCGGCGAAACCGTATCCTCCAATTCCTCGCTCAGCCGCATGGCGTTCGTGTAGGCTTCGCTGCCGTCCTTGGTCACGTATCCGAAAGTGGCATAGTGGACGTCGCCGATCTCAAGCCAGAGCCGCAGTTCCTTTTGCTTGCGTTCCACCGACGCGGGTAGCTTGTGCAGGCATTTTACCCCGTTTGCAAACATATTGGCGGCTTCGACCTTGGCCCAGGTCTTGGAGACGTTGAGGCCCGCCGCCAGCCAGCAATCGGCGGCGCGCTCGAGCATGCCGCCTTCGGCGTAATGCTGTGCAAGCACTTCCGGGTGTTCGGATGCCAGTTTCGGTTCGACCTCCTCGATGGCCCGCGCGACTTGGACATGGAGTTCCCGACAACGTTGTCGCAAAAGGGTGTCGCGCGCTGCCTCCTGGAGCAGCACGTGGGTAAACATGTAGCTCTGCTGGTTGGCCGAGATTTGTGGCGCAACCAGTCCGGACGACACAAGATTGCCCAATGTCGAATGCACGGAAGATGACGACAGGCCGCAGAGATGGGCGAGCAACTTCAACGCGAACTCTCGGCCTATGACGGCAGCGACCTGTGCGATTATTTTGCCAGAGCCGAGCTTGTCCAACCGTGACAGGAGTGACGACTGGAGCGAGCCCGGCACCCCACCGTCTGATCTATGATCTCGAATGACTCGTGCTTGTCTCGAAGGCGGCGCGGGCCAACTCTTCAACGTAGAGAGGCACACCCTCGGCCTTGGCCAACACCGAACTGCGCATACCCTGAGGGAGGGTTTTCCCGGAAACGGCATTGCCGACAAGTAACTGGGCATCGTCATCGCTTAGCCGTTCCAACGTGATTTTGCGCAGCTCCGACCGCTTCAGGGGTTTTCTTAACCTCTTTTCACGCGTGGTTATGAGGATAAGCATCGGAAACGAGCCAACTTCCCCGATAAGCGCTTCAAGGACATCACTCGACGACGGGTCGATCCACTGTTCGTCCTCGATCGACAGTAACACGCGGTTGATGCGGGAGACGTGGTGCAGCCAGTCGACGATTACCCGCACAGAAATCATGCGCTGTTGCGCCGATGTCATGTTTGGGGACGGATAGCGAGTCTGGCTGATGGAAAGGAGCTTGGCAAAAATTGGCAGCGACTGCGACACGGGGATGTTGCTGAATGACAAGAGTGCTTCAAGCCGCTCGAGACTGATGTCCGCGAGGTCCTCGGCATGCATGCCGGCATAACGTTTCAACAGTGTTAGAAACGGAAACAACGCGCTGTTGGAGTAAGCTGTGGAGCACTGCAGAGTGAGGTACGTGCACCTCGGCATGCGTTGATGCGCCTCGAAGATCAGCCGCGACTTTCCGATTCCGGGCTCGCCACAAATCAGCGCTGCCTGACCGTGGTTTTCGGTTACAACCTCGCGCCAAAGCTTGAGAATCTGGGTCAATTCGGTTCGACGGTCCACGAGTTCGGTCAGTTGGGTTCGCTTGGCGAACCGATTTTCAAGGATGTGAGGTTTTTCGGCGCGCCAAACATGCACCAGATTGGAAAACCCCTTTAATGTTTGCGGGCCAAGGTCAGTGAATTCAAATGCACCGGCCGTGCTGTCATACGTCCGTTGGTCTGTCAGTATCGTTTGTGGTTCGGCGATCGACTGGAGTCTTTGCGCAAGATTGGGAATCGAACCCATGGCAACGGTCGACACACCGGCGGGCGCTGCAAGGTAATCCCCCACAACCACCACGCCGCTCGCTATTCCTATCCGAACTCGCAAGGGCGGCGCGTCAGGCACTTCGATTTCGGGTACAAGCCGCAGAAGCTCGAACGCCAGCTGCAATGCCCGTTCCGCGTCGTCCTCTTCGGCGATCGGGTAGCCGAACAGGGCCTGGAAGGCATCGCCGATGTAACTGGCAGCAAAGCCGTTGTGGTTTCTCACGGCGATATTGCATTGGTTCAAGTAGTCACGCGTCAAAGTGCTGAAATCTTCAGGGTCCATGCGGACCGCATATTCGGTTGAATCTACCAGGTCGCAAAACAGGATGGTCAGTTGGCGAGCGCTCCCCCGATATCGGGGCCAGTACTTTGCCGCTTTCGTCGATAAGCCGCTTAATCGCTGTAAGGAGTTTTTTCCTCGGACCGAGCGGAATTTGCATGTCGCGCAGGTCGCCGTCGGACAGCAGACGAAGGGTATCGAAGTCGACTTGATTCACCTCGAATACCTTAGCGAGGTGATCAAGCTTCAGCCTGCTCAGCCATTTCCTGACATCGTCCATGGTTCCCCCAGATCGAACCGATATGCCTTGGTGATAGTAAAGTTGTACGTCTGGTTGTCTGCGAAAGAGGATACCACTGTTTTGAATTGCAGACTAAGCGAATGGCCGATGTGATCACTCCCAAGCTCGATGTGAACGATCATGGCGACCTTGGTGAGGCCGACATCAACATTGCGCATCCTTCCAGCCCGCAGGGGAATCAGGCAGTTCCCAACTTGCCCGCGGATGAGATCGCCGAAAGGCGGCCTTTTTCGTGTCGGTACTTTTGCGCGCCAAACTCCCGGATGTTCTCGGTGTGTGCTGCGAAAGTTGCATATGGCTCCTGTGGAAACCGCGCCTCAGAAACCGCTTCGAGTGGTCTGCGGTCGATTTCTTTCAGGAGCACTGATTCAGGGCCCAATTCAAGACTCAGTTTAACCGAGCAATTGTGTTGAACGTAGTCAAGGCGTTGATCCAGTGCGTCGGCTTTTTCAACGTTTGTCATGTAGGGGCAGCCGCAAGTGGGCGAAGCCTGCTTGGAGACGGTCAGCCCGATGAAACAGGTTAGGCCTCAGGTTCGTGGCAAACCGCTTCAATGTTGTGCCCGTCCGGGCCAATGACGAACGCTGCATAATAGTTCGAGTGGTAGTGCGGGCGCAGACCAGGCGCACCATTATCTTTGCCACCCGCCTCCAGAGCCGCGCGATAGAAGGCTTCGACTTGCTGGCGATTCTCGGCCGTGAACGCCAGGTGAAGATGCGCCGGCTTCTCCTCGGTTTGGTACAGGCACAAAGAAGCCTTCCCCTTTGGGCTAAGCTCGACGCCGTACGTTGGCAATCCCTCCGATACAACAGCTACGCCGAGTGGTTCGAGCGCCTTGAGGAAGAACGCTTTGCTCGCTGCATAATCGCTGACTCCGAATTTGACGTGGTCAAACATGCGTTCTCCCGAAATGTGTAGGCCTGCCGGACGGGCGCCTCTGCTGCGCATCTTGCCAAGTCTGCTGCGCTGCAGAGCGGTCCTTCGCGGCTGGTTTTGCGTCTCAGACTTTATTGCCATGTCTCAGCCACCGATGGCAAGGAACAGGGTGGAAGTCGAGAGAGCAGCGCCCCTTTTTGTGTAAGCTCGCAGGGTAGGTAGCTTGAGCCAGCCATAGTGACAAGAATCCGCACTCGAGCAGCTGCGGCTTGTCGCCAAAGGGGAATTTGTCGCTTCAGTGAATTGTGGGAGATTTCACGAACGGATGGTCACGCGGCCGCGCTAGCCAGGCCGCTGCGCTGTCACGACGAAAGAAAGCCCCGTCGAGGCGAGGCCCTGATGCAATTAGGCGAGCTGGAGCTCGATACGCCCGCGACCCTACTCGGTGAGCCAAACACCTCTGAAAGTGCGCGTCTTGCGATGTTATCCGTCAGATGGAGGAAGCACCGTCCACGCGCTTGCTATGACCTCATCTGCCGCCTTGCAGATGCGCCGAGGTCTCGCCGCATCTTTTCAACCCGCGCAACGTGGCCATGCCGTCCGGTTGCTCCGCCAGAGCCAAAGATCAGCCGCGGGGCTGCAGCAGCGCCAGAGCGACCGTCGATGCGGCAAGGACGGCGGTAAGGGTCAAGGGGCCGGTAGCGCCATAATTGTCCACGACATAGCCGCCGACAACCGCGCCAATTGTAATGGCGACCTGGAAAGAGGTTACCATCAGGCTGCCCGCTGCTTCTAGCGCGTCGGGCGCCGCGCGGGACAGATTGGTCGGCAGCACCACCGGCGCCATGCCGAAGGCGAAGCCCCACAGCGTAGCGAAGCCGAAGGCAACGCCGATGTGCACGCCCCAAAGTACCAAAGCGAGCGCCGCAAACGCCATTAACGCAGCGGTGGCCGCAAGGGCCATGCGGATATTGGCGTCAGCCATGCGGCCACCGGCAATATTACCGATCACAGCCGCGATGCCAAACCCGAGCAGCGCCAGGGCGATCGGCCCGGTTGCAAGGAGCGTTACCTGTTCGAGGAAGGGGCGCACATAGACCGAGCCGGCAAAATGCCCCGTCATAAGCAAAAGAATAGCAAGCATGCCGAGTTGAATGCCACGCCGCCGCGTCAGCCGAAGGACATCGCCAAGACTGTTGCTTGTGCTTGCAGGCAGCGTCGGCAGGCTGAGCAACTGCAGCAGCATGGCAAGCGCGGCCAGCCCCGCTGTCATGGCCATGGCGCTGCGCCAGCCCAGCCAGTCGCTGATCAACGCGCCCATCGACGGTGCGGCAATGGTCGCGAGCGAGACGCCGAGGGTGACGATTGCCATGCCCCGACCTGTCGCATTGGCGCCAACCAGCCTCGCTACCACGGCAACTGAAAGCGCCCAGAAAGCGCTGAGGGCAATGCCGAGCCCGGCCCGGCCTAACAATAATAGCCAGAAATCGGTCGCTACCGCCGCGAGAATATTGGAGGCGATCGCCAAGGCACTGAGACCAACCAGCACCGTCTTGCGGTTCAATCGGCCGATGAGAACATTGCTCAACATGGCCGTCACGGCGCCGACGGAAGCCGTGGCGGTGACGACCTGTCCGGCGGTTCCCTCGCTGATGCCGAGATCGCGCGCCATTGGCGTCAACAGGCCTGCCGGCAGAAACTCGGCTGACACCAGCGCAAAGCTGGTGGCCGCCATCGAAAGGACCGCGAACCAGGTCGCGGGGCTCCACGCGGCTGGCGCAGCGGCATCAAGGTCTATCGCGGCGCCATCAAGCTGTAATGTTGTGTCCGTCATTGAAGTGTCTCCAAGGTTTAGAGATCTTCATAGACGAGTCTTTTCGGATGATATGTATCTTATAATCCGAATTCCATGTCCGTTCGTCCGGAAATTGTGCGACGCACAACGCCGGGCGAGACGCTGGTAATGCGCTTGAACGCGCGAGCGAAGGATGCCTCGGACTCATAGCCCAAGCGGGTTGCGACCTCGGCAACCGACATGCCGCTTTGCCCCAACAACTCGCGGGCAAGCTGCATACGCAGACGGGCGAGATAGCGTGCCGCGCCTTCCCCTAAAACAGCGCTGAAGCGTTCGGCGAAAATCGAGCGCGATTGGCCTGCCAGGCCGGCGAGGCTTTCGAGTGTCCAGTTGTGGCCGGGGTCTCGGTGCATGGCTGCCAGGGCGCGGCCGATATGGGGGTCGCGGATGGCGGCGAGCCAACCGGTGGTCGGGGCTCCGGTGCAATTGACCCAGCAGCGGATGAGCCGCGCTGTGAGCAGGTCCGCCATTCGTGACAAGATGGTGGCACTGCCCATCTGCGGTTGTGTGGCCTCCGTCGTCATAGCCGCGAGCAAGGGACTAACGATCGGGTCATTGCCAGCCACGTCGCAGCCCTTGATGATTGGCGGCATCAAGGTGATCAAGGGGTTAAGCGCACAGGCGCCCAAGGCCATGGAGCCGCAGAAAAGGGTGCTGGTCGCGCCCGTTCCTTCCCGCACCACCTCGCAGACGTTGCTCCCCAACTTGGTCACCTGACAGCCCTGGAGCGAGTCGCCTACAACATCCGGCGCGCTGGCCAGCCGATGGGCGATGCCTTGCGGCAGCAGCACCAGATCACCATCGTGCAACTCCTGCCAGCCTTGCGCTTCGGTATGGATCCAGCATGGGCCCTGGCTGACAAAGTGAAAACGAAGCAGCGGTTGTTGCGGAAAGGCGATGCTCCATGGATGTCGCAGCTCGCAGCGGCCATAGTTGACGCCACTCAAGCGAAAGTCTTGGAGGACTTCGCTGAGCGCATCCATCGGGATCTGCGGCGGCGAAGACGGTCGGGACGAATGATCAAGCATTTGGCAAATATAGATGCCGATCGTCCGGCAGGCAAGGGGAGATGTTGTTCGACGCAATCGCTTTTCGTCACTTTTAGCGCGAAGGCATCGCCGCGACACTTGGGGGAGTTGTCATGACATCATCGCGATCCAAACTGCTGCTTAAGATGGCGGTATTACTTTCTTAAGCGTTTCGAATTTCTTCGAGGTCTTCCTCGATCAGAAATAGCGGAAGATCCATTGGGCCAAAACTTAGGAGTTTCGCAACGTCACGCATTCGAGGGAATACGGGCGATGACCTTGATCTCGAAGTCGAAGCCGGCTAGCCAGTTTACGCCTAGTGCAGTCCAGTTCGGGTAAGGTGCCTTGCTGAAAATCTGTTGCTTGACAGCCATGATCGTTGCGAACTGGTTCTCGGGGTCAGTGTGGAACGTCGTCACATCCACGATATCGTCGAACGTGCAGCCTGCGGCATCCAGTGTCGCCTTGAGGTTTTCGAAGGCCAGCTGGACCTGACGTTCGAAGTCGGGTTCAGGCGTTCCATCGGAACGGCTGCCGACCTGCCCGGACACGAACAGGAGATCGCCGGATCGGATAGCGGCCGAATAGCCATGTTCCTCGTAAAGGGCATGCCTGTTTGCAGGAAAGATTGCTTCGCGTTGGGCCATAGTCGATCTCTCTTGATTATCTGGGTTGATGACCGGTGAGTGCAGCGTGAACTGCAGCAGCTTCACATACGCCCGTATCGTCTGATATACGGTGCGTATGTGGAATATTCTACATACGCACCGTATGTCAAGTCAATATACGCGTCGTATGTGAAATCGAGGCTAAGATGGCTAAACGACGCGTTGAGACGATGGAAGAGAACCGCGCCAAGCTAATCGCGGCTGCCCGAAAGGCTTTTGCCAAAAAGGGCTACTCTGCCGCTTCAATGGATGAGTTGACCGCTGAAGTCAGTCTGACGCGCGGTGCGCTCTACCATAATTTCGGAGACAAGCGCGGGCTTTTGGCGGCAGTTGTCGATCAGATTGACTCGGAAATGGCATCGCGCGCCCAGAAGATCGGCGCCCGTGCCGGCAACGATTGGCAGGGCCTGCTTGCCGAGGGTGCCGCCTATATTGAGATGGCGCTTGATCCGGAAGTCCAACGCATTGTCCTGCTCGATGGACCTGCGGTGTTGGGTGATCCCTCGCGATGGCCCAGCCAGAGCAGTTGTCTACAAGTCACCAAGCGAACAGTTGAACGCCTTATCGCACAAGGGCTCCTCAAGCCCATTGACGCAGAAGCGGCGGCGCGGCTTCTAAGTGGAGCTGCTCTCAATGCTGCTCTTTGGATCGCCGCCAGCGACGACCCGGAGGATGTACTGCCGAAGGCCATCCAGGCGTTCCGTTCCTTGGCTGCGGGTCTGCTTGTGAATCCTGTGTGAACTCTTCGGGGCCCACCACTCCCGCCTGTTTGGAAATATGGCCCTGGCCGTTTGACGTTGCGCTCGTCCAAATCTGTCTCTCGTGGAAAGTAAACGCGTCAATCGGGCTGGCTGCGTGTGAACGACGGGATGTTTTGCACAGATGAGTATCAGTAATCTGCCGTGTATTGGCGCATTTCATATCCTAGCCCCAGAATGGAATGGAGAACCAATTTGCAGTCATCTGTTTTCCAGATGACTGCAAAGAATCTAACTATTTGTCAGATGTCATAAACTCGCCTACTCCTTTGCCTGCATCGAATGTGACCGATGCGGTGGCCGACAGCCCCGACCGCTGGCCACGTCGATGTTCTGGAGGATTACGAAAGTATATGGACTGTAAGCGTGTGGGCGCGTCCCAGGCGATTGCGCTGCCATGCTTGCTCGAACAATCCTGATCTCAAATCAGCGTATTTCATTCGTCGGCGATCGGGCGGACGGCTCGCGTCCTGAGCACTCTCAGGCCGCCATCGGCCGGGAGGTTGCCTCGCTTGCGAAATCACTAGCCTCCTGCCGCAGCCATTCGACAAACTGTCGGACACTTTTCATTCGAGCGATCGTAGCGAGTTCGACGATCCGGTACGCGTAGCCAGGCATGGTAGGGCCTTCTATCCGGCGCATCGTTCCCGACTTTATACCTTCGTCAATGAGGACGTTGCTCGATAGCAGAGGGCCAAGTCCTCGTTCGGCGGCGTGCATGGCCAAGGTCTCCTCGCTGAACCAGGAAATCTTGAAATCACCGTCATGCGAATGGGGTGCCTCCACGATCCAACTGGTCCACGTGGGACAGGAGAAAGCAGGATTCTTCCACTTATAAGCCAGAAGTGGCTTGTTCCGGAATTGGTCAATCTGCACCGCCCCAGAACCGCAGATGGCACTGGCGGCAACGGCGATATAGTGGTCTTCAAGCAAAACTGTCTGCCCTATACCGCCGTGGGGAGGGCCGTATCTGACGGCGAGATCAATGCCCTCGGCTCGAAGATCGATCACGTCCTCAGAAGCGTGAATATTAACGGTGACATTGGGAAAGGCACGGGCGAACCTCTCAAGCCTTGGCATCAGCCAACGTTCGGCGAAAGCCCGGGTCATCGACACTGATACCCTGTCGGACTCACTGGCAGACGCCACATGGCTGAAAGCGGTTGCGAGTTTGTCAAAACCATCTCTCAACAGGGGATAGATCTCGCCACCCGCTGTCGTTAGCGCCACAGCGCGGCCGGAGCGCTCGAACAGTTTGCGCCCGATTAATTCTTCCAGCTGCCTGACCTGATGGCTCACAGCCGTAACCGTCACACACAACTCGTTGGCGGCAGCGGTAAAACTCTCATGCCGTGCGGCGGCTTCGAAGGCTCTCAAAGAGTTAAGCGGTGGTAGCTTTCGCATGTCAGTTCCTTTCCGGCTGGTAGATGGAAACTTCAGATCCGGAACCACCTGGGGCCGCTGGAAGTGTGAAGAAATTGGTTTAGACGCGCGTCCTCGGGATTTCTAAAAGCTCGCCCGCGGCATGTTGGAATACCATTATTCGAATGCGGTCCGCGACTTCCGGCCTAGAATCGACTTGGGATATCTCATGACAATGGTCATTCCTTTTTCGGGCGGGCAAATGTTGCCAATGCAATTGTTCAGCATTCGTGGTTCCTCTTTCTTGCTTACCGAATTTTGAAATGCGCTTCTGTTGGTATCATGTTGTTGACGGGCACCATGTCCTGAGGGCAAGCCGACAAGACGATGACAATGTCTTGCTCCGCGCGCAGCGAAATGAACTGACCTGGCTTGCTCACGGGGGGCAGGAACGAAAGCGTCCCGTCATTTTCGACAGGAACGTTCATGAAGAGATTCAAAGGGCTCGGAGTCGCGGTGGATTCGAGCGCGATCGCTTCGAGGGCCTGGTGGAGATTGTCAGTGCAGTTGTCGTGATAACCTACGGCGCCCAGCTGCCGGTAACGATGGCAGTCGCAAGCGGCGATGAGCGTATCGTGGATACCAGGCGTGGTGTCTTCTACGACTGTCAAGATCGGCTGGCGCTTATTGGTTGTGAAGACGTCGCCCTCCTTGGGCAAGAGCGTTAGAATCGCCGCGCGGGTGTGTTCCATGGACATGAACTCGCCCATGTCTTTGGCGTTATAAGCCCAGGTATCGACGACTTGGCTACCGTGCGTATTGATCACAGTCACGGTTTGGCCGGCCTGTACATAGGCCGCTACACCTCGGCGCGCTGGTATCAGTATGGCATCTGCAGGATCGGTTTGCGTGATCTGGTTCATGTTCTAAATCCTCGCCGTGGTTGAGTTTGCACAGTGAAGCAGATGGCACCCTGTAATTCCAATAATATTACTTTGCTTCATTATAGAAAAATCGTATACCTATCAAATGAGGCTACGGCAGTTGGAATGTTTCCGCGCGATCATGATCCACGGCACAATGACCCGGGCCGCGGAGCTCCTTGGAATGTCGCAGCCTGGCATCAGCACAATGATCGCGGCACTGGAACAGGATATCGGTCTGACTCTTTTCGTTCGGCGGGGCGGTCGCCTGCAGCCCACTCCAGAAGCGAAGCTGTTCTATATCGAAGCAGCAAAGGCGCTGGAATCGGTGGAGAACACGAAGAGGATTGCGAACGAAATCGGATCCGGGCAACGCGGTTACCTGGCGATAGCAGCCTATGCCAGCATCTCGATCAGCCTGCTCCCGCGGGTTTTGTCGGTGTTTGCCGAGGATCGGCCCGATCTGCAGATGAAGATTATCTCACGAAATTCGCAAAACGTTCGCGAGCTGATGTCCACTCAGCAATTCGACATCGCGATCGCCGAACTGCCGCTTGATTATCCGACATCGCACATGGAGGTCTTTTCCTACACGTGCCAATGCATGCTCCCTATTGGTCACACACTCGCTTCAAAGAGCATTCTGACGCCGAGTGACCTCGATGGTGTGCCATTCGTGACTCTTTTTCGAGGTGATCCGATTTATCAACAGCTCGCCACGGCGTTCTCCGAACATGGCGCCCATTGGAATGTCACGGCGGAGACCGAGTTCTTTTCCACGGCTTGTGAACTGGTCGCCGCCGGCTGTGGTGTCGGGATTGTTGATCCTGTCGTCAGCCGGCCCTTTACGGAAAACGTGGTCCTTGTGCCTTTCGAACCAAATATCGAGTACCAGATCGCCATCTTGTTGCCGACCCGGGAAGAGCTTTCCCAGGTTGCGGCAGAATTCATCGAAGTATTGAGGCCACATCTCCAGGCGTGATGCGGTCCGTTCGGTGGGATAAAGCCTATGGCTATCGCAGCATTACGGGGGCGTCAAAATATGGAAGCTCCTCGGTACGGACATTGTAGTCGCCGTTCTTTTGTAAACTGTCCACATGCTTGATAATGTCTTCAAGGGTTGCAAACCAAACGTCGGCCTTGTTCAACAGGACATCTTCGAGCCAACGCTCCACCACTCGCCATCTGGCGAGGCGTCCCGTAAGGAAGGGATGCCATATGCCCATCCAAAAGCCACCAGCTTCATATTGTGCTTCGAATTCTTCGAAAGACGCCGCGAGGCCTTCGGCCGGCGCCTTGACGGGCATCATGTAGCCAATCTCGGCATAGTGGGCGAATGGCGGCCAATCATCGCTGCCCCAGTGAGGCGGAGCCTCGTAAAGCTCACCCTTCGGCGTCTTCATCCTGTAGGGGATGTCATCGGCCATCAGGGAGGAGTCGTAAAGAAAGCCATGCTCGATTAAAAGGTCGATTGTCGTCTGGGTGGCATTGTAGACGGGAGCGCGGTACCCGCGCGGCTTTCGTCCCGTCATTCGCACGTGTACGTCCAAAGCTTTTTCGAACCAATAACGCTGTTCGGCATCGCTGCTTTCGCTCGGGTCCTCGTGGATGAAACCATGGTGACCGATTTCGTGCCCTGCTTCCAGGACCGCCTCCACGGCGGCCGGATAGTGCTCCATCGTCCATGCGGGGATAAAGAATGACTGTTTGAGCCCAAGCCTGCGATATGTCTCGAGAATGCGGGGTATCGCCACCGTCGGACCATACCGGCCCATCGTGATTGGATACAGCCTGTTGTAACTGTCCTTCGGTCTAGCGACATGTATGAGGCTGTCCGCGTCGACGTCGAAAGATATCGCACAGGCGCATTTCGCCCCATTGGGCCAGGGGATCGGATTTTTGATCATGTCATTCTCCTCATGAGTTCACCAATGCGTGCTCGATTGCTAACCCGGAGGCGAGAAGGGCGTCGTCCTTACCATGCGTCGCAGAAATCAGCACGGATGTCGCCAAGCCTTCATCGTCGTAACCGCTCGGGAGGGCCAATCCTGGCATATCCAGAAGGCTGCCTATCATCGTTATCGATAACGTCTGTAAGTTCAGCGCAGCGAAATAGTCGTCGTCAGCCTCAAGCTCCTTGAGCTTGGGTGCTACATGTTTGACCGTTGGAAGAACTAGCAAAGCACCATCGAGCGCCAATGACAGCGGCGCCATCAGGTCTCGTCGCGCAGTGATAATTTTCTCTGCTTGCTGCTCAGACATCAGACTTGCCGCACGGAGCCGCGCGCTAACGCGGCGATCCACCAAGGCGCTCGAATGCCCATTCACGATGTCGCCAAGCAATTGCCATGCCTCGTAAGCACCCAGCCAGCCCAGATCTGAAATGACCTTTCTTGCCTCACTTACAACGCCGACGGATTTGTAGCTCACTTTAGCGCCACGGCTGGCCAAGGACTCCATCATGTGCATCAGGTTATCCCTGACGGCCGGTTCAACATCGCCGTCTTCCAGCATCGCCGCGTCGACGACAAGGCGCACCTTGGCCATTGAGGGCGGCGTAAGCGTCAGGCGCCCTCGGTCACGCATGGCCAAATCCATCCATGCGCAGTCGGAAACCGACCGGGCAATCGGGCCCAGCGTGTCGAAGGTGGCGGCGAGGGGATGGACACCAGACATCAGGTATCGGTTCGTGGATGCCCGAAAACCAACCAATCCATTAAAGGCCGAAGGTACGCGAATAGAGCCCGCAGTGTCCGTGCCGATGGCTGCGGAGACAACATCGCGCTCGACTGCAATGGCAGATCCTGACGACGATCCTCCTGGTGCTCGGGCCTCGCCCTTAATGTAAGAAGCGGTGGGCGTGCCGAAACTGGGATTTAAGCCCAGGCCGGAAAAGGCGAACTCGCTCAGATTGGTCTTGCCGATCGCGATGAGCCCTTGTCGCTTGACCGCCGCGACCACCGGCGCGTCTCGCAGCGCCGGTGCAACAGTTAATCGCGTGCACGATCCTGCTGTTGTCCGAAGCCCCTGCATGTCAATCAAGTCCTTCACGGCAATTGGAATGCCATCAAGCGGACCAAGCGAATGACCGTTGCTTCGGCGATCGTCTGACACCCGGGCCTCGTTCAATGCTTCTTCACGCCGCAGGGAAATGAACACATGTTTTGTGGCAGCCGCTTGTGCAAGGGCCTTCTCTACAAGGATGACCGAGCTCGTCTCCCCAGCCGCCAGTCTTCTGGAAATTTCGCTCAGGCCGACAATATGTCTCCTTCCACCGGACGTTCCACGGAGGCCAGCCTTCAATCTGCTCACTCGGCGGCCCGCATATTTGATACGTGAAGTAATTGATCGACGAGGCGAGGTACCGCTGCGCATGCATCCGCAATCGACTTTTGGTGCCTGTCGTCATTGAATTCTTGATAGTCGATTGAAATCACATGGCTCTCATCAACGCCGAGATAATGAGAGCAAGTTGCGATATGGGTATCAAGGTGGTTCATGTTCTCGCGGATGCCGCCAACGCCGAAACCAAATTCGCCTCTCGCGCTCAATACGACCAACGTCTTGCCCGACATGATCGGCTTCAACGGGAAGTCACCCCGCTTCGAGGTCAAATGTGAAGGTCTTGCCAATGCGTATGACCTTGTCGAACCAGGATTTCAATGCCGCTGGCATGCCGTAGTTGTGCATCGGTGCGCCGATAACGATGATCTGCGCCCGATCCACTTCCGCAATGAGTTCATCGGAAAGCGCGAGCTCATCGTGGTCCTCAGCCGTCCTGTCTTCCTGTCTTGTGAAAGCTGCTGCTATCCACTGTTCGGTGATAATCGGGGGAGGGTTGGTTCCGACATCGCGGACTATGATCTCGGCGCTGGAATCGCGTTCTTTCCATTTCGCGATGAAGTCGGCGCTGAGGCGTCGGCTGAGCGAACGCTCGCCCCTAGGGCTTGAGTCGATATGGAGAATTGTTGTCATTTCATGTCTTCCTCTGCAACCAGGGTTTGGAAGACCTTTGCCCGAATAGCGAAAGGGGTGTGATTGAAATTTCGTGTTCATGAGTTGAGATAATCTCAACCAGGCTGTATCAGCCCATTCCAACATCAAACAGGATCTATTCAGTATTGAAAACAAGACATTAGCTTGAACTGTCGAGTTGAGCTCATGCCAGCTTGAGAAGTTCTCATTTTCAGATTTGCTTCATACCTGCCGAAATGAAGGAGGTAGGAGCAAATATCTCGAAAGGGGAATTTTAAATATGCAATTACAATCGGAAAACCCGGAAATACTATCGGAAGGGGGCTTCGATGCTTCGGGCATAGAGCAAGTTCCTGACATGCACCGTACATCGTCGCCCCTCGACCAATTCTGGATCTGGGCCGGAGCAAACGTTGCGCCTATCAACTGGGTTTTAGGCGCCTTGGGTATCCAGATGGGACTGAGTCTTTGGGACACGTTCACTGTGATCGTCATTGGAAACATCATGGGTGCAGGTCTTTTCGGGCTGTTTTGCCTGATGGGGCATAAAACAGGTGTGACCCAAATGGTTCTGACACGGCTTTCTTTTGGACGTCGCGGAGCATATCTGCCCACACTCCTTCAGGTATTGATGGGAATGGGATGGGTCGCGACCAACACCTGGATCGTCCTGGATCTGGCGGTGGCGGCGTTCGATAAGGCCGGGATCGGCGGCGGCGCCGAACTGAAATATGTTGTGGCTCTCGCAATCATGGTGCTCCAGGTCGGCATTGCCGCATGGGGCTTCAACGCGATAAAGTACTTCGAGCGCTACACGATGCCCCTGATCCTTGGGGTGATGGTGATCATGACACTGTTAGCGTTCTTTACCATCGACATTCGCTGGAGCAATTCCACGCTGGTAGGTATTGATCGTTGGGCGGCCATGAGCCAGCTCATGACGGCAATCGGAATCGGTTGGGGTATCTCATGGCTCGTCTACGCGGGTGATTACACACGTTTCGCGAAGCCCCTTCTGACCAATAGAAAGGTCTTCAACGCAACGTTTCTCGGGATGTTCGTTCCGACGGCCTGGCTGGCATTTCTCGGGGCGGCAATTGCATCGGCAGGCGTTGGGGCGGATCCTGCTCAGTTGATCATCGCCGCATTTGGCGCCATGGCGCTGCCCGTGTTGATGGTGCTCGTGCACGGCCCGATCGCAACGAATATCGTCGTCATCTACTCGGCGGCCCTCTCGACCCTCGCGCTCGATATCAAGCAGCCTCGTTGGATGGTCTCGCTCGCCTGTGGCCTGGTCGGGTCCGTCATCCTCTACTTCTTTCTGCAATCGGGAGACTTCGCCCATGCCTTTGATAGTTTCATGGTAGCGATGGTGGTGTGGATTAGCCCGTGGGCTGGCGTCACAATGACCGACTTCTTCGTCATTCGTCGCGGAAGGGGTTAGCATCGCGGAACTCTATGCCGCGCCAGCCGATAGCGCCTATGGCGATATCAACTGGAACGGCATCGGCGCTTTCTTCGCCGGACTGGTGGCTGCATGGCTGTTCCAGATGGGCACGATCGAAAGCCTGCAAGGTCCCGTAGCGGTTCGTTTGGGCGGGATCGATCTTTCCTGGCTCGCCGGGATCGGTACCTCATCCGTCGCATACTTCGTATTCCACAAGCTTCGCGGAAAAGCCGATGAGCACCTGATCCCTCTCAGTGCTCGCGGAAAATAATGCAGCACGGGCCGGCCGCAAATGGCCGCCCAAGACCATAAAAGGAGATACAATGATCCCAGTTCTACAACAGGATAACGTGCTGAAGGCTCTGTCCGGTGGTGCGGCCGAAGACACCTTCCTTGGAAACGTGGTCGAGATAGCGATCGTCACCCGCGATCATCGCAAGACGATGGATGGCCTTGGTAAGCTCGGTATCGGACCATGGCGTGTTTACAGCTTCAACCCTGGCAATACGGAGAATCAGACCTACAGAGGCGAACGGGTGGATTTTGAATTGACCGTATGTTTTGCCCAGTCGGGAAATATGGTCTGGGAACTGATGGAGCCTGCATCGGGCCCTACAATTTTCGCGGACTTCCTTGAAGTGCACGGCGAGGGAATTCATCACGTTGCTTATGACTGCAACAACATCCCCTTTGAGGAGCGCTTGGCCGAATTCGAGAGACGCGGGTACAAGAAAATGCAATCCGGCAGCTGGCTGGGCAGAAATCATTTCGCATTTTTCGGAACCGAAGACGACACGACGACCTGCTTCGAAACATACGCGTTTCCAGATGACTGGGAATATCCTGAACCTGACTCCTGGTACCCTGAAGCACCCAAACCTGCTATTTGACATGCCCAGTTTGAATGCGCCCACTGGGCGCGTTCAAACTGCTGCCGGCGGATATTCTTGCGGGCGGATCTCAGCGTCAGCGTCAATGGGGAAGTTCATTCAACAATCGAATTTTCGTCCTTATCTGCGTTCTTAAACGAACCGCTGTTGCTGTCTCTTCTAGGGCTGTTACAGATAACTCATAAAAGCCTGTGGCGACAAAACCATAGGACTGGGAGCGACGTCCCCAGTCAGCATCTTGAAATGAATGCGCCTCGCCGGTCATCGCGCAAACAGCGCCCGATGTGTTCAATGTTGCTTCAAAAGGTGAAATGGCTCGACTGAACCTTCTGATGCAGCTTCGTTGGGAGACGGTCGTTCGGTTTTTCAAAGATACCTGCCCAAACCCGGCCATGACGCAAGTTGTTGATGACAGCTACCGCTCGGAGAGGCGACGTTGATTGCTCGATGCCAGATACTCCAAGAGGTCCCGCGCGGGCGACGATAATTCTTCCTCGGTGCGAAAGCAGATCGACAGCCGGCGTGTAGCCCAGTCATCGGCAAGGCGGACAAACGCGATCTTTGCAGATCGGCTGCAGCGGCGCGCCGCCGTCTCGGGCATGATGCCGAAACCGACGTCGGCGGCCGCCATATGGCAGATGCCCTCAAAAGTGCGCATCCGCACCCGCACCTTCAGCCTGACGCCCGTCCTCGCGGCCTGGACAGCGAGGTGATCCTGCAGCGCGCCGCCCGCCAGACCGACCAGGTGTTGATCCAGAATATCGGCAAAGGTGACGCGCTTTTTCGCCGCCAGCACATGATCGCGCGAGATCACGACGACCAACCGGTCGGTGGCAAAGGGACGCAGTTGCAGGCCGGCGGTGGCGGCCGCATCCGAGAGAATGCCGAACTCCACTAATCCGCCCGAGACGGCTCTCGCGATTTCATCGCTCTGGCGCTCTCTCAGATCGACATCGATCTGCGGATGGACCGCCATCCATGTGCTGAGCCTTTCCGGCAAAAACTCGGTGAGGGCGGCCGTGTTTGCGGCAATTCGGACCGTCGCACGCACGCCACTGGCGTGTTCGCCGAGTTCGCCGCGCATCTGCGCCATCTGGCGCCGGATCAGGCGGGCGTGATGCGCCAAGGCTTCGCCGGCCGCAGTCGGCCATACGCCGCGACGGCCGCGTTCGAGCAACTTGACTTCGCCGGCAGCTTCCATGTCGCGCAGGCGCTCGCTGGCCGCCGACAACGAAAGTCCAACATCGGCCGCCCCGTGCGTGATGCTGCCGGCATCTACCACGGCGAGGAACAGGCGAAGGTCGGTCAGATCAAAGCGCATATACAGAGCATATCCGACATCCAGCCTTCGGGCCAGCCGAAGCCTGGATGTGGATCTTCCGCATTGTGTCTGCCGGGAGATCCCTTAAGCCAAGCTTATGATGGATTCCTCGATACCTCTCGTCGTCGCGGTAACCGCGACCTTTTTCGCCGCCGGCTTGGTGAAGGGCGTCACTGGCATGGGACTGCCGACCGTGGCCATGGGCGTGCTCGGCGCGCTGTTCTCGCCACTGTCCGCGGCCAGCCTGCTGATAGTCCCATCATTCGTGACCAATGTCTGGCAGCTTCTCGCAGGTCCGAATCTCGGCACGCTCGGGCGCAGATTTTGGCCAATGATACTCGGGGTCGTCGTGGGGACGATTGCCGGCTCGTCGCTGCTCACCAGCGGCGACACAGTACTCACAACGAGCGCGCTCGGGTGTGCTCTTGTCCTCTATGCCGTTTGGACGCTGGTTGCTCGTCAGATCTCGCGTGCCAGCGATCCTGGAACCGTGGCTTTCTCCGGTCATCGGCGTTGCAACCGGCGTAATAACCGGGAGCACCGGCGTCTTCGTCATCCCGGCAGTGCCCTACCTTCAGGCGCTCGGCCTCGAAAAGGACGATCTGGTCCAGGCGCTCGGCCTGTCCTTCACCGTTTCCACGATTGCACTTGCGGCAGCCTTGCTATGGCGAAGCGCCCTTCAGATCGACAATCTCGCCGTTTCGGCGCTGGCGATCGCGCCGGCACTCGCCGGCATGTGGGCCGGGCAGATCATTCGCAACCGGGTCAGCTCGTCGACCTTCCGCCACTGGTTCCTGATCTGTCTGTGCGTGCTCGGCGCTGAAATGTTCACGAGGCCGTTTTTGTAGGTGGGGCTATGCGTTCTGTTTGACAGTATCATTCTATTTCAACCGTAACACGGGCCTTCATGTTCGGGTGAAAGCGGCAATAATATTCGAACAACCCCACCTCTTGCAGAGCCAGACTTGCCGACTTGCCAGCCGGGATCAATGCTTCCCAGCCCCCCTTCACGGTGGCTGTGTGATCCAGAATATCCGTGTTGACCCATTCGATCGTATCGCCGATCTTTGCATTGATGGCCGCAGGCGAGAATACGAGCTTGTCAATCGTAACCTGAATGGTTTCCGCCTGCGCCTGAACGGCGCCCAGGTTCATTACAACAATAATGCCGATCCACAGATACCGTCGCGACAACATGTCCTGTCCTACTTGAGTTCGGACGCAACGTGCTCGGCGTGCTGTTCGTGTCCCTGGAATATTTTCAGACCAGTTTCCAGCAGACTCTTGAGTTCAGAGTTACTTGCCGACGGGATCAGTACTGTTTCCAGCGCGCCATTTACCTGTTTGTGGTAGGCGACCTCGTTTTCGACATAGGCTTTGTCAAAAGCACTACCGCTAAGTTTCGAGAGTTTGCTCTTTTCGGCGGCCGCTGCTTTGGCCAAGGCACGACTGGTATCATTATCCTCGGGTGTCACTTTGAGTTTCTTGACAAGGTCGAGGGCTTGTTTGTTGACCGCTTCATGGTCGCGAACCATGTCATTGGCGAAGGCCATGACATCCTTGTTTTTGGACTTTTCGATCGCTAGCTTCGCCGCCTCGATATCAATGGTGCCAGCAGTGTAGGCAATGTGCGCGATTTGGGGGTCGGTTGGCTTATCGGCGGCTTGCATCAGGGACGTGCCACCCAGAAAGCAGAGTATGGCCAATGCCGTGGTTGTTCGTGTAAACATGGGATCCTCCATCATCCGGACACCAACGGTCCGGGCATCGTTTCCAATTGACCACCATTGGATGCCGCGTAGGGGAAAAGGTTCCCGGAAAATTAGCCCGGAAAGCCGAGGCGTTTCATGACGCAGGCTGTGATCCGCTCGCAGCGCCGGCCAGCAAACGGGAAAGCGTCCAGCAACATCGGTCCGATCTGCTGGTCAATTTGTTTGCGTACGAGAAGCCGGGCACGGTGCAGCCTTGTCTTGACGGTTTCTGGCCGCAAACAAAGCAGTTCCGCCGTCTCATCGATACTCAGTCCTTCGATGATCCTGGCGATGAAAACTGTCCGGTAGGCGTCCGGGAGATTGTCGGTCGCCCTTTCGACCAGATGGAGGATTTGCCGTTGCGCCATCGTCCGCTCCGGGTCTTCGCTTGTGTTAAGGGGAAACTGGATGATTTGCGCTGCTGAGTTCTGGGCGATCTTTGCAGCGGCGGCAGAGGCACGCCGATTCTTGCGCAGGCGTCCAAGCGCCTCGTTGATCACGATACGGGAAAGCCATGTGGCGAGTGAAGAAGCGCCGCCAAAACTGTCGAGGGCGGTGAAAGCACTGACATAGGCCTCCTGGACTATATCCTCGGCTTCGCCGTCGTTACGGACGACGGCTCTGGCAATCCGGTAGAGTCTGCGGTTGTGGGTCTGCATGATCGTACGAAATGCATCCGCGTCGCGGGTCAGCGCGCGGCGAACAAGATCGATATCGCCAGCGTGAGCTTCGGCAGCGTTTCTCTTATTGCGAACAACCGGCATGACAAATCTCCTCTACAACGCATTAGATGATGTTTGCGCGCAAAGGTTCCCAGATTATCGCTTGCTTTATGATGCAAGTTAAGCCTGTTGGACCTGTCTAATGCGTCCGGGAGTTGCCAGTGGCGCTGTGACGTTGTTGGAAAGGTTCGGCATTGAGCAGGGGTGAAGTGCTGATCCAGTCTCTTTGGTGGAAAGACATTGAGATGGTGACGGGTGACGAAGAACACAGCACAAGGAGCGGTCCTGCCGCTCCCGAGTGGCATGTGCTTGGGAAGCAGCCGCTCAGAACGATCGACCGCTTCTTATAGAGCGCGTCGTGAATGCCACAGGATACCACGAAGTTTGGAAAGCCACCTTTTCCCGGGTAAGAGTGCGTCAATCGCAGCAGATTGTCCCGCAGTCTCCTCACAGATTTCTGCACTGTCACAAAGTCCTCTCCGAGTCCGGTGGCAGCGGCCCAGCAGGTTCAGCGTCAAGAAGATCGCGTGCAACGGGCGTCAGGGTTACTCGAACCTGCCTTTCGTCGGCGGGATCGCGCTGGCGCCGGCAGGCTCATTTCCTTTTCTGAGGGTAAAGGGTCTCCCCGCGCTTAAGCATCTCGACGAAGGTCTCGATCTTCTTCTTCCGCCCAGCTTCGGTCTTCATGTTGTGCGTGCGGAAGGCCAGTGCGAAACGGTTCTGCTCGGTTAGCTTTGCCAGCATCTCTTTGGCCCTAGGCTCGGCATCGATGGCAGCCTGAAGATCGCTCGGGATCTTCATTTCTTTGCCGCTCCCGTACGCGCGGTCCCACCGGCCATCTCCCCTTGCCGCATCAACCTCCTTCAACCCGTGCTCTGTCATCCGGCCTTCGCTTATGAGCCGAGCGACGTTGTTGACATTGATCTGGCTCCAAGTACTTTTCCTGCCGCGCCGTGTGTAGCGCTGTAGATAGCTTTTGCTGTCAAGGCCTTTGCGGATCGCGTCGATCCAGCCCCAGCAGAGCGCCACGTCGATTGCCTCCTTGGGAGTGATCGATTTGAGCCCGGAACCCATCTTGTGGATTTTGATCCAGACCTCATCCTCGCTGTCGTGGTGCTCGCCGAGCCACTCGTAGAAGCTCTCGCCACTCTCGAACGTATGAACCTTGGCGGGATCAACCCGCACCAGTGTCACTGGGTAAATCCCATGGCGACTGGAACATGGATGTTTGACAAGCCTTCAGCTCCACTAATCATTCCTTGCTTGTGGTTTCGAATTTACAACGCCTAGTTCAAATGTCGCCTAGCGAATCGAAACAAAAATTTAGCAGGAAGTTTCCACATCCCAAATCGGTTTTGTGGCCCGACTGAAACCGTGGAATTACATTATCAAAGTGAATCGCAAGTTATCGGCCTTTTCCAGGGAACCGTTTCTCCGGGGGTTGAACAACGCTCGCCGCAGCGCATGCAAGCGATTGCTTGGTCAGCGTCACAAAGACACTCTTGTCTCTGCTTTGATCACGCTCATCTTTCAGCCCCGGTCTACGACCTGCGCTGGTAAGTGTTTGCGGATACAACCAGCGGCCCGGCCCGGATTTAGCTGGCCGCAACGTTCCGACCGGCTCATATGGCAAACCTTCCTGTAACAACCCGTGTCGAAGCAATTCGCAGTGATCCGGACGCTTGAGAACGACCACACATTTTAAAATCATCATCGGTTGAGAAACGGGAGCGATCCCTCAAAAGGCGGGCAAATTCGACCTGCGGGCCGAGCGATACGAGGAGGGCTGCAGGATTTTGTCAGGTTGGCACACCATACATTTCATTGCGCACTGGACGGGCGAAAGGAATGACCAGGAGGGAAATGAGGGTGATCAATGCGATCATCGCCCAAGCGTCGTTGATCGACTCAACAAGCGCTGCCTTCGTTACCAAAGGACTGAATATGGCTTGGGCTCCCGCGCCAAACCCGGCGAGGCCTTCGCCATGGAGTTTGTCGAGTGGGATTCCGACAAACTGTGCCGTTTGCGGGTCCCCAGCCAACAGCCGATTTGCGAGATCTACACCATGCGTGGATGCCCGCGAGTAGATAACGGTATCGATCAGGGCCAAGCCGAGCGCGCCTCCCAGATTGCGCATGAGGTTGAACAGGCCACTTGCGTCGGGTATCCGATGATGCGGTAGATTTCCGAGCGCCAGACGCGTGGGCGCCAAAATGCAGAACATCACCGCAACGCCTCGGATGATTTGAGGCCAAAACATCTCGTCGGCATCCGTTGCCGGCGTTTGGAACGCGCTGCATCCGAGACCCACGGCAAATACCGAGTAACCCAACGCCGTGAGAAGCCTTGCATCCATGCGCTGCTCGAGAAAAACAGCGATCGGGGCAACGATGATTTGCGCTACTCCCGTTGCCAGCATCATCGTCCCAATCATGAATGCGCTGTGACCACGAACGTAAGCCAGGAATACGGGCATCAGGTAAACTGAGCCGAACAGGCCAAACCCAAGCAGAAAGCTCAAGGCGCACCCGATCGTAAAGTTGAGGTCGTTGAAGTTGCGCAGGTTCACCAAAGGGACCGGGTTGCTCCAGGTGCGATGGACAAACCCGGCAAAGCTGGCAGCGCTGAGAACGGCCAGGCCGAGGACTTGACCGTCCGTCCAACCGCGCTTGGGCGCTTCCTTCAGTGCGATTTCCATGGCGGCGAGTGCGATCGCCATCATAAAAAGGAGATTAAATCCAACTTTCGTATCTCACCAAGTCGTGTTTGTTCGCGCGGCAATAGCGTGGCTGCAAGAACTGCCGCCGTGATCCCCGGAAGGACATTGATGAGAAACAACCAGTGCCAGGAATATGATTCGGTGATCCAGCCTCCCACCATGGGACCGACAGTGGGTGCCAATACTGCGACGACACCAGCAGCGGTCGTGGCAATGCCTTGGAGATTTTCCGGAAAAAGAATGAACACCGCTGAGAAGATGAGTGGTATGAGCGCGCCGCCGGCGAGCCCTTGGACAATACGCCATGCAAGCAATTCTGAGAAATTGCCGCTCAAAGCGCACCCAACGGATGCGAGTGTGAACAGGATTATCCCGCATACAAAGAGCCAACGCATCGTGAGCAGTCGGGTCAAGAAGCCATTCAGCGGTATGGCGACCACTTCGGCGATCAGATAGGCAGTTTGTATCCAGCTCATCTGATCGGGATCGATGTCGAGAGCGTGCTGAATGTTCGGCAATGACGTTGACACGATCTGTACGTCGAGGATTGCCATGAACATGCCAATGCACAGGGCGGCAAAACCGAACCAGGTGGTCACCGTCGGAGGTGTTATAACGATGGACTTAGCTTCGGGAGGCATCGCGGAACTCCGATAGCGCCAAATCTAATTCTCACTGACGGATTGCCGCTATGCAAACTGTCCAGCATGGGCCTCACCCGATGTTCAGCGGACGGAGGGGTCAGCTATTCACTAGGAGTTACCGCACCATAGCACCAGTAACCTACAGTATGAACTGTCAGGTGGGTGCCCGGCTTCGACTTCCCAGCCTCGTTCAATCCGCTGCGGTGGAGGACCTGAGTTTGAATCGCCTTCCATTTGGGTTGTTCCCGTGTGTGTCGCAAGCCGCCTGTTTCAGTGTAGGCTACATTCACCTGCTCCCCCAACGGCCAAGGTTCGCTATGCCTTATGGGCATTAATAGGTTCATAGGTAGCAGCACACAGCGCTCTCAGCAGAGGGTCGGTACGGGCCCATATGACCCAGCATGTAAATTTTTACGAACAGACCTCCGCATTGCAGATAGCTCCATTGGAACGATTATATGACGCGGACGTTAGGCGGAGGCGGCTGGTCGGCCGTGGACGCTAGTCCTACAGGCATCGCTGTTAGGAAGCTGCAGACAAGGAGCATATCATGAACAACCTCATCTGGCTGGTCGGAGCCGTCGTCATTGTTCTGTTCATACTCGGATTTTTTGGACTTCGTTAGGGTCGCAAATTAGTCGCTTTTAAGAAAAATTCGTCTCGGCTCTTCGGTTCATGGGAGGGCTCGAATAACTATCGCCATAGTGCGCCATAAAGGACGCGGCGTCTTGGCTCGTCCATCGTCGTTGCGCGCTCGAGATAATCGTCGTGATGCCGCAAGGCCAGCGCACGCCTCCTTCACGCAGAACGGCTTGAATGACAAATTTTTCCTGCGTTACAAAGCCTTCAAGTCGTTCTAGCCTATACACAGAATTATGGAGGCTGCGATGACCGCAGAAAAGGCCGCCAGACGTGGGCGAAGCGCGCGACGCGATGGCGCGGCAAAACCTCACGGTGTGCCCTATATCGTTCGAAACATCCCGACATACGACATTCTGTCTGAAGAAAACCTCCAGAAGATCGAGCGCACGGCAGACCGCATCCTAGCCGAGGTCGGGATAGAGTTTCGCGACGATCCTGCTGCGGTCGATCACTGGAAGCGGGCCGGAGCCAAGGTGGACGGCGTCCTTGTCCGCTTCGAGCCGGGAATGCTTCGCGAAATCGTCTCTTCCGCGCCGAGCGTATTCACACAGCACGCCCGCAATCCTGCAAACAGCGTCCAAATCGGGGGCGACAATGTCGTCTTTTCGCCCGCCTACGGTTCGCCCTTCGTCATGGATCTCGATAAAGGCCGTCGCTACGGCACGATCGAGGACTTCCGCAACTTCATCAAGCTTGCCCAGAGTAGCCCTTGGCTGCACCATTCCGGTGGTACGATCTGCGAACCTGTTGACGTTCCAGTCAACAAACGTCACCTCGACATGGTTTACAGCCATATCAAGTATTCAGATCGCGCGTTCATGGGATCGGTGACGGCGGAGGCGCGCGCGGAGGACTCCGTCGAAATGGCACGCATCCTTTTCGGTGCCGAGTTCGTCGACCAGAGGTGCGTCATCCTGGGCAACGTCAATGTGAACTCCCCGCTGGTCTGGGACGGCACCATGACGACGTCTCTACGCGCCTATGCCCGCGCCAACCAAGCTGCCGTCATCGTGCCCTTCATTCTTGGTGGTGCAATGGGACCCGTCACCAATGCGGGAGCCATCGCACAGTCCTTTGCCGAGACACTCGCCGGTTGCGCCTTGACGCAGCTCGAAAGAAAGGGCGCCCCAGTCATCTTCGGAAACTTCCTGTCTTCCATGTCGCTACGATCCGGATCGCCGACATTCGGAACCCCCGAACCTGCCATCGGCTCCATGGTCGTCGGTCAGCTCGCACGGCGGCTGAAACTCCCTTTACGCTGTGCCGGTAACTTCTCAAATTCGAAACTGCCCGATGGTCAGGCCATGCAAGAAGGATTGATGTCCATGCTGTCGGCCATCCACTGCGGAGCGAACTTTATCCTCCATTCGGCAGGTTTCCTCGATGGGCTGCTGTCCATGTCCTACGAGAAGTTCGTGATGGACTCCGACCTTTGCGGCGCCCTTCATTCCTATTTAGCGGGCGTCGCAGTCGATGATAACACGCTGGCATTCGACGCATTCGAGGAGGTCGGTCCCGGCAATCACTTCCTCGGCTCAGCCCACACGATGCGAAACTATCAGACCGCCTTTTGGGATTCGGCACTGTCGGACAACGAACCCTTCGAGAAGTGGAGCGAGGAAGGCGGGTCAACGGACATTGCGACTCGCGCAAACCGCCAATGGAAGAAGACGCTGGAAGAATTTGAAGCGCCACCGCTCGACGTCTCCGTTGACGAAGCGCTTTGCGACTTCGTGGCAAGACGCAAGGCCTCCATGGCTGATAGCTGGTACTGAACTGGAGATGGCCCGGCCGATAATCGTGTGCTTCGCTAAGCCGCTTAGCTTAAATAGTGGCGGGAATCATATTTGATACAAGTCATACCCAAGCTTGAAAGCAGCGTTCGCTATTTCGGGATCGAAGTTGATGACGGTCTCGCAATTTCCGAGCAGGTCGATCTCTGACTCAGGTGGGACGGCGCTAGCGCGTCCGTTCCTGACACGTGCACGCCACTCGGCAGCGAACTGAAAGTGCCCGCAACACGCCAAGTCTGTCATTCGAGAACGACTCTAGGCGTGGTTGTTGGAACACTGCAATACCAAAAGGGCCTTGTACTGTTGGCAGCCGGATCTCGAGCGGACATCATGAAACCTTTTGCTGTTTAAGTCGTTATCGCCGTTATGTCCGGGGTTAAATTCAAGTCGAAATCAATTGACAGCGCCAAACCACGCGGTGCTAAAAAGCCCCGCCAGGGGAAGGCATCGACTGTCGAAGTCGCGTCTGCGGTCGATGACCAAGGCGCGCCGCCGGATTCCATCGACCCTGATCCAAAACTGACGCCTGAGGAGGCCGAGCAGGCGCGCAAGAGGTACTTGCTGACGCGTTTCTGGATCAGCGCGCGCAAGTATTGGGGCCGCGGTGGCGATAGGCTCGCCTGGCCGCTATCAATCGGGCTTTTTGATCCTGATATGTATCAATGTCGGCTTCCAGTACGGGATCAATGTCTGGAATCGGGCAATTTTCGACGCGATCGAGCAACGCAATGCCCGCACCGTTTATTTCCTAAGCGCCGTTTTCCTGCCGCTCGTGCTCGGAACCGGAAGCCTAGTTGTTGCACAAGTCTTCCTTCGTATGACGATTCAGCGCCGCTGGCGTTCCTGGCTCACGACCGCAGTCATCGCGCGTTGGCTCGCAAACGGCCGTTACTATCAATTAAATCTCGTCGGTGGCGACCACACGAACCCCGAAGCCCGCATCGCGGATGATTTGCGGATTGCCACCGAGATCGCCCGTCGATTTCATCGCGGGTGTCATCTCCGCATTTCTGTCGGCCTCGACCTTCATCGTGGTGCTCTGGACTATCGGCGGGGCCCTGACCCTGACGATCGCAGGTTCCACCGTCACTGTTCCCGGCTTCCTCGTCATCACTGCGATACTCTACGCCGCAATCACGTCCACCTCGATGGCGGTCATTGGCCGGCGTTTCATCCATCTCTCCGAGGAAAAAAATCAGGCGGAAGCCGAATTCCGCTATACGCTGACGCGCGTGCGGGAAAACGGCGAGAGTATCGCGTTGCTCGGCGGCGAGGAGGAGGAGCGTAGCGGCATCGACAAGACGTTCGCCAATGTGCTCAGGCGATGGGCCCTTCTTACGGGCCAGCATATGCGCACAGCGCTGGTCTCGCAGGGGGCGAGCCTTTTTGCGCCGGTCGTGCCGGTTTTGCTTTGCGCTCCGAAATTTCTCGAAGGTAGCATGACCCTTGGACAGGTAATGCAGGCAGCCTCTGCCTTTGCCATCGTGCAGGGCGCGTTTGGATGGCTTGTCGACAACTACCCCCGTCTCGCCGATTGGAACGCCTGTGCACGGCGCATCGCCTCGCTGATGATGTCGCTCGACGGCCTCGAGCGCGCGGAACAGAGCGACGCCTTCGGACGTATCAGGCGCGGCGAAACGGAAGGCGATGCGATGCTCAGCTTGAACAATCTCTCCGTGTCGCTTGACGACGGCACCGCCGTGGTCAAGGAAACCGAGGTCGTGGTCGAACCAGGCGAACGGCTGCTTGTGGCCGGCGAATCCGGTTCAGGCAAGAGCACCCTGGTACGGGCCGTCGCAGGTCTGTGGCCGTGGGGTGACGGCAGTGTTAATTTCCACGCCGACAGACGACTGTTCATGTTACCGCAACGGCCGTATATCCCCTCCGGGACGCTTCGCCGAGCAGTCGCCTATCCCGGCGCCGCCGATAACTGGACGTTGGAGAAAATCAACGCGGCTCTGGATAAGGTGGGACTCGATTATCTGAATGGCAAGATCGAGGAAGACGCGCCATGGGACCAGACCTTGTCGGGTGGCGAAAAACAGCGGCTCGCGTTCGCGCGCCTCCTGCTGCACACTCCCGACATCATCGTGTTGGATGAAGCGACCTCAGCACTCGATGAGAAAAGCCAGGACAAGATGATGGAGATGCTCATCCACGAATTGCCCAAGGTCACCATCATAAGCGTAGCGCATCGAGGCCGAGCTGGAAGCTTTCCATAGCCGCAAGATCACATTGGAGCGCCGCGAGGGCGGCGCAAAGCTTGTCAGCGATATCGATCTTGGTCAGCGCAAAAGCAGACGGAACGTGCTGGTACGCCTTCTGAGGCACCCAAGAAACATTTCTGGGCGACACAGGTCATCCGTCCGGAGTTGACAGGAGGACGGCCTTTGGACGCGGGGCCGGACATTCTTATGGCGCAGCGACTGTAGAAGAATTTTTGGTACCAATCAGGTTCAACAAAGAGATCCGCTTATTACCGGCATTTTCGAGGAAGGTTTATCACTCGCATTACACTTCGGACGCTTTGGACGTACAGTCTCAGGACCGCTCATTCTGTGGACCTGTGCTATCTTTTCCGCCGTCTTCCCAGAGCGATCACTGAGGAGGCGATTGTTTTGATCATCTTCAAATGCTGGTCACCGAGGTAGCGACAATGCACGAAAACGAAATCGATACGGTCAGGGCGCTCTTGCAATCCCGTCCGCGACCCTCGAGCCTCGCCGAGCGCCGCCAGCGCCTCGATCTCGTGGCAGCCGCAGATCCGATCGCGCCCGATATCCAGTTCAAACCTCAAATGGTCGGTATGCTTGACGCAGAATGGTCGCTTGCACCGGGAAGCGATACCACCAAGACGCTGCTGTTTTTCCATGGCGGCGGCTATTGTTCCGGATCGATCCAAAGCCATCGCAGGATGGTCGCCGAGACCGGTCGCGCGGCGCGCGTCCGCACGCTTGCACTCGGTTACCGACTCGCGCCGGAGAACCCGTTTCCGGCTGCGCTAGATGATGGGCTTGCCGCATTCGAGTTCCTGCTCGCTCAAGGGATCCCGGCGGCGTCAATCGCGATCGGCGGCGACAGTGCTGGCGGCGGGCTGACGCTGGCGACCATGATACGTTTGCGTGAGGCCGGCAAACCGCTGCCCGGTTGCGCTTGGTTGGTATCGCCTTGGGTCGATCTCGAAATGACCGGTGCGAGTATGGACGAGAAGGATGCCGTCGATCCGCTGATTCACCGCGACTATCTCGAAGAGCTCGCGGACGCTTATCTCGGCGGGACCAGCGCTCGCGAGCCGCTCGCTTCGCCGCTCCATGTCGATCTCGCAGGGCTCCCGCCGACCCTCATCCAGGTTGGTTCGGCCGAGACGCTCCTCGACGATGCAGTGCGGATCGCCCGCCGGCTCGGGGCGGCCGACGTGGCGACTAGTCTCGAGATCTGGCCACACATGATCCACGCTTGGCATCTGTGGGCGGCACGACTGAGTTCGGGGCGAATGGCAATCGCCTCAGCTGGCGCGTTCATCAACGAACAGCTGACGACTTGAACCGCTCCTGTCGGAACCGACGAGCCGGCAGGCGTAAGGGTGATATTCCCGATCTGTGCTCCGAATGTCGCATAATGGCTCTTGCGGCGCCGTACTTCGCAAAACCATATTGAGTAGGCCTTTGGTTCGATTCGGCATCAAGGCGCATAGTGTGTTTTAAAGAAGACCTTCTCCGCCGGTCGATGCGGCCGTGAAAACTGCCAACTGAGCGTCGAAAGCGCGCTTGTATGCGGGTCGTGCTTCGCCGCGGGCGATGTAGGCGGAGAGGTTCGGATATTCGTCCAGTATACCCGATCCTTTCAATCTGAGCAGCACCGACACCATCTGAAGATCGCCGACGCTGAAGTCGCCGTCGAGCCAGTCGGCATCGCCAACTCGACCGGAGAGTTCGCTCAGTCGCTTCCGGATGCGTTCCTCGACGGCAGACAGGCGCTGCTCGTACCAACTCTCGTCGCCCTCGAGGTATCTCGCGACCTCGCGATCAACGATTGGCGGCTCCAGCGTGGTGAGTGCGGCAAACATCCATGTGATCGCGCGCGCCCGGGCATTCGCATCATCTGGCAGCAGGCCCACATGGCGCTCCGCGATGTGGAACACGATTGCCCCCGACTCGAACAGGGCGAGATCGCCTTCTTCATAGGTCGGAATTTGCCCGAAAGGATGAAGCGCAAGATGCGTGGGTTCCTTCATCGCTTTGAACGAAAGAAGACGAACGTCGTAAGGCTGGCCCACTTCTTCAAGCGCCCAGCGAACGCGCATGTCCCGCGCCAGACCCTTGCCGCCATCGGGCGACCGTTCGAAGGCGGTAATTGTGATAGTCATCGCTGTTCTCCATAGCTGTCTCTCTCGAAGACGATTGAATAAACAAAATTCCGACATTGCGTGTTCGAGCTAATCCTCGCGGTCCGATGAGATGGCGACGTTATCAGGAATGCTACGCATGGCCAGTTTTGCAATCGCACTTTTTATTGGGAACTCTCGAAACGGTCTCTGATGACGTTGTGGAAACTTGGCTCCAAGGGTCATCGCCAAAGCCGCACATCAATCGTCTCAGGACGCTCTCCTTCGACTGATTCAGCCTGCGCCATGATGTCCTCTATCAGTTCTTCATCTTCCGCCATGCCCGTGATCGCCCGGTTTTGCTGAGGGTAATGGAGTTCGGGACGAACGGGGATGATCCCCATGGACGCGGAGTGGTATCTATTTATCTTGAGGGGCTTGCCGCCTTGGCTGCTCGGCGGGGTTGATTGCGGAGGATACGGACATGTGGTTGGAACTCACGCGAGGCGAAGACAGCGAGCGAGTTGTCGTTAATATGTCGAATGTCATCAGGTTTTACCGGGACGCTGAGGACGAGCGTACAATAATTTGGGCAGGTACCGGCGCTGGCGACAATCTTAGCTTTCGTGTTCTCGAAACCAGTTAAATATATTCTGAACGCGATATCTCAAGAGCAAGAAAGACTTGCACGAATTGGCAAGTAAAGTGAACCATAGTGCAATGACTCGTGTTTCTTTTGTCGAACCCGAGTCCTGTCTGTTCACTCCATGCGGACGAGGGTTGGTACCTGTGACCAACCGCTGATCAGGTTTTGCGTGGCGAGAAAAAGTTCGCCGCCGGGCGGCGTATCAACTGGCCCCCTGACCTCCGTGCCTGAACCTACGCTCCTCGTCGAAATCGATCGAAAAAGGCTATTGAGCTGATGATCAGCAGACAGCGGACGAAGATCCAGGATTAAGTCCGCCGGTTCGTTGCCCGTTTTTGATGGCAGCATGGCACATGCAAGAGCTTGACCATCTCAAGCCACCGTCGACAGATCTTTAATGGGCATAGACCGTCCTTGCTATAATTCCCCGCCGAAATGCCGTGGCCACGAATTTATCTCAGTCGAAAGTCTGAACAGGAAGTTCATAAGACCAAGGACCTGCCGTAAGTTTACCGGAGCCCTTGCATCTCCGTCCTCAGCCTCCTTCCAAAAGGGCGTGCTGGCAAAAGATGTCGTCCAGGCAACGAACGTCGTGCTTGCCCACGGCCCGTTCGCTGACGGTTCATGTTGGTCTGACGTGATTGGTCGTCTTCAGGAAACGGTCTTAGACGTGACCTCGGTGCAGAACCCGCTGACGCATAGGCGTCTGGATTTCCCCAAGACAAATCGTACAATCTTAGCGGAAGGTAGTCGGGCGTGGTCGCCTCCGCGAGGCCAATTGAAATCTCGGCAGGTCTCGACGGCGAGCGGCTGACAGCGGAGCGAACTCAAACTTGCCCTCCGCCGCCAACTGTCTTCGGCGTTTTTGAGGGGAGAGAGTTCATGCGTCCACTAGCTCAGTGTCAAGCACTACTGGCCGCGGTTCTTGCAAGCGCTGCTGCCGTGGTATCGACATCCGCGCCTGCTCAGGATCGCCTCGCCGAGCGTGCCGCGATGATCGAAGCGATCAAATTACACGCCCGCTCAGCGCCGTCGGCGGTCGAGGGCCAGGGCATCGACGCGGCGGTGCTGAAGACCATGGGGAAGGTGCCGCGACACTCTTTCGTGCCCGAGCAGCAGCGCAGCGCGGCCTATTTGGATCGGCCACTGCCGATCGGATACGGTCAGACGATCTCGCAGCCCTTCATCGTCGCGCTGATGACCGACCTGATCAATGTTGGCCCTGGTGACGTTGTCCTTGAGGTTGGCACCGGCTCGGGTTATCAGGCGGCCGTCTTGTCGCCGCTCGTAGCGAAGGTTTACTCGATTGAGATCATCCCAGAACTGGGTAAGAGGGCAGCGGCCCGACTTAAGGAGCTGCGCTTCGACAATGTCGAGGTGAAGGTAGACGACGGTTACTATGGTTGGCGTGCGCACGCGCCTTTCAACGGCATCGTAGTGACTGCCGCAGCCAGCCACATCCCGTCGCCCCTGGTCGAACAGCTCGCCAAGGGGGGCCGGATGGTCGTCCCCGTGGGAGGCCCGTTCGCGACCCAGTTTCTTATGCTGATCGAGAAGCGACGGGACGGAAGCATTACGACCCGGCAGCTGCTGCCGGTGAGCTTTGTGCCGCTGAGGGGCGGTAGGGCCCGATGAGAGCGGGATGCCTGTTGCCGGTCGGTCTCATATCGGCGGCGACTCTTTCCTACGAAGTGTTGTTGATGCGGCTCTTTTCGATCGTTCAATGGCACTATTTTGCCTATATGATCATAAGCATCGCGCTCCTGGGCTTCGGCGCAAGCGGTTCATTCGTTGCATTGGCCCGTCGCCCCCTGGTGGAGCGATATCCGGCCGCTTTCGCAGCGTCGGCAGCGCTGTTCGGCATTACAGCGGTGGCCAGCTTCGCCGGTGCCGAACGCCTGCCGTTCAACCCGCTTGAGATCGTCTGGAATCCAGGCCAGCTCGGTTGGCTCGCGGCCAGCTATGCTCTCCTGTTCCTGCCGTTCTTTTTCGGTGCAACCTGTATCGGCCTTGCCTTCAGCCGCCATCCTGACCAGATCGGGCGCGTCTATGCCTTCGACATGGTCGGCGCAGGGACCGGTGCGTTAGGCACCGTCGGGCTCTTATTCCTGGTCTTTCCCTCTGTGGCGCTGCGCTTGGTCGCAGCGCTGGGCTTCGTGGCAGCTGCCCTCTCCGCGACGGGCATGGCTCGCCATCGGTGGCTGGCCGCGGGCAGCCTCGGGCTTGCAGCCGTGGCCATCGCGGTGTGGCTACCACCTTCCTGGACGGCCCCCGCCCCGCACATGTCGCAGTACAAGGGCCTCCGCATGGCACTCGAAGTGCCGAACGCGCGAGTGGTCGAGGAGCGATCGAGCCCGCTCGGACTGCTGACTATCGTCGAGAGCCCGACCGTCCCTTTCCGATACGTGCCCGGCCTTAGCCTCGCCAACACCCAAGAGCCGCTCGCACAACTCGCGGTCTTCACCGATGGCGAAAGTATTACGACCATCACCGCCTATGACGGCGCTCCGGCGACGCTCGCTTATCTCGACCGGACAACAGCGGCGCTCCCGTACCGCATTCTTGAGCGGCCGCGAATGCTAATCCTCGGTGCCGGCGGCGGCGAGCAGGTGCTGCTGGCGCTGCGCGCCGGAGCCGATACCGTGGATGCGGTAGAGGTCAACCCGCAGATGATCGACCTGGTTCGGGATCGCTTCGCCGACTTCGCCGGTGGCATCTTCAGCCGACCGAACGTACATGTGCATCTAGCCGAAGCACGCGCCTTCGCTGCGACGACTGACGAGCGTTACGACCTGATCCAAATGCCGCTCCTTGATTCCTTCAGCGCAGCCGCGGCCGGCGTGCAGAGCATGCATGAGAACTACACCTACACCGTAGAAGCACTGCGAGATTACCTAACGGTGCTCAAACCGGAGGAGGTCATCGCCATCACGCGATGGCTGCGGGTGCCGCCGCGCGACATCCTCAAGCTGTTCGCCACTGCTACCGCAGCGCTTGAGGCGGATGGCGTGGCTGAGCCAGGCACGCACCTGGCTCTGATCAGGAGCTGGAACACTGCAACCCTGCTTGTCGCCAAGTCGCCGTTCATAGGCGAAGACGTCGCGGCCATCCGCCGATTCGCAGCCGAGAATTTCTTTGACATCTCCTGGGCGCCGGGCATCTCCACGAGCGACGTGAACCGCTACAACCAACTCGATCAGGAATATCTCTACGAGGGAGCCCTCGCTCTCCTCGGCCCTGGGCGAGCCGGCTTCACCGAACGCTACAAGTTTGATATTTCACCGGCCACTGACAATCGGCCATATTTCTTCGACTTTTTCCGCTGGCGCGCCCTGCCCGAACTCCTGACACTGCGCACCCAAGGTGGAGCCGCGATGCTCGACTGGGGCTACCTGATCCTGGTGACGACACTCGTCCAGGCCGCTGTCCTCAGCGCCGTCCTCATCCTTTTCCCGCTCTGGCTTCGTCGGCGCGCACCCCCCAGAGCCGAACGCCGGTTGCGCTTCGGTCTGTATTTTCTTGCTTTGGGCCTGGCCTTCCTCTTCATCGAAATAGCCTTCATCCAGCGCTTCCTGCTGTTCCTTGGCCATCCGCTCTACGCTGTCGCTGTCGTGCTCGCTGGTTTTCTTGCCTTCGCAGGTTTGGGTAGCGCCATAGCGGCACGCTGGATGGCGGCGGTTGGACGCGGATCAGCGGTACGCGGCATTACACTCGCCGTCGTGGTGATCGCATTGCTCGCTGCCACCTACCTACTCGCGCTGCCCCTGATATTCGAACGACTGCTGGCACTGCCGGATGCCGCGAAGATCGCGATCACACTTCTCCTCATAGCCCCACTCGCCGTCTTCATGGGCATGCCGTTCCCCATCGGCCTCGGCTACGTTGGCGCACGCTCGGAGGCGCTTATTCCCTGGGCGTGGGGGATCAATGGCTGTGCGTCGGTGCTGAGCGCAATCCTCGCCGCACTGCTTGCAATGCACGTCGGGTTCACTGGCGTCGTGGCGATCGCCACGATCCTCTATCTAGTCGCCCCGGCCTTACTCGCCGGTCCGCGGGACGCAGCCTTGCTTGCGAAGAGGATATCCGATCCAAAGGGTTCCTGAGGTGCGGGCCCGCGCTATGCCTCGATCACTCAACCGGATCATCGGCCATGACCCAGCCCGCGATTGCTCCAAGCACCAGTGTTGCTGTCATTCGGGTTAACCGAATGGTGCGGTGCCGGAGGCCAAGCCTGCCGGGCGAGGGGCAGGATGGCGTATAGCGAATGCCGGCCGAGGCGGCTGCGCGCCGATGGCGGCAATCGTCTGTTCCTTTGGCGTCAGCATAAGGCTCGCCCCCAGCGGCCGCGATGGGGCATGTCTGACCGAAAACCGCCCCGCGGTGCTCGGCTCGATCGTCCTCCCGCAACGGCCGGCTCGTTTTCTTCCCCTGCCGGCTGCGCCGTCATTCCTCGCCAAGCAAGAAAGCCTCGGCCCATGGCCGTCCTCCACGTCGTTGCGGCCTTGTCAGGTGCGGTGCCGATCGTCCCCGGTCTGATCGACTGCCATCGGGGCCACGATGGGCGCGGCCCCGACCAACAGACAAGGAATACGACAATGGCAACCATCGGTTCTTTCATCCCGTCCGACAACGGCTTTTCCGGCACCATCAAGACCCTCAACCTCAACGTCAAGGCGAAGATCGTCCGGGTCGACCGTACCTCCGACGACGCTCCCGACTTCCGGGTGCTGGCAGGCAATGTCGAGTTCGGCGCCGGCTGGCAGAAACAGGCGCGCGAAACCGAACGCGACTACATCTCGGTCAAGCTCGACGACCCGAGCTTCCCCGCTCCGATCTACGCGACGCTCACCGAAGTGCAGGGCCAGGAAGGCTTGCAGCTCATCTGGTCACGCACCACGCGCCGATAGCCCCAATGAAGAGCCCCGCTGCCCAGGCGGGGCTTTTCTCCTGTCACTTGTTCAACGTGTCCTTGAGCGCCTTGGCAGGCGCGAAGGACAGTTTTTTGCGGCGGCCACTTTGATGCTGGCCCCGGTCGCCGGATTGCGCATATTCTCCCGCCAGCAGAGTCACCAGCGTGGTCTTTCCCGCTCCGCCCTTGTTGCTTACCGCCGCATAGGTTCGTGTCATGATCGCGTCCGTGTGGTGGTGACGAGAGGCGCATCATGCCTCGAATTGGCGCAACAATGCAAGCCAAAAATGAATACAACATATTCATATCTGTGACAGGTGGGTTTTTGATGTATGGGCGCGACCTACAGTGTGGAATATATTCCGCAGGCCATAAACCCACACTTAAAACACATGCAAGCATTGTAGGGTATGGTTGTAGGGTCAAGCACTACATTGCGACAATTCATATGCTTAGCGCAAATATGGCCGGTATCGATGCGGCAGCATGAAGGTCGGGTATGGGGGCAGTCGGTGTTGTCGCGGTCGCCAAGAGAGGGACGAAGTTGCGCGCCGCCCGGAAGCCGAGCGGCAGGGATGGCTTGAAAAACTGTTACCGAATCGGTAGTATTGCTTTTGGCAGGATACGCAAATTTGTGATACAAATTTTGCTGACGATCGACGGACGGGCCGTCGATGGCGCCTGCGGCCAGCTTTCAGGAAGGCGAAATGAATGACGTGGCAACCGAGAGCAGGCTCCTCGCCAGAGCAGCGCAAGAACAAGGTGGTCCATGCCCGCTTCAGTGCGAGCGAAATAACCAGGATCGAAAGGGCGGCGGAGCGGGCGGGACTGACAGTTTCGGCGTTCATGCGGTCGCTGTCGCTGGAGGGCGCTGGCGTGCGGCCGTTTTTCACGGCGGAGGACCGCGTCCTTCTTGGCGCGCTTTGGAAAGATCTCAGGACCGTTAGCGTCAACCTCAATCAGCTCGCCCGTGCAGCAAATCGACGACATTCGCGCTTCGATGAGGAAGGGGCAGTCCTTGATGATGTGCAACGCGCCATGGCGGCATTGGTGTACGAGATCGGCTTTTTTGCCGATCGCGGGGCCAGGCTGCGAAAAGGGAGGCGGTAGTGGAGTTCTTCCTTGGCGCCTTCACCGCGGAATGGGAGCAGCGCCGGGCGGCGCTGCTCCATGAGCTCTCACTCGGGCGTCAAACGTCCGCCGCCGAGGATGAGCGGCGGCGGCGCGGCGGTGCGGCCGCAAACATGGCAGCCGGGATGAAGCCGGGTTTTCGTCCTCGGCCGGCGGAAAGAGGACGTTTCGGGGACGGGGGCAGGCATCGTTCCGCCGACCGGCCGATGCGGCTGCGATTTGTTGGCCTTGCCTCCGGCGGCCAGCCGGCGGTGGTGAAGATGGCTTCGTTTGGTGGCGGATCCAGGCTGGGGGCCATGATCAACTACGTCTCGCGCCATGGCGATGTCGTTGTCGAGAACGAGCGCGGCGAGCAGTTGCGCGGGCGCGATCAGCTGTCTGCGGTGGGAGGCGCGTGGGATCATCTGATGAAGAACCGCGCCGAGAGCCGCGACATCGGGCTGTTTCATGTTTCGGTCGCGCATGACTCCGGTCACGGCGGAGATCTCCGTGACCGGGCCCGCGCGATCGTCAGGCGGGGCCTCGGCGATCGCGCTTTTGCCTTCGCGGTGAGCGCGCGCCCCGATGGCAGTGGCTACGATATAGACGGGATCACTGTGCTGCGCAGCCCCGGGGGTGAACGCTTGACGGCCGACGAGAAGGCAACCGCGATTGTGCAGCAGCGCCTGGATGCCGGGCGGGCCACAGAGGGCAGCGCAAGCTTCCGGTTCACCGGCCACGGCAATGGCACCGATTACGGCAGCGCTCGCCTGCGTTCGCTGGTGGCGGCCCACAAGGGCGAGGTATGCGATGAGCAGGGGCGCGCGATCGGCGACGGCAAGCGGGCCGGCGACCTTGTCCAGCTTGAATGGCGCGGCCAGCTCCATAGCCGCAAGCCGCGCGATGTCATGCATCTGGTTTTGTCGGCGCGCCCCGGAACCAATGCGGCGGCGTTCCAGGATGCGGCGCGGGATTTCCTCGGGACCCAGTTCGCCGGGCACCGTTATGTGTTCTCACTTCACGATGCTGCGAGTGACCCGAAGGCGCAGGCAGCGGGAGGCAAGCGGCCGCACGTTCACGTCCACGCCATCATCGCCATGCGCTCGGACGCGGGTGACAGGATCGAGACGACCATCCCGGCCTTTCGGGCGTGGCGGCTGACGATGGCTGAAAAGGCACGCGCGCATGGTATCGCCATGGAGATGACCGATCGGCGGGATCGCGCCAGCCCCCCGGCCTATTCGAAGAACCAGGTCCGGCCGATGAACACGATCGGTCGTACCCAACACGCGGGAACGAGTGATGCCGCACAACGCCGGTATGATGCGAAGCGCGCTGATGTGGAGCGCTTTCCGCGCACCGCCCGCAGCCAGGCCTATGTTCGGGTTGCGCAGCAGCAATGGCAAGAAATAGCGAGTATGCGGCTCTCCATGCCCGCGCAGGATTTTGTCAAAGCTCAGCTGACCCGGCTTGAAGACCGCAGAGCGCCGTCCGAGTCAAGAGCATTGGCCCAAGGTGAGCAATCAAATTCCGGCCCGCAATTGCGCACACAATTGGGAAAGTTATCAGAGCTTGTTTGGGAGGGTGACGATATGCGCCGCATGACGCGACCTGAATTCGAGGCTTATGAAAAGCGTGTGGAGACGGCACTCTTCCAGGCGGAGCGGACAATATCCCCGGCGGAGCGCAAGGACTTTGACGAGATTGCGACGGCGGCGAGGGACCACGTCAATGTGCGCCGCGAGCTGGTCGCGTTGAATGAGCAGCGCCTGCACAACGAGATGGCCGAACCAAAGGAGCGCCGTTCCCCCGACCAACACCGGGACGATGAAAAGCAACGGTGGAACGATGCGGTCGCACGCCATGGCTTTGCCGCAGCGGAGGCGGCGAACAGGGTTCTCCTTGAGATTGAGCAATCGCGCGACGCGATGGAACGCGCGGAGGCCGGCGACCGCAGTCCGGACAAAATGGCGGCGCTTAGACAGGAGCTCGACTCGCGGCTAATTCAGGCTGCCGAGCTCGGCGCCAACGGCAACGGGCTCATCGGCGAAGTTGCCGAAGTTGACGAGGAACTGAACACCGTATTGCAGGCGGTGGAACGTCAGCGGCATAAAGCCAGTCGCGAAAGTGCGTCAGCCAGTTCCGAGCGATCCGAGGCAGCTCGCGATCCGGAGCGCAGCGATCCGGACGGGGGTTCGGCTGCAGCACACCGCGAAATTGGCGACACCACACGTGGCGACCCCATCAAGCAGCATGTTCCCCGTCTGGAGGAACTGCAGCGGGAAGCTGATGAACAAAGAGCACACGATCGCGATGATCGGGGGGAGCGATAGAATCGGAGGCGGTGTGATGTCGAGAGATGAGCGGCGCATGACTGTCGTTGAAGATAATTCCAAGGCTAACCGCCGGGCTCGGACGCCAGGTTTTTTGTGGTATCCGCCAGTCGATCCTTCGAAAGGAAACCTCGTTGGCCGCAACGGATATGTCGGTCTAGCCGACCCAGATCGTCCATTATCCCATTGGCAAACAACGAACAATTGGCCATAGCAACGGCCGAGGGTCGTCGCTTTGTCAATGAGATCTTGCGGTTTTCGCCCCGTCTGCGCACCCGCACCTTCGCACTGATCCAGATGCTGGCGGAGGATGATGAAGATGGTGGCAACATGGCGGCACCTGAACGATAGCTGCTAATACCGCGGGCCAACCCGTGCAGCACGCGCCCAAAGGAAAGGAGAGATGCAAAAAGGCAACAACGGAAACGCGCTTTCCGAAGGGTGGCGCAATCTGGGGACCTTTGCCACGTTCGGCGGTAAGGTTCAGCAGGCGACAAAGGGCGGAAAGGTTAAGCGCTGATAGGAATGTTCCGTCGCATGCCGTGAAGATTGATTCAACCCAGCTGTTTGTCGAGGGCGGTGAAAGCACTGACATGGACCTCCTGGACTGTATCCTCGCTTCTCCGTCGTTACGAACGACGCCTCGGGCGATCGGGTAGAGTCTGCGGGTTGTGGGTCTGCATGATCGTACGAAATGCATCGACGTCGTGGGTTACAAATCCAAAGCAAGAATAGCCGTTCAACTGCTTCGGCCCCAAGCGGCATGTGCGTCGGGAACAGCTGCTCACTGATTCGCATCCAGCGCGTCCTGGCCGTTGCAGGTACCGCGACGTTGGCTATTTTTTTCCGGGGTGAGACTGCGTCGATCGCAGCAGATTGTCCCGAAGCCTCGTCACAGATTTCTGCACTGTTGCGAAATCCTCTCCCAGGCCGGTGGCATCCACCAGCGACCCTGCGGGTTCAGTGTCTAGAAGGGCGCGTCCGACGGGCGTCAGGCTTACTCGAACCTGCCTTTCGTCGGCGGGATCGCGCTGGCGCCGGATGTAGCCGATTGACTCGAGTTTCTTGAGAATGGGTGTGAGCGTGTTGGATTCAAGAAACAGCTTTTCGCCAAGCGCACCGACGGTCTGGTCATCCTGTTCAGAAAGAGCCACCATGGCGACATATTGAGTATACGTCAGGCCAAGCTTATCCAGGATTGGCTTATACGCGCGACCAAAAGCAAGGTTGGCCGAATAGATCGCGAAGCACAGAAAATTGGACAGCTTTCGTCCCTCATTGGGGACCTCTGAGGAAACGCGCACCGACATATCCGGCGTCCGTGTTGTTTGGGTGGGCATGGGCATTCCTATTCAAATGACGTTTCATCGAGTCATATATAAATCGTATCCGATTTAATCGCAATGCTATTGACATGCGTTTTCGCTAGATGTATATGAAGCGCACACGATTAAATCGGACACGATATAAATCAAAACGAAAGAAGAATTCATCATGACTGAGAAGCTCATTTTTACCGGCAAGACCCACAACATTGGCGGCCGTAACGGCGCCGCCCGCAGCAGCGACGGCCAGCTGGACATCAGGCTGCCACAACCGCATCCCGCTGCCGAACAGCTCTTCGGCGCCGCCTGGTCGGCCTGCTACATGGGAGCGATCGAAGTCGCCGCCTCCCAGAGAAACATCAAGCTTCAAGCGGGTACCACGGTCGATGCCGAAATCGATCTGAACGCCGATGATGGCTCTTACTTCCTGCGGGCGCGTCTAAACGTCAGCGTGCCAGGGGTCGATCCCGAAGTTGCGCGCGAACTACTCGCTGCGGCACATGGCATCTGCCCCTACTCAAAGGCGGTTCACGGCAACATCGACGTTGCAACGAACCTTCTCTGAACGAAAACGGTCGGGTCTGCCTGCTCTGGCTAGGCAGACCCGACTCTGATCGAACGGGACACGTTGGGAATCTGCGCGACCCCGGCCGAAAACGAAGTCAAATTTGCTAGTCGACGTTCATCTGGAGAACAGTCAATGGTTGCGAACTATACGCACAGAATCCCAAGTGCACAGTGAGTTTTCGCTTGTGCTCGACCCAGCCAGCTATGAGCCATTACCCGATGATTGGCTCATCGGGGTAACGGACGTTATTAATTCGACTGCAGCAATCAAGTCGGGACGATATGAAGACGTCAACTACGCCGGTGCGTCCATAATTGCCGCTCTTGGCAACGCTTGGGGCACATTTGATTTCCCGTTTGTATTTCGCGGGGATGGGGCTGCATTTGCTTTGCCGCCGAATGGGATCATGACGGCGACTTCGGTATTGCGACAGGTCGCGACCTTTGCAAGAACCGATCTTCATCTTGCTCTACGAACGGGGCTGATGTCTGTCGGCGAAATACGTGCCGGTGGGCGCGACGTGAGAATTGCACGATACGCGGCCTCGGAAAATGCCACCTACGCAATGTTTGCCGGGGGAGGGCTCAAATGGGCGGAGCAGCAGATCAAGAAGGGGCGATATTTGGTAAAGCCGGGCAAGTACACGACGAAGCCGGACTTAACCGGACTTACATGTGAATGGACACCTTTTCCTAGTCAGCAGGGCGAGATTCTATCGCTGTTGATAGAGCCTTCTGAAAATACAAGTACCGAAGTCTTTGCTGCGCTGGCCAGGCGTGTGCTCGCCATTTTTGATGCTGGACCAAGTCGGTCTCATCCAGTTCCCAAAGACATCGCCACTCCTAAGGACAACGATAGGTATCTCGACCCCAAAAGCTGGTCGGAAATAGTCTACAATTCGGATTTCCGTAAGTATGATGATGGTTTGCGTCTTACGCTGGACAGCACACTCAAACAAATCGAAGAAGTTGAAGCCATCCTTCTTGCGGCAAAATCGCGTGGCGACATCAACTTCGGACTGCATAGGCAGTCTCATGCACTCATGACCTGTCTTGTGCCTTCAGGCAGGCCGGATTCGCATTTGCATTTCTTGGACGGAATGGATGGTGGGTACACCAGTGCGGCCGAAATGATGGAGGCAAGTGAACTTCCTTTGGTGTCATCCTCATAACCGGTAGGCAGCATAGCACGACTTGCACTCCACTACGACGGACGCAAACTCATGGGATTCCGCAGGGCAATTCTCGACCGCCAAAGTCGCTTGGTCCAACATGCGGCAGCCGGTGGCTGTAAGGACGCTCACGTTGAACACTGGGTATTGGACTAAACAATGGGTTCAACGGCAGCACGATACGCTGTCCCCGTTCCGTTTATCCCAATCCCTTCGATGAAGCTACGATAATTGCAGCCAACCACCGGTGAATCCCGCCTTGCGCAGACCCTCGACAATGAGCGGGCATTTCTTCATCAACTCCCAAAAGAAATCCGGTGCGGTAGTTCTCGATCATCAACACGATCGGTCCTTGATCGAGTCCGTAATAGCCCTTCGAGATCCAACCCGGCTTACTTTGATGTCCTGACTCGAAGGTTGGATTAAAGCTGCACTTGAAGCCGTACTTGCTGGTCACTTCGGGGTATACTTCATTGAAGTGCCGCAGCGCTGGGAAGACGATCTCGGGGGCGAAAGGTAGCGAAGCAATCACGGCCCAGGGCGCGATGGTGCCATCGTCCGGACCATACGGGATGCCGCGCGCCGTGTAGTCAAAAAAGCAGCGATCAACGCCCTCGAACTTCATACAGATTGGACCGGGACCATCACTCGCGGTGATGCCCCAGCAATGCTCGCTGTACCCCTTATAGTCCAATGGATTGCGGATCGCGTATTGCTGTTGTGCGTAAGTTGCACGGCGGCTGTTTTCGAAATAATCGATCCCTTTCTCGCGCATGAATTCGTCCTGAATGCCGCGAAAGTCGATCCACATGTGTGAAAGTTGATGAATGAATAGTGGGCCAGCATAGAGAAACTCCATGTCGTAGAGCTTCTTCCAGCAGTAGGTCCGGGTTTGGGCCTTGTAGCTCTCGGCCGAAATTGGATGGGTAGGTGAAGCCAGTGCCAATACGTAAAGGATCAGAGCTTCGTTATAGCCCTCCCATCGATACGGCAGAAACCCGCACTCCGGCTTCCAACCCATCGATACGGTTTCGCCAGCGTTAAGCGCCCACTGCCAATCAGCTCGGGCATAGAGCTCTACAGCCAGCGAACGTATTTCGCACTCATCGGGAGCATCTCCATCAAAATACGCAGCGGAGGCCAGCATGCCAGCGAGTAGAAATGTCGAATCAATCGTCGATAACTCCGACTCCCAGGCGCGACGGCCCGTGTCCATATATAGAAAGTGGTAATAAAAACCTTTGTAGCCGGTCGCATCCGCATCCTCGCTCTGCTCGCTCTCGCTGAAGAATCGTAGTGTCGCCAGTGTGCGTTTGATAGCTTCGGCGCGTGTGATAAAACCGCGCTCGACGCCGATCGCGTAAGCCGCCAGGGCAAACCCTATCGGAGCAATGCTGGCATGCAGATCTTTGCGCGTATTATCGGGGACCATCCCATTGGCGCGATTGCTCTCTTTCAGGAAATATTCGAACGTGTGGCGTTGGAGTTTGTCCAACGTGGCCTCAATCTGACTCATATACGAACACCTGCATCTTGCCGTTTCAATGCGAAGTCTAAGATGAATTAGACCTCCGCGACCGAATAATATTCTGACGGGTCCACAGGATGCGCAAACGACAGGTGCCTGCCAATATTCCGGCTCCGTCCACTTGCTAAACAGTTCAATATCTTGGCTGCAGGGAATGGGCTGAATAATGCCGCTTCAAGCGAATTGCGACAAAGCTTGAGACTGAGCACTTTTTTCTCCATGGCACGATAACAGCAAAGTACTCGTGCCTTGCCCTGCTCACAGTTTGGCGCCAGCATCAATTTACCCGGCGTACATTATTATCGGACCGCTGACCGCTGAAATCCGGCATGGTTAGATGCAGTGCGAGCGCCGGCCGTAACTTGCGTGACAACAACCAATATGCTTGTCCCGATTTCGGCCTAGCTCAATTCCACGTATGCAAACAAGTCTTCCAAGAACCATCGGGTTGCCTCCGGAAGATGGTGACGATCGTGCCCTCAAAGCGCAAGGCCTTGCCGTCTTCGCCCGAGCCGGTCGCCCACCACTTGCCGCTGGAATAGGCCATGTCGCCGCCATCTTGGGCATCGAGCAGTTCGATACCATGTTCCCTGACTCCAGCCGATATGAAACCGGCCCAGAAATCGGCAATTGCGGCCGTTCCCTTCACGACGGCATGGGCGGGCGGCAATACAGTTCCATCCGACGTATAAAGCGCCGCCACCGCTGCTGCATCTCCGCCGTTGAAAGCTGCATTCCAGCGGTCCTGTGCTTCTTTCACGATCGTATTAATGTCTGATTCCAACATGATCTCCTCCCAGTTCCTTGGCTATGCTGATCCCACTGTCGCTGCAAGCAATTGCGCGGCCTTCATGTCCGGCAACGTCGATCCTTCTGTGAAGCTCGAGAAAATCTCAGCAAGCTGCTTGCGTGCATTGATTTCGGCACCGTCGGCGCGTACCAGTCCTATTGCCGCGCGAAGCTGCCAAAAACGCGCATCCTGTGAACGTGCGGTGGTCAGGGCGTCCCCGAACCGCTCCGCCGCCATTTTCGCCCGTTCAGGCCCAAGCTGAAGCAGGGCCTCTCCCTGGAGACGAAACACCTCGGACGCGAACCAGCGCTCGTTAGTCTTTTCGATGACCTCTTGCGCCTCTTTGAGCCACGTGAGTGCCGCTGCAGGATCGCCGGCTTTAAGCTCGATCTGCGCCAAGAGGGCAGCGAAGTAGGGCCACATGTATTGCGCGCCAGTGCTCCGCCACTCGCAGACACCCCTGTGCAACTCGGCGCGGCCGCGCTCTGTTTCGCCTTCGGCCGCGACTACCCACGCCTGCAAAATCGTGGCTCCAGCCTGCCAGAACCGAAATCCGCCCTCTGCCGATATCTGCGCAAGTTCGGCGGCACGGAGCTTCACTCCGGTAGCATCGCCGAGGATTTGGCGCATCACACCCCCAAAGAACAGCGGCAGTGCGAGGCTGTTGCGGTGTCCGATTCTCCTGGCTTCTCCTGCTGCCTCCTCATTTGCCGCAAGTGCCTGGTCGGGCAAACCTAGGGCCAACAGCGCCCGCGCCAGATAGTCGAGACACACGACATGCGGGTCGAAAGCGTACACGAATGCCGGAGACCGGTGCTCCTGCGGGTCATAAAGTGCCAGCGCTTCCGTCAGATGAGCGCGTGCGCGGGAAAATTCGCCTGCAGGCAGGGCGCTGACGCCGGCCGCGCGATGGGCGAAGAACGAGAGGCCGCGGTCATTGTTGCCATGGGCCAATTCAAGCAGTCTCTCCGCATCATGCCGTGCTTCGGCCAGTTGGGCGGCATAAAGATGAAAAAGGCAGAGGCCATAAACGACCGGAAAGAGTTGTTGTATCTCACCCAGTTCCTCACAAAGTTCCTGTGCCCGCAGATAAGCCGTACCAGTTTCGGGAGCGGCAAATCCGTGAAATGCTACTAACGTACTGCCTAGTGCCACCTGAATCGAAAGCTCACGCCGTGCACGCTGCTTTGATGGGGAAAGAGCCTTCAATCCGGTTAGCGCATTCCCGAATCGAACAAGCGCTTCCGAAAGGGACGAACGCGACAGGGCACGCCGTCCGGCTAATTCGTGATACTCCGCGGCTTTTTCAACAAGCGAAGCTTGGCCGAAATGATGTGCAAGCAATTCAGGTTCCGTCGCAGTGATCTCGGGAAAGCGTTCTTCCAGGATGTGCGCGATGCGGGCGTGCAGTTGTTGTCGGCGGCTCAAAAGCAGGCTGCCGTATGCGGCATCCTGAACCAGCGCGTGTTTGAAGGTGTAGCTGACCTGGCTCTCACCGCCTCGACGGAACACCAGGCCGGCTGTCACGAGCTGCTCTGTTGCCCGTTCAAGCTCGACTTCCGAAAAGCCGGAGGCAGCGGCGAGCAATTCGTGGCTAAAGTCCCGCCCGATTACGGCACCGATCTGGGCGACCTCCCTAACCGAGGCGAGCCGGTCGAGACGGGCCATCAAGGAGTCATGAAGGGTTGCGGGAACGGCAAGCGGGGGTAGCGGGCCCGACAATTTGTAGTCGTCACCGCTCTCGCTGAGCAGGCCAGGATTCCAGGATGACCTTGGTCAACTCCTCGATGAACAGCGGTACGCCTTCGGTCTTGGAAAGAATCTGGTCGAGAACGGACGACGGGAGTTGCTTTCCGCCCGTCATAACCGTGATGATGGAAGCCGCTTGGGCTCGGCTTAACCTGTTCAACGTCAGCACAGTCGCATGGGGAAATCCGTTCCAACGTAGAATTCCTTCCGGACGAGAGGTGGCAACAAGCATGATCGGGAGTCGCTGCATGCGGTCCACGATGACATCAAAGAGTTCAGCAGAAACCGGATCAAGATGGTGGGCGTCCTCAAGCAGCATGAGGACAGGCTTATTTCTTGCGAGCGCCTCGAGCTGTTCGATTAAAACCTCGAACGTCCGCGCTTTTTGCTTCTGAGGCATTAGGTCGAGCTTTGGATAGCGGTTGTCTGTGGGGATTGAAAGTAGGGCGGCAATTAGGGGGATGGCTTCATGTGGACTCTGCGCCGTTGAAAGTGCTTGCTCCAGGAACATTAGCTGCTTTTCTGGCGGGTCGGTTCGATTGATGTCCGCGGCCCGCAACAGTTGGTCTGCTACAGGATAAAGTGCGGTCTCGGTATGAAACGGTGAACAGAAGTAGCGCAGATATGTGATAGCCTCCTCTTTAAGGCGCTCACGAAGCTCCTGAAGAATGCGTGACTTGCCAATCCCCGCTTCTCCGAACAGCTCCACGACTTGTCCTTCCCCAGATGCAGCAAGGTTCCATCTCTCGACCAGGAGGGCAATCTCCGGGTCGCGACCGGCCAGTGGCGCTGTACCTCCAACATGAAGAGCGTCGAAACGGCTTTCCGCCCGATTTTCTCCAATTACGAGGTACGAATTGGTAGGGGTGTCGAAGCCGTGCAACTTTTGAGGACGGATCTCGCTTCACCTCGAAAAGCTTCCCCATCAATCGAAAAGTGAGTTCGGATATCAGGACTGTACCTGGTTCAGCGAGGGTCTGCAGACGGGCAGCGAGGTTGGGTGTCTCGCCAACGACGGCGTTCTCCTGTGCGGCACCGGTGCCAATCAGCTCTCCGACGACAACCAGCCCCGTCGCTATGCCAACCCGGACGGAAAGGTGCCGGCAGTTATTCGCGGAAAGGCCTTTGACGGTTTCGACGACGGCAAGCCCTGCTCTGACGGCACGTTCCGCTTCGTCCTCATGGGCCTGGGGCCAACCGAAGTAAGCAAGCACCCCATCGCCCATCAGTTTCGCGACATAGCCGTCGAAACGGACAACGTCGCCAGCAACGGCATTTTGGAATTGGCGCAGGACCGCGCCCATTTCTTCGGGGTCGAGCTGGGTGGACAAACCTGTCGAGCCCACGAGATCGACGAACATTACAGTGAGCTGTCGTCTCTCGGCCTCACGAGGGCGATCCGCGAATGATTGGCGCCGGGCAGTGACTGCTTTTTTACCAGTTGAAGATTTCGACGGTGGGGCGTGCTGGTCGCTTTCGAGTGCGGCAATTGCTTCAAGAATCTTCTTTCGGTGGGCAAGAGCAGCGACCCCCAGCTCCTTGAGATCTTCGGCAGTCAACTTTGGCAGCGTCTCGGCGTCAATCGCATTACTATCGAAAGCCGTGGCATATTGCCCAAGCCCCAAACTCTCCAGCCATGACGCAATGATCATCGGAGGCCCCTCTCAGAACGACCATCCTAAACCTGCCAGTGTACATGATCCAAATGCAAAAATCACTGCATGGCGTTGCCGACTACTTCGATCGACTGTGCGCCAATTGCGGCGCTGTTTGTTCATGAATTGAAAACGTGTTCGATCGGGTCGGCCTCACTCGTGCAAGAACCCAATGTCGAGATCGATCTTGGCTTGAAGATGCCTGAAGCGGCGGGAAATGCGTCCGATGCTCTAGTCACTCAGGAACGATCCTAAACGCCTGGAAAGGTGATCCATCACCGCTCCACTCTTCTTGCTTCATCGGCCGTAAGCGCGCTCTCTCGCGTGCCGGAAACGATAATCTCCAAGACCTCATGTTCGTCGGTATTCTTGATGTAGCGGTCGCCGACGTACTCGCCTCGCTTAAGCACCATGACGCGATCGCCCACGGCGAAAATGTCGACGAGACGGTGCGAGATGATGATCTGGGCAACCCCCTGCTTCTTTAGCTCAAGCATGGTTTCGAGGAGGCGCTCGGTCGCCATCACCGAAAGGTTGGCGGTCGGCTCGTCGAGGATCACGACGCGCGGCTCGAACGAGATGGCGCGGGCGATCGCCACAGATTGCTGGCGGCCGCCCGAAAGGCTTTCGACCTTCTGATACACGGAGTTCACGTCGACTTTGAGCCGTTTGAGCACACGGTCAGCTTCCGTATACATCTTCCGCCGATTGACGAATGGCCCCTTGAGCGGCCAGCGGCCAAGAAAGATATTCTGGCCGACATCCATGTTCCCGCACAGCGCAAAATCCTGGTAGATCATCTCGATACCGGCGTCACGGCTCTCGTGCGGACTCTTGAAGTGGACCGGCTGCCCGGCCACGAAGATCTCACCGCCATCGCGTTGATAGGCGCCGGTCAGTATCTTCATCAGAGTCGACTTGCCGGCGGAGTTGTCGCCGACCAGGCCAAGAATCTCGCCGGGATAGAGCATGAGGTCGACCTTGCGGAGCGCTTGCACGGCTCCGAAAGCTTTTTCGATGTTCCGCATCTCGACGATGGGCTCGGGTGGTGTCGCATCAGCCATGAACGGTTTCCGAGGTTCGTGCGCCTCTCGTGAGGCGGGTTCTCAGGCGTCCAAGAATGTTAGTCTGGCGTACCCAGATATCGACGAGCACCGCCACGATAAGGATGACGCCGATGAAAACATTGATCCAGTGCTGCGGCATGCTGAACCCTTGGACATTGAGCTGCAAGAGTGCCCGGACGAGCGTGATCACGGCAGCGCCGGCAAGCGCGCCGATCACCGTGCCGTAACCACCAAAGATTGAGCCTCCGCCGATGATCACGGAGGCGATGGCGTCAAGCTCGCGGAACTGGCCGGCAACAGGGTTGAAGCTGCGAAAATAAGCGACATTGATGATCCCTGCCATGGACGCGCAGAGTGCCGCCAACAACAGCGCGACGAACCGCATGCGATTGGTATTGATGCCGGCATAGGCTGCGGCGCGGACGTTGCCGCCGGTGGCGTAGACCTTCTGCCCGAACGGCGTATAGGCAAGTACCACGCCAGCAATCAGCGCGATGATGAGCATCCAGACCGTCTGCACGCTCACCACCTGAGCAACTGAGCGGAGGACTCCATCGGCCAGTGATATGCCGAAATGCAGGAGGATGTCGTTCACCTTGCGACCGAGCAGGTTGTAGCCTTCGGGCCAGCCAGTCAGTTGCTGACCGGCCACGAACCAGGCAGCGAGGCCTCGGGCGATATAGAACATGCCGAGCGCTCGCGATGAAGGCCGGCAGTTTGAAGCCGACCGTGACGATAGCGTTGACGAGGCCAGCGGCCATCCCTGCGAGCAAGCCCATTGCCACGGCGGTGAAAGGGTCGGCGCCCAGCACCTTGAGGAAATAGGCGGCGGCACTTCCGGCGAGAGCGAGGACCGCCCCGACCGAAAGATCGATATCGCCGGCCGCAATCACATAGGTGAGCCCGACCGTAATCAACGCCAGTTCCGTGTAGTTGAGCAGGATCGCGAAGGTATTGGACAGGTTCCACCAATAGTCGGGCCGCAGAATGAGGCCCGTCAACCATAGCAGCGCGGTCAAGATGATGGCGAGTGCGTCGCGCCGGGCGAGGAACTTGCCGAGCCCCGTGGACGACAACGCCGTGTCCGTTACCATCGCCCCCTTGGTCTGGACACCCTCGACCGCGATGCCGCCGATCTCGTAGGCGGGGGCGGTGGCCGGCCACGAAGCCATGCCCAGAGCCGCGCCGCGACCTGGCGACGAATGAGATAAGGCTCGATGAGCACGGCGAAGACTAGGAGGAGGCCAAGAAATACCAGCACTGCGCCGGCCGGCAGGGTGTACTTGGCGTTGACCGGGATGTTCTGACCGTCGATGACGATGATGCGGGTAATGGGCCAGCCTTCGCGTAATACCTTGTCGATCAGAACGACGAGCGCGGCGCCAAGACACGAACCCACGACACGGCCGCGGCCGCCAAGAATCGAGGCACCGCCGATGATGACGGATGCGATGACGGTGAGTTCCCAATTCACGCCATATAGCGGGGTCACCCCCTTGTCTTGGGCGGCCGACAAAAGGGCTGCCAGCGTCGCGCAAAGCGACGAGATCAGATATGCGCGAATGCGCACCCAGTTCGTCGCAATGCCCGCATAGATCGCTGCCTGCTCGTTACCGCCGGTGGCAAATGTCTCGTATCCCCAACGCGTCTTGGCCAGAACGTAAGCACCGATCGCCATCACCACAATCGCGATCGGAATCTGATTGTTGAAGCCTAAAATGTTGGTTTCGCCGAGATGGAAGAAGAGCGGATGCGCGGCCGCCTTTTCGGAATAATAAATTGCCTGGCCATGCGTAAGTGCGAGGACGAAGCCGCGGCCGATCAAGAGCGTCGTCAAGGTCGCGATGAACGCTGGTACCCTCAGGATGGTAATCAGCACCCCATTTGCCAATCCGATCCCGACGCCAAGCAGGATGCACAGAACAACTGAAGTCGTGATGCCGAGATCAAGGAAGTTCGGGGCGAACAACCGGGCGAAAACGACGGCGATCAAGCCGTAGATCGAGCCCACCGAAAGATCGAGATCCCTGTTGACGATGACGAAAGTCATTCCAACCGCAATAATCCCAACCCGGGATGTGTCGCGCAGAAGCGCATGAAGCGCCTCCGTTGAACCGAAGAAGGCCGGATTGACGAGCACCCCGCCGAGGTAGAGCAGGGCAAGGAATATGAGGAGTCCGATCTCCCAGCCGCCGACGAGCTGGGGAGGCGCACGGCCGAGCGATGTGGTCGTGATGATCGTCATGGCGTTCTTCTGATCCCTGGCCGCCGCAACGCGGGAGAACGCGCGCCCTCCCGCGAATTTGAAGTGTTCCGAGCTACATCAATTCTCGAAGCGCTTGCCGACATTCGCAACCGTTTCCTTCGTCACGAGTTGGGCGCGCGTATCAAGATTGGCGGCTGCAATGCCGCGGTCGATCTGCAGATAGAGCTGCATGACCGGCCAGAACCCCTGCAGGAAGGGCTGCTGTCCCAGCGAACCGGTCAGGTTCCCCGCAGCGATACCTTCTTGCTGCGCTGGTCCGAGGTCAAAACCATAGGCGCAGAGCTTGCCGGTTTTCTTCATCTGTTCGACCGCTTTGACGAGCGGCGGCGTGAAGACGTTGTTGGCCGTGAAAGCGCCGACCACATCACCACGCGACTCGAAGAGTGTAACAAGCGCGTTGACCGGGTCATTTGGGTTCGTGTCGATGCCCACGTTCTCCGGACCAGCGTCGACCTTGAATGCCTCGAGCTTGCCGGCGTCCTTCAACGTCTTGACAATTGCGTTGAAGGCGGCGGTCACACGATTGTTCACCTCAATATTGCCCATTGCGGTAGAGGACGGCAGAACGATCGAGCCGCTGGTCGCGCCACTGGCAAGGACGCAATTGGCGAGCGCCTCACCTCCGATTGCCGCAGCCGACGCGTCCTGGCCGGTGTGGCTGATGGCGCTCCGGTGCAAGATGTTTGCGTCGAACGAGTTGGTGGTGGCGACCGGGATACCATTTGCTTCGGCGGTTTTGACAATGTCGTTATAGGCGCCGACCTGTGGTGTGGTCATGATTATGCCGTCGATAGTCGGATCCTGCACGATCTGGTTCAGGATTTCGATCTCGCGTGCGGGATCATCTACTGGCGATTCCGAGCCAAGCAGCAGGATCTTGGCGCCGATCATGTTGCCGGCGACAGTTGCGCCAACATAGACAGGGTCAAAGAAGCCATTGCCGGCGGTGTGCGTTACAATCGCAAATGTCAAATGACCGTCGGCCGAATGGAAATCCTTGGTACCGGGTGCCTCCTTTGCGGCTTCATTAAAATTATAGCCGCCTACTGCTTTCTCGACACTCCCGGATTGTGCGAAGGCGTGCGTGACGCCGAGCGATAACGCCGCGGCGCAAGCCGCGAGCAAAAAATTACGCCCCATGACTGATCCTCCCTTTCCAACCAAGGGCGAAAGCCGTTCGGGCGCACTTATCGAGAGGGGTCCGAATGCTTCCTCCCACTTTGTTATATTCTGCGCAAATGCGGTCCAAGTAAATGGTGTACTCACTGTACTCGCGCATTTGTTCAACTGCACCTGCTATACGCTTGCTTTCCGGTAGAAAGTGCAATTCGACATTGGCGTCGTCTCAACCAAGAACTGTTTCATACTGTACTTAAACCAGGGCATGGTTTTCGCTATCTCCAGCGCACGGCACGTGACGTTCATGAGCTGACGAATGCCAGCGCGGAAACGACGCCGCTTCATGGTTTATCTGGGGCTGGTTGGATTCAACCGCTCTCTCGCCCACGGCAGGCGGGACGGCCTGATGATCCACGCCCAACGCAACAAGTTCTTCAGAAATTCATTAGCCAACAAACCTGCGGCAACGCCGCCGAAGATCGATGCTGCAGTGAAAACCGACCAGGGCAGCACGCCTTCAAGTGGAGTCAGTATCGACTCAGGTACGAACCTATGGAAAAGATAGATATGGTAGCTTGCGGCGGAGATCGGAAGCACGAGACGGACGATACGCCGCGGCAACGATACGCGGGGAGCAGATAGCAGGCCAGCGAGAAGCGCGAACTGTAGCATATATTTGACCCAGGACCCGATCCAGTTGCCACCGGAATAGGCAACCAGCGGAAAAATGGCTGCAGCAGCTGCCAGCACCAATAGCTTTCTGAAGAAACTGTCGGCAAAATACGCCAACCAACCAAAGGCCGCGAGATAAAGCACCCATGGCACCGTAAAAATTTGTCGGTCCCCGATCGGCCAGGCCAATGGCCCCATAAACCGAATTGCCAGCGCCGCTGCAAGAAAAGACATCCCAAAGGAATACGGATTTCTCGCGGCGGTTTTCCGGATGGTTGGTATGGCGAATATTCCAATCCAGATCAGCATCATCTGGACATAGGCTTCAACGAACCAATACAGCAAGGGAACCATCGTTCCGTTGGCCGGATCGGCGAAACCGAAGTTGCCGACAAGTAGCACTGATGTCCACGGCACCTTGCCCCACGCAAGGCCGTAAACGGCAACAATCAGATAATAGGGCGCAAGGACAGTTATGATGGGCCGTGCAAAAGCAGTGAAATTGCCGGAAAACAAATTGCCGCTCTGGAAGCGGGCGAGACCGTAGCCAATCAACATGACCATGGCGGCAGCACCGCCTGGAATTGGCCATAGGGTTGCGTGTTGGACGACAACGCAAAGGATAGCCAAAGTGCGGATCAGCAGATCCGTTTCCACTCTCTGCATCCCGGTGGTGGCCTGTCCCATGGTGGAGAGTTCCGCGATTGATCTGTTCTCCCAATTCTCGGGCAGCTGGCGCAGGACTCGCTCGAGTTCCAAGGACAAGCGGACGTAGCGTAACGAGTCACCGCCCAGCGACACGAAGGTGTCATTGCCGGCGACGGTCAGCGGGAAGAACGCTTCCCTGAACGCTGCTCTTACGCTCAGCGCTTTGTGGGTCTGCTTCTGGCCAAAACGCCTTCTCAACTGTTGATAGTCAACCTTGCCCGATGGAAGGCGAGGCAGTATTTCCTGCCGACTGGCTTCGACGTGGAGGGCGGTCAGCCCGCTCGCCTGGACCAGCGCGTTGCGTACAGTATCTTCTGAATGCGATGACGTATAAAAGGCAATGATTGATTGATCATCGCCCAAAACGGCTGCTTGGATCCCCTGTAGTGACAGTGCTTGTTCGAGCAAGTCGTGACCGATGCGCAATCCTGCGATCTTCGATATACGACTGCGGCGACCGACAATGCGGTAAAATCCACGCTTGTCCCGTATCGCCAGATCTCCTGTTTTCAGTTCCGTCAGTTCCGCGCCGCGGCTCAAGTCGCTCCGGCTCGATGCGTAGCCCATCATGATATTGGGCCCGCTATAGATCAATTCACCCGGGGTCTCGGCTCCATGGATCACCATCCCGTATTCATCCACGAGGCCCAGTTCCCCTCCGGGAATTGCAATCCCGATGCCGTGCGGGTTTTCCACCACCAGGTGAGGCGGAACGTAAGCCATTCTCGCCGTGGCCTCGGTCTGCCCATACATGACAAAGAGTTCCTTGCCCTGCCGTGATAGGTGGCTGCCATAAAGACCCACCAGTTCGGCGGGCAATCGTCCGCCGGCCACGGTCAACATCCTCAGGTTCGGCAGGTTTTCCTCGCGAAAACCGATCTGCTCGAATAGTTCGAAAGAAAACGGAACTCCGGAAATGTTTGTACAACGGCTCTCTCGCAGGTCCTCGACGAAGCCGGTGTCGAGGATTGATTTACGCGGAACAAAGAGGCTGGCATGCGCGGCCAGGTGGGAATTCAGAACCGAAAGGCCGTAAGAATAGTGCAGTGGCAGTATTAACGCGCTGCGGTCGTTGCATGTGAGATGGAGGAAACGAACAATAGAATCCGCATTGGCTTCTACGTTCGTTCCCGAAAGCCGCACGAACTTGCCCTGACCGGTGCTGCCGGATGTCGAGAGCAGCAAGGTGAGATCAGGATGCAGGGTTTCACACGATGGGTGAGCTGTGTGGTCGGTGAGCCAGCGGTCTCCAATTTTGCGAAAGCAGATATCGGGTCCGTATAACTTCTGAAAACTGGCAGCCGCACGCGTGTCGCCCGGCGGGAGCAGCGCGACGGCATGCCCGCCGGCAAGCGCCGCGAGATAGGCGATGATGGCGTGTTCGGAAAGACTGGCTTCTATGGCAATCAACCGCTTTTCGCCGCTAAACGACGTCGCCAAAGTCGCGACCCGCTGCGCAAGTTGATCATAGGTTATGACGGCCCGGCCGGGGAATATCAGGGCGGGCGATTGGCCGCCGTCGGACAGATGCCCGACAAAATTTGGAACCATTGAAATGTCCGATCCCACCTTCCCAAACATTACGGACGATATGAATAGATGTTGCAGGTCACACAGCATTTGCTGCTTCGCTGTTGTCCTGCAACGGCAACATGGTCCTTATGCAAGGAAAATTCTGAAAGTTGTACCAAGCACTTCTCCAAGGTCCCGGCGAGCGAGCTAGTACTTTTTAACTACATAAGGACTGATGGACAAAAAAGAAATTTGCAGTATCCGTGTAATGTTTAAAATCACGCTAATTCTTTATTTGACAATTAGTTCTCGAAGTGACCTACTATCCTGTCAAATGGAACCTAGTTCTGCGTGGGGGAAGATGCGCATCAATGGTAGGTTTGACTCAAAATGGTTGCTTGGGACACTAAGCAGCGACACGATTCCTGCATTTGATTTTCTTTACGCCGGCACTGGCAAAGGTGCGCTGAACTATGTCGTGGCCAACGCCGGTAACAATAATGAAGTTATTTAGGCGCCCATCAGAGGATAATGTTACTGAAGACGTTCCGAGTCCTCGGCGTTACTGCAGTCGACGCGGCGGAGTAGTGGCACTTTATTCCCATCGGTTCGTCTATGCGGCGTTGAAAGTAAGCAGATGAACTTCGATGTCCAGGCTATATTCGGGACCATTCCCGTCGACTGCCGCTGAGTTCTCCGCGCATTGTGCTGTTGCTGGTATTTTTATTCCTCCGCTACCTGTGGCCAATCGGAAATTGAGTGAACATGTTGTCGCCGGCGGATTACCGGGCCGCCACCTGATTGCAGAGTTCTATGATGCGTCGGCTCTTGAGGACATAGCGCGGATCGAGTCTGGATTTCGGGACGCCATCAGCCAGTCGGGGGCAGCGCTGCTCCATTTGCACTTGCATATATTTGGCGGAGGAGGGGGTTACCGGGGCTGCAATCCTTGCTGAGAGCCACATGACGGTTCATACATGGCCAGAGAAGAGCTTTTGCGCGATCGACATCTTCATGTGCGGCGCTTGTGATCCCCGAAGTTGTTTGCCCGCCATGGTCGGAGTGTTCAGCCCGCGCCGTATCGACATAGTTCAGATGACGCGGGGCCTCCCCGTATGTGACGCCGGCGCAGGGTGCTCATCGTGACGTATTCGCCGCATGAGGCTACTCCATCGTCACCGGAGGACGGTGAGCGATCTTATTCTCTTCCGCCCCTGCCACCAGGTTATTTCTACGCCGATGCCCCTGCCTACCAATTGCCGCTCCGCGAAGGCATGTATGTTGTCGAAATCGCTGATCCGGTTGATCGATATCACTATAGGGTCAAGTCGATTCTCTGCTCGCAAAAAACGGCTTTCCAGAGCGTCGTTATAGCAGACACGTACAACCACGGCGTTGCATTGTATCTGGATGGTGTGATTCAGAGTGCGGCTCACGATGAGGACCTCTACCACGAAATGCTCGTCCAGCCGGCGATGCTGCTACACGAAAAGCCGGCGGATGTCTTAATCATTGGCGGAGGGGAAGGTGCTACTTTGCGCGAAGTCCTTGCGCACCGCACGGTTCGAAAGGCGGTCATGGTCGATATCGACCAAGAAGCTGTAGAACTGTGCCGACTGCACCTGACTGAATGGCATTGTGGCGCGTTCGACGACCCGCGCGCGGAAATCCACTTTCGGGATGGACGTGAATTTATTGAAAACGATGATCGGCAATATGATGTCGTCATCGTGGATGTAGTCGATATGCTGGACAACGGCCCTGCTCAGCGACTCTACACACGGCAGTTTTATGAACTAACCAAAAAGCGGCTTCGCCCCGGCGGAATTTTGGCTATCCAAGGGCTTGAGTTCTCAATTAATCATTGGAAGGACCACACCGCCTTGAGGCGCACTCTGCAGACAGTTTTTGCGAACGTCGGTAGCTATCATCTGAATGTCCCGTCATTCCTCTGCTCGTGGGGCTTTCTGATGGCGTCGGATCGGATCGATGCCTTTGATCTTGTCTCTCCGTTGGACATCGAGGGTCGGATTTCTGTCAAGCTCGATCCTGATTGGCTGGATCATTTGACCGGCGAGCTTTTGCACGCGAGCTTCTGTAATTGTCGAGAATTGAAGCTTTATCTCTCGCTTCCTGGCCCGATTGTGGACGATGATGAGCAGTATGTGAGACTTCCGGACATACAGGAGGTTGATCCCACATGGGAGAGACTTCGATTGGTACGAGACGATTGGTGACCGTAGCTTCGCTCAAACCACGTGCGTGGCTGCTGACGTTTCGTTCCGAGTCATCGAAGAACGAGGGCGAAGAGATCAGGCTGGATTTGCCGGAGTCTGTCCTGGCCTTATTTGAAGAACTCCCGGATCCCGATTGCTTGCTTGACGGCGGAACCCTTCCGCCGGTCACTACGCCGCCCTCGCATGATTGCGAGATTATCTTTCTGCCTGCAGGTTCTGCAACGCCGTTCCCACTGCAGAAGGCCGCAGAGGGTTGGATCGCTGAAGACCCATCCGGCACCGGCGCTCGGCATCCAGTGATTGAGATCTCATTTCAAGGAGCCCGCGTTTTACGCGCAGTAGGCAAGATCATCATCGTGGGGGATCAGGATTGGCCGGTCAGGAAGGGAATCGCCCAATTTGAATGGATATGTAAACAACTATGTCGTCTGGAGGAGTGCATAGTAAACCAATGGAAAACGTCGGGAGAAGATGCAACCTTCTTCTACTTGAGCCGCGCTGGACGTTCTTTCCAGCAACGAGCAGGTGTTACCGCCGCCCAAACAAGTGCGGCAAAGTATTGGCTAGTCCGTGCGGAGACGTTGCTCGATCGCTCTGATCTGATCACGCCGCCAATTGCTCGACGCGTATTTCTTGAGCTGTGCTTGAGGACCGAGATAGCCGCGCGTATGAAGGCGGCAGAAAGAGCAGTCGACGCAATTCACTTGCTTTACGAACAAGCTTTTATGCGGCTAAGCGAAAAGCGGGAGGCCGGAAGAAGTCTCTTGATCGAAATATGCATCCTGCTCGCAATTCTGGCCGAGGTCGCATTGTATGTCTGGGAACTCTGGTTTTAATCTTTATCCCAGTATTCCATGGGTGTCATGATGGTAAACGTTGCGGGAGTTCGCGCTTCGCAAACAGCAACCTGGAATCAAAATCCAGATCCTCGTCAAGCCTTGTTCACGAGATCTAACACTTGCCGCTGTCCCAGGACGAGCGAGTATAGCCGAGGGATTGCGCCGCTCGCTTCTCGGCGGACGTAAGCTCCGACCAATCCTTGTCGGATGTCGGGGACTCACGGTTTCCATCCCACAGCCTTTGCGAGTAGCCGAGGACCTCCCAAGCAGACTTCTCGACCGGGCTGAGTTCTGCCCAATCATAGTCCTTGTACTCGCAGACGTTTGCCGCATGGCCTGGTGTTGGCACCAAAGTGAAAATGATAGCGACGGAAATAGCGATGGAAAGAAATACTGACTTTGCTCGACCGGTGTGAAACATCAGACTTTCCTATCTCAAGAATGAAAGGGTCACGCCTTGTAGACTCTACCTGGCAACATTTGATCGTCAATAGCGAAGTTAATTTGAAGTGGCCTTCAGCGAAGGCGTTTATCCTTGGGTTCCGCCTAAAAGTAAGGACGAATACACGATGGACGGTTCAACAAAGTGGTAACTCGCATCCCGATCATGGCTGTGTCGCGGCTATCCCAATTGCGCTTAACGCTCAGCGCAACCAGCCTGTGCATTGGCGTGATTAGAATTTGTGTATTACCGAAAAAAGCGGCAAATTTGACTTGTGAACTTTTGGCTCAGGAGAATTGGAGGGGAGAAAATGGCAGCAGTCAGCGATCCGTCACCTTCGTTGTACAACGAAGACCTGGCGCCCGCCGAGGAAAGAAAGTGGGGTGCCTTCAGCATCTTCAATGTCTGGACATCGGACGTCCATAGTCTGTGGGGCTATTACCTCGCCGCCAGTCTTTTCCTGCTCTGCGGCAGCTTCATCAATTTTGTGATCGCCATCGGCCTGGGCTCATTGGTGATCTTTTTTCTCATGAGTCTGGTTGGCAATGCCGGCGTCAAAACGGGTGTGCCGTTTCCGGTGCTGGCGCGTGCGTCCTTCGGCACATTCGGTGCCAATGTGCCGGCACTGGTGCGTGCCGTCGTCGCCTGCTTCTGGTACGGCGCGCAGACGGCCGCCGCTTCGGGCGCTATTGTCGCGCTGCTGATCCGTAACGACAGCCTGCTTGCTTTTCATCAAAACAGCCACATGCTCGGTCATTCGACGCTGGAGGTGATCTGCTATGTGATCATATGGGCGCTACAATTGTTGATCATTCAGCGCGGCATGGAAACGGTGCGGAAATTCCAGGATTGGGCTGGGCCGGCCGTCTGGATCATGATGCTGATTTTGGCGATCTATCTGGTCATCAAGGCCGGGACGTTCTCGTTCGGCAGCGAAATTCCGCGTGACGTGCTACTGGAAAAGACAAAGGACGCCGGCGTGCCGGGCGAACCAGGCTCTTTTGCTGCGCTCGCTGCGGTGGCGGCGACGTGGATCACCTATTTCGCTGCACTCTATCTGAATTTCTGCGATTTCTCACGGTATGCGAAGGATGTGAAAACACTTCGGAAAGGCAATCTTTGGGGCCTGCCGATCAACCTGCTCGCCTTCTGCCTCGTCGCCGGCGTCACCACCACTGCGGCCTTCACAGTCTATGGCGAGGTGCTGCTGCATCCCGATGCCATTTCAGCGAAGTTCGACAGCTGGTTCCTGGCATTGCTCGCAGCACTCACCTTTGCGGTGGCGACACTCGGCATCAATGTCGTGGCGAATTTCGTTTCGCCGGCGTTTGATTTTTCGAACGTCTTTCCGCGACAGATCAGCTTCAAGCGCGGCGGCTATATCGCCGCATTGATTGCGCTGGTGCTCTATCCATTCGCGCCATGGGAGACGGGTGCCGCCCACTTCGTCAACTTTATCGGCTCGACGATGGGGCCGATCTTTGGGGTAATGATGGTCGATTACTATCTGATCCGCAAAGGCGCTTTGGACGTGCACGCGCTTTATCAGGAAGACGGAGAGTTCCGCTTCCAGGGCGGTTGGCATGCAAATGCCTTCATTGCCTTTGCGATGGGGGTTCTGTTCTCGTCAATCCTGCCGACCTTTACCACCGTCCTGCCAGCATGGTGGGGTACTTACGGATGGTTCTTCGGTGTGGCCATCGGTGGAGCCGTCTATTTCATGTTGCGGATGGGTGCGCGTCGCACACCGGCTTTTGCTACCTGACTAGCTTAAAAGCTCTGCCCGGCCGAAGCGCCGGGCACCTCCCTTTGCCGGCTGCTATTTGCTCTGTTGCCCGACGCATTAGCAAGTTGATCGTTCGCGCTGGCTGCGAGCGAGACGGGGCAATCGCGAAGGCTGGAGCTATCCTTCCCCTCATGCTAGGGAAGCACCCCCGAAGGACACATTCTGTGTTTAGGGCGGATCTGGGCGGCCATCAACCAAACCTGCTAGGAAAAATGGGTATCTCGTGAGCGAACTCCTTACTGCAGAAGCACTTTCAGCTCTCCTTCAGGTCATCATGATGGATCTGGTCCTGGCCGGCGACAACGCGATCGTCATCGGTCTTGCGGCTGCCGGCCTCCCGCGCGAACAGCGAAACAAGGCTATTTTCATCGGGATCATCGCCGCAACGGTGCTGCGCATTGCCTTTGCGGCCGCTGCAAGCCAGATCCTGCAAATTATAGGCCTCTTGCTTGCTGGCGGTGTACTTCTGCTTTGGGTCTGCTGGAAAATGTGGAGAGAGCTAAGCGTTAGCCGCGCCGAGGAAGCGGAGGCGAGCGATGCACTGGAAGATCAGAATTTCGACGTTAACGAAACAATGGCACCGCGCAAAACCTTTGCCCAGGCCGCGTGGCAGATCGTTGTCGCGGACGTGTCGATGTCCCTGGACAATGTACTGGCCGTGGCAGGAGCTGCGCGCGATCATCTGGCCGTGTTGGTGTTCGGCCTGATCCTCTCGATCGCGCTTATGGGCATAGCTGCAAGCTTTATCGCCCGATTGCTTCAGCGGCATCGCTGGATTGCCTATGTAGGCCTTGCGATCATTCTCTACGTTGCGCTGGAGATGATTTACCGTGGGTCCATTGAGCTCATCGCCTATGCGAGCACTATGCCGGGTTGATCCACATTTCCTGGCTATGGCTTTCTGGCCGCACTTGGCAATGCCGAGGTTTGCATTCTAGGGAGGACGTGACGTTGAGATCGATGATGAAGTCGTGCCGGAACAGATTCGAATGATGGAGCAGCCATGAACGGTCCAGATCCCAACAACAAGCATCCAATGGATGGATTTCCGCAGGTTTGTTTCATCAGGAATACAGTCACCAATCCCGATATCATCGTTGGCGACTACACATATTACGATGATCCCGAAGACTCGGAGAATTTTGAACGCAATGTCCTGTACCATTTCCCCTTCATCGGCGACAAACTGGTGATCGGTAAATTCTGTGCACTTGCACGGGGTGTTCGCTTCATCATGAACGGAGCAAACCACAAGCTCTCCGGTATCTCGACGTACCCCTTCCAGATATTTGGCAATGGTTGGGAGGAAGTCATGCCTGTGGCCGGCGAATTGCCGTACAAGGGTGACACAGTTGTCGGGAACGATGTGTGGATAGGCTATGAGGCATTGATCATGCCGGGCGTTAAAATCGGCAATGGTGCTATCGTGTCTTCGCGTTCGGTGGTCACAGCCGATGTGCCGCCGTACACCATTGTTGGAGGCAATCCCGCCAAACCAGTCAAAGCACGCTTCGAGCCGGATGTTATAAAGCGGTTGGAAGCCTTGGCTTGGTGGGACTGGCCAATTGAAACAATCACGCGCAATCTGAGGCACATTGTTTCAGCCGATGTAGACGCCCTCAGCAATTGTACGACTGACGACTGATCCTGATCGGTTTACCCCCCTCAATTGCCTGCTTCCTGCCGCACGGCCACCACAGCGACACAGTCACCCGGCTTGACCAAGCCGGGAAAATGCCGGGCGGCGAGAAGCCCGGCAAGTTTTGCCCGAATTTCAGCAGGCGCAGTGCCGGTCCGGCCGATAGAATGAATCCGGGCGATCACTTGTCCTTCTGTGACTGGATCGCCAAGATCGACCATTGTTTCGATCATCCCGTCATCTTCCGCAAAAGCAAAACAATCCCCTGAAGGCATATCGAGCCAGTGCGTTTCCCGGTGCTCGATTTCACCACTCACGATGCCTGCATGTCGCAGAACGTTTATCGCGCCGCGCTTGGCGATGGCTACCGTTTGCGCACGGGCCGTGCCGCCGCCGCCAAGTTCGGTAGTGACGAAAACCTTGCCCATTTCCTCTGCGGTCGTGTCATACATGCCGACCGCATCAATCTCGAGCATTCGCATCGACCACGGGGCGGAGAAGGCCTTGACTGCGTCGAAGCCTTTGGCCTCCTGCACCTTGTCGGGCAGAATATGCGCAGCAGCAAATGGCACGAAATCGAGGGTTTTGCCGCCCGAATGGAAATCCAGCACCACGTCGGCACGCGGCAGTAGCTCGCGGGTAAAATAATCGGCGATCTTCTGGGTTACCGTCCCGTCGGGCCTGCCGGGATAACTCCGGTTCATATTACCCTTGTCGATGGGTGAGGTACGGGTGCCGGCGCGAAACGCCGGGTAGTTCATTGCCGGAACGATAATTATCGCACCGCTGACGCTGCCGACGTCGAGTGTGCGGGCCAGATCGAACAGCGCAATCGGTCCTTCATACTCGTCACCATGATTGCCGCCAGTCAGGAGAGCGGTTGGCCCTTCGCCATTGCGAAAAACCGCAATTGGGGTCATGACCGATCCCCAGGCCGACTCATCGCGGCTATAGGGCAGTCGCAAAAAGCCGTGCTGCACACCATGCCTGTCGAGATCGATAGTTGGTGTCACAGGCGAGGGCCCGAATATCTCAGATCGCATGGCAGCCTCAGTTCTTGACGAAAAGCTTACGCGGGACATCGGCAAGGCATTCAACGCCGGTTTCTGTGATCAGGATACTTTCGGTGATCTCAAGGCCCATCGTCTCGAGCCACAAGCCCGTCATGAAATGGAAGGTCATGCCTGGCTTAAGCTCGGTCTTGTCACCCGGACGCAGGCTCATCGTCCGTTCGCCCCAATCCGGCGGATAGGAAATGCCGATCGGATAGCCCGTGCGGTTATCCTTGACGATGCCGTACTTTTTCAGAACCGCGAAGAACGCATTGGCGATATCCTCGCAGGCATTGCCCGGCTTCGCCGCAGCGAGGCCCGCATCCATCCCCTCCAGTGTCGCCTTTTCTGCATCGAGAAACTCTTGGGTCGGTTTGCCGAGAAACACAGTGCGTGAAAGCGGCACATGATAGCGGTTATAGCACCCGGCAATCTCGAAGAATGTACCTTCCCCGACTTTCATCGGCTTGTCGTCCCAGGTAAGATGAGGCGCCGAGGCATCTGCGCCTGATGGCAACAGAGGAACAATAGCCGGATAATCGCCACCGAATCCGCCGGTCCCGCGGATACCCGCATCGTAGATCTCTGCCACAAGATCGCATTTCCGCATGCCGGGTTCGACCTTGTCCACGATACGCTGGTGCATGACTTCAACGATGCGGGCTGCTCTACGCATGTAGTCGAGTTCTGTCGGGCTTTTCACCGCGCGTTGCCAGTTGACAAGTGCTGTCCCGTCAACAAAGCGGGCATTGGGCAAATGCTTCTGCAAGGATGCGAATGCGGCGGCAGAAAACCAGTAATTATCCATCTCCACAGCGATCGTCAGCTTGTCCCAGCCCCGTTCTGCAATAATCTTCGACAGAAAATCCATGGGATGGCGCTCAGTCGACTGAACATAGTGATCCGGATAGCCGATGATATTGTCATGCGCCAAATACGCTGTGCGCTTCGCGCCGTTTGCGTCCTGTCCACGGCCGTACCAGATCGGCTCGCCCTCCGGCGGTACAATGACGGCCTGGTGCACATAGAATGACCAGCCATCATAACCCGTTAGCCACGCCATGTTGGAAGGATCGCTGCAGATGAGAAGGTCGATGCCGCGCTTGTGCATGGCGGTGCGGGTTTTCTTCAATCTTTCAGCGAATTCCTGTCGCGTGAATTTCAGATTTGGCTCGGTCATGGTTGTTTCCTCATGCTTGGGCCGAAGCCCGTATCAACTTTCGAAATTCGTCCCGGCATTCGCCCGAATGGCGCGATCCCGGGCAAACGTGGCGATGGCGGTGTCCTGCACCCCTGTACCCGTCAGGTCGGCGATGGTGATTGCGTCGGGCGATGGCCGGCCTTGTGCCGATCCAGCGATCACCGAGCCAAGTTCGGAAAATCCCGTGTTAGCCTCTACCAATCCGGCTTCGATGGCATGGTGAAGCTCACCGAGGCGGCGTGTCTGTTTGAGGCTATCGGCGACATAGAGATCAGCCTTCGCGATCATGGCAGGATCGAGCTCGTTCTTGTGCTCGGCGTCCGATCCCATGGCGGTAATATGCTGACCCGACTGCAGCCAGTTTTGCCGCAGTATTGGTTCGCTCGAGGGTGTCGTCGTCACGACGATATCCGCATCGCGGATTGCCTCTTTAGCATCGCTTACGCCGCTTACAGCAATTTCGAGCTTATCGGTCAATTCGCGTGCGGCTTGCTGCGCCTTGGCGGTGTCACGGGCCCAAATGCGGGCGTGCGTTATGGGGCGGACGAGGGTCAGGGCTTCAAGCTGCAGGCGGGCCTGTACGCCGGCTCCGAAGATCGCAGCAACGCGTGATTCCGGCCGGGACAAATGTCGAGCTGCCACGGCACCTGCAGCCGCCGTACGTATGTCGGTCAAATAGCCGTTATCGAGCAGCAACGCTTCGACCAGACCCGTCCGGCTGCTCAGCAGAACCATCATGCCGTTGACGCTCGGAAGGCCGAGCTTGGGATTGTCGAAGAATCCCGGACTGATCTTGATGGCAAAACCATCGATGCCGGGCACATAGGCGGTCTTGACATCGACTTCACCGCGATATTCCGGAATGTCGAGCCTAAGGATGGGTGGCATGGCCACCGCTCTGGTCGCGAGCGCTTCGAAGGCGGCCTCCACGCAAGCGACGGCATCGAGATCAAGTGACACGATCTTGCGCAAATCCGCTTCGGTCAGGATTGTCATGCGGGACATGGCGCAGTCCTTTCGCTCTGGTTGGTTGCGCAGACAATGTGCCGGTGCTGGTCCATATCCACATTGCGGCCGGAAAGAATGACGACGACCGGCCCTTTTGCCTGCACCTTTCCCGCGAGCAGGGCGCCGATACCGACAGCAGCGGCGCCCTCGATGACCTCGCGCTCCTGTGCATAGGCATGTGACATGCCCGCAGCTATTTCGTCTTCGGAGAGCAGGATTACGTCGTCGACCAGCTCCCGCACCATTGCGAAGGTGAGTCGATTATCGAGCCCGATGCCGCCGCCAAGCGAGATCCGCCAGACTTTCGCTTTCTGGAACGACCACCGGCTTTCCGGCATCGAGACTGGCGCGCATCGCAGCGCCCCGGTTCATCGAAACGCCGATGATCGTCGTCGAAGCCCGCAAGCCCTTGATCGCGGCCGAAACCCCCGACGCGAGGCCCCCGCCCGAAACGGGAACAAGGACGGTATCGGCGTCAGGAACGTCTTCGACAATCTCCAGGCCAAGCGTGCCTTGACCGGCGATGATGGCTGCATTGTCGAATGGCGGCACCATAGTGAGCCCGCTGTCACGAACCAGATGATTGACTTCTTCCTGTGCGTCATCCTGCGATCTTCCGATAATGCGGATCTCGGCACCGAGACGGCGGATTTCCTCGACCTTGTTGTATGGAACCAGGCTGGACATGCAGATGACCGCGTGAATACCTTCAAGACCCGCGGCATAAGCAAGCGCCCGTCCGTGATTGCCGGTCGAGGCCGCCACGACACCGCGCTGCTTTTTCTGCTGCCGTCAAATTGCCAAGGGCATTTGTTGCGCCACGCAGTTTAAAGCTGCCAGTGGATTGGCGGTGTTCCAGCTTCAGGAACACCGGCACCCCCAGTCTTTCCGACAGGGCAACTGATTGAACGGCCGGTGTGCGCACCACCTTGCCTTCAAGCCGCCTGCGGGCTTTCTCGATATCGGCAAGAGTTACAAAATTGTAAGTCATCACTTACCAACTCGCCATGGGCTGTGCCATCAGGCTCCCCAGTTCCGGACGAGGGGCGTCGTCATCACAGATACGAAGCGTAACCCACGCGGTCGCCAGATTGCTGCTGACGACCGGCCTTCCGATTGCTTGCTCGATCTGCGGCACGAGGCTGGCGGCGCGCACCGCCGTACAGGAAATGAACAGGGCATCTGCATCTTTTGCGGTTGCCTCGCGGGCTGCGGAAACCAGCGACGGCAAGTTGATCCGCGCCATCTCGCGGTCATCTTCGAGGCCAAGGCAGGTAAAGGTGGCGATTTCGAAGCCTTTGGCAGTGAAATAATGCGCCATTGGGGTGCTGGTTTCGATCGTGTAGGGTGTGAGAATGCTGATGCGCCGCGCACCGAGGGCCTGCAATCCCCTGACTGCGGCCAGCGGGGGCGTTACCACCGGAACAGCCGGTTTGGCACGGTTGATCGCAGTTTCGATTTCGTCGTCGCCAATGACAACCGAGGCGGAGGTGCAGGAATAACAGATAACGTCCAGATCCTCATCCGGAAGGATCAGTCTGGCGCCCTCCGTGAGCGAAGGCTGCATGCGCCGGAGGTTGTCCGGGGTCGTCGGATTGGCATAAGGAATGCGCGCCGTATAGACACCGATACGGTCGCTGGCGACCATGCGCTGGAAATCCGGTTCGGTCGTGTGATCCGTCGCGAGAATGACGAGCCCGACGCGTTTTGCGAGCGGGCGATCGTCGAAATGAAGCGGCATCGCGGTTTGCCGGATTGTCGGAAAGGCATCCATGATCATGCTCCTCAATCAATCCTGCCATAGCGGCGTTCAAGCCAGCGCAGTCCCACCACCGAGATCAGGCTGATGATCAGGAAAAATGCGCCGACCAGGGTGATTGGTTCAATATAACGATAGTTGTAGTTTGCGATGCTGCGCGCCTGGTTCATGAGTTCAAGCACGGTGATTGCCGATAACAGCGGCGTCTCCTTGAACATGGCGATGAAGTAGTTGGCGAGGGCAGGGATCATCGGCGGCAAAGCCTGCGGCAGGATGATCTGCGTCCATGTTTGTATCGAACTGAGATTGCAGGCTTTGGCTGCTTCCCATTGGCCGCGAGCAACATTGTCAATACCGGCGCGATAGACCTCCGCCGTATAGGTCCCGTAGTGCAAGCCAAGACCAATCACGCCCGCAACGAGTGGCGAAAGGGTAATGCCGAGATCCGGCAGTACGTAGAAGATGAAATAGAGCTGGACCAGCAGTGGCGTGCCGCGAATGAACTCGGCGACAAAGCCCATGGGGATCGATACGAGCCGGTTCTTCGACCGCCGGACAATGGCGATGACGAGGCCTATTGCGGCGGCAACGATCGAGCCGAGGAGGGTTGCAAGAATAGTGATCTTCACACCCTCGAATAGGGTCGGAAGAATTTGAATGACGAAGGCCCAATCCCATTCCATTGCCGCCTCCTATGACCTGATACCGTCGAGGCCGCGCGTCAGATGACGTTCAAGGCCTCGAATGGCGAAGGTGATGACGCAGGCGATGGCAAAATAGAGCACCAGAATGGTGAGGAATGGAACAAGCGTGTTTCCGGTTTGCGCACGTACCACCTGGGCTTGAAATGTCATGTCGGTCAGCGAAATAAGGGACACCACGGCCGAAGCTTTCAAAAGTTCTATCGCATTGTTGCCAAAGGTCGGCAGCATCAGCACGAATGCCTGGGGCAGGATGATGTAACGAAGGCCTTGCCAGCGGTTGAAGTTGAGCGCGGTGCAGGCCTCGTATTGCTCCTTGCCGATCGACTTGATGGCGCCGCGCACTACCTCGGCTCCATAGGCGCCCACATTGAGGCCAAGCGCGAGGACGCCCGCCTGCAACGGGGTTAGTGAAAAGCCGAACAGCGGCAGGACGAAATAGGCCCAGAATAATTGCACGAAGATCGAGGTGCCGCGGAAGAACTCTATATAAGCAGTTGCGAGCCACCGCACCGGCGCGAAACGAGACAGCCGGCCAAGACCCGCGAGGAAGGCCATGACAAGCGCAAGTGCCGAACCCATCAGCGTCAGCTGAATGGTTACAATCGCACCGTCAAGAATGAGTTGCAGATAGCCGGCCCATTGGCCCATCGCTTACAAACCTTTGCTGGAACTACTGGAGACCGCTCCGCATAGGGCGGAGCGGTCGCGGGCCAGGCGGTTACTTGGCCGCGCAGAGCTTTTCGCGTGTGGTGGACATTGCCGCCTGAGCCGAAAATCCATAGGGCTCCACGATCTTGGCGAATTCGCCAGATGTTTTCATCTCGGCCAGAACCTTGTCGAACTCATCGCGAAGCGCAGTATCGCCTTTGCGGAAGGCCGCGCCGTCGCAATAGACGGGTGCGCCCTGAACCGGGGCGATCACTTCGAGGTTCGGGTCGTTGGCCTTCTTGACGAGATCGTTGATCGACAGGACGGGCAAAGAATATGTGTCGATTCGGCCATCTTGCAGCATCTTCAGGCCGCTCTGGCCATCCGGCACGACGATGACACGGTCACGCGGCACGCCGGCTTCCAACGCGAGACGTTCTTCAGTGCCGCCCCCGGCGCTCCGATCGTGGCCTTTTCGTCCTTGGCGATATCGGCATAGCTCTTGAAACCTTTCGGATTGCCTTTTTTCACCAGGAATGCCTCTGCGTCGCAAAGGATGGGTTCCGAATAGGAAACGGCGTTGCAGCGCTCGGGTTTCATGAAGAGACCGGCGGTTACGACATCATGCCGGCCGGCCTGAAGTCCCGGAATCATCGCGCCGTATTCCGAAATCGACGCGACAACATCATTTACGCCGAGCTTCTTGAAGACAGCACGCGCTACATCCGGCGCAGCGCCAGAAACGGTTCCGTCGGCCTTCACTGCCGTAAACGGCGGTTCGTTGGCGATGGCGATGCGGGCAAAGCCCTGTGCCTTCAATTTATCCAATGCTTCATCTGCCTTGGCCGGCATGGATGATGCCAGTGCGGCAAGTGCGGCGGCCCCCAAAAATGCGCTTATTTTTTTTTGTTCGATCATGTTCCCAGCTCCTTTGGTTTTCTTGTGTGCCCAACTCGTCGCGGCCGCGTCTTCAAACACGGTGACCGGCGGCGATGATCTTTTTCAGGAAAGCCTGTGTCCGTTCCTGCTTCGGATGTCTGAATATTTCGTCTGGCTTGCCATCCTCGACGATACGGCCGCGATCGAAGAACAGGACGCGATCAGCAAAATCATGGGCAAAGCCCATCTCATGGGTCACGAGCAGCATCGTCATGTCCGTCTCGCGGCAAAGCTTCCAAAGGACATTCAGCACTTCCTCCACGAGCTCAGGATCCAGTGCTGACGTCACTTCGTCAAAAAGCATGATCTTGGGCTTCAGAGCGAGGGCTCGCGCAATGGCGACGCGCTGCTTTTGGCCCCCCGACAACTGCGATGGCATCGACTTCGCCTTGTCGGCAAGTCCAACCATTTCGAGCAATTCCATCGCATGCCGTTCGGCATCCTTGCGTGCAACGCCCTTGGTCAGCATGGGTGCGAGGGTAACGTTGTCGAGAACGCACTTATGCGGAAACAGGTTGAACAACTGAAACACCATGCCGATCTTCTCGCGCATCCTGTGAAGGTGCGCTTCGTCCGCCGGCTGCAACTTGCCGTTGCGTTGCATCTTGTAAAGATCATCGCCGTCGACCTTGATATCGCCGCCGTCGATGCCTTCCAATGTCATCAGGATACGCAGAATTGTGGTCTTGCCCGAACCGGACGGACCAATCAGAGCCAGCTTCTCGCCCGGCGCAACACTGAACGACAGATCGTTCAGAACCTTGAACGCGCCAAAGCTCTTGCTGATGCCGTTGATCTCAATGATTGGCGGACCGTTCAGTGCGGGCATGCGTGTCTCCTCCTGGTTGAGACAACCTCATGCACATAACGATGGGAGACTTATCAAATCATGTCAATTGTAAAAATTAAATCATGACAATTTAGGCGATCGTGATGAAATTTGAGGCGAAGCGGTTAAATCGCAAGCAACAGATGTTCCTGGTCGCCGTGTAGCAGGTTGGCCACGACGCCAAGTCCGGTGCGTAATTCAGTCTCGGTTGTGGAGCCGAGAGAAATACGAACGGCGGGATGCCATTGTTCCTGCGAAATCCGGAAAGACGTGCCGGGCGCTATGGCCACACCTTGCAGCCGCGCATGGGCGACAAAGGCTTCTTCAGTCCGTTCTCCGATCAATGGCAACCAGACATGGAGACTCTGAGGATGCGAGAGAAATGGAATGCCGGCCAGAACTTCCGATGCAGTGGTGTGTCTGGTTCGCAGCGCTTCCCGCTGCCAATTGACGAGTTCCATTGCGGTCCCGTCGGACACCCAGCGGGTTGCAATCTCAGCAATAATCGGCGTTGCCATCCAGTTGGAAACAAGGTGCCGATTGGCGACAGCAGCCACATAGCGATCCGGCGCAACGAGGTATCCAATACGCAGTCCAGGTAGCACGATCTTGGTAAAACTGGTGAAATAAAGGGTGCGTTCCGGCGCCAGTGCTGCAATCGGAGGGGGGCGATCCTCCACGAGTGGACCGAGCACGTCGCTCTCGATGATCGCAATGTCGTGCCGTCGGGCGACTTCGACGAGAGCCGCGCGCCGCTCCAAACCCATGAGCGTTGCGGTCGGGTTGATCACCGATGGTTGCACGAAAACCGCACGAATACCGTGCTCTTGGCAGCATTCATCCAGAGCTTCCGGAATGATGCCCTGTTCGTCGATCGCAAGCCCTTGGAGCGTCAGACCGAGGTAGGAGGCAAGCGGCGTGAGCGTATGGTGCCCAATGCCCTCGGTTGCAACCGTGGATCCGGGCGGTGCAGCGCTCATCAGCGCAACCGTCATTGCAGCAGTCGCGCCGTTCGTCAGGCTGATGTTGGATGCCGGGACATCAAGCCCACAGGTGCGTAGCCACTCAACAGCGACGGCGCGATGACGTGGAAATACGACATTGGGCCGGAAGGACAGCGCCGAGCTTGCAGGCAGATTTTCCGCCAGCCAGCCAAGGGCTTTCTTCATGCGCTCAAGATGCATTGGTTCGCAGACTGGTTTCAGGATTGAAAGGTCGATGACTTCGCCGAGCCGCTCGGGCAGGTAGGGCGGGTCCGGCTCGCGTCGCAATGAACGCACGAAAGTACCGCGTCCGGTTTCACCGGAAATCAGATTGCGCCGGATGAGTTCCTCATAGGCCCGGCTGACGGTTTGTACGGACAGGCGTAGTTCGTCGGCCATCTGTCGATGGGTCTGGAGACGTGTACCGCTTTCAAGTTTGCCATCGGCGATTGCACGTGCAATCTGTTCGGCCAAAGCCAGATAGGCTGGACGGCGAAGTGTACTTGGATCTGGACGCCATAATGTCATGATTTATAAGTGATCCAAGTCAGTGCAATTGACAATCGAAAAATCACAACGTCATGGTTATTGGGCACAAAAGTAGGCAGGAAATGACATCGCTAAAGCTCGATCCGATTGATATTCGCATCCTTGACGAAATCCAGCGTGAGGGCCGGATCACCAAGCTTGCCTTGGCCGAACGTGTTGGAATATCGCCAACTCCGTGCTGGACGCGTCTGCGACGGCTGGAGAAGGCGGGGGTCATTACCGGCTACCACGCCCGGCTTGCTTTGCGGCTTGTGACGCCCGTAACCACTGTGCTGATGGAAGTAACACTCGGAGCCCATCGCCAGACGGATTTTGACCGATTTGAACGGGCAATCAAGACGATACCCGAGGTTGTGACATGCTGGTCGGTCGGGGGTGGCGTCGACTATGTCCTGAAGGTCATGGCGCGTGACATCGATTCCTATCAGCGCCTGGTCGACAGCCTCCTGCAGCGCGAAATCGGCATCGACCGCTATTTCACCTATATCGTCACCAAAACCGTCAAGGATGAGGTGGTGCTCCCTGTCGCGGATCTGATAACCGCGGCTGAGCCAAATTAGTCGATTTCTCTGCATACCTGCCCCCATGAAGACGATCTCTCTTCGATAGCAGCGGGAAACAGTCTCTCTCTCCTCTCCTTCATGCGAGCCTTGTAACCGAGTATTTTTCGGGAGAGCCGCATGTCCGCCCATTTCGCACGACCAGACCGCCATCCGGCCCTCGACGGCCTGCAAGACCGCCGCATGCTGCGCGAACTCGCCTATGTCGATGGGCAATGGCGGGCCGGCGATGCGGGTCAAACGTTCGAGGTCAATGACCCGGCGTCCGGCGAAGCGATTGGCTGGGTGTCCAAGCTCAATTCCGGCCAGACGAACCTTGCGATCGACGCTGCGGCCAGAGCCTTCCCATTGTGGCGGGATCTACTGCCGCAGGAGCGCGCGGCCAAACTGCGCTGCTGGTACGAGCTGATCCTGCAAGCCAAAGAAGATTTGGCTCTCATCATGACGTTGGAGCAGGGCAAACCGCTCGAAGAATCGCGCGGCGAGATCGACTATGCGGCGTCCTTCGTCGAATGGTATGCGGAAGAAGCCAAGCGCCTTAACGCTGAAGGCGTGACCGGTCATCTTGTGGGCGCCGAGATGATGGTCCGGCGCGAACCCGTGGGCGTTGTCGGTGTCGTTACCCCGTGGAACTTTCCATCGGCGATGCTGACGCGAAAGGCTGCGGCGGCTTTGGCGGCCGGTTGCACGATCGTCGCTCATCCATCGTCGGAGACGCCGCTGTCTGCATTGGCATTGGCCGAACTTGCCGACCGCGCGGAAATTCCGGCGGGTGTTTTCAACATTGTCACTGGCGACGCCGCAACCATTGTGGGGCGGCTTTGCGCAGATGCGCGCGTTCGCGCGCTGAGCTTCACCGGGTCGACGGAAATTGGCCGTTTGATCGCTGCGCAATGCGCGCCAACGATGAAAAACCTGATCATGGAGCTTGGCGGCCACGCACCACTGATAATCTTCGCCGACGCCGATATCGGCCGCGCCGTCGATATCGCCATCAATGCCAAGTTCGCAACGTCAGGGCAGGATTGCCTCGCCGCCAATCGAGATCTATGTCGAAGGCCCGATCCACAATGACTTTGCTGCAGCATTTGCCAGGAGAGTAGCAGACCTCAAAGTCGCGGCTGGATTGAGCCTCGATGCTGTCATTGGTCCCTTGATGCATGAGCGTGCAATAAGAAAAGTGGAGGAACAGGTCGCCGACGCCTTGGCCCGAGGCGCTCGATGCATTGTCGGCGGCAAGCGTCACGGGGCAGGGGGAGCTGTTTTATCAGCCAACCGTTCTGACCGATGTCCCGGATGATGCGCTGATCATGCGCGAGGAAACGTTTGGACCGGTAGCGGCCATCAGCGCGTTTCATTCCGAGGACGAGGTTGTCGCACGGGCCAATGCCACCGAATATGGACTTGTCGCTTATGCCGTGACAAGAGATGGCGCGCGCATGCTGCGGCTTGGCCGCCGCCTCGAATACGGCATGGTGGCGATAAATCGCGTCAAGATCACCGGCGCGCCGGTTCCCTTTGGCGGCATCAAGCAATCCGGCCTGGGCCGTGAGGGCTCGCGCCATGGAATCGAGGCGTTCACCGAACTCAAATATCTTTGCATCGACACGCAGTATTTGACTGAGAACAAGGAATTCAATCATGCTTGACCGCTCGAACGAACTGAACGCCTGGGATCGCGACCACTTCTTCCACCCTTCGACGCATATGGGCACCCATGCGCGAGGCGAAACACCGACACGCATCATCAGGGGCGGCGAGGGCGTTCACATCACCGACAGCACAGGGCGGACGAGCATCGATGCGTTCGCCGGGCTCTATTGCGTCAATGTCGGCTATGGGCGGACAGAAATTGCTGAAGCAATTGCCAAGCAGGCCAGGGAGCTCGCTTACTACCACGCCTATGTCGGCCATGGCACGGATGCCTCGATCACTTTGGCCAAAATGATCATCGATCGCGCGCCAAAGGGGATGAGCCGCGTTTATTTCGGTCTGTCCGGTTCGGATGCGAATGAAACCAATATCAAGCTGGTTTGGTACTACAATAATGTACTTGGGCGTCCCGAGAAGAAGAAGATCATCTCGCGCTGGCGCGGCTATCACGGCTCGGGAGTCATGACCGGCAGTCTGACTGGCCTCGAACTGTTTCACAACGCTTTCGATTTGCCGCTCGCACCAATCTTGCACACCGAAGCGCCCTATTATTTCCGCCGCGAAGATCGCGCGATGAGCGAGGAGCAGTTCTCACAACAGTGCGCGGACAAGCTGGAAGAGATGATTTTGGTGGAGGGTCCTGAGACGATCGCCGCCTTCATCGGTGAGCCGATCCTTGGAACGGGAGGTATCGTTCCGCCCCCAGCGCATTATTGGAAGCACATCCAGGCGGTCCTCAATAAATACGACATTCTTTTGATCGCTGACGAGGTCGTGACCGGGTTTGGCCGCCTTGGCACCATGTTCGGTTCCGATCACTACGGGATTCAACCGGATCTGATCACCATCGCCAAGGGATTGACCTCCGCCTATGCGCCGCTTTCCGGTGTGATCGTTTCGGATAAGGTCTGGCAGGTGCTGGTGAAAGGCTCCGACATGCTCGGTGCGCTCGGACATGGCTGGACCTATTCGGCCCATCCAATCTGCGCCGCAGCCGGTGTTGCCAATCTCGAATTGATCGACAAGCTCGATCTCGTCACCAACGCCGGTGAAACCGGCGCGTATTTCCGGGAGCAGCTGAGGCAAGCGCTCGCCAGTCATCCGATCGTCGGCGATGTCCGCGGTGATGGCATGCTGGCAGCGGTCGAATTTGTGGCCGACAAGGACGATCGCAAATTCTTCGATCCGGCATTGAAAGTCGGTCCGCGCATCGCTGCTGCATTGGCGGAACGCGGTGTCATTGGCCGGGCCATGCCGCAGGGCGATATACTCGGTTTCGCGCCGCCACTCTGCCTGACGCCTGTCGAGGCGGATATTGTCGTCAAAGCCGCAGCCGATGCTGTTGAATCCGTAGCCAGGACACTCTGAGGATAATAACGACGATGCATGAGAAGTTTCCAAAGACCATGGCCGCGGTTCAACTCGTTGGCCACGGCGGTCTCGACAAGCTCGTCTACAGCCAAGACGTCCTCGTCCCGGCACCGGCAGCCGGTGAAGTGTCGATAGCGATCACGGCCTGCGGCATGAATAATACCGATGTCTGGGTGCGCGAAGGCGCCTATGGCACCGAGGAAGATGCAGGTGCAGTTTCCACCTGGCGCCGGCAGGAACCGACACTCACCTTTCCGCGGATCCAGGGTACGGACATCGTCGGCAACATCGCTGCGGTTGGTGACGGCGTGCCGCAAGAGCGCATCGGCCAACGCGTGATGGTAGACTTCTCGATCTATAATCGCGACGACGACAGTTTGGCCGATATCGACTACATCGGGCATGGCCGCGATGGCGGCTATGCAGAGTACGTCACGGTCCCTGCGGAAAACGCCCACTTTGTCGACACCGCGATGAGCGATGTCGAGCTTGCCACGTTCTGTTGTGCGTACCTTACGGGCGAACAGATGCTGGAGCGCGCTGGTCTTAAGACCGGTGAGCGAATACTTGTAACTGGCGCGTCTGGCGGCGTCGGATCCGGTATTGTTCAGCTGGCCAGGGCGCGCGGGGCTATTCCATACGCGATCGTTGGCCCCGGCAAGGAACAGGCGCTCAAGGATATTGGCGCCGAGGCGGTAATCACCCGCGGAACGCAAGATCTTGTCGCGGCCGTCAATAGTGCCACAGGCGGCAGGCCGATCGATGTCGTTGCCGATCTTGTAGGTGGTGCGATATTCAATGATCTGTTGCGTATCCTGCGCGCCGAGGGCCGTTATACCACGGCTGGTGCGATTGGCGGACCGGTTGTGCAACTCGACCTGCGCACGATGTACCTCAAGCAGCTCGCCCTGCATGGCTCTTCACAGGGGACGCGAGGCGATTTCCGCCGCATAGTCCGCTATATTGAGGAAGGCAAGATCAAGCCGCTTGTCGGTGGTGTCTACCGGCTGTCCGAGTTCCATAAAGCGCAGACCGATTTCATGGCAAAAAACTTTGTCGGCAAGCTGGTTGTGGTGCCCGATTCTCAATACTGAGCCTTGATCGGCGCGGCAAGACAAAAGGCGACGATCACCGCCCCGGCGGTTGAGCCCGGCCTGTCGGGTCAAGGCGAGAGAGCGGCGCCATGGCGACAATGACACCGCTGTTTGAGTTATTTTGCCCTTGCCCAGGCGGGCAGCCATTCGCCGTGAGAGGCGAGAAGGTCATCGACAAGCGACCATATCTGGTCGAGATCGAGCTCTGCCGCAGTATGCGGGTCCATCATGGCGGCATGATAGATATGATCACGGTTTTCTGTCATCAGGGCTTGAACGGTCAGTTCCTGCACGTTGACATTGGTCCGGATCAAAGCGGTTAGTTGCGGCGGCAGCGGACCAACGAAGGTTGGTTGGATGCCCGATGCGTCGACAAGGCACGGCACTTCCACCGCGCAATCGGCAGGCAGAGAGGTGATGCAGCCATTATTGCGTATATTGCCGTAAATCACGGACGGTTCGCCGGTCCACACCGAATGCATGATGGATGATGCATATTCGTGACTCTCATTCACCTCGATCGTGTCGGCCTTCGCAAAGCTCTCCGCCTGATCCTTCCAGCGTTCAATCTGCTCGATGCAGCGCTTTGGGTATTCATCCAGCGGAATACCGAACTTTTTCAATCAAATCATCACGGCCATCCTTGATGAAATAGGGCGTGTATTCGGCAAAATGCTCGGAGCTTTCCGTTACGAAATAGCCGAGCCTCGTCAGCATCTCATACCGCACCTTGTTGGGGCAGCGTTGATTCCAGTCGCTGGGCTTTGGCAAACGGCCCTCGCGATAACCGCGCACCAGATCCGGATAAAGATTGCGATAACTGCCGTCCGGCAGCTGGTGCTCGAATTGCAGGTAGAACGCCATATGGTTGATGCCGGCCGCGCGATAGCGAATCTCCGCAATGGGAATGTCGAGATCGCGAGCGAGCTCGCCGGCGGTTCCCTGAACCGAATGGCACAGGCCAACCTGCCGGATGGCCGGGTATTTTTCCGCAATCGCCCAGGTGTTGATCGCCATCGGATTCACATATTGCAAGAGAATGGCCCGAGGGCAGACGGCGAGCATATCCTCGCAGATTTTCCATAGATGCGGAACCGTACGCAGGCCTCGCATTATGCCACCGACACCGAGCGTATCAGCAATGGTCTGGCGCAAGCCATACTTCTTTGGGACCTCGAAATCGGTGACCGTACAAGGTTCGTAGCCGCCGATCTGGAATGCAACAACGACGAAGTCGGCATCCTGGAGAGCCCGGCGCTGGTCGGAATAGGTTTCTATGGCCGCGTTGGCGTCAAGCGTCCGAGCAAGCTTGCCCGCAACTATTTCGCTTTCCGCAAGGCGCTGCGGGTTGATGTCCATCAGCGCGATCGTTGCGCCCGACAAAGCGGGGCGCTGCAGCACATCGCCGATGATGTTTTTCATGAAGACCGTCGATCCGGCTCCGATGAAGGTAATTTTGGGTTGTTGTCTTGGCATGGCAGTCTCCGGGAGGATTATGCGGCTACCTCGAATGCGGCTTTGACGAGCCGTTCGGTGTAGGCGGTCTTGGGTTGGGAGAGGACTTCGTCAACGGGGCCCTCTTCGACGATCTTGCCGTGTTGCATCACCATCACGCGATGGCAGAGGGCACGGACTACTTTCAGATCGTGGGAAATGAACAGGTAACTGAGGCCGCAGTCGTCCTGCAGCTTGCGCAACAGGTCGATGATCTGGGCCTGGACCGACAGATCGAGCGCCGATGTCGGCTCGTCGAGAAGGATGAATTCCGGCTCAAGCACAATAGCGCGGGCAATGGCGATGCGTTGGCGTTGGCCGCCGGAGAATTCATGGGGAAAGCGCGAGAGAATATTGTGAGGCATGCCTGCGCAGGTCAAAGCCTCCTGCACACGTTCAAGGCGCTCTGCACGGTTCTGGCCAATCCTGTTGATGATTAGCCCTTCCTCGATAATCTGCCCCACGGACATGCGCGGATTGAGTGAGGCAAAAGGATCCTGGAACACGATTTGCATGCGCGATCGCAGCGGGCGCATCTCCTCCCGGGTTTTCCTATGGATCGGCTGGCGATCGAAATAGATCTCACCGCTGTCGGTGTTGATGAGCCGGACAAGTGCCTGACCGAATGTCGTTTTGCCCGAGCCGGATTCACCGACGATGCCCAACGTTTCGTGCCGGTGAAGTTTCAGATTGAGGCTGTCGACGGCTACAAGTTCGTGCAGCTGCGGCTTGAAGAAGCCGCCGCGCTTCAACATATAGGAAACCCTTACTGCCTTGCCTTCCAGAATAGCCTCGCAATTTGCCGGCATCGGATTGGCTTGTCCCGTCGGCTCCGAACCGAGCAGATGACGGGTGTAGGGGTGACGCGGGTTTTCAAAAAGCGCTGCCGTCGTATTGTGTTCCCGCACTTCGCCGTTCTGCATGACATAGACATAGTCGGAAAACTGCCGGACGACAGTTAGATCATGGGTGATGAGGATCACCGCCATTCCGAGCCGCTTCTGCAAATCCCGGATGAGGTTGAGAATCTGGGCCTGGACTGTGACATCCAGTGCTGTCGTCGGCTCATCGGCGATAAGTACGTCAGGATTGTTGGCGAGCGCCATGGCAATCATTACGCGCTGGCGCTGACCTCCTGAGAGCTGGTGCGGATACTGGTTGAGCCGGGATCCGGATCAGGAATTTGCACCTGTACCAGCAGCTCGAGCGCACGCTTTTGCGCCTCGCGCCGGCTGACGCGACGATGCACGCGAATGGCCTCGACGATCTGACTGCCGACCGTATAGATCGGATTGAGGGAACTCATCGGTTCCTGAAAAATCATGGACATGCGGTCACCACGCAGTTTGCGCCGTTCGCGATCCGAGAATTTCAACACGTTCTTGCCGTCATAGTCGATCTTCGCCGTCCCGGAGACTACGGCCCGCTTTGTCAGAAGACCCATGATCGTGCGGGCAGTTACGGATTTGCCGGACCCAGACCTCGCCGACAATGGCAATGGTTTCGCCTCGATAGAGCTGAAAGGAAACGTCTTTGACGGCATCGACGATTCCACCTTCGACCTTGAACTTTACAGCGATATTGCTGGCGCTGATGATCGGCGCGCCGCTGTGTGCCGCGTGGTCTTGCCGTTGACCTGGAGCAATCGTTCTGAGATCGGAAATCTGCATCGCTTCAAGCCTCAATAAGGGTCAACGGCATCGCGCAAACCATCACCGAGCGCGTTGAACGCAAAGACGGTGAGGAGCACGAAGGCAACGGGGGTGAGTATCCACGGATAGGAACCGATGACCGAGTAGGTAGCGGTATCCTGCAGCATCAGTCCCCAGGAAATCAGCGGCGGTTTGACGGCAAATCCGAGAAAGCCAAGAAAGGATTCCAGAAGCACCACGTGCGGGATGGCGAGCGTGACGGCAACGATCACATGGCTCAGCACGTTGGGGAAAATATGCTGGAAGATGATGCGCCGGTCGGTAGCGCCCACGGCCATGGCGGCACGGACATATTCGATCCGTGCAAGGGCCAGCGTCTTGCCGCGTACTTCGCGCGACATCTGTGCCCAGCCGAGCGCCGACATGACGATAATGACGAAGGCAAGGAAGACATTCGTCGGTGCGGTCACAGGAATAAGCGAGCTCAAGGCGAGATAGAGTGGCAATTGCGGGAATGCCAGAACCAGCTCAACGAAGCGCTGGGTCCACGAATCGAACCGCCCGCCGAAATAGCCGGAGACCAGACCCACGGTTGTACCGACCACGGTGACGATAAACACCACGATCAGCGCAATCATCAGCGAGATGCGTGAGCCATAAACGGCACGGGACAGGACATCACGTCCGAATTTGTCCGTCCCGAGGAAATGCACCGGCTTTCCATCAAGCGTGCCGAAGAAATGACGGTCTGATGGAATAATGCCGAAGAGCCGGTATTCGAAGCCTCGTACAAAAAATCCAAGCAAGCGGGGATTGTCATAGTCGGGTCCGACGATTGGCTGGAATGTAACCGGGTCCAGCTCTTCGGTTTCTGCTATGGGATAGGTCCGGGGGGGCAATGCAAAATTGCCGTCCTTGTCAAAGAAGCGGACGGCTTCCGGTGGTGCAAATCCGATATCGGTCTGCTTTGGATCAACTGGTGCGAAAAAAGCCGGCGAAGATTGCCATGACGAGCAGGAGGCAGACAAGAACGAGACCGGTCATGCCTGTCCAGGATCGCTTCAAGCGCCGCCACACAAGCGCGATGTAGCTCTCATTGCCGCGTTGGTTATCAATGACTTCCGCCACATGTGCGCGGGATTGGACGTGCATCTGCATCAGCTTGCCTCCCCATATTGCCGGACGCGCGGATCCATCAAGGCGAGAAGCAGGTCGGCAATGATATTGCCCACGATCAATGTCGCTGAAAGCACGAGCATGAAGGTTGCGGTGACATAGACATCGCCCACCCACATTGATCCGACGATGGCTGGACCAACGGTCGGCAGGGCAAAGATAATGGCAGTCTCGATCTCACCGGTCAGCATGTAGGGCAAGACCACGCCCTGATACATGATCAACGGATGCATCGCGTTGGGAACAGCGTGCCGCATGATAACCGCACCCTCGCTCAGGCCCTTGGCGCGGGCGGTTTCGACATACTGGGCATTGAGCGTATCGAGCAGATTGCCGCGCATCACGCGCATATTGTAGGCAAGCCCGCCAAATGTGGCGATGGCGACAACCGGCCAGACGTGCTGGGCAAGATCGACGAATTTGCCCCATGACCACGGAGCGCCGCCGTAACGTGCCGAATGGAAACTACCGATCTCCGAGACGTTGAAATGAAACACAAGTATGTAGACGATGATCAGTGCCATCAGAAAGCGCGGCACCGTCATGCCGAGAAACGATATTCCCGACAACAGGCTGTCGACCCAGGAATATTGCCGTGTTGCCGCCAATATTCCAAAGCTGATGCCGATAACTGACGCCAGGATGTGACAGGTAAGTGCCAGCAGCAGGGTGCGCGGCAGCCGCTCGCCGACCACGTCGGCCACCGGTTTGTTGTAAAAAAGGCTGTGGCCGAAATCGCCGCGTGTCACCATGCCGACGACCCAATTGACGTACTGGACGGGCAGGGGCTTGTCGAGGCCATTGGCGACACGATAGGCCTGTGCCTGGGCGTCGGCAGCCTCGAAGGAAGCACCGCCCTGATTGATCAATTGCGAGCGGATGTAATCGGAATAGTCGCCAGGGGGCGCCTGGATGATGGCGAAGGTCACTACACTCAGGACGAACAGCACTGGAATGGCAGATGCAATACGCACAAGCAGGAATCGTAACATGGGCCGGTTCACTTCTCTGTGTTTGCCTGGTTCAAAACTAACGCAATCGCGGCACCCTCCGGCCGCACCAGCGTGCGGCCGGAAAGTCAGAGCTTGGGAGGCTCAGTTCATAGGACCATCGCCGCCCGGCTTTCCCGGCAGCTGTTCGGGGAACAATTCATAATCACCCTGTTTGTCGGCCTTGGCGAATACACGCTCGCGAATGATCGTATCTTCCGCCCAGTTGAACATGAAGATCGGAGCGCCGGATGGTATATTGGAAAAACGCTTGTTGATGATCAGCGCGCCGGAATATTCGGTCAGGCCAACCGTGTTGACATTGGCAGTGTAAATCTTCTGGTACTGCTTCATCAGTTCGGCACGTTCGTCCTTGTCCTGGCTTGAAATGAACTTGTTCACCACGTCGACCAGTTGCTGTTCGAAGGGCATCAGGTCGAGCTGGCCTCCCTCAGGTGCGCGGTGGTGCCAGCTGGTGCGCGGGCCGGTTGGTGCCAGCTGTTCCGTATTCTGCACGACCGATGCAAGTTCCGCATGATGGCGCATGATCATCCAGTCGAAACGCCCGCCATAATTTGCGGCATCGCGCTGATTGCTGTCGAGGGCATTGATGATGACGCGCAGACCAAGTTTTTCCAGCTGGCCAATGACCCCTTCGGCAAGGTTTTTGTCGGTGTTGTAGCCATTGTTGACGAGAAGCGTGATCTCGACATCCTTTCCGCCCGCCTTGTCAGCCGGGAAATTCACAATGCCGTTGCCGTCCGTATCCTTCAGTCCCGCGTTTGCAAGTTCCGCCTTGGCACCTTCCAGGTCGAACGGATAGTAGACCGTGGATTGCCGGTCGTAGAAGCTTGTGCCAGAGGAAATGCCGCCCGGATAGATCGCCGTGAACGGTCCCTTGACCAGTGACCCGAAAGCCGCTTCCTGTCGATCGCCATTGTCACCGCCTTGCGGAAGTGCTCATTACGATTGAGCTCGCGAATGGCCTGGCCGCGTGCGTCAGGCTGGCCCCAGCCATTGCCGGAAAAATTCATGTAGAGATTGTAGCCGATGAGGCGAGGACCGAACGCCAGACGGGCCGGAGCATTGTCCTGGGCGGCGCGCTTGAGGGATTCCACGAAATTTTCTGGCTGCTCGAGGTTGGAAAAATCGCCCGAACCGGCCACGGCCTGCACATCGCGATCGGCCCAGGTGGACAATTTGTAGTGCAGTTCGTTGATGTAAGGCAGCTGATTGCCGTCTTCGTCCACCTTCCAGTAGTAAGGATTGCGGCGCAGCACGATAATGTCATCGGGCCGGTATTCCACGGGAACCCAGGCGCCCATGACCGGAATATTCATATATTCTGGCGGGAAGCCGTTCTTGTACTGGTCGTAGGTTGTTTGCGCATATTTGGGATGTTTTGTCTTCAGGATGTGCGAAGGCCCGGGGCAGAACGTGCCATAGGCCATGGCGTAGAGATACTGACGGGGAAAAGCCTCTATGAAAGTCCACTCAACAGTGTAGGCATCGATTTTCGTGAGTGTCGTCCCTGGGCCAAAACTCTCGTGTGTTGCTCCATTCAACGGTGAAACATTCGAATCGAGAACATTGTCTTGCCAGAAGAACATGACGTCATCGGCATCGAATGCATCTCCATCGGACCATTTCGCACCTTCGATAAGATGCATCGTAAGTTTATGGCCATCCGCCGACCACTCCCAAGCCTTCGCAAGGTTCGGCAACGGCTCTATATCCTTGGCCTCCACCTGGAAAAGTGGAGCAGTGCGGGTAAGGCATTCCGACATGGCGATGTCGATACCGCCCCAGCCCTGGGATTGACCGGCACTGTAGTTCCAGCCTTCGGGACGCCCGCCAATGACATGACGAAGTGTGTCGCCATAAACCCCGATTCCGTCGGGCATGTTTCCGGTCTTGAAGACCAGGGGCTCCTTGGGCAGGCGGTCTTTGACGGGCGGAAGCCCGCCCGTTTTGACAAATTTCTCTGTCACCCATTCCGGCTCGTGGTACTCGGGAAGACTCTTGAATTCGAGAATTGAATCGCGCGGAACATAGGTGATAGGGGCCTGCGCCTTGAATTCCGCTGGCTCTGGCGGAACGGTGGGCTCTGATGCAAGGGCCGGAAAGGCCAGCATCGACACGCCAACGGCTAATTTGCTCCAATAGCGAAAATGGCTCATCGTCTCTCCCTCTGTGCTTCTGGCCGGTTTTCACCGGACCACTCCTCCCGGCAGCATTTGCCGCCGCTTCTCTGCATTCCGGCGCGTCTCCTCCAAGACGGGGAAAACAGACTGGCGGTTCTAGCCCGCCGCCTGTTTCACGGCCGCCTTTTCTGCTCTCAATTCTTCAATGGAACGCACTGAACGGCTGGCTACGCCCTTCCATTCGCGCGTCGCGACGGTCTTGTGGCGCAGGCGCTCCTTTGCACCGTCGATTGCGTGCGCATATTGTGGCAGCCACTGTGCCTGGGCGACAATCATCTCATCGACCATCTGCCAGACTTCCTCCGGTGTGCACACCGCGCCAACCAGCGGATCATGCAGGACGGCGAGTTTAAGGAGATCAATATCGCCCTTGACTGCGGCGTGCACCGCCATGCGCTGCACATTGATGGATGAAATGCAGGTTGCGGCGCACGCTTCCGGCAGCGTGATACCGGAGACCATATTGATACCGAAACGGTCGACAAAGCCCGGCGATTCAATGATCGCATCGGCGGGCAGATTGGTGATGATGCCAGTGTTCTTCGTGTTGAAGTGGCCGCGATAGATCCGTCCCGTTTCGAGCGCCTCCAGAATATGGCTTGCATGTTCGTTGGAGCGGCGGGCCGGGTCGATGGGCTTGGCGGCAGCTTCAAGAAACTGCGGAAATTCGGTTTCAAACCAGTTGCGTGTTTCGGTCGAGTAGCGCAGATAGCCGCCCGTCTCGCCATGGATCCAGTCGGACATGTCGATCCATTTGGTGATTTCTTCCGGCCGCTTGCGGTACCAGGGAAGATATTCCGAAAGGTGGCCGTTGCTCTCGGTGGAATAGACGCCGAAACGCTTCAGTACATCGATGCGCAGCTTTTCCTGCCGGGAATAGACGGGGTGGGCCTCGAATGCCGCGACAAGTTCATCCTTGCCAATTCTGCGGCCGCGCAGCCGCAGATCGATAAACCATGTCTGATGATTGATGCCGGAACAGATGTAGTCGAGTTCCTCCTTCGACTGTGCGCCGAGAATATCGGCGATCTGCTCTGCACCGTGCTGGACGCCGTGGCAGAGGCCAACCGTTTCGACTTTGCCGTATTCAATGGCAGCCCAGGTATTCATGGCCATGGGATTGGCATAATTGAGCAACCTCGCGCCAGGTTCCGCCACTTCGCGGATATCCTTGCAGAAGTCGAGGATGACGGGGATATTGCGCTGCCCGTAGAGGATCCCGCCGGCACATATCGTGTCACCCACGCATTGGTCGATGCCGTATTTCAAAGGGATGCGGATATCGTCGGCATAGGCTTCAAGTCCGCCCACCCGCACGCAGCTGATGATGTAGTGCGCGCCTTCGATCGCCTTGCGCCGGTTTGTCGTCGCGGTAACCCGCGTCGGCAGCTTGTTTGCCTCGACGATGCGATCCAGGATGGCCTTGATCATCTTGAGGTTATGTTCGCTCAGGTCGGTCAAGGCGAATTCGATATCCTGGAACTCGGGCACGCACAGAATGTCGGTGAACAGCTTCTTTGTGAAACCCACGCTGCCTGCGCCAATGATGGCGATCTTGAAACTGCTCATGCTGACCTCGATCATCTGGAACCGCCGGAAGCAGTGAGAAAGGCACGCCCCTGGACGTCGTAACGCCAAGCCATTCGAAAGATCAGGATTCTCCTGTCTTCCCCTCCGTTGACACTTCTCGCTGACAGTTCATTTGCTGTTCTTTGCCGGTATTATGCGTATATTCCCCTGAGCGAATAGAGAGGGATTATGCTTTTGAGGGTAATTTTGTGCTGCAGAAATTAGTTGCTTCCGGACCAGTCATGAAGACCGTTTCACTGCCGCGCGGGCGTCATTCGCTGCATACAATGCCCACCAGTACGGGTTATGAGGTCCGCCACGATGAGCCATATGACTGGGATGGGCGCAAGCGCGGCCAGACGCCCTTTACGGTGTTGCAGCACACGATCAGCGGCGCAGGCAATCTGCGTTATGAAAATCGCAACTACAAAGTGCGCGAGGGTGAAACTCTGCTGGTTCTGGTGCCGCACAATCATCGCTATTGGCTGCCGCAGGGCGGTCACTGGGAATATTTCTGGATTTCTATGAACGGCGAAGAAGCGTTGCGTATTCATCGCTCCGTCCTTGCGGCTCAAGGGCCAGTTCTGAGATTGCCGGCAGAGACCATAGAACATCTTGCCGATTGCAGTTTGCGGCTGATCGAGAATGCGGAAACCGCCGGACGGGCTTCTTCCATCGCCTATGAGGCCGCCATGGCACTCTACGATGGAGTGTTCGGTTCTCACCCTGTCGCACAACATGAGCGGACAGCCATGCAGCCGGTTATCGACCATATCAGTGCCAACCTCGACAAACCGCTTCCCGTTGACGAACTGGCGGGCGTCTCGGGTTTGAGCCGCGCACATTTTTCACGGGTCTTTGCGGAGAGCGAGGGGCTGCCGCCCGCCGAATTCGTTCTGCAGAAGCGGATGCAAAGAGCAACCAAGCTTTTGACCAACGCCGCGTTTCTGCCGGTCAAGGAGGTCGCAATCATGACCGGCTTTGACGACGCCAATTATTTTTCAAAAGTATTCAGGCGCGTCTACGGTGCCAGCCCGACCGAGTTTCGTACCACGGGCATGTATGCCAGCGTCAAAAACCGGACCAGCCCGGACGATAATCCGCGGCCGGACTGATCCGCTATGCGAATGCTCTAACCTTCCAGCCATTTCACCTGATCTGGGGTGAGTTTGATATCGAGAGCCGACAGACTGTCTTCGAGTTCACCCAGCGTGCGCGGCCCGATGAGCGGAATGACAGGGAAAGGCTGGGCAAGGACATAGGCAAGCGCGATGTGAATTGGATTGCGGCCAAGTTTCGTGGCGAGTTCAATCGCCCTGTCACGCCGCCCGAAATTCTTCTCCGAATACCAGACGCGCACCAGTTCTTCATCGTCCCGCTTGTCGCGGCCAGCACGGTGCGTGAAAAACCCGCGGCCCTGGCTTGACCAGGCGAAGTTCGGTATCTGGCCGCTGTTGAGCCATGCCTTCCACCGGTCATCCGACGCTGCCACACAGCCAGCCCAGATCGGATCGAGCATTTCGGCCAGCGAAAAATTATTCGATAGTGCACCCGGTGCCGTTTTTCCGGTTTTTTCAGCATAGGCGATTGCCTCATCCATACGTTCGCGCGTCCAGTTCGAACCACCAAATGGTCCCCGGATGCGGCCGGCCCTGACTTCGGCATCGATGGCGTCAACAAATTCACCGACCGGAATGTCGGTATTGTCGCGGTGCATGAAATAAAGGTCCACGTAGTCGGTCTTGAGCCGGTCAAGCGACCGGGACAATTGCTTGCCAATCACATCCGGATAGCAAAGCGGCGAATGGGCACCTTTGCCGATGAGGACGAGCTCCTCGCGCGGAACATTGCGGCTGGTGTGCCAATCGCCGAATATCTCCTCCGTCTTTCCTCCAGCGTAAATGTAAGCGGTGTCGAACAGATTGCCGCCTGCCTCGTAAAAGGAATCAAGGGTCAACGCGGCCGCCGCGAAATTCGGGAAAAACTCAAAGCCCAGCGCGACAACAGAGGCGGATGTTGCAAGGCCGGGAATGCTTCTCTTTGGAATGGCATTGCCCGGCTTGAGCGTGTCTCCTGAAATCGTTCTGGTGCGAAACGCCGCTTTTTCAACCGTATATTCGAGCCCTATCGCGGCCCGCCACTGGTCGAGCACGCGCAGATTGCCGGTGGAGTCAGCCCAACTCATGCCGGGGGCGGCAAACTCCTGCCGTCCTTCGCGGATGGCCTCGCCCGCAGCATCGACTTCGAAGGAATAGAGCCATCGGCTTTCCTCGACTTCGATTGTTTCATGCTTTCCACCGGAACCGAACAGTTCCAGCTTGCCCACGCCCCCTTTGTGGCCGGATGCAAACCAGAAATCCTTGACCTCGATCCGTCCTTGCGAGCCGATGATGCGAAGCGTGTTATCCTGATCGGCCATGATCGAGCAGGATACTTCGGCGACGATGCCATTCGGAAATTTGAGGACAGCTGAAGCCCACTCGTCCACACCCGTTTGACCGAGATGACCTGCCCCCGACACGAATTCTGGCTCAAGAAAGGGCTTTCCGTCGACACTGCCAGCTATAAGCCGCGCCATGGACACGGGATAACCGCCGACATCGAGAATGCCGCCGCCCGCGGTTTCATTGGAAAAGAGCCGGTGGTCGGGCTTGACGCTGCCCATGTTGAAGCCAAAGCTCGACCGGATGATACGGATATCGCCAATGACACCGCCCTTGATCAACTCGACCAGTTTGACGGTCTGCGGATGAACGCGGTACATGAAGGCCTCGCCGGCGAACCTGCCCGCTTTTTTCGCCTCATGAAAGATGGCTTCCGCAGCAAAGGCGCTGAGGCCGATTGGCTTTTCGACGAGGACATGCTTGCCGGCGCGGAGCGCCTTGATAGCCCACTCGGCGTGAGCCGTATGCGGTGTCGCGATGTAGATGGCATCCACTTCCGGATCGTCCAGCAGAGCCTCATAGCCACTGACGATGCGAGCGTCTGGAAAATGATCGGCAAGTCCGGGCCGGTCCGGATTGCGCGAAGCAATGGCAACCAGCTTGCCGGTCCGGGAATGGGCAATGCCATCGGCAAAAGTCCGGGCGATGGTGCCGGGGCCAATGATGCCCCAGCGGATCGATGTCGTTTCGGTCATGGATATGTCCTCTTTGGATTGGTTCTCGTCCACTGGGAGGGTGGCCGAACTGGATGCTGATTACCGCAGCCGGTTGCCATCGTTGTCGAACAGGAAGGCGTGGCTCGATCTGATGGCGACGGTGAGCAGGTCGCGGTTGGTTTCATTGCGGGATTCTTCGCGTTCGATGATGACCTGTTCACCACCCGCAACGTTCGCGTAGATGTAGCTGGTATTGCCGAGATGTTCGGCGACATCGACCTTGATGGTGAGGTCGGCATCGCCTTGACCAGCCTTGACGAAATGCTCCGGCCGAATGCCAAGCGTCACGCGCTCGCCGCTACCGCCGCGAGGCCTCTCGACCGGCAGGGTGACCCGGACGTTGCCCTGGTTCAAAAGCGTGATCGTAACGCTGTGGTCCGTTGCCTCGATAATTTCCGCGCTCATGAAGTTCATCTTGGGCGAACCGACGAAACCGGCGACAAACTGATTGGCCGGATTGTCGTACAGGTCGAGTGGTGCACCGATCTGCTCGATATTGCCGCCACGCAGCACGACGATCTTGTCGGCCAGGGTCATGGCCTCGGTCTGGTCGTGCGTCACATAGATCATGGTCGTCCCCAGTTCCTTGTGCAGCCGGGAAATTTCGACCCGCATCTGCACGCGCAGTTCCGCGTCGAGATTTGAAAGCGGCTCGTCGAACAGGAAAACTTGCGGTTCACGCACGATGGCGCGCCCAATGGCGACGCGCTGACGCTGGCCGCCGGAAAGCTGCTTGGGGCGGCGTTTCATCAATTCCCTGATCTGCAGAATGTCGGCGACGCGTTGGACACGGCGCTGCGTATCGGCCTTGGGGTTGCCGGTCATGCGCAGGCCAAAGGCCAGGTTCTCTTCGACGGTCATGTGCGGATAGAGCGCGTAGGATTGGAATACCATGGCGATGCCGCGGTCCGCCGGCTCGACATCATTGACGACAGTGCTGCCAATGCGGATTTCTCCGTCGGTTATATGTTCAAGGCCGGCGATCATGCGCAGCAATGTGGACTTGCCGCAGCCGGATGGACCGACAAACACCACGAACTCGCCATCGGCGACATCGAGACTGGCGTTGCGGATGATTTCATAGGAGCCGTAACGCTTGACGACACCCTTGAGCGAAAGTTCAGCCATGCGGCGTTCTCCGGTTATTTGATCGCGCCGGCGGCGATGCCGGCAATGAAGTGGCGCTGCAAGAGGATGAAGACGACAAGGATCGGCGCGGTGAGCAATACCGCCCCTGCCATGATGCCGCCCCAGGAAACCTTGGTCAGACCGATCAGCGTTCCGAGCGCGACTGGTGCCGTCATCATGCCGGGCCGCGAATTGATCAGCAGCGGCCAGAGATAGTTGTTCCAGGAGTGGAGAAAGAGGATGATCGCCAGTGCAGCCATGGTCGGCCGGGCCAGCGGCAGCGCAATGCGCAGGAAGATCTGCCATTCCTTGACACCTTCGACGCGCGCGGCATCAAACAGCTCTGACGGCATCATCGAAAAGGCTTGCCGCATGAACAATACGCCGAGCGAGTTGAACAATGGCGGCACGATGAGCGCAACCCAGGTATTGGCCAGTCTGAATTCACGCGCCACCATGATGAACTGTGGGATGACCACGACAAAATAGGGCAGGGTGATGGTGCCGAGAATGATGCCGACCACCAGAGATTTGCCGAAGAACCGGTAGCGTGCGAGTGCCCAGCCGGCCATCGCTGTGAGCAGGACCGACAGGAACGTGTAGATCATCGCGGCGCTAAGGGAGATCATCAGTGCGCGTATGAAGTCGGTATCCGCCTGAAGGTTGCCGAGATTCTCGACGAAATAGGTCGAGGGCAGCAGTTCGATGTGCGGGCTGAAAATGCCGTAGTCGGGCATTGTCGCAAACACGAACATCATCCAGAGCGGAAACAGCCAGATGATCGCCAGCGGAATAAGCACGGCATGCAATGACAGCGAACGGATGAATGTTGATCTCGATTTCGATTTCATTTCGGTTCGCGCCCCACCCAGAGATTGAGAAGTGAAATTGCAATCGCCAGCGCCGCCATCGTATAGGCAATGGCGGAGGCATAGCCGAAGTTGAGCAGACGCAAAACCTTGCCGGTAGAGGAAGAGGCCAAGCGTTTCCGTTCCACCGCCGGGACCACCGCGATTGGTGATCAGGAACGGCTCGGTGAAGAGCTGCATGGAACCGATGATCGACAGCACGACACAAAAGAGAATGATGGGCCTGAGCAACGGCAATGTAATGTAGATGAACTGCTTCAACTTGCTGACGCGGTCGAGTGTTGCGGCCTCGTAAACGTCATCGGGGATTGACTGAAGTCCGGCGAGTATGATGATGGCGTTGTATCCGGCCCAGCGCCAGGTCACGGCGATGATCAGCAGCGCCATTGCCGCCGGGGCTTCGGCAAACCATGAGACGGACGGGATGCCGGTGGCATTCAACAGCTTGTTGACGATGCCGAAATCGAGATTGAACATGAGCCGGAACACCGCGGCGTAGGCGACTTCGCCCACAACGACTGGCGCGAAAAAGGCGAAGCGGAACAGGCCCTTTGCCTTCAGCAGCGGGGAATTGAGCAGCACCGCCATGATCGTTGCAAGCGTAATCATCACCGGCACCTGAATGACCAGGATGATCATCGTGTTCTTCAGCGCATTGTAGAAAGCCGGATCCGAGAACAGCCGCCCCCAGTTCGTGCCGGGGCTGAAGGTCCACGGGTTGATGCGCGTATTTTGAAACGACATCATAAATGAACTGATGATCGGCCAAATCCAGAAGACGGCAAAGATCAACAGATAGGGGGCAAGAAACCCGTAGGCGGCCCGGTTGCGCGACGATTGCATCAGTTGTTCTCCTCAGTGCGAAAGGCCAGGTAAACCGGACACGCCCTGTCGCGTGTCCGGTTTGAGGTCATTCGGCAATGGGAAGGCCAGTGGCCGATGCGATCTGGTTGGCAGCGTCATCCAGAGCGGCTTTGGCGTCGGGGTAGCCGCCCGCGAAATATTTCGTTTGTGTCGCCTTGTAAGTTTCGTCGGCGTCACTCTGAAATGCCGTACCGCGGCTCGGAACGATCTTTGGCAAGGTTCCGAGGATTTCCGACCATACGGCTTGTCCGCCCCAATAGGGTTGCGGCTCCAAAACAAACGGGTCCTTGACCGCGCCGAGCAGGGACGGCACCAGGCCGAAGCTCTTGAGCATGGCAATCTGTCCCTCGTTCGTGCCAAGCGCATAGTTGAGGTAGGTCCAGGCAGCTTCCTTGTTCTGGGAGCCGTTGCTGATGGCGAGCGAGGATCCGCCGAGATTGGCCGCATGCGGGCCGTCGGCGGTGAGGCTTGGCATGAGATAGACGCCCCATTTGCCTTCAAGCTTGGGCGAATTGGAGCGGATGGAGCCTTCGTACCAGCCGCCATAAAGCTGGCTTGCAACGGTTCCTGCCGTATTGGACTGTATTTTCTCATCCCAGATGGCGGCCGTCAGCGTGCCGGCATCCTTCATCTGTTTTATCTTTTCCAGCGCTGCAGCGCATGCGGGCTGGTTGATGGTGATCGACTGGCCATCGGTGGCGAAGTATCCGCATCCCTGCTCGTTGGAAATCATGCGGAACCATTCACTGTCGCCATTGAAATCGGCTTGCGCCATGACGACACCCGGATTGGCCGAAGCGATTTTCTTGCCTGCGGCAATGAAATCGTCCCAAGTCTTGATCGTTGCCGGATCAGCGCCGGCTTTCTCATAGAAGTCACGGCGGTAGAAAACGGCGACCGGGCCGGAATCCCATGGCATTGCATAGGCAACATCCCCGACTTCCAGCTCGGTACGCTTGAATTCGGGAAATTTGGCCTGAATTTCGGGCGTATATCCGAGATCCTTGAGATTGGCGAAGCATTCGGGGAAACGATTCCAGAATATTTCAGCTTCGAAGTTCTCGATGGTGACGATGTCAGGCAGGCCATCCCCACCCGCTGCGCAAGCCGCGAGCGTCTTGTCGAAAACCTGGTGATTGCCAAGATCGATTACGTTGACCTTGATATCGGGAAACTGTTTGTTGAAACCTTCCAGGGTCGACTTCAGCGATGAAGCAGCGACATTCCAGCTCCAGATGGTCAGTTCGCCCGATTGGGCAAACGCCGGTAAGGAGCTCAAGCCCAGTGTTACCGCGAGCGCTGTCGCGCCAAGAGATATAAAGCGCATTGAAAATCCTCCCTTTTCAATTGCTCGTTCTTTGCGAACGTGGCTAGACTAACCACAAGGGAGCGTCTGTCTCCTACAAAGGGAACATGAAATGGGCGGAAAGTAAGATGGGTGAAAGGCCGATTTACCAGCCGGGTGCAAGCAGCGTCGAGGGGATGCCAACTGCCTTGCAGATGTTTCATAACCACCCGCCGGTGATGGCCATGCCGCATTGGCATGCCCAGGTGGAAGTCAATTATATCGTCCGCGGCTCCGTTCATTATCGCATGAACGACCACGCAATTCGCCTGAACGCTGGAGATATGTGCCTGTTCTGGGGAGGCCAGCCGCATCAGATGGACGATTCTTCCGACGATCTCGATCTATGCCGGGGCGCATCTGCCGCTCGTCCATTTCTTCCGCATGCGTTTGCCGGAGACGGTGCCGAGCCGCCTGATGCAGGGACAGACATTGGTAACCTCGGCCACCGACGTGGCAGACGCCGAAAATTTTGCGCGATGGTTCCGTTACGTCCGCTCCGGTGATCCGGCCAAGGTCGAGCATGCGGTGAGCGAGTTGCTGCTTCGCATCGAACGTGTGTGTTTCGAGCCGTTTCACATGGTCCCCGAAAACAGGGACACGCCCTCCATCGATCAGTCAAGCCAGCAATCGTCGCGCGCGGTTGCCCGCATGTGCGATTTCATCGCGGCCAACTTCTTGCAGGAGATCGATTCGGCAGACATATCGCTATCGGCCAATCTGCATCCCAAATATGCAATGAGCGTTTTCAAGAAATCAACCGGCATGACACTCAACAGCTATGTGAGTCTGCTGCGCCTCTCCTATGCCCAGGCAATGCTGCTCAAAGACGAAGTCAATGTGCTTCAGGTGGCCATGGACAGCGGATTTGGTTCGCTCAGCGCTTTCAACAAGTCATTTCGCAATATTGCCGGCATGTCGCCATCCGACTTCCGTCGCGACATGCGCAATGTGCTGCAGCCGGGTCGAACGTCAACCATTTCCCTCTAGGAATTACCATCATAGTTTGGGCCCGACATGTGGCGGAATGGGGCACTGGTAGGGCCGGCCTTCGGTTTTCTCTAGCCACTCGGCCTTTGCGCTTGCCAAAAGTTCGGGATTGAGGATGAGATCGAGACCTGTCGCGGCCAGTGATTTTGCCGCGTGGGCAAAGGACTTGTGCGCTGCCGGGCTCTTACCCTGCGCAACCACTTGCCATGTGTGCGGCGCAGTGCCGATGGCCCATGCCGGCGCCCAGCACTGCGCTGTTGGTGTGACCCAGCTCACATCGCCGACATCGGTCGATCCGGCACGGAAATGCGGTTCACCTTCGAAGTCACGCAGGCCCAGATGCAGCGGCGTTGATCCATCCGCCTTGCTGTTGAGGAAGACGTCGGATTTGACCTGGTAAAGTTTCACGCTGCTCTTGATGGCTTCCTGGGTCAGCGTATCCTGGATCTGCTTTGCGAAGGCGATATCCGCCTCATCGAACGGTACGGGCCCAAGTTGCAGCATATTGGCGTGGATCGCGCTTTCGAGTGCAATATTCGGCAGAAGGTTGGTGGCGGCGCGGTCGAAGACAATCTCGACTTGCGTATCGGTCATCATTGCAGCGCCCTTGGCGATGCGATCGACGCGGCTTGCGAGTTCCAGCGCTGTCGGCATTTCCGGCGCGCGTACTAGGTAGAGTGCTTCCGTACGCGATTGCACGACATTTGCCGCCTTGCCTCCCGCATCGGTGATTGCATAGTGCACACGGCAATCCTGCGGCATGTGCTCCCGCAGGAAATTGACGCCAACATTCATCAGTTCAAGTGCATCAAGCGCGCTGCGGCCGAGATGCGCGCCGTTGGAGGCATGGGCGGCGATTCCCTTGAAGCGGTAGTAGATTTCAAGAACCGCGAGATTATTGGTTGAGCGCACGCCATTGAACGGCGCTGGATGCCAGGTCAGAGCCGTATCGACGTCGTCGAAGGCGCCTGCGCGGGCCATGAATGTCTTGCCTGATCCGCCTTCTTCGCCCGGACAGCCGTAGTAGCGAATGGTGCCTGGGAGATTGTTGGCCTTGAGGTGGGCGGCAAGCGCCACGGCCGCCAGCATCGAACCAGTCCCGAGCAGATTGTGTCCGCAGCCATGGCCGGTTGCACCTGGAGTTACCGGTGCTTCCTGGGCGATCCCGGCTTGCTGGCTAAGGCCAGCCAGGGCGTCGAATTCACCCAGGAAGGCAATGACCGGCTTGCCGCTGCCGGCCTCGCCGATAAAGGCAGTCTCAATATCCGCGACGTTGCGTTGAATGCCAAAGCCATGGTGTTCCAGCATTGAAATCTGTGTCTTCGCGGATTGGTGCTCGGCAAAACTCAGCTCCGCATAGTCCCAGATCGCGTCGCTCATCGCAGCAAATTCGGGCTGCAGCCGGTCGACGGCCGCAGCGATGGCTGCAACGGATGGCTTGATATGCATCATTTTTTTCCTTCTTGGGCATGGTTCTCCCGGGCTTGCTCGGCCCGGGAGGAATGCTTGCCGGTTAATCGTCGAGAGAAACTTCCCAAACGCGTACATTCGATTGCCACACGGGCGTGCCATGCAGCTTCTTCGATGCGCCCCAGATGTCGATGAGGTCGTACAGGAAGATGCCGGGCACATCTTCGAGCATCAATTCGTGAAACTGGTCGAAGATCGCCTGGCGCTTGCTCTGGTCGGTTTCCTTGTAGGCGGATTCCATCAGCTCGATCGCCTTCGGATTGTCCCACATCAGCGAGGCATTCTTGTCCTTGTTGCCGACGTAGAAGCTATACATCAGCGCCGGGTCGAGGCGAGGGGTAACCGACTGGGAGATCACCTGGTACTTGCCGCTGCGGCGGCGATCCACCTGTGTTGCGTAATCGAGAACCTCGATCTGCACGTTGAGGCCGACCTGCTGCATCATTGCTTGGGCAACCACAGCGGCCGGATAGCTTGGTACATTGCCGCGCTTGTTGGCGATGATTGTGATCGGCTCGCCGTTGTAGCCGGATTCAGCCAGGTCTTCCTTGGCCTTTTCAAGGTCCGTGGTGATCTTTTTCTTCTGGACGTCCGAGTAGTAGATGGAGTCCATTGAAACCATCGAGGGATTCGCAGCACCGGTTCCGTTCGACACTGCCGCGACAAGCTGGTCGAGGTCGAGCGCTTCAGCCATGGCGCGGCGCACGCCGGGCTTGCTCAGGACCGGATCCCGGGTCTGGATGTAGAGAAGATTTTTGCCATTGTTGCGCTGCATGATCAGCTGAACGGCCGCATTGTCCTTGAATTCGGCCACCAGGTCCGCCGACACTTCGGCAGCGTCGAGCGCACCGGACTGAAGGCCGGCCTTGACGGTCGATGCATCCGGAATCGCGGAAAACTTGACGCCGTCCACCAGTGGCCGCTTGGATCCCACCATGCCGTCGGGCTTGCCATCATTGGGCGGCGACACATAGTCGTCAAACCTGGTCAAGCGGACGTACTCCCCGCGTTTCCACTCACCCCATTTAAAGGGGCCGGTGCCAATGGGGGCGATGAAGGTGCCATCCGCCGCGATGGATTTCGGACTGATAATGCCGGTATAGCCGCATTCCGGACGAGCCATGAGGCCCAGGAAAACCGCGGAAGGTGCAGTGATCTTCATGGTCAGCGTGCGGACATCGGTTGCTTCAATACCGGTCACCTTCACAGCCCGGCTGCCGTCAAAATCGGCACGGCAGGTCCATTTGGTGTCTTCCGCCATATAGCGGTTCCAGTTCCAGACCACATCTTCAGCGGTCAATGCACCGCCATTGTGGAATTTGACGTTGTCGCGCAGCTTGAATGTGTAAGTGAGCCCGTCTTCAGAGACGGCTACGGACTCGGCGAGGAGCGGCTTTACATCGCCGTTTTCGGTGTAGCCCACGAGACCTTCGACGAGATGAAAGATCACGGAGTCCGTATTGCCGTCACGGTTGACGCCAGGCACATTGTTGCGGATATCCGAGCTTTGCGCGACATTGATCTCACGCGCTTCGGCAATACCGAATGCCGTCATGACGATCGTTCCTGCGAGAAGTATTTTTTTCATGGTTCCACTCTTCTTCTTTGGTTGTTCGGAATTTCGTCGTCTCAGGCGTCGAGACGCCATTTCAGCGCGACGCCGCCGCTGCCGTTGAGATCGAGCGCCGGAATCGCCGAGAGCAGTTTGCGCGTATAGGCATTCTTCGGATTGTCGAAGATCGTGTCGCGATCACCCTGTTCAACGATCCGGCCGTCCTGCATGACAATCACCCGGTCGGCGACCTGTTCGACCACGCCAAGATCATGGCTGATGAATAGGCACGAGAAACCGTAACGCTGCTGCAGGTTCGAAAAGAGCTCCAGCACTTGTGCCCGCACGGTGACGTCGAGGGCGGAGACCGGCTCGTCGGCAATCAGGAATTTGGGCCGGCGGGCGATCGCGCGGGCGATTGCCACACGCTGGCGCTGGCCTCCGGACAACTGATGCGGGTAGCGATCGGCAAAATTACCGCCGAGCCCCACTTCTTCGAGTGTATCGAGCGCGCGCTTCTTCTTTTCCGTGGCGGTGAGATCAGGAACAAGCCGCAAGGCTTCCTCCACGAGCGCGAAGATAGTCATGCGCGGATCAAGCGAGGAATAGGGATCCTGGAACACCATCTGGCAGTTCATGCGATAGTCGAACCAGTCGCTCCTGCGGCTCTTGCCCTGGAAGAGAATTTCACCGCTGCTTTCCTGCACCAGCCCGGCGATTGTGCGCCCAAGCGTCGTTTTGCCGGAGCCCGAGCCGCCAACCAGAGCGACCACTTCGCCGACGTGGATATCGACACTGACGCCATGCAATGCCCGCTTGGCCAAGCCCTTCTTGAACAGGCTCTTGCGTCCGGGATAATCGACGATGATATCCCGTGCCGAGATCATCGGCGCCTTCACCTTGTCGATGCAACGCACATCGCCGCGGAAAGGCAGGGAAGACAGGAGCTTGCGCGTATAGGGATGTGCGGGCCTGGTGAGGATTTCCCCTGTCGTACCCTGCTCGACGACAACGCCGCGTTCCATCACGACGAAGCGGTTGGTATAGCGGGCAACCATGGGCAGGTCGTGACTGATCAGCAGAACCGCAGTGCCCTCGGCGCGGGTCAGTTCCACCATCAACTCCATCACATCGCGCTGGATTACCGCGTCAAGCGCGGTGGTTGGTTCATCCGCGATCAGCAAGGCTGGCTTCAAAAGCATGACCGACGCCAGCATGATCCGCTGCCGCATGCCGCCCGAAAACTCATGCGGATAGGCGGCCAGCGCGCCAGCAGGGTCCTTGAGGCCGACACGGGTCAACATGCGAAGAATGTTCTCCCGGCGCTCGGCAGGGCCCTGCTTCGTGTGGAGGACAAGTCCTTCTTCGAGCTGGCGGCCAATTGTCATCGAGGGGTTGAGCGATGTCATCGGTTCCTGGAAGACCACACCGATTTCGCCACCACGCAATTGACGCAGCGCTCCATCCTTGGCCTTGAGGACATCGTTTCCCTTGTAGAATATGGAGCCGCCCGCATGACGGATGCCGGGGGGAATGAGGGCAATGATGGCGCGCGTCGCCAGCGTCTTGCCCGAACCGGATTCACCGACGATCCCGACGATTTCACCCGGTGCGACGTCGAAGCTGACGTTCTTGACGACAGGCGTTCCGCTATGGGCGACGCTGAGCGAAAGATCGCGAACGCTGAGGAGCTGCTGCTTCTGATCGCTCATTTCAGACCTTTCATGCGGGGATCGAGCTTGTCACGCAGCGCATCGCCAAGCAGGTTGATGCCGAGGAGGGTCAAGGCAATGCAGAGGCCGGGAAAGAAGCCCAGCCAGGCTGCCTGCTCGATGAACGGCCGGCCCGCGGCGAGCATATTGCCCCATGTCGGCGCAGGAGGTGGTACGCCAAGGCCAAGGAAACTCAGGGCGCTTTCCGACAGGATCGCCCAGCCGAACATGGATGTGCCAAGCACGGTGATCGGCGCGAGGCAGTTGGGCAGGACATGGCGGAACATCGTGTAGAATTCGCTGTTGCCCATGATTTTCGACGCTTCGATGAATTCCTTTTCGCGCAGCGACAGCACGGCACCACGCACGATGCGTGCCATGGAGGGCGTGTAGGCGATGCCCAGTGCGAGGATGATGCCATACTGGTTTGCACCGAAAACTGCGAGAAGGCCAAGCGCCAGGAGAATGCCGGGGAAGGCAAGCAGCGCATTGTTGAACGCCATGATGACGCTGTCGATCCAGCCTCGGGAATAGCCGCTGAGCAGGCCGATCAATGTGCCGGCGACGACGGCAAAGGATACCGTGGCCACGCCGATCCATACGCTGGCCCTGGCGCCCACCATGATACGGCTCAAAACGTCGCGGCCGAACTCGTCGGTTCCCAGCAGATGCAATCCGCTCGGCGGCGCGAGCCTGGCTGTGAAGCTTAGCGTCATCGGGTCGAACGGCGTCCAGAACAGGCCGGTGGCCGCGACCACGAACAGCAGGGCGATGATGGTGCCGCCAATGACACCGTTGAATGTGAGGCGGTTCATTCTGCTGCCACTCGCGGATCGAAGAGTGGATAAAGAAGGTCGACCATCAGATTGACCAGTACATAGGCGAAAGCGACAAGCAGCAGGCAGCCTTGAATAACCGGGTAGTCCCGCTGAAAGATGCTGTCGACGAGAAGCCTGCCAAGGCCGGGGATAGAGAACACGGTCTCGATGACCGCGATGCCGCCGAGCAGATTGCCGAGGATCAGGCCGATCATCGTCCAGGTGGGACCAAATGCGTTCTTGAAGGCGTGACGCCACAGGACCGCCTGTTCGGAAAGCCCCTTGGCGCGGGCATGGGTGATATAGTCGAGCCGCAGCACTTCGAGCGTGGAGGCGCGCGCCATGCGAATGAGCACACCCATTTCATGGATGAACAGCGTCGCGACCGGCAGCGCCATATAGATAAGCCCGGCTTTCCAGTCGGTTGTCACCGAAACATAGCCAAGGACAGGTACCCAGCCGAGCTTCAAACCGAAAAACAGCAATAGCAGCAGGCCGAGCCAGAAGGTTGGAATGGAGAGAAGCACGGTCGCCGTACCGACAAGGGCAAGATCGGTCAGGCTGTTCTGCTTCCAGGCAGCAATGACGCCGGCGGGTACGGCAACAAGGCTGGCGATAAAAACTGCAAGCACGACGATCTGGGCGCTGATTGCGAACCGCGACAGCACGAGATGAAGGACGGGCTCGCCCGTGACGATCGACTTGCCGAAATCGCCTGAAAACAGATTGCCGGCCCAGATCATGAACTGGACCGGGATACTCTGATCGAGACCCAATGACGAGCGCAGCGCCGCAACCTGCTGCGGCTCCGCCAGGTCACCGAGCATCAGCGCTGCCGGATCACCTGGTATGAGCCGGATGAGTGTGAAAACCGTGATTGCCACGATGACGATTGTCGGCACGGCCATCAGCATTCTGCTGAGAATGAATTTTAACACCGGGTTCCCAATCTGCTCTTTTGAACGGCGCACCTCATTGTCGTGAGCAGCGCCGCCGCTTGGCCTGTTTGAGCCCTATCTATGAGCATATGTGAGAAGATCGCGCAATATTATGAGTAAACGTCATAGGAGTATGCGCGGAGGTTCTGACGAGCGGCGCAGGGAGTGGCATCCCGCGCCCGCGTCTCGCGCCTGCCCTTATCCGTCAGACGGTATCGTGTTCCATGGAAATCAGCATTTGTTTCAAACGCTTGATCAAAGCATCCGCTGCAATGGAGAGCGGAACACCAGCAGCCTTGGCGAGACCGAACTCCTGTGTCAGGGGCGGGTCAAAGGGCCGGACGACCACTTCAGGGTCCTTGCTGAGATTGGCAAAGAAGCTGCTGATGATCGCAACACCAAGACCATGTGCCGCAAAGGCAAAGGCTGAATTGTTGCTGTGCGTTTCGATCTTCACATTCTGCGGTACGCCCGCACGCCGGAAAACTTCATCCAGTTTCATGCGGTTTGGCCGGTTGCGACCGATAAGGATCAGGGGAACGCCACGCAAATCCTTTGGCGTGATCGTTGCGAGGTCCGCCAGGGCGTGCCATTTGGGAATGACACAGACTTTGCGTCCGCTCGCAATCTTGTCCAGTTCAACCCCGGCGCTTTGCTGACCCTCGTAACGCAGGAAGCCGAAATCGACTGTTCGCTGCTCCACCAGGCGGGTAATGCGCATGGAGGTGTCGAAAAAAGTCTCGATGCGCACCCGCGGAAAAGCCTTGTCGAAGTCGGCGAGCAGTGCCGGCGTCAGATGGTCGGCAAGGCTGTGAGGCAAGGCGATACGCACGGATTCCGGACCGACCGCCCCGCTGCGCAGGTCCTGTGCGAGGTTGCTGAAACGATCGATGCTGGCGAGGACAAGATCGGCATCATAGGCCAGTTTTTCCGCTTCCGGCGTTGGAATGAGCCGGCCCTTGTCCCGCGCGAACAATTGCAGCGACAAATCGGATTCAAGCTGCTGCAGCAGGCGGCTGACACCTGACTGGCTGAGACCCATCGCCCGTGCCGTTGCCGTCGTCGAGCCGGTGACGAGCAGGGTCCGGAGAACTTCGAGTTGTCTGAAATTCATGGGTTTCCTTTTTGATGATTGAATTTCGATCATCCACTGCAGCTTCTGAGAGCTAGCGCATTACCTCGGGAATCGAAATCGATTTTTGCAAAGGATTTTGCGGAAGCTCAAATCGCCGGTACGCTCCAAATCGCGCCCGAAGGCAGCGTCCGGCGTTATATGCGGAAAAAGATTCGGCCGGGCTCGACAGTCTCCCGGAAGCAAAATATCTATAAAACATGACCGCAACGAATGAAGATACAATCGCCAGCCGCATCAGCCGCATCCTTGCTGACAGGATCGTAACCGGGCAACTGGAACCGGGGACGAAACTGCGCCAGGATCACATCGCCGAGGAGTTCGGAGCGAGCCATGTGCCCGTCCGCGAGGCGTTCCGCAAGCTTGAAGCGCAAGGGCTGGCGGTCAGCGAACCGCGCCGCGGCGTACGCGTCGCTTCCTTCGACCTGAAGCAAGTGCGGGAAGTTGCGCTCATGCGTGCGGAGCTCGAAGGACTTGCACTAAGACAGGCGGCGCCGCATTTGACGGCGTCGATTCTGGATGAGGCCGAAGAAGCAACTGTTGCCGGGGACAATTCGCGGGATGTGCGCTCCTGGGAGGACGCGAACCGGCGCTTTCACCGGTTGATCCTTGTTCCATGCGCAATGCCGCGTTTGCTTGCGGCCATCGATGATCTGCATTCGGTCAGCGCGCGCTTCCTGTTTTCGGCCTGGCGTTCCGATTGGGAAGTGCGCACGGATCACGACCATCGCGCGATCCTGGGTTTTCTGCGCCAGGGCAATATTGACAATGCCGTCGCAGTGCTCGAACGCCACGTCCAATGGATCGGGCAAAAGCCCGTCAAAAGCGCCACAGGATCGACACGGGACGCTTTTGCTATCGTCGGTTGACGGTCGCCTGCGGGTGAGAAGGCCAGGTGCGGGATTTTTCGCTACCGCCCCCTCGCAATTTCCAGCACGAAGCAAGAACCAGAATGTTGAAATCGTTTTCTTCCCACGAGTGAAAGTAAGGGCCGGCGCTGTCGGCGTCAGCCCGTTTTCCAAAGAACTTGTGCTGGTTTCGGAAAGCCGTTGGTAACACGGTTGCGTTTTCGAACGCGGCAGGTAAAGTTATAGATAATTATGGATTCTATCTATAATTGGTCGCATTCCCCCCTGAAGAGCCGAGGAAATCCCCGTATGCCAGAAGCTTCAACGTTGAAATACGATGGTTCAACTCTGTCCGTTTGCGCAGAAGAGCGTTGGAATTTGTCGGATGCGAGAAAAATCTATAATTTGCCTTTCAACGATCTGCTGTTTCAGGCGCACAGCGTCCACCGCGAAGGCTTTGACCCCAACGCCGTGCAATTGAGCCGGCTTTTGTCGATCAAGACAGGGGGGTGCCCGGAGGATTGTGGTTATTGCAGCCAATCCGCGCACAATCCCACCGGCCTTAAAGCTTCCAAATTGATGGCGGTCGAGCGCGTCCTTGCCGAGGCCCGCAAGGCCAAGGAGGGCGGTGCGACACGCTATTGTATGGGTGCCGCCTGGCGCAGCCCGAAAGACCGCGACATGGAGACGATCGTCGCCATGGTCGAGGGCGTCCGGGAGCTTGGAATGGAAACCTGCATGACGCTCGGCATGCTATCGCCGGCGCAGGCGGCAAGGCTCGGAAATGCCGGCCTTGATTACTACAATCACAACATCGACACGTCGGAACGCTTCTACAGCGAAATTATCAGCACGCGTACATTCGCGGACCGCCTGGAGACGCTCGCGAATGTGCGGGAGGCGGGAATCAAGGTTTGCGCGGGCGGCATCCTCGGCATGGGCGAGACCACCGATGATCATATCGCCATGCTGGTGACGCTCGCCAATCTGCCGGTTCCTCCTGAAAGCGTGCCGATCAACATGCTGATACCCATCCCCGGATCGAAGCTTGGGAATGCAACGCCGGTTGATCCACTTGAGTTTGTCCGTGCGATAGCGCTCGCTCGCATTCTCATGCCAAGAACCCATGTCCGTCTCTCGGCGGGGCGCACGGAGATGAGCGACGAGATGCAGGCGCTGTGTTTCTTTGCTGGCGCAAATTCAATCTTTGTCGGCGACACGCTGCTGACCGCGGATAACCCCGGCGAAGATCATGACGCCGGGCTGTTTCGCCGTCTCGGTCTGAAGCCGATGGCGTTGGGTGCTGCTGAATGACGACCGAACGTCTTGCCCGCTACGCAAAGACGCTGAGCGGGCTGGAACGGAAGGGGCGGCGGCGGGCGCTCGCACCACAGGGTGGTATCGATTTCACATCGAACGACTATCTTGGTCTTGCCAACTCACCGCGTATCAGTTCGGCAATTGCCGAGGCCTTGGAGCGCGGGGTTGCCGTTGGCTCGGGCGGGTCGCGTCTGTTGCGGGGCAATCACCGGGAACTTGAGGCCCTGGAGGCAGATGCAGCCGCTTTTTTCGGAACCGGCCGGGCGCTCTATTTTGGCAGTGGCTATACCGCCAATGCCGCACTTTTTTCAACGCTGCCGCAGCGGGATGATCTCATCGTACACGATGCTCTGATCCACGCCAGTGCGCATGAGGGCATCGCGGCCAGCCGTGCAGGGGCAGTCGCCGCACGGCACAATGATGTTGGTGATTTCGAGGACGCGATCGCAAGGTGGCGCAAAGACGGGGGAGGGGGCACCCCTGGATCGCCGTCGAGAGCCTCTATTCGATGGATGGTGACCGCGCGCCGCTGGCGGAGCTCCTTGGCCTGGCAGAAAGGCATGACGGCTTCCTTGTAATCGACGAGGCGCATGCGACCGGCGTCTTCGGCTCCGGCGGCCGGGGCTTTGCTGCAGGCATCGAGGGCCGGGACAATGTCATCCTGCTCCACACGTGCGGGAAAGCACTTGGCGTTTCCGGTGCGCTTGTTGGCGCCAGCAGCGTGATTTGCGATTACCTCGTAAACCGCGCGCGCTCTTTCATCTACTCCACGGCTCCTTCGCCGCTGATGGCCGCAGGCGTTCGCGAAGCCCTGAAGATCCTGGTCGACGAACCGCGGCGCCGCGCGGATTTCGAGGAACTCTGGACGTTTGCCAATACCCAACTGACTGCCGTGCTTGGTGTCGAAGGCAGCGGATCGCAAATACTGCCGGTGATCATCGGCGACAATGGTCGCGCGATGCGCATTGCGGAACGCATGCGTGCGGAAGGTTTCGATATCCGCGCGATCTCGCCCTCCCACGGTTCCCGAAGGGACGGCGCGCTTGAGAATTGCCATAACCCTCAATGTCGACAGGCCCGCCATCATCCGCATGTTCGATACGCTCGCATCCATATCCGAGGCGGCAGCATGACGCGCCGTTTTGTCGTTACGGGCACAGACACCAATATCGGCAAGACAGTGTTCTCGGCGGCATTGGCCGATGCGCTGGGTGCATGCTACTGGAAGCCCGTCCAATCGGGGCTCGAAGGCGAAACGGACAGTGAGACGGTGCTGCGTCTCGGCCGGATACCATCCTCGCGCGTCTTCCGCGAGGCGTGGCGGCTCCGTACGCCGGCTTCGCCGCATCTTGCTGCCAGAATCGACGATGTCCGCATCGTTCCGGAAGCGCTGTCCCCGCCGCCGACGCAGTTTCCACTCATTATCGAGGGGGCGGGCGGTGTGCTGGTCCCCTTGACCGAACGTCAGGTGTTTGCCGATGTCTTTGCCCGCTGGCAGATACCGGTCATCCTCTGCGCCCGCACCGGACTTGGAACCATCAATCATACGCTGCTGTCACTCGAGGCCTTGCGCTGCCGTTCCATTCCGGTTTTCGGTGTCGTTTTCATCGGGGATGAACAGGCGGACACGCAAGGCATCATCGCGGAACTGGGGCAGGTGAATTGTCTCGGCCGTCTGCCGTTGCTTGACCCGCTGACACCCGGCACCCTCGCCCGGGCCTTCCACGACCATTTCGATATCTCCTGTTTTCAGAAAGCGTCGCAATGACCCGATCGCCCGTCTGGCACCCCTTTACCCAGCATGCGCTGGAACCGGCCATGAGGCGCATTGTAAGGACGGAAGGCGCCTATCTCCTCGATGAACAAGGGCACGCAATCCTCGACGCGATTTCTTCCTGGTGGGTGATCACGCATGGCCATCGGCATCCCTTGATCATGGATGCGATCCGCCGTGCGTCCGGGCTCTATGACCAGATCATCTTTGCCGAATATACCCACGAACCGGCCGAGGAACTGGCGAGAGGGCTGGTCGCCATCGCTCCGGCCGGTCTGGACCATGTATTCTACTCCGACAGCGGGTCGACCTGTGTCGAGGTAGCGCTGAAGATGGCCCTCGGTTTCTTCCACAATTCCGGTGCGCCGCGTTCCCGCATCGTCGTGATGGAGCATGGCTACCACGGCGACACGATCGGTACGATGTCGGCCGGCGAACGGGGGGTCTTCAACGCCGCCTATGAGCCGATACTTTATGGTGTCGATCGTCTGCCTTTTCCCGTACCGGGACATGAGCAGGACACGCTTCGATGCGTTCGAAAGGTTCTGCCTGAGCGGGCAGGTTGCGGCGCTGCTGATTGAACCATTGATCCTTGGGGCAGGGGGGTATGCGGATGTATCCCGCGTGGCTTCTGACCGAGCTCAAGGCGATCGCAACAAGGCACGGCAGCCTGATGATCGCCGACGAGGTGATGACCGGCTGGGGCCGTACCGGCACTCTGTTCGCCTGCGAGCAGGCAAACCTCGCTCCGGATATCCTGTGCACTTCCAAGGGGCTGACCGGCGGATCGCTGCCACTGGCGGCGACTTTGTGTTCGGCCGGGATTTTTGATGCGCATCTGTCTAGCGATCGGAGCCGCACGTTCTTTCATTCAAGCTCCTATACCGCCAATCCGATCGCCTGCGCCGCAGGGCTGGCCAATCTTGCCGTGTGGAAGACGGAGCCGGTGGGGACCCGCATCCACTCGCTTGAAGCCATGCACCGGACACGGCTGGAACGCTTCAGGACGGATCGCCGCTTTGCCAATGTGCGTCAAACAGGAACGATCGTCGCGCTTGACGTGAATGTTCCGGCTGCCGGTTATCTTTCCGATGCGGGGCCGAAGCTCCGATCGTTCTTTCGCGCAAGGAATCTGCTGATCCGGCCACTTGGCAATGTAATCTATCTGATGACGCCCTATTGCGTGACGGCGGAAGATCTCGACCGGGCCTATGACGCGATCGACGAGGCAGCGAATTTGTTTGCAGGCGATCAATGAGCCGGGTGGCGGCAAGCCGTATCGCCGGGTTCGGCCATTATGCGCCGCAGCGCCGTATCGGCAATGCGCAGATCGAGACCGAGCTCGGTCTCGAACCGGGCTGGATCGAGCGCCGGACAGGCATCCGATCGCGGCGTTGGGCCCTGGACGGAGAACTGCTTACCGACCTTGCAGCCAAGGCCGGTGCTGCGGCGCTTGAGGATGGCGATATCGACCACGGCGAAATCGCCTTGACTATCCTCGCCACGTCGACGCCGGATCATCTGCTGCCGCCCTCGGCTCCGTTGCTCGCCCATCGTCTTGGCCTGGCAAATTCTGGCGCGATTGATCTCGCCGGTGCCTGTTCAGGATTTATCTATGCCCTGACGCTTGCCGACGGTTTCGTCCGCAGTCAGGGACGGCCGGTTCTCGTGGTGGCTGCCAATATTCTGAGCCGGCGCATCAATCCCGCAGAACGTGCCAGCGCCGTGCTTTTTGCCGATGCGGCGGGCGCCGTCGTTCTGGTCCCGGCAGACAATACGCAACAGGGACTCCTCGGCGTGGATCTCGCGGCCGATGGAAGCCGCTACGACCTGATTTCGATCCCGGCAGGAGGTTCCAAACAACCATTTGCTGCAGGCATGGCGGCGGAGGAATGCCTGATGACCATGCGTGATGGCCGGGAGATGTTTGCCCAGGCCGTGCACATGATGACCCTTTGCGCCAGACGGGCGCTGGCAAGCGCGGAGCTTCAGCCGGCAGACGTGTCGAGGTTTGTGCCGCATCAGGCCAATGCCCGCATCTTCGACGTTGTTGGCGAGCACGTGGGGATTGAGCCCGGAAGGATCATTCGCACCATCGCTGAATACGGCAACTCCTCGGCTGCAACCATTCCGCTCTCACTGTCGCTGGCCCATGATGCGCGGCCGTTTGTTGCGGGGGAAAAATTGCTGCTGACCGCAGCCGGTGCCGGGTTGACCGGCGGTGCCGTGGTCTGGGGCATTTAATCAGAACTGGCGCGATTTTTGGCTCGAATATCGGGGGATTTGGCCCGAAACCGAGCGAATTTGACCAGAGTTTTTCAACCTACGCACGCATTTCAGATGTGGGCGGTAGTATCCAGGGCCTATCGCACGCAGATCGTGGATCGCGTCAAAAACCTCACTTCCCTTCCGTTATCGAGTGAGAACATGCCGCCTCGTCCCGGGACGACATCGATGATGAGATCGGTGTGCTTCCAGACCTCATGTTGGGATGCGCTCATATATACTGGTGCGCCGCCGATTTCACCCAGGCAAACATCCTGATCTCCAATGATGAAATCCCCTTGGGCGTAACACATCGGGGAAGACCCATCGCAGCAGCCCCCGGATTGGTGGAACAGGATGGGACCATATTCCGACTGCAAGGTTGCGATCAGCTCAAGGGCTGCCGGTGTGGCACTGACTTTGTCTTCCATGATGCTCTCCCTGGAGAATCCATCGATAGCGCTGTGCCGCTATCGATGGTTCGCTACGATCAAGACGTCTTAGAAGAAGCCGAGTTTCCTGGGGCTGTAGCTGACGAGCATGTTCTTGGTCTGCTGGTAATGATCCAGCATTTTCAAATGGTTCTCCCGGCCGATACCGGATTGCTTGTAGCCGCCGAACGCAGCATGCGCCGGGTAGGCATGATAGCAATTGGTCCAGACGCGCCCGGCCTGAATTGCGCGGCCGAAGCGGTAGCAGGTATTGGCGTCACGGCTCCAGATTCCAGCGCCCAAGCCATATAGCGTGTCGTTGGCTATCGATAGCGCCTCGTCATTATCCTTGAAGGTCGTCACCGAAACGACTGGTCCGAAAATCTCCTCCTGGAAAATCCGCATGCGATTGTGGCCCTTGAATACTGTCGGCTGGACATAGAAGCCGCCCGCCAGATCGCCGGCAAGAACATTGCGCGCACCGCCGGTCAGCACCTCGGCACCCTCCTGTTTGCCAATGTCGATATAGGAGAGGATCTTCTCCAGCTGCTCGCTTGATGCCTGCGCACCGATCATCGTTGCCGGATCCAGCGGATCGCCTTGCACGATCGCCTCAACCCGTTTCAGTGCACGCTCCATGAACCTGTCGTAAATGGCTTCATGGATGAGGGCGCGGCTTGGGCACGTACATACCTCGCCCTGATTTAACGCAAACATAACAAAGCCTTCGATCGCCTTGTCGAAAAAGTCGTCATCTTCGGCGGTCACGTCCTTGAAGAAGATATTGGGCGATTTGCCACCGAGTTCGAGCGTTACCGGTATGAGGTTTTGGCTGGCATATTGCATGATGAGGCGGCCGGTCGTCGTCTCGCCTGTGAAGGCAATCTTGGCAATGCGCGGGCTCGATGCCAGTGGCTTGCCTGCCTCCAGCCCGAAACCGTTGACAATGTTGAGCACACCCGGCGGCAGGATATCTGCGATCAGTTCGGCCAGTACCAGAATCGACGCAGGTGTCTGTTCCGCTGGTTTCAAGACGACGCAGTTGCCGGCAGCCAGCGCCGGCGCCAGTTTCCAAACGGCCATCAGGATCGGGAAATTCCACGGAATGATCTGGCCGACAACGCCAAGCGGCTCGTGAAAATGATAAGCGACCGTGTCATGGTCGATCTCGGAGATTCCACCTTCCTGGGCGCGGATCACGCCAGCGAAATAGCGAAAATGATCGATGGCCAGCGGCAGATCTGCGGCAGTTGTCTCGCGTATCGGTTTGCCATTGTCCCAGGTTTCGGCCTGAGCAAGCACGTCGAGATTGTCTTCCATCACCTGCGCGATCCTGTTGAGAATGACGCTGCGCTCGGCCGGGCTTGTGCGGCCCCAAGCGTCTTTCGCAGCATGCGCCGCATCCAGCGCCGCCTCGACATCGCTTGCGTCCGACCTGGCGATTTCACAAAGCACCTGCCCATTTACCGGCGACGTGTTCTCGAAATAGCGCCCAGCTTTCGGCTCGACGAATTCGCCGCCGATGAAATTGCCATAACGCTTCTTGAAATTGGGCTTGATTGTTCGGTTGAATTCCACCTTGTTCACGGATTTTCCTCCCTTGCATTGCAGCTTGCTCCTGCAAGCCGGCTGCGCTGAAAACACCACCTCCTGCGGTGTCGAAGGGTAAGGATCGCGCTCTATGGCTTATGTGTCAGCCCAGCCAGGACAACATCGTCGGTGAACTGTCGCAGTTCTGCGACAGTTGGAAGTAGCAATCGCTGGACGAGATGCCTGATCAGGAGAGGCCAAGCCGTTTCAGTTTGCGATGCAGGGTGGCGCGGCTGATCCCCAGATTAGTTGCGGCAGCCGATACGTTTCCGCCAGTGCGCGCTAAAGCGCGCTGTATGGCGCCTCGCTCGGCGATAGCATAATCGCGCTCGGCATTGGCGTGCTGGCCAAGAACATCAGAGGCCGGCACGGGTCTGCTGAGCGATTCATCGGTCAATCCAAGCATATGGCGTGCCGAGCGCGAGGCGCCGATCACAAGGTCATCCTCATCCACAGCAATCAGTGCGTGCATGGCACGTTCGCTCAGGGCGTTTTCCGCGTCTTGCGCCAAAACAATTCGTGCCTTGGGAAATGCCAACCGGAAGTTCTCGGCCTCGACCCGCCGCGCGGCATCAACCACGGCAACGGCAATGAGTTTGACGAAATCCTCGGTCAAGTCGCGGCGGGCTGAGGAAACGTCAATTGCGGCCATCAGACGGCCCCGATGATCGAAAATCGGTGCAACCGTGCAGGACAGCGCGGTATTCTTGCTGCGGAAATGCTGCTCGCGGTGGATGGTAAGCGCCCTCTGTTCAGCAAGTGCGGTACCGATCCCATTGGTCCCTTCGCTTTCCTCACTCCATACGGCGCCGGTCCAAAGCCCCATCCTGTAGAAAGTTTCATCGTCAGAAGCGGAACCGCGACGGTCCACCGGAACGCCATCCTTGTCTGCCAGGAGTACACAGCAACCTGCTCCGCCAACGGCTGAATAAAGCCGGTCAAGACTGGCCTGTGCGGTGTGGATCAGGGACCCGAGGCGCTCCCGCGTCTCATTTAACTCGCGTTCGGTCAGGACGTTTGGCGGCGTGCCCTCCCCAGGATTCAAACCGTAGAGCCGCATGGATCGTCGCCATGAGGCGACGAGCGCAGACTGCGCTGCAGCACTCCCTGTCAGCGCCGATTGGATATGGTCGGCATGCAAGCCGTTATGCAGTGTTCCCACGTACTCCTCCCAGAGGCCGGGCGATCAGCCGATCAATGAGCCACCATAAGTCGCTTGTGACTGCCGTCAAGCTCGTGTTGACCCTCCACCTTGCATCGCCTGAACGGTCAGCCAGGTATGACGGGTGGTCCGCTCGACTGCCGCAGGATCAATTCGACCGGCCAGACCTCATGAAGGTTTTCGACGGGTTCACCGTCAAGTATCCGGACCAGCATCTCGGCAATGCGCGTGCCCGCAGAACGTATCGACGAGCGTGTTGTCGTCATGGACGGCACCATATTGCTGGCGTTGAGATAAGGAAATACGTCGTCATGGGCGATGATCGAGACTTCCTTGCCAAGCTGATAACCTTTTGAACGGATGGCGCGGAAGACACCAAGCGCTGTCATCATGGATCCGGCAAGGATGGCCGTCGGATGCGGTGCATAGGACAAAAGCCTTTGCGCTTCACGAAACCCGGTCTCGTCAGAAAATCGTTCATGCACGATGAAACGAGGGTCAATTGGAACGCCCCGCTCGAGAAGCGCCTCGCGATAGCCAAGCTCGCGATGTTCAGAAAATGTATGTCCTTTCAGACCATCGATCATGGCGATATGCCTGTGACCAAGATCAAGGAGGTGGGACGCAGCTTGACGGAAGGCACCGGCATTGTCGATGTCGAGCCATGCATGCGGTGCCTCGATATTTGTTCGCCCGTGCAAGACGAAAGGAAATTTGGCTTCGGTCAGCATGGCAACCCGCTCGTCCATCAGCGTGGGGCCTGTGACGATGATGGCATCCACACGTTTGCTGGAAATGAGCCGCCTATATGCCGAAATTTCATCATTGTTGATGACGGGACTCATCAGCAGGTCCATTTCATCCTGCGAAAGCCGTTCAGCCAACCCGGAAAAGAACTCGCTCGTGTGCGGACCAAAGCGTTCACTCCGGTCGTTCGGCATGAGAATGCCGATCGCACCAATCCGCCCGATGGCAAGGCGGCGGGCGTTGGCGTTGGCACTGTAACCGAATTTGAGCGCGGCTTGGCTTACACGCTCCCGTGTTGCGCTGTTGACCTCAGGATAGCCATTCAGGGCGCGACTGACGGTTGTCTGCGACAGGCCCAATTGTTCAGCCAATTCCTTGAGTTTCATAACCAGCGATCCAATATCCGATACTTTAGAATGTGAGGCCCATGTTTCAGCGACCCCCACGAAGCCAGCAAGGACATATGACTGCAAATGCTGAACATAACTATAGCATAATTTCAAAGCGCTTTGGAATATTTGCGGAAACAAGGTGATGGCGCGGGTCTGCTGCTGCGTTTCCACAATGGCCCAGAGCAGATTCTCGCTTGCGGATACACCTTCTAATCTATTGAAACAAAACAATATTATCACCTGCTGCGTGCTGGTCAGCTGCCAGCTCTTTATAGGCAAATAATTTTGCGGCTTGACAGTTGAAAATCGCTTTGCCATTTTCCATCCAAAGCGCTTTGAATTTCACATTCAGAGCCTGCATTCAAAGCGCTTGAGGAGGAGTTTTGAGGGCGGGGATTGCCGTTTACTGCGTCAGCGGCGGGTCTGATTCCGTCGGATTTTTGGGAGGAAATCGTGAAAGCCAAATCATTTGTTGTAACCCTTTTGACCGCCACTTTGCTGGCTTCCGGGGCATTTGCAGCCAACCTTTCTATCGTCTCCGGCGATACTGGCAATGGGCGGGAATTCCTGCGCAAGCAGCTTGATCGCTTTGAAAAGGAAACGGGCAACAAGGTGTCCATCGTTGCCATGCCTGCGAACAGCTCGGATAATTTCGGCCAGTACCGGTTGTGGCTCGCGGCGGGCAATACCGATATCGACGTTTACCGCACGGACGTGATCTGGGCACCGCAATTGGCGGACCAGTTTCTTGACTTGAAAGAGGCTGCCAAGGACGTCATAGGCCAACATATTCCGTCGATCATTGAAAGCCAGACGGTGGGTGGCAAGCTTGTGGCGCTCCCGATGTTTACGGATGCGCCGGCGCTGTATTACCGCAAGGATCTGCTGGAGAAGTACAAGAAGCCCGTACCGAAAACCTGGGATGAGATGGCGGCAACCGCCAAGGAAATCCAGGATGCAGAACGCACGGCCGGCAACAAGAGCATGTACGGCTATGTGTTTCAGGCCAACGCCTATGAAGGCCTGACATGCAATGCACTGGAGTGGGTCAAATCTTCCGGTGGCGGTCAGATCGTCGAGCCTGATGGCACGATCTCGATCAACAATCCCGACGCAGCTGCTGCTATCGACCGGGCCAAGGGTTGGGTCGATACGATCTCGCCAAAGGGCGTGCTCGCCTATACGGAAGAGGAAGCCCGCGGCATCTGGCAGACCGGCAACTCAGTATTCATGCGCAACTGGCCCTATGCATATGCGCTTGGCGGGAGCAATGACAGCACGATCAAGGGCAAGTTTGACGTCGCTCCCTTGCCAAGCGGAAAAGAGGGCCAAAGCTCTGCCGCAACGCTTGGCGGCTGGAATCTGGCCGTTTCCAAATATTCGAAAGCTCCGGAAGAAGCTATAAAGCTGGCTCTGTTTCTCGGTTCACCCGAACAGCAGAAGGAGAGGGCGATCGCCCTGGCGAGCATGCCGACGATCAAGGCGCTATACGACGACAAGGATATTGCCGCGGCACAACCCCTGATCCCTAACTGGAAGCCGGTCTTTGAGACTTCCGTTCCCCGCCCGTCCGCGCCGACCAAGGTAAAATACAACGAAGTGTCCAACATGTTCTGGAGTGCGGTCCACGATACATTATCGGGCAATGGCACCGCTGCCGACAATCTTGAACTTCTGGAAGCCAAGCTGACGGAACTTCAGGGAGGTAGCTGGTAGGCCCCTGCCAGCAAAGGGCACGGTGCGGATGGTGTTCAGAACCTCCCGGACACCATTCGCACCGCTTGCCTGACCGCATCTCGACCAATCCGGAAACATGATTACGGGCAGGAAACGACCATGACGCCTTCCAGCGCACGTTCAGAGCTTTTGCGCCAGCGCGCCCGTTCAGCGCGGCTATTCCTCTTTCCGATGATCCTTGCCCTGGCCATTGTTGCTGGCTGGCCCTTGCTTCGGACCATCTATTTTTCCTTCACAGATGCTTCGCTGACCAATATGAGCGCCGCGAAATGGGTGGGGTTCAAGAATTACCTGTCCTGGATCCAGCTGAAAAGCGGCCGTACGATCTATTCGGGTCTGCTGGTCGATCCGACTTGGTGGAATGCCGTCTGGAATACCGTCCGTTTCAGCATTATCTCCGTGGCACTCGAAGCCTTCTTCGGCATGATCGTAGCCCTCGTCCTGAATGCAGAGTTCAAGGGCAGGGGCATCGTCCGCGCTGCAATCCTGATTCCTTGGGCGATACCGACGATCGTTTCTGCCCGGCTGTGGGGGTGGATGCTCAATGATCAGTTCGGCATCCTCAACGATCTCTTCATGCGTCTGGGCCTTATCAGTCAACCCATCGCATGGACAGCCAGCGCCGATACAGCGATGACAGCGGTGTTGATCGTCGACGTCTGGAAAACCACGCCCTTCATGGCGCTTCTGATCCTTGCTGGTCTGCAGATGGTTCCGAAAGACATCTATGAGGCAGCGCACATTGATGGCGTTCATCCGATCCGGCAATTCTTCCGCATCACACTGCCGCTGATCAAGCCAGCTCTAATGGTTGCAATCATCTTCCGCCTGCTTGATGCAATGCGCATTTTCGATCTGATCTACGTCCTGACGCCGAACAGCTCCCAGACAAAGACCATGTCGGTACTGGCGCGGGAGAATCTGATCGAATTCGACAAATTCGCCTACGGGTCGGCGCAATCGACGCTGCTGTTCCTTGTCATTGCGATGATGACTGTTGCCGCGATCTGGCTTGGGCGCGTGCGGATGGATGGAGGAGACCGCTGATGATCTGGAACCTCACCAAAAATACTGCCTTTTATGCATTGGTTGTTCTGATTGTCATTCTGGCGGTGTTTCCGTTCTACTACGCGATCATCACCAGCTTCAAATCCGGCAGCGCGCTGTTTACCGTTGAATATTGGCCAACCTCGTTCTCGCTGGATAACTACGTTTCGGTTATCAATGCTGGCAGCTTTACACGCAATCTGCTCAATTCGGTTATTGTGTCGACCCTGGTCGTCTTGCTGGCATTGCTGATAGCAGTGACAGCATCCTTCGCGCTCGCACGTGTGCGGTTTCGTGGCCGTTCCATGCTGCTGCTGACAATCCTGTCCGTTTCGATGTTTCCGCAGATTGCGGTGCTGGCAGGATTGTTTGAGGTGGTCCGCTTTCTCGGCCTCTACAATACACTCTGGAGCCTCGTCTTCTCCTATACGATATTTACGCTTCCCTTTACCGTGTGGGTGCTGACAACCTTCATGCGGGATTTGCCCGTCGAAATTGAAGAGGCGGCGATCGTGGACGGGGCAACGCCCTGGGTCATAATCACCAAGGTCTTCTTGCCGTTGATGTGGCCGGCCATGGTGACGACCGGGCTGCTTGCGTTTATCGCAGCGTGGAACGAGTTCCTCTTCGCACTTACCTTTACCTCCTCGACCGAAACGCGGACCGTGCCCGTCACCATCGCGCTGCTGTCGGGGGCAAGCTCGCATGAAATTCCATGGGGCACCATCATGGCTGCGTCCGTCATTGTCACGGTACCGCTCGTTGTTCTCGTCCTGATTTTCCAACGCAAGATCATCTCTGGCCTCACCGCTGGCGGTGTCAAAGGCTAAGGAGCTTACAAATGACGGCAATTCATCTCAACAATGTCCACAAATCCTTTGGCACCTTCGATGTAATCAAGGGTGTCGACCTTGAAATCAGTCCAAGCGAGTTCATGGTTTTCGTTGGCCCTTCCGGCTGCGGAAAATCCACGCTGCTGCGCCTGATCGCCGGGCTTGAGGACATTACCTCCGGCACGCTCGCCTTCGACGACAAGGTGGTCAATAGCCTGACGCCCTCTCAGCGTGGTATCGCCATGGTGTTCCAGTCCTATGCGCTCTATCCGCACATGACTGTTTTCGACAACATGGCTTTCGGTCTGAAACTCGCCAAAGGCGAAGCCGGCGAGATCAAGCGGCGCGTGCATGAAGCTGCAGAAATGCTGCAGATCACAACCTATCTCGATCGTCTGCCGAAACAGCTTTCCGGTGGTCAGCGCCAGCGTGTTGCCATTGGCCGGGCTATCGTTCGCGATCCGAAAGTGTTTCTTTTCGATGAACCTCTGTCCAACCTTGATGCCGCACTACGCGTACAGACTCGCCTCGAGATAGCTAAACTGCACGCGAAAATGCACGAAACGACAATGATTTATGTGACACACGATCAGGTGGAAGCCATGACGCTGGCGGACCGCATCTGTGTGTTGCGCGATGGTATTGTGGAGCAGGTCGGGACTCCGCTGGAGCTTTACGAAAAGCCGCAATCGATCTTTGTTGCAGGTTTCATCGGCTCGCCAAAAATGAACTTTCTGACTGAAAAGCATGCCCACACCTACAAAGCGCATACCCTGGGCGTGCGGCCGGAACATCTTCAAATCAAGGAAAAGGATGGCGCTTGGGACGGCAAGCTGATCCTGTCTGAAAACCTGGGTTCCGAGACATATCTCTACATCGATATCGGCGCGAAAGACCCGCTTGTCGTCAGGCAGGACGGCACGGCACGTCAACAGCCTGGCGAACGGCTCTACATTTCGCCGATCAACGACAATGTCCATCGCTTCGACCAATCCGGCAGGCCGGCGGCGGCACATTAGAAGAATTAGGCAACGAATGAGCCGGTAATTCGTTGCCCTTGAAATCCTCCCAACGGCACATGGAATGAACAGGAACAAAAAATGACTATCCGAACACTCGTCTGGGGCGAAAATGTTCATGAGCAGATGAACAAGACCGTCGCCGAAATCTATCCCGAAGGCATGCACAATCAGATTGCCAAGCTTCTGGCGGCCGACAGCAATCTTTCCGTCAAGACCACGACCCTGCAGGAACCTGAGCACGGCCTGACCGACAAGGTACTCGAAGAGACGGATGTCCTGATCTGGTGGGGTCACCGCGCCCATGGCGATGTCGCTGATGAAATCGTCGAGCGTGTCGCAAAGCGCGTTTGGGAAGGCATGGGTCTGATCGTCCTGCATTCTGGACACTTCTCAAAAATCTTCAAGCGTCTGATGGGGTCGCCCTGTGCGCTGCACTGGCGTGAAGCAGGCGAACGCGAACGACTGTGGGTGGTCAATCCCGGTCATCCCATTGCCAAGGGTTTGCCTGCTTATTTCGAGCTCGAAAACGAGGAAATGTATGGCGAACCGTTCTCGGTTCCAGAGCCGCTCGAGACCATCTTCGTATCGTGGTTTCAGGGCGGCGAGGTATTTCGATCGGGCCTCACTTACCGCAAGGGCGCGGGCAACGTATTCTATTTCCGTCCCGGCCATGAAACCTACCCGACCTACCATGACCAGACGGTCGGGCTCGTGCTGCGCAATGCCGTGAACTGGGCATACAATGCCAACCGCTATCCTGAGCTGAACACAGCGCCCAACGTGCCGGTCGAGAAGGCAATTGAGCCAATCACCGCACGGGGCGGCAGCCTGCACGAAGCGGGCGAGGAAGGCTTTCGTTAGGCGGCCTTTTGATGCGGCTGGCGCTTCATCCCCGCCCATCAAAACCCGAAAGATCAATGCCACGCTTCGGGAGTTGCGCGGCTCTATTAATCGAGGACTGGACCAATGCGTCTTTTGATCTTGGGCACCGGCCATATGGCCAACTCGCACGCGAGGAATTTCATCGAAGTCGAGGGTGTGACCCTTGCAGGGGCAGTCGATGTCGATCCCGGCCGGGCGGAAGCATTTCGAGAGAAGTACAGCATCGAGCGCGCATTCACCTCTCTAGAGGACGCCTTGACCTGGGGTGATTTCGATGCGGTCGCCAACGTGACGCCAGATAGAGCACATCATGCGACAACGTTGAAATGTCTGATCGCCGGCAAGCATGTCTTTTGCGAAAAACCGCTGGCAACAAACCACCACGATGCCGTGGAAATGGCAGAGAGGGCGGAGGCCGCCAATCTGGTCGGTATGGTGAACCTCACCTATCGCAATGTCGCGCAATTGCAGGCTGCCCGTAAACTGGTGACGAGTGGTCAGGTCGGCAAAATCAGGCATGTTGAAGCCTCTTATCTGCAGAGCTGGCTTGTCTCGAAGCAGTGGGGTGACTGGCGCACCGAAAGCCAGTGGTTATGGCGCCTGTCTAAGAAACATGGGTCCAACGGCACGCTCGGCGACGTCGGTGTGCACATTCTTGATTTCGTGGTCTACGGCACGGACACCGAAATTGACGAGGTCTTTTGCCGTCTCAAGGCCTTCGACAAAGCGGAAGGCAATCGCATCGGTGACTATGAACTCGACGCCAATGACAGTTTCACCATGACCGTAAGCTTCACCAATGGCGCGCTTGGCGTTGTCCATTCAAGCCGGTGGGCCACCGGCCATGTCAACGAACTGCGTCTGCGCGTCTACGGTGATAAGGGATCGTTCGAGGTGGTTCATCGCCATGACGGCTCAAAATTGCTGGCGTGCCTCGGGGATGACATTGAAACGGCGACGTGGAGAGAAATCGAGGTGGAGCCGGTTGCCACCAACTACCAGCGATTTGCCGAGGCTGTAGGGCAGGGCAGCACACTGGAACCTTCGTTCCGTCACGCAGCAAAGCTGCAAAAGGCGATCGATCTTGCCAATGTCACGGAAAACGATCGCAAAGAATACCCGCTCGAAGCTTGAGCAGAACGAGGGCCTATCCAACCTTGTCAGTCGAGGTTTCGTACAGGACATTGCCTGTACTTGCCTCGACGCCGACAAGGCTCACATCATAGCCCCAAAGGCGGCGGACATGCCGCAGAGTGGCATCGCGTGTGTTCTCGCCGAGAATAATGCCGTCTCGGACCGTGTGTTGCAGGCGCAATTGACGATTACCCAAAAGATCCACGTCAACCACCTGGATGTTTGGCTGGTTCATCCCGAGATCGTAGCTCCGGGCAAGGGTGCCGCGGACTTTTTCATAGCCGCGCTCATTGTGAATCGAGGCAACGCGGTAGTGGTTTTCCTTGGCATCGTCGACCAGTGCGAACAAGCGCATTTTGCGTATCAGGGCCGGGCTTAAATACTGCAGCAGGAATGACTCATCACGGTGATTGGCCCATGCATCGAGCAAAGTCCCGCGCCAATCGCCATTGCCGGCAAATTCGGGAAACCAGTCGCGATCCTCGGACGTAGGCTGCGTACAGATGCGTTCAATATCCTGCATCATGGCAAAACCCAGCGCGTAGGGATTGAGGCCGGAATAGCGCGGATCGTCGAACCCCGGTTGAAAGACGACATTGGAATGGCTGTGCAGCATCTCCAGCAAATGGCCTTCGCTGATCCTGCCTTTGTCGAAAAGCATGTTCATGATCGTGTAATGGACGAACGTGGCACAGCCCTCATTCATCACTTTGGTTTGGCGCTGCGGGTAGAAATATTGCGCGACGATACGGACGATACGAAGAATTTCACGTTGCCACGGTTCGAGTATGAGGCTGGTCTTCTCGAGGAAATAAAGCAGGTTTTCTTCCGGAAGATTGAGAGACTTCTTGCGCTCCAGCGCATCCAGCTCGGCCTCGGTCGGATCTTCGCTTTGCTTGGACTGTGGCAGCGTGCGCCACAAGTCACTGAAAATGCGGTCCTCATATTCCAACCGTTCGCGCACGCGTTCCTGTTCCTTTGCGGACGAAATGCGCGGCGGCCGTCGGTAACGGAATACTGCCTGATCCATCAGGGTGTGAGCTGCATCAAGGATCGATTCAACCTCGGAAAACCCGTACCGCTCCTCGCAACGTGCGACATAGCCCTTGGCAAACTCCATGTAATTCAGGATTGCACTGGCATCCGTCCATTGTTTGAACAGATAATTGTTCTTGAAAAAATGGTTGTGTCCGAAGGAAGCGTGCGCCGTCACAAGCGCCTGCAGCGCCATCGTATTCTCTTCCATCAAATAGGTAATACAAGGATTGGAATTGATGACGATTTCATAAGCCAGCCCACGCCGTCCCTTGCGGTAGAGGTAATTCTCGTAGACGAAATGCTTGCCGAAGGACCAATGCTGATAGATCAACGGCATGCCGTTGGAGGAATAGGCGTCGAGCATTTGCTCGGATGAAATGATTTCGAGCTGGTTTGGATAGACATCGAGGCCAAGATCTCCGAGAGCTATCTCCTTGATTGCGTCATAAGTGCGGGACAGTGTGTCGAAGCTCCAGTCGGAGCCATGGAACAGAAGGTCAGACGTACCCGCACCCTTGCTCATCGGTTGTGACCCTCAGCCGTTCTTCGCAGAAGTTGATTGCTTGGCAAAAAGCTGACGGAAGACCGGATAGATATCCCCGGGCTTTGCAATTCGAGTCATCTGGAAATTCCGCCAGTTTTCTCCGACCTGGCGATAGGAACGCCAGAGTGAGGTGCCATTATCTGTTGATCTGAAAATGGCACTTTCACGTTCGTCCAGAATCTCGACATAAGCGTAGTACTGGCAAAGCTTCATCAGTTCCTTGTTCAGCAAATTGACACAATGCTCGGAGTCGCCCGCAAGGTTATCGCCGTCGGATGCCTGAGCTGCATAAATGTTCCAGTCCCGGCTGGGGTAGCGGTCGAATATGATACGCTGCATTTCCTCGAGCGCGGTTGACACGACCGTTCCGCCACTCTGTGTGCTGCGAAAGAACGTTTCCTCGTCGACTTCATGAGCCTGATGGGTGTGACGGATGAAGACGATGTCGATGCGGTCGTAGCGCCGTTTGAGAAAGAGATGCAGCAACACAAAGAAGCGCTTGGCCAGATCCTTCTCGCGCTCGCCCATGGAACCAGAAACGTCCATAAGGCAGAACATTACCGCGTTTGCGTTCGGCAGGGGCTGCGGTTCGAAGCGATTGAAACGAATATCAACCGGATCAATATAGGCAACGACCTTGCGCCTGCGCTCCAGGATTGCCAGCTCCTCGCGCAACTCTGCAAGATGATTGAAAGCGGCGGTGCCCGGCTTCGGTTCCCTTGCCTCCAGCTTTGCGATCTCCTCCGCCAGAGCGTCCACGTGTGCCTGTTTCGGACGCTGAAGAGCAATACGACGCCCAAAACTGTTGCGCATGGTTCGCCCAACATTGATATTGGTCGGCGATCCGGCGATCGTGAAGCCGGCCCGGCGTGGCTTGAACGCAACCGCTTCCTTTAAGCTTGACTTGACCATGTCCGGGAGCTCGAGATCTTCAAAAAACAGATCAAGCACCTCTTCGCGTGACAAAACAAAACGGAAATCGTCCTCCATCTCGCCTTCGGACGCTGCCCCCTTGCCGGCACCGGTCCCGCCCCCTTGGCCAGGCTTGGGGAGGCGGTCGCCGGAGATAAATTCCCGGTTGCCCGGCAAGACGTGCTCCCGCCGCCCGCTGCTCCGATCAGGTTGGAAGCTGGGCTCGCTGGTGCCGTCTACGGGAAAAAGGTACGGAGTGGCCGGCATCGACATCCACGATCTTCCCTGACTTTATTTGTTCGTGGACGGCGCGTTTGAGCTCCACGCGCGCACGCCGCAGAAAGCGCTGGCGGTTGCTCAGGCTTTTGTCCTTGGGATTCAAGCGGCGATCGATGAAGCTCGGCATGCACGCACCTCTCTTCGGCGATCAGCCGGCCTTGTTAACCCGCATATACCAATCGACCAATCGACGAACCTGCCTCTCTGTATATCCGCGTTCTACCATGCGCTGGACGAATTCTGTGTGCTGCTTCTCGGTGGCGCCATCCTTTTTCGAGCCAAAGCTGATTACGGGCAACAAATCTTCGACTTGGCCGAACATGCGTTTCTCGATGACCTCGCGCAGCTTTTCGTAGCTCGTCCACGAGGGGTTGCGGCCATTGTTCTTGGCCTTCGCCCGCAAGGTGAACTTCACGACCTCATTGCGGAAATCCTTGGGATTGGCAATTCCGGCCGGCTTTTCGATCTGCGACAATTCACTGTCGAGGATGCCACGGTTGAGTATCTGACCGGTATCGGGGTCCTTGTAGTCCTGATCCTCGATCCAGGCATCAGCATAAGCGATGTAGCGATCAAAGAGATTTTGTCCGTATTCACTATAGGATTCCAGGTACGCCTTCTGAATTTCGTGGCCGATAAATTCGGCGTAACGTGTGGCAAGTTCTGATTTGATGAAGTCGAGGTAATTCGCCTCGACCTCTTGCGGGAACTGCTCGCGCTTGACGGACTGTTCCAGCACGTACATCAGATGCACGGGGTCAGCTGCCACCTGCTTGGTGTCGTAGTTGAACGTTTCCGACAAAACCTTGAATGCAAAGCGGGTGCTGATGCCATTCATGCCCTCATCCACCCCGGCGGCATCACGATATTCCTGCACCGATTTCGCTTTGGGGTCAGACTCGCGCAGGTTCTCGCCATCGTAGACGCGCATTTTGGTGTAGAGCGGCGAATTCTCATGTTCTGCCAGACGCGTCGATACGGTGAAGCGGCTCAGAATTTCCAGCACTTCCGGTGCGCAAGGATTGTTGAGCAGTTCGCTTTCACGCAACAGCTTCTCATAAATCTGCTTTTCTTCCGTGACCCGCAGACAATAGGGAACCTTGACGACCGACATGCGATCGAGGAACGCCTCATTGTTCTTGTTGTTCTTGAACTGCAGCCACTCCGATTCGTTTGAGTGGGCCAGAATAATTCCTTGGAAGGGGAATGCACCGAAGTTCTCGGTTCCGTTGTAATTGCCTTCCTGGGTGGCCGTCAGAAGCGGATGGAGCACTTTGATCGGCGCCTTGAACATCTCAACAAACTCGAGCATGCCTTGCGTTGTACGGTTCAGGCCGCCACTGAACGAATAGGCGTCAGGATCGGCCTGACTGAAGTTTTCGAGCTGCCGGATATCGACTTTGCCGACAAGCGAAGAGACGTCCTGGTTGTTTTCATCACCGGGCTCCGTCTTGGCGATGCCGATCTGGCGCAAGCGGGACGGCGTAAGCTTCACCACGCTGAATTTCGAAATGTCACCAGCGAATTCATCAAGCCGTTTGGAGGCCCACGGCGAGATCAAACCATTGAGACGGCGGCGCGCAATCCCGTATTTCTCTTCGAGAAGCCCTGACATGCGCTCCGGGTGGAAAAGCCCGAGCGGCGATTCAAAAATCGGGCTGATCTGATTACCGGCCTTCAGTGTGTAGATGGGCCTGTGTTCCATAAGTTGCTTCAGCCGCTCGGCCAGTGAGGACTTGCCACCACCAACGGGGCCGAGCAGATAGAGTATCTGCTTTCGCTCTTCCAGGCCCTGAGCCGCATAACGGAAATAACCTACGATCCGCTCGATCGTGTCTTCCATGCCGTAAAAATCGGCAAATGCTGGATAAATCTTGATTGTCCGGTTGAGAAAGATGCGGCCGAGACGTTCATCGGTGCTGGTATCGATGAGCTTCGGCTCACCGATCGCGTCCACCATTCGTTCGGAAGCAGTAGCAAACATGCGCGGATCATTGCGGCAGGCGAGGAGATATTCCTGCAGGCTCATCTCTTCCTGCTTCTCGCTGCTGTAGATTTCAGAGAAGAGACTAAATACGTCAGACGCTTGCGTAGTCATGTCAACCTCCAGCCGCATGCAAATTCAATGAATTTGAGCCGAAGGGGCCGCCCCTCCGCTCAGAAGGATTGCATGCCGAACGCTTCCAGTGTCGGGTGAGTCGCTGTACTGCGCAAGACACTGATTGCAGTATTATTGTATAGTTGCAATCAAGACACGCAGTTGTGTCCTTTATTAGATGACGATCACCCTTTGTCGCCATGTCCCTCTTCATAGTATGTAGGAACCGTAAATGGCAAAGTGTATGGGTAATCAAAAAAGAATTTGCGCGTCTGGTACCCAGCGGAGCGAGCGCAAGGCAGTTTGTGCTCCCAATTTGCTATCGATCTGTGGCAAGCTAGAAGACCGCGTGACCTAGTACCCACACTCCTGCTGCGCATAGTCCAAAGCCAAACAAGCGGGAGACACGGTGGCCGTTCGCAACCAGTTTTTCCGTGAGGATGAAGATTGCGATGGCAGCAATCCACAGGATATTCATTATTCCGCCGACGAAGAGCAAGCCCATCAGAGCCCAACAACACCCCACGCAGTAGAGGCCGTGGCGAAATCCAAGGCCAAGCGAGCCAAGCGCGTGACGCTGGAACCCGCCGTGCCGCTGAATGAACACGATCGGCGCCTGGCATTGCTTAAGGCAAACGTCCTTAAGCGGCGTCCATTGAAACAGCCCGACAGCGATAAGCATAATTCCGCTAAAAAATTTGCTCGTGCTCGTCATTGCGGGCGTAAGCAGCAGCATATTCTCCAAGGCCCATTGAGCAAGAGTTGCCGCCAAGGAGAAAGAAACCCAGGCGAGCAGATAGCCACCAAGGAAGAAGCCGGTTGCGGCCAACGGCTTGCCCTGTAACGCACTCTGCCGCCCAACTCGCGCGTAAAGCAGGATCATTGGCGATGCGGACGGTGTCATCATACCGATCATCATGATCACCCACATCGAGAACATGACGGCGAACTCGGTCATGGTCCACGAACGCGGCTCGGGTGCCATCACCATATCATGTGAGCCAGCGCCCATTTCCATACCCGGCATCGGCATGTCGTCGATACTCATGGAGCGCGCAAGCCACAGGACGTAACCCCATGCCATGACCGTCAGTACAGTCATGCAAGCGGTAATGATAAGCCTATCTCGCCGGAGCACCGCTTCGAGTGAGGTATCGGTCATGGCATTTAGTGGACAACGCCACTTTCAGTAATATGCAATCTGGCAAACTGTGCATGCGAGTCCGGAATCGACAGCTTCAGCGGGCCCTGCGTCTCAGCCCATCCGCGCCCCACTTCACAAACGTCGTATTCAAAACCGTTTGGCAGGTTGATACGTGCGCGGTGCGTCTCGCCGGTAACAGGATTGAGGATAGGTTCCCCATGCGCCTCGATCCATCCCGGAACGTTCAACCGCGCCGTCCGGCGATGTATGTCGACGTCGAAATCGACCTTTGCGAAAACCGGATCGTGGACTTTCTCGAATGTTGTCGAAAACACTTGAAAGAAAGTTGCACCCGGTTCGGTATCCAGTCCACTCAAGATGCGCAACAGCGCTTCGCGTTGCTCGGGCGAGGCGCGTTCATCGATGATTGGTACAGCCTGCCCCTTCCCTTCATGGATGGCCCCCGGCCACGCCACGATCATGCTGCAATTTAATCCATCAAGTTTAGTGGTGCCATGATGACCTTCTTCAATCGCAATTGCGGCTATGGCGCAGCAATTTCCCTTGGTGGGCAAAGCGTTGAACTGGCAAGGACAGCCATATGCACAATTGCAATGCACGAATTCACGACCTACCAGTGTCCATTTGACGTCAGGCATTCTCTCCTCCTTAATTGCTTCTAATTTTTACTCCATTCCCCAATGAATATTTTACCGTGTGCTTTGAGGCGCAAATTAGTGCATTACCCTGCCACCTGTGATGCGGCAGACATCAATTCCTGTGGCGTCGGTACGCCGAACATATAGCGGCCTCCTTCGGGAACTTCGGTAAAGCTCCAGCGCACAACGCCGTCCCGGTCCAGCAGGAACTGACCGACCAGCTGACCCTCACCGGTTGCAATCATCTGCTCGTCGGCTTCGGTGACTTCATAGCCATCTGCCTCGGCGAGATAGGTTCCGGCTGCAATGGGGTCCATCGGTTCAGGTAATTCTCCCGGCAGATCGACCCGCATTGACATCACCGCATCCTTGCTGAGCTTGTAGGGCCAGTTTGTTTCAGTTTCGGTGAACTCAATGTTGGGAAGGCCAAACGCGCGGTGTGAGACCCGCTCGGGATCGGACGCTGCCAACAGATTGGGCAACGGGTGGTAACGGAAATATAAGCGGGCACGCTCAATCGGCGTATTCACCACCGTCAGGCTATCAATACCCTTCTCGCGCAATGCGCCTTCAAGTTGCGACATGGCAGCGATTTGGCGCCTGCAGAACGCGCAATGCAAACCACGGAACAGGCCGACTAATACCGGTTTGTGGCCGCGAAAGTCGTCGATCGCCACTTTGCCCTGGCGCGTGATCGCATCAAGCACGACATTGGGCGCCCGGTCACCCGGCTGTAGCGGTCCTTTGATATGAGGCTCCGACATATGTCATCCTCCTCTTGGCTAATCAAGAAACGGCAATACGACAAGCGCTTCGGGATCGAGTCCGTGCCTGGCGCAGATTTCTTGCGCCAGAGCAAAGTACCGATCCGCCTCGGCCATATCATCGAGGTCGAGATTGAGCGTCGCCAAACCATCATAGCACGGAAACAGCAATTGTGGTTCGCCGGTTTTGCCTGCCACCTCAAGTGCTTCGTTGTAGCAATGGCGCGCCAGTTCCGGCTGGCCATGGCATTGATAGATCTGCCCGAGCACCGTCAACGGTACGGGGAGATGATCACGTTGATCCAATGCACGATCGATCTCGATGGATCTTTTGGCAGCTGGCACCCCCTCATTCGCACAGCGATCCGTGAACGTGCAGCAAGCAACCGCAAGGTTGGCGAGGAGCTGCGCCTGAAACCCGAGGTCGCCGATGCGGCACGCCATTTCAAGCCCCCGCCGGCATGTCTCGATTGCCAATTGCGGATTGACTACGGTGTAGAGCACGCCAAGGTTGGTATAGCCGCGACAGGCAACACTAAGAAGCGCCGCATCTTCCGCGACTTTAACGCTTTGCTCTACCTCGCAGACCGCCTCCCGGTTTCGCCCGAGCCGCGCCAAGGCTACGCCCTTGGTATTGAGTGCCTCAGCAATGGCTCGGGTGGCCTCGATCTCGGCTTCTGCGTCAGTATCAGACACCAGTGACTTTGCGCAGCGCAATGCTTCGTCTGCCCACCTCACGGCACCAGCATGGTCGCCCGTACGAAACGCAAGGTGGCCGCGTTCCTGCAAAAGGTGCGCGCGCTCGACCGGCGAGTCGATGCCCTCAAGCAGTGTGGCTGCTTCAGTGTAGCGTATCTCGGCCTCGTCACGTTTGCCTGAGTCCCAAAGCAGGCGCCCAAGCTTGCGCAGTATCCTTGCTGAAGCCTCGGGGTGACCTGCACTTCGAAAGACTTTCAGTACTTTCTGGTAATACGCGTTGGCCGTGTCACGTTCTCCGGCGGGTCCGCAAAGATCGGCAATTCGTTCGCACAGGAGAAGCCATTCCGTCCCTTGATCGCCAGCATCCGACAAAGCGTCCAGCGCCTGTCGATAGAGACGGATCGCATCGTCATTGGCATATGTTTTGCGGGCCCTGTCACCCGCCGTGGTCAGATAACGCGCGCCTTTCTTCCTCGCTGGGGTTTGGCTGAAATGGTGTCCCAGCAATATCAAATCTTCGAGACGTTCGGGATCGCTGCCGTACAATCGCTCCAAGGTGACACCGACCAGGCTGTGCATCTCGGTGCGCCGTTGCAGCAGCAGATTTTGGTAGATCACATCATGAAGCAACGTCTGCGTGAATCGGTACGTCCGTGACGACACCGGGCCGGCGCTGGTGACTTCCTCAATGATCTCCGCGTCCCAAAGAATATCCAGCCCGACTTCCACATTGGCCTGATCACCCGCGATGGATTTCAGCAGGATTGCATCGAAGTGAGGACCGATAACGGCAGCCTCCTGGGCTAATCTGCGTGCCTCTGGCGGTAATCTGTCCATCCGTGCAAGCAACATAGCCTGTATGCTCACAGGAATTTCAACAGCTGCTTCCTTTGCCGCAATTCGCCAACGCGGGCCATCACGTTGTACGGCACCGACTTCAATAAGTCCGCGCAGGATCTCCTCAATAAACAAAGGATTGCCACTTGCACGCTCGAGAATCCGGTTGCACAGATCGGCAGGCAACCCACGCCGGCTGGGGCCAAAAAAAGCGGTGAGCAGTTGTCGGCCTTCACTGGCAGGCAGGGGGGCTAGCCGCAAAGCTGTCAGGCTGGTTCGGCTTGAATCGAGCATGTCCGTATCGAATGCCGGCCGGTGCGTCGTCACAAGCATGAAGCGGCTTCGCTCAAGCCGGTCCATCAAAAAGCGCAATGCCTCAAGTGAAGCAGTGTCAGCCCAATGCAGGTCTTCGACGACAAGCAACAGCGGTGTGCGCGCCAGGCGCCGCTCGAAAATGACACGGATCGCGTAGAAAATCTGTCGCCGCAACTGCTCAGGTTCGACATGCTTCAGCGCACCGTCAGGATCGCCAATACCGAGAATGTAGAACAGGAGCGGCATCAGTTGCTCGACGTCTTCAATTGCAAGGCCGAGCCCGTTCAACCCAGTTGCAAGTAACTCCCTGGTCCTTTCGGCAGTTTCGGTCGGTGCGATTTCGTAAGCGCTGCGCAACACGGCGGCGAGTGTGCCGTAGGATTGTTCACCGAGTGGCGAACAGACGGCCCGCCGGACGACGACGTTAGTGAAACGCTCGTCGTTGCCTGCGCGAGCGAGGAACTCGTCAGTCAGGCGCGATTTCCCGATGCCCGCCTCGCCGATCAGCCTTATCAGCTGCGCTGCACCGCCGCACGCAAGATTGAGACAGCTGAGCATGCGGGTTAGTTCGGCATCGCGCCCGATCATCGGTGCACTGAGGCCAAGCGTTTCAAGTCCGCGTGCTGCGCGCGGCGCGTCAAGCGGTCCCACCAATCGATGTACCAGAACGCTGCCGATTTTACCTCGCAACGCGACGTCGCCGATGAGGTCGTATGCAAATGCATGCCGGGTAAGGCGGTAAGTCAGCGGCCCAACGAGTACTTCCCCAGGTTCTGCCATCGACTGCAGTCGCTGAGCGCTGTTGACCGTATCGCCCGTCACCGAATAGGATTTGGCATTACCTGCCCCGAACCCACCGGTAACAACTGGGCCGGTGTTGACCCCCACATGCAATACAAGAGGCACATGAACGCGTGCTTGCCAGCGCTGACCTACATCCGCCGCCCTGTCCACCATATCCAGAGCTGCGCGAAGGGCCCGTTCGGGATCATCTTCGTGTGCAACCGGGGCGCCGAACAATGCGAGCATTGCATCGCCGATGAATTTGTCGACAAATCCTCCAAAGCTCTGCACCGCTACCGTTAGCTCCTCGAACAGTTCGTTCTGAAGAGTTTGCATGACTTCCGGATCGAGCTGCTCGCTCAAAGCAGTGAAGCCGCAAAGGTCGGCAAACAACACGCTGACGGTGCGGCGGTCTGCTTCACTGGTGAGCTTGACCGGCCGGAGAGTTCGTTCGGCGTTGGGAGCTGGCTTCAAGTGGCCATCTGTTTGCGGTGCACCAGGGATCCGAGTGCCGCATCTTGGACAAAACGCGAAGTCCGCAGGACACAGATATCCGCAGCCAAGGCACGCAATCGGCTGTTTCGCGCCGCATTTCGGGCAAAACGCAAAACCGCTTGCAACGTCAAAACCGCAACTGGTGCAGTCCATCGTCAACGACCTCGCAGGAGCCGCGACTTGCGATCGTGTTTCCGGCCACATTCAAATGAGCTTGGTGCTCCGACAAATAATGGACCCGCGACAGTCGACTAGCAAGCGGCGAGGCTTGAAGCGAGATATTCGGTATCCACTAGACGACCGTTTCGCCGCCATCCACCACAAGTGCTTGCCCGGTGATATAGGATGAACGGTCCGAAGCCAGAAAAAGGATCGACTCAGCAATTTCATCGACGCTGGCCCAGCGTCCAAGCGGCACCTGCTGGCTGACATAGGCTTCGACCGCCTCACGCCCGCCCATTTGGGCGATGAATGGTTCATTGAAGGGCGTATCCACCCAGCCGGGGCACAGAGCGTTCACGCGGATCCTGAACTTCGCATAATCACCGGCCATCTGCCGGGTCATGGCAATAACGGCATGCTTGGTTGTGGTATAGGCGATCATCTCGCGATCATAGAGTACGCCCGACGATGACGACGTGTTGAGAATGACGCCGCGTCCTGCAGCTTTCATCACCGGCATGACGAGACGCGCCGCCATGAAATGCGCGCGAACATTCAAGCTCCACGAGCGGTCGAACCCCTCGATATCCACCTTCTCAAGGTTGCCTGCGACCTGCGCGCCGGCATGATTGTGCAAAATGTCGATGCGGCGATGCCGGGTGACGATAGAGGATATACCCGCTGCGAGCGCATGATCGTCGGTGACATCGACGATCATCGGTTCGGCACTTCCACCTGCCTTGGTGATGTAATCTACCGTGTTCGCCGCACCTTCCGCATTTTGATCGGCGACGATTACATGGGCGCCTTCACGCGCGAGGATGGCGGCGCCGGCCTGGCCTATTCCGGAGCCAGCTCCGGTCACGATAGCAATGCGATCTCTGAGGATCATGGGTGTTTCCTGTATCAGTTTGTTGGTTTTTTCTCACGCATCAGGATGCGTGCAATCAGGATCATCATCAGCGAAGCGACAAGGACCAGCGTGGCGACTGCGTTGATTTCCGGCGTGACGCCCCGGCGGATCGAGGCGAAGACGTAGATCGGCAAGGTTGTCTTCGAGCCCGCAACGAAAAATGCGATGATAAAATCGTCGAAGGAGAAGGTGAAGGAAAGCAGAAAGCCTGCGAGCACCGAAGGAAGGATTTGCGGCAGCACGATGAGCCGGAATGTGGTGAGCGGTGTCGCATAGAGATCGCTGGAGGCCTCGACAATGTCCCTGCCAAGGCTGGCGATACGGGCCTTGACGATCATCGTCACCAGCGCCATCGAAAAGAGGCCGTGGGCGGCAATAATGGATCCATAGCCAAGGCCAAGTTGCGGCGGATTTTCGCCAGGCCATACCGAGGCCAAAACCGGATTCATGAAGGAGAACACTTCAACCAGGGCGACCAGCGTGGCAATGCCGATGACGACACCCGGTACGACGATGGCGGCGGCGAACAGGCCGTCAAGCACCGCTCGGGAGCGAGGGCGCAGCCGCTCCATGCCAAGCGCTGCCATTGTGCCGAATACGGCGGCGAGCGTTGCGCTGGTCAGGGCGATGATCAGGCTGTTCTGCAGCGCGGCCACGAGGAAGGTATTACCGAGCGCCTTGCCATACCACATGGTCGAAAAGCCGGTGAACTCGCTGGCATTGCGGCCGGCGTTGAAGGAGAACAGGACCACAAGCGCGATAGGCGCATAGAGGAACAGGTAGACGGCTGAAATAAAGGCACGCATCAAACGAGGTCCACCTGTCTTGTTCCGGCGATCTTCCAGGCAATCCGCATGGCGATCAAAAGCACGAAGACCACGACGACCACGAGAGTGACGGCGATCGCCGAGCCGAATGGCCAATTGCGCGATTGCAGGAAGAGATCCACAAGCGCATTGCCGATGAAGAACACCTTGCCGCCGCCAAGCAGCTGCGGGATCAGATATTCGCCGAGCAGGAGAATGGTAACGAGCGCCAGACCGGTCATAACCCCGGGCAGGGGAGAGCGGCAGCGTCACGCTGAAAAAGGTGGAGACCGGCTTGGCGCCGAGATCGGCGGAGGCTTCGAGCAGGCGGCGATCTAGTTTTTCGAGGCTGACATAGATCGGCATGATCATTAGCGGCAGATAGCCATAGACGATGCCCAGAAGCACGGCGCCGGGCGTATTGAGAATACGGATGTCCTCGAAGCCGATCATGTCCAGAAGATGAGGAATGCCGCGGGAGCCGAGGAGATACATCCACGCATAGGTGCGCACCAGCAGGCTTGTCCAGAATGGAACGACGACGAGGGATACGAGGAGCAACCGGTAACGCGGGCTGGCCCTGACCGCCAGATAATATGCGACCGGATAGGCGACGACGAGACAGACCAACGAGCCGACCGGTGCAAGAACAAGAGTGTTCCAGAAGGCAGCGGAGCGGGCCGGAAGATTGGCGAATTGAGCAAAGGTGAAGGCCGGCTGGTAGCCGCCCTCAGGAGCTCGCTCACCGACGGAAAAGACCAGCATTGCGATGAATGGCAGCACAAGAAAGATGAAAAAGCCACGCCACGGCCGGCGCGACAAGCGCCGCCGTGACCATCCCTCGTTTTGTGTTTAGTGCCAATGTCATGGGGATCTCTCTAACGATCGATGCTTTGCCTCCCCTCGCCACACTGGGGGGAGAGGAGGCCGGGGTGTTTCGTCAGGCGGACTTGAAGCGCGCCATGACCTCGGCGCGTGCCGGATCGGTGAGGGTGACGGCAGCGCCGAATTCCAGCGGCGTCAGCTCAGCTTCCGGCGGATAGACGATGGTGTTGGATGTGACTTCCTTTGGCAGGAGCGAGAGCACTCGGCTGTCGGTCGTTGGCGCTCCATTGGCAATATGTTCCTTCACGGCATTGGCCGGATCCATCAGATAGTTCAGCAGAGCGTAGCCCGCGGGCTTGTTGGCGGCGCTTTTCGGAATGGCATAGAAATCAGACCAGATCTCGCCGCCATCCTTGCCAAGGACGAATTTGATCTCGGGAACGTCGCGGTTCAACTGTGCGCCGTCATTGGTCCAGCACATCGTCATCCAGGCGTCCCCTGCGCGCATACCCGGCTGGTAGTCACTGTTGATGGCGTAGAGGTGCGGCTTGACCTTGATGAGTAGCTCTTCCGCCTTGGCGAGCTCTTCGGGCTTAACCGAATTGAAGGAATAACCAAGCGAGACCAGCGCATTGCCGATCGTCGTCAACTGATAATCGTGTACCATGACGCGCCCGTCAGCCTCTCCCTGGGCAACCTCGAAGAAGTCCTTCCAGCTCGTGACGGGCGTCTTGATCTTCGTGGAGTTGAGAGCGATGCCAGTCGTTCCCCAGTTTTTCGGTACCGCATAGGTCGTACCGTCGACCACGCCTTCGGCGGTGAAGCGCGCCGTTTCCGTCGAGGCGTTGTAGTTGGGCACTTTTGCCATATCGAGCGGGTCGATAAGACCAAGTTTGACATAGGTAGAGATAGTGTAGTTGGTCGGCACGAACAGATCCCAGCCGGTGCCGCCGGCCTGCAGCTTGGCCAGCATTTCCTCGTTGGAACCGAAGACATTGACTTCGACGGCAACGCCGGTCGCTGCGGTGAAGGCTTCGAAGGTCGCGGGGTCATGGTAGTTCGGCCATGTGGCGATCGACATCTGCTTGCCGAGGTCTTCGGCAAAGGCGGGCGTCGAGAGAAGGCCGGTCTCGCGCGCCAGTACGGCCGATGCAAGGCCAAGGCCGGTGACGCCGAGGAAATGCCGGCGCGTGACCGATCCGCGTTTGAGGCGCATCAGTTCATTTGTCAGTTGTTCGACGGAAATTGGGGCATTCTGTTTGTATGACTTAGACATGAAGATGTTCCCTTTTTTGGTTGTGTTCAAGCCGGAAAGATATGTGCGGCGCCGGGGTCGAAGTTCAGCACGACCCTTTCATTCGGTTCGACAAGCTCGCCGTCGGCGAGGTCGCTCCGGTCGGCAGTGACGAGGAAATCGCCAAGGCCCTCGACGGCAATGGAATATTCGGCGGATGATCCAAGGAAGATGCGGTGGGTGACGATGCCGGAAAACTTGCCGGACGCCGAGCCATTTTGCCGATGCAGGCTGATTGCTTCCGGGCGGAGCGCCAGGATAGCGGAGCCAGATTTGAGACCCGCTCGGCCGGGTATCGACAGCGCGCTGCCATCGGCAAGGCGCAATGTGGAGCCATCTGCTTCGACGGTTGCGGCAATGCGATTGGTCTTGCCAACGAAATCCGCCACGAAGAAGTCCGTTGGGTGATCATATACGTCCCGCGGCGCTGCGAGCTGGACGATACGTCCGGCATTCATCACACAGACGAGATCGCTCATCGACAAAGCTTCCTCCTGGTCATGCGTTACCAGGACGAAGGTAATGCCGAGTTCCCGTTGGAGTGTCTGCAATTCGATCTGCATGGCGGTGCGCAATTTCTTGTCGAGCGCCGCAAGCGGTTCATCGAGGAGCAGGACGGAAGGCTTGTTCACCAGCGCACGCGCCAGCGCCACACGCTGCTGCTGGCCGCCGGACATCTCGTGGATGCGGCGCTTGCCGAAGCCACCGAGCCGGACCATCTCCAGCGCCTCATTGGCGCGTCGGGAAATTTCCCTGGCATTGATCCTGGGGCGCGCTTGCCTCAGCCCATAGGAGACGTTCTGCTCGACGTCAAAATGCGGAAAGAGTGCATACTGCTGGAACACCATATTGACCGGACGGCGATATGCCGGGACACCGTTCATAGGCTGACCGTTGATCAAGACTTCGCCGGTTGTGGGCTGTTCGAAGCCGCCGATCATCCGCAGGCACGTGGTCTTGCCGCAACCGGATGGGCCAAGCAGCGCAACGAACGCGCCCTTTGGTACCTGAAGATTGATGTCGGAGACGGCAGTCACAGCGCCATAGGATTTGCTGACCGACCGGAATTCGATGTCGTTCGTTAAAGCGGATATCACGTTGGTCCCCTGCGGCTTGAGTTAACAGAAGCAGTCTTCGCTGCCTTCTTGCCACCGTCATTCTTGACAGCCTAATCAACAAGCGGCTGCGCGGTATATACCCCGAAAGAGGTATTTCAACCGAACAATGCCAATGTAAGGTATATGCCTGGAGCGGGAAAACATGAGCTGCAACGAGGGGGAGTCCAATGAGCGTCGACGTCGAGATGCTGTTCGATGCATTCCGCCAGTTCGTAGGCAAATCGTCGTTGGTGCCGCGGGAATTTGGCCATCTCTTCGGACAGACCATGCATGCGCTGGTGAAGTTCGACTACATCGTGGTGTTTGCCTATCGCAGCAATGAGCGTCCTATCGATCTCTACAGCACTTTCGATCCGGCGGAGCATGTAATTTTTGTCAGCTTGTATCAGGCAGGGCCTTATCTGCTCGATCCATTCTATCACACGGCGCGGGCTCCCAAGCCCGGTGTCTGGCGCATGCGCGAACTTGCGCCTGACCGGTTCTTTTCAAGCGAATATTACCGTACCTATTATGTGCAGACCGGCCTTGCCGAAGAAATCGGGTTCTTCGTTCCAGTCGGAAACGACATTACGATCGTGCTGTCATTGATGCGGCGCGGCGAGACGGGACCATTTCCGGCGCAGGAGTTCTCGCTGCTGCGCAAGGCCGATCCGCTGGTCGCAACGCTCGTAAGGCAATATTGCTCGGACATCGGCCATCTTTTCGATGCGGCCGTGGCAAAGCAAGGCCGGGGGCGGCGAAAGGCCAAGTTGAATGCGGCCGATACAGTCTGGCGCGACCTCAATCTCACCGACCGCGAAGCGGCGATCATTGAACTGGTGCTTCAAGGGCATTCATCGGAATCGATCGGGTTAAGGCTAAGTATTGCAACCGGAACGGTGAAGGTGCATCGGCGCAACGTCTATCGAAAGCTGGGTATTTCATCGCAAACACAGCTTCTATCGATCTACCTGAAACAATTGAACGAGCATTAGCGCTGTAGCATTCAAACAAGAAGCGCATGCCACGGGCTGCCCCAGGGCAGGCCGTCGGATAGTTCAAGCAAGCAGGAGCGGGATGCCGAGGTCGCGGTAAGGGGCGAGCGGTTCGTCAACCATGTCCCTGGCCGCGACGATGCCGGTGAGGTTATCAACGCCCATGATCCGAAAGGGGGAGGCAAGGCCGAATTTTTCTGGCGTCGCGAGTACGTAGGTGCTGGCTGCTTGCTGGGCGATCGCATGTTTCACGGCGGCCTCCTCATAATCGCCCGTGGAAAGGCCATGCACCGGATGGAGGGCGGTGATGCCAAGGAAGAAAATATCGACTCTCATCTGCGCGATGGAAGCAATCGCCGCAGCGCCGGTGGCCACCATTGAATGTTTGTAGAGCCTGCCGCCAATCAGGATTACCTCGGCGTCATGACGCTCCAGTTCGCTCGCGATTGTCGGGCTGTGTGTGATCACAGTAATGCGCATTTCCCGCGGCAGCGCTCTGGCGAGATGTGCATTTGTCGTTCCGCCATCGAGAAAGATTATCTGCCCATTCTTCACGAGGTCTGCTGCCCTGCGGCCAAGGCTCTGCTTTGTTCCGTCTGAAATCTCCCGCCGCGCCGCTAAATCCGGCAGCGGCGGCGTCAATGGCAGGGCTCCACCATGAACGCGTTGAAGCAGGCCTTCGGCCGCCATCTCCCTTAAATCACGCCGGATTGTGTCTTCGGAGACGCCTAGCTCGTCAGCCAATGGCTTGGCGATGATTTGCCCATCGCGATTGAGGCGCGCGGTGATTAGGGCGCGCCGTTGAATGGTCAGCATTGAATCCTCCTTGACTCTGCACGATAATGCATGAAATATCACGAAAATCCAGAAATTTCTGGATATTTCATGCAAATGGAGGAATTTCATGCTTATTCTCATCGCGGGGCCCTATCGGTCCGGCACGGGCGACGATGCACCGAAAATGAAGGAGAACCTGACGCGGCTCGAGCGGCCGTCTTATGCGCTCTTTAGAGCTGGGCATATTCCGATTATCGGCGAGTGGGTCGCACTGCCCGTATGGAATGCAGGGGGAGGAAAGTGCGTTGGGGATGATCTTTATAACGAGGTTTTTCACCCAGTTGCTGGCCGGCTCTTGCAACTCTGCGACGCGGTGCTGCGACTGCCGGGGGCATCAAAAGGCGCAGATAATGACGTTCGTATCGCCGAGGAACGCGGTATTCCAGTCTACTATCGACTGGAGGACGTGCCTGGTTGCGCGGGGGCCGATATCCCGCTTGACAGGTAAAACGGAGGACGGGGCGCCGGGGCGTCGAACGCCCCCGGCACTTCGCTGCATTTGCAGCTTGCTTTTATTTTGTTATATTTATTACAAATTGTGGAAGTCTATGGCGGAATATCCTCAATCGGGGTTCTGCCCCCTTTTTGGAGAGGATGACATGGTCAGCCGGAAAGCGAAGCGCATTAGGGATCTTTCTGAGGCGCTCACAGAGCGTCGTGTATTGCATCTAAGGGACGCCGCGCTTTTGCTCAACGTGTCGGAAATGACGGTCCGGCGTGATGTTGCTGAAAATCCAGGCCAGTTTGGTTATCTCGGCGGACATATAGTCCCTGTTGCCGATATCGACGGCGACGTTCCATACGAATTGGCGAGAGCTGCGGACAGCCATGCCTCGGCAAAGCGAGAGGCGTGCGCGCGTGCTGCCAAATACATCCGGCGTGATGAAACAATATTCATCGATTGCGGCACAACGCTTCTCAGTCTGATTGACTATATTCCAGATGATTATTCAATCACTGCTGTATGTTATGCATTAAATGTCGCGGAGAAGCTGACCCGGAGAGCGAACGTCAGTGTCGTGATGCTCGGTGGGCTGTATCATCCGTCATCGGCTTCTTTTTCGGGGGCTTCCGGGCTCGATACCTTGAATTATCTCGGTATTAACACCGCCTTCATTTCCGCAGCTGGGGTAGATTTGAACCGGGGCGCGACATGCGCGCACTTCCATGAAGCTCCAGTGAAGCAGAAGGTTATATCGCTGGCACAGAAGAGCTTTCTGGTGGTGGACCGCAGCAAGTTTGGCAAGATCAAGCCGGCTTTTTTCGCTCCAATCGGAGCATTTCAGGCGGTCATCACCGAAGAGGGTGAAACAGATATTACATATCCACAGTAGCGCATTGCGCACAAAAGTCAGACGCCGGATATTTTTGTACAGACCCTTGACGGTCTGGCGTTTTGATGAAAACATAACAGAAATGTTGGTATAAATATAACAAGAATGCCAATGACCGGAGATTGGCGAAACCAGGATCCCTGGAGGAGTTTGCGTGGAGAAATTCGGTGTGAGTGCAGTGGCGATACCTGATGATACCCATCTGTTGCCGGCCGATGCCGGCGCAATGCGACGCCAAACTCTGTCAAACGGATGGCCACGCAATCCGGGGATGGAACTGGATCTGTCCTGGGTACTGGACACGCGCATCAATCTTTCTTCCGCGGAGCGGCGCGTCGCCTCCCTTTCTGGGCGGCGAACGGTGAAGAAGGACGCACAGGCGGCCTGGCTTCTCAAGGCCGTGACCTGCATTGATCTGACAACCCTCAACGGTGACGATACGCCCGAACGCGTCAAGCGGCTCTGCGCCAAGGCCATGAACCCGGTGCGTCTGGATATTCTGGAAGCGCTTGGTATGGACAAGCGTGCGATTACCACGGGTGCTATCTGCGTATATCACCGCTATGTTACGACAGCCGTTGAAGCGCTTGGTGACTCGGGGATTCCTGTTGCAGCCGTTTCTACCGGTTTCCCGGCGGGCCTCAGCCCACACCATCTCAAGGTGAAAGAAATCGAAGCATCCGTCGCCGACGGTGCGAAAGAGATCGACATCGTCATCACGCGCGAGCATGTGCTTACGGGCGACTGGCTGGCGCTTTACCGGGAAATGCAAGACTATCGGGCCGCCAGCGGCGAGGCCCATGTCAAGGCGATACTTGCGACGGGCGATTTGAAGACGCTGCGCAATGTGGCGCGTGCCTCCCTGGTTTGCATGATGGCGGGTGCTGATTTCATCAAAACGTCCACCGGCAAGGAAGGTGTGAACGCTACGCTTGGCGTAACGCTCGCCATGCTACGGATGATCCGGGCCTATGAGGAGCGCACCGGTTTCAAGGTCGGCTACAAGCCGGCTGGCGGCATCTCAGCGGCTAAAGACATCCTGAACTATCAATTCCTGATGAAGGATGAGCTTGGCCGTGAATGGCTGGAGCCTGACCTTTTTCCGCATCGGTGCCTCAAGCCTGCTCGCCGATATCGAACGCCAGCTGGAACACCATGTCACTGGCGCATACTCGGCGCTCAACAGACACCCGATTGGATGATGCAGATGACTGTCGCAGATTATTTTGACGAAATGTCCTATGGACCTGCACCGGAAGCCGATATCGAAGCGCGCACTTGGCTGGCACGAAATGCATCGGGTTTCGGCCACTTCATCGACGGCACCTTCGTACCATCTGCATCGGGCAGGAGTTTCGATACTTTCGAGCCTGCCACCGGCAATTTCTTGGCGAGATTGGCTTCTGGCGACAAGGCCGATGTGGACAATGCGGTCGGCGCAGCCCGCAAGGCACAGACATTGTGGGCGAAGCTGCCGGGCCATGCCCGCGCCCGTCACCTCTACGCACTCGCCAGAACGATCCAGCGGCACGCCCGCCTGATTGCCGTTGTCGAGGCCATCGACAACGGCAAGCCGATCTCGCGAGACCCGTGACATTGACGTGCCGCTGGCGGCGCGCCATTTTTATCACCATGCCGGTTGGGCACAGATTCAGGAAACGGAATTTGCCGATCATCTGCCCGTCGGCGTCGTAGGCCAGATCATTCCATGGAACTTTCCGTTCCTGATGCTCGCCTGGAAAGTGGCACCTGCGCTGGCACTCGGCAATACCGTCGTGTTGAAGCCCGCCGAATTCACCTCGCTGACTGCGCTTCTTTTCGCGGAGCTGGCCGCGAAGGCCGGTCTTCCGGGGGCGTGCTCAACATTGTTACCGGCGAGGGCGAAACCGGCGCGCACATTGTCGAGCACGGCGATGTCGACAAGATTGCCTTTACGGGATCGACGGAAGTTGGTCGGATTATTCGTGAACGGACCGCCGGCAGCGGCAAATCGCTTACGCTGGAACTCGGCGGAAAATCGCCTTTTATCGTCTTTGACGACGCGGATATCGATGGTGCGGTCGAAGGCGTCGTCGACGCAATCTGGTTTAATCAGGGCCAGGTCTGCTGTGCGGGTTCCCGATTGCTCGTGCAGGAAGGTATAGCCGACCTTTTTCACAAGCGGCTGAAACGCCGTATGCAGACGTTGCGCGTCGGGCAACCGCTGGATAAGTGCATCGACATGGGCGCGATCGTTGCTCCGGAGCAACTCGACCGTATTGAAGCGCTCGTTAAACAAGGCGTGGCGGACGGGGCTGCACTGCACCAGGCGAAAATCGAGATGCCCAAAGGTGGAAGTTTCTACCCGCCGACACTGCTCAGCGGCGTCCAGCCGACTTCCATCGTCGCCACTGAAGAGATCTTCGGCCCCGTCGCTGTTTCCATGACGTTCCGCACGCCAGAAGAAGCGATACAGCTCGCCAACCATTCGCGCTACGGGCTGGCGGCCAGTGTTTGGAGCGAAACAATAGGCTTGGCGTTGAACGTCGCGGCAAAACTTGTCGCGGGCGTGGTGTGGGTGAACGCGACCAATCTCTTCGATGCCTCAGCGGGTTTTGGTGGAAAACGCGAATCCGGGTTCGGCCGGGAGGGCGGACGCGAAGGATGTTATGAGTATTTGAAGCCGAAAGCCTGGTTCGGGCGTAAGCTCCGCGCACTGCCAAATCTGCCCGAACTGAAAGCGGTTTCCGGTGATTTTGGCTTATCCACCATCGACCGAACTGCCAAATTGTTTATCGGGGGCAAGCAGGCGCGACCGGACGGCAACTATTCGCGCGCGATTGTCTCGCCTAAGGGTAGGAAGCTTGGCGAAGTCGGGGAGGGCAATCGCAAGGACATCCGCAATGCCGTCGCGGCCGCGCAAGGCGCGACCGCCTGGTCGAGCGCAACCGCTCACAATCGGGCGCAGATACTCTACTACATCGCGGAAAACCTCAGCGGCCGCGCGGATGAGTTCGCCGATCGAATTGGTACGATGAGCGGCACCTCGGCAGCCGCTGCAAAAGCGGAGGTTGACGCTTCAATCTCGCGTTTGTTCACCTACGGCGCCTGGGCAGACAAATTCGAGGGTGTGGTTCATACGCCACCGCTTCGGGGGGTCGCTCTCGCAATGCCAGAACCACTCGGCGTAGTGGGCGTTATCTGCCCGCCAGAAGCCCCATTGCTTGGCTTCATCAGTCTGGTGGCACCGCTGATTGCTACCGGCAACCGGGTCGTCGCCGTACCGAGCGAACCTTATCCGCTGGCTGCCACGGATCTCTATTCCATTCTCGAAACCTCGGATGTACCGGCCGGTGTCGTCAACATCGTCACCGGATCGGCAGGTGAACTTGCAAAGACCCTTGCCGCGCACAACGATGTGGATGCACTGTGGGCTTTCGGAACAACGGAGCTTTCGACCATGGTGGAAATGCTGTCGGCCGGCAATCTGAAACGGACTTTTGTTGACTATGGCGAGTTGACGGACTGGATGGACAGGGCGGCAGGGGAAGGCGCATTGTTTCTGCGCCGTGCCGTCGATGTCAAGAATATCTGGATCCCTTACGGCGAATAGGGGTCTGCGCTCCCGGCCGATAAGGAACGGATGGTGGCGAAGTGGGATAAATGGCATTTGCCAGCGGGCGATGGCTGGTGGCTTCGAGGATATTTCTCGGTGCGTTGCCGGGGAAATGACGATCAGGGAGGACTTCTATGCTCAAGAATATTGATCCGGCTCTCAATGCGGATGTCCTGCATGCGCTGCGTTCCATGGGACATGGCGATACGCTTGTCGTATCGGACACCAATTTCCCTTCCGAGGCGATCGCGCGGCAGACCCGGCTTGGCAAACTCTTGCGGATCGACAACGTGCCGGCCGCTCGCGCAATCAGGGCCATCTTGTCGGTGATGCCTCTGGATACGCCGCTGCAACCGTCCGCGGGACGCATGGAAATCATGGGCGCTCCGGGTGAAATTCCTCCGGTACAGCGGGAAGTTCAAGTGGAGATCGATGCCGCCGAAGGCAAGTCGGCGCCGATGTACGGCATTGAGCGCTTCGCCTTCTACGAGGAAGCCAAGAATGCTTATTGCGTGATCACCACTGGAGAAACCCGCTTCTATGGCTGCTTCCTGTTCACCAAGGGCGTCATACCGCCGGACTCCATTTGAGCGAGTTGCGGCATGACCCGTAACGATCCCATCAAACATGTCTTCATCTGGCCGGCACTGCTGATCGTGCTGGTTATCTCGATCTTTCCGCTGATCTATTCGCTGACAACGAGCTTTATGAGCCTGCGGCTCGTGCCGCCAATCCCACCGCGCTTTGTCGGCTTCGGCAACTATATTGAACTCCTGCAGAATCCGCGGTTCTGGCACGTGGCGCGGACGACGTCGATTATTGCCTTTATCGCGGTCGCGTTGCAGTACATCATTGGCTTCGCTATCGCGCTGGCCCTCAACGCCAGGGTTCCCGGTGAAGGCATCTTCCGCGTTGGCTTCTTGCTGCCGATGCTGGTGGCACCGGTGGCCGTGGCTCTCATCGCCCGTCAAATTCTCAATCCGACCATGGGGCCGCTCAACGAACTCATGGCGGTTTTCGGGTTTCCTAACCTCCCGTTCCTAACGCAAACGAAATGGGCCATCGGCGCGATTATTTCTGTCGAGGTGTGGCAATGGACACCCTTCGTCATCCTGATGCTGCTCGCAGGACTTCAAACGCTGCCTGACGATGTCTATGAGGCGGCCGCCTTGGAGAATGCGAGCCCGTGGCAGCAGTTCTGGGGGATCACGTTTCCCATGATGCTGCCGATCTCCGTGGCGGTTGTGTTCATAAGATTGATCGAGAGCTACAAGATCATCGATACGGTCTTTGTCATGACCGGCGGAGGGCCCGGCATTTCCACGGAGACATTGACGCTCTTTGCCTATCAGGAAGGCTTCAAGAAGTTCAATCTTGGCTATACCTCAGCACTTTCCTTTCTGTTCCTCATCGTGATCACGATCATCGGCCTCGTTTACCTCGCCATCCTGAAGCCATATCTGGAGAAGCACAAATGAGCGTGCGCGCACTCAAAGGAAATGGCCGGTGGTGGGCTCTGGCGGGATGCCTGCTTTGGCTGACATTCACGTTCTTCCCGCTCTATTGGGTGGCGATTACATCCTTCAAGACCCCGCTTGGGGTGGTCGGCGGACCCACCTACATTCCGTTTGTCGATTTTGAACCGAGCCTGTCGGCCTGGAGAGAGCTTCTGTCGGGTCAGCGCGGCCAGTTCTACAATACCTTCATCGCATCGACGATCGTCGGCCTGTCTGCCTCACTGCTTGCGACGGTGATTGGATCTATGGCCGCCTATGCGCTGGTACGTTTCACTTTTGAAGTGAAACTGCTGTCCGCTGTTATTTTTGTCGTCATCGCTTTCGGTGGTTATCTGATCGGCTATAATTTTTTGGGCCTTCGTCAAGGACCATCGCTGATCTACGCCTTCGTGGCCGCGCTTTCGCTGGCAGTTGCGTCAAGCCGGCTGAGGCTCCCCGGACCGGTTCTGGGCAACAATGACATCGTTTTCTGGTTCGTGAGCCAACGCATGTTCCCGCCGATCGTCGCTGCCTTTGCCCTGTTCCTGATGTACACGGAAATGGGCAAGATGGGTGTGAAGCTGGTGGATACGTATGTCGGCTTGACCTTCGCCTATGTTGCCTTTTCGCTGCCGATCGTGATCTGGCTGATGCGCGACTTTTTCGAGGCATTGCCAATTGAGGTCGAAGAAGCGGCGATGGTCGACAATGTGCCGTCGTGGAGGATTTTCTTCGGCATCGTGGTGCCCATGTCCAAGCCGGGACTGATCGCTACGTTCATGATCACGCTAGCCTTCGTCTGGAACGAGTTTCTCTTTGCACTCTTCCTTACCAGTTCGAAATGGCAAACCCTTCCCATCCTGGTTGCTGGACAGAACAGCCAGCGCGGCGATGAATGGTGGGCAATATCGGCAGCCGCTTTGGTCGCGATCATACCTATGGTCATCATGGCGGGGATTTTGAGCAGGTTGATGCGGTCTGGCCTGCTTTTGGGAGCAATCAAGTGACCGTCCACGGTACACCATCATCATTTCAATCCAGGGAGGAACAGATGAGGAAATTCTTAATTGGTTCAACAGCCATGGCATTGCTCGCAATGTCCGGCGCCACATCGGCCTTAGCGTGCGATCCGGACTATACCGGCGTGACACTGTCGGCTACCACCCAAACGGGCCCGTATATTGCCTCGGCCCTGCAGCTTGCTGCCAAAGGCTGGGAACAAAAGACCTGCGGCAAGGTGAATGTTGTGGAGTTTCCCTGGTCCGAGCTCTATCCGAAGATCGTCACGACGCTCACCTCGGGCGAGGATACGTTCGACGTGATCGCCTTTGCCCCGGCCTGGGCGCCGGATTTCACCGATTATCTTTCGGAAATGCCCAAAGCCATGCAGTCGGGCCCTGACTGGGAAGACATCGCGCCCGTCTATCGCGAATCGCTGATGGTGTGGAATGGCAAGGTGCTGTCGCAGACCATGGATGGCGACGTGCACACCTATACCTATCGCATCGATCTCTTCGAAAACCCGGATAACCAGAAAGCCTTCAAGGAAAAGTATGGCTATGATCTGGCCCCGGCGAAGACCTGGAAGCAATATCTCGACATTGCCGAATTCTTCCAGCAGCCCGACAAGGGGATCTGGGGTACCGCGGAGGCTTTCCGTCGTGGCGGCCAGCAGTTCTGGTTCTTCTTCAGTCATGCGGCAGGCTATACCAACCACCCCGATCACAAGGGCTCGATGTTCTTTGATCCAGACACAATGGATGCGCAAATCAACAACCCCGGCTGGGTGCGCGGCCTTGAGGAGTATATCCGCTCGTCAAAGCTGGCGCCTCCAAATGCCCTCAACTTCTCCTTCGGCGAAGTAAATGCGGCCTTTGCCGGCGGCCAGGCGGCCGAGTCTATCGGCTGGGGCGATACTGGCGTGATTGCCGCCGATCCGAAACAATCAAAAGTCTCGGGCAATGTCGGGTCGGCCATGCTGCCCGGTTCCGATGAGATCTGGAACTACAAAACCAAGAAGTGGGACAAGTTCGACCACGTCGTCGGATCTCCCTTCATGGCGTTTGGCGGCTGGCAGGCTGCTGTTCCAGCTTCTTCCACGAAGCAGGAAGCCGCCTGGGACTATATCAAGTATTTGACCAGTCCCGAAGTTTCCGGTCAGGCAGCGATCACCGGCGGTACCGGTGTGAACCCCTACCGCATTTCGCACACCACCAATCTCGATCTGTGGTCGAAACTATTCAGCCAGCGCGAGGCCAAAGAATATCTTGGCGCTCAGAAGGATTCTGTGACGGCGAAGAACGTCGCTCTCGATATGCGTCTGCCCGGGTACTTCTCTTACACGGAAATCCTCGAAATCGAGCTTTCCAAGGCGCTTGCCGGTGAATCCACACCGCAACAGGCGCTCGACAGTGTCGCCGAGCAGTGGAACAAGCTGACAGATGAGTTTGGGCGCGACAAGCAGCTGGCAGCTTATCGGGCATCGATGGGCCTTCCACAAAAATAGGCTTATGACGTCGTCCCGCTCCGGAAGTTTCCGGGGCGGGTCCTCAACTCTCTCGAAAAGGGCAAAGCATGTCCCAAGTGCGTTTGGAACAGGTCACCAAATCTTTTGGTGGCGTTTCGGTCATCCCACCGCTTGATCTGGTAATCGCAGACAAGGAATTCGTGGTTCTGGTTGGCCCCTCCGGCTGCGGCAAGACCACCACCTTGCGGATGATTGCTGGACTGGAGCAGGCCACATCTGGCGAAATCCGTATCGGTGACCGCGACGTTACAGCCCTTCGACCTGGCCTGCGCAATTGCTCCATGGTCTTCCAGAATTATGCACTCTATCCTCATATGACAGTTGCCGAGAATATTGGCTACGGCATGAAAGTACGTGGCACGACCAGGGCCGAAATCGACAAAGCCGTGACGGAGGCTGCCCGTATCCTCAATCTAGGTGCTTATCTTAACCGCAAGCCAAGTGCGCTCTCGGGCGGCCAGCGTCAGCGTGTTGCCATTGGCCGCGCCATTGTCCGTCAACCGGACGTATTCCTGTTCGATGAGCCGCTGTCGAACCTTGATGCCAAGCTGCGTATCGAAATGCGTACAGAAATCAAACTGTTGCATCGCAGGCTGCAGACTACCATCGTCTATGTGACGCATGACCAGGTGGAAGCCATGACGATGGCGGATCGCGTTGTGGTGATGAACCAGGGTCGTATCGAACAGGCGGCAGATCCAATTACGCTCTATGAGTTGCCAAAGAATATTTTCGTGGCGGCTTTTATCGGTGCGCCGAGTATGAATTTCATAGAGGGTTCATTGGAGCGCAGCGGGACTGCCATGATGTTCCGTACCGCGGGCGATGTGGTGATCCCCATCCCGGAAAACCGGGTGGCCAAGCTGGCGGAAGCTACCGGCAAACCCGTTGTGCTCGGCATTCGCCCCGAGCACACGATGACCGTCGATCCCTCCTTCCCGACGATCCCGTTGAAGGTCGCCGATATCGAACCGCTTGGGCCCCATACCCTGGCCATTGGCACGGCCGGCACCGCGCCTTTCACGGCTCAGGTGTCTGCGGGCTCAAGAATCGCCCACGATGATGTCATCAACGTACCGATCGAGCCTGACAAGATGCACTTCTTTCTGAAGAGCACGGGCGAGGCGATTGGCCGGTAATCCGAAGAGACCGGCCAATGGAGAATGATCCTCAGCCTGCCGGCTGTTTGGTCTTGCGCAGATAGGGCAAGACACGCTCGAATCCACCGAAACGTTGCATCGCGTCCTCATCCGAAACAGCAGCGGTAATGATGACATCCTCACCCTGTTTCCACTGGGCAGGGGTTGCGACCTGGTGCTTGGCGGTCAGCTGAATGCTGTCGATGGCACGCAGAATTTCATCGAAATTGCGACCCGTCGTCATCGGATAGGTGATGGTGAGCTTAACCTTCTTGTCGGGACCAATGACGAAAACAGAGCGCACGGTCGCGTTGTCCGCGGGCGTGCGGCCTTCTGAAGTGTCACCTGCCCCGGCCGGCAGCATGTCGTATAGCTTCGCGATTTTCAGGTCTTTGTCACCGATGAGTGGATAATCAACCTCGTGACCTGTCGCCGCCTTGATATCCGCTTTCCATTTGTCATGGCTTTCAACGGGATCAACCGAAATGCCGATGATCTTGGCATTCCGCTTGGCAAATTCTGGTGCGAGCCCAGCCATATAACCGAGTTCGGTGGTGCACACTGGAGTAAAATTCTTTGGATGGCTGAACAGCACAGCATAGCTATCCTTGATCCAGTCATGAAAATGGATTTCGCCCTGCGTTGTTTCGGCGGTAAAATCCGGGGCAGTGTCATTGATGCGAAGGCCCATCGCTATTCTCCCATCTTTATGTGGAATGGTTGCCGAATCTGAGGGAGCACTGGCCAGCTCCGCGAGCGTGGCTCCATGCTGGTCTCAGGCTTTCAGGTTATCACGAGCGTGTGCGAAAGAACATCACTGTCGCCTCAATCCCGCGCACCCAAATCGTGCAGCAAAATTTCAAGCGGTTGGGGGCGATGAAACAGAAACCCCTGGCCATAGCCAATGCCCAGTGACCGCAAAATGGTGACAGCATCCGTATCTTCAACATGTTCGGCAACAACGTCGACACCGAGCTCACGCGCCACACCGCCAATGGACGCGACAACGGCCTGATTCAACCGGCTATTGGACAATTTTTCGATAAATGCCCCGTCTATCTTGATGCTGTCCACGTTGAAGTGATGCAAGTATCCAAATGAGCTGAGACCTGCCCCAAAGTCATCGAGACTAATACGGCATCCTGCGGCCCGGGCTTTCCTGACAAACTGTTCCGCTACCTCGTAATTATTGACAGCGGTCGTCTCAGTTATCTCAAATATAAGGCGTGATGGGGCGACATTTGTTTGCTCCATTATTGACTGCAAGAATGACCAGAGGGTCGGGTCGCTGATTGTATTTGCCGACAGGTTGATTGCTATGGAGACATTGTCCATCGTCATCAACCGGTGTCCATATGTCTCCAGCGTATGCTGGATGATCCACCTGTCTATGACCCCCATGAGTCCGAAGCGTTCCGCCGCCGGTATGAATTCGGACGGAGGGATGACGGTCCCGTCATTTGTGGTCATTCTCGAAAGAATCTCGATGTATACAACATGGTCTGTTGTATCGGAGATTTCGCGGATCTGTTGACCATAAACCTCCAGCCTGCCTGCTGACAGGGCTTCCAGAATACCCGAAGCAGCCTGGATGCTCGCTAAATTCTGACGCGCCGCGCCAGTGTCGGGATCGTAGATTGCGGTTCGATTGCGACCTTCCGCCTTGGCGGCGTAACAGGCCGCGTCGGCACGCGCTATTATTTCACTGAGAGTAAGTTCCGCATCATCCAGAACAGCGATACCAATGCTGGCGCCTATCTCCTGGATCTTTCCACCCCAATCCAGGCGAATTTCGCGGATTTCGCCGATGAGTTGCGCAGCAACCTGTTCTGCATACTCAAAATCCGAGATGGGGATCAAAGCCGCAAATTCATCACCCCCAAGCCGCCCGAGAATCGCTTCATTGGGAAGAGCATTCTTCATGCTCGAAGTCGCCATTTTCAGTAAAGCATCTCCAGCAGCATGACCAAGCGTGTCGTTGACCATCTTGAAGCGATCGAGATCGATGTAGAGCAATGCATGACAGGTGACACCAGGGGCCTGCTCAATCGCCGACGAAGTTGCCAATTCAAACGCCCTGCGATTGAGGAGTCCGGTAAGAGCGTCATGGGTGGCTGCATGCGAAAGTTCCCGCTGCAAATGGCGTGCGGTCGTGACGTCTTGAACGACCAGGACCGAACCGGTGACGGCGCCAGTTGCATTGAAAATGGGCGAGGCGAGGTCTCGTATGGAACGGCGCTCTCCATCGCTTCGCACCAAGAGAGCATTTTCTTCGCGGTCGACGGTCGACCTGCTTTCCATCGCCCGCCTTGTAGCCGAAGTGAGAATGTTCCCGGTCCCTTCGTCAATGAGATTGAGAATGTTGCCCACGGGCAATCCAATCAGCGATGTTGCGTCGCGCAAAAGCAATCTTTCGGCCGCAGGATTGGCGAATGTAACGCGGTCTTCAACATCGGTCGTCAGGACCGCGTCGCCAATGGACTGGAGTGTAACGCGATACAGGTCCTTTTCTCGCGCCAGCGCCTCTGCGTTGAGAACCTGCTCGGTGATGTCCCATATGCTGCCTATCAACATATGAGCGACGCTTTCCTGCCGCACGAGGCGGGCAAGGGCAAAAACATGCCGAATTTCACCGTTCGGCTTGACGATGCGGTAGCTCATCTTCATTGGCGCGCCGGTTTTGAACGTATCTTCAATTGCCCGTTCCGCCATCGCTGCGTCGTCTGGATGCAGCAGTTTGTGCCATGTAACCCTCGGCACTTCCTCCGGACCTGGGCCTATCCCAAATATCTCACGCATCCGCCGATCCCACAGGACGGTTTCGGTTTCTATGTTGAAGTGCCAAAGGCCGACTTGACCGGCATCAAGTGCGAGTTGAACGCGTTCATTCAGCAGAGTCAGATGATGCTCGGCGTTCTTTTGATCGGTAATGTCTGTTTGGACACCAATCATTCTTGTTGGCTTTCCGGCATCGTCCCATTCGACGACACGTCCGCGGTCCAGCACCCATACCCAGTGCCCATCCTTATGCCGCAATCTGAACTCTGTTTCGATCTGGGTGGTTTCGCCGGAAATATGCCGCTCACCGCTCTCGATCGCCCGCTGCCGATCGTCGGGATGAATTAGTGTCAACCAGAGATCGCCGCGGTCACCAAGTTCATCCTCCCGGTAGCCAAGCATCTTCTTCCAAGTCGATGAATAATAGCATTGGCCGGTCACGAGGTTGGAATCCCAGACGCCAAGCCCGGCCGATTCCAGCGCAAAGCTCCACCGATTAGCTTCAGCTTTGTCGGGTGCCGTATGTAGTCTCGAGTGCAGGCGCATATTGCGAACGTCTGTCATGCCGGGAAGCTACCACGGAAAGCGGCAAAATACAGTTAATGTCTGACCGTCGCGCATCTCAATATTGCAACGCAGCATTATATATTGCAATGCAGCAAGAAAGGAGTATCTTTTCAAAGGAGGCGGGACAACTGTTCACATAGGGGTGACGCAATGCTTCAAGTCGTAATTCTGATCTGTTCAGCAAATCTTTCGCAGGTCGATTGTCAAACGAACACTGCACTTGATGTGATTATAGGTCCACAGGTGAGCAACGCGATGATGTGTGGGCTGCAAGGTCAAGCTTATATCGCTAACACAGCCATCGTCGGCCGTTCTTCGAACGAATATGTGAAGATCAGATGTTCGCCTTCAAAGGCCGCAAAAGCGGCACAACGACTATAGAATTGCGTCCTTGAGTTCATAGACTGCAACTCTGCAGCTGGGCCGCATAGCTATTGGCCATCTCGGCTGTGCTACGGGCGACTTTCTGCATGTTTGCGTTGCGTTGCCAATCCCCACGGGCAAAGGCAGATTGCCCAAAATAATATGCCAGATACAAATGGTATGCGTCGTCAATCGCAATGCCGTTCTTCAGGTGACTTTGCTGATGATACCAGCCGATAAAGTTCACAGCGTCGGCAAAATCGTTGCGATCCGCCCCATATTTGCCTGTTTCTCGCTTGTATTGCGCCCATGTACCGTCGAGAGCCTGTGAGAAACCATAGGCGCTTGAGGGACGCTTCCACGGAATGAAACCGAATAGTTTGGTGCGGGGAGGGCGGGAGTTTGCTTTGTAGCCGGACTCCTTGCGGATGGTCGCCATCAGGATCGGGACCGGCACTCCATATTCTCTCTCCGTTTGCTTGGCTGCGACGTACCAGTTGTCGAACCAGCCATCTTTTTGCTCAAAGACGGCACAGACGTTATTGATTTGGCCGGGCGCAGAAGCACAGCCTGCAAGAGCCAGCAACACTACGGTTACCGTGGCGAATGTTAGTCGCGTTCGCAGCATGGCCCATCGTATAATGCGCAAAGGTTAAGAGTTTTTTGCCAAATGCGCGCCGCCATCCGTGGTGCTGGTGCTCCAGCTGGATTTCAATTAGCATATTTGAAATTGTGATACGCGACTGAACACCTGACATCTTCAAGGAAGATCGGAGGCGTGAAGTGGTCCTTTCGTTCGCTGATATTTTCCAGAACGAACTCGATGCCATCAATTACCGGCGCCGCGCAATTCAAAGTGGCGTGCTTGCGCAGACTCGCGCAAGCAATCGCACTGCAAAAGACGTTCCATCAGGCCCAGCGCCCGTCCGTCAGCCGTCTGTCACCCCGCGAAAAGAGGTGTCGCTTGAGCAGGGTGTTACCTCAAACCGGGAGACTATCCGTGTCTCGGGGGGCAATGGCCTGATTGGCCTGGCATTGTCAGGCGGGGGAATCCGCTCGGCCTCATTCTCACTTGGCGTATTGCAGGCACTTGATTCACTTTCGAATCACGATGAATCCGAGGTTCTCGATGCAATTGACTACATCTCGGCCGTCTCTGGTGGTGGATATATCGGAACTTCTCTTGTCGCTGGCCTTATGCAGGAAAATGCCACGTTTCCATTCGACAGCAGGCTCGATGAACAAGAGACTCCAGAGACTCAGCATTTGCGAGATTTTTCAAACTTTCTGGCCCCGAATGGAATGATTGACTACCTGGTGAGCGCTGCGCTCGTGTTGCGGGGCCTCCTCGTCAATGTCGTGATGGTTCTACCGGTTCTGCTTCTCCTTGCTGTCTTTACGATTGCTTCAAATCCCCTGGTAAGCAATCCTGATTTGTATAGACCGTTTCCACAGACCCTCAATCTCATCGTTGTCACAGCGGTGCTGATGTTCGGAAGCGCCATATACACATCGCTGACGTTCCGCACAGGCAGCCTCCGATCTCGAGAAAATCTCGGGCGGGTTCTCGGTTTGATGTTGATTTTGGTCGTGCTGGCTGCCCTGTTCGAAGCACAGCCATTTGTCCTCGCCGGCATGGTGACCGGTACAACCAATGCGGCAAACACCAGCATGGAGCCGGTGTCGGCGGAAAGCCTCCTTTCGCAATTTGCAAAGTTTCTTCCGGCGCTCGCGGCCTTTCTGGCGCCTCTGGCGGCGATCCTCGTCATGGTTGCTCAAAAATTGGCAAATTTGGCAAAGGCTTCATTGGGAGAAGCCACTTGGACGGCAATCGCAAAAAAGTATGCGAGCCGTGTAGCCCTCTATTTTGCAGCGGTGATTGTGCCACTGCTCCTTTGGATCGCTTATATCTATCTGAGCTTTTGGGCCATTCGAGCCGATGCCGGGGTCGGCTGCGGAGTAAAGACCCCCGGCTGGTTGCAAGAGCTGACCATGTGCGATGTGAACTGGTCCTTGCCCTCGTTGCAAGGAATAGGGCCAATAGGCACGTCATATCTCATTGCCGCAAGTGTCCTCGTGGCACTAACGCTGCTGATTGGGCCGAACTCGAACTCGCTTCACCGGCTCTACCGCGATCGCCTTAGTCGAGCCTTCCTGTTCGAGCGAGCCATGATTGGTTCGCGAAACGCCGCCAGCGCCGTAGACACTTGGAAATTCTCATCGTTGAAACCTCAGGATAGCGAGACGGGCGTCTGGTTGCCCGCCACGGCCTTCGCACCTTACCTCCTCACGAATACGGCAATTAATCTTGAGGGTTCGGAGGAGTTGAACAAGCGCGGGCGGAACGCGGATACCTTCATCTTCAGTCCCCTTCATGTGGGGAGCCGCTGGACGGGCTATGTGCCGATAAGAAAGATGGAGGCGGTCGTCCCGGATCTTAGCCTGGCGACAGCAATGGCTGTATCCGGTGCTGCGGCTTCCGCGAATATGGGGCGGAGCACAATCAAGGTCCTGAGGTTTAGTCTTTCGCTGCTGAATATCCGGCTCGGGTACTGGCTGGCCAATCCGGGCAAGTTGGACGCTTTTCGCCACCGGTTAAATCGTTGGCGCGCAAACATTGGGAGCTGGTTTTTTGCAGTCGAAACGGCGGGCTTGTTGAATGAGAAGAGGCTCAATGTATACCTTACTGACGGAGGGCACATCGAAAACCTCGGCATCTACGAACTCCTTCGACGCCGTTGCAAAGTCATTATTGCCGTCGATGCGGACGCTGACCCGAACATGACATTCCCCTCACTCGTGAATCTGGAAGTGATGGCGCGTATTGACCTCGGGGTCAGAATTGAGCTGCCATGGCAGACCCTCCAGAGCGGCACTCTTGGCGTGACATCTACTGCGCTATATGGACCCGACGGGCCTCCTGGGGCGCACGGTCCGCATGCTGCAATCGGCATCATCAGGTATAATGATGATGAACGCGGCGTTCTTATATATATCAAGTCATCGCTTAGCGGCGACGAGAATGATTACGTTCTCGACTACAAGCGGCGTAACGTTGCTTTTCCGCATGAAACCACCATCGATCAGTTTTTCAGCGAAGAGCAATTTGAGGCCTATCGTTGCCTTGGCTTTCATGCAACGCATCGGCTTCTTGACGGCACCGACGATTTTGCAAAACCGGAATCGCCTCATCCCGGTTGGAAAGAGGAGGTTACCACGGCGCTGGAATTGCTAAATATCCCACCTGCCATGAGACTTTCGATAATTGCCCATATCTCCACTCCGTCAGAAATTGACGAATGATCAATCTCGGCCTTGGCTGCGTGTCGCGGTAGGGAATCTGTTTATTGGAACCCGCCATCTTGGTTCTAATCCCTTTGGGTTAGGAGTGGCTAGGCTCATCCGAAGAGATTGCAAGTCATTCAAAGAATGTTATTATATTGGACAGTTCAGTCCGTTGTAAGACCGCATTTATTGACAGTCATGCAAGGCAAGATTTACCAGAAATACGATCTGTAATGCATAGCCGCCACCTATAAGCGAGGCTCTCTTGGGTCCGCTGTTGAGTATTTGTCGCGCCGGTGCCAGTACCGCGCGACCGGAGTGCACTTGCGATGAGGATCTACGAGGCGATCGTCAAGGGGTTGGAAAGTGCCGGTGTTGGCGCAGCATTTGGCGGCGCTGGGGAAAATGCCGCTGGTCTGATGCTGGCCCTTAAGCATTCAAAGCAGATCAGGCCAATCATCACACGCAATGAGCAGGCGGCGTCTTTTATGGCGTGTGGCTACGCGATGTATTCTGGCCATCTTGGCGTTTGCTTCGCGACAGCCGGCCCCGGTGCATTCAATCTTTTTTCGGGGTTGGCGGTCGCAATGTCCGATCCTATCCCGTGTTGGCGATCTCCGGTTTTTCGTCACTCAATTGGAAGGGCAAGGGCGCGTTGAACGAAACATCCGGCCTCAGTCGCACGCCTGATTCCCAGACGATGTTTGCCGCGACGACAAAGAAATCGTATCTCCTCGATGACGCTTCCGAGGTTTGCTATGTTCTGGAAGAAGCCGTCAATCTGGCTTTTGAGGGACGCCCAGGCCCTGTCCATATCCATGTTCCCGAGAACCTGACCGACCGGAGCGTTTCGGTACACAACTACCGGGATATAGACCTTCACATCAAAGCCGTGCTTCCCGAACCTGCGAGAGTCGAGGAGGTAAGCTCTCGGTTGATCAAGGCACTGTCCAAAGGCAAAAGGGTGCTGGCCCTTATTGGCTTCGGAGCAATACGCAGCAATGCGGGGCCGCAATTGCAGGCTCTTCTGGAACGCTACCAGATTCCCTTCGTCACCACACTGGACGGCAAGGGCATCATCGCGGAGCGCCATCCGCTTTCGATTGGCGTATTTTGCGACAGTGGTCACAAGGCCGCCCGGAAAGCCTTCCAGGAGGCCGATGTCATCCTTGCGGTTGGGAATTCCTTCGCCCAGCATGCAACATTCAATTTTCGCGAAGATCTTCTTAACGACAAGCAACTCATTCACATCAACATCGATGCGGGCGAGATTGATAAAGTCTACAAGTCGGATGCGGCTATCATAGCGGATGCGAGACTTGCCATAGAGGCGCTGCTGGACAGGATGTCTCCCTCACTCGATCCGCTGCCGCCGCGCGCGTTCAAGCGTTATGACTACAGCAAAGACAAAATTGTCGATCTGATCGGCAAGATCCACCCTGGCCAGATGGCGCAGGCGATCTCCAGGCGGCTCCCCGAGAATGCTATCGTGCTCGCCGATGCAGGCGCCCACTTGGCATGGCTCGCATATTATCTTGAGCTCACGCCAGATCAGCATTTCCGCAAGCCTGGCGGCTTTGGCCCCATGGCTGGCAGTGTCAATGGCGCACTTGGCGTCAAATGTGCTCATCCCGATAAACCCGTCATCGTTGGGTGCGGCGACGGGTGTTACCTGTTATCGGGTTTTGAACTCCTGACTGCCGTGCAATACGGCCTTCCCATTATCTGGATTATCTTCAACGACGGTGAGTTTAAACTCATCAAGATATATCAGATCGCGACGTATCGTGAATCCGGTCTGGTGGAGTTCAATAATCCTGACTATGTCGCTTACGCCAAAGCATGCGGTGCGATGGGTTTTCGCGTGGAGACGCTTAAGGAATTCGAGGTGGCTTTCGAGGCGGCGCTTGTCCTTAACAAACCCGTCATTATCGACGCCCATATCTCTCGTCTGGAGCTCCCCCACTACAGTTCATCGCCCGAGGGGGTGCTGGCAGGTTTGGTCGAAAGACTGGGCGAGAGGATCCATCGTGATTGAAGAGACTGTGTAGCCCGGTTCCAACCGATCGGGAGATTTTTGATTTATGCCGGGACTACGCATTTTCAGTTCGCTGCGTAATGCAAGGGGAAGTGAGACAATGTCGATGTGGCGTGAAGAGTATCAAGGCGATCCCGAGGCCGAACGGGTGATGTTCGAGCGCTTGGCGCAGGACATGATGGACGTCCAGCTGAAAACAAAGAAATACAGCAAAGCTCCCACCATTCAGCGGGCATTTCATAGCAAGGCAATCTTTTCGGCAATCGATGCCAAGCTGACGTTCCTGGATGATCTTCCGGCCGATTTGTGTGCGGGATTCGTGAAACCGGGGCAGTCCTACACGACCATTGTCCGTTTTTCGAATGCCAATGGATTTGGGCAAGCGGACTACAAGCCGGATATGCGTGGCGTCGCGCTTCGAATTCAGGTCTCTGAAAATGAACAGCATGACTTGCTGGCGACTAATTTCCCGGTTTCCCATGCCCGCAATGCGGAACAATTCGTGGCTTTTGCGAAGGCAACAGCGGGCAGCATCTTGAGCAAAGTTACCGGATTGGTGTGCCTGCTGTTCAAGTTCGGACCCTCCGAGGTCATACGCATGCTCCGCAATGTCACCGCGGCCCGCAAGCGCAAAGTCTCCAGTGTGGCCCTTGAGACGTATTGGAGCAGAGGGGCCATTCGCTGGGGCGAGACGCTCGCTGTGCGCTATTTGTTGCGGCCCGCTCCTGATGCACCTTCCGCACCCGAGCCCTCGGACAAAGACCCCGGCTACCTGTCGAACGAATTCGCCCGTCGCCTCGATCGTGGCGATGTTCATTTCGAGCTATGCATTCAGCCCTATGTCGATCCTACCAAGACCCCGATAGAAGATACTGCCATTGAATGGACGACCATTGCCTCGCCTCCGGTCAAGGTCGCGGATCTCATGATATCGAAGCCAAGCGCTGGGATTGCTGAAGCTTTCATCGACGCGAGGCTGATCGACGAGCTCGCCTTCAATCCCTGGAATACAACCGACGAGTTCCGCCCGCTAGGCAATCTCAACCGGGCAAGGAAGGCGGTCTACGATGCGAGCTCCGCTCATCGCCATATTTATCGCTGGCGGTCAGGGTTTCCATTTCGAAACCGTATTCTTGGCGGAGCCGCCCGGGCGGCCTTCACCGTCGTCAATCGCTACGTTGAATGGCACAGACTGTCGTTGCGCCTTAGCCTGCTTAACCTCGACGCTTTTCGCCATGTCTTGCGCAATAAGAACCTGATCGATACTGAAACTGGTGAAGCCCCGCCTGCGGCTCGGCCCGTACCGCCAACAGGCGTTGGAGAGGACGTTCGTCAGGCGCGGACCTATGACGGCAGCTTCAACGATCTGTCACAGCCAAAGATGGGAGCAATCGGCTCGGCTTTCGGTAGAAACCTGAAACCCAACTTTGCGCCGGACCTGTTTGACACACCCAATCCTGTGACGGTGGCCCGGGAACTTCTTCATCGTGACACATTCATTCCGGCTCGTTCACTGAATATCCTTGCTGCCGCATGGATCCAGTTCCAGGTCCACGATTGGGTCAACCATGCGCGCAATCCGCTGGGCAAAGACGACGTTGTTGTCCCGTTACCAAGAGGTATGACCTGGAAAAATTACGTTGGAGGTCCCGCCGAAGACGTCATGCGCATCGCGAGTAATGTGGCTGGGCGCGAGCAGGGGGATAATCGACCGCCCATCTATTTCGGCAACAACGCCTCGCAATGGTGGGATGGATCTGAGGTCTACGGCCCTGACAGTGTGAAAGCCGGATTGCTGCGCGATGGTCCAAAGCTCAAGCTGGTCGACGGGCATTTGCCCGTCGACGTTAAAGGCTTCGAGGTCACGGGCTTCAACGAAAGCTGGTGGTTGGGTCTCGGCGCGTTGCATACGCTGTTCGCGCGCGAGCACAATCTCCTGTGTGACGAACTCAGATCGAGATATCGCACCTGGGACGACGAACACATCTACCAGACTGCGCGCCTAATCGTTTCCGCGCTTATCGCCAAGATTCACACGGTCGAATGGACGCCGGCGATTCTTGCTACGAGGGCAATAGACGTTGGTCTTTCGAGCAATTGGAATGGACCTCCGGCGAATGACTGGCTGACAAAACTGGGCATCTGGCTGATTGACGCCCATGCCTTGACAGGAATTCCCAAGACATTGCCTGACCATCACGGGGCGCCATACTCACTGACAGAAGACTTCGTCACCGTGTACCGCATGCATCCGCTGCTGCCGGACGACTATTGTTTTTATGACCACACAACCGGGACCAAGATCGCGGAAAGAGGTTTTCTGGATATCCAGGGTGCGGCTGCAGATGACTGCATGAGGGCATTGGGTCTTCGGAATACACTATATTCGTTTGGGATTGCTCATCCCGGCGCCATCACACTCCATAATTTCCCCCGTTCGCTCCTTGCACTCGAACGCGACAACGAGATCATCGACCTTTCCGTTGTTGATCTGGTGCGAACGCGGCGCCGCGGCGTACCGCGTTACAATGACTTCCGCACTGGACTGCATCGGCCCCGGATCAAAAGCTGGGAAGAACTTGCAACGAGCCCCGAGGACGTGCGCCTGCTCAAGGAGATTTATGGCAGCATCGATCGCGTCGATACGGTCGTCGGACTGTTCGCTGAGCCAGCCCCCGCCGGGTTCGGCTTTAGCGACACTGCGTTCCGCATCTTTATCCTGATGGCGTCGCGGCGGCTGCAAAGCGACCGTTTCCTGACCGTTGATTTCCGGCCCGAAATCTATTCACCGTTCGGAATGGACTGGATCGCGAATAACGGCATGACCAGCGTCATCCTGCGTCACTGCCCCGATCTCGTCTCGGTTCTGCCCCGTACAGGCAGTGCTTTCGCGCCCTGGCGCCCAATCTTTCCGACCAGTAAGGGAGTTCCTCCAGAAAGACCATCATGACTGACGCACGTGAAACTGAGGATGCAACGGCCAGCGACTCTTCGGCAGCTTCCACTGGACACCCTGGGCTTGATGCCTTCCTTAAAAGGCCGCTGATCGATACGATCTGGCGACGTCGAACCCATCGTGTCAGCCAGGGAAGTTCGGTTTTGGCCGGCACAATGTCCTATGAGTCAACCCAGCCCCGCGAACCGCTATTAGAGTTGGAAGAGGCAGTCCTGATCGCCATGACAGGGTGCACCGGTCTGACAATGCCGGACCGCCCGTTCGAGGATCCGCAGACGCATCAGCCGATCATGGCCAAGCCGAACCTGAACATGTACGGGCGCACGGCGGGCAGCCCCGACAATGCACAAGGTACGCATTTCTTCCTGATAAACGATACCGGCACCTATTTTCTTCGCAACCTGCCTCCCCCGCAAGACGGTGAGACTGCTTTCAGCAAAGAACGGCTCATGCGGCGAGCTGGTGAAGCCAAGGTCCGAATCCTGGATCGCCGGCTGGATGTCGCTGAAGGCAAGCGCGATTTCCCGGCATATCTTGATTCCAATCGCTTCCTGTCGAACTTGCCGGGCACCACCGTGCTCCTTCCGGTGGTGGATCTGTCGCGGCAATATATCAACGGGCTGATGTACCTTCTAACTCAACCGGATGGTGCGAGGCCGGCGATCGTGGACGATCGTAACTTCTACCGTTCGGCGGGCGTGAAACGCTGGGTTGAGAAGGGTTTTCTCAACAAGGATCTGAAGGTACCACTTGGCGCCATCGGCTCGTTGCGCACACAGATCGAGGCAGATCTTTTGCTTCAGAATCTGTTTTTGGCCGCCGATGCGATGGGGCTTGGGGGCTGGATCCATGCTTCCATCAGCCCACCAGTGCTCATCGGCGATCCCAAGTTCACAAAAGACTATGGTTCGATGCTGGGATTTGACGTTGTTACGCCGCGCTGGCGCATCATGGACCTGCTACGCTGGCACGTGCCATTGCCGCGATTTTCAAACGTGCGAAGCAACCCGATTGGTCTGCGATACAAGGGAGAATACCTGATCAAGGGCATGTCGCCGCCATATTACGATCTCGATGGCAGATGCCGTACAGGCTGTCATCATGGACAAGTTTGGAGACAGGGGTCTTTATGTGGACAAATCATTGTTCTCCAGGATTTACAAGGGCAGCTACGGTGATCGTTATCTGGCCGAGGCCGCAGTCTACAGCCCGCAAGTGATCGATTGCGTGCAAGACATCTGCACATATATCTATGACACCCATGGCCGGTTCCCGGCCCATTGCGACGCTATTCATATACCTGGTGTTTGGCTGCAGGTTCATCATGTCGATATAGAATATTATGAGCGCTTCTTCCGTAACGGGCTGACGGATGCACACTATAATCATCACCGGGACTGGCATTAGCAAACCATATCCCGGTGCGTACATCGATCGGCGGTTCCTGATAGCTCTGGCAAAACAAAGTCGATCAGGTTATGTTTTCATTTGTGCAGGTATAGGTCTCATGGCCCCGCTCTTTGCACGGTGCCACTGGTGCCTTTCCCGCTCCGAACGAGATTGGGAGAATTGTTCATGGCACAATTTCATGTGATAGCTGGTGCAAGTGAAACAAGCGTCTATCCTGACGTGCGTCGAATTAGCGTAGCAGATGTTTTTGCCGCGCTTCGCGAAGGGCTGGACGACTTTTGGGAAAAGCCCTCACATTATGTTTTTCTCTGCCTGATTTATCCAATTGCCGGGCTGGTTCTCGCGCGTTGGACTTCGGGAGCCAATTTATTACCGCTTTTATTTCCACTGATGTCTGGCTTTGCTCTGATAGGGCCTTTCGCCGCGCTCGGCCTTTATGAGATCAGCAGGCGGCGGGAACTCAACCTCGATACGTCGTGGAAACATGCCCTGGAAGTCAGGCAATCGCCGGCTATACCTTCCATCGTGGCCGTTGGCGTTATGCTGTTTTTATTCTTCATTGCATGGATACTGACCGCTCAAGCACTGTACACCAATCTTTTCGGCCCGCAGGCGCCGGAATCCATCAGCGCCTTCATGGATCAGGTCTTCAACACCCCCGAAGGGCAGAGAATGATCATCCTCGGAAATGCGATTGGCTTCGTCTTCGCTGTCATCGTGCTTTGCACAACCGTCATCGCGTTTCCGCTTCTGCTCGACCGCGACGTCGGGGCGTTAGCGGCTGTCGTCACTTCAATCAAAGCCGTTCTGGTTAATCCTGTTGAAATGGCACTCTGGGGTTTGATCGTTGCTGCACTTCTGCTGGTTGGCTTTCTGACACTATTCGTCGGTCTGGCTATCTTCATACCAGTGCTGGGACATGCGACATGGCATCTCTATCGCAAGGTTGTTGTACCTCTGCCACGCGAAGCTGCAAACCAGCCCAGGTAACCATTTGCCAGAAGATAGAATCGGCGCGGCTGCAAATGCCGCGCCGTTATGTATCTATGGAGCTGCGCCGAAGGAAGCCAACCGTGTGAAGAGCGTGTAATTCGCCTCCGAAACCATCATTGCCACGAAGACGAGCACCAATATAGGCGGCAGCAGTACGGCGTATACAAGAGCCAGTCTTTCCCAAGCCATGTGCATGAAAATCGCAACGATTAAGCCTGCCTTCAAGACCATGAAGAGGAGTATCAATGTCCATCTGAGATAGCCCTGCACGTGGAGATAATCTACCAGATATGAAAAAAGGCTAAGAACGAACAGCAAACCCCAGACGACGAGGTAGAGCTTGATCGGATGTTGCTGATGTTCCGTGTGCGTTGCAGTTTGTGCCATAGCGTGACCTCACCACAGGTAGAAGAAAGCGAAGATGAAGACCCAGACCAGGTCGACGAAATGCCAGTAAAGGCCAGTGATTTCCACGATTTCGTAATTGCCCTTTCTGCTCGTGAAAAAGCCGCGCCTCTCCTGGTCGAAATCTCCACGCCAGACCTTGCGGGCAATGATGATCAGGAAAATGACGCCGAACGTCACATGGGTTCCGTGGAAGCCGGTGATCATGAAAAAGGTCGAGCCGAATTGTGCGGCGCCCCATGGGTTCTCCCACGGGCGGACACCTTCCGAAATCAGTTTGGTCCACTCGAACGCCTGCATTCCAACAAATGTTGCGCCAAACAGAGCCGTCAACAGCATGAGCGCAGCCGTTTTGCGGCGATCGCGCCTGTAGCCAAAATTGACAGCCATCGCCATCGTCCCGCTGCTGCTGATGAGCACGAAAGTCATGATCGCAATAAGGATAAGTGGCACTTCCTGTCCGCCGATATTCAGTGCGAAGACTTCGCTTGGATTGGGCCAGGGCACCGTCGTGGACATTCGGGCGGTCATATAGGCAAGAAGAAAACATCCAAAGATGAAGGTGTCGCTGAGGAGGAATATCCACATCATGGCTTTGCCCCAGGAAACGTTTTTGAACGTCCGCTGGTCCGAGGCCCAGTCTGCGGCAAAGCCACTTAATCCTGATGGCCGCGGGAGGGCAGGGGTGGCACTGGGCTTTGTTTTGGCGGATTCATGCATCGTCACACCCCTACGTTAGCAATTGCCGGCAGATATCGACAAAATCATTCGCCCAACCCGCGAACAGGGCAAAAAGGATCAGCCAGACGAGCAGCATGAAATGCCAATACATGGCACAAAGCTCGACGCTCAAGCGCACCCGGTCCGGCCGGGCGCCTTCCCATGCCTTCAGTGTCGTGCGGCAGAGAGCAACGAGACCGCCCACAATATGAAGGCCATGCATGCCGGTGATCAGATAGAAGAAACTGTTCGCTGGATTGTCGGCGAGCACATAACCGGCCAGCGCCAATTCGCGCCACGCGAAGACCTGTCCGACGAGAAAAACCACACCTGTCACAAGGCCCGCCAGAAGAGCGATCTTCATGACCTCGGTCTGATTTTTATGGGCTTCTATTTTCGCCCACTGCAAAGCGATACTGCTTACCATCAACACGGCCGTATTAACCCAAAGCAGCCCGGGGATAGGAATTGCCCACCAATCCTCGACGCCCATCCGCATGAAATAAGCGCTGATGAAAAGCGTGAACAAAGCGCCGACGACGGCCAGAAAGACGCCAAGACCTATTTTGGCGGTTGCTATAGGGGATCTGTCATAGCGGGGGGCATCGCCACCATTCCCAACCTCGAGCCAAGGCTTCGAGGTCAGGCGTTGCTGGGCCATCCACCACGTTATGACAACGGCAATCCCGGCCAAGAAAATCAGCATGGCGCTCATGACGCATTTTCCATGGATAGCCGGTCGGGGTTGGGCTGGTTCTGTGGAATGAAATCCTGCGGAGCACCGGGGACACTGTAATCATAGGCCCAGCGATAGACCACCGGAAGTTCCTTGCCCCAGTTGCCATGGGGCGGTGGGGTTGTGGGGGTCTGCCATTCGAGGGTCGTCGCTCGCCATGGATTGCCGCCCGCTTCCTTGCCGTGCCGCAGGCTCCAGACCAGATTAAACAGGAACAACATTTGCGCTGCACCCACCGTCAGCGCCATTAGCGTGATGAATACATTCAGATCATGAGCCGATGGGGGGTTCACTGCCGACTCGCCCAGTTCATAATAGCGCCGGGGTGCTCCGAGCAGACCCAGATAATGCATGGGGAAGAAGATGAGATAAGCACCAAGGAACGTGACCCAGAAATGGATCCGTCCCATGATCTCGTCCAGCATGCGTCCCGTGATCTTGGGAAACCAGTGATAGATGGCACCGAATATGACCATAATTGGTGCGACGCCCATCACCATGTGAAAATGCGCGACAACAAACATCGTATCGGAAAGCGGGACGTCGACCACCACGTTGCCGAGAAACAGCCCCGTCAGGCCGCCATTGACGAATGTAACGATGAAACCAAGGGCAAACAGCATTGGGATGGTGAGATGGATATCACCGCGCCACAGTGTGAGCACCCAATTATAAACCTTGATAGCGGTTGGAACTGCGATGATCAGTGTCGTGGTTGCGAAGAAGAATCCGAAGTTCGGGTTCATGCCGCTGACATACATGTGATGCGCCCAGACGATGAAACTCAGCGCACCAATGATGACGATTGCCCACACCATCATGCGGTAGCCAAAGATATTTTTTCGTGCGTGAGTGCTGATCAGATCGGAGACAATGCCGAAGGCCGGCAGAGCGACGATGTAGACTTCGGGATGGCCGAAGAACCAGAACAGGTGCTGGAAGAGAATTGGGCTGCCACCGCCATGCTGTAGTTGTGTGCCCATTTCAACAATCGCCGGCATGAAAAAGCTGGTGCCGAGAACAAGGTCGAAAAGCATCATGACCGAGGCAACAAACAGGGCTGGGAAGGCCAATAGCGCCATGACCGTTGCGGTAAAGATGCCCCAAATCGTCAAGGGCATGCGCATCAGGGTCATCCCGCGCGCACGGCCTTGCAAGACTGTGACCACGTAGTTCAACCCGCCCATGGTAAAGCCGATAATGAACAGGATGAGTGAAACCAGCATCAGGATGATGCCGCCACTCTGACCGCCCGGCGTGCCGGAAAGTATGGCTTGAGGTGGATACAGCGTCCAGCCGGCGCCTGTCGGGCCGCCTGGCACAAAAAAGCCCGCAGCCAGAACGAGCACTGCAAGGAGATAAAGCCAGTAACTCAGCATGTTTGCATAAGGGAACACCATGTCCCGCGCACCCAGCATCAACGGGATCAGGTAATTGCCGAACCCACCCAGAAACAGTGCAGTCAGAAGGTAAATCACCATGATCATGCCGTGCATGGTGATGAACTGGTAATAGCGGTCAGCGTCGATGAAGGTGAAATAACCAGGGAAACCCAACTGCAATCGCATCAACCACGACAACACAAGCGCCACAAGTCCGATCGATATCGCGGTTAGCGAATACTGGATGGCTATGACCTTTGCGTCCTGACTGAAGACATAGGTCGTCCACCAGCTGTGCGGGTGGTAAAGCTCGACATCTTCGACTTCCGCTGCCGGGACGGTGTCGTCAATGCTGGATGGAATGTTGACCATCAATAGCCTCCCTGTTGTCTCGGTCGCTCCTCCTCCCGAGGAACGATGTCACTCAATTCGTCGTCTGCACTTCCCCCGCCATCATTTGCGTGAATGTCTGCTGTTGCTGCAGCCAATTCTGGTAGTCGGCTTCCGTGTCGACGACGACGGTTCCGCGCATCTGGGGGTGGCCAACGCCGCATAGTTCTGCGCAAAGAACCTCGAAGGTCCCTGTTCGTGTGGGTGTAAACCAGAAATAGGTGACCATGCCTGGAACCATGTCCATCTTGGCTCGGAATTCAGGCACATAGAAGTCGTGCAACACATCGATCGAGCGCAGCAGCATCTTAACCGGCTTCCCGACCGGTACGTGCAGTTCGCCGCCCGATATGATGACATCATCAAGTCCGGCGGCGTCATTCTTGTTTAGTCCCAAAGGGTTCTCAGTGCTGACATCGCGGGTCTCTGACGTCCCCAGCTTTCCATTGGCTCCGGGAAGGCGATAACTCCACAGCCATTGCTGCCCGACCACTTCGACCTCGGTTGCATCGCTGGGAACCGTTACAAACTGGTTCCAAACGAACAGGCCAGGCGCCAGCATGGCGACGACCCCAATGGTGGTTACCGTGGCAAGCCAGAACTCCAGTTTTCTGTTTTCTGGTTCATAATGAGCACGGTTACCTGGCTTGTGCCGAAAGCGGAAAACGCAATAGGCAACAAACAACACCACTGCGGTGAACACAAATCCCGTGATCCAGAATGTAATGATGATTGTGTTATCGATGTAATGCCAGTTTGACGCGATCGGCGTCCACCACCATGGACTCAGCAAATGAAACAGAACTGACGCAAACGCTACTAGAACCAGAATAAGTACGACAGCCATTCCTTGTCCCCTCCCTGCCGCAATCGGCTGTGGACATGAACTTGCAATCTGTAGAAACTCGAGCCTAACATTGCACGAAGAAGAAAAACAGGCAATCGGGCTGGAAGACGCATAAGATCTACCCGTTATCCTCTGCAATCATCCGTTTGCAGCGCGTAAGACATCCTCTGACTGGACTTCATGCAAGGCAGTATTTGTTGCTGCTTTCAGGACATCGATAAACGCCCGCAGATTGGCAGGGACCTGCCGGCGGCTGGGATGAAACAGGTAGAAGCCGGGAAAGGGAGGTGACCATTCCTGGAGCAGCGGGACAAGCCTCCCGCTTGCAATATCATCCTGCATCCATTCTTCCATCCACAGTGTGATCCCCATGCCGTCGCGCGCGGCACGAAGAGCCACGCCGCAGTCATTGACCGTGAGTGAACCTTTCACCGCAACTTCGAACCATTTTCCGTCCTTCGCGAATTCCCAGTTATAAAGCGTCTCGCGGCCCGGTTGCTTCCAGGTAATGCAAGAATGATGCTGCAAATCGCCGGGCGTCTGCGGCACGCCATTTCTGCGAAGATAATCTGGAGTCGCGACGGCAACTTGGCGCAAATCGGGGCCGACCCGGATAGCAATCATGTCCTTCTCGATATATTCGCCAAGCCGAATACCGGCATCAAAACCACGCGCAAATATGTCATCAATAGCTTCGTCGCTTATGAGCTCAAGATTGATATCCGGGTAGAGTTCCTGGAAACGAGGCAGGATCGGTTGAATGAGGTAGTTGATGGCCATATGCTGTGCACAGATGCGGAGGGTGCCGAACGGCTTGTCACGCAGGTTACCGATCTCCTCGAGTGCAGCATCAAATTCGTCGAACAACGGCAGGATCCTGTCGAGCAAATGACTGCCGGCTTCAGTCAGTGTCACGCTGCGGGTGGTCCTGTTGAACAGCCGGACCCCGAGCCGCTTCTCGAGATCGCGAATGATCTGACTCAATGCCGATGGCGAGACACCTATATCCCTTGCCGTACCGGAAAAGCTTCGGTATTTGGCAATCGCCGCAAAGGCCTTGAGACTGGAAAACTCGCTGCCGCGCATTCTGCACCTTCTTCTTAAAGACACTTCCGAATTATAATCAATTAATTAAACTATAATCCAACTCAATATTGAGAGGAAGAGAACAACGCGGCTCGGCGCGAGCTGGTGAAAAATTACGTGGGACTATGCTTATCTTTAACGTCTAAAAGTCTGTTTCATTTGCCTGGATGTAAACTCTGTGATTAATTTGTATTGGAATACTATATTTTGTTTGAAATGCGGGGCCAAAATCCAAAGCCGTAAGAATTCGGATTGTGATTCTGGTGTCTGATTGGCGTGTGAGCGTTACTTGAAGCCGCGCGATACAACTATCGCGCCGTTTGCTGGGGGCGGGACATGGCTGAAGCAACAAGCGCACGGCGTGTGCTGGTCAAGACTACGGCAGTGATTGCTGGCCAGCGCTTGGCTCTCGGTACCGCAAAAACGGCTTTCACGGTCGAACCACTTTTTCAAAGCATAGGCCATGAGGCTGCTTTGGGTCTCTCGGCCGGTGCGACATGGCACGTCCTTTCAGCACCAGACGATGATGGTACGAATCCTTGGGATATCTGTTATTCCCTGCTTTCCAGCGGACTGGGCGTGACCGGCGGTTCAGTAGAATTCGCTGAGCCGGATCTGCAGCAGCGTTGGTTGATCGGGGATGAGAAAGCCCTGGGCATCGGATTGACGGCGGGATGCGATCGGGCCAGTCCGCAAAGCTCGAACTATCCACGCGACGCAGATAATTTCTGGCTGAGGAAGCGCAGCCATTCCCAGTTTGATGATGCACTTGCAGAGGTGGGGCAGCCTGGCAATCGAAATCGGGTGCAGATCGCCCATTTGGATACCGGATATGATCCGGGGCATCGCAGTCTGCCTGCTCATATGAATTTACGCCTCCAACGGAATTTTGTCGAGGCAGACCGGCCAAACGATGCGACAGACACCACATCGGAAACGGCGTTATCAAATCCCGGTCACGGAACGGGTACGTTGAGCATCCTTGCAGGCAAGGCTTTTGGCTCGACGTCAACGATCGGATGTGCACCGAACGCAGAGGTGGTGCCTGTTCGCGTGGCCAATAGCGTTGTTCTGTTCTCCAATAGCTCGATCGCCAAGGCAATGGATTACATTCACGGCCTATGTACCAATCCAGCGACCCGTGTTCACGTCATTACGATGAGCATGGGAGGGCTGGCTTCGCGGGCATGGGCGGACGCCGTCAACGCTCTTTATGATCGCGGCGTGTTCATTGTTGCGGCTGCAGGCAACAACTTTGCAAATTTGCCCACGCGCAACATTGTCTATCCAGCGAGGTTCAATCGGGTCGTTGCAGCCTGTGGTGTGATGGCAAATCACGCGCCTTACGCCGATTTGCCGGCGGCGATTATGGCAGGCAATTACGGACCCGCCTCAAAGATGGAGACCGCCCTCGCGGCTTGTACTCCGAACACGCCCTGGGCTCGAAAAGGCTGTCCAGCCATTGTCGACTTTGATGGAAATGGCACGTCATCGGCCACGCCGCAGGTGGCTGCGTCTGCAGCGCTCTGGATTCAGGACAATATGACCAAACTTGCTGCGTATCGCGAGGACTGGATGCGGGCGGAAGCAGTCCGTCAGGCCTTGTTCCTATCAGCCCGGACAGGCGGGGATCTGCGCCGTCTCGGACGCGGTGAACTCCAGGCGCTCGCCGCCTTGGACATTCTGCCAGCAAGAGCATCGGATCTCGTGAAGGCGCCTGTCGATAGTGCCAGTTTCTCCATTTTGAATGTGCTGACCGGAGTGGATTTTGGGGCAGCATCCGAGCCGGGCCGTCAAATGCTCGAGCTTGAGGCGCTTCAGCTGTCCCAAACAGCGGGGGTGGAGGCGGTGCTTCCTGATCCCTCCATCGATCCGCAATCGCTTAGCGCAAAGGACAAGCTGAATATTGCAGAAGCACTGTTGGCCCAGCCGGGCATCTCGCGAACATTGCGCGACACACTGGCAGGCGCGATGCATACCTCGGTACCCGTGACGTCGCTTCCGGTCGCCGAAGATGCAGTAACCCGGTTTCACCTTAAAGCTGCCATGGATCCGGACGTGCCTGCCCCGATGCGCCGGCGCCTGCGTGTCTTTGCCTTCGACCCGTCGCTTGCAACGGACCCTGACACCGTCGCAATAAATCAGGCGACTTTGGACGTTAAGTGGGAGCCGGGCCTGAATCCTGGACCTGTGGGCGAGTATATTGAAGTGATCGATATAGACCCGGCCAGTCGCTGCGCCTACGCCCCCGTGGATCTGAACCACAGGCATCTCCTGCCGCAGGACGGGCTGGCTCCATCGGAAGGCAACCCGCAGTTTCATCAGCAGATGAGCTACGCAGTCGCGATGAGGACTATCGAATATTTTGAACGCGCGCTTGGACGATCAGCCCTTTGGTCGCCGCGTTTAACAGTAACGGCTGGCAAATTGCATCAGCAATATGTCCAGCGTCTGCGGATCTATCCGCATGCGACCCGCGCTCGAAACGCGTTCTACAGCCCGGATCGAAAGGCCCTCCTTCTCGGCTACTTTACCGCCGCCGAGAAAACGGCGGGCCTGGGACTTCCTCACGGGGTTGTTTTCACAGCTCTGTCCCATGACGTTATTGCCCACGAGACGACGCACGCCCTGTTGGATGGTCTGCATACACGTTTTCGCGAACCAACCAATCCGGATGTGTTGGCTTTTCACGAAGCATTCGCGGATATCGTAGCCCTGTTCCAGCACTTCACCCTGCCAGAGGCACTGCGTCATCAGATCAGCCGGACCCGAGGTGACCTAAGCCAAGAGAATCTGCTTGCCGAACTTGCCATTGAATTTGGCCAGGCTGTGAGTGGTGGCTACGGGGCGCTCCGGGACGCCATAGGAACACGTGACAAGGACGATAAGTGGGTAGCCAGGAAACCCCAGCACACGGATTATGATGCCAGCAAGGAACCGCACGCCCTTGGGGCCGTGTTGGTGTCTGCGGTCTTCGCTGCTTTCCTCTCGATCTACAAAGCAAGGATGGCGGATCTGGTAAGGTTGGCAACACAGGGTACCGGCGTTTTGCCGCCAGGCGATATCCCAATCGATCTTGCCAACCGCATGGCGGACGAAGCGAGTAAGGTGGCGGGGCAAGTTCTGAAAATGTGCATACGGGCACTGGATTATTGTCCGCCTGTGGACATCACCTTCGGTGATTACCTGCGGGCACTCATAACGGCCGATCGCGACCTCGTGCCGGATGATCCCCGGGGTTATCGCGTGGCCTTTGTGGCGGCCTTCCGGGACCGGGGCATCTATCCGTCGGGTGTCCGGCATCTGTCTCCAGGCAATCTTGTCTGGGAGTCGCCACCGCTTCCTCTGAGAAATCTTTCAGAGATCGTTGCACGAATGAAGCTGACTTGGAATCTGGACAGCGATCGGCGATCCGCCTACGAGGTGTCACAGAAGAATGCTGCAACTTTTCACGCCTGGCTTGTTTCTCCCAAGCAGGTTTCAGATGATGAACTTGCGGTGCTCGGATTAGTGCGGCGAAGCCAGCCCATGACGATCGGAAATATCAAAGGCACCATACGGGGCATAGAGGTTCATTCCGTGCGCCCTGCACGGCGCATTGGCCCCGATGGCCAGAGCCGAACGGATCTCGTTGTCGAGATCACTCAGACTTTCAAGCCGGATGCAGACCAAGGCGGACTCTATCGTGGTGGTTGCACGCTTATCATAGATCTTGAGACGAATACTGTCCGCTATTGCATCAGGAAACGCGTTACGAGTGCCCAGCGATTGAACCAGCAAGCTGCATTTCGCATGCAACAAGACTTCGGCCTGAGGCTGCAATACTTCAGTGAGTCTCCAGCGGGCAATGAACCTTTTGCATTGCTGCACGGTGCATTGGGGGGCAAGGGTGGCTAAGAGGAAGAGAATTGCCAAATCCCAAGCGTCCGGCGCGGGTAAGGATCATCGAGCTACGGTCCGTATGTACAGGCAGGGCATGGGGGACTGTTTCCTGATCACAATCCCGCGCAAGAATAAAAAGCCATTCCGAATCCTTATCGATTGCGGTGTCATTCTCGGCACCAGCGATGCGGCCGGGAAAATGATCCGGGTTGCCAAGGATGTCGCCAAGGAAGCCGAAGGGCACATTGATATTCTCTTGGCTACGCACCAGCATTGGGATCACCTCTCCGGGTTTGTCCAAGCTTTTGAAATGTTCGCGACGTTGACGGTAGATCAGGTCTGGGTTGCATGGACCGAGGATCCGGATGACGTTCTCGCCGGCGAACTGCGGCAGGAACGTGTTCAGGCAATTGCAGCTCTCAAATTGAGTGCCGCAGCAATGACGATGGCTGGCGATGAGGCTGGTGCGGGTGAGATTGGCGATCTGCTCGGATTTTTCGGTGCGGCAGGGGGTGCATGCACTCAAGATGCATTGAATGCTGTCATGAAAATGGGAAAAGTGCGCTACTGCCGTGCGACGGACGATCCCGTCCCTCTTTCAGATACGGACGTCAGGCTTTATATCCTGGGGCCGCCCCATGATCCCAAGCAGATACGGAAAACTCTCCCATCGTCGCGCGATCCAGAGACATATGGTGTTGCCGCGCATCAACTTGGCGCAAGCGTGTCAGCGGCGCTCAACCCTGATGACAACAGCACGCCGTTCAGTGATATCCGATCAATCCCTCTTTCAATCACAGAGGGAATGGATTTCTTTCGAAAGTGGTATTGGGGACCGGGCGACAGCGCGCCCGACTGGCGCAGGATCGACACGGCATGGCTTGATGGGGCTTCGGAGCTTGCCCTGGCTCTTGACAGTGCAACGAACAACACAAGTCTTGTGCTTGCGATCGAACTTTCGGACGGCGATGTCTTGTTGTTTGTGGCGGACGCGCAAGTTGGCAACTGGCTGTCATGGCGGGAACTCAGTTGGGAGGTGGAAGGCAGGAAAGTCACCGGGCCGGATCTGCTCGCGCGAACCGTTTTCTACAAGGTCGGACACCATGGAAGTCATAATGCGGCGCTGCGCGCGGATGGCCTTGAGCTAATGAAGAATTTGTCGATCGCAGCCATTCCGGTCGACCATGCTATGGCTATTAAGAAGCGATGGGGCAAGATACCGCTTCCGGAATTGGTGGCAGCACTTGAACGTGCGGCCAAGGATGGTGTTATCCGTATCGACGAAACCCCCGATCCGCCACTTCGAAACGTTACGGCAACGGATTTGTACTTTGACATTTCGTTTTGATTTGCCCGCCGGAACCTGTATCTTTAGCGTGAAACACCTTGCCACAGCCAAATCGCAATTGAACCAGCGCGCCCGCGGATGTTCGTTTCCAAGGGGCCGCTAAGCGTACCCGATTGGAATGGCGAGGAGCGGTGTCCGACCGCCTGAAGCATTTCTTCACTCAAGGCGAGCTCTGCCCCGTGACCCGCGGCGACTTCCATCAAGCGGCTCGCGACGTTCACTGTGTCACCAGTGGCTGTAATCTGCTGGCGGCTGCCGCCACCAAGCCTTGACGCTACGACAGTTCCAAAATGCGCGCCTACCTTGAAGCCGATCTCGCGGCGAGATCGATGTGGGCAGCGACGCAAGCCAATCCCTGGTACTGTGGCAAAGACCCACGCAACAGCGCGCAGCGTTGAAGGCGTCGTCGATGCCCGGCTCCGGTAGGCCGAAGAGGATCATTGCGCCATCGCCCATGAAGCTGGTGATGATCCCTCCGCACGCCGCAACCTCTTCGTCCACGACTTTATAGAAACCGTTCAACAGCTCGCGTGTCGGGTTCGGCCCCAATGTCTCACTCAACCCGGTAAATCCGGAGAGATCTATAAAGACAACGGCTGCATCCTGTCGGACAGGTTCTGCCAGAAATCCGGGGTTTCGAGCGAGCCATTTGCCAAGGCCGGGCGCTTGAATCTGCTGCAAGAGCGCGCTTTGTCTGGCAAAATGCTGCGCTCGGCGTTTTCCAAGCCACAGCTGAACGGCTCCGAAGATGACCGCTGGCGGGATCGCGGCGGTCATTGGCACTGCTGCACTGAGCCAGATGCCGTTTACAAAGGCGGCCATGTTGATGGCAAGCCAGGCCAGAATCGTACATGCGATCATCACCAGACCGATGACGTTGCGTCGCCAGGCCAACAGTGCGACGAGGACCAGCGGCAGCCCCACAGCCACGCCGGCGTCCACAAGACGAACGCTCCGGTCGCGGACAATCCCGTCGCCATTCATTAAATGCGATATCGCCGTGGAAATGACCTCGACGCCGGGGAGTACCGGATCAAAGGGCGTTGGAAACACGTCGCCCCCGGCAGTTACCGTTGTTCCCAGGACAACAATTTGGCCCTCAATACTATCGCGGCTCAGTTTCCCGTTCAGGACATCCGCAGCGCTGAACGTCCGAATCGTGCTTCTGGTACCGTAGAATATAAGAGGCAAGGCCTGACCGGTGTCGGTCCGTATCGTCTGTTCCCCAAGCAAGATGCGGCCCGGCTCGATGGTGGGCTCGACTCCTTCGCCAAAGAGACAACCCGCAGCGGAAACGATGCCTCTATGTGGTCTCCGCTTTTGAATAGCATCGGAACGAGTCGAGGGGTGCCGTTGCGATCGGTCGAAACATTTACCACGCCAACCGCCGCTGCATCGACGAACGGTTTCATTGGAAGCAAAAATCGTTCGGCGCTTGGGACGCTGCTGAGCGGATCGTCCGGGTTTGTTTCAATCCGCTGTTGGCCCTCGGGAAAGACGGCGGCAGCCGCGAGCACATTGGTGCTTCGGCCGAGTGACAGTGCCAACGCCCGGTCCCCGTCCTCCGGTCCTGGATCCACGAGCAGAAGATCGATCCCGATAACCTTCGGATTCAGGTCTGTGATCTTGTCGATCAGCCGCGCGAGTGTGGCCCGCGCGAGCGGGTAGCTGCCCTCCTGGCGCACCACCTCGTCGTCGATAGCTACAATGGTCACGGTTCCGGGTGCCGGCTTCTGCCCGCGAATTGCGGTACGAAGATCGGTCATTGTGGCTTCGACCCGGTCGACCAACCACACGTCGCCTTGCATATGCGCAAGGCCGATGCCAGCCCCCCAGAGGCCTGCGAGTATCAGTGCGATCAGCGTCTGGAACGCTCGTCGGCTCATTTGGCTTACTGACCGAAGCGCGCCATCAGTGCTGAAACGCGGGCACGCGGCCACCGCTTGACTGTCAGAGCCCCCGTTCCTTCTTCAACGTCAACACCTTCGCCGGGATTGAGCACCACCCCGGCACTTCCCGTGGGCCTCCGAACGGCAACGGCACCCCTGACAACAAATACCGATGTCTTGCCCGCCGCGACATCCACTGCCCATTTGGTGCCTCGCACAGCGGCGATGGCTTGCGGTGTGCTTACCTGGAAACCGGTTCCAGACGACCCTGCGGGAAATTCCAGCAACAGGGCCTTGCTCTGCAGCCTGGCTGCGTCCGCTTTGCCGTCCCTGTTACGGTCCACGAGCGTAAAGCGGGCTCCGCTTTCGGCGACGATTGTCAGTCCGCCCTGACAGCGCAGGAGTTGACGGGAGGTGCCGCCTACGGGCTGCAACGCACAGCCGGATTTGGGAGACTGGGCGAAGGCAGCGCCCATGCAGAATGTAAATGCCAGTAACGCAGGCGCCACGCCGCGGAAAATTGTGCCCATCAATGCCATGGAGTTGCTCCTTGATCATGCAACGCTTACCGCGAGCCGGTTCAATATAGCCAGGTTGCGGCATCGCGTCCGTTATTTTACGGCCGAGGCGGAAGTTCAACGCATTGGGATGCAAGCTTCAAGTTCCCTATTTGAACTAGGTCAGGACATTCCTGTTGCCTCTGAGCCTTTGCAGGTGACGTGTCCAATGTGCGCAAGGTCGGAAGGCATTCCCACATGGCGCAACGGACCTCTATCGAAGTGTGGCGGCTGAATCGGGATAGAGCTTTTCAAAGAATGGCAGGCACTGCGCGCCCTTGCGATTAAGAAAATCCTGGAAAGCACGCATCGCCGGCGAGAGGACCCGGTCGGTGCGCACGACCGAAAACCACTGCCTGCGGATAGGCATGCCGATCACATCGAGCATCACCAGCTTGCCGACCTCGAGCTCCAGGGCAATTGTGTGGGCCGAGATGAACGCAATGCCAAGCCCTGCCATGACAGCCTGTTTGATGGTTTCATTGGACGACATTTCCGTTCCGAGATCATCGAGACGCCCCGGCAACTCACTCAGGAAAATCTCCAATGATATGCGTGTTCCGGAACCGGGCTCGCGAACGAGAAAATGCTCCTGGGCGATACGCTCCTTGCTGATGTCCCGGCATTTGGCAAGTGGATGGTCGGGTGCCGCAATCATGACGAGTGGATGATCACCAAAGACGGAAGAGCGAAGCGGAATATCCTTCGGAGGGCGGCCCATCAATGCGATATCAACCTCATGGCTCTTCAAGCTGGCAATCGTCTCGGCCCTGTTGCCGATCGCGAGCTTGATGGCTATGTCCGGATGTTCCTTCCTGAATGTCGCCATCAGTTGCGGGGCAAAGTATTTGGCTGTCGAGACGACGCCCAAAGTCAGACTGCCGACGCGCAGCCCTTTGATTGCGTCGATCTCATCGTCGAGCAATCGCAGCCGTTCCTCGATCATCTGCGCCGCGTCGAGAAAAGCCAGGCCGGCGACGGTCGGTCGTAGACCCCCGTTCGTTCGATCGAACAGGATGATGTTTGCGTCGTCTTCGATGAGCTTGAGCTGGATCGTTACCGCCGGTGGCGTCAGGCCCAAAGAATTGGCGGCAGCGGCAATCGTACCGTGCTTCATAATGGCCTGGACTGCCCGGAGCTGTTTCAAATTGAGATTGCGCATGGCTTAAGTTAAAATAATTTAGCCTCTCCGTAAATATAATAAATTTTACTTAGCGATCTGCAACTGCTTCCATGCCCTCGAAGTCTGACGCCAAGAGACGAGCAGGCACGGGAGGAATACCATGACAACGGCGACACTAGACGCCTTTCTCGGATCCTATGCAGAAAGCGGTGACGCGCTTCGCACCGCAGTGGCGTCCGTTGTGCGCCACCTCTCGCTAACATCCGTGAAGATCCGCAATACGATCAACCAGGGCGCGCTGGGGAAGGCTTTTTCCAGTGCCCACGGCAGCAGGAATGCCGACGGCGATCTCGCAGCGAGATCTCGATGTCTTCGCCGACGATATGTTTCTTGAAGCCATGCGCCACGCGCCGGTTGCGCTTTACGGTTCCGAGGAGCTCGAACATCCAGCCCTGCTCGACCCAAACGCGGCGCTTGCTCTGGCGATTGATCCGCTGGACGGTTCCTCAAATATTGATACCAACGTCTCGATAGGGACGATCTTCTCCATCCTCCCGGTGGTTGGCCACCCGGACAGCGAGCCGAACGCTTCGTTCTTCCAAAGGGGAGCGTCAGCTCGCTGCCGGGTTTTTTATCTATGGACCACAACTGGCATTGGTTCTCACTGTCGGCAGTGGCACGCATGTGTTCGTTTTCTCATCGCGCCTTGGCACCTTCGTGCAAGCCTATGAGAGCATCGTCATCGCCGACCGCGCGCATGAATTTGCCATCAATGCGGCAAACTACCGGCATTGGGACGAGGCCGTGCGTCTTTATGTGGACGATTGCCTGAAAGGCACGGAAGGTCCGCGCGAACGGGACTTCAACATGCGCTGGGTCGCCTCTCTGGTGGCGGAAGCCTACCGTGTTCTCGTGCGTAGCGGTGTGTTTCTCTATCCTGGCGACAAGCGAAAAGGGTATGGCGACGGCCGGATCTGACTGGTCTACGAGGCCAATCCCATCGCCCTCATTGTCGAGCAGGCGGGCGGAGCGGCAACCGACACGACGAGCCGGATTCTCGAGCTGACGCCCAGGAGCATGCATCAGCGTGTACCGCTGATATTTGGATCATCGAGAGAAGTCGCTCGTATCGGAAGATACCACACAGAACCCAGCAATATTGGTGAGCGCGCGCCGCTCTTCAGCAATCGCGGCCTGTTCAGGGCGTGATGGGAGGAGGATACCATGTCGGCAAAGCACCCCATTATCTCGATTACCGGCTCGTCCGGTGCCGGAACCACCTCGGTCAAGCGCATCTTCGAGCTGATTTTCCGCCGCGAGGAAATCGAAGCCGCCTATATCGAAGGCGATGCATTTCACAAATACGATCGCAATGCCATGAAGGCCAAGGTCGCAGAGGAAGAAAGCAAGGGTAATCCCAACTTTACGCATTTCCATGTCGATGCAAACGAGCTCGAGAACCTGGAAGCGGTCTTTGAGGAATATGGACGCAGGGGAACGGGGCAGACGCGAACCTACATTCACGATGACGCGGAAGCCGAGCTTTACGGCACGCCGGCGGGCACGTTTACCGAATGGCGCGATTTTCCGCCGAGCAGCTTGCTGTTCTATGAAGGGCTGCACGGCTGCGCGGTAGCCGAGGGCGTCAATCTCGCCCGCCACGCCGACTTGAAGATCGGTGTCGTGCCCGTCATCAATCTCGAATGGATCCAGAAGATCCATCGTGATCGCTCGACGCGCGGTTACTCCACCGAGGCGGTGATGGACGTCATCCTGCGCCGTATGCCGGATTATGTCCGCTACATCACGCCACAATTCACGCTGACAGATATCAATTTCCAGCGTGTGCCGATTGTCGATACGTCCAATCCTTTCATAGCAAGGTGGATACCGACACCAGACGAGATCGATGTTGGTCATTCGTTTTGCCCGGCCGCGCGGGATCGATTTTCCTTACCTGCTTTCGATGATCCACGACTCCTTCATGTCGCGGGCCAATTCGATTGTCGTGCCAGGCAATAAGCTCGACCTTGCCATGCAACTCATCCTGACGCCGCTGATCATGCAGTTGATCGAACGCAAAAACCGAGCCTCGTGAGGAGAAGACGATGAATACACAAGCTTTCCTTCAAGGGAATCCAGGCATCGAAACCGTGTCGGAACGCGATATGGCCAACGCAATTCGTGCGCTCGCGATGGACAGCGTTCAAAAAGCGAACTCCGGCCATCCCGGGATGCCGATGGGCATGGCTGATGTTGCAACAGTCCTCTTCAACCGGTTCGTCAAGCTTGACCCGCTGCACCCGCAATGGCCGGATCGCGACCGTTTTGTGCTCTCGGCCGGGCATGGTTCGATGCTGCAATATGCCCTGCATTATCTGATTGGCTATCCCGATATGCCGGTCGAGGAACTGCAGCGCTTTCGCCAGCTCGGCGCGAAGACAGCAGGTCACCCTGAATATGGCCATGCGCAGGGGATTGAAACGACGACCGGACCGCTCGGCCAAGGGATCGCTACGGCCGTGGGCATGGCAATGGCTGAACGGTTGCTAAGGGAGCGTTTCGGCGACCAGATCGTTGATCACCATACTTATGTGATTGCCGGTGATGGCTGTCTGCAGGAGGGTATCAGTCATGAAGCGATCGATCTTGCGGGTCATCTGGGATTGTCGAAACTTATCGTCTTTTGGGACAACAACTCCATCTCGATTGACGGGCCGACATCGCTATCGACGTCTATGGACCAATTGGCGCGATTCAAGGCGGCAGGTTTCGACGTGCAGGAGATCGACGGTCATGACTTCGAGGCAATCGCCGATAGCATCAGCCGGGCAAGGTCGTCGAACCTGCCGTCGCTGATTTCCTGCCGGACGATCATCGGTAAGGGTGCACCAAACCTGCAGGGGTCCGAAAAGACCCACGGGGCGCCACTCGGCGACAGCGAAATCGCAGCAGCGAGGCAGGCCATGGACTGGCCGCACCGGCCATTCGATGTTCCGGAAGCCATCGTGGAAACATGGCGTAACGTCGCGCGCCGTGGTGCCGACGAACGGCGCGAATGGTGTGTCCGGGTGGGGGCTTCGTCACGCTGCGACGAATTCAGGCAAGCGGTTCACAAGCAATTGCCAGAAGCGCTGTTCGACGAACTCAATGCGTTTCGCCGCGACCACGTTGAGAAGGCGACCAAGGTCGCAACCCGCAAGGCATCGGAGCTGGTGCTCGGTGTCGTCAATAGTGCCACCGAGTTGACGATTGGCGGCTCGGCCGACCTAACCCATTCCAACCTGACAATTACGCCCGGAATGAGAGACGTTGCGCCTGGGGATTTTTCTGGTCGCTATATACACTACGGCATTCGTGAACACGCGATGGCCGCTGCCATGAATGGCATCGCGCTGCATGGCGGCTTCGTACCCTATGGCGGAACGTTCCTGGCTTTTGCCGATTATGCCCGGGGAGCCATGCGGCTGTCGGCCTTGATGGGTCAGCAGGTGATCTACGTCATGACCCACGACTCGATCGGGCTTGGCGAAGATGGGCCGACTCATCAGCCTGTCGAGCACCTGGCGATGCTGCGGGCAACTCCCGATATCAACGTGTTCCGGCCGGCAGATATTATCGAGACTGCCGAATGCTGGGAATTGGCACTCAAATGTCGCGACCGGCCGAGCGTTCTCGTTCTGTCGCGCCAGAATCTACCCATGTTGCGCCACGCGCACAGTGATGACAACCGATCGAGCCGCGGTGCCTATGTGTTGCGGGAAACTTCGGAGCCGCGGGCGATAACGCTTCTGGCAACCGGCTCCGAAGTTGAGATCGCGTGTACCGCTGCAGACATCCTTCGCGGTCAATACAAAATCGCCGCTGCGGTTGTCTCCATGCCGTCATGGGAGCTGTTCGAAGCCCAAACGCCGGCCTATCGCCGCTCGGTTCTGGCCGCGGCGCCGCGTATTGGCATCGAGGCGGCGGCCCGCTTGGGCTGGGACCGTTGGATCGGCGAGAAAGGTGCTTTCATCGGCATGCAGGGCTTTGGCGCCAGCGCACCGGCTTCGGATCTTTACCGCCATTTCGGCATCACGCCCGAAAACATCGTTGCTACCGCGCGCAAGCTTATCAACTGAACTGAAAGGAGTATTGATCATGGCCCGGATCACCCTGCGACAATTGCTCGATCATGCTGCCGAACACCGCTATGGCGTTCCCGCTTTCAACATCAACAATATGGAACAGGGCCTCGCCGTGATGGAAGCGGCTGCGGCCTGCGATGCGCCAGTCATTCTCCAGGCATCGCGCGGCGCCCGGTCCTATGCCAAAGACCTGATGCTAGCGCGGATGATCGACGCGTTGGTCGATATTTATCCTTCCATCCCGGTCTGCATGCACCAGGATCATGGCAATGACGAAGCCACCTGCATGACGGCAGTACGGCACGGCTTTACTTCGGTTATGATGGACGGGTCGCTTGAAGCCGATGCGGCAACGCCAGCTTCCTATGAATACAATGTCGAGATCACCAGGCGTGTCACCACGATCGCCCATTGGGTTGGGGTCTCTGTCGAAGGGGAACTTGGTGTCCTCGGCTCTCTCGAAAGCGGCGAAGCGGAAGCGGAAGATGGTCATGGAGCAAGCGGCGTATTGAGCCATGACCAACTGCTGACCGATCCCGATCAGGCCGTCGACTTCGTCATGCGTACCAGGGTCGATGCCTTGGCCATTGCCTGTGGCACCTCCCACGGAGCCTACAAGTTCACGCGTGCTCCGGACGGCGACATTCTCGCGATGGGGGTCATCGAGGAGATCCATCGCAAGCTGCCGAACACGCATCTGGTGATGCACGGTTCGTCATCCGTTCCGCAAGCCCTGCAGGATGTCATAAACCGGTTTGGCGGCGAGATGCCGCAAACCTATGGGGTTCCGGTCGAAGAGATTGAACGGGGCATCCGCCACGGCGTGCGCAAGGTCAATATCGATACGGACTGCCGCATGGCCATGAGCGGGCAGTTCCGCCGGATAGCCACGGAAAACCCGGCGGAATTTGATCCGCGCAAGTTCCTCAAACCGGCCATGGATGCCATGCGCGACCTTTGCCGCGATCGCTTCGAGCGGTTCGGAACGGCCGGGAACGCCTCAAAGATCAAGGTGATAGGCCTGGACGACATGGCAAGACGCTATGCCGCCGGGAAGCTGGATCCGCAAATCGCCGCAGCCAAGGCTGCCTGACTGAGACTGAAATTAAAGGGAAAGGACCTCACCATGTCAAACAAGTCAGAAACGGTCACAGGAAAGGACCGCTACAGGTCCGGTGTCATGGAATATAAGAAGATGGGCTATTGGGAGCCCGACTACGAACCGAAGGACACCGACATCATAGCGCTGTTTCGCATCACGCCGCAGGATGGCGTCGATCCGATCGAAGCCGCTGCTGCAGTGGCCGGTGAATCATCGACTGCCACCTGGACGGTGGTCTGGACCGACCGCCTCACCGCAACGGAAAAGTATCGCGCCAAGGCCTATCGTGTCGACCCGGTCCCGAATGGCGAGGGCCAGTACTTTGCCTACATCGCCTATGATCTCGACCTGTTCGAGCCAGGCTCCATCTCGAACCTGACAGCATCGATCATCGGCAATGTATTTGGTTTCAAGCCATTGAAGGCGCTGCGCCTCGAGGACATGCGCCTGCCGGTCGCCTACGTAAAAACCTTCCAGGGCCCGCCAACTGGCATCGTTGTCGAACGCGAACGACTGGACAAGTTCGGCCGTCCTCTGCTGGGCGCAACCGTGAAGCCCAAGCTTGGCCTGTCCGGTCGCAACTATGGCCGCGTGGTCTATGAAGCCCTGAAGGGCGGTCTCGACTTCACCAAGGATGACGAGAACATCAACTCGCAGCCATTCATGCATTGGCGCGAACGCTTCCTTTATTGCATGGAGGCGGTCAACAAGGCGCAGGCCGCAACCGGGGAGATCAAGGGCAGCTATCTTAACGTCACGGCGGCAACGATGGAGGACATGTATGAGCGTGCCGACTTCGCCAAGGAGCTGGGCTCGAACATCGTCATGATCGATCTTGTCATCGGCTACACGGCGATCCAGTCCATGGCCAAGTGGGCGCGGCGCAATGACATGATCCTGCATCTGCATCGAGCCGGTCACTCGACCTATACGCGGCAGAAGTCCCATGGCGTGTCATTTCGCGTCATCGCCAAGTGGATGCGGCTTGCCGGGGTGGATCACATCCATGCGGGTACGGTTGTCGGCAAGCTCGAGGGCGATCCAGCAACAACGCGCGGCTACTACGACATCTGCCGCGAGGATTTCAATCCGACGAAGCTGGAGAACGGTGTCTTCTTCGACCAGCACTGGGCCTCTCTCAACAAGATGATGCCGGTGGCGTCCGGCGGCATCCATGCCGGCCAGATGCACCAGCTTCTGGACCTCCTCGGCGAAGATGTGGTGCTGCAGTTTGGCGGTGGCACGATCGGTCATCCGCTTGGCATCGCCGCCGGTGCGACAGCCAATCGCGTTGCGCTCGAATGCATGGTGCTCGCGCGCAATGAGGGCCGCGACATCGTCAACGAAGGTCCCGAAATCCTGCGCATGGCTGCGCGCAACTGCCAGCCTCTGCAGCAGGCGCTCGAGGTCTGGAAGGACGTCTCCTTCAACTACACCTCAACCGACTCGCCGGATTTCATTCCGACAGCAACAGCAGCCGAATAGGAGAAGAGATATGCGTATTACCCAGGGAGCATTCTCGTTCCTGCCTGATCTGACCGACGAGCAAATCGCCAGGCAGGCACAATATTGCATCGACAAGGGTTGGGCGGTGAGCCTTGAATTCACCGATGATCCGCACCCCCGTAACACCTATTGGGATATGTGGGGCCATCCCATGTTCGACAATCCGGATGCAGCGGCACTGATCATGGAATTGAAGGAATGCCGCAAGGTTTATGGCGATAGCTATATCCGTTTCGTCGCCTTCGACAACAGCCATGGCTGGGAGTCCGTGAAACTCTCATTCCTCGTCAATCGGCCGCCGGAGGAACCTGGATTCCACCTTGCTCGCCAGGAAGGCGAAGGTCGCGTCGTCCGCTATACTACAAGAGCCTACTCCACTGACAAGCCAGCGGGGCAGCGCTATGGCTGACGCCAGCATCACGCAGCTTGTGGATGGCAGCGCGGAGATTCCCGCTGCCATCGACCTGCGGGCCGAATATGTCGAGTCCGGGGTCAAGGATGTTCTCGACGAGCTGGACCGCGACCTGATCGGCCTGAAGCCGGTCAAGCAGCGCATCAGGGAAACGGCTGCCCTGCTTCTCGTTGAACGGGCACGCAGACGGATGGGTTTGGCGCACGAAACACCGACGCTGCACATGAGTTTCAGCGGTAACCCCGGCACCGGCAAGACCACCGTTGCCTTGCGCATGGCGGACCTCTTGCATCGCCTCGGCTATATTCGCAAAGGTCATCTCGTCTCCGTTACCCGCGATGATCTTGTCGGCCAATATATCGGCCATACGGCGCCGAAGACCAAGGAAATCCTCAAGAAGGCAATGGGCGGTGTCCTGTTCATCGACGAAGCATATTATCTGCACCGGCAGGAAAACGAGCGGGACTACGGGCAGGAAGCGATCGAAATCCTGCTTCAGGTGATGGAGAACCAGCGTGACGATCTGGTCGTTATCCTGGCCGGTTATGCCGATCGCATGGATAAGTTCTTCGAAAGCAACCCCGGCTTCCGCTCACGTATTGCCCATCACATCGATTTCCCGGATTATAGTTCAGACGAGCTGCTGAGCATTTCCGAAATGATGCTCGCGAAGCAGAATTATAGTTTCGATGCGGAAGGCCGCGCTATCATGGCCGACTATATCGAACGGCGTCGCCAGCAGCCGCACTTTGCCAATGCCCGCTCGATCCGCAATGCGCTGGACAGGGCGAGACTGCGGCACGCGAACCGGCTGTTCGAGGCATCCAATGGCCCGACAGATGCGGCCGAGCTATCCACCATCACTGCGGACGATATCAGGGTCAGCCGGGTATTTGCCGCATCGCCAAGGGAGGAACAAACGCCATGAACAAGAGGACACTCATTGCACCTTCCGTTCTCTCGGCCGATTTTTCGCGCCTCGGCCAGGAAGTCGAAGATGTCATGACGGCTGGCGCTGATTGGGTGCATCTTGATGTCATGGACGGGCACTTCGTGCCGAACATCACCTTTGGCCCGCAAGTCATAAAATCCATTCGCAATCGCACCGCTGCAATATTCGATTGCCATTTGATGATCGCACCGACGGATGCCTACCTTGGTGCTTTTGCCGATGCGGGCTGCGATTTCATCACGGTGCATGCGGAAGCCGGCCCGCATCTGGACAGGTCGCTGCAGGCCATTCGCAACCTCGGCAAGAAGGCGGGTGTGTCACTCAACCCTTCGACTCCGGAAAATGTCATCGAATATGTGCTGGACCGGCTCGACCTGGTGCTGTTGATGACCGTCAATCCCGGCTTTGGCGGGCAAGCATTCATACCGTCGGTTGTCGAGAAAGTGCGGCGTGTGAAAGCGATGATCGGCGACCGGCCGATTCATATCGAAATTGATGGCGGCATTACCCCGGACACGGCACCGCTCGTCGCTGCTGCGGGTGCCGATGTGCTTGTGGCGGGTTCCGCCATCTTCAAGGGTAATGGCAAGACAGCCTATGCTGACAATATCGCCGCAATCCGTCATGCTGCCGATCATGCGAGGCATCAGAAAGCGGCGTGACCCAAACCGGAGGGAAGAGAAATGGCGGCGACACCACCAGTATGCGATTTCGGCTGGAAGGCCGTGGACGCCAGTCTGATCGGGACCGATGGTCAGGTTCATTCCATTCTGGGCCAGGCCGGACGCCGGGGCCTGGTGGTTGCCTTCATTTGCAACCACTGTCCCTATGTAAAGGCCGTCATCAAGCGCATTGTACGCGATGCTCGCGACCTCAGGGAATTTGGCGTTGGTTTTGTCGCCATCAATTCTAACGACGATACTGCCTATCCTGCCGACTCTTACGAAAACATGCAGCGCTTCGCTCGTGAAAACGCGTTTCCCTTTCACTATCTGCACGATGCCGATCAGAGTGTGGCGCGGACCTATGGTGCGGTTTGCACGCCTGATTTCTTCGGCATCAATGGCGGCGGCGAACTGCAATATCGCGGCCGCCTCGATGCATCGCGCAAGGAAGAGGGGGCGCCCGATATGCGCCGTGACCTGTTTGAGGCAATGAAACAGGTCTCCAATGCGGGGCAAGGTCCACGCGAGCAGATCGCTTCAATCGGCTGTTCGATCAAGTGGCGTGAGACTGCTTAAGGCGAGGTGCCGCCGGCACAATCAGCCGACGGCAATTTCAGCTATTTGAACTGGTTCAGATAAGCTTCAAGATTGGTGATATCCGTGTCGTCTTTCAGACCGGCGAAGGCCATTTTTGTGCCCTTCACCTTTGCCTTTGGATCGTGCAGATAATCGCGCAAACTCGCCGTATCCCAGACAAGACCGGCAGCGCCTGCCGCCTTCATTGCGGGTGAATAGGCAAAGCCTGGGTGCGTGCCTGCAGTTCTGCCCATTACTTTAAACAAGGACGGTCCAACTTTGTTTTTGTCGGTATCGGCCACGTGACATACGGCGCATTTCTTGAATACGACTTCTCCGGCCTTGGCATCACCGGCCTCTTGGGCGCGGGCTCCAGCAATAGACAGAACCGCCGCCAACATACTTATCAGAACAGTAGAATAACGCATGGCATCTCCTCATTTTCGCCAAGGGTGCCCTGGACGAAGACCGGCGCCAATTTTCCATGCATTGGCGCCACCATCTTTTAGAACGCTTCCAGAAGGTACCGTCGGCTCCTGATAAGTCAATCGTTGGCCGGTGAAATAACGCCGCAGGATCACGATTGCGTTTTCCCGTCTGTCACGATTGACGTGTTGAGGCGGGATCCGTACCTTAGTGATATATTTCTCATTCGGGCACCTTGAGAAACCAATAGGACGATTGTTCCTGGAAATACCGGTCCAATTGCTGACGGTATCACAGGCGATCTGGTCGATAGATTGGAGGTGGCCATTTGGATGTTATTGATCTCGTCCTTACGATCTGTCTCGTGTCGAACCCGTCAAACTGCCGGGAAGAACGGCTGCACTTCGAAGACAAGGGCGGTATGCTCAATTGCATGTTCCTCGCGCCAGCTGAAATCGCCAAGTGGTCCGAAGGACATCCTAAGGTTCGGGTTGTCCGGTGGAAGTGCGCCTATCCGAGGAAGGAGCTGACACTATAGGTCAGAGGAAGACACAACGATTTGTCTGGGAGGGCATCGTGACAGGAATATATCAACGCCTCTTTCGCTTCTTGTTCTTGTTCATGCTGGCTTTTGGCGGCCTTGGCATCTGCGCGAGCTTTGCTGCTGAAACAATTCGGGTTGGCGTTCTCAAGTTTGGCACTGTGAACTGGGAACTCGACACGATCAAACACCATAAGCTGGATGAGAAACATGGTGTGAACATCGATATCCGTTTCTTCGCCAGTGAGGATGCGACCAATGTCGCAATGATGGCTGGTGGCGTCGATATCATTGTGAGCGACTGGCTTTGGGTATCCCGGCAGCGCTCGTCCGGCGAAGACCTGACGTTCGTCCCTTATTCCAGCTCTGTCGGTGCGTTGATGGTTCGCGACGGGTCGCCGCTGAAAGGTCTTGCCGATCTGAAGGGCAAGAAGATCGGTGTTGCCGGCGGACCTCTCGATAAAAGCTGGCTGCTTTTGCAGGGCCTCGCCAAAAAACAGCTTTCAGTTGATTTGGCGACGCAAAACGAGATCATCTATGGCGCACCGCCGCTGCTTGCCGAAAAAGGCGCAGCAGGATGAACTTGATGCGGTTCTGAATTTCTGGAATTTTTGTGCAAGATTGGAGGCTAACGGCTTTCACCGATTGATCGGGACAAACGATGCTGCCAAGGCGTTGGGTGCATCGGGTACCGCATCCGCCATTGGCTATATTTTCCACGAGAAATGGGCAAAAGCGCACCCGCAAGTGATCGCCGGCTTCATCGGCGCCAGCCGCGAGGCGAAGGCGCTGCTCGCGCGATCCGATGAGGACTGGCAACGTCTGTCACCCGTCATCAAAGCTGAGGGCCGCGAACTGGACGTGTTGCGCGACCGCTACCGGGAGGGAATCCCCAAAGGGACTGCCGAGGAAGAAGAGGCGGATGCGGCGAAACTCTATGCGGTTCTTGCTGAACTCGGGGGCCCGCGGCTTGTCGGCCCCGCCACGACACTTGCTCCCGGCACGTTTTGGAAGGAAGAATAAATGGGGCCAGTGGCCACAAAAACCGGACAGGCTCTCAACAACAGCGAGCCCGCGGACGGGTTGCGCCGATGGAATTCATCCGTGATGGTCGTGCTGTCGTTTGCGGTGCTGCTCGTCGCCTGGCATGTGGCAGCAACCCTATGGCCAAGCCGATCTTTTCCAGCACCATTGCTTGTGTTGCAGACTTTCCTCAGCGAAACTGCGAGCGGCGATCTGCCCTATCATCTGGCCATTACCCTGTGGCGTGTTGCAGCCTCCTTTTTCCTGGCAATGATCATTGGTTCGGTGATCGGAGTGCTGCTCGGCAGCCATCGGCGCGCCGATCAGTTCTTCAACCCTTGGCTTATCCTGTTTCTGAATATACCGGCGCTGGTGATTATCGTGCTCGCCTATATTTGGTTCGGCCTGAACGAGGCCGCAGCCATTGGTGCGGTTGCGGTCAACAAGATTCCCAATGTCGTTGTCACGATGCGAGAAGGAACACGAGCGCTTGATCCCCGCTATGCGGAAATGGCAAAAGTCTATCGCTTTGGTGCATTAGACCAATTGCGGCATGTTCTCTTGCCGCAATTGCAGCCATTCATCGCGGCAGCTTCCCGCTCAGGCGTTTCGCTTATCTGGAAGATCGTGCTGGTGGTGGAACTGCTCGGCCGCTCGAATGGCATAGGCTTCCAGATAAATCTGTTTTTCCAGCTTTTCGATGTCGCGGCGATCCTTGCCTATACCCTGGCTTTCGTTGCCGTGATGCTCTTCATAGAACTTGTCGTGGTGCAGCCTCTTGAACACACATCCACTCGCTGGCGCCGCCGCGCGGCTTAAGGTCAATATCGAGGACAAAGCGTTTCGCTCGTCCAATGGCGGAACGATCGACGTATTGCGTCAACTGCGTTTCGAGGTCGAGGAGAATGAATTCGCCTGCATTCTCGGTCCTTCCGGATGCGGGAAGACGACGACGCTACGCATACTGCTTGGCCTTGATCAGGACTACCGCGGCTCCGTTCAACTGCCGGGCAAGTCGCAGGCGCGTATGGGTGCCGTGTTTCAGGAACCGATGCTTCTTCCTTGGCGAACGGTCGAGCAGAATGTGCGGCTGGCGCTGCCCAAGAAGTTGAGAGGCGCAAATCTTGATGCGCTCTTTGGTCAGTTGGGCCTGTCCAAGATGCGCACTTTCTACCCGGCGGAGCTCTCGCTTGGCCTTGCACGTCGGGCGGCGATCGCACGGGCGCTGGCAATTGAACCGGATATCCTTTTGCTTGATGAACCTTTTGTTTCGCTTGACGAGCCAACAGCGCAGCAGCTGAGGCATTTGCTCCTGTTTGTATGGTCCGAACGCCCGACAACGGCCTTGATGGTGACGCACAATCTGCAGGAAGCGATCATGCTGTCGGATCGCATCATTGTATTGTCGGATCGCCCGGCCCATGTTCTTGGCACCTTTGACATCCGCCTGCCGCGCCAATATCGCAACGAACAGGTCAATGCTGATCTCCTTCGTTCGTTCAACGAGAAATTCGCAGGTATCAGGAACGTGTCATGAACAGACCGACACGGCGCAGTGTCCTTAAAACCGGAGCTTTCTTTGCGTGTTGCGGGATGTCGCCTATGCGGTTTGCGCGATCCCAATCCGCGCATAGCGCGGTTTTGCCCGTTACGGAGATTGCAGGTGGGGTCTTTGCCTTTGCGGGCCTTCCCGAAATGATGAATGCCAAGAATAAAGGCGAGATCTGTAACGTTGGCTTTGTCGTTGGCACTGACGCCGTTGCCGTGATCGACAGCGGGGGGAGTGTGACCGAAGGCCGGGCGCTGATTGCTGCCATCCGTGCCGTTACAAACAGACCCATCCGTTATCTCATCAACACACACATGCATCCCGACCATATATTCGGTAACGCTGCTTTCAGTGATGCTGACACAGTTGTCGTCGGGCATCGCAATTTGCCGCGTGCCCTTGCGAGCCGCGGCGATTACTACCTGCAGAGCTATCGCGACAGCATGGGCGTCGCCTTGATGGCCGACATTCGGATCGTGCCCCCCGCCAAACTGATCACAGACGAAGAACAGCTTGACCTCGGCGGCCGCCATTTGACCTTGAAGGCATGGAAACCTGCCCACACGGACAACGACCTGACTGTTTTCGATCAGCAGTCTGGCACATTCTTCACCGGCGATCTTTGTTTCATCGACCATCTCCCGACAATGGACGGATCGTTGCGCGGGTGGATTGCACAGCTGGAAACCCTGAAGGCGATCAAGGCAAGACTGGCTGTTCCGGGACATGGTCCGGTGCCATCAAAATGGCCGGAAGCGCTTGACCCCGAGGAGCGATACTTTGACGTCCTCGCAGGCGACATCCGTCAGGCAATCGCCGATGGCGTACCCATTGCGAAAGCCGTCAAGATGGCGGCACAAAGCGAACGGGGGAACTGGCAGCTCTTCGACGAATATAACGAACGCAATGCCACGGCTTCCTTTGCCGAGCTTGAATGGGAATGATCGTGCTGTTTGCCAGATCATCCAGCAAGATGATATACTGACGAATGGCCGGGCACCGCCAATTTTTCTTGGTGGAGGCACAAAGATAATGAAGATTGTTTCAATAAACCGACGCAGCCGGATTGTTGCGGTCGTTCTTTTGACACTGCTTGGAGCTGCAGTATCCGTGAATGCTGGTGCGCAGGATACGAGCGCTCCGGCAAGCAAGACCTGGAATAGTCTGAAAGGTGACGTGTTCGGTCAGAAAGTGATCGGACCTGCCGACAACATTATTTCCATCGAAGCCCCCAAACGTGCTGAAGACGCAGCCATCGTCCCCGTGGATCTGCATTTTAGAACCGATGGAGCGACCCGCCGGATCAAAGCTGTTACACTGATCGTCGATGAAAATCCGGCGCCTGTCGCCGCCGTGTTCACTTTCGGAAAGGATGCGGGCGTAACCCACCTTGCGACCCGGTTGCGGGTCAATGCCTATTCCTATGTCAGGGCGATCGCGGAGACGGAGGACGGCAAGCTTCATATGACCGAGACATTCGTGAAAGCGTCAGGAGGCTGCTCCGCGCCTGCGATGAAAAACCAGGCTGAGGCGATGGCTTCGCTCGGGAAAATGAAATTACGGGTGTTCCCCACCAACGCACCTGGCACCGAGCCGATGACACGCGCAACCGAGATGCAGCTGATGATACGCCATCCTAACAATTCCGGCCTGCAGATGGACCAGCTCACCCGCTACTATATCCCCGCGCACTTCATTCAAGGACTCACGGTATCGCAAGGCGATCGCCTAATCATGTCAATGGAGGGTGGAATATCGATCTCCGAAGATCCAAACTTCCGCTTCGAGTTCGACGCGAAACCCGGTGAGGACGTCAAGGTCGAGGCAGCGGACACGAAAGGCAAGAAATTCCAGGACGAATGGCCGCTGCAATCGTCGAGTCTGTAATCCAGGCCCAACAATTTTCTAGAAACACCGCATATCGGCTTCGGCCTGGGCGCGCTTCAATTCGCTTGTTGCAGCCTTGGCCGGAGCGCTCTCGCGGAAGAGCACACCATTCTCCCCAGGGACTTGTCCCATCTGTTTGAAAGTTTCCGCCGCCACGTAGTGCTCATAGGTTAGAACGGAAGCGATCACGTCGATCGAACAGGAGCAGCGTTGGAGCATATCGCGGTTTTCACCATTGGCTTTCATGCATCCGTAGACGTATTCCGCGAGCGTCGAAGTGGGGTAATCTGACGCAGCTTTTGCCGGGGAGGAGGCTGCAATTGCTGCAAGAGCTAACAAGGCAGCATTCACGTTTTTTGGCGTGATCATGAGATATCTCGCTTTCGCCCAGTGAAAATATACATTTTTTAAGTAGATAGCAAAAAATAATATTGAACGGCAAACATTAACGAAGATTCAAGTATCAAATTTTGTGACAGGGGCATTTAACAGATTATGCCAATTAAACCGACTGCTTACTGCATCGCAAAAATAGTATTTTGCAATGCAGCAAATATAAATTGATAATCGTGCTTGCGTAATGCATTTCTTTCTCCTATCGTCCATTTGTTTCCGGCTTCAAGGACGTTACCGTCAAGGGAGTGGTGACAGTCTTCGTAGGCCAAGCGAGGTGGGCAGTAACGGTGCCCTCTGCGCGCCTGGCTTAGGTCGTGACACGCTGCCGGAAATACTTCCCCATTTGCGTGAGCTAATGGAGCGAGCCCGCTACTGAAAACGGCTTCGTCCGATGGTTCATAAATGTGAACTTAGGGAGGACTCAAAATGCGTGTACACAAGAATTTAATGGGAATAGCATTGGCTACGACGGCTATGTCGTTCTCATTGGCGGGTGTAGCCTTAGCCAATGATGACGTACAGGGCTTGATCTCTGATTCAAAAACTGGGCGATTCAGACTGGCGATTATGCCAATACCCGGTACTCCAAACTCAACAAGATCACCAAGGACAACGTCAAGAACCTTCAGGTTGCCTGGACGTTTTCGACCGGTGTGCTACGTGGCCATGAAGGAGGTCCTCTCATCATCGGCGATGTGATGTATGTCCATGCGCCCTTTCCAAATACGGTGTATGCACTCGATCTGAACAATGACGGCAAGATCCTCTGGAGGTACGAGCCCAAGCAGGATCCAAACGTTATTCCCATCATGTGCTGCGATACAGTCAATCGTGGCGTCGCTTACGGCGATGGCAAGATATTCCTCTACCAGGCGGATACGACGCTCGTTGCTCTCGACGCAAAGACAGGCAAGGTCGCATGGTCGGTCAAGAACGCTGAAGCAATAGACGGCAGCAAGGGTGAATCTGGAACCTCAGCGCCAATGGTTGTGAAAGACAAGGTCATTGTCGGTATTTCCGGCGGTGAATTTGGTGTTCGCGGCTCATTGACGGCTTACAATATCAAAGACGGCAAACAGGCCTGGCGTGCATGGTCGATGGGTTCCGACAAGGAAACATTGATTGATCCAGAAAAAACCACTCACCTCGGCAAGCCGGTCGGCGCTGACTCCGGTACCAATACCTGGGAAGGCGATCAGTGGAAGATCGGTGGTGGAACAACATGGGGTTGGTATTCGTACGATCCCAAGCTGAATCTGATCTACTACGGCACCGGCAATCCGTCTACCTGGAACCCAAGTCAGCGTCCAGGCGACAACAAATGGTCCATGACCATCATGGCCCGAGATGCCGATACAGGCGTGGCCAAGTGGCTCTATCAGATGACGCCGCACGACGAATGGGACTATGACGGCGTCAACGAAATGATCCTTGCCGATGGCATTGAAATCGAGGGTAAGCCTCGCGATGTCCTCGTGCACTTCGACCGCAACGGCTTTGCGTATACGATGGATCGTGCGACCGGCGAGCTCCTGGTCGCAAAGAAATACGATCCAGCGGTTAACTGGGCGACGGAAGTCGACATGAACAAGGACAGCAAGACTTTCGGGCGTCCGAAGGTCGTGGATAAATACTCGACCCAGGTACAAGGCGAAGACGTGAATACGACGGGCATCTGCCCGGCGGCTCTTGGTACCAAGGACCAGCAGCCGGCAGCCTACTCGCCAAAGACCAAGCTCTTCTACGTTCCAACCAACCATGTCTGCATGGACTATGAGCCTTACAAGGTAAACTACACCGCCGGTCAGCCTTACGTCGGCGCAACGCTTTCCATGTATCCTGCTCCGAACAGTCATGGCGGCATGGGTAACTTCATCGCCTGGGATGCGGCAAAGGGTGAGATTGTTTGGTCCAAACCCGAACAGTTCTCGGTTTGGTCAGGTGCTCTCGCAACCGATGGCGATGTTGTTTTCTACGGAACACTCGAAGGCTATTTGAAGGCGGTCGATAAGGACGGCAAGGAACTTTACAAGTTCAAGACACCCTCCGGCATCATCGGCAACGTCACCACGTACGAACATAAAGGCAAACAATATGTTGCTGTTCTGTCCGGTGTTGGTGGCTGGGCAGGTATCGGCCTCGCTGCCGGGTTGTTGGCGCCTGAAAACGCCACGGCGTGGCACGGCGCCGTTGACCAGGGCAGAGCCCAGGGCGATGAAGCTGCTGTCGTCGGCACGGCGGGTCTGGGCGCCGTCGGCGGCTATGCCGCTCTGGCGGACTACACAACCTTGGGCGGTCAGCTGACCGTTTTCACCGTTCCCGAGTAATCCGGAACGACGTGGACACATTGAGCTTGCAGATGCAGGCCTAGAAAATAGGGTGCCCGGTTCCAACCAGGCCGGGCCCCTTGTGTCACCAAAATTGATGATCAATCACAACCGTCGAACCGGGGCCGAGAGGTGCTGGCCTGTCGGATTGGAATGCGAGGATCCCGAATGCCTATTCGAATGACATTTCTTGCCGTTACTGCCGGACTTGCCCTGTTGGCATCTCAAGGCAGCACCTACGCCGACGACAAGGCAGCCGCTGCGGTTGCCGCCGACGACAACGGCAAATATACCGACAAGGAGGGGAGCCCAACATTCAAGATACAAGAGGACGGTACAGTCGATTGGTATAGCTATAGCGGTTATCGCCGGTTCAACTCGGAATGCCATGTATGCCATGGGGCCGATGGTGCTGGATCGTCCTTTGCACCGGCTCTTGCCAACTCGCTTAAGGCGATGAGCTATGCCGATTTTCTTTCAATTGTTGCTGAGGGCCGCAAGAACTTGAGCGCTGGCAAGGAAAACGTCATGCCGGCGTTTGGCAACAACAAGAATGTCTACTGTTATATGGATGACCTTTATGTCTATCTGCGCGCGCGCGCCGTTGGAGATCTTCCGCGAGGGCGTCCTGCAAAACATGAGGACAAGCCCCAAGCTGCCAAAGATGCGGAAGCATCCTGCATGGGTGGATAAGATGATGCGGCATCGGCGAGCTTTAGTGAAATGGATCGGCGGTTGCATGATGGCAGCAATCATCGCCGCCCCAGCCGGCGTTCTCGCTCAAGGGGCTGGTCTCGGCGCTGCCGGCGAACTGGTTGATCCAGATGTGCTGCGCGTTTGTGCGGACCCATCCAATATGCCGTTCTCGGATGAGAGCGGCAAGGGCTTGAAAACAAGCTGGCCGACCTCGTGGCGGCAAAGACCGGACGCAAATCGGTAGCCTATACATGGTATCCGATGTCGACGGGATTTGTGCGCAATACGCTGCGGGCGAACCGCTGTGATGTCATCATGGGGTACGCGCAAGGCGACGAACTCGTCCAGAACACCAATGCCTATTACCGCTCGACCTACGTAATGATCTACAAGAAAAACAGTGGCCTTGATGGTGTGGACACGATCGAGGACCGCAAGTTGGCAGACAAGAAAATCGGAGTCGTCGCCGGAACGCCGCCGTCAGCCAATCTGGCCAAAGCCGGCTACATGCGCAATGTCCATCCCTATCCGCTCATGGTCGACACGCGTCTTGCGCCTTCCATGGCTGACGTCATGCTGAAGGAACTCAAGAGCGGTGTGATTGATGTAGCGATCCTCTGGGGTCCGATGGCCGGATATTACGCGAAAGAAATTGATCCAGATCTGACGATTGTGCCGCTGGTGAAGGAAAAGTCCGGGCATATGGCGTACCGCATTACCATGGGCGTGCGGCCCTCTGATCAGGAATGGAAACGCACACTGAACAAGGTCATCAGGGAGAACCAGGCGGATATCAATAGGATATTGCTCGATTACCAGGTTCCGCTGATCGATGAGAATAACAAGCCGATTACGCAATAGCTGGGCATTGAGGACCGTGGACAGGGAGTAACGTGAGAAAACGGGTTTGGAATTGTTTTAGCATAATGGCTGTTTTGCTCGTCATGATGACGACTGCAGCGTTAGCGACTGAGACTGTGCCGGAGCCCGAAGCATACAGGACCGAGAACTACCGTGCCCCGGTTCCTGCGACGTTGAAAGGAGCGACGGTTGTCACCACAAGTGAGACTATTGCCCTTTGGAAAGACAGGTCGGCTGTGTTTGTCGATGTCCTTCCCCACGATCCTAAGCCGGCAAATCTTCCGGCTGGAACGATCTGGAAGGAAAAAATACGGGAGAATATTCCCGAAAGTATCTGGCTCCCCAATGTCGGATACGGAGTCATAAACAAGGAGACGGAAGCCTACTTCCGTAAAGGCCTGAAGTCTCGATTGGGAGACGACATGAATCGAAAGGTGCTTTTCTACTGTATGGCGCGTTGCTGGATGTCGTGGAATGCTGCCAAAAGGGCCGTAGAGTGGGGATACCGGTCAGTCTTCTGGTACCCTTTGGGCACCGATGGATGGGTGGCGGCGAAGCAGCCTACACAAAGAAGTGCACCGTATTAATTCAGAATCCTGCGCCAGGGTGGCGTATGATGCCGGAGAGAAAGATCAGTCGCTGATCTTTGATTGAGAAGGAGGAAAGCATGAAGAAAACATGGACAAAGCCTACCATGTGCCAGGTTGCTGCAGGGATGGAACTTTCCCGTTACCTGCCAGCCGAATTGAAAGCAAAGAAGTAACTCCAACCATCGCCCTGCGCGATCTGATTGCGTGGGGCGACTTGGGTTTGATCATGGCGCTGGTTAATGGGTTCCGGCTTAAGGAAATTTGCCCGTAATGCGATTGAAAATCATCGGCTCCGCGGCAGGGGGTGGATTTCCACAGTGGAATTGCAATTATCGATTGAGCCGTGGCGCGAGGAGTGGCGAAGCACATGTTCGGCCCCGGACTCAATCCAGCCTAGCCGCCTGCGCAAACGGGAGTGACTGGGTCTTGTTCAATGCCTCGCCGGATATCCGCCAGCAGATCGCGGCAACGCCGGAGCTTCAACCACTGGCTGCCGGTCCGTTGCGTGGTACCCCGATCCGGGCGGTTATTTTGACCAATGCCGATATTGATCATATCGCGGGGTTACTCAGCTTGCGCGAGCGCGAGCCGTTCGCGATCTATGCGACGCGCCGTGTGCTGCAGGTTCTCGACGCCAATTCCATATTCAACGTGCTCGACCGTTCAATCGTCCAGCGGCGTGAACTCGTGCTCGGCGCAACGACCGATATTTTGAATGTGAATGGCGAGCCGACTGGCATCGCGGTTGAGACATTTGCCGTTCCGGGCAAGGTTGCGCTGTTTCTTGAAGACCAGACAAAAGCCGCCGACGGTTATGGCACGCAGGAGGGTGATACGATTGGCCTGCGCATTTCCTCGCGCATCGAGGAACGTGCGGCCTTCTATATTCCCGGTTGCGCCCTTATTGACCACGCCCTGAAGGAACGTCTGTCCGGTGCCGATTGCCTCCTATTCGACGGAACAGTCTTCACCGATGACGAAATGATTGCGGCGGGAGTGGGGGCAAAGACCGGTGCGCGGATGGGGCATTTGCATATTTCCGGCGAGGACGGTTCGATGGTTTCCCTCGCGGATATTGGCATCAAGCGGCGGATCTATGTGCATATCAACAATACCAACCCGATTCTCGATGAAATCTCGCCTGAACATGCGGCAGTAAATGGGGCAGGATGGGAAGTTGCCTATGATGGTATGGAGGTGCGGCTTTGAACGAATTTAGCGATGCGGCACGAGACGGGTTGTCTCCGGCGGGACTTGAGGCGGTCCTGCGTGAAGTGGGTGCTGCCCGTTACCATAACCGGCATCCATTCCATCACCAGATGATGAGTGGTGCTTTGACGAAAGCGCAGATGCAGGCCTGGGCACTCAACCGCTATTGCTACCAGTCGGTCATTCCGCGCAAGGATGCGATGATCATCGCGCGATCCGAGGACCCGGAATTTCGCGCAGAATGGCGCAAGCGGGTAGAAGATCATGATGGCCGTGATGGCTGGAGCGGCGGAATCGCGCGATGGCTGAAGCTGGCGACGGGCCTTGGCCTCGATGCCGATCTGGTCAAGAGTGAAAAGCTCGCGCTGCCCGCCACGCGTTTTGCGGTCGGTGCCTATCTATCCTTCTGTACCAATCGAACCCTGCTCGAGGCCGTCGCATCGTCACTGACGGAATTGTTCTCACCGGTTATCATTGGCGAGCGCGTTCCAGCCATGCTGGCGAACTATGATTATGTGACCAAAGATATTCTCGCCTATTTTGACAAGCGCCCCGCGCAGGCATCGCGCGATTCCGACTTTGCGCTGGCCTATGTGATGAAACATGCAGGCACGCCTGAAAAACAGCAGGCGGTGATCGATGCGTTGGTTTTCAAGTGCGACGTGCTGTGGGCTATGCTGGACGGCCTTGCGCATGCGTATGGTGAGAAGGGCAATATTCCGCCCGGTGCCTTTGACCCGGAGGCGGCATGATCGAGACAACCCGCGTTCGCACAGTTCTGTCGATGCACTCGAAGCCGGTTTTGAAGCAGCATGTGCGGCTCCAATATGATAAGGTGCGCGCAGCGTGGGCGCTCTTGTCGCCAGAGCGGGTGTTCTGGCCCAATGAAGTCAGTCTCGACATTCTGCGCCTCTGTGACGGCCGGCACAGCGTGGCGCAGATGATTGTCCTGCTTGGTGATCAATATGGAGCGGACGAAGCGGAGATTGCGCCGGATGTGACCGGCTTTCTCCAGGAATGGTCCGACAAGTTTCTGGTGACGCTATGACGGAACCTGTCCTGCCTCCGATCGGCATGCTGGCTGAGTTGACACATCGCTGCCCGCTGCAATGCGCTTATTGCTCCAATCCCGTCGAACTCCTGAAAGCCAACCGGGAAATGGATACGCAAGGGTGGATTTCCCTGTTCGAGCAAGCAGCAGATCTGGGTGTCCTGCAGGTTCACCTTTCCGGCGGCGAACCAACCTTGCGAACCGATCTTGCCGAGCTGATTGCCAGTCTTGCCCGGCGCGGTGTCTATACCAATCTCATAACAGCGGGCGTTGGAATTGCCGAGGGCCGAATCGAAGCCTTCGCCGAGGCCGGGCTTGATCATGTTCAACTCAGTTTTCAGGGTGCCTTTGCCGCGACAACGGAAAAGATCGGCAATTCTCGCGGCGCGCATGAGAAAAAGCTCGATACTGCCAGGCGCATCCGGAAAGCCGGATTACCGCTGACGATCAATGCACCCATCCATCGCCACAATATGGAGGAAGTGCCGGACTTCATCGAGCTGGCGCTCTCCCTAGGCGCCGAGCGGCTGGAAATCGCCAATGTGCAGTACGCGGGTTGGGCGCTCCTCAATCGCAAGGCACTGATGCCGGAGCGGGAAGCAGTCGAGCGGCAGGTTGAGATCGTCGAGGAGGCGCAGGAGCGCTTGCGCGGCATCATGACCATTGATTTCGTTACGCCCGACTATTTTGCCGTCTATCCCAAACCCTGTATGGGTGGCTGGGCACGCGATGCATTCATGGTTGCGCCGGATGGCACTGTCCTTCCGTGCCATGCGGCCGGCACGATCAAATCGCTAAGTTTTGAGCGCTTCGGCGACTGGGATCTCAGCCGGATCTGGCATGAATCGTCAGCATTCAGTGCCTTCCGTGGAACAGACTGGATGCAGGAGCCGTGCCGAAGCTGCGAACGTCAGGAGATCGATTGGGGTGGCTGCCGCTGTCAGGCCATGGCGATCGCTGGCGATGCGGCCGCCACCGATCCGGCCTGTATCAAATCTCCATTGCATGCCCGGATGGGGGCTCTGATCACGGAAGCAATCAATACAAAGGCGTCAGATGAGGCGTCAGACGCCTTCACTTACCGGCGCATCGGGCGGGTTGCCGAGCCTATTGCTTGATCATCGACTGGCCGATCGTCTTTGATAGCCCGTAGAGGCGCTGCTCGATGATCGTTGGAACTTCGCAAACATAGGTCAACGATTGTACCCGCTCTTCGAAGATGCGCGTTTCCCATTTCAGCTGTTCGTCACGCCTGTCCAATTCTTCCGGATCGGTATCGGGTTTCGCCCGCATGGCATCGACGGCGGAAGCTTCCTTGCGCAGGTCTGCCGCAAGGTCTCGCTGCTTGGCCGCGTAGCGCGAAATCCCCGCAACAACCTGTTCGCGCTCACGGTTCAGCGTTTCGAACAGTCCCTGAAACAATTGAAAAAGCTTGTCATTCAACTGCTCCTTCGGCAGGCTTGTGGCATATTCAACGATCTGCTTCTGAGCGACGTCCAACGGGGTGCGCCGTGGCGCCAATTCTGCGACAAGCTCGTTGATTTTCGTATCGGCATTCCAGCTTTTTGCGGCCTCCGGAATGTCGGGACCGCTCCACACCTGGCCGACCGAAAGTTCAGGTACCTTGCGCTGGATGCATGGCCAGCTCGGGTCGTTGCTTGCTGCTGCAAACGTTGCGTTGGATGAAGCTAGGATAAGGGCGGCCGCAGTGCCAATGATGATGCGCAATCGTTTCAATTGTTTCCGCCCTCCTGCTTCTTGATGATGAGGCCCCTTGATGGGTCGTAGGCAATGATTGCGCCTGCGATAAAAACGAAAGTGAAGGCGCAGACCACTGCAAGCGAGGTCCATTCGATCTGTCCGTAAAAGGCAAATCGCACCAGTTCGACAGCATAGGTGAATGGATTAAGCAGGCAGATTTTGTAGAGAAGCGGGCTTGCCTCCTGCACACGCCAGAGCGGGTAGAGTGCGGAAGAGGCGAAATACATCGGGAAAATAACGAAATTCATGATGCCGGCGAAGTTTTCCAGCTGCTTGATCATGGAGGACAGTAGCATACCGAGCGCACCCAGCATCATCCCTGACAGGAAGAGCGCAGGCAGTGTCAGGAAATAGCCGGACACCGGGGCCTTCACGCCCCAGAACCAGGCGATGAACAGGAATGCATAGACCTGGATAATCGAAACGGCGACCCCGGCCAGAAGCTTCGATATCAACAGGAACCAGCGCGGGAACGGACTAACGAGCAGTGTGCGCATATTTCCCATCTCCCGGTCATAAACCATGGACAACGAAGATTGCATGCCGCTGAATAGCAGGATCATGCCGCAAAGACCGGGTGTGATGTAGACCTCGTAGAGCACATAGGTTTGATAGGGCGGAATGATTGAAACGCCGAGAACCTGGCGGAACCCTGCTGCAAAGATGAAGAGCCACAGCAGTGGCCGGACCAGCGACGAGATGAAGCGCTCGCGCTGATTGAGGTAGCGCAGACCTTCGCGAACGAGAATGCCCTTGAGGCAGATGAGATATTGCATCGGGCCAAAGCGCTTGCGGGCAATTGATGGAACAATGCGGCCGGTATTGGTGATATCTGTCATGGCCTGTGTCCCGGGTTCAACGCAACAATGCCGGTAAGCCGCGAAAAGGCTTCGTTGATGGTCGTGCCGCCTGCAGCCTTGACCACATCGTTCACCGAGCCATTGGCTACCAATCTTCCCCGGTCCAGCACAATGACCTGATCGGCATGATTGACCTCATCGATCAGGTGGGTCGCCCAGAGAACGCTGATCCCATTGTCGTGGACCAGCTTGCGAATGTCAGCGAGGATTGTAGCGCGTGACTTGATATCGAGCCCGACGGTCGCTTCGTCGAGCAGCAGCAGCGATGGCTGATGCAACAGGGCGCGGATGATCTCGACGCGCCTGATTTGCCCGCCCGAAAGACTGCGTGCCTTCTCATACAAACGATCGCTCATGTCGATCGATTGCAGCAGTTCGTTAATGCGCTGGTTCGCTTCCCGTGCCCCGATCCCGTGCAGCGACGCGTGATAGGACAGGTTCTGGTGCACCGACAGATCGAGGTCCAGTGTTCGTGCCTGAAATACGATCCCGAGGCGCCGCAGCGCGTCACCTGGCCTGCGGTTTATTTCATGGCCGAAAACATGGATCCGGCCCTTTCGGGTTGCAAAGAGATGGCTGATCAGTGAGAAAAGTGTCGTTTTGCCGGCGCCGTTCAATCCGAGCAGCACAGCGAACCGGCCCGGCGGGATGGAAAACGAAATGTCATCCAGCGCCTGCCGTTTGCCATAGGCATAGCTCACGGATGCAAGTTCAAGCGCCGGAATGCTGGCCTCCGGCAATGACTTGCCTTGAACGTCTTTCAATCCGGCATTTGGACTCATCGTGCTCCACCCTTGATACCTTGTCGGGCCGTTGAAATACCTGCGCCCTATTTGATCGTTATCTTACCCTTCATCCCCTTGTCGGCAAGGTCTGGAACCGACCAGGTATATTCGCCTGGCCTTACTGCTGTGAACTGGACATTGATCGTGCCCGGCGCGTCGAATTCGAGCCAGGCCGGGGCACCGTTCATATGCACCTCAAGATCATTTATGACGATCTGGTTCATCCAGACATTGCGAAAGAGATCGGTGACGAACTTGTATTCCAGCCCTGCGGCGGACGTAATCTTCCAGCGGTAGCCCTGTCCGGCAAGCAGCTCGAAATCCTTCTGATTCACGGCAAAATCATCTGTCTTCGCACCGAGAATGAGTTCGGGCACATTCTTGCTGGCGCGGGTGACCGCCGGCGCTTTCGTCTGCGCTTCTGCTTTGGGCTTTGCCGTCGCCTGATCGTCATCATCGTCGTCCGCCTGTGCAAAAGCCAATGACGGAGCGATTACGATGCTGAGAAATGCGGCCCGTGCGAATGATTTGCAGTTCGTCATATTCTTCCTCCCTTGCGGTATTTTCAGTTTAGTTGGGCGACACTGTCACACCCCACGGCAACTGCCCGACTGTGACTGACTTGACCGGTTCGTCCGTTGCTGTGTCGATGAAGGTGATGTCGTTCGACAGGCCGTTCGTGCTGATGATACTCTTGCCGTCCGGCGTGAATGCCAGCTGCCAGACGCGCTGTCCCACCAATATGTATTTCTCCACTTCGTAGGTCTCGGCGTTGACGACTGCGACACGGTTGGCGGGACCCAGCGCGACGTACGCCTTTTTGCCGTCGGCCGTGATGCGGACACCGACCGGTTGGATCTGCTCGGCACGCAATCCCTGAATTTCGAAAGTGATCTTATGCGTCACCTCGCGCTTCTGGTTGTCGATCACTGATACAGTTCCACCAATTTCCGCCGAGACCCAGACCTCCGACCCGTCCGGCTTGAACTGGGCAAAGCGTGGCCGGGAATCGACCAGCACATTGTTGGTGATTTCGTGGGTGGATGTATCGATGAAATGCGCCATGTTGGTTGTTTCAGAGGTGTTGACCATGGTTCTTCCATCGGGGCTGATGCCCATCCCTTCAGGTTCCACGCCCACCGGTATTTCCGCAAGCACGCCTTTCGTCTCGACGTCGATCACCGTGACAAGATTGTCGTCTTCGTTGGCGATATAGAGCGTCTTCCCATCTGGCGACAGGACAAATAGCTCCGGATCGGGACCGGATGGAAGTGAGCCGACGATCTCATTCGTACTGGTGTCGATGATCTCGACCGTGTCGTCGTCGCTGGCACATACATACAGCAGCTTTCCATCGTGGGAGATGGTGATCCCGCGTGGACGCTGGCCGACGTCGATTGTCTTGACCACCTCCATCGTCGTGGAATCGACGACGGTGACGGTATTGTCCTTCTCGTTGGAGACGTAGACCATATTTGCCCATGCGGGCTGTGCAAACAACGGCACCGCCACGGTCGCAGCGAGCAAGCACGAATGTCGTCGCATTTTGTCCTCCCAATTCACTGTTCATTAGTTGAGCTTGCATTTGGTCTCCGGCCGGTCGACCCCCATCGTGTCGAGCTCCGAAAATTGGTGCAGGAAGCCTTCCTGCGGCGAGGTGGAGACGACGCTATGCCCGTCGCCTAGCAGGATCGGTTGTCTCAACTGCCAGTTCCAGTTTCGAAATGTCACTTTCTGGCCCTTGAAGGCTGCGATCGAAAAGTCGTCCGCCTTAATGAAGGCCTCCACCTGGGCCGGGTCGTTTCCCTTGGTACGCGTAACAGCCTCGCCCAGTATCCGAACTGCCGTCCAGGCCTGCATGTCTTTCGACAGCATCCTGCGCCCGTTCGCCTTGTCAAAACGATTCTGAATCTGGGAGCCACCCCATTGTTCACTGGCGGGGTGCCAGCTCGAGGGAACAAGCCCGGCGGTTCCCGCAACGGGCCGTGGGGTCCAAGTACGGTAGGGCACATAACTGCCGAATACTTCGCTCTCGTCGGCGACGACGACCACATCATGCTCGGGCAGGTTTTGCGTAAAGACCGGCATCTGCTTCTGCACCTGGATCACGCCGGTATCGGTCCGGCGGGCGGTGCCTTTGTCCTCGTACACACGCTCCTCGACGATCGTTGCCCCGAACCGTGCCGCGGCGCGGCGAATGGCATCGGCGTAGAGCTGGTCGCGTTCGTGCGAGCCATAGAGCAGCACCCATTTGCGCCATTGTTTCCAGACAAGGTATTGGGCCAGACCGTCGGCAAGCATGGTTCGTGTCGGCGCCGTATGGAACACGTTCGATCGGCACTGTTCTTCTCGCAGGATGTCGTCCGTCGCGCCAACATTGAAAAGCAGGGCACCGCTATCCTTTGCGAGGTCCGCAATCGACAGCAATTGCTTGGCAGAAATATCGGTCAAAATGAAGCGATCGCCGCGAGCGAGCATTTCCTTGAAAACGGGGACGACGTCCGCATCAAATTTCGTCTCGATAACATCGAGCGCAAAACTCTGACTAAGGAACTTGCCGGTGGTATTGTTGTCGTTGATGGCGACGTTGGCGCCGGCTACACCCTCATCGCGGGGAGGGATGTCGAGCACAGAAAGAGCAAGCTGCGGTTCATAGGCGCGAAGATAACCCATCCGGGTTTCGGTGACCGGTTTTGTCGTTTTATCTGTCGATGCCTGTTGCGCATGCAACTCAGACACGTTGACGAAGAGCAAAAAAAAGCCGAATAAAAACACAAGAGTGTCTGGCACCATACTCTTCATGACCGTACCATTCGGATTTGCCGCCATTCGCATGATGGCGGTCGCTTAAGAACAGAGGTGCCCATAGTGTTTTTAAACAACCCCGCCATTATCTCAACCCTCAAAGTCATCTTTTCGTGGGGTTCGGGCAAAATTCTTTACCGCTGCGAAGGGGCCCGCTGATGACCAAGATGCTTGCGAGTGTGCAAAACCGGCAGGAAGCGGAAATCGTCTTCCAGAATGGTGCGGATATTATCGATCTGAAGGATCCTGCAAACGGGGCTCTGGGAGCGGTCGGACCAGACAAGCTATTGGAAGTTATCAATTTTATTTCAGGCAGGCGGCCTGTTAGTGCTGCATGTGGTGATCTTCCGATGGAGCCGGAAACCATCCGCCGCAAGGTGGAGGAAATCGCCGCGACAGGTGTGGATTATATCAAGATCGGCTTCTTCCCCTTTGGTCAATTGGCCGCCTGCATGGGGATATTGAAGTCACTCGCCGCGCACAAAAAATTGATTGCCGTGGTCTTTGCCGACCACCGGAATGAATATGAAGAAGGCCTGGCCGAACAATTTGCTGCTGCCGGTTTTCACGGGGTTATGATCGATACTGCCAAGAAATCGGCGGGCCGCCTGCTCGATCACATGACGCCCGACCAGATTGGCCATTTCGTCAAGGATTGCCAGTCGCACGGATTGATGTCCGGGGTCGCGGGATCGCTTGAGGCGCCGGATGTGCCGCGGTTGTTGGCCTTCAAGCCGGATTTTCTTGGCTTTCGCGGCGCCTTGTGTGCCGGTTTGAGCCGCAACTCGCCAGTCGATGCGCTAGCGACGGCAAAAATACGGGCTCTGATCCCAGACGCACAGGGGCCAGGCGCACCAACTGGCGTCGACTATAAACTCCTCGCGGCGCGCGGCTATTTCCCCGATCCGGCCGAGGCCGGGCTCGGCACCGACAAGATTTTTGTCCGTGATTTTGTTCTGCCGGTCCAGATCGGCGCCTATAGTTTCGAACATGGCAAGTCACAGAAGGTGCGGTTCGACGTCACGGTCGACGTTTTGCGGGTGACGCGCAATCCAGAGGACATGCGCCACGTCGTCTCCTACGATCTTATCATGGATGGCATTCGGGCTATTGTTGCGCAGGGACATGTCGAACTTGCCGAGACGCTGGCGGAACAGGTTGCTGCATTCGTTCTGGAAAATCCCCGTGTTACCCGGGTCGTGGTGCGGGCAGAAAAACTTGAACTTGGACCGGGCGGTGTTGGTGTCGAGATCGAACGCAAAAGTGATGCCAAGAATTCGGCGAAATCCAGACATACTGCAGGCAAGCCAGAAGCTGTGCACGCACATGGAGGCAGGAAGGGCGCATCTTCATGAAGCCACTCGTGGTGAAACTGGGAGGAAGCACGGCGGGTCATGAGGAAATGCAGCGCTGGATCGCCGTTCTGACGACGGCGACTTTTCCGCTCGTTGTCGTACCGGGTGGTGGCCCGTTTGCCGATCGGGTCAGGGTTTCGCAAAAAAGTCTCGCCTATTCGGATAAAGCGGCCCATGCGATGGCGATCCTTGCCATGGACCAGTTCGGCATTGTCATCGCAGAGTGCAACATGCGCCTGCAACCAGCACGATCGTTAAAGGAAATTCGCGAAGTTCTGGTGGCTGGTGACATACCGGTGTGGCTTCCATCATCCATGACGATCGGCGCGCCGGACATTCCCTGTTCCTGGGACGTAACATCGGATTCACTCAGCGCTTGGCTGTGCAGGCAATTGGACACGAATACGCTGCTGCTGATCAAACAAACCGAGGAGTACGTGGCTTATTCCCGTGTGTCAGACCTCACCGGCGCCGGCATTGTCGACGGAATGCTGCCCGCGATGCTGGGACGATATACACGCCTCCACATCGCAGGTCCGCAAGCGTTGCGTACGCTCGATTTGCCCTTGGCGACGATCCCCGGACGCATGATCATGCAGCACAAAATGACCGCCGAAGGAATGGTTGCGCAATGACACAGCTTCATACGCCGCGATGGGCTTGGGCCCTGACCGGTTCTGGCCATTTCTTCGTAGAGAGCTTCGATTTGATCCGCACGCTCGAACATTGCGATGTCTTCGTTTCGAAGGCCGCAAATGAAGTGCTGCGCATGTACGGGCTGAAACTCGACTTTCCCGAAACCATGAGGGTGCTGCATGACAAGACAGCAAGTTCCATCCCCATAGGCGGTTTCTATCATGGCGTCTATCATACGGCGGTTATTGCACCCGCCACATCGAACACCGTAGCGAAATGCGTCGTCGGGATTTCCGATTCGCTGCCGACGAATGTCTATGCGCAGGCGGGAAAGTGTCTGGTGCCGTCGATTGTTTTCGCTTGTGACACGGCACCTGAACTTGAAACCATGGCTCCGGGAGGGTTGGTCAAGGTTTATCCCCGGCCCATCGATCTCGAAAATACGGCCCGGCTCAAGACTTATGAGCGCACACACGTGGTTGAATCTCTTGCCGAGTTGCAAGCGGCAATTGCCGAGCGCCAGAAAGTGATCGCCGACAATGGCTGAGCATCTGCTGTTTCTGACTGGCCATCTTGCCCGTTCGCGGGTGGAACGCGTGCTGGCCGACCTTGGGCAGACGGCGTTTTCCTATGAGATCGTGGATATCGGTGTGAAAGTCGCCGCTCTGATGACGGAAGAGATCATCTCGCGTCGGCTGAAGCAGCCTCTGACTGGCGACCGGGTTATCCTCCCCGGGCGTTACCGCGGCGATCTTGGCCGGCTAAGCGAGCGGTTCGGTGTTTCCTTCATCCGCGGTCCGGACGAAGTCTCGGATTTGCCGGTTTTTCTCGGGCGCGTCGGCAAACCAATCGATCTTTCAAGACATGACATGCGTATTTTTGCAGAAATCGTCGACGCCTCGGCACTGTCGCTTGACACATTGATGCAACGTGCCTTGACGCTGGCGGCTGCCGGAGCGGATGTGATCGACCTTGGCTGTCTTCCCGAAACGCCGTTTCCGCATCTCGCCGAAGCGGTTCGCAGCCTCAAGCAACAGGGTCTTTGCGTCAGCGTGGATTCAGCGAACCTTGAAGAACTCGAGACCGGTGCTGCTGCCGGAGCGGATTATCTCCTCAGTCTCACCGAAGAGACGATCGGCCTGGCAATCAAATATGGCGTCACGCCGATTCTCATTCCCGCCGTTCCGGGAGATCTGGATCTCGCTCGGCCGTGCGATCCGTGCTGCGAAGGCTGCGAACATTCCCTTCATTGCTGATCCCGTGCTCGATCCCATCCACTTCGGTTTCGCCGCTTCGCTCGGGCGGTTCATGGAGGCGCGCCGCCGCTGGCCCGATGCCCCGATGATGATGGGTACTGGCAATCTGACTGAACTGACCGATGCCGATTCATCCGGGGTGACGGCTCTCCTTGCCGGTCTTTGCTCGGAGCTTTCGATCGGCAACGTGCTGGTGGTCAATGTGAGCCCGCATACCGTACGCACGGTCGAGGAGCACGATCGCGCCCGCCGTATCATGTTTGCCGCCAAACAGGACCATGCTTTGCCGCGCGGCTATGATGCGGGCCTGTTGCAGATCCACGACCGCAAGCCGTATCCCAATAGTATTGAAGACATTGACGCTCTCGCCGCTGACGTGCGCGACGCCAATTTCCGCATCCTGACCGCCCCGGACGGTGTCCATATATTCAACGGCAAGGGCCATCACGTATCCAGCGATGCTTTTGAACTTTTCCCGCGTCTCAACGTTGAAGGCGACGGAGCGCATGCTTTCTATCTGGGTGCGGAGCTGACCAAGGCCGAAATCGCCTGGAAACTTGGCAAGCGTTATGCTCAGGACGAGCCGCTCGCCTGGGGCGCGGCAGCCCCGGAGAAGCAACAGGACCGTACGCGACTGGCCGAAGCCGGGCACACGCTGCGAACCAAGAAGGATGTGGCGCCATGACCTACATCAGGGAGACCATCATTACCACGGTCGATGCCGATGGCGCCGTCCATATCGCCCCGCTCGGAATTATCCAGGAGGCGGACGGCTGGATCATCGCGCCGTTCCGGCCCTCAAAGACGCTGGAAAACCTGGCTGCTGTTCCCTATGCCATCGCCAATTATACTGACGACATGCTGGTCTTTGCCGGATGTCTGACTGGCCATAAAGACTGGCCAGCCGTTCCCGTCGAGAACTGTCCGGTACCGCGACTTCAGGCTGCGCTCAGCCATTCCGTCCTGCACGTCGAGATCAATCAAGGATGATGGCTTGCGGCCGCTTCATTTCTGCAAGGTGGTCTCGGAAGCGACCCATGCGCCCTTTACGGGACTCAATCGCGCCAAGGCTGCCGTGCTGGAACTCGCGATTCTGGTGAGCCGTCTGCACATGCTTCCTCCGGAGAAGATCGATGCCGAGATCGCTTATCTGATGATCGCCATTGAAAAAACGGCTGGACCCGATGAACATCAGGCTTGGTCTTGGCTCATGCAGCGGGTCAAGGATCATCGCGATGCGGCCGATGAAAAAGGCAAGGATGCGGTCGTGCATCACCACGGGGGCTATATCTAGATGGGACTATGCGCCCTGCAGATGCATTGAACCTAGCAAAGCGACCGCTGCAGCAGGCGCTGCCTTGCTGGCGTCGTCCCTAGCCTCCTCATTGGCAGGGATCAGCGAACCGAAATCCAGATAGGGCCGTTCGAGGCGCTTCGCGAGTTCTCTGATCTGCGGGCGCCCGATCCCTGCGCCGACCACTGGTGCCATGCGGTCCGGTGAAAGATTACAAGCGACGCGGAACGCTCCATCATGGATCATGCGCAGCTGGTGTTCGCTGAACCAGCGCACGATATCGATCCATTCGTTCTCATTGAGATCGGCGCCGTCGCGTCCGACCATGCGCGCCAGCCGTGCTATCGATCCCGCCGCCGATTTCGCTTGACGGTCAGCCGACGGATATTTGTCGTCCGCTTCGTCAAGCGTGCCAAGGATCTCGGCCGAGATCGGCGGTATTGGCGAAATATTCGTTCATCAGCGGTGTCATCCGCCCGCGAACGGGGACGAGACCCGCGATACCGATCAGGGCCGAGCGGGCGAAACCGGTATAGACGAGTTCGCCGGTTAATAGCCGCTCGGCATCCGAATAGCCAAGATTGGTCAGTTCGCCGTCTTTGAATGCAAGGATGTCAGTTGTTGTCGAACCCATATCGACGAACAGACCTGTGTTTGCCAGCTTTGCGCTCAGCAGGGCAGTGGCGTGCCAGTTGGCCGATGCGATATCGCTTCCAAGGCTGCGCGCGGAACCCACATCGCAGAAACCGGCGCGCCCGGCATAGATAAGTGTATTTTCTGTGCCGAATTCCTGTTGGATGAGGTCGAGCAGGCCGGCAACTCCCGCATCACGCGAAGCGAATGTGTCGGAAAGTTCGCCAGTCATGGTGAAGACATTGAAATTGTTTTCGGCGCTTAGCGGGTCAAGTTCCCGCAAGGCTTCACGCAACTGATCGACGCCGAGCCAAAGCGGTGTTTTCAGGATTTTCGCCGAGACAATCTTGCCGTTATGGCATTGGGCCATCTTCAGGTGGGCACCGCCCAGATCCCAACCCGTAACCAGGGGCTTTCCTTCGTTGGCAAATCGGGATTTCATGGGCACATCGTTCCTTGGATTTCACTCGTGCATATCATTCCGGTACTCGACATAAAAGATGGTCTCGTGGTTCGCGCAAGCATGGGCCATCGCGACAGCTATAAGCCCATTGAAACACCGCTCAGTCCGACCGCCAGCGTTCGCGATGTGGCCGATGGCCTGCGAACCGTCTATCCTTTTCCGGCATTGTATATTGCCGATCTTGACCGGATAGAACGCCGCTGCGAGCATTCCGCCTTGGAGCAGTTGCGGCCATTGATGCCGACCGAAAACATCTGGCTCGACGCCGGGTTCAGCGAACCGGAACAACTTGATAGCGCGCTTGCAATGGACCGGATATTCCCGGTTCTTGGGTCCGAGTCACAATCCGATATTTCCGTGCTGCAAGCGTTTTGCACCAACCCGCGGTTGATCCTGTCGCTCGATTTTCGTGGCGATGAGTTTCTGGGACCGCCGTCGATCCTTGAGAATGCGCAAAGCTGGCCGCCGCGTGTCATCGTCATGACGCTCGGCCGCATCGGCGCCAATGCAGGACCGGACCTCGACCGCCTGTCAGCGATTAAGCGCCGTGCGGGCAATCGTGCTGTCATCGCTGCTGGAGGCATCCGTGGTCTGCGGGATATTGAGCAGTTGCAGAAGCTTGGCATCTCGGCTGCGCTCGTGGCGACGGCGCTTCACAACGGTTCGCTGACACCGGAGGCGATTTCGTCTCTTATGCAAAATGACAACATCCTGAGCGGCTGAGAAGGGGAGGAAGATCGCTCCTTCTCCCCTTTCTCATTACTGGAAGCCCAGAAGTTTTGCCAACCGGCGCAACAGGCCATCCGGTTCGTCAGAGGGCGTGCTCTGTGCGGGGTTGTCTCTTGTCTAGGCAGCGCCGAACGGATGCTTGACGGAGTCGCGCTGAGCAGTTGCTTCTGCCGCTGTCGGCCAGCCTGTCACCGCACGCTTGATGGCTTCCTTCGTCGCGCGGTAGTTAAAGTCCTGGATCTTGGCGTCGCTTTCGGCTTCCCAATGGATGAAGACGCCAACGCAGATGAATACATCGTCAGCTTCTTCTGCGGGAATTGTGCCATCGGCAACACTATCCTGGACTGCTTTTGCAACGGCGTGCTGTGCAGGTCCGAACATCTGGACTGCCTGCTTGGCGCCTTTGATCGTGACTTTGTTGAACAGGATCGTGTTCGGCTTGCATGCAAGATTAGGGGCGATAACAGCAAGAAGGGAGGTAAATCCGTCCTTGTTGTTCGTCAATGCATTGCAAAATGCCGTCTCTACAGCGCTGCCACGCGGCCCGATCAGAAGATCGATATGCGCAACTTCATTTCCGTCGCCAATAAGCGACTCGCCAACCATAACTTTATTGATTTTCGCCACGGCCTAATTCCTCCCTATAGCGGTCCCAAATGGTTTGTCCAAAGACGCCGTACCTCTCGAGACACGACGCTCGATGGACAGCTATCCTTGTTCGCAGCACCCTTGAGTTGGGGGTCGGTTGGCCAGATAGCAGCGGATGAAATCCGCTGGTGAAATTCAAGCATTTACCTCAACATTATGCAAGGCCAAGTTGAGTTTTAATGCAAAAAGGGTGGCGACTGTCAGGTCGGCGGAAGTCCCCGGATTGATGCCGTCGGCCTTGAGCTTGGCATCAAAAGCAAGAAGCACTTTTTCGCGTTCCTTTCCCTCACTCAGGCCTTCAATGCGCTTGAGAATTTGCCCGGCTTCCTTTCGCGTATTCTCGGCAACGATATTGCCAAGCTTGCGGGCAACGTGGCCGTCGGGAAAGGCCGACAGGAAATACAGATAGACAAAAACAGTCGCCCACATTCCCTGCTCATTGCGGTCGATCGCAGCTTTGTGCGCCGAGAGACCGCCGGCGAAAATGTCGCCAAACCCGGTCACATATTGCCGGGCGATCATGTCCCGGTCAGCCGCCTCCCGCATCGCTTCGAGAAGGGGGACCTCTGGCGCCGCCGAGACATCGTGCTTGGGCGCTGAGCCCAGCCCGCCGGGCTGCGCCAGCACGATTGCCGAAAACACATCGCGTGCGTCATCGAAGTTCCAGTTTCTCAAGCGTTTCGGCAAGACTTGATTGCAAATCGGAATTGACGTTTTCGGCAGCCTTTGCGAGTGGAACGCACAAGAGCAGAATGCCGAGATTGGTGTTGGTTCCGATCCTGTTTCGCGTTGCCGTGACCCCCTCAAGAATGCGCCGGCCCATGGAAAGCGCTGGATCACAAACCGCATGCGACGACACTTGCGCGCTTTCAAAAAACTGCTGGGCGTTCATACGATGACCATCGGCGAGATCGGTGCACATTGCCGGGCTTCAACGCTTCGATTTCCTGATAGCAGGCATCGATATAGGCCCGCCTGATCTGTTCGCGTGCCGGTGTCACGCCGCGGGCCTCTCGTCCAGTCGCGGTACGATCCGCGCGGCCAGCGCATTGGCAATGCAATCGGCGATCTTGACTGGAACGACCGATTGCAGTCCGGTCCAGGCGGGCATGCTGTTGACCTCGAGCACCAGAAGCCTGCCATCGGCCGCCGGGACAATATCGATCCCGGCGAAATCCGTGCCGATTGCCGCGGACGCGGCGAGGGCAAGGCTTTCCAGTTTGAAGCGCAACGGCCCGACGACAGGCTCCGCCTTCGCGCCCTTGGCTATATTCGTGATCCAGCCCTCGGCACGACGCGTTATCATGCCCAGCACTTCACCAGCGCAGGTGAAGACCCGGTAATCGCAGAAGGGCGGTCCGGAATGCGCCACATAACGCTGGAGATAGTAGACATCATCAATTTCTTCCGGTGCGGGCAGGTCGTCAATATGCCGGATCAGGCGAATACCCTTGCCTTGTGAGCCGAAAAGAGGTTTCAATACCAGAGGACCGTGCGTGAGTTCACGTTCTGCGACAGACTTGGCATTTGCGAGGCTCTCGACGGCGAAAGTCTCCGGCGTGGGCAAACCTGCCTGCGCCAGAAAGAACGTCGTGGTCGATTTGTCGACGCAACGCTCGATAGCCTTGGCTGAATTCCAAACGGGAACGTCAAGATGGGCAAAGGCATGCAATATGCCGAGACGGCGCGTGATCGCTTCGAATGTTCCCGATGAGATCGATCGCACAATCACAGCGACGGGTAGGGCGCCGTTCATCGCCGGAATTGCAATTCCTGATGGATAACGGCTGTCGAAACCGATATCCGCCAAAGCCAGCGCCAGGACGTCGAATCCGAGCGACTTGAACGAGGATTGAAGCTGCCTTACCTGACGATCAGGCCGGTCGGATAGGATCAGTATCGTCTCTGGCATTTTTGTTTCAGCTCACCCCAAAGATTGTTCCAGCATTGCATTGTCAGCACGACCGCTGCGGAATGTATCACCGGTTTCGATCGCGGTGACGATCACCTCGGCAGGGCTGAACAGATGCGGGTCGATGGCGTAGAAATCGCCTTTGAACTTCTTGAAGATATCGGCGAACGGCTGCCCGTAATCCCGTGACGTCCGGCTTGGAAGTTGTTCCGCCAGGTCGCGTGCGTCCTGGGCGCTCCCGCGGACGTAAAGCTGAACAATCCCGCCATAGATGATCGCGTCATTGGTCCGGCCCATGGCCTGCAGAAAATCCGGATGTGGCGCAGGAATCGGCGCGCGGCCTGCACCATCGACAATCGCATCAAGCGGAAAGTTCAGGTCGTGTGCCTTGTGCAGTGCTACCTCCAGCACCCGGCCGACGATCTGCATGGAACCCGTCAGGCTCTGTGTCGGAGCATAGATGAATGTCAGCTTTTCGGGATCGAGGCCAGTCGTATTCGACACTTTCTCGACAATCGCTGCCGGCGGCGGCGTTGCGGTTTCAAGCACGATGACTGACGAGTCTGCGTCCGGTTCGCGATAGGCGATCTTGTCGAAAAGCGGTTCTACACGCGCAAGGGCCCGCACCGGACCGGATCCCATGGCAAAATACTTCTCGTGCGAAAGATTCCATCCGGCATATTGGCTGCCAAGGCACGCAAGCACCGGTTGTGACGAGCGAACATCAACGCAATAGGGCCATTTGCCTGTGCCCAGAGCGGCGGACACGGTGCCCAGGCCACCCATGCAGATCTCGACGATGCGAAGGCCCGCTTCGATGCCGCCCGGACTGTTCGCGCCAGCATCGATCAGCCGTTCACCGAGACTGCCGCGGCTGTGTTCAATGCCGAGGCGGTCGGCATCCTCGATCATCGAATCGGCAATGCGTTGCGCATTTCTATTCAGATAGGCATGACCGTCCCTCATCGGAACTCCTCCCTCCAATGAACTGCTAGTTCCTTGACGCGGCTCTTGACGGCCCTCATTGCGGCGATAGCCGAATCTGCAGTGGCAAATGCAGTGCAAACGGGATCACCAGCCGCAAGAGCAGTGCCCGGCATCTGGTGATCTGCCGTCAATGCCGGCCACGCCACGTGCGGAAAGGCGCTGATGGCTCGCGCGGTATAGGCGATCGCCGATGCGGCGGAACCTCTGTAAGCTGGCACCGATATCCTGTGGCCCATGACGGCGCGCAAATGTTCGCGCAGCAGCGGCGTCTCCTTGCTGTCGAAGATATCCAGCGTCGCGCCGGGGCGTGGATTGATTTCGATGAGATGGAAGCCGCAACCGTCGTCGATGAAATCGGCGCTGCACAGGCCTGCAAGGCCAGTGCGCCGGGTCAACGCGGTGAGCCAATCGCCAATCAGCACTGATTTTGTCCTGTTGTAACGCCGCAACCGCACCGCCCCGCCATAGCGAAACGGCGCGTGTCTGGAGGGGGAAGACCATTGCCGGCTGAAGCCGACAATGTGGGCTTGGTGCCTGTCGGCGAGAAACAGCGCGGATAGGTTCTTGCCGGGAATGAAGCGCTGAAAATAGCGTTCGTGGCCGGAAGCACCGCCATTGGCTGGCTTCACATGCGACCCTCCCGCACCACCGGCGAGTTTCGTCAGCCATTCCTGTTGGTTGTCGGGCACGTCGAAACGAATGTCGGGATGCGGAATTTTCAGATCGGAACAGAGGCGGGAAAGACTGGAGGGATCCTTTACCAGCCGAATCGTCTTGGCATTGTTGCCGGCAACCGGAAATATTTTCGATATCGCGTCGATCATTTCCGGCTTTCGTTCAAATCCGGAACCAAACACGACCGCAGTGGGTGCATAGCCGCGAGCCAGATCCGTCAGCGTGTCGACGATCTGATCCTCATCGATTCCCGCCTCCAGGCTGCCCGACAGCTTCACTGCGCGGTCTGCCAGCGCGAGCGTGTCCGCATCGTTGAAAAGGTCCGCGACCAGCGGCCGGAAACCGGCCTGCTTCGCTGCTGCTGCAAGCGAGCGGCCAGAGATCGCAACGATCAGGATCTCGGGTCTATTTGGCAAGGTCGCGAGCAAGGGTGAATGCGTCCCGGAAATCAAAGATGACCGGCTTTTCGGCCTTGATCATCTGTTCGAACAAACCAGCCTGCGTCTTGTATTTGACGTTGCCAATCGAGAGCGGACCAATGCCGACAGCCTGTGTCGCATCGAGCGTCTCACCATTTGCATTTACTTTCAGTCCTTCGATACCAGCCGGAGGCACCGCATTCACATCGGCAGCAACCAGAAGTCCGCCCGCCGAACCGAGCTGCGCTTTCGAGATCACCTGCACGCCTGCCTTTGCCGCCGCGAGGACGACCTCCGTGCCTTCCACAATGGTGCTTTTTTTGGCCTCGGTCGATCCATCAGCCGGTTCGACCGTCAATCCAAACCGCTGCATGATCGATGCCGCGACCTCCTGAACGCGCTCAATGCCGTCGTGGCCGACGATTGTTACACGCGCCCCCTCGCCGGCCGCGATTACTGCCGTGCAGTAGCCGACCACGCCCGTCGCACCAAAGACCGCCACCGAGGTCCCGTTCAATTCGCGGTCGTGGTGCTTGACCAGTGCTTTCTCGACCTTGGCGACCATCGCCGCCGCGGTCGTGAACGATCCCGCCGGATCGGCAAATACCGAGATTTCGAAGGGCGGTACCATGGATTTCTTTGCCGCGTCGAGCATGTCGAGCGCCAGCGGCGCGTCTTTGCCGGCAAGGAAAATGCCGGTCGCGACGCCTGCCTCCGGCGGGCGCGAAAAAGATGGCATCCTGAACAAGGTTGCTGACATCGGAAAGCTCGACATCCGTATAGGGAATAACCGCATCATAGCCCGCATCGAGCGCCATGTTGACGTCGAACGGACTCATGTGCCGGAGGGGTGTCAGCATATGAAGGATCATTTTGCGGCTCATGTTTTCCGCTCCTCTTTGACCATAGTGCCCATGGTTCAAGCCCTGGCGAGGTTCAATGCGGTATGCGTGATCTCCGCGCCCGCGTTTCTGCCCGCGACAATCTGGATGGCGGTACCGGGAGAACGTCCACCGATCTCGCCCACAATGCGTTCCGCATCGGCCTGTGAGGCGGCAAAAGCAAAGCCCGTCGGCCCCCATGAACTCTGGCCGATCCCGACAGCACCAGCCTTCACGAGGCGGTGCAATGTGGCCTCGACCAGCCTGCTGGTGAAAACGCCGCCCTGTGCCGGTGAAAAATAAGTGCCGATTTCGGTCTGAATGGCCTCCACCGCCCTGCCGAACGAGGCTAGGTCCTGCTCGACGAGAGCGGGCATGACGCTCATCAGCACATGGCGGCAGATCAGAGCCGAAGTTGCTGCCGGGAACAGCGGCAAAGTGCGGAAGGCTTCGATCTCGGCTTCGCCATGCATGCCCTGCGCCGCGGTGTCGAGGACAAGGATGATGCGCCAGGCTTCCGGAAACGGAATGCGCGAAATGACAGTCGGCGCCTGTTGCCCGAAACCTTTGCCAGCGTCGACGATCACGCCGCCTTCTTCGAATGCGGCAATGCCGATCCCCGATCGCGAGCCGCGTCCGAGCAGTACGGCATCTTGGGCAGTATCAAGCGGCAGCGCATGCAGTGTGCGCAGCCCAGCCGCCACGGCTATGGCGATCTGCGTTCCGGAACCGAGGCCAATATGGCGCGGGATGGCCCGTTGCACGCTGACCCGGTGCTGTGTCTTGATGCCAAGATGAGCGCAAAGCGTAGCGATATGCTGTGCGATGCGGGCCTGTTCCTCACCATGAATGTGTATGTCTGTTGCACGGGAAATCGTCAGGACTGTCTCAATATCCTGAATGGGCAAGCCGACGCTTCCAAACCGGTCCTGACCTGAGCGCGGTATATCGAGAAAGCCGAGATGCAGGCGAGCGGGCACTTTGATCGTGACGGATTCCGACATTTGTTTAATCTTTACACAATCTCAAAAATCGGGCCCTGCACTATGATATCGTCTTTCAAACGAGGTGCAAGCGTGATGCGCAAAGAATAGGGAGTAATGCGAATGTCGGATGAAACAAAGAAGGCCGAACCCAAGGAAAAAGTCTATTCGGAAAGCGAAATTGTCGCAAAACTGCAGAGCGATTTACCGCATTGGCGCTATGAGAACGGCTGGATTCTGTCGCAAATACAAGACGCATGGGTGGAAATCGACCTTGATGGTCATCAATACGATCGGGCATCTGGCAGAAGCTGCCTGGCACCATCCAGATCTCAAGGCGTCTTACGCCTGGGTGGAGGTCCTGTTGCAGAATCATGCCGCGAAGGGCATCACCGACAAGGATTTCGAACTCGCCAGGAAGATCGAGAGCATCGTCCAGTGGCAGCCGGGCAAGGAGTCGGGATCACTGGAAGGAACGCCGCAAACCGACCAGCGCTTCGCCTACGTTAAGTACGACGATTGATCGCATGCTTTTTTGCTGGGCCGCAGGGTTCACATTCGAAAAAATTTGGTTAAGCTCAGGTTGGCACCAGAAAGTTGCGGAATATGTCGGTTGCATGGGTTGGCAGCCAGCCGGTCTCTTTGATGGATGCAATTCAGAATGCTGCGAAGCTTCTGGCATCAAGCCGCTGTCCAGTTTTTACCCTCGATACGGATGTGCATGGCACACGCAGTGCCATTGCGCTGGCTGAGAGGTTAGGCGGTGCTTATGATCATGCGCTGGGCGAGACTCTTGCCAATGAGGTTTCCCTGTTTACCAACCATGGCGGCATGTTCACAACGCCGGGCGAAGCGCGCCGGCGCTCCAGCCTGATCGTCCTCGTCGGCGAAATTCCCGCGCCGCATCATGAAATGTTGGAATCATGGGCGGCCTCGCGGCCTGATCTCGGCGATCGTAACAAACGCTTGTGGTTCCACGCCAGCGGCTCCGGGACAGTTTCGGCTGATACCAGGAAATTGAAGGCTGTTTCGCTCGGCGGCGATGGCCTTTCGCTTGAAGGCGCCCTGGCCGTGCTTCGCGCTGAACTGCACGGGCGCCACGTAGCATCGCCACTGGGCAATGTTGCGCAGTTCAGACAGGCCCTGAACAAAAGCCAGTTCCCCGTCTTCGTCTTTTCCGGCGCCTCCGGCCAAGCGGCAGGCCTTGTGATGCTGCAGGGGCTGATTGCGGATCTCAATAAAAATGGTCGGGCCAGCAGCGTGTTTCTGCCTGCCGACGATGATGCCTGGGGTACCGCGCTCACGTCCCTGTGGATGACCGGGTTTCCACCCCGGACAGGTTTCTCCAATAGCCTCCCAAGCTATGATCCCGTGCGGTGGGACGTCCAGCGCATGATCCGTGAAAAGGAAGCGGATCTTCATGTCTGGATGTCGACGAGGGGCGGTGAAACTCCCCCGCGCGGGGAAGGATCGCATTGATTTCGCTGAGCAAAAATGAAGCGCCGACCGCTGGAGCGGCGGTCACGATTTCTGTCGGGACAGCCGGGGTTGATCATGACGGCGTCACCTATTCCAGCCGGGTAGGCACATTCAGGGCCGTCGCCGCGTCTGCACCGTCGCAATTGCCAAGCATCTCGAGCATCGTGCAGCAATTGGCGGAAGCCTTGCCCGGCAGGAGGGCTTTGCCATGCTGATCAGGCTCGTCGGCGGCGAGGTTATCGACCCGGTCAATAATGGAGCCCGCCAGCGCGATGTCTGGATCAAGGATGACGTGCTGATCGATCCGCCCATGGGTGAGACTGCCGATCAGACTCATGACGTTTCTGGTTGTATCGTCATGGCCGGCGCCATCGATATCCATTCGCATATCGGCGGCGGCAATGTGAATACGGCCCGGCTGCTGCTGCCAGAACACCATGCGGCTCACCAGCCGCGACCAGCCAATACTCCGCTTTCCAATGCCGGCTGGTCTACCTTCCAGACCGGCACTCTCTACGCGCAAATGGGCTTCACCACGGTGGTCGAACCCGCCATGGCACCGTACACGGCACTGCATACGCACCTTGAACTCGCCGATATTCCGATCATCGACAAGGCGACGCTGGCCATTCTTGGCAATGACGATTTCACCCTGTCGCTGCTTCGCAACGGTAAGTCCTCAGCCATGCTTGATGACTACATCGCCTGGGTCGTCGGTTCGACCCGCGCTCTTGGCGTCAAGGTCATCAATGCCGGTGCGGCCGCGGCTTTCAAGGAGAATGTCCGCTCCTTCTCGTTCGACGACGTCGTGCCCGAATATGGCGTCAGTTCGCGCAAGATCGTCAAGTCGCTGCAGGCTTCGGTGACCCGGCTCGGAATACCGCACCCGCTCCATGTACATGCCAACAATCTCGGCATCGCCGGCAGCGCCGATACGGCCGCCGACACCATTGCGGCCACCGAGGGGGTGCCGCTGCATCTCGCCCATCTGCAGTTCTATGGCTATGGCACCGAAGGCAAACGCAAGTTCTCATCCGAGGCGGCGCGGCTGGCGGAGCTTGTCAACGCTAACCCCGATGTGACTATCGATATCGGCCAGGTGATGTTCGGCCAGACCGTGACGATCTCTTCGGACGTGATGCGGCAGTTCACAGCCATCGGCAATGCCAGCCCGAAGAAGACCGTTATCGTGGACGGCGATGGCAATGGCGGCGGTGGCATCGTCCCCTATCGCTACAAGCAGGATTATTACGGCTCGCTGCAATGGGCGGTGGGGCTTGAGCTTTTCCTGCTCGTCACCGATCCGTGGCGGGTGTTCTTCACGACCGATCATCCGAACGGTGCACCATTTACTGCCTATCCGGAATTGTTCGAACTGCTGATGAGCAGCGGTGCCCGTGACGCGAAATCCAACGAATTGAACGCGACAGCACTGGAATTGACGACGCTCGCCTCGGTGCGCCGCGAATATACGCTTGAAGAGATAGCGATCATGACGCGCGCAGCGCCGGCCAGATTGCTCGGCCTCGGGGATCGCGGTCATTTGGGGCCGGGAGCCATTGCCGATGTCGCGGTCTATCGCAAGGGCAAGGACTTTGCCAAGATGTTCCGGGAGGCGGCGCTGGTTTTCAAGAATGGCGACCTCGTGGTCAAGAATGGCAAGGTTACGCACTACCGTTGGGGCAAGACGTTGCGGCTCAATCCGCCGCCGGACAAGGCGATGATCAAGCGCATGAGGGATTATCACGAAGAGCGCTATGGCCTGTCGCTCGATTGGTTCACCTTCCCTGATTCCGCTATCCAAAGAGATGCGCCATTTGCGGAGGTCTCATGCAACAACTGACCCGCAACGGCGTATTGATCGACGACACTTTTGCCGAGGCTTTCGGCATGCGGGCGACGGCGATTATCATCACTGCGCCGACGCTGAAATGGGCTCGGCAGGCAGCCACCACAATGACCGGTTATGCAACCTCGGTCATCGGCTGCGGCTGCGAGGCGGCGATCGATATGGACGTGCCGGAAACGAAGACGCCGGATGGCCGCCCGGGCTGTCGTGTCATGATTTTTGCGATGGGCACCGACGAGTTGCAGAAGCAGTTGAAAAGCCGGCTCGGACAATGCGTTCTGACGTCGCCCGGCAGCGCCTGCTTTGCGGGGCTGGAAGGTTCGGCGCCGCTCGATCTCGGCAATTCGCTGCGTTATTTCGGCGATGGCTGGCAGATATCGAAGAAGTTTGGCGGCAGGCATTACTGGCGCGTACCGGTCATGGACGGGGAGTTCCTGTGCGAAGCGACGACGGGGCTGACCAAGAATGCCGTGGGGGGCGGCAATCTGCTGTTTCTCGCGGCCGACAATACCAAAGCACTGCACGCCGCAGAGCGTGCAGTGGCGGCTATCGAGAAAGTGCCGGGGGCGATCATGCCGTTTCCGGGTGGCATCGTCCGCTCCGGTTCGAAAGTCGGCGGTAAATACAAGGGCATGATGGCATCCACCAATGATGCCTTCGCGCCGACGCTGCGGGGTGTCGTCAACAGTGCCTTGACGCCTGATGTCAATGCGGTTCTGGAAATCGTCATCGATGGCGAGACCAGTGACGCCGTTGCGGCAGCGATGCGGGCAGGGTTGAGGGCCGTCATTGATCTTGGCCCCAAGAAGGGGGCGATCTCGCGTCAGCGCCGGCAATTACGGCGGCAAGCTTGGCAAGTTTCACTATCATCTGAAGGACTTGCTGCCATGAAAGCGCTGACCTTCTCGCTCCTCGCAGAACCGGAAGAGCGTCTGGACCTTTCCGGCCTGACGCCGGCGTTGCTGGCCAGGCTGACCGAAGCTCAGATCGCCAGGCTGCGCGTGGGCACAAGCCGCAACCCTGCGTTGGTCGGTGATATCTTCAAGCTCACCGGCAAGGATACGGAAAGCCTCGTGTTCGATGGAAGCAGTTCGCGCCTGGACAGGGTCGGCGCGGGACTGAATGGCGGCGCAATACGCGTCACCGGCCATGTTGGCAGCCAGGCGGGCAGGAAAATGTCCGGCGGATCATTGCTCGTCGAAGGCAATGTTGGTCACCATGCCGGGTCGGGCATGGCTGGCGGCCGTCTGGAGATCAAAGGTAACTCCGGCGACAATCTGGCCGGGCCACTCTCGGGCGAAATCACCGGTATGGAAGGCGGAATCCTGATCGTTCGCGGCAAGGCCGGAGACTATGCCGGAGACAGGCTGCGGCGGGGCACGGTCGTCATCCTTAAAGGGTGCGGCGACTATGCCGGCTACCGTATGATCGCCGGGACGATCGTGGTTACGGGACGGGTCGGTGCAATGCCCGGCTATCTGATGAAACGGGGATCCCTTTTGTTTGATCGCCCCCCCGAACAGCTCTCGCGGACTTTCGTTGCTTGCGGTGAACCGGACATCGCTTTTTCTGGTCTTTTCGACCGGTTTCTCATCAACGAGAAGATTCTGGACAAGCCACTGCTCGGCCAGAAACCGGGCAGATATGGCGGCGACAATGCCGTATCGGGTAAGGGCGAGATCCTGTTCCGGCGCGGTAGCCAAATGAGTTGATTCAACTACCGGAAGCGTCGAGATCGCCGCCAGCGCCATTTCAGGATCGGCCTCTGGCAGGTGCGATTTCGCTACCCGCTTTTCCTGCCGCGTAATGACGATCCGGGCATCTGTCTCGATTCGGTAGATCAGGCCTTGGGTCGAGATCAGTTTGAAGTGCTGCGGATCGAACGACTTGCTCACTTCCACCGTGACGGGCTTCAATTCGCTTAGCCGCTTGACGTCGGCCCGCGTAAACCGAACCTCGGCGGATCCCTTGGCACTACCCAGCATGTTATCGATCTTGTAGTGAGCTGGCTCGATCAGTGTTAGAGCGAAGATGTCGCCCTTTTTCAGGTGCGTGCTGTCAAATATCACCCGCCTGCCTTGCCTCAGCTGCACAGACCATCCGGTCCCGGACGTTGCATGGAAGACCACGTAGCCTTTGGTCGAGACCGTTTGCCGGCCGGCGCCATGCGGGTCGCCGGGATTGGCCTGGACTTCGGCAAGATCGACGGCGAGTTGCACCGCGGCCGCGTCATCGCTTACAACGATCGTCACATCCCCCGTATGCTTTCCATCCCTGCTGACAGACGCCCAATAGATTGCGGCGGCGGTGAAGTGATGGACAACACTTGTGCTGAGCCCGAGTGCGCCGCTGTCAAAGACGGTTGCCTCGTACAATTGCCGATTGAGTGCTGCTGCCATCGTCTCATCCCGCATCCGGATGCAGATCTCGCTGCGCCGTGGAGCGGAAATCCGCATCGCGCCGGTAAATTCATCTAAAGTTAAGGAGTATCGGTTTGAAATGAATGCAGCGCAATAATATAAAAGAATTTAATATTACTACGCTGCATAAAATAAAGGGTAGGTCTTTGTAACTATTGGATAATAAGGTAGCATATACTGAGAGTCGAACCGTATTATGGATTATCCGATAATCAGTTAGGGCTATATATTTAACTAACCTGCACACTCCTCCCCGCCTGCCCACCTGGGTGTGCCAGAACCGGGTCTAAACAGGGCAAACCTGCGAAAAGGCCCTACACAGGTGGATGTTCGTTCCTATTGTTTAGACTTGCTGTGGTAAAATTCTTTTGCGGCGCTATACTTGCGCGCTGATAAGGTAATTCAGCGGCGGCGCGGGATGAAGCACGACTTGAAGCTTATCGACGATGAATTTATCGATCTGGTTTATGCTTCCCTGCTGGGTGAGACCAGCTGGCAGCATTTCCTTGACCGGCTGGCTGAGACGCTCCCCGATGGGAAATCGACCCTGTTCTATCACGATCAATACAAAGCCAGCGGGGCCCTGTCGCTGACATCCGGCCTGACCGAAAAGCAGATCAATCAATACGATACTTACTTCTGCCGCATCAATCCGTGGATGCCCAAGGCCTCGGTGCGGACGATTGGCCTTGGTGTTACAGCCGAGCAAATGTTGCCGTACGACCAGCTCGTAAAGACGGAATTTTATACCGACTTTCTCGTACCGGCGGGACTGAGTTCGGCAGTCGGTGTGACAATCGTTCGCAATGAAGGCCGTTCTTTCCTGCTCAGCATCCTCACGAGCGACCGGGAGAGCGAGAGAACCCATAGCGCGGCTGAGCTGCTCACGCGTCTTGCGCCCCACCTTCACCGGGTTTTCAAATACTACCAAAATCGCTCCTTCAACAGGTTCAGCAAGGAAGCGCGTGGCTTGGCCTTCGATGCAATAGATGTTGGGCTCATCATTGTGGGCGACAATTCGCGGATCAAGTCGGTGTCGGAGACGGCGCAAAAAATCATTGAGCATGGGACCTGTGTCAGAACCTCTGCGTCAGGCAAACTGCATATAGCATCCCATGAAGCCGACACGATGCTGCAGCGAATGTTGGATCGGACATCGGTTGAGCCAAAATTCGCGTCCTACATTGTCGGCGACGCGAAGGTGACGCTGATCCATGTCCAGAAGGACCGGTTTTCTTTTTTCTTTGAGGGGCCAACGGTTGTTGTGATCCTGGAGCCGCATCGCGCACAGCAGCGCATTTTTGACATCGAAGAATTCGTCAGTATGCATTCGCTCACCGCCGCTGAAGCGAGGGCGCTGAACGGACTTATTGGCGGAAGATCCGCCGATGAAATCGCGGCGGAGGCGGGTCTGTCCCGCGAAACCATCCGTTCACAAATCAAGAGTCTCTACGCCAAGACGAACGCAGGCAGCCAGATCGAACTAATTCGTATGATCGCGGGGTTTGAGTCGCCTTGATCAACCGTTTCAACCGAAATGAACGTTTTTTCGGCTTCACCCTGCAGGGTGAAGCGCTTTGCGGGAAAATCGTCAACTATGGCGGTGCGTTGAGTAATTCTTTCCTGATTGTGGCAGGCAGGTAACCAACGAATAATAAACGAAGCTTGCAGGCGGCCGGATAACTTCCGCACTGAAAGTGATCCAGTTGCCACGGCCAGTAATGTCATACAACTCGAAGTTACCAGTACTGACATTTGTGTCAGTGAGTATGATTTGGGGGTAAAAAATGTCAGGAATCATGTATGAAAGAATACCGGACGCCGATCATGCCGTTTACAACCGACATGCGGCTGCCCGTCGTGCCGAGTTCCACATTGCATCGACCGAACTCAGACCACAACGAACCCTTGCCATTATTGACGGACGTGCCCTTGCGCGGCAGCACCTTTCGTGGGGGCTTCTGGCGAATGGACTTGGCTTGCGTATGGTCACATATGGCTCCGTTGAAGATATCGAGGAATTCGAGGCAGCGGAGTTTTCAGTCATTCTCGTCTGCATCGACAATTCCAGGTTCATGGATGACTCAATTGTGCTTGAGATCGAGGGGCTTGTGCGGAGATATCCGAATATCCCCGTCATCGTTCAGGCGGAACTATGCGGATTTCAGCAGATATTAAGTGTTCTCGAACAGGGCGCGCGCGGGTACCTCCCGGGCAATGCCGGAATATCGGTTTGCATGGAAGCGATCTCCATGGCGTTGGCGGGAGGCGTTTTCGTTGCGGCGGAAAGTCTGAACGATATTCAGCGTATCCTCGGAACCCGGCGGTATCAATCCAAGCGCGGGGGGATGTTCACGCCCCGCGAGGAGGATGTCATCAGAGTTCTGCGGCTGGGAAAGGCGAACAAGACAATTGCCTACGCTCTTAAACTTGCTCCGAATACAGTGAAGGTCCATGTCCGGAATATCCTCAAGAAGCTTCGGGCGACAAACCGGGCGGAGGCAATTTACAAGATCAACGCCATGTTTGACGAAATGGGTTAGAGCGTCATTCCCAAAGGATGCAGGTTTGGGGGCGACGGGGGCCGCTCCTTCTTTCCCCTCCCCTTGCGGGAGGGATTTTTTTGATCTTGCACACCACAGTGAATCTCACCCTGCGCTTCGACAATCGGAAATGACTGCACGTATCACCGCAGGACGGGCGACCCCCGATAAGCCGGACCGCAGGTCCGGGGTGGCGTGGAACCGTTGTCCTTCCGTGCAAAAAAATAATGCCGCCAACTTATCCACGCGCTTCAAACCTGGTTTATTCTAACCCGGTCCTTTCCACGGGGAACTGCTTCCGGAGCCGTTCGAAGCGGGGAACGGACCCGCTGTCCGGGGAAGTTCTGTCCAAGGGTTCCCCGCCGGTACTAGGACCGGCGCGTGCTGGACGAGCACTCTAAGGGGCACGTAGGTGACGCATGAATGCCGCAAATGGCCTTCCCCGGTGCCGAAGCCTCCCAAGCGGAACGGACGGGATGAAAAGTCGCCGGACGGGCGGTCTTCGGATCGCATTACCTTCTACCAAGACGCGCTTCGGCGACCGCCCGTCTTCCCCCAACCACTCAATGGCCAGACTCAGAGAATGAGGGCGTGGCAAGGGAGGAGATATGCAGGAAATGAACGTCATCATGGAACCGCGCCCATCCGATATCCCACACTTCCTTAAGATTGAAAACGTAAGCTGAACTAAGAGGTTCGCTATAGTGACTGGCATTCGGGACCGGCTCGACTATAACGGGGTTCTACCAACCCCAACCTTGCCAAAACAGGAAAGTTGATGAGGTGACAGACCGAAAATCACCACTCGCTCCGTTCAAGCACGAGACCTTCCGGACCATCTGGATCGCCAGCCTTTCCTCCAATTTCGGTTCTCTGATCCAGGCGGTCGGCGCGGCGTGGATGATGACGACCATCTCGAATTCCGTTGATATGGTTGCCCTGGTGCAGGCTTCGACCGCTTTGCCGATCATGCTTTTTTCCCTGATCTCCGGCGCATTGGCGGACAATTTCAACCGGCGCAGGGTGATGCTTGTGGCACAGTCCTTCATGCTGGGCGTCTCGGTACTGCTGACGATCTTTGCCTATTTCAGCCTCATCACGCCGTGGCTTCTTCTCACCTTCACCTTCCTCCTCGGTTGCGGAACGGCACTCAACAACCCGTCATGGCAGGCCTCGGTCGGGGATATGGTCCCGCGCGAAAATCTGCCGGAAGCCGTTGCACTCAACAGCATGGGTTTCAACCTCACCCGCAGCGTTGGTCCGGCGATCGGCGGTTTGATTGTCGCCGTGGCGGGTGCCGCCGCCGCTTTCGCAGTCAACGCGGTCAGTTACCTGCCTCTTATCTTCGCGCTGCTCCGCTGGCAGCCCCAGTACCCACCGAACCCGTTGCCACGCGAAGCGCTCGGACGTGCGGTCTCTGCAGGTTTGCGGTATGTGGCAATGTCGCCAAACATCGGCAAAGTCGTTTTTCGCGGCTTTGTGTTCGGTTTCTCGGCCAGTGCCGTGCTCGCGCTCCTGCCGCTGGTTGCGCGTGATCTTGTCGGTGGCGGACCGCTGGTCTATGGCACCATGCTCGGTTCATTCGGGATCGGTGCCATTGGTGGCGCGCTCCTTAGCGCGCGGCTGCGCGAATTCCTGACGAGCGAAGCCATCGTGCGCATTGCCTTTGCCGGATTCTGCTGTCAGCGCCACGATTGCGGCACTGAGCCCAAGCGCCTGGACAACCAATGCCGGGCTCCTGTCGGCCGGTGCCTGCTGGGTGCTGGCTTTGTCATTATTCAATGTAACGGTACAGCTGTCGACGCCGCGTTGGGTGGTTGGCCGTGCCTTGTCACTATACCAGACAACGACATTCGGGGGCATTGCGGGCGGCAGCTGGTTATGGGGTGTCGCGGCAGCGGAATACGGGGCCGACAAGGCACTGCTTGCCTCAAGCGTGGTCATGCTTCTTGGTGCCGTTATAGGCCTTCGTTATGCATTGCCGGAATTCAAGACGTTGAACCTCGATCCACTCAATCGCTTCAGCGAGCCGCTGCTGGCGTTGGATCTCAAACCGCGCAGCGGGCCGATCGTGATCATGATCGACTATGTCATTGCCGAAGAAGACGTTCCGGAGTTTCTCGCGGTTATGGCTGACCGGCGGCGCGTGCGGATTCGCGACGGGGCAGGGCACTGGGCGTTGATGCGCGATCTGGAGAATCCCGAGATCTGGACCGAGAGCTATCACACGCCGACCTGGGTCGAATATGTCCGTCACAATCAGCGCAGAACTCAGGCTGACGCGGCAATCGGCGACCGGATACGGGCGCTTCATCGCGGTGTCACCGACCCGCGTGTGCATCGCATGATCGAACGGCAGACGATCCTGCCGCACGACATAGCCGCTCACAAAACACCGATCGATATGTCGTAGGCCGCGGTGGTGCGCTTAAGGTTTCAGATCGAACGCGCCCTTGAAGCTACCATCCATATAGAAAGGGACGGAAGTGTGGACATGGGCGATACGCCATGTGCCGCCTTGCTTGATCAAACCGAGCGTCTGGCGAAACCAGAGATCGACTTGCTCCCCGTCGGTCTTGGTGCCGGTCATATGCACGAGGCTTCTGGCGAAAGCGACGTCGCTTCCGGCATTGATCTCGACATCGCGTGCTTCACCTCCAATCGGCCCTTTCCAGGTCGCAAACCATCCTTGCAAATCTTCGGCATCCTTACCCTTGTATTGCAGGGGCGGCGCCAGCGTGTACTGGACCACGTCGCCGCTCAGGTGGGACAGGACCCGCGCCGCATCCTTGTCGCCGATTGCTTTGGACCAGTCATCGATCACGGCTGCAACGGCGGCCTTTTCGCTGGTGTTCGTCATCTCGTTCTCCTTCTTTCAAAGTTTCGAGACAAGCGCTTCAAGCTGATCGGCGCAGATGCCCCAGCCCTCGTGAAAACCCATCTTCTCGTGGGCTTCGCGATCCGCAACCGTCCAATGGGGGGCGAGCGCCGTGTACCTGGTTCTGCCGCCGTGATCCTCGAAGGTAAGGATCAATGTCATGAACGGTTTTTCGGAGAGCACCCAAGCTTTTGTATAAGCGTCGGTGACGACGATCCGTTCGTTTTCGACTATTTCCAGATAGACGCCGCGATTGGGGAACTCATTGCCATCGGGCCCACGCATGACGATGAGATTGGAGCCGCCTACGCGAACATCAAGTTCCGCATGCGGGGTCGTATAGGGCAACGGTGCAAACCACTGTTTCAAAAGGTCGGCATCGGTCCATGCCTTGAACACCTTTTTTCGCGCGGCGCATCGATGATGCGGGTCAGGACGAGATCGCGATCGGGATTCGGGGTGGCGTCATAGCTCATTGATGTTCTCCTTGTTTGATCAGTTCTGATCCAAGGACGAACGAGCCGCGGGCATCCCGACACGGCCGGCAAAATTCTTGTATGGAAATGACGTCAGGCCGGCAATCAGTCTCGAGCCAGACCGTCGAGGTGCATGCGGATGTGTGCCGCCTCTGCAGCAGTATTGGCCAGGGCAATGGCGCGATTGAAGGCCTCGCGGGCTTCACGGGTGCGACCGATTTTCATCAGCAAGCCGCCCTTGACACCAAAGAAGTGAAAATAGCCGGAGAGCCTATCCTCAAGGGGTTCTATCAGGGCCAACGCTTCAGCTGGCCCGCGCACCTTTTCCACGGCGACAGCGCGATTGAGAGTGATTACCGGCGAGGGTGTCAATCGTTCGAGCGCTGTGTATAGCAGATCGATTTCGGCCCAATCGGTGTCGGCGGCGTGCACGGCTCGCGCGTGGAGCGCGGCAATGGCGGCCTGGATCTGATACGGGCCGGGGCGCCTGTGCCGCATGGCCTTGTCAAGCAGGGCAAGACCCTCATTGATCATCTTGCGGTTCCACAGACCTCTGTCCTGGTTTTCCAGCAGTATCACTGATCCGCCGGCATCAAAGCGAGCTCCGGCCCGGGCATTCTGCAGGAGCAGCAGGGCGGTCAATCCCATGATCTCCGGTTCCGTTGGGAAAATCCGCAACAGCAGCCTGGCGAGCCGGATAGCCTCCTCGCACAAGGGGAGGCGTGCTTGGCTCTCACCGCTGCCAGCCGAATATCCTTCGTTGAAGATCAGGTAGACCATCGCCGCTACCGCGGCGAGCCGTTCCGCTCGTTCGATGGCATCCGGTGCCTCAAACGGCACCTCGCCAGCACCGATACGGCTCTTCGCGCGCGTGATGCGCTGCTCCATGGCGCTTTCGCTGATGAGGAAGGCGCGGGCGATCTGCCGCACCGAGAGGCCTGATACAATTCTGAGTGCCAATGGGATTTGCTGCGTGGCCGGAAGATCGGGATGACAGCAAATGAACAGCAGGCGCAGTATGTCGTCGCGGTAGTCCGAGCCGTCGATCTTTTCGGCGATTGCGGTTTCGGCGTCCTCGAGGTCGGACAAATGTTCTTCTGGAGGCAGCGGCTGCTGCTTTGCTTGACGCCGCACTCCGTCGATAGCGCTGTTGCGGGCGACGAATATGAGCCAGGCAGTTGGATCCCGGGGCGGCCCATTTTTTGGCCAGTTTTTCAGGGCGCGAAGGCAGGCCTCCTGAAAAGCCTCTTCCGCCGTGTCGAGATTGCGGAAATACCGCAGCAGCGCGCCGACCGCTTGCGGACGGGCGGCGGTGAGGGCGGCATCGATCCAGGCGGTGTCGCTCATGAGAAATTCGACCCTGGCCGGAAGATTGCAACTGGCCGGATTTCGTATGAACCGGTGCCGGGATCTGCCCGTGCGAGATCCCGCGCGGTGTCGATGGCTTCGTCCAGCGAAGCGCAATCGATCACATAGAATCCGAGGAGTTGTTCCTTGGTTTCAGCAAACGGTCCGTCAATAATGATGGGATCTTCACGGCCCTTTCTGAGCGTTGTTGCCGCCGTGGTCGGAAGCAACCGCGCAACAGGGCCAAGTCGACCCTGCTCCCTGAGTTTATCCTGAACAACCGCCAGTCGTTCCATGACTGCGTCATCCTCTTCCTTGCTCCAGGAACCGACGACATCTTCGGGGTTGTAGCACAATATGGCGTAAAGCATTCGGATCGTTCCTCCTCCTATGAAGACGATCCAGTATGGCCAATCCCGACATCAGGTCGAGAAGAATTATGAAGTTCTGGCGGGGTCTACGCGGTCAGAGAACTGGCGGCGATCGTCAGCGCAATCCCCCGTTGCCCTTCGTTGCCAACGTCAAGTTTTACCTGCAAGGGAAACCTGGTGCGATCCTGCACGTCGGTCGCGGGCGATAGGGCGGCTTCGGCGGGCGAGGGCTGTGCCCGTAATATGGCGGGCGGACAACAACGATCGGTCGAACGATGATGGTCGGACCTACTGCGCCTGACCGCTCGAGATAATTGGCCGAAAGCCAGCCTCGCATGCTTTGGAATCCAACTCGGCACCAGTTTGCCTGACATGTCAGAACGTTGACTCGAATCGGACGCGATGATCGCTGTCGCCGACAAAAAGCCCTATAGCGAGCTGCCAAACGCATTCAACTATCGCACTGCGGGCGTCAAAGCAGTTCCCGGTTGCGCGTGTCATGCTGCACAAAACAATCAGATGAATGTCGTATCGGTGCAATCAATACCCAGCCTGGAAGTTGATACCACCGTTGTGGCGGCAGAATCGAACGGCGTCGGACCGTTGAACGTTGCCGTTGAAATTGAAGAGCCTGCCCAGGGGGATGTTGACGAATCGGACGCAACCCAGCGGAATGTCAGAATGGTTGGGACCGCGTTTTTCCCGGTTGAGACCGGAGCTATCGATTTCAGGTCGTCCGCAACTGAGAAGAAGGTCGAGGAAGGCCGCGCTGGCATTCTCACCCGGGAAACATTGTCAGAACGATCACATCAGATATTCTAAGACGGATTCAATGACGTGGTCCTGGAGCCGCGCTGGCGGTTCGGGTGGAGCGATCGAACGACATGACGAAACCAGAATGGGTACCGGAACAATATCTGAAATTCAAAGATGAACGCACCCGGCCGGCGATTGATCTTCTTTCGGCGGTTCCCAATCATGATGTCAAATTTAGTGTCGATCTCGGATGCGGTCCGGGAAACTCAACCGAATTGCTCATAAGGCGGTACCCACGGGCAATTGTTCAGGGCGTTGATTCCTCCGCGGAGATGATAGAGAAGGCGAAAAATCGATTGCCTGGCTACGACTTTCACACAGCCGATCTCGATACATGGCGGCCGCAAGGGAATGCTGACCTGCTGTACGCCAACGCTGTGATGCAGTGGCTGCCGGACCACGACCGGCTCTTTCCGAGATTGATGGGTTTCCTCAATGCTGGCGGTTCCCTGGCGATCCAGATGCCCGACAATTTGGAAGAGCCTACCCATGTAGCGATGCGGAAGGTCGCCGCGGATGAAAACTGGGCCTCCAAATTGGGGAGAGCGGATTCCTCTCGGACGAAGGTGGGAAATGCTTCATTTTATTATCAGTTGTTACGGCCCCTCAGCCAGCGTGTTGAGGTTTGGCGCACGACCTACCATCATCCCCTCCAGGGATTGGACGGCATCGTCGAATGGTTCAAGGGCTCCGCGCTGCGACCGTATCTTTCGTTGCTTGACGAGCAAGAGCGGTTGCTATTTCTTGAAAAGTATAAAGAGTGCCTTTCTCAGTCCTACCGGCCAATGAAGGATGGTATCGTCCTCCTGCCATTCCCGCGTATTTTCATTGTAGCCACGCGTTAATCTTGCCAGGTCCTTCAGCTCCTTCCGGGTTATTTGCCGTCTCCGGAAATCAATAAAATATTGAAGGTGTTTCGCAAATGAATGCGGAATGGGTGCCTAGCATCGGCGTCACGAAAGAAGCACAATCATATCCGCGGTGGCGACACTGGAGAGCGGACCGGCATGCGGAGGAGTGTGTGTCGTCATCTCTTGATTGGAAATTATTGAAAATTCAATATCGGATGCCTGCACCATAGCGCTGAGCGCTCGCGCGGCAACTGCAGACTTAGGCGTTTGCCAAGGGAGGAATTATGCTCGAAAGGCTTTTCAAGCTTAGCGACCACAATACAACAGTGCGTACGGAAGTATTGGCCGGACTGACGACATTCCTGACAATGTCGTACATCATTTTTGTCAATCCAGAGATATTGTCCTCCACGGGCATGGATCGCAATGCCATATTTGTTGCGACATGTATTGCCGCCGCACTTGGTTCGGCGGTGATGGCGATGGTGGCCAATTGGCCCATCGGCATGGCTCCCGGGATGGGTCTCAATGCCTTCTTTGCCTTCACTGTTGTGGCAGCGATGGGCTTCACCTGGCAGCAAGCACTTGGCGCCGTCTTCATTTCCGGCTGTATCTTCCTGCTACTGACGGTAACGGGAGTACGCAGCTGGCTCGTCGCAGGAATTCCCAAATCGCTGCGCAGCGCAATAGCGGCCGGTATCGGGCTATTCCTGGCATTCATTGCCTTGAAAAACTCCGGCATCATCGTGGCCAATCCTGCAACATTTGTTGGCCTTGGCCATCTTGGCGGCACTGGTACCTTGCTTGCTGTCCTCGGCTTCTTTGTTATCGCTGCACTTGATGCGCTCAAGGTACGCGGATCGATCCTGATCGGCATCCTCGTCGTGACCGTGTTGTCGATGATCCTTGGTGTCAGCGAGTTCAAGGGCGTGTTCTCGGCCCCGCCGAGCCTGGCGCCAACCTTCCTGCAGCTGGATATCATGGGCGCCTTGCATACAGGACTCTTGCAAGTCATCCTGGTTTTTGTGCTGGTCGAAGTCTTTGATGCAACGGGAACCCTGATCGGCGTCAGCAAGCGCGCTGGACTCATTCAGGAAGGCAAGCCGAACAATCTTGGTCGCGCGCTGTTTGCCGATAGCACGGCGATCGTGGCGGGCTCATTGCTGGGCACCAGCAGCACCACTGCCTACGTTGAAAGTGCATCCGGCGTGCAGGCGGGTGGACGCACGGGATTGACGGCCTTGACCATTGCCGTCCTGTTCCTGGCCGCGCTGTTCATTGCACCACTGGCAGCGTCGGTCCCCGGCTATGCGACTGCCCCGGCATTGCTCTATGTGGCAGGTCTCATGATGCACGAGCTTGTGGATATCGAATGGAGCGACGTTACTGAATCGACGCCTGGCGCACTCACGGCACTGATGATCCCGTTCACCTATTCGATCGCCAATGGACTGGCCTTTGGGTTCATCAGCTATGTCGTGCTGAAGACGTTTACGGGTAAAATAAGCGTCATTCATCCGGCAACGTGGCTCGTTGCAATCCTGTTTATCATAAGGTTTGCACTGTTCCCCGCGTAAAATCTTGCGACGGTGCGGATGCGACGGTTGCGCCGCATCCGCACCGGATTTATTCCAAAGCCTGAACCAATATGCATTGAGAAAGACACCCATGACACAGCACCCCTCAACTGCGAATGTTCTTGACGCGCTGCTTGACGCGATGGAACACCAAATCATTCCAATGACTGAAAAGGGCGTTGCTGCTGGCAACAAGATTTTCGGTGCAGCCTTGCTGCGCAAATCAGACTTTTCGGTCGTGCTGGCTGAAACCAATAATGAAACCGAAAACCCGCTCTGGCACGGCGAAGTCCATACGTTGAAGCGGTTTTATGAAGTCCAGGGAAACGAACGCCCTGATCCGCGCGAATTGATCTTTCTCTCGACCCATGAACCCTGTTCGATGTGTCTTTCGGCGATCACCTGGGCCGGCTTTGACAATTTCTACTATTTTTTTCAGCCACGAGGACTCGCGCGATGCCTTTGCCATCCCGCATGACCTCAGGATACTCAAGGAAGTTTTCACGCTGGAGCCCGGTGGTTACAATCGGGAGAATGCGTTCTGGAAGAGCTACTCTATCCACCAGATGATTGCAGAGCTTCCAGCATCGGAACGGGACAGGCTGCAAAGGCGCGCCACAGCGATCAGCGACAAATATTCCAAATTATCGGCGCGGTACCAGGCCGGCAAAGACAAGAACACCATTCCGCTTAATTGACCAGGCTCAATTGATCGTTCAGCTGGTTAAAGTAGGATCTGAACTGTGTGAAAACAGAAAATGGCCGCATTAAAGCGGCCATTTTCCTTCGGGTTAGCGGATGAGAAATGGCTCGGGGTAAAAGTGCTCCTGCAGATTGACACCATCGCCTCCGCGGTCGATGACAACGAAATCCGAAACGCCCTCGAAGCGGCGTCAAAATTCCGTGCCAGACATTGCGATGAATGTTCACGCCCTGGCCCGGCTTTGTCATGAAGGCTACCGGTTCGCTTGGGCCGTCAGGCTGCTCATGGGCCGCCACGACGAGGAATGGCTTTTGTGACAGCGGTACGAATGCCTGGCTGCCGAACGGATGCCGCTCTACCATTTCAAGTTTCAGCGGCAGTTCATAGGGCTTGCCGCGTAGCAGGCTGATAAGCGTTTTCGCATTCTCGCCCGTTGTCTCGACCTTGGCCAAGTCGTGGTAACGCATACACATGCCGTGGTTGATCGGGAAACTGTGTGCTCCTTCAGTCTCAATGACATCGCCGAAAGGCGCAAAGGCCTCCCGAGTCAACGGCTGAACGAATATCTCGCGCATCTGCTATCCTTGATTGGTTCCGTGTTGCGATCTTCAGCCGGGGAGCATGTCCTGGAGCCGCAGAAGCGCTATCCTCTCCACCTGACGGCATGCGGTTTCGAACTCGGTCTGGCGATCATTGCCAATCCGGTTCTGGAAGGCGGCAAGGATTTCGTCCTTGCTGCGACCCTTTACGGCGATGATGAATGGGAAGCCAAATGTCTCGACGTAGCGGGTGTTGAGCGTGGTGAACTGTTCGCGCTCGCTATCGCTCAGTGCATCGAGCCCGGCGGACGCCTGTTCCAAGGCCGAGCTGTCCGTTAGCCGTTTCGCCTGCGCCAACTTGCCGGCAAGATCGGGGTGCGCAACCAGAACGCCGAGGCGCTCCTCTTCGGAGGCAAATCGGAAAGCGGTCGCGAGTGCTGAATGAAGGCCAATGGCGGTATCCTGCGCTGGCGAAAGTTCAGCGGCAAAGGTGCGCCTGGCAACCCAGTCGGAATGTTCGAAGATACCGCCGAAGCGCTCGACGAACGCTGCTTCATCAAGCTCTGACGGGCGGACGGCTTGCGGCACGTAGGGGTGATTTGCCGCCCAGTGCCGCGCAATGTCGATGCGACGGGCTAGCCACACTTTCTGGTGGCCTTGCACGTAATCGATGAAACGGGCGAGGGCGGCGACGCGGCCGGGGCGGCCAACGAGACGGCAATGCAGGCCGATGCTCATCATCTTGGGTGAGCCGGCTTCGCCTTCGGCGTAGAGCGTATCGAAGCTGTCCTTCAGATAGGCGAAGAACTGGTCACCCGAGTTGAAGCCCTGTGGGGTGGCAAAACGCATGTCGTTGGCGTCCAGCGTATAAGGGATGACGAGCTGATGCCGACCGCCGGATTCGTGCCAGTAGGGGAGGTCATCCGCATAGGAATCGGACACGTAGTCAAAGCCACCTTCGGCGGTCACAAGGTCGACAGTATTCACGGAACAACGTCCCGTGTACCAGCCACGCGGGCGCGTTCCGGTCACTGCCGTGTGAATGCGGATCGCCTCCAGCATTTCCTCACGCTCGGCATCCGGGGTGCAATCCTTGTAGTCGATCCACTTCAAACCATGGGATGCAATTTCCCATTGTGCATCCAGCATGGCGCGAACTTGCGCCGGGGAGCGCTGGAGGGCCGTCGCGACACCGTAAACCGTGACAGGCACGTTTTTCGTCGTGAGCAGACGGTGCAGCCGCCAGAACCCGGCGCGGGCGCCATATTCGTAGATCGACTCCATGTTCCAGTGCCGCTGGCCAGGCCAGGCCTGCGCACCGACAATCTCTGACAGGAACGCCTCGGAAGCTGCATCGCCATGCAAGACACAGTTCTCGCCGCCTTCCTCGTAGTTGACGACGAACTGAACGGCAATGCGCGCATCGTCTGGCCAATTCGCTTGTGGTGCCGTAGCTCCATAGCCATGCAGGTTACGGGGATATCTCATGGTGCCGTCCCTCCTCGGATGCGCTCAGCCCATCCCTTGAATACTCAAATAATATACGGAGCATTCCCCCAGAAAATTTTGAAAGTCCTGCAATCAAGCGCCGCCTATCCCGGGGCCGGATCGAAAGGCAAACTGGCGATGGAAAAATTGAAAGTTCTCCTTGGGAGGGACGAACGCTTATGAGCCTACAGAACGAAGCAGCCGGACGCCTGACAACTCATGTGCTCGATACGGCTAGCGGCAAGCCTGCTGCCAAACTCCGGATCGACCTCTTCCGTATCGACGGCGATCGCCTGATGCCTTTGCACAGCACACGCACCAATGAGGACGGACGCTGCAACAAGCCGCTGCTCACCGGCGCGGATATACGTTCGGGCGCCTACGAACTTCGCTTTCACGTCGGAGAGTATTTCGCCAGAGAACCGGTGACTGGCCAAACCCCGTTTCTCGACGTGGTGCCGATCCGCTTCGGGATCGACGACGAAACGGTGCACTACCACGTGCCGCTTCTCGTCGCGCCATTCGGCTACTCAACCTATCGCGGGAGCTGATGGCACATGGAAATCCAGATCCGCAACCGCGTCCGGTTTTTGCTGAACGACAAAATGATCGAGCGGACGGACGTCTCCGCCACGGAAACACTGCTCGACTTTCTCCGGCTTGACCGAAAGTTGCGCGGAACCAAGGAAGGGTGCGCGGAAGGCGATTGTGGCGCGTGCACTGTGCTCGTCGGCCGACTGTTCAACGGCCAGCTCAAATATGAATCGGTGAATGCCTGCATCCGTTTTGTCGGTTCGCTCGATGGCTGTCACGTCGTCACAGTCGAGGCGCTTGCCGGAGCAGACGGATCGCTGCATCCGGTCCAGCAGGCCATGGTCGATACCCACGCTTCCCAATGCGGCTTCTGTACGCCCGGGTTCGTCATGTCGCTGTACGGTTTGTGGATGCAGAATCCAAAACCAAATACGCAGGAGATCGAAAAATCGCTGCAGGGTAATCTTTGCCGCTGCACTGGTTATGCAGCGATCATTCGTGCCGCCGAGAGTGTCTCGGCGGTCGGGGATTTGAAGAAAGATCCCCTGGTTGCTGAACGCGCACGCGTGACCGGACAGCTGCTGGCGTTGAAAGACAGCAAGCGCGTTGCAATTGGCGAGGGCAAGCAACAGCTTGTTCTGCCTGCGAACGTCGATGATTTTGCCGATGTGCTCGAGAACAATACAGGCGCGACCATTGTCGCAGGCTCAACCGATGTCGGCCTCTGGGTGACAAAGTTCATGCGCGAGATCGGGCCGCTCATCTTCGTGTCGCGTCTGGATGAGTTGCGCCAGATCAGCGAAGGCGTGGATGGGTTAACACTCGGGGCAGGTGTCAGTTACACGGACGCCTATCCCTCCATTATTCGCCATTTCCCGCAATTGACGGAATTGTGGAATCGTATCGGCGGAGAGCAGGTTCGCAACATGGGAACGATCGGCGGGAACGTGGCCAATGGTTCGCCAATCGGTGATACGCCCCCAGCCCTGATCGGCCTGGGTGCGAAGGTTCTCTTGCGCAAGGGCAAAATCCGCCGCTCGGTTGCGATCGAGGATTACTTTATTGAATACGGCAAACAGGACCGTTCAGCCGGCGAATTCGTCGAAGCGATCCAGATCCCGTACCTCGGCGCCGATGATCTTTACGGCGTCTACAAGATTTCCAAGCGCCTGGATGAAGATATTTCGTCGGTCTGCGGGGCATTCCGGGTAGGTCTGGATGAACGCGGCCGCGTAAACAGTGCCGTTATTGCGTTCGGCGGCATGGCCGGGACGCCCAAGCGCGCCAAAGCCGTCGAACGAGCATTGACCGGCGCCGTCTGGGACGAAGGGACAATCGAAATGGCAACCGCTGCTTTTTCCGACGATTTCGTGCCGCTGACAGATTGGCGAGCCTCCGCAGAGTATCGTCTGCTGGTGGCGAAGAACCTCCTGCGCCGTTTCTACCTTGAGACAGGCGGAGAGAAGAACGTGCGTTTGAACCGCTATGAAGCGGCGTTCGGGTGAGGAGCGCGCAATGAATTCAATTCAGCCGATCAGCCGTATTCGCGGTGGCGTTCATGAAAAGCAGCCGCATGAATCGGGTCACAAACATGTCTCCGGCTCGGCCGAGTACATCGATGACATACCGGAGCCGTCCGATACGTTGCACGCCTATCTCGGGCTGTCGCAACGCGCACACGCCGAAATCCGGTCTATCAACCTTGAAGAGGTCAGGGCCTGTGCCGGTGTCATCGGAGTTCTCACCGTCGACGATATTCCTGGCCACAACGACGTGAGCCCCGCGGGCAAGCATGATGATCCGGTCTTTGCCATCGGCAAGGTCGAATTCCACGGTCAGCCCATCTTTGCCGTGATCGCTGAAACACGGCAGATTGCGCGGCAGGCAGCCACTAAAGTCAAAATCGAGTATCGCGAACTTGACCATGTCATTGACGTGCTGGAAGCGGAAAAGGCCAATTATCCGCTGGTGATCGATCCGTTAAAGCTAGAGCGCGGCGACATTGCTTCCGGACTTGCGAGCGCCAAGAACCGTCTGAGCGGCGAGATGCGCATCGGGGGGCAAGACCACTTCTACCTGGAAGGTCACATTGCCTTTGCCATACCCGGCGAGGACGATGAGGTCACGGTGTTCTCCTCCACCCAGCATCCAAGTGAGACGCAGCATATGGTCGGCCACGTCCTCGGCGTTCCATCCAACGCTGTGACTGTTAACGTGCGGCGCATGGGTGGTGGTTTCGGCGGTAAGGAAACTCAAGCCAATCTCTTTGCGGCTGTCGCGGCAATCGCGGCCAAGAAATACGGCCGGGCTGTGAAAATCAGGCCAGATCGGGACGACGACATGGTTGCGACGGGCAAGCGCCACGACTTCCATGTGGCCTATGAACTCGGCTTTGATGATGCCGGCCGCATTGAGGCGGTTGATGCCACATTCTCGGCGCGCTGCGGCTTTTTCTGCAGACCTGTCGGGTCCGGTGACCGACCGGGCCCTTTTCCACGCCGACAATTGCTATTTCTATCCGAATGTACGGCTGCGTTCGCGGCCTCTGAAGACCAATACCGTTTCCAATACCGCGTTTCGCGGTTTCGGCGGTCCTCAGGGCATGGTGGGCGGCGAGCGCATGATAGAGGAGATCGCCTATGCGCTTGGCAAGGATCCGCTGGAGATCCGCAAGGCCAATTTCTACGGTGGCGAGGAGCGTAACCTTACGCCGTATCATCAGACTGTCGAAGACAATATCATTCCGCAGATCATCACGGAGCTTGAAGAATCATCTGAATATGCCGCGCGGCGCGAGGCGATCCTCAACTTCAATCGTCACAGCCGGATTATCAAGCGAGGTATAGCATTGACGCCGGTGAAGTTCGGAATTTCCTTCACCAAAACCGAGTATAACCAGGCCGGTGCGCTGGTCCATGTCTATACCGACGGCTCGGTTCATCTCAATCACGGTGGAACCGAAATGGGCCAGGGGCTCTACACCAAAGTGGCGCAGGTGGTTGCCGATGAATTCCAGGTCGACCTCGACCGCATAAAGGTGACCGCAACGACAACCGCGAAGGTACCCAATACTTCTGCTACCGCTGCGTCTTCCGGCTCCGATCTCAACGGCATGGCCGCAGCCAATGCGGCTCAGCAGATCAAGGATCGCCTGGTCCAGTTTGCCATCGAGCAATATGGCGTCACGCGAGAACAGGTTTCCTTCGAGCCGAACATGGTTCGTGTCGGCGAGAGGTTCATTCCATTCCCGGAATTCATCAAATCGGCCTATGGCGCCCGTGTGCAGCTCTCGGCAGCGGGCTTCTACAAGACGCCAAAAATCCATTGGAGCAGGGCAGAGGGCAGGGGCCGTCCATTCTATTATTTCGCCTACGGCGCTTCGGTGTCGGAAGTGAGTATCGATACGCTGACCGGCGAGTATCAGGTCGATCGCTCCGACGTCCTGCACGATGTCGGCAAGTCATTGAACCCTGCACTTGATCTTGGTCAGGTCGAAGGCGCCTTCGTCCAGGGCATGGGCTGGTTGACAACGGAAGAACTATGGTGGGATGCAAAGGGCCGGCTGCGCACGCATGCGCCGTCCACCTACAAGATCCCGCTCGCATCGGACCGGCCGCGCCAGTTCAACGTCAACCTTGCTAACTGGTCGGTCAACCGTGAGGAAACCATCCGTCGCTCCAAGGCTGTCGGCGAGCCGCCCTTCATGCTGGCGATTTCGGTGTTGGAAGCGATTTCCATGGCTGTTGCCAGTGTTGCCGATTATCGCATTTCCCCGCGTCTTGATGCGCCTGCGACACCCGAACGTGTGCTGATGGCGATCGAGCGGTTGAGATCCGCTGGAGCAATTCCAGGAAAAGGTTCAACCGGTTTTCCGTCCGGAATTGCGACAGCGCCATCCGGAAAGTGACGTTCCATGCCAACCAACCGCGAAGACATCAGAGATTTTCTCAACCGGCGGAAGGATGTGGTTCTCGTTGAGGTGAAAGCCGCCGACGGTTCGACGCCGCGCGAAGCTGGAGCCTGGATGCTGGTGGCGGCGGATCGCATTTTCGGCACGATCGGCGGCGGGCAGCTCGAGTACATGGCGATCGACCATGCGCGCAGGGCATTGAACAATGGAGCGGATGCGCAGGCGATAACCATCCCGCTCGGTCCGGAAATCGGCCAGTGCTGTGGTGGCCGCGTTGCGCTTGGTTTCATGTGCGTTGATCAGGGTGTAGCGATGACATTGATCGAGAAGGTCGACCTTGAGATTGCGCAGCGTCCGCATGTCTATGTCTTTGGAGCAGGCCATGTCGGCGACGCGCTGGCCATGGCACTGTCACTGGTACCGCTGCGCGTCATATTGGTTGATACGCGCGAAGACGAACTTTCCGCCACCCAGGTTCCTGGTATAGAGACCTGCCTTACCGCCATGCCAGAAGCGGTTGTCCGCGATGCTCCGCAGGGAAGTGCCTTCGTGGTCCTCACATACGACCACGCACTCGACTTTCTGATCACAGCCGAAGCTCTGGCCAGGGACGATGCGTCTTATGTCGGCATGATCGGATCGAAGACGAAACGCGCAACGTTCCGCAGCTGGCTGACGCGCGAGGTTGGCCGTCCCGAGATTTTTGACAGGCTTGTCTGTCCCGTGGGGGAGCCGCTGTCAAGGACAAACGCCCAAATGTCATAGCGGCACTGGCGGCCGCTGAAATCATGACATCAGCGCTGAATTATCGCCGCAAGCCGGCGGCCGCCGTCAAGGAACGCAAACGCGTTCCGGCATGAGCTATTCAAGCATCGCGCTGACCAGGCGCTGGCAGCGTTCCGTCATGAAATCGATCATCAGCCGCACCTTCGGATCCTGAAATCGCTTGTGCGGGTAGATCGCGGCAAGTTGAATGCTGGCCGGTGGCGTATCCGTGAGGATTGCCCGCAATGTTCCTTCATTCAGATAGCTCTTAACCTCGAAGAGCGGCTTGTTGATGATGCCGCGACCCTCGAGCGCCCATTGTGTCAGCACATCGCCATCATCGGAATCGTAAGGTCCGCTGACTTCAAGCTTGCGCGTGCCTTCCGGCATCTGCAGCGTCCAGAAATATTCCTTGGAACCCGGATAGCGCAAAAGCAGGCAATCATGGTGGGCGGAGATCAGTTCGTCAGGTGTGGCAGGTGTACCCCGCCGCTCGAGGTAATTCGGGGACGCACAGATGACCCGCTCGCAATTCATGATGCCGCGCATGCGCAGATTGGAATCTTCAAGAATGCCGAGCTTGAAAGCGACATCGACGCCTTCGCTCATGATGTCGATATTGTGGTCCGACAGCCTCAGCCGCACTTCAATGTCAGGGTATTTGTCGTGGAATTCAGGAATACCGGATGCAATCAAGCGGCGGCCAATGCCGAGCGGAGCGGTGATGCGGATCGCACCCTTGGGCTTTTTCGACAGGTCGGCAATTGCGGCCTCGGCCTCGTTGATAGCCTCGATGATCTTCACCGCGCCCTCGTAGAATACCCGGCCGTGTTCGGTCGGCGTCAGCTTGCGTGTCGTGCGATTGAAAAGGCGCACGCCAAGATGACGCTCGAGTTCCTTGATGCGATTGCTTGCGACGGCCGGAGAAGCGCGCTGATCGCGCCCGGCAGCAGAGAGGTTTCCAAGTTCGACGACGCGAACGAAAACACGAAGATTATCAAGGTAGGACATGGTTTTCGCTTACCCGCATACACTGTCTGATGATCTAACATTTTAAAGATTTTTTTGAAAGAGATGGGTACATTAGGGTGTTTCACATGAGCATAGGCTTTGGCACATACTCCCTGCGTTAAAAGGGAGCGCCGCATGTACGAATTCGCTATTGCCTGGGACTGGATGAACTTTGCGGTGCGCTGGTTGCATGTCATCACCGGTATCGCCTGGATCGGTTCATCCTTCTATTTCGTCGCGCTCGATCTCGGTCTTCGTCAACGCCCGGGCCTGCCTGCCGGAGCCCATGGCGAGGAGTGGCAGGTGCATGGCGGTGGCTTTTATCACATCCAGAAATATCTGGTGGCGCCGGAGCAGATGCCGGAGCACCTGACATGGTTCAAGTGGGAGTCCTATGCGACGTGGTTATCGGGCTTTGCCATGCTTTGCATCGTCTACTATGCCGGCGCCGATCTCTATCTGATCGATCCGCATGTTCTGGATGTGTCCCGTCCTGTTGCCATCGCGATTTCACTCGCCTCGATCTTCGGCGGCTGGGTCGTCTACGACACGATCTGCAAGTCGCCGCTCGGGAAGAACGATACACGTTTGATGGTTCTGCTTTACTTTGTGCTGGTCGGCATGGCGTGGGGTTATACCCAGCTCTTTACCGGGCGCGCCGCATTCCTGCATCTGGGAGCTTTCACGGCGACCATCATGTCCGCCAACGTGTTCATGATCATCATTCCCAACCAGAAGAAAGTTGTTGCGGACCTCATTGCAGGAAAGGTTCCTGATCCAATGCTTGGCAAGCAGGCCAAGCAGCGCTCCACGCACAACAACTATCTGACCTTGCCTGTGCTGTTCCTGATGCTGTCGAACCATTACCCTCTGGCGTTCGGGACGCAGTATAACTGGATCATTGCATCGCTTGTGTTCCTGATGGGGGTCACGATCCGTCATTGGTTCAATACCCGCCATGCCCGCAAGGGCGAGCCTACCTGGACCTGGCTGGTGACCGCCATCCTGTTCATCGTCATCATGTGGCTGTCCACAGTCCCGAAAATCCTTTCGGGTGAGGGGAGTGAGGAGAAGGTCTCCGCGACCCAACAGCCGTTCATCGCGACTGAAGCCTTTCCCAAGGTGAAGGACACCATTCTTGGCCGCTGTTCGATGTGCCACGCAAAGGAGCCGGGCTGGGAAGGCATCATTGCGCCCCCGAAGGGCGTGGTGCTCGAAACCGATGGCCAGATTGCGGCGCACGCACGTGAGATTTATCTGCAGGCGGGGCGTTCGCATGCGATGCCGCCCGCCAATGTCAGCGGCATTACCGAGGAGGAGCGGCGGCTGCTCGCCAGCTGGTACGAGACCACCGTTCAGGGAGGAACAATCCAATGAGCAAACGACTTTTACGCGGCCGGGTGCTGACTTTCGTCGATGAGCCAAAGAGCATCGACGATCAGTCCGCCTACAGCTATTTCGAGGATGGGGCAGTCCTGATCGACAACGGCAAAATCGTTGAAGCCGGCGAATATGCAGCGATTGCTTCGATTGCCGGCTCGCACGTCGAGATAGTCGATCACCGCCCGCACCTGATCCTGCCGGGCTTCATCGACACCCACCTGCATTTCCCGCAGACTCAGGCGATCGCCTCCTATGGTGCCCAGCTGCTCGAATGGCTCAACACCTACATTTTTGTCGAAGAGCAGAAATTCTCGTCCACCGCCCATGCGGATTTCATTGCCGGACGGTTCATGGACGAACTGCTTCGTAATGGTACGACGTCGGCGGTTGCCTACTGCTCGGTTCACCCGGAAAGTGTCGACGCCTATTTCACCGCCGCCGAAAAGCGCAACATGCTCATGATTGCAGGTAAGGTGATGATGGATCGCAATGCACCCGATGCGCTGCGCGATACCCCGCAGTCCGGCTATGACGACACCAAGGCGCTGATCGCCAAATGGCACGCCCGTGGCCGTGCGCACTATGCCATCAGCCCGCGCTTCGCCATTACATCTACACCGGAACAGATGGACATGAGCCGCGCGTTGGTGCGCGAACATCCGGATTGCTATGTGCAGACGCATCTCTCCGAAAACAAGGACGAGATTGCCTTTGCTACATCGCTCTATCCTTCAGCGAAGGATTACACCGACATTTATGCCAATTATGACCTCCTCGGGTCAAACACGCTGCTCGGTCACTGCATCTTCCTTTCAGACCGGGAGATCTCGGCGCTGGCGGAGACGAGATCGGTCGCTGTCTTTTGCCCGACCTCCAACCTGTTCCTCGGCAGCGGGCTATTTGATCGCGATCGCTTCCGCAACTGCGGTGCCCGCATTTCAGTTGCGACCGATGTTGGTGGCGGGACCAGTTTCTCCATGCTGGAAACAATGAGCGAGGCCTATAAGGTCCTGCATGTGCAGGGACAGCATCTGTCGCCATTTGCCTCCTACTACATGATGACGCTTGGCAATGCGCGTGCCCTTGGCCTCGAAGACCGCATCGGTTCGCTGCATGCCGGTGCGGATGCCGACATCACCATTCTTGACAGCCGGGCCAAGCCGGCAATGGAATTGCGCATGCGCACTGCAACGACGCTGGCCGAAGAACTGTTCATCCTCCAGACCATGGGCGACGACCGGTCGGTCGCTGAAGTTTACGTTGCTGGCAAGCCAATGAAGAGTGGACTGGACAAGCCGGCCTCTACACATGCCCGCACACGGCAGGTAGCCGAATTGCAGACAGCCTGACGATAAGGTGGGAGCGAAATGCTCCCTCCTTATGTTTACCTATAGTTCGTCGGGTCTTCGACCCCCCATCGCCATCGTCAGTTCATCGGCGGTTTGGCGGATGACCGGCCCGAGCACGCCCAATTTGTCCCTGGGCAGCCGAACTGCCGGACCGGAGATCGAAATACCGGCAATCGCTTCGCCGTGCTCGTTGAAGAGCGGCGCCGCGATACACCGCATGCCGAGCGTGTGTTCCTCATCATCGATCGACCAGCCGCGCGTGCGGATCTGTTGAATATCCTTCAACAAAGCAGGAAGTGTATCCAGAGTGTGGTCGGTGAAATGCGTCAGCGACTTGCCGCTGAGCATCTGACCTATATCAGTGTCAGACCAGGTCGAAAGAATAGCCTTGCCGATGCCTGATGCATGAATTGGCCCGCGCCGTCCGGGACGAAAAAACGCGCGCATCGGCGCGTGGCTCTCGATCTGGGAAATGAAGACAACGTCACCTTCATCTTCAATGGCGATATTCGCTGTTTCCCCGCACTCATCCATCAGTCGCTTCAAGAACGGACGGCTGATCGGTCCAAGCTTGCGGTAGCGCAGGAAGGCGTTGCCAATCTCGAAAGCGCGAACACCGATCGTCCAGTCGCCTGATTCCGGATCGTGCGTCAGCATCCCGTGATTGGCGAGCGACGTCAGCAGCCGGTGGACTGTGGAGGGCGCCATGCCGCTATGGTCAGCGAGATCGGTCAGCGTCGAACCATCATTGTCGGCAATGATACCCAGCAGATTGAGGCTGCGATCCAAGACCTGGACGGAGGAGGGTGCCGAGTTTTCTCCAGCCTTCCGGCCTCGTTTTCCTTTCAATGATGTCGATTGCGAAGCCATGGATTCCCCGGTGTCCCGTTTCATTCAGCTCCCCTTGGCATAGCCGCCATCGTTTCATTTTACCAGTTTTGTTGAAAATGTTTATTTCCATATGGTGGGAATGATTTCCATATACTTGTTGAGCAGCACTGAAAATGGGGTATGCTCTCATGAAATCTGGAGGAATGACCATGACCAAAATGCGTGCCGTCGATGCTGCAGTTCGTATCCTGGAGAAGGAGGGGAATTGATTGTGCCTTTGGCGTACCGGGTGCCGCCATCAACCCATTCTATTCGGCGCTTAAGGCACGCGGGTCAGTTCGGCATATTCTCGCGCGTCATGTTGAAGGTGCTTCCCATATGGCGGAGGGTTATACCCGCGCTGAGCCTGGGAATATCGGTGTTTGCATTGGCACCTCTGGACCGGCAGGAACCGATATGATCACTGGCCTTTATTCTGCATCAGCAGATTCAATTCCGATCCTCTGCATCACAGGGCAAGCGCCACGTGCGCGCCTCGATAAGGAAGATTTTCAAGCCGTCGATATCGCGTCGATTGCCAAGCCCGTGACCAAATGGGCGGTGACGGTCATGGAGCCTGGACTCGTTCCCTATGTATTCCAGAAGGCCTTTCACATCATGCGCTCCGGGCGTCCGGGTCCCGTGCTGATCGATCTGCCACTCGATGTTCAACTGGCGGAAATCGAATTCGATCCCGATACTTATGAGCCACTGGAACCTTACAAGCCCGCAGCGACGAGGGCGCAGGTCGAGAAGGCGCTCACGATGCTCAATGAGGCAGAGCGGCCATTGATCGTTGCCGGCGGCGGCATCATCAATGCCGATGCTTCTGACTTGCTGGTTGAATTTGCTGAAATTACTGGCGTCCCTGTTATCCCGACTCTCATGGGTTGGGGTACAATTCCCGACGATCATCGTCTGATGGCGGGGATGTGCGGCCTGCAGACATCGCATCGCTACGGCAATGCGACCATGCTTGCGTCTGACTTCGTTCTTGGAATAGGCAATCGCTGGGCCAATCGCCACACCGGCAATGTTGCGACCTATACAGAGGGAAGAAAATTCATTCACGTGGACATCGAGCCGACACAGATCGGACGGGTGTTTTCGCCGGATTTCGGTATCGTGTCCGATGCAGGCAAGGCTTTGAAGCTTTTCCTCGACGTTGCGACCGAGTGGAAGACTGCGGGCAAATTGCGTGACTGGTCCAAATGGGCAGGGGAATGCCGGGACCGCAAGCGGACGATGTTGCGCAAGACCCATTTCGATCAGACCCCGCTGAAGCCTCAACGCGTCTATGAGGAGATGAACAAGGTCTTCGGCCGTGAAACCTGCTACGTCACGACCATCGGTCTGAGCCAGATCGCCGGAGCGCAGTTCCTGCACGTCTACAAGCCGCGCAACTGGATCAATTGCGGTCAGGCCGGACCCCTCGGCTGGACCCTGCCCGCTGCGCTTGGTGTTCGTGCTGCCGATCCGAACCGGCCGATCGTAGCGCTTTCGGGTGACTATGATTTCCAGTTCATGATCGAGGAGCTGGCAGTCGGCGCGCAGCATAAGCTGCCCTACCTGCATGTTGTCGTGAACAACTCCTACCTGGGCCTGATCCGACAGGCACAGCGCGGTTTTGACATGGATTTCGAGGTGAGTCTCGCCTTCGACAATATCAACGCGTCGGGCGATGCAGAGAAGGGCTACGGGGTTGATCATGTGGCCGTCGCGGAGGGACTTGGATGCAAGGCCATCCGTGTCCGCAGTCCCAACCAGTTCGCCGGCGCATTTGCCGAGGCGCAGGCTCTGATGGACGAGCATCAGGTACCGGTTGTGATCGAGTTCATCCTGGAGCGTGTTACCAACGTCTCCATGGGGGCGGATATCAACGCGGTCGTCGAGTTCGAGGACCTTGCCGAGCACAACGAGGATGTGCCGACTGCGGTCTGCGCATATCTCGACTGACAACGCAATTCAACCGGGAGGCATGCATGCCCAAGTTCGCCGCAAATTTGACGATGCTCTTCAATGAGGTCCCATTCATGGAGCGCTTTGCGCTTGCCAGCGAGGCAGGATTTGAAGCTGTCGAGTACCTCTTTCCATATGACTATAAAGTCGAGGAACTGAGGCATGAGCTGGCCGAAAACCAGCTGGACCAGGTCCTTCACAACCTCCCCGCCGGCAATTGGGGAGCAGGCGAACGCGGTATCGCCGTGTTGCCGGACCGCATTGATGAATTCCGGCGTGGTGTCGCCACAGCGATTGACTATGCAACCGCACTGGGCTGCAAACAGATCAACTGTCTCTCAGGCATCGCCCCCAATGGATTGGCGGACGATATCCTGCGCACGACCCTGGTTCACAATTTGAGGCTCGCTGCACAGGAGCTTGCCAAATATGACATCCGGCTGCTCATTGAACCTATCAACAATTACGATATTCCCGGATTTTATCTGAATACGGTCGAGCAGGCGGCTTCGATCATCGAAGAGGTCGGCAGCAAAAACCTCTTCATTCAGTATGACCTTTACCACCAGCAGCGAACCCGCGGTGAACTTGTGGCCACGTATGAGCGGCATAAACAGCTCATTGCGCACATCCAGCTTGCGGATAATCCGGGACGAAATGAGCCTGGTACGGGGGAGATCAATTATCCATTCGTGTTCGCGGCGTTGGATCACGCCGGTTACGACGGCTGGATCGGCTGCGAATACAAACCAAAAACAGAAACGCAACGCGGGCTTGGCTGGCTGAACGAATTGTCAGCGGCACAAAAGCCGGCAGAGATAATCAGGATGAGGAGCTGAGCATGGCGGATATAGGATTTATTGGGTTGGGGATCATGGGCACGCCTATGGCGCGTCATTTACAGGACGCCGGACACGACCTTTATACATCGAAATTCTTTATCGAGCCAAAGCAGGAGCTGCTGGATAACGGTCTGAAGATTGTTGAAAGCCCGAAGGCCCTGGCCGAGAAGACCGACATCATCATCCTGATGCTGCCAGATACACCAGAGGTGAAGGACGTTCTCTTTGGCGAAAACGGCGTATTGTTCGGACTGGCGCCGGGTAAGCTGGTCATCGACATGAGCTCGATATCGCCGATCGAAACCAAGGAATTCGCCAAGAGGGTTCGTGACACCGGCAGCGAATATATCGATGCACCGGTTTCTGGCGGCGAAGTCGGTGCCAAGAACGCCACACTAAGCATTATGGCTGGCGGTGCGCAAAGCGCCTTCGACCGTGCCTTGCCTCTGCTCAAGCTGATGGGAAAGAATATCACGCTGGTTGGCGATTGCGGCGATGGTCAGGTCACGAAGGTTGCCAACCAGATCATCGTGGCGCTGACGATCGAGGCCATCTCGGAGGCCCTCGTTCTTGCGTCGAAAGCGGGTGCCGATCCTGCCCGGGTACGCGAGGCATTGATGGGCGGATTTGCCTCCTCGCGCATTCTTGAATTGCATGGCGAGCGCATGATCAAGCGCACATTCGAGCCCGGCTTCCGGATTTCGCTGCATCAGAAGGACCTTAACCTTGCTTTGCAAAGTGCAAAGACACTTGGCGTATCGTTGCCCAATACGGCATCGACGCAGGAGCTTTTCAACAGCTGCGCTGCCAATGGCGACAGCGGACTCGATCATTCCAGCCTGGTGAAGGCGCTCGAGCGCATAGCCAATCATCAGGTTGCATGATCGCCTTCTCCCAACCGGCAGTGACGCGGTTTCGCGTCACTGGCTCGCCTGGTTCTGCGGGAAACGGGCAGGGATGAGGGGGCGGCAATGCCGACTGTCACGATAACGTTCGCGCCGGTTGGAGGTAGATGTTTAGACGCGATTGGCAGGCAGCTCGAACGTAGAACTTTTTTCGTCCTGTTCGACCTTTTGAAATCCAATCACAGCGAACCATCGATCAACGTCCGGATGTTTGCTCCAGCTTATCGAGCGGATTGGGATGTTGCCGCACAGCTGCTGAATTTTCTGAATGTGCCGTTTGCAGAATCGGACGGACTTGGCACTGAAGAATTCTTCATCGGCCGCAAATGATGTGTAAGCAATACCGTCTTCTTCGTGCCAGGTTATGACGGCCAAGGTCTTGTTTCCATCCAGCAATGCATGTCCACGTCCCTCTCGAAGATCCATCAGGAGCTTCTCATGGGCTTTGCTGCCGGTCTCGCCGGCCTTTGCGTGCTCCTGGCTTATTCTCTCGGCAAGGTGGTCGAAGACGTGGCTGAGATCTTGGGGAGTGGCGGTCCTGGCTTCCATCTGACTTCTCCAAAGCGTTCCCATAGAACTCCTTTACTGCGGATTTGTCCATGCACGTTAGTGACACTGCCGGCTTCCGCGGGAACGCGCCGCAAGGAGGATGGCCAGCTTGCGGGCGGCGGAAGATGTATGGCAGGCAGGTTTCTGCGCCCCATGAGCGGCGAGAACGGCAACATCGAATTCTTGCAGAAAGGCTTGAAAGACGCGCTCAACATACTTCACCGGCCGACGCGAGCGCCAGTTGGCGAACGCGCGCCTGCACAAACGCTTTAGTCAGCGCATTCCTCCGCCCTTCGGCGAGCGAAGCACGCCGCTTCAGCAGTAAGCCAGCGATCTGTCGCTGGCGCTATCTGTCCAATATGTCACGCAACCGGGCAAAGATGCCGCGCGGTCGGCCGGCAAGCGCTTTGCGGATGTGGTAGGCGGCCGTACCAGCGCTAACCGTCGCGCCGAAATGGCAATAGCAGATGACCCTGTGCAGTTGATGATCGGTGAGTTCGAAAAACTGCTTCGCTTCGCCATAACTGTCGTTTTCCAACCCGGCTGCCCGAAGGACTGGATCCTGGAATGCTACAGTGATCGGCGAGTCATCGCTGCGCATGGCTGCGCGATCCCTGGCCGGCTGATACTCGGTCTGGTTGAGTGTCGAGAGGCGGCGATCAGGATTCTGTTCGAGGAGCTCCACCCAGCGTTCAAGGCGTTCATTGCGCGTCATTGCCGGGCGCGGGTATTCCTGATCGACCTCGGCGGCGCTCTGCAGTTGCGAGAGTGCATGGTGCTTCATATTGGCCTCCTACTCTAACGAAAGTTGGTCCGCCCATTTCCGGTTATACCCGACTTAAGCCTGACTCCAGAGGGTCGTTAAGTCCAATCACGATCAGGCCTTGACGTTTTCGTTCACGAAAACGTGCAGGCTTCGTCGATGCCGCGACTGTTCTTGATGTCAGTTTGGACGCGTACGTATATCCGTTGGAGACCTCAGTCCCATTTGGGATTGCCCAAGGCATTCAACGGTATTTTGAGATAACGCTGGCCGTTGGCTTCGGCTTCGGGCAACCGTCCCCCATTCATGTTGATCTGGAGAGCGGCCAGAATGAGCTTGGGCATCGGCAGGGTCTTATCCCGCGCTTGCCTCATGGCTACAAATTCCGTCGCAGATTTGCAGCGCGAGATATGGATGTTGCTTGATTTCTGTTCGGCGACGGTGCTTTCCCACTGGGGGTCCCGGCCACCGGGCTGATAGTCATGACCGACGAACACTCTGGTCCCGTCCGGTAAGGCGAGGATGGCTTCGATCGATCGCCACAGCTGCTCTGCGCTGCCACCCGGAAAATCGGTGCGTGCGGTCCCGCCGTCAGGCATGAACATGGTGTCGTGAACGAAAGCGGCATCGCCAATCACATATGTGATCGACGCAAGAGTGTGACCCGGGGAGAACATTACCGTCGCATCAAGCTCACCGATGTTGAATCGGTCGCCGGCCATGAAAAGCCTGTCCCACTGAGAGCCGTCGGCGTCAAAATCCGGCCAGTTGTAGAGCTTTTTCCACAGGGCCTGTACCTCAACGATGTGGCTTCCGATCGCTGTCGCCGCTCCCGTTTTTGATCGCAGATATTGAGCCGCGGAAAAGTGGTCCGCATGCGGATGCGTTTCCAGAATCCATTCGACCGTCAATCCGTTCGCGTCCACATGATGCAGGATATGATCTGCGTTGACAGTTGCAGTCGCTCCCGACTTTTCGTCGAAGTCGAGAACGGCGTCAATTATGGCGCAATGTCTGGTTTCTGGATCAGTAACGACATATTGCACGGAACTGGTCCGCTTGTCGAAAAATGCATGAACGTCCGGCTTTATGGCGGCTTCTATCACTTGCACGTCCCCCGACTTGAAAGTCTTTGCAACTTTCTCCGGTTTTGGTTCTCAATGTCAATCGGTGCGGCCGAAATCTCACCGGGCACTCATTGCCAAAGAACAGCTCAAGACGCTAACTGGGACGCTCCTTTTTATTCCTGCCCGCGCTGCGAAAGAAAGCTTCCATCATGCCCAATCCGACAAAGCCACGAATTCTCTGTGTCGGTGCGCTGACCATGGACACGATTTTTCGTTTGGACAGGCTGCCGCCCGGACCGGGGAAATTTAGTCCCGTCGAGGCCCTCCAAATCGCGGCCGGCATGGCGTCGAGTGCCGCGGCAAGCATCGCGCGGCTCGGCGGTGGTGTCTCCCTTTGGGCCTCGATCGGGGACGACGATATCGGGCGGCGGGTCGTTGAAGATCTGACAGCCGAAGGTGTGGATTGCTCTTCTGTCCGCCGAATCGATGCTGCCCGCTCGGCCTTTTCCTCAATTTTCGTCGATGCAGCGGGCGAGCGGATGATCGTACCGTTCTATGACGCGGCATTATTGACGGCCCCTCAGATCATGCCGCCCATCGCCGAGGGCGCATACGACGTGGTGATGACCGATGTGCGCTGGCCGCTCGCTGCGGCGCAAGCGCTGAAAGCCGCGCGCGGAGCCGGTGTTCACGGCGTCCTCGATGCCGATACGGCCCCGCTCGAGACGCTGGAAATGCTCCTGCCGCTTGCCTCGCATATCGTTGCCTCCGAGCCGGCGGCGGAACAGGTGACCGGCGAGAGCGATCCGGAACGGGCGACCGTCGCCCTTGCTGCACTCTATGGACGTGATGGCGCATTCATTGCCGTCACCGGCGGTGACAAGGGATGTTTCTGGTACGATGCGCTTGAAGGCGAGGTCCGCAACATGCCAGCCTTCGCTGTCGACGTGGTTGATACGCTGGCGGCCGGTGACGTCTTTCACGGTGTTTTCGTCTGGGCGCTCTCGCGAGGCTATCCCACATACCAGATCATGCGTTTCGCCAGTGCTGCGGCTGCGATCAAATGCTCCCGCTTCGGCGGCAGACGCGGCGCCCCGACGAAATCCGAGCTTGAAGCTTTCCTGACCCGATAGGACGCCCCGCATTTGAATGTGAAAGGTCACTGCAAACCCGTTGACATTCGACTAACATGTTAGTATGTCTTTAGTGATAAATGAGATGGGAGAAGCAATTGTCTCGGGTTGATCGATTTGGACTTTCCGCCGCGCTTACCACGCCCTTCGATACGGATATGCGCGTCGATGTGTCAAAGGCGGTCAAGCATGCACGGCATTGCCTGAACAGTGGCTGCAGCAGCGTGACCCTGTTCGGCACGACGGGTGAGGGCTCTTCCATCAGCAATGAGGAGCGCGAGGTCGTTCTCAAAGAATTTCTCGATGCGGGCATTCAACCTGCGCAGATCGTCGTCGGTGTGATGGCGAATTCCTATGTGGACGCCGCCGTGCAGTCCCGCGCCGCATTTGATGCCGGCTGCCGTGGCGTCCTGCTCGCGCCGCCGTCCTATTTCAAGAACGTCAGTGATGACGGGCTGTTCGTCTGGTTCTCGTCGGTCTTCCAGGAAACCGGCGCATCGGCAAGGGATGTCATTCTATACAACATCCCTTCGGTGACCGCCGTCGAACTTTCGGTCGATCTGGTCACTCGCCTGCGGGAGGCCTTTCCGAAAATCGTTGCGGGTGTGAAGGATTCGTCGGGCAACTGGAGCTATACGGAGAAGCTGCTGGAGAAACACAAAGACCTCGCCATCCTCATCGGTGATGAGCGCGATCTGGCTGCGGGCGTACGCCTCGGCGGACAGGGTGCGATCTCGGGCATGGCGAATCTCTACGCTGACCGGCTGCTGCCCATGATCAATGAGGGACGCGAAGATCCGGCGATGATCGAAGCGGTCAATGAACTTCTGAAGTTTCCGGTTACACCAGCGGTCAAAGCGCTGGTTGCACATCATTCGGGCGATGCGGGCTGGCGCCGGGCGCGAGCACCGCTGCAGGCCTTGCCGGATTCCGATTTCAAGCGTCTGACCGGTATCTTCGACCGCTTGTTTGTAGCGGCCGCAGCGTAATAAAGGGAGTATTCTCAGGATCCGTCGGGAGAGCGGCATGGATGATGGTAACGAGCCCGTAAGACTGCGAGAGAAGGCCTATGCGAGCTTCACGGAGCATCTTCTTGCCCGTGATATCAATCCGGGACAGTTCGTATCACAGCGGCAGCTTGTCGCGATGACCGGAATGCCGCTTGGGGCCATTCGCGAACTGGTGCCGCGTCTGGAGGCAGAGGGGCTGGTCAAGACTATCCCGCAGCGTGGCATTCAGATTGCGCATATCGACCTGAATCTGATCCGCGAAGCCTTTCAGTTTCGTCTGTTCATGGAGAAGGAGGCGATTGCATTGTTCTGCACCTCCGCATCCGACGAATTGCTGGCCACGCTACGGAAGGAGCATGAGGATACGCTGGAGGAGGCGTTGCAAGGCAGGGAGACGCCCGAGCTCGAGCTGCGTGCACAGACAATCGACTGGAACCTGCATGAAACGATCATCGATTCCCTCGGGAACGGGATCATTGCGAGGGCATACCGCATCAACGCGATCAAAATGCGGCTGATCAATCAGGAAAGGTTCCGCATTACCGGCCGCGTTGTCCCCGTCATGCGTGAGCATCTTGCGGTGCTGACGGCCATTGAAACCCGCGACCCGCAAGCGGCAATGGATGCAATTGCGGTGCATATCAACAATGCGAGAAATTTGGCGCTGAAACTTTAAATCATCGAAGCTGGTAATGGGAGTTGCCACTCGAATGAGTCACACGAGGAGGATACAATGAGCATGAACTTCGTTAAACCGACACGCCGCCAGTTCCTGGCCGGGTCGGCGGCACTGGGTGCCGCAAGCATTACCGGGTTGAAGCCGGCATTCGCGAATGTGGACTGGAAGAAATATGCGGGCACGACCCTCGAGGTCAATCTCATCAAGAGCCCGCGCGGCGATATTCTTCAGAAGTATCAGAAGGAATTCGAAGAACTGACCGGCATCAAGGTCAATTCCGAACAGACGCCCGAGCAGCAGCAGCGGCAGAAGGCAGTCATCGAACTCACATCTGGCCAGCCAAGCTTTGATGTCATCCACATCAGCTACCATGTGCAGAAACGGCAGTTCGAAAAAGGCGGCTGGCTCGCGGATCTGACGCCATTCCTCAAGGATCCGAGCCTGACTGATCCCTCGCTGGTCGAGAGCGATTTCGCCGAGGCTGGTCTCGCCTTTGCCAAGGACAAAAACGGGCGCTTCGGGGGCCTGCCATTCTCGGTGGACTACTGGATCGTCTACTGGAACAAGGAGCTCTTTGCCGCCAAGGGGGTCGAATATCCGAAGACGTTCGATGAACTTGTCGCTGCCGCCGAAAAGCTGACCGACAAGGACAATGGCGTTTATGGTTTTGTCGCCCGCGGCATGAAAAACGCCAATACGCCGGTCTGGGCCAGCCTGATGCTCGGCTATGGCAAGAGCACAGTCGAGGACGGCAAGCTGCAGACCGATACGCCTGAAGCGATCGAGGCAGCCACGCTTTACCAGCGTCTCATGACCAAATCCGCGCCTCCCGGTGTCACCGGCTTCAACTGGGCCGAATGCCAGTCGAGCTTCCTGCAGGGCAAGGTTGCCATGTGGCTCGATGGTATCGGCTTCGCACCGCCGCTCGAAAACCCGCAGAAGTCCCGCGTCGTCGGCAAAGTCGGCTACGGCGTCATGCCAAAGGGCCCGGCCGCACAGGCGGCGCCGACGTTTGGTGACGGCATCGGCGTAACAGAAGGCTCGTCGAAGAAGGAAGCTGCCTATCTCTACTGCCAGTGGGCAATTTCGAAAGAGATGGGAGCACGTCTGTTGCAGTCGGGCTCCGGCGTTCCGTTCCGCAACTCGGTCCTCAACGATCCGGAAGTGCTGAAGGGCGTGACCATGCCGGCCGAGTGGGCGAAGGTTCTGTCGGAATCGGCGCCGATCAGCCAGCTTTGCTTGCCGGTCATCGTTCCAGTCACCGAGTTCCGCGATGTGATGGGTGTTGGATTGACCAACCTCCTTGGCGGCGCCGATCCCGCAACGGAAATGAAACGTGCGACGGAAGAATTCCGTCCCGTCCTGGCAAAAAGCGAAAGCTGAGGATCGAGTAATCCGATGACAATCACCGCCCCGACCACCCTGACCAGTGAACAACGGAAAGCCGGAATGAAAGTGGGCAAGAGCCGCTTGAAGCCAAGCTATTGGCCATTCGTCATTCCGGCTCTGGTCATCGTTGGGGCGGTGATCATTTTCCCGTGGGTGTTCACGCTGTGGATGAGCGTAAATGAATGGCATCTCGGCGGTGAGAAGAGCTTCGTTGGCCTCGCCAATTTCGCCAGGCTGGCCGGCGACCAGCGGTTCTGGGAATCGATGAGCCACACGATCCTCTATACGGTCCTTTCCGTTGTAGCTCCCCTGTTTTTCGGCACGATTGCGGCCCTTGTCTTTGACAGCAAACTGCCGATGCGCGGGTTGCTGCGAGGGATCTTCGTCATGCCGATGATGGCAACGCCCGTGGCCATTGCGCTTGTCTGGACAATGATGTTCCATCCGCAGCTCGGGGTGCTCAACTATCTGCTGTCGTTCATCGGAATTGGTCCGCAGGAATGGATATTCAACCAGAATACCGTGATCCCGTCGCTCGTGCTGGTCGAGACATGGCAGTGGACGCCACTCGTGATGCTGATTGTGTTGGGCGGGCTGGCGGCAATGCCGCGCGATCCCTTCGAGAGTGCCGAGATCGATGGCGCCAATGGCTGGCAGAAGTTCCGCTATATAACGCTGCCAATGATCCTGCCTTTCATGATGGTTGCCGTGATCATTCGCTCCATCGATGCGCTGAAAAGCTTCGACATCATCTTCGCCATGACCCAGGGAGGGCCGGGCACGGCATCGGAGACAATCAACATCTATCTCTATAATGTTGCCTTCGCCTATTACGATATTGGCTACGGCTCGGCGCTGGCCGTCGTCTTCTTTATCGTCATCATCACCATGTCGCTCGCGCTGCTCTATCTGCGCCAGCGGACAAAGTGGAATAGTTGAGGAGACACATCATGGCGCGCCGCAATTTGCTTAAATCCGTAGGGACAGCCTTCGTCGTCTTCGTGATCGTTTCACCGGCAATCTTCTTCTTTTTGTGGATGCTGTCGCTGTCGCTGAAATACGAAATCGACAACGGCGCCTATCCGCCGATCTTTATTCCGGAGAATTTCGCCTGGTCGAATTATACGGACATCTTCGCCACCAACGATTTCCTCCACTATTTCTGGAACAGCCTTCTGGTGACAGGTACCGCGACGCTGCTGGCGCTTCTGGTTGGTGTCCCGGCCGGCTATGGTATAGCCCGTCTTCGTGCCGACAAGGCGGCGATCGTCGTCATGATCGCGCGTATGACGCCGGGTCTGTCCTATCTGATCCCGCTCTTCCTGCTGTTCCAGACATTGGGCCTCCTCGGGACGCTCTGGCCGCAGATCATCATCCATCTCGTCGTAACGGTCCCGATCGTCATCTGGATCATGATCGGCTATTTCGAAACCACCCCCATGGAACTCGAGGAAGCCGCGATGATCGACGGCGCAACCTCATGGCAGGTATTCCGTATGGTCGCACTGCCGATCGCGAAACCCGGCATCGTCGTGTCGTTGATCCTTGCGGTTATCTTCTCGTGGAACAATTTCGTCTTCGGCATCGTACTCGCGAGCCGCGAAACGCGAACGCTGCCGGTCGCCGTCTATAACATGCTGTCGTTCGAACAGGTCAGTTGGGGGCCGCTTGCCGCTGCTGCGTTCGTCGTGACGTTGCCGGTGCTGCTGCTCACCGTCTTTGCACAACGCCAGATCATTGCCGGCCTTACTGCCGGTGCCGTCAAGGGCGGTTAATTCAGGTATAGAACAGGGAGGGTCGCATGGCCTCGGTCTCCATCAGGGACGTCACCAAGACTTACGGCAATGTCAACGTCATGCATGGCGTTTCGGTCGACATCGAAGACGGTGAGTTCGTCATCCTCGTCGGGCCTTCCGGCTGCGGGAAATCGACACTGCTGCGCATGATCGCCGGGCTTGAGGAAATCACCGGCGGTGAGATTGCCATCGGCAGCCGCGTGGTCAACGATCTGCCGGCGAAAGAGCGCGATATCGCCATGGTGTTCCAGAACTACGCGCTCTATCCGCACATGACGGTTGCGGACAATATGGGCTTTGCGCTCATGCTGAAGAATGCACCTAAGCAGGAGAAGGAGAGCCGCGTTGGGCGTGCGGCCGAAATCCTTGGTCTGGAAAAGCTGCTGGACCGGTTTCCGCGACAGCTTTCCGGCGGTCAGCGCCAACGTGTGGCCATGGGGCGTGCAATCGTTCGTGACCCGCAGGTGTTCCTGTTCGACGAACCGCTGTCCAATCTCGACGCCAAGCTTCGCGTTCAAATGCGCAGCGAGATCAAAGGTTTGCATCAGCGCCTTGGCACGACGATCGTCTATGTGACGCATGACCAGATCGAAGCCATGACAATGGCCGACAAGATCGTGGTGATGAAGGATGGTCTTGTAGAACAGATCGGCACTCCGCTCGACCTTTACGATTATCCGGCCAACTTGTTCGTTGCCGGGTTTATCGGCTCGCCCGCAATGAATTTTATAAAGGGTAAGGTCGAAGGTGGTGCGTTTGTTACGCCGGACGGCATCAAATTGCCATTGCCAGCCGGCACGGGCTCACCTACGGCTGCTGAGGCAACCTATGGCATCCGCCCGGAACACATCAGGATCGCTGATAGCGGCATCCCCGTGAAGGTCGATGTGGTCGAGCCGACGGGCTCCGAGATCATGGTGGTCGGCAAGATCGGCAATCAGGAGATTTCCTGCCTGTTCCGCGATCGCCTTTCGATCAAGCCGAATGACACGCTCCACGTGGCAATTGACCCGGCGACCAGCCACCTGTTCGACACGGCGAGCGGTGCACGGATCGGCAGCAAGGCGCTGCCGAATTAGGGCAAACTAGACGCCGTAGCGCTCGGTGCGGATGATTGCGGCCGGAACATCCGCCGCAATCAGCGCGTCGGAGGCTGCGATGACAAAGGCATTCGATCCGCAGACAAAAACCTGATTTGGGGGCGATGGCATGCGATGCAGCAATTCCGCGACCATCGCCGGATCGATACGCCGGTCGTAATCGGCAATATGTGCCGCATGTTCGCGCGTCAGGGTCAGCACGAGATCGAAACGATTGCCTTCCTGCTTGAGGGCCAGCAGCTCCTCGCGGAAGATCAGCTCGTCCCATGTTCGAGCCGAGTAGAGCAGCAGGACTGGCGCCGAAGCGTTTTGTGCGGCGCGGTGGCGCAACATTGAAACGAGCGGCACCACGCCGGAGCCGCCGCCGATCAGCAGGATCGGCCCGCCATCCTCGACGGTCCAGATGAAATGTCCGCCGATTGGACCCCGCAGCTCGATCTCATCGCCGATGGTCGCAACATCATGGAAAAAAGTGGAAACTTCGCCGTCATCGAGGCGCTCGATGGCAAGCTCAATCACGCCGCCACTTTCTGGGGCTGACGCGATCGAATAGCTGCGCTGCGCCTGATAGCCATCGGGGGCACTCAGGCGTACATCGACATGCTGACCCGGCTTGTAAGGGAAGATCAGGGACGGCCTGAAGAAGAAACTGATAACGCGCGGTGTCTGCCTGACGAGGCCAGTGATGGTCGCCTTCTGCCATTTCGCCTGTGCGGAGACTGCCTGCTCCTGCATTCTCAATCGCCGGTGTAGCGCTGCTCGCGCCACGGATCGCCATAGGTGTGGTAGCCGCGCAGTTCCCAGAAACCGGGTTCGTCGCGTGTGGTGAATTGCAGGCCATTGATCCACTTTGCAGATTTCCAGAAGTAGAGATGCGGGACCAGCAGACGCGCGGGACCGCCATGGTCCGGCGTCAATGGCTTGCCATCATAATAAGTGGCGATCATCGCCTTGCCCCCGAGAAGATCTTTCGCAGGCACATTCGTCGAATAGCCGTCATAGGAATGCGCCAGCGTGAATTCCGTTGGCGGCTCTATGCCGGCTTCCGCCAGGACATCGTCAATCAATACGCCCTGCCAGCGCGTATCGAGTTTCGACCAGGCAGTAACGCAATGAATATCGCGGGTAAATTTCGTTTGCGCCAGAGTGTTGAATTCGGCCCAATCCCATTTGATGATTGGCTTGGGACCGGCCTTGAGCGTGAAGGACCAGTCTTCCGTACGGATACGCGGTGTAGGTCCGGCAGACAGGACCGGAAAATCGTCGGTCAGGGACTGGCCGGGCGGGATGCGATCTGTGATTTCCGGCGGTTGCCGCCGGCCGGTAAAGCCGCGTGTCGTCATCAGGTGTCACTCCTGATGCGATACAACCACAGTTGGCAGTCTCCGCCAAGCCCGGAACCTGGCTATCCGTGGTTGATCATGATGTGACGCACGGCCGTGTAATCCTCCAGCGCATAGACCGACATGTCCTTGCCGTAGCCCGATTGCTTGACACCGCCATGCGGCATTTCATTGGTCAACATGAAGTGGGTGTTGATCCAGGTGCAGCCATATTGCAGGCTGGATGCAGCTTTCATCGCCTTGGAAATATCCCGCGTCCAGACAGACGAGGCGAGGCCATAATCACTGTCATTGGCCCAGGTAACTGCCTGATCGTCGTCTTTGAACCGCGTTACGGAAACCACGGGACCAAACACTTCGCGTCGGACGATCTCATCCTCCTGGGTCGCGCCCGCAACCACAGTCGGCTGAAAGAAGAAGCCGTTCTTGCTGCCTGCGCCGCCACCGGTCGTTATCTCGATATGCTTCTGCTCGGTCGCTCGTTCGACGAAGCTTGCCACGCGGTCACGCTGACGCCCCGAGATCAGCGGACCGATCTCGTTGATCGTATCGTCTTCCTCATTATAGCGGATGGTCGAGACGGCAGAGGTCAGGTCGGCAACCAGCTTTTCGTAGATGCCATCCTGCGCATAGATGCGGCATGCTGCGGTACAGTCCTGTCCGGCATTGTAATAGCCGAAGGTGCGGATACCATTCACGACTGCTTCAAGGTCCGCATCGTTATAGACGATGACAGGCGCCTTGCCGCCCAGTTCCAGATGCGTGCGTTTCACCGTCTTTGCCGCCGCCTGCAGCACCTTCTTGCCGGTGGCAATATCGCCGGTGATCGACACCATGCCGATCTTCGGATGGTTGATCAGCGTATTGCCAACCGTCTCGCCGCGCCCGAGAATGACATTGACCACGCCCTCCGGCAGAATGTGCGCCAGCAGCCGCGCCATTTTCAACGCAGTGAGCGGTGTTTGTTCCGAAGGTTTGAACACGACGGTGTTCCCCCCGGCGATGGCAGGCGCCAGTTTCCATGCCATCATCATCAGCGGGTAGTTCCAGGGCGCGATCGAGCCGACAATGCCAATGGCATCGCGGCGGATCATCGATGTATGGCCGGGCAGATACTCGCCGGCAACCGGAGATGTGAGCGTGCGGACGGCTCCGGCGAAAAAGCGCCAGCAATCGATGATCGCAGGCAGTTCGTCATTGCGCACCGCATTGATCGGCTTGCCGCAATTCAGCGCTTCGAGCGCAGCGAAATCGTCCGCATGCTTCTCGATGGCGTCGGCGATCTTCAGAAGATATCCGGATCGCTCGGCAGGGGTCGTGCGCGACCAGCTGGCAAATGCTGCTTCCGCCGCGTCGACGGCTGCATCGATCTGGCTGTGGGAGGCCTCGGCAAGGTCAATGATCCTGGCACCGGTCTTCGGATTGAGGACATGTTCCTCGGCTTCCGTTCCGGCTTCGAACTTTGAACCAATCAGCAATTTCGTATCCATGGCATGTTCTCCCAAGATTGATTATTTGCCCGAGCCGGCAATCTGGTCGCCGTCGCGAGTAAGGTAGTAGGCTGCGAGAATGGGCAGGAAGGTCACGATTACCACGACCATCGCCACCACATTGGTTACGGGTCTCTGGCGCGGGCGGATAAGCTCCTGCAGCATCCAGATGGGCAGAGTCGACTGTTGCCCGCCGGTGAAAGTGGTCACGATGACCTCATCGAACGACAGCGCGAAGGCCAGCATGCCGCCAGCCAGCAGTGCGGTGCCGATATTCGGCAGAATGATATAACGGAAGGTCTGGAATCCGTTCGCGCCAAGATCCATCGACGCTTCCATCAGCGAACCGGAGACGCGGCGGAAGCGCGCCACGGCATTGTTGTAGACAACGACAATGCAGAAGGTCGCGTGGCCAAGAACGATGGTCCAGAACGAGAAGGGAATATCCGCCAGGCTGAACGCCGAACGCAGGGCAATGCCGGTGATAATGCCGGGGAGGGCGATGGGCAGGATGACCAGCAGCGAAATGGTCTCGCGGCCAAAGAAGCGGGTCTGGCTGACGGCTGCAGCGCAGAGTGTTCCAAGGGCAAGCGCGATGACTGTCGAAATCGAAGCCACGCGCACCGATAATGACAGGGCTTGCCACACATCGGGTCTGTCCCATGTCACCGCAAACCATTTCAACGTCAGTCCGGGCGGCGGAAACTGATAGCTCTTTTCCTCGGTGGTGAAGGCATAGAGGAAGATAAGCAGCAGTGGCAGGTGGAGGAAGAGCAGCCCGCCAGCCGCAGCCATCTTCAGACCCAGGGGTGCAGTGTTGGAGCGATCAGAGCGCATCGAAAGCCCCCATTCGTCTTGCCCCCCACAGATAGAGGCCCATGATCACGATGGGTACGACCGTGAAGGCCGCAGCCAGCGGGATGTTCCCGGCCGTCCCTTGCTGGGCATAGACCGCCTGGCCGATGAACAGCCGTGAGGAACCGATGATCTGCGGGATGATATAGTCGCCGAGGGTCAGCGAGAAAGTGAAGATGGATCCGGCCACAATGCCAGGCAGGGCCAGCGGAAACAGCACGTGCCGGAAGGTCTGTTGCGGGGTGGCGCCAAGATCGGAGGACGCTTCGATGAGGTTGGTCGGGACGCGCTCAAGCGCTGCCTGGATCGGCAGGATCATGAACGGCATCCACACATAGACGAAGACGATGAACGTGCCGGTGTAGCTCACCGAAAGGGAATTGCCGCCGATGACGGGGAGCGATAGCCAGGCGTCGAGCAGCCAGAGCAGATTGAGCTTGGTTAAGAGCCAGGTCAGGATACCTTCCTTGGCAAGGATGAGCTTCCAGGCGTAGATCTTGACGAGGTAGCTCGACCAGAGCGGCAGCATGACACCGAGATAGAAGAACACCTTCCATTTTCCCCGGGCGTAGCGGGCGGCATAATAGGCGATCGGAAAGGCAATGACAGCCGAGACCAGCGTCACGATAGCAGCCATCGACACTGTCCGCACGATGATGTCGAAATTGGCTTCGTTCAGAAGCTGTCTGTACGTCGCGAGCGTGAATTCATAGTTGATCAGCCCGGAATAGTCGTCGATTGAGAAAAAGCTCTGCAGCAGCAGCGCGAACAACGAACCGAGATAGATGACACCCAGCCAGAGAAGCGGCGGCGCAAGTAAAATAGTAAGAAGCACATGGGGGTGCTTCCAGAGGAAATCCGAGACGCGGCTGGTTAGGCTGCCGCGATCCGGGAGAATCGATCGTTGTTCGACGATCGCGCTCATGACGCCTGATCCATCAAATGCAAGTCGGCACGATCGAAGCTCAATGTGACTGGATTGCCTTCAGCGGGGATCGAGGCCGTTGCCGGACTCATGACGTTAATCTTCGTGCCGTTGACACTGACAAGCACGCGATTGGCGGCACCGAGGAAACTGCGCGACAGCACCGTTCCATCGAGGGCCAGCTTGCCATCGCCGCCACGACCCAGCGTAATCGCCTCGGGCCGAAGGCTGGCATATTGGTTTGCAGCGCCCAGTTGTTTGACAAATTCTGGTGGCAGGACATTGGAGGAGCCGACGAAATCGGCGACAAAACGGGTTCGCGGCTGCTTGTAGACCTCTTCCGGTGTACCCAGCTGTTGAATCTTGCCGTCGTTGAACACGGCTATGCGGTCGGCCATCGACAGTGCTTCACCTTGATCATGTGTGACGAAGACAAACGTAATGCCGAGGGTTTTCTGCAGGGATTTGAGCTCTTCCTGCATCTGCTCGCGCAGTTTCAGATCGAGGGCGCCGAGCGGCTCGTCCAGAAGCAGAACTTTCGGTTTGTTGACCAATGCGCGGGCGAGCGCAACACGCTGGCGCTGGCCACCCGAAAGCTGGCCCGGGCGGCGGGTTCCGTAGCCGGGCAGCTTCACCATGGCGAGAGCGTCTTCCGCTGCCTTGCGCCGTTCTTCCCCTCCCGACGCCCTTGACCATCAGGCCATAGGCGACATTGTCGAGGATATTCAAGTGCGGGAACAGCGCATAATCCTGAAATACCGTGTTGACGCTACGGCGGTAAGGCGGCACGCCTTCCGCTGTTTCACCGAATATCTCGATGTGCCCGCCGGTTGGCTGTTCGAACCCTGCCATCAATCGAAGGCAAGTAGTCTTGCCAGAACCCGATGGACCGAGCATGGCGAAGAATTCGCCCTCGGCTATGGCAAGGTCGACTGCATCCACGGCACGCACGGCACCGAAGTGGCGCGATACATTCTCGAAGAGGACGGCGGTCATGGTTTGCTCCAGGGTGATCCGCCTCCAACCCTCCCTCTGAGGGGGAGGGACGGACCGCAGGTCCGGGGAGGGGGTTGTTAAAAGTATACTAATGTTGCAAAGCCGAGCGTATTTTCAAATTGTCCCTCCCTGCTGCTTCGCAGCCCCCACCCCACAAGGGGGAGGGCATGGAGAGTACCCGCGAAAACTCACCGTCCGCCGATCACACCGATATAGTCCGAGACCCAGCGGTGATAGGGAACACACTCGCTTTGACTTTCGCACTTCGACACTGGGGTTCTCCAGAACTTGATCTTGTCGAAATCATTGTAGCCATTGGTTGCGCAGCCTTCATCGGTCAGGAGTTCATTGCCCTTGCAGGCTGCTCCGACCGAAGGATTAGCGCCGAACCAGGCAGAAACATCGCCCTGGACCTTCGTCGAAAGGGAATGCTCCATCCACATATAGGCGCAGTTCGGATGCGGGCTGTCGGCATGCAGCATGGTCGTATCAGCCCATCCCGTGGCGCCTTCCTCGGGGACAACCGATGCGATGGGCTTCTTCTCCGCTTTCAGCAAATTGACCTGGAACGGCCAGGAACCGGAAGCCACCACACCTTCATTCTTGAAATCGTCGATCTGGATCATCGCATCGTGCCAGTAGCGTCCGGCGAGGGTCCGCTGCACACGCAGGAGATCAAGCGCCGCCTTGTATTGGTCTTCGTTGAGCTCGTATGGGTTCTTGATGCCAAGCTCCGGCTTGTGGAACATCAGGTAGTTGGCGGCGTCGGCAATGTGAATCGGGCCGTCGTAAGCCTGTATTCGCCCCTTGTTCGACTTGCCGTCCGGCAGGGTCATCTCCTCGAACACGACGTTCCAGCTGGTTGGCGCCTTATCCTTGAAGGCATCCGTATTGTACATCAGCACGTTCGGACCCCAGACATAGGGCACGCCGTAGTGCACATCCTTGACCGTATGCCAAGGCGCTTTCTGCATGCGTTCGTCGAGAGTCTTCCAGCTTGGTATGAGATCGGTGTTGATCGGTTGCACGCGTTTGCCGGCGACGAGACGGAGCGAAGCATCGCCGGATGCGGTGACAAGATCGAAGTCGCCTTCATTCATCAGCGCCACCATCTCATCCGATGTGGCAGCAGTCTTGACGCTGATCTTGCAGCCCGTCTCTTTCTCGAAACCCGTAACCCAGTCGTAAGCCTTGTCGGTGTCGCCGCGTTCGATGTAGCCGGGCCACGCGACAATGGAGAGTTCGCCTTCGCCTTTGCCGAGTTCCTTCAAAGCTTCCTGAGCGAGGACTTGTGTCGTGAAGGCGAGGGACAGCGTCAGTGCCGTGCAGGATTTCAGAATCTGCTTCATCTCAATTCTCCCGTTTTGGTCGCATTTTGCGGCCTGTGTTCCCGGAGGTCAGAGTGCCTTTATTTCTCCGCATTCGCAAATTCATTTATGAGAAGGCTGATATCGGAATTTCCGATATCGCATTATTCTAACGGCCGCGGCCGCTGCGGAGAGCTTCGGCGATACCAACAAAATCACGTGCCGACTGTGGAAGACTGGAACCTTTCCGCCAGACCATGCCGACTTGCACGACAGGCAGAGCACCGGAAACATCGCGGCTCTCGATGCGGTCACCTTCAAGCGACCAAGGGCGATAAACAAGATCCGGCAGGAGCGCGATGCCAGCACCCGTGGCGACCAGGCTGCGCACGGCTTCGACCGAGCGCGTGCGGAAGGCAACATGCGGACGCGCACCAAGCGCGGTCAGTAGCTTGCCGGTATCTTCCTCGATTTCATCGACCGTCAGCATGATCAAGGGTTCACTTGCGATATCGTTGACAGAGATAATGTCAGCGCTGACCAGCGGATGACCAAGCGGCAGCCAGAGTCTGTATGGTGATGTCTCGATGATTTCCGCCTGCAGCGCCATGCGGTCACGCAAGTTCGAGATCACCATCACCGCCACATCCAGCTCACCGCCAACCAAAAGGTGCTCGAGGTAAGAGCCGTTGTCCTCAATAGCGCTTACCTCGACGCCCGGGCTGGCACGGCGAAATCGGGCCAGAAGGTCGGACAATACGTAACCGGCCACCAGCGAAGTGACACCCAGGTTGAGCTTGCCCGCCGGTTTGGGCGTTTCTGCGGAAAAAGACCGGCGGGCATCTGAAACACCAGCCAGGATCTTCGTGGCATGCCGCAGGAACTGATGGCCGTTATAGGTGATGTCAAGCCCGCGCGGATGACGCTCGAAGAGTTCAACCCCGAGATCGCTTTCAAGTTCCTTCACTGCCTCGGTGATCGACGACTGTGAAATCGACAGGTTTTGCGCGGCACGCGTAATCGAGCCTTGCTCTGCGACGGCGACGAAATATTGCAACTGCCGGAGTGTGAATGCCATGCCTGACTTAACACTGCGTCGGGCTAAATTGGCAAGCGGGCGGGTTATTCATGCAGGCAATCGAGCTTTGCACATTGTTATTGATATTATTATATTATAAATAGTGTGCAGAGGTTGGGAGGCAGGCAGGGAGGCAGAGCCGTATCGCTTCAAGCGACGGCGATTGTTGGCCGGGCTCCCCAGACATACAAGCAGATAGCAGGCAAAGAGTTGGCAGGCAACGAGCTCACCCATTACGATTTTCGCACGGCGGGCCAATCGCGGACACACCATGGCCATGTCATGCGCGATCTCGGGCTTAAGATCATCAGTGGTGCCTATCCCGAAAACAGCATTCTGCCTGGCGACGCGGAATTGCTCGAGCGATTCGGCGTATCGAGAACGGTGCTGCGCGAGGCGTTGAAGACGCTCGCGGCCAAGGGCTTGATCCAACCAAAGGCCAAGATCGGCACGCGCGTGCTGGAGCGCTCGCATTGGAACCTCTTCGATCCTGATATTCTCGTCTGGCACTTCGAAGCGGGAGCAAGCGCGCATTTTTTGTCCAGCATCGTCGAAATGCGCCTTGCGCTGGAGCCTGAAGCAGCTGGCCTCGCGGCGCTCCGGCGAACCGACGCGCAACTCGAGAAGCTGTATCATTGGGTTGCGCGCATGGGGAGCGCGCGTGAGTCCGCCCAGGAATTCGTCTATAGCGATCTGCAGTTCCACATCGGAATTGCCGATGCTTCCGGGAATCCGTTCATGCGTTCGATCAGTGCCCTGATCGAAGTGGCGCTGGTCACCACCTTCACAATCAGTTCGCCGATACCAAACTCCGAAAGCCACGTCCGCTCGGTTGCAAGGCACGCGGCAATCGCCGACGCGATCAAGGCCGGCGACGCAGAAGCGGCCAAGGAAGCCATGCGTGTCGTTATTCGCGAGGGCGCCGAACGGGTGCTGACGGCCGGCCAGGCCAGAGAAGCCTAGATCCGGCCGGCACGCGAAATCAAAGGGCGGTCACTTTAACCTTCAACGGCTTTTCGACCTTGAGCGGGTTACGCAGCGGTAAGCCAAAGGCAGGCGCTTCAATCTCGAACACGTCGCCATTCTCTGCTTTCACACCATCGGCAAAAGAGAGCGTTGCGGTGCCAAACATATGGACATGAACATCGCCGGGTTGGCGGAACACTGCATATTTGAAGTGATGATGTTCGAGATTGGCGATCGTGTGGGACATGTTGTCTTCGCCCGAAAGGAAGGGCTTTTCCCAGATGGTCTTGTTCTTGCGCACGATACGGGAAGCCCCCCGGATATCGGCGGGAAGATCGCCGACGATCAATTCGGGACCAACCGAGCAGGGCCGCAGCTTTGAATGAGCGAGGTAGAGATAATTGACACGTTCCATCACGTGGTCGGAAAATTCGTTGGCGAGTGTGAAGCCGATGCGGAAGGGCGAACCATCCGGGCCGATCACATAGATACCCGCGATCTCCGGTTCTTCGCCGGCATCATCGGCAAAAGCTGGCGATAGCAACGGCTGCCCGGGGCCGGTCAACATGGACCCATTGCCCTTGTAGAACCATTCGGGCTGGACGCCGGTCTGGCCCTTCTTCGGCTTTCCGCTCTCCAGACCCATGCGGAACATCTTCATCGAATCGGTCAGGGTTTCTTCCTGGGCGTCGCCGATCTTGCGGTGCATGGCATCGCGCGTCGCCGCCGATCCGAGATGTGTCAGACCCGTACCGGTCAGATGAATGTGCGCCGGGTCGTGCGTGTCGACCGGTGGAAGCAGGCGGCCTTCCGCATAGGCAGTGGCGATATCCAGTTTCTTGCCAACTCCACGGCTTTCCACGATGTTCGCGATGCCGGTCTTCGCTTCGATCGCCGCGTGCGCCAGCTCAAGTACGGATCGTGTACGCTTCACCTGCCGGAATTCGTCACCAACACGTACGGCGACCTGCCGCTTTCCATTGGCATTCGTCAACTGAACCAGATTCAAGGCTTTCCTCCCGGATTTTTGGGTATATGAATTATCGCCCCCGCAAGCGCGAGAACCACTCTTTTCAAAAATAGTATAATAGTATTATATTGATGTAAACGGTCTTTGGCGGAAGTGGCCAAGGGCGGAACCAGCGGGCGTGGGTGATTTCCACAACGTAGCGAAAGCCCTATTCCAAAAGTCATACTTTTCGGATAGACGTTGAAGCGACCCCGCTCTGGGAGGAACTGGTTCGGTGCAGGAATATCGGTCGCAGCCGACGATATAGCATCGGACATGATTGAAAACTGGGAGGAACAGACGTGAAAATGCTCAAACTATTTGCCGCGGGATTGATCGCACTTGGTGTGATGGGTACGCAGACCTTCGCTCAGGACAAGGGCTCCGTCGGCATTTCCATGCCGACCAAGTCGTCGGCGCGCTGGATTGCCGATGGCGATAACATGGTCAAGGCACTGAAGGAACGCGGCTACAGCACCGATCTGCAGTATGCGGAAGACGACATTCCAAATCAGCTCGCGCAGATCGAGAACATGGTCACCAAAGGTGTCAAGGTTCTGGTGATCGCCGCCATTGACGGCACGACCCTGTCGAACGTTCTGCAGCAGGCGCACGATGCCGGCATCAAGGTCATCTCCTATGATCGCCTTATCCGCGACTCTGCCAATGTCGACTACTACACCACCTTCGACAACTTCCAGGTGGGTGTCCTGCAAGCAGGTTCGCTCGTGAAGGCTCTTGGTCTTCCGGAGGCAAAAGGCCCGTTCAACATCGAACTGTTCGGCGGTTCACCTGACGATAACAACGCCTTCTTCTTCTACGATGGCGCCATGTCCGTCCTGCAGCCCCTGATCGACAGCGGCAAGCTTGTTGTCCAGTCCGGTCAGACCGGCATGGACAAGGTCGGTACGCTGCGTTGGGATGGTGCTGTTGCCCAGGCGCGTATGGATAACCTCCTGTCGGCGTATTATACCGACAAGAAGGTCCATGCCGTCCTTTCGCCCTATGACGGTCTGTCGATCGGCATCCTTTCGTCGCTGCGCGGTGTCGGCTACGGCACGGCCGACCAGCCATTCCCGTTCGTATCCGGACAGGATGCCGAAGTGCCTTCGGTCAAGTCGATCATTGCCGGTGAGCAGTACTCGACGATCTACAAGGACACGCGTGAACTGGCCAAGGTAACGGCCAACCTCATCGACAAGGTTCTCAAGGGTGAAGAGCCGGAGATCAACGACACCAAGACCTATAACAATGGTGTCAAGGTGGTTCCGTCCTACCTGCTGAAGCCCGTCGAAGTCGACAAGACCAACTGGAAAGAAATCCTGATTGGCGGCGGCTACTATACGGAAGACCAGATCAAGTAGGACTTTGATCAATGCCGAACCCTGCGTTTACCGCGCAGGGTTCGTTGCCATGTCGATAGGGGCTTGCCGGAAAATGTTTTCGGTGGCGCAAGGGCGCAGAGCCAAATATAAATTGCAGAAGGAAACGACGCCCCAGCAGGCAATATTGCTGCAGACGCGTCGATGAGGATCTCGATGGAAACCATCCTCGAAATGCGCAACATCACCAAGACGTTTCCTGGTGTGAAGGCGCTGAACAATGTCAACCTCGATGTGCGTAAAGGCGAAATTCACGCTCTGGTGGGTGAGAACGGCGCCGGAAAGTCGACCCTGATGAAAGTGCTGAGCGGTGTTTATCCGCATGGCAGCTATGAGGGCGAAATCTTCTACAACGGTCAGGAGCAGCACTTTCGCGACATTGGCGATAGTGAAAAGCAGGGCATCATCATTATCCATCAGGAGCTGGCGCTGGTTCCGCTCCTGTCCATTGCCGAGAATATCTTCCTCGGCAATGAACCCGCGAAATTCGGTGTCATTGACTGGCACGTTGCGGAAAACCGCACTCGTGAACTCCTCGCCAAAGTCGGCTTGAAAGAAGATCCGCTGACGTTGATCACCAATCTCGGTGTGGGCAAGCAGCAACTGGTGGAGATTGCCAAGGCGCTATCGAAGGAAGTCGAGCTTCTCATCCTCGATGAGCCGACGGCAAGCCTCAACGAAAAGGACAGCGGCGCATTGCTGGCCCTGCTCCTCGAGTTCAAGGCCCATGGCATTTCTTCGATCCTGATTTCGCACAAGCTGAACGAAGTCGGGAAGGTTGCGGACCGCATTACGGTGCTGCGCGATGGCGCTACGATCGAAACCCTCGACAAGGGCGAGATTTCGGAAGACAGGATTGTTACGTCCATGGTCGGGCGTCAGCTGGCCGACCGCTTTCCGCAGCGTGAACCCAATATTGGCGAGGTCGTGTTCGAGGTGAAGGATTGGGTGGTCCATCACCATATCCACAGCGATCGCACCGTCATCAATGGCATCAACCTCAATGTCCGCAAGGGCGAGGTCGTCGGCATCGCCGGGCTCATGGGCGCCGGGCGTACTGAATTTGCGATGAGCGTCTTTGGCAAGGCCTACGGACGCAAGATCAGCGGCGAGGTGTTCATCAAGGGTCAGAAAGCTGACGTCTCGACCATCGGCAAGGCGATCGACAACGGCATCGCCTATGTCACGGAAGATCGCAAGACCTTCGGCCTCAATCTGATCGACCATATCAAGCACAATGCCACGATCGTCAATCTTGGCGGCGTTTCGCACAATGGCGTGCTTGATGACATGGCGGAACTGAGGGTGGCGAACGAATATCGCCGCAAGACCAATATCCGTTCATCGAGCATCTATCAGAAGACCGGAAACCTTTCCGGTGGCAACCAGCAGAAGGTTGTCCTGTCGAAATGGCTGTTTGCCAATCCGGATCTGCTGATTCTTGACGAGCCGACACGCGGCATCGACGTCGGCGCAAAATACGAAATCTATACGATCATCAACCAACTGGTAAGCGAAGGCAAAAGCGTGCTGATGATCTCGTCGGAAATGCCAGAGCTGCTCGGCGTCTGCGACCGGATCTATGTGATGAACCAGGGCAGGCTTGTCGGCGAAATGCCGGCCAGCGAAGCCAGCCAGGAAAAAATCATGCGCGCCATTATCCGTGCTGAAGGGAAAGCATCATGACTATTGAAACCGCAGCAACCCAAGGGAAAAAAGACTTCAAGACGGACGGATCCGCGCTGAAAGGCAACTACCGCGAATACGGTCTGGTGCTGGCACTCATTCTGATCATGCTCTTCTTCCAGTTCACCACCAATGGTGTGTTGTTCAGGCCGGTCAACCTGACCAATCTGGTATTGCAGAACAGCTACATCATCATCATGGCTCTCGGCATGCTGCTGGTGATTGTGGCTGGGCACATTGACCTTTCGGTTGGCTCGGTGTCCGGATTCATCGGTGGGCTTGCCGCCGTCATGATGGTGCGATGGCAAATCCACTACATCCCGGCGACGATTCTTTGCCTCGTCATGGGCGGCGCCATTGGCGCGGCCCAAGGCTACTGGGTTGCCTATCACAAGATACCTTCGTTCATCGTCACCCTGGCCGGCATGCTCGTGTTCCGCGGGCTGGCGCTGTGGCTGCTGGGCGGCCAGTCCGTCGGTCCATTCCCGCCGCAATTCCAGTTGCTGAGTTCCGGCTTCATTCCCGACTTTTTCGCCTATCCCGGCTTCAATATCACCTCGATGCTCGTCGGCATCATCCTCGTGGCGCTGATGATCTATTTCAGTGTGCGCGGCCGGGCCAAGCGGGAGAAGCATGGTTATGAGGGCGAGCCCTTTGCACTCTTTGTCGCCAAGAACCTGATCATCGCCGGTATCGTGCTGTTCCTCACCTATCTGCTGTCCTCCTATAAAGGGCTGCCGAATGTCCTGATCGTCATGTCGATCCTGATTGCGCTGTTCGTCTTCGTCACCAAGCGCATGACGGTTGGCCGGCGCATCTACGCGATGGGCGGCAATGAGAAGGCAGCGAAGCTTTCCGGTATCAAGACCGAACGGCTGACCTTCCTGACCTT
>NZ_CP104968.1:0-77500 GCF_025452215.1 Phyllobacterium sp. A18/5-2 | reverse complement strand
CCCGGAGGAAAGGACATCAAACGAGACTCCGTAAGTAGTGGCGAGCGAACGCGGACCAGGCCAGTGGCTTTTATGAGACAAGTGGAACACTCTGGAAAGGGTGGCTAAAGTGGGTGACAGCCCCGTACACGTAATGCGAATAAAAGTCCTTGAGTAGGGCGGGACACGTGAAATCCTGTCTGAACATGGGGAGACCACTCTCCAAGCCTAAGTACTCGTGCATGACCGATAGCGAACCAGTACCGTGAGGGAAAGGTGAAAAAGCACCCCGACAAGGGGAGTGAAAGAGATCCTGAAACCGAATGCCTACAAACAGTTGGAGCCCAAGATTTGTTCTGGGTGACAGCGTACCTTTTGTATAATGGGTCAGCGACTTAGTCTGACGAGCAAGCTTAAACCGGTAGGTGTAGGCGCAGCGAAAGCGAGTCTGAACAGGGCGTTCAGTTCGTTGGATTAGACCCGAAACCAAGTGATCTAGCCCTGAGCAGGTTGAAGGTAAGGTAACACTTACTGGAGGACCGAACCCGCATCTGTTGCAATAGATTGGGATGACTTGTGGCTAGGGGTGAAAGGCCAATCAAACTTGGAGATAGCTGGTTCTCCGCGAAATCTATTTAGGTAGAGCGTCGATCAGAATACCTTCGGGGGTAGAGCACTGGATGGGCTAGGGGATCTCACCGATTTACCAAACCTAACCAAACTCCGAATACCGAAGAGTACTAATCGGCAGACACACGGCGGGTGCTAACGTCCGTCGTGAAGAGGGCAACAACCCTGACCACCATCTAAGGTCCCTAAGTTATGGCTAAGTGGGAAAGGATGTGAGGATCCCAAAACAACCAGGATGTTGGCTTAGAAGCAGCCATCATTTAAAGAAAGCGTAACAGCTCACTGGTCTAAATAAGGGTCTTTGCGCCGAAAATGTACCGGGGCTCAAGCCATACACCGAAGCTGTGGATTTGCAGTTTACTGCAAGTGGTAGCGGAGCGTTCTGTAAGCCGTTGAAGAGGGACCCGTGAGGGCCTTTGGAGGTATCAGAAGTGAGAATGCTGACATGAGTAACGATAAAGGGAGTGAGAAGATCCCTCGCCGAAAGTCCAAGGGTTCCTGCTTAAAGTTAATCTGAGCAGGGTTAGCCGGCCCCTAAGGCGAGGCCGAAAGGCGTAGTCGATGGGTTGAAAACTGTACCACGTTAATATTCGTGGGCCTGCGGGTAGTGACGGATCGCGTGTGTTGTTCCTCCTTATTGGATTGGAGGGGCTTCGAAGCGGTCCCAGGAAATAGCTCCCGCGTATAAGGACCGTACCCTAAACCGACACTGGTGGACTGGTAGAGAATACCAAGGCGCTTGAGAGAACTGCGTTGAAGGAACTCGGCAAATTGCACGCGTAACTTCGGAAGAAGCGTGACCCTTTTTGACGCAAGTCAAGGAGGGTGGCACAGACCAGGGGGTAGCGACTGTTTACCAAAAACACAGGGCTCTGCGAAGTCGCAAGACGACGTATAGGGTCTGACGCCTGCCCGGTGCTGGAAGGTTAAGAGGAGAGGTGCAAGCTTTGAATCGAAGCCCCAGTAAACGGCGGCCGTAACTATAACGGTCCTAAGGTAGCGAAATTCCTTGTCGGGTAAGTTCCGACCTGCACGAATGGCGTAACGACTTCCCCGCTGTCTCCAACGCAGACTCAGTGAAATTGAATTCCCCGTGAAGATGCGGGGTTCCTGCGGTTAGACGGAAAGACCCCGTGCACCTTTACTATAGCTTTACACTGGCATTCGTGTCGGCATGTGTAGGATAGGTGGTAGACTTTGAAGCCGTGGCGCCAGCCATGGTGGAGTCATCCTTGAAATACCACCCTTACCTATATGGATGTCTAACCGCGGTCCGTTATCCGGATCCGGGACAGTGTATGGTGGGTAGTTTGACTGGGGCGGTCGCCTCCTAAAGAGTAACGGAGGCGCGCGATGGTGGGCTCAGACCGGTCGGAAATCGGTCGTCGAGTGCAATGGCATAAGCCCGCCTGACTGCGAGACTGACAAGTCGAGCAGAGACGAAAGTCGGTCATAGTGATCCGGTGGTCCCGCGTGGAAGGGCCATCGCTCAACGGATAAAAGGTACGCCGGGGATAACAGGCTGATGACCCCCAAGAGTCCATATCGACGGGGTTGTTTGGCACCTCGATGTCGACTCATCGCATCCTGGGGCTGGAGCAGGTCCCAAGGGTATGGCTGTTCGCCATTTAAAGCGGTACGTGAGTTGGGTTCAGAACGTCGTGAGACAGTTCGGTCCCTATCTGCCGTGGGTGTAGGAATATTGACAGGATCTGTCCCTAGTACGAGAGGACCGGGATGGACGTATCTCTGGTGGACCTGTTGTGGCGCCAGCCGCATAGCAGGGTAGCTATATACGGACGGGATAACCGCTGAAGGCATCTAAGCGGGAAACCCACCTGAAAACGAGTATTCCCTATCAGAGCCGTGGAAGACCACCACGTTGATAGGCCGGGTGTGGAAGTGCGGCAACGCATGAAGCTTACCGGTACTAATAGCTCGATTGGCTTGATCATTCTCATTACTCATATCCATCGCAACGCGATGCATATTCGATCTAAAAAGCGCTCACGCATGAGCGGGTCTTCGACCCTATGCTCCGCGAGGGCCTCGCAACGGCTCGGACGCACTAGCGTGCTGTATGGGCTCCTTCTGGAAACAGTCCAGAAAAATTACCCATACAGACCGATAGGTCGTCGTGGCTTGCCACGCGCCGTCGCAGCGCCCGTCCCGGCAGGGACGATACGGCGCGTGAGACAAAAAACTTCCAGCTTCTCACATAACGTTGCGCTTTGCTGACCTGGTGGTTACAGCGGGGTGGCCGCACCCGATCCCATTCCGAACTCGGCCGTGAAACGCCCCAGCGCCAATGGTACTTCGTCTCAAGACGCGGGAGAGTAGGTCGCTGCCAGGTCTGCTAAACGCAACGTTCACGCATGGATAAGCTGCATGCGATACAAAATCTTCTCACCAAACAGAACAATCCAACAGGCCGCCGCTTTCAATGCAGGGCGGCCTTTTGCTTTTGCAGACCAAACAAAGTAAGATCAAACTTACGCAAAACACGCAAAAGCCACAGACAATTCCGGTCAACAGCCGGATGGTGGCGCGGGGTGGAGCAGCTCCCCGTCCGGCCCAAAGCCTCCTTCAGGCAAAAGGCCGGACAAACGGAAAAATCCGGGCTGCTGCGGCAACTTGGCCGTTCTTGGTGACGCGGGGTGGAGCAGCCCGGTAGCTCGTCAGGCTCATAACCTGAAGGTCACAGGTTCAAATCCTGTCCCCGCAACCACATCAATGCCATCAAAACCAGCTTCTCCAAGCAAAACCCCGCTCAAGCGGGGTTTTTGGCGTTTAGAGGCCAAGGTGACATGTCTCGAGTTTAATCGAACTTCACAGCGGTCGTATTGGCGCCACAGACGAGGACGGCGACGCGCTCATCCGGCCCCGGCGAGTATCTTCCCGACAGCAGAGCGGCGAATGCTGCAGCGCCACCCGGCTCGGCGACGATACGAACCTTGTCCCACAGCGCCAGTTGCGCTGTGCGGATATCATCGTCGGTGACGAGCACCGAGCGTTCCACGAAAGCCGCAGCGATTGGAAACATCAATTTGCCGACACGTTTGGGCGCAAGCGAGATCGGCGGCAATGCCTTCGGCCGGCGCGTCCACGGGTTCTCCGGCTGCCAAAGCGTGGTGCAGGGTCGGCGCCCCTTCCGGTTCGACGGCCACGATCTTCACCTTGCCACGAAACCAGGCGGCAATGCCGCCGATCAAGCCACCGCCACCCACCGCCACCAGGAGCGTGGTGATTTCCGGCAGATCGGCCTTGATCTCCGCGCCGAGTGTTCCCTGGCCGAGCAGGGTTTCCGGCTGATCGAAGGCGTGGATCGCCAGGGCGCCGCTTTCTTCAGCGAATCGTTCACTGGCGGCCAGAGCGTTGGCATAGCGGTCGCCGCCGATAACCAGCCTGGCGCCATAGCTGCGAATGCGTTCTGCCTTGGCCGGGGAGGTGACGCCAGGGACAAAGATGGAGGCGGGGACGCCGAGCCGCATGGCGGCATAGGCAACCGCAGCACCGTGATTGCCGCCGGAGGCAGCGACGACCCCGGCTTCCGGCACGGTCCGGGTCAAGAGGTTGGTGAAAGCGCCACGCGCCTTGAACGATCCCGAATGCTGCAGACATTCAAGCTTGAGATCGACGGGGCGGGAGACAAGATTGAAATCGGTCATGTCGACGCGCAGGACCGGCGTGTGGCGGATGTGCGGGCGGATCAGATGCTCGATTCCAGCGATGCTTTCAGGCGTTATCTGGACGGGCATGGGAAGACTCGGGGCTTTGAGGGGACTGAGCGAACATATTTCCTGCGCGATGCAAAAGGCAAGCACCATCGCCGTACTTTCCGCCGTGCGCGGTTTCGGCAATGGCCAGCCACTTTCTTTGCAGCTTGGGGTTGTTGGTAATATAGTCAATCCGGATTGGGCCGCTTCTACAGATTGCTGGCACCGGTATTGTCATCGTTGCCGCCACCCCGCTCAATCGCTTGATCGATCACAGGAAGGGTCGGGGATGAACACGCAACATGCAGTGGTTTCAAATGGAACAGAAATCCAGCTGGCACATTCCCATGCGCGCAACACCGGCACCAAACTAAAGCCGGAATGGTTCGAGGACATCGCCGTCAACCGTTCGGCGACGGAACGCCGTGCCGCGACGCTGACGACGCGCCGGACCGTAAAGAAGGAGTATCAGGCCGCTTGGCTCGTCAAGGCGATCGCCTGCATCGATCTCACCACGCTTGCCGGTGACGATACGCCCGGCCGTGTCCGCCGTCTGTGCGCCAAGGCGAAACGCCCCGTTCGCGACGATATTCTCGAGGCGCTGGGCCTCGCCGATGAGAACATTCGGGTAGGAGCCGTCTGCGTTTACCCGACAATGGTACCGCACGCAGTAAAGGCTTTGCACGGCTCGGGTATTCCCGTCGCTTCGGTGGCAACCGGTTTTCCAGCCGGCCTGACGCCGCTGCCACAGCGCCTTGCCGAAATCCATTATGCGGTGGGCGAAGGCGCCGCTGAAATCGACATCGTCATCACGCGCGAACATGTGCTGACGCAGAACTGGCCGGCGCTCCACGACGAGATCGCACAGATGCGCGAAGCATCCGGCGAAGCCCACATGAAAGCCATTCTGGCCACCGGCGATCTCAACACGCTGCGCAATGTCTACCGCGCCTCCATGGTGGCGATGCAGGCCGGTGCCGATTTCATCAAGACGTCGACCGGCAAGGAAGAGGTGAATGCCACGCTTCCCGTCAGCCTGATCATGCTGCGCGCCTTGCGCGACTATGGCGAGCTTTCCGGCCAGACGGTCGGCTTCAAGCCGGCCGGCGGCATGAAAACCGCTAAGGACGCCCTGAACTGGCTGATCCTGATGAAGGAAGAGCTTGGGCTGCCCTGGCTGCAGCCGGATCTGTTCCGTCTCGGAGCGAGTTCGATGCTCGGCGATATCGAGCGTCAGCTGGAACATTATGTGACGGGCCGCTACGCCGCGTCTTCGCGCCACGCGCTCGCCTGAGGAACAGAATGCGGCCAATATGGCCGGGAAAGGCTCTGACATGGGACAGATCAAGGACATTCTTCGCACCATGGATTATGGCCCCGCACCGGAGAGCGATACCGACGTTCGCAATTGGCTCGAGACGCACGCAACAGGCTTTGGCCATTTCATCAACGGCAAGTTCACCGGCGTCGGCGGACACAAGACCTTCGCTGTGATCAATCCGGCCAATGACGCGGTCCTGGCAAAAGTAGCGCATGGCGCGGCCGAGGATGTCGATGCCGCCGTGAAAGCCGCACGCAATGCTTTCGCCAAGTGGTCGAAGCTGCCTGGACATGAGCGTGCGAAATATCTCTATGCCATAGCCCGCCATATTCAGAAACGCGAGCGGTTCTTTGCCGTGTTGGAGACCATGGACAATGGCAAGCCGATTCGCGAGACCCGCGACATCGATATTCCGCTTGTTGCACGGCATTTCTACCATCATGCCGGCTGGGCCGAGATGATCGAGACGGAGTTCGAGGGATTCTCGCCCGTCGGTGTCTGCGGGCAGGTCATTCCGTGGAATTTCCCGCTGCTGATGCTGGCATGGAAGATCGCCCCAGCTCTTGCCGCCGGCAATACGGTCGTGCTGAAGCCAGCGGAACTGACGCCGCTGACTGCGATCGCCTTTGCCGAAGTCTGCCACGAGATCGGGCTGCCTGCCGGCGTCGTCAACATTGTTCACGGCGATGGCGCAACGGGCGCGCTGATCTGCGGCCATGACGACATCGACAAGGTTGCCTTCACCGGCTCGACCGAAGTCGGCCGCATCATCCGTGAACAGATCGCCGGTTCGGAGAAGAAACTGTCGCTGGAGCTTGGCGGCAAGTCACCCTTCATCGTGTTCGAAGACGCAGACATGGATGGTGCGGTGGAGGGCGTTGTCGATGCGATCTGGTTCAACCAGGGCGAAGTCTGCTGTGCCGGATCGCGCATCCTTGTCCAGGAAGGCATCGCGCCGCGCTTCTACAACAAGCTGCGCAAGCGCATGGAAACCTTGCGTGTCGGCGATCCGCTCGACAAGGCCATGGATATTGGCGCGCTTGTCTCGGCCGGTCAGCTGAAGCGCGTCACCGCGCTGGTCGAACAGGGCAAGATTGACGGCGGTAAGTTGTGGCAGGCGCCCGTCAGGCTTCCGGCCAAGGGCAGCTATTTCGCACCTGGTTTCTTCACCGATGTGGAACCTGCTTCGACGGTGTGCGAAGTGGAAATCTTCGGGCCCGTTGCGACCGCGAGCACCTTCCGCACGCCGGATGAAGCGATTGCGCTTGCCAACAATACGAAATATGGCCTCGCCGCATCGATCTGGTCGGAAAACATCAATCTCGCGCTCGACATGGCGGCGCGGGTCAAGGCAGGTGTCGTCTGGATCAACTCGACTAACCTGCTTGATGCAGGCGCCGGTTTCGGCGGCTATCGCGAAAGTGGCTTCGGCCGCGAAGGCGGCCGTGAAGGTCTTTACGAATATCTGACCGCGGATTGGGAAAAGCGCCTGCCGCTGGCCAAGGCGGAAACCGCTTTCAAACCTGCCGCTGCGCCGGATGGTGACGCGAAAATCGCAGCCGCCGGCACGATCGACCGCACGGCGAAAAACTACATCGGCGGCAAGCAATCGCGGCCAGACAGTGGTTACTCTTATTCAGTTATCGGCAAGGGCGGTCAGGTCATCGGTCAGGCTGGTCTCGGTAACCGCAAGGATATTCGCAACGCCGTGGAAGCCGCCGCCAAGGCCGGTTCGTGGGGCGGCGCAACGGCACACAACCGCGCGCAGGTGCTGTACTATCTCGGCGAAAACCTCAGCACCCGCCAGGCCGAGTTCGAAGCGCTGCTCGCGACAAGTACCGGGGTTTCCGCCAGGGCCGCATCGGAAGAATTCGCGGTCAGTTTGCGCCGGATATTCTATTATGCCGCGCAGGCCGACAAATATGATGGCGCCGTGCATTCCACCAAGTCGCGTCACGTGACGCTGGCGATGAACGAACCCTGGGGCGTCATGGGCATCGTCTGCCCGGACGAACTGCCGCTCCTGTCCTTCGTCTCGCTGGTGCTTCCCGCGATTGCCATGGGCAACCGGGTAATCGCAGTGCCTTCGGCCCGTCATCCACTCCTTGCCACCAATTTCTATCAGGTGCTCGACACCTCCGATGTGCCGGGCGGCGTGGTGAATATCGTCACCGGCGAGCGTGACGTCCTGGCAAAAACACTGGCGGAGCACGATGAGGTCGATGCGATCTGGTATGCCGGCTCGAAAGAGGGCAGCACGATGGTCGAGATAGCCTCATGCGGCAATCTGAAGGCGACCTGGATCAACAATGGCCGCCAGCGCGACTGGCTCAGCAACAGCCAAGGCCTGGGCAAGGACTTTCTGCGCCGGGCCGTTCAGGTGAAGAACATCTGGGTCCCTTACGGCGAATGAGGGTTCACATTGATGGCCAGGGATGCGCCTTCCCGATCCCCGGTGCTTATGGACGAACGGTCCACTGCACTGGGGACTCGAAACCAACCCGCTGGCTCATCGGCCTGAATTCCAGCATGTGAATGATCAACGCCTAATTGCGGCGGCGATAAAGCCAAAGGGTCAGCGGGGCGAGCACGGCAGTCAGAAGGGCAGGGGTCAGCAGGGCCAGCCCCAACTGCGTCAGGGTGACATTTCCCGCCAGAAGCCCGCGCATGGCAGTCGTCATGAGCGATACCGGATTGATCTCGACGAAAACGCGTAACCAACCGGGCATTGTCGCGGGGTCCACCATGATGTTTGACGCGAAAACCAGCGGCATGATCCCGGTAAAGGCCATCGTCATGACAGTATTGGGTGTGCGCATGATCAGGCCGAGCACCAGAAAGATCCAGCCGAACCCGAAGCCGATAAGCGGGAGCAGGAGCAGCGCAGCAACGACACCGGGAATTCCCGCTTCCGGCCGGTAGCCAAGCAGGATGCCGATGAAGAGAATGATCAGCGATGCGATGAGATGGCGCAGAATATCCCCGACCATCAGTCCGGCGAATGGCGAGAGCGACCAGATTGGCAAGGAACGGAAGCGGTCGAATAACCCCTTGCCAAGGTCGGTGCTCAATCCCATGCCGGAATACAGCGAATTGAATACGACTGTCTGCACGAGAATGCCGGGCAGGAAATATTGCAGATATGTATCGGTCGATCCCGACAGCGCCCCGCCGAACACGAAGGTGAACAGCAGCGTGAACATGATCGGGGTCATAACCAGATCGAAGAGTTGCTCCGGGATGTGTTTGAATTTGAGCACCGCCCGCCAGCCGAAGACGAGCGCATTCGACAGCGCCGAGGGTTGGGCCGGACGCTCCGCAAGGATCAGCGCGGCAGCCGATTTCTGCTCCATCCATCAGACCTCTCCGGTGACAGGCGGGGTTCGGTGCTCTGACCGGTCAGCGCGAAGAACACCTCATCAAGGCTCGGTGCGCCCATTGAGAAATCAGCAAGCTCGATGTCCGCATCGATCAGCGCAGCCAATGCCCGATTGGCCTTTTGCGGGGTATCGACCATGATCGACAATGTTGTCCCTTCCGCGCTGCGTTGAACGTTACCGCCGACCTTCTCCTCGAGCAGGCGCTTCGCCTCGCCAAGCCGGCCGGTCTCGACGAGGTTCAAATGCAGAAATCCTGATCCCCTCGCCGCCTTCAATTCGCGGCTGGTGCCTTCGGCGATTCTCTTGCCGTGGTCGATCACCGCGATGCGTGCGGCGAGCTGATCGGCCTCTTCCAGATATTGCGTGGTGAGAAGGATGGTGACGCCAGCCTCGGCGAGGGAACGGATCATGCGCCACACGCTCTTGCGCGCCTTGGGGTCGAGCCCTGTCGTCGGTTCATCAAGAAAAAGTACGCCTGGCGTCACCACCAGAGAGGCGGCGATATCAAGCCTGCGACGCATGCCGCCGGAATAATCCTTGACCTGCTTGGCCGATGCGTCGGCGAGATCGAAGGCGTTCAGGAGGTCGCCAGCGCGGGATTTCGCCGCCTGGCCGCGAAAGCCCCACAACCGTGCCAGCAGGATCAGGTTTTCCCGTCCGGTCAGATCCTCGTCGAGCGAAGCGAATTGCCCGGTCATGGCGATCGATCCGCGTACTTCATGCGGCGAGGCCGCGAGGTCGTATCCAAGCACTTTGGCGGAGCCGGCATCCGGCGGCAGCAAGGTTGCGAGCATCCGCAGCAATGTGGTCTTGCCTGCGCCGTTTGGGCCAAGAATGCCGAAAATCATACCGCGCGGAACGTCCAGATCGATACCATCCACGGCGCGCACGTTGCCCGAAATGTTTGGTCAGGCCGCGTGCTTCGATCGCAGCTGATTCCGCATCTTTCGTCGCCAGCCTACTGTGGCGCATCATCACGATCCTTTTCTATTTGCAACTTCGTCAAATTGGAAATGGCGGCGGCGTGAGCGCGACACTGATATCAATGCTGGCGTTTCATGTCAAAGTGACGCGACCTGCGCTGGGGTTTGTACTGTCAGGTTGTTGACGTTCCTCGTGCTCAAATCGTACTGATCGAACCATGAGAAAATACTCGTTCGGTTTCTGGATATTTGCGGTCTGTGCCATCGCCGCCAGCGGCGTGCTCTACGGCATCCTGTTCTATGGGCGATCGTCGGCGATCGGGGCGATATTCGCCCTGTTCGTGTGTGTGCCCATTATTGCATTCGAGCGTGGTGCCATCTTTCCACGCCTCTATGCGTGGATCAGTGCCAGATCCACACCGGTCTATATCGTCCTCACCTTCCTTGTCTATTATGCCCTGATAAATATCGGCTTCACGGTCTGCGGCAGCTTGCTGTGGTGGCTGGGGTTCCTGCAGGAAACCACCTGGGCTGAAGCGACAATGCTGCCGGAAAATGTCGTGTTCTATGCATTGGGCGTTTCGGCTATTCTAAGCTTCGTAACGCGCATCCGCGAATTGCTCGGCCGCGGTATTTTCGTCAGCCTGCTCTTCGGACGCTACCGCAGGCCCATTGAGGAGGAACGTATCTTCCTTTTCATCGATCTCGTCGGTTCGACATCCTTCGCCGAAGAATTTGGCGACCTGCGGGCGCAGCAATTCCTCAGTGCGCTGTTCGCTGCCTTCGCCGAACCTGTGCGCCGCCGCAAGGGAACGATCGATGATTATGTCGGCGATGCTGCAATCATCACCTGGCCGATGCGCCGCGGCATCAGAAAGGGCAGATGCATTCATTGTGTATTCGATATTCTCGATCTCGATCGAAGCCAACAGGGAAAAATGGTTGAGGGACTTTGGTCGTATCCCGCAATTGCGGGCCGCATTGCACGGCGGTTCGGTCATCACTGCGGAGATTGGCGTGGATCACCACAAGATCACCTATTTCGGCGATACCGTGAATACCGCCGCTCGTCTCGAAAGCCTGTGCCGCACGCTTGAATCGCCGGTGCTGATCTCGAGCGAACTCGCAAGCCGCATGAAACTCTCCGGTGATATCAAGTCAGAAAACCTGGGCGCACATGCTGTGCGGGGCAGGGGGCAATCGCTGGGTGTGATCGCCCTGAGACGCGATAAACAGCTTTCAGAGGGAGCTGTTCAGCTGGCCTAGCATTTCGACGGCCCCAGCTCGCAGCGTCAACGCACCTTCCTCTACCAGGCTCGAATCTCCTCCGGCGTTGTCTTTTGTTTTTGCTCTCTTGCTGCGCAGCCAGAATTTCCTCAATCGCAGCCTTGACGTCTGACCGATATGAAATCCCCAGAATATGCGTGAGCTTGGCGACAGGCTTGTCACCTCGTGAACACCCTCTTCTCCGGCTTCGACCTTGGCCAGAAGGTCGGCACAATATCCCCGCTTCGACAATTTCTGTCCACAAAGCGGCAAATCGGCGGTTTGGACGATGACAGCTTGATGCGGGTGCGCTATGTTTCCCTCTGTCGAGGGTCCGCGATTTGCAAAATCAAAAGACCCTGTCAGTTTGCGGGAGAGTGTCCTTTGCAGCGATGTAAAGGTCCACCGAAGGGGAAATCGCCCGAAATCTCTCAGGTACCAGGAACCGCAAGCAGATAAGGCAACTCTGGAAAGTCGAGGGAAACCTCGCGCCGAAGGTGTAAGTTCAGGCAGAACGAGGACGTTCTGGTTTGAGCGAGTCTCTCAGGCTTCCGACAGAGGGGTAAAGATACGATCCGTCGTCGTGACGGAGGTCTTTGCATGTCTCTGGAGTAAAAATGGGCGCCGACGAAAACCATCAATCAGAAGATCTGAAATCATTGCCTCTCGAGGATATGCACAAAGCTGCCAATGCGCGCTTTGGCGGGTTCGCGGGATGGTCCATGCCGATCACCTATCCGCTGGGGGTGATGAAGGAGCATCTGCACACGCGGGAGAAGGCAGGGCTGTTCGACATCTCGCACATGCAGTTGTTTGATCTGGCCGGACCCGATGCCGTGGCACTGCTTTCCCGCGCCTGTCCGCTCGATGCGGGTTCCCTCGAGACCGGACAGTCCAAATACACGTTCTTCCTCAACGAGCAGGCCGGGATTCTCGATGACCTGATCGTCACGAGGCTGGGCGGAGACCACTTCATGGTTGTCGCCAATGCCGGGAATGCGGCGGCAGACGAGGCGCATTTGCGTGAGGTTGCGAAGGGCTTTGACTGCAGGATCAATGCGCTTGATCGCGCATTCCTGGCGATCCAGGGGCCCCAGGCGGCGGATGTGCTGCGCGTGGCCGGAATTCCCGGTACAGAGCTTGCCTTCATGCACGGCTTCGAGCCGAAACCTGGCTGGTTCATGAGCCGCTCGGGCTATACCGGCGAGGACGGTTTCGAAATCGGCTTGCCAGCGGATGCGGCGCGGGAACTCGTCGCCACGCTTCTTGCCGACGAAAGGGTGGAGTGGGTTGGGCTTGCGGCGCGCGACAGTCTGCGGCTGGAAGCCGGGCTGTGCCTGCATGGACATGATATCACTCCGGAGATCGATCCGGTCGATGCCGGTCTGACCTGGGCGATTGCCAAGTCTGTCCGCGAAAAGGCCGGTTTCATTGGCGCCACGGCGCTTCTCGACAAGATGGCCAAGGGCCCCAGGCGCAAGCGCGTGGGCCTCAGGCCCGATAGCCGTCAGCCGGTGCGCTCCGATTCGATCCTGGTCGATACCGCCGGCAACACGGTTGGTGTCGTAACATCGGGCGGCTTTGGACCCTCGGCTGGTTATCCTGTCGCGATGGGCTATGTCGGCAAGGATTTCGCCCCGATCGGGACCCAGGTTTTTGCCGACGTGCGAGGCAATCGCATTGCGCTGCACGTTCATCCACTTCCCTTCACTCCACATCGCTATCACAAAGGATAATACAGATGGCAGCCACATATTTTACCGAAGATCACGAATGGGTCCGCGTCGAGAACGGGATTGCCACCGTCGGCATTACCGACCATGCGCAAGATCAGCTGGGCGATCTTGTTTTTGTGCAATTGCCGGATGTCGGTCAGGTTCTCGCGAAGGGCGACGCCGCTGTCGTGGTTGAATCCGTCAAGGCAGCGTCCGATGTCTATGCGCCGGTCGACGGTGAAGTCACTGAAGTAAACGAAGCCGCCGCCAGCGATCCGGCGCTGGTCAATTCCTCGGCGACCGGCGATGGCTGGCTGTGGAAAATGAAACTGTCCGACACCGGCCAGTTGGCCGGCCTGCTGGATGAGGCCGGTTACACGGCGATTATCGGATAGGAATGGAAGGAGCCCCTTCGTGCGGCTGCGAAGCGGCAGGGGCTTTGAATTGCAGGCAAGAAGGCGCACCATGAACAATACAATATTCCCTTTCACAGACCGTCATATCGGCCCCAGTATTCAGGGCTCTCGAGCAATGCTCGCAGCGCTGGGTATTCCTTCGCTCGAAACCCTGATTTCGCAGGCCGTGCCGAAATCCATCCGGCTGGAACGGCCGCTGAATATTCCCGAGGCAGTCAACGAGGCCGAAGCATTGTCGGAACTCGCCGCCAAGATGGGACAGAACAAGACGCACAAGAGCTTCATTGGCCAAGGCTATCACGGCACCCATGTGCCTGCGGTGATCCAGCGCAATCTCTTCGAGAACCCCGCCTGGTATACGGCCTATACGCCTTACCAATCCGAAATCAGCCAGGGACGGCTCGAGCTGCTGTTCCATTTCCAGACGCTCGTGACCGAACTGACGGGTTTGCCGGTTGCATCCGCCTCGTTGCTTGACGAGGCGACTGCCGTCGCCGAAGCGGTCGGCATCGCTTATCGCCACCATCGCGAAAAGCGTGCGCGCATCGTGCTTGCTGGCGACGTGCATCCGCAGATTCTCGATGTCGTCAGGACCCGTGCGGAACCGCTCGGGATGAGCGTGAATGGCGGCGAGATCGACGCGCAGGTTGCTGCGATCATCGTCCCGTGGCCGGACACCTATGGCGTCTATGGCGACCATTCCGCCGCCATCAAGGCCGCAAAGGCAGCAGGTGCGCTGGTTATTGCCGTCGCTGATCCACTTGCACTGACGATCAGTGCTTCGCCGGCTTCGCTTGGCGCGGATATTGCCGCTGGTTCCATGCAACGCTTCGGTGTGCCGGTCGGCTACGGCGGACCACACGCGGCCTATCTTGCCGTTAGTGATACCCTGACGCGGCTTATTCCGGGTCGTTTGGTTGGCCAATCGGTCGACAGCAAGGGAAGGGCAGGGTACCGTCTCGCGCTGCAAACCCGCGAACAGCATATTCGCCGCGACAAGGCGACATCCAACATCTGCACCGCGCAAGCATTGCTTGCCAATATGGCCGTGTCCTTCGCCATCTGGCATGGTCCGCAGGGGCTGCGGGCGATAGCGGCGCGCGTGCACTCCCAGGCCGCACGCCTGGCAGCTGGTTTGGAAGCCGCTGGTTTGAGGCTTGGCGGCACGCGCTTCTTCGATACGATAACGGTCAATGTTCCCGGCAAGGCGGCTTCCATTGCTGCCGCTGCCGAGAAGAACGGGCGCCTGCTCCGCATCGTCGATCAGGACCGTCTCGGCATCACGGTGGACGAGACCACGAGCGAAGATGACCTTGTCGCTCTGGCTACATTGTTCGGCGCGAACCTGCCGAACGATCCGGGGGTCAAAACTGCCCGGTACCCGGCCGGCTGAAGGTTTCATGACGCAGGCGGTTTTTCATCAGCAGCGTTCCGAAACGGAGATGATGCGCTTCCTGCGGCGGCTGGCCGACAAAGATCTTGCCTTGGACCGTGCCATGATCCCGCTCGGTTCCTGCACGATGAAGCTGAACGCCGCGGCCGAAATGCTGCCTGTCAGTTGGCAGAGCGTTGCCAATGTGCATCCCTTTGCACCGGCCGGTCACGCGCTTGGCTACAAGTCCCTGACCGACGATCTGGAAGCATGGCTTGCAGAAATCACCGGCTTCGATGCGGTCTCGCTCCAGCCCAATGCCGGCAGCCAGGGTGAATATGCGGGCTTGCTGGCAATCCGCCGCTATCATCTGGATCGTGGCGATGCTCACCGCGATATCTGCCTCATTCCGGAATCGGCGCATGGCACCAATCCGGCCAGCGCGCATATGGCTGGCATGCGGGTCGTCGTCGTTGCCTGCGAGGAGGCGGGCGATATCGATCTGGAGGACCTGAAGGCCAAGGCGGAACTGCACAGCGCCAATCTTGCGGCGCTGATGATCACCTATCCGTCGACGCATGGCGTGTTCGAAGAAGGTGTGAAGGATATCTGCGCGATTATCCATGGCCACGGCGGGCAGGTCTATTTCGACGGCGCGAATTTGAATGCGCTGGTTGGGCTCGCCCGCCCCGGCGATATCGGCGCCGATGTCTGCCATATGAACCTGCACAAGACCTTCTGCATTCCCCATGGCGGCGGCGGACCGGGCGTCGGTCCGATCGGCGTCAAGAAACACCTGGCGCCCTTCCTGCCTGGCCATGTCGCCAAGGGTTCGAGCTATGCGGTTTCGGCGGCACCCTTCGGCAGTGCGTCTATCCTGCCGATCACCTGGATGTATATCCGCATGATGGGCGGCGCTGGATTAAAACGCGCGACGGAAATGGCGATCCTCAATGCCAACTACATTGCCGATCGGCTGAAGGATACGTACCCGGTGTTGTTCAAGGGCCGCAACGGCCGTGTGGCGCACGAGTGCATCCTGGACACACGAGTACTGAAGGACAGCGCGGGGATCAGCGTCGAGGATATTGCCAAGCGCCTCATCGACTACGGCTTTCATGCGCCGACCATGTCCTGGCCGATTGCCGGAACGCTGATGGTCGAGCCGACCGAGTCGGAATCGAAGCGCGAGATCGACCGGTTCTGCGACGCGATGATCGCCATCGCCGCCGAGGCGGCAAAGGTGGCGAGCGGTGCCTGGCCAAAGGACGATAATCCGCTGGTCAATGCCCCGCATCCGGCGGGGGATGTTCTTGCCGATCACTGGACACATCCCTATAGCCGCAGCGAGGCAAGTCTGCCCGCTGGCGAGAGTGAGGAAAACCCGAAATACTGGCCTCCGGTTTCGCGCATCGACAATGTTGCCGGCGACCGCAATCTGGTCTGCTCGTGTCCGCCTATGCACGCTTATAACTGACCATTGGCAATAAAGGGGGCGCCGAATTGATCAGCGGCGCCCCATCGCGCGATCTGGGACTGCTTTTGACCACGATTCTTCTCATTTGTGCCGAAGAATGTCGAAATATCGCAAGAATCCTTCAATGTGGCCGCTGATTCTCAACCTGGAGGGGAACTTTGGTTGTAGCGAGGCGAATATCACCAGTTGGGTGTGAGGCTTGGCTCTTCCTCGTTTTCGACAGGCAAAAGCTCGGATGCAAGTTGCCGCAAGGCAAGTGGCAAGGCCTGCAAGTCATTGGATTCAAAGGAAAGATGCGGCAGACGTGTGCGGATGAGTTCCGCGACGACCCTTGCCTGCATGCCGTCACGTACCCTTTTGGCGGCATCGCGGTCAGCCCGCCGCGAAAGCCACAATTTGTGAAGTGCAAACGCCCGCAGATCGGGAGTGGAATAGCCCAGCGGATAGCCCCGCTGATCAATGGCCACAGCCGATGTTTTCGGACTATTAACAAGCCATGAAAGCCCTTCAATTTCAATGGCTTGCAGATCTTCCGCGTCAGCGCTGAAACGCGATTTCCCGCCCGTGGACATGAGGTTTTTTGGCGTCGGTTTGATAAGATCGACAAGAAAACCATCGCGGTTCGCCGCCCGGTAGCTGTTCTTGGCCAGGGGCGCGAAGGAATGGTCGATCTTCTGCAGCAGACCGATCAGGCCCTTGTTCGAGAAATCCTTGGCTATCAACCGCAGGCTGAAACGTGAATCCATCAGCAGGTCGACATCCTGCGTCGAAAGTAATCCACTGCTGATATGAACGCCGGCCAGCCGTTCATAGACAAAAAGTGCATTGGTTCCAACGACATCAATCGCCGTACCGATTAGTCCGAGCTTGTCCAGCGCGCGGATAATGCGCGCCGTCAGAAGCGGCACGCGGCCCAGCGCCATCGCCCGGTTGACCGGCGCAAGTTCATCCAGGCGTTGTGCCAGACGTGTTACACGCTCCTTTGAATTTGCGCGGCCCGAATGGAATTGGCTGTAGATCGTCTCGGTTTCCGGTGATCTTGGTCCCAGCGATTTCCAGATGCCGCTGGTCTTTTTGTAGAGGTATTCCTTGTCGTTCGTGCTTGTCTTCCAGGACATCGACCCGGAAAAGCGCTGCTCGTATTCTCTCAGGCTTTTGTGATAAACTTCGTAAGCCTGTTCGCAATCTACGTGCTGACGGATTTGTTCTGAGGATAGTTCTTTGAATCTATTCATGTTATCCCCAATGAGACATTATTTTAACGAAAAAGGGATAATATCGTATTTTCATTCAACTAAAAAGCTGATTTTCCAAATATTATCCCCGGAACGCCTGATAAACGGTGATCAGGGGATATTCAGCAATTTCAATGCGCTATCAGCCAGTTCCATAATTTCCATTATGCCGCAAAGTTAAAATGTCCGGTGGGTTCTAATTCGAAGCGCGACTTTGTTATAACAGTGGCTCATCGCAGCAAAGGAATTGCCCATGAACCGACCGTTTCGCCCCTATTCCCAGATCACCCTCGACGAACGTCGCTAGATCGAGCGCTGGCATGCTGTGAAGCTCAGCGTCGATAGTATGGCCGAGAAACTCGGACGGCATCGTTCAACGATCTTTCGCGAGCTGAAGCGCAATCGCTTCGAGGATCCCGAGATGCGTGAACTTTCGGGCTATTACGGTCTGACCGCCGACGCCAGATCAAAGGAACGGCGGCGCAGTCTGCGCAAGCTCGTGCGGCTGCCATAACTGCGCGAAGCGATCATTGAACGCATCCGCCACGGCTGGTCACCGGAACAGGTCGCCGGCCGCCTGAAACTGGAAGGCGGCCAGCATGGCATGACGGTCTGCCATGAAACGATCTACCGGTTTGCCTATTCGAAGGACGGCCAGGCGATCAGGCTGTGGCATCACCTGCCGGAGCGACGCGCCCGGCGCCGGCATGCCCGACGCCGCCATGGCCGCCGAATCAGTCCGGAGCTCAACATTCTGCATCGGCGCGCCGCTAGCGTGCCGATGCTCCACCTTGGTAATTCTCGTAGACTATGGCTGGGTCGATCGTAAAAAGCTCCTGCGCCCTCCCCACACCTCTCAGCGCAAACCTGCCAACGCATACAAGTTTGGCGCGCAATTCGGCAGGCAGCGCCGCCGCAAAACTTTCTGAAATGAGAATGTCCTGGTCGACGGACCGGCACATCGATGCGATCCGACTGACTTCATTGACCGCCGGCCCAACGACTGTAAAATCCAGACGGGTGTCGCTGCCTATATTGCCGTAGAACACCTCGCCGATATGCAAACCGAGATAGACCTTTGTCGTCGGCTGGCCGGCAGCTTCCCTTGTCTGGTTCAAACCGATGAGCCGCTTCCGCAACGCCTTCTGCGCCTTCAGAGCCGCAGTACAGGCCGTCGCGGATCTCGCCGTGTGTGAAAATTGCCAGCGTTCCGTCGCCGATGAGCTTGAGGACATCGCCCCCGGCTTCCTGTATCGACGAAATGACGGCCTCGGCATAGTCATTAAGCATCGGAATGATTGCATCGGGTGATGCCGCGTCGGAAATCCGGGTGTAATCCCTAAGATCGGAATACCAGAGTACTGCTTCGATGCGCTCGGCGGCGCCGCGGTTAATCCGTCCAGCCAGCACACGCTGCGCGGCATCACGGCCAAGATATACGTCGGCCAATGTTCGGACGATACGCGTTAATGAGGCGCATTTAATGGCCAGTGCCAAACCGCGCGTTAATCGCCTCAGCGCCGTGATATCACTATCCTCGAAACCGTGCGGGTCGTCCGTTGTCCACGACGAATAGAAGCAATCCATTTCGCCGATGCTGCCTTCCCTTGAAAAGTGGTGGATTAGTGCCAGGTAGTCGGTACACCCCTCGTCTCTCAAGGTGACGAGATGCCGAAAAGCTGGCGTCTCGATTATTTCGAGGCGCTGACGCAGTTCATCCTCACCAATCTGCAAAAGATGGAAGAATGTTGAATTCTGCCAGTTTTCTGCACTCTCGCCCGATTGGGACGAACCGTACTCTATAATTGGTTTTTCAATCTTCCCGTCTCTACGCCAGAGGAAAACCCGCCCTTCGTAGATTGGATGAAGTGTGTCAACAAACGCATTGGCACGTTCGAGTTTGATGCCCGCTGCGATACAGCGCTCGCAAAAGCCGTTCACCAATGCGGTTTCAGACGTACCACACAGGCCTTGGGTATCGAGCCAGGTTTCGATTTCAACAATATCGGCTTCGGTCATGCTTTCGCACCCATACTCGGTTTGACGAAGGGGTAACACGTTCCGCCTGTTTGACAAAGGTTTCTGGTCACCCGGTAAATGTTGGAATTTGCTGTTTGCCAAACCCGCCGTGATCATGAGTACGCGATTCAACATATTGTAAATGCGAACAAAATTTCAGAACAGGGGTATCGAACAGTGTGCTAAAGTTTGGCAACAGCGCTGAACCCTCCACGATCTCAGCGAAGCGGTTCCGTGAGAGAACGATGTCATCCGTTTAGTTAAACAGTCCCGTGCTTAGGGGCCGCGGAGATGCCGCATATCAGAAATCGTATCGATCTGCGATACGTGGGTTATTCGCGCGGCGGCGGCCCGCTGTTCTTCAGGTTGATTTGTGGGATTCTCAAACTTTTCGATGGCGCAGACCTTCAGGTTTCCGGTGAAAAGAAGACCGCCGATCGGAAGAGCAGGTTCTGGGGGGATCTCTTCGTGCCGGATACTGTCCTTCGGCACATGCAACTTATGCTCAACGCCGGCAGTGCCTCCCGCGAGCGTTAGTGACAATGCAGGTTGCGCTTCCAGGAGTGCAGCGCCGTAGAGGAATTCGAAGCTCAGCATCGACACAAGGAACTTGTAGGTCCCGTCCCGCACACCACCCTTAAGGAGCGCAGCTCGATGAATATCGTCGCCCAGACGAATGTCAAGTGGAGGTATCCGCGGTTCGCAAACGTAGGCGAGAGCGAGGAGTTGCCCCTTCTCAACCTCAAAGCGCAAACGGTCCCGGCCAAGATCAACCGCGGCGACGGAGAAACGGCGATTGCTGTACTCCACCGGTGGTCTGCCCATCCTCTTGCCGAGCTGAGTGCCGTCAAGTGCACGCGCCCCAGCAAAGTGTTCTGGATCGATGGCTGTCGGCAGTGCAGCGCCATGACGCGGCGTTTGCAGCGCTGGTTCCAATTGGTCGGCTATCAGGTTGGCAACAATGGTCGTCGCCACCGGGCGCGCATAATGCCCTTGATCGGAATAAAAGCTCGGATGGCCGACAACTTCCCGCCCGTAGCGCTGCATCAGTAGCTGCGAGACGTTGACACAGATCGTATCGTACCATTGCGAGATGTAGTTAATGCCGGCATCGATTGACGGGACAGCATTTAAAAATGAGCCATTGCGTGCGCCAAAAACGAGTGTTGCAATCCGAAGGTTGGGATTGCGATCAAGAGCGAAGCGGATAATCCCTTCATAGAACCGGGCCCAGTGGCGGAATGGACGACGCTCGTCGCCATACACGAAAGCGTCGTTGAGCGCGTACTCGATCAGCAGCAGATCACAATCGGCGAGTTGGTCGTGTATCTTGAGCTGGTAGAGTCCGAATGCACTCGTTGTGCCGCCGACCGCGAGATCTGCCGTGACGTCAAGTTCTACGCCGCGCCGTGCCATCGTAGACAGAAGCGACGGCAGGTAGCCGGGCAGCATTACGGTGTTCGAACCGCCGATGATGACAGTCTTGAGTTTCATGGCGTCACCGCCATTCTGCCGGCGGGGGAAAGCGTGCCGCAGCGCCAAACGCTATAAGGTGTTGCATCCCAATTGAAATAGTAGGCTGCTTCGACGCGTCCAGCTTGCATCAGTTCCTCAAAACGGCTCTTGGTTGCCCGAACAAGGCGCTCGCGGGAACGATCATCTCCGGAACATGACGTTGATTTGTTGCTAAAGCCCCATTCGGTGATCCAGCACGGCTTGCCGTCGGGTTTTGTGCCACAGATCGAGAGCGCTTGGTTCATGTGTTGATCGCGGGCACTGGATGAACCGCCACTGCCCGGATAAATGTGGATTCCGTAGCCATCGACTACTTTGTCGAGTCCATGCTTTTGCAGGAGCGACGTAAAGGCCGACGGGTCGATGCTGTCAATGCCACGACGGTCGGCGTCGGCAACAGGAATATCGGACAGTCCGGCCGAAATGACCTTGGCCCCGGCACTGTATTTCGTCATCGCGAGTTGTTCGCGCACCGCTTTCAGCAGCAGAACGTAGTTCGCCGCGCCACGCTCGACAGTTTGCAGATCGTTGAGCTCCTTTAGCGAACGGGCCGTCCTTGTCTTCGCCTTGGATTTTACTTCGAGATCGCCATTGTAGGCACCCCAATTGATTTCGTTGCCGGTTTCGACGGCAACGAGAGGGACACCGAGCTGATCGATCTTCTTCAGGGCATCGCCGACTGCCGACCGGAATAGATCCGGAGAAATATCAGAGAGCCGATACATGTCCCATATACGTCCATGGCCAGATCGTGGCTTCGTTCCAGCGGGGAAATATGCGGGATTGCTGAGCGGTATCTCGAGCAGGATAGCGAGGCCTTTCTCATGGGCGATACGGATCGCATCGATGCTGGCGTCGATTGGTTTGGTTAAAGACAACCGCACGGACTTGATTCCGTTGTTTGCTATCGAAGCCAATATGTTCTCTCTTTCAGGGGATGGAAGCCATGCGATGTTGACCCGATTAACACCAAACCGGGCATCGTCTGATGCGCCGGACGGCGTAACAAAAGTCGCTGCGGCAAGAACCGCGGCAACAGCGAGGTAAATGCCTCTGCTGATGCCGCGCCGAAACCATCTCATGGCCTCATGCTCCCGGAGACCCTGTGCCATTGAAGACAACTGTCATCGAATTCCGATATCCTTGAGTGCTGCATTGAAATTCGCCTCGCAGGCAGAATAGCGGTGTATCGCTGCGGGTACGTCAATCTTGGAGAGGAAGTCCTGCAGGTAGGCCTTCTTTTGCGGTTCACGATTCCAGACCGATGCCTCGATGTGCGGGAAACCGACAAAGTCGAGCATCTCACGCATGCGATCATCAACTGCGATCATCAGGGCCGGGATGCCCGATTGCATACCGATGATGGAACCGTGGAACCGGCGACCAAAGCAGAAGTCCTGCCCCGAAACCCAACTACGCCATTTGTGCGTATCAAAGAAAACGAGATAGTCGCGCTTGCGCTGCCACTTCTCGGCATGCTTGTACTCGGTCGGTGCCGTAATGCGGCTTGCCGCCTGGTCATAGACTTCCGTGGTCTCGTCCCCCACCATGTTCATGTTATAGACGATAACCTCATCCTGGATGACATAGCTCGCGGTGCTGTCCTTGTGCAGTAGAGCATGGGCATCGACGATCGTGTCGGGAACACTGCCAAGATAGCCGCCGAAGGCGATTTTTTGCGATTCAGCAAGCTCCGGATCAGCAAGGCGGCTAAGCGATCGCTTCATCGCATCGGGCGCGTAATACAGCGATGGACAGCCCGTCGGGCGAACGTACTTCATGCCTTCCGCTTTCAGGAATTCAGCGGTGAAATGTCCTCGGGTCAGGAAAAAAGCGTCCTTTTTCTTGAGAACGTTGAGGAAGCGATGGGTACCCTCGGGCAACTCGTTCTTGAGGTTCTCCTTCTTCTGAATGCCGATGCCCATGACAACGATAGGCATGTTGAGGCGCTCGAAGACATAAGACTCAGTCATTGCCGCATAGCCTGGCCGGAGCAGATTGGCCGACGCAAACAGGCAAAGATCAAAACTCTCGTTCAGCCGTTCATACGTCTCGGGCGAATTAAGGCTGTTTGCAAGATGCCAGAACGGAACGTAGGTTACGTCATGACCGCGTACACTATTGGCAGCACCTTCCCCGATGAGATAGTTGCCCGTGTTGGCGATTTTCTTGACCTGGTCAATGACATCTTTTTTCGTACGAACGTTCTCGAAATAAGGGCGGTGCTTCACGGCCGCTCCGGAAACGCTGTCGACGGTCCGCATCAAATATGATGGGATGCCTGTGATCATAATTCTCATGTTTGTCCATCTTACGTTTGGAGGGTCAAGGCACGGGGTTGGGATATCACCCGATGCCAATCTCAGTTAGAACCGAGCGGAAATTGCGCTCGCGATCAGAATATTTCTCGATTACCTGTGGGATATTCATATTTGCCAAATGATCGGCAACAAATGCCGAGCGATCATTTGCTGCATTGAGGTCATTGGCCTCGACTTTTGGCAACCCGGAAAAGTTCAGCATCTCACGCATGCGATCATCGACTGCAACGATCAGGCTCGGGACACCTGCCTGAAGCGCGATAACGTTGCCATGGAAACGCCGTCCGAAGGCAAAGTCCATCGAAGACGTCCAGGCCCGCCACTGGTTGGTATCGAAAAAGGTATGAACCTTGATTTTCTTTTTGAGCTCATCCGAACCCTTGAAGGAAAGGTCGCCAATCATCTCGCCCGAAGCAGAATCGTAGACACGGCCATCCTCGTTCGGCTCCACCTGCATATCGAAATGCAGAAGCTCATCCTGAATAACGTATGACGACCGCCCGTCATCCGATGAAAGCGAATTCATATCGCCGATCGTATCAAGTGCTGCGCCCATATATCCCGTGAAAACTGTACGGCCCTCCCCCACCTTCACATCCGGCAGGCGGCGGATTGCCCGGCGGACATTTGCCGGCATGAAGTACATGGACGGACAGCCCACCGGCCTGACGAAGGAAAACCCCTGGCTCTTGAGAAACGAAGCCGTCTCTTCTCCCCGCGTCAGGAAGTAATGCTCTTTCTCCTTCAGGACCTGCAACAGCCGCTGCGTGCCCTCTGGTAGCGATTCTTCTAGATCAGGCCGGCTCTGAATGCCGATACCCAGCATGACGACCGGCATATCCAGTTTGGAAAGGACCAGTGCCTCGGCGTCAGCGGAGAGGCTTTTTCGCAGAAGGTTGGCGCAGGTAAAGACGCAGATATCGTACTGTTTGTTAATGTTATCGAGGCCGGTTCCGTTGTTAACTGCGTTGTAAAGGTGCCAGAACGGAATGTGAGTGGCATCCGGGGACAAGGCGCGCAGCGCCCCCTCTCCGATCAGATAATTGCCAGTGTTGCTGATATTCTTGAGTTCGCGGAGATACGCTTCCTTGCTTTCGGGCTGAGGTTGCTTTTCCGAGTAAAAGACGTGAGTGTCGTCCGCCCTCTGCACGAGACGCGTGAGATGACCTGGAATGCCGGTTAGAAGAATTCTGGGGCTCATAGGGTTCACTAAAACCTTTCTAGTGGTGGTCACGCAACAGCACGGCTCGAAAGCGCGGCGGTGGCATTAAACTCCGGTGTGGGTTCGGCCGTGGCCGTAATACGCTGGTGCGGGTTCGCGGGCTCGATCGTATTGCTCCACGCGATGAAACTGGCGAACGACGAGCTCCAGGACCGCTGCGCCGCCGTTGCGAGCGCACCTGCCGCTGTACGGGCAAGAGCGCTCCGGTCTTGGGCCAGGATCGTAAGAAGCCGAACAATGTCTGTTACGATCTGAGCGTCATTGCCATTCTTTATTAGAATGCCGTCCTGGCCGTGCGTGATCAACTCATCGACCGCGCCAACCGCAGTCGCTGCAGCAACGCAGCCAAGCTGCTGCGCCTCGGCAATCATCAGCGGTGCCCCTTCCCAGCGTGATGGCATCAGCAGAACATCAGCCCACGCGAGATGTGAGGCGATATCCTTACCGCCGAAGACAGGAGGCGAAACCTTGACACCAACATCTTTCAGACGCGTCATCCAGGATGAACTGGGGTCGTCGGCAAGAATCTCACCACCGATTGCCTGGGCTTCGAAAGCAATTCCCCGTTCACGTAGCTTGATGATAGCGTCATACAGGCGATCGATGCCCTTTTGCCGGTCGAGCCGTCCCATGTAGAGGATCCGAATTGGCTCATCCGGACGGCCCGTCACCCGGGCGTCGGTCACGTGCGCCCGGAGTTTTTCATCGATGGAAAAACTCGGGGCGTTCGGTACGGCAAAGATCTTCTCGAATGGCACGCCGAAACTGTGCAGATAAGTCTTCAACTGCTCCGAACAGGTCAAAAATGCATCATAAGCATGCTCGAACGCGATTGCGGCGTAAGGCTGCCCTGCCCGGCGGCGAAAGACCGTCTCATCCACGACGTGGAGATAGCACGCAGTGCGGGTTCCTTCAGAACGAAGCTTGGCCATAAGCGGATGGGCAGCCATGACGTGGTTATTGACAATGAGGTCGAAACCAGAGAGCTGGCCCCTTAGTCCCGCCCAGTCAAGCTCGTGATCCTCGGTGATAAAGTCCTGGCCGAGGAATCGGTTTGTATCGCCCCACGCCGGAATGCCGTCCTTCCAGAAATGCACATAGTCAAAAGCCTGATCAAACTCATCAAGCACGTCCATTCGAGCCGAACCGAGCACGAAAAGGTGGGTTTCAAAACCCTCCTGCTTGAGTTCTCGTCCGGCCGCATAGGCTACTTTTTCCGCCCCACCGAAGGAGGCGTTTGGTACCAATACCGCTGCGGTCTTTCGCTGGGCGCTGTTGTGCGCCAAGGGCAGTATCGGTGATCCGCCAAGCTCGGTCCTCAGTACCTGGTACATTTCGGACAGGCCGTGGAGACGTCGCGGCCGCCATGTCCAGCGCGTGTGGGCCGTTTGTTTGAGCGGGCTGGTAGCGATCGCAGTGACCAGATTAAGCATCGCCTGCTCGGGCCTCGCCAGCGACCGCCGCTGCCGGGCCTTCGGGAACGGGAAACGGACTTTAAGGCGCGCAGATGTCGGCCAGACCTGTTGACTTCCGATCGACGAAAACCAGTCGAGGGCGTTATTCTCGATGACGTTCTGAATGAGCTTGGTCGAAACGAAGATCAGGTCAGCCGCACCTTGCCGTGCGCCAGAGGGTAATATTTCCGTGTCGATACGCCGCTCTGAATCCACGTTGCCGAGTTCGACGAATACGATGTTGGCTTTTTCTGAGAGCCTTTCGAGATGGCACAGGATATTTGGCAGGAGCCGCGAGCGTGTCAGCAGTTTCAGTGTCTCGGCACTGCATGCTGCGAGGAACGGCGGGAAGTGGAAATTGTCAGGTTCCCCGACGCTGCCCCAGAAGGCGCGAATGGCATCGTCAAACCCTATCTCTCCGGCCGCGTGCGTCGGATCCGTGAACGTATCGAGCGTTCCCTCGCCGGTGCGAATAACGGCATAGCGCGGGCATTCCTTGTGCTCAAATCCTACCAGCGTTGGCCGGCGAAATAGTGCTTTGTGCCGTTTTCTTAAGAAACTGACCGACGCTGAGCGGTCGCGATTTGCTTCCTTAAAGCGGCTTTCGGCGCGTAGGCGGTACTCGAAGCCGGTATCGTGGCAGGGCTCTCCGACGAAACCTGCTTCGATGGCCGAGAGCCAGAACTCCCAGTCCTCGAAGCCGTTCTGACGATTGTCGTCGAAGCGAACTCCACTTTTGAAAACATTGACCGAGATCATCGAGCCCGTGTCACAGATATTGTCGGTAATGCAATGAACGAGGCGCGAATAACTGTCGCCATAATGAGCACGCCAGTTCACAGAGAATGTGTCGATATTTGTATACACCCAGCCCGCACCACTCTCCACGAGGCGGCGATAAAGTGTGTCCACCGTATGAGGGAAGACCCGATTATCGGCGTCAAGGAAGTAGATCGCCTTGGTCTCGGGCAATTCTTCGAGAATGTAGTCGATCGCACGGTTGCGTGCACCGCCTGGGCCAGCATTCGCACCAAAAATCACGTGGATCTCGGGGTGTGATGCCGCGTAAAGAGCCAGTTCATCAAACACTTCGTGGCGCGGGTCGCCGTCGACTGACACCACAATGGCGAGGCGAAGGGCAGTTGCAGACGCCAGCGCCGACTCCAGCGCTTCAAGAACGAGTGCTGCATGGCCGTACAGCGGCATTGCAATGGCAATCAGATCCTGAGGCTTATCTTGCATTGGCCATCTCCTGCACCGGACGGGCCTCGAGGTGCTTGACCAGCCTGAAATTGAACACCTTGAGCCAGGAGAAATCGACCGAGTCCGTGGTTGCCTTGCTGAGAACCACAAGGTCCATTGTACGGGCAGCCGGTGTATCGAGCATGAAGTTGATGTCGATCGGCTGCTGCGCCGTGATCTCGGTCCAGCCGCTGAAGAGTGCGTTGGGGCGCGTATCGCCCGGACGATCGAGTGCCGCGATCTCCCCTTGATGTCCGCCGACAGGCTCACGAGCAAAAATCCGACTGCGCCAGGCTGACCTTCTGGATGGTCGATCATTGCACGTGCCGACACACGAACTGTACCAGGCGCCACGACCCTTCGGACGGCGCCAGCGGTTATGCCTTCGCTGAGCGGGTGACAGACGATTGCGTCTTCATGCTCCAGGAAGCGTACGGTGGGGAAATCCGGCTCAATGGAACTAACGGAGACATTGCTGATCCCTCGAAGAAGTTCGACCGGCAAACGATAGTCTTCAACCTTGCGCCCCGTGATCAGCGCGGTAGGAACAAAGACATTGGGAAGCGTTGTCGGGCGAACGCCCGGCAGACCGGTGAAGACGCGGAAGGCGAGCGGCCGCATGTCCAGATCGGCGTGAGGAATTCGTGACTTGGCGGCGTAGCGTTCACTGGTGATGACATTGCCCAAGGAAAGTTCTGGCGGAACACTTCCAGTTGCGGAAATCCTCAGCCGCAAAGTGCGATGACCGCCATCGCAGGCTTTGGGCAACGAGAAGAAATTCCAGTCTGCGACGATGCTGCCATAGGGAATTATCCACTCGGCGATACCTTCGCCGGTTTCGACATAATCCAAAGTGACAATGAGCTGGCCGGACCGGCCCGACGGCAAACTGCGGAAATGCAAGGCGAACCCGGATACAGCGTAGCTCGATACGGGAAAGAGCTGCTCGATTTCCGATTCACGCAGGAGGCTGGCAAAGCCTTCATCCTTGGGATCGACGCAAGGATCATGATTAAAGATTTCGGTTACCGAGTCCCAATTGCGCGCGTGAAAGGCGTTCTCGAGGGCACGGTAGTTTTCGAACAACGTCTCTCTTTCAGCGCCGCAGCATGGCCAGCTCGGTATGAATCCGCGTCACGTGGCCGGTTAAACGATCCAATCCGCTTTCCAGCACTTGCGCCACGAGCGCTGCTTCAGCGTTGATGGTCGCGGTGTCAAACCGGATAATGGGGACGTCCGGCAATGATTTGAATCGGTAAAGCCGCTTGAGAGAGGCCTGCAACTCGGTAGCGCCGGCGTCTGAAACGGCCACACCGATCAACGGAAAGGCGTTGAAAAGATGCGTTTGATCCGCTTCCGTTTCAACGAAAACAATGAGATCGCCGAGCGGCGAGGACTCAAGGGCGGCCCGATCGCGGCTGGAAGCGATTGCGTAGCGATTCCGGCGGGGGTGTCGCTGAACGATCGAAGGCAAGGGTTTGTTCAAAATGGACATCCAATGTGTAACGAGAATTTGCGCAAGCGATGCCTGCACCTTTGCATTATGAAAAAATATTGCTTCAGTAATGTCAACACAATAACTGTTTCCATTGTAGCAAAATGTAATACATCAATAGAATTGAATTGTTTCAAAATTCAAAATAATTTAGATGTACTTTTGTGTGCGCCGCACCATTAAGGAATAACGGCTCTATATCCACCGAAGCGAATCTCATAAGAGGCGGGAAGTTTTTTATCAAGACTGTTGATTACGCGGCTCGCAGCATCGCACCGATCAACGATCTCTGCCTTGAAAGGCAGTCGATCAGTCGGAAGCGACTCTCTATTGTTCTGCGCGCCGCGATCCTCATCGGCAAAAACGCCTTAGGATTGTCGAGTACCCGCAGGAGTGTGTCGGCAAGAGCGTCCGTATCATAGAAGGGTACGAGCAGACCGTTCTTTTCAGACCGGATGACCTCTCGTACAGGCGGTGTGTCGGATCCGACAATGAGCGCACCGCACGCCATCGCTTCGATCACTGACCACGACAGAACAAAAGGATAGGTCAGATAAATGTGGGCGGAGGAAATCTGGTAGAGCTTACGCAGAAGATCGTGTGAAATAGCGCCCGGAAACAGGATCCTGTCAGCAGGGATGTCATGCTCGGCAAGGAGTGCGTCCTTCCAAGAGCCGCCGCCGGGAGGTGACGTGCCATAACTCACCCCATCACCGCCGACAAAGACAAACAGTGCATCCGCGTTCTTGCGAATGACTTTTGCGGCCGCTTCAAGTGCCTGCGGAAATCCGCGATACGGTTCGAGGTCCCGGGAAACGAAAGTGATGATCGGTGGATCACCCGCTTTCAGGACGCGCCCGTCAGGCAATTTCAAAGATGCATGCAAGTCTGGACGGAACCGGATCGTATCCACACCTTCATGACACACTGCGATCCGGTTCTGGACTGCCGCAGGATAAAGGCTTTTCTGCCAATGGGTCGGACTGATACCGCCATCGATGGCTTCCAGCGAGAGGAGCTGCGCGATGTTGCGCAGTCTCAATCTTTTTCGGGTTTCCGTGTCTGGATTGTCGTCCGGGGCGAAACCGACATCGGCACCTTCGGCCCTGTAGAAGAATTCACAATATCCCAAAGCCGGGACACTCGGCAGGACATCCTTGACGAACATCATGCTGCCCCACCCTATGTGTCCTACGACGATGTCCGGCCGTTCGCCATGACGTGCCATTGAATCGAGCGTTTCCGCAACGCGGTGACCAATACGCACATGATGGTCGGGAATTCCCATATGTCTTGCCATCTGTCCGTCGGTTCGAGGACCTGGCTCAACCCTGTGCCTGATGACGCGGACCGATGGGAGCCGTCGGTCCACTGTTTCACAAATTAGGCTGACGTCGTGCCCGCTTGTCGCGAGATGTTCCGCCAGCGCTGCGAATTGACCAAAGCCACGCCTGTGAACAAAAGTCACATGCATGCACTAGGCCCTTTCAAGTGACACCGGGCAGTTGAGCGCGCCATTAGATACCGTAGCGTGCCGCATTGCCCCAAACCAGTTCGAGTCTGTGCAAAGTCTGGAATGCGATTTCCAGATTGCGCAGATCATCAGCGTCCCTGGCGAGAATGCGGTTGTACGCACCGCCTGCGTCGCGCAAATTTGCACAGAGTTGCTCTCCTTTTTCCGTTACTCGAATCCTTGCAGACCGCTTGTCACGTTGAGATGCTACCCTGTCGATGTATCCCCCGTCAGCGAGCTGCTTGAGATAGTAAGAAATGTTGGAGCCGACATAGTGCCCCCGGTCCAACAGTTCGCCCACGGAGAGTTCGACGTCGCCAATGGCCAAGAGAACCATCGCTTGCGCCGGGCCAACATCGTCGATTCCCAACTTGGCCATTTCGGTTCTCAGCAAGCTGGCGAAGCGGCGATTCACTCTTTCTATCATTCTAGCCAATTCGAAGTGTGTCACCACAACGGTATGAGCCGGATGTCTATGTGCCTGTTTTTTTGCGGTAATTTCGGGAAAATCAGCGACCTCAACATCGCCAATAGATGTTTCGACTTCCACTTCACTGGGTAGAAGCGTTTGTATCATCTCAGTCTCCATAATCAAGGTTACTTCAAAATTTGAAGTAAGTTGCAAATATTTTCTCGACCCTCCTCCACTCTTATTTCCCCACTATGAACTTTTTTCTGTCACATTCTGCACAGTAATACTTTACTAGTCTGTAGCCCTAGACGAAGGTCCTATGGCTAACCGGCAGCTGTGTCATTTCCAAGGCAGATAACGTATGAACGATACTCCTCAAATCAATGCAATTGGCAAGAGCGGGGTCGGAAAAAAAGCGATGGCGTCACCGATACCGACGCCTGAAACGCTGATTTTCCGGGCGCGCCGGGTCTTTCTGGCTGGCCTGCTCTATGCTGTGTTGCTGAGTGCGTGCATCAATCTTCTGCAGCTTACCGTACCGCTGTATATGTTGCAGGTCCATGACAGGGTTCTCAACAGTCAGAGCCAGGACACGCTGGTCATGCTGACCGTTTTGGCCGTGGGAGCTCTGATCGTCTTCGGCGTTCTCGAGTTCATACGTTCCTTGTCGTTTCAGGCGATGGGTAGCGCGCTTGTTCGCCGGCTCAATCTCCCGGTCCTCACAGCAGCTGTTCAAGCGTCCGTCGACCAAGGGTTGCCAAAAGCCACGCAATCCTTGCGCGATCTTACGGAATTGCGCGCCTTTTTAAGCTCATCGGCCGTAAGCGCGCCCCTCGATGCGGCATGGTCGCCAATTTTCCTTGGTGCGCTATTCCTGATACATCCCGTTTTTGGGATAATGGGTGTTGTCTCTATCGTAATCCTCGTTTGCTGCGGTGTGGTCACCGACCTTCTGACCCGCAGCATGATGAAGGACGCAAATCAGGCGAACGTCGAGGCCATCTCAAAAATCGGCGGTACATTGCGTCACGCTGAAGCCATTGAAGCAATGGGCATGCTGCCCGCTTTGGCAAGGCGGTGGCGATCGGCACAAATGAATTCGTTGGATTTACTTGATCTTGCCGGCACCCGCAGCCGTGCCATGGCCTCTATCGCACGTACACTTCGCTTTATAATCCAAATTGTGACGCTTGGGGCCGGAACCTTGCTGGCAATGCAACAGGAAATCACACCCGGTGCGATGATCGCCGTCAGCATTATTGTCGGCCGGCTCCTGATGCCTTTTGATCGGATAGTCGAGACATGGCGGCAATGGGTGCTGGCGATCGGGAACTGGCAGCGCATCCAGTCCCTGCTCGCGCAGAACCTGGCCGTACGCCAGACGATGCCAACCCCCAGACCCCATGGCGACTTGATTGTTGACAAACTCATCTATGCCGCCCCAGGCGTTGAAATGCCAATTATCAAAGGCATTTCCTTTAGCCTTTCGCCGGGCGAAGTTCTGGGTATCGTGGGCCCCTCCGCTGCCGGCAAATCGACGCTGGCGCGTTTGATGATCGGGATTGTCAAACCCACCTCCGGCGGTGTTTTCCTTGATGGGAACAATGTCTATCTCTGGGAGCGAGGGTCATTCGGAGAGATTGCCGGTTATCTGCCCCAGTCGGTGGCACTTCTTGACGGCACCATAAAAGACAATATTGCCCGCATGGGCGAAAGTGATCCCCACCGCGTTCTTGAAGCGGCGAGACTTGCTGATGTGCATGAAATGATCGGGCGATTGCCGCTCGGTTATGACACACCGGTCGGGGATGGGCGGCTCACCCTTTCGGGTGGCCAACGGCAACGTATCGGCCTTGCGCGATGCCTTTACAACCGCCCGCGTCTGATCGTTCTGGACGAACCGAACGCCAACCTCGATGCGGTTGGGGAAAGAGCGTTGATGCGGGCGATAGAACAGGCGCGTGACGATGGAGCGATCGTCGTGATGATCGCCCACCGACCTACCATCATGCAGGTGGCCGACAAACTGCTTGTCCTTGAGGAAGGGCGCATTACGCAGTTTGGCCCGCGTACAGATGTCGTTGCGTCCATTACTCCGACAAACCCGAAAATGGGAGCAGCAGGATCATGACCGGCAACACCAACCTGCCCAAACGCGTTGCCCAACTGCTAGCGCCGCGCGCTGCATCAATGGGCACACATCTGCCAACCAAATTCGGAACGGTGAAGCCGGAATGGGTTACCGATCTTGAGGAGGAGGATTCGCGTTCTCCGCTGCGGCGGCTCGTCATTGCCGGAATGACGACGATCCTGATCGCATTTGGCGGATTCTTTGGCTGGGCCTACTCAGCAGAACTGGGCAGCGCTGCCGTTGCTATGGGAACGGTGATCGTCGATTCAAAGCGCAAGACCGTCAGTCATCTCGAGGGCGGTATCCTCGATCGCCTTCTGGTGCAGGAAGGCGATGAAGTAACCGTTGGTCAGCCGTTGATCAGGCTCGATGACACGAAGGCACGCTCCGAGTTGCAATCCCTGCAAAGCCGCCGCGTCGGCCTGATCGCCAAACTGGCGCGTCTGCGGGCGGAACAAGCCGGTGAAAGGGAAATCACATTCCCGAAGAATTTTGGCGAGGTGGGCGACGTTTCCGCCGATGATGCCAAGAAGGCCGAACAGATTTTCTTCCAAAAGCGCTACGCCCAAAAGCTGAGCCGCATCGATATCCAGCAAAAGACCATTGAACAATACACTGAGCAGGCGAAGTCGTCGGACGCACAGATTGCGGCGACTGACCGGCAGATCGAATTGATCACCGAACAGCGCAACGCGATCGCGAGCCTCGTTGCCAAGGGTTTCGCGCAAAAATCGAAGCTGACCGAGATCGATACGAAACTGAGTGAACTTGCCGGAGACCGCGGTGAATACGCTGGTGAGAAGGCAAAGGCCGGGCAAGCGAAAGCTGGCGCTGAATTTGCGCTGGCAGGCATTGAAAGCGATCTGCAATCGGAAATCGCCGGAGAAATTACAACAAGCCAAGTTGAGCTTGCGGATGCAGAAGAGCGGATTGTGGCAGCAAAGGACGTGATGCGGCGCGTGGAGGTACGATCACCGCAAGGCGGCATTATAGCCAATATCCGCTTAAGAACGCCGGGCGGCGTCGTGGCCCCAGGCGAAGCAATACTTGATATTGTGCCAGAGAAGGAGCCGATGGTTGTTGAGATGAAGGTGAGCCCGCGAGACATTGACAGCGTGGCGCCCGGCTCTGCTGCCCGCGTTCGCCTGACGGCTTATAATCAACGCTCGCAGGCTCCGCTTGAGGGCAAGATCACCTATGTCGCTGCCGATCAGGTTCTGGATGAAAAAACCGATACGGCTTATTTCATTGCACGCGCAGAAATCTCACCGCGAGCGCTGGCCGATAATCCCTCAATCAAACTTTATCCGGGTATGCCGGCCGAGGTGCTCATTGTGCACAAGGCACGCAAAGCGATCGACTACATCGTATCGCCGATTTCCGAAAGCTTCGACCGTGCGTTTAGAGAAGAATAATTCGAGAAGTTTGGTGCAGAATGTCGCACTTTGTGCAGTGCTTCAAATTTTGAAGTAATTTATCTTTAATACAACTGCATAAACGAATTATTGTTATATTAAAGACAAATTATATGTTGGAAATAGATCAATGTAATACATAGCTGTAATAATTTGTTACTATGGAATGCCACATTTATATTCTTATCTTGGGTTGCATTTCGATTTGTTGCAACGCACAATCGTCAAAGCTTCAATGGCCGGAATATCTCCGGCGATTTGTAAACTCAAAGCAGGACAGAAGGAGAAGCAGATGGCCACTTTAGAAGGCGGCGCCTACGACGACGTTTTGTTTGGCTCGCGTTTTGACGATTTCATCCGCGCCCATGGTGGTGATGATGTCGTTTTTGGCGGACAAGGCAATGATCTCGATATTCGGGGATGATGGAGATGATTTGTTGTTTGGCGGAAAGGGCGATGATGCCCTCTTTGGCGGCAATGGCTCCGATATTCTCTTTGGGGACAACGGCGATGACGTCCTGAGTGGCGGCGCCGGAGACGATGTCCTTTTCGGTGGCAAGGGAGACGATGTGTTCCTTGGCGGTGCCGGCAATGACGTCCTGTCTGGCGATGCCGGGAGCGATGTGCTTCTCGGTGGTGCCGGCAACGACCTCCTCTCAGGCGGTGCAGGCGACGATGTTCTCGTCGGTGGTGCCGGCAATGACGTATTCCTGTTTACGGGTGGCGGCGGCAACGACGTCGTACTTGATTTTACCCCTGGTGAAGACATCCTCCAAATCTCCAGCGGTATCAACGGTCAAGACATTCACTCGGCTGATGACCTGGCTTCCCGTGTTACGCAGGTTGGCAACAATGTTGTCGTTGATCTTGGCCATGGCGACTCCGTCACTTTGGTCAACACCAGTTCCGAAGATGTCCAGGCTCACCCGGACAGCTACTTCACCGTACATTAATCCAAAAAACGGCGTGCCCTGCCATCTGGCCGGGCACGCTTTTTTCTTTTTTGATTTAAATGAAAGGGCTACGTGTTGAACCTCGACCTTTCGGCCGATATTGCAAACGATACGGAGAGCATTTCCATCTCGCGTCTGTGTGCAGATGTGGCCGTCGTGATATGGGATCTTCCTGGTGCTCGGACCTCGACAAAATGCACGCTGGAGACTTCCGAACAACTGGTTCCGCTTGTCAGTTTGAATATTCCGCTTGAAGCTGGCGGTCAGCGTATTCTTTGGGCAATGCGTACCAAGGACAAGCCTATCAGTCTTACGCTTTCGGCCGGTGCGCTTGGGCCTACCGAGCAGGCAATCCTTTACCCCGCCGTTGAGCTTGCCTCTTTCGATGTCGACCGTGCCGTCAACGATCTGGCGGCTGCCGGACATATCAAACTGCTCAACAACGTCATGGGTACGTGGCGCAGCACCTTTCGCCTTTCACAGAACCAGATTTTTGCCAGTGTAGCGCGGGAACTCACCTTGGCGCTGACACCCGAGCCGCGACAGGTTCGCTTCTGCGGTCAGCCCATTGATGGGCAGCATCTCCTCGAGACAGCGCTCGATCCCGTTCTCGGCGATATCACGACCATATACGCAATCAGCGCCAATGCCGTGACGACATTGTCGACCAATTTCGTGATGGGCCAACAACCAAAAAAAGGATGGCAATCATGCCATCTGCTTGTCGAATCAGCGCGCGCCCTGCCGCAATCTTTCCATCTGGTGTTCTCGGGCAAGAATGGTATTGCCGTTCGCAAATTGTCTGACAACAACGGCCAGCCCGTCGATTTCCAGAAATGGTGGGCGAAGCGCCAGGGTGATATGGAACTGCGGGAGTTTCTTGTTCGCCAGTTGGCGCAAGTACCTGGTGCCGGTGTTGCCACGGCTGTCGACATGCAGATGCGTACACCTCTGGCAGCGCGCCAGATTGCGAAATCGGCCACACATCCTGCGGCGGAAATCGATTTGGCGCTTGCCCTTGATGGCGGTCTCCTTGTGGGTGGCTGGAGCCACGATCCGGCAGCAATGCTCTCCAAGATCGAGTACCTTTCTGAAGATGGAAGCGCTCTGCCGCTCCAGCCAAATTTCTACAAGTTTCCAGGCAAAACGGGCGAGCGTGAGGATGGCTTGGGTGCAGATGTCACGGGTTTTGCTGCATGGCTCCCCCAAAGCAAAAGCCTTGGCCCGCTGCTGCAGCCGCGTTTCCAAATGCGGCTCGCCTCAGGCGGGACTGCAATGCTGGTGCCGCCATTGCAACCATTTGAGCCGGCTGCCCAGCGCAACCGCATCTTGCGCGCTGTCCCGCCCCAACACGCGCGCGATGAGGTTTTCGAAAACATACTTGCTCCTGCTTTGAGGGAAGTGGAGCACAAACTTGGCCAAACCGTCAGGATTGCGGATGTCAAAGAATATGGGGTGATGCCGGAATCGCCCCTCGCCTCTATCGTCATTCCGCTCTACCGCAATCTGGACTTTCTGCGTTTCCAGCTGTCGGCCATGGCAACCGATCCGTGGCTTGCAGATAATGCCGAAGTCATTTTTGTGCTGGATCTGCCCGAAATTCAGGACGATACGGACCACCTGCTGGGCGGCCTGCATATCCTGCACGACATGCCGATGAAGCTTGTGGTTATGAACCGCAACAGTGGTTACGCTCGCGCCTGCAACGCCGGTGCGAGCCTTGCGAATGGCACGATCTCTGGTGATGCTGAACTCGGACGTTGTGCCGTGTGGGCCTGGTTGGCTGGGTGAGCTCGTCCACCCTTTGCTCGAGCAGAAGAAACTAGGCGCAATCGGACCGAAACTTCTTTTTGAAGATGGTTCATTGCAACATGCCGGGCTCTACTTTGCGAGGGACCGGCATGGGATCTGGCTTAACCATCATTTCTACAAAGGAATGCCTGGAAATTATTCACCAGCCCAGATTGGGCGCACGGTGCCAGGTGTGACCGGCGCCTGCCTCGTTACCCGTAAAGACATTTATGATCTCGTAGGCGGCTTTACCGAGGACTATGTCATCGGAGACTATGAAGATAGCGATCTTTGTCTGAAAATCCGCCAGATTGGGTTTCAAGTCGCCTACAAGCCCGACGTGGCTCTTTATCATTTTGAGCGGCGCTCGATCCGACGCAGTTCCGATTACATGCGCGGATTGGCGAGCCAGTACAACGCGTGGCTCCATACGAAGCGGTGGAACGACGACATTACCGAACTGATGACGACATATCTCGATGAAACCGCGGACGACACCATCGCTCCCTTCGTCGGTGAAAAATCTGAAAGGAGCGCCGCTTGACTGAGGTGATTGCACTCAAGAAAGCCCTACCCGATCCTTCCCCAGCCGAAGACGACCGTATCGACTGGCTGATGGAAGTTGTGTTACGGAACAGGTTTCTGCCTTGTCCTGATCCAGACAGCATTTTTGTTGGTGACGGCAATTTTCAGGCTGTAGGCGCGGAATTTCTCGGCCATTTCGTTCGCAAAGGCGGACTGCTGCCTGCAAGCCGCGTGCTCGATATAGGCTGCGGCATTGGGCGCATGGCTGTTCCCCTGACTCAATATCTTGACACTGCGAATGGCAGTTATCGCGGTATCGATCCCGTCGCCGGTGGCATCAACTGGTGCCAGCAGAACATCACCGCCGTTTACCCGAACTTCGAGTTCCGTCATCTGGATATCGCCCACTCTCTCTATAATCCCAAGGGCGAGATCAACGGACTTGAGCTCGTACTGCCGTTTGAAAATCAACAGTTCGATTTCATCATCATGACGTCCGTCGTTACCCATCTGCCGGACGAAGAAGTGAGCGCCTATCTGCGCGAAGTGAAACGTGTTCTTGCACCGGGCGGACGCTTGTTCATGACCGCCTTTGTGGCGGATAAAGTGGCCCAGGAGAATGCCTTCAACAAGCGCGATGCGCGCCTCGGTTTTCAGCGCTATGACGAGGGTCCATGCTGGTTCGTTCCAGAATTGCCGCCCCTTGCGGCCGTGGCTTTTGATGATGGATTTCTGGATACCGCGCTGATGCGTGCCGGATTGTCGATCGTAACAAAATCATTTGGACACTGGCGCGGTGTTGCAGCTGATCACTATCAGGATCTGTACGTTGCCGAATGCAGGGGTGACGGGTGATGACTCGTGTTCTTGTTGCGGCACACAATCACCCGGCCCTGCATCCAGGTGGCACCGAGATCTTTGCCCATGATCTCTTTCGCGCTTATCAGCGTGGAGGATGCGAAGCGCTGTTCCTGGGTGCAACCAACCACATCCATCGTGAAGCTCGCCCTGGAACGAGTTTTCAAAGTATCGGTACCAACGGAGATGAAATCCTGCTGTGGTCCGGTCATTTTGATCGCTTCTTCATGAGCCAGGTCGATCTTTACGGGATTGTGCCGGATATTGTCGAGTTGCTGCGCGATTTCCGCCCGGATGTCGTCCATCTGCATCACTTGCTGCTTTTGGGTGCCGAGTTTCCCCATATTGTCCGGCGGACGCTACCCGATTGCCGCATTGTCATGACGCTGCACGACTACTATCCGATCTGCCATCATGACGGGCTGATGGTGCGCACCACCGGCAAGGAACTTTGCTACGGTGCAAGCCCTGATCGTTGTCATGCCTGTTTCAAGGATATTGCGCTCGACAAGTTTGTCCTGCGCGAGCGCCATCTCAAATCGTTGCTAAGCGTTGTCGATGCCTATGTTTCGCCAAGCGAGTTTCTCAAGCAACGTTACGTCGACTGGGGCATTGACGAAGGACTGATCAGAGTGATCCCCAATGGACAACCCGAACGTCCCGTCATAGAAAAAAGTGGCCCCCGTGCGCGGCAAGCCGGTCTTCGGCTATTTCGGTAACCTCAATCCCTGGAAAGGGACGACGGTACTGCTCGATGCGGCCAAGCAACTGATCACCGAAGGTTTCGATTTTGAGCTGCGCGTGCATGGCGCTGCGCCGTTCCAGAGTGAAGCTTTTGTCGCCGATATCGATCGGCTCTTTGCCGAGACGACGCCTTTCGTGCAGCGGCGCGGCGCTTACCGGCGTGAAGATATCACTGGTCTCATCTCCGGGGTTGATTGCGCGATCATGCCCTCAATCTGGTGGGAAAATGCGCCGCTGGTCATTCAGGAAGCCCAGGGCCAGAATTGCCCGGTGATCACCAGCAATATTGGCGGAATGGCCGAGATGATCGAAGACGGTGTCAATGGCCTGACTGTTGGGCCAAACGATCCGCTGGCCCTGGCAAGCGCCATGCGGCGTATCGCCGAAGATGCTGACTTGCGTCAGAATCTTTCCCTTGGGGCACGCCACCCCGACACAATCGACACGACTGCGAAGCGCTATCTTGATCTGATCGAGACGCTGCGCTCCGAACGTGTCGAGGCAGCCTGAGAGGTACATGATGTCCGTAGTGACAAAAGTGTCGGCGCAGGCTTCTGCGAAGCCCAATGCCACACCAGAACAGGATAACGCACAATCCGCCAAGGTCGAGCCGATGAAGGGCCGCGTTGACGCGGTCGATGATGGCCGGTTGTTCGGCTGGGCGTTCGATCCATCGGCGCCGGGTAAACGACTGACTATTCGCGTTCTTCTGGATGGCAAGCCCATTGCCGAAGCGATCGCCGACAAGGAACGCCCGGATCTGCGGCGTAACAATATCGGCGATGGTGCGCATGCATTTGACGTGATGTTACCGCAATTTGCAGCCATCCGGGCCGGTGAGCTGGTCGTCGTGGCAATCAGTGGCTCAGGCGTTGAGCAGGCGCTGCGCGTTCCCAAGCCGGACGAACAGGCCGCCGAAGCGCTGATCGCTGCGCCAATGACGCGCATTCTCGACAAGCTCGACATGCTGATGGCGGCGCAGCGGCAGCTGCAGGTAAATCAGCGTTCGTTGCAACGGACGGCTCCCGTCATTGACGGGACGGGAAACGCTTCTGCCGTCGATCTTGTAGATATCAGCGGCTCGATTGAAGGTTTGCGTGCAGACTTCAACCAGCGATTGACGGAACTTCGATGTCCATCTCATGCGAATGGATGGCGTCGTGGCTGGGTTGGAGAAACGAATAGAGGCTCTGCAAAAGCAATCGAGTGGCGAGATCAAGCCATTGTTTATGTTGTTGTTTGTTTTGGTCGGCTTCGCTGCTGGAGCTATCGTGTCAATATCGGTCCTCCCTTGAGGTTACGGAGTAGACCCAGATGATCTCGAGACGAAAAAAAGCGTAGTGCCGGTAGCGAGGCCCAACAAGGCCCCTGAACGCCATCCAATGGTCATGGAAGGTGAGATGGTCGTCGGGTGTCCTATTGACGACACGCTTGTTCTTGTCCTGGGTATCGGGAGTATTGCATCGGAACAGGTCACGGTATTTCTCAATGGCGATCCCGCCATGAGCATTAAGGCGACGCTTGTCAGTTGGCCGCTTAAGGAACCGTCCCCTGCCGGCACCCACGGCTTCGTCGCCATCGTACCAACGAACATTTTGCGCCGCGGCTCGCTGAAAACGATGATGTTTCAGCACAAGGCGAAGGTGACGCGCTATGCCTTCGCTGCACGTGCCGCCTCGATCGACGATCTGGTCGCCATGATCACTGATCTCGCAGGTTCCAATTTGCCGAGTGTCATCGACGGACTGGTGGAGGGCCTGATATCAGGACCGATTGGCCGCAAGAAACTGTCAGCGATCACTGTTCTGCTGCAAGCGGGTGCACGCTCCGACGGTTGTATCGAGCTGATTGGGGGCAGCGACGAAGGCGAGATCTTTGTGCAAGGGTGGGCGCAAGACCTGACGCCTTCAGTGACACGCCTTCTGATCAGCGGTCGTACGCCTTCGCTTGCCGAGTGCGCCATCAGTGTCTTTGCACGTCCCGATCTGAATGAACAGGCTTCAGGCTTTGCTGGTCTGCTGCTGGCGAATGAAACAATCGAGCCGAACGACATTGAACGGCTGCTGTTTCGCGGACGTCGCGGCTGGCGTTTTACGGAAGTCTACGATCGGCGCTTGCTGGTGGGTTCCCGTGAGACGCCTAGTCATGTGAGAGCCATATTGCCTCGCGTGCGCAGTTCCGCCGACATTCTTCTGCGCCTGCGTTCGGCGGCCAATCGTTTCGATGGCACGGAAACCGTGTCCAGCCTGCCATTTCCGGTTCGCATGGGTATCGACAATGTGTTCCGCGTCGAAGGAAGCGGGCTGCTTGTTTCCGGTTGGTTGCTCGATCCTGATAGTCACGTGGAGACTGTGAAACTGCGGCGTCATCGGGGAGAAACGCGCCTTGACGGGAGCTGGACCCGCGTGGATCGGCCAGATGTTACGCGAGAATTTGACAACAAGCCGCCTTTCAATGCTGGACTTGACCCCAACCGGCATGCGCACGGTTTTGTTGCCTTCGCGCCAGAGCTTGAAGGCGACAGCACCGCTCCATTCTATGTGGAACTTTGCTTGAGCGATGCGCGGCGTGCCTTTATGCCGCTAACACCCACCCGGATTACGTCGCGTGATGCGATCGTCCGGCAAATTCGCGCCATTGACCCCAACGCTTGGGCCCTCCGGCATATTGTTGATCAGCAACTGGTGCCGTTGTTGCGAGCCGTCAGCCGACCTGCGCCTGAAATCTTCGGCGTCGTTGATCTGGGTGCATTTGACGAAGCCAGGGGGCCCGCGCTTATCATCGGCGTCGATGAACGGGTGGAAGAGATTGGTCCGCTCCTTGCGTTACTTGCACTGGATTCTGGAGACCCGACGGGCACCAATCGTCATTGCTGGTGCAACGGAGATTATCGATCGCATCGGCGTGCAAGTGCGCAGATTGGCCGATTTCTATGGTCTGCGATTGCGCCTCGTTTCGGCAAGTGGCTCGGAAGATCTCTATGATGCGTTGGAAGTGGGAGCGAGGGCCGTTTCCACGGAATGTGTTGTTTTTCTTGCGGCATCGCTCCTGCCCCGAAGCGCCGGTTGGTTCAACAAACTGCTTTCAGCCTATGATGCCCACAAGAAATCTGTCCTGTCGCCCACGCTCGCTTACGAGGACGATTCGATCCGATGGGCCGGAACATGGGTTGCCGGAGCACAGTCAGATCGTGCCTTGATCAGCCGCTATGCCGGTTATCCGATCGATGCGGTCGCAGGCATGGGAACGACGGAGGTTGCGACCGCGACATTTGAATGCTGTGTCCTGCCCAGGGAGGCGCTGTTTTCAGTCAACGGGTTTACGCGCGGCTATCTTGGTACACATGAAAAAGGTCTGGACCTCGGGTTGAAGCTCAAACAATCCGGTCTCAAATCCTATTGGTTGCCCTCAGCTCAGATGCTGGGTTCTGACGACATTTCGGTATCGGACAAAGCCTCGACGATTGCGCTTATCGAACGGATCGACCGTCAGGTGTTCGATGCTCGCTGGGCCAACATTCTTACAGGCGATCGTAGCCCATCAAGGGGGGAAACCGCATGACGGAGCAACTGCGCGTGCTGGTGATTTCACACGCCCACCCAAGCATTTCACTCGGTGGCGGCGAGATCGCGTCATACAACCTGCACAAGGGACTAAACGCTTTACCAGATGTCCAGTCGGTGTATCTTGCCCGCGCCGGTAATCCAATCCCGCGTCATGGCACGACAGCCCTTATGAGCCTGCGCCGCAGCAGCGATGAAATCCTCTTTCACGCCGATGAATACGACCATTTCTACCTGTCGAACAAGAACACCGATGAAATCCGGCGCGATCTTTTGCGATTTGTCAGAGATCTCAATCCGCACGTCGTTCACTTCCACCATGTGCTTGGCCTTGGCCTGGAGACGCTCTATGCCATTCGAGAGGCGTTGCCGGACACGGCCATTCTTGTGACTTTCCACGAGTATCTGTCCATCTGTAACAATGATGGCCAGATGGTGAAAGCCGGATCGGCGAAACTCTGCAATGAGGCATCACCTATCGATTGTCATGCCTGTTTTCCTGACATTCCGCCGGCTCGTTTCCTGAAACGGGAGCGGTTTATTCGCGGGATGCTGGAACTCGCCGATGCCTTTGTCGCTCCAAGTGTCTTTCTCGCCGGAAAGTATGCCGAATGGGGTCTGAATGCTGACAAACTGAGTGTGATCGAGAACGGGATCTCCATTGATAGCGTGACACCGCCGCGTGACTTGGCAGGCCCAAGGCCACGTCGCAACCGCTTTGCCTATTTTGGACAGGTCACGCCCTTCAAGGGCATCGACGTTTTGATTGACGCCGTTTCACGCGTGCCAGAGGAAACCTGGGGCGAGGATCTCGCGCCTGATGATCTTTGGCGGCAATCTGGAAAAGCAGCCGCGTGAGTTCCAGGAACGCATGCAGAAGCTGATCGAGGAAGCGGGTCCGCGCGTACGCTTTTACGGCGCCTATCAGAATGCGGAAATGCCCCGCCTTATGCAATCGGTCGATTGGGTGGTGATGCCTTCGATCTGGTGGGAAAACTCACCAATTGTGATTCAAGAGGCCTTGCATCATCGCCGGCCAATCATCTGCTCCAACATTGGCGGGATGGCGGAGAAAGTGCGCGATGGTCAAGATGGCCTGCACTTTCGCGTGCGCAGCGCCGAAGATCTTGCCGACCGTTTCACCGAAGTGTTGAGCGACCCCCACATATGGGACCGCCTGTATCACACCATCCGAACCCCTATGAATTATATTAACTGTGCTGAAGAACATCTTGCTCTCTATGGCGAATTGCTCAAATCCCGGCATCAACCGCTCAACATTGCTGCAAGAACTGATGTTGTTCTTTCCCAAGCAAGCTGAATTAAATCAGCCTTAATCGCCAAAAGAAGGAAGACCTCATGGCACGTGTTCTCGTAATGATCCCAGCAGGCGAAGTTTACGATCACGACAATGTTCGTTGGTACCAGCACAGCGATATTCAGCGCAGTATCAATCACTATCACAATATCGGCGATGCCTTCGTTTACGAATCGTCGTTGAAGCTGATGAATTACGATACGGTTGCCGAGCTGCCTATCGCAGGTCCGTCGATGGAAAAGATCGATCGCCTGCGCGAGGAGTACGACTATGTGATCCTTCGCGGTTCAAACTATATCAATCAGGATATGAACTGGCGCGATACCATTCCAGTTCTCAAGCGACTGGGTTTACCGGTAATCGCTTTCGGCATCGGCGCCCAGGCGCCGGTAAAAGGTCAGCTGGACCTTTCGGAAGAAACGAAGACAGTGCTGAAAATAATGGCCGATCTCGACGACATCGATCGGCGTTCGCGGCGCATATACAGCCCAGGTTCTCAATGACATCGGCATCCAGAACGTACGCATTGTCGGCTGTCCGACAGCATTTCGCCGCAACAATCAGCATTTGAGAATTAAACTTCCGGCACTCGATACCGTGCAGAAAGTCGGTGTAACGATCCGGCGCGAAGTTTCGCCCACTTACGCCCAGGATATTGGACGCTACCTGACGGTTCACCGCAGTTTGGTGAAGGAGATGGCGAACCGCTTCGACGTTACGCTGATGGCGCAAGGGGAAGTGGAAGAAAAGAAAATGGTCTTCGGGACCGATGATCAGAAGGAAGAAGCGATTGCGGCGCTGAGGGCCAACCGGTGGTCCTCCGACTGGTATTTCGATGAAACGATGGAAAAGCTTTACCGTGAGCGCATGTTCTACTCGGACGTCGTTGCCGATTATGAAAAGCTGGTGCGGTCGCAAAATCTGGTTCTCGGCTACCGGCTGCATGGAAACCTTATGGCGTTGGCTAATGGTGTGCCCTCCATCTATTTCACCTATGACAGCCGCACGGTTGAATTCGCTGAGACCTACAAGATTCCAAGCCACGATGTCTTCGGCAACCAGCCGTTCAGGCTGGAAGATTATTGGGACCAGTCGTTGTTCGACAAATACAACCGGGCCTGGTTTGAAACCTACGGCGAAATGTATCGTTTCCTGACCGAAAACGGCGTTGACCATAAAATGGAAGAAACCGGAAAGCGCGTGTCGGAAGCCGTTCGCAAGGTTGCGTAGAACGGAGTGTGGGTCGCTGACGATTTCCCGGGAGGAAAAGCACAATCAAGGGGACGAGACGTAAACAAGTTTAGGCGTCGTCACCTCATCAGATAGTTCTCTTAAACCAAGTTGCAGGAGTTCCTCCCATGACTGTTCTTGTTACCGGTGGCGCTGGCTATATCGGCAGCCACATGACGCTGGCACTCAAAGATGCTGGCCGTTCCGTTGTCGTTCTCGATGATCTAAGCTGCGGCTTTCCGTGGCTGGTTCCCGATGATGTGCCCTTCGTGCAGGGGGACGTTGGTGATCAGGTACTGGTTCGGGACATAATTCGCAGGCACGGGATTACGGCAATCCTGCACTTTGCCGGCTCTATTGTCGTCCCAGATTCTGTCCGCGATCCGCTCTACTACTACCGCAACAATACCGTTCAATCACGAGCGCTGATCGAGACTGCCATTGCTGAAGGCATAAAGCACTTCATCTTTTCGTCGACGGCCGCCGTCTATGGCGAGCCGGAACGTACACCGATTTCGGAACAAATGCCGCATCAGCCGATCTCCCCTTATGGCACATCGAAACTGATGACCGAATGGATGTTGCGCGATGCCGCCCTCGCCCACCCTGGTTTCAACTATGTGGCACTGCGTTATTTCAATGTGGCCGGTGCTGATCCTCAACGGCGATCTGGCCAGTCCTATCCACGGGCAACGCATCTTATCAAGATAGCCAGCCAGGCCGCGACTGGCGAGCGGCCTCATATTGAAGTTTATGGCACTGACTATCCAACGCCGGATGGAACCTGCATCCGCGACTATATTCACGTGAGTGATCTGGCGCAGGCACATCTTTGTGCATTGAATTATCTGGAAGCGGATGGCTCGAGCACCGCCGCCAATTGCGGCTATGGCTACGGCTATTCCGTGCTTGAAATCATCGATGCCGTAAAGCGAGTGTCCGGTGTGGATTTTGCGGTGCGGGTTGCACCGCGCCGCGCTGGCGATCCCGCCATTCTGGTCGCGGGCAACGAACGAGTCCGCACACTCTTCGGGTTTGTGCCGAAGCGCGATGATCTCGACCTGATCGTCGGTGACGCGCTGGCATGGGAGCGGCAATTGCAGGGTGTGAGAGAAAAGAACGGCGGTCAAGCACTCCTCGCGGTCTGACGCTATTCGTGATCCCGCAGGGACCAGGGCTCCAATCCTGGTCTCTGCGATCTATGAATTGTTAGCTGCTGCAGCGATCCAAGCTTTTTTAATTGAACCACGGTCATCGAAACGGGTAAGCATGGGTGGTCCGCACCCAGAAACAATTACCAGGCAACTACTGAGTTAATTTTGGGAACTTGGACCAAATGTAAAGGGTGCAGGTCTCCATGATTGAACCACGCAAGAGCAATGGCCAACCGACGATTGCTGATGTTGCCGCGCTTGCTGGTGTGTCACGCGCCATCGCGTCACGGGCGCTGTCGAGTGAACCTAGACCCGTTTCGGCCGACAAACGTGAACGCGTGCTGCAGGCGGCCGAGAAGCTCGGATACAAGCCCAATCTCCTGGCGCGCAGCCTGACAACTAAGACCGTCAATCTTGTCGCCGTCGTCGTAAACCACATCCATGATCTTTCCGATCTCGACCTGTTTGATCTTTTGATCAGTGAAATTCAGTCCATTGGCAAACAGGTGATCTTTGTTCGAGTCGGCTCTTCGGAGCGAATCGAAGAATTTCTGCGCAACGGCATTGCCTATCATGTCGATGCTGCGCTCGTTTTTTCGGATTTCGCCAACGCTGCGACAGTACGCAAAATGTTCCGCAATGACAGCGTACTGATGCTCAATGGCATGCGGGATGGGGGAGCGCCCGCAATTATTCCCAATGAACTGATCGGTATTGCTGAAGCCGTTGCAGACGCAGCCAGGAAAGGTGTGCAAACGGCAGCACTCATTACGGGCCGGTCCGCTTCCCCCGTCGAACAGGCAAGGATTGGATATTACAAGTCAGAGATGCAACGCAACGGCATTTCTCTGATCGCGGAAATGCGCGGCGATTATTCTTATCAAAGTGGCCGCGCTATTGCGGCATCTTCTGAATGGGCAAAGGTGGATGCCGTCTTTTGCACGTCGGACGCAATGGCGATGGGGGTGCTCGACGTCCACAGGGCGGCGTTTCCGCAAAACAAGCCGACGGAGTTTCGACTCTATGGCTTCGACGACGTCACGCTGGCAGAGTACGAAGCTTATCCGATATCCTCGATCGGTTATGACAAGACACTTTATATCGGCGAGATTTTGCGCTTCCTCACCAAGCCGGAACTTTTCCAATCCGGGAGCGCACTGGTTCAGGTCCCGACATATTTCGTTTCGCGCTCCAGCTCCTGAAAGAGAAAGGCCGGAGGTAACCCCCGGCCTAGAATGATTACCAAAGCGGCGTGAGTGCCGGTGGATTGGCCTTCTCGCCCCACCACTTCTTGTAATTGGCCTCGTAGGCACCGGACTGGATATAGTCCGAGACGAACATGTCGAGCCAGCGCACGAATTCAGGATCACCCTTGGCGACAGCAATGCCGATTGGATCGTTGGAGTAGAGGCCCTGGAGCGTCACAAGGTTATCGTTCTTGGTCGCTAGATAGTCCAGCAACGAAGAATCCTCGATCGCCGCATCCGCGCGCTTCTGCTGAAGGAGCAGCACACCATCGGGCGAGAAAGTGTCGGTATAGACGAGTTCTGCATCAGGAACGCTCTTCTTAAGGAAGCCTTCGCCGGTCGTACCACGGCCGACGACCACCTTTTTGCCCGCGAGATCTTTGAGTGACGCAATACCTGCGTCCTTCTGGACGATCACGCGCAAGCCGGCGCGATTATACGGTATGGAAAAATCCACGGTCTTGGCGCGCTCCAGCGTTGCGGATGTGTTGGCAACGACAATATCGAGCTGTCCGGAAACGAGCATGGAAATGCGGGCGTCACCGGAGACGTCGGTAAACTCGACCGGAACGCCCAGCTTTTCTGCCAGCCGCGCCGCTACGTCGACATCATATCCGACAGGATTATTTTTGTCGTCGCGGAAGCCAATCGGTTCACCGCCGAGCGAGACGCCAATACGAACAGTTCCCCGCTCGCGAATTTCTTCAATCTTTCCCGCCTGTGCCGTGCCGGCAAATGCCAGGGCGGCGGTCAACGCAATGGCCGCCAATTTTGCAATCATGGTATTCATTAACTTCCCCTTTGTGTTGCGCGCTGCAGATCATATTGCCTTGCGATCCGCAGCTCAGGTTTGGACATTGTCGGCTCCCAGAACCAGTATTTGATCTCGCCAGGGCACTGGAAACTTGCAACTTCGTGATTTCCCGCGGCATCGATCGCATGAATGACGACACCGGCAAGGAAACCAGTTTTCAACTGGCCGAGATCCTCCATGGCCATGTCTACGGCCTCGCGAAGAGAATAACCAAAGCGCAGGGCAAGAACGATGCTGCGCGCGGTACCGCAGCGCATCGTCATTTCGCCTGTGTGTGTGCAAGCAGCGGCGCCATAGCGGCTGTCAGCGTAGAATCCGGCACCGGGAATGGGGGAATCGCCAACTCTGCCCGGATATTTCCATGCCCAGCCCGACGTGGAGGTAACTGCGTGGATGCCCATGGCGGAATCTTGCGCCAAAAAAACGGTGGTATCGCGGACGCGCTCTGGATCGGTAATGGTCCGGCTCAGCGGTGCAAGCGGAATGTCGGGAAATGCCTTGAGTTCGTCCGGTAAAAGCTCTTTTTGCAGCCGGTCCCACCAGACGCGTTTGCTGTCTTCATAAAGGACGTCATCAACAGGAAAACCGATTTCAGTTGCAAATCGCCGTGCGCCTTCGCCAGTCAGCATGACATGAGGCAAGCGTTTCATGACTTCATGCGCCAAAGCGGCAACGGGCAACGTATCGGGAACAGCGCCGACCGAGCCGACCTCACGGGTTGTGCCGTCCATAACTCCAGCATCACATTCCATTTTGCCGAGCATGTTCGGCCAGCCGCCATAGCCGACACTGCGCACTTTGACCTCGCGCTCGACCGAGCTGATGCCCGCAACCATGGCATCCACACCATTTGCATTTTTCTTGAGGAGTTCGACGGTTTGGTCGAAACCTGGCCAAGCTTCGGAATTTGCCAGCAGAATCATGATCAATCTTTGCGCATTCTGGAGAGGAACTGGGCAATGCGCGGCTTTGCCATGCCGCCATCGGGTGCAAAAAATTCGCCGGTCGGCAAATCAACGACCAGTTGACCTTTGTCTAGGAACACAATGCGCGACGATATCGTCCGCGCGAATTCGATTTCATGGGTCACGAAAACCATCGTCGTTCCGGTCTTGGCCAGCCGTGCAAGAATGTTGAGAACTTCAGCGGTCATTTCCGGATCGAGTGCACTGGTGATTTCATCCAGAAGCAGATAGCTCGGCTTCATCGCGAGCGCGCGGCAGATGCCTACCCGTTGCCTCTGTCCACCCGAAAGCTGTGCCGGATAAGCATCGGCGCGCGCGCCGAGCCCGACGGAGTCCAGCAATGCACGCGCCTCCGATTCTGCCTGGGTACGGGACTGCTTGAGAACCTGTATCGGCGCCAACGTTACGTTCTGCACCGCGGTCATGTGCGGATACAGATTGAAGAGCTGGAATACAGTTGCCGAACGTTTGCGCGCTTCCGCCAGTTGTTTCGGATGCGAAACGTCAAAATCCTCGATCGTGATGCGACCGCCATCGAGTTTTTCCAGACCATTGATGCAGCGCACGAGTGTTGATTTTCCCGAACCGCTGGAACCAAGGATCGACACAACTTCGCCCCTATGGACCTCGAGGTCGATGCCATCAAGCACCGTCGCTGAACCGAAGGATTTGCGCACACCTCGGACGCTGATCATGTCACAAACCTTTCCATGCAGTGTGGGCACGCAGCCGCTGTTCAAGCCTTGCGCCGCCGTAGGCGATGAGCTTGGCCGTCACGTAATAAAGTCCGCCGACGACAGTCCAGACGATGAAGGGCTTGAGCGTCCTCAGGTTCAAAATATTGCCAATCTTGGTAAGATCGACGACCCCGATAACCGAGATGAGCGAGGTGACCTGAAGCTGATTGACCAGAAGACCGGTCAATGGTCCGATGGCAAAAGCCACGGCCTGCGGAGCAATCACATGACGCAATACCTGCCAGCGCGATAAACCAAAGACTCGAGCCGACTCAATTTGGTCACGGCCGATCGATTCTGATCGCCGAGACTGCAATGACATAGATGAAAGCAGCGGTATTGCCTGACAGCGTGATCACGGCCGCTTCGACGGGAGTGATATTGATTTTCGCCAGTGCAGGAAGTCCGAAGAAAACCAGGAAAAGCTGCACGAGAACGGGTGAATTCTTCAGCAATTCGGCGAAGAAAGTTATGAATTGTGTCAACACCGGCACCCGATAGAAGCGGATAACCGCCCACATCGTACCAACGAAGAGCCCGTTCAGGGTTGTGGCGAGAAAGAGCGCGAGAGAAACACCAAGGCCCTGTGCGAGCAATATGAAATCGTATGAGGTGAAGCTGGTGTACCGCATCATGCCACTTCCGGCATACGGTCGCGGTTGAGGTGGCGATGCAATGCACCAATCGCAAGCGAAACCAGATAGGTAAGGCTGGCATAGACAATCAGCAGAACCGCATAAACTTCAAATGGCCGGAAGGTATCGGATGCAACGATCTTCGCGGAGCCTGTCAGTTCGTTAAGCGTGATTGTCGAGAGGATTGATGAGGTCAGGACAAGGTTGATGAAAACCGATCCGAGCGGCCTAATGGATGTCCGCAGCGCGATCGGCATGACGATCTTGCGGAAAATCACCGATCTCGACAAGCCGCTCACCTCTGCCGCTTCAAGGATCCCGGTATCGATCGCGAGAATGCCTGAACGGATAACATCCGAGCTGAACGCTCCGCCGGCAATTGACAGGGCAATAACGCCCGTTGTGAAAGCGTCGATATAAATCCCTATCTCCGGCAAGCCGTAGAAAAAGAAAAAGAGTTGGACGATAAAAGGAATATTGCGGAAGAGATCGACGTAGATGAATGCCGCACGCGAGAGGATCACGGAGGAAGATGTTCTGAGTGCCGCAACGATCAATCCAATGACCAGGCTGCCGGCTAACGCTAGCGCACACGCTTCTGCCGTCAGCAGCGCGCCTTTCAGAAGGAATGGCACGTGCGGCGCCAATATCGTCACATCAAACGTCAAACGGCAATCCAAGCAAAAGTGAAACCGGTTTCACTTTTGCCGAATGCGATCACACTGTCAAGACGCTGTCACAGCCTTTCAAGCCCAATCGCTATGCCCTGCCCTACACCAATGCACATGGTCGCAAGGGCTCGTTTGGTACCGCGCAGATTGAGTTCGAGCGCGGCGGTACCGGTAATACGCGCGCCGGTCATGCCAAGCGGATGGCCAAGCGCAATGGCCCCGCCATTCGGATTGACGAATTCGGCATCGTCGGCAATGCCGAGTGCTCGCAGCGTTGCCAGGCCTTGGGACGCGAATGCTTCATTGAGTTCGACCACGTCGAAATCATGGGGGGTAAGCCCGAGGCGGGCGCAGAGTTTTTCAGTTGCTGCGACGGGACCGATCCCCATGATGCGCGGCGGGACACCTGCCGTTGCACCACCGAGAATGCGAGCGATGGGTGTCAGCCCATGTTGCTTTGCCGCCGCTTCGGACGCGATGATCAGGGCTGCGGCGCCGTCATTGACACCCGATGCATTGCCCGCCGTTACTGAGCCACCCTTGCGGAATGGAGCTGGCAGCTTGGCCAGTTGCTCGGTCGTCGTGTGCGGACGCGGGTGCTCGTCGCGTTCTATAGTGATTGCGTCGCCCTTGCGTTGCGCAATGCTGACAGGGGTAATCTCGCGGGCAAGGCGACCATTTTCCATTGCTGCGCCGGCCTTTTGCTGGGAACGCACCGCAAAAGCATCCTGATCCGCCCGGGATACGCTGTGTTCCTCGGCAACGTTCTCGCCCGTCTCCGGCATTGAATCGATACCATATTGTTGCTGCATGAGGGGGTTGACGAAACGCCAGCCGATCGTCGTATCATGGATTTCGGCATGCCGGGAAAACGCAGTTTGCGCCTTTGGCATGACAAAGGGCGCGCGCGACATGGATTCGACGCCGCCGGCGATGGCGAACCCTATTTCTCCTGCCTTGACTGCCCGGGTAGCAGTGATGACGGCGTCCATACCTGAGCCGCATAAGCGATTAATGGTCGTGCCGGGAACGGTAACAGGCAGGCCGGCCAGTAACAGCGCCATGCGCGCAACATTACGATTGTCCTCGCCCGCCTGGTTAGCGCAACCATAGACGACTTCGTCGAGAGCTTCCCAGTCGGCACCCCGGTTGCGTTCCATCAATGCCTTGAGCGGAATTGCTCCGAGATCGTCGGCTCGAACAGTAGCTAGCGCTCCGCCAAAGCGGCCGATCGGCGTGCGGATATAGTCGCAAATGTAAACGTCGGACATCAGGCGGCCTCATGCGCTTTCCTGGTGCGCGCGTTGATATCACGCAGCACCGAGATTTCGGTTTCAGTTGGGGCGGGTGTTTCCACCTGCTGTGTAGCAAACCGAACGGGCCAGCCGCAATTGTCTTCAATCATCGCCCGCGTCACTCCGTTATGGATCGAGACAACCGTCAGCTCTTTCGTCGAAGGGTCAGGTTCGAATATGCACATGTCAGTTATGACACGGGTCGGCCCCTTGGTCTTCATGCCAAGTCTTGCCCGGTGATCACCGCCCTCGCCGTGGCCCATGGACGTGATGAAGTCCAGATGGTCGACGAAACCACGCTTGTTGAGCGCCATGGTGATATAGATTTGGCCGCAATTGCTGGCGATCTCGGGCGCGCCGCCGCCGCCCGGCAAACGAACCTTCGGCTTATCGTAATCCCCGACGACAGTCGTGTTCAAATTGGCAAAGCGGTCGATCTGGGCGCCACCTAAAAATCCCGTGGTGATACGCCCGCCCTGCAGCCAATAGCGGAACATCTCCGGCACGGAAACGGTGCACAAGGCAGTGTCGCACAATTCGCCATCGCCGATTGAAAGCGGCAAGACATCCGGCTTGGTTCCGATGGTCCCGCTTTCGTAGATCAATGTGATATCCGGCGCATGGGTGAGCCGCGCGACATTGCAGGCAGCCGAAGGCGCACCTATGCCAACAAAACAGACGTCGTCATTGGTCAGAGCGCGTGCGGCCGCGATTGTCATCATCTCGGTTGGTGTAAATTCGATCGACATGATGGTGCTCCCTATACTGCATTCACTGCGCGTCTGTTGACGTGGCGCGCGAAATCTTCGGGCTTGCCTGCCAGAACATTCTCCTTGATCCAGGCGGTGAAACTATCCCGGTCGCGGGCAATTTTATCCCAGGCAATGTAGAAGGCATTCGATCGTGGGTAGTAGCCATGAGCGTAGGATGGAAAAGCGCCGCCCGGGATGTGGACAACCGACGTGATCGTCCATGCTGGCAGGACCACAGCGTTAGGTGACGAAGGATTGAGCTCGTCGACGATCTCTTCCACCGTGACGATCGAGCGCTTCGCCGCCAGCACAGCTTCCTTTTGCACGCCTGCAATGCCCTCGATCAGCACATTGCCTTTCCTGTCGGCCCGCTGCGCATGGATGACAGAGACATCCGGACGGATTGAGGGCACGGCCGCCAAAACTTCGCCGGTGAACGGACAGGTGATGGACTTTATGTTCGGATTCACCTTTGCAAGATCCGCACCAATATAGCCGCGCAGCATGGCAAAAGGCAGGTTTGCCGCGCCGGCCTCATAGGCGTTGGCCATCGCTGCGTGCGAATGTTCCTCGATATAAAGCGGGCGGGGCCACTGGTTTTCAACTGCATCGCGGAACCGGTGCAGCGAACCGACACCCGGATTGCCACCCCAGGAGAATTTCATGCCCCGAGCCGCACCGACACCGATCAACTGGTCGTAAATGAGATCTGGCGTCATCCGGATAAGAAAAAGCTCCTTGCGGCCCTGCCTGATGATTTCGTGACCCGCTGCATAGGGTATCAAATGGGTGAACCCCTCCATTGCAAGCATATCGCCATCCCTGACATTTTCTTCGATGGCTTCGGAAAGCCTACAGATGCGTGCCAAGGTTCCCTCCTTAAATGCTCTACTTGGCATATGCCGTAGTCCCGCAACGGCTATCGCGTCAATTAGTTTTGTGCGCTATTTGACTTTTGTTTGTATATCGCACAAACTGTGCGGAAATGAGGATGGGAATAATTGCATGCGCGAGACGGATTTCATGAATGGCTTTGCCAAGGGTCTGGCGGTCATCGAGGCATTCGACGCTACGAATTCGCGCCTTTCGATAACCGATATTTCCAAAATTACCGGATTGGAACGAGCCACGGCCCGGCGATGTCTTCTGACGCTGGCGGAGCTTGGCTATGCCGATTATGACGGCAAATTCTTCACGCTTTCGCCACGTATTCTACGCCTTGGCCATTCTTACCTGACCTCGACGCCCCTCCCCCGCCTCATGCAGCCCTTCCTGGATCAGCTCTCTGAAAAAACCGGCGAAAGCGCTTCGGCTTCTGTGCTGGACGGTAATGAAATCGTCTACATTGCCCGCGCCTCGCACAAGCGTGTCATGTCGATTAACCTCAATCCGGGAAGCCGGCTTCCAGCCTATTGTTCTTCCATGGGCCGGGTTTTGCTTGCTGCCATGGCGCAAGAGGAAGCGCGACGTATTCTCGAAAACAGCAATCGGAAGGCCAATACGCCAAAGACGAAAACCACGCTTGCCGCATTGATGGATGAACTGCAGCGTGTTCGCGAACAGGGATACGCGGTTATCGATCAGGAACTGGAAATCGGGCTTTGTTCCATCGCCATTCCCGTGCGCAACATGCGCGGCGCGACCGTTGCGGCAATCAATATTGGTGCGCAGGCCGCAAGAGTCTCGATCGATGAAATGATCGAACGCTATCTGCCAGTCATGAAATCGACACGCGATACGATCACTAGCCTTTTGGTCTAGGATCAGGACCTATCAATTTGGCATTCAGAAGTCGGTAGCAACGGCGACCAGCCATCGCTCAGGCCAACAGCAACTTTGCACCATGAGCGGTCAATCGCACAGCACACAGCGCGGACCAACATGGGGCCGAAATCGGACTGTCAGCACCTGGACGGGTAATTCGAAAGGCCGCCATCATGGACCACCTGTGGACAGTCCATCATCGCCGCAAGTCACAGGCTAGCGTTGAAAGGTGAAGTGGATGGTGCCACTCGGTGCCGTATCTGCCTTGACCGTGTAGCCCGTTTCTAAGCCGCGCAGATCGTCCCACAGGCGTATTCCGCGCCCAAGCAGAATCGGAGCGATAGCAACATGAAGACGATCGACAAGACCTGCTTTTAGAAAATCGCGAACGACTGTTGCGCCACCCCCCAATCCACACTTCTCTACCGTTCGCTGCCCCAACAGCCTGTTGAAGCGCACCAACCGGAGTGGTGTTGAGGAAATGGAAAGTGGTGCTACCCGCCATCTCTATGGAGGGTCGATGGTTGCGAGTGAGAACGAAAACCGGAACCCGAAAGTGCGGCTCTTCGCCCTACCAGCCACTCCAGTTCGGATCGTCGGGGAAGTTGTGGAGTCCGAACATTCCCGCACCCATGATCTCGGCCCCCACATTAGCGAAGTATTCTTTCGCGTAATCGTCATCGACGCCGGTGGTCCCAGCCCCGCTGGTATCCTTGAATACGCGCTCACGGACCGTTCGCGTTGCAGCATATGCGCCAACGAGACGCGACCAGTCCTTGCCGAACGGGACTTCGGGGGTCTGGTCCGTCGTTGTCGCGAAACCATCGAGCGAGATATTGAGATCAACGCGAACAGCCAATGCAGCCTCCTTTTTTGTAATTGCACATTGCAACCAAGGTGCTGGTTGCATAACCGTCCCAATCTTAAGCGGGCGGGATACTAAGGCGAGTACCTAATTATTCTTGACGAGCGCCCTAAATCGCTTTAATAAGGCACATGCCTTACCATTCGACCCCCCTCGACCTCGCTTTTCACGCTCTCAGCGACCCGACCCGCCGCGCGGTGGTATCGCGGCTGGCTGACGGCGAGGTGCCGGTCAGCGTCCTGGCCGAGCCTTTCGACATGGCGCTGCCCTCCTTCGCCCAGCATCTCAAGGTGCTGGAAGATTGCGGGCTGATCGCCAGCGAGAAGCGCGGGCGCAGTCGCTGGTGCCGGCTGGTGCAGGCACGCTTCGACGAGGCGGCGGACTGGATGGAAGCGGAGCGCCGGCGCTGGGCCGATCGGTTGGATCGGCTGGAAGTCTACTTGGACAAGAAGCAAGAGGATGATGAAGGACATGACAAACCTGTTTGAAACCTGGTCGCTCGATCGCGAAATCGTGCTGGTCAAGCTGCTGAACCACCCACGCGATAAGGTCTTTGCCGCCTGGATGGACCCCAAGGCACTGGCCCAATGGTACGGCCCGGCCGGCCTCAGCATCGAGAACCACGAGGCCGATATCCGCGAGGGAGGGGTCTGGCGCTTCGACATGGTGGGTGTGTTCGAGGGTCAGGAGCAGCGCTTCCCCAACCTCATGCGCTTTCTGGAGATCGTGCCGAACGAGCGGATCGTGATGGACTATGGCACACCCGACCCTGACGACCCTGACCGTTTCCGTGCCACGGTGACCTTCGATGAGCAGGCTGACGGCAAGACTGTGCTGACCATGCGCCAGCTCCATCCCAGCCGCGACCGGCGGCAAGTGGTCATCGGCTTCGGCGCGGTGGAATACGGGCTGCAGACGCTGGACGGCCTCGCCGCCTGGCTGGATGGTTGAGCCATTGGCCGCTCCATGCCGCGCGCCAGTTGGCGATGGCCTGACAGCAGGTGCAACAAATGGCCGACTTCGACCCGAAACCATCGGCCGGTTTGATCCATTGAGCCGCATTGGCACGGCTTATTCGCCGTGTCCGCGCGGCGCATAGTGCGCACCGTTGCCAACTTGCCAATGCCCACGACCATCAGTTTGCAAGGCAGTCGGGAAGACGCACCGATTTGTCCAGCTTCGCCAGTAGTTCGGGCCTGGCACAGGGCGGGAAACCGGCAATGCGCATGGTTTCTATGAGACGCTTGCGGTCCGCATCCGTGTAGGCAGGTTCGTTCACCCTTCCCTCGATGGTCAGGTCCGGGAACGATTTGAGGGCCTCGCAGAACAGGGTTTTCGCCTCCTCGGTACGGCCAACTGCCGCCAGCGCCGCGGGGCGATATGTCCATTCCCAGATCCCGTAATTCTCCGGAGCCAACCGGTCCATCATTAGCAGCGCGTCATCGTAGCGGCCGACTACCATAAAATAGGCGTGGGCAAAAAACCTGGTGCTCCACAACGGGTAGTTAGGATTGAGGTGGATCGCCTGATCCGCCATATCGGCGCCTCGCTCGGGTTCGCCAAACGTGGAGGCCCAAGGCGCATAAAAGGTCACGATCTCGAACTGATTTGGAGCCAGGGCCGCGTCGAATTCCGCCTTGGCGCGCGCGAGATCGCCCTTTACGACCAGGCTCTGGCCGAGAACGGCGTGTGCTTCGGCATCGGCCGGATCGAGCGCGACAGCACGTTTAGCGGCTTCGGCGGCGATGCGGCGATTCTTTTCGGGTTCCACGTCGAAAGTGGCCAGCACAGAATGCGAATGGTGCAGTTCCACCCAGGCGCGGGCCAGCGTAGGGTCCTGCTCGATAGCGCGGCTGAGAAGTCTGATGGCTTCCTCGATGTCGGTCCGATTGATTTGCTCGAGCTTCTCGGTACCGAGGAGTTCGTAGGCGTTGAGGTTGCCGGGAGGTTTGCGGTGCGCCGTTATCCGGCCTGCCTCTTGGATCAGGCCAGCGCCCCCACCAAGCCGATTGGAGACCTGCTCAGCAATCTCCGTCTGAATCGCAAACAGATCCCGGTCCGGCCGGTCCCACCGGTTCGACCATAGATGCTTGCCGGTCGTCGCGTCGATGAACTGAGCCGATGCGACACCGCACGCGGTTTGCGAAGACCAGGGCCGACCGTTGATCATGTTGTTAGCGAAGGGCAGATGAGCGATTGCTGACCTTAAAGCTATTGAGCCAGTTTCTCGTGCTGTTCAGCGCGATATTGGCGCGGCGTCAGCCCGGTTTCCTTTGTGAAGAAGCGCGAGAAATAGGCCGGATCATTGAAACCAAGATCATAGGCGATCTGCTTGATTTTGGCTGAGGTGAATACCAGGTCGCGCTTGGCTTGCTCAATGAGTCGCCCAGCAATCAGATTATTGGTGCTTTGTCCCGTTGTTGCTTTGGCAATCCGGTTGAGATGCGTTGGAGATATTCCAAGATGATCGGCATAAAATTGCGCCGGATGGTGATCGCGGAAGTGACGGTTCACGAGGGTTTGCAGTGCTTTCATTCGCGGACTTTCTTGAACGCTGTCAGGTGTCGCCGATTGATCGGGGGTTGTAAGGCGGGCTGCAATCAGGATCGCCATCCTCAATTGGGTCTCTACCAGGTCGCCGTGAAAGGCACCGCCGTGCATCAGCTCCTGGCACAGCCTCTCCAGGGTTAGCGCGAGAAAGCCTCTATCGTCCTTGTTCCCACCGAGTGCAATCAGATGGGGTCGCAAGAACCAATTGCTTATCTCCGCATCGATAAAGGTGCGGCCGAGCGCACCCAAACGCGAAGCGACCATGGTGATGACCATACCGTCAACATCTTTTGAGAACCGGAATCCATGCTCATACTTTGGTGGCACTGCGATCATGACCGGTGGCAGAATCGGATGAATTTCGCCTTTGAAAACCGCGTCCCCTGTTCCACCACGAAGGTACAAAATCTGAAAGAATGCATCATGCTTATGGGTCTTAATTTCCCAGTTGTGCAGCTGGCTGCGTGAGGCAATTGTTTCCCAATGCAGCCAGAAATCGGGCCGTTGAGTATGGCTTTCCCCATAAAGGTCGTAGGTTGGAGCGCTGCCGCGCATCTATCTCTCCTGACGCATATGTTCGAAATGTCCTATTTATTGACCAGAAAGTCCATTGCGGCCGCCACGCTCACGCATAGGCTTAAGGAAAATCTGTGTTGGGGGCTACCATGCGAACTCAGGTTGCAATTATCGGGTCAGGACCCGCTGGACTACTCCTTGGTCAGTTGTTGAGCAAGGCCGGTATCGATAACGTCATCCTCGATCGCGTCAGTAAGGACTATATTCTTGGTCGTGTCCGGGCTGGCGTGCTTGAAGAGGGAACGGTTCGTCTGCTCGACGAAGCCGGTGCGAGTGAACGGTTGCACGCGCAAGGGCTGCCGCATGGCGGATTTTCGCTCGCCTTCGACGGACGCAATCACCGTATTGATCTGTCCGGTCTGACCGGCGGCAAACAAGTCACCGTCTACGGGCAAACGGAAGTGACGCGTGATCTTATGCAGCAGCGCAAGAGCGGCGGCGAACAGACGATCTACAGCGCGGATAACGTGACCATCCATGAGTTCGGGGCATCAAACCCGCTTGTGACCTATGAAAGCGGCGGCAAGACCCACCGCATCAATTGTGACTTTATTGCTGGGTGCGACGGGTTTCATGGCGTCAGCCGGCGCTCAGTGCCTGAAGACGCCATTCGCACCTACGAACGCGCATATCCCTTCGGTTGGCTCGGAGTTCTGGCCGAAGTTCCGCCCGTTTCCCATGAACTGATCTATGCCAACCACCCGCGCGGCTTTGCACTTTGCTCCATGCGGTCCATGACGCGGAGCCGTTACTATGTACAGTGTCCGCTGGACGACAAAGTGGAAGCATGGACCGATGAGCGCTTCTGGGACGAATTGCGTCGAAGACTGCCGAAGGAAAATGCAGAAGCAGTCACGATCGGACCTTCATTCGAAAAGTCGATTGCGCCGCTCCGCTCCTTCGTTGCCGAGCCGATGCGCTTTGGCCGCTTGTTCCTGGCGGGAGACGCTGCCCATATCGTCCCGCCAACCGGCGCCAAGGGGCTTAATCTGGCGGCCAGCGATGTGCATTATCTGTTTGAAGGTTTGCGTGACTATTATGTGGACCACTCGACGGCGGGCCTTGATGCCTATTCGCAGCGCGCGCTCCTACGGGTGTGGAGAGCCGTCCGTTTCTCCTGGTCGATGACGATGATGATGCACCGTTTTCCCGACACCGGGGCGTTTGGACAGAAGATACAGGAAGCGGAACTGGATTACCTCGTCCATTCCCGCGCCGCCTCCACAGCACTCGCTGAGAACTACGTTGGCCTGCCTTTTTGAATTGAGGTCAGGTTATCCTGACGGTGTTCGCTGCTTCTCGGATCGTCTGCATCAGGATCATCAACGGCAGCGAGGCGGTCACATCGGCACGCATTGTCAGACCCACCGGACCTTTGGTTTCCGTCGTGTCAATAGGCAGCAAAGCGAGTGTGCCGTCCTCGATGTCATTTGCAACGACGCCCGCCGAGATGATCCATACTGCATTTTTCGAACGTACAAAGGCGCGGCCAAAAGCGTCAGAGACGGTTTCAATCTGCTGCGGCAGCTTGGCGACGCCATTGGCAATAAGGAACCTGTCGACAAAGGGCCGGATGATCGATGCACGCGTCGGCATCAATACGGGAAATTCGGCAAGACGCGTAAAAATATCCCCATGGGCGTGCAGGAGAGGATGGCGGGCGCTCACTGCAAATACAACTTGTTCGGAATAAAGGTGCTCAAATGAGAACCCGGTCATCTTTTCCGGCGCGGCAAGCCGGCCGACCACGAGATCAAGGTCACCGAGGCGCAGCTGTTCGAGAAGAACGGCATTTTCACCGGTGACGATTTTCAATCGGCTCTGGGTTTTTTCCTGAAGGAACAGGCTGATCGCTTGGGGCATGATGCGCGTCGAAACCGTGGGCAGGGCGCCAATGCGGATTGGTATGCCCTCCCCCGACTGCTCATTGGTGACAGAATCGATACCTTGCCGCAAAGCCGTAATGGCCGCGCCCGCATAGCGCAGGAACACCTCGCCATAGCGCGTGATCCGTATGCCACGTCCCTCCCTCTCGAAAACGGCCACACCAAGCGCTTCCTCCAATTCACGAATGGTTTTCGTCACGGCCGGTTGGCTGATATGAAGGATGGAGGCGGCTTTCATCACGCTTTTCTGGCGGGCGACTTCCAGGAAGGTTTGAAGGTGACGAAACTTGATACGGCTGTCGATCATCGCTTTTCATAACCCACAGGTTAAGGGAATGTGGCAAGATATCATTTTACTGAACCAAATGCATAATCCATTGTGACCACGAACAGCTTGGGAGAATTTCTGTGCAATTCGCTTCTATCAATGGCGTTACGCTGCACTATCAGCTGATCGGTGCGCCGGAAGGCAAACCAATCTTGGTCTTTGCCAACTCGCTGGGGACAGATTTGCGCATCTGGCGCGACGTGATCCTTCGTCTTGTGGGCGATTTTGCTGTCGTCACTTATGATATGCGCGGGCACGGTCTTTCCGATCTGGGAACGCCGCCTTATTCCATCAACGATCACGTGGACGACCTTGCCGGCCTGTTGGATTATCTTGAGGTCAAGAGCGCAGTTATTTGCGGCTTGTCTGTCGGTGGCTTGGTGGCGCAGGGCCTTTATGCGGCACGACCCGATTTGGTCCGCGCCCTGATTCTTTGCGATACCGCACACAAGATCGGGACCGCCGAGACCTGGGCCGCGCGCATTGCGGCGGTGGAAAGGGACGGGATAGCGTCCATCGCCGATAGCATTTTCAGGCTCTGGTTCACACCCGCCTTCCATGCACAGCGCCGCGAGGAGCTCGCCGGATACCGCAATATGCTCGTTCGCCAGCCGACCGACGGCTATACCGGTACCTGTGCTGCATTGAGTGGCGCTGATTTCACGGCAGCTGCCGGGCGCATCGCAGTTCCGACGATCTGCATTGTCGGCGACCAGGATGGCTCGACCCCGCCGGACCTTGTGCTTCAACTCGCCAAGCTCATCCCGCGCTCGCGCTACGAGGTGATCAAGGATGCGGCGCACATTCCGTGCGTCGAGCAGCCGGAGGCGCTCTCGGCCGTAATGCGGGCTTTCATCGATGAATTCCAGCTTGGAGAAAAATCATGAGGGGTGCGGCTGTTCCATCTCGCCGCTACGTGCAAGGCATGGAAACGCGCAGGATCGTATTGGGAGATACCCATGTCGATACTGCCGAGATCCAACAAGACGGACTTCGACAAGCCGTTTCAGGAACTGATTACGGAAGCGGCGTGGGGCCATGTCTGGTCCCGGCCGGGCTGGACCAAGCGGGAACGATCGATCGTGACGATCGCTTTGTTGGCCGCATTGGGGCAGGAAGAAGAGCTGGTCATGCATATCCGGGCAACTGCTAATACGGGTGCAACGAAGGACGACATTTGCGAGGCTCTGCTGCATGTAGCGATTTATGCCGGTGTTCCGGCGGCAAATCACGCGATCAAGTTGGCAAAACGGGTCTATAAAGAGCTGGAAGCCGAAAAAGGCAGCGTAACGGGAGGCGGTGATGTCTAACAAGAAACTGGAAACCGGTGCATTCTTCCAGCGCGACAGGCAATGGCATCCTCCGGCCTATACGCCCGACTATAAGACAAGTGTCGTACGCTCACCGCAGCGAGCCTTGTTGTCATTCGACAATACGTTATCGGAGATAACGGGCCCTGTCTTCGGACACTCGATTCTTGGAGAGCTCGACAATGACCTCATCCACAATTTCGCCAAGCCCGGTCAGAGCGCCATCGGTCAGCGGATCATCGTGCATGGTCGCGTGATTGACGAGCGCGGTAAAGGTGTCGCTGGCGCGTTACTGGAATTCTGGCAGGCCAACGCCGGCGGGCGCTACCGCCACAAACGCGAAGGATATGTTGCGGCGCTCGATCCGAATTTCGGCGGATGCGGGCGTACGATCACCGACGAGGAGGGTTATTACCGTTTTCGCACCGTCAAGCCCGGAGCCTATCCGTGGCCAAACGGCGTGAATGACTGGCGTCCGGCGCATATTCATTTTTCCGTGTTTGGGCACGGTTTTGTCCAGCGCCTGATCACGCAGATGTATTTCGAAGGTGACCCGATGATCTGGAATTGCCCCATTGTCAGGTCGATCCCGGACAAGGCAGCTATCGAACAGCTCGTCGCGGCGCTGGATATGAACAACACCATCCCTATGGATGCCCGCGCTTATAAGTTCGACATCGTATTGCGCGGCCGCCGTTCGACACTGTTCGAGAACCGTGTGGAGGGCAACTGATGGTCCAGAAGTTGGAGTTTTTGAAGGAAACACCGTCGCAGACCGCCGGCCCTTACGTCCATATCGGGTGTACGCCGAATTTCTGCGGCATCGCCGGGGTCTACGAGGCTGATCTTGGCGTTGCCATGGTCAATGAGAAGACCCTTGGCGAGCGCATTACCATTCGCGGGCGTGTCTTTGATGGCACCGGAACGCCCTTGCGTGATGCGTTACTCGAGATATGGCAAGCCGACAGCAACGGCCTTTACAACAGCCCGTCGGAGCTGCGTGGCGCGGCCGATCCAAATTTCACCGGTTGGGGGCGCTGCCCAACCAATATGGAAACCGGAGAGTTCGTTTTCGAAACCGTCAAGCCGGGACTGGTTCCCTTCAACGATGGGCGATCGATGGCGCCGCACGTCAGCGTTTGGATTGTTGCGCGTGGCATCAATATCGGGCTGCAGACACGGATCTATTTCGACGATGAAGAAGCAGCCAATGCCCAGGATCCGATCCTGATGCGGATCGAGCACAAAAACCGTGTTCCCACGCTGGTCGCCAAGCGCGAAGGATCAGCCTTTGTCTTCGATATCCATCTGCAAGGCGACAATGAAACCATCTTCTTCGATGTGTAAGTGATGAGTATTTCTCCGTTTGATCATCCGTTCCTATCTGGCCTGATCGGCGACGAAGAAGCTGCAAGATGGTTCTCAGCTGAGAACGATGTTATTGCTATGCTATCATTCAGAATCTGCCTTGGCAGAGGCACAAGCTGCTGAAAAAATTATAGAAAATTCGGCAGCTGAAGCCATAAAACTGGCCTGCAGAACGTTTTCGCCGGATGTCGCAGCCTTGCGGGCGGCCGTCGCGCTGGATGGTGTTGTCGTGCCTGAACTTATCCGCCAGTTGCGTGAAACTGTCCCTCACGAACATCGCGCAGCGTTGCACTTCGGTGCCACCAGTCAGGACGTGATCGATACCAGCCTGATGATACGCCTCAAGCCGGTTCTTAAACATATTAATGCCGGGATGTCCGATATCCTGGTTGAACTCGACCGTCTGGATAGCGCATTCGGGGATAGCGGTTTAACGGGATATACCCGCATGCAGGCGGCGATTGAGATCACGGTGCACGACCGTATCGAAGCTTGGCGCGGGCCGCTTCTTCGCAATTGCCAAAAACTCAATGTCTTGAAACAAGATTTCCCGGTCATTCAGTTTGGTGGTGCGGCAGGAACGCTGGATAAATTGAGGGATAAAGGCCCAGCTGTGCGCAAGAGAATGGCGGATATTCTTGGTCTTCAAGATGTGTCGCAATGGCAAAATCAGCGCGATATCGTGGCCCAGTTTACGGATTTCCTGTCACAAATTTCGGGCTCTTTGGGCAAAATTGGTCAGGATATTGCGCTTCTTGCGCAGGGTGGTAACGAAATTTCACTCAGTGGCGGTGGAAAATCATCGGCCATGCCGCACAAGCACAATCCGGTTTTGGCCGAGCTTCTTGTCGCGCTGGCGCGCTTCAACGCTACCCAGGTTTCCGCCATGCATCACGCGCTGATTCATGAACAGGAACGTTCAGGCGCCGCCTGGACTCTGGAGTGGATGATATTGCCAGGCATGGTGACCGCCACAGTTGCGTCCGTGCGCACAGCGGCAAGTTTACTCGGTTCGGTCATGAAAATTGGTCTTGATATCCCCGCGAAAGCATAACCTTTTGATTATGAAATAACGCATGATTTTCATTTTACATTACCAACCGGTATGAGAAACTGAGCACAATGCCCGTTGTGGCCAGACGAGGAGATGAGCTGGCCAAGCCAGAAGGGATCGAGGAGGAACGATGAAAAAACTTATTTTGGCCGCAGCCGCAACCGTGCTGATAAGCGGTGCCGCTTATGCTGACGTGATCAAGATTGGTGTGGTAGGTCCGTTCTCAGGCCCATTCGCCATCCAGGGCAAAAATTTCAAAGCGGGAATTGACGCTTTTATTACCACCCATGGCGATAAGATTGGCGAGGACACCATCGAAATACTCTATCGTGATGTGCCGCAGGCCGATCCCGCCCAGGCGAAAGCACTGGCGCAGGAATTGGTGGTCAAGGAAGGCGTGCAATATCTCGCCGGTTTCTATTTCACCCCTGACGCCATGGCGGTTACGCCTCTGCTGCAGCAGGCCAATGTGCCGCTCGTCGTGATGAATGCTGCCACCTCGGCGATCGTTACCAAGAGCCCTTATGTCGTGCGCACGTCTTTCACCACTTGGCAGACTTCGGCGCCCATGGCGAAAATCGCCCGGGAACGCGGTGTCGAAAAGGCCATAACTGTCGTCAGCGACTATGGTCCGGGTGTCGATGCGGAAAACGCTTTCAAATCCACTTTCGAGAAGGCGGGCGGCTCGGTCGTGGAATCCATACGCATGCCACTTTCAACCAATGATTTCAGCCCTGTCATGCAGCGCGTGCGTAATTCCGGCGCGCAGGCGGTGTTTGCCTTTCTGCCATCGGGACCGACAACACTAGGCTTTGTCAAAGCCTACAACGAGAATGGCCTGAAGGATGCCGGGATACAGTTTCTGGCGCCCGGTGACCTTACGCAAGAATCCGACCTTCCAGCAATCGGTGATTCAGCGGTCGGAATTCTGACGACATTCCATTATTCGCTCGCGCACGATCTGCCAGAGAACAAAGCCTTTGTCGAAGCCGCTCAGAAGGCAATCGGCAACCCTGCCGAACTCTCGTTCCCGTCGGTCGGTGCCTATGATGGTATGCATGTCATATACAAGATGATCGAGGCGACTGGCGGTGAACAGGACGCTCAAAAGGCCGTCGATGCGGTGAAGGGGCTTTCTTGGGAAAGTCCGCGCGGACCAGTGTCTATCGATCCTGAAACACGCCATATCACGCAGAATATCTATTTGCGCGAAGTCGCCAAGCGAGACGACGGCACCTACTACAACAAGGAAATCAAGACTTTTGAAAAGCAGCCGGATCCGGGTCTGGCAGCGGCAAAATAACAGCGCATAACGCCAGAATCGGGATCGGTTTGACAGGGGTATGCGCAGATCAAAAGCGTTACTGCGGCCTTTGTACGTCCAGTAAGGTCTGCTGCAAGAAGTTGCATTGGAGCGCGATGCCCGCCCCGATGCACCAAGCGGGATATTTCAGATGCAAGTTTTCTTTAGCATAGCGGTCGACGCGCTCGCCTATGGGATGGTCTTGTTCGTCATCTCCATTGGACTTTCCGTGACCATGGGCCTGATGCGGGTTGTCAACCTTGCCCACGGTGCCTTTGCCATGATCGGGGGCTATATCGCCTCCTATGCGGCTCGTGATCTCGGGCTTGCCTATGGTTTTGCGGTCATCCTCGCCGTCATCGGAACCATTATCATCGCAATCCCATTGGAGCGGTTTCTCTACCGGCGTATTTATGGTGCACCCGAATTGACACAGGTGCTCATGACGATCGGCATCACCTTCTGCGTCATTGGCATTGCCAACTATGTCTTCGGGCCAACCCTCAAAACGATTCCCCTCCCGGCCGAGCTCCAGGGGCCTGTCAATCTCGGGTTCAGATCCATCGCCGCCCACAAGATCTTTGCTATCGGTTGCGGTATCGCGGTGGCGCTTGGTCTCTGGTACCTGATCGAGCGCACTTCTTTTGGCGTCAAGCTGCGCGCCTCGGTCGACAATACCGCCATGGCAGCGGCGCTGGGTGTGCGAACGAAGATTGTTTACGCTGCAAGCTTTGCCTTGGCCGTAGGCCTTGCGGCTTTTGGCGGGGTGATCGGTGCCGAATTGTTACCTGTCGAACCCTATTATGCCCTGCGCTATATGGTAACCTTTCTCGTCGTCGTTTCCGTTGGTGGTGCCGGTTCCATTCCTGGCGCGCTGATCGCCTGCCTGCTACTCGGGGCGATCGACACGACCGGCCGTTATCTCGTGCCGGAATATGGCGAGTTCTTCTTTTATCTTGCGGTGATTGCAATTGTCTGGATCTTCCCGCGCGGGCTGCTGGGAAGGGCGAAATGATATGAGCGTGACCGAAGTGTCGAACGATATCACTGACGCATTTCCGCTTCGCCGTGGATGGCAACGTGACCTGATTGGCGTGGGGATCATCATCATTGCTGCCGTTGCGGGATATTTCCTGTTCCCGAACAATCTGGCGTTGTTGACGCGCATCATTGCGATCCTGCTTCTGGTGTTGTCGCTGGACCTGGTGACCGGCTATTGCGGCGTGGCGACGCTCGGGCATGCCGCGCTCTTTGGTGCCGGTGCCTACGCTGCCGGGATTGCGGCAGTGACCTTCGGTATGACCGAACCCCTCAGCATGGTCGCCATCGGTGCCCTGGCCGGAGCAGTCGCGGGCCTTGTCTCCGGCGTTGTTATCCTGCGGGGGCATGGCCTGGCCCAACTGGTGCTGTCGATCGCGGTTATCCACCTTTTCCATGAAGCCGCGAACAAGGCCTCGGCATATACCGGCGGCAGCGATGGTCTTTCCGGCATTGCACCCGATCCGATCCTCGGACTCTTCGCCTTCGATCTGTGGGGGCGGACGGCATATGTGTTTGGCATCCTCTTGCTGGTGATCATCTTTGCTATGTTGCGTATTCTTGTACGCTCACCCTTTGGCATGCTCTGCCGGGGCATACGGCAAGACCCTGTTCGCGTCAGCGCCATGGGTGCGTCCGTCAAAGCGAGCTTAATCAAAATGTACGTCATTTCCGGTGCTGTGGCCGGGGTCGGCGGCGCATTCAACGCTGTCTCGACGCAGGTCGTCGGTCTCGACAGCCTGAGCTTCACCAACTCTGCCGAAGCGCTGGTCATGCTGGTGCTTGGCGGCACGGGTTCGCTTTATGGGGCATTCGTGGGCACAATCGTTTTCGTGTGGTTCGAGGACATTGTGTCTGCTGCAAATCCCTTCCACTGGCTGACCATCGTCGGCGCATTGCTGATCGCCGTGGTGCTGTTTGCCCCCAAGGGTCTTTACGGCACTGCCGTTACACTCGTTGAACACTACGGGAGGGGCCGCAAATGAGTGCAATCTTTCAGGTCGACCGGCTAAAAAAGTCCTTTGGCGGGCTCGATGTCACACGCGATGTATCACTCTCGATGGAGAAGGGTGACCGGATCGCATTGATCGGGCCAAATGGTGCCGGCAAGACAACGTTCGTCAATCTGGTGACGGGACATTTACGTCCAAATTCCGGGCGGGTGCTGATGGGCGGCGAGGATATTTCCAGGTTCAATCCGATGAAACGTGTGCGGGCCGGCCTTGTCCGCTCGTTCCAGGTGACGCGCGTGTTTGCAGAAATGACCCCGGAGGAACATGTGGCTCTTGCCATTTTGCAACGCAAAGGAAAGTCCGGCAGGATGGCAGGTTCCTATCATGGACTGCCGGAGGTGATGCGCGAAACACAGTTAATTCTGGAGACACTCAATCTTGTGGCCTTGGCGGGGATCCCGGTCAGCGAGATCGCCTATGGCCAGCAGCGCCTGCTCGAAATCGCTTTGGCAATGGCTTTGCGGCCAAAGGTATTGTTGCTCGATGAACCTGCGGCAGGCGTACCGCACAGTGATACATATCTCATCGAAAATGCGCTGAAGCAGTTGCCGGACGATCTGGCCGTGCTGATGATTGAACATGACATGGATCTGGTCTTCCGCTTTGCCAAACGGGTCATCGTTCTTGCTGCGGGCGAGATCATATTCGACGGGTCGCCTCGCGACGCGACGCAAGATGCGCGGGTGCGCCAAGCCTATCTGGGGAGCTATGCACATGCCAGCAGCGCGGCTTGAGATCAAAGGCCTGAGCGCGGGCTACGGCCTGACGCGGGTTCTCGAAAATGTCTCGTTGATCGCTGAGGCAGGATCGCGCATTGCCATTCTTGGCCGCAATGGCGTCGGCAAGACGACGCTTTTCGCCACCCTTGCAGGACAGACGAGGCGCTATGAGGGCACTATCAGACTGGATGATGTGGATTTGACTCCTATGGAAAGCGCTCAGCGGGCCTGGGCCGGTCTTGGTTTCGTGCCGCAATCGCGCAGCATTTTTCCTTCGCTCACCGTCGAGGAAAATCTCTTCGTCGGTCTTAAAGGCAGGCCGCGCAGCGCGCTGCAGGAAGCCTATGATATGTTCCCCCGCCTCTATGAGCGCAGGGCCAATTCCGGGGCAAAACTTTCGGGGGGTGAACAGCAGATGCTGTCCACGGCGCGCACAATTCTCGGCAAGCCAAAAGTTTTGCTGCTTGACGAGCCGCTTCGAGGGATTGGCCCCAGTTATTTGCGAGGAACTGATGGGCGCTTTCTCGCGTCTTGCATCCAGCGGCGAGATGACCATCCTTCTCGTTGAACAGCGAATCCAAAGCGCTCTCGATTTTGCCGAAAGTGTCATTATCCTTGAACGGGGTCGCATCGTTTGGGATGGCACCTCAGAGCAACTCGCTGCTGATCGCGATACGGTCGATCAACTGCTTGGCGTAGCGAGTGTCGCGCACTGAGTTGACGCGGTGAGCGTCAAAATGTGGAAAGAATGTGGCCGTGACCACAAGCGCCTCGATGTCAGGCTGGATCCGATAGTGGATTAAAACACTCAACATACGGATATAATTGACAAATTTCCTCCGGTTATTCCTTAGAATTCTTCTAATATATTGTTATTGCTTCGTTTTTCGCGGCAGTCTATGACTCGCGCGATGCCGCACAGGTCCTGTAGGGATGCCAGGACGGCGCCGGGGATTTTGATTTATGCTTGTTCCATTCCTGATAATGCTTCGCGAGGGCATTGAGGCGGCTCTGATCGTTGGCATTATCGCGAGTTATCTCAAGCAGACCGGAAGAGATGCCTGGATGCCTGCGGTCTGGGTTGGAATTCTGCTTGCCATCGCGCTTTCACTTTTTACCGGCGCGGCGCTGCAATTGGCGAGCGCGCAATTTCCACAAAGGGCCCAGGAACTTTTCGAAGCGATTGTGGGCCTGATCGCGGTTGTGGTGCTCTCCTCTATGGTGTTCTGGATGCGCAAGGCGGCGCGGTCTATCAAATCCGAACTGCACACCTCCATCGACTCCGCTTTTGCCCATTCGACCGGCCAGGCACCGGCATTGATTGGCATGGTATTCTTTGCCGTGGCCCGCGAAGGCTTGGAATCAGTGTTTTTTCTTCTTGCGATATTCCAGCAGAGCCCCAACGGCGCCGCCCCGCTCGGCGCGGTGCTTGGCATTATGGTTTCGATCGTACTCGGCTACGGCATCTATGCAGGCGGCGTTCGCATGAATCTTCGCCGGTTCTTCTTCTGGACCGGACTTTTCATCCTGTTCGTTGCCGCCGGCATATTGGCGAGCACGCTGCGCCATTTCCATGAAGCGGGTGTCTGGAACAGCTTGCAAAATGTTGTCTTCGATCTCAGTCACATTCTGCCCGTCGGCAGCCCCTTAGGTACACTCTTGTCGGGCATGTTCGGGTATCAGGATATGCCGACACTGGGCGAACTGATCGTCTACGTCGCATTCCTTTGCGTCAGCGTCTTTTTGTTCCTGCGTCCCGCTACGACGCGGTCAGCCGCTGCGCAGGCAGCGCGTCCCTCCAACTGATCGGAAAGACCTTCATGTCGCCATCTGCCGGCTCCGCTTCGCCCCGCCCTTCATCCCAAAGACTGATGAAACTCGCCGTCGTTGGAGCCGCTCTTCTAGTCGTTGCTGGTGGTGCGGCCTTCTACTATGCATCAAAGGGCGTGAAGTCCGCAACTTCGGGCGACGCTATCGTGGTCACTATCAAAGACGGCACTTGCGATCCGAATACAATCAGCGTTCCCGCTGGCCGCTCGACGTTCACCATCGTCAATAATTCGGACCGGGCCCTTGAATGGGAAATTCTTGATGGGGTGATGGTGCTCGAAGAACGGGAGAATATTGTTCCGGGCTTCAGCCAGACGCTCCAGGCGAAACTCAAAGCAGGCGACTACGAGATTACTTGCGGTCTCCTCAATAGTCCGCGTGGAACCTTGCATGTCACTCCATCGGCCGAGTCCGATGCGGAAGCAGCTCGGCCGGCTCTGGTTGCCTACCTTGGCCCCTTGGCTGAGTTTCAGGTGTTTCTTGTAACGCAGACCAATGCACTGGTGAAAGCCACGCAGGCGCTGGACGATGCCATCAAGGCGGGCGATCTCGAAAAGGCACGGGAATCGTATCAGAAGGCTCGGCTGCCCTACAAGCAGATCGAAACGATGGCGGATCGCTTTGCTGATCTTCATAACGCCATTGATCCAGTCGCCGATTATCTGGAAAAACGCGAGGAAGATCCGGGTTTCACCGGATTCCACCGCATCGAATATGGGTTATACGCTAAGAACAGCACGGATGGCCTTTCGCCGATCGCGGCGAAACTGGTTGCTGATGTGACAGCGCTCAAAGACCGTGTTCGCGGTTTGCGCATCCCTCCTGAACAGATCGCTAAGGGCGCAGGACGGCTTGTCGGGCAGATTGCCGAAACGAAAATCACGTCCGGCGAGGACCATTACGCAAAGACCGATTTGGCGGATTTTGAAGCCAACATTGCCGGCGCTCGCTCGGATGATGACGCTTTTGAAGCCTGTTGCCGTGCAGGCTGCTCCGGCGGTTGTTGCCGATATCGATGGCCGCATTGCCGATGCGAACAGCGCGTTGAAGGCGCTGCGTGGGCCGGATGGCTTTCCTCCTTATGACAGTGTGAATGCAGAAAACCGCAAAGCGCTTGCACAGAAGATGCTGGCATTGGCGGAGGCGATTGGCAAATTCAACGCGGCGGTAGGACTGGAGTAACGGGCGATGACGATGAGCGACAATAAACTGGTGACAAATCGCCGCAACATACTGCTGGGTGCCGGGGTTGCGGCGGGCAGCGCGTTCGCGGCGGAGTTGACCACCGCATTGGCAGCGGAGAAGCAGGGCGAACAGGTCACCGATGCGCCTGTCAGTGACAAGACGCAGGAGCGTCAGTCATTCTACGGCCCGCACCAGGCAGGTATCGTCACGCCCCGCCCAGCGGCAGGCATGATCGCATCGTTTCACGTTCTAGCGAAGACACCGGGCGATGTGGAGCGGCTGTTCAAAACGCTTTCGAGCCGGATTGCATTCCTCATGGCCGGTGGCACGCCGCCCGCGCTTGACGATAAGCTTCCGCCTTCCGATTCCGGGCTCCTTGGGCCAGTGGTTCCACCGGACAACTTGACGATGACCGTGTCCCTGGGTGCATCATTCTTCGATCAGCGTGATTGGCTCTTGCCATATAAACCCGCCCGGCTCTCGCGCATGAAGGCATTTCCCAATGATGCGCTGGACGCGGATTTGTGTCATGGCGACCTGGCGTTGCAGATTTCGTCAAACACACCTGACACCAATATCCACGCCCTGCGTGATATCCTCAAGAATCTGCCCGATCTGATGGTTTTGCGTTGGAAGCAGGAAGGCTCAGTACCTGTCCTGCCGCCAAAGCCTGACGGAAGCCATGAAAGCGCCCGCAATTTCCTTGGCTTCCGGGATGGTTCGGCAAATCCCGATGCCACCAATGCCGCGCTGATGGATAAAATCGTCTGGGTGCCGGAAGGCGGCGACGAGCCGGCCTGGACCCATGGCGGCACCTATCAGGCGGTGCGCATCATCCGCAATTTCGTCGAGCGCTGGGACCGCACGCCGCTTGGCGAGCAGGAACGCATCATTGGGCGGAAAAAGCCAACCGGTGCGCCATTCGGGGGAGTTCGGAGCACGACGTGCCGGATTATGCAAAGGATCCCGAAGGCACGGTTACTCCGCTCGATGCGCATATTCGCATGGCCAACACGCGCATGCCAGCCTCCAACGCCAACCTGATCCTGCGCCGCCCGTTCAACTACTCCAATGGTGTCAGTAAATCCGGCCAGCTTGAGCAGGGGCTTCTGTTTATCTGTTACCAGGCCGATCTGGAGAAAGGCTTCGTCACAGTCCAGAACCAGCTGAACGGTGAGCCACTGGAGGAATACATCAAGCCGATCGGCGGCGGCTTTTTCTTCACACCACCCGGCCCATTGGATGAAACCGATTTTGTGGGCCGGACACTCTTGGAAGCAACCGGTCACGCCGTGACCCGCACCAAATCCTGAAGGGGACCAATGATGAAACTGAAACTGACACTTTCTGTAAGCCTGCTCGCTGTAGCTGCGATCATGCCGCGCGTTGCCATGGCCGAGGTATCACCACTCGATCTGGTCGGTCCGATTGCGGATTACAAGATCTATGTTTCCGAAAATGCCGAGAAGCTCGTAACCGACACGAAGGCATTTACGGATGCTGTCAAGGCCGGAGAGCTCGACAAGGCGAAGGCACTGTTTGGGTCTACGCGCATGAGCTATGAAGCAATCGAGCCGATTGCTGAACTGTTCAGTGATCTCGATGGTTCGATCGATTCTCGTGCTGATGACCATGAGAAGGCAGAGAAAGACCCGGAGTTCACTGGTTTTCATCGTATTGAATACGGTCTTTTTGCAGAAAATAGCACAAAGGATCTGGCACCGTTTGCCGACAAGTTGATGGCCGATGTGACCGAACTCAACAAGCGCATCACCGATCTCACGCTCCCGCCGGAAAAGGTGGTCGGTGGAGCCGCCGTGCTCATGGAAGAAGTTGCGGCAACCAAAATCTCCGGAGAGGAAGATCGCTACAGCCACACCGACCTTTGGGACTTCAAAGCCAATTTCGATGGATCGCGCAAAATCTTCGACCTGGTGCGACCGCTGGTTGAAAAGGATGACAGTGCGTTTGTAACCAAGGTGTCGGGCAATTTTGATAAAGTCGATACCACATTGGCCAAGTACAAGACCGCTGACGGTTATCAGCTTTATGACAAGCTCACCGAAGATGACCGTGCAGTGCTGGCCGCTGCCGTCAATACGCTTGCCGAAGATCTGTCGACATTGCGTGGCAAGCTCGGCCTCAACTAACCGCTGCTTTTCTGCGTGCTATAAACCGGCCCGATCATCCTGATCGGGCCTTTTTTTGTTGCCCGCCGCTAAAAGGTGCCTTTGAGGTTTCTGTGCGGTTTCAACTGCGGCCCTTGCAAGTTTACGATTTATTAAATATCGTAATTTCAGTAATTACTGAAATAACAGTTGTAACGGGATGTACCGATGAACCTGCCCCCTCTCATTCAATCCTTCGTTCTGCACTTCGGTGAAATGGGCAGCCGGTGGGGCATCAACCGCACCGTTGGCCAAATCTACGCCCTGCTCTATGTCTCGCCCGAGCCGCTCAACGCTGAGCAGATCGTTGAAGCGCTGGGTATATCCCGCTCCAATGTTTCGATGAGCTTGCGGGAGCTGCAGGCATGGAATCTTGTCCTGCTCAAACATCTCCCGGACGATCGCCGTGATTTTTTTACAACGCCAGACGACGTCTGGCAGATATTGCGTACGCTCGCCGAAGAGCGAAAAAAGCGCGAGGTTGATCCGACGCTGTCGGTCCTGCGCGAAATTCTCATGCAGCAACCGGCCAGTGAGGCCGAGCGGCATGCGCAAGCACGCATGAGCGAAATGCACGGGCTCATTGAGCAACTGACGACCTGGTACGAGGATGTCAAACAGCTGGATACGGATCGGTTGGCGACCCTGTTGACGTTGGGTGCGAAAGTCACAAGACTGTTGGAGGCGAAGGACAAGATCGTGTCCCTCGGCAGGTCGAAGCGTTCTACCGAAAAGGGTTGATAGCATGGGACCCGCAGCAGACGCATCCTCATTGGCGCTTCGCACCGATACCGACTATATGGGCGACAAGGGATCGCCGCGGGCAGCCTCAACGATATCGGCGGAAGAATCTGCAAAGTCGTCTTTGGCAGAAGATGGACGCGCTTGCGCGATAGCACCGATTGTTCAGCTATTGGCGTCGCTGTTGTGGTTGCCACAGGCTGGCCTGCTGGCAACAGGCGTTGGCGACATCGCCGCCGGCCGCGGGGTGACTGACATGTATTGGCTCGCCGCTGGTGTTGTTGCCATTGGCATGGTCAGGGCGATGCTCGATGCGGCCGGTAGCCGGCTGGCCTTCCGCACCGCTCGCGATGTTTTGTCGGAGAAACGCAAGGAGGCGATATCCGCTCTCGCCGCGCGTTCGCCGCTGGATATCGATCGGCCGGCCTCCGGCTTTGCAGCCAGCGTACTTGCCGAACAGGCCGAGGCAATTCTCCCTTATCTCGCGCGTTTCCGTCCGGCGCGCCTGAAGGCCACGATTGTGCCGATTGCTATTGTGTTTTGTGTCTTACCGATTTCATGGACGGCAGCTATTATCTTGTTAGCTTCCGCTCCGCTGATTCCAGTTTTTATGGCACTGATAGGCTGGCGCGCCAAGGCTGCCAGCGAGAAACAGCTGGTTGAAATGGGTGGCATGAATGCCTTCTTGCTCGACCGGCTGCGTGGATTGGCGACGATCCGGTCTCTGGATGCCGTCGACCTGACTGCACGGCGCCTGCTGGACAATGCACAATCACTTGGGACACGCACGATGGCCGTGCTGCGCATCGCGTTTTTGTCCTCTGCAGTGCTCGAGCTGTTTGCAGCGCTGGGCGTGGCGATGGTCGCCGTCTATATTGGCTTTCACCTTCTTGGCCAATTGAATTTTGGGGCGTGGGGGCAGCGCATGAGCCTGACAGAAGGTTTGTTCGTTCTCGTGCTCGCGCCGGCGTTCTTCGAGCCTTTGCGTGAATTGTCTGCCGTCTGGCACGATCGCGCTTCGGGCGAAGCTGCCATTGAAGCCCTGGACAGACTTTCAAAATATGATGTCACTGTGCCGGGCATTGGCAGAAATGAAACGTCAAACCTCCAAGCGGCGGTTCCTGGCGTTCATATCGAAGGGCTGACCTTCCGCCACGAGGGATCAAACCCGGTGGTCTTTGCTGAGTTCGATCTTGATATATTGCCGGCTGAGCATATTGCTCTGCTCGGGCCAAGCGGTTCGGGAAAATCCACGCTACTTGCATTGATCGCCGGATTGGCACCGTCTGATACAGGCCAGATAACAATCGGCAACACGGCTCTTACGCCGGCAAGCGCTGCAGAGCTTCGCGCCGGCATCGCCTGGGTTGGCCAGAAGCCGCACATTTTTGCTGGCACAATAAAAGACAATATTGCCTTGGGCCGGCCAAGGGTTGGTTTCGAGGAAACCGAGACCGCATTGCGCAAGGCTGCCCTGCAGGACGTGGTAAATGCCCGTGGCACCGCGCAGGTGGGTGAAGGCGGTTCGGGGCTGTCCGGGGGTGAGGTTTTGAGGCTTGCCCTGGCACGTGCCGCAGCCAATCCGCACGCCGGGCTTATTCTAGCGGACGAGCCGACTGCGCATCTCGACACAGTGACGGCCAATGAAATCACACAGAACCTACTGGCGATTTCTGCCGGAAAGACGCTGATCGTCGCCACGCATGATCCCGTTTTGGCAAGCCGCATGGACAGAACCATCGTGCTGCCATCGACAACCCTGCTGGAGCGATCGTAATGCCCCTCTGGAGCATTTTTCGGCCCATCGTGGCGTTGTTCCTCGCCGAGCGGCGCAGCGCGCTTCTAGCGGGCGCTGTACTGGCGGCTGCAACCGTCCTTGCCGGGATCGCGCTGCTCGGCTTGTCCGGCTGGTTCATCGCCGCCACGGCGATCGCCGGGCTGTCGTCGGTGACAGCCCTCGTTTTCGATGTTTTTGCTCCTGCTGCAGCGATACGTTTTCTCGCCCTGGCGCGCACGGGTGCGCGTTATGGCGAGCGTTTGACGACACATGACGCGACGCTTGGTGTACTTGCAAAATTGCGCGAGCAGGTTTTCCGCAACTGCGCGCAGCCGCAGGCGGCAAGAATGCTGCTGAAACGACCTGCCAAGCTGCTGTTTCGTCTGAGTGCTGATATTGATGCACTCGACTCGCTTTACCTGCGGGTTTTGGTCCCTGCGGCCGTTGCGCTTTGCACAGCGCTTGCCGTTGCCGCCGCCTTCGGCCTGATGCATCCGCTGCTGGGACTTGGCGCGGCATCGTGGCTGCTGTTTACGGGGCTTGCCATCCCTTTGGCTGCCGCCCGTTTCGCGAAAACTCCTTCCCGGCGCCGCGGCCATGCTCT
>NZ_CP104967.1:0-1594332 GCF_025452215.1 Phyllobacterium sp. A18/5-2 | reverse complement strand
TTTTCGATAATATGGGCTCACTGGGACTGACTTCCTTCATGCAGGAAATTACCCGGGTTCGCGCGCTTGAGGGCGAGATTTCCCGAACCATCCAGGCCCTGCGCGGCATAAAGGCGGCACGCGTTCACATCGTTCTGCCCGAAAAGGGCAGCTTTCGCCGTGGCGATCAGGCGCCATCGGCTTCGGTCGTCATTCGTACCGAAGGCGATTTTGCAACCGAATCCGCTCAGTCGATCCGCCAGCTGGTCGCGGCCGCGGTGCCGCAGCTCACCGCTGCCGAGGTAACAATCCTCGACACCAACGGTCGTCTGCTTGCTTCGAAGGACGACGGCACCAATGCAGGGGCAGTCATGTCGGCGACGCTCGAGCAGAATGTCTCGGCGTCGGTGGATGAAAATATTCGCAAGGCATTGGCGCCTTATCTCGGCGTTGGCCATTTTCAGACCAGTGTTCAGGTCGCGCTTGATACCGACCGGCGCCAGACCAACGAAACCGTGTTCGATCCAGAATCGCGCGTCGAGCGCTCGGTGCGGGTGGTGCGGGAAAGCGGTGATCTCGAAGAACTCGACCAGCGACAATGCGACGGGTGTCGAACAGAACATTCCGCAGGAAGAAATTGCCAGCAAGAATGGGGACAGCTCGACAGAAAAGACCGACAAGCGCGAAGAACTGACCAACTATGAACTCAATTCCAAGACGGTCTCCACGGTAAGCGACAGTTACCAGATCAAACGGCTTTCGATCGCGGTTGTCATCGATCAGGCGCGGCTGATGGCAACGGCCGGCGTCACACCTGTTCCAGACAAATTCGTCGAGCAGCAGATTGCCAAGATTACCGAACTCGTGGCCACCGCGGCCGGGCTCGACCAGAAACGAGGCGACGTTATCAATGTGACGGCGGTCAACTTCATGGAAGCAACCAACGAACAGCTGGAGCCGGCCTCCACCCCGGTATCGGAGATGATCTTGCGCCAGGCCGGCAGTTTCGTAAATGCCGCCGCACTCATTGCCGCTGTTGCGCTCGTCATCTGGTTCGGTGTTCGTCCGTTGATGCGAGACATGGGCAAGTCTGAGGATGTCCCGCAATTGGCATTGGGATCGGACGTTACGATCCCCAATCTTGCCAACGCGACAAATCTGCCGGCTGTGGCACCTGTGCGCACCGAACACAGTCAACCCTATGATGATCTCAGTGAGCTTAGGCGGCGCATGCGCGTGCCGGCGCAAAACCGGCTCGAGCAGATGATTGATATGGACGAGGAGCGTGTGGCGGCGATCCTGAAGCAATGGGTCCACGAGGCAGCGTGATGGCCGCTCGATCGATCGCCAGCGTGCTGACCGACTTCACGCCAAGACATGTGCCGGCTGACCGCGTCACGGTTTTTACCGGGACGGGCAAAGAACGAAACGGTCCGCCGGAAGAGGCGGCAGAGCCGCTCAAAGACATTGTCGACATCATCGACTACGAACTGAAGGTCAAGGAAGCCTTCGCAGCGGGCCTCCAGTCGGGTCAATCGGAGGCGGCAGTTCTGTTCGAGGCCGAAAAGATACGGCTCGAGCGCGAGTTCGAGGAGCAACTGGCCGCGGCCGATGCGCATTTCCTCGAACAGACCGGTGAGCGCATAGCCACGCAGATCAGCCAGGGCCTTGCGGCGATTGCAGCGGATCTGTCGGGGTTGTTTGCGGCCGTGCTTACCCCGTTGGTCGAAGAAAACCTGCGCGAGCGGACGATTGAGGGTTTTGTCGGCGAAGTGGAGCGGCTGACCAAGGGTCTTGAAGGTCTGGCTGTCCATGTCACCGGACCGCGGCATCTTCTGGATGCGTTGCGCCGGCGACCGGAAATCGACCCGATGCGCTTTACCTTTGCCCAAGCCCAACAGTCGGAATTGTCGTTGAAACTGGATGATGCGGTCATCGAGACGCGGCTTGGCCGCCTGATCGACGCGTTGAAGGATCAGAACCGATGAACATTGACCCCGAAACGCATCGTGAGATCGTCATCGTTCGCCGTGGTCGTGGTGACGGTGAGGAAGGCCATCACGGCGGCGTGTGGAAAATCGCGTATGCCGACTTCATGACTGCCATGATGGCGTTCTTTCTGGTCATGTGGCTCATCAATGCTGCCAATGAAGAAACGAAGGCGGCGGTTGCCAGCTACTTCAATCCAGTCAAGCTCATGGACCGCCAAGCACGACCAAAAGGCATCGAGGAGACGGAAAACGAGGAAGGCAAGGTTCGCTTCGAGCGCCCGGACTCCAACGATCCCGAAACCAAAAGCGCCCGCAATGAAAAACAGGTAGAGCCGGTGCCGGACAAGGAAGAGCGGCAAATCTTCAAGGATCCCTATGCGGTTCTTGCTGAAATTGCGACAGATTCCGGGGTCCTGCAAAACCGGTCGCCGAAAGGCGAGGGCGGTTCCAGTCAGGCGGGACCTTCGACCGGCGCTGAGGGCGGCGATGCCTATCGCGATCCGTTCAATCCCAATTATTGGTCTACCCATGTGGAGGATGAGATATTTCCGCTGACGGACAGTCCCCCTGTTCCCCCACCCTCGCAAGACAATAAATTCGAGAAAGCGACGAAGAAGGTGGATATCCAGACGCAAGAGGCCGCCCTGGAGAAGCGCATAAAGGCCGGCGAACCAATGGCTGCAACCAAGACCTCTGTTCTTAAAGAGATTAAGCCTTTGGATCCGGGCAAAGAGGTGTCCGCGCAAAAGGACGAGGAAAAGCCTGACGCAGCGCAAGTGGCGTCAGCGCGTGAGCTTGCTGCGGAGATAGCAAAAAAGACGAGTGCTGCGAGTGTTGAAAAAGCGCCCGATATTACCGTTGTACCCACGCATGACGGCGTCATGATCCAGCTCACCGACAAGGTTGACTATGGCATGTTTGCCATCGGCTCAGCAAAACCCGACAAGCGGGTTGTTCAGGTTCTTGATGAAATCGCCAAGCTCATCGCCACCCGCAAGGGCGACGTCATCATCAGCGGGCATACCGACGCACGACCCTTCAAAAGTGAGACCTATGACAATTGGCGACTGTCCTCCGCACGGGCCCACATGGCTTACTACATGCTCACGCGAGGCGGGTTGGACGCCAAGCGCATTTTGCGCGTGGAAGGATATGCTGACCGGGATCCGAAGATTGCAGCCGATCCCTACGCCGCGCAAAACAGGCGCATCGACATCTTCCTGAAAACGGCCACCAGATGATGGTCCGGCGCACCATGCAATGGCTGTTTTTCGGCTTTTTCAGCCTGCCATTGGCCACGGCGAGCGCACAGGTCAATTCGCCGGCACCCGAACCCTACCTCTTGGTAAGGTCCATGCGCATGTTGCAGGACCAGGTGGCTTCGGGAAGGCCCGAGGCACTGCCGATGCTCAATCGTGTTCTTGGCCATATTGCCGAGCAGCTGCGGTCGGCCAAGCCGGAAGTCTGGCAAAAGCCCGCCAATGCCTATGCCATCTTCGTGTACCTTCTCAACGGCGGCAATCCGGAGGTTGTGCGCACGATTTTGACATCGGCGAAACTTGAGCAGATTGCCCCCAAACTCATAGCCGGATCACTCGCCTATGCCGATGGCGATTCCTTCGCGTCATCGAGAATTTCCAGGAATTGCCGGCCGATGTTCCAAGCGAGCTTGCCGCTTCGATTTATCTGGTGACCGCAACGCAGCTTTCGGCAATCGATGCCGGAACAGCGCTCAAACGGCTGGACTATATCCGGCTTAATGCGCCCGGCACCCTGCTTGAGGAGGCGGCGCTGCGGCGGGGCCTGATTATCGCCGCCCGGCTCGGTGACAAGGACAAGGTCCGCCTGCTGGCTCGCAATTATTTACAGCGCTTCACCTTCTCGCCCTATTCGGAAGACTTCTTTCGCCAACTGGTCGATGCTCTGATGGAGCTGAAAGACAAAATCGGCAATGACGAAATCGAGGAGATTGCTGCACTTGCATGGCCGGGCGCGCGCTTGCCGTTTTATCTGCGACTGGCACGCGGTGCCATCGTGAGCGGCAATCTCTCCCGTGCCAGCTATATTTCCGAGCGTGCCGATGCGCTGGCCGTTGCCCTTAAGACCGACGACACGCAGGCAAAGCTTTATTTGGCGATAAGCAATGTCGGCTCGGACAAGACTGGTGAGGCCAAATACGTGCTCTCGAAATTGCCGAGGGAACGGCTCCACGATCGCGATGTCAAGCTTTTGGACGCAGCGACGGCCATGGCAGGCAAGATCCTCGCACAGCCGGTTCCGCAGATGGAGACGCCGCAACAGGCGGCCGTCAAAACAGCTCCTTCGCCCGCCCCGGCCAGGGCCGAGGCCATTGCGCTTGAACCAGCAGATCCCATCATTGATGAGACACGAAAGAAACTCGACGCCATTGACGCGCTTCTCGGGAAGGCCAGGAAATGACCATTGGAGCTGACATGCCGCTTAAATCGCAGTTCGAAGCGCTTGTCCGTGATACCGGCAAGGGAAACCGTGCAAACGATGAAAAAATGCCCAAGCAAGAGGGCGCGCTGGATTTCAAGACAATGGTGAAGGTTGCGCTACCAAAGCTGAAGCTTGATAGGGATGCTGCGGCAGACGAAGAAACGCCTGCCGAGGTTAACGAAACGGGCGAACCAGACCAGATCAAATTATCCACGGGTTCTGTTCAAGGCGTGTTTGGTCACACGATTCTGGCTTTGGAACAATTGCTTGAAAGGCAGCGTGACGATCAAGGCAATCAAGCGGCAGCTCCGATCAAAATACCGGAATCGGAAGACGCTGAATCGATCATACCTGAAACCAAGATCGTGCCGGCCACGGCCGACAAAGCGCAGGGACAAGACGCGCCGTTTCCAAATGACAAGACGGCAACGCCGGCGCAGGCGGGGACAAAGCCGGTGCCACAGCCGGATGTGCCTGATGTGGAACCTGCGCCGCAAGCGGTCAAATCACGGCCCGCGCCCGCGCCGGCTCCAGTTGGTGATGCAGTGGCGCAAGTGCCAGAAGCCAGGAATGGCAAGGGAGCGACGCTGGAGCAGCCGGTAGCGCCAGTCATGAATACATCGGCTACAACGCCGCCGGTTGCGGCCCAGGCAGAAACAAAACTGGCGACAGTGCCTGTGGCAGTCACACCACAACCGGCAAGCCGCCCGCAGGTCACAGCGGTTCAGATCCTCTCCGATCGGACCACCGGAGCCGCCAGAACGCTGGTGGTAAAGTTGCAACCGATCGAGCTTGGAACGGTCACGGCGCGGTTACGGCTAACGCCCGAAGGCATGCATATCCAGCTGACAGCCGAGACCAAGGCGATAGCAGAGCATCTTGCCAAGGACCACGACGCCCTCGGCAAGGCCTTGCAGCGGGCGGGTGTAGTGGATGATGCCTCCCTGGTCACCATCTCGGTGGTTGATCGCTCCAGCGCCACCTCGAACACAGCGGCGGGACAGCAGAATTTGGCCGGACAGGAGCAACAGAGCGGCGCGCGTGGCAACGGTCAAAGCCATTCCGGATTTCAGGGAACGTCTGACGACCGCTCGACGCCTCAACAGCCTTTTGGAGACAGTCTAGCGAATGAACGCGAGGAAAAATTGGCGAGAGCGGACATGGAATACAACCTTTCACGCTCTTTGGTTGTCTAGTGTCTTTCTCTCTTGCCAACCCGTTTTCGCCGAGAACGCCTGTGAGCGCGAAATGCAGCGCGCAGCAACGAAATACGACATTCCCATCGGCATTCTCTATGCGGTCGGACTGACTGAGACCGGGCATAAGGACTCGCTGCAACCCTATGCCATGAACATCGACGGCAAGGCTTTTTTCATGGCATCAGGTGCGGCTGCGCTGACAAAGTTCAATCAGGCACAGTTGCAGGGAGCCAAACTCATCGACCTTGGATGCATGCAAATAAATCACCAATATCATGCCGATGCCTTTGCCTCGGTAACGGCAATGCTCGACCCTGCAGCCAATGTAGACTACGCCGCGCGCTTCCTGAAACAGCTGCGTTCTCGCGAAGGAAGCTGGACCTTGGCTGTTGCCCGTTATCATGCAGGACCCAACAACGACCCTGCGCAGAAATATTATATTTGCCGTGTCATGGAAAATATGGTCGCTTCGGGCTTTGGAAACTGCACGGCAAATGCCCGCATGTTTTGCGGTAAGTGGCGCCGTTAATACTCGGTAATAAAACGTGAATTTGTTTCAAGAGGCATGTTTTGTTAAGATTGCAGCCATAGACGTTGCTCGCCGGACGAGCTTCTCGCTAACGCAAAAATCTCCTTCAAAAAGTTATTTCGGACTCCCAATAAATTAGGTGCAATTAATTGGGAATTGTCGCCGAGTCATCAGCCCCGCTAGGTGTGTATTGCTTGGGGCAACTTATTGATCTCGGAAGGTGGGATTGTGATCGTAGTCGTCGACGAACGAAGTCTGGTGACGAGTGGGTATTCGGCGTGGTTCGCCCGTGAGGGCATAACAACAACAGGGTTCGCTCCCGATGATTTTGGCGATTGGGTCGCCACTGTCCAGGAGAGCGACATTATGGCAGTCGAGGCGTTTCTCATAGGGGAATGTGCCAATCGCAGCCAGTTTCCACATAAAATTCGTGAACGCTGTTCGGCGCCGGTCATCGCCGTCAACGAGACGCAGTCACTGGAAAATACGCTGGAGCTCTTCCAGGCTGGCGTGGACGATGTCGTTCGCAAGCCAATGCATGTGCGCGAAATCCTGGCACGGATCAATGCGATCCGCCGCCGGTATGGCAATGGCGGGACTGGCACCCAGATCGGTCCCATCCGCGTCTTTTCCGATGGCCGCGATCCGCAGATCAACGGCGTGGATTTTTCGCTGCCCCGCCGCGAGCGCCGCATCCTCGAGTATCTGATCGCCAACCGCGGACGCCGGCTCAACAAAGCGCAGATATTCAGTGCGATCTACGGCATTTTCGACAGCGATGTCGAGGAAAGCGTCGTTGAAAGTCACATCAGCAAGCTGCGCAAAAAACTGCGTGAGCAGCTTGGGCATGACCCGATCGATTCCAAACGCTTCCTCGGCTACTGCATCAATCTCGACTGAATGTTTTTTCGCCTCTGGCGGATAGTCGAAATCCAACAATCCCGTAAGGAATGCAAAGCGTCAGCTTCGCGCAAGTATCGCACGATAACGATCTTGTACGCAGTTGTGGCGCAAGGAGACGGATATGAGCCTCTACGGAATGATGCGAACCGGTATATCGGGCATGAATGGCCAGGCCAACCGCCTGTCGACTGTGTCAGATAACATCGCCAATTCCAGCACGACCGGATACAAGCGGGCCAGCACCGAGTTCTCTTCGCTTGTCCTTCCAAGCTCCGGCGGCGAATACAATTCCGGCGGTGTCGAAACGACAGTGCGCCATCATATCTCCGATGACGGATCGCTGCGCTACACGACCTCGTCGACGGATCTGGCCCTGCAGGGCAATGGCTTTTTCATTGTCAACAATGCGAACGGCACGCCCTACCTTACCCGCGCCGGCTCCTTCGTGCCCGATGCCCAGGGCAATCTGGTCAATACTGCTGGCTACTATCTGATGGGCTATCCCATCACGAACGGCAACGTGAACCCCGTGGCCAACGGTTACCAGGGGCTCGAGAAGGTCAACATCGCGCAAAATGACCTGATCGCCGATCCGAGCCGTCTTGGCACATTCACAGCCAATCTGCCGGCAGGCACTTCTGTCATTGCGGCAGCCGACCGGCCTCCGACAAACACCACGGCATCGGCTCAGTACACCGCCAAGACCTCTGTTCAGACTTTTGACAATCTCGGCAATGTCGTCGTGCTTGATCTTTATTTTACCAAGACCGCGTATGACGCTCCGACCAATACATATAGCTGGGAAGTTGCGGCCTATAATCATGCCAATGCCGCCGCGACCGGCGGCTTTCCCTATACGCCGGCGGCGCCAATAACGACGGAAACCTACACATTCGACGGTATCACTGGCAAACTTACCTCGACCGACAAATCCATTTCGGTGCAAATTCCCAACGGTCAGCTACTGGAAATCGACTTCTCCGCCACCAAGCAACTGGCGGGCGACTATACGCCGATCGAGGTAAAGATTGACGGTAACTCGCCAAGTCCGATCGACAATGTCGACATCGGCGATGATGGCACCGTCATGGCCATCTACAAGAACGGCGCAAAGCGCGCGATCTACAAGATCGCTTTGGCGGACGTACCAAGCCCCGACAATCTTCTTGTCCTGTCAGGCAACGTGTTTTCGACAAGCGCGGATTCCGGTGATGTGCAGATCGGCTTTGCCGGCAGCGGCAGTTTCGGCAGCTTGAGTTCAGGTGCACTCGAACAATCGACCGCCGATATCGCGCAGGATCTGACGGACATGATCGAAGCTCAGAGAAACTACACGGCAAATTCCAAGGTCTTCCAGACCGGGGCGGATTTGATGGACGTGCTCGTCAATCTGAAAAGGTAGCTGAATTTCTAATGACGATTGGACCAAGGGCATGTCACTAACTTCGGCGCTCCTCACTGCTCAGAGTGCTCTTACGACCGTATCGAAACAGACCGCGTTGGTATCGCGCAATATTGCGGGCGCCAACGATCCGAATTTTTCGCGGCGTATTGGGTCGGTGGTCAGTGGGCCCGGTGGTTTGACCTATCTTTCGGTGACCCGTTCGGCCGATGCTGCGCTCATGTCCAAATACATCGAGACCAACAGCCAGCTTGGTGCGTCCGACACGCTTCAGGGCGGCCTTGACCGGCTATCGGGTATCTATTCTGCCAATGACGCGTCGGGCGCGCCGAGTGCACTGCTTGGGGATTTACGCGATTCATTGCAGCTCTATGCTTCCCAGCCGGGCAATACCACGGTTGGACAAGCGGCGGTGGCAAAAGCCGTCGATCTGGCCACTGCGCTGAACACAGGTTCTGCAGAGGTGCAAAAACTCCGCCAGGATGCCGATACCGACATCAGTGGCTCGGTAAAAAACCTCAACACGCTTCTGGCGAAATTCGAAGCCGTCAATTCGCGTGTCGTCAATGGCACACGGTCCGGTGCGGACGTGTCGGACGCTCTCGACGAGCGTGATGGATTGCTCAAGCAAATTTCTGGCGAAATCGGCATTACCACGCTGACGCGCGGCGATAACGACATGGTGGTCTTTGCACAGTCCGGCGTGACCCTGTTCGAGGGATCGGCTCGCACCGTGAGTTTTACACCGACAAGTGCCTTTAGCGCGGGCACGTCGGGTAACCAGGTCTATGTCGACGGCGTGCCGCTGTCGCATGATACGTTCCAGCAGCCCTATGGCACAGGCCGCCTCAGCGGCCTGTTGCAGTTGCGCGACCAGATCGCCCCCGACTATCAAAATCAGCTCGATGAAATCGCGCGCAGCCTGGTCAGCATGTTTGCTGAAAAGGACCAGATCCCGCCGCTGACACTGCCGACAGTGCCGGGCCTGTTCACCTATGCTGGTGCTCCGGCAATGCCGGCCGATGGAACAATTGCTCCCGGCATAGCTGGAACGATCAAGGTTTCGTCAGCATACATATTGAGCGAAGGGGGAAATCCGGCGCTGCTGCGTGATGGCGGTACGGTGCCGGCCAATCCTGACTATGTGCAAAATCCGGATGGTTCGGCTGGTTACTCCGCGCGCCTGCAGGAGCTGATTGGCGCGATCAGCGCGCCGCGCAGCTATGATCCCGCCGCAGGCGCTGGCAACAACAAGAGCCTGCTCGATTTTTCGGCAGCCTCAATCAGTTTACTGGAAGCCAAGCGCCAGTCGGTGATGCAGACGAACGAATATAATGGCATTCTGGCATCACGGGCGAGCGATGCGATTTCCAACGTGAGCGGCGTAAATATCGATACGGAGATGGCTGCGATGCTCGATCTTGAACACTCCTATCAAGCGTCGGCGAAGATCCTTTCAACGATTGACAACATGTTCAAAGAACTCCTTCAGGCGGCGTCATAGCTATGAAAACCCAATCCGTTTCGTCCTATGTCCTGGCAAACTCGACGCGCAACATCCTGGCAAGAGCGCAGGCCGACCTCGTCAAGGCGCAAACCGAGGCCACGACCGGCTTTGTATACGATAAGGGACTGTCCCTGGGCAGCCGGACTGGCCAGTCGGTATCGTTGCGCAAGGAGCATGATCGTCTGACGGTCCTGACCGATACCAATGCCACCATTAGCGAGCGCATGACAACGTCACAGGACGCGCTCAGCAATCTTATCAAGGGCTCCCAGGACTTCCTCGCCATGGTGACAGCGATGAAAGGCGGGGCCGCGGGCGGTGCCGTTGCGGTCGACAAGGCAAAGGTGTTGATGCAAACCGCTACGGATCTTGTCAATACCAGCTTCAATGGAGAGTATGTGTTCGCCGGGGTCAATACGGACGTGAAACCGCTTGGCGACTACGATGCTGCAGGAAATACCGCACGTGCCGCGGTTTTGCAATCATTCCAGGACTATTTTGGCTTTCCGACCACCGATCCGCAGGTGGCGAGCATCAGTGCTGCCGACATGAAGAATTATCTTGATACTTCGTTTTCGCTTGAGTTCGATGCGACGTCCTGGTCGGCCAATTGGTCCTCAGCATCCGATACCCTGGTCAAGAGCCGAATTGCCCCAAGTGAACTGGCCGAAACCTCCGCCAGTGCCAATGGTGCCGGTTTCCGCAAGATGGCCATGAGCTATACGATGATTGCTGAACTTGGTGATATCGGACTGGGCAAATCCGCGCTGGACGAGGTGGTTGGCAAGGCCATGCAGACCACCACGGACGCGATTTCGGCGCTCGCCGACACACAGTCCTTCCTTGGCAACGCTCAGGCTCGAACGAAGGATGCGTCTGATCGGCTGACTGTACAAATCAAGGTACTCAACAGCTCTGTTCTCGATCTTGAGGCCGTCGATCCCTATGAGGCGGCAACGAGGGTCAATGCCCTGACGACGCAGATTGAGGCGTCCTACGCGCTCACAGTCAAGCTGCAGAGCCTGAGTTTGCTCAACTATCTGAAGTAAATTGCGCCGGGCGCCATGATCGCGTCCGGAGAAAACTGGAAAGATAAATGTACCAGGCCCGATACGACGACATCATGAGCGATGGTGCAGACAGCGCCAAGGAGCAGGAACGCTCATTGTTCGATCAGTCCATCTTGATGCTTGAACAAGCGCGGGACGAGGGTGGCTATTCCTATAAGGGCATTGAAGCGGTTCAATTCACGTCCCGATTGTGGATGCTGGTGATCGAGGACCTTGGCAATGCGGCCAATGGATTGCCAGCTGAGCTACGGGCCTCGTTGATTTCGATCGGCATTTTCATCATCAAGGAGCTGGAAGCCATCCGCCAGGAGACGTCCACGGACTACGACAGCATTATCGAAATCACCAAATCCATCCGCGATGGGCTCTGATCATGAAAATCTCGCTGCGTGCCGGTGAAAAAATTTACGTCAACGGCGCTGTTTTGCGCGCTGACCGGAAAGTGTCACTTGAGTTCATGAATGACGTGAGTTTTCTTCTCGAGAGCCACGTCATTCAAGCGGATCAGACCACGACACCCCTCCGGCAACTCTATTTTGCCGCGCAAATCATGCTGATCAATCCCTCAATCAAGGATGAGGCCAATCGCGCCTTCAAGCGGATGCTGAACGCGCTCCTGGCAACTTTCGAAAATCAACACATGCTCAAGGAATTGAAGTTGATCGACGAAATGATCTGCAACGGCCGCGTATTCGAGGCTCTTAAAGCCATTCGCCTGCTTTACACCCTGGAGGAACAGATTCTCCGCGGTGCGGATACTTCCTTAACCATTTCTTCTCAAACAGACCAGGCCACCACGCCGGAGGCAATCGTATGACCACCATTCCCGCTGTAGGAACCCAACAGACCAACACGACTGCCGATACAAAGGCGACCGGTCCCGGTGTGGACTACCAGACGTTTTTGAAGCTTCTGGTTGCCCAGATGAAAAACCAGGATCCGACACAACCGATGGACGCCACACAGCAGGTCACGCAGCTGGCGCAATTTTCGAGTGTCGAGCAGGCCGTGCAGACCAACGCGAAGCTTGACCAATTGCTGGCAAGTTCCTCCTTGCAGCAAGCTGACGGCATCATCGGCAGAACAGTTACCAGCGCCGATGGCAAGATAAGCGGTATCGTTGAATCAGTCCGCATCTACAATGACGGGATGATCGCGACCCTGAAGGGCGGCGCCACGCTTCCCATTACGGCTGGCATTGTCGTCAGCTGATCATGAATGAGGCCGATGCGCTCGATATCATCAACCAGGCCATCTGGACGGTGATTGTTGCCTCCGGCCCAGCGGTCGCAGCGGCGATGCTTGCCGGTGTGTGTATTGCGCTGTTTCAGGCATTGACGCAAATCCAGGAAATCACCCTTACGTTTGTTCCGAAAATCCTGGTTATTCTTGCCGTTCTCGCTCTGACTGCCCCCTTTGTCGGTTCGCAGATCAATACGCTGACCTTGCTCGTCTATTCACGCATTGAGAACGGATTCTAGCAGCGATTCATCCGTTGCTGCGCGTGGACATACATCAAGCACACAAAACATTAGCCAAGCCCGCCGGCAACTGCACTGCTTTGGCCTCGCGCAAGCTTCGCTGCGTACTGTTGCGGCGACAATAGGAGAGTACCCGTGCAGCAGGCCGCAGTAAAACGATTGGGCGACAAGGGCTACCTGACCGGCAGCGATGTCGGGCTGGCGCTCGGCATCGTCATCATTCTCACGGTCCTATTTCTGCCCGTTTCGCCAATGGTTCTCGATATCGGGCTTGCCTTCTCGATCGCCCTTTCTGTGCTGATCCTGATGGTGGCGTTGTGGATCCAGCGCCCCCTCGATTTCTCCGCCTTTCCAACGGTGCTTTTGATTGCCACAATGATGCGCCTATCGCTCAACATTGCGACCACGCGTGTCATTCTCACCCATGGTGACGAGGGCTATGCCGCGGCTGGACAGGTCATCCACGGCTTCTCGCAGTTCGTGATGGGGGGCGATTTCGTTATCGGTCTGGTGGTCTTTGCCATCCTGGTCATTGTCAACTTTCTCGTCATCACCAAGGGCGCAACGCGTATCGCGGAAGTCGGCGCGCGCTTTACGCTGGATGCCATTCCCGGCAAACAGATGGCCATTGATGCGGATCTTTCCTCGGGATTGATCGACGAGAAGCAGGCGCAGCATCGGCGCCGTGAACTTGAAGAAGAAAGCGCGTTCTTCGGTTCCATGGATGGTGCATCAAAATTCGTGCGCGGCGATGCGATCGCTGGCCTTATCATTACGGCTGTTAATATTTTTGGCGGCATCATCATTGGTGTCACCCGTCATGGCATGGAAGTTGGTCAGGCGGCTGACGTTTTCACCAAGCTCTCCGTCGGCGACGGCCTCGTCACCCAGATTCCTGCGCTGATTGTATCGCTGGCAGCGGGTCTCTTGGTCTCCAAGGGTGGCACACGCGGTTCTACCGACAAGGCTGTGTTCGGTCAGCTCGGCGCTTATCCGAAAGCCCTCTTCGTTGCAGCACTGCTGCTGTTCGTGCTTGGTATCCTGCCGGGTTTGCCGGCGTTTCCGTTTTTCGTGCTGGCGATCGGTCTGACCGCCATCGGTATTTCAGTGCCACGCAAACTGGCGCGGGTCGCCGCGGCAGCACAGGCTGAAACCGCGTTAAAGCAGAAAGCGGCAGAAGACGAAGATCGCAACTCTGTTCGCGCATCGCTCGAGACCGCACAAATTGAACTGTGCATGGGCAAACAGCTTTCGGCCCGGTTACTCGCTTCCCAGCTTGAGTTGGCGCACCGGGTCAACAAGATGCGCAAGAAGTTTGCGGTCGAATATGGATCTCGTCGTACCGGAAATCAAAGTCACGGACGATTTCCTACTGCCGCCGAAGACTTACCGCATCAAGATTCACGGAACGGTCGTTGCCTCGCACGAAGTCAGGGTCGGCGAAATCCTGGTCATCCCCGGCGACCGTCCGCCACCGCATGTTCCGGGCGAAGAGGTGAGGGAACCCGCCTTCGGCATGAAGGCCTATTCCGTACCGGAAACCTTCGCCGCGGAGCTCAAGCGCGACAACTACATGACCGTCGATAATCTTTCGGTGATCCTCACGCACTTGAGCGAGATTGTCCGCAACAACCTGGCTCAGCTGCTTTCCTACAAGGATATGCGCGGATTGCTGGATCGGCTCGGACCAGAATACCGCAAATTGCTCGATGACATCTGCCCGGCGCATCTATCCTATTCGGGCCTGCAGGCCGTGCTCAAGCTTCTGCTTTCAGAACGGGTATCGATCCGCAACCTCAACCTCATTCTCGAAGCGATTGCCGAGGTTGCCCCGCATGTTCGCCGCTCGGAGATGATCGTGGAACATGTGCGCATGCGTATGGCGCAACAGATTTGCGGCGATCTTGCCGACAATGGCGTGCTCTCGGTCTTGCGGCTTGGCAATCGCTGGGATCTTGTTTTCCATCAAAGTCTCAAGCGCGACGCCAAGGGCGAAATCACTGAATTTGATATAGATCCGCGTCTTCTGGAGCAGTTTGGCACTGAGGCGAGTGTCGCGATCCGCAAATATCTTGATGCCGGCGAGCGTTTCGTTCTCGTCGCATCACCTGAAGCACGGCCCTATATCAGAATGATTATCGAGCGCTTGTTCACCACCTTGTCAGTGCTATCGCATGTCGAGATAGCACGCGGGGTTGAAGTGCGCTCACTCGGGACGATTTCGTGAGGCTTGGCTCATGCCGCCGTTAAGCGACACCATCGTTGCAGCCTTTCTGGTTTTTGCGCGCGTTGGCGCCTGCCTTCTCGTTATGCCCGGCATTTCCAGTCCGCGTATTCCCATGCAGATCTCGACTGTTCCTGGCGCTGGCCTGCTCTTTAATGGTGGTGCCACTGGTGCTGCCGCAGGTCGCACCTGCCGTCAAATCGGCGCCCTTGTTGCTGATGCGGATTGTTGTTGTGGAAATCATCATCGGGGGCATGATCGGCGTCCTCGCGCGTCTCTATTTCTGGGCATTGCAATTCATGGCCAATGCGATCGCAATGGCAACCGGCTATTCCGGCGCGCCCGCAGGTGCCATTGAAGCGGAAGAACCGCAGGCGGCAATCGCCAGCTTCATTACGCTGTCAGCACTGTGCCTCTTTTTCATTTCCGATCTGCATCTGGAAGTGTTTCGCGCCCTGCTTTCCTCCTACTCGGTCATCCCCGTCGACGGTATCTTTCAGCCAGGAACGGCCATGGTGAACGTGACCGATACCCTGTCGAAGGCATTTCTAAGCACGATCCGCATCGCAGCCCCCTTTATTGTCTTCGCTGTCGTCGTCAACATTGCGGTGGGTTTGATCAACAAGCTGACACCATCCATTCCGGTCTATTTCATTTCGATGCCTTTCGTCCTCGCCGGTGGGCTGATGCTGCTCTACTTTGCGATGCCTGATCTGTTGCGGTTTTTCAGCAATGAGACCGGCTCCTATCTGAGGAATTTCTGACGTGACGATAAATGCGAAATCCAGAGCGTCTTATCTTGCAATGATCAGGCTGCAGAAGTTGGCGAAGGCCAGCGCAGAGATGGAACTATCCCGCCTGGGTGCGCAGGCCGGCGCGATTGAGGAAGAAAATACCGCATTATTCAAGATGCATAGTGACCGCTTTGATGGAAGTGCCGCGATCGTTCCTGCCAACATCATCATGCGGCGGCTGGAGACGAACAAAAAGCGCCAGGCGCAACTGGGTGAACGCATGATTGCGCAAAGGCAAGAATTGCTAAGGGTGTCGAGAACCCTCGAAACACTGGACCGTCGGCTGCACGCACTCGGACAAGTGATGGAGCGTTTTGAGGCCGCTGCCGAGATGGATGAATATATTGGCCATTTGTTGGCGAAGGGTTCTATCTGAACGTGTGAGGCTCAAGCCTCCCGTAAGTTTGGGTGAGTAAAGTGCACATCGTGAAACAGGATGGAATAGCAGTCGATGGCCATTAGCCCACCTTCCGATTTGGTACTGGATGTCGCAATGGCAGCTGATCCGCAAACCGTGCGGGCGTCGGTTGAGAAACTGCGCACCATGGTATCTGACCGGGTGGCGGCGCAGGTGCAATTGTCTCGCGACAGTTTTGCATCGATGCAGCAAACGGGTATTGCAGGAGATGGCGCAACACCCAAGGCACCCAATGCGCCCAATCCAGCATACAAGAAGTTCGAAGCTTTCATGCTGCAGTCGTTTGTCGAGTCCATGTTTACAAGTGACAACCAGGCAGTCTTTGGTCAGGGCATTGCTGGTGACTACTGGAAATCGATGATGGCGGAAGCCGTCGCGAACAAAATGACCGATGCCGGCGGTATCGGCATCGCGCGCATGCTGGAACAGCAAAGTGCCAAAAAGGCCAATAATGAAGCGGCTTCGGCCACGGATGTGAAACCGGAATTAGCCAATGACGAACGCCATTTCAGGAAACAGGATTCAAATGTCATTTTGTACCAGATCGAACGGCAACTCATTCACAAGCAACTGAAATCGACGCAAAACGTTGAAGAAACCCGACAGGGCTGAGGCCGAAAAGATTGGAGGGAATGGATATGGAAATAGTGAACGATAATGAGAACCGCAGCGATATGATTGAAACAATATTATTTGCCCCGAGGAATGAGCCGGCCCTCGACCCCGTCCTTTTTGCGATCCGCCGCTTGGAAGAAGTCGTCGAGCACGAAACACGCTTGCTGCTGGATGGCGTGACAGTCGACCTTGCAAACATCAATGCCAACAAGAGCCGCGGTCTGCGCGATTTCAACAAGGCAATGGGCAAGGCGGCGAAAACGGTCGATATATCAGCACTCAAATCGCTTCAGCCGTTTCTCGATAATTTGCGCCAGAAACTTGACCGCAATTGCGATGCGCTCAAACTTCACTTGCGGGCCGTTACGGAACTGACGGGTCTCATCCGCGACGCGCTTGAAACACAGGAGGCCGATGGCACCTATACGGTGCATCAGTTGAGAGACGGGCAGGGCGCATGATCCGTATTGCAATAATCGGCCTGTGGATCTGCGGCGTAGCACTCGGCTCCTTGTATTTTGCCGTTTGGCAGAATTCGGCGACAGCGGCCGTTGCACCTCAAATCGGCGACGCAGCACTGGATGACGGCAAGACCGATGTCTTTAGTGTTCCAGTTATCATTGATAACACAGTCCACGGCTACGTCGTGACGCAGCTTGCCTATACGCTCGACAAGACCGTTAAAGCCTCCGTCAACGTGCCCGTTTCCTTTTTTATCAATGACGAGATTTTCAACCAATTCTACGGACATTATTCGGATGTCAAAGACGTGCAAAAGGTCAAGTTTGACGATGTCAGAAAGTCGATTATCGACCGGGTCAATGAGCGGTTTCCGCAGCCGCTGATTAAAGACCTTCTTGTCGAGCAGTTCAATTATATTACCACCAGTGAAATCCGGAACCAGAATACCAAGGGTCTCGAACGCCCGTAATCATGGAGCGCTTGGACTGGCGGAACCGGTCCAACGGATGACTGAGGTAAAGTGCAGGTTTTGAAGCTGGCACTTTCGGCAATGCCACAAATTCTGCTCAGTCCTCGTCGTTTAGAACCCTATGACTGTTGCAGTTCGGATTAGCCTGAGGCTTGGAGCGGCAGCTCGAACGACGGACGTTGCGCTTCTCACCTCTCGAAGGCCCGCGTGGAACCATTGACCACCTCGCTTCGTTATTTTGGACCACCAGTATTGAATCTGGTCCCAAAAAGGAGGCCTATCATGGATCTCACGACTCTGCTCATCATCGTTCTTATCATTCTATTGCTCGGCGGTGGCGGTTGGTACGGCCGAGGCAGGTGGTACTGACTTGGGGCATTCGCTAGCAGCCCTCAACTTGTTGGCCCATATCGCTCAACAGCGACTGTGTGGGTTCACGGGGTTGCGCGCGGTGTGAGCGAGCGAGGACCCTTTCCTCGCTCGCTTTAGCAGCAATTGTCTCGTTGGTTATCCAACCTCAGACCATGTAACGTTAGTTAGTGGATCTCGCGACGCGGTGACCCGCTGATTGCGTTGCATTGACGGTATTGGCTGTATCGGCACCCATACCGCGAATAGTATTCGCGCAACCAGAAATCGCCAGAATTGCCAAAATAGCTGCGATAGGAAAAACAGGTGAAATTTTCATAGCTCTCTCCGGGATTAATCAACGTTGGGACAACGCGACGCAGAACCATTCGTTCCAATTGGAGTAAACCATATGTGACAGGGACGGAGATCATAGAGACCAAAATGTTTGCCGGCGCATTCACCTTCCTCGCACCCATACAGCGGACGTTTTGAAGACATTGAAATGCCACTCCACTGTCCTCGGCATATGAAGCAAGAGTCGAGGTTGTACATGTCAAAGTGAAATGACAGGTCCGCTTGACTTGGCTAGCCTTCACTATGGAACGGCACGGGTCGCCCGGGCCATTCCTGAAAACGCTGACCGATCCGGCACGGCCCGGTACCTGCGGAGTCCACACGCGATGCGTTCCGGGCCATTTTCTTTCTCTTTGCCGGTGGCGGCGAGTGCCCGAACTTCAAGGTGTGAAGACAAGTGAATTCCACGCCAGATCGCGAAATCGCGCCATCGATTGGAAGTTGCAAGTGTGGCGCGGGACATAAACAGCAAAGGAGATGGTTGAAAGCGGCTTCACTGACGACGTTCTTGGCAGCGCCAAGCATGACTAAGCTTCCTGCCGCGATTCCAGCTTGCTGCGAGGCGCGCCGTCGAGCCGGAGTTTCTTGCAGGCTGTTAAATCAAGACACTGCTTGGTTCCACATTTTCCAGCGCCTGGGGGAAGCAAATGCGACAGCTACTTGTTGGGTTATAGAGGTCAAATCGCAGCCACCAAGAGTATCCCCTGGAAGACATTCTGTTTGACACCGTGGATGAAAGAGAGCATTTTTTAAGGCTGTCGCCAGCTATACTTTGGCCGCTGGCGTTGACAGATGGAACGCTCCCGCCAAACATGAGTGGGAGGAGCACTCGGTGTTGGTTTCCAGATTTGATCGTATGTATTCTCCTGCAGACTGGCGGATTTTGGACCTCGCTCATCGCAAGGCCTGCGCCATGCTAGATCGCGATCCGGAACATCATCCCCTTGCCGAACGCGTCGCCTACGCCGTTATGATTTTCTTTGAGCGTGGCGAGCGAGACTTTGGCAGGCTCTCCCGTATGGCGGTAAAACACGAGCTGACCGTGCTGAAAACGAAGCAGTTACCCAGACACCAAAGTCGCCTGTCGCAACCAATCGCCTCCGATGCACGAGACCACAATGTCGATCGTCCTCGCCAGACCAGCAGGCGCTTGGCTCCTTCTCCGGCGCGCATACTGCGACGGAAGGGGTCGACCTTCATCTTGGTAATGGATCCAAGGTCAGGCAGCGTTGGTTCTGAACCCGTACAGCAAGATTGAGGTTTTGCGGCTGCACGGGAAGCACCGCGGTTTATCGCATTTCCGCCACTCCAATTGCATCTGGAACCTGCCGCCTCCATCAGCGTTTCTGAGCTATGCGCAAACTGGCAATGAATTGGCCGATCAAGAACGGACCGATGCTGTCAGCGGCCAAACAGGCGTGTCTGGACGCTCTGGAAGGCAGGATCACTTGCACTGAGGCTAGAACTGCCTTTATCGCAGCGGCCCGCGAAGCCAATATCTATATCGGCCGGCAGGAGGTCTAACCCTATACTCGAAGGTGCGCACCAGGTGCTCTCTAAGAACCGGTCTAGGGTCCTCCCGGCGGATCGTGACTGTCACGGATCCTACAGCAAAATTCGCGCCCGGGTTTCTGTCTACCTTTGCGCAGCAGTCGTTCAGCCCGATTTCCTCGATATTGCGGAAAGTCTGTGCGCCTTGATGCCTTCTTTTCCAATGCAGCCGTGCAGGTTGCAATCGAGCGTGGCTTGTCCGAGGGAGCTTGCGAGCCGATGAAGCGCAAGATAATGCACAAGAGCGCTACGGCAACGAGCCTTGCCGTATGGCGCGCGCTGCCACGTCGGGCGTGCGCACAATCATCTCCCTAGCGCGCTTTGACAATTGTCAATATTCAAGGAAGGGTAGCGAGCCACGATCGAATAGAATTTATCATCCAAACAACCTAGGATAGCCTGATGAGTTACATTTGACACTATTCCGCGCTATGGCGAGGCAATTGAGTCAATAATCCCACGGGGAGAAGCGCCATTAATCTACACCTGCCCGACGTTACCCTTACAAGTTATACGAATGGCGAAATCGTCACGGGGCCTAATCGATTGGACTTTGAGGCCATGACGGAACTGATCAAGCCCGTCGTCGGTTCCGATACCGAATTCGACAAGTTTGTCGAAGAACTCATGGACGAAGGCCGATCGACGATCAAACCCAAGGACCGCCCGAATAGCGAGATTATCGTTGCTATGGTCCAGTCGTCGTAGTCAAAGGTACCCACAAACAGCCGATTTTGCGTTGCTTGCGGTATCAGACAAGAAGTGTGCAATTCGGCGCCGGGGGAAGATTGGAAATGGAGGATGCGCTGAAATCTTCAATCTACGTCACCGGGGCATCGTGTTCCGGGGTGACAACGCTCGGTCGCGGCCTGGCGTCAGCGCTAGGATTGCGTCATATCGACTGCGATGACTTCTATTGGTTCCCGACCAATCCCCCTTTCACGACCAAGCGTCCGCCTGCCGATCGTGTCCGCCTGATCCGCGAGGCGTTGGGAGAGGAGGGCTGGGTATTATCCGGATCATTTGACGGTTGGGGGGACGCCCTCATTGAACGCGTCGATCTGATCGCATTTATCTACACGCCGACGCCTGTTCGGATGGATCGTCTTCTCACTCGCGAACAGGAACGCTATGGCAACCGGATATTGCCGTCGGGCGACATGTACGAAATCCATAGCAATTTCGCGGCCTGGGCCGCTCAATACGACAAACCGGGCTTTCCCGGACGAAGTCTCGCCCGCCATGAGGAATGGCTGGAGAAGCAAACCGCCCGCGTGTTGCGTCTTGATGGCACCCAAGATCCACCCGCTTTGGTCTCGCGGGTACTCGCTAATCTACGGGGAATCGGTTGAGCTACAGCGGCGAGCGACGAGAATTCGTGTGCGGTCATCTCGCATAAGCCTGCTTCAGCTTGTTGCGCCCGAACGGGAAGTCAGCGCTCCGGCCGGATGTTTACCAACTGCTAAAACCGTCAGCTTGTGCTGCCGATCATCCCGTGCAGTCCAGTCTATCGTCTGTCCCGCGGCCAGGCCGAGGAGGGCAGTTCCGATTGGGGTGAGGACGGAAATCTTTCCTTCAGAAATATCGGCGTCCCCCGGGAACACAAGCGTCACGGTACGCGCATCTCCGGTGTCAGTCTCATACTCTACGCTGGATCCCATTCGCACGACATTTGCGGGCACCGAGATGTCGGCGACGACACGTGCGCGTTCGAGCTCGAGCAAAAGACCATCGGAAATCTCGGGAAAGCGATCAGCCACGGCGAGCGCAACATTGTTCAACCGCTCATGATCTGTCTTGCCGATCACGATTGACGGCTTTCCTGGGGTTTTGACGTGCTTCTTCATTTTCTTGCTTTCACCCGGCCACAACGCAGACGTGCATTACCGCCCAAGCGTCTTCCCGGGGTCGTTATCGGAGAAATATGGATGTGTTCAATGCACTGTTACGACTGTTCTGCCCCGCGACCCGGAGCGCATTTTGCGGCCGGGTCGGGGGTCAATCTCGCGCGATGGGACAAACCCTGAAAATTGTTCTTGCGTGATGGTTGAACACCATAAACATCTGCAGGCGATATCCACTTCGGATCGACAATTACGTAAATTTGTACTTCACTTCAATACTTGATGGGTCCAACCAGAAAGTCAAGCTATCGGATTAGCTCAGCCGCTCTAGCGTTCCGGTGTTCGTGGCTTTGCGCTTCCGGACAGAAGGTCACATGCGCTTGTTTTATTTATTGAAAATGCCATATTGGGTTATGATCGTTCCGCTTAAAATCTTTGAAAGGTGTTCCCCCCGAGCGCATGATTGCGCCCGGGCCGTGAGGGGTGCAGACTGATTGATCACCAAACTACACAATCCCGGGTTCGAATTCAAAATATAAACCACTCGAAACGGCCTTTGAATACTTCAGGGTTTAAGGGAAATGTGATGTATATGCGAAAACCATCAAAAATTTGCAGAAAATGCAGAAATACTATTCCGGGAGCTGCACGCCGCTGTGTCTGGTGCGCCGCTGGCACAGCTAGCCGCCAGCAGCGAGCGTTTGATCAGCCGGATAGGTTTCAGACGTCCTCAAACCACCTCCCGTTTCGAGGAAAGGGACCGTGAATATTTCGGGTGGCAGCAAACGGGTGACGTGGCAGCTCCGTTCGTCCGGCCAGCAAGAGCAATATCTCAAATCTCCACGTGCAGACTGCTATTTCGCAATCCGTTTAGCGCTTGGACCCCAACAGAAGATCGGCGGCGCTTGGCAGAGCCACTTCTGTGCCAGGGACTTATGAGCCCGTCAGGATTTTCGTCGCCCGGGCGCTGAAATCAGAATCGTAGCCGAGGTGAATTCTCACGCCAGAACCTGGATTGCCAAGAAAATCGAGTGGCCGGGCAACGAGTTGGTGACGACTTTGGTTGCCACGATCGCTCAGTCGTTGAGAACTTTCGGAACACTGGGATCGACTGAGCGTTCTAGTCCGTTCACACAAGGTGGTTTGTCATGGATTGGAATCGCGTGGAGCGGGTTAAAGCAGCAATGACGGCGATGATTGAGGATTAAGCGTTCTGCGATGACCCTAGCTTCCAGGAAAACAATGGCCGACAAGATGCAGATGCGGCGCGCACGGCAGCAGGGGCGAGGACGCCGCGCGCGCGCTCCTTCTGAAATTCCAGCAAAGGGCTGGAAGGACGTCCTTTACAGAATCTATAACGCATTGTGGGAAGACCGGATCATGTTGATTGCGGCAGGCGCAACATTTTACCTGCTGCTTGCCTTGTTTCCGGCGCTGACCGCTTTTGTCTCCTTGTATGGATTTCTGGCCGATCGTTCCACCATCGCCGGCAATACGTCACTACTCATTGGCATTCTTCCGCTGGACTCGGTAAATCTGATCCGGGCCCAACTTGAGGCACTTGCAACGCAAGATACCAAGGTTCTCAGTCTCGGCTTCTTCATCGGACTTTCCGTAGCGCTTTGGAGTGCCAACAACGGCATCAAGGCCATCTTCGAAGCCTTGAATGTTGCCTACAGTGAAAACGAGGGCCGCAGTTTCCTGAAACTCAACCTTGTGTCGTTTATTTTCACGCTCAGCGGCATGTTTTTTGGAATTCTCCTGATCATTGCGCTCGGCGTTATCCCCGGACTTCTGACGCTGGCTGGTCTTAACGGTTGGAATACTGCGCTCGTGAGCTTGGCGCGCTGGCCGTTGATTGCGGCCGTCGGTGCTGGCGCCATTTCTGTCACCTATCGTTTCGGACCAGACCGCGAGCGAGCCAAATGGCGCTGGCTGTCCTGGGGAGCGGTCGTTTCAACCTTGGTATGGATGATTACGTCGGCGGGATTCACATTCTACCTTGCCAATTTTGCCGACTACAATGCCACATATGGGGCTTTGGGCGCCGTCGCCGGCCTGATGGTTTGGATATGGATCTCACTCATGGTCCTCATTCTCGGCGCTGAACTGAACGCGGAACTGGAACATCAAACGGCAATCGATAGCACCACGGGAGATCCGCTGCCGATGGGAAAACGCGGAGCTGTGGTTGCTGATACCATTGGGGAATCTGCCAACGAGACCAGAACTAAGAATTGAGTTGCTGAAGTCGTTCGGCTGCCTGCCCTTCCTAAGCTCGGCTTCAGGCGCAGCCCGAAGCATGTTGCACCGATGACAGCCACAGCGGCCCATTTCGTCAATGTCCCATTCATCGCCAAGACGATCGGGAAGGATGTGCGCAATGGCTGCGCGCATCATGGCGAGAAGGGACCTTGCTTTTGCCGCTCTATATTGTATCCACAATGTGCGCTAGTATTTGATTTTCCTAAAAACAGGAACGGCACCGCCAGCGTGCGGACATCCGGCTCATAGGCGAGAGCGCGGTGAGAGAACACCGCCTCCTAAAGGAACGTGCATGAGCCAGTCTTCGATACCCGAAAGCGAAGCCAATCCGTCGGGCCTTCTATCGGACAACAGTCACCGTTGCAAACGCTGCGCAACGAGATGGCAGTGCAGAACATCCTCGAGGCGCTGCCCGAGGCCATCTATACGACCGATGCCAGCGGCCTGATCACTTTTTACAATAAGGCCGCGGTCGAACTGTGGGGGACCAGCCCAGAGCTCGGGAAGAGCGAGTTCTGCGGGTCGTGGAAACTTTATTGGCCCGATGGCACACCGTTGCCGCACGACGGCTGCCCGATGGCGACGGCGCTGAAGGAAAAACGTGTCATTCGAGGCATGGAGGCGGTCGCCGAACGTCCTGATGGCACGCGCATTCCGTTTCTTGCCTTTCCCACTCCCATCTTCGCGGCCGATGGAAGCCTCGCCGGCGCGGTGAACATGTTGGTTGATCTCACCGACCGAACAATTGCCGACGAGACGGTACAGCGGTATGCAGCGATTGTTGAGTCTTCCGACGATGCGATCCTGGCCAAGGATCTAAACGGTATCATCACCAACTGGAACCGGGGAGCGGAGCGTTTATTTGGCTACACTGCCGACGAGGCTATCGGCAAGCCCGTACTCATGCTCATTCCCCTGGACCGGCATAGTGAAGAGGCAACCATTTTGAGCCGCATCCGAAATGGCGAACGCATGGACCATTACGAAACAATCCGGCGTCGCAAGGACGGCAGTCTCATCGAGATTTCGTTGTCGATTTCTCCAATCAGAAACCGTCATGGCAGGATTGTCGGAGCTGCGAAGATCGCCCGCGACATTACCGAGCGCAGGCGAGCGGAAGAACAACAGCATCTCCTCATCAGGGAGATGGATCACCGGGTGAAAAACCTATTCACGCTCACTTTCAGCATCCTGACGTTGAGCGCACGCTCGGCGACGACGTCTGAAGAATTGGCAGCAGCCGTTTCGGCGCGCCTGATCGCATTGGCGCAGGCGCACGCCCTTACCATCCCGCGTACGTCAGAAGCTGCCGGACGCAATGAGCAGGCAACGACGCTGCGCACCTTGATTCAGACCATCGTTGCCCCTTACGGGGGCGTCGATCGCAGCCAGTCGCGGGTTGTCGTTACGGGCCCGGATATCGCGATCGCAGGTGGCGCAGTGACGAGTTTCGCGCTGCTGCTGCATGAGTTCGCAACGAACGCTGCCAAGTATGGAGCCCTGTCTGTCCAGGAGGGGCGCGTCGATATTTCCTGTGTCGATGTTGGCGATCATTTTGTCCTAACCTGGAGCGAAAGCGGCGGGCCACCAGTCGATCGCCAAACCGATGGCGCGGGTTTCGGAACCCTTCTTGCCAAGGCGACCGTGCGTGGACAACTCGGCGGCGCCATCTCCCGCGACTGGAAGCCCGAGGGATTGTCCATAAGGCTCATGGTCGCGCGCGACAACCTGAGCGTCCAGCGATCGGAGGATTAGAATTGGATGCCCAGGAATGCAACATGTGCGGACGATGTATTGCCATTTGCCGCGTTGAGGCATAGCGCTTGCTGCGGCAAGCAAAGTTATTCGAACGCATGCCAACGGCTGCCTGGCCGCGGACTGCGGCAAACACAGGCACGAAGTCCATTGGTCCTGACCCACTTCGGACCCTGCTTCGCACAGCCTCGTTTGACCAGGCAATGTTCACTTCATCAAGCCCGCTGCCCGCAACGCATCCTCGATCACGCCACGCACTGGTCGATTGACTTGCCTGGTACCTTCGTCCCACGTGCTAGCAGGACACGATGTCACGGCCACTTCGACAGGTGGTATTTCACTTTCCCCAATCAAATTCCACGAGTTGGCGATGTGCCACGTCGATGAGATGCCGACGTCAAGCATGAAGGCTGAGGGGGTGCCCAAGCCGTTCGCACCCGGCTTGATTGGGGTGCCATGGCCCATCCCGCTTATGGTGTGAGCCTCAACCCGGGTAATACCCGCGTTATCGCTCCAGGTGCGACACTGGTGACGCTGCGATTGCGATGTGATGCGTGGAGCGTCCTTCAGGTCGTGCTGGTGCCACCACTGACCGATGATCGCTTCCATATTGATGGGATCCACCGTCCTATCTGCAGTTCCGTGCCACACCGACACCGCGGGCCATGGACCTTGGTGGTTGGATGCCTGGCGGACCTTTTCAGCAAGAATACGGTCTTCCTGGATGCCGTGGCCGCGCATGCGGTCGAATGCCTCGGGAACGTTCGACGCAGTGCCGAACGGCAAACCCGCAATGATTGCCCCGGCCTTGAACATTTCAGGATAGGTTGCAAGCATCGCTGCAGCCATCGCGCCGCCGGCCGACAGGCCAGTGACGTAAATGTTCGCCCGATCGAGGCAATACCTGTGCGTCAGTGAGACCACCATCTGACTGATTGAATGCACTTCGCCTTGGCCGCGGCTGGTATCGGCCGCGGCAAACCAGTTGAAACAGAGATTGGGATTATTGCTTCGCTGTTGTTCGGGAAAGAGCAGGGCAAATCCATGCCTGTCGGCAAGATCAGACCACCCGGAGCCGTGGTCGTAGGCGGCTGCCGTTTGCGTGCACCCATGCAAGACCACCACAAGTGGCGATCCGGGCTTGAAATTTGTCGGAATATAGATCCATGCGAGCAGGCTGCCGGGATTTTGGCCGAAGTCGGCCATTGGCTGCAAACGCGTGTTGGCGTTTCGTGGCAAAGGCGAGGATTTTAGCGTTCGGCTGGCATTAAGGCGTTTGATAGTACCGGCGATATTTCTCATGGCGACGTCCTTTCCAGTCAACGACCGGGACGGCGCTGATCACCGTTAACGCAGTTGCGAGATAAAGGTTGCTGCACTGCACAAATTGATAGAATTGCTGGATCAAGCCGGGCCTTGAGGATGGACCAGAAGTTTTTGGGACAGTGGTGTTGCGCAAGCGCGGACGTAATTGGCTGTCCTACTGCGGATGCGGCGCCGAGGGGTAGCCTTCGAATGCTGAGCGCAGATAAACTGCGTGCTCACCGACAATTCTAGCCTTCGCCGCAAATGGTGGGAGTCGAAAAGCTATTTCTTTGAAATGGGTCCTGTGCACCCTCGCGCCACATTGGGCGCGAGTGCATTTGAGCAAATTCGGTCCTAGTCGCTGCTAATCGACGGAAATAACCTCGCCCGAGCGGCGATCAACGCTAACGCGCATATCATTTCCGCGGCGATCGGATCCCTCAACAAGGTATCGGGACCGCGTACGTCTCACGTCGTCCACGCTCCTTATCCCTTCACTTTTTGCTATTCGCACGGCCTGGCGTTCATCAATCTCCATCGTACGGCGCACCATCCGCTCACGGCTCGGCTGCTGGAGCCGCACGCCTCCGGGGCCAATCTCAATGGACTGTGCATAGCTTTGCGGCGCTGCGGTGAGGGTAAGAAGCACAGCTGTGCCGATAAGCATAAATTTCTTGAACATGATTTCCTCCAATTGTTTGTTCTTGCGAAAAAATTCTCGTGGATTGCCCGTTCGAGCACCACGCTTGCGGAACGCGGCATTCGAACGGTCGGCTTAGAATTTACAACGGACGATGGTCACGCACCCGATCCCGCTCACGTGCGAGTTCCTCTTCGGTCAGATCGGGGCTGTTTGGGTCAAAACCCTGCCAGCCCTCCTCGCGGTACATGGCGCGGCGCGCCTGGACATCAACCGGAGCATTGTCGTTGAGAATTGATCGAGCAACATCGCCCTGATCCTCTTCAACCCTGACCGACACCAAAGTGCTTCCCCGGCGGACGCCTTCCGCATAGACATGGGCATCATCTTCATCAACGCCGGCGTTTGTCATTGAACCGATAATGCCGCCAGCAGCTCCCCCGGCGACTGCCCCGGCCGCAGCCCCAGCTGCGGTGGCCGCGAGCCAACCAGCCGCTACCACCGGCCCAACCCCTGGGATGGCCAGCATCCCAAGGCCGGCAAGGAGGCCACCAGTACCACCGACAACCGCTCCAACCCCGGCGCCTGTCGCGGCCCCTTCTCCGGCATAGGATTCGTTTGTTTCACCCTCGCGGCCGACGATACTGATGTTGGACGAGGAAATTCCCGCATCTTCCAACGCGTTGACCGCGGTGCGAGCGTTTGCGTAATTATCGTAAAGTCCTGTTATTGTTTGCATGAAAATCTTCCTAAATTATGGGGTTTCAAACGTTATTTGGCGGCTTCGGTGATATTGCCCTGGAAGTCGAGTTGGACTTTAAGAGGCTTGCCATCTTTCATGGCTGAAGCGGTCCAAATTCCATCCTCACCCTTTGTAAGGTCGGCAACCTCAGAGTACCCCTTGCCTTCAATCCGTTCCTTGGCCTGGCCTTCAGTAAAGCTGTTCGCGCCAGGAACTGGAGCGGCAGGATTTTTTGAATCGGGCGTTGACACGGCAGGCGTTTGCGCATCCGTCGCAGGCTTTGTTGCGTCTTGCGCATAAGCTGCCGAAACAATGGAAAGTGCGCCAAGCATAAGTGCGATACGTCTCATGGTGTCTCCTATTTTCTGATTGGCTGATCCGATCAGCTGAGGAAACAACTCGCCCTTGCGCTCAAAGTTCCGCCTTCATAGGGAAAGTCGACGGGTATATTTTTCTGTTTAGAGGGAACCTTTAAGGATCCTCGCGCGGTATTCAAAAAATAGACGCTGTGGTGGGCATTACTCGTCAAAATAGAAATGGTGGCCAAGGCAACGGGCCGACGCGGTGGTGTAATTGCGAAAGGGCCAAGACAGTTGCGAAATTGGGCGGGTTCTTCAGCATCTGATGTGGATAGGCGATCATCATCGTAGACAGCGCATCGCGGCTTCGAGGCATTAGGAGTTCCTCCTTTTGTGAAGAGGCCTATCGCCATCTCGGAAATGGATCTCAAAAAAGATTTCGGTTGGACGATGTCGCTACCGATCAAACTTCATCCGTCTTCGCTGACTTCCCGAGGCTTGGTATCTGGCGTCAATCAATCCCCGCCCGAACGGTGTCCACAGTCAGCGACCCTCCCGAAAGGGGCTGCAGCAGTTCTGCCTCAAGCTTCGTCAGGTAAATCCATGCGGCCCAGTTCTCAGGGCGAAGCACAACGACCTGGCGATTGTGATACGGTTCTACATCCGGTCCCGGCATCGTCGTCAACATGGCGAAGGATGCCGGATGGTTGCCTTGGCCCTCTCGCCAGATGCCGGCAATTGCCAAGAATGGCGCGCCGATCAGGGCGAAGCGATGCTTGGTTTTCGGATATTTCTTGCCGGTGAATTCAAAGAAAGCAGTTGCAGGGATGAGGCAGCGTTTGCTGGCAGCAAAGTGCCGTCCCTCTGATCGAAAATTGAACACGGGCCCGCCGCGTCCTGACGGCTGGAAGCTGAAATTCATCGGAGAAAGTTCGATTTGGTTTCCAGCGGCACGCATCACGGGAGCCATGTCGTTGACCCTGATGTCATCGGCCTGCGGGAGGTCAAGCTCATTTTGATGGGTGGGAATGCCAAGCTTCAGGGCTTGCATCAGGTCGCAATATTCGGCCCAGCGGATGTGTTGCTCATAATCGTTGCACATGATTGATCACCCACTCAGTATCGCTCCCGGGGTAGGCTTGATCAAGGCCAAGTCTGGCCGAAAATTGCTGTCTAATCTCAAAAAATACGGCGCTCAACTCGTGGCCGAGGAGCGCCGTATTACCCCGGAGACACCGAGCGTCATTGCTGGCAGCCCAGTATCTCATTTACGGGTGGATCGGGTAAATGGGGGCCGGCAAGAGCAATTGCAAGGGGCGCGTGTTTCGGCACGACGTACGATTCGGTTACTGCAGTTGATCGAGTATCTCGCTGGCATCGACGAGGTCGCGCGTCTCAAAGCCCTCGGTGAACCAGGCGTAGACAGGGGCGAGCAGGTCGTAGGCCTTGTGCCTGTCCCCGCGGTGGGCCCACAGGCGGGCAAGCGAGGTCGATGCGCGCAGATTGAGGGATGCCGCGTGCTGTTCCCGAGCGACCTCGATGGCGCGAAGATAATGTGCTTCGCTTCGTTCGACATCGAGTGTTGCTGAACTGAGCAGGAGATTTCCGGCGATCCGGTGAAGTTCCGACTCCCAGAGGTGCGCGCCGGTGGCCGCCACCTCTTCTATTGCTGGCTTCAGAGCATTCAGGCCGATATCGGCTTCGCCGGCAAGTCCGCAGACGCTGGCGAAAAGGCACAGGTAAAAGCCCTTCCACTCCACGTCTTCATCGGCTGCCAGCGCCTCCTGGATCACGGTCATGCCCGCCCGAGCTTGTTGTTCGCTCCCGAGTGCCGAGATGTAGGCCATTTGCAGCTCGGCATCGGGTATATAGCGTGGTATCCCGTCATGCGCCATCTGCGACACCGCTTCGATCTTTTCCCGAGCTGCGTCGGCGTCGCGGCGAACGCAGTGAAGGACGATCGCAATTGAAAGGGCGAGCATGACGCTGGGCGGGTGGGCCAGTTTGCGGGCGAGGGTGACGGCTTCTTCCGCGCGGGCCAGCGCCCGGTCCGGAAAGCCGAGCATCCACAGGCTTACCCCCTCGTGCGCCGTGGCGCATACCGCAGCGTCGTGACCGCTGTATATGAAGGCGTGAGAGAAATGCTCAGGTTGGTAAAGGGCGAGACCCTGTGCGGTGTGCTCGCATACTGACCGCCACTCGCCGAGGCAGTAATGTGTCGTCCATTGCGCGTGATGGGCCTCCAGCAGCAAAGACTGATTCCTCGAGCGCCGGGCGATCGTGACGAGCTGGTCGGCGAGGTCACGCGCCGTGCGCATCTGTCCCCGGGCGCGATTGCAGGTCCACAGGCCACGCAGGGCGGGGAACAGTCGGGATGTCTCGCCGCCGTGTCTGTTGCACAGCGCGTGTGCCCGTGTGTAGGCCGCCATGACCTCGGCTGACCTATGGCCCTTGGCGGCGAGCTGTGGAATGCCAAGTGCAAGCTGGAGGTCGATCTCGCGGTTGTCGCGGGCCGCAGTCTCGGGAAGTGTCGCGAGAAGATCCAGGCCTTTGGAGAGGTGGGCAATGGCTTCGGCGTTGGCCGAGCGATAATTGGCGCGCAGGCCCGCCTTGTGCCAGTACGATACGGCATCATCGAGCAGACCGCCCTCGGTTGCATGATGGGCAAGCACCTCCGGCTCCGCCTCCGCTCGGTCGGGAAAGCGCTCGCGCAGGACCGTGGCGATCCGGCAGTGGAGTTGCTGGCGTCGGCTCTTCAGCAGCGACTCGTAGGCGGCATCGCGCACCAGCGCATGCTTGAAAGTGTAGATTGCATCCGGGGGCGTGTCCCGGCAAAACGCGAGTTCGGCGCGCACGAGTTCATCCAGAGCGGTCCTGAGCTTCGGCTCGTCCATCTGCGCGGTCGCGGCGAGCAACTCGTAGCTGAACTCGCGGCCGATGACAGCGCCGATCTGCGCTATCTCCTTAACCGGCATCAACCGATCGAGGCGAGCCAGGAGCGAGTCCTGCAGCGTCGAGGGGATGGCGAGCGGCGGCAGCGAACCGGTGACCTCGTAGCGCTTGCCGGTCTCGCGCAGCAATCGCGATTCGAGAACCGCCTTTGTCAGCTCTTCGACAAAGAGTGGCACGCCTTCGGTCTTGGCGAGAATCTGTGCTTGCACGTCGACAGGAAGCGGCCGCCCGCCGGAGAGATGGTCAATCAGCACAGTGCTTTCGTTCTGCCCTAGACGATTGAGGGTCAGCAGTGTCACGTGCGGCCGGCTGGTCCAGCGCGGCGCGAACTCAGGCCGAAAGGTAACAACGAGCAGCACCGGCAGCCGTTCGATCCGATCGACGACGCGATCGAACAGTTCGAGGCTTGTGGGATCGAACCAGTGAACATCCTCGGCCGTCATGAGCACCGGCTGCTTGGCCGCAAGGCCCTCGAGCTGGGCGATCAGCGTCTGAAATGTCTTCGCCTTTTTCTGTTCCGGTGCAACCTCGGGAAGGGGGGTATTGACCTGATGTCGGGATCGCCAAATGCTCGGCGATCAATGGCATCGCCGATTTCGGGTCAGGCACAGCCAAGGCAAGCAGTGCTTCCAACTTGGTCAGTTTCACCTCTGGCGTATCCTCATGCTCGAAACCAGCGGCCCGCCGCAACTGCTCCAGCACCGGGAACAGTGCGCTGTTGGTGTGATAGGGCGAGCCGTGATAGCGCAGGGACACGCATTCCTCGCCGCGGAGACGCTCGCGCAGGGCGATGGCGATACGCGACTTGCCGATGCCCGGCTCGCCCGACAACAGCGCTACCTGACCTCTGCCGGCCTTGGCCCGCCGCCAGCATTCGAGGAGCGCGGCCAGTTCCTGATCGCGGCCGACGAGCGCCGTGAGCCGCATCCCATGCAGCGCCTCGAAACGGCCCTCGGCTAGGCTCGCGCCAACCACCCGCCACGCTTGCACCGGATGGGCGAAACCCTTGAGGTCGTGAGTGCCGAGATCGACCAGTTCGAAGAGTTCGCCAAGCAGCCGCCGCGTCGGTCCGGCCACGACCACACAGCCGACCTCGGCCAGTGATTGCAGTCGTGCCGCCAGGTTCGGCGTCTCGCCAACCACCGCCGCCTCCTGCGCCGCGCCCTCGCCGACAAGGTCGCCCACCACCACTAATCCCGTTGCGATGCCGACACGGGCACCCAGCGGCTCGTTTGCTGGCGTCACCAGCTTGGCAACCGCCGCCGTAATGGCGAGCCCGGCCCGCACCGCCCGCTCGGCCTCGTCCTCGTGCGCCCGCGGCCAGCCGAAATAGGCGAGCACGCCATCACCCATGAACTTCGCGACATGGCCATCCACACGCGTGATTTCCCCGGCCACCGCGTTCTGGTACTTGCCGATCACTTCGGCCATCTCTTCCGGGTCCAATTGACTTGACAATGCGGTGGATCCGACGAGATCGACAAACATCACCGTCAACTGGCGACGTTCGGCTTCGACGCGGGGCGTTGAACCGGCCACCGGCTTGGGATCGCGCATATCGGCGTTGCCAAGCCCCGCAATGGCGGCCAACACGAGCTTCCTCGGGCCCATCGGGAGGCCCAGGGCTTCAAGGTCCGCATCCGACAGATGCGGGAGCACTTCGGGAGTGATCTCGTTTTTAGCAAAGATCGTGGCATACTTGGCAAGCCCAAGGCCCGAGAGCCACGCGGCAATGTCCATGACATCCTCCGTGTAGTCCAAGGCAGTTTAGCACCCATGGGCACAGTGAAAAACCCTCGCCGCCGCGTTGGAAGGAGCAATCGAGCGTAGCTGCACGGGGGGCACAGATGTTAAGCCGATTTCAGAGCGACGCATCAAACGAGTGCTGAATGAAACTTCACATTTGCACCTGGTCGGCCCAATATGCGGTGTGGGCCGAAGATGCCGAGACCACGGCGAGAACAGCCCAAGAGGAGGATCTCATGGGTGAGGATCATGTTTACAAGAAGATCGAACTCGTTGGCAGTTCAACCGACTCGGTTGATCTCGGCGATCAAGAACGCCATCGCGCGCGCATCCCAGAGCGTGAGACAACTTGACTGGTTCGAGGTCGATCAAATCAGGGGGCATATCCAAGATGGCAAGGTGGCCCGATTCCAGGTCGTCCTGAAAGCAGGTTTTCGCTTGGATTGAAGAGCGGGTGGTCTTATTGCCTCGATCGCACTGTCGGCCTGAGGGCCATGTGCTGATCGAAGGTAAGCTAAGCTAAGCTAAGCTAAGCTAAGCTTCTGTTGATGGCACAACCAGCGCTTGCGGTTTCAATCTACCGTTTCGCGCAATTGTTCACGAATCCGGCGTACACCGCGCTCGTGCTCGTGTGGTCGCCGCGTGGGCGACTGCTCACCTATCGATAGGGGCGCGAAAGCACGAATTGTCGCACCCGACGATCGGGCGTCGAGCAGGTTTACCTCGATAAGAGACCGCAAGCCGAAGTCAATCGCAACTCGTCACCGACCTTGCAACCCGTTGCGCGGCCACCAACGGTGCGAACAATTGGTTGGAAATTGCCCGCTTCCACCTTGGGCAATGGCTGCATCCGGACAAACGCAGTTTCATCCCAAGTTGGTCCAAAATTAACGATCTGTTAACCATCCGCCGCCTATATCGTTGATACGAAAAATTAACTTAGATGACCAAAGTGCTAACAGATTCTCAACCCATACGCCTTAAAGGCCGCTCCTTTCTTGCCCTTGTGCTTGCGCCTGAAGCACCCATTGACCGTTGGTTGGCGCGACTAGACGACCTTGCATCGCGTTCCGCCGGCTTTTTCTTGGGTAAGCCGATCGTTCTCGACGTTGAGAATCTACAAACTGACCGTGCCGAGCTTGCACTCCTGATCGACGAGCTTGCCAAGCGTGGGGTATCGCTCATGGGGATAGAAGGAGCTCGCCCTTCGCTGCTTGCTCCTGGTATGCCCCCAGCCATGAAGGGTGGGAAATCAGCAGCGGATTTCCAGGCTCCCCCAGCAAATGCAGCAAAGGAACCGTCCTCCGGAAATAACCAACCTTCCGGAACGTTAGCGAATTCTTCCGGCGGAGCGCAGATCCGTGTGATGCCGTCGATCATCATAAAAGAGCCAGTGCGATCAGGGCAATCGGTGATCTTTCCGGAAGGCGACGTAACGATCATCGGGTCGGTCGCCTCAGGCGCTGAAATAGTCGCCGGTGGATCCATCCACGTCTACGGAACGTTACGAGGCCGGGCTTTCGCGGGGTCGGCCGGTAACGCATCGGCCCGCATTTTTTGCCGCAAGCTTGAGGCGGAACTGTTGGCCATCGATGGCCTTTACAAGACAGCGGAAGATATGGAACCGCGACTTCGAGGGAAAGCCGTACAGCTATGGCTCGAAGGAGACACCATATTGGCAGAAACATTTGGATAGATCTCGTGCTTCGGGGAAGATAGGAAATAGAATATGGGAAAAGTGATAGTCGTTACCTCTGGCAAAGGGGGAGTTGGTAAAACAACGTCAACCGCGGCACTTGGCGCTGCGCTCGCCCTGCGCAATGAGAAGACAGTTGTCATCGATTTCGATGTGGGATTGCGAAATCTCGATCTCGTCATGGGCGCAGAACGTCGTGTCGTCTTTGATCTGGTCAACGTCATCCAAGGTGACGCTAAATTGCCGCAGGCTCTAATTCGCGACAAACGCCTCGATACGCTTTTCTTGTTGCCCGCATCTCAAACCCGCGACAAAGACAATCTCACAGCTGAGGGTGTCGAAAAGGTCATCGAAGATTTGAAGAAATCGTTTGATTGGATCATTTGCGACAGCCCGGCAGGAATTGAACGTGGGGCGACACTAGCAATGCGGCATGCCGACGTGGCAGTCGTCGTAACCAATCCGGAAGTCTCATCGGTTCGTGACTCAGATCGCATTATTGGCCTTCTGGACTCCAAGACGGTTAAAGCTGAACAGGGGGAGAGAATTGAAAAACACCTTCTCTTAACACGCTACGATGCTGGTCGGGCCGAACGAGGCGACATGCTGAAGGTCGATGATATTCTCGAAATTCTATCCATTCCGTTGCTCGGCATTATTCCGGAGAGTCAAGATGTCCTGCGCGCGTCCAACATTGGCTATCCTGTGACCTTGGCTGACAAGGACAGTGCCCCAGCCTTGGCATATTTGGATGCCGCGCGACGCCTCGCGGGCGAAAATGTCCCAGTCACGATTCCGAGCGAAAAGCGCAGTTTGATAGGTAAGATATTCCGGCGGAGGGCAGCATGAGCATTTTCCGTTTCTTCAATAAGCAGGCTTCAGCGCCAAAAGCGCGCGAGCGTCTCCAGATTCTCCTTGCCCATGAACGTGCCTCACAAGGGCATTCTGAGTTAGTCCTAAAGTTGCGGGAAGAAATTCTGGCTGTCGTTGCCAAGCACATACAAATCGACAGAGAAAAAGTTCGCGTGAAAATGGGTAGCGATGATCAGGTCTCGACGTTGGAAGTAGACATTGAGCTTCCTTTGGAGGCGGGTGTCCGCGCTGCCTGAAACAAGCCGGGGCCTTGAAGGGCAAAAACCAAGCCATTGAAACGAAGGGAGAAAAAGTATGACCCGGGTTGCACTTCTTGAGCGGCTGAAAGAACTTCAGGGAATGCCAAAGTTTCAAAAGCGCGATATTTGCACTGTTAGTGCGTTCCTGCCAATGGACGCATTGGCCAAGCATGTGGCTCTTTGTGAAGAGGCTGTTGGGGTCAAACCCGACGCAACACAAAGGCAGCCAAACGGTTACCCGTCCGCCTGTTGAAGGCAACTGGTGGCCACCCTTTCCGATCGCATCCGCCGCAATGGCGGTCAGTTTAAGGTGGGCACCGTGAGTTTCGGCCTGCCGTCTGCCTGTTTCCCAAAGACATGGCTTGCCATTTCGGTCAACGGCGGGTCGGAGTCTTTCCTTTGTCCGACCATTTCGCTGTGACGTCCAGCAGGTTGCCGTCGCCTTGCACCTCGATGATGATGGGTGACGTTGCCTTCCCGCCAGCGATCATGCGGTAGCAAAAACTTCTCGGGCGCTGGTCCGGAATGACTTAATGTGACGATTGACGCCGGAAGAATTCCAAGACTAGCTTTGGAATATGAGGAGCCGTAGTCTTTTTGTTATGCAATCGCGCTCTTTCGATCATATCGTTCTTGGTGTGCGAGATGTTGCAGCAACGTGCGAGTTTTACGAGCGCGTGCTGGGCATGTCGCCGCGTGAAGAGCGACCAGGCAAGTGGTCGCTGCACTTTGGAGCCCTGCAGGACGTGCGCACCGCGCCGCGCATTGCGCGTGCTACTGTGCCCGGAAGCGGTAACTTCTGCATTCTGACGGAGACGCCAATGGATGGCGTTGTCTCGCACCTTAAGTGCGAAGGCGTGGAGATCGTCGACGGACCGGCCGAGCGCGCAGGAGCGGCTGGGAGGATCCTGTCGGTCTACTTCAAAGATCCTGATGGTAATCTTGTTGAGGTGAGCAACCAACTGTAGCCGAGCTGGGCGGCCCCATTGTTACACGCGTACCCACCTTTCGGGCCGGTATTTTGTCGTCGGCTCCGAAACGACCCGTCGTCGCCAAGCAGCAAGGAGCCAACTTTATCATAGACATCGCGCAACGGCGTTGCGGTCGGCTCCAAATCTGAAGCGCACAACGAAGCGGCTGACATGGGGACCGCCGGCTTGTGCTTTCGTGGACTGGTGCGGCTTATGAAGCTTCGCTGCCGTCACGCTCGCTGGCGAAATCGGAGATAACTGTTTCCTGATTGGCGGCAACCCAAGCCAGAACTTCCGCATCGCGTAACCCCCGATCGAAAAGCTTCATCACTATTCGAGCCAGTCGGTTCGCGTGTTCGTGCGTATGTGGGCAACGCCCAAGTAGTTCGGATGCCTTTGCATGGGCGCGCTGCATAATGCCCCAATCATTGTTTGAATAAATGTATCGCCCGGTCAGGTGACGCATGAATGGCCCCCCAATTTGGTTAAGGCGGGAGCACGTCGGATCTCCCAAGCGCCAGTAGCCAAACGATGCAATGTCCGGCGACAAGATGAGTTTACGCCTATCGCGATAGATTGCAGATCCTTTCAAGAATTCCGCCACCGGCTGGAGCACGGAAGGGTATCACAAGCTCCAGCTCTGGGGCTCGACCACCCTTTTGGATGCCCAAAGGCGGGCCTCATGAACTCCTGTAGAAGTCACACGCAAAGACCTGCCAATAATCGACCGCATCGCCATAGTTGGCGCTCCCGGGGGGCCTATCCCTGCGCGGCCCGGATAAGTCATTGCCGATCCCGGACGGCGATCCAGTTGCGACGCCATAGAAACCGCCATCCAAAGAACCTTCACCGGATAGTCCGAAGATCCGTGACGATGCGGGATATCTTGCCGGCTGCGCCTGACGAATTGGGTGACCCCGCGACAGGATGTCGGCGCATGGCATTTGAATGAGCTCTGCTGACATCGCAACAGCAGGACCACACAAATCGAAACACCAGCCACTTCGTGCACGATGTCATGATCGATGACTGCCGAACGCTTGTTAGAGTCACCGTTCGATATGGACCGATTTGACACGGAACAATCCCGTATGCTCGGGGTTACAAAACAAAGACGCACGAAAGCAAACTGACTGATGGCGAAGTGCACCAAGCCGCGTCGATACTAAAGGAGATCCCAATGACCCTGACGTTGATGAGCCCTGCGTTTGCAGATGGCGAACCAATCCCCATGAAATATACTCGAAACGGTGGAAACCTGTTTCCCCCTTGAAGTGGACCGGTACCCCGGACGGGACGCGCAGCTTTGCTCTTGTGGTTGAAGATCCAGATGCGCCAAGCGGGCTCTTCCGGCATTGCGGGATGTATAACATCCCGCCAACGCAAAACAGTCTGCCAGAAAGCATCGATACGTCTGCGGAGCAAGGGCTGCGTTATTCAGAAAACGACTTCGGCAATGCACGCTATGATGGGCCGCAGCCGCCCAAGGGCCATGGGGTTCACCGCTACGACTTCCGGCTGGTCGCGCTCGATGTTCCAAACTTAACGATCCCCGGGGCGGCCGGTGTCAAAATGATGTGGGATGAAGCGAACAAACACATTCTCGCGGAGGCAACTTTGACCGGAACTTTCGAGGCATAGAAATCCAGTAGGCGCGCTGAGCTGCTGCTTGAATGACGGCCTTGCATGGGGTCGCTCATCAGCTTGATCGCAGTGGGACGTGGAGACAAATCGATCGTCCGATGCTTCGAGCATTTGTGTCTTGGTACACAAATACCCTATCTGATGGAGGATCCAACCATGTTTGAAGATCGAACCGATGCCGGTAAGCAATTGGCCAAGGCTTTAAAACTGTACCGGGGTCAGGACGTCGTTGTGCTTGCACTGCCGCGCGGGGGCGCGGCTGTTGCAGTTGAAGTCGCAAGCGCACTGGGCGCGCCACTTGACCTGCTCATCGTACGCAAGGTTGGAGTTCCGTACCACCAAGAACTCGCTATGGGTGCGGTCATGGATGGTTCTAATCCTATCGTCGTGCGCAACGACGATGTCATTCACAGCAGTGGAATTTCGGAAGACGAATTTCAAAGGGAATGCACGAAAGAGTTCCAGGAAATCGAACGTCGCCGTGCGTTGTATTTCGGGCACAAGGTCCCGATCGCTGTTGCGGGCCGAACGGTGATCCTCGTCGATGACGGCATCGCGACCGGTGCAACCGCTCGCGCTGCAATCTTGGGATTGCAGCAGCGCAAGCCACGAAGGATTGTGCTCGCCGTTCCGGTTGGGGCAAATGACACGATGGAAATGCTGAGAGAGGCCATTGATGAAGTCGTTTGTCTTGAAGAGCCTGCAGCGCTGGAAGCAATCGGCTTCCATTACGTCGATTTTCCGCAGCTGACTGAGAAAGAAGTTATGGAGATCCTGAAACGAAGTCGGACAAGCGGAGGATCAGGTGATTTATAGAATTCTTGGCTCGATTAATCAGACGGACCGCTGTAGCAGGACGTCCATGCTGCGACCATTGCGCCGCTTGCATAGGTGGCGTGATGTATTGTTGCTGTTCGTGGATGAGTGAAACCCTTATATCCCCGTTATCGAAACGGCGCCGGAGCCAAGCAAGGTTGCTGACGTCATAAGCCCTCGGAAAGGGGATCGCAATGAACATAGCACGCTCCTTCAACACTTGGCGCAAGTACCGCCAGGCCGTTACTGAACTTGGCCGCATGACTTCCCGTGAACTGCAGGACCTCGGCATTGACCGTGGTGACATTCGCAACATCGCCCGCGCCGCAGCCGGTTGCTAAGCATCGCGTAAGGCCAATTCATACAAACGCCCGAGTGTAACAACGGGCGTTTGTTGTTTCAGCCCTTTGTTTCAACGGTGTTAGCCACCACACTTTTCCCTATTGCATGGCGCGCCCGACCATACGAGGTCACCGATATCAAGCGGTTATATCGCGAAGATTGAAGGCGATTGATCTTGTTCTTTGCTCGCGCCCGTCAATTTTTGCACTGTCCCGATCCCGTTTAACGCGAGCATATCGCCGTGATCGATGTCCGCCGAAATCTTCACGACATTTGCGCATGGAGCAATCGTTCCGGCTGGCGGATTATGGTCGGCTGAAGCACGTCGAACGCTTGATCCTTGAGGGAAAGCGCCGGCATTGACTTGCACAGCGCCGCGGCGGCTTCCTGGTCACGGTCACGGAAGTAAGCGGTGCGCTGGCCGACAAAGCCCTCGACATTCTTGATGATGAGGGGAGCGTCGACATCGATGAACGGGCGGAGTCGTGGCGTTCGGAAGGCTGGTCGCCGACCGCGTCGGAAGACTTGCCCCCGTCCCAGTATGACCGAACCGGCGATCCGCAGGTCTCGACCGTGGAGGGTGTCGCCAGTTCGTCGGGTGAAGAAACGCGGGACGACATCGATCAACCGCTGCCCCATATCGAGGATGACAAAGTTCAGCGCGCTGCCAGACGCGACATCGGACGCACGAGAGCCAGATCCTACACCATCAAGCGGAATTGACACAGCGTCTGCCAACGCTAGGGATCGATTATTCCAATTGCAGATGCTCAAACGTCTACGCTAATTCGACTCGCCTTGTGACAATATGGCTGACGAGGCGGGCCGCCTCGTCACCAATTGCCGGTATTCCCCGATTTCCGCGTCGAGCCCAAATCGAGGCCGGCAAAATAGACGCCTGGAAGGACGCCCAAGCCGTCCTCGTGAATGGGCTGGCCTGCCTCATCGAGGACGCCGGGGAGCTGGATCCGCCGGAAGTCGCCTACGAAGCCGGTGCACCAAATCACTGACGTGATGTTGCTCGCCGCCCAATCGATAGAACGGATTGGCGGGCTTGGCAGCTGCGGCTCAACCGTCTCGGCCGGATCATCCTCTGCCGCTGGCGCATCGAGTCCAGTGCGTTCGATGTATTGATCAAGAAAGCATTTGACGTTCGCGGAGGCTTCGTCGGCGAAGCGAAAATGCTCGTCCAATTCATCGCCAAACATGAGGTGGCCGTTCTCGACACCTTGGAACCGGCCGAGCAATACGACTCCTTGAGCACTGAGCGATTGCAGCTGATTGTATGGGTTGCGCCGAGCAAGGCCCGCGGCGGCACTTTGCCAGACGGCAGCATGACTTCCTTCCGGCGCACGTCAAGAAAGCCGGATATTGTGAGCCAATTGAAGGTATCGCCACCGCGGTAGCGCCGCACCAAGCGGCCGGTGCGGAAGCTTCATCAAACGCCATTCGGGAAGGATCAAGACTCTGACATTAAATACCGACTAAATTAACCACCTGAAAATTTTAAACGGCAAATCAGTTATACGGGCCAAAGTGATTTGCCCCTCACTGGCGGACCCAGGGACAGGAAACACTCGCCGGGCGCATGAGAGCTTCACGGCTTCTCATGGAATCTTTTCTCCAAGTTCAATCACCGCCGAGAGTGGGCAGTGAGATCGTCGGTTCAGAATCCGTGCCGCTACCCGAGCTCACTTGAGATGAACTGCTTCATCAGGGGCCACTTGACCTGGGGGTGCTTTCTCTCTCGAACAAAGCGCTACTAGCAACAATAGCACCAACATCACAGCAAGTGCGGGAAGGACGGCGTATATCTGTCTCATCGCGCACTCCGGTGTCCTGCCACAACCATCATACCACTATTCCGCATGGTCCGGGGGATGCAATATGCTCAGTGCGATGGAGTGAGATATTCGCCCTCACGCAAGCCCCAACGAGCCTGATTCGAGCACTATCTGCGGCGTAGCCGGTCGATATAGCTCCGGTCCCGGTGTCGGGGACCGCCGATTGCGATCATCAAGTATCCTAAACAGATGAAACGAGGCAAAGTGCTAGATAGTGCAGGCGGATGATCCAGATTGTCGTCAACTTTGGCCCCTTCCATTTGCAGTGCCCAATACAGATAGGCTCCGCAGCTTGGTTTTTAGTCTGACCGTATGGGAGGAGGTTCACGGCTTCCCGGCCTTGGAAATCTATGCCGTCACTCTCCATAAAGGAGCAGCGCTGCGCCAATAACCAAAAGGAATGGGGCCCGGCAAATTTGCTTCAATCCGAGAAACCGCAAGCCTTGCCAACGTTAGTTCAGAATCCGACCTGCCGCAACTATTTCGAGCCATAAATATGTGCGTGCGGCAAAGCTCCGAATTGCGACGAGTCAATGCCGGATCGTGCTCGCCTGCAACCAAGAGCCTTCAGCCGCGATTATAGCCGGCGGTGACCTCGTTCTTGTGGGCGGCGAAGGCTGCCAGGACTTCGGCCTTCTCGCGCTTCGGTATCTTGAAGAAGTCCAAGGTCCTTCCAAGCTCCGCTGCGACCTCATCGAATTCTGATGGGGAGATCCGGAGGTCCCGATGCGCCTCCTCAAGGCCGAGCGGCGTCGTGCCGGGCTTTGTGGCAGAGAACTTGAAGGGTCCCCCCGAAATGTCGCAGACCCACAGGGTTCGCATAAATTTAAGCCCGGGCAGCCGTTCCAAGTTCTTAGTGTGCCATTTCCTCAACTGCGGATTCTTGGATTTCTGGCCGACGATGGGGTTCTTCACGACCGCGTCGCTGAAGTGATCAACCACCGCCGCAATGGCAAAGACGCCACCTAGCCGTTCGTACAGGCTCTTCTCAGACACCGACTGCTTGGACTGCGCATCCGCATTTCCCGCAGCTACCAATGCGGCCGCCGAGCCGGCGATCAGCGCCAGCCCTGCGACCACGTTTCTTCTTGTAAGAGAAATCGAAAAACCCTGTACCACGTCTGGCTCCATCGCCTTTGTTTGCGTGTACATGATATCCTCCTTGCCCTGCTGAATAGCAGGCATTGATTTGATTGACGACCATTAGATGCGTGAGATTAGAAAGCGTTCCCGAAAATTGTTCTAGAAAAGAAGAGCCACATTCCCGCACAAGGTCGTCGGTTCGAATCGGACCTGCCGCACCCGCTTGAGCGCATGATGTTGGCTGTTGGGATCTATTGGTTTGGGTTGAAAGAGCCAACCACGCTATTTACGCGGTCATCAGAATGATGGCCGTACAAAACCAGATGTCTTCTCTCACAGTTTTTTCCCAGTTTTCCCCGCGGTAACGCAACAAACGACCCGGCTTCTGCAAGTCAGTCAAACGACGTAGCGACGGAAAACAAGGCTGCTCAATGATCAAGAAACCATTGTTATTCTTCGCAATTTTGGCCAGTGGGCTGCTGCGTGGCTGATGGGGCGGGCCAGACACTGGCCCGCTCCGTCATCCTAGCGAAAGCTATCTTCAACCGTATACTGGCGCGGCCTGTAGTAATTATGCAGCACGATCATCTTTAACCCTTTTGGCGCTTTCGCCAACCGCAGCATTCCCCATACCGCTGATCGCAATCCGGCGTGGTTTCATCTCCTCCGGTATTTCTTTCTTGAGCTCGACGATGAGTAAGCCATTGTCGAGACGCGCATCGGTAACGCTTACATGATCCGCAAGCTCGAACCGATGCAGGAAGGGCCGAAGCGCCAGGCCATGATGGAGATATTGAAAGTCTTCATCGCCCGACTTGTCGCCTTTGACCACTAACATATTCGGTTCGTGCGTGATGGTCAGATCATCTTGTGTAAAACCCGGCACCGCGATCACTATGCGATATTTGTCCTCGCCAAGTTTGACAATGTCGTAGGGCGGCCATTTGTCGACCCCCTGAGGCTGAGCTGAGTTTTCGAGTAAGTTGAATATGCGGTCGAACCCTACGCTCGACCGGTAGAACGGGGAAAAATCGACGTTGCTTCTCATAGCTAAGTCCCTCCTGTGAGCAACATAGAAATGAGGCGCGCCAAGAAGCTTGGCGCTCCCTGACTGTTGGTCCACCTCCGCGCGACCAACGGCAGAAATTTGGTAATTCAGCCGCGCTCCGTCAAGAAGTTCGGGCAGGTTGAGAACAAAAAATGACGATCCACCATGGCGAGGAATCGTTGGAGTCGTTAACCGATCGCTCGACGACTGAGATAATGCCAGTCTTAAAGAATGCACGGCACGAAAAGTTCGCCCAAGCTCGTTTTGAAGGCAAAACAGCAGATGAGTCATATGATGCTGCAGGGCTTAAACCCCATAGAGGGAATGCATCACGTTTGAGTGCAAATGAGAACGTAGTAGCGTGGAGCTGCAATCTCAGGGCGCGGAACGTGCCGCTGTCTCCGTTGAAAGCCTAGCAGTCGAACTTGAGGCAGCACGTCTATTAGCGATGGCCGATGAGAAGGGTGCAAGTGATGCGTGCGCGCACCCCTGGCATATGGCAGTATGAACCTAAGGAACATCGTCGTGTGCAACGATACCGCCTTCGCTTTCCAGCGTTGCGATACGTTTGGTGTCTGACCGATTAAACTTTAAGCGAACTCCAATCCCGCCGCTGTCATTGTCTGGAATGAAAACGGCTCCAGCTTCTTCCAAAGCGGCCTGTAGAGCTTCGATGTCCTCGTGGATTGCGTTCTCGAGCTTGCGCTCGAACATCTCAATGATTTCTTGGCTGACGCCAGAGGAAATTGCGAGGCGCTGTCTGCTGTATTCAACCAGAGCTCGCGCCGCGCGACATTGAGAACTCGTGATCATAGTTGGATCTCCATTTGCAGACAGGATCGTTCAATGGCTGCGCAGGGTCAATCGTTCAATTATCTTCGAGCTCAAGCAAGTGCGCTGCGTCTCATCGACAAATTCGGTCCGGCCGGCGCGATTGTTCGCGACGTTCCAGGTTCGGGTCCTGAATGGAATCCGGGCGAGCCGGTACCAACGGCTCACACCTGCACGATGGCGGTGCTCAAGTTCGACAACAAGGATATTGACGGCACCTTGATCAAAGCGAGTGACAAAAAGGTCTATATTGCTCCCAAAGGGTTATCTGTCGTTCCTGCAACCACGGATAAACCGATAATTGGCGCGGTGTCGCACACCGTCGTCCGTGTCATGCCGCTCAATCCGGCGGGTATCAACGTGTATTTCGAAGTCCAGGCAAGAGCGTAAGGTTCAACGAATACGCTTCACTTCTAACCAGGCATTCATATCGTTGATCTTCAATTTTCCAACATTGTCCGCTGTCTCCAGCAGCACTTCAGGCATGAACTGGTGAAGGTATTCATCTTCATCGTTCGTCTGTACCCACACTTGACCATTGGTCAGCTCAAACGTTGCTCCGCGTCCATAGCCGTCCGTCGAGCCATTAATCGTCTCCTTGTCAAATTCCATCCGTTCTGCCCTTCGCGTGGATGCGTGGAGTCTTATCCAAGATGACATGTTCGTCAACCAAATGCCGAGAATTCGGCGTAGCTTGCGAAGTTCGAACCATGGCCAGCAACCGCAGCATCTTCGATCAGTTGCTCGACACGATGCAGTCCTTGCCGATGCCTCCTTTCAAAGCATTGAGGCGATCAAGTCGGCCGTAACCCTTCGTGTGGTGGTCGAGCGTCTGGAAAGAGGCGATATCAACGGAGCGATCGATGCTATCCAGGTCGAGCGGGAAGCATTTTCGGCGCTAGAGCTGGCGCTGGCAGAAGCCTACAACGCCGGCGGCATCAGTCTGGTCGAGAACCTTCCGCGATTGAAGGACCCGGAAGGCAATCGGGTCAGCTTTCGCTCTGGCGTAACGCCACCCGGAGGGCGAGGCGTGGCTGCGAGACCACTCATCGCAACTTGTAACCCGTATCACCGATGACCAGAAGCAGGGCGCCGGGCGCTTGAAGAAGGGCTTGCAGCTGGTCGCAATCCACATTCGACGGCGCTCGATGTTATTGGTCGGATTAACCCCGTCAACGGGCGAAGGGAAGGCGGGATTATCGGCCTCACGAGCCAGCAGGAGCGTTTTGTGTCATTAGCCCAGGCGGAACTCGCTTCAGGCGATAGCGCGCTCCTAAAGCACTGCCTTACCCGCCAGCGCCGTGACAAACGATTTGACCGCACCGTCATGAACGCTATTCGCGAAGGGAAGCCACTGCCATCCGACGTCGTTATGCGCATCCTCGGCCGGTATTCAGACCGTATGGTGCAGCTTCGTGGGGAAATGCTTGCCCGAACCGAAACAATGATGACGCTTGGCACTGCACGCGACAACGCCATGCGTCAGCAGATCAATGCCGGCAAGGTCGCTGAACATGACATCAAGAAGAAGTGGCGGTCGGCTGGTGATAATCGTGTCCGGCATACGCATGCCACGCTTTCGAGTGCTGAGCCAATTGGTATGGATGAGAGCTTCATCAGCCCGTCCGGAGCACGCCTGCGTTATCCCGGCGATCCACTCGCGCCAACGAGCGAGATTGTGGGCTGCCGCTGCCACCTCGAATACAAGGTCGATTACTTCGCATCGATAGTTCGACGCTATGAAAGCGCATGATGGGTAAACTATCCTTCAGTGCGCAGGTCGCAGCGTTCGCCGAGAAGAGACCCGGCTATCGAAGCGGTGTTCAAGGAAAGCGTGCAAGAGGTTGTTTCGAAATGCAAACGCCTGTCGCAGTGACGGGCGGATGCGGGTCGATACCGGGTTTCAAACCCACCAATACCGCTGGGCTTGTCACCGCTTACTTCGCCAAAGGTACTGCCGCAATCGATGTCATAATTATAGGAAGGTGGTTCCAATGCGCATTTCGTTCACCGCTCAACGACGTGATGACACCCTAAACGCTGTCAAAAATGGCGGCGAGGATTTCGATTTCTTGGTTGTGCCGGAAAGGTGCAATCTTGCCCGCGTCCGCAGTTGATCGTCCTTTTATATTCGGCGATATCGGCCGAGCGAATGGTGAGCTACACGCGCAAGGTCATAGATGGCGTGTTAGTCACTGGCCGGGATGAACATGCCAAAATCCTGCCAAGCGCAGTATGGCCAAAATCCGCATTGCAGGTGGAGACACCAGCACCCATTGAGCCGCCCGTGGGGCCCGACGCGGGGTTCATTGGGCGGTGACACGCCAGGCCCCTTGCCGAAGAGTTAGGCGCTCTCCGACACGGCCCGAACCGGGAAGAATTAGAAATGTTCCGATGTCAGGGAAAAATGACGGCAAGGACAGCCAGGGCACAGGATCTAAAAAATCTTCGGAAATAATTCCTGCAATGAAGCTTGGCCTCATGGCGTGCTGGAAGAATACCCCTCGGCCAAGCCTCTGCTGCAAAGGGGACTACAGCACCCGACAACATACCGCCAATCCGAAAACAAGGAAATGACCAAGCGTCTCATCGACGAGTGGCGGGTAGTTCTGCGCTGTACGTGGAGCATCCGCCTGATGCTGCTTGCCGATCTGTTTTCCGGTAGTCGTGTTGCCGTTGCTAGACGGGTTCTCCCAATCCCTCCCGGCTTATTTGCAGCTCTGTCATTCGTGACCGTGACGGCCGCGTTCAAGATCGATGGGATCGACGGCCGGTTGAAAATGATCGAGAAACCGGTTGCGGAGTTCGAGAAGCTGGTTTCTCTCGTTTCGGCCTGTATCGGGGCTCTCGCTCCCTGGAGATGGCGGAACTGGTCGCGCTGGTGTCCTAAGGAGCGTTGTTGAATCAAGGCCCGAGGACAGGCTTGCCGCCCACGGCTTTGTGTTAATCCTGCGATCATGGCAAATTCGAGGGTGCCGTAACATGACGATTCACAGAAAGATTGCTGCCGCTTGCGACGAGCTAAGGGCCAGTTTTCCTGATACCCATTTTCTGATTGTAGCCGTCACCAAGGCAGCATCGGACGGAGCAATCATTGGAATCTTCACACTGATCTACTGTCGATCGAAATTCCGGTGTGGGTAAAAACACTGTCGAACCACCAGCAACAGAATGTGAATGTCGACATGCCGGTTAAAGGACCGGCTTTATGTCACCACCGCCGCCCCTCTGCCGGCAAGGTAGCCGCCTTCTCCAGTAAGTGGTGGAAAGAGCAAAGAAGGAGGCCTGGCAACAGTGTGAAGCAAAGTTGGATCCCCAGGCCTCTTGCTGAAATTTGGGGTTCAGCCTAATCATTAAATACCCAGATTGGAGTCCTATCAAGGGCGTTGGGGGCGCCGGGTGTGGGGCGCGACGCACGCACCAGTGAAAATGCAGAACGCCGAGCCCCGTGCCAGTACCAGCTTTGGCATTTTGGCGCATCGGCTACCGAGTATCAATCAATCGTGGGTTCGCTAGAATTCATTATATGGATGCTGTGATCTTTGCGTCTGCGGCCGGGAAAAAAGGAGAGGCTGGTGGAGCATATTTCGGGGCCGTTGCACACCTCAACGCCGAGCCTGGTGCCGCGGGGCATCGGCACGAGAGGCAAGAATGTTCTCTTTCCGCGCGCCGGCAACCATGTTTCTGCCAGCGGACGAGTGGTAGCACGGAAGTGGCCAGGATATAAATAAGGTGGGGCCCGGCCTTCCACCTTTGGAGAGCAGTGAGCCAGGCCTTGTCGCCGGGGTTTAACCAGCAAAAAATATTGCTCGAGATAACGGAGGCAACAATAGATCGATCACTCGTTAAAAATGTCTAAGTTATTCATGAACTTAGGCCTACGCGCTGGCCTCCGTTTGCCCATTTCGGTCCGAGCTTGCCGGTAGGCGGCGGCCGTGGCGTGGTGTCGGTATAGATATCAGCCTCCCTAGCAGCCTCGACAAACGCTACGCGGGCCAAAAACGGCTTCGGCCAATTGCTAGCCTATACGACCGCCTGTGTCGGCGGCTATTTCCACATTCCGTCGAGCGCTTCTGGCCTGCCAGTAGAGCCGCATGAAAGCATTAAACGGACCAGGTAGCCAATTGGGTTCCTTGTCCTTTCCGGGGGATCTGTTCTGAATATAGAGTTTCGGGCCACCATCGGCACCCTTCACGAGTTGCGAAAGCATCGGCGAGTGGATGGGGTAACGGTTGATTGGATTCTGCGACAAGCAGGCTCTGCGGCAATTCATACATGGTCAGCGACCAGAATGCATTAACGGGAGGTAGGAGGACTGGTGCAACGTGTAGCGGTCTTTGAGCTTCTTCCCGTCAACGTCCACGGCATAGGGGCGGAAAATCAGGGGCTCAGCTGACGTAGATCAGCAAGCTAAACAACAAATCAAAACCGACTTCGTTCCGTCTTTGTACGCCTCCGGACAAGAGTGAGGCCCGGCTTCAGGAGAGGGAACAACGGCCAGGCCTCATGTCAGGGGTATGATTATCTGACTTGATAAGTCTCGACCTGTGCCCACTCACAGTCAAATCACATTCCGACCCGTTTAAGATCGACGTCTCGGCTTGCTCTTGTGCCAGCGCTCCAACTTTCCCGTTGCTGGCGGTCGAGGTGTCGTCTCAATGTAAATCTTTCGCCGCTTCGACAAGAGCAATCGACAGCAATGGACTTACTGCCCTGAAGGACTGAGACGATTTGAAACGACTTATAGTCTTGCATGTGCTTATTGCAGCATACCGGTGCCTTGGTGCCACCCCCATCAAATTTCCTAGTGACAAATCAAAAAAGGCCAGACCACGGGGGCCTGGCCAGTGGGCTATTCGGGATGGGTGTACATTCCCGAATATGAATTTAACTTTTGAAACGCGCGAGTGGTTCCCTGATCGCGCTAGTCCCTTCGAATGATCTGACCGTCGTGCATTTCGAAGACGCCGCTCTCGCCGCCTTGGGCGATGAAATCCTGCTCAAGTTCGCCCCAGGTTCCCAAATATTCACCGCAGGAGCTGCAATGGATCGGGGTGTAGCCGGACATGTTTTGCGTGAGCGTAAGGTAGATGGTGTCGCACTGGGGACAAACGAGCTTGTTGTCCAAGCGCTGGAGGGCGGTGTAGCTCATGGTTGCCTCGCAGTGTCACGGAACAACCCAATCTGGGCAATCAATCGTTCCTGATGCACGGCCGCCGACGCCAGCGTTTCTGCATCGCGTAGACCCTGATCGAAGAGTGTCATTACCCTGCGTGCAAGTCGGTCAGCATATGGATAATTCGGGGGTTCAAACTGTTTAGAAGCCAAGAGCAACGCAGTCTGCATTAGGTCCCAGTCCTGGCTTGAATAGATGAGTTTTTTGAGGCGATGGCGACCCATAATGTCCTCCGCGATTGTGGCGGGAGCCCGTACCATCTCTCAAGCGCCGGTTCGCCATCAACAGGCCCAGCGACGGATATATTAAGAACCTCATCTTGGGGGTCGTCAATGATTTTTGTCCGCCAATAGACGGTGTGTCCGCAGATGGAACCAAGTGGATTTGGGATGGTTCGAGGCGTTTAGGCGCGCTCGATGATGGACGATGAAGAGAGAGAAAATCACGTACAGCGGAGGTACAACTTACGGCTGAAAGTTGTACCCAATACACACCCTATGGCCAAGCTGACTTAATCCACCTCCTAGAGGTATTTTCGGCTGATTGCGGAAGGGCTGCTTGCCTGGGTGTCCTGTCACGCTGTCGGCCCACTTGGGAGGGGTAGAGGCAGGGGGCATCGGGGGATATAACTCGACTCTCTCCTCCCTCCTTTCGCTCTGGCCGCTTTCAGAATGGGCAAGCTATTTCACGTAGAAGTTGTTCGGAGGCAATTAAGTCAGGGCGACATGCGAGAGGCATTTCGCAGCCACTTCAATCAGCGCGCCGACGACCGATGCAGGAAATTCCTCGAGGAATTGGAGCAGGCGGAAAAAGCCCAAGTACAGTGCTAGAACTCACCATCATTCTTACGCTCGCCGCCCGCATGCTCTTCAGCGAGACTCGGTATGATCGCTTCAACAATACTGAAAATGGTAACCAACAGTATGGTGACCACAGCTATGAGCGCGATCATTATAAACGAGATCACTCGCCCGAAACTACCATGCACCGCATCTAAAAAGTACTCCGCGATCTGCTCACTGACATGACCCCGAGGGGGTAACGTCCCGCCGACGTAGGTGCCTGAATGAGAATCGTCACTCCTATGGTTGCGTTTGTTGGCCATTGTCCTGACCCTTTGTTTGCCCCGCGCTGTCAGGCCCCCACGGTGCCATACGGCACGGGAATGGAAAGCTCGCGGTTGCCGATAAACGCGTTGGCCAGCTTTGCGTCCCTTTGTCATCCGGCGGACATAGCCTTGGGTGGGGGAACGTGAAAGGTGGTAGCGCTGCAAGCAAGCGTCCCGCGGTGAATTTATAGGGCAGGCGGCCCGCCAAGGCATGGTACGGGCGATGTGCCGCCATTGCGAGAAGGTCGGCGTCTTCGTTGCCAGGATCGTTCGACAGATTGAGATCTCGGGTGCATGGAATGCGGTATCGTCGATTGCGAGATTGCCTTTGAAGATGACGGCAACAGGGTCAACAAGAAGCGGATCGCCTGACGTCCAGTGCAGATGTAAGCCCATGTCCATCTTACCCAATACAGTCGGCGCTTTGAATCCGGAGCCAGGGTCTTCTATTCTGTGTAGAACAGATCGTTGGCTCGCCACACGTCAATGATCTTCGGCTTAATCTCATCGACCTGTCGGTGTGGAAACTTGGCTCCAAGGTTCATCGCCAAAGCCGACACATCAATCGTCCTAGGACGCGCTTCTTCGGCATTTTTGGCCAGCGCCATGATGTCCTCTATCAGTTCTTCATCTTCCGCCATGCCCGTGATCGCCCGGTTGTGCTGAGGGTAACGGAGTTCGGGACGAACGGCGATGATCCCCCATGGACGCGGCCTGGAGTGGTATCTATTTATCTTGAGTGGCTTGCCGCCTTGGCTGCTCGGCGGGGCGGTTGATTGCGGAGGATACGGACATGTGGTTGGAACTCACGCGAGGCGAAGACAGCGAGCGAGTTGTCGTTAATATGACGAATGTCATCAGGTTTTACCGGGACGCTGAGGACGAGCGTACAATAATTTGGGCAGGTACCGGCGCTGGCGACAATCTTAGCTTTCGTGTTCTCGAACCAGTTAAATATATTCTGAACGCGATATCTCAAGAGCAAGAAAGACTCGCTCGAATTGGCGTCGAACCCGCGACTGCAAACGGTTGAGTCATGTCTGGTCCCTCGATGCGAGTCGGAGGTGGCACTTATAACCGCCCCTGATCAGCCCGCGTTTTCTGGCCATTTCTCCAATATGTATTTGGAGGCGTCGTAAACGCACTCAATGGCGATAGTCTTACTGCCCTGCAGGACAGAGACGATTCTGAACGGTTTGTAATCTTTGTTGTCGGCCATGCCAGCAAAACGTCTGCGGATAGCGCCGATTCCTGGCTTAACTCTAGTCCTTTCGAATGTTCTGCTGAGATCAGTGAAAAACCCAGCAGAGAACCAGTCATTTTGCCGATTTTTCAGTTTTGCAGCCAATAGTCAGGATGCGCTGCTGTTATTGTCGTTCTCGATGCCTGTCTCCGTCATTTCCTGCTCCGCGGCCATGATGGCGATGATCACATCATCGTAGGCTGGTATGCGAGCAGCGTCTAAGCATCTCGGATGCTTTGACATGCGCGCGCTGCATCAGGTCCCATTGTTCGGTGGTATAAGTGTGCTGGCTGATCAGGGGAAGCATGGTGCACTGCCTAGCTACGGCGGGAGCACTCTCAAGCGCCGGTGGCCAAAGATGCCGGCGACCCCAGAATTGTCCTCCAGCGGACGCTCTGAGTCGAACAATTCGCATTTGCCGAACAAATTCTAATGCTTGCAATCCTCGGCCCGGAACCATTTGGGCTGACACTGGTTGTTGCCACGAATGACGGACACAGTCATGGATGAGAAAGACGAGAAACCAGAAATCGCCAAAGTGGTCAGGGAACAACTGAACCGCTCGTCCTACAGGGATGCGCTGCGCAGTCGCTACCAGCCCATAGCCAATGACGAACAGTCTGACGATCTGCTAAAGCGTCTGGCGGAGAAAGAGCCAAAGGAATAGGGGGGTGATACCTGGTTTCGCTGCGGCATCGGAATATGTTGTCATTTCATTGTCAGACACCTACAGCACCGCCATTCTCTGAAGGTTGCTGTGGGCGGAGCTCCTTTTTTGAGAACAGCGATATCAAGCAAGATGCTGTTGCACGTGACAGTCGCGAAGGCATTCACTATTGCGACAAATACACGACCTTGCGGTTCTTGGTCGAAACGATGATGGGGCGCTTTTCGACATAAACGTAACTGTAGTCCGGATTGTCTGGAATCGGCACCAACTCGATATCTTCCGGTATAGCAGTTCCTACAGCCACATCCCCTTCAATCACGATGGGGTCGGATGGGTGGGCAATCACATAGTCCCGGGTTGGCTGGGGGACCTCGATTATGACTGTGTCTTGCGCAAACACGTTTCCAACACTCGCGACCGCCATCGCCGCGGTTAATAGAAATAGCCGTTTCATGATTTTCTCCCTTGGGGCGACTCTGGCCGCCTCTGAAACCATCGATATGCGATTTGGTTCCAAAGGCAGTATCGCAATCCGGAAAGACATCTTTCTCAGACGGAGGCGATTGGTCAAATCATTAATGGGCGGGTTCGAACATCGTGGCGAGCGAGGCGAATTCCAGTTCTTTTATGAGAAAGCTGCGCTCCGCCAACGCTGCAATCGCAGCATGACCATCTGTTCAGCAAGCAATCGCCCAATTTATCCTCGTGCTTGGATGCCGGTTCGCTCACGCGCCCTCTCCTGCACAAGTCTCTCTGTTCCCCCGCGAGACAGAGGTTTCATGTTCATATGTCGTCGCCACCGCGTATGACCTGCAAGTGTTCGTGACGCGAAAGAGTCAAGAGGATCTTTTTTATGAAACCAATCCGTTATCCGATAGTTGTAGGATTCTGAATTCCTGCCGCCTGCGACCCAAGGGACCATCATGCCAAAAGTCAGAACAAAGCAGCGAGGCGTCGTCGATCTTCAGCTGGCCTCCATGGTCATTGCGATGCGACTTCCAGTGATGGCACTGGAATGCTTCGCCGGCAAGACGAAGGGGCCGGAAACGACCCGGGCGGTCTCTGAAAAAGTCGCGGCGATTATGGACGGCACTGTTTCCGCGCAACTGTCGATGATGTATTCAACCACAACATTCTGGTTCGACGTCATGACCGGCAAATCACCGTCCGGGTTGATGACGCAAGCTGTCAACAAAGCGACAGAAGCAGCGCTCAAGCCTGGCAGGAAGACGTTGCGGGCGAACTACAAGCGGTTGGTGCCCGCCGCCTGACGAGCCTTGCTAGTCGCCAATCAGATTGAACGCCGTAGGTGCGTTTCTTTTAAGAGTGAATTGGCTCTCATGGTCCCTTAGCAGACACTTTTTTATCGCTTGGTATATTAAGGGGTGCCAGCGTTTGAGCGATGGAATGTGCTCCCGCCTGAATGCACGGAAGGGAGTATGTTTTTGACCAGCAACAATTATATCTATTGCGAACACGAATGGCGCACCTTGAACTGGCGCACCAAAGAGCGTGCCATCCTCGACGGTGACCTAAAAACCATCCTCTTGCAGAACGCGTTGCGCGTACCTTGAAGCCCTCCTTCAGGTCTGTCTGAAACCACGCGCGCACCCTCTTCGTTGATCTGGTGTAGGCGGCTATGACCAACGACATCGGCGATCAGCACGGCTGCGAGGTGGCGCTACCCGGGCGTGCCATGCACCCGACCAATACCCTACTGCCGTCCGCTGCCGAGGCCATCGTGGAGCGGGAGGAGCCGAGACCTGTCAATTCGACGGAACACAGTCGCCGGATAACGCGTAAACTTCGATAGGTTCACCGACACCTCGCAACGGGAACAAGCCGAGATTTTCCATTTGGGATTGGCACGACGCCATTTCGACGAACGCCTTCGACAGGAGAACGGGACGCTTGATTTCCTTGGTCAGGCTCTCGAGCCGCGAGGCAACATTAACCGCTGGCCCTATCACCGTGAAGTCAAGCCGTCGGCGGGAACCGATGTTGCCGTACATGACGTCACCGACGTGGACGCCGATGCCGTAACCAAGCGGGTCATGACCCTTCAGCATGTTTTCCTCGTTCAGCGTGGCCACTGCGGTCTGCGCTTCGCTGATCGCCTGGAGAAGATTGGCGCACGCCCTCCCGTCGCTCAGCGGGAAGATCGCCAGAAGCCCGTCGCCCATGAATTTGAGGATTTCCCCACCGTGGCTCTCGATCGGTCCCGACATTGCGTCAAAATAGCCGTTCAAAAGTTCAATGACGTCATCCCGGGGCCAAAGATCCGAAATTGCCGTGAAGTTGCGAAGATCGCAGATCAGGATCGCAGCGCCAACCGTCACACCACTACCGCGGGTCGTCGCGCCGGCGAGGATCTTCTCGCTGGCATGCGGGCCGACATAGGTTTCCAGCAGCGTGCGAGCGAGACGGTTCTTCAACCTGATTTCACTGACCAGAGCAAAGGCTGGAAGCAGGTCCGCAAGCAACGCCAGATGATCATTGCTAAAGCCGCCCGGCCGGTCGCTGGCGAAGGTGATGACGTGACGCTTGTCGAGCGTGTGTTCGAGCGGCCAGGCGATGTAGTCGGTATAGCCATCGGCCCGCAGCTCATCATAAAGCGAATACCTGGAACCAGGCTCCCCCAGCCGCTGGCGGACAGCGCCGGCTCCACTATTGATCTCGTACAGGGGACTGTTCAGATACTGTTCGGTTTCTTCAACACCATATTCGAAGGTCTGGATTTCCGCCTCTGAAATCCCGGTGCGCCATAGGATTCGTGCGCCAATCCATTGGGGATGATGAATTCTGAAATGCAGCGTCGCTCTGCCGACCGGCACGCCGGCATCCAGGAGCCTTTGGCACATCTCGACCAGGATGTTGTCGATGAAACGTTCATGACGGGTTTCGGTTACCAACCAATCAAGTATTTTCCGGCGCTGCTGTGGCCAGACACCTTCGTCCGGCGACGCAATGGCCACGTTTGACACAGACATCATTTTAACTCTCCATTGCGGTCGTTTTGGGCTACCAGGTGCGCTGAGGCTGGTCGCGGCGCGCACAACCGCAATGTCCGCATCGGCGTCGCGCCGACGACGCGGCCGAACCCGGCGATTACCGTCGGGGTCTTTATGCCCACCCTCTGTGCATTTTCGAGCACATGATTGTTTGTGACGATGAGACCACCGGGTGAAATAGCCAACCTGGATCCGTGCCCGACCCGCCCGATACGACTAACCGCCGGTCCGACACGTTCGACAGCATCGGCGACCGTTCTCGAATACCCATTAATCAGGTCTGTGTCATCTGAAGGGAGGATTTGTTTGTCTACGAAGCCCATTGGGTAGCCCACTGCGCGAGGAACTGCATGATTGCGAAGACCGGCTCGCCCTGTTCCAAAGAGTAGGTGTGGTAGCGCGGTCGCAACCGGGACATTGATGCACGGATCGTGCCTCTAATATGGTCGTCGATTGCCACCGTTCAAGAGTGCCGACATAGGCTTGCGACCCTCTAGAGCAAGCTTTGTCTACTTTAGGGTCGTTCTACCGGAGGGTATTTGGTTCAAGGTTATGGTTTGGGATGGCATGGCAGCGCACTGGCCGGGCGGGCGCTGGCCCCGTAGGCCAACACGACTTGTTTCGGTACTACGTCAGATTGGGTGCGAACATGTAGCCCGCGCCGGCGTCGTGGCGCAGGAGCGTATCGACTTAGGCCGGGACGGCAACGTGGCTGAGACGAACCACACGCCTCAAATGCAGATTTCCTGGGACTACCTCTATCACACATTCGCTTCCCGCATCGAGGGCGATCGATATGTTCTCGGTCGGCAGGCGGTAGACATCAGGATGCCGCCGCGGGAGCTGAAATTGTCTTTGCCGACGGAACCTCCGAAACCGCGGATCTTGTGATCGGCGCAGACGGGATTGGTTCCGGAAAACGAGCTTGCCGGTTACATGGCGTGGCGCGGGCTCATGCCTGAGCAACTTTTGCCCAGAAAAGCATCTCGAATGTTTTGCGTACTTCGTGACGCGCGGGTCCCATACTCTGGGGTATCTCGTGCCATGGAGCGCCGCGAAAGATTGCGCGTTGAGGCTGCCGCAACGCGCCACAATTCGCGCTGGCGGTCGCAGCCGAAGAAATCCGTCGATCCATGGATTTTGACTATGAAGCTCCCAATGGTCGGGGAATCAGTTGGCGAGATGAGCGCGCTCATGTCCGGGATAGCGACGTTGAAGTAACCGGATGAATGAGTAGTACGCCTCGTGTCTGGATGCGCGGAGCAGCTCTCGCATCTGTCGCAGGCGCCGCCGATCTAGCCAAGCAACTATCCAACCCGACCGCCTCTCTGAGCAGCGCGCCCCTTTCCAGGTCAAGTACGGTTGATAGTCGATTGGCAAGACGGATTGTCACGATCCAATGAGCCGTCACAGAGATGCCAGGTTTGGTGGTTGTATGTTCAAACGACGCGCTGGCAAGGCTTACTGTGAGAAAGAATTTCTATAGAGCGCGCGCCGATCGATCGAAAAAAATAATCCATCCTGAAATGCCGATCACAGCAAGGCCACAAATTATCGCATTCCACATCGCCGTCGGCATTGCCTGCAAGCCGAGCGCCCAGGGTGAAATGATCAACCATACGGCAACGGCAACATCCAGCCATTCCTGCCAGAGTCGGTGGTTGGCAATCGCCATGAACCCGATGAAAAACAATGCGATACCAACAATTGTGAAATTCTTCAATGCAATATCCCGACCGACGGTATTCGGGCTACTGTAGTCCAATAACCAAGGGGACGCGACAAGCCAGACACCAATCATTGCCACCAAAATATTCTGCCAATGTTGTCTGTTCACAGCGACCACCTCCCAATTTCATGAAATATCACTCTTGTACCGAAACACGTTGTTGACCGATTAGGTTCCTGGAGTCAGCGTTCAGCGCTTTCAAAGGCGCGGTATTTGGGCAAACGAGCACCAAGCCTACGCGATACCGATCGACCCATTTGCAGCGCGGGCACACGCCTGCGGCTTCGGCAACGGTCTGCGGCGTTTGCCCGCTCTCGACCTGGCTCACAATTCGCTCTCGACCATACCGCAACGCGCGGCAATGACGACGAGCAGCTGTGCTACGCGCTCTACGATCGAGCAGTTAATGCTGTCGTTGAAGCCGACAGAGAGGTTGACTTGGACCAGGATTGATTCTGGCGTTTAGCGTCTCGCTATAAACTTGGCATTGCACCAGATTAAATATCGCAGCAAGGCCATTGGAGACAACCAGGCAACAATCGGAACCCTTGTCAGCATTTTCCAAAAACCGTTTATAGGACGGTGTATGTACATTTGAAAACCAAAGCGGTGCCGGACGCGGAACCGGCTCCCTGAAAAAGTCATCGCGATACGATCGTGCTGGGTGTTTCGGTGGTCGCACAATTGTTATCAGTACTGGGGGAAATGCACACGCATGGCCTTTTCCTCCTGACCAATTCGAACGAAAAGCGGGATTAGATAGAGAGGCATGCCTACGGCAAGCGTCCAAAACGCGTGTAGCGTGAGCGCAAAGCCGATGAGCTCCGGAATGATATTCAGGTAATAATTCGGATGCCTGACAAGGCGGAACAGCAGAGACGTAACCAGTAGGTGGTTTCGAGCGATGATGAGTTTGACTGTCCACTGTCGACCAAGGCTCGCAATCACAACTATCAGGAACATTGCACCAACAAGATAGATGCCCAGACCGATCAAAGTGACGGCGTCAATACTGTAGTCAGACAATCCGTATTCGGTGATTGCACACAGATAAAATGCAACATGCGCAACAGCCAGGATGCCCGAGTTGGTCTTGCCAATTTCCGTGCCTCCGGCAGCTTTCAATTTCCGCTCATTGCTGATGGAAATCAGGAGCGTCGCCACCCGAAATACAACAGCCAGAGTGATAAACAGAATAAGCATCACAGCCTCTTGTTCCCTACGAACCTGTGCGTTCTGACCGTCGAATCATCTCCTCTGGTCTGCTGGTCTATAAGCGACATCAGGTCTTTCTCCAAGCGTGATAGTCGATTGGCAGGTGGTTGGGCATCGGATACTGTTGCCTGCCTGCTCGCATTGTACAGTTCTGAGGCGCTTTCGTCGAAAGAACAAGCCGATGCAACCTGCTAATTGAACAGTGAACTTGGGGAGGGATTCAGTTCCTAGCGAGTCTGAATACCCATACTGGGCACCCAGTGGGAATCAATCAAAGGGTGTGCTGGTCGAGGGGAGCTCCATCCCGGCTCGCTTTGATAGAACCGTGTCAACAAGGCCCCATTCCCTGGCTTCCTCCGCGGTCATGAAGTGATCGCGATCCAATGTCTTTTCCACATCCTCGAACGAGCGTCCGCAATGCTGCGCGTAGAGGCTGATCATTCGGTGCTTGGTTTGCCGCATTTCTTCCGCATGGATGAAAATGTCGGAGGCCTGTCCCTGAAACCCGCCAAGCGGTTGATGCACGTGAATACTTGAATTTACCAGGGCAGCGCGCTGACCGGGTTCACCGGCCATTAGCAGGAAAGAACCCATTGACCGCGCCGTACCCATGCACAAGGTTGCGACCGGGCATGTGATGAACTGCATCGTGTCATAGATCGCCAAACCACTGGTGATAACACCACCGGGGGAGTTTATGTACATTGAAATCGGCTTTGTGGGGCCTTCCGATTCCAAAAACAGCAATTGCGCGCAGATGAGTGCTGCCATTGCGTCTTCGACTTGGCCGTTCAGGAACACGATACGTTCGCGTAGCAAGCGCGAGTAAATATCGAATGATCGTTCGCCGCGGCTTGATTGTTCCACTACCATAGGGACGAGTTGCATCATGTCGCGCATGGGCGAGCTCCTTTCGGGGTCTTTCAAGAATAGTCTTTAGGCTGCTGCGCGCAGCGGATTTTGCCAGTTACTGTTGGCTGCGCTCATCGCAAGTTCATGCACAATGCTGAAGGTCGTGCCACCGCCGGCATTTGCTCGGATCTGGAATGTCACAACACTAACGGCATCATTATCTTTGATGCTGTAGCGCACGCGCGTATCTGGATCGGCTGAGATCAGGCGCAATTCGAAGGATGGCACCAGCGCATTTTCCTCCGGAACCTTGTTCTTGCCGGCGGGTCTTTTGAGCCATTGCGATACGTATTCCGGCTCGGTCAAAGCCCGCCATACTCTAGATGGAGCAGCATCCAGTTCATAGGTGAGGTTTATGCTCGTGTTGGTCTTGCGTGTCATTGATCCATCTCCTTAAGAAGTTGCTTCAGGTCGTCCACGCGGCTTGGCCAGAACGCGTTATAGCGGCTAAGCCATTGATGGATTCTGCGCCACGCCATCGGGATTGATCCGATAGAGGACATTTCTGCCGTCTTTCTGTTCCGCGATTAGACCAGCCGTCCGTAGGACAGCCAGATGCTGCGACATGGCTGGCTGCGACAAGTCAAACCCTTGCCGCAAGTCCGTGGCGTTCATCTCCCCATCGGCTAGCCGCTCGAAGACAGCGCGCCTTGTCGGATCAGCCAGCGCCTTGAAAAGTTCTGTTTCGTTCATGCGAATACATAAGCACAGACTTATATGATTCGCAACACAACAAAATCAACCTCTACCGGATTGCAGTCTCATCAATTCTGCGGCGACCGAACAGTCGCCTTGCCGGTAGACCGACGACGGACTTGAGCTGGGTCAGTCGGCTGGCGAAAACTCGGTCGATCATCTGTAGCAGACGAGTATTTTCAAGATTGCAGGTGATGGCTCATCGAAAAGTCCTGCATTTCGCGGGCATCGGGTGATCTCATTTTGAGAGAACGTGCCGGACTGCGGCGCCGATTGCTATGCCGGCAACAATTCCCATCGAGATATGGTCAAATATCGTCTTCCCAAACATCGCGCCATTCCCAATGCCTAAAGCCATCTGAGCGCCATGCTCATTAGGGGTGTGACGACAATGGGGCAAACGAACTTCGAGCGACGTCATGTCCGCGCATCCTGATGCGGTGCTCAGTTCCCAGTGCGCTTCAACAACCCGAGTCCAAGGTCGTTCAGATCATCGAGCGTGATTTCGGTCGCCTTTTGGTCTGATCCAATCGCGAAGCTCACAACAAACGGCATCGTCGGCATCTCCGCGTATGGGCGGTAGGTAAAGAGGTCCCGGTCAAAGTGGCTGAGCTGGAACACCGCCGTGCCTTCCGGTCCGAGCCGGATTTCCAACGCGCCGTCCTTTTCGGCAATGACGGCCCTGCCGATGTAGGGGTTGCCGTAGGAGCCGGTGTAGGCCGAAAGTGGCAGCGCCGCCAATGGTGAGGCGGGTGCCGTGCCGTAGCGGGCCACAGCCGCCTCGACGGCGGGCCCGAACAGCCCTGCATAGATTTGGTCCCAATCAGCGATCCAATCGCGAGAGGCTTTTCCCGTCATGACCAGGTCGAAGAACGCATTGGCAAGGCCATCTGGAACGCCGGTCGGGAACGCATTCGAGAGTACGACGATGCCGAGGCTTTCGGATGGAAGGAGACCGACCACAGTGCGTGCGCAACGCTGAAGGCGCCGGCATGACCCCATACTTCCCCATATTTGCCGTAATCAACATTCCAGCCGAGACCGTAGAAGACCGGCGTCCCGCTGACGGGGTTCTTGCCGAGCGGCATGAGGGGGACATGCGTCGAGCCGATCGCATCTTCCTTGATCAGTTGCTTGCCGTTGTATTTGCCGTTGCCAAGCTGAAGCCGCATCCATTGAGCTAGATCGCGCGCGTTGGAGCTGACGCCGCCTGCAGGTGACTGCGCGTCGGGATCGCGCTTGGCAAGGGCTCGCCATTTGCCGTCGAGCTGGGCGTGGAGGGTGGCGCGGTTAGTGCGCGTCAGAAAGTCGGCGTAGCGCGAGCTGGTTGATGACATTCCAAGTGGCTTGTAGAGCTTCGCATCGGCCGCATCCTCGCAGCTCATGCCGAAAGCCTTGGCGACGGCGACGGCGCCCGCGGTAAGGCCGAAATTGCTGTAGGAGTAGCCCGATCGAAAGCTACTCGACGGCTTGACCTGGCGGAGCCGTTGAAGAATCCGCGTCGCGGTCGTAACCGAGCTCCTCAAGTTCGTTGCCAGCGCTTCCAGGTAGGCCGCTACGGTGAGAGAAGAGATCGCGTACAGTCACCTGTGTTGTCGGATAGGCCTCGTAGAGCTGAAAGGATGGGTCAATGTCGGCGATCCTCGAATCCCAACTCGCCATTCCTTCGCTCACAATCGCCGCCGCGACGGTCGAGGCAATCGGTTTGGAGAACGAGGCAAGCTGGAATACCGTGTCGGCGTCGACCGGCTCGCCCTTGCCCTCTTCCCTGACGCCGAAACCTTTCAAGTAAACCACCTCATCCTGATAGATGATAGCGATCGACAGGCCCGGAACGCTGTCGCCATCCACGATGCCTTGGGCCAACTTCTCCAGCGCAGGAAGAGCAGCGATTACCTTGTCTTTTGTCGCATGCTCGAAGGATTGCGCGTGTGCGGCCGGCGGGACGATTCCCGTCAGCACGGCCGTAAACAAAAGAATTTGGAGGCTAAAGAAGCGGATATGCTTGGTGGCTCGGTCAAATGTGTCGGTCATGCTCATTCCCCCTGAGTGCCGATGGCGGAACTATAGCTGGCTTTGCGATGGTTGGACACCTCCAGTGCCATTTCAGCAAGGGAGATGCCCTATCTTGCACCTTCTGCAATCCAACGGCATGCGCGTCCCTGTTCGAGGCGATCAGCGGGCGCAAACAGCGATGACCACATGGAACAATGAGTGCATTAAAGCGGGATGTGCGCGTCCTGATGTCCGCTGCACCAGGAGACTTTATCTATGCCGCAGCCATCGCTGCATAAAATCGATGCCGAGAGCCAACAGCGTTAATCGACGGTTTAGCTGAAACAGTCGCTGCGCAAGAAGCACTCGTTGTCACCACGGCCGAGCTTGCCACGCGCACCGAATGGGTCCCTCGGCCGCCGGCATCGACGCCCCGCCATCGCAGCTGGGGGCGGAAATCAGTATGGGTAACAACGCCCCGGCCACGACCAGCGAGGTCATCAACCTGGCGAATTGGAACGGCAAGGAAAGTACAAGTGGCACCATCCGGGCGTTGAGCGATTCTGATGTTGTTGATCCTATTATATTCGGGCACCAATCGACATCGCAAAGGCACAGGCCGTTACAGATAACTTATAAACCGAGGGTCACATCGGAATCGATCATGACGCTGTGCCTTGAAATGGTTGGCCTGCTGATACCCGTCCGATCGGCAAGGGGACGCCCTTTAGATATTGATGGCCACTTTTCAGGCCACCGATGGGTTCAGCGCCTGGGCGATCTGATCAAGAGCCGCTTTTTCCGCATCGCTCACCGCCACACCGCCGAAACCAAGGAACCCGCCCTCGTTCGCAGCATCCGCCGTGCGCTGGCCGATCGCCTGAAGCCATGATTTGAACGCTTGAGCGTCGGCAGATGCCTTGGTGTCCAGCAAGGTGGCCACCTTCTTCAAGGCATCAACGGCCTTGGCCTGCGCGTCAGGTGACGAGGTGGCGCCCGCAAGCACGCTTTTAATCTCTTCACGCGCCGCGGCCCGGCCCTCCGATGTCTGAAAGTCGGCTACGACAGCTTGAACCAGACCATTTGAATCGGGTTCGTTGCGCGTATTGAGTACGGCACCGGTACTTGCCATGCTTTCTTTCAGCATGCCCCATAACCCGCTTTGGTCGGCCATGGTCACGGCCATGCCGGCGAGCATGACGCCTCCGAGAATGTGGTTCCATTCCTCGGGTGTGAACGTCGATTTGTCGGTCATATTCTGTCTCCCATTATTATGCTTGGGTGAGCCTAAACCCGGTGAGGCCCGGTTCTTCACATTGCGCATGAACGAACGGAGCCTTGATCGCGAGGCCTGTGGTTCGCCCCGCGGCCTCGACAGCTACACAACCTGTTTGAGCAATAATTGTTCCGAGCGAGGCTTGGTCTCCCTGGATTAGGGAATAAATACTTCGTTCGAGCGTTCGTGGCGTCAGTAGGCTAACCATAGAGAACAGCAATGTTAAATAAACATCCGTTATTTATTGTGCACCGCAAAACAGTTATTGCTATGCACAACAAACTTAGGTACCTATTCAATCGTGAGGATGACCAAGGCACCAGTAAATACTGGCTGCGTCATAGGAGGATTTTACAATGAGCAAGACCACCAAACAGACTGCCGATGCTTTCTCGATCCCTGCTTTCGATGCCACCGCTGTAACCGACCAGGTTCGCGAATTCACCGATAAGGGCGTTGCGCAGTCCAAGGAAGCTTATGCCAAGATCAAGGATCAGGCCGAAGCTGCACAGAAGACGCTTGAAACCACTTTCGAGACCGCCCAGTCCAATACCGCTGCTCTTTCCCTGAAGGCATTGGCTGCGCTGCGCGCCAACACGGAAGCCAGCTTCGCGCATATCGAAGCCCTGATTGGCGTGAAGTCTTTCGGCGAAGTAATCGAACTGCAGAGCGCATTCGTACGCAAGCAGGCAGAAGCCATCTCCGGTCAGGCCAAGGAATTCCAGGCTGTTGCCACCAAGGCCGTTGAAGAAATCTCCGCACCGGTCAAGTCGGCTGTCGAGAAGGCAATCAAGGACGTCAAGGTCATTTAATTTTGATCATTGTCGTTGGATTATGCGGGAGTCCCGGTTATCGGGGCTTTTGCCGAGACGACAGCCTTGGGAGGCAATTATTTGATGCTATCTATCGCCGCGGTGATAATGCGCTGAATTTCTTCGAGGGCTGGACCAACGATTGCCGCATGATCCATTTCCCGTTCCGCGATGATATCGGAATTCTTTACTCGAGAAACCAGCGCCTCCATCATTGCGGTGAGAAAGACCTTTGCGTTGGAACCTTGCGACTGGATAATCACGTTGAGAGAGGCAGTGGCAACCGCTTCGATGCCTGCGTGACGGCTGATAAGAAATTGGACCTGATCGGTGTTCATGAGGCGCGTCTATCTAGGAAGAGCTAAGGATCGATTGAATGTAGAGGATCGATTTTCTACAACATATGAGCCAGGATGAAGAAATCCTATTTTGGCAGTACAGAGATTTCTGCCGCCACTTTCAGCACCAAATCTTCAGCAATGCCAATACTGACGTTCTCAACATCATCGATCGTCTCGCTTTCAGCTATCCGGATCGGGTTGTGACTTGCGGACAAAATAGTGTTGAGGCGTCTTGGAATGGCCGGGATCAAAAATCTTTTGACGCATTCCACAAGGACGGCCCGTTTATCGGGTGCGAACTTACCCCATTTCTCTCGCAGGAGGTGTCCGAACATATTCCCGTCGGCAAATCCCCGATGGCTGGCAAGATCAAATGCATGCAGTCGATATTCAATTTGGGTCATGAGTTATTCCTTAAAATTCGTTACGAACGTTAGTGAGCCACAAAGGAATGGCTTCAATAAGACAGCTGTGAACGGGGCCCTTGCTCGAAAGTTGGGTCGTCGTGCACCTCCCGTACGGGAGCGACCATAGAGAACCCCCGCTGGGTGACGTCTACGACGGCCGCGCGAACAAAAGGGCAGAAGGCGGGCCCCCCAGCGACTGGTGCAGGGACAGCGCCAAGGCTTCTCGGGCGCTTGCTTGTGAGAAGCGCAGAGGGTGCAGCTTCGCAATAGCGACCTCCCGATATCAGAAAGGTCAATAGGTACTCGCCTCACCAAGCGAGGTGATGGCGTACGGTCAGACCAACGGATCATTTCCGTGGAACCATGGAAAATAAAGCCCAGGTACGGCCAGCACATCAAGTGTAGTCAACTTTAAAACTGCACAAACAATATTGGCTCGGCGGACGCATTGGGTAAATCACAGCGCCATTCCATTTTTGGCGAGCAAGGATCCGAGCCGAGCGCGCCTTATGCAGCGCATTGGTGGGTGTAGGCAGTGTTCTGGTTCTCGCTCAATCCAGGCGTGTCACGACAAGCTTGCCGTCCACAATCATCGGGATGATGGACGGATTCTCATCGTCCATGAATTCCAGATCGGCACTACCTTGATTTGAGAGCGATCACTGCTCGGCCCTACAATTCGGATAAATGCGAGAAACGTACCTGCGGCCCAAGCGCTGATGCTGGCAACCCTATTTGATCGCTATTTGCTGGCGCGTCAGAGAATAAAAGGCAGCAATGCGCAGAATGGAACATCCTTATAAGAGCAGTCGTTCCACAAGGCCTTCATCAAGCGGTTCCCCTGGATGCCATCGGATAGGTGAAGAAGTTTTTCCGCAACAGGTGGGGCCACTCGCGTATACATTGCGATCATGGGCAAATGACATCCAAAATGGCACGCCCGAGCTAATTCGTCCGGGTGCGCTTTTTATCTTTATTTCACCGGCAACATGAGGTGTTCGTATGGGGTTCCCATCCACATAACGTATGGCTTGGCCGGGTCAGCCTTCGGATCCCGCGGGTAGCCTTCATCGCATTGCCGACATCGCTATTGGCTCGTTGCCGCAGGAAAGCGGCTTATCCGAATGCCCCCAATCTGTTATGATCCATGACCGACAAGCATGGCGCTATATAGCGGACAGTTTTGTCGCCGTGAAGCCCGCAACTGATCACTGAATGTCGCAAGCTTGGCCATGATGAGAAGGTGCCCATTGGTACATCCAAGCCCGGCACATCCGGGCCGTCTGTGATGTGGTCAGGCACCCCTTGACACGTATCTGATGAATCCGGTGAACAACAGCAGTCGACTTTGCGCCAGCATAAAACGAATCTTCATGCGCGGGCTTCAATAGGGAAGGGAGGAAAAGATGTTTCACAGACCAATCCGTTTTGCCTTTTTGATTGCATCGGGTGCTGCGTTGATGTCATTCGGGGCCACGGCGGACGACGCACAGATTACGCGCGGCGAATACCTCGTTACGATTGGCGGTTGCAACGACTGCCACACACCAGGTTATTTCTTCGGGAAGCCTGACATGTCGCGCTTTCTTGGCGGCTCGGATGTGGGATTCGAAATTCCCGGTGTCGGCGTTGTTGTCGGCCGCAACATCACACCTGACAAGGAGACCGGCATTGGCAGCTGGACCGTTGAGCAGATCGTTACCGCTATTCAGAGCGGCCAACGGCCTGACGGCCGCGTCCTCGCGCCGATCATGCCTTGGCACGCTTTTGCACAACTTACCGCAGATGATGCAATGGCGATTGCAAAATTTCTTCAAAGTGTAAAGCCGGTCAACAATATGGTTCCCGATCCGGTTAAACCCGGGGAAAAAGTTTCGACCTTTATGTTCCGGATATTGCCACCGGGCGAAACCGCGGCGGCTGCGCCAAACTAGTCCGGGTTCGAGTGTGATCAACAATGTTAGAATGGGCCAGATGCGAAGTCGATAAAGCTCATCTTCGAAATGTCCTGACTTGTCCAATCTTTGCCGACTGTGGTGGGTTAGCTGCGTGTTGTTGGAGCCAGCAAGTGCGGCCACCCGCATCGATCACGCAAGAGCCTAAATCCGGAACCGGAAGCTCAGCAAAGCGATTATCGATGGGAAAGGAAAACCGATGGCTGCTGCAGCTGAATTTCCGCTTCCGCTCGATACTGAGCCGATGGAAGCGCGCACATCTGAAGTGTTGCCTGAGGCCGGCGGTAGCTGGCAATACGAGCCGAAATGGGATGGGTTTCGGTGTCTGGCATTCAAAAAGGGCCAAAACATTCGTTTGCTCGCCAAGTCCGGAAAGGATCTCGGACGCTATTTTCCCGAGATGGTTTCGTACCTGAAGAGGGTCAAGGCGGCTGAATTCGTGATCGATGGCGAGCTCGTCGTAATCATTGAAGGCAAATCGGAATTCGATGCGCTGCAAATGCGGTTGCACCCGGCCGAAAGCCGGATCCACAAACTCTCACTGGCAACACCGGCGAAGCTCACTGTATTTGACATTCTGGCAGATAGGGATGGCACAGTGCTACTTGATCTGCCACTTCGACAGCGGCGCAGGGCGCTTGAGCGGATCATACAATCGATTGGCGACAATGACCGGCTGGGAATTTCACCCACGACTACCGATCCCGCGCTGGCGCGCACCTGGCTGGAGGCGGCGGGTCATGGAGCGACGGACGGCGTCGTCGCCAAGTTGCTCGACGGGCCCTACACGCCGGGTGAGCGGACGATGGTGAAGGTCAAACGTATCCGCACTGCAGATTGTGTCATCGGCGGGTTTCGGTACCGAAGCGGCACGAAACTGGCCGGGTCGCTGCTGCTTGGATTATACAATCGCGAGGGCACGCTCGATCATGTCGGTTTTACCTCAATGATACCCGCATCTGACGCGGCCGCGCTGACGCGAAAGCTTGAAGCTCTGAAGGGAGAAGGGTTTACGGGCCGCGCGCCCGGCGGCCCGAGCCGTTGGGAGACGGAGAAGAGCAGGCAATGGCAACCCTTGCGGCCGGAATTGGTCGTCGAAGTAAAATTCGATCACGTAACGAACGACCGCTTCCGCCACGGTACCCGGTTCGTGCGCTGGAGACCCGAAAAGGCTCCGCGGCAGTGCACGTTCGAACAGATCGGATGAAACTGAGGAGAGGCGCGTGGCTAGGCAGAGCGCGGGTATTCTTATGTACCGGGGGAACGATAACGATCACGAGGTCCTGCTGGTGCATCCCGGCGGCCCCTTCTGGCGCAACAAGGATTTGTCTGCCTGGTCCATTCCCAAAGGTGAGTATAGCGAAGGCGAAGACCCGGAACTGACCGCGCGACGCGAATTCGCTGAGGAAATCGGGGTGGTCCTTGACGGAAAACTCCAGTCTCTGGGCTCCATCCGCCAGGCGGGCGGCAAGGTTGTTACCGGCTTCAGCATCGAAGGCGATTTCGATGTCGCAACGCTGGTGAGCAACATATTCGAGATCGAATGGCCGCCGCGTAGCGGCCGGCTGCAGTCCTTTCCCGAGGTAGATCGCGCACAGTGGTTTTCACTGGATGAAGCGCACCGGAAAATCATAGCCGGTCAGCGCCCACTCCTCGAGCGGCTCAAGCAAATTCTTGCGTAGGTTTGGTTGACTTCGACTTCCCCCGGCTGGCACATGACGACTTCAACAGTTTCGGAGAATCCACATGGCAGAACAGCACGTCAGGGAAATCGACGCGGCGATAAAGGAGTTGATATCCTCGCGTCGTCAGGAGATCCTGCAGATTGCGCAAAACGGTGCGAACCCGGGGCCCCTCAAAAATCTGGTGGAGATCCAGACGGCAATTGATGCTTTATATCGGGCGCGCGAACAGGAGCACGCTCATTCCTGAAAAAGCAGTTTCCGAGGCTTTCGAAGCGCTATGGCCGCCGGTTTGATCTGCCAACGCGTTCATCCCGCTGCATTATAATTTCGCGATGCGGATAAGGGATGCTTATTCCGTTCTGCTTGAATATGTCCCACAGCGCCAGTAGCACCTTGCCACGCACGTTGGTCAGACCTTGTTGAGGGTCGCGGATCCAGAAACGCAGGACGAAATCGAGCGAGGATCTCGCCAAAGTCCGTCAGCCAACAGACTGGACGCCGCTCCGCTTCCACCCGGGCGACGCTCATGGCGGCCTCAATCGCCAGCTGGCTGACCTTATGCGGGTCGGCATCATAAGAAACCCCAAAATTCACGTCGAGCCGTACGAGATTGTCGCTGAACGACCAATTGATGACCCTTTGGGTGATGAAGTCTTCGTTTGGGATGAGGTATTCGCGGCCATCGCGCGTTACCACTGAGACAAACCGCGCCCGTAATTCGCGTATCCAGCCGAAAGTTCCCTCCAGCGAAATGGTGTCGCCCGGCTTGATTGACTTGTCGAGAAGGATAATCACGCCGGAGACGAAATTTGAAACCACCTTTTGCATCCCGAAGCCCAGACCGACGCCGATTGCGCCGGAAAATACGGTCAGAGCCGTCAGGTCAACACCGACGGAAGAAAGAGCGATAGCACCGGCCACCAACACAAGGCCGATCTTTGCGATCTTACCAACGAGGACGCGGATCGATGGTGTCAGCTCTTGAGAGTTTTGGACGCGCTCATCGATATAATTCCCGACGACGACGGCAAGCCAAACCGTCGCGATCAGCAGCAGTGCCGCTTTAAGCACCATGAGAGCCGACAGGCGAACCGCGCCCAAGGGTATTGCCAGACTGTCGAGAAAAGCTGCCGTGTCGTCATTGATGCCGAGGATCACAAGGGCCGCATAGACCCAGGTAAGCCAGCCGAGGGTATGCGCGACGAGTCGGTTGCGGACGATGCGCGATAGCACTGACGCAAACAGCCAGGCGAGGGATAGTGAGAGCGCGATAGAGATGAAATGGGTTCGACTGGGCCAAGTGATGCTGCGCATAACAATGAGCACGGCCAGCAGGAAGACCGTGAAAAGTATCCAGTCGGTGCGCCGCAACAAGGCAACGACGACCCTTAACACTCCAGGATGCCCCTTAATCTGGCGTGCCCGATTCTCCGCGAGTGGTTCGATGCGCTGCGCCGCGAGCTTCGCCGCTAGGAAAAGGGCGACGATGATGGCGATCTGATAAAAAAACCAGGGCGTTGCAGCGTAGTCGAACCACCCGCTGGCCCAGGTCAGCGATTCATCGATGGCGTTGCGAAAATCCATTCCCACCGACCGTTCTTGACTGGCTAGCGAACAGCACTCGCCGTCCACAATGACGCCGGCCCGGTGAATGGTCAAGCCGACCATCAAGGTGCGACGGGACTCGTCCACATAGGCTCGCTTTCGAAACACTTCCATTTTTGTATGAATCGTTTACTTCATTGGTTTCTATCGCGCCGACAGTCCTAAGCTGGCGGACTGGACACTTAATGATGTAAAGTCGAGTAGCTTTATCCACGAGCGCTGACCATAACCCGGAGGGAATGATGCGTGGAAAACCGCACTCCCCTCAACGTTGGGCGGACACGGTTTTTTCAACGCGGGAAGTCGATCAGCGGTCATTGTCTTTAAGGGAGACCGGACCCCTTGGCGGTTGACCGTTACAGCCGTCTTTAGGCTGCTGCTTGTGCACTGCGACAATGATAATGTCGCAAGGGAGGAACCATGATCCTGTCAAACCATTGCCCGATCTCAGAGGAACCGGCTGAAGAAGTATCGCCCGCTAATGGCGATTTTGCCGAATTTGTTTGTCCTGGTTGTGGCCGCTTTCGGATTTCCAGAAGCGCACTCAAATCGATCGTGAATCTTCGGCGGAGAGAAAAAGAAGCCCTATTGAACAAGGCAAGGCGCGATGCTCAGGGTGGTGAAGGCATACCGTTCATCAGAAGCATGCATTAACAAAGCCGCCCGGGCGCGCAACTGCCCAAGAACAAGCCACGTCCCCAGATAGCGGTCAAAAATAGAGGCGACGATTACCGCCGACGTCTGGTGACGGGCCGCGGACTGTTCCCCGAACCTATGCGCATCAATGCTGGCGGCAAGACATCGTAGGTCGCGCGAATACCAATGCAGATCCTCGCCCTTAGCCTTTTTAACGATTGATCAGCCAAAGCAGGACCGAGAGCACGATACTGAAAAGCAAACCCGTGGCAATCGGGATATAAACAGTAAAGTTCTCACGCTGGATCAGAATGTCACCGGGAAGTCTTCCGAAGCCAACGCGTGCGAGCCATGGCCAGACAATACCGATCGCAACGATAACAACACCGATAATGATCAAGGTTCGGGACATGGATCGCTCTGTTTGGCAAATTTCTCGTTCAATAAAATGATGGAAATTCCAATATCTGCAACGCTGCCGGTCGAAGCCGGGAATGATAAGGTTTCCTCTGTGCTGCGCCAAGGGACATTTGCGTTGGTCGAATTAGATCGCCCAGCGCCCCTGTTCGTGGTAAATTTCAGTGACAGGATTAAACAAGTGGGGATTGGGCGGACTTTTTCGAAAGAGAGGTCACCATGTTGGCAACAAATAGGCGGGCTTTCTTGAAAGCCGCAGTCGCTGGAACCGTTGTTTCAGCCTTGGAAATCCCAGAATTCGCATCGGCAGCTGCCGGCCCGATCCAAGCATCCCCAGGCCACTATTCGTTCACCCTTGGTGAGTTCCACATTACAGCGCTCTGCGACGGGGTGTTCTTTTTACCCACGGACAGCATTGCAACGAATGTCCAAGCGGACGAGAAGAAGGCATACTTTGACGCGCACTACATCGCACCGGATGTGTTCCGGCTCCAGGCTAGTCCGCTGCTAATCGATACTGGGCAGAAACGTATCCTGATCGATACCGGCCTTGGGCCAAGTACGGGCTGGGCCGTTCACGCGGGGCGTGTGACCAAAACTTTGGCAGCGGCGGGCATCACACCCGATCTCGATTGACACGATTGTGCTCACTCATTGCCACCCCGATCATATAGGCGGGTTTGGGGCGGATCCGGCCAAGCAGTTTCCCAACGCCGAATTGGTGCTTTCCGAAATCGAGCTGGACCTGTGGAATTCACCAGATGCGGCGTCCAAACTGCCAAAATGGGCAGCCGATACGGCGCCAGCGGTAAAAAAGGTGTTCGCCGCCCTTGGCGACCGTGTGCATCCGATCAAGACAGGAACCGATGTGGTTACGGGTGTAACTGTTCTCGATACAGCAGGGCACACGCAAGGCCATATTTCGCTGCTGGTAGCTTCCGCAAACGAGCAGCTTTTGATTACCGGGGATGCCGCACCGAGCATCCATATCACATTTGACAAACCGGAATGGCACATCAAGTGGGACCATGACCCCGACAAAGGAGCCAAGACGCGCCGGGCCTTGTTGGACCGGGCGGCAAACGACAGGCTGTTGGTCGCCGGATATGACTATCCGTTTCCTGGCGTTGGTCACGTGGTGAAAGACGGTATGGGGTTTCGCTGGCTGCCAACGGACTGGGTTTGGGACAGTTGATGTGTCGCCATTGTTAACGACTTTATTGGTTAAGGTCGCAGGGAACAAAAATGAGACTGCAATGGGCGGTTATTACCTCCTTTTGTGTTTTAGGCGGGATTAGTTTTGCCGAACGATACCCTTTGGCCGTAGATCTCGAGCTGGTCATCGCCGTTGATGTCTCCTATTCGATGGATGTCGAAGAGCAGCAAGTTCAACGTCAGGGCTACGTGGCGGCATTCCGAAGCCCCGAGATTGTCAATGCCTTGCGTGGGGGCGCGCTTGGCAAGGTTGCAGTAACCTATATCGAGTGGGGTGGGTCAGCAGTTCAGGTCGTTCCGTGGAGCTTGATTGACAGTTCAGAATCTGCGGCCCGATTTGCCGACGCGTTGCAACGTCAACCCGTCAGACGGATATCCTTTACATCGATCTCAAACGCGTTGGCGTTTGCAAGAGCGCTTTTTCGATCCAACGGATTTCGGGCCAGCCGCCGCATAATCGATGTATCTGGGGATGGACCCAACAATGCTGGGGCACCCGTGCCCGTTGCCCGCAATGCTGCAGTCGCCGAGGGGATCGTCATCGACGGCCTCCCGATCGTGTTGAAGGGCCCTCCTCGTTCGGTCTCGTTTTCGGAAATCGATGTCTACTACGAAAAATGCGTCATCGGCGGCGAAGGGGCATTTATCCTGCCCGTTACCGACATCACCCAGTTTGCGGAGGCAATTCGCCACAAGCTCCTTATTGAGATTTCAGGTCTCAAGTTAACCGAAGGTCGGCGGCAGCAAATGCGACTGGTGCAATACAAGCCCTATAATTGCCTGGTGGGCGAAGAACTTCAGGAGCAGTCGATTGGAAAGTAGTTTGGCTTGCAATCCAACGACAAATGGTGAGTTTCTGCCCCACAGCGGACGTCCCAGCCCTGGCTTCATCGTCGCCAATTCATCCGCGACTGGCGATCAATGCCGGTGTCCGCGGTGAGCGCCTTGAAAGCCAACTGACGCCCATCCATCTAATGACAGAAACATCACAACGGAATGGATGCCACTGTGGTCCGTCCGCCGGCGGCAGCGGCGACGCAGCCGCCGTTTCAAGGATCGGATGATGGGTTACATAGACAAAGACATAGTGCCCGCAGATGACGGTGCGCTGACGGATGCATATTCTCAGGCCATTGCAAGTGCGGTCGACGTCGTTGGACCAGCGGTGAGCCGGATCGAACGAGTGGGCGGGAGAGCCGGACATGGTTCCGGCTTTGCCATCTCGCCCGACGGGCTGATTGTGACGAACAGCCATGTCGTCGGCGATGCAAAAATTGCGCGCATTACCGCGCCGGATGGATTTATCACTGAAGGACGGGTTCTAGGGCGTGACGTCGATACGGACATTGCTCTCATTCGGGCCGAGGCGAGCATTGGAGCCTGGGCTCGGCTCGCAGACTCCAAGCGCCTTCGAAGGGGCCATATTGCCATTGCGATCGGCAATCCGCTCGGTTTTGAATGGACGGTAACCGCTGGTATTGTTTCGGCGCTCGGGCGCTCAATGCGAGCTGCGAGCGGGCGCCTCATGGAGGATGTTATCCAGACTGATGCGGCCCTTAACCCCGGCAATTCCGGGGGGCCATTGGTGTCTTCGAACGGTGAGGTCATCGGCGTGAACACAGCCGTTATTCAAGGTGCGCAAAGCATTGCATTTGCGGTGGCTTCCAATACGGCGAACTTTGTCGTTTCAGAAATACTTCGCTTTGGCCAGGTCAGGCGCGCGTTCATCGGGATCGCCGGTGATAGTATTGAGCTACCGCGCAAAATCGCTCTTCAAGCAGGGACTGCACAAACGACGTCAGTGCGCGTGAGACGCGTGGAACCCGGCGGGCCTGCCGAGCGTGGCGGCCTGCGGGAAGGCGACTATGTTCTTGCGATCGATGGCAAGCCGGTCGGCGGCGTTGATGACATTGTCAGATTGATGGGGGGCGACAAGATCGGACAGAACACGGAACTTGTTGTATTTTCGGTCGCGGGGCAAATCGAAACCAAAATGTTGGTTCCGATTGCCCGGTCCTGAATATTGTGACCTGAAGATTAGCCGCGCACGATCAAGGCTTCGCGCCGAAAAGAGCTTCTGCGCTCATCAACGGGAGTTGGCGTGTTAAAAACCTATTGGGTGTCTTCGATCATCTGCATCGCCGGTTGATCCGCCAAAAGGCGGCTTTATAGGTTCGATATTTCTCTGCTACGGATCGAAACCTCTATTTCTGGCCTGCACTTATGACCAACGCAGCCGGCTGATTGCCTCACGCACCAGGGCTTCTTCCGCCCGTTGTCTCTGAGCGAAGATGATCTCTGGCGGCGGTTCGCATCACTCAAGGGGTCTTGGCACGGTTTCCCGGCGCTTCAACATCCACAACGAGCAAGTCTGACACACCAAGCAAACGTTCGATTTGCGCAACGGGCACAGGGCGGGACAGAAGAAATCCTTGGAGATCATCGCACCCAATGCGACGGAGATAGTCGCTTTGCTCGGTTGTCTCCACGCCTTCTGCTGTCGTACGAAGACCTTTCGCGTGGGCGAGGTCAACAATGGCTCTGACGATTTCTTCGTCATTGGCTGAGCGGCCGAAGCCCTGAACAAAGCTTCGATCGATCTTAATACGGTCGACCTCAAGCTGCTGCAGTCTTCCAAGTGACGAGAAACCCGTGCCAAAATCATCCAGCGCGATGGTCACGCCCAATGCACGAAGTGCCCGGATATTGTGTTCACAATGGCCGGTGCTGTCCATAAGGGCGCTTTCGGTAACCTCAAGCTCCAGCCGGCGAGGGTCCACTCCAATTGTGAGCAACAATTTTGCAACGCGCATGGCATAGGCGGGATTTCTCAGTTCCACTGCTGACACATTTACTGCAAGGGTCTGGATTGGCCATGACCTTGATTCCAGGCAGGCCTGTCGCAGGACAAATTCGCCCAGCGCCTCGATCAAGCCGGCTTCTTCTGCAATGGGAATGAATATATCCGGTGAAATCCAACCCCGTTCCGGATGCTGCCAGCGCAGGAGAGCTTCAACTCCGGTGAGGCGCCCTTCCTTGGCGGAATAAAGCGGCTGATAGTGAACCTGTATCTGGACATCCGACTTCATTGCCTCGCGTAACTCGCGTTCCAATATGCGGCGCTGCTGAAGCATTGCGTCCATCTCTTTGCCAAACACCGCAAATCGGCTTCGCCCCGCCGTTTTGGCGTGATAAAGCGCAATGTCGGCTTTTCTAATAAGTTCTTCTCCATTTGTGCCATGTTGAGGGGAAATTGCGACCCCGATGCTCACGCCGACGAAAATGTGATTTCCATCGATGTCGAAGGGATGCCGGACGACAGTAATCATTTTCTCGCAAAGCGTCTCGATCGCCGAAAGTGGTACGCAGTCGCTGACAATGATGGTGAATTCATCACCGCCGACCCGAGCCATGAAGTTCTTCTGATCGATGATGTTTTTGATGCGCCGGGTGAATTGCCGGATAAGTTCGTCACCGACCGGATGCCCGAGCGTGTCATTGACCTGCTTGAACCGATCGAGATCAAGATAAAGCACTGCCACCGAGGCGTTCTTGATGTTCGACAATGACGCATCAAGCCTGTCATTGAAGTGTGCCCGATTTGGCAGACCAGTCAGGGAATCATGCAGTGCGAGAAAATTCAACCTCTCTTCGCTGGCGCGTAATTTCGCAGACCGCCGCCGCAGGATCGCGACAAGGGTGACCACCAGGCCCAGCATCACCGCCGCGATGCCTATGAAGGGCGGTGCGATTTGCGCCATGACCGTTGAGCCGGGACGATAAGGGCTCCAGATAAAGTACCCCATCGAGTCTCCAGCGGACGAGTGAAGCGGATAGCTGTATTCGCCGGGTTGCAATAAGTTGTGGGCGGAATAGCGCAGGCCGGAGAAAAGATAGTTCCGCTCAAGATCGGCGATAAAGCTTTTATCGAGATAACGAATGGAAACATGCAAGTAGGTCTCTTCTACCGTCTGTTTGATATCGCCTGTGTCAGAGATGACGGGCTTGACGCTGACAATTGCAGGCCTGCCGCCAAGGGTCGAGATCTCTGACGCACCGGCGCTTAACACGCGCGCGCCGAGCTCGTCTTGGGCTGGTCCTCGCAGCAGACCTCTGAGTTTTGCGGCCAGTGGCGCCACTTTGGATCTGACAGACTGATATGTCGCGCGCTCGACAATTTGGCCACCGGCAAAAGCAAATCGCGCGTCGTCGTTTGGGTCGAGGATATAAATCAAATCGTGACCAAAATATTTGGTCATCCATCCGCCGAGATTGTTGTTAAGCCACTCCGAATTATCCGACCCTTTGACCTGGCGGACTGCATCATCCCATACGGTCGCGCTTTCCTGATCATGCGCGATCGAGAACTGCGCCTGAGACAAAACCAGGGCGATGAGGCGCTCTTGTCGTTCGACAGCGATCTGGTCAGTCATGCGACTGGACCAGGCGAGCAGCATGAACACGCCGCAGAACAAGGCGATCGCAATCGCAACAATGGGCAAAACCGCCTTGAACAGGAATAGTCGGGATATCAGGGACGGCTTGGAATCAGGCATTGTGCGACCTCGCATTTCGGCCTTTATATGACAAACTATTTAATCGAAGGTAGACGCTGCTTCGAAGGGAGGCGATCGTTTCTGGCCAAGCGCCTCAAAACACCCTTGGCGAAACAAGTGCACAGCCGGGGATGCGGCCAGCCATTCCGCTCGCTTCACCGGGCCCATCTTGAGAACCGCTCACAGGCGCCGACGAACATGGTTCGTCGTCCCAAAATTCGATCACCGATGTATGTTGGAGTGGATCGAATTTGGCCTGCTTCTTGCTTGAAATTACAAGCGCTAAATGGAAGGGTAGCCGTATCGGCTTGGCAATGAGAGGTCACTTTGTGATGATGAGCGACGTTCAACGAAGCACCGAAATTGACAGAAACGCAATTCTTGCCGTTGAAAACCTTTCCATCGATCTGCCAAAGGGCATGGAGCGACGGTATGCCGTCGAGGACATCTCCTTTGATCTGCAAGCGGGAGAAATCCTTTGCATCATCGGTGAATCCGGCTCCGGCAAATCCGTCACGGCCAATGCCATAATGGGGCTCTTGCCATCATCCATTCGCGCCAGCGCAGGCGCAATCCGTTTCAAGGGTGTGGACATCCTTAAAGCGAAAGAGACCGAGGTGCGCGAACTGCGCGGTCGCTCGGTCTCGATTATATTCCAGGACCCGCTTTCCGCTCTTAATCCGCTGATGACGGTCGGTGACCAGATTGCCGAAGTGATGGAAGTTCACAAGGTGGGGACACCGGAAAGCCGCAGGAAAGCTGTGCTCGATTTGCTTGAGGAAGTGGGTCTTCCTGACCCCATGCTCATGCAACATCAATATCCTTTTCGCCTTTCAGGTGGCCAGCGCCAGCGCGTCATGATTGCGATAGCCTTGGCGTTGGGACCGGACGTGCTGATCGCAGATGAACCGACGACTGCCCTGGATGTGACGACACAAGCGCAAATCCTTGAACTGATCCGCAAGATCCAGCGCAACAAGAACATGAGCGTGATGTTCATTACCCATGATTTTGGTGTCGTGGCCGAGATCGCGGATCGGGTGGTGGTCATGGAAAAAGGCAGGATCGTCGAACAGGGCAAGGCTTTTGACGTTCTCAATCATCCTACCCATCCTTACACTCAGCGCTTGACGGCGGCTGTACCACGCATGCGCGACGAGGACAGGGCAAGCAATGCACAAGCACCGGTCGTGCTTGACGTGCAGAAACTCAACAAGATCTACAAAACTGGTGGTGGGTTCTTTTCAAAGGGTCGCACGGTGCATGCGGTCAATGATGTGAGTTTCACCATCCGCAAGGGCCGCACACTTGGTATTGTCGGCGAGTCGGGTTCGGGCAAATCGTCACTTGGGCGTGTCCTGCTTAAATTGATGGATGCTGATGGCGGCAAGATCTTGTTCAATGGACAGGACATAGCGCCGCTCTCACCGAACGAGTTCCGGTCATTGCGCCCCTACATTCAGATGATTTTTCAGGATCCGTTTGCCTCGCTCAACCCGCGCCACACCATTGGTCAAATCCTCGTGGTTGGCCCCATGGCGCATGGCACCAGCGGCGTTGAGGCCAGGGCCAAGGCGGTGCGACTGCTTAAGCTCGTCGGGCTCGATGAAGGCGCCTACGATCGCTATCCGCACGAGTTTTCCGGCGGCCAGCGTCAGCGCATTGGTATTGCTCGCGCTTTGATGTTCGACCCCGTCTTGCTTGTCGCCGACGAGGCCGTCTCGGCTTTAGACGTATCCATCCAGGCACAGATCCTTGAACTATTGACACAGATCCAGAAGCTGCTGAACGTAGCGATGGTCTTTATTACCCATGACCTGCGTGTAGCGAGCCAGATTTGCGACGACATTGCCGTGATGTATCGCGGCGAGATCGTGGAATTCGGTCCTCCCTCGCAGATCTTTCGCAATCCCGGACACCCCTACACGCGCAAGCTGGTCTCGGCTATCCCCGGACACGAGTGGGAACCCGCCGCCTGATCTTTGCGCATTGAACGCTGATATTGTGCCCGTTTGCCGAGGATTTGCCTCCAAAACGGGCAAATTTATTTTTTGATCGCATTCGTATAGCCCGAGGCAAAATAATAGTTGCATTTATCCACTATTTGCCGAACCATGGAAATTGAAAGCTGCATAACGATCTATCCGGAACCTGCTCGGACCCTCGAGGCAGGAGTGGAAGGAGTTTGCCACAATGTCTGATGGCGGACCAAAGCCAACATCGATCGAACATGTCAATCTTGACGTGCTCGAGAATACGTTGAGCTTTTATATCCGCACCATGAACATTGCCGTTTCGCGCGATCTCGATGAGCGGTTGGATGGCCTTGATGTGGCCCGGGGGACAGGCAAGATTACCACACTGCTTCTGGTCGACAGCCATCCGGGCATACGACCATCGGTCATCGCACAAATCATCATGAAAGATCGCTCTGCGATGGGGCGTCTTATTGATCAGATGATCGATCATGACCTGCTCGTTCGGCAAACGTCGGCAAGAGAGCGGAGGGCACACGAGCTGTTTGTTACAGCTAAAGGTGCTGAACTTGCGGCAAAAATCAGGCCGATCGTGACGAAGCAGTCGAAAGACTTCTTTTCTTTCATCGTGGAAGAAGAGCAAGCGCAACTCATGGATATTCTGCGCCGGGCGTACCGGAAAATGGTGGGAACGAAATGAATGCCAGGAGTGAGGTATGGCAGAAGAACGTGTGGCACTCCTATCAGGAGCCAATCGGGGTATAGGCGAGGCGATTGCCCGCTTTCTCGGCGATGCAGGATGGCGGCTTTCGCTTGGCATGCGTAACCCACAATTGCCGGACTGGGCTGACCCCGATCTGGTTCAGGTCGTCGCTTATGACGCGAACGATACTGCAGTGGAGGCACAATGGGTCGCGCAAGCGCTGACACGGTTCGGCCGCATCGATGCGGTCGTTGCCAATGCCGGGATCATGATCGCAAAAAATGTGATCGAAGCTGAAGACGCCGATCTTGATGCACTGTTGGCGGTGAATGTAAAGGCGCCGCGGCGGTTGGCTGCCGCGGCTTGGGACGCGCTCAGCAAGAGCGGCCGGGGCCGCATCATCGTCCTCGGCTCGCTGTCGGGAAAACGCGTGAAATCCGCGCGTGCCAGTCTCTATTCCGTCTCCAAATTTGCAGCCGTGGCGCTGGCCCATGGCCTTCGCCACACGGGCTGGGATCTTGGCATTCGTGCCACCGCCGTTTGTCCTGGATTTGTCGCAACGGACATGGCGCGCAGCCTGACCAGCCGCCAAGACAGCCTGATGACCAATCCAGCCGACATTGCCCGTATCACCGCGATGTTGCTCGATCTTCCCAATGAGGCGAGCGTTGCCGAATTCACAATCAACTGCCAATTAGAGGAAACCTATTAAATGCCCGGTCCCTACGTCGTTCGTGTTCACGGTGATGAAAACCTGCCGGAAAAAGTCGATGTGGTTGTGATTGGCGGCGGCATCATCGGCACTTCCACGGCTTTGGAACTGGCTGAACGCGGTCACAGGGTGGCTTTGTGCGAAAAAGGGTGGCATTGGCCAGGAACAATCGAGCCGCAACTGGGGTTGGGTGCGCATCTCACGCCGCGATCCACGTGAAGTGCCGCTGATGGCAGAGGCTTTGCGTATTTGGTCCGGGCTTGACCAGAGGCTGGGCCGCGACACGGGCTATAAGCGCGCCGGCATCCTGTTCACCTGTCCGGACGAAAAGTCCTATGACGAGCATGAACGCTGGGGCAGGAATCTCCACGGATATCAGCTCGAGAGCCGCATGCTGAGCGGCAAGGAGCTTCAGGATCTCCTGCCCGGGGGCAACATGAAACTGAAAGGCGCGCTCTATACGCCCGCCGATGGTCGGGCCGAGCCGCAAAAGGCCGCGCCGGCCGTGGCGGAGGCTGCGCGCGACAAGGGAGCGGCGATCCTCACCGAATGTGCTGTGCGTGGCGTTGAAACTGCGGCAGGAAAGGTGTCCGGCGTTGTTACCGAGCGTGGCCGCATCGCGTGCGATTGTGTCGTATTGGCTGGCGGTGCCTGGTCCAATCTTTTTTGCGGCCGTTACGATATCGATCTGCCGCAGCTGAAGGTCATGAACACCGTAATGCGGACACAACCCTTGGAGGGTGGTCCTGAATCCGCCATCTGGTCCAAGGATTTTGCGATACGCAAGCGACAAGATGGTGGCTATACCATCGCATCGGGCCACGAGAATATTGTCGATATCGTGCCGAAATCATTCCGCTATGCATTCCAGTTCCTGCCGGCGCTCAAAATGGAATGGCGTTCACTGTCGTTTCGCCTTGGCGGGCGCTTCTTTGATGAAATGCGTATGCCGACCCGCTGGAATATGGATGAGGCGAGCCCGTTTGAATACAACCGGGTCCTTGATCCAAAACCTTCGCTCGATATGTCCAGCCGGGCTTTCGACAATCTGAAATCTGCCTTCCCTGTCTTCAATCAGGCACAGGTTGCGCAACGCTGGGCCGGATATATTGATGTGACGCCCGATGCGGTCCCGGTGATTTCCGCCGTGGACCAGATTCCGGGATTTTATATTGCCACGGGTTTTTCAGGTCACGGGTTTGGTATTGGCCCGGCGGCCGGCCGCCTCATGGCCGATATTGTTACTGGCCGTTCGCCCGTCGTTGACCCGGCCGATTTCCGATTTTCCCGTTTCAGCGATGGCTCAAAGGTGCAGCCGATCAGCGGGTTCTGACAAACAGTACGGTTGAGGAGCCGCGCCACCAAAGAATGATCTGCCGTAAAGGGGCAGATACGCATGCAGACCTGAACATTGAACAAACCAATAATGAAGGGAAACGACAATGTCCGATAAGCATCAAAATTCAATTCTTCGTCCCACCCGGCGCCAGACTCTCACCATGATGGGATTGGTCGGGGCATCTGGGCTGGTCATGCCGGGGATTTTCGGCCGTGACAAGGCTTTTGCCGCACCGCCATCTGCACCCAAAGGCCAGGTCATTATCGGCTTTTCTCAGGAACCAACCGTCTTCAATCCACACATGTTGCATATCGAGGTGGATGAGGGGATTCACTTCAGTGTCTTTGATCCTCTCTTCAACGTTGATCCGGAAGGCAAATTCATCCCCGCACTTGCAGCCGAAGTACCGAGTGTCGAAAATGGCGGTATTTCAGCTGACGGTCTCAATTGGAAAGTCAAGCTGCGCGATGGCGTGAAATGGCATGACGGCAAACCTTTCACCGCCGAAGACGTCAAATTCACGCTTGAACTGGTGGTCGATCCGAATTTTCGCAGTGGCAGGCGCGCAGGTCACGACCTGGTACGCGACCTCAAGGTCGTATCACCGACCGAAATTACCTGGCGCATGGATAAACCCTATGCGCCCTATCCCTCGATCCTCGCGGCCACCTTTATCGTGCCCAAGCATATTTTGGAACCGGAAGCCGATCGCAACGCTGCGCCGTTCAACAATGCACCGGTCGGGACCGGACCGTTCAAATGGGTCGAACGTGTCGCGGGTGATCATATCGAACTTGCCGCCAATACAGACTATTACGGCGACGGCCCTTATCTCGAACGGCTCATTTACAAATATATTCCGGACCTTACCGTCCTTTACACCCAGTTCAAGACTGGCGACATCGACGTGACGGGTCTGCAGTGGATCACGCCCGATCATTATGATGAGGCGAAGGCTTTGGAGGGCAAAGACGTGGCGGTCGTCCCCGGCGCCACCGTCGAGATCGGTCACATTCAATATGGAAAGGCCGCAATTTAAGGACATTGCGGTGCGCCAGGCGCTCTACCACGCGCTGGACAAGACGACCATCATCGATGCGCTCTACTATGGTTTGCCGGCACCAACGGAAACCTACATGCCGCAACAGTCCTTCTATTTCAATCCGGATCTGCCCAAGCATGAGTTTGATATCGAGAAGGCCAAGAAACTGCTGGATGATGCCGGTTGGAAACCGGGTGAGGACGGTATCCGCGCCAAGGATGGCGTGCGCCTTTCCTTCTCCAATTCGACAACAGCCGGCAACCACATCCGCGAACAGGTTCAGCAGTACATGCAGCAATCCTTCAAGGATATCGGCGTTGAGATGACGATCTCCAATCTGCCGCCTGCTGTCATGTGGGGTGAATACTGGATGCAGTCGAAATTCGATTCTGTCGTGGTCGGTATCAATTTCCTTACCGGACCGGATCCCGACACATCGGATTACTTCCTGTCGACGTCCATTAACGCCAAGGGTGGCGCGGGCCAGAACACCTCGCAATATTCCAATCCGGAAGTCGATCGGCTGCTCGCAGAGGGCGGGCGTGTCTTTATTCCAGAAGAACGCAAGAAGGCATACCTGAAGATCCAGGAGGTCATCCGCAACGATCTGCCGCTTTTGCCGATCTTTCAATACGCGACAGTCCGGGGCCACAAGAAGGGCATGGTCGGCTTCACGCCAAACGTGAACAACCGCATCGATTCCTGGAATGTCGGTACCTGGTACTGGGAACAGGCGTAGGGCGAGGGGGCCGGAGATCAGCTCCGGCCCCCAGCTTGGGGCTGACCGGACGCCGGTCAAGTCTGTGCCCAGACCACTTTATTGGAGATCCATGCCATGACCCGCTACATTCTCAGCAGGCTCGGCCAAAGCCTCGTGCTGCTGGTGCTGGTATCCATGATCGGCTTTGCCGTTCTCAACCTCGCCCCAGGCGGCCCATTGTCACAATTTGCGCTGACGCCCGGCATGAGTCAGGCAGACCTTGACCGGATTGCTGTGCAAATGGGCCTCGACCGGCCGTTGATTGTCCAATATGCGGACTGGGCCTGGCGCCTGCTGCGCGGCGACTGGGGCCGATCCTTCCGTGACAGCCGTCCGGTCCTCGATGTCATTGGCGGGCATTTTGGCGCCACACTGCTCTTGATGGGAACAGCAACCGTCATCTCCGTGACGGTCGGTACATGGGTCGGCATCAAGGGCGCGACCAAGCGCTATTCGCTCTTCGACTATGCCGCGACCGTCGGTGCTATGGTGGCGCTCTCGATCCCGACCTTCTGGTTTGGTCTCGTGGCGATTTACATTTTCTCGCTGAAGCTCGGATGGCTGCCGGCCGGCAATATGTACACCATCGGTAATGGATCGTTCTTGGATTATGCCATCCATCTCATTATGCCTGCCATGGTTCTGGCTCTGGTCGATGTAGCGGTCTGGAGCCGGTACATGCGAACGGCTACGCTTGATGTCATCAATCAAGATTTTGTCCGCACAGCCAAGGCGAAAGGCATGACGCCCCGACGCGTGCTGATGAAACATGTGGTGGGCAACGCCCTGTTGCCCATGATCACGCTGGCCGGGTTGCAGGTCCCCACCCTGCTTGGTGGGGCACTTGTCACCGAAACGGTCTTCACGTGGCCGGGGATGGGCCGGCTGTTCCTCGATAGTCTCGGCTACCAGGACTACCCGGTGGTGATGGGGCTGCTGATGTTCTCTGCCATTCTCGTCCTCCTCAGTAACCTTGCGGCAGACTTGCTGACCGCCTTTGTTGATCCGCGCATCCGGCTAACGTAGGGAAATTGTCATGTCCGTTTCTTCCCCACCCGTAAATCCGCCCGTGAGATCCGGCTGGTGGAACAGCCGTACCTTCAGGCGGTTCATGCGCCACCGCCTCGCGGCACTTGGCGTTGTCATGGTGAGCGTCCTCACGCTTGCCTGTGTCATCGGGCCTTATCTTCTTCCCTACAATGACCTCTACATTGACTTGCGCGCGCGTTTTTCGCCACCGCTCACCGGCTATCATTTCCTTGGTACTGATCCGCTCGGCCGCGACATTGCTGCTCGCCTTCTGATGGCCGGCCGCATTTCAATGCTGGTCGGGTTCGCCGCGATGGTGTTGAGCACGCTCATCGGTGCCACGATTGGTGTCGTGGCCGGGTACTATGGCGGACGGATCGGGACCGTGTTGATGCGTTTCGTCGATGCGGTCCTGTCGTTTCCCAGCATTTTCCTGCTGCTGGCGCTCGCCGCATTTATAAAGCCCAGTCCCATCATGATCACGGTCATCATTGCCATCACGAGCTGGATGGAGGTGGCCCGTATTGTCGAGGCGGAGGTCCGCTCCTTGCGTGAACGCGATTTCATCATGGCGGCGCGCATGCTTGGTCTTAGCAATCGCTGGATTATGTTTCGCGAGCTTCTGCCAAATGCGATGGGTCCGATCATCGTGGCAGCGACGCTGACCGTGGCGCGGGCGATCCTTCTTGAGGCGTACGTCAGTTTTCTCGGTTACGGCATTCAACCGCCGCTGCCAAGTTGGGGCAATATGTTGAACGGCGCGCAACAGTACCTCCAATCGGCTCCGTGGCTGGCGATCGTCCCTGGCGTGGCCATTACGCTTGCCGTCACCAGCTTCAATTTTATCGGCGACGGCCTGCGCGATGCGCTTGATGCCCGTAGCGACCTGATTTGAGGGATCCAAGAACCATGGCGAAATTCTCCCCCTTCGAGGCAACGCTCTGGTATGCGACGGCCGCACCGGCACCGGGGACGTCAAGGCTGGAAGGCGGGATCAAGGCTGATGTTTGTATTGTTGGCGGCGGCTATACCGGGCTGACCACCGCACTGGAGCTCGCGCGATCGGGTGTGAACGTCGTGTTGCTTGAGGCACAGGAAATCGGTTTTGGCGGATCCGGGCGCAATGCCGGACACTGCACGCCAACGTTCACGCATTACAGTTTGCCGCAGCTGCGTAAGATGCTGGGCGAACCGTGGGCGGCAAGACTTATCAAGCGGCAGACGCGCGCCAATGACCGCGTCTCGGAAATGATAGCGCACTACAAGATCGACTGCGAGTGGCAGCAAAACGGGTATGTGATGGGTGCACATACCCCTAGCGCCATGGCAGCGATCAGGGACAAGGCGCGGGAGTACAATGGCGTGGGCGCAAGGACGCGTGTTCTCGACAAGAACGAGATTGAGGCAATGACCGGAAGTCCGCGCTTTCATGGCGGCTGGTTCCACGCAGAGGGCGGGCATCTAAATGCACTCGGCTATGCGCGCGGACTGGCTCGCGCTGTGATGTCGGAAGGCGGCAGCGTGCATACATATTCACGCGTAACCGGGCTTGAACGTGTCGGTGAAGGATGGGCAGTCAACACGCCCCAAGGTTCAGTTCTGGCCGAAAAAGTCATCTTTTGCACGGGCGCTTATACGGTTGGAGGCTGGCCGGGACTGGACAAGACGTTCAAGATACAGCGTGTATTTGTGGCAGCAACCCAACCACTTGCCGAGGATCTGCGACAGTGCGTCCTTCCACAAAATACCACAATCCATGACGGCCGAGGCGATATCTACGTCTATAAATATAATGGCGAAGGCCGTATTGTTGCCTCGATGTTTCCGATGGGCCGGCGCGGCAGGGACATTGCCTATACCAAGCAAGTGATGACCGATCGCCTCAAATGGCTTCATCCGCAAATTTTTGACGAAATCCACTGGGAGTATTTCTGGTTTGGCGAGTTGGATATGCAATATCGAACGATCCCCAGGCTCTATAATCTCGCGCCGGGCGTGGTTGGCCTTACGGGTCTCTCCGGGCGCGGTGTTCCGACAGGAAGTATGCTGGGCGCCATTTTGTCAGAGTGGGCGATGGGAATGCCGAAGGAGGAGCTGGGGCTGAAACTGGAACCATTGAAGGCAGCACCATTCTACATGAGTTTCGGACCACAGCTGACACTGCGCTACTACCGCGTTCGGGACTGGCTTGCAGCAAAAAGCGATGGCGCGCCGCTTCCGCCGCACGCCTGATATCATGTTGAACAGTGATTGCAGAAATTCCAATTGCCTTTGGCCCGACTGGGCTGCCGAGCGCTTGGAGGGCGGGACCGAAGGTTCGTTCGGCCGGGCGGATGTGAAACGACCTATTTGTAAATGACGATATCTGAGGCCCCTCAAAATCGTTGATCCGGACTGCGGACGGCAAGCGCGATCGCGTCGGCGACTTCCTCTTGCCGCTCTCTCAGGATACTGGTTGCGACGCGAATATAGTTGATCGGCCGGACCGAACATTTCTCACCCGCCAGGACTGCAATGCCGCGCGCAGCAAGGGTCACTAATGCAAATTGTTCGGACGCGACGGGGATCCAAAGCACAAGCCCATCGCCTCCAGAAAGATGAACATTGCGCTCGCCGAGTGCCCGCATCAGCCCGTCTCGCCGCTGCTTGTAGATGGTTCGGGCTTGCACCATGCTCTTGCCCGTTTCCTCATCGTGGAGCAGCCAGGCAACAGCGGACTGCAGAGCTCGGCTGGTCCAACCGGCACTGAAACTGCGATAGGACTGGATCTGTTCAACGATACGCTTTGAACTGGATAGCACCGCGAGCCGCAAATCCGGGCCAAGGCTCTTGGAATAAGATACAATGTGGATGACCCGGTCGGGAAAGTGATTGCCAAGTGTTGCCGGCGGCAGCGCTGGAAACATCGCCAACGCCGTCATCCTCGATAATAAGGGCGTCACTGTCCTTCAGAACTGTGGCAAGTTCATCCAAGCGAGCACTGCTCACCCCACATCCCGTGACGCAATGGGTGCGGGGCTGAAACAGGAAAGCGGCGGGCTTCTTCTCCAATGCCGCTGCGAGCGAATCCGGCAGCGGACCATCGGCGTCGCATTGCACGGGAAGAATATGGGCACCGAGATCCTCCAGAATGTCGAGAAGGCGCATGGCGGTCGGGTCTTCGATTGCAATGAAGGATCCCGACATCACCAGCGCATGCAGAAGCGCGTAGACGGCGTTGTAGCCGCCGTTGGTAGCAAGAAAGGCTTCCGGTCTGTAGGGCCATCGCGGTTCCACCGCCGCCTGCAGGTCCGCAAGAATCCGAACGCGCCGGTAGCTGTTGAGATTTTCTGCCGAAGCGCCGTGTCGGAGCGCTTCGCCAAGCGGCGGCAGCAATTCAACATCGGGAACGGCCATGGAAAGGTCGAGAACTTCATCGCCATAGTCGCCCGCGCTGGCAAGGCGGGCGGGACGTGGTGCAATCCGGTCGCCGCTCACCCATGTGCCGTTGCGCCCGCGACCGGTAATGATCTTTTGCCGCCGCAGCTCGCTCCATGCTTCCGATACCGACGCCGGACTGATGCCGAGTATAAATGCCAGATCGCGTATTGCCGGTAGTTTGGTGCCGACGGGGATGGCGCCTGCGCGGATAAGGGCGCTGGTCTCAATGGCGATGCCGCGCATCGTTCGGTCACTCAATTTCTCAGCAAACCATTCAACCGAGGCAATTTCGCTCATTTTAGACCCCTTTTTTAATGTTCAGTAACGTAATAGTATTTGATCAGTCAAGAATGAACATTTAGCTTCCCGTTGGAAAATACAAACCTGCGAGGAAATGTCTTGCGTATCACTGTTCGATTGGCTGTCCGCGATTGGGATTATCTGACACCGCTTGTGCTTGGCGACGTCAGTTCAGAAAGGCTGGATCTGAAGATCGATCGGATTGGCACGCTCGTTGCGGATCTCGGCGCCGATCCGCAATACGACGCAGCGGAAATCTCCTTTAGCCGCTATGCCGGCGGCCGGGCAAAGGGCGAGACAGATATACTCGGCATTCCCAATTTCATCATGCGCGGTTTTCGCCATCGCTGCGTCATAACCGCCAAAGATAGCCCGATCATCCGTCTCGAACAATTGTCAGGCAAGAAGATCGGCGTCACCGGCTGGCGCGACTCCGGCAATACCTGGACGCGTGCTGCGCTTGCTCATGCGGGTGTCGGTATCGAGGATGCGTATTGGTACGCCGGCCGTTTGACCGGGGTGCACCCGATTGTCGACCGGCTTGACGGCTTCGGTCGTCCTGGCCGCATCGAAGCTGCGCCGGGCGAGCGGCCTATGATGGAACTGCTCGAGACCGGCGAGCTGGATGCGGTTTTCACGCCTTTCATGCCCGACAGCTTCTTTGGCGCCAGTTCGAACTTCCGTCATGTCTTGCCAGATTTCCGCGCCGAAGAGCTCGCCTATTTCCGCGAGATTGGTTACGTGCCGGGGATGCATCTGCTCGGCGTCAAGGCCTCGTTCGCGGCCGAGCATCCCTGGCTGGCTCAGGAGTTGAGTGACCTCTTCGACGAGTCGCAGCGGGTCTGGCTGAACAAGCGCCGCAAATATGCCGACACGACACCATGGATCATCGAGGAACTCGGCCATGTGGCGCGCGATCTTCCACAAAGCTGGAATGCGAGTGGGTTTGCGGCCAACGAACGAATGATCGCCAATTTTGCCGAACAACTGCATGTGCAAGGACTGACACCGATGCTGCTAACACCGACCGATCTCTTCCCCAATGAAATGAGGCATTCCTCCAAAACCGGCCGCGTGGGCGTTTCAGCATGAAAGTGGCGCTCGGACAATTTGCCGTCAGCAAGGTCTGGCAGGAAAATGCCGATATCTGTGTGGACCTGATCAGGCGGGCCGCGGAAGGCGGTGCCGATCTGCTGGTTCTGCCTGAGGGCATCCTTGCCCGCGATATTGCAGATCCGGATATCGTGCTGAAGACAGCTCAACCGCTTGACGGGCCGTTCATGACGCAGCTTCTCGCCGCGAGCAGCAAGAGCGGTCTGACCATAATGATGTGTATTCATGTGCCGACCGCTGGCCAGCGCGTTTTCAACAATCTCGTGACCATTCGGCGTGGCGAGATCGTTTCGCAATATCGCAAGCTTCATCTCTACGACGCTTTTGCCGCCAAGGAATCCACGAATGTTCAACCCGGCTCAGTCATTCCGGAATTGATCGAGGTTGCGGGCCTGAAACTCGGCCTGATGACCTGCTACGATTTACGCTTTCCGGAACTTGCCCGCCGCCACGCTGTTGACGGTGCTGATGTGCTGATCCTGCCCGCGGCCTGGGTGAAGGGACCAGGCAAGGAGGCGCATTGGGACGTGCTTGTCACGGCGAGAGCCTTGGAGAACACCTGCTATATCGTCGCCGTCGGTGAATGCGGTGAGCGCAATATCGGCGCCAGCATGGTTGTCGATCCGCTCGGCGTTGCAGTTGTTCGCGCCGGTGAAGCACCGGCACTGATCTTCGCCGACATCGCACCAAAACGCATCAGCCATGCGCGATCGGTCTTGCCGGTCCTGGCAAACCGTCGCTTCGCACGACCCGAACTCGCCTGACCAACTGAACTCTACTGAATCAAGAAAAGGGGAATGAAAATGAAACTTATGAAAATGGCATCAGCCGTGTTGCTCACAACCTCCGTCCTGGCGGGATCAGCCATGGCTGAGGAGACAGTGGTACCCAAACAGACCGTCAACGCGGCGCTTAAGGCAAAGCTGCCGGAGGAGATCCGCAAGGCCGGGAGTATGATCTCGGTGAACAACGGCTCGTTCCCGCCCTATGAGATCGTCGCCGGCCCGACCGAGATGACCGGTGCCAGTGCCGACCTGACCAATGCACTTGGTGAGCTTCTGGGGGTTAAGATCAAGCACGCCACTGTCAGCGGCTTGTCCGCCCTGCTCAGCGGCATCAATTCTGGCCGCTATCAGTTCGCCTTTGGCCCGGTGGGCGACTTCGCCACGCGCGAGGAGGCTAATGATTTTGTCGATTATGTGCAGGAGTATGTTGTATTCGCCGTGCAGAAGGGCAATCCCAAGGGCATTACCTCGCTTGATACAGCTTGCGGCAATCGTATTGCCGTGATGGCGGCGGGTTCGGCCGAAAAGGTCATCAAGGCGCAGGCAGAAAAATGCACCAAGGATGGAAAGGCCGCGATCGAGGTACAGTCGTTCACCGACCAGCCAAGCTCTATCCTGGCGGTCCGGTCAAAGCGTTCTGACGCCTTCTTCTCTTCGCAGGCTCCCTTGACCTATTTCGTTCAGCAGACGAACGGCCAGCTTGAGCTTGCTGCAACTGGGGAGAAGAACGGCTTTGATAACCTCTATCAAGGCGCTGTCGTGCCGAAAGGCTCGCCGCTGGCGGAGGTCCTTCGCGATGGCCTGAAAATTCTCATGGACAATGGCACCTATGCCATCATCATGAAGAAATGGGGCCTTGAGAAGAACATGATCAATGCGCCCGCAATCAATCTTGCGGGCCAGGGTGCGAAATGACCCAGAACAACCGGACCACGGCATCGCCCCCTCGGGGCGATGCAGAGGCGGCGCTTCGCGATGTCGCGAATGCGCACAAGCCCTTTCGAGCCGACCGTTGGCTTCTCTGGGGGATCACGCTGCTCATTGCCGCCAACTTCCTCTGGATCGTCGCCCATAACGAGAACTTCGGCTGGCCAACCGTAGCGCAATGGTTCACGGAAGAAACAATCTTGCGAGGCCTCTGCGTTACTCTTGGCCTGACTGTGGTCGCCATGGCCATTGGTGTGGTGATCGGGCTGCTTCTCGCCATTGCCCGCATGTCTAACGATCGGCTCGCCAGTTCACTGGCGGGTCTTTACATATGGTTCTTCCGTGGCACGCCGCTGCTGGTCCAGCTCATATTCTGGTACAATCTCTCCACGCTTTTTCCGGAGATATCGCTTGCAATTCCGTTCGGGCCGACGCTGGCCAGCTGGAATACCAATGATCTGATCACACCGATGACCGCCGCAATTGCCGGTCTTGCGCTCAATGAAGCGGCCTACATGGCTGAAATTATCCGCGGCGGGCTGCTTTCCGTCGACAGGGGCCAGATCGAAACCACGCAAGCCTTCGGGATGACCCGCGCCCGGGCTCTCTGGCGGATCATCATTCCGCAGGCCATGCGCTCCATTGTCCCGCCAACCGGCAACCAGCTGATCAGCATGATCAAGGCAACATCGCTCGTTAGCGTCATCGCCATGGCCGATCTGCTCTATTCCGTGCAGGCTGTTTACAACCGAACCTTCGAAGTCATCCCAATGCTCATGGTTGCCGTCATCTGGTATCTGTTCATCACCTCCATCCTTAATATCGGCCAGGGCTTCATCGAGCGCTATTACGGGCGTGGTGAGCGCGGCTCCGCGACGGCAGTGAAGAAGCAGGAGCAAGTTGTCGTGGCCGAGATTTCAGCCATGGTGCCGGAGGGCAGCAAATGACCGCCGCTTTGTCCATGAATACTGTTGAAGCCGTCCAGCCACTGGTGCAGACGCGCAATGTGCACAAGGCCTTTGGCGAAGTCGAAGTGCTCAAAGGCATCGACCTTGATGTTGCGACCGGCGAAGTCGTCGTCGTTCTCGGACCGTCAGGTTCAGGCAAATCGACATTCCTGCGCTGCATCAACCACCTTGAAGCCATCGACCGCGGCTCGATCGTGGTTGCTGGGGAGCAGATTGGCTATTGCCTGCACAATGGCAGGCTCAACAAATTGCCTGACCGGGCAATTGCCGTACAGCGGCGGCAGATCGGCATGGTGTTCCAGCAATTCAATCTCTACCCACACATGACGGCACTGCAGAACATCATCGAGGCACCGATCGGCGTGCACAAGCAAAGCCGCGGGCAAGCGACCGAACTGGCGATGGAACTGCTGGCTCGCGTCGGGCTGACGCACAAGGCCGACGCGTATCCCCGGCAATTGTCCGGCGGGCAGCAGCAGCGCATTGCCATCGCCCGTGCACTTGCCATCAAGCCGAAGCTCATGCTGTTCGACGAGCCGACGTCGGCGCTTGACCCAGAATTGGTGGGTGAAGTGCTGGCGGCGATGCGCGATCTCGCCGATCAGGGCCTGACGATGATCGTCGTTACACACGAGATCGGCTTTGCGCGGGAAGCAGCCGACCGGGTCGTGTTCATGGATGATGGAATTATCGTTGAACAGGGACGGCCCGATGATGTGCTCGGCAACCCACAGCATTCGCGCACGCGGGCTTTCCTCAGCCGGTTCATCTAGAATACGGGAACGTTGATATTTTGCAGTTTGACAAGTTTCACAACAGGCCTAACGCCATCTTGATTGGCACGTACTGGAAGATGGGCAGCAGCAAGCAAGGGCGATGTGCTCATGTTTCCTAAGTAACCCTGTCTTCGTTGGACACCAACGATCCACACGGGTGTTGCAGGGGGCGCGGTCTCCGTTTTCAGGCGGCAGCGCTTACGTCGAACTCGAAATGTATGCGGTCATAGGGGAACTCGACCCCGCTCTCGGTACGGTCGATAACACCAGCATTGATAAGCGTGGTAATATCCCGATGAACGGCCTGTACATCTCGATCGACGCGCCGCGCAACTTCGCGGATCGACAAAGCGCCCCGTCCGGCGAGGGCCTTGACGATCGCAAGGCGTGAAGGGGCGAGCACGCGGTGCATGTCGTCATAGCTGGAGAAATTAACCGAAGGCACCGCATCGACAACTTCTCCCGCAAGAGCGCGTTCTCCCGCCGCAACAAAGCGAGCTTTAGCGTCGGCTATGGTACTCAAGCGCACGATCAATGTTGTCATTGGCGTATCCTTTCCATGTCAGACAGGAAGCCATCGAACAGAGCTTCAAGAGACGTAAATTCGATGGTTTCCTCTCTACCTTCAATGTGCCGATGATCGCCTTTCCCGTGCTCGTTATCATAGCGCAGGATGCATTTACCGTTCACGATGAAAGCCAGTCGGTACTTGAAGGGATGCGCGCTTCCCGGAACCGGGTGGGCAGGTGCCACAAAACGATTTCGAAAAAGCTGGTGTCATCAATCACTGTCCGCGACTTTTCGATGAGCTTGGCCTTCATGTTGTTTTCCATAACAACACATTAGAGTGTTGTCAATGATAACAACGCATTTTTCACCAAAGGTCGGTCTTCTCCTTCTCGCAAACGGTATTCTTTCGATCATGCCGGACGAGGCAGGCGCGGTATTTCACGATGACAATGCGTTGTCGTTGGCCCTCCGGGCAGCCTTGCACCCGCGATTGTCGTCCCGTCGCAAGTCCGCAGCGAATGCCAGAGCAGACTTTCTAAAATTTTTAGCGGACGCAACGAACCTCTCCAATACGGATGAGCACATGACGAATTTTTGCCCCAATCCAAAATTGCAATTAATGGCGTTTCAAAGACGGATTCCAACTCTGTGCAAACCGAGCTCAGATATAGAGCAAGCCGATGATGAGCCGACCAAAACCCGAATGTTTCACCAGCGAGGCGATCTGGTGCTTCGTCACGGCGGCGTTTCAATTCGCTTTGAAACGCCACCCTGATTTCAAGTGTCTCAATCTACCAGCGTCCTCAGGGTCGCAGGCGGATGATATCCGCAACGGACACGATCGACTGCCGCCGCCGCGCTCAACAGCCCCCGCGTCATGTCGAGATCAGGCAAGATCGAAGCGATCGGCGTTCATAACCTTGGTCCACGCCGCCACGAAGTCCCTGGCGAACTTCGCCTTCGCGTCCGCGGTGGCATAGACTTCCGCGATGGCGCGCAGCTGGGCGTGGGAACCGAAAATGAGATCGGCGCGGGTGCCGGTCCATTTGACTTCACCCGTCTTGCGGTCACGTCCTTCGAACACGTCCTTGGCCTCTGATGTTGCCTTCCATTCCGTGCCCATGTCGAGCAGGTTAACGAAGAAGTCGTTGGACAGCGTTTCTGGCCGCTTGGTGAAGACGCCGTGCTTCGACTGCCCTGCATTGGCGCCAAGAACGCGCAGGCCGCCGATGACGACCGTCAGCTCCGGGGCCGTTAGTGCCAGCAGTTGCGCCCGGTCCACCAACGCCTCCTCGACGCTCAAGCGCTGCTTGCCGCGGACATAGTTGCGGAAACCGTCAACGACCGGCTCCAGCGGAGCAAAGGAGTGGATGTCCGTCTGGTCTTGCGACGCGTCCATGCGCCCCGGTGTGAAAGGAACGTCCACCTCGTACCCGGCGTCTTTCGCGGCCCTCTCGATTGCCGCGCCGCCGCCAAGAACGATCAGGTCGGCAAGCGAAACTTTCTTGTCGCCCGATTGCGAAGCATTAAACTCGCTCTGGATCGCTTCAAGCCTCTCAAGCACATTTGCCAGCTGAGCCGGCTGGTTCACGTCCCAATCCTTCTGCGGAGCGAGGCGAATGCGCGCGCCGTTGGCGCCGCCGCGCTTATCGGAGCCACGGAACGTCGACGCTGACGCCCAGGCCGTCGAAACCAGCTGCGACACTGTAAGGCCGGAAGAGAGGATCTTGGCCTTAAGGGCGCCAATGTCCTGCTCATCGATCAGGACGTGATCCACGGAGGGAATGATGTCCTGCCAGGGCAGTTCCTCCGTCGGAACGAGCGGGCCGAGATAGCGCGCGATCGGGCCCATATCGCGGTGCGTCAGCTTGTACCAAGCCCGGGCAAAGGCGTCGGCAAACTGATCGGGATTTTCATGGAAGCGCCTTGAAATTGTTTCGTAGGAAGGATCGAACCGCAAGGCAAGGTCGGTGGTCAGCATGGCAGGTGCGTGGCGCATAGCCGCATTATGCGCATCCGGCACGGTGCCAGCACCCGCGCCGCCCTTGGGTGTCCACTGGTGCGCACCGGCCGGGCTCTTGGTCAGCTCCCATTCGTAGCCGAACAGATTTTCGAAGAAGTTGTTGCTCCACTTCGTCGGCGTCGTGGTCCAGGTCACCTCCAAGCCGCTGCCGATGGTATCACCACCCTTGCCGGTGCCGAATTTGTTCACCCAGCCGAGGCCCTGCTGCTCGATATCGGAGGCTTCAGGTTCCGGGCCCACCAGCGTGGCATCGCCAGCCCCGTGAGTCTTGCCAAAGGTGTGTCCGCCGGCGATGAGCGCGACGGTCTCCTCATCGTTCATCGCCATGCGCGCGAAGGTGTCGCGAATGTCCCGCGCGGCGGCAAGCGGATCAGGATTGCCGTTCGGACCTTCCGGGTTCACGTAGATCAAACCCATCTGCACGGCGGCAAGTGGGTTCTGGAGATCGCGGTCGCCGCTGTAGCGCTCGTCGGCCAGCCACTTGCCTTCCGGGCCCCAGTAAATGTCCTGTTCGGGCTCCCAGACATCGGCGCGCCCGCCGGCAAAACCGAACGTCTTGAAGCCCATCGATTCCAGCGCAACGTTTCCGGTGAGGATCATGAGGTCGGCCCAGGAGATCTTGCGGCCGTACTTCTGCTTGATTGGCCATAGCAGCCGCCGGGCCTTGTCGAGGTTGACGTTGTCCGGCCAGCTGTTCAGCGGTGCGAAGCGCTGCTGGCCAGCTCCCGCACCGCCGCGACCATCGCCGATGCGATACGTGCCGGCGCTGTGCCACGCCATGCGGATGAACAGCGGCCCGTAATGGCCAAAGTCAGCCGGCCACCACTGCTGCGAGTCCGTCATGAGGGCGTGCAGGTCTTTGATCACGGCGTTCAGGTCAAGGCTCTTGAACTCCTTGGCGTAGTCGAACGCCTCGCCCATCGGATCGGAGAGTGCGGATTGCTGGTGGAGAACCTGGACGTTCAGCTGGTTCGGCCACCAGTCGCGGTTGGCTCTAGCAGCGGTTGTGTGCACCACCGGGCATTTGCCCGCGCTAATGTCATCAGTCTTTGCGTCCATCGTTCTCTCCGATCGTATCTACGTTGCTGGAACTGCTGCGGGAATGCCCTTAAAAACAGTCCGTTTCAGCCAAATTTGTGGAATGTCCCACTATTTTGATCTGCCTTGGACAAAAAGCCTGAAGCAAAAATGCCTGAGAAGCGCCAATCATCCGGACAGTTGGACAAATCAGTGCAAAAAACCCAAGGCGCTTGCGACATTGGCTGCCCATGATCTCCCTTGCAAATCTTTAGCAGAGCGGATTGATTAATTTAAGTTCGATTTACTGATTGCTGGGATAAGATATTGTTATGACCAACCTGACGCTGAAGCAGCTTCGTTACTTCGAGGCATTGGCACGACTTAACCACTTCGGACGCGCGGCGAATGCCTGTGCGATCTCTCAGCCTGCTATTTCGGTGCAAATAAAGGAACTGGAAGCAACGCTGGGCACGGAGCTCTTCGAAAGAAGCGCCCGACAGGTTCGGTTGACCAGCTTCGGACAAGAGTTTGCTCTGCGCATCCGCGACATCCTGCGCGCGGTCGATGAACTGGGCGACCTGGCACGCGCCTCACGGGACCAGCTGGTGGGACGGCTGCGATTGGGCGTGATCCCGACGATCGCGCCCTACCTGCTGCCTACCATAATCGGCAACCTAGCCAGCATGCATGACGGCATTGATATTCACGTGCGCGAAACGCTGACGCAGAGGCTGATCCAAGAGCTGGCCGAAGGTCGACTCGACGCGGCTATTGTCGCTCTGCCGGTGTCCGAACCTTCGCTGACGGAGGTTGTGCTGTTTACAGAGAATTTTGTGTTGGTCCGGCCAGGAGAGGATGAGGGAAAGCCGGTGCCTAATCGCGAAACGTTACGCGAAATGCGGCTGCTTCTGCTGGAAGAGGGGCATTGTTTCCGCGATCAGGCACTGTCGTTTTGCAATTTGCATTCGGCACGGCCACGGGAATTGCTGGATGGGAGCTCTTTGTCCACACTGGTCCAAATGGTGAGCGCCGGCATCGGTGTTACTCTGATCCCAGAAATGGCAGTGGCGGTGGAGACACGCTCGGCGTCAGTATCTGTCTCCCGCTTCAAGAGCCCCCAGCCCTCGCGGACCATTGGCATGATATGGCGCAAGACGAGTCCGATTGCCAAACAGCTCTTGCAGATTTCTGAAGTCGTTCGTCAGTCGGCCGCCGCGTTGCGCGAGCAGCACAATCAAGCATCGTCATCGCGCATGTCTCTGGCCTGACGTCCAAGTCCGTTGTGCGATGGCTAATGACGGGTAACGCGCCTGCATGGAAGATCAGGATCAAAAGAAGCGCATTTCTCTCTGACAAACCTTTCCTTCCCACGTTATCCGCTTTCAATCTTGGGTGGCACCGTTATCATGCATTTCATCGGCACGGAGGCTTGAGGGTGCGCTGTCTCTTTATCGCATTAGACGACGCGTCGACCGTCAAAAGACGCATAAGGGCAGAATGATCCACCAAACACCGCTGATTGCTACTTTGGTCGCAACCTTAGGGCTTGCATTCGTTTTTGGTACGATTGCCAATAGGCTGCGCCTGCCGACGATCGTGGGCTACCTCATCGCGGGCGTGGTGATTGGGCCTTTCACCCCCGGTTTCGTTGCAGACCAGGCGCTCGCGCAACAACTCGCCGAAGTCGGCGTTCTGCTCCTTATGTTCGGCGTTGGGCTTCATCTATCGGTTCAGGAACTCTTCTCGGTGCGGGCAATCGCAGTGCCCGCGGCCTTTGGCCAAATCGGGCTCGTGTCGCTGCTCGGCGGCGGGTTGGCTCATGCGATGGGCTGGACCATTGGAGCAGCCATCGTTTTTGGTCTTTCGCTATCGGTTGCAAGTACCGTCGTCGTCTTGAGGACCCTCGAAGAGCGCAGATTGTTAGAAACGGAGCGGGGACGCATCGCGGTTGGCTGGCTGATCGTCGAGGACGTAGCGGTCATCCTCGCACTTGTATTGCTGCCCCTGTTCGCCGAGACTCTAGGAGGGCTGGGACAAGGCACGACACGGACCACTGGGCTGTTCGGTTGGTTCGAGACGCAGACCGTGTGGGGTGCGCTCAGCCTCACCGTCGTCAAGATCGGCGCGTTTGTGCTGCTGATGATGGTGGTTGGAAAGCGGGTAATCCCATGGGTACTTCATTACTCCGCCCACACCGGTTCGCGAGAACTCTTTCGGCTAGCAGTGTTGGCCGTGGCACTCGGGGTTGCCTATGGCGCTGCGGAATTATTTGGTGTTTCCCTTGCTCTGGGAGCCTTCTTCGCGGGCGTGATCCTTGCAGAGTCAAGGCTTAGCCAGCGGGCGGCGCAAGAAACGCTGCCGTTGCGCGACGCATTTGCAGTTCTGTTTTTTGTTTCTGTCGGGATGTTGTTTGATCCGACAATTCTCGTGCGCGAGACGGTGCCGATCGTTGCCACATTCCTGGTTATTGTCGCCGGCAATGCCATGGTCGCGTTCTTCATAACCCTTGCTCTCCGCTATCCGCTTCGGGCCGCGCTGACGATGGGTGCGAGCATGTCGCAAATTGGCGAGTTTTCCTTCATTCTCTCCGGACTCGGCGTCGCTCTCAAGCTGCTGCCAGAGGAGGGACGCGACCTCATTTTGGCTGGTGCAATTCTATCAATTCTCGTCAATCCGTTACTTTTTGCTGTTCTCAATCGTGCAATGCCGTGGATTGCCGAACATGAGCGAGAGGATAATACGCCTGATCAGCCTGAATCTGTTTCAAGGAAAGGTGAAGCGAATATGACACAGCTCACTGGTCATGCGGTCCTTGTTGGTCATGGCCGTGTTGGAAGCCGTGTCGCCGAAGCTTTGCTTGCTGACCATGTGTCCTTGCTGGTTATTGAAGAACGCCAGGAAGTTGTCGGGCAGTTACATGCCCGTGGCATAGAGGCATTTTCCGGAAATGGCTTGCAGCCTGATATCTTGAATGCCGCAAATCTTGCGCACGCACGCTGGTTTATCAGTGCCATTCCCAATCCTTTCGAAGGAGGAAATCTTGTCCAACAGGCGCGGGCTGCAAATCCGAATCTGGAGATCATTGCACGTGCGCACACTGACGCTGAGGTTGAACACCTTGGTAAGTTTGGAGCGAACCTTATCATTATGGGAGAGCAAGAAATTGCGCGCGGCATTGTCGAACACATTCGGGCGAGCCGCACAAAGCATTAAAGCAGATCCAGATCGACAAGACCTTGGGAGCACGTTCGCAACGGTGAAATGAGGGTGGAGATCGATGATGGCAAGAAGATCATATGCGATACGAGGGCGGCGGGTACCGCTAAGTCGAAAGGATCGGTCTCTCTCGACCATAGTCGAAATTGCGACGGAGGTATTCTGGGGTCAGGGATCGCGCCGTCTAAGATCTCGTGGCTGAAGCGGGCGAGGCGCGCATCCTTCATCAGGCTGCGAAAGTTCGGCCCACTGACATGCACCAGTGTCTTGTGGTCGCCGCCTTCGAAATAGACGTCGCTGGCGTCACCGAGGCTTTCGTCGAGGATCACCGGCACATCGTAGGCCGATCCGATGGGCGGCACCGCGCCGATGTCGCAATCGGCAAAGAGCGCGCTGACTTCTTCCTCCGAGGCGAGACCAAGACGCCTGTCCACCACTTCCTGCAAGGTGGAGAGCTCGATCCGGTGCGTGCTTGGAACAACGGCCAGGACGTAGCCCATTTCGTGATGCACGACCACGGACTTGGCCAGCTTGCTGCCCGGAACCCGCGCCGCGTGCGCCGACTGGCTGGTCGTTGCTGTACGGTGATGAGCGACGGTGTCGTAGGCGATGCCCTGAGCGTCGATATAGTCCTGAAGTTTCCTTGCAATTGTCATGGAAGGCCGCCCCTTTTGTTGCGTGGTGAGGCATAAAAAGACATTTTCCTCTCATAACCTGCGAAGTCACCGACGATTAAACAGCGCCAATGCAAGCCATGACTCAGTTCTGTTGGCCGCCATGTTCGGTGCTGCCACTGATCGCTGAACGGCAATTGGGCCAATCGACCACTTGCAACAACCGCGCAAGGACCGGTCTTCGCACGATTGCCTTCAAGACATCAACCTTTGCCGTTGCAAGCAACATTTCGCAAGGTTGGCGCATCGCGTCTCATCAATCCAGCGGCCTTAAGCTCGGCCCATAGTGCGCTCGGCGGTTCTCTTCCAAGAATTCCCTTATTGGCCTTGACCTCTGAAATGCTCTGCCCTCCCGGGATCACTGAGACGACAGCAGGATGATAGAGTGGAAAATTCAGTGCGGCCTCTATCAATGCAACATCGTGCTTCTTGCAGATGGCATCGATACGCCTTACCCGCTCAATGACGTTCCGTGGCGCTTGTGAGTAGTTGTATTGGGCATCTGTAGCTGGCCCGCGAGCGAGGATCCCGGAGTTATAAGGACCTCCCAACACGATGCCTATCCGGCGTTCTTCGCACAGGGGCAGGAAGCTTTCCAAGGCATCCTGTTCGAGCAATGTATATCGGCCCGCGAGCAGGAAGAGATCAAAGTCGCCCCGCTCGGCCAGAGCTTGGCACATTTGCCATTCATTTATGCCCCCGCCGATGGCCTTCACCACACCCTGATCCCTGAGCGACAGCATTGCGTGGTAGCCACCACGCATGAACTGGTCGAAATAAGCTTGGCACTTATCGGTCGTTCCGTGATTGAAGACATCCAGATCATGGACAAAAAGAATGTCGAACCGATCGAGCCCCGTCCGCTCCAGCGATATCTCGAAAGAGCGCATGACGCCGTCATAGCTGTAATCGTAAACCTCGCGGCGATTGGGCGTATCAAAGAATTTGCCGATGCCAGTTCTCTGTCCTGGAGGACAGACTTGCAACAGTCTGCCAACCTTTGTTGATATGATAAAATCGTCTCGACGTTTGGTGGTCAGAAATCTGCCGACGCGACGTTCTGAAAGACCGAGCCCGTAAAGGGGCGCCGTGTCGTAGTATCGCACCCCGCTTTGCCAAGCAGCGTTCAGGATGCCGAAGGCGTCCTCATCCGAGACCGTTTTGAAGAGATTGCCGAGCGGTGCGCCGCCAAAACCTAGCTCTGTAAAGCCAAGACCACCGTTACCCACGCGATCGAAACGACGAATTCTCAACGCATTCTCCTTCCAATCCCAATTCGATTTGAAAGCTGAAACAGTCCATATCCAACCTCGGGCATGGCTCGCAAGAGAGTTGCTAGTAGACGTTTATCAGGAACCTGTAGCCGTGGCTCCATAGCATCGGTGACGATTCGTGTTCTGTTGCGGCGTGAGAGGAGCACATGCCAACGCGAACGGGCTGCTCATCGTCATTGAAAACTGTTGTTTCTTCGTCAAAAGATCGCCTGGACTATAATCTAAATTGTTGGGGGCGCTGTATAAAAAGCGGCACTTCGCCTCGGCGTCAGTCGGTGTCCATCAATTCGCACGCGGATTGAAGGCCCGCGGCACAAACCGATGTCGCGCAAGGTATAATCATCAAGCTGTTCGAGCAGGCGTTGATCGGAAGCGCTTGGCGCGTGATGCCGCCGCACAAACCCGATTGCTCTGGCGAGAAATGATGTGTTCATGGTATTGGCCTTTCTTCTATGGTTGCAACAGCATTGGCGCTGTGACGTCTTTCGGGTTTGCACGGGCACGTTTATCGCTCACAAATGCGAAGTGGCTGGCGGTGGGTTGATGCGCGCCGGAGCGAAAGCGCAGGACCGGACGAAGGCGCCGGGGTGGATTTTCGCACAACCTGTGCCAGCCGATCTTGCGCGACGACCCCGGTCGCCTTCCCCTTGACCCGAACTATCAGAGACGCGCTTCAAGGATAAGATTGAAGGGCGTCTCGGCAGCACGGCGAAAATGGGCGAAGCCCGCTTTGCGGAATACTTCGGCAAGGCGAGCTTCACCGGCCTGCGCTCCAAGCACCAAGCGACCACCTTCAGAGATCGCGTGGGCGCAGCACATTGTGGTCGATGCAGCGTAGTAGAGTCTGGCCACCGGAGAGACGTTCTCTTCTATACGGTCGTTGGCGAACGGCTCCACAAGCATCACGGTGCCCCCGGGTGCAATCGCGCTGGCGGCATGTACCGCTGCGGCGAGTGGGTCGCCCATGTCATGCAGGCAGTCGAAAAAGCAGATTAGGTCGTAGCCGGTTCCCGGATATTCGTCCGCCCGAGCTGTGGTGAAGGTCGCCCGTGCAACGCCTGCCTCAGCCGCGATCTGTCGAGCCTCGGTCAACGATTGCGCATGTGTGTCGAAGCCGCGGAAATGCGACGCTGGAAAGGCTTGGGCCATCAGCACAGTCGAATGACCATGGCCGCAGCCAACATCGGCCACCAAAGCGCCGGCCCGGAGCTTGTCAACCACTCCATCGAGGGCCGGCAGCCATTGCGAAACCAGGCTGGCGCGATAGGCATTGCGATAAAAGCCTGCGACGCCGCAGTAGAGCCGACCGTCATGATCCCCCCAGGCGATACCTTTGCCGGTCCGGAAAGCCTCCACCGCCTTGTCCTCGTCAAACCACATCGATGCGGGGACCGCCCAAGCGTTGGGGATGAAGACGGGACTCTCCTCGTTGGCAAGGACAAAGGCCTGCTCCGGTGTCAACTCATAGGTGTCGCTGATGGCGTGATAGACAATGTAGCCACCGGCAACCTGTGAGCCCAGCCATTCGCGCACATAGCGTTCAGCGCAGCCCGTGCGCTCGGCCAGTTCGCGTGAGCTGAGCGGGCCGGTCCCTGCCATCGCCTTATAGAGGCCGAGCCTGTTGCCAATGCTTACCATCACACCCCCGTATCCGGCCGACAGATCGCCGACTGCACGCGCGAGGAACGCATCGAGTTTTGCAGGGTCGATTGCCCCGACTTGGATGCTGTCCATGTCCATGTCTCCTGTTAAGCACCCCAGAAGGGCCTGAGGCTTGGCAAAGGATTACAGTTGCATTGGCAAAGTGGCAGAGCCACACTGGCCACAATCGGGTCGTTCATGCCACTTGGCATGGCAACATGGTTGAATATTCCCGGTTTCCCAAATGGTGGCACGACCGCAGTGCGGATGGTATTGTGTCGTCCTGTATCCAGGGGATCGGGAATGCTGCCTCACGCCGCGTCGATGAGATCGGAGCCAATTCATGTCAGCCTCGTCGCTATTCCCGAGGCGGTCATGTCGACGCTCAGCGGTATATTCGACGTGATGAACGCCTTTGCGATGATACCTGCCTCAGGCACAGCCAGGTTTCACGCGCCGCCCTTTCGCGTCGAGATCGTGGGGCTCCGGCCCGGTTCCCTTGAGCTCGCCAGTCGCGTGCCTGTCATGGTGCAGCGTAGCGTCGCCGCACTCGATGCAACCGATATCATCATCGTCCCTTCGATCTTGCTCGGGCCCGGGGGCTGGAAAAAAGGCTGCCATCCCGAACTGGTGAATTGGCTGCGAGCGATGCATCGCCGCGGCGCCATTCTCTGCTCAGCCTGCTCGGGCATTTTCCTGCTTGCCGAGACAGGCCTCTTCGACGGTATGGACGCGACGGTGCACTATGGCTACGCGAGTGCATTCGCGGCTGCCTTTCCTGCGGTGCCAATCCACCCGGAGCGTGTGCTGGTCATCTCTGGCAAACATGAAGACCTCGTCACTTCCGGTGCTTCCATGACATGGCACGATCTGGTGTTGTACCTTATAGGGCGCTATGCCGGTGCGACCGAAGCACAGGCCGTGGCCCGGTTCTTCGCTCTGCAGTGGCATCAGGACGGGCTTGCCCCCTATATCGTGTTCGAAGGGCGCAACGATCATGGCGACCTGGCAGTCCAGGCTGCTCAGGAATGGATCGCCGGGAATTTTCCGGTGGCGAATCCTCTGGAAGAGATGATCCGACGTACCGGACTCTCCGAGCGCACCTTCAAGCGCCGGTTTACAAGTGCAACCGGGCTCAGTCCGCTTGCCTATGTGCAGCGCCTGAGAATCGAGGATGCGAAGCGACGTCTCGAGCGCACGGAGGCTTCGGTCGATGAAATCAGCTGGCAGATCGGCTACGAGGAATCCGCCTTTTTTCGTCGCCTCTTCAAGCGGGTTACTGGCTTGGCACCCGGGGCCTACCGCCGCCGCTTCAAAATTCCCGATTATGCCCAGCCGGGCCTTTCGACCAGACCGCGATAGGCCCACGAGCGGTTGCCAGAGCCATTTACGCACCTGATGCTGACGCTCGATATTTGGACGGCATTTGCACCGCGGCGGCTCAGCACGGCAGCCTTCCGCCGCGAAGGTCGCAACGCGCGCCAAACGCGACTTCACTGAGGTTGCAAATGCGCTTTGCGGCGTCGATCGTTTATCGAATTCGCCATTTTACTGATCTTGGCATTGATGAGTACAACCAAGGGCCAGCGATAGCGCTTGGAACAGGAGAAGGCTGATCTCTTAGGCAAAGAATCTGCACTTTTTACATGACCCACGGGCTTACTGACGTTTGCGCTGAAAGCCGACGTGGGGCGCCACCGGATCTCTTTGCAATGCATAGTGACGTTAAAGGTGCCGTGAGCGTCATTGCTCAGGTATGACCACAAGCCTTTGGTAATTGGAACATCAATTGAGGATACTAAGCTTTAAGTACGACCCTTGGCCGGAGAAAGTCATACTCCAGCCGCGATTGACATCAAGACTGACAGCAGGCCTGTGTGGAACAGGCAGGAGAAACCCATCAAAGCGACACATTGACAACAGATCGAAAAACTTTGAACTCATATGGCGTTCAACCGACATAACGATCGGCGACTATACCAGTGGCGGGAATATGAGAGGCGAACACACGGATACCAAACCTCGGGGCACAACGTCCACCCTTCTTCACAACGTGGCCGAGCACGCTGCCCGGGCCGGCAGCATCACCATCGAGGAGATGTTGACTGTGATGGGAAACTCAAGCATCGCGTTCACGATCCTTATACTGTCGCTGCCCGCGCTCGCACCTCTCCCGGGGCCATTCGGCATGGTCTTCGGCAGCTGTCTTGCCATCATCTCTTTGCAGATCACTGTCGGCGCCGAGCATCTGCAACTTCCGCAATTCGTCGGCAAACGCAGACTGTCCGCCGCTACGGTCATCCTTATCGTGCGCTACACCGCTCCAATGATTGCACGGGTGGAGAGAGTGTTGCGCCCCGATAGGCTGCGGACGCTGGCCGGACGCAAAGCTCAGATGATGCTTGGCATCCCGGTCTTCGTTCTAGCCATCATCATCGCGCTGCCTATTCCATTCGGTAACGTCCTGCCTGTCCTTGCGCTTGTCATCATTGCGGGCGCATTGCTCGAACGCGACGGACTGGCGGCCCTGATTGGTGTGGGCGTTGCCATTGTTGCTCTGGGAACCACAGCAGGGCTGATCTATGGTGTCATGTCAGCGACGGATCTGCTTGTCGGCTAATCGCTTGTCATAACTTCAGGCTGGTCGCAAGCATATGTTTGCCCCACTGCAAGGGAACCTGCCCGCATACCAACTCTAACGGATCTGCTATAGATCAGGACGCATGACCGGACGGCTCGGCCTCCTGCGCGTGATCGTCATAATAGCCGGCTCGCGCAGGGATGCGTATCCGCTGCTCCTGGAGGCGGCGCGTGATGCATCGGCAAGGCATCCCTTCGCGGGGTGCGACCTGACATCAGCCCACAGCACGCTCATCGTCCACGGCTAAACCGGGGCACCACCTTCTCCGATCTGTCAAAACGCGGTTTTGTTTTGCGAATTCGGCCTGTTTTGAGATCTTGGCAATAAGAGTTGACGGCCAGAGATTTCTCGTATGGCCGTCCGCTTCCTTAGTTTTTCACCGTGTCCTCAAGGAAAAACCTTCCCAATGGATTCTGGTAGAAGTGTTCAATGTTCTTGCGTGTGACGTTGATGTAGGGGCTGTAGTAAAGATCGATCCAGTTGACGTCGTCCTTGGCCATCTTCTGCAAATCCACATACATAGCTTCGCGTTTCTTCGGGTCCTGTTCCAGGCGTGCCGCGGCAACCAGATCCTTGACCTTGTCGTTCTTGTAACGGGTCATGTAATTCATATTGGTATCATGCCCGAGGACGAATGTTGTCTTTTGGTCGGGATCGAGGATGTCATTGGTCCAGTACATGACCGAGATGTCATAATCGCCGGCGATCAGCATGTCCCAGCTCTGGCTTGGATCGACCTTCTGCAGATTGACACTCACTCCCGCTTTCTGCAGCTGCTGTTGCAAAAGAACGGCAATCTGTTCATCGGTCTCATTTCCTGCATTGACGACATAGTTGAGCGACAGTGCGCTTGCTCCGGCATCCGCTAGCATTTGTTTGGCTTTTTCCGGATCATAGGGACGCTGAAGATTGTCGGCATAGTGGTAGAGCGAGCCTTTCGGAATATAGGAATAGGCAATCTCACCAAGGTTGAACGTGACAGTGTCAACAATCGCTTTCTTGTCGATAGCCATATCGATCGCCTGGCGGACTTCCTTCTTGGCCAGCGCACCATGTTCGTGATTGATTAAAAGGTGATCTTCACGTGTCGAGGTGTTGATTTCGACATGGAGGTTCGGGTCTTTCTTCAATTCCTCTACGCGGGAAAACGGCACGAAAATTGCCGTGTCAAGCTGGCCGGCCTGGACGTTCAGCATACGGGTGTTGTCATCGGGCACGGAAATCCATTCGACGCCATCGAGTTTCACCCGGTCCGCCTGCCAGAAATTCGGATTCTTCTCCAAAATGACGCGGTCACCGCGACGCCATTCCTTCACGACAAATGCGCCGGACGCGACCGGTTTTTCGGCAAATGTGTCCTCGCCAAGTTCTTCCATAGCTTTTTGCGAAATCACCGATACATTCGGCAATGCCAGGGTCGACAGGAAGGGCACGGATGGCGTTTTGAGCTTGACGACAAGGGTCTTGTCGTCTTTTGCCTCGGCAGTGTCTATGACCTTGTACGAGTCGCTCCAGAGCGAGCCCTCATTGTCACGGATACGCAACAAGGTATAGGCAGCGTCATTTGCCGTTATAGGCGAGCCATCGGAGAACTTCGCGCCACGCATGATGAACGTATAGGTCAGCCCATCTTCAGAGACCGTCCAGCTCTGAGCAAGGCCCGGCTCCAGCTTCGTGCCGGTTTTGTCGACACGCACGAGGACATCAAACACATTTGAAAATACCCAATTGTCAACATTTTGTGCGGATTTGATCGGGTCGAATGTGGTGCTGTCCTCGCGCCTGCCAATGGTCAGCACCCCCTGGGCCTCTGCCATGCTGACACCGAATGTCAACACCGCCAATGTCGTCGCTATGCTGAGACGCATCCATTTCCTGTTCATATCGGAAGTTCCCTTGTTGTTGAGTTCGTGGTGATCGGGTGCTTTAGCCCAGTTGCAAAATCGCTCCGATCGGCCTGAATGGGCTCGGGCAGACGCGGCAACCGCTTGTCGGGATTGATGTCCGGGATCGCACTGATGAGCGCGGCCGTATAGGGGTGACGCGGATTTGCAAAGACCTCTTCGGATAGGCCTTGCTCGACGATATTACCCCGGTGCATGACGACAACCCGCTCACACAGGTTGCGCACAATGGCGAGGTCGTGAGCGATGAAGATCAGCGTGAGGTTCATGCGCTCTTTAAGGTCGCGGAACAGATCGATGATCTGTCGCTGAATTGTCACGTCAAGCGCGGCGACACATTCATCGGCAACAATCAGTTTGGGATCGACCGCCAACGCACGCGCAATGCCGGCGCGCTGGCATTGGCCGCCACTCAGCATGTGCGGCTTTCTGGTAGCAAATACGCGTTCCAAACCAACCAGATCCAGAAGTTCCTGGACCCTTGTGTGGATGCCGTCCGCAGGAACCTTGTTCTGGACCCTGAGAACTTCCGCCAGCATGTCGCCGATCGTCAGGCGTGGATTCAGCGCATTATACGGATCTTGAAACACCATAGCTGTTTGACGGCGCAGTTTTGCCAATGCTCTCGCACGGTGCAGGGCAAGATCGGCACCGTCGAATGTGACATGTCCGGAAGTGAGTGGTGTCAGGCCGAGTATGGCGCGGGCAAGAGTACTCTTGCCGCTGCCCGATTCGCCAACAATACCGATCGTATCGCCGGGCATGACCTGCATGCTGACACCATTGACGGCGGTGATGACCTTTCCAGAACCGTTGAAGAGACTGGTACCGGAAGCAGGGAACCGCACGACAAGATCATCGATTTCGAGCAGCGGCGCGATTGGCGGTCTGGTTGCATACGGCGATATTTCCAAAGAAAATTCTTTTGACCCATTTTCAGTCCCGGCCGGCATGGAGGGGTGACTGGCGATAAGACTTATCGTGTAAGGATCCTTGGGTGCCGCAAGCACTGATCGCTTCGGTCCGTGTTCCAGCAGTCTCCCCCCGCGTAGTACCGCAATGGAATCGCAAGTCTGTGCGACAATGCCGAGGTCGTGGGTAATGAGGATGATCGACAGCCCACGCTGGTCGCGAATATCCATAAGGAGGCGCAGTATTTGCGCCTGCACCGTCACATCAAGAGCAGTCGTTGGCTCGTCCGCGATCAGGATTTTCGGATTGCAGGAGAGGGCAACGCCGATCATCACGCGCTGGCGCATGCCGCCCGAAAACTCATGTGCGTAATTGTCGTACTGCCGCTTCGGATCGGGCAAACCGACCTGGCTCAGAATCTCAGTGGCGGCTTTCCGTGCATCACGCTTTGAAACACCTTGATGATAACGAATACCTTCGGCGATCTGCTCGCCAACCCGCATCACCGGATCGAGGTGACTGGTCGGATTTTGAAAGATCATGCCGATGTCGCCGCCCCGGATAGCCCGCATGGCCACCTCGTCCAGCTTGGTCAGGTCACATCCCTCGAACATCACCGCACCGGCTGTGACCTCGATCGCGCGGGAGGGGAGCAATTGCACCAGCGATCGGCAAATCATGCTCTTGCCGGAACCGCTCCCACCCACAAGGCCCAGAATCTCGCCCCGTGCAAGGTCGACAGAGACGGCATCGATGAGCGTGCGTGTTTCGCCTGCCAGTCTTGCGGTTATAGTCAACTCCTGGATCGATAGCAGGGGGGTGCTCATTCGCGTACCCCCAGCACTTCGCCAAGCCCGTCACCGAATAAACTGAAACCAAAGGCCAGGACAACGATGGACAGACCGGGAAAAAGAGTGATCCACCAGGCGGTGCTGATAAAACTCTGCCCTTCTGCAACCATGACGCCCCATTCGGCCAACGGGGGCTGAACGCCTAGTCCGAGATAGCTGATTGCCGCTCCGTTTAGCAGAACGAGGACGGCGTCCGACATGGAGAAGACAACGGAGCCAGCGATGGCATTGGGAAGCAAGTGCCGGAACATGATCCTCGCATTGCTGAAGCCTAGGCTCACGGCAGCGACAGCATAGTCGCTGTTCTTCAGGACAAGCATCTGTGTCCGGATAAGCCGGGCATAGGATACCCAACCAACGAGCGCCATGGCGATGTAGAAACTGCCGAGCCCCGGTCCGAGAATGGCTATAATCGATAGCATCAGGACGAGGAAGGGAAAGGCCAGAATAATATCGATCAACCGCATGAAGACGGTGTCGATAATTCCGCCGAAATAGCCGGAGATCGTTCCGAGAACCGTTCCGATGAGGAAGGGAAAGGCGACTCCAATAAAGGCGATTTGAAGATCTATACGCGCGCCCCAGATGATGCGGGACAGGATATCGCGGCCGAAATTGTCGGTGCCGAACGGATGAAGAAATGATGGTGGAACGAGACGTAGATCACCATTTTGGGCAATGGGGTCATAAGGGGCGATCATCGGTGCTGCGATCGCCATGAAAATGAAGAGTCCCAGGATGGCCATGCCAGCGACAAGCGTCAACCGCTGACCCAGCCACCGGCTCCAGCCAATCTTGGCGCTGAAGGCGTGACCGGTGCTCATAGCTTCACCCGTGGATCGATCGTCACTGTCAAAATGTCGGCGACGAAGTTGACGAGCACTGTGCCGCAGGCAAAGACCATCGCCACACCCTGAACCACCATGTAGTCGCGAGAGAATATGGCGCGCACCAGCAACTGCCCCATGCCCGGGATGGCGAAGACTGTTTCGACGACCACCGTTCCGCCGATCAACCAACCAATATTGACGGCAAGGAGGTTGACCGCAGGAACAAGCGAGTTGGGCAGGACGTGCCGCCAGAATACGATGCTTTCGGGCATTCCGCGCGCGCGCGCCGCGGTTGCAAGATCTGACTGCAGCTCAACAACCATGCTGGCGCGTAGGCTGCGGGTCAGGACCGAGGACAGGGACAGGGCGATGGTGAGGCAGGGCAAAATGAGGTGCGCTAGCTTGTCGCCGAAGTTCTCGCCGTAGCCCGACACTGGCACAATGCCGAGTTTGACGCTGAACAAGATTATAAGCATCAGTGCCAGCCAAAATGGCGGAAAGCCAATGCCCATCGTCGAAATGAGGCGGACTGCGTGATCCGGTATGCCGCCGCGGTTGCGTGCTGCAATTGCAGCGAGCGGGATGGCAATTAAAATTGACAGGAAAACACTGCACACGATGAGCGTGATCGTCGGCTCGATGCGGGTGGCGATCAGCTTCAGCACATCGATCTTGTAAAGTATTGATTTTCCCATCTCGCCATTGGCAAGGTTTTTAAGAAAATAGAAATATTGCAGCCACAAGGGCTCATCCAGACCATACTGCGCGCGAATGTTGGCGATTGCCGCGGGTGTGGAACGGGCGCCAAGAAGAACCCTTGCTGGGTCGCCGGGAATGAGCCGCACCAGGATGAATGTGATCAGGCTGACGCCAAAAATAACGGGCAGAAACTGCAGGGGCCGATAAAGGATGAACTTATAGCGGTGCATTGTTGCGCGCCCAGTGATTTGTTTGAAGCAACATTGCCCGATTCATAGCGCCGTCCTGTGGCGCGAGAGAAAGTCTAGAAGAACTGGATAATAGCTCTGCGGTTGTTCATAAAATGGCATGTGGCTCGCATTGGCGAAGACTTTCAATTCGGCATCGGGAAGGGCAAGCTTCATGCGCAAGGCGCAGGCGGGTGTGAGCTCATCGTTTTCGCCGACGGTGACGAGCGTTGGAACTGCTATTTTGGGAAGGTCTGCAAGCCGGTTCCAGTCTTTCAGATTGCCGGTGTAGAGAAACTCATTGGGACCTTGCATTGTGCCGTACGGATCCATGTTCCAGTCATCCAGCGAGCGTTTTACCGGTGCCGGCCAGTCGGCCAGCCGGCAGACATGCCTATAATTGAGGATGGTGATTGCCGCCATATACTCCGGATGATCGAGTGTTCCCTGCGCCTCGTGCTTGTGCATCATGCCAACCGTCTCGGAACCGAGTGCTGATCGCAGGCGCTCAAGCTCCGAGATCAGATGTGGCATGTCGGCAACCGTGTTTTCAAGGATGAGAGTTTTCAGGTTCTGTGGATAGGCGAGGGCATAATCAATGGCGAGCCAGCCGCCCCAGGAATGGCCGAGCAGATGCACCTTGCCAAGACCCAGCGCCTTGCGCACAGTTTCCGTCTCTTCGACGTATCGGTCGATTGTCCACAGCGAAAGATCTTGCGGACGATCGGATTCACCGGTGCCTAGCTGATCGAAGGCCACGACGCGATAGCCGTTGTCAGCCAGACAGGAGTGGGCTTCGCGCAGATAGTCGCATGGCAAACCGGGGCCACCATTGAGGCAGAACACCACCTCATCGCCAGCACCGAAACTGTAAGCGATGACACGATAGCCATCGACTTGCACTTCGTGCCGCTGGTCCGGCTTCATTTCACGCCACATTCAGCTGTCTCCGAAGGCTCTTTAGCCTTGCTCAAGATTTGAGCATGGCTAATTTTTAGATATATCCGCACTCAACACCAGCTATAAGAAGTGATAGGGTCTCCCCAGGCGGATTGCCTGAGTTTCTGATTGACAGGCACACGGATGCTAAACGATATCGATCACATCAAGGGGCAGTTCACCGCGCGGGAGACACTGGAAGGAAGGATCGATGAAGCGTTCGAGGCGATGAAAGCCTTCGGCTTCGATGCGCTCATATACGATTATACGCCAGTTCCGTTCGACCACGACGGTGCCTTGATGATACCGTCGCTGCTCAAACTGAGGAATATCTCGGATGAAATGCGTGAATACTGGTGCGAAAGGGAATATTTCCGCATCGATCCGGTACAACAGCAAGCCATCGGGACAACCACGCCTTTTTTCTGGAACTACAGCGCCGAAGCAGACACGGTTATTAACCGGTTCATGAACGACGATCATGCGCCAGTCGTACACTATCTGCGCGAGCGCGACATGCTCTGCGGGACAACAGTTCCGATTCATTTGCCTCGCGGCGACTATGCGACCGTGACGGGCGTCCGGTTTGGTGCAGGCAGGGGCTACGAACGCGATGCTGCCCGTCATATCGCCGATTTCGGTCTGCTGGCGCATGTGTTCCACGAGGCGGCATTTTCGGTATTCGATGAGGAGACGCGAAGCTGTGCCACCGTTCATCTGACCGCAAGGGAACGGGAGTGCATGCGTTACTCGGCAGATGGCCTCTCCGCCAAGGAAATCGCCCGCCATATCCAGCGTTCCGTGCCCACAGTCGTTATGCATCTCAATGCGGCGGCTAAAAAACTCGGAGCAAGAAACCGGGTCCAGGCGGTTGTTCGTGCTGCCCATTACCGGTTGCTCGATTAGGGCGGACCTCATCCTATAACTTATGATAGCTGCCTTGCGCGTTCCCGGCACGCTATCCTTTTCTCCATTGTCTGCAATTGATGGAGAAAAATTTGCAAATGGTCAGTTCAAAGGAAGGTTATCTGCCCTTTCGCGACTACCGGACCTGGTACCGCATAACCGGGTCACTTGACTCTTCCTCTTTGCCACTGGTGGTCATTCACGGCGGACCCGGCTGCACGCATGACTATGTCGATTCATTTAAACATCTTTCGGCCGCTAGCGGCCGAGCCGTCATCCATTACGATCAGCTCGGCAATGGCTACTCGACCCGTTTGCCGGAAAAAGGCGCAGATTTCTGGACGGTCTCATTGTTCCTCGAAGAGCTTGATGCATTGCTGAAACATCTTGGTATTGAAGACCGTTATGCCCTCCTCGGCCAGTCGTGGGGCGGTATGCTTAGCGCCGAGCACGCTGTGCGCCAGCCCGACGGGCTGAAGGCTCTGATCATTGCCAATTCCCCTGCCTCCATGCACACCTGGGTTGCGGAAGCCAATCGCCTGCGTCGTGAGTTGCCAAAAGAGGTCCAGGCCACTCTTGTAAAGCACGAACAGGCTGGGACGCTCACAGACCCTGAATACCTTGCCGCGTCACGCGTCTTTTACGATCGTCATGTTTGCCGGGTGGCGCCATGGCCGCAAGAGGTCGCACGGACATTTGCCATTATGGACGAGGACTCCACAGTCTATCGCAATATGAACGGCCCGACGGAATTCCATGTCATTGGAACAATGAAAGATTGGACAATTGTCGATCGCCTGAACCGGATCAAGGCACCGACACTCGTCATATCGGGACGCTATGACGAAGCTACGCCAGAGGTTGTCAGACCCTATGTCGAAAACATATCCGATGCCCGTTGGGTCGTTTTTGAGCAGTCCAGTCACATGCCGCATGTCGAGGAAAAAGAACTATGCCTTGGTACGGTCGCAGAATTTCTGGAATCCAACGATTTGCGTGAGCACTTAGGTACATATCGTCGGGGCTAGCGTTCCTCGCATTGGGCTTGAAACAGAGCTCTGCCAGGCACTGCAGCCATTAGCCTCGGTGCATGGGGTTCGCAGCTCTCTATTGGAAACACAGGGCTGCAGTCCAGCCTAAATCCAACGCAATATGTCAAAGCGGATCCGGTCAATATTCCCTCTAACAATGGCCATCATGCTCTCCACCGAATATCCGGCCATCTTAGTGCACACCAAGAAACTGCCTCAACTCCGGCGTCTTGGGATTGGCGAAGACCCCTTCTGGCGGGCCGATTTCGTGCACGCGGCCTTGGTGCATGAAGACGACGCGCGAGCAGACGTCGCGCGCGAATTTCATCTCGTGGGTCACCATCAGGAGGGTCATGCCCTCGGTGGCAAGCTCGCGCACGACCGCCAGCACCTCTGACACCAGTTCCGGATCGAGTGCCGATGTAATCTCGTCGCAAAGCAGCGCGATCGGCTGCATGGCCAAGGCCCGGGCGATCGCTACACGCTGCTGCTGACCGCCGGAGAGCTCGTCCGGATAGGCATCGAATTTGTGACCGAGCCCAACCCGCTCGAGCATTTTGCGAGCCATTGTTTCCGCTTCAGGCCTCGGCGTTTTCTTGACGACAGTCTGCGACAGGATGACATTGCCGCCAACGGTCAGGTGCGGAAAGAGGTTGAACTGCTGAAAGATCATTCCGACCTTCAACCTCAACGCCTTCAGATGCAATTCATCATCAATGAACTGCGCGCCAGCCACGGAAATCGAGCCGTTGTTGATCGTTTCAAGCCCATTGATGCAGCGAAGCAGCGTCGATTTTCCGGATCCGCTCTTGCCGATGATGGCAATCACTTCCCCCGGTTCGACATCGAGATTGATGCCTTTCAGGACCTCGGTTGAACCAAAGCTCTTCCTAACTTCAGTGATTTCGATGAGCGACATTGAGCTTCCTTTCCAGAATCTGGCTGCTCTTGGATAATGGCCAGCAGAGCGCGAAATAGATGAGAGCAACAAGCCCGTAGATGGTGAAGGGCTGAAAGGTTGCATTGGTTACGACCGTTCCGGCCTTCGACAATTCGACGAAGCCAATGATGGAGGTCAGCGCAGTACCCTTGACGACCTGAACGGAAAAGCCGACCGTCGGCGGTATGGCGACTTTCAATGCCTGGGGGAGGATAATGTAGCGCATCTGCTGGAATCGACCCATGCCAAGGCTGGCAGAAGCCTCCCATTGTCCCTTGGCGACCGCCTCGACACAGCCGCGCCAGATTTCAGCAAGAAAGGATGCGGTCCACAAGATGAGAGCCAGTCCGGCAGCCAGCCATGCCGGCACGTCGATCCCGAAAAGTCCAAGCCCAAAGAAGGCAATAAAGAGCTGCATCAAAAGCGGCGTGCCTTGAAAGAGCTCAATGTAGTATCTGGCGAAACCGCGCAGTGCCTTGCGCTTGCTTATGCGCAGGAACAGAAGAAGCAGTCCGGCTGTGCCGCCGCCCACGAAGGAGACGAGCGACAGGAGAACCGTCCAGCGCGTTGCGAGCAGCAGGTTGCGGATAATATCCCAGGTGGTGAATTCGATCATCGTGCAAGCCTCCTTGGAAAAATAACCCCCCCAAGGATGCCAAGAACCTGTCTGAGCAGGATCGCCAGCACGAGATAGATCGCCGTCGAGACGATGTAGGCTTCGAAAGCCCGGAACGTGCGCGATTGGATGAAGTTGGCGGCAAATGTCAGGTCCTCGGCGGCGATTTGCGACACGACCGACGAGCCGAGCATGACGATGACGACCTGCGAAGACAATGCCGGCCAGATGCGCTGCAGTGAGGGCACGAGCACGACATGCCTGAAGGTCTCAAAAGGTGTCATGGCCAGACTCGCGCCAGCCTCGAACTGACCCCTGGGCGTCGCCTGGATGCCCGCCCGGATGATTTCGCAGCTATAGGCTCCGAGATTGACGACCATGGCGATGTTGGCGGCAGTGAGTTCGTCAAGCTGTAACCCGAGGGATGGAAGGCCGAAGAAGATGAAAAAGAGCTGGATCAAAAAGGGTGTGTTTCGGATAAGTTCGACATAGCCCGCCACGACGGGTTTTAGCCATGCGGGCCCAAGAGCCCGGGTCCAGGCGCAGATGATGCCGAGCGAAATGCCGAGCACTCCTCCGATCGCGATAAGCTCGAGAGTGATCAGGATACCCTTGAGGATTTGCGGGTAGTACTGAAGCAGCCAGCCAAATTCAAAATGATAGCTCAAGAAAATACCCCCTGTTTTGGCCGATGGCAGCCTTGTCATCCCACGACGAATTGTGGGACGACTCGGCCATAAATGGCGCTTTCGTCAAAGGTCAGCGGGAAGATCGGTGCCGAGCCACTTTTGCGAGACGGTGTTGAGCTTCCCGTCAGACTTGGCGGCGGCGATGATGGCGTTCAGTTTTTCAAGCAGTGCCGTTTCGTTCTTGTTGAGGCCAATATAGCAAGGCGAGTTCTTGATAAGAAATTTCAGCTCCGGGCGTTTGGGAGGATTCTTGGCAAGGATTGCAGCTGCGACGACGTTACCAGTCGCAACCGCTTCGACCTGACCGGAAAGGAATGCCGAGATGGTGCCGTTGTTGTCCTCGTAGCGTTTGATCACGGTGTCAGCCGGTGCGATCTTGGTAAGTTCGAGGTCTTCCACGGCGCCGCGGGTGACACCGACCATCTTGCCCGCAAGATCGTCAGCCTTTGCAGCAGAAAGCTCGGCAGGGGCAAAAACGCCGTTGAAGAAGGGCGCATAGGCTGTTGAGAAATCAATGACCTTTTCACGATCCGGGTTTTTACCGAGGCTGGAAATAACCAGATCAACCTTGTTGGTCTGCAGATAGGGAATGCGGTTTGCGCTGGTGACCGGCACGAGTTCTGCCTTCACGCCGAGCTGTTCGGCGATCAGATTGGCCATGTCGATGTCATAACCCATGGGCGCCATGTCCGTGCCCACGCTTCCGAATGGCGGAAAATCCTGTGGCACGGCGACGCGGATTGTGCCGCGCGACGTGATGTCGGCCAAGGCGTCCGCGTAGGAGAGGGAAGTGAATCCGAGGGTTGCGGCAAAGGTCGCCAAGGCGATGAAGATGTTACGTGCAAGCATTCTATCTGTTCTCCTTTGAGGTGGTGGGTTTGTCAATTGTGTCCGCCCGAAACCGTGGCCGGACGTTTTTTGGGAGCAAGCGAGAGCGAGTTTCGCAGTTCGGCCAGGGGATCGGAACGTTTCGTCAGGTCCAAACCGGTCTCGACCTCATCGAGATGCTGGATGGACAGCCTCGCAGCCTTGGAAAAGTCACGCTTCTCCATTGCCACAACGATCCGGCAATGCCCAAAATGGGATTGCATGGCATGGAAATCCGACTGATAGAGCATGGAGATGAGAATTGTCCGCGCCGTGAGATCGCGGAGAATTTCGATGAGAACAGGGTTTCCCGCCAATTCGGCAATGCGAATATGGAAATCGCCCATCAGGCAGGTCAAACGTTGACGGTCACCGGCAGCCATCGCGGCTTTCTCCTCTGCCAGATGGCCGTGAAGGGCGGCTATGCCCTTGTCGGTGAGCGTGCGCATGCTGCGCAAAAGCCCGGCTTCTATGATGCGGCGAGCCTCATACACGGCCATCGCTTCTTCCGCAGAAGGTTCCACGACGAACCAGCCGCGCCGCGGGCTGACCTGCACTATGCACCTGGTCTCAAGGCGCATCATCGCTTCCCTGACCCGCGTGCGAGACACCCCGAATAAAGTGGCAAGTTGGTTTTCGCTCAGGCGGGTACCAGGCTTAATGCGCGCGGAGAGAATCCCCGAGACGATTGCCGTTTCGATTGCGTCCTGCGATGTGATCTGAACATGTGCATCTTGCATACAAGACAGGTAAGCAAGTCTCGTGCCAGATGTATGATCCAATCTTTTCAATGGGTTATTGCTTGACTCCCGTCAGCTCTGACCATTTTTATGCAGGCGGGGTTAATGTTTAGGCAGCAATAGCGGGCACGTGCCTCGTTGTCATCGACCCGCGAAGAAGGTCGGTCCGTACGGCCAGTATTCGCCGTGGAATGCTGGTCATGTCGTCAGGGTCTCCTCGAGGTGGCTAGGCAGGTTCAGCGCACGCTTGCCCGTTTCATGCCGGCGCCGTACACCAGTGCAATCTCGCGCAGCCCTTAAGCAAGGTGGGCTTGCGGTTAATGCCCGACTGCTTTGACCAGGTCGCCAAGAAAGTAGGGTCCAAAACTCCAGAGCGCGGCCCAGAGCGCGGCGCCGAGCACGTTTGCCAAAAGGAAACTGCGCCAAGGCATCCCCACCGACCCCGCTACCAGGCCGTTCAACTGGCGCAGGACGACGACGAAACGTGCACCAGCGACGATGACTGGCCCGCGACGCCGAAACAGCTGTTCCAATTTTGCCTGCCGTTCGGCAGTGAGTTTGACGAGCCAGCCATATCGCAGAAGCAACGGCCGGCCACCGAAGCGCCCAACGGCATAGCCGGTGCTGTCACCAAGGACAGCGGCAGTCCAGACCACCACAAACAGGCTGGTGACGGCCAAGTCACCTCGAATGGCGAGAAGCGACGTCGCAATCACCGCACTTTCGCCAGGCAGCGGCGCGCCTAACGACTCTAAGTAGATTACGACAAAGATCGCATACAGCCCATACCGGCGGATAAAGGGTTCGATGAACAAGGCGCCGTCGTGCAGGAAATCCACGGGCAGTCCTTCAGTTTGGACGTCATTTGCCATCGCATCGTAACCTTTCAGACTCAGGACGAAAAAGGCGCTGATTGGGCTGGATCTGCATCAGGTTGACCGGGATGAGCAATAGTCACTGAGCCGATCGAAAATCGAAAGCCTGATCATAGCTGTGCGGGCAATGAATTTGTGAATTCGGATTGCACAGAAGGAGTTGAAGACAAAGAAGCCGAGACCGTGCCTGGACAGACCCGCGAGCCCTCGAAGCGGGGCAGAGTGAAACGACCTTCCGAGGCGTCGAAGCTCGCCTGCTGCACGAGTCGCAGCCGACAATGTCGGCGTGCTTAAAACCCTCCTGGCCAATGAACGGATCGCAAGGGTGCGCTCCGCAAGCTGCCCTCGCCCCATCGGCAGTGGCCTGGTTTACGCCCACAATGACAATATTCTTGTGAAAAATCCGATACTAGGGCACACTTTGTGAACGCATCTGAAGTGCGGCGCTGTCTCAACTACGCCCGTCTTGCGCCGAGTGACAGTTCGCGTTGGAGGCTCGGCGTCGATGGATCAGGGGTTCTTTCTTCTGTTCGCTACGGTGTCCGTGATTACCGCCCTGACGGTGGTCCTGGCGCGGAATCCGGTTCACAGCGCATTGGCGCTGATGGCGTGTTTCCTGCAGATCTCGGCAATCTTCGTCTTGCTCGGCGCGCCGTTGCTGGCGGTCATTCAGGTCTTCGTCTATGTCGGCGCGATCATGGTCCTGTTCCTCTTCGTGATCATGATGATCGATGTTCGCGAAGCCGTGTTGCAGCGGTTCATGCCGGGCGGCAATCTGCCAGCCCTCGTGCTGGTCATCCTGCTTGGGGTTGAGATGCTCGTGCTGGTGCTCTCCAGCGCCCGCTTTTCGGTTACGGAGCCCATCGCAAGGCCAAGCGACGATGAAATCAGGCAGCTTAGCACGACACTTTTCGCCGACTACCTCCTGCCGTTTGAAACCGCCTCCGTCATCCTTTTGGCGGCTCTGGTAGGCGCCATCATGCTGGCGCGGAAGGAGCCGGGGTGATGGTTCCGCTGTCCTGGTATATTGTGCTCGCAGTGGTCCTGTTCGTGATCGGAGCCGCGGGCGTATTGCTCAGGCGCAATATTCTGGTCGTGCTGATGTCGCTGGAGTTGCTGCTCAACTCGGTCAATATCAATTTCATCGCTTTCGGGCGGACCTACGACGACTTTCGCGGGCAGATCTTCGCGATCTTCGTCATAGCAATCACGGCGGCGGAGGTTGCCGTCGCCCTTGGCATCCTGGTCGCCCTTGTGAGGAACAAATCCACGCTCAAGGTCGACGATGTGACCATGATGAAAGGATAGCGGCTTGGACCCGGTGGTATCGATCCGGCCGCTGCTTGCCGTCGCCGTCGCAGGTCTGGCGGCCCTGGCAGTTCTTCTTCTGAACAACCACGAGAAACTCCGCGATGTCGTCTCGCCCTTGGCCGCAACCGCCATGTTCGCCATTGTCGTCTCGATGGCGCCAACCGTGCTTGCAGGCGGGACGGTCGAATTGCGCCTGTTTGAGATTCTGCCCGGTATCGACTTCGCGTTCCGGGTCGATGCCCTTGGCATGGTATTTGCCACCGTTTCGTCGCTGCTGTGGATCGTGGCTGCGATCTATTCCATCGGCTACATGCGGCATTTGAAAGAACATGCGCAGACCCGGTTCTTCGCGTGTTTCGCCACCAGCCTCGCGGCGGCCGTCGGGGGCGCTTTCGCCGCCAATCTGTTCACGCTGGTAATCTTCTACGAGGTGCTCAGCCTCGTAACCTATCCGCTTGTCTACCATCACGAGGACAAGGAGGGATGGACGGGTAGCCGCAAATACCTCGTCTATTTGATGGGCGCGTCGAAGAGCGTGCTACTCGCCGCGCTGGCGCTGACCTACCACCTTGCAGGGTCACTCGACTTTGTAGCGGGGGGACTGCTGGCCGGGGTCAATGCCTCGGCGTCACTGCTGACGGTCGTGTATTTCTGCTATCTCTTTGGCTTCGCCAAGGCCGCTGTGATGCCGATGCACGCCTGGCTGCCTGCCGCGATGGTGGCGCCGACGCCCGTCAGCGCGCTCTTGCATGCCGTTGCAGTGGTCAAGATGGGCGTGTTTTGCGTGCTGCGGGTGGTGTTTCACATCTTCGGCGCGGGCCTCGTGGACGGGCTGGGGCTCGGGATTGCCACGGCCTATCTGGTCTCATTCACGATCCTGATGGCGTCCATCTATGCCCTGACGCGGGACGATCTGAAGGCGAGGCTCGCCTATTCGACGGTCAGCCAGCTCTCCTACATCGTGCTGGGCGCGGTTCTTCTGTCTCCAGTCGCGATGGTTGGCGGCATCATCCACATTGCAGCACATGCATTTTCCAAGATCACGCTCTTTTTCTGCGCCGGGTCGATCTATTGCGCGTCTGGCAAGCGCAACATCAGCGACATGGCCGGTATTGGCCGCAGACTGCCCTGGACGATGGGGGCGTTTTTTGTCGGATCGCTCAGCATGATCGGGGTGCCGCCGACGGCGGGCTTTGTCAGCAAGTGGTATCTGGCGCTTGGCTCTGTGGAGGCGGGGGAGATTGCGTTCCTGATCGTGCTCTTGGCGAGCTCGGTCCTGAACGCTGCCTATTTCCTGCCCGTCAGCTATCTCGCTTTTTTCGGAACGGAGGAGCAGGAAAGCCCGGCAACAGTGCGCGAAATTCCGATGATGACGATCCCGCTCGTCGCAACCGCCGTCCTGTCGGTGTTGATGGGCATCTTTCCCGAGTATTTCCTCGTCCTGGCCGAAGGAGTTGTCCGATGATCAAACACATTGTCGATTTCTTTGGTGACAGAAAATACGTCAACCAGCGCCACCGGCTGTTCTACCTGGTTCTCGTTCTGATCGTTGCCGCCGACTTTCTTGTCTCCCGCAACCACGCCCATTACCTGTGGGAGCGCCTGCCTGGCTGGTCCGCCTTCTACGGCTTCGGCTCCTGCGTGCTGCTGATTTTCGTTTCCAAATTCCTTGGCCATCAGGGTGGGCTGATGCGGCGCGAGGACTATTATGACTGATTTTGTCCATCCGACCCTGCTGTTCATTCTCGGCGCCCTGCCGATCCCTTTCCTCAAAGGCCCGATCCGCAAAGCTTATCTGCTGCTGATCCCGGCATTGGCAATCCTTGCCGTGCTCACGATGCAGCCGGGCAACTACGGCACAGCACAGATCATCGGGCAGGAAATCCTGATCGCGAAGGTCGACAAGCTGAGTATCGTCTTCGCCACCGTATTCACGGTCATGGCGCAGATCGGGATCGTCTACGCCTTGCACCTGACGCGCCCGGGCCAGCATGTGGCGGCATTCATCTACGTCGGCAGTGCGCTCGGCGTGGTATTCGCCGGCGACTACCTCACTTTGTTCCTGTTTTGGGAAGGTATGGCTTTTGCCTCTGCCTATCTGATCTTCGCGCAACGCGGCGACGAGGCGATCCGCGCTGGATTCCGCTATCTCATGGTCCATATCACCGGCGGCGTTGTTCTGCTCGGTGGCATCATTCTTTACGGGGTCGCCACCGGTTCGGTGCTCTTCGGCCCGATCTTGGGGGAAAAGGGCGTGGCTGCCTACCTGATCCTTGCCGGGTTCACACTCAACGCCGCAGTGCCGCCGCTCAACGCCTGGCTGACAGACGCCTACCCAGAGGCAACCGTCACGGGAGCGGTGTTCATGAGCGCCTTCACCACCAAGACGGCCGTGTATGTTCTGGCGCGGGCGTTTCCGGGGACCGAGCTTCTGGTCTGGCTGGGCACCGCGATGGCGCTGTACGGCGTCGTCTACGCGGTTCTGGAGAACGACTGCCGTCGGCTTCTGGCCTATCATATCGTGAGCCAGGTGGGTTACATGGTGGCCGGCGTCGGCATCGGCACCGAGATGGCGGTGAACGGGGCAGTCAGCCATGCCTTCGCGCATATCCTTTACAAGGCGCTGCTGTTTATGGGGGCAGGGGCGGTGATCCACGTCACCGGGCGGCGCAAGCTCACCGAGCTTGGTGGGCTCTACAAGACCATGCCCGTGACCGTTGTACTTTACATGGTCGGCGCTTTTGCGATTTCGGCATTTCCATTCTTTTCAGGCTTCGTCACCAAATCGATGGTGGTGGCCGCCGCCGGACAGGACCAGCGTGCGCTCGTGGTGCTGGCGCTCACCATGGCATCATCGGGGACGTTCCTGCACACGGGACTCAAGCTTCCGTATTACATGTTCTTTGGCACTGACCGGAGGCTGGAGGCGCGGGAGCCGCCCCGCAACATGCTGGTTGCGATGGGCATGGCAGCGGTGCTGTGCATTGCGATCGGGGTGTTCCCCCAGCCGCTTTACGCATTGCTGCCCTATCGGGTCGATTTTGAACCCTACACCGGTGTTCATATCACCGAGAGCCTTGGTGTGCTGATGTTTACCGCCTTGGGGTTCGTGCTGTTCTTGAAAGCGCTCGACCCTGAGAACACGATCAGCATCGACACTGACTGGTTCTACCGCAAGGGCGCGCGGCGCTTCATGTGGTTTGCCGAAAAACCGCTGGCGCGCTACGAGAAGGCGGTGAGCGACGTGTCCGAGACCACGGCGCTCCCCTTCCTGCACGGGGCGGCACGTGTGGGACTTTGGATCGATCTCACCGGCGTGGACGCCGTTGTGAACGGTGTTGCCCGCTCGGTTTTGCGCGGCGGCGGGGTGCTGCGGCAGCTCCAGACCGGTGTCGTGACCCATTACGCGCTGGCGATGATTGTCGGTGTGATCGCAGCCATCGTCGTCTTCGCCGTGGCGTGGCGGTAGGAGGTGCGATGGGGTTCCCGCTGCTTAGCCTCATCATATTCACACCGGCCGCAGGGGCAGCGGTTTTGATGTTTTTGCGCAGCAACGATGCGGCGCGGTGGACAGCGCTGGGTGTCACCGTCCTCGATCTTGCTCTGTGCGTCGCGATGCTGGCCAGCTTTGACACCGATACCCACCAGATGCAGTTTACCGAGAGCCGCCCGTGGGTGCCAGCGCTCGGCATTACTTACGCGCTTGGCGTCGACGGGATCAGCGCGCTCTTCGTGTTTCTGACTGCCCTCTTGGGCTGGATCTGCGTGCTTGCCTCCTGGGTCGCTATCGAACGCAGGGTAAAGGAGTTCATGGTCAGTCTGCTGGTCATGCAGGCGCTGATGCTGGGCGTGTTCTGCGCGCTCGACCTGTTCTTGTTCTACGTCTTCTGGGAGGCGATGCTGATCCCCATGTACCTGATCATCGGCGTGTGGGGCGGCAATGGCCGGGTCTATGCCGCGATCAAGTTCTTCCTCTACACGCTGGCGGGCAGTCTGATGTTCCTCATCGGTGTCATCGTGCTTTATTTGCAAGGCGGCAAGACCTTCGACATTCTCGCCCTGACTGCCCAGGATTTACCCTTCCCAGTCCAGACCTTTTTATTCTTTGCCTTCCTGGTCGCCTTCGCCGTCAAGGTGCCGATGGTCCCGGTTCATACCTGGCTGCCGGACGCACATGTACAGGCGCCGACGGCGGGCAGCATCATCCTTGCCGGAGTGCTCCTGAAGATGGGTGCCTACGGATTCCTGCGGTTCTCACTGCCCATGCTGCCGGAGGCATCGGTGCATTATTCGACGCTGATGCTGGCGCTTTCGGCGCTTGCGATCGTCTATGGCGGGTTGCTTGCGCTGGCGCAGGATGACCTGAAGAAACTGGTGGCCTATTCCAGTATCAGCCACATGGGCTTTGTCACGCTTGGGATTTTTGCGTTGAATTTCCGCGGCCTCGAGGGCGGCATCCTGCAAATGTTCAACCATGGCGTAACGACGGGCGCGTTGTTCCTCTCCGTCGGTTTGATCTACGAGCGAACACACACGCGCAGCATAGCCGATTATGGCGGGCTGATGAAGGTAGCGCCGGTCTATACCGTGTTTCTTGCCCTGTTCACCCTGTCGTCGATGGCGCTGCCGGGAACCAACTCATTCGTAGGTGAGTTGCTGGTGCTGTCGGGCGGATTTGCGGCCAATCTGGCCGTCGGCGCGGCCGCCGTTTTCGGGGCATTGCTGGGTGCGGCCTATCTGCTGGGCATGTACAGGAACGTTGCGCTGGGTCCAGCCAGCGTCGGCGCCCGCTTCAAGATACGCGACGTGAATGCCCGCGAGATGGCTGCGATCCTGCCGCTGGCCGTCTTCGTGCTTTGGGTCGGGCTCTATCCAAAGCCCTTTCTCAACATCATCGACGCCTCTGTGAAGCATTTGCTGGCTCAGGTGCACAGTAAGGGGAGCGGCCAATGACCGAAGCCGCGCTCTTTCAATCGATCCTGGCAAGCCTGCCCGAGATCGTCGTGGTCACTGGGGCATGCATCCTGCTGATCCTGGGACAGTTTGTGCCAAAGGGGCAGGCATATTTCCTGGTCTGTGCTTCCATCGCGATCGTGTTGATTGCCGCCTTGGGGACACTCATGCTGGCGAGCGAGGTGCGGCCGGCCTACGCGGGTATGTTCATTGTCGACCGCTTCGCAACCTTCTTCAAGCTCTTGTTTTACGTAGCCACCGTGTTGACGTTTCTCCTCTCGCCAAAATATGCCGATATCGAAGGAATCGAGAGCAGCGAATACTACGTCCTTTTGCTCTTGGCGCTGTCGGGAATGATGATCATGGCCTCGGCGACCGATCTTCTGTCGATCTATGTCGGCCTCGAACTGATGGTGCTGTGCACCTATGTCCTGACTGGCTTTCTGCGCCAGCAGCGGCGGTCGAATGAAGCGGCGCTGAAATACGTGATCCTTGGCGCAGTCTCGACCGGAATTTTCCTTTACGGCGTTTCGCTGATCTACGGACTGACCGGCACCACGCAGCTGGACGCGGTGGCAGCGGCGGTGACCGGCGATCCACTCGATCCTGGATTGTTGTTGGCGGTGGTCTTCATCGTCGCGGGGCTGGTCTTCAAGGTTGGCGCGGTGCCCTTCCATATGTGGTTGCCGGACGTGTATGAAGGCGCGCCGACGACGATTACCGCCTTCATGTCGGTGGGCCCCAAGGCAGCCGGGTTTGCGGTGATCCTGCGCGTGTTCCTCAACCCGCTGGTCGCATCCTCGCACGTATGGATTATCGTCGCGGTCATCGCGGTAGCAACGATGGCGCTCGGTAGTTTCGTGGCCCTGGTGCAGGATAATTTCAAGCGCCTCTTGGCTTATTCCAGCATCGCCCATGCCGGGTTCGCCTTGTTCGGGGTGGTGGCTGGCGGTGCCGATGGGATTGCCAGTGTTATGCTCTACCTGCTGATCTACGCTTTCATGACCCTTGGTATTTTCGCCACCGTCATCATGATGCGCAACGGCGATTTCTCGGGTGAAATTATCGAGGACTACACGGGTTTCGCCAAGTTGCATCCTGCCCTGGCGCTTTTGATGCTCCTCTATCTGTTCTCGCTGGCCGGTATTCCCCCGACAGCCGGGTTTTTCGCCAAGTTCTACGTGCTGGTCGCGCTCGTCGAGCGAGGTTTCGTCCTGCTGGCGGTGATTGCAGTGCTGCTGAGTGCCGTGGCTGCCTACTTTTACATCCGCATCGTCATGGTGATATACATGCGCGAGCCGGAGAGGGCGTTCGACCCGGCGCTGACGCCCTTGGTTCGCGCCACGCTCGCCTTCACTGCTGCCGGCACCATCGGCATCGGCCTGTTTCCCGCGTGGTTTTTGAGGCTTGCTCAGCAGTCGGTGTTTGGCGGCGGATCATTGGATTTGCAATGAACCGCGCGGCGGAATAAACTGCCAGTTCAAGAAAGGTTGCCCAAGTGCTTCCCGGGCGATCGCATTACCGGTCCAAATTGGGATCGGTTGCGGCCCTGAGGAAAATTCTCGGAGTGACCGAGGCCATGCGATATGACTGCAATGGAATTCCTGCCGGTTCTTTTCATGGTCGCTGGAATTGTTCTGGTGGCGGCAGTGACGCTATTTGTCTCCTCGCTGCTGCGCCCGTCCAATCCCTATTTCGATAAGAACATGCCCTATGAATGCGGCATGGACCCGGCTGGCGAAGCCGCCGGCGGCCGTTTCAAGGTGCAGTTCTTTATACTGGCGATCCTGTTGGTGGTCTTCGATGTCGAGACGATGTTCCTCTTTCCCTGGGCCGTCGTGCTGAAAGACATCGGGCTGGTCGGTTATGTCGAGATGTTTGTCTTCATGTTGCTGCTTATTGTGGGCTTTGCCTACGCCTGGCTGAAGGGAGCGCTGGAATGGGAGGCGTAAACGATACGATCCGCGACAGCGTGCTGTTCACCACGGCCGACAGCGTTATCAGCTGGAGCCGACGGTCGGCGCTGTGGCCTGAGACCTTCGGCATTGCCTGCTGCGCCATCGAGATGATCGCCGCCGGTTGCGCGCGCTATGATCTCGACCGGTTCGGCGTGGTCTTCCGCCCTTCGCCGCGCCAGTCCGATGTCATGATTATCGCCGGCACCGTGACGCGGAAATTCGCTCCCGTCGTACGCCGGCTTTATGACCAGATGCCAGAGCCGCGCTGGGTTATCGCGATGGGCACCTGCGCGATCTCGGGCGGGGTCTACAACACCTATGCGGTGGTGCAGGGGGCGGAGACCTTCGTGCCGGTCGATGTGCATGTGCCCGGCTGCCCGCCGCGGCCGGAGGCGCTGATGCATGGCTTCCTTCTGCTTCAGGAGAAGATCAAGAAATCCCGAGCGCTGGCCGGGACGCCCCTGGACCGGATCGCAGTGCCATGAGCGTGCGCATGCCCTTCAACCTGATCACGGAGCGCTTCGGCGAGGCAATCGAGGATCTTGGATTGGCTCATGGTGTTCATGCCTTCACCGCTGCGCCCGAGTTGATCGTCGCGCTTTGCCGATTTTTGAAGGAACACCCGGCGCTGCAGTTCAATTTCCTGTCGGACATCTGCGGGGTTGACCATTACCCTGAAGTGCCGCGCTTCGAGGCAGTCTACCACCTCTATTCGCTGCCGAACAAATGGCGCGTTCGCATCAAGTGCCGCCTCGGCGATCCGCCGCAGATTCCATCTGTGATTGGGGTGTGGCGGACCGCCAACTGGCATGAGCGCGAAGCCTGGGACATGTACGGTATCAGGTTTGAGGGCCACCCAGACCTGCGCCGGATCTACATGTGGGAAGGCTTCGAGGGCTTCCCGCAGCGCAAGGACTTTCCGCTGCGGGGCTACAAGGACAAGCTCAACCCGTTTGGTGCGGAAGGCCCGCCGCCGTCACAGCCCGATCTCGCCACCAAGAACATTCCATGAAGGAGGCCGCTGCACCGGAAACGTAAGATGACCGAAGTCACGGAACTGAGCAGGCCGGAAGGCGAAGCGCTCGACACCAAGGAGGTGCTTCTCAATCTGGGCCCGCAGCATCCCAGCACGCATGGCGTCCTGCGGCTTGTCCTTGAACTGGAGGGCGAATATGTTGCGCGCGTCGACCCGCACATCGGCTATCTCCACCGCGGCACAGAAAAGCTGGCCGAAAGCTTCACCTACACCCAGATTTTTCCGCTAACCGACCGGCTCGATTACCTCTGCCCGCCTTCCAACAACCTCGCCTTCGCGCTGGCGGTGGAGAAGCTCCTTGGCATCGAAGCGCCGATCCGTGCGCAATATATCCGCGTGCTGATGGCCGAACTGGCGCGGATCTCGGGTCATCTCCTGATCACTGGCGCACTGCCGCTCGACCTCGGCGCAATGACCGCGTTGCTTTACGCCATGCGCGAGCGCGAAATGATCATGGATCTGTTCGAGATGATCAGCGGTGCGCGGATGCACACCTCCTTTTGCCGCGTCGGCGGTGTGCGCGAGGATCTGCCCGACGGTTTTTTCGTAAAGATCCGGGAGTTCTGCGACATCTTCCCGAACCGGATCCGCGACTATGAACGGCTGGTCGAGAACAACCGGGTGTTTCTCAAGCGCACGCAGGGGATCGGGGTTATCTCGGCGAAAGACGCAATTGATCTCGGGCTGAGCGGCCCGAACCTGCGCGCTTCGGGCGTCGACTGGGACATCCGCCGCGACGAGCCCTATGAGATCTACGACCGGCTCGACTTCAATGTCATTACCCGCGATGAGGGCGATTGCTACGCGCGCTGGCAATGCCGGGTGGAGGAGATGCGCGAGAGCGTGCGGATCATTGAACAATGCCTTGACCAGATGCCGGAAGGGCCGTTCCAGATCGATATGCCGACGATCGCTTTCCCTGTGGACAAGGACAAGGTGCATTGCTCGATGGAGGCGCTGATCCAGCACTTCGACCTGTCGGCTTATGGCTTCAAGGTGCCGAAGGGTGAGGTCTATTCGGCAATTGAGGCGCCAAAGGGCGAGCTGGGGTTTTACATCATCAGCGACGGGTCGGAAAAACCGTTCCGCATGAAGGTGCGGGCACCGTCGTTCGTCAATCTTCAGGGACTGTTTGGGACAAGCAATGCGCACTATCTGGCGGATATGATCGCCGTGCTGGGCAGCCTCGACCCGGTGATGGCGGAGGTGGACAAGTAGCAGGAGGTTTGGACGCGATGAACATGCGCGAAAAGATCGAAGCGGCGGCGGCGCGGTATCCCGACCAGCGTTCGGCGATCATGCCCGCGCTTTTGATCGCACAGAAGGAATATGGCCATCTGCCTGGCCCCGTGTTGGAAGAGGTCGCCGACATCCTCGATGTCGAACGGATCTGGGTCTATGAGCTGGCGACTTTCTATACGCTTTTCCATACCGAGCCAGTGGGGATGTTCCACCTGCAACTTTGCGACAATGTATCGTGCATGTTGCGTGGGTCCGAGGACCTGCTTTCGCACCTGGAGGCAGTGCTGGGAATCAACAAGGGCGGCACGACGCCGGACGGGCTTTTCACGCTTTCCACCGTTGAATGCCTCGGCGCGTGCGAGATGGCCCCGGTGATGCAGCTCGGTGACGACTATCACGGCGACCTTGACATCGCGCGGATCGACGCGCTGCTGGACAGGCTGCGCGCGGTGACGGCGCAAGCGACGGGCGCCGACTTCGCCGCGTCAGCACCGCTGGGAGCCTAGCCCCATGTTCGAACCGGTCCTTTTGATGAATGTGGACGTGCCCGACGGCCACCTGCTTGCGACCTATTTGGCCGGCGGCGGCTACCAGGCACTGGCAAAGGCGCTTCACGAGCACACGCCCGACGAGATCATTGACTTGGTCAAGCAATCCAACCTTCGCGGTCGCGGCGGAGCCGGATTCCCGACCGGGATGAAATGGAGCTTCGTGCCAAAGCGCGCTGACAAGCCGAAATACCTGTGCTGCAACGCCGATGAGGGCGAGCCGGGCACTTTCAAGGACCGGATCATCATGGAGCGCGACCCGCACCAGCTCCTCGAAGGTCTGGCAATCAGCGGCTACGCGATCGGGGCCGAAACCGCCTATGTCTACATCCGCGGGGAATACGCCTTGGCGATCCGGCGGCTGGAGCAGGCAATTGCCGAGGCTCACGCCAAGGGTTATCTGGGACCGCGGATTCTGGGCTCGGATTTCAATTTCGTCGTTCACATCCATTGCGGCGCCGGGGCGTATATTTGCGGCGAGGAGACCGCAATGCTCGACTCGCTCGAAGGCAAGCGAGCGCAGCCACGCCTGAAACCGCCGTTTCCAGCGGTCGAAGGACTCTACGCAAGCCCGACCGTGATCAACAATGTCGAGACGCTGGCCTGCGTTCCGCATATCATAGCACGGGGCCCAGACTGGTTCCGCGGCATCGGTCCCGACAAAAGCCCTGGCCCGAAGCTCTATTGCATGAGTGGTCAGGTGCGCAAACCGGGTCTTTACGAGCTGCCGATGGGAATACCGCTGCGCGAACTGGTGCAAGAGTGCGCCGGCGGTCCACTGCCGGGGCGCAAGATCAAGGCAGTGATTCCCGGCGGGGTCTCGGCGCCGCTGATCCCGGCGTCTGGCTTGGACATTGCGATGGATTTCGACTCGCTCGCCGCTGCCGGTTCGATGCTCGGCTCGGCCGGGGTCATCGTGATCGACGACTCTGCCTGCATGGTCAAGGTTGCCACCCGGATTATCGAGTTCTTTCACCATGAGTCCTGCGGCAAGTGCACGCCGTGCCGCGAAGGGCTAAATTGGGTTGTAAAAGTGCTGCGCCGCGTCGAGGCCGGACAGGGGGGGCCGGGCGATCTGGAGCAGTTGGAAGCGCTTTGCAAGGGGATTTTCGGCAATACGTTCTGTGCCCTGGGCGACGGCGCTGCCATGGGACTGCGAGCAGCCCTGACGCATTTCGAGCATGAATTTGTCGCCCATATCGAGGAGCGAAGGTGCCCGTTTCACTGAGGAGAAGGCCGCAGGAAAGTCATGGTCAGCATCACGATAAATCAACAAACGCTGGAAGTGGAGCCCGGCTCAACGGTGCTGCAGGCTGCCGAGCGTTTGGGCATTGACATCCCGACCTTCTGCTATCTGAAGCGGTTGCCGGCGCTCGCCTCATGCCGCATGTGTCTGGTGGAGGTCGAGGGGCAGCGCAGACTGCAGCCGTCCTGTGCCACCGCTGTCACCGACGGCATGGTCGTGCGGACGAATACGCCGCTGATCGACGAAACGCGCTCTTCCATGCTCGACATGCTGCTCGCCAACCACCCTCTTGACTGCCCCATTTGCGACAAGGGCGGCGAGTGCGAGCTTCAGGATCTGGTGATGGCATACGGGCCGCGGGAAAGCCGGTTCCGCGATGCCAAACGTGTGTTCCACTCCAGGGACATCCGTCTCAGCCCGGTCATCATCATGAATGTCAACCGCTGCATCCAGTGCCAGCGCTGCGTTCGGATGTGCGAGGAGGTGGTCGGTGCAGTCGCCTTGGGCACGGTTGAAAAAGGCATGGATACCGCAGTGACGGGCTTTGAGGGCAGTCTTGCCAGTTGCGACCAGTGCGGCAATTGCGTCGAGGTCTGTCCGGTTGGCGCGCTGATGAGCTTTCCTTATCGCTACAAGGCGCGGCCCTGGGATCTGGCAGAGACCGACACGGTCTGCCCGCATTGCGGCACTGGCTGCCAGTTGACCGTCGGCACGCGCAAGGGCGAGTTCATGCGGGTGCGCTCGAAAGCAGATCACGGCGTTAACCGCGAAACGCTCTGCGTACGGGGGCGCTTCGGCCTCGATTTCGTCATGAGCCAGGAGCGGATCAAGCGCCCGATGGTCCGCCGCGATGAGGCCCTCGTCCCGGTTTCCTGGGAGGAGGCGGGGGATTATCTGCAAGGACGCCTGTCGGCGGTCGAGGGAAAGGCTGCGGGTGGGCTGGCATCGCCGCGCCTTCCCAACGAGGTGCTTTATCAATTTCAAAAAGTGATGCGGACGGTATTTCGCACCAACAACATAGACAGCACGTCGCGCTGGTCCACTCCTTTCGATACGCTCGGGCCGTTGGTGGCGGCCTTCTACACGCGCGCGCCACTGGAGGAAGTGATCGGCAACGACTGCGTGCTTGTCGTTGGTGGCAACGTGACCGACGAAAACCCGGTCACCGAATACCTGCTGCGGGACGGCGCGCGGCGGCGCCGGACGGGGTTACTCATGCTCTCGGCCCGGCCATCGCGTCTGGACGCCGATGCTCGCGTGGTCGTTCGCGTTGCGCCAGGCGGTGAGGCCGCGAGCATTGCTGCGGTGGTGGCCGCTCTTGTGGCAGCGGCCGGTCAAGCCTTGCCGGACGACATGCTTGCGAACATGCGCGCGTGCATTGACGGGCCAGCAACGCACGCCGACAGTGACGAGCCAGACCGTCTGGCCACCGCGCTGCTGGAAGGCGGGAGCGTCACCGTGCTTGTCAGCGCCGATCTTCTGAGGTCGCCGCTCGCACGCGCGACGTTACAACAGCTCAACAACCTTTTGCAGGTTCTGCGCGCACTCGGCAAGGGACTTGCGGTGCAGTTCCTCTTCGACCGTGCCAACCAGCTCGGTGCCTGGGATATGGGGGTTTTGCCGGCGGCGCTGCCGGGCCTTCGCGCCGTTGCCGATGACACGGCGCGCACGACACTCGAACGCGCCTGGGGCGCTGAGATCCCCTCTGAACCGGGCGCGGATTTCGATGCCATGCTGGAGCTTTGTGACACGGGCCAAATGGGCGCGCTCTATATTGCCGCAAGCGATCCCGTGATGTCTTACCCCGACCGGGAATTTGTGCAGCGTGCGCTTCGTGCCGCCGATCTCCTGATCGTGCAGGACGCCTTCCTCACCGATACTGCGGGCCTTGCTGATGTGGTGCTGCCCGCAGCAAGCTATGGCGAGGAAACCGGTACTTTCACCAACAACGAAGGCCGTATCCAGAAGGTCTGCAAGTTCCGCGAACCAACTTTTGCGGCACGGGGCAATCTGGCGATTTTCGACTTTGTCGCGGGGCTTCGCAACCCAAGTTTAAGGTCATCGGTGCAAAGCGAGATATTCGACGAGATTGCCCGGCTGGTTCCGGCCTGCGAGGGGCTAACGCTTACCGGGCTTGGTAGCGAGGGAGCATTCACCAAGGCGTCCCTGGTGCCGCCAGGTGGGGCATTCTTCACCCCTCCGCCTGCCAGCTCCACTGCAACGGACCGCCTCATGCTGATCACTGGCAACTGCCTGTTCCACAATGGATATCTTTCCGAGCACTCGGAAATCCTCAATACGGTCGCCGATGACCCCTATGTCGAGATGGGCGCGTGGGATGCCGTGCAGCTCGGTTTCTTGGATGGTGATCAGGTGGTCGTGCGATCGGCCCAGGGTGAGCTGACCGCCCAGCTTAAGGTCAACAAGCACTTTCCCAAGGGCCTTGTGTTCGTTCCCGAAAATTACAGGGCCCTGCGTCTCAACGGACTGATGCGGCGGGGCGAATACCCATGTCCGGTGGACGTTCAAAAGGCGCAAGCGGTCTTCGAGATCGCCACCGTCGCCGCAGCAGGGACGGGACCTGAAAATCTGAGATAAGGCATGACGGCGATCCCGCGGAGCGCCGGCCTGGATCTGCGCCTGCACCTCAATCTGGTCACATCAGTGATGGGCGGTCCCGGCAATGTATTCATGCAGCGCCTGCTCGTTGCGAAGCGCTTCGTCGAGCCGGTGCTTGACCACGTCGCCGATGCTCACCACGCCGACAGCCTCGTCGCCATCCATGACCAAGACATGACGCGTGCGCCGCTCGGTCATCACCGCCATTACAAAGGGCAGGAAATCCTGTGCCGAACAGGTCGCCACACTGCGGTTCATGACGTCGGCGACCCGCATTAAGGGTGCCTCGGTTCCGAACTCAGCCATCGCATAGCAGCAGTCGCGCTCCGACAGCGTGCCCAGGCATTCCCCAGGCGAACGGCTGACGACCACGAAGCCGATGTTGTTGTCCCGAAACAGCTGCAAGGCTTCTATCATCGGCTGATCCGGTGTGACCGAGATGAGCTCGGGCGACTTGGTCTTCAAGATTTGGCAGACATGCATTTGAGCCTCCTGTCTGCGCGCCCCGGCTTGACGGCAAGCGCGCGTTCACGTTTGCCGGATATTGCGCCACCAGTTGTACCCCTGCGGCTCGTTCGTCTCGACGAGAACATCCTGTTCGGTGTTCAGTCGCGCAGCAACCACGCCGCCGCCGGTCGTTGCCTTGCCCGGCTTGCCGAGCAGATCGTCACGCCCGATCACCAGGTCACGCGAGGAAAAACTAGAGAATTCGTATTGCTGGCCAAGTGCGATCGCGTCCGCCGGGCAGGCGTCCTCGCACAGCCCGCAAAAGAGGCACCGCGCCATGTCGATTTCGAATTTTGCCGGGCGACGATTACCCTTGTCGTCCTGGTAGGGGATGACTTCGATGCAGTCGCAGGGACAAATCCGCGCGCAAAGTTCGCAGGCCACGCATTTGATCTCGCCCTCTTGGTCGCGTTTGAGGAAATGATGCCCGCGGTAACGTGCGTAGGGCAACCATTTTTCCTTGTCCGGATACTGCATGGTCACGGATCTGGAGAACATGTAGCCGAACGTTAGAGCCAAGGCGCTCGCCAGATCGGCGAAGAACGCCCATCCAATCCATGCACCTGCTCTTTCCTGTGCGCGCGACATCGCCGCCTCGCTAGGAGCCGCTGCGGCCCCCTAAAACAAAACAATACCGGTTATTATTATGTTCGCCATCGACAAAGGAAGCAAGACTTTCCACCCGATCGCCATCAGTTGGTCGTAGCGGTAGCGGGGGAAAGTGAAGCGGAACCATATGAATAAATAGATGAAGAATGCGACCTTGAGCACAAACCACAGGAGTGGTGGCAAGGGCACCAGTACGCCGTTCCAACCGCCGAAGAATAAAATCACCACCAACACTGATACCAGCAGCACGATGGCGTATTCGCTGACCATGAAGAACGCAAAGCGGATACCGCTGTATTCAGTATGAAATCCGGCGCCAAGATCGCCTTCCGCTTCCGCCAGGTCGAAGGGGATGCGCTGCGCTTCGGCCAATCCGGCGACGAAAAACACGAAGAAGCCGACCGGTTGGTAGACGATGTTCCAGACATCGGCCTGCGCCCGCACGATATCGAGCAGACTCATGGATTGCGCTAGCATGACCACGCCGATGACCGCGAACCCCATTGGGATCTCGTAGCTGATCATCTGCGCACAGGTCCTGAGGCTGCCAAGGACAGCGTATTTGCTGTTTGCGGCCCAGCCGCCAAAGATGACGCCGTAGACCTCAAGCCCGATCACGGCGAAAACGAAAAGAAGTGCCACATTCATGTTGGAAACGTAGAGCGTGATCTCGGCGCCGAGGACCGAGACGGTTTCGCCGAAGGGGATGGCGACGAACACCACAAAGGGAGGGGCGAGCGCCAGGATTGGCGCCAGTTTAAACAGGAAACGGTCGGCCTCAGCCGGGATATGGTCTTCTTTGGATAAGAGTTTGATTCCGTCTGCCACCGGCTGCAGCAGCCCGTGCCATCCCACGCGCATCGGCCCCATCCGCTGCTGGATGTGCCCGGCGATCTTGCGTTCCACCCAGGTGAGCGGCAAGGGCAGCAGCAACAGGATCGCGATCAGCAACGCGACCTTGAAGACGATCAGTCCAAGAGCGACGATAAGTTCCATGATCCGCGGCTACTTATTCAACGGGGTGAAACGCGCGACCGGACTTTAGCTCCGGTTCTGACCGAGCACTTTTCGCATCTATCAGTGTGCACGGTACAACGGTGAGGCACCGCGCGCAATGCCATCACAGTGTCGCCTGCCTTTATTCAATGATCGACACTGACCTTGGTTCAGGTATGTCTTCTTCACGATCATCCTGCCTCATGACAGCAGTGGGGTATCCACCAGGCGAATTTCGCGTATGTTTCTGCTATGGTTCGCGATGCTTTGCCCTTCAAGATTGAGAGGAATGGCATGATGACCGGATCCAGAGATTGTCTGCCGCAACTTCGTGATCGTATTTTTTTGACCGATGGCGGCATTGAGACAACATTGATCTTTCATGAGGGACTTGAACTGCCGTATTTCGCCGCCTTCCATCTCCTTAGAGATGAAAAAGGCACCGAGGCCCTGCGCAATTACTATGCTCGTCACGCAGCCATCGCCCGGGACAACGGCACTGGGTTTATCCTGGAAAGCGCGACCTGGCGAGCCAATGCCGACTGGGGCGACAAGCTCGGCTACACGCCGGCGGAACTTGACGAGGCCAACCGCAAAGCTGTCGCGCTCCTGCACGACCTAAAGGTGACATTCGAGACAGACCGCTCGCCGATGGTGATCAGCGGATGCGTAGGTCCGCGCGGCGATGGCTACGATCCGGGCACGATCATGGGCGTGGGGGAAGCCGAAGCCTATCACGCTCGGCAGATCAGCGTCTTTGCGCAAGCCGAAGTCGATCTGGTGACGGCCATCACCATGACCAACACCAGTGAGGCGATTGGCGTCACGCGCGCCGCGCAGGCTTTGGGGCTTCCCGTGGTCATCTCGTTCACTGTCGAGACAGACGGGGGCCTGCCGTCGGGTGAAGGCCTGGGGCAAGCGATCGAAACGGTCGACCGCGCAACCGACGGCGGTCCGGCCTATTTCATGATCAACTGCGCCCACCCGACTCATTTCGAGCGTGAACTCACCCCGGGAAAAGCATGGGTCGACCGAATAGGCGGATTGCGCGCAAACGCGTCAAAACGCAGTCACGCAGAACTCGACGAGGCCACGGAACTTGACGAGGGTGATCCGATTGAACTTGGAGCCCAGTATCGTGACCTGCGACGCCGTTTCAGGCATATCAACGTGCTTGGCGGCTGCTGCGGCACGGATCATCGCCATATCGAGCAGATTTGTTTAAGGTGTCTGGAGGTCTGAACACGAACCCCTCGTCGAAATTTGATCCGCAACAACGCAACCGAATTGCGTGAAGTCGTTTTGCGTGGGGAAAGCTCTGCGGCCGGACTTTGCGCGCCAACGCCTCATGTGAATCAGTCGATCCCGAAAGTCTACTGCCTCTAACCAGAAACGTCCGCCTTGACCGGAAGCCTGCGCGAGATACGCCACTCTTCAAAGCGCTGCATGATTGCAAAGAATGACGGTACGAAAAGTACGGCAAGACAGGTCGAGGCGATCATGCCGATCGACCGACGGGCACTCGCCCTCGCACCAGAGGCAACAACCAGCGGCGCCACGCCGAGGATGAAAGCGAAGGACGTCATCAGGATCGGCCGGAAACGCGACCGTGCTGCTTCCATCGCCGAGTCAGCAATCGACTTGCCCGATGCTCTAAGCTCACGCGCCATTTCGACAACAAAATGGCGTTCTTTGCCGACAGCGCAATGAGCAGGATCAATCCAATCTGCACATAAAGGTTGATCGGCACATGTGCGCCCAAAAGGATCGATACCGGGCCGACCAGCGACAACGGCGCGGCTAGCAACACCGACACTGGCGCAATCCAGCTCTCATATTGTCCGGCAAGCACGAGGTAGACAAGAAGCAGTGCAAGCGCGAAGACCAGATACATCTGGTTGCCGACGATCTTCTCCTGGAAGGACAGCGTCGTCCAATCGAAGCCCAGGCCGGGAGGCAAGGTCTGGGCAGCGATTTGCTCCATCTGGCAACCAACCAAAGTGCGATCAGGTCGAGGGCTACATTACAAAAGTTTGGCTTGAGTTTTACGGCCGCGGGCTGTTGCAAGACGCTGTGACCGGCATCGAACGGGTCGGCAAGTTTGGCCGAAGGACTTGTTTTAATGGGCAGGTTCAAACAACTCAATCGGGTTTCCGGACGGGTCATCGAGCAATATCTGGCTGCCACCGACGCCTTTGAGAACGTCGTTGCGAAACGACAATCCGGCCCCGCGCAACCGCGCGACTTCCGCGCGGATATCCGAGACGATGAGCAAAATGCGGTTCCAGCCTCCTGGGACCGGTTGTCGGCCGTCTGGCATCGCCTGCGCACCGGAACTGGCCTTGCCGCTCAACAGCAACCGCAGGTTGCCGCGGATTATCGATGCGAAGGCGGGTCTCGCATCCTGTTGAATGGTGAAGCCTAGCAAGGACGTGTAGAACTCAATGGAGGCGGATACATCATCGACGATGTAGCGGACACTGACAAAATCATCCGACATTGCGTGATCCTTCCTGTATTGGACAGGTAAAGGGGCGATCGATCCAGAAAGAAAGACCATTCGCAGCCCGAAGATTACCGCAATACGAGATAGCCTGTCGATAGGCCAGTAATTGCGCTTGTACTACCTACGCGCTAATTTGCGGGTAACGCCAGAAAAATAGCACGGTTTCCAATCAAAGCGCGTGCTATCGCGCAATCGAACACGCCTATGTCAGCCTAGATTTAGTGGATTTGACGCCCCGGCAAAAAACGGAATTTCACGTTCAAGGGAAATTGCGCTGGCAGGCCGAAAACTGCCTCAATTGGCACTCAGCAGGGATTTATGCTGAGACACCCCCTTCGCCGATTCTCGGCAATATACAAGCGCCTAATGGTTCCTGAGCACATTGAGAAAGATCGTCGCGATGCTGGCCAGATGCCCATCGCCACCCTCATGGTAAGCCTGACGGCCCGCAGCCACGATTGCATCGAACAGCCGGTTTTCCGCTTGTGCCGTTTTGACGATGTCGTCCACGCGTTGTTCATTATTTTGCCCGTCTGCATACTTCCTGTTCAAGTAGGTAATCAGCAACCGTTTCCGGCGCTCGACGTCATCGGTCATCGCGCTAAAAAAGCCCCAGACAAACCAGGTCTCTCCAATTTGCATGTCAGCGTCGCTGATTTGATCGCGCTGCCACTCGGGAAGCTTGGCTCGCTGTGCGTCAGCCGTCCTGCTTGCGAACTCATAAGCCTCGCTGTCCGTCTTGATCGTTACGGATGTCATGGCAACCTCCAATAAAGCCACTCAGCTGCTTTAATCACACCATACCAACGGGGGTCGTTGTCGACAACCTGGCAGCTTGTAACCGGCCTTTCGTTCAATCCTGCCCGCTGTTCCAAATCGTTTGGAGGCCAGCGATCAGTCGCACGATCGGGAACCGAAACCGTCTTCAACAGGATCACAAATGGGTCCGCTAAAAAGTCCACACGTACATCGTAGGCGGCATCGATATCCGACCGAATGATTATTCGTCGCATGTAAGCACGATGTCGGCACACCGCGTCAATCCGCTCTGGTAGTGAGATGCCACTAACAAATCCACTTTATCAGTCTGCGCTATAGGGACATTCACACCTGATTGGTGACGGGGTTATCCACAAGCGAAGAAAGTTGAGTAGGCCCCGACCACAGAAACCCCTGCATATCTCATGTTAGGTCGAAGCAAGTTCGTGTTATGGCCTGTGGAATTCCTCCACCCAGAAAAAAGCTGCTGTGCACTTCTATATCTAACACCGACGTTTTCTGTACATACTCCGCTCAGTCCAGCAGCCCGAGCTTGGGCTGATCTCTGGCGGAAGCCATCGTGGCTGATGGTGTTACGGACCGCTTGATACCGGTTATGTTGCCGCGCTAAGGCATTCAACGTGCGGTGAGGGGCCAAGGGAGAAAGGCCACGGCTCACCCTATAGGAATTGATGAGGGTCAGTGTCTGGGGACCAAAATCGGATGTCGCAGCCATTGGCTGTGTCATACCTGCACAACTCGCAACCAGAACCGCAATTGCAATTTTCTGTAGGATTTTCATTTTTGAGTTTTCCCGCTTAACGCTCGCCACGGTTCACCCCTGGCGGCCTTCCCTTTAAGATGAACGGTTTACCGTAACCCCTTCAGCGCTCCAAGCATGATTAATCCATGGAAGGGGTACCGGTCTTAAACACAACGTTGACATCAGGAGCATGCTTGGAGCGGCATTGACGTTAAGGCGAAACATGTAACCCGTCAGGGCAAATAGGGCAACCGCTGGCGCGATCCTTTGATGCCATGAGAACGGAAGCGTAGCTGGGTGGTGAGCGTCCGACGCGTCACAATGGTGCTCGTCCACACATAAATATTAGGGGTATGCGGTTGATCCATCGGGCTTTTTGGTAATTTTGCGCTCCCAGTGAATGTAGTCTTCTTCGACCAAGGCTTTCTCATCGATCTCAATTCCCCAACCAGGGCGCTCAGGACGAAGCTCCATATGACCGTCCACCGGAATGTAGGGGTCGAGGGCCCAGGGCGCATGCACGTGCGGCTTAAACTCGAGAATCTTGAAATTGGGCTGCGCGGCGCAAAAATGAATGTTCACGGCTGTTGCCAGTGGTCCCATCGGATTGTGCGGGGCAACGGTAACATAGTGTGCTTCGGCGATCGCCGCGATCCGCCGCATTTCCGTCACCCCCCAACCACGCAAATATCCGGCTGAATGATATCGGCGCCTCGCGCTGTTAGAAGGGCCAGGAATTCAAAGCGATTATAAAGCGATTCTCCCGTTGCCAGCGGTACCGTCACTTTTGATTTGAGTTCGGCCCAGGCAGGAATGTGCTCGGGCCGGATTGGTTCTTCGTAGAAGAGTGGATCATAAGGCGCGATTGCCGCCGCCAACTGTACGGCCTGATAAGGTTCGTAGATCTTTGCGTGAGCATCAAATGCAAACTCGAAATGCGAAGGCGTAATCTCGCGGATCTTGCCGAAATAATCACCAGTTTCCCTGACCAGTTCTCCCCAACGACTGTTGTGCAAATCGCGCCGGTAGGGGCTGAGCTTGAACGCGGTATACCCATGATCCTGGTTCAGTTGAAGGGTCTGATCCAGCACCGCTTCCGGATCTGGCGCTGTGTAGATACCACAATAGATCCTGACGCGTTCGCGAACGTTGCCACCCAACAGCATATAAACCGGCAAGCCGGCGGCCTTTCCGGCAATATCCCACAATGCGTGGTCGATTGCCGAGATTGCGGCCAGCCCCAGGGCCCCCGGGGGAAAGCGAGCCTGCTGATTGAGTTTCAGGATCAGGTATTCGACGCGGCGAGGATCCTCGCCTTCGATCTGATGAAACAGGTATTCGAGCATGGGCGGAAGCGCCCAGTCCGGACCATGATTATACGCTTCGCCCCACCCAGAGATTCCTTCGCTGGTCTCGACTTTGACAAGAAGGCGGGGACGATCATCCACGCGCTGCATGAATGTTTTCAGAGCAGTTATGTGCATCTCAACTCTCCGCTCAAGCCGCGCAATTGTCACTATCGACGCGTTCAAGGATTTCCCTTAAGTTCTTTCGCTCTCCTTCATCGAGGGTTTCCACACCCGGCAGTCGGACCGGGCCGACATCGGTTCCAAGCATTCCAAGCGCTTCCTTCACGACGGTGACGTTGGCACCATTAAGGTATTTGGTGCGCATCGCTTCGAGATCCGGCGATCCCATCGATCAAATCCCGCGCCTTTGCATAGTCGCCCGCTTCCAGTGCGCGGTGAATCGCATGCGAGCGCTCGGGGAAAACATTGACGAGACCCGACGTAAACCCGCGCGCGCCCATTGCGTAAAATGCCGGGGCCCACCCCTCCGCCAGTCCGCAAACCCAGATTGCCGCGGCATCTTTCGTCGAGCGGATCACATCGGCAAGCAGCATCAGATTTCCAGATGCAAACTTGATGCCGGCGATGTTCGGGTGAAGCGCGAGTGTGCGGAAGTCGGCCACGGAAAACGTATCGTTCCTGACATAAGCGACGACCGGCACGCTGCAGGTATCGGCCAGCTCGAGGAAATATTTCGCTTGATAGGAGGGGCCGGCAAAGGGATCCATGGGATGGTGGCCCATGATTGCATCCGCACCTTCGGCAATCGCGTCGCGCGCCAACGCCTTTGCTTCGGTCAGCGACCGGCCGACTGCAGCGCTGACCAAGGCCTTGCCGCCTGCCGCCTTGATCGTCGTGCGGTGGACAAGGCGAACCTCATCGAGCGACAAGGTAAAGAACTCGCCTGTATTGCCGGCCGCCATCAGATTGTGGACCCGCGCAGCTGCCAATCTCTCGATCAACGCTTTCAGTTTTGCGGTATCGACGCTCCCGTCGGCCGCATAAGGCGTTACCGGAACGCCTGAGATACCCGTCAGGGCCTGCCGAACTCTTGCAACAGCTTCACTCACGTCAAACTTCCTTTTTGTTTTTGAATACGATTTTTAAGTATGTTTCGCCCGACCGAACGACGTGATCGCGCATCGCGCGCTCGGACGTGTCCGTATCTCCGGAGATAATCGCAGCAGCGATTGCCGAATGTTCATCGAGTGCTATTTCCCGCTCGGCCGGATCGGAATGGATGACGCGCCGGATGCTGGCGTCATAGAACTGCTGCCGCTCGATCATTCGCGCCAAATACTGACACTGGGAGGCTATATGGATCTGATCGTGGAACTTCTCGTTCAGTGCGATGAGGTCGTCAGCCCCCCGCCTTCGTCGCCTCTATCATTAAATTGATGGTGGTCTGAAGGTCGGCGGCTGCGGGTTTCGTCAATCGCTTTGCGGCAAGGTGTGCGATCATCGATTCCAGTGCGGCGCGCGCTAGGATCATCTCCTCGGCCCACCCGGAATTAAAGCGGATAAGGACGCCGCGGCGCGGCAATGTCTCGACAAGCCCTTCAGTCTCAAGCTGTCGCAATGCCTCCTTGATCGGCGTCGTGCTGACGCCAAGCTGTTCTGCGAGCTGGCGTTCATTCACGCGCTCGTTCACCCCAAATCGACCGGATAATATCGCGCTTCGAAGCGTGCGATGAACGTGGTCGCGCAGCGTCGTCAAGAAACGCGGATCAAGCTTTTCAATCCGATCGTCGTGGGGCGCTAGCTCGGTTTCTTCCCTCATCTGGCAATTTCCTGGTTGACGTGCGTTGCATTCTGTGAGATCTGATATACCAGATTTCAGTTCAATGTCGATACTGAATTTTTGTCCGTCGGATCGGCGATCCGGCCGGTGAGGGGCTCTGGGAGGAGTTTTGTGAAAATGCTAAGGCGCCATTTTTTAATAACCACGGCGGTTGCTGCCGCAATTTCGTCCGCACCAATCACGGCTTACGCCGCAACACCGGAAGATCAACTGGTGATCGCTTTGACGATGTCTTCGATGCGCGGGCTTGATCCCAACGAGATCAACCAGCTGGAGACGGCCGAAGTGGTCGCCAATCTTTACGACCGTCTTGTGGTTCTGCCCGCTGACAATATCGCGCAGCCAGCACCCGGACTTGCGGAAAGCTGGACCGTTTCGGCTGATGGGAAGACCTTCACGTTCAAGATCCGTTCCGGCGTCAAATTTCATTCCGGCAACGCGCTGACGGCGAAGGATGTCGAATGGTCGTTGCGCCGTCTCGTCAAGCTTGGGCTGGCGCCGTCCGTCGATCTGCGTCAGTGGGGCTTTAAGGAAGACAATGTCGAAACCCTGATCAAGGCGACGGATGACACGACACTAGTCCTTCAAACCCCTGAAGTGTGGAATCCGAACCTCATCCTGTTTTCACTTGCAAGTTTTTCGACCTCCATTCTCGATAGCGCGCTTTTGGCGCAGCATGACAAGAATGCTGACATGGGGCGCGAATTCCTGCAGGCCAATGATGCGGGCTCCGGTCCCTATTCGCTGCGTACCTGGCGGTCCAACGACATTCTCATTGCCGATGCCTTTAAGGATTACTGGCAAGGCGCACCGAAGATGCGCCGCGTCATCCTGCGCCATCTGCCCGAATCGGCGGCGCAACGCCTGCAGCTTGAGGCCGGCGATATCGATGTCGCGACCCGCCTGTCGTCAACCGATCTCAATGCCCTTGACCAAGGCGGCAAGGTCACGATCCAGAAGACCCCTGGATTCGGCTTTTATTATCTCGCCTTGAACCAGAAGGACGAAATTCTGTCAGATCCAAAAGTTCGCGAAGCGTTTCGCTATCTCATCGATTATGATGGGCTTGCCGGCACGGTCATGAAGTTTTACGGCGTCAAGCAGCAGACGATCGTTCCACGCGGTCTTCCCGGTGCCGTTGACGAGAATCCCTACAAGCTCGATATCGAAAAGGCCAAGCAACTCCTGACTGAGGCCGGATACCCGGACGGTTTTTCCAAGGTCTATTATGCAACGCCGGTAACGCCGGAGTACGAGGTTGCCCAGTCGCTGCAGGCCAATGCTGCCAAGGCCGGCATCAAGCTTGATCTTCAGGGCGGTGATCACATAGGCAAGTTCCGCAGCCGCGAATTCCAAATATTTTCTGCGCGTTCAGGCGAGCGATTGCCTGACCCGCATGCCATCCTTCAATCCTACGCCACAAACGCCAACAATTCGGACGAAGCCAAACTAACCGGACTGAACGCTTGGCGCACGGCTTGGGATGTGCCCAAGGATATTCAGGATATGGTAATCGCCGCAGCTCATGAGACTGATCAGGCCAAGCGCACGGACCTTTATACCAAAATCAACAGGGCCTATCTGGCAGCCTCGCCGGCGCTTGTGACTTCGTTCCTCAGAACGGATGCGAAGGCGGTACGCAAGGAGATCAACGGCTATACAGGTCATTCCACCTGGTTGACCCGCTGGGATACGGTATCCAAGGGCGAATGAGCTTGTTCAAAAAAGGAACGCGGACGTGAGTATCTCGCAGAACCATGCTACGCGCTCTTCAGCTGGCTCAGCCGTGCTGTCAGGTTTGCAAAAACTGGCAACCTCCTTTGCCGTCATCCTGACGACGTTGTTGGGTCTGCTGGTGATCACGTTTGTTATCGGCCGTATGGTACCGGCCGATCCGGTCATCGCCGTCATCGGCGACCAGGCAGACCAGGCGACCTACGAACGGGTCTCCAAGCAGATGGGTCTCGACAGGCCGCTCTACGAGCAGTTCGCAACATATCTGAGCAATGTGGCGCGACTGGATTTCGGGCAATCCAACGTCACGAAGAATGCGGTCTCCAGTGATCTGGCGCGAGTCTTTCCGGCAACGCTGGAATTGGCGACGATTGCCACGATCATCGGCGCCGTGTTTGGCATACCGCTTGGGATCATCGCGGCCGTTCGCAAAGGCACATGGGTCGATCATCTGGCACGCATCGTCGGGCTGCTCGGCCATTCCACGCCGATATTTTGGCTGGGAACCATCGTCATCCTCGTTTTCTACGCGAAGTTCGGGCTCATACCCGGAAGCGGGCGCATCGATGTGTTCAATGAAGGGCTTGTCGAAGGGCCAACCAACTCCCTGCTGATCGACGCGGTTATCGCGGGCGAATGGGGTGTTTTTTTCGACGTCCTCCATCATGTGATGGCACCAGCGTTGATCCTTGGCTATGCCGCGATGGCCTATCTCAGCCGTATGAGCCGCAGCTTTATGCTGGAGCAGCTTCGCCAGGAATACATCCTCACCGCGAAGGCCAAGGGACTGGGGCAACGTTCCATTATCTGGCGCCATGCATTTCGCAATATTCGTGTCCAGCTCCTGACGATCGTGGCGCTCGCCTATTGCGGCCTTCTCGATGGCACCGTGCTGATCGAGACCGTGTTCGCATGGCCAGGGCTTGGCCAATATCTCACATCGGCACTGTTTTTTGCCGATATGAATGCCGTTCTGGGCAGTGTCCTCCTGATCGGCATCATTTCGATTGCCATCAACCTTTTGTCGGACATCGCCTATCGCTTCCTTGATCCACGGACCCGGTAAAACAATGACAACACGATATTTCGGTGACCTGCACGACTGGCTGATCAGCGAGGATTTTTCCTCAACGCGTCAGGCTCGCCTGCACAAAGCGTATGTCTTGTGGCTCAACCTTGTCGGCAATCCCCTTGCCCTGGGCGGGCTGATTGTTGTGGCGGCCCTGGTCATGGTCTCGGCCCTGGCGCCGCTGCTTTCAACCCACGATCCGCTTGCGCAGGATCTGGCTCTGGCATTGCAGCCGCCGTCATCGGCCAATTGGTTTGGAACGGACGAATTCGGGCGCGACGTTTATTCGAGGCTTGTCTATGGTGCACGCACGACCCTTTATATCAGCATCCTGGTCACCGTCATCGTTGCTCCGATCGGGTTCATCATTGGCGCGACGGCTGGTTATCTCGGGGGCTGGGTCGATACCATCCTCATGCGCATCACTGACATCTTTTTGTCGTTTCCAAGTCTCGTTCTTGCGCTTGCTTTCTCCGCGGCCCTTGGCCCGGGCATCGAAAACGCGGTGATCGCTATCGCCTTGACGGTTTGGCCGCCAATCGCCCGCTTGGCACGCGCCGAAACCCTGACATTTCGCCAAGCCGATTTTGTCGTTGCCGCCGAACTGCAGGGAGCCGGTATGGGACGCATCCTGTTACGCCACATTGTCCCGCTGTGCGCGCCGTCCATCATCATCCGTTTGACCCTGAACATGTCGAGCATCATCCTGACAGCGGCCGGTCTGGGCTTTCTCGGCCTGGGTGCCCAGCCACCAATGCCCGAATGGGGGGCAATGGCTGCATCGGGCCGCCAATATCTGCTGGATGCCTGGTGGCTGACCACCGTTCCGGGCGTTGCCATTCTCGTGGTCAGCCTGGCGTTCAATCTGCTTGGCGATGGCCTGCGCGACATCATGGATCCGAGAAATGCCTGACAATCAGAGCACAATTTTATCGATCGACAATATGTCCGTCCAGTTTCCGACCCTGTCGGGTTCGGTTACGGCCGTTCGAAACGTTTCATTCAAAGTCGGGCGGGAAAAGGTCGGGATCATCGGTGAATCCGGGTCTGGGAAAAGCACGGCCGGCCGGGCCATCATGCAGCTTCAGCCACCTGGCGCCATTGTCACTGCTGACGGGATGCAGTTCGAGGATGTTGACCTCTTGGCAGCAAACGAACAGCAGATGCGCACCATTCGCGGCAGCCGCATATCCATGATCCTTCAGGATCCAAAATACTCGCTCAATCCGGTCATGACCGTCGGCGAGCAGATTTCCGAAACGGTTGTTCTGCATGAGGGCGCGTCCTGGCGTGATGCGCGCATGCGAACCCTTGCCATGCTGGAAAGGGTAAACATTCGCGATCCCGAACGTGTTTACACCCTCTATCCGCATGAGGTGTCAGGCGGGATGGGGCAACGTATCATGATTTCGATGATGCTGATTTCATCGCCGTCGCTGATTATTGCCGACGAACCGACATCCGCCCTCGATGTCACCGTACGCCAGCAAGTCCTCAGCATCCTCGATGATCTGATCACCGAGCGCAATATCGGCCTGATCTTCATCTCTCACGACCTCAATCTGGTGCGAAGCTTTTGCGACCGGGTGATCATCATGTATGCCGGACGCATCGTTGAAACGCTTCGAGGCCGATAATCTGGAGCAGGCTACACATCCCTATACGCGGGGATTGCTCAATGCGCTTCCAAGTCTGGAGCACCCGCGTGAAAGACTTGAAGTTCTCACGCGCGATCCACGGTGGCTGGAGAACTGAGATGATGATCAAAGTCGATAATCTGGGTGTCAGCTACGGCCACGGACAAAATACGATAAGGGTGGTCAAGGACGTCTCGTTCGAAGTCGCAAAAGGCGAGACATTCGGCCTGGTGGGTGAAAGTGGTTGCGGCAAGTCCACCGTGCTTGGTGCCTTGGCCGGAAGAAGCAAGAATTGGAGCGGTTCAATCGTCATCGACGGGGAAAACGCAAACCCGAAACGGACGAAATCTCAGCTCGCCAAGCAGCAAATGGTGTTTCAGGACCCGTTTGGGTCGATTCATCCCCGCCATACGGTCGGCCGAACCCTGCTCGAGCCTTTGGAAATCCATGGTCTCGACCGCCGGGAGGAGCGAATAGAAGAGATTTTGCGGGAGGTCGGTCTGCCGCATAATTTTCGTTATCGTTTTCCGCATCAATTGTCGGGCGGTCAGCGCCAGCGCGTCGCGATTGCCCGCGCGCTTATTTTGAAACCGCAGATTTTGCTCCTGGATGAACCAACGTCCGCTCTCGATGTTTCAGTTCAAGCGGAAATTCTCAACCTGCTCAAGGATCTACGCGATCGCGAACATCTGACCTATGTCCTCGTCAGTCACGATATGGCGGTCATTGCGCATTTGTGCGACCGCGTTGCCGTGATGCAAAATGGAATTTTTGTCGAAGTCACAAACCGTGAGAATCTGCTGCGAGGGGAAGTTTCGCATCCCTATACCAAAACCCTGCTTGATGGCAGTCGGGGGTATGTTTCAGCGCGACCATGGCGTTTGGTAGCTACCTGCGAGCAACTTATAGTTCAACGATAATGTTGGGTTAAACAGAAGGGTTGGTGTGTTGGTTTAAGTGGCTTTAGGGCGCAAGGCAACGCAAGGGTGCCCGGCCCGCATTGTTTCGGCGAGCCCGGTTGCGGGCGCGGCCACGGTGTCCTGCTTGTGCCATTTTTGAAGCGCGGTGTATTTTAGCGGCACCGCTTATGGTGCGGCCCCAATGAGGTTGGCCAAACCAGAGCACCAGTGATGCCTACGGATTTTGCACTCTGCATAGCAGCTATGCAATAATGCGTCTTGAGGTTCGCTGATATCGGGAATACTCCCTGCGCAGCCGATGCGGTTCTCCTCCCATTTTAACCGCATCAGCTGTTCCCCTCTGGAGGTTTTTGACCTTCACAATTAGGCCGGACTTTCCAGTCCGGCTCTTTTTTTGGCAAAAATGTTCTGGGCGTGTGAAATTGACGGTTTTACTGATGGGGCGGTTTCATACGACGCCACCTTTGACCACCCCATTTACCGCCTGCCAAGCAGCGAAGTGTGCAGCGACTTAGCCATGTGGACCGCGCTCCACGGCATGTATTCAGTGATCGCCAGCCCAACAACGCCGGCTTCGGCATCCACTGCTTAGAGAATTTTTGCGACCTTCGAAAAGCACATCCCGGCCTTCGCGACGCCTGCAAAGGTATTGGGCTCGGCGGCGGGATCTTGGGAAAGTCGAAACTCGCAAGCGTAGGGTCAAGCATATCCAAGTCGAAATGCACGCTGTCGTACACATATGCACCTTGTCATCGACGGCATGAAACCCAAGCCTTGTCCTGAGTGATCTTCAGATAGCACCATCAATTCAGCCGCCCATCCCGGATACGCACAAAAAAGTCCTCCTCTCCGATCTGGCCGCCCTTCAAAGCGAGTTCCAGTGGTGCCGATCCATCAAATCTGTAGCCCAAACAAACAGGCGAACCTGGCGCTTGGGGAATCGCGTGGCGAAGCGTGAGTGCCCCGATCTTGAGTTCCTCCAATGCGTGACTTGACGTGTCGCCACCCGCGACGATGACCCTCTTCAGTTCGTTTTCGTGCGCAAGTCGGTTCAACATGGCACCAAGGCGTCGCCCGACCCGATCATTTTCGTTTGAACCGCCTGATGGCCGAAATGACGGCGCTCCAAGTGAGGTGAAAAGCAGGGGGCTCTTGCCTGATTTCAGGACTGTCACTGCCTGCTCGACAGCTTCCGTTTCAGCTTGACCCGCCCCGACCCCCGATGCCAGCGCCTCATAATTAACCTGGACCGGCTCGAAACCGTTTTGGCTTGCGTATCTGATCTGTGCTTCCGTGGTTGGTGAGCAGCTTCCGGACACAACGGCAATGCGGTCTTCGGCAGACAATGGTTGTTGTGGGGCAGCTTGCGGAAGTTTACCCATGGCGCGCAAGGTTTCAATGTAGGCGTATTCGACACCGGACGACCCGAATATGAGTGGTCCGGTGCTCGCAAGATGCATGGTGACGATTTCGCCTGCGAGACGCTGGCTCAGCGCATCGGCGACATCGATCATGATCACTTTTTTTAAATCGGCCATCGCCTTGCGCCACGCCATGGCACCTTTGCCTGCAAGCAGCGATGGAAGATCGATCAGCCCAATGGGAGCATCTGTCTGCTTTGCCAGATGCTTGCGCAGATCCGCCTCGTGCATCGGCGTTGCAGGGTGATGACTCATGACCGGATGTCTGTCGATCCTGAAAACATCATCGCGAAACCGCGCATACAGTTCACCGAACATCGTATAGCGCCCAAGTTGCGGCACGCCGACAATCAATGGGGTGGCGTCCTGTGCGAAGGCTCGAAGACCGATGTCAATAGCGCGGCCGATCGAACCCTGTCCAGGGGCGCTGTCGAACGTCGAGCATACCTTATAGTGAGCGATTGATGCTTGGAGCGAACTGAGCCACGCGAAGATGCCGGGCAGCTCGCGATCCATCCACTCCGGTGTCTGGCTGCGGCTTGTTCCGGCCAGACCGATTGCGGCTACATTGTTGAAAACCTTCAGGCGCGCCTCATCCGGAATTTTGGTGAAAAGAACCGTCTCAATGCCGTTTGAGCTCAAAGCTTCCATTGCATCGGTGGAACCGGTGAAGTCGTCGCCGTAAAAGGTGATCTGCGGCTTTACACTCATGAGAAACGCGGCCGAAAGGTTTCAACTGCGGCGCGCAGGGCAGGGTGTGTCACCGAATAGGTTTCAAGACTTACGCCCTCGACGGCCGCCTGCCACGCTTCGCGCAAACTGCTGATACCCCCGGCCAGCCCTTGCGGGTGCCCCATTATTCCGCCGCCGGCGCAATAGATCAGATCGGTTGAATCGAGGGCTTTGTAGGTGTCCTCGACCTGCTCGGCCGACTGCCCTGATGAAAACACCGGCATGACCCTGAAATCCTTGGCGCCGCGAAAAAGCGGAGTGAGGCATTGACGCGCCGATGCGATGGATGATGCACCATCCTCGCTGAATTTGTTGCGCAGACCGTTGACATGAAGGTGATCGACCCCAGCGATCCTCCAGAATTTCTGCCAAGCGATGAAACTGATGCCAATATCGGGCGAGCGCGAAAACAGGCCCCAGCCGTTGCGATGCCCGTGAATGGGCAAGTCGGTATGGCGTCGTAACTCGGTCACGCAAGGCAGGCCAACGCTGTGAATGCCAACCATCGCACAGCTTCCGCCGGCGTCCCGCACGAGGTCAGCATTTCGCTTCATTTCATCCATCTCGCCCGTGATGTTGAAAGCGTACATCGGCTTCTTGCCGGATCTGTCTGCGAAACGATTGAGAACCGCCATGACAGCCTGGACCCTCTCGGCAAGGGGGGGCAGTGTGGACCATTGGCCTGCAACTCATCATCCTTCAGAAAGTCAATTCCGCCCTCGGCAAGTTCCAAGACCAGGCTGGCCGTCTCCGCCGGGCTCAAGCCGACGCTCGGCTTGATGATTGTACCGATCAAAGGTCCCGAGGATACGCCAGTGAGCAAACGCGTCCCGGCGATCCCCGCCTGCGGGCCGGCATATTTTTGAGCGAACTCTTGGGGAAACTCGACATCTAGAAGGCGAAGTGCGGATACCTCGCGCAATTCGAAGAGATTGCCGGCGACGGTCGCCAGGACATTTGGCAGTGATACGCCCATATTCGCAAGCGACCAGGAAAGGCGAATTTTACCGCGGGTGTATTTCGTTCCAGCAATTTTACACGGGAGGGATGGCTTATTGAATTGACCTGTCTCGAGGATTGACTCGATGCGCGCTCCAAAGGCCTCCTTGAGGGCCTCGGTCTCCCCCGCAAGCTTCATGAACGTGCCTGAAGATTGTTCTCCAGCGATGATGGCCGCCGTGTCGATCAGATCGCCCGGTGTCTCAAGATCATATTCAGCGTAAATCCTGTCCAATTTTACCTCCCTTCGCTTGCCAAACACATAACAGTAGAATTATTACCTTATCAACTCATTATACCAGTTGACAACGTGATGTCCTGTCGACAAATTGCCACAACATAATCCAAGGGAGGCCTCTTCATGAAAATCGCACTTCTCGGTGCCGGCGGAAAAATGGGCACGCGGCTCGCGAAAAACCTCAAAGGATCGCGATTTGAAGTGGATCATGTCGAAGTCAACGAGGCTGCCAAAGCTCGCCTTAAGGGCACACTCGGGGTTGATTGCGTAACCCCGGACGAAGGCTTGAAGGGAGCGCAGATCGTTATTCTGGCTGTACCCGATACGGCAATCCGGGCAGTGTCCCACCAGATCGTCGACAAGGTAGAAGCGGGGGCGATGATTGTCATTCTCGATGCGGCAGCGCCGTTTGCCGGGCATCTGCCGAAGCGCGACGACATTACGTATTTCGTCACGCATCCCTGCCATCCGCCAATCTTCAACGATGAGACAGATCTATCTGCCAAGCGTGATTTTTTCGGTGGCGTTGCTGCCGCCCAGTCGATTGTCAGCGCGCTGATGCAAGGGCCCGAGGAGCACTTCGCCCGAGGCGAGGAAGTGGCCAAGCTGATCTACAAGCCCATCCTTCGATCCCACCGGGTTACCGTGGAGCAGATGGCTTTGCTCGAACCTGGCCTCTCAGAAACTGTCTGCGCTTCCTTGCTCGTCGCCATGAAAGACGCACTGGACGAAGTTGTACGCAGGGGTGTCGATCCGGTCGCGGCCCGTGATTTTCTGCTTGGCCATATGAACATCCTTGGTGCCGTCATCATGGGCGAGGTGGAAGGTGTCTTCTCGGACGCCTGCAACAAAGCCATCGAGAATGGCAAACCGCGGATCATGCAGCCGGACTGGCTGGACGTATTTAATCACGACGAGATCACGGAAAGCGTTCGGCGCATCACCTGATCTGCCGCGCGCCCAACTCTGTTGGAGGACAGGGAAGACCACCTGGAAATAACAATCGTTAATTATGTCACTCGGGAGGAGAAACCATGACATTCTTGAAGCAACTAATGCTCGCGACCGCGACAACTGCGCTTTTGGCGGCGTCACCTGTCATCGCCAGTGCGGCCGATCTGATGGCCATCATCACGCCATCACACGACAACCCATTCTTCAAATCGGAAGCGGAAGGCGCAAAGGCGCGTGCTGAGGCATTGGGTTACGAGACGATCGTGCTTGTTCACGACGATGATGCCAACAAGCAGAACGAGCTGGTGGATACGGCGATCGCACGGGGCGCAAAGGCCATCATCCTCGACAATGCGGGTTCCGACGCCTCTGTCGCTGCAGTCCAGAAAGCCAAGGACGCCAAGATTCCCTCCTTCCTCATTGATCGTGAGATCAACGCGACAGGTATTGCTGTCTCGCAGATTGTTTCCAATAATTATCAGGGTGCGGCGCTCGGCGCTGAATTCTTCGTCGAGCAGATGGGCGAAAAGGGCACCTATGTCGAACTGGTCGGGCGGGAAGCTGATATCAATGCCGGCATCCGCTCCAAGGGCTATCATGATGTCATTGACCAGTATCCTGACATGAAAATGGTTTCGCGCCAGTCCGCGAACTGGAGCCAGACGGAAGCCTTTGCCAAGATGCAATCGATCCTTCAGGCCAATCCGGACATTAAGGGCGTCATTTCCGGCAATGACACCATGGCCATGGGTGCTTGGGCAGCCCTGAAGGCGGCCAATCGGACCGATGTCATCCTGGTCGGCTTCGACGGCAGCAACGACGTGCGCGATTCAATTCTCGAGGGCGGGATCAAGGGTACGGTACTTCAGCCTGCCTATCGCCAGGCCGAGATTGCTGTCGAGCAAGCGGACAAGTTTATCAAGACCGGCTCAACAGGTGAGGAAGAAAAGCAGTTGATGGATTGCGTTCTGATCACTGCTGACAATGCCAACAATCTTGAAACATTTGCACTGAAGGAATGAGCAGAAAGGGCATGACGGGATCAATCCGTCATGCCCTTTAGACTTTCTCAGACTGGATGCTCGCGGGTGAAATTGATGACAGTCAGAATGAATTTGCTTGTCGCCGTCTCGATCGCCGGTGCGGTGCTTGGCCTATCGGGCTGCAAGCTGAAGAAGAATGAAGCAACAAATGCCAAGGCATCCGGGCAGATCGAAATCTTCTTCGACTCGTCCGACTTCAATGCGGACAAGGTCGTATCGGACATATGGGTGCCCAAGATCGAGCCGTTCATGCATGAAAAGGCTCGTCCGTTCGGCGAGGTTCAATCAGCTTTGGCGCGCGATGCGAAAGCTGCTGGCCCCGAATATGGATACAGCGAAAATCCTGCGCAGAATCCGTATAGCTTCATCGTCAAACTCGACGGCAAGGTGCTCGAAGCCAATACCAAATCGAGAGCTGCCTATCTAATGATCGACACCAACGCGGATGGCAAGAGTGACGCCAAGGTGCAGCTTGGCCCGGTTGTTCGCGGCACTGCCTTGCGCGATGTACTCCCTTTCATCCCGTTTAGCGCCTTCAAGAACCAGATCGAATACGCCAATGTTGGCCGTGCGCTGAACGCCCACGTCTTCGACAGCAAACTTTCAAAACTCGACCGCGAAAATCTCATCGGAAAACAGGTGCACCTGACCGGCGCTTTCGTCACCCCGACGACCGGTGCAGAAATCCTGATCACGCCGTCTGACCTTACAGTCACAGGTGGCCAGTAATGAACCCGATTGATCAGGATGTCGTGCTCAGCGTCCGCGGCGCAACCAAGGTTTACCCTGGAACGGTTGCACTCAAATCTGTGGATTTCGACGTTCGCAAGGGCGCTGTGAACGTGCTTGTCGGCGAAAATGGTGCTGGCAAGTCCACCCTCATGAAGATTATCGCCGGCGTTGAACAACCCACGGAGGGTACCATACTGCTGGGCGGCGAACCGGTGCGCCTGGCAAGCACCAAGGACGCCATTGAAAACGGCATAGGCATTGTTTTTCAGGAACTTAACCTGTTCCCGAATATGACTGTTGCCGAGAATATTTTCATCACCCGCGAGCAATGCCGTTTTCGCGTGGATATCGACCGCAAAGCGCAGGAAAAAAAAGGCGCGCGCGCTGATGCGCCGCCTGGAACACGATATTCCGGTTGACCGGCCCGTCGGAGAACTGCGCATTGGCCAGCAACAGATCGTCGAGATTGCCAAGGCTTTGTCCCAGAACGCGAGCATCCTCATCATGGACGAGCCGACATCCGCATTAAGCGCCACGGAGGTCGAAATCCTGTTCGGCGTCATTGCCGAACTGAAAGCCCAAGGGGTTGCCATCGTTTACATTTCGCATCGCCTTGAGGAACTGGTTCGCATCGGTGATTTCATCACTGTCCTCAGGGACGGGAGTATTACCGGCTCAAGATCGATGCAGGATGTCGATGTGCCGTGGATCGTCCGTAGCATGATCGGGGCATCTTCCAAAGACTACGCCAAGACGGCTGAGCACAAATACGGCCAAGAGATACTGCGCATCGAGGATGTCACACTCCCCAGGCAAGGCGGTGGTTATACCGTCGACCACGTTTCGCTTTCGCTACGGGCGGGTGAAATCATCGGCATCTATGGCCTCATGGGGGCGGGGCGAACAGAATTGTTCGACTGCATTATCGGCCGTCACAGGCATGCGGGCGGCACGATTACAGTCGACAATAAACGATTGCCAACAGCAGATGTCCTTGAGCGCATGAATGGCGGTCTAGCGCTCATACCCGAGGACCGCAAGGCCGAGGGTCTGATCCAGATCATGTCGGTCAGCGATAATATGACCTTGGCAAGTCTTTGGAATTACGTGCGAGGCGTGCAGATCGACCGCAGGAAAGAACGTTCCGCCGTTGCAAGCTATATTCGCAGTCTTGCCATCAAGATTGCGAACCCGGAAAACGAGGTGGCGTCGCTGTCGGGCGGAAACCAGCAGAAAGTGGTCATCGGCAAGGCCTTGATGACCGATCCCAAAGTCCTGCTCATGGACGAGCCGAGCAGGGGCATCGACATTGGCGCCAAAGCGGAGGTGTTCCGCACCATGCGCAAGCTTGCGGCCGATGGGCTCGGAATTTTGTTCGTCACCTCCGATCTCGAAGAGGTCATGGCGTTGTCGGACCGCATCATCGTCATGTCGAAAGGCCGCATCACCGGCGATTTTAAGCGCGATGAAGCCACGGAAGAGGCTGTGGTTGCAGCATCGAGCATCGGTCACGAGGTCAATAATCCAACAGCGGAGGCGCGATCATGAGTGCTACCATCGCCAAGCAGGCACCCGGGTTGAATTCAAGTTCCGCTGTGATGGCGCTGCTGCACATGCGCACCTTCATCGCCCTGTTTTTTGTCCTGATCTTCTTCTCCTTTGCCGCGCCGAACTTCCTGAGCACTGCCAACATGGTAATCATGTCGAAACACGTGGCGCTCAATGCGTTCCTTGCGATCGGCATGACATTCGTCATCATCACCGGAGGTATTGATCTTTCCGTTGGATCGATCGTTGGTCTGTCCGGGATGGTTGCAGGCGGACTGATCATGAATGGGCTCAACCTTGGCCCGATCGGCTATACCGTCTATTTCAATGTTATCGAGGTCATTTTGATTACATTGGCTGTCGGTGTATTGATTGGAGCACTCAATGGATTTCTCATAACCCGGCTGAATGTCGCACCATTCATCGCCACACTTGGCACACTTTATGTGGCAAGGGGCTTTGCGCTCCTTTCATCCGACGGGCGCACGTTTCCGAACCTTGTAGGCAATGCCGAACTTGGAACGACAGGATTTCCCTTTCTCGGATCGGGGCTGATCCTCGGTATCCCTGTGTCAATTTGGCTGCTCGTAATTATCGGATGCGCCGCGGCCTATATTGCCATGCGTACGCCGCTCGGACGCTTCATCTATGCTGTCGGCGGCAACGAACGGGCAGCGGCCTTGTCCGGCGTGCGCGTCAATCGCGTGAAGATGTTCGTCTATATGTTCTCAGGCTTCTGTGCAGCGATCGTCGGCCTGATCATTTCCTCCGAACTGGTGGCGGCTCACCCAGCAACAGGTGAAAGCTTCGAACTTAACGCGATCGCTGCGGCAGTCCTTGGCGGAACCTCAATGTCCGGCGGTCGCGGCAGGATCGGCGGCACAATTGTTGGCGCATTTGTGATCGGAATTCTCTCCGATGGCCTCGTCATGATGGGTGTCAGCTCGTTCTGGCAGATCGTCATCAAAGGCCTGGTAATTATTGCTGCCGTTGTTGTTGACCAGTTCCAGCGAAGATTGCAACAAAAACTGGCCCTGCAGCAGCAGGCGGCAATCGGAGGTTAAATATGTTGAAAGGAGGTCTGATCGGTTGCGGCTTCTTTGCGCACAATCATCTGCATGCCTGGCAGGAAATCGACGGGGTTGCCATCACGGCTCTTTGTGATCGCGACGAAGCCAGGCTGAAGCAAGCAGGGGAGAAGTTTGGGGTTTCGCGACTCTATACCGATGCGGCACAAATGATTGCCCGGGAAACGCTCGACTTCGTCGATATCGCAACGACTGTCAAAACACACAGGCCCCTTGTCGAACTGGCCGCCAGTGCCGGCCTTCCAGTCATATGCCAGAAACCCTTCGCCGAAAACCTGATCGATGCCCGGGCAATGGTTGATGCATGCGATTGTGCCGGTGTAACTTTGATGGTGCACGAGAATTTTCGCTGGCAGGCACCGCTTCGCGCCGTTCGTGCGCTTCTTGATCGTGACCGCATCGGCGAAGTTTTCTGGGGCAGGGTGTCATTCCGTTCGGCCTATGACGTATTCTCGGGCCAGCCATATCTTGCCACATCAGATCGATTCATTATCGAGGACCTCGGTATTCATATGCTTGATATTGCCCGCTTCCTGTTTGGGGATGTCAGCCATTTGTCAGCGGCGACAAGGACGGTCAATCCGAGGATCAGGGGCGAAGATGTCGCCACCATGCTGATGGTTCACGAAAGCGGTGTAAACAGCATTTGCGACTGCAGCTATGCGACCTCGTTGCAAGAAGAGCTATTCCCGCAGACATTGCTGGAAATTGACGGCAGCCGCGGTACGATGAGGTTGTCGGCAAATTACGAACTGACGATACACAGTGAGGGCGTTACCGAGAAACACATGGTTGCTCCAGTCCTGCACGATTGGGCGAGCAGGCCATGGCACAATATTCAGGAAAGTGTCTACAACATTCAACAACACTGGGTGGCGTGCCTTGCTTCTCAACGAGCGCCGGAAACGTCCGGGCGGGATAATTTGAAAACCATGGCTCTGGTGGCGGCCGCATATCAGTCGGCCGCCGATAATCTTGCGTCGGTGGACGTGAAAGCTGTGGCATGACGACAGCCGGCCTATCGCGTTCAGTCAGACTTTTTGGAACGGACGCCCCAGTGGCCGACGTGCAGCGATTGAGCGCCGGGGAACTGGCGGTTGAGTTCGCACAAGGGAATTTGAAAGCCATCCGTTTTAAGGGATATGAGATCCTTCGTGCCATCTCCTACGTCGTTCGCGACCGTGACTGGGGCACATTTGATCCGGTTATAAGCGAACTGACCGTCGATAGACAGGCTGAATATTTCGAGGTGCGCTACGCGGCCCGCTGCGGCGAAGGTTTGAATTACGCGGCGGCAATTCGAGGTCACGCTGACGGGACGCTGAATTTTTCGGTAACTGCGACGCCGGAGTGCGACTTCGAGACCAATCGCTGCGGGTTTTGCGTGTTACACCCGATTGTTGGCGTAGCCGGAAGATGCGTTACTGTCGGGCATTGTGACGGCACCCAAGAAGATGCGGTCTTTCCGGATCTGATCGAACCCTGGCAGCCGTTCAAATCGGTCTGTTCGTTGACGCACACGCCGGCAGAGGGAATAGAGGCTACCTGTCGATTTGTTGGCGATGCGTTTGAGATGGAAGATCAGCGCAACTGGTCGGACGCCTCTTACAAAACCTACGTCCGTCCACTCGCCTTGCCTTGGCCGTACATCATGCCGGCTGGCATTACCAATACCCAGAGCGTTGAACTCGTCCTCAAAGTATCACCATCGGCAACGAGCCGTGCCACCAGCGCGAATTTCGTTCGGGTGCGTGTTTCCAATAGGCCTTCGGGCTGCAAGTTTGCACAAACGGGACTGCTGATAATGCCTGAAGCGTTGCACGAAACGCTTGATCATTACGCAGCACTGGAAGACATCGCGCCGGGTTTTCTCCTTTGCCATCTCGATTCAACGGCAGACCACGGCCAAGAAGAACTGAACCGGTATGCCGATTTGCAAAGCCGGACAAAATGCCCGATCAGGCTTGAATATATCGCCGCTGCCGGTGGCAATTTGGATGATGAGTTTCGCGCGCTTGCGACGAAAATCCAGCGTTCCGGACTTAAACTGGACGCGATGGTTGTGTGCCCATCTGCCGATCGTCAGTCGACGCCACCAGGAAGTGCCTGGCCGGAATGCCCACCGCTGTCGGACATCTACAGGTCGGCCCGCGGGGCCTTTCCCGGTCTGGCCATTGGCGGGGGTATGGTGAGCTATTTCACCGAACTCAATCGCAAACGGCCACCGGTGGAACTGCTTGACTTTGTCACCCATGGCACGAGATCCTCTTGTCCATGCCGCCGACGACACCAGCGTCATGCAGACGCTCGAAGCGTTGCCGTTCATCTTTCGATCCGCAAGGCAGATCATGGGCAACAATCGCAGCTATTGTCTGGGCCCATCATTCATTGCAATGCGTCAAAATCCCTATGGTTCGCGGGTCTTCGATAATGTAATTGAACGCAAGACAATGGCCAAGACGGACCCGCGGCAGCATGGGTTATTTGCCGCTTCGTTTATCGCTGGCTATGCAGCGCGTATCGCCGAACAGGACATTTCCGCATTTGTTCCTGCTAGCCTGTTGGGCCCGGCCGGACTTCTTGACGATGCGGACAACAGGTATCCTGCATTCCACATCGTCAGACAGCTGAGCAACCTGGCCAGGCAATCGGTGGTCGAAAGCTGCTCGGAGGACCAGACGAAAATATTGTCGCTGGCATGCCGCGACAGCGTGGGACGACGAACCGTCATTCTTTCGAACATTACCTCAGATCTGCTTACCGTGACAGTCGATCCAGGGTCCCCAAAGAGCGCACTGACAATTATGATGATCGACGAGGATAGTTTTCCTGGGATCCGGGTGGCAAAGGAACCGACTGTTGGCAAACACCAGCATGAGCTTCTATTGAAACCCTATGCGGTGGCACTCCTGCACTATAATGTTTAACGACGCGCAAGACAGTCTGGCGTTGGATTGATAGTTGAAAATAAAGGTTTCGGGAGTCCTTTGATTCATGAAAAATCTCGATGATCGGATCGTCAGAAGAAAGCTTTCCGATGAAGTTTTCGATCGATTGCACGACCTCATCGCGAGCGGTGAAGTCGGTCCTGGCGACGAGATGCCTTCTGAGCGGGATCTCATGGAACGGTTCGGCGTGGGCAGGCCGGCGATCCGCGAGGCTATGCAAAGCTTGCACAATATGGGGCTGATCTCGATATCACACGGGGAGCGCGCCAAGGTTGCCGCGCTGACCCCGCGAACCATGTTCAAACAGCTCGACGTCGTAGCGCGCATGCTGATGCTGACGTCGCCAGAGTCACTTGAGCATCTGAAGGGCACCCGTCTGTTCTATGAGCGCGGTTTGGTCCGCATCGCGGCCGAACGGGCGACGTCAACTGACATCGATGTGCTTGAGGCGATCCTGGCAAGTCAGAAAAGCCATTATGGCAATTCCGAGCTCTTCATCGATGATGACATCGCATTTCATCGGAAGATCGCCTCGATTTCCGGCAATCCTATTCTCGAGGCTTTGAGCAGATCGCTCCTGAAATGGCTGTTCGAGTACCATATTGAAATGTTGATCTGGACAGGGCAGGAAAATGTAACCCTGCAGGAACATTCCGCCATTCTCGATTGCATAAAGGCTGGCGATCCGGATGCGGCGGAACGTGCCATGGTCATTCATATCGAGCGTTCAAGGGGTTTGTATGCGGTGAAACGCTGAGCACTTTTGCTGCACAAGGGCCAGCGAATTGGACAGGCTACCTTGTCGGCAGGTTTGCCGCAAAGTCAGCACGCACTAAGAGACTGTCTGCGGGGGGCGCTGGAAAGATCAGACGGGCACTGAAGCCTTTGGTAATCAAACTGGAGGGCGTCCACGTTCGTTCGTGGCAGCGAGGTAGACGTCAATCGCCCGCCCGACCCCATTCTAACTCTAATGGCAGTCGCGCCCGCGCTGCTCATAGCTGATCTCACGTTGGATTACCACACCCGACCTGCCCATAAACACGACGCAAAGCAGGCCGGGCTGCCGACGGAAAATGGGACCGCCAGCCTTAAAACACTGCGCTCGTATGGTTAATAAGCGATGGAGTTTTTGGTGACGCGTGGAAGCGAGTTAAATTTAAGGTCGGTCAACCTTGGAAATTGCGCAAACATTGCATGATCGTGCGCAGACCACGGGTAAGATGCTTGTCTCGGCGAACAATCATTCCAAGCTGACGCGTTAGCTTCGGCCTCACCGACGATGTTGTCAGGAAATCGGCTCGATTTCGTTTCAAAGCCAGCTCGGGAAGGATAGACCAACCCAGCCCTGCTGCAACCAGCTCTTTGATCGCCTCAACGCTGCCAAACTCCATCGTCGGCTTGGCCTGCAGCCCCGCCGCCGTCATCCAATCATCAATACAGCGTCGCGTGTTCCCGCCTTCATAAAGAAGCAGGGGCTTATCGCACAAAAAGGCAGCGTCCGGGCCCTGGGAGGGCATGTCACTGTCTTTGTGCGCAACGGCAAGCATCTCCTCCTCGTAGAACGGTTCTATCTCGAACGGCCGCCCGTGAGCAGGAAGGGCGGCGACCGCAAGGTCTAGCAGGTTCGATTCAAGGTCGCGCAGTATGTCATCGGCGTTGCCAATGCGTACGGTGATCTCAAGACCGGGCATACGTTTCATTGCTCTTGCAATAGCAAGCGGCAAGAGATGGATTGAAGCAGTTGCGCCACTGCCGATGCGTACTCGCCCAGCGGCACCGTCCCGATGCGGTATCATCGCCTCCTCCGCGGCAATGGACTCCTGTGTCATCCGTCGCGCATAACTCAGCAAATCAAGGCCGGCCGTCGTCGGCTGAGCCCGTCGGCCGATACGTTCAACTAGCCGCACCCCCAAACGCTGTTCCAGCAGTTTTATTTGCAGGCTCACGGCAGGTTGCGTCAGACCAACCTTGTCGGCAGCTGCCGTAAAGCTGCCAAGGTCTGCCACGTGAATGAAAGTTGCGAGCTGCTCAAGGTTGAGGGGCATACAAAGTATTCCTTATGGAAAACATAAACTCCATAAGCTTCTTTTCGGTTCATTTCCAGCGCAATATGGGCTGATGGCATGAAAGGAAGTCATATGACAATGGGCATCGATAGCAGCAATGAGGCGCATAGCGCCATTGCAACGTCACGGCGAATCTCGAGGTGGGGCCAGGCTCAAATTGCAGCGATCGCACTCTTGCTCGACAAACGCCGCAGTCGCAAAGCACTGTTGGAGCTAGCCGACCACCAATTGCTGGATATCGGGGTTACGCGGGCGCAGGCCGACGCCGAGGTAGCAAAGTCATGGTTCTAGGGATGAGTCGTGGTCAGAGGGATGGTTCATCGCTGTCTTCACGTTAGGAGTACCTGTCAAACCCGGCAGAGGTTGCGGCCATTGGATGCGCATCGCCAGACGCCAACGAACGGGATCAGACTCTGAAACGGCTATAGTATCCTCTCGGGCGCCATGGCCGCCGCGATGCGTGCGGCGAGGATCGCGCCGTCTAAGATACGTGGCTGAAGCGGGCGAGGCGCGCATCCTTCATCAGGCTGCGAAAGTTCGGCCCACTGACATGCACCAGTGTCCTGTGGTCGCCGCCTTCGAAATAGACGTCGCTGGCGTCACCGAGGCTTTCGTCGAGGATCACCGGCACATCGTAGGCCGATCCGATGGGCGGCACCGCGCCGATGTCGCAATCGGCAAAGAGCGCGCTGACTTCTTCCTCCGAGGCGAGACCAAGACGCCTGTCCACCACTTCCTGCAAGGTGGAGAGCTCGATCCGGTGCGTGCTTGGAACAACGGCCAGGACGTAGCCCATTTCGTGATGCACGACCACGGACTTGGCCAGCTTGCTGCCCGGAACCCGCGCCGCGTGCGCCGACTGGCTGGTCGTTGCTGTACGGTGATGAGCGACGGTGTCGTAGGCGATGCCCTGAGCGTCGATATAGTTCTGAAGTTTCCTTGCAATTGTCATGGAAGGCCGCCCCTTTTGTTGCGTGGTGAGGCATAAAAAGACATTTTCCTCTCATAACCTGCGAAGTCAACGACGATTAAACAGCGCCATGCAATCAGCCAGAGGCGGTCACCGAGACTGCTGCACAGCCGCTCCACAATGACTTTAGCAAAAGACCAAAATGGCTTTGTGTACCTTGCAGTTGACGATATCTCAGCGAGCCATTGACGCGATGAACCAATCCCACCTTCTCATGACAATTCGCGCCATCGCCACGAAGGGAAAGCCTCAATTGTGGAACAAACTGGGCTTAGACCGGTTTGTAACGTAACGACAATCGAATATGGAGGACTGCATGAAACCTCGTTTCATGAATTTTGTCCTCGTCACCTGCTTGCTTTGTACGGTCGACGCGTCGGCCGCGGACGAGCGGCGTTTTCATCACAATGACTATGAACGGCCCCGCGAGGAATGCCAAGTCGATCCAGGGGAAGGCGGCGATTCCGAGCGCGAGGAAGTTCTCAACAGATGCAAGGGCATATTCATACCGCCCCCGACGGGTGATGCAGAAATGGTCGAACCAGCCCCGGATATAGGTACCACCCCAGTGATCCCGCCTGACTTTGTGCCGGATCAGCCATCAGGCCCCGACTATCCCTGATGGCCATGCCGCCCACCGAGGACCAGACTGATGACGAGTGACAATTGGACCACAAACCGCCTTGTCACCGTCTTCGGCGCAACCGGCTTTCTGGGCCGCAGGATCGTCGGTCGGCTCGTGGAGAAAGGCTTCAATGTCCGTGCCGTATCCCGGCACCCGGAACGGGTGAGCGGACTCTTCCCCGCGGATGCAAGGACTCTCGAAGCGGTCCGGGCGGATATTCTGGACCCTGCCTCAGTCGCGTTGGCCGTCGCCGGTTCGCAGACGGTTGTGAATGCGGTCAGCCTCTATGTCGAACGGGGAAATCGGACGTTTGAGCGCGTACACGTGAAGGCAGCCGCGGATCTCGCCGCTGCGTCGCGCAACAGTAGCGTCGAGCAGTTCATACAAATATCGGGCATCGGTTCCGATGCGAAATCCGAGTCTCGCTATATCCGTGCGCGCGGACAGGGGGAACATGTCGTGGCGAGCACAATGCCCAGCATCATCATTCGTCCCTCTGTCATGATTGGGCCGGACGATAGTTTTCTTACTGTGCTTATCAGGCTGATACGTCTGCTTCCTGTCTATCCGCTATTTGGCAATGGCGAAACAAGGCTGCAACCGGTCTATGTGGGCGACGTTGCGCAAGCCATCAGCGTTTTGATCGACCGTAACGAGCCCATAGGTTCCTCGATCTTCGAATTTGGTGGCCCGCAAGTCTATACCTATGAGGAATTGGTGCGAGAGATTGCTGGCCAACTCGGTGTCCAGATCCGGCCGATATCAATTCCCTTTGAGATCTGGAGCGTGTTGGCCAGAATAGCGGAATTTCTTCCCGCCGCTCCCCTCACGCGGAATCAAATTGAACTTATGCGTCACGACAACGTGGCAGCCCGCGACCTGCCCGGCATGAAGGAACTAGACATCGAACCGCATGGTATCAGGGAGGTGATCCGCGCGATCGAGCAGGCAGATCGACAGGCCAGGCATGGGTGACACAGACATATGCGGCTCCTTGCGCGCACCGAGGATGCAACTTCATAGACGCCAGCGCTGCTCATCGGCCGTTATCTAAAGGCCGTGACGCCGGTGATTTTAAGTTTTCGAGGGAGTAAGAAAATTCCGGGATGGGTTGGCTGCTGGCCTTGGCGGGTCGACAAGGGATCGGTTTTTCAGCCTGGTCACGTAGATGACCGTTCCCGCCACCAATCTTGTGCTCGCAGTTTCCAGTAAGTAAGCTGCGCAACGGACAAGCCAACAGGGCCCCCAGCCCAAACAAGCCCGAATGGCTTGAATAGTTCGTAGCGATCGGACTGACCAAGAATTGCCTCGGCGATCACCTTCCCACCAATTGCTGTCGTGTTCAGTCCATGACCGCCAAACGCCGTGCAATACCAGACATCGGGTCGCAGTTGCCCGATCTGAGGCATGAGATGGCGTGCATATGACATCAGACCTGACCAGGACGTCTCAATTTTCAAATCGGCGAGCTGCGGATAAGTGCCCACCATTTCATGGCGCAGTTCTTTTGCAAGGGCTGCAGACGACGCGGCTTTCGTGGTGATGCGACCGCCCCAGAGCAGACGTTTGCCTTCCTCAACCACGCGATAGTAATCGCCAGCTCGCCGATTATCACTAACGGCATCTGTCGTGGCGATGGCTTGGTGGATGAGATCCGGAGCCTGTTCTGTCATCATGACGTAAGTGGCAATCGGCAGAAAGCTGCGTTTTATCTGGGGAATCAATCCCGCCGTGTAGCCGCCTGTTGTGACCACGATGCGCCGGGACTTTATCTCACCTCGAGCTGTCCGGACGACCTTCTCCGGCCCACCCAAATCAACTGAAAGGGCTGGGCTGCCTTCAAATATTCTTCCGCCCAGCCGCTCGATCTCCTGCGCCATGGCCCGAAGATAGTTGAGCGGGTGTATGTGAAACGCCTGTGGGTCACGCAGCCCCTGAAAATAGCGCTTGGAGCGCAGAACCCCCTGCACTTGATCCCGGCTCAAATACTCCACGGAATAATCGAATTCGCGTTGGAGATAGTCAGCACGTGAACGCAGACTTTCGCCATTGTCGTAGCGCAGCACGCTCATCATGCCGGGTGTGGGCACTGCGGAAGTGATGGCCAGTTCATCAATAGTATCGCGCAAAAGTCTCATGCCTTCGATCGATAGCGCGTGGAGCTTGTGGGCGTTTTTGGCACCCACCGCGCGCTCGATTGCATCGCCTCCATTGGCATAACCGGGACTGACAATACCGCCATTGCGTCCAGAAGCGCCCCAGCCAATGCGCCTGGCCTCCAATATGACGACTGCCTGGCCCGCACGTACCAGTTGCAAAGCCGTCGTTATTCCGGCAAGGCCACCTCCTATGATGCAGGTGTCACATTCGGTGGTACCTGACGAGGCCGGAAATGCGTAATTGTCGGCGATGGTTCGTCGGTAAAAAGTATCAATGTAGCTCATTGTGCTCTCGCAAATAGTCTGTTGGCCAAGATCACCTGGCGATTGCGCGGCAGTTGCAAGTCAAGCCATCCAGCACAAGCCCAAAGATCGCTGACACTGGAGAGCAGCGATCGAAATCGCTTGGTCGCAAACACCAGCTGTTGATCCATCGTCAATGACGTAGAATTTTACTCAAGAAGGCGCGGCTGCGATCGGTCTTGGGGTTGGAGAAAAACTCCTCCGGCGGTCCGGTCTCGACGATGGCGCCCGCGTCCATGAATACGACGCGGCGAGCCACTTTGCGCGCAAAGCCCATCTCGTGGGTCACGACCATCATGGTCATGCCTTCCTCGGCCACACCCACCATCACATCAAGCACCTCGCTGATCATTTCGGGGTCAAGAGCTGAAGTAGGCTCATCGAACAGCATAATTTTCGGGCGCATGCATAGGCAACGTGCGATGGCTACCCGCTGCTGTTGTCCGCCAGAAAGTTCAGCGGGGTACGAGTTGAACTTGTCGGCCAGCCCGACTTTCGCCAACATTTCGCGCCCGGCGATCTCGGCCTCGGCCTTTGGAATTTTGCGCACATGAATTGGCGCGAGGATGACGTTTTCGAGCGCGGTTTTATGGGGGTAGAGATTGAACGACTGGAAGACGAGATCCGACCTCAGTCCGCAGTTCGGTCATGTTGGTAGCGCGATCCCCTAAACGCTGTCCGTCCACCACCAGATCGCCGTTCTTTATCGTCTCAAGACCGTTGATGCAGCGGATCAGCGTACTCTTGCCTGAGCCACTGGGACCGCAAACGACGACCACCTCGCGCGGCTCGACGTTGAGCGTGATGTCTTTGAGCACATGAAGTGCCCCAAACCATTTGTTGACGCCGCGAAATTCTATCATATCAGGCTGCCTTCATGAGGGTGACTGCGGTGCATCTTAGAGTTGCACCTCGCCGTGCGCGGCGTTCATGTTTTTCTCAAGCCGGCGTGCAAGCAGGATAAGCGGGTAGCACACCACGAAGTAGCCGGCACCGACGATAGCAAATACTAAAAGCCCATTTGGAACGCGCTGAACCACGAGCCAGCCAACGCGGGTAAGGTCAGTCAAGCCGATGGCGGATACGACGGACGAGTCCTTGATGAGGAGAACATATTGTCCAACGAGCGGGGGCAGGGCGACGCGCATCGCCTGGGGCAGCACCACCTGGCGCATTCGGTGCCACTGCGACAAACCGGCGGCGAGTGCAGCCTCGACTTGGCCCGTCGGCACCGAACGTATACCCGCGGCAACGATCTCGCAAATGAAGCAGGCTGCCAGATTGGTGAGGGCAATGATCCCCGCAGTGAAGGCGTCCAACTCGATTCCAAGTTCCGGCAGAATGAAAAATATCAGGAATATCTGCACAAGAAATGGTGTGCCCCTGATGAGATCGACCCAAGCACCGATCATCCTGATGATCAAGCGATTGCCCTTTGTTCTCAGCACACCGAGGAAGAAACCAATGAGGGTCCCAAGGATGAGGCTTATCAGTGACAAGGCGATGGTCATTGCAAGACCACGCAGCGCCAAAGGATAGCTTCCGATAAGGCTTTGAAGCTGTTGCCAGATCATTTGAGGTTCCCCGTAGGACGCAGGCGAAGCCAGCGTTCGGATGAAGCTGCGAGCGTTTTCAATCCATAGTAGAGCGCAAGGTAGCACGCTGCAGTTGTGATAAAGCCCTCTGCAGGCATAAAGCGATCCGAGGCCAGAAGCTGCCCGGCCCGCGTTAATTCTGAAACAGAAATCAGCGAGAGCAACGCGGAATCCTTCACCAACACGATGGCTTGCCCAAGAAGCGGCGGAATGGTTACCCGAAACGCCTGCGGCAGCACGACAAGGCGCATGCGCTGGAAATAAGTCATGCCCGAAGCAATGCCTGCCTCGACCTGGCCGCGTGAAATCGACAGGATGCCAGCTCGAATGATTTCGGCGATGTAAGCTCCGCTGTTCAGCGACAGTGCGAGGATGCCGATGAAAAGTTCCGGCAACACAACGCCGAGACGCGGCAGGCCGAAATACAGGAAATAGAGTTGCGCCAACAAGGGCGTTGCCCGGATGACATCGATATAGATCTTTGCGGGGACCTTCAGTGCCTGCGAACGTTGCAAGTTCATTGCACACAGAGTGATGCCGACAGCAAGGGCACCCGCAAATGACACGATGGACAGCCATAGTGTCGCCACGAAACCATACCCGAACAGGGGCAGGTATTCGGTGATGGTGCGAAAGCTGAAGTTTTCAAGCATGCCGGGAGCATCCCTCAGGCGACGAAATGAGTGCCGTCATACGGTGGTCCAGACGGAAACGCATCGGCTCACTGCGCCCCCGTCCTAAACCTGCTATTGTCTAGTGCTCTTTTTTCCACGCGTCAGAATTGACCCAGTAATCCAGGTTCTTCTGCAGGCGCCCATCAAGTGCGACCTGGTCAAGAAAGAGGTTCATCCAGATCAAAAGGTCCTGTTCATCATAGCGTGTTGCGAAGGCAAGCGGCTCCTTCGACAGTGTTTCCGGCATGATCGTGAAGGTTCCGGCAGGATAGGCCGCCTGCTGGCCCTTGACAGCGGAGACGTCGTTAACGCCGCAATCGGCCTGACCGTTGTTGACTGCGTCGAGAAGGAGTGGACCTCCACCTTTATAGCTCTTGATATCGGCGTCAGGAAAAGTTTCCTTTGCCACTTTCTCGCCCGTCGCACCAAGCAGGACGGCAATCTTGGTACCGGCCGCCTTACAGGCATCGATTGAACCGAACTTGCTACCCGCTTTGGCAAAGACGGTGCTGCCTGTGAACATGAAGGGCTTGGTGAATGCAACTTTCATCGCACGCGGCAGCGTCGGGGTCATGTCCGCAACCAAAAGGTCAGCCTTACTAGAAAGAAGGGCCGGAATAAGACCATCCCAGTCGAAGTCGAGGAAGGTAATCTTTACCCCCATTTCCTTTGCCATCAACTCGGCAAGTTCGACCGCGCTGCCCGTGCGCTTGCCAGCCTGATCGACCATGGAGAAGGGAGGCCCTTGCGTTTGGACTGCCACGCGCAATTCTCCGCGCTTGGTGATGTCGTCAAGGGTGCCGGCGCTTGCAGCGACGGACATGCCCAGCATGGCAATGCCTGCGACGAATAACTTCGTGATCATCATTGGGTATTCCTCCGTGTTCTAGTTATATGTTCCCGCCCGGTTGGGCTATTTGTGTTCCGAGGTTGGCGATCCTCAGGATTTTCCTAAAAACAAGACTTACGGTTGAGCGTTTTGGCCGCCTGACCAACAACCCTTGGGTAGACTCACCCATTTGTTGCACGCCGCCATGACAACGAACGTCTCAGTGCGCGTGATCTCTCCCGGCTCACCTACGCCCGGAATGAGCTCGCTGGTAACGCGATAAAGGTCCGCAACGTCACCGGCCACGACGACATCGACGATAATATCGAAGCGTCCTGTTACGACGCACGCTGAGGTGACGAACGGGAGCTCGGCGATCCGCATTGCGATCTCTCGGGCGCGGCCATGCCCCCGAGCATTGATGCCGACAATCGCCGATATCAGTTCGGGTCGCTCCGATAGGCTCAACAATCCGACAATTTTGATGAGGTTCTTGTTCAAGAGGTTACGAAGGCGCGAGCGCACGGTTGGTACCGATATTGCCATTCGTTCAGCCAGTCGATTTACGCCCAGCTGTGCATCTTGTGACAGCAGTTGGACCAGTTTGCGATCCGTCTGATCCAAATGTTCTCGCAAGGCCGCATACTTTCATAAATGGAAAAAAATGTCGCAGTATTTTTCTATTACTTGTGTAACGTACATTAAATTTTTTCCAATGCAAATGGGTTCGTTGCTCCAAAGCTTATCTTTTGCGCCGGCCCGTGTCTGGCTCGTTCTTTCGAAGGGGAACCTCGAATAATCAGCTTTGCTATGGCTGCAATCCCGGCTGCAACGACACGCCGGTCATCTCGTCCGGGGAGCGTGACCAGACGCTGTTGCCTCGAAGACGACGCCTTGCGAGCAAAATGTGCAGGGCCAGTTAGCCCCGCACAGGGTTATGTTTCGGTTCTAGGCTCAATCGGATTCCAGATGCTAATTTTGCGCGTCTCGGGCATTAGGAATAGGGCGAGCACGAAACACACGGCTGGAACCACGATCGGGTAAAGCAGGGCGTAGCCAATACTGCCGGTGGCCGCGAAAGCCGCCGAGGTAATGAACGGCACCAATCCGCCACCCCAGCCATTGCCGATGTGATACGGCACCGACACTGACGTGTACCGAGATCCTGCCAGGGAAGTATTCTGCCAGGAACGCCCCGACCGGCCCGTATACCATCCCGACATAGCAAACGAGGATAAAGATGATGAAGATCGCGATTGGATAGTTGATGTTGCCAGGTTGCGTGACTGTTCCCAACCACAAATATAGCGGATAGTAGGTGATGGCAGCGAGCAACATGCCTCCCAAGATCACTGGCTTGCGGCCGATGATATCGGACAGCAGGCCAAAAAGGATCAAACTCGGCGTTGCAAGGAGCAGCGCAGCACCCACAATGTAGGCCGAGTTCAGCGGGTCCACCTTGGAAACCTGCTGTAGAAAATACAATGCCCAGAACTGGCCGCTGTACCAGACGACGCCTTGCCCGATCAGCACGATGGTCGCGATCCCAACGTATTTGATATTGGCACTAAGGAAGGCTTCCTTCCAGGGATTTTTGGTCATCTGCCCCTTGGCCTTGATCTCCGCGAAAATCGGTGTCTCCTGAAGCTGGAGCCTGATGTAGATTGCAATCGCTACCAGCAGGAAGGACACCAGGAACGGAAGGCGCCACGCCCATGCGTCGAATACCTCATTACCGAAATAGGTGCGCGTTGCGATGATCACCGCCAGGGACACCACAATCCCAAGCGTCGGCGAGGTCTGAAGCCAGCCGGTATAGTAACCACGGCGTTCGTCGGGGACATGCTCGGCGACGTAGGTGATGGCGCCGCCATACTCACCGCCCAAGCACAATCCCTGGATCATTCGCAAACCAAAGAGAAGGAATGCAGCGGTCAAACCGATCGACTCGTACGTCGGGATCAAACCGATCGCGCCTGTGCCCAACCCCATGCCGCTGAGCGTAATGAGGAATGTATATTTGCGGCCGACACGGTCGCCCATCCAGCCGAAGAGGAACGCCCCCAGGGGGCGGATCAGAAAGCCTGCAGTAAACAGCGCAATTGTACTGAGCAAAGCTGCGACTGGGTGTGATTGTTCGAAGAACTTGACTGAAAGAACCGCAGCCAAACTCCCGAAGATATAGAAGTCATACCATTCGATGATGTTTCCCACCGACGCGGCAACGATCACGCGGCGGAAATCTTGCGGGACTTGAATAGCCATGTTCTCTTCCTCCTATTTCGAGACATTGCCTCCAGTATTTCGGATCTCTATTTTCTCGTGACCTGAAGCCTTGCGCAATCTACACGCCGGCATCTGGACATCTATGGACACATCCACTCGCAGCAGTGTTGAATCAGCTGAAGAGAGTTCCAACGCCTCGGCCCCAGGAGCTGCTTGCGAAGGGGCTCGGCGGTGCTAGGTGTCTTGGTCAGCAGGGCGAGAATACGCCCGTTGCACGAACTTTCCAATTAGGCATTCGGACCTATACGACTTTGACCTTGACAGCGAGTAATACTTCCACGATGAAAACTGCGGCAATTGCTTAAACGGTGATGTCGAATATCTCGCGTCTGGTGCCGCAGTACTACCAGTTAGCAGGAAGCATCACGGCCTGAAGCACAACGCAGTCCGGATCGGATGTACGCGTTTATCAAGGCGACGACTTGCGTGTGACTTGGAATAAATCATCGCCCCATTTGCTTCAATTCTTAGCATCTATGATACATTCCTCTTACCGTCGTTCCACCCGATAGGAGTTGCGGGGACTCAGTTCTGCAATTCGGCAAAACGTTCTGCGAGAACTCACTTCTAGCGCCGTTTGGAGAATGCATGAATTTGTTCGAAATCGGAGGCTTTGAGAGCTTCACACTTTCGCTTCCAGGCGTTTCCCTCGTCGACCAATGGGGATCGCGGGTCGCAAAGGTGAGCGACAAAGTATTCACGCTTCTTAGGCTGGCATCCCCTGATCTGAACAGCATTGTGTTTAAGTGTCCGGAGGAAAGCTTTGTCGTGCTGACCGGGATCGAGGGTGTCAAGCAGGCGCCTTACTTCGCTAAGCGGCAGTGGGTTTGCGTTTCTAAGGAGGCGGGTCTTAGTGATAGCGAACTAGACGCCTATTTGCGTCGATCCTACCAGCTTGTTGCAGCAGGCCTGACAAAGCAAGTTCGTCAAGAATTAGGTATCCGGCTCGAATAAAGCGTCATTCAAACGCTGGTGAGAACAGCCCGATGTCGTGTGGCGGGCTCGGCGGCGCCGAACTGTGTGTTGGCCGATGGAAAACGTTTCGTTCATTTAAGATTCTACCGCGATCAAATTTCATGTCGCGTCCGCGTTCATGTCAAAAGAAAATGCTTCCCTTGGCGATCAGTGCGGTCAGGCGTGGATCATTTTGGCACTGAAAAGCGTTTAGCTAGGAGTGGTTTGCAGAGAAGAGAGGCTCAGATTTTCAAACAGCCGCCTGCAAATCGGGCTCGTTGAGGAGGAAAACACGATGCCAATCCCGTCCCCTATACGGACCGGATATTACCCGGAACGGGAAAGACACTGCAAAGAGGCGTTACGAGGTCGTTTTATGAAGCTTAAGGATGGGAACTTTACAGATATCGCCGCCTTGCAGGCGGAAGCCTATTTGTCTGGCTGGACGCCAGCTGAGGTCCAGCGGGCAATAGAGGCTCTTGTCCCAATGCGGCACAAGACTTCGCAACCAGCATTACACCTCGTATCCAGGTGAAGTCGCCTGACTTTGGAACGAGGATCGTGGCTTGGGAAGCATTTGCAGGCAATAAATCGTTGGTTTTTGCGAACTTGGAACGCGCCGATAATGCTTGGTCGCGGCAGGCGTTTTACGACCAAAACCAATTTGGGCGAGTGCTTAATCAGCACTTGGCCCTCCGCTCAATTTTTTTAAATTTTTGCGTTATGCAATCATGAGACGGCCATACTTCTAGAATTCCTGCGGCGAAAGATGATGCGGGCACGGCTTTCAAATATTTTTCGTCAGCGCCCTCTGGTCCGAAAGCTTGCGCGTCGATCGGCGCATCGCAATCGAAAGGCGGCGTGGCTGTATCGGGATCCTGTCTGCACCGTAACTTTTAACTTTGCCAGCGGTGTGTACCTCGGTGGGATTGCTGGATTGGACGGCAGCGCACTTTCCAGAAGCATCGAAGAGTTGCAGATCGAGCTCCAACATGTGGTTGACCGCTCGATAGGTCCGGACGTCGAAAATAGGGATGTTTGACGCGATCACCCATTCTGCATATCCCATCAAATACCGGGTTGAGCTCTCAATATTTGGGCGTTGGCCGCAGTCGAGCCGGAAATACGCAGGGTCGGCATCATGAAACGCACATACGATGATCTGACGACGATTGTCTGATTGTTCCCTGATTTAGACGCGAGCGTTTTTACGACCGGCATCTCGTGACACAGGGATAAGCCACGTTGTTGAGAAAGTAAGCAGGGCTAGGATGAAAACGCCCCAGAAAGTCCAATGCAACGCCGAATGAAACACCGTCCTGATGGCTGGCGTTGCGGCAAGGTCGGCCAGCCCAGCAGGTTGATTGAGAACCTCGTGGAGTTGGGCGGCCAGATCGCCGTTACCGAAATGGACAATGCCAAAGTTAAGAATTGCGCCAAGGGTCGTTGCGCCAAGGGTGTTTCCTAAACTCCGTGAAAAGATAATCGAAGCCGTCGCACTGCCCCGCATTGACCATTCGACGCTTTCCTGGACAAGAACGACGCTCGTGATGCTGATAAGGCCCATGCCGAACCCCATCAGAAAAGATCCAATACCCGCCGAAATGGGACTGCTCTCAGGCTGTAGGAAAAGAAGGAACACAGCCCCGACAGGGAACATGAGGCTACCAGTGCGCAGGGTGCTTCGAATTCCAAATGCACGGTAGAACCGGCTGGACAGCATGACTGCCATCGGCCACCCGACAACCAGCATAGTTAGCGTGAAGCCGGCGACGAGCGGCGAGCGGCCCAGCACACCTTGCACGTAGATTGGAAGAACGGTTGTAAGTCCGATGAGCGCCATGCCCGCAAGCAGTGTGGCAGTATTGCTGGTGGCGATCAGCCGTTGGCTCCAAAGGGCCAGTGATATGATGGGTTGAGGGGCACGCCGCTCCTGAAGGAAAAAAAGGGCGCCGCTCGCGCAAAAAACCGCAGCAAGCCCGGCAAGGATACCGAAACCTGAATCTGTATCGGTGAGCATGACCAAGAGGGAAACAATGGCGACCGAAAAAAATATGCTTCCCAGATAATCAATTTTGACCTTCCGCGGTTCAATGGATTCATGCAGAAAAAGCCCTAACCCTGCAATGGTCAGCAGGCCAAGCGGAAAATTAATCCAGAAGATCCATCCCCACGAAAAATTATCGACGATGATACCACCCGCAAGGGGGCCAGTGACTGCCGATATCGCCCAAACGCTGGCAAGTACACCTTGGACCCTGGCCCGTTCTTCCAGCTTATAGAGGTCCCCGATAACCGTCATCGACACCGGCTGGATCGCTCCTGCACCGATGCCCTGTAATAGCCGGAATCCGATCAGCGAGGCCATTGACCAAGCGAAGCCTGCAGCCGCGGAAGCGATAAGAAATATTACAATCCCCCCGATAAGAATGGGCTTCCGGCCGAACACGTCGGACAATTTTCCATAGATGACTGTTGTCGTCGATTGCGCGAGAAGATATGCTGAAAAGACCCAGCTATAATAGGTAAAGCCGCCGAGTTGCCCGACAATATGCGGCATCGCTGTTGCAACAATTGTCGCCTCTATCGCGACCATAAATGTCGCAAGGACAATGGATACAACAACCCAAGGGCGCTTCGTCTTGTCTACCGTTTCAAGCATGGCATCTTCTTCTGACTTTCCACCCACCGAAATCGCCGCCGCTGGCGGCAAAAGCGCAAAAACGAATAAGGCGTTGGGGAAGTGGTTCTCGGTGGGAGTAGGGCGTTGCTTTCCTAGGCAGTGCAAGTTCAATCCCTACTGACCGTGAATGTCAATCATAGTTGAGCCGCGCGCTAGGTTGGTTGATGCGGTCTACATCGTCCATCCGAGCCGGCAACGGGCTCACGCGTTCCAGTTGATGCCGGGCGTTTGGGTACGGCTTTGAAGGTGTTGACAGATCAAAACGAGACGCTTGCGAGCCGTCGCTCAAACCTCGAATACAACTCCTTAGTCAGGTTGCGCGTTCCTACGCAAGACCCTACGAAACTATGCGTCGACACTATGCACGCCGATTGCGCCGGGGTCAGCGATACGTACAACGCCACCTAGAAAGGCCAGCGCACAATTCAGCCGTTCAGATTGCACGCGTTTACAACAAAAGTCTAAATCTGGACGAGTGAAGGGATGGCGTCTCGAGTCGCGGCCGTGGCGGTGGGAATGTTCAGCTTGCGGCCGCCATATCATCGATTGCCGGCACCGTGATGCATGGGACGCGCCGCCGCTCAGGATTTAGTTTCTGGTTGCGAATCTCGTGGCCGCAGAGGAGTGCACTCAAATCAATTGTTAAACGCGCAGTGTTTGCCACGCCCGGCAATTAATATTCCTGCATAGTGTTATGCAGGTTTGCTAGAAATTGTGCTCACGCACTTGAATAGTATCCGACGGGAAAATCTCGTACGGCTGCGCCTACAGCGCGATCTAAGGCGCACAGGGTAGACCCGAAACTCCGGGGATTTCGCCCCGCCACGTGAATCTTCATTTCGTGGAGACCGCTGAAAATCTATTGGCAGAACGCATTTGAATTTTACTGGTCTTTTCGCTGGGAGATAACGGATCCATCATTGCTGATAGCTGCCATCGATTCTCCAAGGTCATGCATTTTCTGTCCGGCCACAAAAGGGTGCGGAGCATATCATTTTTGATGCTGAATTAGTTCAATTGCTCTATGAACCTAATTACCAATGGAGATGCCAATGACTCTTATCCGCCTTTTTTATCTATATTGCCTTGTCGATCGTTACGATTTCAAACGCATTCGCCGGGTCACTTGCCAAACCTGAAGGCAAGGCAATTCTGGTTGTAGCCGGGAAGATCGGAAACACTAACAATGGGTCCGCGGCAGAATTCGACCGTGCGATGCTGGAAGACATCGGTTTGCAGGCCATCGAAACGGCAACTCCATGGTATGACACCCGCGTACGCTTCGAGGGCGTACCTCTCGATAAGCTTATGGAATTGGTAGGAGCCACCGGAACAAAGGTGACAGCAGTTGCCCTGAACGACTATGTGACCACAATTCCTCTAGATGATTTTAAGAAATACAAGGTCGTGCTTGCTTTGAAACGCGATGGAAATTACATGCCGGTTCGCGACAAGGGGCCCTTGTTTATCGTCTATCCTTTTGACAGCGATCCTCAGCTGCAAAGCCAAACCTACTATACCCGATCCGCCTGGCAGGTGGCCAAGCTAATAATCGAATAGAGCAAAGCGTGAAGCGGGTTCTCGGGATCATTATCTGTTGCTTTGTGGTGGCGACGGGCTACATCGCCTATGTCATTGCTGAGCGGCAAACGGCGCTGCAGAAATTTGCCCGTTACAACGACTCCTGGGCCGTCGGTCAGACGCTCTCTGAATATATGAGGCTCGAGCATCGTTTGGCGGCTTATGCTTTGGGTACGGACGATGTCGATCGTGATGAGGTCCGTCTCCGTCTTGATATCATGATTGGCCGCGTGGAGCTTCTGAAGCACGGCAATCTCCATGCCTTTGTCGCGCAAGACCCTCAGCGACGCGAGTTAATTGCAAGACTTGCCAATGTTCTTGAGGCGCTTGATCAGCGACTTGACGACCTGGATCTCTGATGGTCTCAAGAGTACACTGCAATCTATGTCCGCCTTAGATGCGTCCATGACTGCGCTTGCATCCACTGCGGTTGAGTATGATGTCGGCCTGATAGACGCTGCGCAGGCGGAATTGCGACAGCTCCATCTGATCTATACCGGACTCGCAGGGGGGCTGATCCTCTGCGGTGTGGGACTGGTGGTTCTGCTTTTGCGCCACAACAGCCTCCTGGACGGTGCTCACCGCAAGATGAAGGACTTGACGGAAAACCTTCGCGAGGCGTCAGGAGAGTTGAAGTCCCAGAACCATCGTCTGAAACATGTTGCCCACCATGACGCTCTCACCGGGCTACCTAATCGTATTTTGTTCCGCCAGGATCTGGAAGCGCGATTGAAGACAGCAATCGCTGGTGGACCAACTGCAGTGATCTTTCTCCTTGATCTCGACGGATTTAAGGATGTGAACGATACGCTGGGTCATGACGTCGGTGATGGTCTTCTTCAAGGCGTGGCAAGTCGTCTCACAAAAATCAGTCCGGAAGGTGACCTCATCTGTCGGTTAGGAGGGGATGAGTTCGCGATCCTGACGGCGGGTCTGACCGAGAAACAGGCTTTTGATTTCGCGCGCCACGTGATGGATGAAATCAGTTTACCCTACCATGTCAGTGGACGGGAGATAAAAATCGGTACTTGCGTTGGCGTTACCATATCGAACGCAGAACCCGACGCAGATGAGGTGTTCAAGCAGGCGGACCTCGCGCTTTACGAAGCGAAATCTTTTGGCTCGGGGCATGTGTGTGTCTTCCAATCCCAGATGCAAACAAGATTGATGGAGAAGAAGTCCTTTGAAGCGGATCTTAAGCAGGCGATGCGAAATTGTGAGTTGGAAATATACTACCAACCGCAAGTGAACACGATTACACGCGAGATTTGTGGCTACGAAGCCCTGCTGCGATGGTTTCACCCAATACGCGGCCAAGTCCCTCCTTCAGAATTCATTCCGGTGGCAGAAAATATAGGGTTGATCCATGAACTGGGAGATTGGGTTCTAAGAACGGCTTGCCTGGAGGCTACCCGTTGGCCAAGGTCACTCAAAGTCGCGGTCAACCTATCGCCGGTTCAGTTCCGCAGCCGAAATCTCATCCAGAGCGTCGTCACAATACTTACTCAAAGTGGCCTGGATCCTAACCGACTTGAGCTGGAGATCACCGAATCGGTGCTGCTGGATAAGAATGAACAGACGCTAGAGACTTTGACGCAACTGAAGGCGGTTGGCATCCAGATTGCGATGGACGACTTTGGCACTGGATACTCATCACTGGGCAGCCTCAGGAGTTTTCCCTTCGACAAGATTAAGATTGATCGTTCTTTCATTCGCGACGTGACAACCCGCGCAGATGCCCTCGCCATCGTGGAACTGGTGACCGGTGTCGGGCGTAGCCTGGGGATGACCACAATCGCTGAAGGCATCGAGACCGAAGAGCAATTTGCCTGCGTCAAACAAATTGGATGCGATCAGGTTCAAGGCTACTTGATAGGGAGGCCCCTACCTGCAGTGCGGTTGGAGCATCTTCGCAAAATTGTCGACCACAATGACTTGATTGATTACGAACGGCTCATCGATGCCCAAGTAGTATTCGGCAGAGGGTAAAATGTTCTCCATTCCGCATTGCACTCTAGACACCGATGTTTCAACTAGGAAAGTCGGTCCAGAGGTTCGCTTGGTCCGTCGAGCGGCCGCAACCCGGTAAGCAACGAAGGAGTTTTGTTTGTATTTACTGACCGTCCACGGGATTACGGTACCTCTTTCATCCGACGAGGTTTCACCGGTTATTTGGCAGGCTCTGACAAGTGGCAGCTATGAAGCGAAAGAGGCTAAGTGGGTCTTCAAGGCTGTCAGACCGAATGATCGGGTGCTTGAGCTGGGGGCAGGGATCGGTGTCATTACGTCGCTAATTGCTACAGTTCCGGGCGTTCGAGTTTGGTCATTCGAGGCAAATCCATCAACAGTGGCACTCGCACATCGTGTGATCAGTGCAAACAATCTGTGCAATGTAGTGTTATCCCAAGGCTTATTGGCAGCAGGGGAGTCGCGTACCTTTTCGTTCTATGTTCGCCAGGACCTTTGGATGTCGTCCATGGACAAAAATCAAGGTCCCTACCAGCGGGAAATATCGCTGGCGTCTACAAACATCGATAGTTTTATTGCGGATCATGCCATCAACGTTCTCGTCATGGACATTGAGGGCGCTGAACGAGATTTACTTGGGAGATCTGAGCTTCCTGGTATCGAACGGGTTTTCCTTGAACTGCATGACCATCTCTACGGATTATCAGGTATCCGTGAAATTACGGAGGCTTTGACGGCGAAAGGATCTCGCATATGACCCTCGTGGTTCGTATGGTCATTGTGTCCTATTCACTAAGGAGCAGGGCTTGCGCGAATATGAAGGGGAGGTTTTCGAAGCTCTGGGATGATGGTCTGGTGAGTTTTTTGGAACAACAAGTTGGTAGGAAACCGAAGAAGAGATGAAGGCAGTGTGTTGGAAATCCGCGGAGCTCGCCGATATCAATTTGACGAAGAAACACGTCGTAAGAAATGGGTGATGAAGCCGTGCGACGGGGTCCTGGATTTCCGGCGCGTGAAATGGGCAGATCCAGATGCTCGCAACTCGTGCAAAATATCCGCCTAGTCGAACCTGTTGCCAGTCACCGGAAGGTTCCCGGATGGTTCGGCGATCACCGGCCCAAATTATTACGAGCTGACTGATGGCACGATGCGGGCGGGGACGATGCGACGCTGGCTACCAGTCCTTGAGAAACTGCTTATGCAATTTCATGGCAGGCAAGTACCGCTTATACTCCGCTACCTTCGCCACTTCGAGGTTATACCATTCGTTGATAGCATCAACATACATCATCGCCGCAAGGAGCAGTTGGGTTAGTTGATGCAATCAACAAAGAGATGCGATTCATTCATTCCTTCTCGCCGCAACGGCACAAAATCTCCGAAGGCTGGCAAAGCTCAGGCCTTCACGCCTGCTAACGGCCGCCATGGCAGTTTGATGGCCTGCGGCACCCTCCCATCCAGCCGCGTCAGAGCCAGGGCCACCTTGCAAAGGTCCTGAAAAACCTCGCGCACAGCGTCGAGGATGCTCAAACTCCGAGTTCTTCAACGATATCGGCGCATTGCGGTCATTCCAAAAGCTGATCATTTGGATCTCGCGAGATTGGCCTCTCCAAGTCGGATCATGACGGGTACTTCGATCCCGCGCGCGACAGGATTGGACGCGGATCGGGAAAGAGGAGCCCCTCCAGCTATGACGATTGCCGAGCCACCGTGACATTCGAGGACTCCCATGAAGTCGCTCAACTGAGCGTGGGTCTTGGAGCAGACTAACGGGAGGAAGGTGAGGTTGCTCGGTACGATCTTTCACCGTTTGCAATTGCATCTATCGAAGTTGGTCCAGCAATTCCTTGGCATCGACGAGGTCGCGCGTATCAAAGCCCTCGGTGAACCAGGCGTAGACAGGGGCGAGCAGGTCGTAGGCCTTGTGCCTGTCCCCGCGGTGGGCCCACAGGCGGGCAAGCGAGGTCGATGCGCGCAGATTGAGGGATGCCGCGTGCTGTTCCCGAGCGACCTCGATGGCGCGAAGATAATGTGCTTCGCTTCGTTCGACATCGAGTGTTGCTGAACTGAGCAGGAGATTTCCGGCGATCCGGTGAAGTTCCGACTCCCAGAGGTGCGCGCCGGTGGCCGCCACCTCCTGCGCCGCGCCCTCGCCGACAAGGTCGCCCACCACCACTAATCCCGTTGCGATGCCGACACGGGCACCCAGCGGCTCGTTTGCTGGCGTCACCAGCTTGGCAACCGCCGCCGTAATGGCGAGCCCGGCCCGCACCGCCCGCTCGGCCTCGTCCTCGTGCGCCCGCGGCCAGCCGAAATAGGCGAGCACGCCATCACCCATGAACTTCGCGACATGGCCATCCACACGCGTGATTTCCCCGGCCACCGCGTTCTGGTACTTGCCGATCACTTCGGCCATCTCTTCCGGGTCCAATTGACTTGACAATGCGGTGGATCCGACGAGATCGACAAACATCACCGTCAACTGGCGACGTTCGGCTTCGACGCGGGGCGTTGAACCGGCCACCGGCTTGGGATCGCGCATATCGGCGTTGCCAAGCCCCGCAATGGCGGCCAACACGAGCTTCCTCGGGCCCATCGGGAGGCCCAGGGCTTCAAGGTCCGCATCCGACAGATGCGGGAGCACTTCGGGAGTGATCTCGTTTTTAGCAAAGATCGTGGCATACTTGGCAAGCCCGAGGCCCGAGAGCCACGCGGCAATGTCCATGACATCCTCCGTGTAGTCCAAGGCAGTTTACCACCGCGGGGCCGCTGAAACAAAACGGAATAGGCTCCTCACAGTTATCCATTCGCAAGAGACCTTTCACTCTGATATTCGCCTAGTCTTGAGCGAGCGAGAGGCGTATATTCAGTGACACACGCCTTTTGGGGGAGTTGCGCGGTGGCCGCGTACCTGATCGCCGATATCGATATCACCGATGCAGGTGTTCGAGGAGTACAGCGAGAACTTCCTGTTACCAAGCGTAGCCGATATTTGGGGCGTGGCGGGTTACCCAAGTGCTCTAAGGCGATTGAAAGCTGCATCGTCTTGTTATCTTCGAGTCCCCAGACGCAGCTTCGCGGAGAGCTGGTACAACTCGCCAAAATACAGTCGCCTCAAGGTCGTCCGCGAGCGATGCCCAAAGACGAGGATCAAAGCGCTGGAGGGGCACTCCCTAAACTCCTATAGGCCGATGGGCCGATGCAAACGTGCGCTCGCGCCGCCACTGCTCCATGTTGGGAGATCCGACCACTGATCATATGTCGGGCGACGAGAAGTGGAGGAGTGGAATTTTAAGTGTGTCGGTGAAGGGTGGCTCGACATGGCGAGCACAGCGCCGGTGAATATTTCGTTCGCCAAAACCAGAGTAGAGGGGAACAGAAATCATGAGGAATTACAAAATTCTCGACATTCTCCGGCGTGGCCGGACTCATCTTGAAAACCATTTGATCGACGGTCTCGTGGACGGCAGGGTGAGCCGCCGCGAATTTATTCGCCACGGCAGCTTGTTGGGGCTGTCGCTGCCTTTCCTGGGAAGTGTCGGGTTTGCAGTGGGTCTCGGCGGCATGCCAAGCCTGGCCCGCGCCCAGGGTGCACCGGGCGCAACCATCCGCGTGGCAAACAGCGTGCCCGCCGCGGTGATTGATCCAGTCAGTGTTGCCGACTCTGGCGGTCTTTTGATGTTGCAACAGACCGGTGAATTTCTTTGTCTTGATGGTCCTGATCTTGTTTTGAAACCTATGCTCGCCGAGAGCTGGAAACCGAACGACAAGGGTGATGTCTGGACCTTTACTTTGCGCAAGGGGGTCAAGTTCCATAGTGGTGCCGAGATGAAGGCCGACGATGTGGTGGCCAGCATTGACCGGCTGGCGGACCCAGCCAACTCGTCCAACGCATTGTCCGTATTCACCGGTTATCTGCAGAAGGGTGCAACCCGAAAAATTGACGCCTATACAGTCGAATTCCATCTCGATGCGCCCAACGGCAACTTCCCGTACATGCTATCGTCCGACAATTACAATGCGATTATCATTCCCGCTGACTATAAGGGCGATTTTGAAAAGAACTTCATTGGAACCGGCCCGTTCAAGCTCGAAAAATATACGCCGAAAGTAGGCGCCTCATTCGTCAGAAACGACAATTACTGGGGCGATAAGGCTCTGCCGGATCGGACGGAGTTCACCTTCTTCGGCAGTATCCAGCCGATGATCCTGGCACTTCAGGGCGGCCAGGTGGATGTCATCACCCAGTTACCCGCTTCGGCAGGTGTGGGCCTGCTCAGCGATCCCAACGTCGAAATTATCAGCCTCAAATCGGTGGCGCACCAGCAGCTGCACATGCGCACCGACACGGATTCCTTCAAGGATCCACGCGTCCGCCGTGCAATTGCGCTCAGCATCGACCGGAACAAACTGCAGAAGGGATTAATGCGCGGGCACGCGCTGCTTGGCAATGACAGCCCCTTTGCGCCAGTCTACCCGTCTACGGATACGAGCGTTGCGCAGCGGCAGCAGGACTTGACGCAGGCGAACCAGTTGATGGAAGCAGCAGGTGTCGGCAAGGGTTTCAAGGTTACGTTGACAACGGAACGCTTTCTGGAAATTCCGGAATATGCGGTCCTTATCCAGAACGCGGTAAAGGAAATCGGCATCGACCTTGGGCTAAGCATTCTGGATCAGGGCGCGTACTACGGCGATGCCGTCTTCGGCAAATCGAACTGGCTCGACTCCGTAATGGGCATCACTGCCTATGGTCATCGAGGTGTTCCCAATGTCCTTCTATCTGCTCCGTTGAAGAGTGACGGGACCTGGAATTCGGCACGATTCAAGAATCCGGAATATGACCAATTGGTCTCAAGCTACATCGCTGCGCTCGACCTCGAAAGTCAAAAACAGATTGCGGGCAAGATCCAGCGCCTGCTTCTGGAAGAAACGCCGGTCATCTTCGGGTACTTCTACGATTATTTGTCGGCGACTGCGAAAGGGGTGACCGGCGTGCATCCAACGGCCATATCGCAGAATTATCTCGACCGTGCCTCGAAAGCTTCATAGTATGGCACCCGCGACCGCCAGCTTCGTTTATCGAAGCGATCGCCAGAGTAATTCGCCAAATCTCACTGTCGGCCGCGAATGCCTCGCCGCAAGCGCGGTTCCCTATGCAGCAGATCTCGCAATGCGCTACACTCCCGCATTGCTTGAAATAACGGCGCTGCCTACTGGCAAGATGATCTGATCGGAGAATTGATCGCGCCGTTGAGGAGTTTCGCCATGCAGCGCAGAATGGCTGCCCTCATGGTCGGCGACATCGTCGGCTACTCCGGGATGATGGAGCGAGCTGAGGAGCAAACAGTGGAACGCTTGGCGAGCTGTCAGGCCCTCATCTCGGAAAAAGTTGGTTTGCTCGAGGGCCGCGTCTTCAAGACAGTCGGCGATGGAGCACTTGCCGAATTCCCCAGCGCCGTGAACGCAGTGCGCAGCGCGTTCGAGATCCGGAGTGCGCTTGCTGGTGTGCAGGAACCTATGAGTGAGCCGATGAGGATGCGGTTCGGTCTCCACATCGCGGATGTTGTGGTACAGGGGGATGATCTGGTCGGCGACGGGGTCAATCTCGCAGCGCGCATTCAGGCAGCAGCTGAACCGGACTCGATCTATGTGAGTGGTGCACTCTTCGATCATGTCCGCCGCAATTCTGCGTTTATATTCGACGATATAGGTGAGCGAACATTCAAGAATATCTCAGAGTCGGTTCACCTCTATCGGGTGCGCGGGGAGATCGGGGCGCATCGGCTCCAGTCCGCACCGACGCAACTTCTCATCACGAAGGAACGGCGGCCGTCATCTGTTGCGGTGCTCCCTTTCCGAGTTTCGGGCTCCGATGAGAACCAACGCTACCTCGCCGAGGGCCTCACCGAGGAGCTGATTGTCGAACTGGGGCGGTTTCACCGTCTCTCAGTTAGTTCACGGAGTGCGAGTTTCGCGGTGGCGGAACTCCACCCGGATCCGGTGAGAGTCGGTGAGGTTCTTGGCGTTCGATATGTGCTTGAGGGACAGGTGCGCAAGCTCGGAGAGCGGGTCTCGATCAGCTTTACGCTGTCAGAAACCGACCAAGGGGCGGTGCTTTGGAGCGACAAGATCCAGCGATCGTTCGAGGAAATCCTTGCCCTGATTGACGAAACCGCTGCCAAGATCGCCGCAACCGTGTCGGGGCGGATGGAGGATGCGGCCATGATCGCGGCGCGACGAAAGCCGCCGGAAAACATGACCGCCTTCGACTACCTGTTGCGCGGGCTCGACCATCACCGCCTCGGCGGCGTTACTGACGACAATGCACGCCAGTCCGTCGGCTGGCTGACAAAAGCAATTGAGGCGGATCCGAACTACGCCGCTGCCTATGCGTGGAGAACCTGCGCAGCGTCATGGTTGTCGGATTTCGACTACGAGCAAGGTCGACGGGACATTCGCCGCGCTCGAGCTTGATCCCTACGATGCTGAGGCCAACAGGATTATGGGCGTACTAGAACTCATGATTGGCAACTTCGACGAGGCTCTGGCACACCACCGCAAGGCAATGGACTTGAATCCGACGGATGCATACATCAAGGCTAGATGCGCGGCGATGTATAATTTCGTGGGCGAATCAGAGCGTGCATTGGCCTTGCTCGACGAAGCCGAAACGCTCGACCCATTCCTTCCTGTGTGGTGCATCGAAGAGCGGGGTGTGGCCCTCTATGCGCTGGGCCGCTATGCCGAATCCGTTGAATCCCTCGGTAAACTCACTTTTCAGACCATTCGATCGCGCCTCTATCGGGCAGCTGCGCTCGTGGCACTTAATCGAACCGAAGAAGCCAGTCGAACGGTCAGAGAAGCTGTCGGCGGCAAGCCAGATCTCACGGCCTCGGACTTTATTAGTCGTGAGTATTATCGCGATCCTGATAAGGCTCGTGGGCTGGGCCGCTCGTTGAAAATAGCAGGTTTGCCTCCATAAGATCACTGAGCAGCCAATGACAAACCGCTGGGGGCAACGAGTGCAAACCATGGCGATGTCACGGAACTATCTCGACCGTGCCTCGTAGGCCTGACGGGAGAGGAAACGGACATCCTGCAACAGCCAGCTCCGGTGGGAGCTGGCTAACCAAGGAGGGCAGCCATTCTCCCCTTCCTGTTAAGACGCATTGCTTTGGCGCTTGTGACACAGTTCCTGCTCAGCATCATGGTGTTTCTGGGCGGTCAGGTGCTGCCCGGAAACGTCGGCCGTGCCATATTGGGACCGCTCGCCGACATCCGCGCTGTCGATGCGCTCAATCATTCGCTTGGTCTCGATCGGCCGCTTCTCGTGCAGTACTGGGACTGGATGTCAAGTTTCGTCCAAGGCGATATGGGAACGTCCTATATTTTCCGGGCACCGGTGGCACCATTTGTCATCGACGCCCTTGGCAATTCCATGAAGCTGGCACTGGTCGCGTTCGTCATGGTCGTGCCATTGGGGATACTCGGCGGCATCATTGCAGCCTTGAACGTCAACCGGCCCATTGATCGTATCATCAGTCTTGGCGGACTGTCGGCAACGGTGTTGCCGGAATTCGTTACTGGCATCATCTTCATCCTGATTTTCGGCGTCTGGTTGCACTGGTTGCCCATCGCCGCCACGTGGCCAAACAACGCAGGATTTTTCACGCAGATTTATTATCTGATCCTGCCGGCACTCCCGCTTTTCATGGTGCTGTTCGGCTACATCGCGCGCATGACACGCTCTGGCATGATCGAGGCGCTCGATCCTGATTACACGCGAACCGCGGTTCTCAAGGGTCTTCCCTGGCGCGTCGTCATATGGCGGCATGTGCTGCGCAACGCGCTGCTTCCGACAATCACAGTTATTGCCACACAAACCGGGTACCTGATCGGCGGTCTTGTCGTTGTCGAGACATTGTTCCGCTATCAGGGGATCGGCTCGCTGATCTTTACGGCAGCGCGTGGCAAGGATTTTCCAATCCTCGAGGCCGGTATTCTGGCAATTGGTATCGTCTATTCCGTCGCAACGCTGGTTGCCGACGTTCTCTATTCAATCCTTAACCCGCGAATTCGGCTGGGGCCAGAACAATGAGCCTAGTCGAAGCCAAACAACCCGAGCTGCCGAGTTCCAGCACGCGCAGTCCCGTAACCGAGGCACTCATTTTACTCTGTCATTCCGGATCTTTCCTCACCGGGCTTTCAATCGTGCTTTTCTGGGCGGTCTGCGCTCTGTTCGGCGAATACTTCACGCCTTACGATCCGTTGGCAGATGACATTATCAATGCGCTCACGCCACCATCAGCGGAACATTGGTTCGGAACCGACCAGCTTGGCCGCGATGTCTTCTCGCGGGTCATCGTCGGCTCTCGCGACATTCTGACCGTCGCTCCGCTTGCCACATTGCTGGCTACGATCGCGGGCACGACGCTGGGCCTTGTCACCGGCTATTTCCGCGGTCTGGTCGATGACATTATCAGCCGCGTCCTCGAAGCTTTCATGGCGGTCCCCGTGGTAATCGTTGCTCTTCTTGCCATCGTTGCTCTCGGTACTTCCAAGTCCACAGTGATCATTGTCATCGGCCTGAGTTTTTCGCCGATCATCGCGCGTACCGTGCGCTCTTCAGTCCTTTCCGAGCGCGAGCTCGACTATGTCGCTGCAGCGCAACTGCGCCGCGAAAGCGCACTGCATACGATGTTCGTCGAAATATTGCCCAACGTGGTGCCGTCGATCCTTGTCGAGACGACGGTCCGCCTCGGCTACGCAATCTTCGCGGTTGCGACATTGAGTTTCATGGGTTTTGGCATCCAGCCACCGTCGCCGGATTGGGGCCTGAGTATTTCCAGCAATTATGGAATGATCGGCGGCGGGTTCTGGTGGACTGTGTTGTTCGACGCCCTCGCGATTGCATCGCTCGTCATCGGCGTCAATCTGGTGACCGACGGAGTTCAGGGGGCTCTCAATGACTGAGCCCCCCATCACGGATAACGCGCTTGAACTGCACAACCTTTCTGTCGCTTACCGTGTGGGTCGGCGCAACCGGGCAGTGCTGCGGGATCTTAGCCTGACCATTCGTGCCGGAGAGGCCTATGGTCTCGTTGGCGAGTCCGGTTGCGGAAAGTCGACGGTTGCGTTTTCAGTCGTGCGCTACCTGGCGAGGAACGGCGTCATCACCGCCGGAGAAATCTTTCTCGCGGGCCAGAACGTCATGAAGCTTGACGGTGATGCGCTGCGGCGGATGCGCGCCGAAAGTGTTTCCATGGTCTATCAGGATCCCAGCAAGGCGCTTAACCCATCCATCCGTATCGGACCGCAACTGACCGAGATTTTCGAACTGCGCGGCATTTCCGGACAAATGGCATCGAACCAGGCTATCGCCATGCTGAGCAGGGTGCGCATTTCCGATCCGGTACGGGTGATCCAGCGATATCCACACCAGCTCTCGGGCGGCATGCAGCAGCGCGTCGGTATTGCCATGGCACTTGCGAATGACCCCACGATGCTGATCCTCGACGAACCGACCACGGGGCTCGACGCAACCGTTGAGGCCGAAGTGCTCGATCTGATTGCCAAACTCCGGCAGGAACTGGCAGCCTCAATCCTTTTCATCAGCCACAACCTCGCAGTGGTTTCGCGTATGTGCGACCGGGTGGGTGTACTTTATGCCGGCATGCTGGTGGAGGAGGGGCCAACGCAGGAAGTCTTCAACAATCCTCGTCATCCCTATACGGTTGCACTTCTCCGTTGCCTGCCACGGGGCGCGCAGCGCAAGGATCAGATACGGCTGGATACAATTCAGGAGTCCTTCCAGCCCCCGGCGCGACAATCAGCGGTTGCGCCTTCGCTGACCGATGTGCGCTCGCCGACGGCCGGTGCCACAGTGAACTGCCACCATTGCATGACCTTGGCGGGCGGCTTTCCCGTTGCCACTATCACGAGAACGCTCAGACGCTTCCCCGAACCACACCCGGCAGCATCTCAACCTCGTCTGTGGCTGCCTTGCTCGAACCTGTCTTGCGAATTGAAGGACTAAACAAGACCTACGCGAGCCATAGTCACACCTTGCGGGCAGTGAACGATGTTTCGCTCGACCTTCTGCGGGGGCAGACGCTTGGCCTTGTCGGTGAATCCGGAAGCGGCAAGACGACCTTCGCCCGTTTGCTCCTCGGACTCATTCCTGCCGATGCCGGCGGTACCATGCAGCTCGAAGGCAAGCCTCTTGCTTCCAAACTCGAAAGTCGAACAGCGGATCAGGTAAAGGCGATGCAGATCGTTTTCCAGAATCCGGATTCGGCTCTGAACCGGTCGCACTCGGTCAGGCATATTATAGGGCGTGCCCTTCATATGCTTGCTGGGCTCAGCGGACCCGCATTGCGCACCCGTCTCGTGGAACTGGCTCATTCCGTCCGCCTGACAGAGCGGCATCTGAGCATTAAGCCACGCCAGCTTTCCGGCGGTTTGAAGCAGAGGGTGGCAATCGCCCGCGCCTTTGCCGGTGATCCTCGGATTGTCGTCTGCGACGAACCAACATCTGCACTCGATGTCTCGGTTCAAGCAGCAATTCTCAATCTGCTTGCTGACCTCCAGATGAGAGAGAGTGTGAGCTATATCTTTATCTCCCACGATTTGGCTGTCATCCGCTATCTGTCGGATCAGATTGCCGTGCTTTATCTCGGCCGCATCATGGAGCTTGGTCCTTCCGAGCGGGTATTCTCCGGCCCACACCATCCCTATACGGAGGCGTTGCTTTCTGCGGTTCCGAAACTCGATGAAAGCGAACGTGTTCGCGTCCGGCTTGACGGGGAGATCCTGAGCGCAGTCGATCCTCCCTCGGGCTGTGTTTTCCATACGCGTTGTCCCCACAAGTTCGGTGCAGTTTGCGAGGAGCAGGAGCCTCCGTTGATCGTCGCGGAACCGGGTCATACGATCCGATGCCACATTCCCCATAAAGAACTCGCAAGACTGCAAAAAGGACGCAAGAGGTAAACGCAAACCAATGAGAGGAGACAACTCAACTTTGTTGCGCGGCAGGGCTGGGAACTATTTCCTCCCCTGCGCAAGGCAAACGCATCTGATGGACGGACACTGGATCGGTTTCGAGGTGAGAGACAACCTCGGGCAGGCCGTGGCAATCGTTCATGAAAACAAGTTCCCGCAGGAGCAGCCCCCAGGACGTTGATAGGTCTGCGTCACCCTTCGCTGTCAGATTTGGCCGACACGCGCGCATCAATCCTGTGCTTGTACGACAAGGATCCAATCGTCTTCGCTACTGGACTCCGCCGGCGCCGCAAATATGTGGCTTTTCTTGCCCGATCCCTTGATCGGGCCGGTCGTCGCGAGGAAGTGCCCTTGCCTTGGATCGTACCAACGTGCCACCACAGACTTATCGGCCAGCATCTGCAAATCAAGCGATATGGAACGGGCATCCGGTACATAGACGATGCCGAGGCGGCGGTCGGCAGTCAATGCGGCGACGGCCCGTTTTTGTTCATCTTGTGCACCGGACGTGAGGAAATGCGCCCCGAGATCAGGTTCTAGTTCCCACCACGGCAATTGCTCGAAAAAATTATACAGATGCGTCATACTTCGCGAACCGGGGCTGTCCAAGGCTTCACGCCAACCCATCGGTGCCTCATAGAGGCCAGGCTTTTCAAAATGCCAGATGGGATTGTTGCCGAACACCTGGCCGGCAGCGCCCGTTAAAAGGGCCTGATAGGCCTGCGTGCGAATACGATGCGCCATGGCCCCGTGTTCGAATTCATAAGCGGATCTGATCAAGATTACGGGCAGGTGGTCAGCCCGGGCATACTGTTCGGCAGCTGGCCAATAAACTGGTCCATAGGTGTAGATGGTATTTACCCGAAGCCAGGGCTCTCCACTCCAGTAATCAAGACCAGCGTAGCCAGGGCTGTTGTGGGCAGTTTGCAAAGCGTTCGGATTATGCGCCCGGATAGCATCTGCAATAACACGAACGACATACTTCTGGGGTGGGCTGTAATCGCCTCCCTGGATCCACAGTATGTTGCTCAACTTGCCGTATCTGCGACCGATATAGTCTCCATAGTGTCGCAAGCTCTCTGGGCCACTTGCCAGCATGTCTTGGTACCAACCCTCGTGGCCCCCGTTGAAACCGAGATAGGCTGGGACAAGGAGGATAAGAAAACCCTGAGCGGTCGCCTCCCGAATGACCCAGTCTGCATGTTCGAAGTAGGCCTCGTTCGGCGTATTGAAGGAACCCGCGGTCAGAAAAGGGGCCTGACCGTATGCATTTTTAGGAGAAACGTGCTCAAGCAGGTTCACGACTATTGCATTAAATCCGCGGGCACGCCGATCGGCAAGGTAAAGTGTGACGTCTTCTCGGTTCAACCCGACGATGAGCGACCATGCCGCATCACCGACGAGGAGAAAAGGACGGCCATTTGCGTCCTGTAGATAGCGTCCATTTTGGCTCACGCTAATGGGGAAGGCAGTGTCAGTTATCGACGCAGTGGCGGTGGCAACGTTCGCTTCCATCTGGGAAAAGTCCATAGCCACACTCGCACGTTGAAGCATATGCGCAAGACCAGAGACGCTGAGCGCGGCGAAAAGGGCGGTGGCAAGCCAGCGAAACCTGGGCATTCGAACTTTCATTTCACTATCCTCACGGCAATTTTCGTTCAAAGAGTACGTGAAAGCTGCGGGCCCGATTGTACCGCACCATTTGACTGTTTAGCCCCGTTAGCGTCAAGTCGAACGGCAGGCACCCATCTGATTGGGCTTTTGCCAGATCTTGAATTTGACCAAGGTTTCGGTGAGGCACATCCGGCCCAGAGCTTCCCGAACGTCCGCCGGGAGGTCGCCATTTTCCTCTATGACGATCTCTGCTGCCGCAATTGACTGTAATATTTGATCACGCTCCTTCGGATTGAGCACTCCCGGCAGAACGATCCACGAATCGGTTGATTTTATCGCAGGATAGTAATGCGAAACGCCCGTCGCGTAAGATACGAGAAAGGTGTCCTGGGAGCTTGCCAGTTGAAGGACGCGCTGCCAATCGCGAGCAAGGTCCTCCGATGCATACAAGCCAGCTGTCAGTTTTGTCGAAGTTGTGGTCGACCAGGCTATCAACGTTGCGTTCACTTGGCGGCCAGAGGCAAGGATGCCTAATCCGACAAAAATAACCAGGACCCAGTTCCTGCGATAGACATTGGTCATGTGCGCTAAACCGACGATGATCCCCAAAGCCAGTATCGGATCATAGATTATGTGCTGATCAGGATGACCATAGGCAAACAAAACGAAGACGATATGCAGCGCAGCGCACAGGAGCAGCACCTCCTGCCAAGGTGCAATTTTCGTGCGAAAGAATGCTCGCACGACTGGACCTGCCAATACCAATAATAGGCCGGTGGAGTACAGCCACCATAACACGGGGCTTGTGGCATAATATTTCAAGATGAAGCCCGGCCCTCTGCCCGATGGCCAAAGAAACTCGAAAAATGACGACATGAACCCCCACCGCAGTGCGCGGTAGATCCGCATGCCCTGGAAGGGCAGGAGCCGCCGCGAGAATGGAAGAAATTCCGAAGACAAACAGCATGCAGGTCAACAGAAGGAGACCCACAACCAGGGCAGGCGCGAATGCCGCCAAGACGTTTCGCAGCGTGAACTGCCCGCGCTGATGAAGATCGAGCAGGATCATGCTTACCAGTAAAGCAGAAAGAACCAGGGATAAGGAGGGGATCGCAAAGCATCCCGCCACGGCGATAGCCAATGCCAAATTCCGCTTTCCGTACAGTACCAGAAGGAGGGAATAAAGGGTACTGAGCTGCAAAAGCGAATAAGGAAAATTGGGATTGACGATGATAGTGAGAGGGGCGAGTGCGACTACGACGAGGAGCCAGACTTTCGTGCCGCCAACTTCCCGAATAACACAGGCCCAAAAAATGGCCATCAGACCCCAGGTGGCGACGATGAAACCGATCATAGGCCAGTAGCCGCGGCCAAAAACCGCGAATGCGACGCGCTGCAAAAGCAGTGGCAATAGGCCGTACGCATAACCGATGTCGACGCCGATAAGGTAGCCTTTGTCGATCAGGTAATCGAGGTTGAGCAAGCTGCTGCGGTCGCGGAAGATCCACAACTCCATGGAGAACAATATAGGCCAAGACAAAAGTCCGAGCGCGACAAAGGCCACAAAAAGCAAGATTGCGATGGTTGCGCCTGACATTTCGTGGGTATTGGCCGGATTCCTTAAGCTTGCCGTTGTAGCGCGCATTGTTCACCCCTCTCAAATATTCACTCGTTCGGCGCGTCACACCTTGGCGAAGCTGATAGCCTTGTGGCCGTAAAAATTTGACAGCGCGCCGGCGGCTATGCCGACAGCATGTGCTATGGCCGGCGCAAATGTGCTCTCTGCCCCAAGGGTTACCAATCCCCTCAACATCAGGACGGACACTCCAGTGACGATCCTGAGGCTGACTGCATTGACCGCAATAAAGGCGAACAACTGATCCGAAAGCCCACGATTGGAGCCGATGAAAACGAATTTGCGGTAGGCGTAAAATCCGACAGCCATGCCGATGACCATCGCTCCGGCAACGGCGGCCGGAAAAGGCATGAACAAAGAGAGCGGAAAGCGCACGAGCCAATTTACCAATGCAGCCCCTCCTCCAACGAGGAGAAAACGAGCCCATTGTGGCGCGCGTTCGATCCGATTCTGGTTGAGCGACGAACTCACAGCGGCATGCCGAGCCACGCCAGCGTGAATGCCGCCATCAGTGCGCCTCCAAGCCAGAGACTGAGCGGATCACGCACGGCAAACGCGACCGGATCATCGTTGAGCTCACCCCGAGCGCAAAGCAGCCAAATACGACTTACCCAAAGGAACAGCACGAGAGGAAGAAACCATAGCCAGGCCGGGTTTGCGTAGAATGAACGGCTAAATGCATCGAATATCAGATAGAGTACCATGATTAGAATTGACGCACTCGCGGTTGCGACTCCCAAGCCCAGGAGCACCGGCGCATCGGTGGCAATGTAGCCACGCCCAGAAACAACAGCACCACCTCTCGATGCCATTCGCTCCACTTCGGTGTGCCGTTTGGCAAAGGAGAGCGAGGCAAACAGAAACATTGAGAAGACAAGCAGCCATGGCGACGGCTCAACGTTGGTCGCTGCGATCCCCGTGGCCAGTCTCAAGGTGAAGAGGATTGCAAGGATGACGCAATCAAGCACCGGCACTCTTTTCAGCCGCAGCGAATAGGCAATGGTCGCAATCAGGTAGGCCGCAAATGCGGCAACCACCTCCGGTCCGATAGCGACCGCAATAAGGAATCCCGCTCCAATACAGAGTGGCGCTGCCATTAGAGCAGTTTGGAGCGGCAACGCGCCGCTTGCTAGCGGTCGGTCACGTTTGGACCAATGCGCGCGGTCATGGGACAGATCGCAAAGATCGTTCAATAGATACGTGCCCACGGCGACGAGGCTGAGCCCCAGAAAAGCCATTAGATTGACAAATGCGGTGAACGGGTTTGCAATTTCGCCACTGAGAATAGCCGGGACGAAGATGAGCGTGTTTTTGGCCAATTGGTGAAGGCGCGCCGCCTTCAGGAGAGGAGTCACACCAGCGGTGCGGGGTAAAATCACCGCCTCTTTGCCTAAAAGTCCGATGGCTTTGGCAACCGATGCTGAGGGCTCAACAGCCACGACCTTGCGCGCTTTTTCCCAAATAGGCAGGTCGGCAGCGCAGTCACCGATGTAGTCGAATCCGTCTGGAAACTCGCGCTGGATGCGTTTCAGCTTTTCCGGACCCTTGAGGTTGATGTGTCCGTCACTCCCGATAGTGCCATCCAGGAAAGGGAGGTGGTCCATCATTCGATCAGCAAGAAGCTGGTCCCCAGCGGTTACAAGGAAAACCTGACGCCCGCGAAGTTTTTCTTCATTTGCCATGGCGGCAACTTGCGCGTTTACCGGAATCTGAATGACGTCAATCACCGCAGACTGCGCCAATTGTCGCTTGAGATGGGCCCGTCCACGCAGGAGCCAAAGACACATCTGAAAAATCCGCCGCGGGTCGCTGCTCAAATACGCAAGCGCAGTCTCAAAAAGAAGATCCGTACGGATAAGGCATCGGTCAAGGTCGACCAGAAGCGGCGGCTCGTCTGTCGCGGAAGTTACGGGCTTTACTGGAGCCGGCCTCGCGGGTTCGACGGAGGTCTTTTTCGCCGGATAGAGCCACGTGCCAGGCTTGTTCAGCATGCTGTCGACAAAGGCTTTCGCGTCCATGCCTCTCTCCTCGAGGCAATCTGGAATTACAGACACAAGAATAGTATTTCGAACGATTGCCGCTTTCTCAATCTAGCGGTTTCAAACAAGAATCATGAGATAGCCATCAGAGTGTCGCGAATTATCCAAATGGGGGATTGCGCTGCCCAAATGAGGTATATTTGGCATGGCGAACTCCCGTCATTGGTAATCGAAGTCGTCTGACTCAATTTTCGCCCGATCCACTAAATGATGGATATGTATATACAACGGAGATTCTTGCTAGTGAGGCACAATAATTCTCCAAATACTAATACTATCGATGCAGTTGCTAGGGAACAGTGTAGCGAGCACAATGTACAATTGACACTTTCTCGCCATTCCTCAATTGCTGAGAACAGTTATGACACTCGAAACACCACTCGATGAGCGAGACAACGTTCATGGGTTCTTAGCCATCTTGCTAGGCATTCTGTGGATCAGCTTTGCCGTCGGTATTTCCACGGCCGTAACATCCTGGCTCTATCCAATATCAGCACTGCTGATCGGCGCGGGACAGTGGTTTCTTGCAAATCTGGTTCATGAGGCAGCTAGTGGCACACTTTTCCGCAGTCGGCTGCTTAACGCCACGATCGGAAGGATGATGTTGGGGTGGCCGATTCTACAGCCCTTTAGTGATTATTCAGACGCATCTACATGCAACAATGCTGGGACCATAGAGGACACTGACAATCCAAGACAGCGTTATACGATTGCAGGACATGTATATCGTCGTTGCAATCAGAGGGTTTCGCGACTATTGCGCTCAGACAATAGAAAAGAGACGCTATGGATGTGTCTTTTTCATGCTTTGGTCGCTCTTATTGCTTACGATTTGGGTGGGCTGAACTATCTCATCATATTCTGGTGGGTGCCTTTTTTCTTTATATACCCCATTGTGAGTTGGTTTGGTCAATTGATAACGTATTTCTTGAGGTGGACCCCCTTTTAAAGTCTACAGAGCGTTAGCAGAGGCAAGCTGCAGCCTCCCAAGGTGGATTGCCAGGTGATTATAGCGATCGAGTCCTTCGGATACATCGATATAATCCGAGTATCCCCAATGTCATCGGCACGCCGTTTGCAGAATTTACGGCGGGTATTCCGACAATGTCCTCCCAGGTTGTGCTTCTTCGGCTTTTTCAGCCAGCGCCTTGATCTTCGCCATCAGTTCTTCATCGTATTCTCGCGCGCTCGATCATCGCCGCCACCGACACAGGCTCCGAAGAAATGTCGCCAATAAACCGCACTTCCCCGTTTCGCTCTCCATCGGCCGCCACTGAAATCTTCAGCTTCGACGTATCCAAGCCGATAAAAAATACGCTATCTTCTTTCATGGTTCGCCCTTGCTTTTGGGGATCGGCTCCGGCCTATCCAGAATGTCGCGCGCTATCCACAACATGCACTGACTAACCGCATTGATGCGGCTTGCAGTGGTATCTATTTATCTTGCCTGGCGTGCCACCGTGGTTGCTTGTGGGGCGATTGATTGCGGGAGAATACGGACATGTGGTTGGAACTCACGCGATGCGAAGACAATGAGAGAGTTGTCGTTAATATGTCGAGGGTCAACAGGTTCTACCGAAACGCCGAGGACACGCGTACGATAATTTGGGCAGGTATCGGCACTGGCGAAAATTCTAGCTTTCGCGTTCTTGAATCAGTTCAATTTATCCTGAACATGATATCTGAAGAGAAAGAAAGACTTGCAGGACTTGGCAGTTAGCCACGCCAGCGTCATCAATTGCCGGGGCGGCGACCCCTGACGAAGATAGTGATACTGACAATGTCGAAGGTCGAAACTGGTATTGTTCGCCCGTTGAGGCAGGTGTTGTCGGCTACGTTCTCAAAACTATCGATGCGGCTGAGCTGGTGCCAACGGTCGAGCCTTATCTGCGCGGCTTGATGGCATCGATCGGTATCGTCCAGCCCGAATGTCGGCAGCGGCGGACTAAACGTTACAGTTAACCACAGCCGCCATGTAAACATCCTAAAAGCGTCACAAAAATATTATTATTTTTCAATTACATAGTGGCTATAGGCTACTTCAATCCGATCACCATCGAATCTGGACCGACAAGCGGTTCGACCCGCGTTTTTGAGAATCCGGCTTCACGCATCCAGGCCTGACAGTCTTCTCCCGTATAGTCGAACCCGCCGGGCGTCTCGATCAGCATATTCAAGCTCATCAATAGACCGAAAGCGTTTTTGCGGCGATCATCATCGATGACGGCATCATAAACAACGACTGCGCCGCCTTTCGGAAGAGCATCAAATACCTTGCTTAGAAGCATCTTTTTCTGGGTAAGGTCCCAATCGTGGAGGATGTGACCCATGACGATGACGTCAACTTTCGGCAGGGGATCCTCGAAGAAATTTCCACCATGAAACCGCACTCGGTCCTTCACTCCACGACGGGCAATAAATTCCTCGAAGACTGGTTGAACCGCGGGGAGGTCGAAACCGATCCCGGTGAGGTGGGAATGGGCGCTGGCAAGAGTGGCAGGAACCATGCCCTGAGCTGAACCAAGATCCATGAAGGTCTTGTAATCTTGCCATGGGAAATTGGCGGCGATGGCGTGGGCTGCCCCCGCGCTTATTCCACTCATCGCGCTTAGAAATCCTCGCAATCGTTCCGGATCGGCATAAATTGCCGCAAAGAAGTTTTCTCCTCCACCCTTGCCCTACAATTCGCCGGTGCGCAGGGCATCCGTTAGCGATCCCCAGAAGCCATAGAGCCGGGCATTTGCCATCTCCAGGATACCGCCGATATAGGATGGCTTGGCTCGATCGAGAAACAGCAGACGCGTCATCCTGCAAATTCTGAATTTTGTCCGCGGCAGCATCGGCTAGATGAGACCATATTCTTGCAAGGCTGTCCCCAGCAATGCGATACTCTTCCTCATCCGGCCCAGCCATCAGTTGAAGCACGTCGTCGAAATCACGCGCTCCCTTCTCAATGACAGCGTACAGACGTTCGGCTTGCTCGAGAGTCGGACCAGGTCGCTCGAGAGCCAGAGGCACGTCGTTTACAAGGCGTTCCACGAGATCGGCATGGCCCCTGAACCTTGGAATCCAATCAATCGACATTGTTTCTTCCCCGAAGGTTTGTTCTCCCCAGAGGCAAAAGAAAACCCCTTGGTGACACCTTGTAAAGGGGCAGGGAGGAACGGCAAAGAACGATTAAGAACTGCTCCGGAATGTCGTTGACGCGATGAGGTAGGTCACGGCTCGCTACGACAATTCCCGGATCAGTTTCTTCCTGATAGCGGCCCAAATGTCGGTAAATTTCGTTATAATCATGACGAAAGCATTGTCTCCGGTGATGACTTTTTTGGCGTAGTATGCGGCCAGGCCATCTTCATCGCCCGATATGACCAGCGCGTTGATCGTTACGTGCATTTGTTCGGCACGGTGACGTGCATGATACAACGAAACCAGATTTGGCCGCACTGCCCCCAAAGTCTCCCTGCCGTCTCCCGAAATGTCGATGACCGATCTGAGCGGACACAATCCAGGATCGGCAAGCAGGTCCAACGCCTGCCAGATGCCATTGCCGATATCGGTGTTGCCGGCGACGGCACGCTGGTTGCGCTCTCGCGAGCGAACGTTTCCGAGCCCCTACCTTTGTCAATAAAGAACCAGTCGATCTTTTGGACCGGCAATGCGCTGTCACCCCAAAACACAGCTGAAACAGCCACCATGCCGGCGCTTTTCAAGACCGACAAGACAGATTCATCTCGCAATGCGCTGACAATTGCTCGTTTCTCAAATGCATATTCTTCGTCCGTGATGCTGTCAGAGCCGTCAATGGCAAAGACGATCGCAACGTCGGCACAAGCTTGCGCTTGAGACGGCGCCGCCGTCATCAATACTAGAGCCATGCAAAAGAACGTCTTGCGCATCTTCGCTGCCCCCCAAGTCATGAAAATGGCCCTCGAAGATGATACCACGCCAGGCGCGCAAATTGCTCACCCACGAGGGTGAATGATCGGTAATCTCATTGCGTTCATGGCCAGGCGACCAGCTATTTGGTAGCAGTTGCTTCAGCACGCCCCTGTTTAGTTGTCCTTCAGCGCTTGGCGTAAGGCACCAAAACGAAGACGATAGTGCGCCGGGGTCAAACCCGTCTTGCGTCGGAACAGGCGACCGAAGAAGCTTGCGTCCTCATAGCCAGCCTCGTTGGCGACGGCTTCGATCGGGAGATCGGTGGTTTCCAAAATTTGCTTGGCTTCTTCGAGCCGCAGAGCGTGCACATAGTCGAGGGGTTTCATGCCCGTTGCTCTAGTGAAGCGGCGGATGAACGAACGTTCTGGCAGGCCAGAACGTGTTGCCATCGCGGCAACTGGTGCGTGGGTCTTGTAGTTCATCGCCAGCCATTCCTGGCAACTGTTGACCACGGCATCGGTGGTCTGCCGAAAGGCAGTGAAGCAAATGGCCGCTGTCCCATGTCATGCCACTGCAGCATGTAGACCTTTGCAACCTCCATCGCCTCCTTTAAGCCGACAAATCGAGCGATAAGATAAAGTGCCAGATCCTGCCAGCTCGATCCGCCGCCCGCCATGATAATACGCTGGGCCTCGCCACTCAGCACGAGCGACCGATCTACTCTGACCTTGACGCCCGGATAATTGTTGGTGAGGGTCGCGACATAAGCCCAATGAATGGTCGCCTCGCGATTGGTGAGTAGTCCGGCTTCGCCGAGTAGCACTGCACCCGAACAGGCGCTGGCCAGCATCGCGCCATCCTCGTGCGCTTGCTTGAGCCACTGCGCTTCAGGATCATACATTCCGCTGACGCTTTCGCCCGGATTGACGAAGAAATCCGGAATGCACACGATGTCGGGCTGCGGGCAGTCTTTGAAATCGTGGTCAGGCTTCACCCAGATGCCATTGGCGGCCTGAAACACATCCATGGTGCGGGCGACGATGTAGGGCCGCATGCTCTGTTCGCCCGCTTCCCCCGTTACGATGAAGGGGAAGTCGCGGCCGGGAGAAGAAAACAAGTCAAACATGCCGTACAACGCGGATGCCGTAACTTCCGGCACAGCGAGAATGGCGACATTGATACGACTATTCGATGCGGGCATGGCAGAATTGACCGCCTTTCAGCATTTCCGACTTTAGTACCGAACATCCGGCGGTGCTAGGTTCCCTGTTACAGGAGGAGCTGAGATGACACATGACGAACTCCGCAGCGCAATGCACGGCGAACTGCTTGAGCCGGGAGATGTTGGCTACGACGACGCCCGTATCGTGTGGAACGGCATGATCGACAGGCGACCAGCCCTGATTGCCCGTTGCCGCAATGCTGCCGACGTGCTGGCATCGGTCAATTACGCACGGGTTCATGACCTTGCCATCGCCGTACGAAGTGGCGGACACAATGTCGCCGGCTATGCCGTTTGCGACGGCGGGCTGATGATCGACATGTCTCTCATGAATGCTGTTCGGATGGCACCTGGATTGGATAAGGCTTATGTTGAAGGCGGTGCCACTTGGGCAGACGTTGACGCCGCCTCCACACCTTTAGGGCGTGCCACCCCAGGTGGACTGATTTCGATGACAGGCGTGGCAGGGCTCACCTTGTCGGGCGGCATTGGCTGGCTCCGCGGCACGCGCGGCCTGAGCTGCGACAACATCATTGCCGCCGACGTCGTTACGGCCGACGGCCGGCTGCTTCGGGTGTGCGACACCGAGAACACTGACTTGCTGTGGGCCCTCAAAGGGGGAGGCGGCAATTTTGGCGTTGTCGTGAACTTTGAGTTCCGTCTCCACCCGATCCCGGCAGAAATGATGTTTTGCGCTCCCGCCTATCCCGAAGAACGCGCCAATGACATCCTGCCGCAATGGCGTGATTACATGGCCTCGGCACCGGACGAAGTGAGTGGCCTCGCCGAATTCTCCACTGTTCCGCGTGATCCGGCATATCCTGAACACGCATGGGGGAAGCGCGTCTTGGCACTCGCCACGGTCTATGATGGTCCAGCTGAAGATGGGGAGCGGATTATGCAGCCATTGCGCAGCTTTGGCGAACCCCTGCTCGATTTCAGCGACCGCTTGCCCTACCGCGTCCTGCAGACCCTCTATGACGAGCTCTTTCCCAAGGGTCGGGATCGCTGCTACTGGAAGTCGACCTACCTCAGGAACCTGAACGAAGATGTTATTGACGAGATCACCGCGCGCCTGGCAAAGCGTCCTTCCGAGATGACCTTTGCTTCGATCTGGAAATTTGGTGGCGCGGTGCAGCGCGTTGCCGCCGACGCCACCGCGTTTGGCGATCGCTCCATGCCCTTCATGCTCAGCCTCGATGCGATCTGGTCCAGCTCCGGCGATGACGATGCCAACATCGGTTGGGTTCGCGATGTCTGGCAAGATATGCAGCGCCATTCCACTGGGCGGATGTACCTTAACTTCCCAGGACTTGGGGAGGGCGACAATCTCGTTCGGGATGCATACGGTACGGAAACCTATGTACGGCTTCAAAAGATCAAAAGCATTTACGATCCTGATAACCTCTTCCAGATGAATCAGAATATTCCGCCTCGATGAGGCCTCTCGGACGAACGATGTTCGCTTGGTTTTAGCGAGTCTCAAGGCGTGCTCGTGATTGGCGAGATGTGAGAACCGATCGGTGGCATTCGTACCCCGATGCGGAAATTTCGCTAACACTAACGATCTGTCGCTTCAGCTACACAACTCGTTGTACAGACCTTCATCTCACTTCACGACCGAGAACTCGTTGCGGTTGCCGGCGTTGATCCAAAAATACTCGTTCCTGCCTTCGGGGTTTCCCGCCGGATTGCGGAAGATGGCAGCGCAGTATCTGCCGCGCGCGTCAGCCCAGGTGCAAATCGTATCTCCTTCCATCCAACTAGCGCCCTGATCCGAATATGCGCCGACAGAGATGGTAGATACTCCGTTGGCGGATGTGGTGCGCAAGTATGGCTCGCCAGTAGCTGGACGTCGTCCCTCGATATGGTGGCCGAACAGCAGCGCCTTGATCTCGTCACCGCTCAGCCTATCCCCCGATTTCGCGTCGAGACCGAACGGCAAATCCGGCACGCCCGCCTTGCGCAGACCTGCAAGCAACCGCTCGGTGTCGGCATAGTTCTTGAATGGGAAATAATTTCGTACGAACAGTCCCGAGAATTCTCGGTTATCTCCCATTTCGAGCAATGACTGCCTCAGCTTCTCGTCGACGCCGGCGATATCGGCAGCGCGTTCGAGATGCCCGTAGGCCGCCATTCGCACGATGAGGCCAAAAAAATTGGCCCAGTGCATTTTAGGTTGCGCATCGATCTTTTCGAGTGATACCGCCGCCTCTTGGAATCGGTCCATCGAAAAGTGGGTCAGCCCGGCCACATACGAGCGCCAAGCTGTCCAGACAGGTTCAACGCGCGTTGCGGCATCAATATAGCCGCGTCCCTCGCTGGGGCGTCCGTTGAACACCAACGCGTGGCTCATATCATCGTAATTCCAAGGGTCGCTGGCATCGAGTGCGATCGCCTTTTCAAGAGCGGCAATGGCATCGTCGGATTTTTGCTGCCGGAGCAGCAGCGAGGCAACGATCTGGTAGTATGTGGGGGAGGGGCGCTTTGCGGCTTCCTTCAGGCATTCGTTGAGCTTGACCATCACATCTTCCCACGCTATTCCCACGGCTTGCTCTTGCTCCGCGCTGTGAAGGTCCCAATACACCCAGGCGAGTTCTGCCCAGGCGCGGCCGAAGTTCGGATCGAGCGCCAGAGCCTGCTGGTAGAGCTTGACGGCCTCCGCAATATCGGTCGGGGTGTCGCGATATTTGTGTTCGAGACCGCGCAAAAGGGCCTCGTAGGCGGCAGCGTTGCTGGTGCCGCCGGAGATCTGGGCGACACGCTGGATCGTGATCAAGCGCAACTTCAGGGCCGTTGCTATCTCGCCGACCATCTTGTCCTGAAGCTCGAACACCTCGCTCCACGCTCCGTCAAAGCGCTCCGCCCACATATGGCCACTGGTTGTCGCGTCGATGAGCTGCGCGTTGATGCGCATCTGGTCGCCGGCGCGGCGGATACTGCCTTCGAGGATGTAGCGAACGCCGAGTTCTGCGGCAATCTGGGCTGGCTGTATAGCCTTGTCCTTGTAGGTGAAGGCCGCATTGCGCGAGACGACAAAGAGCCCGGGAAGACGCGCCAGCTCCGTCGTCAGGTCCTCGGTGATGCCGTCGGCGAGGTAACCCTGTTGTTTGTTCTCGCTGAGATTGTCAAACGGTAGCACGACCAGCGATGGCCGGGTATCGGCCGCAACAGCATTCCGCAGGTTAGTCTCGTCCCCCATCCGCCACGGCTGCCACCAGGCGGTCGCTCCCGCCAGCAGCAGGATGACTGCCGCGGCAGCGGCGGGAACGCGCAAGGATCGATGGTTCTTGCGCGCTTCGATCGTCTTGCCAGCTGCGGCAGGGTCGAGCACGACACGGTATACCCGAATTGGCTCTGCGATGCCTTTGACCATCTGTTCGCCCATCGAGGCATAGCCGACCGCAAGCTTTGATTTGACCTGGTCGTAGGCGGTTCCGGAGATGGCGATACCTCCCGGCTCGGCCAGTGCCTGTATGCGGTCCGCGACGTTGACGCCGTCGCCATGGATATCGTCACCCTCAACGATAATGTCGCCGAGATTAACACCTATCCTGAAGTCGAGCCGCTGGTCTGGTGGTGCAAGAGCGTTCCGCTTCGCTTTCTGCTGCTGTACCTCCACCGCGCAGCGCAATGCATCGACCACGCTGTGAAGTTCGACCAATATGCCGTCACCCATGGTCTTCACCAGTCTTCCGTGATGCTCTGCGATTGTCGGTTCGAAAATCTCTTTCAGGTCGGTCTGAAACCGCGCGCGCGTACCCTCTTCGTCGATCTGGCTCAGGCGGCTGTATCCGACGACATCGGCGATCAGGACGGCAGCAAGGTGGCGCTCCATATCCGGCCCCCTTCACGGAGTGCAATGCACCCCGGTCAATATCTTACCGCAGGTGACCAGCCGATGCCATTGCGGCTTTAAAAGCATCGGATGCCACACGAGCGCGGCCTGCAATGTGACCGCTTATGATGCTGTGGACCGCTCCGCTGCCGGTATCGCGATTTGCCCAATCTTGCAGTCGGCTCATGGAACAGAACCACCCTTTTGCGCCGTAACGTTCCCGCACAGCAGAATGGCGACATCGAACGACTGTTCGAATGGCAGATTTGGCCGCGTTTCGGCGTTTCCGACTTTAGTGGCGAACACGCGGCGGTACTAAGCTTCCCCTCAACAAGAGGAGATATTTGGCCTGCTGCCGGTTTCATAGACACTGAGTTAAGGTGTTCTGCGTGAAACCGGAGAGTATGAATGCAAAGACGAAAGTTCAGCCGCGAATACAAGCTTGAAGCGGTGAAGCTGGTGAAGGAGCGTGGTGTCGCTGTTGCACAGGCTGCCCGCGACCTCGATGTCCACGAGAATGTACTGCGCAAATGGATCAGGGAGCATGGCTCCGATCCGGTCCAGTCCTTTCCAGGGCATGGACAGATGAAGCCGGAACAGCTTGAGATCGAACGGCTGCGGCGCGAGGTCGCGAAGCTGAAGGCGGAGCGCGATATTCTAAAAAAGGCCGCAGCCTACTTTGCAAGGGACGCGATATGAAGTTTGCGTTTATTGCAAAGCACCGTTCGATCTGGCCGGCGGCATGGCTCTGCGAAGCGCTGGGGGTTTCTCGTTCCGGCTTCCATGCCTGGCTCAATCGCTCGCCGAGCGACCATGCCCGCTACGATGAGGTTCTGCTGGACAAGATTGGGCAGAGTTTCAAGTACAGCGACAGAACCTATGGTGCCCGGCGTGTCTGGCATGATGTGCTGGCTGAAGGCTTGTCGTGCGGTCTTCATCGCATTGAGCGGCTGATGCGTCAGAACGCGCTCCGAGCGAGACCACGGCGGCGCGGTCTGCCGAAAGATGCCGGCGACCGATCTGTCATCATGCCCAACGTCCTGGATCGCCAGTTCGCAGCCGACCGACCGAACCAGAAATGGGTGGCCGACTTCACCTATATCTGGACGGCCGAAGGCTGGCTTTATGTTGCCGCCGTCATCGACCTGTTCTCACGCCGTGTAGTCGGCTGGTCGATGAATGCGAATATGACGGCGCAGCTCGTCACCGACGCCCTCATCATGGCGATATGGCGCAGAGGAAAGCCGGATGCGCTGTTGCATCATTCCGATCAGGGCAGCCAATACACCAGCGAACAGTTCCAGCGCCTGATGGGCGATCACGGCATCACCTGCTCCATGAGCAGATCGGGGAACGTCTGGGATAACGCAGCGATGGAAAGCTTCTTCTCATCACTGAAAACGGAGAGAACGGCACGAAAGGTTTATCGGACAAGAAATGATGCAAGGGCGGACGTATTCGATTACATCGAAGCGCTTCTACAACCCAAGGCGCTCGCCACTCAACACTGGGCTATCTCAGCCCGAACGATTTTGAAACCAAGGTGGGATTAGCTTAACCTCGTGTCCGAAAAACCGGCAGCAGGCCAAACAGCAAGGTCGGAAATGTCACCTTATGTTGAGTTATCAGTACCAAGACCGTCACTTAGGATGGACAGCAACGATTTCGCGGGACGCTTGTCCCGTTAAAGCGGAGGCGAGATTTTGCGCCATCCGCAGATGGTTCATCACCACCGGCAGGGTTGCTGCCGCATATTTTTGCAGTTGCGCGTCCTGGCCAGACCCGATTTCCCATGCAAGCATTTGCGCGGTTTTTTGATGGTCAATGATTTGGGCACGGATGTAAGCCACGTCAAATGCATGGCCCTCTACTGTATCGAGCTTCTGCCTGATCGCTTTGTGGTCGGCGTCTAAAGCATCCGGTAGCGGGATTTTTGCAGAATCGGCCAAAACCTTCAGCTTACTGTTGGCATCCGAATGATCATGGACCATGGCCTGCGCGAATTCCTTGACGTCGGCATTGGCTGCCTTTGCGCCGGCGAGTTTTCCGAAATCCACTTCGGCCAGTCCGCCTGCCGCCGCGAGCTGAGCAAAAAGCCGATCCTGATTGTTCGTTTGATGCGCCGCCGGTACGCCCGGTTCCTGCATGCGTGTGTCCGGAGCAAACCCCGCGGGATTGCCCATCTGGGCGAGCGCCGGTGGGACAACGATCGTCATGAGAATTATTGTCAGAAACTCGCGCATATTTTCTCTCCTCGTTTGTGCCGGAAGCATCAAAGCGTCAGCATGTAGGCAACCAGGGAATCCTTCTCGTCCTGGGTCAGCTTCACACCGAGGACGAGATTGAAGTATTCCACCGAGTCGGCCAACGTCAGCAGGCGTCCGTCGTGCAGATACGGCGGTGAATCCTTAATGCCACGTAAGGTAAATGTCTTGATAGGACCGTCAGGAATTGCCACCTGATCGTTGGCGGTGTAACCAATATTGTAAAATCGTTCCAGCTGCAGATCATGCATATTGTTGTCGAGGAAGGAAGTTTGCGGGATGTGACATTCTCCGCAACGACCCTTGCCCATAAAGACACGTTCGCCCGCCAGTTCCTGCTCGCTGGCTTTCGCAGGGTCGAGTTTACCCATCGGGTCGAGCTTCGGCGCTGGCGGAAAATCAATGATATTCTGCATTTGTGCCATCATGGCAACCTGATTGGGTCTGTCCGGAAGGTTGACCCCTTTACGGGTGGCACTGACATGGTCACCGTTAAAGTAAGCCGTGCGCTGCTCGAATTCTGTAAAATCCTCGATTGAACGCAGGGAGCGTTTCGATCCATGGATTTGCTGGTTGAACATCCCGCGCAGGCTGGTGCTGTCGAGACGGAAACGCGAGGCTTGGGGCCTGACATCCGGTGTGAGGTGAAATGCCCCGTTTGTGTGGAAATTGGAGTGACAGTCGAGGCAAGCAACCCCCATGCTCTGCTGCGCGACCTTCCGGTCTTCGGTCTGGTTAAATTCCTCCTGAGGAAATGGTGTCAGAAGAAGTCTGAGACCCTCCATCTGGACCGGCGTAATGATGCCGTTCATATATTCGTAGAAATTTTTGATCGTCAAAAGGTCTCCCCGCGACACGTCGCCCAGTTCAGGGTGGGTGGTCAAAAAAATCGGAGGAGGAAATTCCGGCGTCAAATGATCGGGAAGATCAAAATCGACATCAAAACGCTTGAGGTCGCGCCCTTCCTGTTTGTCGATCTCGTCAATTTCCCTTTGCGGAAAGACCTGTCCGCCAGTTGCTTGCTTGACGTGCGGCAGGGGCCTGAAGCCCTCGGGAAGAAGATTTTTTTCGCAGAATCTCGTCCGGGCTCATATTTGCCAGAGTGTCCCAGGTGACTTCATCAGAAAGTTTGACCCGCACGCCGGTTTGCACTTTTTTGAGGCCTCCCGACATCATGACTTCGGGCATGGGTCTATCCGAGAGGTCATATCGCTTATCGAGCAAAGTTTGCTGGCGCTCCATGACTTTCGACTTCTGCGCCTCATCATCGGCTCTCACACGCGAAAGTGGCTGCGTCGGTAGCGGACGGTAGGTTAAATCCGGTGGCAGAGGGTCCGAATAAGCAGCCAGGCTTGCCGCACTCGCACTCATGACACAGGCAAGAGCAATCAATTTTAAAGGTGACATGCCGATCTCCAGAACGCTCATGAATAACGCACGAACTTGCGACGACAGAATTCGTTCCCCTGTCCTGAAAGCATGTGCCGTCGCACGTATGCAGCTACTTCCCCGGCACTCTGGGAAAGTGGGATGGTGAATTCCGTCGCTTATCTTGGGATATCAAAATCGCTCTTGCCGACTCGGGCGCGAGCGCATGCTTTGGTGTCGAAAATCTTCGCCTCTTGCTGACATACCTAAAAGAAGCCGTCATCGACGCGGTGGTCTAAAGCCGGAATTGGCTAAGCAGCTCACAGCAGTTCCGCCGACGGTGAAACCCCGCTTTGTCCCTTAGCGTACAGTGGGGAAAAAATCGAAGAAGACAGGAACAATGCTCGGGGAAAATTGTTGGTCAGCCCACGGGGTCAAATCAGCAAGGAGGAAAATCATGCCGAATAATAATGATCGTGAACAGCAAAGTGGCAATTCAAAGCGCGGATTTGCGTCGATGGACGATGACAAGCAGCGTGAAATCGCGAGTGAAGGCGGCCAGCAGTCCGGCGGCAATTTCAAGAATGATCCGCAGCGGGCAGCGGAGGCGGGTCGAAAAAGGTGGCCAACAGTCTGGAGGCGGCTTCAAAAACGATTCGGAAGACGCTTCCAGTCGTCAAGGTGGGCAGCAGTCTGGTGGAGACCGCGGCGGCGACCAGCAGTTTGCCGAAAATAACGAAAGCGACCAGGAGCGCGGCGGAAATTTCGCGGATGATCCCGAGCGCGCACGTGAGGCGGGCCGTAAGGGTGGCCGGAGCTAAACATAGCGAAGTGGCGGTCGGGTCTCCCGGCCGCTGATTTCAATGATAAGGAGTGTGAGGCTATGAATAAATTTGCTTTGATTGCCGTTGCGGTAATGTATACCGCACCCGCGTTCGCGCAGTCAGCCGCTGAAAAGACCGGCGTGAATTCGTTGGTCGGTGTCGCTCCGAGCACCGAAGATTTCGTGTTACAGGCGGCACAAAGCGACATGTTTGAAATCGAGATCCAGCAAACTCGCAGCCGAGCGCGCCGATGCACCCACCAAGACTTTCGCCCAACAAATGATAGCTGACCATCAGAAGACAACCGATGAACTGAAGCAACTGCTCCAGAGCGGTCAGGTGAAAGCAACCCCGCCAACCTCAATGGCAGAGGCACAGCAGGAAATGCTCGCCAAGTCAAAGGGCTTGCAGGGCAACGAGTTTACGGAACAGTACCATTCGGACCAGGTTGCTGCTCATAAGGATGCCGTTGACCTCTTTCAACGCTACGGCGATGGAGGGGAAAATGCGGTTTTGAAGGCGTGGGCGGCAACGACACGACCCGCGTTGGAACACCATCTGCATATGGCGGAGGAACTGGATAAGTGAGTGGGTGTGGAGGCGTCGCTGCGCAAAAAAGGGAAATGAACCTCCGACGGACATCCAATTGAGGGCAGACTCTCAGAATTTTCAGCTGATAATAGTTGGTCAGAGAGCCGACCAGGCAGTAGGCCTAATTGAACTCTGCGTACTACAACACCAGGCCATACATCTCACGTCTGAAGTCGGCTGGCCAAACGAAAACGTTTACACAACACCCTTCGGTGGCTGCGTAAACAAAGCTCGGTGAGATACTACAGCTGCCGATAATCTCGAAGCCGATCCCGCTCACGTGCAAGTTCTTCCTCTGTCAAATCAGGGTTGCCCTCGTCAAAACGTTCCCACCCTTCCTCGCCGTACATCGCGCGGCGGCTATCAACATCGACAGGCGTATTTTGATTAATGATAGTTCTGGCGAGATCGAGTTTATCATCCTCGATACGGGCGGACACCAGGGTGCTACCTCTCCGTACGCCTTCTGCATAGACATGCGCTGTGTCTTCATCAACACCGGCGCTCGTCAAGGAACCGATTATCCCACCGGCAGCTCCACCAGCCAATGCCCCTGCTGCAGCGCCTGCCGCGGTGGAAACGAGCCAACCGGCGGCCACCACAGGGCCTACTCCTGGGATGGCAAGTAACCCCAATCCGGCAAGAAGCCCCCCGGTACCGCCTGCAACTGCGCCTATGCCAGCTCCTGTTGCTGCACCTTCACCGCGCCTTATGATACTGATGTCGTCGGACGATATCCCGGCATCCTCAAGCGCATCTACCACTGTTCTGGCATAGTTGTCATATAGTCCAGTTACGGTTCGCATTTAACTCTCCCATACTGAGATTCAAGTCTTGAGACCTATTTGGCCGCCTCCGTAATGTTGCCCTGGAAGTCTATTTGACTTCATACGCCTTACCCGATTTCATGGCAGAAGCGGCTTCTCCCTTCGTCAGCGCAGTAACATCCGAATATCCCTTACCCTCCATGCGTTCCTTGGCCTGTGCCTCAGTGAAGCTATTTTCACCAGGGACAGGCGCAGCAGGATTTGTGGTGTCAGGGCGTTTCTGCCTCTGTCGCCGGTTTCGTCGTATCCTGAGCATAAGCCATCGACATAACCGAAAGCGCGCTCAGTGCATCATGGTAGCTCCTAACCTGTCCATTCGATAACGAGTTAACCCCTCTCAGGACTCAAAGTTCCCGGCTTGAGATGGCAACCGGTCATATTTTTCTCTGGACAAAACTTTCCGTTGTAGTCGGCGGAATCTGTCTGTTTTTTATAAAGTCACCGTGAGACGGTGTGCTGATGGAGTGGCTTGCGGCCAACGGATTCTATGACTGGAATCTGAATCATGGAACTGATTGCTGTCTGAGATTGTTGCTTCGAAAAGGAGCAATGCAGTGACAGAGAAATCTAAAGGGCCATATCCCGAAAACGATGCCAAAAGAGCGTTCGCCAGGACTAGACATGGCGCGGACAACGACGGTGTTACTAGCGACAATCGCTGAGTTCTGTCGGGTAAAGAAGATGGTGATGCCACCTTCAAATCAGATGCGAAAGAAAACAGGCGCGACCGGCAGGGACCAAACAAGTAGTGGGCACTGCGCGCCAGATTTGTTACGCGGAACGCCACCAATTGCGGGATACCCATTAATCCTTCTCGATCTTGCATGTTCAAACCTTGGAGTGAAAAAGGAAGAACACTATGGAAAAGCATGGTTCACAGACTCCGGTGCGGGAGACTGCTACGGAGACGCGGCAGGGTCCACTTGGGCGGCCGGTTCTAATGGTGCTTATTGGTGGCCTGATTCTCGCGGCCATAGCATGGGGTGCTGCCGAAATGTTTGGTGAGAGTTCAGACAATAGCGCTACCATCGGGCAGGAGAGCCCCGCTGCCGGTCAGAACAAACCTTCGGATCAGGCGACGCCACCATCCGGGGATCAGCCAACAACCAATGCACCTGCTGTAAGTCCAACGCCACAAAGTGGAACCGGTGGAGATACACAAGCGAAGCCTCCGAGCAATACGTCACAGTAAAATTGTGCGGAGCTTGAAACCCGAGCGAGATCGACGCGAAAGGGCGAATGTTTCCGATGGTCGAGCCGGGAACAATTCTCCCATCGATCGCGAGTATGTGGAAATCCGCAACAAGTGCGAGGGTTTACGAGGTAACGCTGATCGAGGGCGATGGCGAGACCCATGCCTTCTGTCGTCGAACGATGAGTTCGATTTCGAGCGGTGGAATATCAATACCGATCCACGTGCCAGTTCCGCCTTCTTTTTCAGGCCGAGCCCAGCCCACGGGCTAAGGGTGGGGAACAGTTATCACGCAATACAGCGGCAGATCGGGCCTTTCGCTGATTTTGGGCATCAGCCGTTCAAAGGTACGCCCTCTCTGTAAACAAGGAATTAACCATGATGTTGAGCCTTTGATAACACGTGGCTGATGGTGGGTTGGTGGAAGTCCCGAGACCTGCTCCGCAATCAGGTGGCCAAGCGCATTTGCCGCCGCTGTTCTCCGCGGTGTTTGCGCTCAAGGTCGAATATGAGGCCTTGATTTCGCCGCTTCGTGGCCAATCGGCCAGCATCGAGCTTTTTCTTTGAACAAGGTTGGCTCCGGCATAGTGGGACATTACACCCGCTCACGACATGGATAAGCCGAGGGAACACAGTAGCTGCATAAGCGTTGCCCATTTTTCAGCGGGTGTTAACAATGTATCTCGTCCAGATTCTGCTTCCCCGTGCCGACAACAATGGTCGGCTTTTCGAACGTGCAGCGTACGATCGCGTAAAGGAAGATTTCGCCAGCAGCTTTGATGGAGTCACCGCCTATCTGCGAGCACCGGCAGAAGGGCTTTGGAGGGGGGTGCAGAGGCGAGCCACGACGAGATTGTGATATTTGAGGTGATGACGGACGAATTGGATTTAACGGACTGGCGCAGACGACGTGTTGCACTCGAACGCCGTTTTCACCAGGACAAGGTTATCATCCGCTATATGCCAATCAGCGTGATATAGCCCGACAGATGCCGTCGACCTCCGTCCGCGTTATGAAGTATGACCCAGAGACGAAGACCCTTTCCGTATGGTTCGTGGCGAGCGGCAAACGTTATGACTATAGCGAAGTGCCCCCGGACGTATATGCCAAGTTCCGAAGCGCGTTTGCAAAGGACCGCTTCTTCAATGACTATATTCGTGATCGCTTTCGGTATCGCTTGGCGCAGAATGAGTAGGATGTCCGGAAGGACCTTCTCTTGCGCGATAACAAGCCTTCCTAAGAGGAGTAAGCCGAAGCGCCCTGACGATTTGATGGGGTTAGTTGGCTCATTAGTTGGCTCCTCGCCAGGCGTCAGTCGCGATGGGCTTCAACTCTTCATAACCCGCCGCCGAAAGTTCGTGACAGGCTTTATACCAGTTGATAGACCTCTGCGTGGTCCGCCGCTTCGCGAATACCTTTGAAGGCTGGATGCCTCAAATTTCCGTCATGCGTCCAGGCACTGAAATTGACTTCGGCGATGAGCGTGGGTCGAACGAACACCAGCCCCTTGCCCTTGATCGGCACAGATGGTGTTTCGACCCGCATGGTATCAAGCTGTCTGCGCAAATCTCGCGCCAGCTTTGCCGAAAAACCTGTACCAACGTTGCCCACATAGACCAGCTTGTCATCTTGTTTCGCCGCCAGCAGCAGGCTGGCGATTGAGCCTTGGACCTTTTGCGATGGCTCATAGCCTATGACCGCGAAACTTTCGCTGTTACTGCATTTGATCTTGAGCCAATCGCCTCGCCGCCCGGAGCGGTAGGGACTGTTTATATCTTTCGCGATGATACCTTCCAGACCATGCGCACAGGCGTTGCGCAACAGCGATTCCCCATCGGCTTCGATTGTCTCGGAAAGCCGGATCGCGTCGCTTGACCTGTCGTTGAGCAACGTTGTCAGCATATGCCGCCGCGACGACAATTCCAGGCCAGTCAGGTTGTGGCCGTCGAAATAAAGTAGGTCGAAGGCATAAAAGATTGCCGCTCCCGCAGCCCTGGTGGCACGCCTGCCGCCGAGCGCCTGTTGCAGCAATCCGAAGTTGGGAAGCCCTTTATCGTCAAGAACAACCGCCTCCCCATCGAGGATCATGGTTGCGGGGCCGAGAGCCTTTGCTGCTGTCGCGATCGCCGGGAAAAAGGAGGTCCAATCATGACCGCCACGCGTAATGATGCGTACCCCAGTGGACTCGACATGCACAGCAAGACGGTAACCATCCCATTTTACTTCATAGGCCCATTGATCTCCCGTCGGCGGTTTCCTGGCGAGCAATGCCAGAGCGGGTTCGATGCGCTGCGGCATCGGATCGAATGGCAAGCGAGGCTGATCCTTATCGCGTTTTGCAGCAGGACGGCTCTTGAGCGGCGCATCAAGATCGGACAGGAGGCCGATGGTCTGCAGTTTCCGGGTCGAGCGTTTCGCCATTTACCTATTCTCCCCGTCGCACTTCACCATATCACCATCGACGGCGAGCAGTGATTCACAAACCAATATCGTTTCGATCATTCTACCTGCCCCCAAAACCCCGTCGAACGATTGTAACGATATGGTCAATTTTGCACTTCAACATTTGCTATTATGCTCAGCCCGGCTTGGGCCCGAGCTCGGTCGGCGGCGGCTGTATCGCGGTGTGAGATAGGTACCTGCGGCTCTTGCAGCTTTCTATAGACGCCATGTGGGCAAACCGCAGACCGCGACCCCGCAACAAAGGACGGCGTGCTTGTAGCACACCGTCTAATTTTTGAGTCCCGAATTTACGGGGGGCGAAAATCAGGACCTCAGCCGACCTGGAAATCAGCAAGCTAAACAACAAACCAAAACCTACTTCGTTCCGTCTTTGTACGCTTCCGGACATAAGTGAGGCCCGGCTCAGGGAGAGGAAAATTAGCCAGGCCTTAATGGTGGGAATACGATTTCTGAAATCTCGACCTGTGCCCGTCCACAGTCAAATCACATTCCGACCCGTTATCGACGCTCTTGTGCCAGCACTGCAGCTTTCCGGTTGGTGGCGGTCGAGGTGTCGTCTCCATGTAAATGTTGCCTCTCTCGCCGCTTCGACAAAGGCAATACAAGCAACGGCTGCGGAGCAACCACCTTGCACTTTAATGGGATTGCCTTGCAAATTTCATACTTGGGCCCCGTTTCTTCATCGGGCCATTTCTCGAGCTGCATCGTAGACGGAGCCGATGGCGATGGACTTACTGCCCTGCACCCAGATTCGATTTTGAACGGTTTTTAGTGCTTATTGCAGCATAACGCCGCCTTTCGACAAAAACACATACAGCAGGTTGTTCGGAGGCAATTATGTCAGGACGACATGAGGGAGGCAATTCGCAGCCACTCCAAGGTCTTCACTCATGACGATCGATTCAAGAAATTGCTCGAGCAACTGGAGCAGGCGAGAAAGACCAAGCAAACGCTAAACCGCACCATCACGTTTGGTCGCTGCAAAACTATTTAGAACCGTGTAGACCCGTGCTTCCTAAGACTTGTAAGCCCATTTGGCTTCGATTTCGTCACAAGCACTATGGAACCCACTAAGTTGTTCCGCGTTCATTCGTGCAGGGAAAGACAAGAAGCAGTACGATGGGAAAGAAGACCAAGGCGGTTCCGAAGAGGGTTGCAGGCGTGGGGGTACCAAATCGCTGAGACCGTCATATGCTGCAGGTCGAGGAACGAGATACGATCGCCGACGCAGGAGCGGCCGGCCTAAAGAGGGGCCATCGGAATAGCAGCGGAAGCAATTCATAGCGCAAGCAGCCACAATGGATGTTATCGGCGACACCGCCCGTTCAAGCTGCCCAAGGAGTGCGCAAAGGGAAAAACTTCGATCAAGCGACGGTAAGGCCTTAGCCGAACCGCCGACCGACTCGCTTCCCAAGGCGCGGAGCGGACTCCTGATTTCATGGAACGTCGGGGGATGGAATCAGTGGGGGACTCGGCGTTTGCCGGAGAGGCGGAGAAGTTGGTGCAAAGTTCGTGATTTATGCACTGAATAGTCAATGATGGCCCATCTAAAGAGTTATGAACCATGACCATTAGCGAGTCTGCGTCCCCTCTGTGGACCACCCAAAATCTGCGCCGTGCTATTGAGGCGGCCGGTGTGGCACTGTGGTCGTGGAACGTTGATAACGACCAGTTTGCGATGGACGAGCAGGCCTTTGAACTGTGGGGCATCGTGCCAAGCAACGAAGTTTCGTTTGAGACTTTATCGGCCCATATCCATCCCGCCGATAGAGACAGGGTGCGCGCCGCATTTACCGCAACGCGGGGGATTATCGGGGCTTACGAAACCGACTTCCGCATTTTGTTGGGTGATGAAATTCGATGGATATCGGCGCGTGGCCTCGGCGGCGACTCTGGCTTGCACAAACGCCATATGTTCGGAATTTTCCTAAACGTTACGGGGCGTAAACAAGCCGAAGAAGGACATGAGCTGCTGGCGGGCGAAATGAGCCATCGTGTAAAAAACCTTTTTGGCGATCGCAAGCGGACTGACTCGAATCACTTCCCGATCCACGACCACCGCCGCTGAAATGGCCACAGAGCTGATAGCGCGACTGGCAGCACTTGGACGAGCACATGACCTTGTTCGCCCACTCCCCGGTCATCAAGGACACACTGCACTTCTAGGCGATCTGTTGTCGGTTTTACTTTCGCCATATGAAGACATCGGAGCGTTCCGCGGTCGTATTCGCGTAGCGGTGCCGCGCATGGGGGTTGGCGAGGGTGCGGCGACTGCATTAGCGCTCGTTATCCATGAACTTGCGACAAATTCATTAAAATATGGAGCACTCTCCGCAGATGTTGGGACCCTTGACGTCTCAGGCTCTACGGACGATGAGGATGTAACGCTTGTTTGGACCGAACGAGGCGGGCCGACGGTCAAACCTCCCAACGGGGCAGGGGGCTATGGGAGTAAACTGGTCAATCGAAGCGTATCAGACTCGCTCGGTGGCTCGATTACCTACGATTGGTCAAATGAGGGGGTTATCGTCACTGTCACGCTTAAGGCCGAAAAGCTGGCTGCATAACAAAATGCCATGCGCCCCGATAACTTCCAATGTGAAGGCGGTGGCCTCACCTGATAAACAGACGCCAATGGGAGCGCGATGAATATCGAGCGCGAACGGCGCAAACTGGAGGCAGCGGGATTGTCCGTTGTCGCAGGAGAACGGCGGCACCAATTCCCACCCCAGCAAGTCAGGAGAAACTGTGATGCCAAGGCAAGAAAAACGCCTGCCGCGCGATGAATATTGCGGAACTAAAAGCCGTTCACGATGGTTGATTTACACGTAGCGGAGGGCGGCCTCTCATGAGGATTATTGAAAGACGTATTAGTGCGCGAGAAGACGGTGGCGGACACACCGTTGAGTTTGTCTACGAGGATGGAAAACGGGCCTCGGTTGATATCTCTGAAGCAAATTCTGTTGGCCTTAGCCAAGACGAGCTTATTCAGAAGGCAGAGCGCTTGCTTAACCAAATAGACGCAAGCGGGGAGCGAGGGGATATGCCTCCGTATGGCGTCGGGGACGGACCGAATTCGCTTAGTGAGCAAACGGCCAGGGCGAATTCCTTGGGGACAGATTCCTCGAATACTCCGGATCAGCCGCAGGGCCCGGTTCCCCCGAAAAACCCACTCCTGGACGAGCAAGATGAGAACGCCGACATTGTCGGGCTCAAGGGGGAAGGCCTTATTGAGCCTTAATAGGCAAATTAGACGGGGTGGCAGCAGTCCCATACGTTGGCGCAAATTAGGCGATGAATGCGCGTAGGTGGCGTTAGCCGAAATATATCTGACGAGAGAAGAAATCCAAAAGCCTTAACGCGATAAGATGCTCATCGGAACCCATTCATTCGCAAAGATTATCCAACAAGCAATCCCCACTTGGGCTTGAGAGAGACGTGCCCACCCTCTAGGGATGAGCACGAAAATGTTAAGCTGCCATTTTCTGGGCTTTTCTATTGATACCCCCTTCGGCGAGTTTGGTAAGAGCCTGATCCGTGGCAATCTCTTCTTCGAGGGTTTGAAGAAGAAGCGCCATCGCGTCTTTCAGTCCAAGCTCCGCTGCCCAGCGAGCCAGCGTGCCATAGCGGGCAATTTCATAGTGCTCCACAGCCTGCGCCGATGAAACCAACCCGGCGTCTAAAGCCGGCTCGCCTTTGAATTCATCCAGAACTTCCTCGCCCTCGGCAATAATTCCTTCAATCGCATCGCACGTTTTTCCCTGGGCCCGCTTGCCGAAGATTTCAAAGACCTGTTGCAGGCGCTCGACATGCATTTCGGTTTCATCGCGGTGTTTTTCGAAGGCTGCCCTCAACTCGGAAGAAGCTGCCCCTTTAGCCATCTTCGGCAATGCTTTCAGAATCTTGCGCTCGGCGTAGTAAACATCCTTCAGCGTCTCGTGGAACAATTTTTCCAATGTCTTTTCAACCATGATACGTTCCTCCATAAATCCCGGCCACTTGTGTGACGAGTGCGAAAGGAACGAACCTTCATGGCGAATGTTCCCCGACCCTGGAAAAAAGAACTTTGCGCTCGGGCGGTCAGCGGTATGCGAAACGTGAAGCAAGTAGACGAGACCGACCAGTCCACGGTCAACGTGCATCCGCAGGCCTTGGCAGTTTTAGAAGCAATAAAGAGCCCAAGTCTAAGCCTCGTTGATGGGCCCCAAGAATCGCGGAAATGCCTACAACGGAAATGCTATTGGCCACAGGAGCGTGGGCTCGATCTCCCGGAATAGGAGGCAGGGTCTCGGGGCTCCACAGCTTATTTCGCGGTTTCCTTCGACAAGATTGCGATGGTCATACGGCGGAACGCCGGAAATCGTTTCGAGAGCGTCAGTTTAGAGAGTTGGTGGAGCATTACGCTCGCATCTATGTGGTCCGAAATTGGCGTATGCGGCCAATAGAAGCGGTCTGGATATAGGGCGAGCAAAGTGTTCCCGGATACGGGCTCGGATGGTTCGACTATCGAATTGTTTTTCTTACACAAATTGCAACGGTCTCATGGATAGGGCAGGTTGGACGTCGGCAGACTCCGAAAGTTGGGCTATTAGATATGTGCTAGGATGGCGCTGTTAAGTCGATTTTGGCCACTTCTTAAGTGCTTCATCACATCATCCACTTAACGATCCTATCGCATTGCACTGGTAGTTAATGTTATTTATCGTGCTCCTAAATATATTAAATTTTACTTATCCATCGGTAACTGGTTTCATACCACTCGAGCCCTATGGGCGAAGCTAGGGAGAGACCATGACAACTGAAGTGGCAGAAAGTGAACTGCACGCATAATCCCGCGGAAGACCACAAAAGTACCCAAGGAGAGGATAAAATGACCGTTCGCGTTGCAATCAACGGATTTGATCGTATCGATTATGTGCGTCCCGTTGCGGAATTCGGCTGTGCCGAAATCGCGACCGTCGCAATCAGCGATCTAAATTCTGTCGTGAGCAACGCATACCTGATGGTTTATGCTGGCAAATCGGACAAGTCGTCGCCGAGCCCGAAGTCCAGGTCAAGAACGGTCGGGATGCTTCAGGGGATTTTCGCTTCCCTCATCGGTGTCCGGCTTGCAAAAGTTGAACAGGCTATTCTTGTAGTCATGCGATCTGACGCATTCCTAGGGTCTAAGTGGACGTCAAAAGAACTGCATTTCTTTCTATGCGAGATGCTATTTGGCCGATGCGAAGATGCGGACCATACAATCCATGCTTGGAGGAGCGCCGCCCTTAAGGCGTCCATTCGCAGGGGGTTGGCTTCGCTACAGCACAGGGGGCTGGTCAAATACACTGTGGCGCGTCAAAGATGGTTAAGCAGGCCGTCAGAAATCAAGTGGAGCTTGGTTGACGCGCAGATATGAAAGCCCACAACGCCGGCAAACGGGAACAGAAAAAGCGGCAATTATTTCTCGTGCATGAAGGCCCCTTCTGATCGAACGGCAGGTGCGACTCGTCTGGCAGTACCTGTCGCTTGGCGACCACGCGGAACCTCCCCCTATGATGACTTCCCACTAAACGATCGACGTTTGTGGCGGAAAGAGAACTTGGGAAGGCAATGTCAGTACACGCAGAACATATGAGGAGCGCGGAGAAGGCAAATTTGTCCAAAAATATTGTTCATTCGGTGGCAATGTCGCGGTTATTAGCGGCGCAAATCGGACATTGCGCGACAAGGCACGGGAGCGACGAACCCTGGTTCTACTGCAAAAGCCAACCGACCAACCATAACGCAACCATACCTGACACTATCCAAAAGAATACTGTGGCTCTGAAAAGTTGTTTTTGGCCCCTGAACATGACTGATCCCTTGGATGCGTGGACATGAACTTCAACAGACACTGACCAATACCCAGCAAGCTCGCGTCCCCCGGGACTGGCAGTATTGAATGCGTCACACTTCGCCGTTCGAGTGATCGTCAACTCTTCTCAACGAACGGCAACTTGATTTCATCTGTGCTCGTTTCGGCAATTATCCAGCAACTTCCGGTTAGCAGCTTAAATGAAGTAGAGCATTGTAGCGATAGTATAGCAAGAGCTATATTGATTTTGAGTACCTCGTGGTGCGGAAATTTCGTTGGTGCGGCGTTGTCGGATTTGATGGAAGTATAGCAACGGCTATGTTGCCCAAATCATGTGTTCAAAAGTTAACCAAGTGAAGACATGATGAACCAGCGCACACTGATTGCGGTGGGCTCGTTGGTGGTCCCAGCACACATTCGAGAAGGGAACCCCTGGCCACCAGTCGAACTGATCGCGGATATTATCGAAGAAAAGGGGAAAGCTAGGCAAGACGAGATAGTCCACGCTCAGCTGGCCGTGGCAAAATGCCGAAGCGGTCAATACCGCTGGCATCGTGGCCCTCTTCTTGAGGACTATTGACAAACACCGCGCCAATGCTGTGAGGACCATCGTTTCAATGCGCCATTGCCATCGGCACCGAGACGGCAAAAATTGACGCTGAACGTATCAAGCACCTCTCAATCCGGGGGGTCCATAGCTTGGGGCTCAACGATCTCGTCAGGCAGGAGTGGCTTGCATGTTCAATTGATCCGTTGTCCTTTTTCACTATCGAAAAGATGAACGTTGGAACTATCGCCTTTGACCGACATCCGATCGCCGACCTGAACCTCTGCTGTTCGCGGGAACTCGACTGTGATCAGTTTTTCTGTGCCGGCGTCGAGGTAACCAAAGGTCTGGCTTCCAAGCCTTTCGACGACCACCAATTCACCGCTGAACCATGCCTGGCCAGCGTCACAGACTGTCAAGTCTTCCGGACGAATGCCGAAGGTTATTGTCCTTGCTGCGTCGGACAACGCGTTTGGACTCTTGATCGTCGCTCTGCCGGCCGGCAACTCCACAACGATGTTATTGCCGGCGGTTTCAACAACACCGACTGGGAAGGTATTCATCGTCGGGCTACCGATGAAACGTGCAACAAACAGACTTGCCGGTTTGCGATAAAGGTCGAGCGGGTGCCCGATCTGTTCCACGTCACCTGCATTCATGACGACGATCCGATCGGCCAGTGTCATCGCTTCCACTTGATCGTGCGTGACGTAAACAGTTGTCGCCTGCATGCGGCGATGCAGCTTGGCAATTTCCAGGCGCATCTCGACGCGAAGTGCAGCATCGAGATTGGATAAAGGCTCATCAAACAGGAAGGCCTTCGGGCGGCGGACAATGGCACGGCCCATGGCAACACGTTGACGCTGGCCGCCCGACAGCTGTCCGGGGCGCCGTTCGAGGTAATCCTGAAGTTTGAGTATATCGGCAGCGCCCGTTACGCGCCGATCAATCTCGCTCAAGGACTCACTGCGCATCTTCAGTCCGAATGCCATATTCTCTTCAACGCTCATATGCGGGTAGAGCGCATAATCCTGAAAGACCATAGCTATGTCTCGGTCCGACGGCGGCAGGGCATTGACCACCTTGTCACCAATTTTCAATTCTCCGGCGCTGATCTCCTCCAGTCCGGCGATCATGCGTAGCAGAGTGGATTTCCCGCACCCGGACGGTCCGACAAGTACGAGAAACTCACCGCTCGCAATGTCAATATCGACGCCGTGAATTACGGGAACCGTCCCGTAGAGCTTTTTGATCTGCTTCAGGCTGATTGCTGTCATAAATTGTTCCTCCGCCAATAGCTTATTGACTTTCAATATCAATATCAATATCAATATCAATAATGATAATTAAATGCGTTCAGCTCAATAGGAGAGTCTGCAGTGCCTGACTCCATCGCTCCCCGGCCAGACCGCCCGCCACGCAATACGGTTGCCGCCAAAGCGTCCGTGGCGTTCGCTTCGCTGAAGCGCGACATCATGCTTGGCGAGTTGCGTGCAGGAGAACCGTTGACGGAGCTGGATCTCGCAGCCCGGTTCCAGTGTAGCCAAGGCAAAGTTCGTGAAGCATTGCTGCTATTGCAAGAAGAAGGACTGGTTCGACGTCAGGGTCACCGCGGCACACAAGTGTCAGCTTGCACCGTTGATGAAGCGGTCGAGATGTTCCGCGTGCGGCAGCAGATCGAATGCAATGGTATTGTCCGGGCTCTGCGCTACAAGAGCCGTACGCTTGTTTTCGATCTGCGCGCGCTTGCAAGCGATATGGTCGAGGCGGCAAAGGGCGATGATGAACTGCAACTCGCGGCATTCGATCGGGATTTCCATCGGCGAATTTTTCGCGATGCTGACCTTCCAGCGCTGGATCCGATCCTGCACCGATGCCTCGTTCACAATCATCGCTTCAAGATATCCAGAAGTATCGGTTCGCGCGATCTCATGGCGACAGCACTGCGGCATCGCGTCATAATTGAAGCCATCGAACAGGGCGATGTTTCCGCCGCAACGCAAACCTTGCATCACCATATCGCGACGATCGTTGACTTCGGACCGACCGTGTTTCCGGACGCTGATCAATGAATGCCGCTGGTTTTTCCAAGGAACTTTCCGCGGAAATGCGCGCACTGTTGCTCCGCGTTGAACAGGAGTTGGGACCGCAGCCCGATCCCACATTGCTTCCGCCGCACGAGGGAAGGGCGCAATCGGAGCGTATAAACGCGCGCAATAATGTGAACCTGCCGCCTATGGCGCAAGCCGAAGACGTTCTTGTTGCCGCTGACGCGAAAATCGGCTCTTCCGCATGTCGCATGCGCGTGCTTGTACCGTATGGTGCGGGCGCCGGTGCTGTGCTGTTCGTTCACGGCGGAGGTTTCGCGTTTTGCAGTCCTGAGACGCATGAACGATGTGCGCGCGTTCTTGCCAATGAAACCAGACTGCCCGTACTCGTTCCCGACTATCGTCTTGCACCGGAACATCCGTTTCCAGCAGGCTTGTACGATGTTGTCGCTTGCCTGCGCGGCGCATTCACCACAACTTTAGAAGCGGGGGTATCTGCCGGACCGCTTATCGTTTCAGGCGATTCGGCCGGTGCCAATCTCGCGCTTGCAGCCGTCATGCATGAAGAGAGGGCCGGGCATTTTTTGCCGTCAGGCATGCTCCTTTTCTACGGCACGTTTGGCGCCGATTTCAATACGCAATCATATGGACGATTTGCCGAGGGGCCGGGTCTGACGCGCCGCAAGATGCAACGATACTGGAACTGGTATTGCCCGGATGAAAATGCCCGCCGCGATCCGTTGGCCGCGCCGCTTCGCGCCGGTGACACTGTGCTGCGTGCATTGCCGCCGCTCTATCTCGTTGCTGCTGGCATCGACCCGCTATTGTCCGACACGCTTCTCTTTGCTGAACGGCTGAAGGCTGTCGGTCGCCATGATCCCGTCACCGTGGTGCCGGGAGTAACACATGGATTCTTGCAAAACACGAATGAACTGGCCGCGGCGCGGGAGGCGCTTACGGCCGCCGGTGAGGCTGTTCGAGGAATGATCCGCGGCAGTCAATGAACCATAACAAAGGTGGAGGAAACAATGAGCATTTTCAAGAAACTGAGCATCAGCTGTGCGCTCGCGGCCGGCCTTGCTGTAAGCACCGCCAACGCGGCTGAAACGGTCCGCTTCTGGTACCATTTCGACAATCCGGAAAATCCGATGTCGGATCTCGTGGCTAAATTCGAAGCGAAGAATCCTGACATCAAGATCGAGGCGGAAAATGTTCCGTGGAACAGTTACTATGACAATCTCTATACGTCGCTGGTCGGCGGCAACGCGCCGGACGCTGGGATGGTCAAGCTTTTTGCCCAGCCTCGACTGACAGAAATGGGTGCGCTCGAGCCGATTGGTGAACGTATCAATGCCTGGCCCGGCAAGGCCGATCTTCTCGACAATCTTCTGGAGTTGAACAAGGGTCCGGATGGACAGCAATATTATCTGCCGATCCAGTATGTGGTGCTGTATCTCTATTATCGTGCCGATCTTTTCAAGCAGGCGGGCCTCAATCCACCAACGACATGCGAAGAATTCCGCACAGCAGCCCAAAAACTGACCAAAGCGCCCGATACATATGGCTTTGGCTTGCGCGGCGGCAAGGGTGGATGGGACCAGTGGGGCACATTCGTCTTTTCGCAAGGCGCTGAACTGAAGCCAGGGGGCCTGACCAACGCCAAGGCTGTGGCGGCTAACCAGTGGTTGATCGATCTGTTCCAGAAAGACAAGGTCATCCCGCCATCAGCCCCCAATGACGGTTTCCAGGAAATTGTCGCAGCATTCAAGGCCGGCAAGACGGCCATGACCATTCATCATATCGGCTCGTCCAATGATTTGGTCAAAGCGCTCGGTGACAAGGTGTCCGCGGTTCCCGCCCCCAAATGTGCTGGCAACCAATGGACCTCCTATGGCGACGAGTCCCTGGCGATTTTCTCTTCGTCCCAGGTGAAGGATGCTGCTTGGAAGTGGATTTCCTTCCTGGCTGAAGGCGAGAACAACGTGGCCTTCAACAAGGCAACTGGCCAGATGACCGTGACAAAGAGTGGAGCTGAACATTGGACGCTGCATGAACGCCGCTTTGTCGATGCAACGGTTCAGTCGCTGCCTTTCGCCCACGTGCTGCCGCAAAGCACCGCAACTGCGGAGTTCGTCAACACCGCCTGGCAGACCTCGATGCAGCAGGCGCTGACCGGCCAGATCACCTCGCAGCAGATGATGGAGCAACTCGAAAGCCTGTTCGCGCAATAGCGCGAGCAGGTTCTACCACCCCCCTTTCGATGACCGCCGGAAAGTCAGTTCATGTCGACGCTCGCACCACCCGTACCACACGACCTTGCGCAGGTTCGCCCGCTTCGCAGCAGGCTGATGCCCTATGCGTTGCTGGCACCTGCGGTGCTTGTGACATTGTTCATTGTGTTCTTTCCGATGGTTCAGGCGCTTGTCACCAGCTTCTATGACCTGGTCTTGTGGAAACCCAACGCCACTCGCTTTGTCGGCTTTGGAAACTACATCAAGCTGCTGCGCGACCCGGTGTTCTGGACTTCACTCGGCCACACTGCCATCTGGATCGGCCTAACTGTGCCGCTGCAAATGGGGCTCGGTCTCGTCGCCGCGCTGCTGCTCAATCGCGAATTCCCATGGCGCGGCCTGGCCCGCGCCCTGGTCATCATCCCCTGGGCACTGCCAAGCGTCGTCATCGCGCTCATGTGGCGCTGGATCTACGATCCAACGACCGGGGTGCTGAATGATATTTTGCTTTACCTCTCGATCATCCAAACGACCGTTCCGTGGCTCGCTGATCCACAACTCGCACTCTATGCGGTGATTGCAACACTGACCTGGCAGGGCTTCCCGTTCTTTGCGGTGATGATCCTCGCCGGCCTGCAGGGCATCCCGCAGAGCCAATACGAAGCCGCGTCGATCGACGGGGCAAGCACCTGGCGCCAGTTCGTCCACATAACGCTCCCAGGCATCGCGCCGGTTCTGGCGACAGCGGGTTTGCTGCGCATCATCTGGGTCGCCAATTCGATGGATGTGATTTTCGTTATGACCGGCGGCGGTCCGGGCTATGCAACGCATACCCTGCCGCTCTATGCATTTATCAGGGCACGGCAGAATCTCGATTTCGGTTATGGTACCGCCATCGCCGTCACCTTCACAATTCTGCTCGCAGCGATTGTTGCGGTCTATATCGTTCGCACCTTGCGCGAGGTGGAAAGATGAACAAGCCCTCAACGATGCGGCGCATTTTGACGACCGATATTCCTGTTGTCCTGATCATCCTGCTTGCCATTGGGCCCTTCGTCTGGATGATCCTGACCTCCCTGACGCCAACCGCGCAATTGTCGGCGACGGGGGTGTCATTGTCACCGACGGGATGGAGTATGGATAATTACGTCCGGTTGCTGAAACAGACGTCGTTCCTCGCCAATATGCTCCACAGCCTTATCATTGCCGCTGGCACGGTCATCCTCGGTCTCGTGGTGTCCGTCACGGCTGCCTATGCACTGTCGCGTTTCCGGTTTCCAGGGCGAAAAGTGGTCATGCTGCAGTTCCTGCTGGTCAATATGTTTCCGATCGTGCTTCTGATCCTGCCGCTCTTCGTGCTGTTTCGCAAGATCGGCATCCTCGATACGCATATCGGCTTGATCCTTGCCAATTCGACCGTGGCCATTCCCTTCGCCGTGTGGATGCTCACCAGCTACGTTGGCGCCATACCGCGCAGCCTCGATGAGGCGGCGATGATAGATGGGTGTTCGCGGCTTCAGGCCTTGCAGCGCATCGTCCTGCCCCTGGCGATGCCGGGCATCATTTCAACCGGCATCTATATCTTCATCACCGCGTGGAACGAATACCTCTATGCCCTGACGCTTGGAGGCCGCAATGTTCGTCCCGTTACGGTGGCGATCCAGACCCTCATCGGCGAATATCAGATCGAGTGGGGACTGCTTGCCGCGGGCGGTGTCGTCGGTGCACTGCCTGCCACCCTTCTTTTCCTTCTCGTCCAACGCCGGCTTATCGGAGGCCTTACCCAAGGCGCAGTGAAGGGATGACCCATGCTTTTCAAAGAGGACCTATGATGAATCCCATCGGATTGATTTCCATGCAATATGCTAGGCCATTTACTGCTGCGCATTTCCCCCTGTTCAAGAAAATGCGCGATCTGGGCTTCGACTTTGTCGAACTGCTCGTGCCCGAGCCCGGTGAAATCGAACTTACCGAAGCGCGACGTGCCCTGGACGATGCAGGACTTGGCGTCGTGCTTGCAGCGCGTGTCAATCTTCAGCGCAACCTCTCGTCAGATGACGCAAGCACCCATCGCGCCGGGATAGATTATTTGCGCTATACAGCCGATTGCGCAGCGGCCCTTGGTGCTACGGTCGTCGGCGGGCCGTTGACCGGCAATCCGCTGGTGTTTGCCGGGCGCGCGCCTTTGCCAGTGTCAGAGGAAGAGCGGCTAGCGCGGAAGGAACGCTGTGTTGCGGGGCTGAAGGAGGCCGGCGATCACGCGGCAAAAGCAGGTGTCCTGCTAGCAGTCGAGCCGCTCAACCGTTTCGAAAGTGACGTCCTTTGCACCACCCAGCAGGCCATCGAACTTCTTGAGGCAGTCGATCATCCGGCAATCAAACTGATGCTGGATACCTTTCACATGCATATGGAAGAGGCCTCGATCGCGGAGGCGATCCAACTGGGCGGCGCACATCTTGTGCATTTTCAGGCCAATGAGAACCATCGCGGCTTTCCAGGGACTGGCTCAACCAATTGGGTCGCGGTTTGCAGGGCGCTGCACGAAATCGGCTATAAGGGCCCGATATCACTCGAACCTTTTCGTCGCAATGACGACCGGTTCGGCGTTCCTTTCGCGCAGTGGCGCGCCCCGCATGAGGACGAAAGCGAGCGCCTGGCGGCGAGCGCAGCCTTTATCAAATCCCATCTCATACTGACGGAATATCGGCGATGACATTGAAAATCGGCTGGATCGGTTGCGGTATTCATGCGACCCAAATGCTACTGCCTCAACTCGTAAGGCACGATGTCGAAATCGCTGCGCTTTGCGATATCGACGCTAAACGTCTTGCCGATGCAAGCCGCCAATTTGGCGTAAAGCGCTTGACCAGCGATGCCGACGAACTGATCCGCATGCCTGGTATTGATGCCATCGGCATGGCGGTTGGTCCTGACCAGCATCTAGAATTCGGCAAGAAAGCCCTCGATCGCGGCCTGTCTGTGTTTATGGAAAAGCCGCCCTCAGGCACGGCGGAGGGCGCACGCGAATTGCGCGCAGCATCGAAACGATCAGGCAAACCACTGCTCGTTGGTTTCATGAAGCGCTATTCCGTCGGCAATAAGATCGCCCATAATATTATCAAATCGGGGCGCTTCGGGCCGGTGCTGGGCCTGACGGGGTATTACATGACGGCACCGGGATATTTCACCGGTAATGTCGACTACACCGGCTTCTTCCTTCACCACTGCGTCCACTACATGGATCTGGCGTCGTTCTTTGTGTCGCCGGTACGGACCATTTCGGCCCGGAAGGTCGAAAAGACACCGGGCAGGGTGCTTTTTCATGTGGGATTCGAGTTTGAGTGCGGTGCCATCGGCAATATCGCCATGGGCACGATCCAGTCGCGCGGTACGCCGGTGGAGCGTATCGAACTGATGAGCGATCACCAGCGTCTGGAGGTGGACGACGTGATCGAGGTGCGGTGGAACCGCAATCCGCCCTTCAAGGTGGATGATCCCAATGCGACGCTGGCCGACGATGTCGATACACTGACGTGGAAGCCGAATTTCACGGCGGCGGCAAATGAAGATCCGAAAGGTTACTATTCACTCTTGGCCGATGTGGTTCCGGCGCTGGGCGGCGCCACAACTGCTGCCCCGACAATTCATGATGGTGTGATTGCCATGGAATGGCTCGAAGTATTGCGACGGGAACTTGCCATGTGAATCAATGGCCTACCGCAGTTGGAAGTGGTCACTCGGAAGTCTGTAGATTTTCAAGGAGATATTGGCCGTCATTTTCGGAGGTCCACCAAACGCGCTGCGCAGCCGCGACCTCCATTCAGGTCCGGTCAGAACTTGACGTATACTGCCAAGGGTCGACGCACACCACACCAAGGGGTTCGAAATGAGCGAGATCGCGTGTGACGACCTGCAGGCCGTGTTCCAAGGCGGTCGCAGCAATCATTGCATCTGCTGATGGACGCCTGGTCCGTTGTGGGCAGCGTGCCTGCTCGAATTGCGATCCTGAGATCAAACGGGATGATGCGGCCCGCAAAGCTGGCTAGAATGAAGTAGTGCAATGCTTCTCGCAAGCCGGTTGCGCAGCGGGCTCCAGCGGTGATTCAATCGGGAAAAACCGCTGGGTATGACGAAGGCTCCTGTCGGTGCGATCCCGACAACAGCGCCAATGCACACGCCATACAAGCTCTGACCTGGGATAAGAGGGCAGGAACCGGCGCGACGCTATGGATGGTGCCCGCTCACGCCGTTCTTGTCCCCGGTCTATCGTTATACCATGCCGGGGACGACAAGGATGAGCCAAGCGATAATCGGGCCGATTATCGCGATCAGGGCGCTGTAAATAAGCAACTTGCGCAAAACATCATCGCGCTCGCCTTCGGGCGCATTAGCCACCACCAGAGCACCATTGGTCGAAAATGGACTGGTATCGACAATTGTGGTCGAAATCGCAATGGCGGCTACAACACCTATGGCACTGATGTGTCCTTGCATGAGGAAGGGAACTGCCAGTGGAATAATCGCGCCGAGCAACGCGGTCGAGGAGGCGAAGGCCGAAACGATTGCACCCGTAAAGCACAGGAGCAGTGCGGCCAACAGCGGCATTCCCAATCCTGAAATACCCGATGCCACGTAGTCGACTGTGCCGGCTTTTTGCAAGACGCCGACATAGGTGATGATGCCGGCAATCAGCAGGACTGTGGACCAGCTGACCTTGTCTATCGCAGCTTTCTGGGTTTTGGGCGACACCAGCGCCAGGGCGACAGCGACGGTGATGGCGACGAGGCCCACATTGAATTTGAAGACCAGGGCACCGATGGCAAGCGCTGTCAGCCCGATCAAGGTCAGCAGTCGTTCGTGGGTCAGGCCCTGGCTCGATGGAATGTGCGCGCCCGAGGGTGAAACGTCGCTGCGGTGATAGGCCGGAGAGGCGGGCGTGCCGCCATGGCCGACAATTGCGCGCGATGCGCCCGCCAGGTGCGTATCCGGATCCGGCCCCGACGCGGCGGTGTGCGCACGCAGGCTCTTCCAGCCGCCGAAGACGAAGAAGACGACAATGGCAATAGCGAGATTGAAGAACAGGCTTGATAGGAACAGCGTCGTTGGCCCATAGGGCAAGCCTGCTTTCTCAACGATCTGGTTGGTGATGCCGCCATAAACACTGATTGGCGAAAAACCGCCGCCCTGAGCACCGTGAATAACCATCAACCCCATCATGACCGGACTGATGCGATATTGGGCGGCGAAGCGCAGGGCCACGGGGGCGAGAATCGCAACAGCCGCCGGACCGAGTGCACCAAAGCCTGTAATGATCGCTGCGACCAGGAACATGACCCAGGGTATGAGAGCCATGTGTCCGCGCACCAGCTGGACGGCCTTCTCGACCAGCCAGTCAATTGTTCCGTTATTCTGGGCAATCGCAAACAGGTAGGTGATGCCGACAAGCGTCAAAAACAGATCGCTGGGGAAACCGGCGAAAATATCGTTGGACGACATTCCCATGATCAGGGAGCCGACGATGAAGGCTGCGGCAAAGGCAAGCGCACCCATATTGATGGGCAGGATGGTTGCAATAACGAACATGCCAATCAGCACAAGAATGGATAAAATCTCGATATTCACGGCAAAATCCTCCCTATACGGCGCGCCAGAGGACGGCCGTCCTTTCCTCATTGATGTGGCGTGAGCTCCCCTTACGCCTCGTTCGCGGCTCTCATCCTCCCGATGGCAGCCTTGCTTGCTTCATGCACGTGCGCGACCATAAAGATTGCAGTACCGCTCGCGCAGGACGTTTTTTTGTACCTTGCCCATTGTGTTGCGCGGCAGATCGTCAACAAAGATGATCTGCTTTGGCTGTTTGTAACGTGCAAGACGGTCCCCAAGCGCATCAAGAACAGCCCGTTCATCAAGGTTTGACCCCGGCTGTTTGACCACGATGGCGGTAACCCCTTCGCCAAAATCAGGATGGGCCACGCCGATGACCGCGCATTCGACAACGCCGGGAAGCTGGTCGATCTCGCTCTCAACTTCCTTCGGATAAATGTTGTAACCGCCGGAAATCACCAGATCTTTGCCGCGGCCGATGATGTGGACATAGCCTTGCCGGTCAATCTTGCCGAGATCGCCTGTGATGAAGAAACCATCGTCGCGAAATTCCGCTTTTGTCTTTTCCGGCATGCGCCAATAGCCCCTGAAGACATTCGGCCCCTTCACCTCAATCATGCCGGTCTCATCTTGCCCCAGGATTTTGCCGGTTTCGGGGTCGGTCACGCGGACACTAACACCTGCAAGCGGAAAGCCGACAGTCCCGGCTATCCGTTCGCCGTCATAGGGATTGGAGGTGTTCATGTTGGTTTCCGTCATGCCGTAGCGCTCGAGGATGGCGTGGCCGGTGCGTTCTTGAAACGTCCGATGGGTATCGGCCAGAAGCGGTGCCGAGCCGGAAATAAACAGCCTCATATTGGCCACGGCCTCGCGGTTCAGCCTTTCATGCTGGAGCAGGCGGACATAGAAGGTTGGAACTCCCATCAAGACTGTAGCACGCGGCATCAATGCCAGGATTTGCGCTGGATCGAACTTCGGCAAAAGCAACATCGATGCGCCGGAAGCTAGAATGACATTTGTTGCAACGAAAAGACCATGGGTGTGAAAGATAGGCAGGGCATGGATCAACCGATCGTTCGGTGTAAAGCGCCAGTGATCTCTTAGGGTCAAGGCATTCGACAACAGGTTCGCATGCGTAAGCATCGCCCCCTTTCGACCGGCCGGTCGTCCCAGAGGTATAAAGGATAGCAGCGAGATCATCGGCCGTTCTCGAGGCGTCAACAAAATCCGGTGATTCCTCGTTTGCAAGCTCGATCAACGAACCGCCGCCGCGTTCATCCAAGGTTTCGACAAGCGCGCCATATTTGGACGCGATCGTCTTGATGTCATCTGCAGCCGTCGGGTCGGCCACGACAAGACGTGGCTCCGCATCGCTAATGAAATAATCAAGCTCTGCCCGTGTATAGGCCGTATTCAGGGGCAGATAGACAGCCCCGCATCGGATACAGGCAAGGTAAAGCATCAGCGCCTCAGCGCTCTTTTCCACTTGGACGGCAACGCGATCTCCGGGTCTGACACCCAGCGTATCGATGGCCCCTGCGAGCCGCCCGGACCATTCGATCATGTCGCCATAGGTCCAGCGATTTCCTTGCGCGGTTTCGATGAAGATGGCGTCGTTTTTAGCAATCGACCGGCGAATAGCGTCAAACAGATGATTGCTCATGAATCCAATTCCTTGCTGTTCGCTTTGTTCTTGTCGGACTGGTTGTCTTTCATGTTCGGCTCCTTTGCACGAGCAAGGCGGCGGCCGGGCTTATCACTGCGCAGCAACTTCTTGACCGCCGGTGCTGCCACGATTTCGTTGCGCTGGGCAAATGCTTCGTGATTGGTTTCGATGTCGTCCAGTTTGTAGAGATAATTGACCATGAGGCCGTGCGCCTGCCGCATCGCCCTGCTTGATCCATCGGCGAGAAAATTCATCCGCTCCAGCCGCGCGCCATTGCCAAGATGAAATCGGGCAACGGGATCGATTGGGCGCCCATCTTTCGAGCGCCCTTGGAGGAAATACCACGCGGCAGCTGGCATCAATGCAGTTTTCACGGCCGCAGACCTGGCCGGATCGTTTGGCCATTCGGCATCGTCGAGTGCGCCAAGGGCGGCCTGATCCTCGGTACTGAGGACAGTCGAATGCCCGCTACGCCTTTGGTGCGCCAGCCAGCTGGCAAATCCCGGGACCGGTGAGAGCGTGACGAACGTATCCAGTTTGGGAAGATCCCTGCGCAAATCTTCTACCACCTGCTTGATCAGGAAATTGCCGAAGGAGATGCCGCGCAAGCCTGCCTGGCAGTTTGAAATCGAATAGAAAACGGCAGTTCTCGCATCCTGCGCCTGTATCGGCGCGCGCGTCTCGCCAAGGACATCGGAGATATTCTCAGGAATGGTCCGGGTGAGCGCCACCTCAACAAAGATCAGAGGATCATCAGAAAGCTGCGGGTGAAAGAAGGCGAAACACCTTCGGTCGGCAGGTGCAAGGCGCCGACGCAATTCATCCCAATTGCCGATCTCGTGCACCGCCTCATAACGAATGATTTTTTCCAGGATATGGGCAGGTGTCGACCAGTCGATCGGACGCAGGATCAGAAAGCCACGGTTGAACCAGGAGGCAAAGAGATGGGCAAAGTCTGCATCGACGGTTTCAAGGTCTGGGGTATCGGTTTTCAACCTCAACAGCTGCTCACGCATACTGACAAGCGTGGAGATACCGCTTGGCGCAAGGTTAAGACGCCGGATCAGTTCCTGCCGGCGGGGTTCGGCTGCCTGATGAAGCTCGAGCACGGCCCGTGAGGTCCGCTCGGCCCGGTATGTCTCGATGGCGGCATCAAGCCTTTTCGAATCCGGCCCGAATTTCTCGAAGAGCAAAAGCATGAAATCGCGCTGTTCGTCTTCGCTCAAGCGCGACCATTGCTGCAATATTTCTGCAGCAAGGGCCATCCCGGATGCTTCGCCGCGGCTCGACAGCAACATTTCACAAAGGCGCTCCAGACCCAAGATCCCGGAGGGGAGTCGTTCTGCACGGGGGGCGAACGCCCACAGCTTGCGGCCTCGCTCCGTTATTGTCTGGACCATGTCCCTGAAGTAGGTCGTACCAGTCATTGCGAACTCCGATGCACGGTATTGGTCAAACAGGCGGTCTACAGTAACGGTGTTCCAAATCTCGCGCCCGAATGATATATAATGTATCGACGATTATGCATGCAAAGTCAATATTCTTGTATGCAAGAATGAGAATTGTGCATTTTTAGAGGGATCATGGCCGAAAATATCGTTCAAAGACTGAGAGATGAGATTGAAAACGGGATTGTCACGAACCAGTTCGCGCCAGGCGACAGGCTGGATGAAATGCAATTGGCGAAGCATTTTGGCGTGTCGCGAACACCTATCCGCGAAGCGTTGATGCAGCTTGGCGCAATCGGCTTGATTGAGATGCGCCCCCGTCGCGGCGCCGTGGTTGTCGAGCCAGGACCTCACCGAATCTATGAGATGTTCGAGGTGATGGCCGAATTGGAAGGAATGGCCGGATCGCTGGCCGCACGCCGCCACACGGACACCGATCGGACCGGGCTACTTGCGGCTCATGCCAGATGCGAACAATCCGCCAATGCCGACGATGCAGATACCTATTACTATGACAATGAACTGTTTCATCACGCCATCTACGCTGCAAGCCACAGCAGCTTTTTGATCGAGCAGTGCACGGCACTGCATCGACGCTTGCGGCCGTATCGCCGGCTCCAGCTTCGGGTGCGCAATCGGATGAAGACGTCATTTAGCGAACATGGAGGAATCGTCGAAGCCATCTTGTCTGGAGAAGCGGAACTGGCGCGTACGCTGCTCCGCCAGCATATCGCAGTGCAGGGCGACCGTTTCAGCGATCTCGTCGCGACGCTGTCACAGCGCGAGGCGCATTTGGGTTAGAGGCTGAAAAGCCGTATGCGATCGCACGACACTATAACAGTGCTGCAGTATTTCGGTGCCCCTTAGGGCCACGATTGAACAACAGCACTTGACGTGCCTGGCTGCCTCGCTCGGCTTCGTCCTGATAAAGCGCGTTCAAACCTGATGGAACCCGCAGTAATTATCACAAAAGCGCTTGCACCCAAGCCTCGATATCATTCACCCTGCGGAGCAAGACGGCGGGCTTTTATGGCAAAAATCCTGATCACATGTCTTTTTTAATTGCGGCTCTTCTGTTCGCGATTATCCTTTATCGGGCTTTCGTGTCGAAGGCCCGAACCGGCGTGGCCATGACGCCTTTTGCATCAATCGTTGGCTATGAAGGTGGCCGTGAGCACCTGAAAGCTCTACTTCATCTGGCATGCCCCATTTGTTGAGATGCGTGACCCTGAGAGGTTCGCACCTCTCAGGTCGTAAGTTCCGCGGCTAATGATTTTACGGGTTGTGGGATCTACAGTAGCGGTGACCACGACATAGGTGATGACGTGCGGGACATTCTGTTCAGTCCACACAACTGGGTCCGGCAGTTATCTGGCGCAATCCTTCTTTCCCCCACGGGTGGCAATGCAGGATCTTATGGTTTTCTCCTATGGTGATCGGCCCTAAACCCGTAAGCGCGGGGGATCCTGAGAAAAATCAAAAAATCGGAACAATGACGAAATTAATGAGTTGAGCTGCGGAAGGGATTTCATCAGGAGGAGATGTTCAGTGAAGAGCATTATCTTTAAAGGCGCGCTCGTTCTTACTCTCGGCGTAGCGTCGGGAGCGCTCGCGCAAACGGAAATCCTCAAGAAAGATCCCGCTCAGCAAACTGAGACTCAACAAACCCAGTCGGAGAAAAGCTCTCAACAGCAGCGAAGCATAGCGGGCAGTCGGACACCATCGCGCTGAAAAACCTAGCAGCGTGAAGCCCAAGCTTCGGAACAGAGCCCAGCCTATAGGCTGAGGGCGAAACGAATGGCAACACGATCAAAAGATGCAAGGCCCAGCTCCCACCGAACAGGGTAGCGCTCCGCGTTGCATCAATTGCGCCCCATGAATTTTCTGCCTCCGGCCAAGGAAGAAAGCTAAACTCGCGCAACGACCGGCGGAGCATCGAAGCTGGGTCTGGTTTTGCCAATATAAGATACAGCGCCGCCGAACGCGAATATGCCGGCCGCAATAAGAATGGCAATTATCACCATCTCTCTCGTATGCAAGGGACCCGGCTGCACGGCAAACCTCCATGGGAACACTTCACCATTGTGCTAGCGAAAGCGTGCTTCAGCAATAGACCGTCAAATGAGCATTTTTGGTTAAGCCCCAGAGGTCTGGCGTGTGAAAAGGAGCGCAAATACCAGCCTTCCGCCCAGACCTTGCCCGCGAGCGGGACTCCTTAAGAGGGAATAATAAGTTCAAATCTCGCAAAACGTCGCATCGGGGACATAACGCACCGGCATGTAGCTGCCGGCTACGCACGTTATCGATCACAGGCTGTGATTCAATAATTTCGACTTAGAAGTGAGGGCTAATGCTCGCAATCCAGGGTGAACATTCGCGCGATTGCAAGGCTCCCAAGGTATCGCTTGGAAGAAAAACGAAACTTGTCCCATCGAAGGACCAAGCTGACGACAGTCGATGGAGCAAGGTGTTGTCACTTCAGCCCAGCTGTTCGCCCCGTCTGCGGGAGTGCAGTTCAGCACGGAAGACCTACGCATGTTTGTGGAAAAGAGTTCCTCAAAGGACAATCCAGTCACTGCAATGCAAGTTTGATGGCAAGGATATGACAAGCTGATTAAGGCAGTCGACCCGAAAATAAATCTTGCAGCCAAAACCTTGTTCCTGGACCGCCGCCCATATGAATTGAAACCTATTTCAAGCCTATGCCAAGGAACTAGTGATTTCCGTTCATGCTCCGTTAACAGTCAAAGGCGCACCACTCGCAAATTGTTAACAGGAGTTACCATGCAAAAAATAGTATCGTTATTAACTGCGGCAATTCTCGCCGTCATTATGGCAGTGACATCAGTTGGTGCGGCCACTGCAGCACCGACGGCTGTTCAGGTCGTTCCAGCCGCTTCTCAAGTGACGCAAGTCCAATACCGTGACGATAGAGGCTATGAATATCGGAAAAAGAAGCATTGGGATCGCCGGGATCGCGGCGAAGATCGATATGAAAGCCGTCGCGATCGTCGAGAACATCGCTACGAGAGCCGTCGTGATCGGCGCGGGTACTGGCATGGTCATCGTGGATATCGCGAGCATCGCCGTGGCTATCGGCGCCACAGTGATGGATATTGGTATCCGCTGGCAATCTTCGGTCTTTAACTGCTATCGACTGCTCTGATGAAGTGGAGGGCGGCTTTTAGGGGCCGCCATTTCATAATTCCTCGAACTGGGACGGACTCAGATCACTTATGGCCGTGGCCCCATCGATTGGCGAGATAAACATGCATTCCAGTCCACGCGATCGCAACAGGCGTCGTCGGCCGAATTTCGTTAACCGACCCCACCGGATGGTCGACGGCCGAGTAAGAGAGCCATCAGGATGGCTGTCATCGCTGACGTGAGACGGCGCACATCAGAGTAGAGTCGACTGTTTGGCTTTAATTACTGCCTGAAGAAAGTTGATGAACGCTCAACCCCGGGGAGAAAGGCGCACTTTAGGCGTGACCGCATTTCAATCCTGCCAAGGGCCGTTCGGTTCGTGACTGATTTTTGTGACATTAGGGGCGGTCCGGAGGATGAGTCCGCAGCGAAACTTGCGACAACCAGACACCTCAATGATTTGGGTTTGTGGACCGATGAGGCCCGGCGGTGGCTACTTATCGAAGGGTGGCCAAAGCGTCGGGCCTCCTGTTGCAGGGGTGCAGACATGCAACTGTTTGAGACTGCTCCTAAACCGAATATCTGTCAAATAACACGTGGTTTAGCTGGTTCAATCGGGGACTTATCGGGCCAATCCTTCGAAACTATGCAGTGCCGGTCTGTTCTTGAGGAACTCTTGGCGCCCGAGGTCGTTTTTATGAGGAGAAGAAATCTTTGAGCATGGAGAGTCTAATGTTTGTTCGAATATTCACGATTGCAGCGGTCACGCTCTACTTTGCTGCCCCGGCGGTCGCCGACTGCCAAGAAGAGCTAAACAATCTCAAGCAACCGACTATAAGCGCTGAGACCGGAGCGGCCACCGATAGTACCGGAATGCCTGCCACCAAGCACCAGGAGGAAGTCTTATCAGGCAAGCAGGGCACCGGGACTGAAACCAGCGGGTCGACAACTGGTGCTGTGGAAGCCATTTCACCACATCAAAAACAGGTTACCGCCCAACCTTCCGAGCAACCGGCTGACAAAATCGGTCAATTGATGAGCGAAGCGCGCAAGATGGTCGACGCCGGCGATGAACAAGGTTGCATGAAAAAAGTTTCAGAGCTGAAGACCTTGATGGGCATAAAATAGTGCGGGAACCAAGGTTTGCTTCGGGGCGGGTTCAGCCAGATTTTTACGTTTCTGTGGCTGCACCGCACCTGCGCCTCCCGAGCCGGTCGGACAAATGCCATTTTCTACTGCCTGGTTGACGTTATAAAGCAAGCAGGTGATTATCAGGCCTATGGCCGTCAGCAGACCGATAACGGTCGATGCAAAAAAGCTTACGCGGCCAATGAGGTAGCTTCGACCTTGGCAAAGACGCGGGCCATGTAGCCCTACGGTTACCAACTCGGGCCTGAGTGGAGGACGATCAATGGTGGTAACGATCAACCTACGACATGCAATATTCGGCATTGGAGCGTTCACTGCTCTTTGCGGCGTTTCTCATGCTGAAAGTTACGCTGAAATTCTATTTGAGGAAAAGTTCGAAGTTCACATTCGCGAAATGGTTGCAGGCGGCATCACTCGGAAGAATGCCGAATACATCGCTTACGCTGCTTTGGCCCGCGGCTCGTATGAACTGTGTGGCGATCATCTCTTTCCCAAAAGCTTGGCTCATGGCAGCTATCAACAATCGCTCAAACAGACATCGCTACCCCAGCGAGTCGTCAATCAGCACATCCGCGCTTTTGAAAAAATAATGAAGGCACAGTTTCAGGACGAGCAGGCACTCATGCGATATTGCGGATCAAAGCCATAATACTGGGTCTTGAGCGTCAGCGGCGGTTTTCAAAACTCGTTCCATCTGCTTTACACTTTGCTGAAACACGCCTCCTGACTATCGCATCAGGGAACAGTGCGCACCGGCAACGCTTCACATTTTGATGGCCCGTCGAGCCTTAGCGAATTTATACTGCTCTCGATCACGTCTAGGTCAGCGTGCAAACCAGGCAGTGTCTACGCAAGGCGCTTTCACCGGCTTGCCACATCCTTAGTTCTTCGGAGTGAGGTTTTGGGCAAGGAATGCGATGTGGTGAATTGCGAAGTCGTGCCCTTTGAAGATGGCCGCGGGAGGGTCAACAAGAAGCGGATCGTTTGGCGTCCGGCGCAGATGTGAGCCGGACCACACCATCGGCGGATCAATCGACAATGAGTATATTCTCCAGGCCCATTGCAACTCCATTAAATGTTAGCACACTTCCAAACTCGACCTGGAGAATCTCGCTCAAAAATTGGGTTGCAAGGACAGTTGCCTTTACGATCAACTCATTCCCAGACCCTACTGTTGGAAATGCCGATCAAAGGATATTGGGCTGATTTTATCGAGCGGGAGGTCGAGGACGCGGACAAGCGATATCGCCAGAGGTCCTGGAAAGCAGAGGATCGCCCCTAATGGCCCGATCCAGACATTGAGAAAATCCATCGCAGCCCAAACCTTGGGGATACCTACGACGTTTGCGGCAACAGGGTTCCTCTGGTATTGGTGGGTGACCTGTTTCTACTTTATTCAATTTGGAATTGTGATCGCGCTTGTCGTTTGAGCGGTATAGAACCGGGGGGTTCTGTTCAATCGGCGAAACGATGGTGTGGGGAGTTCCGCCCAATGGCCAGAAAGTCACTTTTGCTTGTCGGTTGTCTACAAGGGTTCTCGATCTTCGCGGTACTGTTGCTTGTGGCAGGCTGCGCGGGACGTCCGAAGAATGTCTTGTTGCCGGTGGCCGACACTGCGCCTTCGTCGAGCAGGGTGGAAATGCTGGTGACAACGACCCGCAGTCGCTCTACCAACCGTGGTGAGATGTTTACAGGTGAGCGGGGCCTGATGCCCGCATTTGCCGACATCACCGTGTCGATTCCGCCAAAAAATGTTCGCAAAGAAGGTGAAGTAGCCTGGCCGAAAAGGCTGCCTCCCAACCCGGCGACCGATTTCGCCACGCTGAAGGCGGACGAATTAACGCTGGATGCGGCCAAAAAATGGCTGAGCGCCTCGGTCAGGAAGAGTCCGGACCGCAGCGTTCTTGTCTTTATCCACGGGTTCAACAATCGGTTCGAGGATTCCGTCTATCGTTTCGCGCAGATCGTCCAGGATTCTGGGCGTGCACAGCGCACCCGTGCTGGTGACGTGGCCGTCGCGCGGAAGCCTGCTCGCCTATGGCTATGACCGCGAGAGCACCAATTACACCCGCAATGCGCTGGAGAATCTGTTCCAGTACCTGGCGCGCGATCCCGAGGTGAAGGAAGTCTCAGTTCTAGCGCATTCGATGGGAAACTGGCTCGCCTTGGAGTCGCTGCGACAGATGGCGATCCGCAATGGTAGGCTTCCCGTGAAATTCAAGAACGTTATGCTGGCGGCTCCCGATGTCGATGTCGACGTGTTCCGGTCGCAGATCGCAGATATGGGGAAACAGCATCCGCAGTTCACGCTTTTCGTGTCTCGTGACGACCGCGCGCTGGCATTGTCACGTCGCGTCTGGGGAGACATTCCCAGACTTGGATCAATCGACCCCGAGCAGTCTCCATACAAAAAGGAACTTGAAGCCAACAAAATTACCGTGATCGACCTCACCAAAATTAAAGTCAGCGATGATCTCAATCACAGCAAGTTCGCCGAATCTCCGCAGGTTGTGCAACTCATCGGCAAACGCATTTCGGAAGGCCAGACGCTCACGGACAACAGGGTAGGGCTAGGCGACCAGATACTCGTGGCGACAACCGGCACGGCGGCCGCCGCAGGAAATGCCGCCGGCCTGATACTGGCCGCTCCCGTTGCTGTCGTCGATCAAAATACCCGCGATAACTACGCGAGCCAAGTCGGTGCCCTGACCGGCCCGAGTGCTGCAAGAAAACCTATCGCAAAGGGCTGCGATGCCCAACCGACAACGAGGTGCAACTGAGACGGTTCGGCTATGCTGCCTCTAAACGGTAATTTTGCCCCGTAGGCCAACAAACGTATACACCAGCCACGCAGCGCCGAACGGTGCGCCTCGCACTACGCCGCGCAATCCCTGGAATCGGCAGCTCCGCCGCTCATTTCGAACAGCGGAATTCTAGTGTTTCGCTGGGAGCGGCTTTGCCGATACGATCTTAATACTTAAATCGAAGGGATTAGTTCCAAAGCCTGCAGTATAAATAGATTGGTAATCGAACCCCATCAACATTTGAGAAAATAATCAAATGGAGAATGCCATGATTGCTGTATTGTTGCTTGGCGCATTTGTTTCAATTGGAAGCATCGAAAAGGGAGATGAAATAGTTCAGGCCCAGCTAGAATTGTTAAAGATATCCTATTTTTGCGACGATCCACTTTACAGGACAAAGAGAAGTGACGCGGTGAAAATTATTTCCCGACTTCAAGGAGTAACGTCTTTCGGCCAAACGATCGTAGAGGATCTCGATACCGCGTTAAAAAACAAAAAGGTGAAAATGAACAAGCCAGTCAATAGGGGCGATTGTATCGTTTTGATTGCAGAGGCCAAGGACGCCGTGGATCGGCTAATCAACCAAAAATAGCCAAATAGTCCTTCAGCTAGGTGAATGGTTTGATGAGCACAGGGGACTTCAAAACAAGACATACTTGCCGGTCAAATATTGGCTGAGCACACACCTTTTTTGCGGGCATATCTTGCTAACGCCTGTGCCGCTTCCCTGGTCGAACTTCCGTTGGGTCATTTGATTTGACAGGTCGATCAGCCGGGTATCCACTCTAAGCGGGAGGGTAATAGGGAGGACAAAATGTTCAAGCTTATTGCCGTCGCATTGTCGGCGATGTCAATCGCTGCCTGGTCTGTTACCGCCTCCGCCGAAGAGAGCGGGCACTGGAAGGGCAAAGCAGTGCTTATTGTCACCAATCAACCGACAGTCAAGGTTGCTGACCAAAGCGACCATCAGCTCATGTTAACCGAATTGGATGGCATTGTATTCAGCGAAGGCGAGAAACCTTTCTTGGATAATGCACGCTACCAAGTTGTCGACCTCAATGACTCAGGTGGCCTGGTGAGCGGGGGTTACAAGACATTTACGGCTGGCGACGGCTCGAAGGTGTTTGCCCAGTACAAGGTGACCGGTGGAGCGCCGCCAACATTCAATGGGGAGTGGAAGTTTGTGGGGGGTACCCAAAAATACAAGGGCATAAGCGGTAGCGGAACGTTCAAGATAACCTGGGTAAGCGACACCGCCGCTTGGGATTTGCTTGAAGGAGACTACAGGCTTCCATAGGCCGTGCTCAATGAGCTTTTGTGGAATCTCGGCGCTGGCGGCGGGGAACGTTTTTGTGATCACGCCCTTTTCCAGTCGAAAGCCGGTTCACAAATGCCCCAGATCGTTTAACTGATTTGCAGCTTCTGCGGATCCAGGATAGAGCACGCTGGCCGGTCAGGCCCAGCCCAAACCGATAGCTTGCAGCAGATCGAGGTATATGCCTTAATCGCACATGACCATCAGCGCCCCACTCAATGAGCTTTACCACGTCGGACAATGCCCGAGTTGCCGGCAAGGGTGGCTCATTCTTCAACGAAACCTCTCCAATCAAGTTATTTATGCTCATTGCCAAGAGTGCGAACTGGGTTTCACCACGCCAGACGATCTCGTGCCGCCGTAGAACGGTTTTCTGACCGTCTTGGATGAATACGATTACGAAACAGAAACCCCACCAAACAACAGATTTCGCACACTGTTTGGGCCAACTTCATTGTCAAAGAGCTTTCCTAATTCTTGCTCTGCCGACGGCATAGGTGAAGCTTCACATGGAAAGCTATTGCAAAAATCCATCCGGTGGGGATGTGCAGCTCCGCTGGGGTAGCTCAGGCCCAGAACTCAACGAAGCAATCAAATTTAGCTCCGCGATCATACCCCTCTCGTCGCTTCGTTTGCCAAGCAAGTTCCACCGGGCGAGCGGTTCCCCTCTGTGACAAGCATCGTCTGGTTTTGCTGTGCCGGTGCCCATTCATCCATCCTGACATGAATGGGCAGACAGTCGTGATACTGTGAACGCGGGCCGGCCGTGTCCGCCCGGGATGAAGTGAAGAGGAGACCAGGGAGAGTTCGCCATGTCCAGGATCAACCGCCGCGCTTTGCTTTTTAATTCCGGCAGCGCCGTCATAGCTTCGACGGTGGGAACAACGGCTCTCGCCACAGATGCGCTACGCCGCGACCGGGGATCGTCCCGCGATCTGCAGGCGCTGATCAAAGCGCACAGGGCGACATATGCGGCGTTCGCCAAGGCAATCCACGAAGTGAATGGCAGCAACCCAGGCCACGCTGACAGAGCGAGCCGGGCTGAGGAGAGAGCATTGCTGGCTGTCTGCGCCTGTTCTGCGGTTAGCAGTTGGGATCGCCATGTCAAGGCTCGATATCTTTTGAAGATTGAGGCGCGGGGTGAGCTAGACCTGTCCGAGCACATGCAGACTCTTCTGCGTTCGATGATGTGCGAAAGATAGCACCGACCCCGCGTGCTTCAAGCTTGGTCTGTAACGAAGCTTAAATGGCTGGCTTCAACAATACAAGGGCTGGCGACCGCCGATATTAGACATCATTCCACCGCAATTCGCGGCCGAGCTTATGAGAATGTTCACTCGGTCAACGCCTTGGCCAACGGCGTACGAAAGGGCTACGCAACCATTTGCCGCGTAGCCCTTAAGTGAAGCGCTATAGCGGACGATAGTTCCTTGCACGATCACGTTCGCGCGCGATTTCTTCCTCTGTTAGATCCGGACTGGTTTCGTCGAACCGTTCCCAGCCCTCTTCACGGTACATTGCGCGCCGCGCATCGATGTCGATAGCGCGATTTTCATTTATGATCGAGCGGGCAACGTCCTCGCTATCATCATTCACCCTCGCGGAAACGAGGACACCCCCACGGCGAACGCCTTCGGCGTAAACGTGTGCCTCATCTTCGTCTACACCGGCGCTTGTCAACGAGCCGATGATGCCTCCTGCAGCGCCACCTGCGACTGCACCTGCTGCAGCTCCAGCTGCGGTCGCTGCAAGCCAGCCTGCCGCAACAACCGGCCCGACGCCAGGAATGGCCAGCATTCCCAACCCGGCAAGCAGGCCACCCGCACCACCTACGACTGCGCCAATGCCAGCTCCTGCCGCGGCACCTTCACCAGCGTTTGTTTCACCCTCTCCATTGCGGCCGACGAGACTGATGTCAGATGACGGGACGCCGGCATCTTCAAGAGCGGTTACAGCAGCGCGTGCATCGGCGTAATTGTCGTAAAGTCCGGTAACTGTTTTCATGGCGATTCTCCCAACGATGGTTTCTTATTTTGCGGATTCAGTAATGTTGCCTTGAAAGTCCAACTTGACTTCAAACGACTTGCCCGCCTTCATGGCCGTGCCAGTCCACACCCCATCCTCGCCCTTGGTGAGAGCTGAAACATCGGTGTAGCCCTTTTCCTGAATCCGCTCCTTGGCCTGTGCTTCCGTGAAGCTGTTTTCACCGGCCACTGGAGCCGCAGGATTTTGAGTATCAGGGGTCGAAATCGCTGGAGTCTCAGCATCCGTTGCTGGCTTTGTCTCTTGAGCATTGGCGACAGCGATGAATGACATTGCACTGAGTGCGATGAGTATGCGTTTCATGGTACCCTCACTTCATTACGCGTGATTTCGTTTCAGCCAAACGTCATCGATGAACTAAGGTTCCGAACTTCACATGACAATAAACCGAGTTTGGTTTCGGCCCGCGCCGACGGCGTATTTGGGCCTGGCCGACCAACTTTGACGTTTTCCGAGAGGTGGTCCGCATTATTGCCTCGATCGAAATGTGGCCGCATGATCCTGTAATTCAAGCCGCACAACTGTGTCGCGCCTGTTGAATTCCAAATCGACGAGCAATTGCAGCCATGGCCGCATCGCACCAGTGTTCGTTAGCGCCTCCAGTCGGATCCCGGCCAAACTACGGAACTCCATCCAGATACTTTTCGAGGTAGGCTTTGCTTGATACTCCGACGGCTCAGCGCTGGCCCCGTTCAGATTGCCAGAACGGCGGTTCGACAGTGCTGATATTATTCGGTGCAGGCGGTCGCGGGTATATCTGTTGAGCGAAACGGCTTCTGTCGATGCGATGGGCTCCGTGTGTGCCTTATTTTGCCGTTTTCGTCGGATCAATACAGACGCTGAAGACACACACGGGCCCATACGCCGGTCGAACGCCGATTAAGTGATGACCAACAATGATGCGATCGCTGCGGCACCAATTGCTGCAATTTGAACCATTTTCTCGGCGACGGAGCGCTGGCCAGCGTTGCGGCGCGTATCGCCGAAAATCACGATGCACGTTGCCGCAAGGGCGCTTGAGATAGTTATGAAAACTGTAACCATAAAGACGATCTGCAACGATACCACGTGAGCCTCCAAATTCAACCGGCAGACAGTATCGCTCAGAAATTGAAGGGGAGGATAAGTCGGTCTGCGGGTTACCGCCAGTTGAGAACAGTGAACGGATCCAGACGTAATATCGCTTGGTCGAGCTCCCTTGAACCACCACAAGAGCGAGCAGTTCGTGCCCAACATTTGGCAGCCATGCATGCTGGGGAACCTGGGCGAGTGGAGCACCACAGGGTCTACACCGCAGCCCGATCGGAACCAATTCGCCGAATATTCCGTTTCGCGAATACGAAGTCTCTCGAAGGAAGATCCCCATGTCCGACATTAACAAACCAGACGACAAAGAGGTATTTGATCGCAGCAGTTCCACCACCTTTGGACGTTCTGTGGAAAGCGAAGCGCAACAATCAGATGCCGCCGGCCGCTCTTCGCCACTTCCCGGATCCGATCAAATCGATTGGTTCCCACAGCCTCAGCGGAGGACCCTCGCTGGCAAAATTCGCCTTTTCAGGGTGAGGTGCTGGTCGCCGCACGGACCGCTGGCGACGCCAGATTGGTCGCAGCAGGACGGGAGCTCGACTTCATGGAGATCGATGCTGCGCCTGCGGACGATGTGACGACGATCAATGCAAGCGCATTCAGGGACGACAAACTTTATACGGTGATCGAAGTTGACAGCGATCGCACCGATCTCAAACGCGGCGTGATTGAAGGGTCAATAAGGATCGACACCATCCGTCCGGTCGAGGTTTGAACCGTCGATCGCAGCTCGACATACCACGCGATTTGGACGAAAGCACCTCGACTGGGCGGCTGGGTGAGTTCGCCTTCGGAACCAAGATGTTTGTGAGCCGTTGCTGAATATCCATTCATGCATAAAGGATAGATTCAAATGGTCGAGACCTCCGCTCCCAACGAAAAACCTCAAGCTACGGAAAATCGCCAAGAAAAGCTGGAAAAACCGATCGCATCGCCTCGGAAAAAAATTACGAAAAGGGAAACCCCCGTCCGAGTTCAGCCATCCAAAGTTGCTGGTCCGGCACGCGCGAAATCTTCCGACCAGGCGTCGAAGACCGTGTCAAGTGTGACCCAGGGCCTGCGGGCGCAGGCGCAAACTGTTTCCGAAGTGGCGCGAGACCACCCGGGAACGACCACATCAGTCCTTGGTGTCGTCGGCGTCCTTGGCTTCTTCCTGGGCTTACTGGTTGGACGAGCCCTCACCGATAACGAACGACACCGATGGTATTGACCCGGGGGGTGCTCATCCCGTTCGATCGTCTCATGGCTGCTGTTTCGGGAACATGCGGGCGTGTCATCCCTTGCACCATCAGATCCGGGATCTCTTGCGAAACTGCAAACCTCAATACCAAGTCAGTTGGCCCTAATGCCGTGATGTCCATCCCTTGGCGGAACTATCTGTCGTTTCGCATGTTCAACACTATGAGAAAAGGATGCACATCATGGACAAGCAAAATTCACAAACACCGGTTCGTGAGACCGCAAAGGAAGCGCGGCAGGGCCCACTCGGTCGGCCGATTCTCATGGTGCTTATTGGTGGGTTGATTCTCGCACTCGTAGCCTGGGCTGCTGCCGAAATGTTTGGCGAGAGCGCGGACGACGGCGCAACGATTACAAATCAGAACACCGACACCGGTGGAAAAAACACGCCTTTGAATAATGCGACACCGCCTTCCGGCGATCAATCGACGACCAATGCTCCTGCCAATAAAAGCCCGACACCTCAGACGGGCACCGGTGGCGACACTCAGACCAAAAACCCTGCCGGAACTGCGCAGTAATCCGGCCTGCCGGGACTTTTGTCTTATAGAATTTCTTGCGAAGCTTTTTTCGTTTCGCTCACTCTCGGCACGGAGCAAAGACCCCACGGTTGCCGATTATTTGATGGCGGGTTACTCACCGGAGGCCAGAAACCTGTTGGACTGTACCTAAATGGCCAGAGGGATCTCTTTTGCAAATACCGAGTTTTACCACAATGTCGGCCATGAGCTGGCGCCGCCACTCGTGACCCTATTTCTATAATTCTCGGCGTATGTGTTTAGATTTTAAGGCTAATCGGTTTCAAATTTCGATCGCCGGACTCTGTCGTTGGGCGTTCCCAAGGCGGAAAAAGGACTTGGCTGTAAACAAACCAAGCCAATCCACAACGACGGTAGGGTCCCAGGTGTCTCAGACATGCGGTATTGGACAATGCCGGGGCATCTATACGAAATGGTTCCAACAAAATGAGGCTTGGCTTATCGCATCCGGGAAGAATACCTCCCGCGAGGCCTCTGCTTGGTCAATCAGACACGCCCTTGGACGGCCATCAAGACTTTACGGAAAGCCTGGCGCTCTTTCGATTGAGGAATCGGCGCCAGACTCCGCACCCGACGTCGGTTTGGAGAGTGGACGCCGGGTCCTTGCTGCATCCGGGGGAGGGATTCCAGCCTTTATATTGTATACTTTTTCCAGTGACCACAACAATAACTATTTAGGTTGAGTATTCTGTTCTAACACTCGAAAATTTCACGAAATAATCGATCATTTGCGAGCTGAATTGCGCTGGCAAGGTTGACGGAATTTAGCCAAAAAGGGACCGCAGCTGTGGAGCCCGACGCGCGCACCAAAGCAGAAAAATGCGGAGCGCCGAGCCCCGTGCTGGTACCAGCTTCGGCATTTTGGAGCATTAGCCAACGACTATCAATCAGTCGTGAGTTCGCTACAATTCATTATGGATGCTGAGCTCTTTGCGGCGCCGTTGGCCAACAGAGAGCCTTGCCGCTACGGGCAGGGACCGGGGCGCTGACAACAAGTAGCGATCCGGATTGGGGGCAGCAAGTCAAGGCTGCGCCGGTATTGAAAAATTTATGATGTTCGTTTCCCCGTTAGCGCGATGAGGACCATGCCTAATAGCGGCACGTCCTTGTTTAGCATGCTTGTATACTAACCCGAGCCTTCTCAGTTCTCACCATTGCTGCAGACGGCTGCATCGAAGTCGCTGGGGCGGGCTCGAAGGTGCGCCTACACCGCCCAATCCACCAAGCGAACCGCTAAGTAGAGTATTAAAAAGACGAGAAAAATCGCCAAAGCGACACCCATCGCCTTTTCCATTTTCGCTCCTAAAAACCCTGCATGCTGCAACAAGAGTCCGGCGATCCACGTCTCACCGAAAATCAAAGAGCCCCGATTGCAACGTAACTCAGGCCTGGGGCATTGGTGGAACGGCGCTCGATTTCAGCCTGGCACGCTACTTCGAATGGGCGACAAGGCCATTTCACCGGTGAGGCTTGATTCGACCAAGTTGGAGCCAGAAATGCTAGGTCTCCGGTATCACCAGCGAAGGGAACAACAAAATTTGAGTTGATTCTTGATACCCGCACTTGTCAAGCATTCGCCCACTGTCCTTCGGTATGGTGGCGCAGAGCTCCGGCGCGTTCGTTTGCTCCATCGCGGTTCGAGTCTACCCGCCAGGTAGCGCTGTGGTGGCGAGCGATGTAGGTGCCAGCCCCTGGCCGTCTACAAATGCCACATGCGCGATAGCTTATTCGCCAGCCAGGCACAACAGGAGGATTTCCTTGCAGGTCTCAAGCTTCGGCCTATAGCCTTTCCGCCGTGCAGGACGGAGCCGATTCTGAATGGCTTGTAGTCTTCATGCGTTGCGACATTCTTCAGCCTCGTCTTGGACGAGCCTTCCGCTTAAGGCGCCAATTCCAATAAAAATCGTTTGGCTTCTTTCTAGAGGAGCGCTCGGCCTCCTTCCCCGCTGCGACAGCTTGTTGACTGCTCATACTGTGTGTCGGCTCATGCACATCAACGTATTCGCCGATGATATCCATTGGGTTTAATTCAAGTGCCCGGCAAATGTGGATCAGCGTGGCAACGGCGATGCGGTTAGCACCGCTCTCATACTTCTGGATCTGAACATATGATCTTCCGATTGCTGCCCCAAGCTGCACCTGACTGAACCCTGCCGCCAAGCGGAATTCTCGGAGCTTCACGCCGATCTCCTTGTCAATCTGCTCAACACGTGATCTTGGGGTCAATTCAGCCCTCACCGGCCATCTTCATATGACCATCCCCGACCTTATCGCTTTTCAAAACCGAAGGCTCCAGCGCCTTGTAACCGAAACGCATGCAGTCATGTTCAAGGGGCCCGGCAGGTCCTATCTCGATGCGGGAAGGGTAGGCGGGCTTTTCCAAGGTTTTCGACATCGTTCCTGCTATTGTTTTACGGTCGATGCGGCGCGTTTGCTGCGCGTTGCCTGGCGCGCATCTCGATCCGAGGTTTCGCTTTCGACAGACGCGCTCAATCTTTGATAGACGCCCAATCCAACTAGCAACATCACACCGGTGAACAGGAGAAGGGTGGGATATATCATCATCGGGACATCTTTTTTCCCAGCTTCGAATACCGCGACCAATCCTTCAAGAAACACTGCTATGGCAATCGTTGAAATGAACTTGGTCAGACTCCTTCGTGCTTCGGCCGCTTGACGCATCTGACGTGCGCGAATTGCCTCTTCCTCCAAGAGGTATTTTCCGACATCGAATACTGCAATTGCGATGACGGTATATCCCACTGCTTCGAGCAGAGTGGTTCCAATGTTGACACTGTATGCCAATAAATCTCTTGCTACTTCGTAGGCTGCATACGCGATCAATCCAAAGGCCAGTAACATGAGAAATGCACTCGCGACGCCGAAAGCAATTCGAGTAACCCTCTCAAAAATCATGCCTTGATTTCCCCTGAAGATTGGACCAGCAGATATTTCATTTCTTTCGCAATCGCTTCAACTCGGTCTCGACCGAAAGCAACACGTTTGGATGCATCGCCAGATGGGTGTTTTCAGCAACCTGGATCATCGCGGCCAAGATTTCTTCTTTGGTCCATCCGGCTGCTTGAGCTTCACCCAGCAACTCCAACATTCGATCTTCTATTGCCCGCTGACAATCTCGGAAGCGATCCGGATGATTTGGCGGATATTGTGGTTTTGGAATGGTCACGAGCCGTCACCTGTAAAGCGCTCATCGTTGTATGGCGGGTCACCGAAGTCCTTTGCACTATAAAGTGCGATCAACTGTCCTTCGCCTTCGTCGGGCACTCCTGAGAAGATAAATACCTCACCGAGTTCAGGATGATGACCATGGATGCCACTAAACGGAAACTCGTCTGGATCGGAAGATTCGTGAAAAGTCACATCGTCGATAAGATCGTCGTCCTTCGCATGAAAGATTATTTCTGCAGAGCCCGAAAGCTCGCGCGTGTCCGTCATTGCCTTCCTAACCTCAAATTCAAACGCGCGATCCCAGCTTTCATCTCCATTGAAATCCTTGTCGCGAAACCTGACTTTCCACGGCATCGCTCAATCCTCCCGTTAGAGCAGTAGCGGCTCGTCTTCCTCTGCCTTCGGTTGGGCAAAACGATCAATTCTCCCTCTGGCGGGGGTTTTTGCATTTGCAGGGCCTGTTCTGCGAGCGCATTCATCCAGATGTCGATTTCCCCGGCCGTTCGCAAGATAAACGGTTGTTAAAAAAGGCGAAGACATCGGCGTGCACCGGACCTTCCTCCTTCTTCCCAACGCATTTAGAGCAAACCAGTGCGGTGGCTTTTTCTTCATTACAGGATAGGGATGTGGGCCGTATTCCGAAAAGCTTGTCGCCGCTACAGCGAAGCGGCTTTCCAGTCCAAACCATCGCTGCCAGTGCGGCGATTTCACATTGCAGATGTTGGTGACGCCGTCGTCGACTTCGCCCTTTGCGAACTGCGGTAGCGTTGGCCTTTCCCAGCGGGCTCGTGCCAACTCGCGATCGCCGTTGGCGTCCTTGCGACCGATCGGGGCCGGATAGTCCGGATAGACATCCATCTGTGGCGTCAGTCGATGGGTAAGATCACTAATCGGCAGGAAGAGCTGCCCCACCGCTTCGTTAGTCGTTGTAGTGTTGTAAAGATTACACATGGTGGGGATGATAGTTGATCCGACATCGACCGCAAGCGTGTCGCGAGGCGAAATTATAGGGAACGAGGGCCATGAAAACTCTAGGGCCTGCGGGTAGACAGTTGAGGTTCTGGTGCAAGGAAATGCGATGTCGTCGATTGCGAAGCCGTGCCGTTTGAATATGACTCGACCGGGTTAACAAGAAGCGGATCCACGTCGCGATTTCGGCCACACCGTATTGATGTGCCAACTCATTGGAACATTCTCTTGCGGTGAGCAGTTAACCATGCATCACAAGGAGAAAATGATATGGGCGATCCAATCCCGGGTCCGGAACCTGACCCGTACCCAGATCCTGTACCAATCCCGTTGCCTGACGATCCACCGATTCCGGGCCCGCCAGTAGAGGAGCCCTCGCCAATTCAGTTGCCGGACGAGATGCCCCTCCCAAATCCCGATGAGGTGCGGGAGCCACCGAAGCGCGTCTGATGCTGCGCGTTTTTGTATGGAAGTTCGGCTTTTGCTTTTTCCCGGCTTACCGATAGCCCGCCCAAATCAATGAATTGCGAGAGGGAACAATGACCGTAAACCTTGTCTCTCTTCAGAGAGCTTACGGGCTCAATGCGACGCGGCTTTAAAGTCATCGCTCGCGGGCGTCGTGCGATCTACGATTTTCTCCGGCGCAGATAATCATCAATAATCAGCTGGATAGCGCTTACGCGATCGAGGAAACGTCTGTCTAAGGCGGCTAGATCCCGAGCGGCCGTGCTTGGATTTATGCCATTTTTTCACTTTTCCAGCTGGCGCCAGCCGTATCAGCTCATCGACATAATTGCCCGCTTCTTTGGCCGCTTCGATGAAGGCGCTGCGTGCAGCATCGGGTGGTAGCTTGCGTTCCAGGCATAACAGGAGCGCGCACCTGGCTGCGGAAAGTTTCTCGCCTCGCTCAATAGGCCAATAATTGAGGAGCTGTTCAACAGCGCGAAGTAGCGAGGTAACAACGAGCATTCGTCCAGTCTTGCTGGCCACAATTCTTACCCCATTGAACCGTCGATCTTCCATCGAACCGAACGGAGAAGGAGCGGGTCAGTTCCGCAACATGGAGTAAGCAATATTTACTATGTGATTTGATCCTTCGCGGTAATCAACATAAACCAAGCCCGACCCATCGGAACCCCACCCGGGGGGCCGAGCTGTTTGCTTGATGACACGTAAGAATCCAATCTCAGGCCTGACGCTGATGGATTGGAATGACGTTCGAAATTTGATTTTTAATCATATGCTTGGTCACAGGTATTTCTGAATGTCGTACTATCGTCGTACCTACAGGTAAAACCCCTGGCGATCAGGTATCAAATTTGGCAGAAACTGCCATGAGGCATCACTCCACAAACGGACCACCCTGACGCGTACGTCACCCAATCTGTTCCAAGCAAAATAGAGAGAAGGCAGCGGCGGCGTTCATCATTGTGCGCTGCCGAAGCACAGACGCGGGTCTGTCCAGGAGGGCATGGGCCGCCCTCATCCTCAGCGAGATCTCGCCGGACCAAACCGATGCAATTCTCACGCGCGTATGCAGAGAGCCGCGGGTCATGGGGGCCACCGTCGCGGCGCGCCTCCATGCGGAGCCAGCATTCCGTGCTGATCTGGAGGTAGCGAAGTCCGAGCCGGCGGCCATTCGCAGTATGCACACCTACACGCGATTGCACCGCAGAGAGACTGCGGCATGGTACAATAAGTATCAGAAAGCGTGTTTTATGTTCATTCTTATTAAATTGATATGATACAAATTAATGACGTAGAGGCCGAATTGTCCGGAAGGGGCCCGTGACGTTCGTTTGGGGAGTTGGGGATTGGCCGACAATATACATCCGGCGGCGATAGAACACTTGCCAGTTTTTATCGCTGCCCCCGGCCAAACCGACTGGCTGTTCAACGTGGTCGTCGTCTTCCTTTTGGCAATGGTCCTCATAGTCGGTAATTTCTATTTTAAACTCCATGCACTGCCCGAGCACATGGCGCATCGGGGCAAAAAAGTGCAAATGGAGATTGTGGCCGTGCTCGCGCTCATTTCTCTTTTTACCCATAACCATATTTTTTGGATCGCCGGTCTGTTGCTGGCGATGATCGATTTGCCGGATTTCTCGACGCCGATGGTGTCGATTGCACAATCGCTCGAAAAGCTTTCCGGACGTGATAAACTTGGCGAGGATAAGGCAATCGTTTCGCTCCCCGAACCAGAGCCGAAATCTGAGACTGCGGGCGGAGTGTCTGAGCATGTTTGAATTACTTCTCTGTTCCATGCTCACAGTCTTTCCGGACTATCTCTTCCGTCGTTATGTGCAAGGCAAGCGTCTTGGCCGGGATATCAACCTCTATACCGTTTGGTATGAGTTGCGCTGGGGAATTACGGCGTGTCTGTTGCTGACTGTTTCGTTGATTACTCTCATCTTTTACTATCATCCGTCGACGAAGAACGTCACCGCGATATTCCGCACCGTGACCATCCTTCCGGAAACCACTGGCCGTGTTGCTGAAGTATTCGTCGGGGTCAATGCCAAGGTGCAAGCCGGCGATCCGCTGTTTCGGCTCGACAGTTCTGAACAGGAGGCAGCGCGGGAGACGGCACAACGCCAAATCGCTGAAACTGTTGCCGAGGCCGCTGTGGCACAAACCGAACTTGCGGCAGCGGACGGTCTCATCCAGCAGGCGCAAGGTGCATACCAGCAGTCTCTGGACGAGCTGGCAACCAGGCAAGAGCTTTTGCGGCGCAATGCGGACGTCTCGGTTCGAGAGGTGGAGCGATTGCAAATCGCCGCGGATGGCCGGAAGGGCGCGCTCGACGCCGCTGTCGCCAACAAGCGGACGATAGAGACAAAACTCTCATCCCTCCTGCCTGCTCAGAAGGCGAGTGCAGAGGCAGCGCTGGCGCAGGCACAGGTCGAACTGGATAAGACCCTGGTTCGGGCCGGTGTCGCGGGAACGGTTCAGCAGTTCACGCTCCGGCCCGGCGACATTGTCAATACGATGATACGACCCGCAGGGATCCTCGTTCCCGAAGAAGCAGGACGGGTAGCGCTAATTGCCGGCTTTGGTCAGATCGAGGCGCAGGTGATGAAAAAGGGGATGATTGCCGAGGCCACGTGCATCGGCAAGCCCTTTACGATCATTCCCATGGTCGTAACCGAGGTCCAGGATGTCATTGCCGCTGGGCAACTCCGTGCATCGGACCAACTGCTCGATGTAGGACAGATTGCCCAGGGAGGGACGCTCACCGTGTTCCTCGAACCGCTCTATCCCGGTCTGCTGGCCGGCTTGCCGCCAGGCAGCAGCTGCATCGCCAATGCCTATACCAACAACCACGAAGCTCTCGCCGCGAAAGATATTGGCACAGCAGAATGGCTGTTCCTGCATGTCGTGGATACGGTCGCGATTGTGCATGCCATGATCCTCCGTATGCAGGCGCTGCTGCTGCCCGTCCAGACACTCGTGTTGGGTGGCCACTAACGCTCTGTTGGATTTGCAGTCAGGGATGTCCTCGTAAGTGAGCGCCTTTGGCGGAGCCTCCCCGCACCCATTGTAATTGAGACAGGCCGACTTCTTGAGTGTATATTGTTGAAACTGCACGTCGGGGTTTTGAATGCACATGGCTGCAATCCGGGACTTGACCGCCAAGGTAAGCGTCCTGCTGGCGTTGAGCCTCACTTTATTGTGCGCGTCTCTCACGCCTTCGCAAGCGCAGAGCGTAGCTGCGCCGCCAACGCCGGCCAAGGTTGAGGAACTGATCAAACTCCTGGATGATCCGGAAATCAAAACCTGGATTGCCACAAAGGGTACGCCGCCAGCCGCTGCAGAGATACCTGCTGTGCCAACAGCCAGCGACTTCATGGTTTGGTCGAATACCATTCGAGCGCATTTGCGGGGCCTGGGGCAAGCCATTCCGGCGCTGCCCGGTGAATTCATGGGCGCACGCTCGACGATCATGACCGAAATCAGCGGGCATCGTCCGGGAGCAATCCTGGTGCTCTTCGTCGCATTTGCCGCGCTCGGCTTTGGTGCCGAATTTGCCTTCCGGCGTTTGGTCAGCCAGGCAAGCCGGGGGAATATTGCTTCCGCTACGATTGAGGCAGGCACGCCAGCACGGCATCACGTGATCGGCCGGTCGATCTTCGCCGCTATCGCACCGCTGGTGGTTTTTACTTTTGCCAGCATCGGTGCATTCCTGGCTTTCACCTGGCCGCCGCTGCTTGCTGCAATCATGCTGCCCATGCTGGTCGCTCTGATCGCCTGGCGCGTGATCATGAGAATGACCGCAATCCTGCTTGGAATCGATCACCGGCAGTCGAATGACGGCAGCCAGGCCCCGGTTCGCCTGATTTCGATGGATGATGTGATGGCAGCCTTTTGGTATCGACGGGTTGCCTTGTTCACGGGTATCTTCTTTACGGGATGGGCGGTGGCCCGCGTGATGATCGCGCTTAATTTTACACCCAACGTCAAGAGTCTGATCGTTTACACAATTGGCCTTGGCCTCCTGGCGGTCGCACTCGAAACCGTTTGGAACCGCCCGGGAGCCCCCGTTGCTTCTCGAGTCCACCGCGTCAAGGAGTGGCTGCTCACTTTCTATCTGTGCCTGCTCTGGGTGTTGTGGGTTGCCGGCACGAGCGGGGCTTTGTGGGTCGGCATCTATGCGCTCATCCTGCCGTCGATTTTGAGGACGACCAGCACAATCGTGAAGTCGTTCTTCTCTGGCCCTGATGATAAGGCAAAGCCCAGGAACCCGATCTTCGAAGTGCTCATTGAACGGGGCGCTAGGGTAATCGTCATCGCGCTCGCCGCCGCGTGGCTTGCCGCCGTCGTTCGCATGCGCGCAAGCGGGTTGATGGAGGACGAGGCTGCCAGCCGCATCATCCGCGGCGTATTGAGCGGCGTGGTGATCCTGCTCGCCGCCGATCTGATCTGGCATATGGTCAAGGGCCTTATCAACCAGCGTATCGAACGCGCCCGCATCGAAGGCGGCGATGAAGCTGCGCTGGCCCGTAGCGGGCGTCTCCTGACCCTGCTGCCGATCCTGCGCAATTTCCTTGCCGTGCTGATCGCCGCCATCGCCATCATGATGGTCTTGTCCGGGCTCGGCGTTGCGATCGGTCCATTGATTGCAGGCGCCGGCATTTTCGGCGTCGCGATCGGCTTCGGCTCGCAGTCGCTGGTCAAGGACATCATCAGCGGCATCTTCTACATGACCGATGATGCGTTTCGGGTGGGGGAATATATCCAGAGTGGCAGTTACAAGGGCACCGTTGAATCTTTCGGCATCCGCTCCGTCAAACTGCGCCACCATCGCGGCCCGATTTTCACCGTTCCATTTGGCACCCTAGGTGCCGTGCAGAACATGAGCCGGGACTGGGTCATCGACAAATTCTTTATCTCGGTCAGCTACGACGCGGACATCCCCAAGGTCAAAAAGCTGGTGAAGGGCGTCGGTGGTGCCCTGCTCGCCGATGAGGAGTTCGGCCCGCAGATCATCGAAACGGTAAAAATGAAGGGCGTGGAGGAGTTCGGCGATTATGGCATCAAGTTGAGCTTCGCCATGATGACCAAACCCGGCCACCAATCCACCATCCGGCGGCGCGCTTACGCGATGATCCGCGAAGCCTTTGTGGAGAACGGTATCGGATTTGCCTCACCGACGGTGCAGGTCGCCGGCGAGGAGCATTCGGGAGGTGCAGTGGCCGCTGCGGGCGAAACGATCGCACGCAAGAAGGCCGCTGAAGCAAAATTGAAATTGGTGGAGGGCGAAAGCTGAGCTGACGGCGCTACATTTGATGCGAAGGGTCCCGGAAATCTGACCCAGACCAAAATGTGCTGTCGGGTAGTGGAACTGCATCAGCGCACTTGCACCGCACGTTTTCAGCCATCGGGAGCCCATCAACCCAGCTCTGAGAGGATCGAAAAATGACCGTATACGTGGCCGAGATATCAGGACGAGGAATTGTCGCTTTTGACGCGGCAACCGAAGATGATGCCAAGGCCCGTCTGTCGGACGAGGGGTTACGGCGGGACCTGCATGTGTTCCAAAACCAAGGCCGTTCCCTCTGGGACGGTGTCTCGGAAATCAATTTGCGTGGAGCGCTCCCGAAAGAAGCCGAAGCCTGGCAAGCTAGTCGCGCTACGGCTGGCCAGTCGGGCGAGCCTGGTGGTCACGAGGACTGGCGTATCTTCCTGCTTCCAGTCGTCGATCCTTCGCGATCTCGACGATGACGATGATGATGACGACCGGGACGATGGCGACTGAGGCACCCGTCGGCGACCCCGACAAGTTTCATCAAGGCCCTCTTGAAATGTTTGCGGACGACGACTTTTTCGTTATCGGTGTCCGCCATCCATGCCTGCAATAGCGTATAAGCGGTCGCCAGAAGCGTCGGGCCGACAAAAATTCCCAACATCCCAAACGCTACCAAACCGCCGATGACGCCCGCAAAGATAAGCAATAACGGCAAGTCTGCTCCCTTGCGGATTAGATAGGGGCGGAGAAAGCCATCCATCGCCCCGGCGACAATTGTGAACGCCAGAAGTATCGATGCCCATATCGCATTGCCAGAGTAGTACATCCAAATGACCGCCGGGACTAACACCAGCCCAGGACCAATCTGGATCAGGCATAAAATGAACATGACTGCAGTCAGCACTGAGGCAAATGGCATACCGACAACAAGCAGCCCGATACCGCCCAACGCGCTCTGCGCAACGGCGGTAACCACCACGCCGAGGGCCACGCCACGAATGGCTTGTCCGGCGAGGCGCACTACCATCTCACCCCGGTCACCAGCGAGACGACGACCGAACCGAATTGCCATAGCGGCTCCCTGTTCGCCACGTGCGTACATCACCGCAGCTATTGCGGTCGTCAGTAGAAAGTGAAGGAACATGCCGCCCAGGCTCCCTGCTGCTGATACGAACCATTGGGCCGCCGCACCAGCATAGGGATCAAGCGTTGGTGCCAGATCGTGCACACTAGCGGCTGCTAGTTTACTCCAAGCTTCACTCACGCGGGCCCCGACAAGTGGCACGCGATCCAACCATTCCGGAGCGGGGGGCAGCCGAAACGTGAGCGCGCTTTGGATGAGACCTTTGATGGCGTCGACGTTGTCGACGATCATGGTGATGGCAAGCCACAATGGCACAATCAACACCAGCAGCAGAACGATTGTCATCACCAGGACGGCAACACCGCGCCGATTGCCCGCACGGCGTTCCACCCAAATCATCAATGGCCAAGTGGCGATAACCAAGGTTAAAGCCCAGATGGTGGCGGGCAGGAATGGAAGCATTATCCAGGCGCTGCTGACAAGCAGGCCGCCTATGAAGAGCACAGCGAGAGTCACCCGGGTAATATCCTGACGCGGTTGGACCATTTCTTCCCCCTCATTCAGATGCATCCAGGATACAATCAGAATCGATGTGTTTTAATTGTTGCGGGAAAGATATCCTGCCTTGTCGATCCAAATCTAATTTATTTGATCATCCCGCGCCATAAGCCAGAAGCGTTATGAAGACTTGAATCGTAAGCCATTATGCTGGGCTGGCTCTTGGTAAATCAACGCGCAGGCATGTCCGCTTCGTGTTACGGTGAGCGCGCTGGGGACACCATCCGAAGGATGTGCGACAACAAAAAGGGGAGGCATATCTTCTATGGTCACAACAGATCTTAAATCCGTGCATTTCATTTCGACCGCGCTTTCATCAGCGGTGCTGGCTCTGATCATTGCGTCCGGAACACCAACAGGCGCATCGGCCGGTGAGGCCGAAGCCAAAACAATCCTCAAGGCGATGTCCGACTACCTGGCGGCGCAAAAGACCATCTCTTTCAAATATGACACCAATCTTGAGGTCGTCACCAAGGAGCACCAGAAAATCATGCTGGCCAGTTCCGGTACAATGGAAATGGGCAGGCCGGACAAGATCCGCGCGACGCGCTCGGGCGGATTTGCCAACGTCGAGATGACATTTGACGGAAAGACCCTGACGCTTCTCGGCAAAGATGACAATCTCTACACCCAGTTCGAAGTTCCGGGGACGATCGACCATCTGATCGACGAGTTGCGGTACACTTACAACAGGCCCGTGCCGGGCGCTGATCTCCTCGTGGGGGACGTCTACGGCGAGCTGATGCAAGATGTGGTCGACGTTAAGGATCTCGGCAGCGGTGTGATCGGAGGCACCGAATGCGATCATCTGGCATTCCGGGCGAAGGAAGTCGATTGGCAGATTTGGGTTGCGCAAGGTGAGAAACCTTATCCCTGCAGGTACGTCATCACCGATCCCAAAGCCGATCAGGGACCACAATACAGCGTTCAGATCAGCGACTGGAAGACCGGGACAGATGTCGTTGCGGACAATTTCTCCTTCAAAGCTCCGACCGATGCCAACAAGGTCGACGACCCGAAGAAACTTGTAAACATCGATGAAATTCCGGACCATTTCGCTGTGGGAGGCACCAAATGAGCGTTTCAAAAAAACTCAAGATTGCCCTGATGACGGGAATCGTCTCATCATTCTTGCTGGAAGCGGGAATGGAGATGCCGATTCCAGGGATCAGTTTCGTCACGTCGGCAGAGGCGCGGGTCGGGCGTCCGCTCACCCCCGTCAGTGTAGCTGGCGTTGCACGACGTAGTGCGAGGCGCACCGTTCGGCGCTGCGTGGCTGGTGTATACGTTTGTTAGCTTTGGAGCTGAATTACCGTGTCGGGGCAGCATAGCCCATCCGTCTCAGTTGCACCTCGTTGTTGGTTGGGCCTCGCAGCCCTTTTCGACAGGTTATTTTGCAGCGCTCGGGCCGGTCAGCGCACCAACCTGGCTTCCGTAGTTATCGCGGGTATTTGATCGACCACAGCAACGGGAGCGGCCAATAAAGGCCAGCCTCATTTGCCTTCGGGCTCTGATTAGTGAATCCTGAATCTAGCTTGTTAGCTGCCTGATTTCTTTGACCGCCGCTGCGCGGCGCTCATCCAAATAGTTGGCCAAATCTTGCAGATGGATGCCTTTGGCACACTTCTGGCTGTGCTCCATTCGGACGAGTGGAATGGTGATTTCGCCTAGACTGACTTTGCGGACGAATTTTTCTGGTGTGAGATGGGAGAAGTAGTCTTTGCAGACCTTTCGACTGGAATGATGGCAGAGCCGTTGTACTGCGCCATTAGAAGGACAGCGGTGTTCATGACGACACCTCGAAACGGTCGGGCTTTGGCGATGTAGGCGTATCGCCGCGATTTTTCTGGATGGCGTTGCGGCTGGTGACCATGGAGTAGCCGTCCGCGAACCGGACACAGCAGCTATTCATCGTTCCGCGCGCTGTGACCTCGCAGGGCTGACCTTTGCGATCCATCCGGTTCCAACGATAGATGTATGGCAGCATTGTCACTTCACCTATCTCCCATAGGGATCGTGGGGTGTTACGGTCAGCCAACGATAGAAGCTGACGAACATGAAAACAAAGAATGCCAGCCAAAGCGACCAGGGCGAAAATACCCACGCCAAACCAACAACGAACAGGGCGAAGATGAAAGCAACCATGTGGGTGCCCGTCATAAAATCCTCGCTTCGCGAATGATGCTTTCGCCGGCCTGTTCGTCACCGGTCGCGCGCCACAGCGCCATCGCGACCAAAACGGGATCAATACCCTTTTCGCGCCACCACAGCTCTTCGTCGCCGACCTGCTCCCGGTGCATTTTTGTCGATAGGGGAACTACCCATTGATCGTCAGGCTTTTCCCCTATGTCTGTTAAGCGTTTTCCCCACCGCATATTCCCATAACGGATGTGGGCAGCCTCGACGTCACGCGCGCCGGTAATCAAGCAAGGTAACGACCGGATGAAATCGAGATGTGCCGCGATCTTCTGCCGTGGTTTCTTCACTACAGCCGGCTTGGTGATCGAAAAGGCAGTGGGAAGCTTGCGGATTGCCATAGCCATCAGTTTGCCTCCCACTGTTGAGCGGAAAGGATGCTTTCGAGATACGGTGCCAAGGCAGGTTCAGGCACACTACGACACCATGGCGTTGGAAGAAATCAACGCATTGCCAATCATAGATCTGCCGCTCCAAATTGCGTGCTCTGGCTCTGGTGCACGGCTCCAATGCTTCCGCAGCAGCTCACAACCATCAAGGCATGGGGTTTCGAGTATTGCACCGAAGGCGTGTGGGTGAAGATGTCCAAGAGCAAGGTGTCATTCGGAACCGGTTACGGACTTCGCGGATCGCATGAGCCGTTTATCATCGCCAAACGCGCCGAACCGAAGTTAACCAAATCCACCCGGTCAGTGATTCATGGCAAGGCCCGTGAGCATTCCCGCAAGCCCGAAGAGGCCTATCGTGAGGCCGAACGGTTGATGCCAAGCGCATGCCGCATCGACCTCTTTTCGCGCGGCCGCATAATGGTAACGTCGCCGCCGGCTTCATTTTTAGGGCTGCTGTCGCACTTCGACGCGTTACCTCCTCATGCAGGCATCAAATCGATGACGCGCATGATCGCAACCGCGCTGCTCGTGTTCTGCGTGCCTTCTGTCGTATCGGCTTTAGCGCAGGTCCAAACCTCGCCTTTCTTGACTGTGAACTTTTTTTCGTTCTGAACGACCGACAGCTCCCCCCTCAGTCATGTGGCAGAGCATGTCGTTTTTCATCACGTTGTCCGGCGTCTTCGCCCCGGGTTGGATCACGACATCGCGCAGCTTGACCATTGCATACGCTTTTATGTTTGATGCCCGTTCGCCCAGCGCTACTTCTCTGACACCGGGTGCAAGCTCCTTGCCCTCATCGGGACCGTAAGTCTGGGCGGCTGCTGGTGTCGCCCAAACGATCAGAGGCGTTGCAGCCATTGTAAGGCCGAGTGCGAGTGTGGATCTGCGATTGACGGGTTCCATTGCTTCCTCCCTAGCCAAATCGTTGGAAATTAGGGCCAACCCAAAGTATTGGGCCGGTGCGGTCAAGAGTCAACGTGCCCATACGTGGTGTCGCGGTCGCCATGTTCGGTGGTGTCATCGAGGAAGTTACAAATGCCGGCCGAGTGATCGCGCTTATTGTATCTTCGGACGCAAAACAGCTCACCCTGCGGCATGAGACCGACATAAATTTCCGTTTCGTGCTAATTCCTGACCTTTTGTTGTGCGATCAGCACTGTTTCCTGACTCTCTGGGTTTGAGCCAACCTGGTAGGAGTCTGTTTAACACTGCGACCCAAACAGCTGAGCAGACTAATTGAACAGACTGATGGGCTTACCCAACTGGTTGGGCGAATGTTCTGCTCTTGGCCTGCAGGGCTTGGCGAGCTCGGAGCAGCGGGAACTTGGCCACTCGGTTGCTCAACACGGACGGTACTCAAAGAGAAGGTTGAGAACCAAACGAAGTACAAGGTGGCAGCCTGAGGGGATAGCGCAATCCTCGGTCCGGCGCAGGGGCCATTTTGACATCGGTCGGCCGCCAACGTCCACTTGGGCTCCGGACGTTATTCCCGGTTAGGCGGTCGGGGAAGTGCGTAACTGTAACACGCGGAGAACATGCTGATCGACGCGATTGCGGGGCGTGCCGGCAGATCGCTCGCGCCCTCGCAGTTTCTTTCCTTCATGCCCAGAACCCACCGACCCGTTCAATCAGCCAGAACGAGGCGATACCGCCGATGCAGTAAGCGGCGACAACCCGCGCCCAAGGGTGCGGCGCACTCCCTCGGGATCGAATGACTCCGATCGAGAGCCGGCCTAGTACCGCGAATGCCGTCAGGATGGTTGCCGCAAAGGCGAGCTGTCCCAGTTCCACACCGATGTTGAAGAACAGCAGCGCAACTGGGATCGCGTGATGCGGCAGACCGATTTCGCTGAGCGCGCCGGCGAAGCCCAGCCCATGCAGAAGGCCGAACGCGAAGGCAACGAGCCAGGGCAAACGCCCGGTGAGGCTTGTTTCTCCTGCTTGTCGTGACTTCACGATCTCCACCGCGACCAATACGATGCTTAGCGCGATCGTCGCCTCGACCGGCGGCCCGGGCACACTAAGATAACCGAGCCGTCGCTGCGCCGAGTGTGATGCTGTGCGCGACCGTGAACGCAGTGACCGTGACGGCAATGCGCTTCCAGCTTTCCGCGAGCAGTATAAGCGCCAGTACGAACAATAGATGGTCGATGCCAAAGAGAATGTGCCCGACGCCCAGCCAGACATACGTGGCGGCCACCTGCTGCCAGCCGGTGACCGCCGGTACCGTCAAGGACGGGTTGGCCGGGGTCAGGCGCGCGGTGCTGACTTCGCCGTTTAGCCGCTCCAGGTGCACCAAGACGTCCGTGCGGCTCTCAGGCAATCCGTCGAACGTAATGGTCTCGCCGGCGAACCCCGTCGGTGCGTGCACCGTCCACCGCTCGACGTAGGCGTCATTGAGAATGGCGCCTTCGTGCGGCGTCCTTTCGGCCGCGCTTAGCGGCAGTCGGGGATAGACCGCCAGTCTGCGTTCACCCATTGCCGGTGCTTTCCAGAGCACCGAGTAGATTTGGGGCAGGCTCTCGGTGATGGATAGGTAGGCAGGTCTGAGGTCATGTGCATGAGCATGACCGGAAACGAGGATCAACGCTGCCGAAAGGACGATGAGAAGCCGAGTCACGGTGCGACCTCCGCTCGCCTTTCCTCGATCGCCTCGGCAGGAGTGGCTTCCACCTTGACTACATAGATCGAACGAAGCCGCTGGTATAGCGCCTCGTTGGCGACGACTTTTCGAGCATGCAGCCACTCCCGCCGCGCCGCCTCGCGGACGTCCTCAACGGGAGGCTCGCGTGCTTCGACGCGCGCGGTCACGCGAACCAAGTGTGTGCCGTAAGCCGAGGTGATTGGACCGGTCCACCCGCTCTGGGCCGCCTTGTCTATTCCCACGGCGAATTCCTCGCCGAATGTCTGCGCCACGGCCGACCTCGAAACATCGCGGAATTCGGCTCCTGCCATCAAGGGGCTGCCGAGGGTTGAGGCCTCTATGGTCCCCGCGTTCAAATCGCGCAACACGCGTTCCAGCCCTTCTGCATTCGGAACACCCGCGCCACCTGCCGGGAAATAAATCTGGTCGAAGGTGAAACGGGCCTCGCTACGGAACCAGTCGGGATGCTCGCCAACGAACGCCTTCAATTCGGCCTCGGTCGGCTCGACATCTGCCGCCTGTTCCGCGACGAACTCCATCTTCTGCCGGATCCGCCGCCGAATGACGACGTCGTCCTTGTCGAGGCCCATCTTCACGCCCTGGCGGTAGAGAACCTCGTCGCGGATGTGCTCGCTCACCAGCGCATCCAGTTCCTTTGCGGTCGGCGGCCGCTGCCAGGTTCGGCTGAAGATCGCGGCAAGGCTGCCGATCTGGCCGGAGCTGACGACGATTTCGTCGGATGCGGTCGAGGCGCCCACATCCGCGAACCGGAACAAGCCGAAGAGAGCTGCGCCGATGATAAGGAAGTGGAGCAGGGGTTCCCGCAGGAAATTCACGGTCGCCTCCACTCAACCCGGCGTGTACCAGATAGGCGAGGTGTAGGCGCGTTCCTGACCGAACATCGGCACGCCTTCGGGCATCTTGACCCCGAAGCGCACGGCGTCATAGGCCGTCCAGCGCGGCGTCGGGATCTCGAGCACCCGGGCGTAATATACGGCCCGCAGAGTCGGATCGAAATCCGGGTCCGTCCACGTCTTGATCAGCTCGGAAGCGCCAATCGTATTTGTCCAGGTGGCCGTCGCAACGTCGACGGTATTGCCGACCGCAGGCAGTTTGCCATCGGCACCGGGCACCCGGCCATCCGACCACACCACGTCGTAGACCTTCTCCTGGCGAGCGCCGGAAGCGTCGACCCATCCCTTGACGATCTGGATGCGGTCGAGATTGCCGCCGAGCGGGTCCTTGAGCGCTGCCATCAGGAAAGTCGGAGCCTTGCCCGCGGGCGCAGCAGTTAGGTCCCCACCCATCGGCACACCCTTGCTGTAGCCTGCGAAGGCGGGACTGCGCGATTGCGCGTCGGCCTCGGTAAAGTCCCATCCGCCAAAGAAGCGCACGAGCATGCGAGGGCCGGTCGTCCCATAGACCTCCTTGCGGCGCAGGGCGTCCCAGAGCGCCTCGCGCGTATTGTCGGTCGCCCACACGCCGGCATAGCCGGAAGCGACCTGTTGCCAGCCTGTGAGGAATAGGTCGCCATTTCGCATGAATTCGTGTTCAGCGCGATGTGGGCTGGGCTCTGAACCTGAATGCTTGCCGAAGAAATTATCTTCCTCGGCCGTAGTGAGCGAGGTGTGGCTGTCGGTCGAGCCGATCATGCCGAACTTGTACGGATTTATCCCGAGCTTGCCTTCGAGCTGAAGTCCGGTCTGCAGCGCCGTGCGCGCATACTCGCTCTGCAGCATCTCGGGCTTCTTCGCCTCGCTGAGGTTCAGGTTGCCTACGTCCCACAGCTCGTAGCCGGCGAATTCGTCGGTGGGTGAGAGATAGGGATGCGCCTCGCCGTCCCCTTTAATCTGCGTCACCTCGTAGAGCGGCTCCCAACGGGCGCGCGTCTCCGCATATTCCGCTGACAGAGGCCGTCCGGTGGCAGGGTTGGTCTCGGTAGGGAACATCCAGCCGTTCGACAGATTGCCGTTATGCGAGATGGCCAGCACCCGCCCGCCGGTCTTGTCCTCGTAGGCGGCGAGGTGCTTCCAGAGATCCTCTGGAGTGGTGCTGCCAGCAGGGGGATAGGTCGTGAACGGAAGGGTCTGCTTCGCCTGCTCCCCGCCGTCGCGATAGATTACAACACGATGGAGGTTGTTGCCGGGCGGCACCTGTGAGGTCCATTCGTAGCCGATGAAGGCGGTGAAATGTCCCGGCTCATTGTATTTTTCCGCCGCGGCAATCATCTGATCCCAGGTCGAGCGATAACCGTCGGACCCCGGCAGAAACTCCAGCGCCTTGGGAAATGTGCCGCGCGAGAAATTGTCGATGATCTCGAGCGCTGCCTTGACGCCATCTTGGCCGCCTTTTTGTACAAGATCGTACCAGCGCCGGCCGGTCGGGTCTGCGAGCATTTTTGGGTTGCCGGCAAAGAGAGCGGGGAAGAAGCCCATATTATCGGAATGGTCGGTGATGGCGAGAAAATCTAGTGGCCGCGAGAGCTTCACGCGTTGACCACCAGACGCGGTCAGTTCCTCGCCGCGAGCGAAACGGTAGGCTTCGTCGTAGCCGAGGCGATTGCCGAAGGCGCCGGCGTCCATCGAGGCGCTAGTGTGAAGATGCGTGTCTCCCCAGAACACCCGGCTCGGGAAGTTTCGGCCCGCATAAGGCGAATAGCCAGGCGGCTTGCTGGGAAGAGCGGTCGCGGGGTCAAGGGTACCGATGTCCGTTAACGTCGTCTGCGCTGCAGTGGGGGAGACTGCCATCGCGCTTGCCATTGCAAGAGCGTAGTAGAAACGCCATTGCGGGCGCTGCTTACTCAAAGCCTCCATCAGCGAAGAAACCAATATGCGCAGATTTCCCATGCGTTCCTCCCATGTTCATGGCGGATGCTTTTAGGGGGCGAATAGACAAGCGGCAGCCCGCTTTCAAATGATCACTCGTCCTACTGAAACAAAAAAGTACGTTACTGTTACATCGGGCCAAGGTCTCCAACTGTTGTGTGCACGCCTTGGCATTCGCGGCCAGCAATTGGATTGGGTTGGGATTGTCTACCATATCCCCGGACACGATGAGCAGGTGCGGTCTAAAATTGATGACTTCGCATCTGACGGCTTTCCAAAGTGCAAGGTCGAAATTGCGTCCGAAATGAATATCTGAGAGATGCGCGAGCCGGATTGTCATGTGTCTTCCCCAATTCCACACACCAGCAGGCTCACAATATCAGAATTGCAACCAGAAGTATTAATTTAATGTAATTCACGCATGAGAGCTGCATGGTTTATGCGACCACTCGTTCGTGCCCGCATGCAGGTGGCCCCTTGCCGGGTGTCCTTAGAATTAGGTAGTGATCCCTAGAAAATGAAATCAATTTAAAGCTGCAAATCAGTATACGGGCTAGAGTGATTTGCAGCTGACTGGCGGACCTGGGGACAGGGAACACTCGCCGGGCGCATGGGAAGAGCTTCACGGCTTCCTTGGCGCGAGCTGCGAGAGAAGAAAGCGGCGCACCTTAAAGGCCGCGCCTTGCTTGTCTGATAACGGAAAGGCAAGGGAGGCCCAACGTTGAGCGAGATGGTGTTCCTATGACAAATACAACGGAACGAAATCCTACAGCGCGAGTTCATCTCTATAGCTGTAGCGCGAGGTTTACTCATGGCATTATTTCGTTTCGTTTTCGAGGAGGACGCACTTCTCGACGATATAACTCCCGTTGAATTCCCCGACTACGAAGCTGCGATTGACGCCGCCAAAAAAGCGGCAAGAGAGACACTGATCGATGCAGTGATAGAAGGATCTCGATCCGACCGAGTGGGTCGTTCGTATTTACAATGAGCCAGGTGAGCTGATAAAAACAGTGTTTATAGCTGACCTGTTAAGACACAAGAAATAAGCGGGTGTGGCCGCATCGCGGTTTTACGTCACGCCGCCAGCTCATCAAGGCAAGTTGATGTTCCGCACTGTCTGAAGAATCCCCAACTTGGCCATGGCTAGCGCTTCTTATCCGCCTGCTTCTTTCCCGGTTGCGTCTTAATAGCCTCGTTACGCTCCACAATTTCTGTATAGTGAGTAAGTAGACGCCGATAGTGGTCAGCGGTTTGGACGGAAATATCTTCATCTTCCCCAGACCGCGACTTTCGATAAACACGATCTTTCCCGGCTTCAAGCCTCTCAGCAATCTCTTGATATTCGCGGATCACGTTCTTTATCCGCTCCATAAAGTCGTTCCGGATATTGCTTATGGCCCCCTCCAATTACCGTTACCGCTCTGCCACTGAATGATAATCAATCTTAGGTTGTACGCAAGCGAGTGGTTTGCACTTCGCCGCCCAGGTTGCAGCGCGAGGAACAAACTCCGGCGTCAGCGGTTTAGTGGGGCAGCATGAAGGAGACCACTACCGGATCCGAAACCCGATCCCGTGCCGACAGCGCTGCGCGATGAGCCGCAAGGCCGACCCCGGCGCCTGCCGTGGAAGAGCCGCTGCCAATACAGCTGCCAGATGAGACGCCCTTACGGACTCCGATGAGATGCAACAGCCGCCGAACATGCCTGACAGCACGTTGTGATGGCCGTGTTCCTTGCGGGGCTCGGAAGCCAGCACCTCGGTTAAGCTTCAATGCGGCTGCAGGATTCAGCACAATTCCGGCATGCAGTGACGCAGACGCGCATTCCGCTGTCATCTGGTGATTGGTTTTGCCTTGGGCGGCCTTTGTGGGTCCCCAACCGCGTTATTCGGAGCGTTAACTTTTAGAGGCGCTGAATGTTCCCAAACGTTGGAAAGAGAAAAGCATCGCGTCCAGGATCAATTGCACCGCCCACATGCGTGCTACGCTGTGATGAAGGACGAAGGCCGCCGCCCTCGGCGTTCCATCGAGCGTGCCCGTCTGCGTGCTATTCTCAACTCGCTTAGAGTCGGCTGCCACCATCCGCGTGAACGTTCCATCGCGTTGGGTTCATGACGAGCCGGCCATGTTGCAACAAGTTCCTGGAGCGTCGGCGTTCGCCACGTGCCCCATATATAGGTGAACCGGTCAGGAGTAGCGTGCGGGTAGAATATTCGCAGAATGTCCGGATCGACAATTTCGCCGGAAAGATCCGTAAAAGCCACGACGCCATACTGCTCGGTCATCAATGGGCGCCTGAGGGGAGGCATGTCTTGTGATGGCAGGGGGTACCGTCGCCGTCGCCGTTCTGCGTAACGAAGTCGGGCAGCTCTATAAGCTGCGGAATTCTTTTGCTCCTCCAATCGCCGCTTTCGTTCCTCCGGCTCGGTGCGACGAGCCGCGGCCTCAATAGACTTCCACTGACGTAACAGTTCTTCATAGGAACGGAAGGGCACGCGCCAAGCCCGCAATTCCTCATCCCAGTGCGCCCAGGGGATGGTCCGCACTGTATCGATGACAGTTTTCGAATACGGGGTTCGGATACGCAAATCGTCGGCCACCTCAAGATATGAGCTGGCGATCGGCTCAAACTCGTAGGCGTCGCGGCCTTTGGCGTCGGCGTGAGGAAGCGCCTGATTTGTCTCGCGCGCCAACCAGCGGTCCAGGCGAAGCGCAGCTGTCTTGCCCGGCACAAACCACGCACGCTTTTGGTCATTCCATCGCGCACGAGGAAAGGTTTCCCGAAACCGTTCCACAGTCATCCGGTCGTAAGGAAACGCGGCCAGTACACCTGGCTTGTGCGCCTTGATGATGGAATGACGGTCGACCACGACGATAATCCTTCGAGGAAACTTGTGCCGCCGGATGAAACGTCTGAGGACCCCAACTGGTTGCTCATCAGAAATTTTACGTGCAGTGCCTTCCTCAAGGACCATTTTCCGGAAATCAAACTATCGTCTCGAGACGCTGGTTGGACACCACTCTCAAGACACGTATAGTACTTGTCTTGGGCGCTTCGACAGAGGATTAGATCATGGCTGGGGATATGGGTCTAACGCGCATGCGCGCCTGCGACGTCGTCGATCTGCTAAATCGGGGTGAGGTGACGCCGCTCGACTGTCTCGATGCTCTTGAGGCCCGTATGGCGATTGTCGAAGGTGCCGTCAATGCGCTGCCGATCCTCTGCTTTGATCGCGCTTACGATCAAGTGCGCCGGCTAATGCAACGACCAGTGGGTAGCCGCGGCCGTTTGGCAGGGCTGCCGGTGCCCATTAAGGACCTGACCGACGTGGCCGGTGTGCGCACCACCTATGGCTCAACCATTTTTGCCGATCACATTCCCGACAAGTCTGACATTCTCGTCGAGACAATTGAGGCGGAAGGCGGCGTCATTTACGCCAAATCGAACACGCCAGAATTTGGCGCGGGCGGCAATACCTTCAACGATGTCTTCGGCACTACACTCAATCCCTGGAACACGAAACTCTCCGCCGCGGGCTCGTCGGGCGGAGCCGCCGTCGCACTTGCCACCGGGACGGCTTGGGTGGCACAAGGGTCTGATCTTGGAGGCAGCTTACGCAATCCCGCAAGCTTCTGCGGTGTGGTGGGACTACGCCCCAGTCCCGGTCGCGTTGCGAGCCATAAAGCAGCCAAGATCGATAGCCTGCTGAGCGTCAAGGGCCCGATGGGTCGTTGCGTCGAAGACACGGCACTTCTTCTCGATGCGATGACGGGCGAAAGTCCCGCAGACCCTCTGTCGTTGCCGAGGACTGAAAACTTCCTTGCTGCTGCGCGTTCTGGCTGGCGGCCAGCGCGGGTTGCTTTCTCCGCTGATCTTGGCATCACGCCGGTTGATCCGGAGGTGGCTGCGATTTGTCGCGCTGCGGCCACACGTTTTAGCGAGATGGGTACCGTTGTGGACGAGGCACATCCAGACCTCTCCGAGGCACATGATACATTCCAGGTCATGCGGGGCATGGCCTTCGCCTCAAGTTATGCAGAGCTTTTGAAACGGCATCGAGACCAGATGAAGCCGGAAGTCGTCTGGAATATCGAAAAGGGCCTTAGCTACTCCATGGCAGACGTGATCCGGGCGGAAAACAATCGCGCTGCCCTGTTCCACAGGATGAATGCTTTTTTCGACACCTTTGATCTACTTCTTTGTCCCGCCACGATCGTTGCCGCCTATCCCGCGAGCGAGCGGTACGTAAAGGAGTGTGCCGGTTACACATTCTCAAACTATGTCGAGTGGCTGCGATCGCATACGCGATCACACTGACGACTTCGCCGGCGATTAGCCTTCCCTGCGGGTTCACCAGCGATGGACGCCCGGTTGGACTGCAAATTGTTGGCCGCGGACGTGCCGAGGGACATGTCTTGGCCGCAGCGCGTGCGCTTGAACTCATTTTGGATCTGCGTCCGGTCACGCCAATTGACCCACGCTCGCCCGACTGAAGCAATAGCGCTATGTCGCCTCGTGCGAACGCGTCCCATGGCCCGTTCAGACGGTCGATCATCAAGTTCGCTTTGGCAAGCCAAAAGGACGACTGTTATCAATGGCAAAAATCAAGGTAACGTCACGCATTGCAGTTTCTCATCGCCATTTTTGAAGATAACGTCGTCAGTAACGAAACAGGTTTTCCGCCATGAACTTTACGAAGGCCTGTATTTTAGGAGACAGGTGCCGACTCGACGGCCACAGAATGCGGAACTCGCCGACAACCTCAATGTGCTTGTCAAGAACCGCCACGAGCCTTTCATCCGCGATCTGCCTGCCGATGGTGAACAGCGGCAACAGGCCAGACCAAGTCCTTCCTCGGCCATGCTGATTTGCGACAGCTCCTGTTCGGCCGCTTCTATCTCGAAAAAACGCATCGGCAGCGTTCAAGGAACATGATCCCCTCTGCCGTGATCGCGATGCTGCGGGTGTTACGGTGAAACAACCGAACACCGAGCCTCTTCTCCAAGCGGGCCATTGTTTTGCCAACGGCCGATGACGAGACGCCGAGGGCTTCGCCCGCCCTTACAAAACTGCGGGTTTCCGCCGCAACCATGAATACATTCAACGCGCCGATATTGTCCACCCGGGTACACTCCATTGCGCACGCTGATGTCCGTGATCAATGGAGCAATAGCCCATTTCTTCAACGCATGTCGCGGCCTAACTTCGAGCCCGCGGATCTTACTGCCGCCCTCAATCGCGAATGGAGATAAAGTGACACATCCTCACAAGGCCGAATTTCAAATCACTCCCGAAGCCACCGTGTTCATCGTGAACGTCATCCATGCCCACCCGGGCAAACAGGAGGAAGCGTTCGAAATCATCCAGGATGTCGTGCACTAGGTTGCGCAACGAAAGGATTTATTTGGAGCAACCTGTCAAAAAGCACCGACGGCAAAACCGTCGTCAACATCGAGGCAATCCGCGATTAGAACAACGTCGCGGAATTCTTCTCCGATCGCGTCTTCGTCGAAAAGTTCAAGCTATTGGACACCGTCTCAACAAGCGAGTTTCACAAATACAAGGTTTCCGACCTCGTGCTCCCTGCTACCCATTTCATACGATAGTTCGTGGACAATCCTTCCGGCTGGGTAGCCGGAAGGATTTATGACACAACGAGGCATGTTGGGGTGGGTAAGTGGTTTCTTTGTTGCGCCTAGCCGACACAGGCGCCGTTCATGCGAAAGTTTAAGGTTCCGATGCAGGGCGGTGCGAATGCAGCACCATCGCCAACTCGCTCGACAGATAACCGGCAGCGCCGACATTGCGCAAAGTCGGACTTTGATGCCTTGGCATTGTCTCCTGGAATACCGTTCCATTCACGAGATCCCGCCTCCCAGACCCGCTCGAAGACGGCTCACGGACTATCGCTCTGATCTATCGATGCGGTGTAGCCAAGCCATATCTCATGTTTGAAAGCGGGCGGGTAACGACAACATGACGGGATGTTCAATAACGCAATTTGAGACGCATGTTGCGCGGCACAAGTCGTACGCCAAATTGCAACCACAAATTCATCAGTGCGGTGAAAAGGTCACGCATCTCGACCATGCATCAGCCGAGCGTAACCCTTATCCTTTCTTTCGGCCAGCGATGATCAATCAACGGGCAGTCGTATAGCGGCATGGATCCCTCTGCGTGTTTGCTAATGCAATAGGCGGAAAAAACATCGTGTTCATCCTCGGGAAGGAGCACAAAGCTCACATCTTTTGGGTCAAACTTGATATGATGCGGTACCCTCCACTCACGCTCCCAATCGAACTGATAATTGGTCCTGAGCACATCGATGAAGGGAACCAAAATCCAAATTGGCGCTTTCGGATCGTTCCTTGATTGCGACATTAACTCCGCAACAGCCTCATATCTTTCATCCATGGTGTAAAAGAGCGGTCCTCCGCCAATCTGCCCAATAAATTCCTTGGTAAATCCAATTCCATACGATCCCCGAAGTCGCTTAATTCGTGAGAGATTATGAATTGGTATTTCGCTCAGGCAAACCGAACTCGGGCAATGGGGATAGTACCGACCAACCCCAAACTTCGTTCTTGCCTCGATCTCTCCGGCGAGCAACATACTCGTCATATTGCGCACGCAATCATTCTCGGGTGTCTTCTTGGTGAAATGGACAACATAATCCGACATGTCTTCCCACTCGGGATCATATCGCTTTCGTATTAGCTCACGCATTCAGGACTCCGAAGAACGTGCCACATTCTCCAGATCACTATCATCTTCAAAACAATTTCCGGTAACTCAATGGGCGCCCACATCGAAATTTCTCGTGTTTCGATAAATCGATTGTTTTGATAAAGCCGAATATCGGCTCATTTCGAGCGGTGCTGCAACCTGATCCGCTTCGCGCTCTCGAACGGCGCTAGGCATTCAAAAACCATCGAATAAGCGCACACTCGTGGCGGCTGCACTATTTGACGCTACCAGTGGTTGCCGTCATCACTCCTAACAGCTTAAGCGGTATGTAGAGAATTGTCCTTTAGGACCTCGTTGAGCGGCAACGATTTCGCGACCGCTTCCGGGCGTGCAACATGCAATTCGGCGAGGTACCAACCGGTCTCCTCAGCACCCGTGGCATCGATGCCCAACCGGGAAAGATTATCGAGCACGTGCTGCTGTTCTTCGGTGCAAGCAAACCGGCGCTGGGGAAACAGGCCCTGCAGCTTTTCTGTGACATAGCCGTGTTGGCTCAGCATTTCTTCTGCAGCACCGAAATCAAACATGCGCAGCACGAAATGCGCCATCCAAGGGCGGCTGTCGAGGCTCGCTTGCAGGAGTCGTTCCAGCAAAATCTCTGTAACATAGCCAACACAGCCCGTCGAAATGATAAGATCGGCGTTTTCGATCACCGCAACGTCTTGTGCTGTCGGTTCTCGTTCCTCGAGGTTGGTCGCGACACCCGCGTCGAGTATGCCTGCATCTACCGCATAGGACACCGCGCGGCCCGCCGGATCGACACCAACCATTTCAAGCGCGGCATCGCTCCGTTCAGCATAGCGATCGCGGTCTTGCTGAAGAAGAAACGCGGGATCGTCGGCTTCCGCCGTTTCACAGATTCGGTAGCGTTCATCCATGGAAAACCCGTGCTTGAGGGGCGCTATTGACCCCATACAAGCAACCAAGATCGACCACTTTAGACGCTTCGGTCTCGGTGGTTTTACGCCGCGCCTCGATTAACTGTTGAAATCGAGGTTTTGCGTCCTGAGGAATTCGATAACTGAGCCGCGATAAAGTCGAAAAGTAAGCAGTCGGATCAGGGTTATTGTAAATATTGTTCAAGTTTATCTTGCCGGCTGCGTCGTAGCTAAGATGTTCCAATATACCTACTCATCTTTTCGTTGCAAAAAATATGCATTAAACGCACGAGGAGTGCGGAGAAGTTACTTTTCGTGTGGGATATATTCTAGTACCACAGATCGTTCGACAATTGAACCCGTGATGGAGCATTTTGTTCGCAACCACGACGCGTTGGGTCGCTGCGTGATATTGATGAGCCGATCACAGTTTGATCAACGAAGAACCCAACGCGGTTGTTCCACTGTTCTCAATATGGGCAGGGATTTAATTCGACGGGCTTGATTAGGTGACCGGATCGGGACAGACTGTATCTTCGCCATCGCCATTTCACTGAAATTGGGGTGACGCAGAAGGCATAACTACCATGCAATTTTGCGCTCTCGACAAACGGAAACGCGCACCTACATGACGACGTTATTGAACCGAATGGATGTGCAAATTTTGAAATTGGCTGCGCGCCCGACGGCCTATGTTCCATTTTCGCATTTCGATCGTGATATGGAGCCTATTTGGAGATGGCTGCCATGCGGTAACAACCTCCTGCGTTATCGAATGAAATGGCTTTTGCGCAATGGACTGCTATCGATCGATCATGCATCGAAGCGGCGCGGTGTTCGCTCTTTTTACACCACGACGAACGGACTTGACCATCTTGCCAATGTTCTGCCCGCGCGTCATCCGGTTGGGACACTAGCCCGGTACGGCCACTAAAAGCCGCCTGAAATGCATTTGATTAGCAGGCGATGCAGTATTTAGCCTAAAGGTCGGCAGTGCAAAAAATGGCTATTTCCCGTGTTTTCTAATTTCGGCAAATGCCCGATTCAGCCTGGTTCGCCTGCGCGCCGGTAATGCGCAAGAGCCACTACGTTGGAACCATTGTTATAATGGGGTAGTATCCTTTGGTGAGTTTCCATTGGGGGAAAATTCCATGACTGTTGATTGGATTCCAAGGTTAAGGGGACACGCCGAACTCGTTCAGAAGCTTGCTGAAGAAGTTCCCAAGGCTCTCGATCGGCCAAGTCTGACATTTGACCACGCCGCCCGCTTGCGTACGGTGATTGAAAAAGGCGCGCGCGATTTTGATGAGGTGCTGCAACTTATGGAAAGCGCGGAAGTCGAGGAAACCTATCGCCAAGCTGCAGAACGTTTGGCAAGAACCTGGCAGGTCCTTTGTGATGCCGCCGAAGAAAAGGTTCAATCCCTAGACCATTACCATCGAATGCCACTTTCGGATAATGACGATGGCGTATCGGTTGACGTTGCTGACGCTGACGAGACGGAACCAACCAATATCGATCGCAAACAATAAACGACATGGGCAAAACGTTAATGGAGCATTGGAATTCCAAAGCGAAAACTTGGACCATGCCTTGGTGAGCCATCAATTTCTAAATTGGCGGATGGTTTGAGCCCACCCCTGGCCGAGTGATCACCGTCAATTGCTACGCAATCCGGACGGAATAGTCACAGCCGCTTTCGCCAGCCTCAGCGCACGGAGACGTTCGGTCTTCTCCTGGACGGCGCGCATGCCGCTTTCATATTCGTGCACAGCCTGCCGTGCATCTTGTGCGCGCTGCTCCTTGGAAGGATATATGCCTGCGCCTTTTACTGCCGTGTTGGAGAGAGCTTTGTCGCTTGTATCCCATGCGACAATGGCGGAACGGTTGGGGCGGCCGGACCACTTTACAGCTACTTTGTTCATGGAACACTCCAATGAAAGAACTCAAGGGGCAAATCGCTTCAATGGGCGGCATTTCCTTGGGTTCGGTTCCGTTTTGACCGGCATTGGTGCCGATCAGTGTAATTCTTCCTCCCACGCAACAGGCATCTGTCATTCGGTACGCAAACCATTCGCCAATCCGTGACCCCGGATGCCATCCCGGCTTCGGTCACATCGTGGCGTTCGGCTCCCGGCTTCTCATTGTACTTCAAGAGCGCGGCCTATACGAGATACGTGCGCAACAGGGCGAACCACGTTTCGTGGGGGGAGGGACCATTCATTCTTCGACAGGATCTGTCTTTGCTAATTTTGGTGGCGTTGCATTGTCCTGAAATAGTGCTCCGCATGTTGATACCAGTATTCTGCGTCCACACGATTTCCAGCGGTTGCCTCGTTACGAGCCAGCGAAAGGGAGCGCTCATAGTTGGATTGGGCATTTTGACGACCGGGAGTTTGCACCGCAAATGTCTGTCGATTGTTCGTTGAATAGGTTCTGGTTGTATTCATTCTCTTTATGAGCCGCACGGCGACTCCTCTTGGCGCCATCTGAGCGTTTGTTACTAGTCGATTTGCTCGGCTACTATTCGGCGCATTTCCTCTCGGGTAAATCCGGAACTGTTTAGCTTCGGCGCAAGCAGCCGTTTTTGCAGCGCTGTATTCAAATGGTTGGGTTCATATGGACGTGGCCTGGCCACGCTCGTTTTTATTTCAGTATTGTTTTGCATATTTGGTCCGTTAGCTGCCGCAAGGGTCGCGCGGCGAGAAACACCGAATGCAAGCAAACGGCGGATGAGCTGCTGATACGGCAGCGATAAAACCTTAAATTGGTACGGAGATGACTCTGCGCTTAAAGCTGGCAGAACTTGGCCGAACTATCTCGTCGACCAAACGTATGTAGGTGTGCGGCGGGGTCATTTCAAGTCCGTTCAGGATGACACTGGCCATCGAGAGAGGGGTCGCGGCTTTCCACTATCTCGCGGGTGCCCAAGCATGCCAAATGACCATATGGAGGCGTTATTCTCGCTTAGCCACCCCGAAATTCATCCCATGAACTGCCATGAATCGGCGTCTTTGCAATGAGTTTTTGGGGCAACCGTGGCACTTAGGGCGTTTCGATAGTTCTGCATGTGGAACTGCAAATGTGTTTTCCGCGTTTACGGTGATGCGCGTTTTGCCTTTTCACCACGTGACAATCATGACTGGGGCCGCTGGCCGAGTATTGAACATTGCGTCAGTCGAGGAAGCGACTGAATGCCTTTTGCAGCATTGGCCACCCGACGAGAAGGGTAGAAAATACAGGGCAGCCCGGCAGGTGTGCCTCGACGCACTGGAGGGCAAGGAAACCGCCAAGCATGCAAGATCGGCGTTCATTGCAGCTGCAAAGGAAGCCGATATTTATATCCGAGAGCGGACACCTTCGCTGGCCAACCCTTAGTTTAGTGCAATAGTAAACAGACGCGCCCTGTGTAGCCTGATTGAAAATTGCCTCATGGGAATCCGTGTGAACCCATCCCATGGATGGCCAAGCATAGAGCTGGCACAGCCCGCCAATGCTTAAAGTTTGCAGTTCGAGCAGGTGAGGCCCTGCCAAAGGGTGGGTAGGCCGATCCTGGGCCGCGCCACCAGCAAAGTGTGCAATTGGGCGTCTTGGAAGTTCCAAATAAATCACCGTACCCCCCGACCGGAACAAAGTTCCACGTTCGACGTTCTAAGGGGAGAAATTTACCCTTTTAAGCGGATGGAGGAGGAAAAAATGTTGAAATCAATGCTTTTAGCAGCAATTCTTGGATGCGCATGCACACCCTTGGCGTTTGCTCAAGATACGATGAAGTGCGATGAAGCCACCTTGGCTAAAATGACAGCGGATATGGATGCCATGGTAGATCCGGCCGTCAATGACAAGAAAGAACAAGCCAAGATGGAGATGCAAAAGGCAAAAGAAGCCTTGGCCGCACAAAAGACGGATGAATGCCTAACGCATCTGCAGAACGCGATGAATGCGATGAAGAAAAGCTGAGCGCTTAGCGTTCAACAGTCCCTTTGTCGAACGCCCTGCCTGCGGCGGAGCGTCAATAAAGCCCCGTAAAGGGGACTGCCCATGCGGCCTTTAATCTTAGGCTGGCCGGCAAACCAGGCACCAAAGCGTGCGATTTGTGCACGGCTTTGGTGCCACAATGCCTCTTCCAGCAGAACGGCACTTTGGCTGCCTGTTGCTAGAGGCAGCATCCCCCATCGGGCGCCCTTGCCATTCAACGCTGCGCGACCGGTCAAAGAGCGAAGAATCCAGGGTCAGAGATCAAGCCCCCCAGTCCGTGGAGCGCCGTGTTGGGTGCATCGGAAACGATTGCGGATGAAAGTGTTGAAGTATCGGCCCTTGGAGAAGGCGTGCCGAAGCCCAGCGTAGGTCTCCGGTGGCACATCTTGATAGTCATAGCGGTTTCCGCTTGGCATGAACCAGATTGACAGAGTCTGCGTTACCTCATCATAGGCCGTCTTTTGAATCAGGTTGGAGGGCATGGCGAATTCCGCTACCAACGACACTGGATTTTCAGCGAACCGATGTGAAATCGATAGTTAAACGAATGTAACTGTATCTCGTTCCAATCTCATCGCTCTGGATGCTGGCGATGAGGCCGTTGACATTTAGGGCCATGATCGGCGAGAGCCGTTGCGTGTGAATTCCGTGATCCTGTAGCGGAATAAGATTAGGTTCCTTCTTCGCAACTACGCCATTGCCTGCTGGCGCTTCGATTTTCGTGACAGGCTCGTCGTTATGCTTTCGCCAAAGTCGCGCTCGGCCTTAACATGCTCGGCAAGACGCAACGCAAGGGCGACAATTGTCAATGTCGGCATGTCGTTGCCGCCGGTCGCGAACACGGAACTGCCGGCAATATGCAAGTTGTGCATATTGTGGACCTTGCAGTTCTGGTCGACTACACCCAGGCGCGGGTCGGCGTGCATCCGCGTTGTTCCCATATGATGATTGCAGCCAATGATCGAAAGCCGCTTTCCAGCGTCCGCCTCCTCCAAATCAATCCGCCCCATGCCAGAATCTTCGATCTGTTCCTTGATCAATCCCAGCATACGCAAATGCGTCCGTTTTTCCAGATCGCCAACCCGCCAGTTCAGGGCTGCCCGGTTGAGTCCCAGCCTGTCACGTTGAGGCGAGAGGGTCACACGGCTCTCGCGATCCGGAACCGGTTCGACAACACTCTCGATCTGGAAATAGTCCGATTTCGCTGCCAGCTTCAGCCTACGATAGAGCAGCGATGCCATCAGGTTGGGGCTGCCACGCGCAACGGTGGCAAATGTTCGCAGCTTAAGGTCCTGATAATGCCGCGAACGAATGGCATTGTAGAGCGCGTGGAAGCGTTCGGTCACTTCGCCGTCCTCGCCTGGCCGGCAGGCGCGGAAATAGCTCCGGCACTGCACGAGTTTCTCGTGGCGCTGCAGGTGTTCGGCCAGCCCGACATGAGCGCTGGCACTGGTGCCATCCACGGCTAGCTTGCGATTGTGATAAGTGTAGCGTGCATCGTAAAAACGGAATGCGGCGGCACTGCCTGACGGGACCATCTGGCCGATGCGAATGCGCGGATGTTCCATGAAATAACGACCGACCACGTCATGCTCGTTGCCAAGCCCACGTTGATCGATCTTGTTGGACAACAGCATAAGGCGGGCATTTTCGATGCCGCCCGCAGCAAGGATCGTGCGTTTCGCTCGTACAAAGAACGTCTTGTGCGCCGAGGTTGCGACGTGGACACCGGTCGCCGTCGCGGCGTCATCGCTGGTGGCAATCTCGATCGCATTGGCGTTGAGCAACACCTTTGTTGTTGCGGCGGCCGCGAGATGTTTATGATAGGCATAGCCAAAGCGCGTCGGCGGGCTGAACTTGCTGACGACGGTCTCAAGAGCGGCTCCATTCAGTTCCAGCAGTTGGGCATGGTGGCCGGAAAGGTGTTCGTGCCAGAACTGGGGCTCAAAGTTATGGTGATTGACCTGAACCAGTTCACTTGCGCGGCGATAAAACGGTTCAACTTCCGTCAGCTTGAACGGCCAGCCGCTATTGGGCACCCAGTCGCGTTCCTCGAAATCAATGCCAATAAACGGGCGTATCCAGCCGCCCCAGCAATTGGAGCTGCCGCCCAACTGCCGCGTTCTGCTGGCTTGAAGATCGTAATCAATACCGACATTATCGCCCTCATAGAGGGATTGCGATGCCGAATTGAAGTGGAGCCCCCGCCTTCAACAACACATGTCTCGATACCCTTGCGCTCAAATTCCAGAGCAAGGGTAATGCCGGCTACCCCGCCTCCGACGATGCAGATTTCCGTATCCAGAATAGAGTCACTTGGAACGCCCCTAGCATCTATAAACATAGTATTAAGACCCCAAAACAATAAACAAATGAATGCGAACGCCAGCCCAGTCGGCATCTTGTGATGCAGAGCAACCTGTCGTGCAAAACGGATTCAATATTGGAGATCACTTCACCCAGAATTAAAAGGTAACATGTCGCCCCCGACTTTCCCTTAGAATACCCGCACGCCATCATAGAGCATGTAGCCGGCATAGGAGAATGCGCCGTGATGGGTAAAGGACGTAGCCCTTTGGTGGATCGCCCCCGTCCTTTGATGGCTGCCGATGCTCCAAAGGTTATCCTTAGCTGACGTCCCAATAGCCGCCCTTAGCGTATGTAAAGGCGGTTTCGCTTGCATGGGATGACGGCTTAGACAATTTCGTCAAACGCCACGCGATCCCTTGGTAAAAGCAGATCAATAACGAAATATTGAAATCAGTGCTTAAACAACGCCCTTTTCAGGTGTTATTCCGGATATGCTTTAACAGTGCGCACTTCGTTCCATTCGACAGATCCAACGAGGATGTCATGATCACCAGACGATGGTTCACTGCAGGATTAGCGGTAACGACGCTTATGCCAGGAACCGCCTTGGGCCAGTCAAAAAAAAGGCCCTTTGAACTGGATCCGAAGTTCGAGCCGCACAGTGTTCCTTATGAAACGGATCTGCCTGCCGGTTCGATAGTGGTGGATCCGAAAAACAGGTTCCTCTACCTCATTGAAAGTCCGTACGGTGCACGCCGCTACGGCATCGGCGTTGGTCGTGCAGGACTTGCATGGTCGGGTAGAGCGGTCGTGGGCCGAAAGGCCGTCTGGCCACGGTGGATCCCTACAGATGACATGATAACCAGGGATCCTGCCAAATACGGGAAATACGCAGTTGGCATGGATGGCGGTCCAGAAAATCCTCTCGGGGCCCGTGCTCTTTACCTGTTTCGCGATAACCGCGATACCTATTACCGTATACATGGAACAAATGAACCATGGACCATCGGAAAGGCAGTATCGAATGGTTGCATCCGAATGATAAATGATCACGTCATTGAGTTGTACGACTACGTCGGTGTCGGTGCGACGGTCGTCGTTTTGGGCTAGCGCACCACGTATTTGATCAAATGTCCGTTGCCGGATGGATTCCTGATGCGTAGTGCATTTCTCGTGCCCAGTCGATGACCTTAAGGCGCGCAGCGCCTTCTATTCCTTTGGCAGGCCTGGTGGTTGCGTGGCATGACGATGCGGGAGAAACCTATACGGCATCAATGTGATGGCCCATCTGTCTTCCTGAACGAGCCAAACGGGCTCACGACGCCCTCGGGATGAGCCCGATGGTTTTGGAAACCGATATGGCGGTAACGCCATCCGGCACCTGGGCAGTTAGTGACCAGCAAGACGTTTCGTTGCCGCATTAATTCCCGAATAGATTACCCAGCCACGCAAGAAAGCCACGCGATCGTCCGCTTGCTTTTCGAACATAGTGGGCTGCCGTCGCAGCGCTGACGGTCGCGCCGAAATGGCAATAACAGATCGTCCGGTGCAGTTGGCGGTCCGTCAATTCGAAGAACCGCTTTGCCTCGCCATAACTGTCATTCGCCAGACCGGCTGCGCGAAAGACGGGATCCGCAAACGCTATCGACATGGGAGAGCCGTCGGCGCGCATGGACGCCCGGGCGATTACCGGTTGGTTCTCCGTCTGAGGCAGCGTCGAAAGCCGCTGACCAGGGTTCTGTTCGAGAAGCGCGGCCCAGCGCTCAAGACGTTGGTTACGCGACATGAGTTTTTCGGGATGGTCTCGATCGACCTCAGCGATTGCCTGCAATTGCGCAAGTGCATGGTGTTTCATTTTGGCCTCCTGTCGATGATGCGACATCAACTACGTGTGGCGAAAAATGTTCCCGCTTCGTCCATACTTGCATAAAAAAATGTTGGAAGTTTCGGGCAAGCGGCCTTTGATCAATAGCGTTAAACGCGCCCACCAGGTCTGGAAACAGTGGACGCTAGCGCTGGATGGGCTCGGCCCCGTGTCGCCCTACCGACGGTGGAGCCAGGTTCATGCGTTCGACCGCCGGCGGCTGGACAAACACTTGTCGGGACGTGGAGGGCAAGGGGGCATTTGTCATACAATGATGCGTCAGAGTACCAGGGCAAATAGGAGGCCGGAATCTGCAAGACCGCATTTTCGGGCTATCTGTTGGGATTCTATCGGGTTAAAGACCTCCGCCGGACGACAGCAGGCACGATTTTATATTGTATGTCATCATACAACATGGTATAGCAGCAAACATTCCGTTGATAGGAAATTGGATTTCTTCGTGAATTGTCGGTCGGACGAGGTCGTGTAGATGGAGGCGAGATGTGAAGATAATTGATGTCAGTGTTCGGCGCTTTAAACATACAACTCATCGACATGCCGACAGCGCCGGCCACGCCCATCCTGGGCCGGCACACAAGGTCGAGCTTGCTTTGCTCACTATCGCCACCGACGACGGAAGTGAGGGCTACTGCTTCTCACCAGCGGAGGTCGTGCGGCCACATGTTGTCGATAAGTTTGTCAAGAAAGTACTCTTTGGTCAGGATCCTTTCGATCGTGAACGCCTCTGGCAGGATCTCGCACAATGGCAACGAGGCAGCGCCGCGCAGCTCACAGATCGCACGCTTGCCATCGTCGATTGCGCCTTGTGGGATTTGGCCGGCAGGAAACTCGCGATTCCAGTTCACAAGCTCATCGGCAGCTATCGCGATAAGGTTCCGGCATACGGATCCATCATGTGCGGCGATGAGCTGGAAGGAGGGCTGGCAACGCCCGAGGATTACGCTCGATCTCGCCGAAAAGCTGGTGAAGCGCGGTTACAAGGGTATCAAGCTGCATACCTGGATGCCACCCGTTTCGTGGGCACCCGACGTCAAAATGGATATCAGGGCGTGCGCCGCAGTGCGCGAGGCCGTCGGTCCGGATATCCATTTGATGCTTGACGCGTTTCACTGGTATTCCCGAACAGAAGCACTTGAACTTGGCCGGGGCCTGGAAAAACTTGGATTTGCGTGGATCGAAGAGGCAATGGATGAGCAAAGCTCCGCCTCGTATACGTGGCTGGCGGCAAATCTCGATATTCCTGTTCTCGGTCCGGAAAGCGCGGGGGGCAAGCACTACAACCGGGCCGAATGGATTACGTCCAATGCGTGCGATATTTTGCGCACCGGGGTACATGACGTGGGTGGCATTTCTCCCGCGCTAAAGACGATGCACCTTGCTGAATCGTTCGGGATGAATTGTGAAGTTCATGGCAACGGCGCACCCAATCTCATCGTCACGGCCGTTTCAAAAAACGTCCGGTGGTATGAGCGCGGTCTCCTGCATCCATTTTTGGAATACGACGATGGGTTCGAATATCTGAATTCACTCGTCGATCCGATGGACGAGCATGGCTTTGTCCATCTCTCCGGCAAACCTGGACTTGGCGAAGACATCAATTTCGATTTCATCAATGACAATCTGGTCGACTGACAACGATTGCACGGCAACGAATAGGAAAACAACAGTGAACTACAATTCAAACAGCCGGTCCGTATATGATCCGCAGGAACTCAAATCCGTTCTTTCGTCTGGATTAATGTCATTTCCGCTGACCGATTTTGATGAACAAGGTGAGTTTGACGCTTCCGGTTATAAATCTCGGCTCGAATGGCTGATGCCATATGGGGCCACAGTTCTCTTCGCAGCTGGGGGAACGGGCGAAGGCTTCTCATTGACTCTGCCTGAGCATGCACAGGTAATTCGCGCCGCCGTCGATACCTGCGGTTCCCATACGCCCATCATTGCCGGTGCGGGGTATAGCACACGAATGGCGATGGAGATGGCGCGTAGTGCCCAGGCGGCGGGCGCTGCGGGAATACTGCTTCTGCCCCACTATCTGACCGAGACCAATCAAGAGGGCCTCGCCGCCCATATTGAAGCCGTGTGCCGGTCGGTAGAAATTGGCGTCATCGTTTATAACCGCAATGTCTGCCGATTGGACGCCGATACGCTCGAACGATTGGTGCAAAGGAATCGCAACCTCATAGGTTTCAAGGACGGAATTGGTGATATTGAGGCCGTTGCCGTCATCCGCAGCAGACTTGGTGATCGGTTGAGCTACCTTGGTGGTCTCCCAACGGCAGAAGTGTATGCAGAGGCATATAATGCGGCCGGCTTTCCTGTCTACTCGTCGGCCGTGTTCAATTTCATACCAAAGACTGCGATGGAGTTTTACGCCGCTGTGCGCAGTGGTGACCGCCCCGTTACGGAGCGGCTGCTGAAGGAGTTCTTCCTGCCCTACATTGGCATCCGCAATCGGGGTGGCGGGTATGCGGTCAGTATCGTCAAAGCCGGCGCGCGCCTTGTCGGAAAATCAGCCGGACCCGTCCGCCCGCCACTTGCAGAGTGCACACAACGGGACCATCAAGATCTGCAGGCGCTGATCGAAAAGCTTGGAGCGCAATAACGCGCGCGAGTCCCGGACGCGCAACTAAGTCCGGGACAGACATGCCGCGTTTGTCGGCTATCGACCGAATACCGAATCCATCCATTGGATGGCAGCGTCTTGCTGGGTCGGACCAAAGACGTGACCCGCTGGCCAAATTCTCGTTTCCAGATGCGCTGCAGCGCTTGCGGCCGTCCAAACGGAGGCAAGTGCAGCAAATGCCGCTTCCACGGTTTCCCCCGGAAAGTGCGGGTCCTGGTCTCCGGCATAAAAAAGTGCATGGCGCGGAGCCACAAGTGCAGCAATATCGGGATAATCAAGTTTTCCGGCAAGCTGTGGATGCAACATGTAATACGCCGATTGCCCGCGCAATAAATTGGCTCCAGGCTGCATCAGCCCGGCCAACTGCCCCATCCAATTGATAGCCACCGAGGCGGAAATTGCTGGGGTGAGAGCAGCCACTTGCCATGCGCGGAAACCTCCAAATGAGAATCCCATGCTCGCCACGAAGCGTTCGTCGACCTCCGGCAATGCGCTCAAATACAGCGCGGCCTGCAAATCTTCGGAAGCCACAATCGCAGCGAGCGACGTTCCAAACTGCATCAGATTTGCTGCCAGAGCCTGCTGCGCGTCATAGCCGTTGCCCTCGCGGCTGCTCCAACCCAAGGCATCGGCACACAAAACGACGTAGCCGCGTTTGACGAGAATATCGCCAAGGTAGCGCTCGCCGTAGCAGCGCTTGATCCATTCTTCTGACGACCGTGCTTTGTCGGGGTCGGAAGTTTGGATTAGCTTTTCTTTGCCGATGTCAAAGCGCGAACCGTGATCGTGCAGCAATAACACCGCGGGGCTCTTGTTCTTGGTGAAAGGCAGGAGAAGAAAGGCTTCGGTTTTCTCTCCGCTGCTGAAGGTGAGCTCCACAAGGCGCGTGTGGTGAGTTTTATGGTCCTGCTGCTCAAGCGTCCGGGATTGTGCAGCGCGTGCATTTCCAACGCCAAGGGCTTCCACAACAAATGCCCGTGTTGTGGACTGCCATTGTGCGAACGATGAAGCTTGCGCATTGAACGACCTGGCAAACCGGACCGTGTCGCGCAATTGTCTCGACAATGCGGACATGTTGTCCTGATCGATCATCTGCGTACCGGGATCGTTTGTTGGAGGCGATCGCGGCTACCACTCAAATGCATTCGCATTGTTGCGCGGGCGCCATCTGTATCGCCCCGGCGGATGGCAAACAGGACCTGACGGTGTTCGGAATTGATGCGTTGAAGATATTCTGAGAGCGTGAACTCCTCGAAACGGTGGCTCTGCAAGCGCGCCCTGGGAATCAATACTTCACCGAGATAGTTGAAAATGTTCACAAAGTGATCATTCCTGCTTGCACGGGCGATCGCCCGGTGAAAATTCAGGTCCGCTTCAATGCTGTCACTGCCAGTCTTGATGGCGTCGGCCATGCTGTCGCAAGCCGACTCGATTGCAACAATGTCACTTTCGTTCCGGCGCTGGGCAGCAAGCGCTGCCGCCTCTGACTCGACCGCAATGCGCAATTCCAGGCCCTTGACAACCTCTTCGAGGACCGAAAGATCCTCCTCCGCGATGCGGAACGCCGGCAAGGGGGTATTTTGCACGACGAAGGCGCCCACGCCCTGTTGTGTTGACACCATTCCCCCTGCGCGCAGATTGGCGATTGCTTCGCGAACGACAGTTCGGCTGACACCGAATTCATCGATCATTTCCTTTTCGGTCGGAAGTCTTGCGCCACGAGCAAATTCGCCCGATTTGATCCGGTCTGCCACCTGCCGGACCAATTGGGCGGTGAGCGTTTCGCGCCTTCTTGTGTTCATTCGATCCTCGTTGGACAAGTCCACCCCCAAATGTACCGGGTGCAAATCCGTTGAGCACTCCTGCTCACGCTACTCGATCATATTCAATGCTCGCGTTGATAAGCTCACGCGCATAGGGGTGTTTTGCACGACCTTCACAAAGCTCGGAACGATTCATGATTTCGACAATGCTGCCCGACTGCATCACGGCCAATCGCTCACACATGTAATCAATCACAGCCAGATCGTGAGACACGAACAAATAGGTCAGTTTTCGTGCACGCCTGATCTCGTTGAGCAGATTAAGTACTTCTGCCTGAACAGACACGTCCAGCGCGGACGTTGGTTCATCGAGCAGCAATACGCTGGGCTCCAGAATTAACGCTCTGGCAATCGCGACACGTTGTCTTTGCCCGCCCGAAAGTTCGTGCGGATAGCGCGTCAGGAATGAACCATTCAAGCCGACGTCAAGGAGCGCTTTCTCCATACGTTCTTGCTGATGGTCAAGCCTGTGAATGCGCAAGGGTTCATGAAGCGCGGTCTTGATGGATTGGCGCGGGTGGAGCGATCCGTATGGATCCTGAAAGACCATTTGCACCACACGACAATAGTCAGCCCCTGGTATCTTTGCGACCGGTTGCCCGGCAATGGTGACTTCGCCTGACCAAAATGTCAGCAAGCGGGCAATGCAACGCAAGATCGTTGACTTTCCCGAGCCGGATCTCGCCCACAAGACCGAATGACTCACCGGACGCAACGGCAAAGCTGACGTCATTGAGTATCTTCTTTTGGGCAGAACCGGTGCCAAGATCGATCGTGAGCCCTTTGACGGTTACATCGCTCATCGTGTTTCCCCCGCGGCAATTTTCGCAAGGCCAGTGTCCCGGCCGAGAACGGGCAGGGGGCCTCGGCTCCCGCCAATATGTGGCTGCGCGGCAAGCAATCCTCGTGTGTAGGGGTGGGAGGCACGCAGGAGATCGCATGCCGCGCACGATTCCACGATCTCGCCCGAGCGCATGATCAGAACCCTGTCGCAGAAGTTGCGCACGAGATTGAGATCATGGCTGATCATGATCAGTCCGATGCCCTTTCTTGTCACAAGCTCATTGAGAATATTGAGCACCTGCATCCGAACAGTTACGTCGAGCGCCGAAGTTGGCTCATCGGCAATGATCAGTTGCGGTTCGGGTATCAGCATCATTGCAATCATGATGCGCTGGCCCATGCCGCCGGATACCTCGTGCGGGTAGAGGTCGTACACCCGTTCTGGATCCCTAATATGAACAGCCTCCAGCATTTCCAACGCCTTACGTCGGGCTTGCTGGTTCGATACACGCGTATGTACGCGGTAAGCCTCCGAGATCTGATTGCCCACACGGTGCACGGGATTGAGTGAAAACTTCGGATCTTGCAGGATCATTGAGATGCGGCGGCCGCGGATCGTCAGCATCTCGCGTTCGCTGGCGTTCACCAGGTCGGTATCTTGAAATTGAAGCCTGTCTGCCGTGATGCGAGCAGAAGGCAGCAGCTTGAGCAACGCCCGGCCGATCGTCGATTTGCCGGAACCTGATTCACCGACAATACCCAGCCTTTCGCGACCGAGAGCAAAAGATACACCCCGCACCGCATCGGAATACCCCTTGTCCTTGCGATAGCTTACGCAAAGGTTGGAAACGTCAAGCAGCTGATCCGTATCATTCATGGACTTCTCCCTAACGCTGTTTGGGGTCGAGAGCATCGCGCAACCCGTCGCCCAGTAGATTGAAGGCAAGACTTACCAACAATATGGCCATGCCCGGAAATGCGACCAGCCACCAGCTGTCAAGCATGTACCGGCGGCCTGTTGCAATCATCGCCCCCCATTCGGGCAATGGCGGTTGCGCGCCCAGACCAAGAAAACCGAGGCCGGCGGCGGTCAGGATAACGGTTGCCATACTCAAAGTTATCCGGACAAGAACCGAAGGGAGGCACATCGGCATGATCGATTTCACGATGATACGTATCGACGAAGCGCCTTGCATGCGCGCGGCCGAAATATAGTCGGCCGACCGAAATGTAAGGGTCTCGGCTCGCGCCAGTCGGGCAATCGGCGGCCAGGAAGTCAAGGCAATTGCGATAATCGCATTTTCCAGCCCCGCGCCTAACGCTGCAACGAAAGCAAGTGATAGAATCAATCCGGGAAACGACAGGAATATATCGGTGATCCGCATCATGACTGTGTCGCACCAGCCGCCGAAATAACCCGCGGTTGTCCCCACCAAAAGACCAACTGGTCCAACAACAATCGATACGATCGTGATGATCGACAGCGTTATTCTGGTGCCATGAACAATGCGGCTGAAGATATCACGCCCCAGCTCGTCCGTACCGAACCAATTGACGGCATCTGGGGCCCGAAGCGCATTGGGCAGGTTGACGAGATTTGGATCGTGGGTTGCAATCCACGGAGAAAAGATTGCGCTTAGAACCAATATGGCAATGACAACGAGGCCGAAGCACGACGACACGTCGCTCGATAGCCGTTTGAAAACGGCGCCCAGTGCTTTCAGCGGTCCAGAAAACCGCGCGGATATACCTGGCGTTGACATGGCTTTGGGATTGTACAGGCTCTTGGTTGTCATCGCGTCCTCGGATCGAACACTTTGTAAAGGAGATCGGAAAGCAAATTCAGGCAGATGAAAATGATGCCGACAATGAGTACGCAGGTCATGACAGCGTTCATGTCGCCGACCAGCATGTTGTTCGTCATGTATTGTCCGAAGCCAGGCCACGAGAACACTGTTTCAATCAGCACAGCTCCCTCAAGCAGGCTTCCATAGGCCAGGGCCACGATAGTCACGAGTTGTACGCGGATATTGGCGAACGCGTGGTACCAAATCGTCCGGCTGTTGGAGAGGCCTTTAACCCTTGCGGTGACCACATACTCCTGGTTCAATTGATCCAGCATGAAGCTGCGCGTCATGCGGGTGATATAGGCCATCGATGAGTAGCCGAGTATGCTTGCAGGCAAAACAAGATGATTGACCGCGTCATGGAAAACGTCCCAGTCCCCCGCTAAAGCGGCGTCAATCAACAGGAATCCGGTCGTCTCTGGAACAAGTCCGATGTTGTAGTCTGACATTCGTCCGCCGCCACCCACAAGGCCAAGCTGCCGCATAAAAGACGATGAGGCCTATCATGCCTATCCAGAAAATGGGCATGGAATGTCCAAGCAAAGTCACAACGCGAATAACGTGGTCTGTCAAACGATTGCGGCGCACCGCCGCGAGGATTCCAAGTGGTATTCCAAGACCGGCACCGCAGATAATTGCGAATGTGGCAAGTTCGATTGTGGCGGGCATGACGTGGGCGATGTCATTGATCACCGATTGGCCGGTGCGGATCGACACGCCGAAATTGCCGGTCAGGATATCGCCGAGATAGCGTAAAAACTGTTCGTAAACAGGTTTATCCATGCCGAGACGTTCCGCGACCATGCGATAAGTCGCAGCGTCTGCTTCCTCGCCAATAATCGCACGAACCGGATCGACCGGCATGAGGCGACCGATACAGAAGGTAAGCACAAGAAGGCCGAACAGCGTCACCAAAATCGTGGCAACTTGGCGTACTCCGGCGTAAACACGTTCGTGAGTCATATGAATGTCTCTTGCGTTAGTATGTCCGGCCGCTGTCACGCCTTGGTCCTGGTGCGGCAGCAGCCGTGATTGAAGTCAGCGCGCCTTCGTGATGGTGCTAAGGTCTGTCGACCAGGACGGATTGAGAGCCAGTCCTTTAATATCCGCGCGCGACGCTACCGAATCGACAACTTCAGAAAACGGCTGGATGGACGGCATCATGTCCGCATAATAGGTCTGTATTTCACCATACCTGGTCGCCTGGCGTTTGGTGTCGGTCTCAATGAGAGCATCGTCGATCATCTTGTTCAGCTTCTCATCGTAAAACGATGTTCGCCAGCCCTGAAAATTGGTCAGTTTGGCATCGTCCGCATTGTTGGGATTATAAGCGATGGCGCGTAGATTGGAGTCAGGATGAGGGAGCTGGCCGCCGCCGCCGCGGCCCACGATCAGTTCGAATTTGCGTTCACGCATTGCGCCGTAAATCTGGTCTCCAGAGCCTGTAATGACCTCAGCCTTGATTCCTCCCTGCGCCAAGCTTGCTTGAATGGCGGTGGCAAGATTGAGAAACGGCGCATCCGATAGGGCACGTAATGTCGTGGCGAATCCTTCAGGATATCCCGCTTCGGCCAGCAGAGCTTTTGCCTTTTCGACATCGAGCTTGTAGCCGGCATCGGGAAGCACCCCAAGAAGGCCCGTCTGAATGGGGCGATCGTGCGGCTTGCCAAAGAAGGGAAGAACGGTCGCGTTCAAGCCTTCATAATCAATGAGATAGCGCAGCGCCTCGCGCACTTTCGGCTTGCTGAATTTTTCGTCCTTCATCGACACGGCAAGATAGTAAAATCCACTGCCAGGGATCGATTGTACGACAACTTCCTTGTTGGACTGCAGGGCGGTTAAATCCGCCGCAGACATTGAAAACGCGATGTCGATGTCACCTTTTTCCAGCATCAAGCGCTGGCTTTGTGATTCAGGCAGGTGGCGCATGATAATGCGGCGCATGCCGGCTTCTTTGCCCCAGTGAGCGTCATTGCGGTTCAACAGCACCCGCTCATTGGATTTCCAATCCTGCAGGACAAACGGTCCCGATCCAGCAGAATGCGTGGTTAACCACGCGCTTCCCATGTCGCCATTTGTTTCATTTGCCAGGACCGTCTTGCTGTCGAGGACCGAGCCCGGTCCGACAATGCCCAGCGTCAACACGATAATCTGCGGATCTACCTTCTTGGGAAGCGTGACGACAATCGTTGAGGGATCAGGGGCGGTGAAGCTTGCGTCCGCGTTGGCGGCTGAAAATCCATGGGTCTTCAGGAAGGATGCCTGGGCCAGATTCAGCTTCATCAGCCGTTTGAATGACCATACGACATCTTCGGCCGTTACGGGATTGCCCGAGGCAAATTTGGCACCGGCGCGCATTTTGAACGTTATTTTTGAACTGTCCTCGCTGATTGTCCAGCTTTCGGCAAGTTGAGGATTGGCCTGCGAACGGTTCACCGGATCGAGCGAAACCAATCCCTCGTAAATGTTGGCAAGAACTTGGACAGTCTCTTTGCCCGTGATTGCTGCTGGATCAAGCGTCAGGATATTCGACATGGAAAAACCAACCACAAGCTGGTTGGGCGGTGTCTCGGCAAGTGAGGGCGTTGCAAACGCAACTGTACCAAGCATTGCGGCCGCTAAAGCCTTTGTAAGGACATTCATAAATGGAGCTCCTCCTCCCGCGGCCTCAAAAATTGCTGGCCATATCGTGAATGATTGAAAAGTTGCCTCCTGCAACTTGATTTCAAACATATGACATCTTACAAGTGGTGTCAAATCTATCAAGAATTGCGAAGCTAGGTGCGGCGTTCGTTTTGAACCGTCATGGCTGATTATGTAGATATATCAGAGTGTTGTGTGAACAATTGAACAAAGGGCGCCGCGTAGTAGGATGTATGAAATGATGGGGATCGGATCTTGCACTAACGGTCATAACTGGCCGATAATGAATTTGGTCGGGGCGAAATGACCTCTGTGAAAGGAAAGATAGTATGACTGGAACGTTTTTCACGTCGCGCTTTGCGGTGTCCCCCGCGGAAGCATCGAAATTCGGAACAAGTGAGCTTCGCGCCAATTTTCTTGTGACGGACTTATTTAGTCCCGATCAGATAAATCTGACTTACGCGCACTATGATCGGATGATAATTGGTGGTGCCAATCCGGTCACGCAGGAACTGAAGCTCGAAACGATCAAGCCGACAGGGACAGCCAAATTTTTGGATCGGCGCGAGCTGATTGTGGTCAATATCGGCAAGGCCGGCACTGTCACTGTCGACGGGCAGCGCTTTGAACTTGGTCACCGGGACATGATCTATGTCGGAATGGGGGCCGTCGATGTGCGGTTTACATCCGTGTCGCAGGAAGAAGCCGCTTGCTTTTACCTTATCAGCGCGCCAGCTCACCAAGTTCATCCAACGAAATGCATTGGTATCAATGATGCGAAAAGGGTGGATCTGGGATCACAGGCGACTTCAAACCAGCGATCAATCTTTCAATTCATCCATCCAGAAGGCGCAAAGACATGCCAGCTGGTCGTGGGGATGACCACACTCGCACAAGGGTCCGTTTGGAACACCATGCCCGCGCACGTACACGACCGCCGGTCGGAAGCGTATCTCTATTTCGGCCTGGCGGATGATGCGCGTGTCGTGCATTTGATGGGCGAGCCCCAAGAAACACGCCACCTCATTGTCGCCGACAGGCAAGCAGTATTGTCACCCGGCTGGTCAATCCATTCCGGCTCCGGTACGTCCAACTACACTTTTATCTGGGCGATGGCCGGGGACAATGTGGATTACACCGATGTTGATCCCGTTGCAGTTGGAGAACTCGCATGACGGAGCTCAGTTCCTTCAGTCTTGAAGGCAAGACCATTGTGGTGACCGGGGCAAATACCGGGATCGGCCAGGGTATTGCAGTCTCAGTGTCGCGAGCAGGTGGATCCGTTGTTGGTGTCGGACGATCAGACATGAGTGAAACTGCCCGCATGGTTGAGACGACCGGGGGCAAATTCACGCAAGTCCTTTGCGATCTCCGTGATGTGGAACAAGCGATCCGTGTCGTCGAGGAAATCTGGCAGGAATTGGGGGCAATTGACGGGCTTGTCAACAATGCGGGGATTATCCGGCGCGCGGACGCGCTTGACTTCAGCCTTGAGGATTGGGACGAGGTCATGGATGTCAATCTACGATCCGTTTTCTTCATGTCTCAGGCCCTTGCCAAGAATATCGTCGCACAAGGCAGGCGCGGCAAGATTGTCAATATCGCCTCGATGCTGAGTTTTCAGGGTGGCATACGGGTGGCCTCCTATACTGCCTCCAAATCAGGTCTTGTCGGCATCACGCGCTTGCTGGCGTGCGAGTGGGCGGCGAAAGGCATTAACGTCAACGCGATTGCGCCTGGATATATCGTCAGCGCCAATACGCAAGCGCTTCGCAGCGATCCTCAACGCAATGAAGCAATTCTTTCCCGCATACCGGCCGGACGATGGGGCGACCCTCATGATATCGGGGATGCTGCCGTGTTCTTGTTGGCCAAGGCCTCACATTACATGCATGGCGCAGTCGTTCCAGTCGATGGCGGCTGGCTGGCAAGATAGGAGAAGCAAAAAATGTCAAATACCAAATTATTCGCGCAGCCAGATGAAGTGGCCTGGACAGTCCTCGACAACGGCAACCGCCGCCGCGTTGTTGTCTACACTGATGAATTGATGCAGGTCGAATTTGACTTCGAAGCAGGCGCAATCGGTGCAATGCATTCGCACCCGCATGTGCAAGCAAGCTACGTTGCCGAAGGTCGCTTTGAGGTGACGATAGACGGCAAGTCAGCGGTTATTGGCAAGGGCGGGAGTTTTATCGTCCCGTCCGGTGCGCTGCATGGGGTCAAAGCACTGGAAAAAGGCCGCTTGGTTGACACCTTCACACCGCTCCGTTCGGATTTCCTTGGCGCATGACCTCGTTTTTGCAGAGAGCCAGCGCAAGATCGTTTCCGCCACCTCCAAAACTCTGCGGGGGCCAGGACGCGAATGGTATGATCGACGCGGGACCGGCGGGCAATAATATCTCTGGCTCGCCGTCCTGCCTGGCAGATAGGCGTACTTTTACTGTGCGTCGCGCAGCGGTCGCGGCTCGCCATAGCGTGCGCAGTTCATCGTGGCAAAAACCGAATTGCGGCCTGCCAGAAGCGGTCAACCCCTCGGCGGTCAGTTCGGCCTATCCTGCCGCACATCCTTTGACCTTTGTCACAACTTCATCTCGCTACGGATCCGTGCGCAGGTTTCCGACCGGCGAAGTGCATACTGATCGTGACTATTTGCCTGCAACTTCGAAATATCGTCGATGGCACCCTGCTGGTTGTTCCAGCCGATGATCCAGTTGCCTTCAAAATTTTGGTCGGCAGCATATGCGCTGCGCGCTCGTTCCTTGTAGGCGTCAATCAATTTAGCGTCGATCTGACAGATATCGGCGGCAATTCGGGCGACTCCGCCAGAAACCTGTGCACCGGTCATCGCGGTCTGCCTGATCTGATCTGCCGATTGGGCATACGTCTCAACCGTCGATACGCAAAGGATTCCTATGGCGACAAGTCCGGCGATTTTCATGGAGACGTTTCCTCTTGGCAACTGATAGCGTATGTGAAGCGGGTCGCCGGTAATGGTCAATATTTGGGCAAACCTGCGGTGCGAAGTTGGCGAGATACGATTTAGAACCTCTTTGGCGGCACGACAAGCCGATGATGCGATTGTCGTTAGCGCCAGCCGCCCAAGTATACGCTCGGACGCTCTCTTCTTCCGGCTGTCATTGGCCGCGGCCATTTCTCGGAAGTCCTGAAGTTACGCCGCCAATTGCGTCGCGAGCGGTTCCTGCAGCCGACAAGAAAGCCAATGGTTTTGCAGGACAGGTGAAATACGACCCGCCGCCCAGATTCTACGATGATCGGAGCGTTGGTCGCAGAGGTGGGTAACCCAGCAATCGCGATATCTGGATCGCAGCATCGACAATCATATCCAGCGGTCGAGTTGAGCAGCCTCATCCGGACAGCTGCAGCAGCAATATTGAGAGCGGCGAGCACACTTTTATCTGCAGCAAAACGGGTGCGGTCAGGCAACAAGATCTTCGCTGATCTCTCCTCTGCTAATCACGCAGCCTTCGCTACGGACGGGCGCTGACCAGCAACGCGCACCGCTCCGATTGTTGCCGGAAGGTGCGCGCTGTGACGTCAGGTTTTTGGACGTTAGTTACCAGGCCTGTTGGGTCGGCAAAACGAATAGTTCGGCGACATTCACGTGTTGGGGGGCATTGAGGGCGAACAAGATCGTCTCGGCAATGTCAGCTGCCTTTAGAAATTCCATCTGGTCTTTAAGTCCCTCCATCTGGTCCGCATAGTCCTTGTCCGAGATATGTTCAAAGAGTTCCGGCTCAACCGCGCCGGGCTGGATGCAGGTCACGCGGATGTTGTGTTTGGGCGCAAGTTCCATGCGCAAACCGTCACCAAACGCGGCGACTGCATGCTTTGTCGCGCAGTATACCGACAGGCCTTTGAACACCTTGCGGCCGGCAATAGACGATGTATTGATGAGGTGACCGGAAGCCTGTCGTGTCATATAGGGCAACGCAGCAGCCGTCGTAGTCAACAAGCCTGTGAGATTCAGGTCGACCATACGATGCCATTCGTCTGTCTTGAGGCTTTCCACGTCCGAAACTGGCATCAACCCGCATTGTTGAAGACGATGTCAATGGTGCCGAATTCCCTTGCCAGTTTATCGACGCCGGCGGCGACGGAGGATTCATCCACCACATCCATTTCGATGGCGATGGCTGCGCCGCCCGCTGCATGGATCTGATTTGCAGGTCCATTAGTCGATCGATGCGGCGCGCCGCCAACCCGACCTTGACGCCGTTTTCCGCGAGCTTGAGTGCAGTTGCTGCGCCAATGCCGCTGGATGCCCCGGTGACAAGTGCGACTTGTCCTTTGATAGTCATGACAATCTCCTATGTGCTTCTGCCACCCCCAGCGTTGTCGGGGCAGTGGCTTGCTGTTGACGAGACAACGTCAGGAAGATCGGCACGGCCGTCGCTATGACTCTTGCTCGAGCTGTCGGACTTTTGCTCAAAATGGGCGCGGGATGACCCGCGGGCTCGCTGGCCGCGATAATCCGTGGGCGAGACGCCTCCTGCGCGGCGAAATACCTGCGCGAAATGGCTGGGGCTGGAGTAACCAACATCGAGTCATTGGTGGGGTCGGGGCGAGGGATTGCGAAAGAAGCGCGGCATTTCACTCCTTCAGCGCAAACACCGTGCACGGCGACGCGATGCCGCGCAGCGTGTGTTGGCCCAGTGCGGTCAGTGGCTGCGTCGTTTCCGCTGCAAAGGCGCCCGAGAGCAAAGCTGTGTGGCCAAGCGGCCGGCAAAGGCCCTCCAACCGGCTCACCAGGTTCACCGCGGGGCCGATTGCGGTAAAATCGAGCCGGTCCGCTGTGCCGATGTTCCCCCACAGCATTTCGCCGAGATGCAGCGCCGTGCCGAACAACAGAGGCGGCACGGCTTGCGCAGCGCGAGCGCGATTGAGGTGATCCATCCCGGCGCGTGCGGCGACAACGGCGCGTAGCGCTGCTTCGCATGCGGCGGCAGCATCACGCTCGCCCATTGGAAAGATCGCCAGCACGCCATCGCCAATGAATTTTAGAACCTCGCCGCCGAAGGCATGGACAGCACCGGCGATGCGGTCAAACCAGGCGTCGAGGGCGGCAATCACCTCCTTCGGCTCGGTCGACTCCGACAACTCGGTGAAGCCACGAAGGTCGGCGAAAAGCAGGGCTGCCTTTATGGTCTCACCGGGCTCGCGCCGCAAACGGCCGGCCAGCACCTGTGCCGCGCTGCGCCGGCCAAGGTAGGCCGTCAGCAGCGCCGCCAGCGTCGAGCGCGCGGCCAGCAAGGCAAGTGGCGCAGCGGCAAAGCGCGCAACCTCTCGCAGCAGCTCCGATTCGAACCCGCTGAACGGCCGGGTTGAGGTCCAGCCAAGCACGGCACCATTTGCCGGGCTGCCGACTATATCCTCCTGCACAAGACCGCTACCGAGGCCAGTCAGCCAGTTACCAGCGATATCCGCATGTTCGGGATCGGCAGGCTTGGCCAAACCCAGCGCCTCAATCACCCTTCCCGTGTCGGCGCGCCATAGCCAGGTCCGCCGCTCGATGAGTGGGTGGGGGGCGGCTTGGGTAAGAGCGCCACCGGCCAGCGGCACACCGTCGGCCATAAGCCGTGCAGCGAGCGCTGTCAGGAAAGCTTGTCGCCGTCCGGAACATCGGTCGCCTCGTCGATCAGGAAGGAAAGAACAGATGGCAGTTGCATACGCGTCATCATGCAGCGATGCCCGCAAGCTGTCACGATTTTTTGTTTCTTGCGCGATATCTCGATTGGCTTAGATTGCCCCAAGGCCGGTACGACAGTGCCTTAGCTGGGAGGAAGTCCATGACCGAGACATATCGCAGTGAGATCGAGATCGCAGCCCCGCAGGCAACGGTCTTCGCCTTCCTCACCGATCCCGACAAGATCCTGCGCTGGATGGGTACGAAGGCGACGGTTGAGCCGTATCCCGGGGGCATCTATCTCCTCAGCATGAATGACACACAAACGGCCCGCGGGCAGTTCACGGAGGTGATCCCGGTCCACCGCCTGGCCTACAGTTTCGGCTGGGAAGGGCACGAGAATGTGCCGCCGGGGTCGGGCCTGATCGAAATCGACCTTGTCGAGAAGGATGGGGGCACCTTGGTGCGCTTTACCCATGCCGGGTTGCCCGACGAGCAGGAACGCGCCAACCACGAGAAGGGTTGGAACCACTATTTGCGCCGGCTGGCCGTCGCCGCGGCGGGAGGCGACCCGGGACCGGATAGACCTGTCGATGCGAAGGCCCGACGATAATCGCAAGCCGATAGAGATTTCGACCGGCGGCGGGCGAGCGATTGCTCGGTTTCGCCGAACGGGGCGCCCGAGTGCTTCAATACTGTGGTACCTTGGGTGCCAGTTCAAAAGACGTACAACCGCTGGACCGGCGTTGTGCGAACGTGCAGGCGAACAAGATCGCCCAGTTGTCGTCCTCCCCTGAAAAGCTTTTATTCAGTCAGGGCCGGAGCTTGAGGCAAGCCGCGTTTCTCAAAGCTTCCTAACGGCGTCAGCTTTGCTCCAATTATTTCACATACTGAATCCCTCGCTTGCAAAAAAGGAACCTTCTTTCACCATGCATTTTCATTGCGTATTCCCTTGGTTAAGAGTTAAAATACAGGAGTGGAAACACCGTTATTCTGACGCCCTCCCTGTCAGCTGTTGGGAGGGCTTTCTTTTTGCGCATGCGTGGCCAGCCAACCCACGCCCATAAGCAGTTGGCCTGGCCGCGAGAGCCAAAATTCCATGGATGAAGCGGGGGAGCGCGGGTGAACTGTGCTTGGCGGCTGGACAGGTTGGAATTCAAAATGTCGCCTTGCTAGGCGCGCGTCGTGAGTATGCGCAAGGCGCCGACATCTTTCCTGCTTTTTGATTTGACTGGACATGGCGACGGGAGGACAGTTTAGCAGTTTGGTGTTAGAATCCAGCAAGAGGCTCGGCCTGCTTCCCGAGCCCCGAGCCTCTTTTCGTTGCAAACTGCCGGGGTGAGATTGACGAGGACAAATAAAGGTTTGGCGTGGATGCAATCTCTGAACGCTTACATCAATTGTAAGATTTGCGCGCGCTGGCATCGTTCAGAAACAAAGGCTTGCTCCAATGACTGCTCAGCCCAAGAGTATTTCTGAGGAGGGGAGCGTTAAGATGTTTCGATCGAACGGTCATTTTCAAAAGGCAAAAAATGTCCCTTTTGGCAGTATTGTTATCGCTAAACGGCACGGGGTTTCTTTTCCAGGTCTGGTCTTCGGTTGGGGCGAGGCAGACAATGAAGACATGTACATTCTCAACCTCGATGATCCCGCATCCAAGGCGTTCTCGCCACCATCAAATGACCCCGTATTTGAGCTAGAGAATTGCAGGTTCGTTGCCTACGGTGAGCCATCAACAGTAGAATTCGTGGCCGCAACGAATGGCCACGCGGGCTGGATAGGTGTGGGTGCCGGATCGAATTTCTTGCTGATGCATCATGAGCCCACCCCCATGGCAGTGAATATCGATACTGGTCTTGTTCAAATTGGCGCTCCACTGAACATTCAGGGATTTTTAACCGGATGGAACGTTGTTCAACTGATTGGAACGACGGAACACAGCATTGCCGCGTTCCGCTATTAACCCATTGATCAAAGTTAAGGTCTCCGCTTCAGGTGTGGGAAACGAATGCCGGAAATGGCACCGCTCCTGGCGTGGAATTTTCTTCTAACCATTCCAACTATTTATTCGGTCGCATCGTGATACAGCCTGTCGATCGCACTGTCTTGGCGATCACTTCCGGACAATCGCCTCCGAAACATCATGCCGAATGCAATTGCTGCACCAAGGACGGCCGGCACGCCAACGAGGGCCAGAACCCAAAGATATTCGCTCATTGTCGTTGCCTCCTATTTTGGAGATAACCGATTATTGGAAACATTGTTCCAATCTGCCGACACCCAGTCGCCATACGCCAGAGAGTAGGATTGTGCCTGAAACATCAGCCTTACATGCACACACCAAGCATCGCCACAAGTTGTCCCTGTCGATGCGTTCCGGTTTTATGGAATATCGATTTGACACGGTCGCGCGCTGTTTCAACCTTGATGCCGAGCATATCGGCCGCTTCAGCAAGCGAGTGCCCATCGGCTAACCGTTCGCAAAACGCTATTTCCGCGCGAGTTAGCCGGTACTGTAGGGCAAATGCCGACAAGTCGCCAGGATCGCGGACGCGCGCATCCAAATCCCGGATCGAGACGAGGACCATCGGCCTTATCGGGAAAAGGGACAGGATGCCGCTTGCAGCCCCTGACATGGTGGGAAGCGGCGCAAGCGAAACTTGCCAGTTACGGTGATCCGTGCACAAAGGAATTCGGGACAATGTCGCCGGCAACCCTTTGGAGAGCGCAGAAATCTCATTGCGGAACAGCTTGTCGGCGCAGGTATCGGCGAGGGACACGCCGCCGCGCCGCAGCACAGTCACCGAACCTTCTGAAAACAGGTCAACAGCCCGCTGGTTCGCTTCACGCAGCTGCCGGTCGCCATCAATGACAAAGGCCGCGCAGCAGGCACGTTCTACCAAGGCGGCTCCGGCCATAGCGTCCTCGGTTCGTTTCCGAAGCAGGTGACCAAGATCAACCGCCCTTCGCAGGTGTCCTCGTATGCGGGCGAAGACTTCCGCCGCGGCGCGATCATATGTGCCAGCTTTGGACAGCGGATAGTGCATGGGAAGATGGATGACTTCTCGCAGCGATCCTTCAACTTTGATACCGACCGCCGCCTCAATGTTTTGCGGACGAAGCCAGTCATTGTAGAATTCGGTATCGGAGAACAGACGTGCAGGACAGTCTCTTTCGGCGATCAGTACGGTTCCGCTTTCGACCCTCTGCCACAAGGAGATCCAAGGATTCAATGGAGCGTAGTGTTCCGCATAAGATTTCAGGAATTCTGGGTCTATATTGTGCACTGCCTGAAAATTCAGTTTGTTCTCGGCAACATTGTGATTGAGGAGGGAGCATAACGATCCGGGGAATGCCTCCCCCAGCACGCGCGGAACCTCGTCCCACGCAGCGCTCCCTAGCGCCGCCGCGTCGATTGCCTCAGCAACGGCGCTGCCAATAGTAGCAACGCGTTTCTCGTCGTAGACGGGGCCAGGCCATCTTCCAACCCTGTCCGTCAGGCGGTCCTGTCCCATCGGCACGCCTTCCCCTCCATCCGCCAAACGCAAACCAGTGCGGAACCATGACAATACCCAACGTTGTTTCACGACAAAATAGACCAAAAGGGACAAATCCCTCAGGCCACCTAGTCAAATATACGTAAGTTGCACAACTGAGATAGCGGCGTCACCTGCCGAGGCAGCAACCAAACACTGCGGTTGGGCACAGAAGCCGGCAGGACCGCTGCCACGGCGATGCATCCTAAAAGATGACCGGCAATGCCACCCAAATGGGTGTTTCGAAAACCGCCATTTCACCGGATAATGAAAGCGGTCTGAGTATTGGGGGTGACGATGCGCGCGATCAAATCCAAAATCTGTCTGCAACCGTCCGACTGGACCGCCCCTGCCGGAAGCCTGTTTTGGCTCATCCTGCTCGTCATCGTGCTGATTGCGGGTCCGGTTTCTGCAATGCAAGCGGAATTCAAGCAGACCACATGCTGGTTCACCGTCCCCAAGGATCGCGATATGCGGTGCGGGCATCTGGTGGTGCCGGAAAACCGTACCAAAGAAAACAGCGCCGTTATCAAGTTGGCGGTTGTTATTTTCGAGCCGGATCGCGAGCGGCATGAGCCTGTTGTCTATCTAAGCGGGGGACCGGGTCAAGCTGCGCGGATCGAGAGCAAGGGTGACATCGAAGAATGGTGGAGCTTCATCGACAATGGCGCATGGTTACGCGGGCGCCGCTTGGTCGTATTGGACCAGCGGGGCGCCGGCCTGTCGGAACCGTCACTGAGCTGTTCGAAACACTACAGTCCTGCGGTCTGGAATGGAATTATATCACACGCTAATGACCCCCTCGATTTTGAGCTGGCGCAAAAACGCGAAGTAGAGGCATGCCGTGATGATTTGATCGGCAAGGGCATTGATCTGGCCGCCTACAATACCAGCGAGAACGCTGCCGACATTCACGACTTGCGTGTGGCGCTCAAAATAGAAAAATGGGTGCTGTTCGGCATTTCGTACGGAACGAAGGTTGCCTTGCACGTCCTGGAACATCATCCCCAGGAGATCATTGCCGCAGTGCTCGATTCAACGCTGCCGCTCGACGTCAACTACGTGGATCATGATGCTGCGAATTTGGACAGGGTCCTAAATAAACTTGATAAGGATTGTGCAGCGCACCGCGACTGCCGCGGTGGCATTGGAAATATAAAGGCATTGATCAACGAGATTGTGCAACAATTGGATGCCGAACCAATGTTGCTGCGGCTCAAAAAGAGGACCGCTCAACTGTGTTCACGCGGGTGTCGGGAGCCGACTTTCTGGAATTGATATTCAATCAATTCTATGATCGGGGCGCGATTGAAATGTTACCCCAGTTGATCCGGCAGACTGCGGACCAGGATTATGGACCGCTTGCCCAGATGCTCAGCTTTTACGACATGAAGGAAGACAGTCGCGCGTTCGCCGATGGTATGCATTTGTCGGTCGTATGCGGTGACCGCATGCCTCCTGCAGCGACGCCGAAAAAATTTGCGCTGTTGGAGAGCTGGGCGCGGGATAATTTCTACAATTGGGCTTGTCCGCTTTGGCCCTTTGCAAAATCGGTCGAACCAAATGGACCGCGCCAGAAAAATGAGGTTCCAGTCCTGCTGCTAGCAGGAGAGTATGATCCGGCTACTCCCTCGACCTGGGCAGAGGACTTGGCAAGGAGCATGGGGCGCAGTCAGTTGGTACTGTTTCGCGGCGTTGGCCATGATGTGATTGATGCCACGAAATGCGGTGGAGACGTGGTCGCCGACTTTCTGACAAATCCTCAAGACCGGATCAAAACATCCTGTGTGCGGGAGATGTCGGCTCCTCAATTTTCAGTACCCGAGGATGACAATACCGATGAACTCATGACTGTATCGGTGCTGCCATCAATGTTGCACAGATAAATTGGGTTGGACTCAAGCTTTTGGAGGGGTTCATGAGAAAATGTCTGGTCGTGGTAGTGGCCCTTTGCACTGCCTTATTCAGCGTTGGCGCGCAGGCCGCCTCCGAGAAACAACGGTCTGTTGTCGCGTGCACGACAGCACTTGCGAAAAAGAACCTGAAACCCGTCTCCGCACCGACAGCGACCTTCAATCCAAGAGGCAATCGTGTGACGGTTGAGGGGAAGGCGACGGGTGGTGCGAGCTATGTCTGCGAGACCCATAATAATATGGTCATCAGCATTGCAATAAAATGAACGCGTGCCGGCCCAAGACGGATGCGAGATTGTTTGTCCGGCGAAGGTCAAGCGTGCAAGCCCCACGCTCCATTATTCCCCATGCGCTTTTCCAGTCGCTGCCAAAACAAAAGCCCTGGCATCTGAGCTCAGTTCATGGCGTGAGCTTGGCCGCGTATAGAACATATGACCACCACGATAAAGCTTGAGGCCAACCCGGCCCGCTGCGAGCGATGACGGCAGATGATCGATGACATATTTGCTGATTCCATAGGGCGTTATCGCATCGCTATAGCCCTGCGCTACCAGCACGCGGAAAGATGGTATAACCGAAAGCAGGTCGCGAATATTGTCCGTCGCGCTCGCTTGGGCCCGCGCGCCGCCATTGGGGCCACGGCGGCCCCATTCCCAACGTTCATTTACATCGCTGGCAAGCAGCGTGTAGGTCATTTCCGTGCGGAAACCAAGTTCATTGCGGGCGTAGCTGGCCAAGGCCGCCCCATAGGCGCGGGTGAACCCGTCAAGGACCGGATCGCTGCTTCGGTCCGCATCGGACTCAGGATAAGGGTCTGCAACGGCAAAGGATGCATCATAGGGACTGACCACCTCGAATTCGTTGCCCTTCGAGTGTTTGACGTAAGCGTCTGTGAGAAAGCCGCGCGTGCGGCTTACCACCGCTTCGGGTATGCCGGTCAATTGCGAAACCCGCGCATAGAAGTCTATTGCCGTTTTTCCTGAGGGCTCGGGTCCTGCAAGCGTCACAAGATAGTCGGACATGGCAAATGCTTCCGCCTCTTCAATCGCCTGCGTGCTGAAGGTGTTTCGGCGTTCCATTTCTGCGGCTGCAAGTGAGGGAAGTTGAAGGGCCGCGCCCAGCGGATATTGGCTCGCCCCAAACAACAGCTGCCCCTCGATCAATGGCGACAGCATGATAATTCCAGAGACAAGAATACCTTGGCCATCTTTCAGTGCGGAGGCAACTTTCGCCGCGCGAAATCCTCCATAACTCTCACCAAGCAGGTATTTCGGCGAAGCCATGCGGTCATTGTGATTGACGTAGAGTGCGATCGCCTTGGCGATGCTCTCCGCATCCTGGCTTACGCCATAGAAATTCGAAGCGACGCTGTCGTTTGCTGCACGACTCCAGCCCGTGCCGACGGGATCAATCAGCACAAGGTCGGTGAATTCCAGCCAGCTATCGGGGTTATCCACGAGGGTGGGGCTGGTACCATCGTGTCCGCTCGGACCGAAATCGAGAATGCGTGGCCCAACCAGCCCAAGATGAAGATAGGCTGAAGCGGCCCCCGGTCCGCCGTTGAAGGCAAAGGTGAGGGGACGCCCCGATTGACCATTGCGCGCCACATAGGCCGTATAGAAAATCTTGGCAGATCGCGCGCCATCTTGCCCGAAGAGATCGAGCGTGCCAGCCTTTGCACTATAGGCAAGATCCTGTGTTTTGATCTTTAGGATGTGATCAGTAACCGAATCCGCCGGCAGGAGGCTCAAAATTCCTGTCGAAGCGATGCCGTTTGTCCTTTGCGGGGCTGCTTTCCCGGAAGACGGCTGAGATTGCGAGATCATCGCATTGTGCGCGTTCGCCCCACTGTCTTGCCGCGCATCGTTCTGCGAAAGGGCAGGAGAAGCCGCAAGCCCAAAGGCGACTGCAAGACATGCAATGGTGCGATTTAAAGACAATCTCAACCCTCCCGTAAGGAAATCACCAGAGTGTATGGCTTTTTGCCTGGAGGAGGGAACTCAATACATCTTGATCTGCTTTCAAGCACTGTTGTAGAGGCGCGCGTTGAAATGTGTTTCTCAGCTGATCGCCCGCTATTGAATTGCTCGGTCAAGCGCTCGAGCCGCGCCAGGAAAATTCATTGAGCCAAGAGCGTTCCTGGTCTATCGACATTCGTAGAGACGGGAGACTCCATGACAACGCAACAATATCTGGCCTTCGCCGTCATCGGCTTGATGATGATTGCTTTCGTCTGGGGGCGTGTTCGCTATGATATCGTGGCGATGTGCTCGCTCCTTGCAGCTCTCGCCGTGGGGATCGTGCCCCTTGAGGCGGCGTTCAGCGGTTTTAGCGATGAAATCGTCATTATCGTCGGCAGTGCACTTGTTGTGAGTGCCGGCGTGGCGCGCTCCGGCCTGATGGAAGCGGCTGTACAGCGTTTTGTGCCGGACCTGTCCTCCGTCAGGGCCCAGCTTGCCGTACTCGTGCTCATTGTAACTGTCCTGTCGGCTTTCGTAAAAAATATTGGGGCATTGGCAATCATGATTCCAATCGCCTTTCAGTTTGCCCGACGGTCCAATGTATCGGCGTCCGTGTTTCTGATGCCCATGGCATTCGGCGCACTGATCGGCGGTCTGATGACCCAAATCGGCACCTCGCCAAACATTGTGGTTTCGCGCGTACGTGCGGAAATGGTTGGACAAAGTTTTTCCATGTTTGATTTCACGCCCGTTGGCGCGACGCTGGCTGCTGCCGGGATCATTTATCTGGTGTTGTTCTACCGGCTTGTACCGGAAAGGACGCGCGAAACCGTTTCTGTCGCCGAAGCGATCGAAATTCGCAATTATGTGTCCGAGGCGGCCGTGGCGAAGGACTCTGCAGCGGTCGGCAAGACGGTGATGGATCTGGTGAAGCCGGCCGAGGGTGGCGCGAAGGTAACATCTATTGTTCGGGCCAATCACCGCGTTACACCGCTTCCCGATTCTGTACTGGCAGAAGGTGACGTATTGGTGCTTGAGGGTAACCCGCATGCGCTCGACGCCATCGTCATGGCGGGGCGGCTGAAGTTGTCGAGTAACCGGTTCCCATCCGATAAGGAGCAATCGGCCGAAATCGAGGCCATCGAGGCGGTCATCGGTGAACACTCGCCGCTTATCGATATGTCAGCGCAGCGACTTGCCATGTTCGATCAGTATAACGTCAATTTGCTGGCAGTCAGCCGTCATGGTGAACGGATCGAGCAGCGTCTGGGCGAAATCACCTTCCGGTTTGGCGACGTTATTGTGCTTCAGGGGCAAAGCAGTGTGCTGCCGTCGCTACTACGCGAATTCGGATGTCTGCCGCTGGCAAAACGGACGATCATGCTGGGAAGTGTCAGGCGCGGGCTCATACCGCTTTTCATCCTGCTGTGTGCGATAGGAGCAACGGCAATCGGTCTGCTTCCGGTCTCGATTGCATTCTTTTCCGGCGCCGTCGCAATGGTCCTGTTTCGTGCTATTCCACTGTCTGAGGTGTACGGGGCCATTGACGGCCCGATACTGATTATGCTCGCCGCCCTCATACCTGTTAGTGACGCCTTGCGGACATCGGGCGGCACCGATCTGATCGCCTACTGGCTCACACAGGTCGCCCATCAGTTGCCGCCCTTCGGCGCACTGACCCTCATACTGGTGGCCGCAATGGCGGTTACACCCTTTTTGAACAATGCTGCAACGGTACTGGTGATGGCGCCCATTGCTACGAGCTTCGCCAGCACCCTCGGCTTTAAGCCGGAAGCTTTCTTGATGGCCGTGGCGATCGGCGCGGGCTGCGATTTCCTGACACCGATCGGCCACCAATGCAACACGCTGGTCATGGGCACCGGCGGCTATAGGTTCAGTGACTATCCGCGCCTTGGTTTGCCGCTATCATTGATTATCGTGCTGACGGCGGTGCCAGCATTGATGGTGTTCTGGCCACTCACGTAACGACAGTTTGTCGCTTTGCACTTTGAGCGCATTCCTCAAAATCTGTGGTTGTGTGCCTGAAGCGACAGGCTTCTGCGGGAGTGCGTTGTATCGTGCTCCACAGCCAGCGACATGCCAAAGCGCCAGAACCCGTGTTCGTTTCGGTTCATTCGGACTTTTCCTGATACCGAACACCAACTGCGCCTGTCAATTCACCAGCTGTATGAAGAATACCATATAAATAATTGACATTAAACGTAAGTCTTGCGTCCCAGAGAAAGTGGCTCAACGCGTTTGAAATTACTGCCCTTTCCACGTCGAAGGTCAGCGGGAGCGCGAACCCCAAACGTAGCGGCTGGCTTGCGGCAATTTTTGACAGCCGTGACTTCCCTTCATAATACACTTGAAACATTCAATTTACATTTGTATGATGCAATTCGATTTACCGCATTTGGAACCCCAAAATGAGCCGCGCCCTCTTTATCCGTGGAGCCAACGATGCCTATGTCGCCCCCTTCAACCTTCGTGAGGGGCAACCTGGCGAGGTGCTTATCGACGTGGCTTGCGTGGGGCTGTGTGGTTCCGATCTCCACTATTACAAGGATGGTGGGATCGGCTCTGCCGTGGTCAAAGAACCGTTTGTTCCAGGACACGAATTTGGCGGCTATCTCTGCGAAGATTTTGATGATCTTGGGCTGGTCAAAGGATCGCTTGTGGCAGTGGACCCGAACCGTGCTTGTGGGCATTGCGAGTATTGCGAAAAAGGCTATGCCAATCTTTGCCCCAATGTTGAATTTATCGGAGCTCCGCCTTTCAACGGGGCGATGACGGAGCGGATCTGGGTTCCATCATCGCAGATTGTGCCATTGCCCGAGAATTTCACCCCGCTCGAAGCGGTCATGCTTGAGCCTTTGGGTGTTGCAATTCATGCTGTCGATCTTGCCAAGCCCAGACTCCTGGAGCGGGTGGCGCTGGTCGGTTGCGGTCCCATTGGCCTCCTTATACTTCAGGTCCTCAAAGCCGCCGGCGCCGGCGAGATTCTCGCCGTTGATCCACTGCAGCACCGCCGTGACATGGCCGGGCAACTTGGCGCCGCCCGCACGGGCACTTCAGTTGACGATATTCGTGAATGGACGGATCGTGCAGGCGCGCCACTCGTCATCGAGGCCACCAATTCACCACTTGGTTTCCGTGACGCGGTCGTTGCTGCAAAGATTGGCGGGCGCATCGTGCTTGTTGGCATACCTGACGGCGATACCTACACCTTGCCTGCTGCCGAAGCGCGTCGGCGCGGGCTCAAGATCAAATTCGCGCGCCGGATGGGAGAGGTCTATCCGCGCGCAATCGAACTCGTCGCTGGAGGAAAGGTCGATGTCACTTCACTTGTGACACATCAAGTCGGTCTGGACGAGGCTCCCGATACATTTCGCAACCATGCGGACAATGTGCCAGGATACATCAAGAGTCTGATCTACCCGAAAGGCTTTTCAAAACTGGGAGGATGACGTGAGAAAGCTTTTATATGCATCACTAAGCGCGATGGCGCTTTTGGCCGGCGTCATATCGTTGCCGTCCGTATCGCTCGCTGCAGATTGGCTTGAGACTGCGGCCCAACCCTTCAAGGGCAAAGAGATCAACGTGATTTTCCTGGATCGGCCAGGCTATCGCGCCGTTATCAAGCTCCTGCCGGAGTTCGAGAAGAAGACGGGGATCAAGGTCAACTACGAAATTGTGCCCTATGAGAACACGCGTGAAAAACAGGTGCTCAACTTCACCTCCAACGGCGATCTGACAATTGCTCTGGTCGACCTTGTCTGGATTGGTGAATTTGCCGAAAACAACTGGATCGCGCCCATTGATGAGTTTACCGCAGACAAGTCCATCACCGATCCAAATCTGAAGCTTGAGGGTTTCTTTCCGCTGTTGCTTGATGCGTTCGGCTCTTGGGGCGGCAAGACCTATGGACTTCCCTTCGACAATTATTCGGGCCTTTTGTTCTATAATTCCTGCCAGTTGAAAGAGGCAGGCTTCGAAAAACCGCCCGCGACCTGGGACGAGTTGATGAAGGACTACGCTCCGAAGCTGACGGACGCGGCCAAGAATCGCTATGCATTCGCCCTGCAGTCGCTGCGAGGTGAAACGCAGTCCGCCGATAGCTTCATGCGGGTCTTGTGGCCATTTGGCGGATCACTTCTGACCAAGGAATTCAAGTCCAATCTGCTCAGTGCGGAAAGCCAAAAGGGTCTGACATTTCGTCAGGAGCTGATGAAATATATGCCTCCTGGCATTGTCAGCTTCGATCACGCGGAAGCGGTCAACGCACTTGCCCAAGGACAAGTGTCCATGATCACCGAATGGTCTGCCTTTTACGGCACCTTGACCGATCCGGCGACGTCCAAGCTTGGTGATTGTCTGGGCGTAGCTCCAGAACCAGCTGGCCCTGCCGGAAGACTGCCCGCCCTTGGCGGCTTCTCTCTTGCCGTCGCACAACAGGCTCCCGATGATCTGAAGAAAGCATCCTGGCTCTTTATTCAGTGGGCGACATCAGAGGAAATCGCCCGGCCCTATGTCGAAGCCGGCGGTGTTTCGGGGCGAACGTCCATATATGAGCAGGCAGACATCAAGGCGAAGTATAAGTTCGTCGAGCCTATGGTCGCTTCCTGGCAAAAAGGTGTGCCTGAATTCCGGCCTCGATTCCCGGCTTGGCCAGCAATATCCGAGGTGGTCGCCGAATGGGGCTCCAAGATGATGCTGGGTGAGGTTACCACCGAAGCCGGCGCCAAAGAGATTGGCACCCGCATGGAGAGCATCCTTGGCAAGGAAGGCTACTATGACGGTAAGAAGGAACTGCTGCAGTAAGTCAGTGTTGCTGTGTTGAAGGAGGGGGATGGAAGAAATTTCTTCCGCTCCCTTGCTCAAAGCTTCAGGAGGCAGCGTTGTCCAGCTTATACAATCAGGCTCTCCAGGACCTATCGGCTGTCTTTGATCGTATCGACGAAAAGGCAGTCGATGCCGCCGTTGATGTAATCGGCGATGCCGAACGCATCGCGCTTTATGGCGTTGGCCGCGAGGGGTTGCAGATCAAGGGCCTCGCCATGCGGCTTTTCCATCTGGGGCTCAAGGCGTCAGTGGTCGGCGATATGACAACGCCGCCTGTCGGCAAGGGGGACTTGCTGATCGTCTCCGCCGGTCCCGGCAGCTTCTCAACTGTGCTCGGATTAATGGGGGAGGCCAAGGCAGCTGGCGCAAAAACCCTTGTGGTCACAGCGCAGCCCAACGGCGAAGCTGCCGGGCGGGCTGACCACGTATTGACCATTCCAGCGCAGACGATGGCCGATGATCGGGGCGCACGCACTTCCGTTCTGCCGATGGGCTCGCTATTTGAAGGTGCGCAGTATGTCCTCTTTGAGGTGATCGTTCTAAAACTCAAGGAACGGCTCGCCATATCGCCCGAGACAATGCGCGCCAATCATACCAATCTGGAATGAACGTCCGGGCGCTTTGTACCAGATGAGGAAGGAAGGAGACTTCGTGGGGCAGACACGGACCAAACTCAATCCGGGCTACGGACGTTGGACGCCATTCTGGTTTCTTGCACCGGCCGTCTTTGCCTTGCTGGTCATCGGCATCTATCCGACGATTTCGGCGTTGGTGACCTCGTTCAGGCGATACAATATCACCCGTCCGCGCGACGGATTTCCCTTCGTCGGGTTCGACAACTATATCAGCGTGCTGTCTGATCAGACCTTCTGGCAATCCCTGGGCCTGACAACGCAGTTCTTTTTGACGGTGCTGCCTTTTGAACTCCTGTTTGGCATTTGCATTGCACTGCTCTTGCATCAACCAGGTCAAGGTCTGTTGCGTGCCTTGGCGCGCGTGTCACTGGTCGTTCCACTCGCCACGACCTATGCGGTCGTCGGTCTGATCGGGCGATTGGTTTTTAACCGTGATTTTGGCGTTGCCAACCAGTTTCTCGATTGGATCGGAATTGGCGGCCTTGACTGGCTTGGCTCGACGACGGGCGCTTTCATTGCGATTGCGGTAATGGACATCTGGCAATGGACGCCGTTTTGCGCCCTTATCTTTCTCGCCGGTTTGTCCATGGTACCGGTTGAGATCGAGGAAGCGGCCAGGCTGGAGACAACCTCCAAACTGGCGCAACTGCGGTACGTGCAGCTGCCCTATCTGTTGCCCGGGCTGACGGCAATGTTGATCCTGCGTTCGGCCGATATCCTCAAGCTCTTTGATATGGTCTTCGTCATGACGCGGGGCGGGCCGGGTGCTGCCACCGACCTCGTCTCCGTTTACATTCAACGTGTGGGATTTCGTATCTTCGACATGGGCACCGCCTCGGCTCAGGCCATTCTGCTTTTGATCGTCACAATCATCCTAAGCCGGCTCTACATCAAGCTTATCTACAAGGAGATCGAATGATGCTTCGCCGCCTGCTCCATGGCCTGGGCCTTGTGGTCGTCCTTTGCTTTACGCTGTTTCCATTTTACTGGATGGTTTCCTCCAGCTTCAAGGATCAAACCGATCTGTTGGCCTCGCCGCCGGTCTGGTTATTTACGCCCACGCTCGCCAACTATGCTGACATTTTCGCCGATGAGAAAGTGTTCGGTGCCATCGTCAACTCGTTGATTATCGCGACGCTGACAACGGCGCTTTCAGTGCTTCTGGGCGCGCCGGCCGCCTATGCTTTGGCTCGTTTCGATTTTCGCGGTAAATCAGACCTTTGGTTCTGGTTCATTTCCAATCGCATGATCAGCCCGATCGTCTTGGCTCTTCCGGTCTATCTGCTCGCACTGCAAATGAATCTTCTCGATACCCATCTTGTGCTTGTTCTGATTTATCTGACATTCAATCTGCCGATCGTGGTGTGGATTTGTACCGATCAATTCCGTTCCATCCCAATCGAACTGGAGCAGGCCGCACGCCTTGACGGCGCCAATCAGTTTACGATCTTCCGCAAGATCTATATTCCGCTCGGATTGCCCGGCATCGCCGTCTCGGCGATCTTCAGTTTCATCTTTTCATGGAATGAACTGCTCTATGCCCTTGTTCTAACACGCAGAAGTGTCCAGACAGCGCCCGTGATCGCAACGAGCTTTATGTCTGGCTACGAGTTGCCCTGGGGCAAGATCATGGCGACGGGCACGGTCATCGTGTTGCCTGTAACGATATTTGCCTTGCTCGTCTCCAAACACATGGTTCGGGGTCTCACTATGGGCGCAACCAAATGACTGGATCGCAACCGCCTTCCATGCAACTTGGGATCAATCTTTCGTTTTGCGTCAAGCGATGGGTAACGCCGGAGCTCTGGGCGCCGATTGTTCGCGAGCAGCTAGACCTTGATCTTGTGCAATTGTCGTTCGACCTCGTCGATCCCATGTGGCCAGACGACGTTCTTCAAGATTGTGCAAGAGACATCCGCGCTGCGGCTGATCAATATTCGATCGCGATCCACAGCGCTTTCATCGGTCTGGCTCACTATACGTTCAACCAGCTGCTCCACCCCAATGCGCGTGTTCGCGACGTGGCGGAAGAATGGATGACACGGGCTTATCGTTTTGCTGGTCTGGCGGGGATTAACCGCGTCGGCGGTCCGCTCGGCGCAATTGCGTCACGAACGGATGGCGTCGAGATGGATAGCATTCCTGCGTCTGACTACGATGATCTGATTGCCCGATTGAACAGGCTCTCTGTAGCAGCACAACGATCTGGAATCGTTGAACTTTACATCGAACCAACGCCGATGCGGCGCGAATGGCCATGGACAATTTCCCAGGCGCAGCGCATGGCGGCGGACCTGGCCGGTACGCCGGTTCCTTGGAAATTCTGCCTTGACTGGGGACACGCGACATTCGAGCCGCTTTACGGACGGTACCGGGCGAGGATGGCGCAATGGCTTCAAGACTTGGCGCCGCACGTCGGCATGGTGCATGTGCAACAAACTGACTTTCAATATGATCGCCACTGGGACTTTACCGAAACAGGCGCCGTCAACCCGGCTGAGGCTGCTCGATTGCAACGCGAAGCCGGCCTTGCGAACCAGCCGGTTTTCCTTGAAGTGTTCTATCCATTCGAGCGGGATGATGCATCGATTCTCAAAGCACTCGCCCATACGATATCTGTCCTCAAACCGGCCTTTGCCTGAGAACTCCCTTGAACGAAACCATTGCCGACGAAGCACTTTCATATTCTCAAGCCGATACCGAGCAAATCCGGGCGCGTGTGGCGTGGTATTATTATGTTGGCGGCCTGACCCAGCAGGAGATTGCCGACAAGCTGTCGATAACGCGTTTGCGTGTGAACAAGATTGTCGTGCAGGCGCGAAACGATGGTCTGGTCAGTGTCGACATCAGAATGCCGCTCACGCATTGCGTGGTTCTGGAGGAGAAATTGAAGGAACGCTTCGGGCTTGTCGATTGTTCGGTCGTGCCTTCGGTTCCGCATATGGGCGATTTGCACAGGGTCTTGGGCCGCGCCACCGCGGCGATGCTGGATCCTCTCCTCGTCGATGGCAAGGGATTTGGCATTGGCTGGGGCCAGACGCTGTCGGCAGCGCGAAGGCACCTGACGCCGCGGCGCCTCGGCAATGCCTGGGTCGCGGCCCTCATGGGTGGGTTGACACGCGGCTCGGGGACAAACACCTTTGAAGTATCGACGGAATTTGCGCGAATTCTGGGTGCTGAATGCTATTATGTTGCCGCTCCCATCTACTGTCCCTCCAGCGAAAGCAGGACGACCTTGCTTACCCATTATGGTTTGGCCGAGGTGATGGAACGTGGCCGCAACACGTCCGTCGCCTTGATCGCGTGCGGCGACCTTTCCGATCAATCGCTGCTTGCCAAGACGCAGATCGTTACGGAGAATTTGCCAACGTTGAAAGCCGCCGGTGCAGTTGGGGATATCCTTGGCGTGTTCCTTGATGAAAACGGTAAGCCGGTCGATCACCCGCTAAACCAGCGGGTCATGGCCATGAGTCCATCAGACTTGAAACGCATTCCATCGTCTATCCTGGCGTCGGGCGCCATGTACAAGGCTCCCATTATCAGGGCTGTTTTACGTGCTGGCTACGTCAATCGTCTGGTCACGGATGAAGATGTTGCAGAAGCGATCCTGAGGGCGCCATGAAAACGGCAGCATCAAGCAAGGCACAGGTGCACACGCGATGAACCATCTCCTGGCAATCGATGTCGGAACACTGTCAGCCCGAGCAGGGATCTTCGATGGTGAAGGAACACTGCATGCAACCGCGGCTGCTTCGTTCGAGTTGATCACGCCGGCCGAGCATCATGCGATCTACCGTATGGAAGATATCTGGACGGCCGTTTGCAGGGCAGTTGCACAATGCATTGCCCAGATCCCAGGCGGCGCGAAGACGATCGCGGGAATAGCGTTCGATGCGACGTCATCGGTCTATATTGATGCACAAGGAGAGCCACCCCTTGATGGTGGCGGTGATGTAATCTGCTGGATGGATCATCGCGGCGAAGCGCAAGCAGCGGAAGTCGATGCGACGGGACACCGTTTTCTCAGCCACGTCGGCGGATCGCTCTCGCCAGAAACGAACCTGCCGAAGCTTTTGTGGCTCAAGCGAAATCGCCCCGAGGCCTGGGCAAGCGTGCGAGGCGTGCGCGACCTTTGTGACGAGCTTGCCCGGCGTGCAACCTCCGTCGGGCGTCATTCGGTTTGCGGTCTGGCTTGCAAATGGCCCTACCTTCCCAATGATCCGGAGCCCTGGTGCCAGGATTTGCTCGATGATCTTGGTATCGGCGACCTGACAACGCTCGACCATCTGAGCGACAGGCCCGGCAAGGTCGGCGAGGTTCACGCAACGGTGTCCAAGAAAGCGGCCGCAGAACTTGGCATCTTGGCCGGCGTACCGGTTGCTATTGGCTTGATCGACGCGGAGGCAGGGGCGCTCGGCGTTCTGGGACGCAACTACCTTGCCCGAATGAACAATCTGTTGCCCATGATCGGTGGTACATCAACCTGTTACATGCCGTTTGCACGCGATGAACGGTTTGTTCCCGGGGTGTGGGGCCCGTTCAAGGATGCCGTTTTTCCTGGCTACTGGATGCATGAGGCTGGTCAAAGCCTTTCCGGTACAGCTCTTGACGCGGTGCTCGCGCATCATCCGGCAAGCCCCGGCGAGCCGAGCAGCGAGCTGCACCGGCAAACCGCCAACCGGATTTTGAAACTGCTGGACGAAGAGGGATCGGGTTTCGCCGCAACGCGCCATATTATTCCAGATTGGCTTGGCAATCGGGCGCCACTTGGCGATGGCCGGGTTCGCGCGCTGGCCACGGGTCTTGGCACGGAAACAGGCGAGCGGTCGTTTCTTGAAAGCTATTACGCCACGGCGCGAGCCCTTGCCTTGCAGACACGGCACATTATCGATCATCTCAATGCCCGCGGCCGCTATGCCATCGATAGCGTGGCGCTGGCAGGCGGCCATCTGCATAATCCCCTCCTGGTGAGACTTTACCGTGATGCAAGCGGCGCGAAACTCATTGTCAGTGACGCCAAAGAACCGGTGCTGCTAGGAACAGCCATGGTGGCTTCGCTCGCAGCGGGGCTTTATCCCGATCTGTTCACGGCCCTTGAAGCCATGGCACCTCGGCAAACGACATTGGAACCCGATCCCGATTGGCAATTGGCTCATGACGCCGCCTATCGCATCTACTTGAAGCTGTTCAACGTCAGGAACGAGGTGGAGGTCGCCGGCCGGGCGCTTGAAGCCCTTTTGCCCCATAAACACAGCGGAGCCCTTTAGCATGCCATTTCTTCGTCTCGACAATGTCGTCAAGCGCTACGGCGAGCATTCCGCAGTTCAAGGTGTCAGCTTCTCTGCAGAAAAGGGTGAGTTCGTCGTTTTCGTTGGCCCTTCGGGATGCGGGAAATCCACGCTTTTACGCATGATTGCAGGCCTGGAAGAAATCAGCGACGGCGATGTCCTTATTGACGAGAAAGTCGTTACCCATGTGGAACCCGCGCGCCGTGAAGTCGCCATGGTGTTCCAGTCCTACGCCCTTTATCCGCATATGAGTGTCTTTGAAAATCTCGCTTTTGGCCTTCGTATGGTGAAGACCAGCGAGGGGGAAATCAAGCGGCGGGTCGCGGAAGCCGCGCGGATCCTTCAAATCGAAGCGTTGCTGCAGCGCAAGCCCCGTCAGCTTTCCGGCGGACAACGCCAGCGTGTCGCGATTGGCCGGGCGATTGTTCGCAATCCAAAGCTCTTTTTGTTCGATGAGCCGCTTTCGAATCTCGACGCGGAACTGCGCACACAAATGCGCGTCGAGATCGCAAAGCTCCACCGCGCGCTTGGAGTTACGATGGTCTATGTCACCCATGACCAGATCGAGGCGATGACACTGGCGGATCGCATTGTTGTGCTGCGGGCAGGGCTGGTTGAACAGGTGGGCACACCGACCGAACTTTATGATCGTCCAGCCAATATGTTCGTTGCAGGTTTTATCGGCTCGCCCAGGATGAATTTCCTTCCAGCTTGCGTGACGGCTGCGACGGACGGGCAGTTGACCGTTTCAAGTCCTGCATTCACCGGCGGCACGCTGACGGTGGCCACCAAGCGAGCGCACAAGGTACGTATTGGCGACGAGGTGAGCGTCGGGATGAGACCCGAACATCTTGAACTGCGAACGGCCAGGCCCGTACTGACCCTTAAGGCGGATTTTGCCGAATATCTCGGCGGAGCGAGCCAGATCTATGCCCAGCCGGATGGTGGCGCACTGATGACCATCGTTGTTCCCGGACGACCAACCATCAGCAAGAACGAGGATTTGCCAATCGGGATTGCTCCAGATCACATCTATCTGTTCGACAAGCAGGGCCTCGGAATTTGATGGCCAGCTATCTTGGCATCGATGTTGGAACCTCTTCGGTAAAGGCGGTCCTGCTCGATCAGGACCAAAATGTAATTGCCGAGGGTTCGTCCCCGATAGAGGTCGTACGGCCCCAACCCCTTTGGTCGGAACAGGATCCGCACGCGTGGTGGAAGGCCGCGCACAAAGCCATTTCGCAGGTGCGCACGGTTGCCGCGCAAGATTTCCTGCAGCTGGAGGGCATTGGCTTGTCCGGCCAGCAGCACAGTGCGACCTTATTGGACCGGCATGGGACTGTCCTGCGCCCCGCGATCCTTTGGAATGATGGACGTTGTGGCAGGGAGTGTGCCGAGCTCATTGCACGCATCCCGGATTTTCTGACGCGCGCATCGAATACGGCCATGCCAGGGTTCACCGCACCAAAGCTGCTATGGGTGGCACGGCACGAGCCGGAAATCTTCGCCGCGACCGCCAAAGTCCTGTTACCAAAAGATTACCTTCGTTTCCGGCTGTCGGGTGCGTATGTGTCGGACATGTCGGATTCTGGCCGGAACACTATGGCTCGATGTCGGCCGCCGGTCGTGGGATGGGGTGCTTTTAAACGCAAGCGGGATGAAACGCGCGCAAATGCCTGATCTTGTTGAAGGATCAGAGATCTCTTCGTACCTCTCCAGCGACGTGGCGGCTTCCTGGGGTCTGACAGATCGGAAAATCCCGATTGCTGGCGGCGGCGGAGACAATGCATCCTCGGCCGTCGGCATAGGTGCTGTTGATCCGGGCGATGGCTTTTTGTCGCTGGGAACGTCCGGCGTCCTGTTTGTTTCTACCGATCAGCTCGTTTCGCTGCCAGAGCGGACGTTGCATGGCTTTTGCCATGCGCTCCCGAACCGCTGGCATGGTATGGTGGTGACGCTGTCAGCCGCCTCGGCACTCAGCTGGCTTGGAAGTCTCACCGGCCACGAACACGATATCGGCGGTCTCATCGACAAGGCAAATGCATTCGCGTCCGATCCTGGACGCCGCGAGGGCGCGCCGGTTTTTTTGCCCTATCTTACCGGGGAACGCACACCGCACAACGATCCTAACGCCACCGCCAAATTCGATGGCTTACGAGCCGAGCACGATGCCGGGGCGCTCGCCTACGGCGTACTTGAAGGCGTGGCTTTTGCCCTGGCAGATGGTCTCGACGTGCTCAAGGCAGCCAATGCAGCCCCGCGCTCGTGCATGTTGGTCGGTGGCGGATCGCGCAGCGCATACTGGAATGCTCTTTTAGCTGATGTCTTGGGACTATCACTCGATTTGCCGCAAGGGGCCGAGATCGGCGCAGCGTTTGGAGCAGCCCGGTTGGCAATGGTGGCTGCCGGTGCGGGGTCAGTCAGGGCCATCTGCCGCAAGCCCGCGATCCGTGCCCGTTTCGAACCTGATCCGGCCAAAAGCTCAATTCTCACTAAACGGCGCGATCGCTATCTTCGGCTGTATTCAGCTCCACCTGTTGCCTGACGGACTGCGGCGCGAACGCGCCGCAATGGCACCGATCAGATGAGGCCGTATTGTTTCGCCTTGTTGCGCAAAAAGGGCAGGCCGTTGCCCATCACTTCTTCCTCGTCCTTTGCGACGGGACGCCACACGGCAAGGCCGTATGCGACTTCAGGCGGCATGTTGATGAAACTTTCCATCGCCAGCCCTCCTTTAAAGCCAATGGCCGCGAGCGCCGCGTAGATTTCGTTCCACGGACAGTTGCCATAACCTGGCGTTCCTCGATCGCTTTCTGAAAGATGGATATACTTCAGGTAGTCGCGTGCATCGAGAATACCGTTGGCCGCGCCTTTCTCCTCGATGTTCATGTGGTAGGTATCAAGGTGGACAAAGATGTTGCTGGCACCGACGCGCTCAATCATCTGCACCGCCTGCCGGCCCGTGTTGATGAGATGGTTTTCATAACGGTTGACCGCCTCAACTCCAAGCTCGATGCCAAGGGTCTTGGCATGTTTGGCTGCCGCCGTCAGCACACGGGCGATATTGTCGTATTCGCCTTGTGTTGGCGGCACACCCGTGCGTTCGCCAATACCACCGAAGATGACGCCGGAAAGTGCTTCTGCTCCCATCTCGGCGGTCTTGTCGATCGCGACTTTCAGATGTTCGATCGCCGCATCGGGGCGAACCGATGCCCATGCCGGTTCGGGCAGGCCGAGTGAACAGACGGCACGCAGCTGGTGCTTGTCGAGAAGGGCACGCGTATGTGCCGCGTCGACTGCCGGCGCATTGAGAAGGGCAATCTCGATGAAATCCATTTTGTATTTGACCGCTGCCGCAATGGCCTTTTCGGCCCCAGCGCGATCCCAGTTCATTGTCCACATGCTGGTATGGACGCCAAATCCTTGAACCGACATTGTCTTACCCTTTTCTGCGATTGAGAATCATGAGCTGAGCGGCGACCCAACGCAGGATCATGACCGCGATCAGAAGTATGCCCCAGACCGCGGTTGCCAGATGCTGATTGGCCCCCATGAGGTTCAGCCCCGATGAAAGAAGCTGAAGAACGACCAGGGCGACGAACACTGGAATAACGCGGCCAAAGCCGCCGAACGGATTGACGCCGCCAAGGAAACAGGCGAGCACGGTGATCAGCAGATAGGACTCGCCGTGCCCGACGCGCACGGAATTGAAGCGCGCCAGCATAATGATGCCGGCAACCGCGCACATGGCTCCGGACAGCGTATAGACCAGCACGATCACCTTACGCGTGTTGACGCCGGAATAACGCGCTGCCTCAATATTGGAACCGATCATATAGGTGTTGAAGCCAAGCTTCATGCGCGTCAAAAGCACGTGCCAGACGAGGACGCAGGCGATAAAGATCAAAAGCGGTATTGGAAAGCCCAGAATGCTGCCGTGACCGATCGGTTGCAAGAAGGCCGGGAACCCCGAAACATCCCCACCACGGGTCAGGAACTCGCCAAGACCGCGCACAAAGATCATCATCGACAGCGAGACCAAGATCGGATGAGCACGCGTATAGGCAATCACGAGGCCCATCACGACGCCCGTGGCTGCCCCAACGGCAATCGCAAGAACACAGCCAAGAGCGAACATTGCAGTGCCCGCGTCCACACCGCCATTGGCCTGAAGCACCCAGGCGACTGTCAGTCCGGCGATGTTTGCGGTAAAAGTGATCGCCAGATTGAGGCCGCCCGTCAGTACGGGCAAAAGCATTGCCAGCGTGAGCAGGCCAAGTTCCGGGAGTTGGAACGCCACTGAGCCAAATGTTGCTTCACTGAGGAATTGCGGCGAGGCAAAGCCGAAGAACAGCATCACAGCCAAAAACGCAAAGCCCGGTCCAGCGATCTCCGGTCCCAACAGATCCTTGATCCGCGTTGCAACACTGTTCATTGGCGCGCTCCCCGCTGGCGCATGAATGGCAGGAGTTTTTCCAAACTGGTATTGGAGAGCGTAATAGCTGCCAGGATGATGGCGCCGATGATCATCTTGAATGCAAATGGCGAAACGCCCAACAGATTCAACCCGTTTTGGGTGATGGCAATCAGCAGCACGCCGAGCACACAGCCCAGAACAGAACCCTTGCCGCCGCCAAGTCTTGCGCCGCCAAGAACGACGGCGGCAAGCACGTCGAGTTCGCGCCCATAAAGCGCATTGGGCACGACCTCTTGCGCATAATGCGCTTGGATCAGGCCGCCGATGCCTGCCATCATGCCGAGCCAGCCGAAGGCGATAAATTGCATCGCGCCGATATTGATACCAAAGCGGCGCGCGCCTTCGGGATTGTCGCCAAAGGCATAAAGCTGCCGCCCGGTTGTCGTACGCGTAATAAGCAGCCAGGTCGCAAAGACACAGACTGCCATGACCAGCACTGGCAATGTTATTTCCGCCCACGTACCGTCAGCCATCTCCTGTTCGAAGAGTATGACCCTGTCCGTCAGCCAATCCGGCAGGTCGTAGATTGAAACGCCCTGCGTGAAGAACATCAGCAGGCCGAAATAGATGTTGAAGGTGGCAATGGTCGCGACGATGGAAATAATGCGAAACCGGTGGATCAGAAAAGCGTTGAATGCGCCAAGCAGGATCCCGAGGCCGCCGGCGATCAGCAGCCCGCTTATCCATCCGCCGCCGCCGATCCAGCCAAGGATCAGGGCCGCCCCGTACTGGACGACGGACGCAGCGACAGCGAACGAGATATCGATACCCCCCGCAATAAGGACGACCAGCAGCCCGACAGCGAAGATGATGTTGACGGAGCTTGTATTGAGCAGATCGAATGCATTTCCCAGGGAAAAGAAATTGTTCGTCGCAAGGGAAAGGAAAACGCACATCGCCGCAATGACGGCGAGCAGCGCGGACTCGGTGGCGTGGGATCGAACGAGCTTACGCATAGACGGCAGCCTCGATTTGCCCAAGGGAGCATGTGCGCGGATCGAACCATCCGGCCATCTTGCCCTGCGCCATATGGAGCACCCGGTCGGCGTTGAAATAAACTTCCGGGACTTCGTCCGAAATCAGGATGATAGCCAGGCCACTTTCGGCAAGCTTGGCGACAATTTCAAAAATACCTGCACGTGCGCCAACATCAACGCCAACCGTCGGCGCATCGAGAATAAGAAGTTTCGGATCAGTGGCCAGCCATTTGGCAATGGCAATGCGCTGCTGATTGCCGCCCGACAAGGTTGAAACCGCATCGCTTTGCCGGCCGATCTTGACTCCCAGATCAGCAATCCAACGGCCGACCAATCTTCTTTTGCGTTCATCGGACAGCAGACCGCCGGATTTGATACGGTCGAGCGAGGCGATCGCCAAATTGTCGGCAATCGACTGCGGCTGAATGAGACCAAGCGACAGGCGGTCTTCCGAAAGATACGCAACCCCCGCCTCGATTGCCTTGCGGTTCGAGGAAAAACGCACCGGCCTTCCGTTCAGCCAGACACGACCGGAGCGGGGTTTCAGCATGCCGAAGATCGATAAAGCAAGTTCCGTTCTGCCGGCGCCCAAGAGCCCGGTTATGCCGAGGGTCTCGCCGCGCCGGACGGCGAACGATATATCTTCAAACTGCCCCGGACGCGACAGGCCTTTGACCTCCAGAACGATGGGTTCATCACCAACCGGCTTTGCACGAACCTGCTGGTCGAATGTCTTCCCAGTCATTAGCTCGGTAATGCGCGACTGTGTCATACCTTCCACCGGATAGACGCCGACAAGCGCGCCGTCACGCAGCACGGTGATACGGTTGGAGATTTCCAGTACTTCGGCCAGGCGGTGGCTGACGAAAACCACCGCGACGCCGGAGACTGAAAGGGAACGCACGATGTCGATCAGGTGATCGGTTTCCGACTGTGTCAGCGAGGCTGTAGGTTCATCCATGAATACGAGCTTGGCCTCGCCCACAAGAGCACGGGCGATTGCCACGATCTGCCGCTGCGCAATGGAATAGTCTTTCAATGGGAGGTCGACATCAAGCGCAACGCCAAGGCGTTGGAGCGCCTTTAATGCGGTTCGTCGCATATGCCGGTAGTTTACCAGTCGTGGCCAGCGTCCGATTACAGTGTGAAAGGCGATGTTCTCGGCCACCGTCATCTCGGGAAACAGTGCCAGATCCTGCCAGATCACCTGAATTCCACCGGCCTGAGCGGTGACGGGAGACATATGCGTATATGTCTGTCCGTCGTACTCGATGACAGCACCGGCTTCAGGACGATAGACGCCGGTTATGATTTTGATGAGCGTGCTTTTGCCGGAGCCGTTTTCGCCGGCCAGGCAATGAATCTCGCCCGGCAGCACCTCGAAGCTCACATCCTTGAGCGCCTTGATCCCGCCGAAGGTCATATTGATATTGTGCAACGACAACAGCGGTTTAACGCCGCCAGTGCTCATAATCTCAGCCATTGTGTTCTGCCCGTCAAAACCGAAAGTCGAGACTGCCGGACGGCCATGACCGCCGGCAGCAGAAAAATCCGCAAAGGATCAGAGGCCCATTTTGGCCAAGTCGCCGACGGTTTCCTTATTGATGGGCACCAACTGGTCGACGATGATATTGTGGTTTTCGAAATCAGGGTGGATTACACCAAGCCCCTCGATGTTATCGCCGTCTTTAAGTTTTTCGCCCTTCATGAGCTTGTCGGCAAGTGTGACGAAGACCTCGCCCGCCTGCTTCGGATTCCACATAAAGCCGCCAGAGATTGCATCCGACTTGATAAGCTTTTGTCCCTGACCAGGCGAAAAGGGGCCAAGCACGAATATTTCGCCGATCTTGCGGCGTTCCTCCACAGCGCGTCCTGCGCCGATCGGACCCTGGCTGCCGAAGGCAAGGAAACCCTTAAGGTCCGGATGAGCCGAAATAAGGTCGAGGGCAGTGGAACGGCTCTTGTCAACATCTTCGGCAACACCGTAGCGTTCACCGACCAGCTTCATCTCCGGATAGTTCTTCTTGATATATTCGTTGGCCGCGTCAGCCCATGCATTGTGAAGTGGCACGGTCAGCGATCCAACGAAAACCGCATATTCGCCTTTTCCGCCCATCTTTTCGGCCAGAAGCTTCGCATGTGCTTCCCCGAACCCGGTGGAAGATGCAAGCTCGAAATCCCAGTCGGCGCCCTTCTGGCTCGGCGACTCATGGGTAATGACAATGATGCCTTTTTCTTTTGCCTTGCTGAGCACCGGCTCAAGCACTTTCGCATCGTTCGGAACGACGCCTATGACCTTCACGCCTTGCGCAATTAAGTCCTCAATGGCGCGAACCTGAAGTGCAGGATCGGCACTTGTTGGACCGACCATGAAAGCGTCAACGCCGATTTTCTTGCCTTGCTCCTTGATGCCGGCGTCCATGGCATTGAACCATGGAATACCGCCAATCTTGACAACGATACCAACCTTGCCATCGGCTGCAGTTGCCGTAAACGTGGCCGCCAAGGACAGCGCTGCCGCAAATGCAGCGATCAAAAGCTTTTTCATTTGAATTCCTCCTCCACATTGCTCCTTGCGGGAGCTTATCATCCAACCAAACAGCAGACAGCTAAAATGGCCCGGACGTTCCAGTTGCCTGGTCACCGCCTCCTCGCGGTATGCTCTTGCACCATTGTTGTTGCATATTTGCACAATCGATGGTGCAATAAATATCAGTCAGTTTTAATTGTTCGTCAAGCGGTCTTTGGCACTAGAAGACGCCAGGAGAGTGGGATGGAACATCAACCAAAGAAAAAGGCGACGATCTACGACCTGTCCGTGCTTTCCGGTAGCTCACCCTCGACGGTCAGCGCGGTGCTCAACGGCACGTGGCGCAAGCGGCGTATCAAGGAAAGTACGGCCAACCTTATTCGCGATCTGGCGCAGCAGCATCAATATACCGCCAATCTTCAGGCGCGAGGCCTGCGCAGTTCCCGCTCCGGTTTGGTCGGACTGCTGCTGCCGGTTCATGACAACCGCTATTTTTCATCCATGGCACAAACCTTCGAAGCGCACGTGCGCAGCCGAGGGCAATGCCCAATCGTCGTCAGTGCCTGCCGCGATCCGCAAGAGGAGCGCCATACTGTCGAAACGCTCATTGCCTATTCCGTCGACGAGCTCATTGTGGCCGGCGCCACTGATCCGGACGGTGTTCATGCCCTTTGCGCCGCATCAGGACTAAGGCATGTGAATATCGACCTGCCTGGCACTTTGGCTCCCTCTGTAATCAGCGACAATTATCAAGGCGCGCGTATGCTGACGGAGGCGATAATTTGTCATTTCAGCCAAGACATGCAGCTGAAAGCCGATGAACTCTATCTGTTCGGCGGGCGTGACGACCATGCCAGCCGTGAACGCATCCGCGGCTTTCGCGCCATCAAGCGCGAACGCATGCAGGGCGACGCTGACAAATGTATCGAACCCACGGGCTATTCGCCCAACACGGCGCAAACGGCGTTCGAACGGTTTTACGAGCGCGAGGGAAAACTGCCGCGAGGGCTCTTCATAAACTCGTCGATCAATTTCGAGGGGCTGCTGCGGTTCATGTCACAGCATCCAGACGAGGCGTTCGCGGATATCGTTGTCGGCTGCTACGATTATGATCCTTTCGGGTCATTCCTGCCGTTCCCCGTTATCATGATCCGCCAGGATGCTGACGCGATGATCACAAAAGCGTTTCAGATCCTGTCGGAGAATCGCCCGGCGGTGCGCACCTACCTCATTGAGCCGCACCTTGTGCCGCCACGCACTGCACTGAAGGGCCCTCTCGATGCCATAAAGGACATCGAATAGGTGTGCGCAACGCCGCGGCCATGACGGCATGGCCGTTTGGGGACCCGGAGGTCGCGGCGAGGGTAGGGCTGCGGAAGGATTAAATGTGCCCTGCGAGCCGCAACGTCGTTGCGGCCTCTCATAGAAGTCGCTTCGGCAATGGTCGCCCGTTTCTCGCCCTGGCTTGGTCTTGTCATGGTCAATCAGCCTGCTTTGATGGTGGACTTGCCCTCGCTGACCAAGCGTGTTGCGGCGTCGGCGACAGAAATCCGCTCAAAGGCAAGCTCGTCGGCAATGGGACGAAGAACGCGCTGGTCGAATTCGGTGGAGCCAAGCGGAGCGGGCGAAGGATAGCTGCCCACCTGATCCGCCAAGGCGTTAATGTAATTGACCGTTTCCGTTTCCGTCGGATTGAGCGACGGCAAAATCGCTTTGCGCACGGCCGGCGACATCGGAACGCCGCGTTCGACACCGAGGATCTTGCCGGCATCGACGTCATTGACAAAAAAGTTGATGAACTTTGCAGCATCCTCGCCATGTTTTGTCGTTGCGCCGATGCTCCAGATCAAGGCCGGGCGATAATAATGCCCGGAGGGGCCACCTTTTTTGCCACGCGGCAGCATGGTGATGCCGAGTTTGCTCTTTGCCAATAGCTGATAGCCGACCAACTGGTTCGAATAGGCCATGCTTATAGCGGCATTACCGAGCGCCAGGCCGTTGGTTTCGATCGTATTTTGGTCAAGCGTCTGGATATCGGCGCCAACGGTACCGCCTCGCTTGCGCAAATCTTCCCAGTACGCGAACCATTCCTTGGCTTCATCGACGGTAAATCCAAGGCCGCTATCGGTGTAAAGGCTGCTTCCGCGCTGTCTCAGCCAGGCGTCGAAGACGTATTGGTAGCGTGCACCATAAGGGCCGCCCCAATAGTTTTTCTTACCAGCGGCCTTGGTCATCTCGACCGCGATATCGGCGTATTGCGCCCAGGTGGTTTCTGCACCGGGCGGCGTGATGCCAGCTTTGGCAAAGGCATCGGCGTCGTACATGAGGGCGAAAGAGTTCAGACCAAGGCCAATGCCCCAGAGCTTTTCATCGACTGTCGTCAGTTTCAGCACGTCTTTGCCGAAGGCGTCGATATTGAGTGCCGACGGGACGAAGGGATCAAGGGCAAGGCATGCGCCGCGCTTGGAGTAGTCAGATATCGTCGTTGGCTCAAGCTGGAAAATATCTGCGACGGAGCGGCCGGCCATCTGGGTCGCAAGTTTCGTCCAGTAACTGTCACCGCTGAGCGTTTCACCGACAATCGCAATATCGGGGTGCTTCTCCTGAAACAGCTTGGCAACGCTCAATGTTCGCTTTGAACGATCGTTGGATCCCCACCACATAGCGCGCAGGCGCACGTTTTGCGCATGGGCCGGTCGGGGCGCCACAGAACTGAGCGCGATACCAACGGCGGTGCCCGCCGCGCCGAGCATGAATGAGCGTCGATTGTGTAGCATGACATTCCTCCCTGTCATTGCCGACCCGCTGCGCTCCTCCGGCGTCTGACGGGGCGAAGTTTCAGATCAAATCCTATGCAAAAAACCGATATGATGCAAGAAATTGTTTATATCTTGCAAATTTGCGTCATTTGCGCAATATTTGCGGCATGATCAACCCTGCACCCAAACGATTCCGTCAAGCCGACATTGCCGAACGGGCAGGCGTTTCGGTCTCCACCGTCTCGCGCGTCCTTGCTAACGAGCAAGGCATCAGCGAAAGCGTCAGGCGGCAGATTCTGCAGGTCGCAACAGATATCGGCTATCCGTTGAAGATCAGTCCAAAGACCAGTCATGGAGCGCTTGCACTCATTGCCAGTGACGGCGTCACCGGTGGGTTGAGTGTTTTTTATGAGGGCATTGTCGAAGGCCTGCGTTCCGGCGCGGTTGAGCATGGCATGCCGTTTGAAATCAGGCTTGTGCGTGAGGCAAAGGCAACGCCGCAGACCGTTCAGGGTCTAATGGAGTCCGTCGGTGCACAAGGGCTCTTCCTGGTCGGTATCGATCCAGCTGATGCGCTGTGCGGATGGCTGGAGGAGAGCCGCATTCCGGTGGTCCTGGTCAACGGTACCGACCCGCAATTGCGCTTCGATGGCGTCTCTCCATCGAATTTCTTCGGCGCTTATGCCGCGACGCGCCGACTACTTGACGCTGGTCATCACCGTATTTTGCACCTGACTGGATCGCATCGCCACACAATCCGCGAGCGTGTGCGCGGTTTTGAAGCTGCACTCGCATCAGTCAAGGATGGCGAGGCTCGCATTGTCCAGCTGGCGCTGCAAGCCAATGCGAGCATCGAAGCGCATGGAGCGACGATTGCAACACTGGCAGAGGTGCCGGGGTTCACGGCCGCTTTTTGCATGAACGACTTTATTGCCGTGGGCGTTCTCGAGGCGGTTACTGAAATTGGGCTTCGCGTTCCAGAGGATTTCGCCATTGTCGGTTTCGACGACCTGCCTTGCGCCCAGATGGCCAATCCACGTCTTGCGACGATGCGGGTCGACCGCGCCGCACTTGGTCGTGAAGCGGTCGGCTTGATGACGTCCCGCTTCCACGACCGGGACGCACCCGCCCGTCACGTTTGTCACGCGGTCGTTCCGGTTGCCGGAGGCACGATTGCCGATGAAGGATTGCACGCATGATCCCTGATCCCGCCAGCGCCAATCCCCTTGCCGCGAATCCAATGCAAACACGCACCGACATGCAGCGTGCTCTCATTGACCTCTTCAATCCGCTGTTGCCGCATTTTTCAACAGGCAATGCGCGCGTGCGTCTTGATGCTGCCGCCGGGCATTTCGACCGCGCTGCGGCCGATCTGGAAGGCTTTGCAAGGCCACTTTGGGGTCTTGCGCCGCTCGGCGCCGGTGGCGGCACTTTCGCCCACTGGGACCGTTATGCGCAGGGTATCGCCAATGGCACGGATCCTGCGCATCCCGAATACTGGGGCACCGTCAAGGGCCGCGATCAACGCATGGTAGAGCTTGCCGCACTTGGTTTTGCGCTTGCCCTTGTGCCGGAGAAATTGTGGGACCCGCTCAATGCACGGGCGCGAGACAACCTCGTCAACTATCTCCTTGATGCCCGGCAGTTCGATTATGCCGACAATAACTGGAAATTCTTCCGCATTCTCGTTGACATCGCCCTTGAACGCCTTGGCATAAAGTACGACCGCAGCTTGACAAAAAGCTATCTGGCCGAACTCGATGAATTCTACATTGCCGATGGCTGGTACCGCGATGGTAATGTAAGGCGCGTTGACCATTACATTCCCTTTGCCATGCATTTTTACGGCCTGATCTATTCGCGCCTGGTCGAAGACGATCACGCCAAGCGATACCGTGACCGAGCGATCGCATTCGCACAAGATTTTCGTCACTGGTTCGCGCAAGATGGCGCGACGATAGCCTTTGGCCGCAGCTTGACCTATCGCTTCGCCTGCGCCGGGTTTTGGTCCGCGCTTGCCTTCGCCGATCTGGAGGCACTGCCTTGGGGCGAGATCAAATCCTTGTGCCTTCGGCACCTGCGGTGGTGGGCGGACAAGCCCATGACGCATCGCGATGGCGTGCTGTCGATCGGGTACGGCTACCCCAATTTACTGATGTCGGAAAACTACAATTCGGCCGGCTCGCCCTATTGGGCCTTCAAGGCCTTCCTGCCCCTGGCAGTGAGCAAAGATCACCCGTTCTGGACGACCCCTGAAACAGTGCCTGAGACACCCGCCGTGACCCTGGCCCTTCGTCATCCAGGCATGGTGATTATGCCCTGCAAGGGTGATGTTGTCGCGCTTTCCTCCGGCCAGGAGAACCTGCAAATGCGCTTCGGTTCGGAAAAAATACGCGAAATTCGCCTATTCGAGCCGGTACGGCTTTAGCGTGGAGAGCGATGAGCGGGCATTTAACGGCGGCGCGTTCGATTCAATGCTGGCCTTCAGCGATGACGGCATCCACTACAGAGTACGCGAGACCAACCAGGAGGCCAAACTTGCCGGCAAGGTGCTTTTCTCCAAATGGTCTCCTTGGCCAGATGTCGTTGTTGAAACCTGGCTGTTGCCGTGTGCACCCTGGCATATCCGCGTGCACCGGATTACGACACCAAGGCCGCTTCAGATAGCCGAAGGTGGATTTGCCATCGCCAGGAGAGATCTCGACGCCGATTTCGTTTCCTCTGGCACAGGCACAGCCCATGCCGTTGGCGCGGATGATTTCAGCGGTATCTGCGACCTCGGTTCGAGCGTTGCGCGCACCGGTGTGGTGCAAAAGGCGCCCCCGAATACCAACCTGATGGTGGCAAAGACCCTGGTGCCGCAATTGCGCGCCACGATACCGATGGGTGAAACCATTCTTCGTTGCGCGGTCCTGGCTCTTCGCGACACCGGCGCCGTGTCGGACACCTGGTTGATGCCACCGGTGGCTCCGGGTCTAAACGTGTTGCTCGCCATGAATGCGAGGGGCGCGACCGTCAGCGCGATGGATGCGCCGGGGCACAAGCCGTGATGCGCCGGACGATTGCCTTTGCCATGCAACCGGAGCGGACCCAATATGTTTTCCCGCCCGAACTTTTGTCGAAAATCGATGATATCGGACGCATTCTCGATCAGGAACCGATGACGCGCTTCGACGACGATCGGGGAAAACGGCTGCTGGCTGAGGCGGAAATTCTTGTGACCGGCTGGGGAGCGCCTGTGTTTGACGCAGCAACGCTCGCATCAGCACCGCGCCTCCAACTCCTCGTCCATGCGGCCGGTACGATCAAGGGCGTGATCGACGATTGCGTGTTCGAAGCTGGAATTGCCGTCAGTCATGCGGCTGAAGCAAACGCTCAGCCCGTGGCCGAGTTTACCCTTGCGGCTATCATCTTTGCCGGCAAGCAGATCATTCGATTGCGTGATCTGTATGTCGCCGACAAGGGACGCATGCGAACCCATCTGCTCCAGGCGCAGCCGATTGGAAATTATCGCCGCACGGTCGGGATTGTCGGCGCTTCCCGCATCGGGCGACGGGTGATCGAACTTCTTCGCCCGTTTGACTATACCGTACTGCTCTATGATCCGCTGGTCGGGCACGACAGCGCTCGCTTGCTTAAAGTCGAGAAAGTGGATCTCGACACGCTAATGGCGCAATCGGACATTGTATCGGTGCACGCGCCATTGCTTCCTCAGACGCGGCACATGATCGATGCGCAGCGCCTCGCCCTGATGAAAAACGGTGCGACCTTGATAAATACAGCGCGTGGCGCGCTGATCGACGAAGCGGCGCTGATCGACCGGCTGAAATCAGGTGCGATCGATGCCATCCTTGACGTGACCGATCCTGAAGTGCCAGAGAAAAACTCGCCGCTATATCAACTTGTGAACGTGTTCCTGACACCGCATATTGCCGGCGCCATCGGCCTTGAACGCATGCGCCTCGGCGCGACGGCGGTCGACGAAATCACCAGGTTCGTTCAGGGCAAACCACTTCTTTTCGAGGTTCGCAAGGACGATCTGGAGCGCATGGCATGAGCAGTTTCGAACCAGCGCTCTGCTCGGTCACCTTCCGCAAATTGACCCCGGAAAAAATCGTGGAGCTTTCTGCTCGATGCCGGGCTCGCCGCCATCGAATGGGCCGGGGACGCGCATGTTCCCCTTGGCGACACGATGATCGCCACGCATGTCGCGCGCCTGTGCCGCAAGGCAGGATTTGCAACGTCCTATGGTTCCTATGTGGCGCCACCAACCGCGGACCTGGCTGTCTTCCGACGAGCACTTGAAACAGCGATCGCCCTTAATGCCTCCAATATTCGCATCTGGCCAGGCACGCGCGAGCGTCCGTCTTCGGATTACAATGCGGACGAACGGCGCAGCACAGTAGATGCGATCCGCGACATGGCAACGGAGGCAGCGCGGTCCGGCTTGACGGTCGCTCTCGAATATCATCCGCTCTCGCTGACCGACAATACCGATTCCGCCCGCCGTCTGATTGATGCGATTGCCCATTCCAACGTCTATCTCTATTGGCAGCCGCGGCCTGGATTGCCGCTTGATGACGCGCTGGCCGAGATCGCCGAAATTGGCGCGCATGTGTCCCATGTCCATGTCTTCGCCTGGAATAGCACCCGTAATCGCTTCTCGCTAAAGACGGCGTCTGCGTACTGGCGAACTGTGCTCAGCGCCATGCCCGCGTCAAGGTGGACCGGCCGGCGATTTGCCATGTTGGAATTTGTGGCCGATGACGATCCGCTCGCGTTTCTCGATGACGCGGCAACGCTCAGCCAGATCCTTAAAGCGTGAAAAAGCCGCCACCGGCCGGCAATAGCTAGAGCATTTGTTCGCCCAGGAGCTCTGGCATCAGTTCGGCAAGGCGCACCGTTGTGCCGGCGCGAGCGCTGGACAGCGCTGCAATGCCGCAAAGAACTGAAACGGCACCGGCGCGGGAGCCGGCACGCTGCGCGAGCGGATCGGACATGCCGGGCTTAAAGATCATGTTGCGCATGCGGTCGTCACCACCATAATGCCCCCCTGAGGCGTGCGGTACTGCAATGCGTTCAACAGCTTGCGCGCCCTTTTGGAAATTCCGCACGACCAGGATCGTGTCTTGCGCAGGTACCTCCCAGGGCTGGCTCTCATATTGCCGCAGTTCGATACGTCCCCCGGTTCCATTGAAGGCAATGTGGTGACCCTCGATCGGCTGGAAAGTGTTGAGTGAATAGGACACATGGACACCATTGCCGTAGCGGATGGCGGCGACCATCGTGTCGGGAATGTCAATGTTATCGCGGAAGACGCAGCCGTCGCGAAAATAACCATCAAGCTTTGAGGGTTCTTCGTAGAGGGCGTCGAGGAAGGGATCAGCTTCAAGATCGAAATAAAAATCACATTCGTTCTTGTGTGCGCAGTGCTTGCAGCGTGATCCGCGAAATGGGCCCTTGCGACCATACACCTTAAGATCGGCAAAGGCGGTAATAGCTTCCGGGTCACTGCTGAGGTACCAGTTCAGTAAGTCGAAGTGGTGGGTGGCCTTATGCACGAACAGACTGCCGGAGTGCTTGGCATAGGCATGCCAGCGGCGAAAATAGTCGGCGCCATGTGAGGTGTCGAGATACCAATGAAAGTCGACTGAGGTCACCCGGCCGATCTCTCCCGCATCAAGCAGCGTCTTGATGCGGGCGGCCGTTGGTGCGTAACGATAGTTAAAGGAGACGTCGACGCGCCGGCCGGTTCGTTTCTCCGCCTCAATGATGCGGCGAGATCTTGTCGACGGTGGTGGTCATTGGTTTCTCGGTGATGACATCTGCGCCGGACTCGAGCGAACGCACGACAATATCGTCATGGGAATCGTCGGGTGTGCAGACAATAACAAGGTCCGGCCTTACCCCCTGCAACATTGGATCGAGCTCGGTGTAGATGGGTGCCTCAGCGCCGATCATTGCCCGGGCCCGTTCGGCTCGCAGTCGATTCCGGTCGACGATCGCAACCATCTCGACATGTTCTGCCCAGCCAGCGAGCAGATCAGTGCCCCACATGGTCGTGCCACGATTACCGGTGCCGATGAGTGCAAAACGCCGCTTTTTTTCCATGGCTAGCCTCGTGGTTCCTGCCGTGTCGGGTTCAGCTTATCGGTACAAACCCGGCTTGTTAAAATGTTGCGTCCCGATCAGCAGCACGCCTGATATCGTCCAACGCACGTCGCAATGACCTCCTGCGCCGGGCGTGCCCACCAATTGTCCGAAAAGATCTCAACCTCCTGCGCGCCGTGAAAGCCCGCCGCTTCGATCATACGGCGGAGGCCCGGCAAGTCGATCACGCCGTCGCCCATCATGCCGCGATCCGTCAACATGTGTGCAGTTGGAACAAGCCAGTCACAAATGTGGTGGGCGAGGATGGCGTTCATCTGTCCGGCGCGCGCAACCTGCTGCGCAAGGTCGGGATCCCACCAAACATGATAGGCATCGACCGCGACACCGGCGCCTTCTCCTACCACCTCGCAGATATCGAGCGCCTGGCCAAGCGTATTCACACATGAGCGGTCGGCGGCATACATGGGATGCAGCGGTTCTATGGCCAGTGGCACATTTGCCTGGCGTGCATGCGGAAGAACGGCCGAGATGCCATCGGCGACCATCTTGCGTGCCTCGTCGAGATTCCGCGAACCGCCCGGCAGGCCGCCAACAACGAGCACCAGGCAATCTGCGCCGAGCGTGGCGGCCTCATCTATCGCGCGCCGATTGTCGTCCAGCGCCTTTTGCCGGTCGTCGATACTGGCGGCGGGAAAGAAGCCGCCCCGGCAGAGGCCTGTCAACCGCAACCCGTTGGAGTGCACGATATTTGCCGCCTCGTTCAAACCGATTGCAGCAACCTGATCGCGCCAGGGCGCGATTGCGGTGATGCCGTGTTGCAGGCAGATGTCGACCGCTTGCGCGAAACCGCATTGTTCGCGAATAGTGGCAAGATTGATGGATAGGCCTTGGGGCTGCATCGTCGGATTTCCTCCCTGTTGCATTACTCTTGGCGTGCCATTGTTTCCCAATTGGGTTCGACAGCGGATCCAAGCCCTTTTGCTGTGATAGCCGAGGAGAAATCGACGCGGCCACTGCGGATCGCCAACCGGGCACCGCTACCAGCCTGCCGATACAGGTCGCCATGCCCGCGAAGATAGGCGGCCTGCTCTCCTTTAGGAGCGCCAAACATGCCGTCGACATAGTGATGGCCATTGCGTTCGACGTGCGTTGCCCCAACGAGAGAGGCGAGCACGAGATCCTGCTGCAAGGCGAGACCCGATTGCGTCGTCAAATCTTCGGCGGACATGAAATAGCGGCTGCTCTTTTCCTCATTATTCCATTTTTCAACACGGGCGCGATTGAGCAGCGAACGATAAAGTCCCTTGCACGACTTTGAGGAAATGCCGGCATATCCGAGGGCTCTCGCCTGTATGAAAGCGCCCATCTCGCCGTCTGATTCATCGATCTCCAGCGGGATGTGGCGGGCTATGTCGGCAAGCGAAGTCATCAAGGCATCGGCGCGGGCGATGGGCTGTTCGAAAAACAAGATCGAGCTGCGCAGCCGGCGGAGCCGGGGCTCGGCGGAAATTCGCTCAAGGAATTCGCCGACAGCATCGCTGCCCCCGAACTGCTCATTGCCGTCCAGTGTCGCTTGATAGCCGTCCGCCGCAGCATCGAGCACGGCCGCAACCTGGATCAGCCGTTCAACGTCCTCAACAGGGTGGCCGGACACCTTGATCTTGAAATGTCGATGGCCGTAGGTGGCAATCACCTCCTCGAGCGTCTGTGGAAGACCGTCTTCAAGTCGACTGTCGGGTTCGACATCGGCCGAAGTGAGTGCGTCGACCAGACCGATCGTATGGCGCACGGCCATGCTGGAGGCGGGCTTTATGGTGGCGAAATATGCAGATAGATCAAATTCCGCGAGGTCTGGAGCCGTCGCGGCATTGATGCCAAGGCGGCCCAACCGCACGGCTTCAACGGCACTCAAACTTTCCAGGCGGCATGTTGCGTCAATCACCGCACGATCGACCAACGCCAGGCCGTAGGAGGCGACAAGGCCAGGAAGCTGGAGCTTGGCGGCCTGTCGATGGTGCTGCGCCTCGTTGAGTGCATGCAGGCCAAAGGGCGTGTTGCGCCCCGTGTTTCGGTAGGCGTCGATGGCAAGACGCAAGGAAATGCGCAACTGATCGATATTATCGCCGGGCGCGAGCGACGGGTTCTTGTCGAACCACTTGGGCATCATCATTTCCGCTGACCAACCGTCGGCACTGCGTCCCTGGGCGTCGTTGATGCGGACCCTGACGAAGGCTTGCGGCGCCGCCGTAACCCGTGCTGCGCCAAAACGGAAGGGGAAACGGAAGTGAACGGGACGTTCCATTACCTCCGCTTCCTCAAGCTTTATGCGCATGGGGCTGGTCATTGCCTTCAGCCGACACCGTGAACGGCGAGGATGCGGCGCATCCGCTCGATGGCGCGATCGGGATCGGACAGGACCCGCGCCTGATCGGCCAGTCGAAACAGCTCAGCAAGATGGGCAAGTGATCGCGCGCTTTGCTGCCCGCCAATCATGGCAAAATGATCCTGCAAGCCATTGAGATAGGCGAGAAAAACAACGCCGGTCTTGTAGAACCGCGTCGGGGCCTTGAAGATGTGCCGCGACAGAGGAACTGTCGGATCGAGTAGATTGAAAAACTCGGCTTCGCGGCCACCGCCAAGTGCCTCCATCGCCATTGAGGCGGCCGGCGCGATCGCATCAAAGATGCCGAGCAGCGCATCTGAATGGCCAACTTCATCACCCGCGATCAGTTCTGCGTAGTTGAAGTCGTCACCGGTATACATGCGCACGCCCTCTGGCAGGCGGCGCCGCATGGCGATTTCCTTTTCCTTGGACAATAGCGAGACCTTGATCCCGTCGACCTTGGCGGCATGGGCAGCGATGACGTCGAGACACGTGTCCATCGCCTTGAGATGGTCCCGATTGCCCCAATAGCCTTCCAACGCTGGATCGAACATTTCGCCAAGCCAATGGATGATCACTGGCTCGCGGACCTGGGACAGAATGCGATCATAGATCTTGACGTAGTCGTCCGGACCTTCGGCAGCCGATGCCAGAGCCCGGCTCGCCATCAAAATGATCCGGCCACCCGCGGCCTCCACGATGCTGATCTGCTCCTCGTAGGCCCGGATGATCATATCAAGCGTCACGTCTGGTCCAGCGGCCAAATGATCTGTGCCAGCACCACAAGCAATCAGTGCGTCGCCGCGCGTGCGCGCCTCCGCGAGGGACCGCTTGATCAATTCCTGTGCTTCCGCCCAGCCAAGGCCCATGCCCCGTTGCGCTGTATCCATTGCTTCGGCAACGCCAAGGCCCAGATCCCACAGCCGGTGACGGAAGGCAAGTGTGCGCTCCCAATCGATTGCAGGCGTCAGCCATGGATCGTTGTCGGCGAAAGGGTCGGCGACAACATGGGCGGCAGCGAAGACCACGCGCGGAAATGATTTCGCGTCACGCCGTGCAAGCGGTATAGGTATACCGGCGAGCGTATAGGGCGTAATTTGCCCCGCTAGCGGCAGATTGATTGTGGTCATCGCCTAGAACTCCAGGGTTGGAACATCAAGCCAGCGCCGTTCCGCCCAGGATTTCAACCCGAGTTCGGCAAGTTGGACGCCCTTGGCGCCGGCTTCGAGCCCATAGGGCCAGGGGGCATCTTCGGCGACATGGCGAAGGAACATTTCCCATTGCGCCTTGAAGCCATTGTCGAAAACCTGGGTGTCGGGAACCTCATCCCAGGTCTTGTAGAAGTCGATCGTTTGCGGCTGATCAGGATTCCAGACCGGTTTTGGTGTGTTAACGCGATGCTGCGTCCAGCATTTCGTCAGCCCGGCGACGGCTGAGCCGTGGGTGCCGTCAACCTGGAAGGTGACAAGGTCGTCGCGGCGGACCCGGACGGCCCAGGAGGAGTTGATCTGTGCCACAATGCCGCCTTCAAGTTCGAAGGTCGCGTAAGCCGCATCGTCGGTATCGCAGTCATAGCTCTTGCCGTTCTCATCGATGCGCGTTGGAACGTGTGTAGCGCCGAGGCAGGAGACCGCCCGGACTTCGCCGAACAGGTTGTCCAGAACATAGCGCCAATGGCACAGCATATCGAGGATGATGCCGCCGCCATCGGCCTTTCGGTAGTTCCAAGAGGGTCGCTGCGACGGCACGCCCCAATTGCCTTCGAACACCCAATAGCCGAACTCACCGCGCACGGAGAGGATCTTGCCGAAGAAGCCGGAGTCGCGCAGCATTGCGAGCTTGCGCAGCCCCGGGAGAAACAGCTTGTCCTGGACGACGCCATGCTTGAGACCCGATGCGCGTGCTTTTTTGGCCAGCTGGATTGCGATGCCCAGATCGTCCGATATCGGTTTTTCGCAGTAGACATGTTTGCCCGCGTCCAGCGCCCGGCTGATCAGCCCGGCACGCATGAGGGTGGTGCCTGCATCAAAAAAAACAGTATCGCGAGGGTCTGAAAGGGCCGCATCGATGTCCGTCGACCAGCGCTCTATGGCGTGCCTGCGGGCAAGTTGCTCAATCTTGGCGCGGTTGCGGCCAACAATGATTGGATCGATTTCGAGACGTTCTCCCGATTGTAGCGCCAGCCCGCCCTGATCCCTGATGGCAAGTATGGAGCGCACGAGATGCTGATTGTATCCCATGCGCCCCGTAACCCCGTGTAGAATGATTCCAAGACGCGCCATTGCTTTCCTCCCTGCATGGGGTCGCTGTGGAAGCGGCAGCCAGGGCCGCGCTTTTCATAATCAGTAACCAAACGGTTACTTGATGACAGAGCAAAAGCGCATATGTCAACAAAAAACGAAATGTCGCGAAAACAAGCGGCGAACGGATGAGCGGCTGACGGGCAAGAATGCCATTGCCATTTTGCAGATTGGGCGTTTCGATGTGGTCGTGGTCAAACACCGATGCCAGGGTGCAGTGATTTGAAGGGTGGAACAGCCGAACAAAGCGAAAGTCTGCTGCCCGTGCGGGGATCGCAAATATGTCCGCGAGCTCGGCTTTACCGGGGCCAGTCGTCCGCTCGGCTGTGCAAAACTGTTGCGCAGGCTCCCCGGGAGAGCCGAGTGAATTGCTCCTTTATGCGAAACAACGGTAGAAAATGCGCTTTTTTTTGCCATTGCGCTTAGCGATGGCTTGGCGCCCCTGCCGTTCTCAACTGTCCAAGGACCGTGCGTTTTGGTTCCCCTGCAGGCGCGCGGGGCGGCTTATTCGCTCGTTTCGTCGGTGACGTTGTTTGCCCCACATTCGCGCGTTGAAGCCCGACGAGGATTGGTTCACCACACAACCGCTTGACTCTGTCGCCGCTTTCAACATAGCTTGTAACTAATTAGTTATTTGTTGCAAGGGAAACATGCGCGGAACGTTCGGGAGGGCGTTCCAACAGGAGGAGGAACAGGTGATGCTACGTGTGAGCAGACGCAATTTCATCGCGGGAGGAGCCGCGTTTCTGTCATTGTCAACGATGGGGGCGGGCGCGGGTACTGCTTTTGCAGCCGATACCCGTCTTCGGCTCCTTTGGTGGGGCTCGCAAGCACGGGCGGATCGCACCAACAAAGTTTCCCAACTCTTTCAGACAAAGAATGCAGGCACGACCGTCAATGGCGAATTCCTGGGGTGGACGGATTACTGGCCACGCCTTGCAACGCAGGTCGCCGGCCGCAATGCACCCGATATCATCCAGATGGACTATCGCTACATCGTCGAATATGCGCAGCGCGGAGCGCTGGCACCGCTGGAAAGCTATATGCCGGCGAAATTGCAAATCGACGATTTCGACAAAACACAGATCGATGGGGGGAGCGTCAACGGGCATTTTTACGGGGTCAGTCTCGGCGCGAACGCCGCAACCACAGTCCTGAATGTCTCCGCATTCGAGCAAGCCGGCGTTCCTTTGCCAACTCAGGCGACGACGTGGGAAGAATTCGCCCGCATGGGCGCGGAAATTACCAAGGCGGGCAAGCGTAAAGGCATGTATGGCATCGCCGATGGCAGCGTCGTGGAGCCGCTCTTGGAAAATTGGCTACGCCAGCGGGGCAAGGCTCTCTATACGGCCGAAGGCAAGATCGCCTTCGATCACAATGATGCCTCCGAATGGTTTGAAATGTGGAGCAAATTCCGCCAGGCCGGTGCCTGTGTTCCGCCAGACGTTCAGGCGCTCGACAAGAACGACATCGAGACAAACACCGTTTCGCTCGCCCGCTCGGCTGCAGCCTTTGCTCATTCCAATCAGTTCGTCGGTTATCAAGCGATCAACAAGGACAAGCTCGGCCTCACCAACCACCCGCGTATCGCGGCAGATTCCAAGGGCGGGCACTATCGCAAGCCCTCCATGTTCTTTTCCGTGTCAGCCCAGTCGAAGGCGATCGACCAGGCTGTCGCCTATATTAATTTCTTCATCAAAGATCCGGAGGCAGCCCTCGTTCTCGGTGTCGAGCGCGGCATACCGGAATCGGCTGCAACGCGTGAAGTCATTGCATCCAAGCTCGACGCCCAAGGCAAGGTAGCCCTCGACTACGTCACCGGTCTTGGTGATCTTGCTGGTGCGCTGCCGCCGCCGCCGCCAGCTGGTGCCGGCGAAGCTGAACTGGCGTTGCGCAATGTCGCAGAGCAGGTCGGCTTCGGCCAGCTATCGGCAGCCGATGGCGGTAAGTTGTTGGCTGAAGAGATCTCGCGCATCGTCAGCCGGGGCTAGTGCGCATGAACACGGCAACGCACGCATCTGCCGCCGACATAGCTGTAGAAAGACACCAGAGTGTGAGGGCCAGGGGACGTCTGGCACGCCTTTGGGCCAACAACGCACCAGGATATCTATTCCTTTTGCCCTGGCTCTTAGGCTTCTTCGGGCTGACCCTCGGACCAGCCCTGGTTTCACTTTATCTATCTTTCACAGATTTCGACCTGATCCGCGCGCCGCAATGGACGGGTGCGGCGAACTATGTCCGGATCGCCACCGCAGATCCGAAATTCGCGGCAGCCATGCAGGTAACCCTCACCTATGTGGTTCTTTCCGTGCCCTTTAAGCTCACCTTCGCACTTCTCGTCGCTATAGCCCTTAACCGCGGCGTGAAAGGGCTGACTTTTTATCGCGCCATCTTCTATCTGCCCTCGCTTCTTGGCGGCAGTGTTGCCATTGCCGTTTTGTGGCGACAACTGTTTGCCGGCGACGGGCTGGTCAACGCGGCTCTGTCACAGTTCGGCATCGAAGGACCAAGCTGGATTTCCCATCCGAACTATTCGATCTATACGCTTGTCGCCCTTAGCGTGTGGCAATTCGGCTCACCGATGATCATCTTTCTCGCCGGTCTGCGGCAAATTCCCACCGACATGTATGAAGCCGCCAGCCTCGACGGCGCCTCTAAATTCCGCCAGTTCTACAAGATTACGTTGCCGCTTCTCACGCCCGTGATCTTTTTCAATGCCGTTGTCCAGACGATCGATGCATTCAAAGCCTTCACGCCGGCCTTTATCATTTCCGGTGGTACCGGCGGACCAATCAACTCGACGCTGTTTTATACGCTCTACCTCTATCAGGAGGCATTCGGAAATTTCCGCATGGGCTACGCCTCCGCGCTGGCCTGGATCCTGGTGGTGATCATTGCAATCTTCACCGCCTTCTCCTTCCTCACATCGCGCTACTGGGTACATTATGATGACTGACACGCCGATGACCTCCGTGACGGCACCGCCGCCTCCCGTGAGCGGACGCAACCCGATCGCAAGCGTGCTCATTCACGCCGCGCTGATCGCAGCATCCATTGCGATGATTTATCCTTTGCTCTGGATGGTCTCGGCCTCCATACGGCCGGAAGACGAAATTTTCTCCTCCACGTCGCTTTTGCCATCGTCGGTGGATTTCAGCTCCTACATCCGCGGTTGGTTCGGGCTCGACATATCCTTTGGCCGTTTCTTCTGGAACTCGCTTGTCGTCTCGGTTTTGACGGTCACGGGCAACGTCATGGCCTGTTCGCTTGCAGCTTACGCGTTCGCCCGACTAAGGTTCAAGGGCCGCAACTTCTGGTTTGCAATTATGCTCGGCACGCTCATGATTCCCTATCATGTGACGCTGATCCCCCAATATGTGCTCTTTCTTAATCTTGGCTGGGTGGACACCTACCTGCCACTGGTGGTGCCCAAGTTCCTCGCATCGGATGCATTCTTCATCTTTTTGATGGTGCAGTTCTTCCGCGGCATCCCGCGCGAACTCGACGAGGCCGCGATGATGGATGGATGCAGTCCATGGCGGATCTACTGGAAAATCATGCTCCCGCTCTCCTTGCCGGTTCTGGCGACGGCTGCAATCTTCTCGTTTATCTGGACATGGGACGATTTCTTCGGTCCGCTGATCTATCTCAATGACATGAACAACTACACGATCCAGCTGGGGCTGCGCACTTTCGTCGACTCAAGCAGCACGTCGGATTGGGGTGGGCTTTTCGCAATGTCGACGCTGTCACTCGTTCCCGTCTTTTTCTTCTTCCTGTTCTTCCAGCGCCTGCTCATCGAGGGCATCGCCACAACGGGAATGAAGCGGTGAGGGGCCGTTTCAATTTTCAAGGTATAGACATCCATGAGTGAACTGCTTTTTGCGGCCGTCGGCCTTAATCACAATCACATCTACGGCCAGGTCAATTGCTTGTTGCGGGCCGGGGCCAGGCTCGTCGCTTTCCACGAAGAAGATGATGGGCTTGCGGCAGAATTTTCTGCCACCTACGCCGATGTGCCGCGAACTGCATCTCTGCAGGAGATTCTTGAAAATCGGTCCATCGGCCTCATTACTTCCGCGGCGATCCCGGCCCGGCGAGCGGAGCTTGCAATATCCGCGATGCGCCACGGCAAAGATTTGCTGGTCGACAAACCAGCCATGGTCAGTTTCGATCAGCTCAAGGCCGTCCGTGCCGTGCAAGCGGAAACGGCGCAAATCTTCTCAGTGCTTTATTCCGAACATTTTGAGAGCCGGGCGACGGTCAGGGCCGGGCAGCTTGTTGCCGCCGGTGCTATCGGCGAGGTTGTGCATACGGCGGGCCTTGGCCCGCATCGGCTTAGACGAGAAACGCGTCCCGACTGGTTTTTCCGCCGCGCCGAATATGGTGGCATTCTCACCGACATTGCTTCGCATCAATGTGAGCAATTCCTGTTCTTCACCGGTTCCGATAAAGCGCGCGTCCTTTCGGCCAGTATCGGCAATCACGCCAATGCGGACCGGCCTGAGCTTCAGGACAGCGGCGATATTCACCTGACCACCGGCAAAGCCACGGGGACGGTCCATGTCGACTGGTTCACGCCAGACGGGATGCCGACCTGGGGCGATGGCCGGCTTTTCATTATCGGAACGACCGGCGCTATCGAAATCCGCAAGGCCGTCGACCTGGCGGGGCGGCCCGGCGGCGATCACCTGTTTTTGACGGACCGGCAGGGTGTGCAGCATGTTGACTGCTCAAAGCTCGAATTACCTTTCGGACGGCAGTTTTTGGCCGATATACGCGATCGCACTCAAACCGCCATGCCACAGGAGCGCTGCTTTGCGGCAATGGAACTTGCGCTGACCGCACAGCAAATGGCCGAGAGCAAGCAGGAAAGATATTGAAATGAGTATCAAAACAGTCGCCGTCGTTGGCTGCGGTATCGGGAGATCGCATATCATCGAAGGCTACCTGCCTCATCCGGACATGTTCAAGATCGCCGCGATCTGCGATCTCAACGAGGTACGGCTCAAAGAGGTTGGCGACGAATTCGGCATCGCTCGCCGTACGACATCCTTTGACGAACTCCTGACCGAGGAGACCATCGATATCATCGATATCTGCACACCGCCCGGGATCCACCTTGAACAGGTCGTTGCGGCGCTTCGCGCCGGCAAGCACGTGATCTGTGAAAAGCCATTGACTGGATCGCTCGCTGGCGTTGATGCGATCATGCAAGCAGAGAAGGTCGCAAAAGGGGTATTGATGCCAATCTTCCAGTACCGCTACGGCGACGGCATCGAGAAGGCAAAACGTATCATCGCAGCCGGCGTTGCCGGAAAGCCTTATCTTGGATCGGTAGAGACTTTCTGGCTACGGACTCCCGAATACTATGCTGTGCCCTGGCGGGGCAAATGGGAGACGGAACTTGGCGGCGTGCTGGTGACACATGCGCTGCATCAGCATGACATGCTGATGCATCTGATGGGGCCGGTATCGAAGGTCTTCGGACGGGTCAGCACGCGTGTCAACGATATTGAAGTTGAAGATTGCGCCTCAGCAAGCTTGCTTATGCAAAGTGGTGCACTGGTTTCGCTGTCGTGCACGCTCGGATCTCAGGAGGAGATCAGCCGTTTGCGGCTCCACTTTCAAAATGTAACTTTTGAAAGCAGCCATGAGCCTTATGCACCCGGCAAGGATCCCTGGAGAATCATCGCGGCCAACGACCAGGTCCAGGGGCAGATTGATGCACTGATTGCAGATTGGACGCCGGTTGCTCCGCGCTTCACGACGCAGATGCGGCACTTTCACCGCCATCTGAACGGGCAGGGCCCGCTTCCGGTCACAAGTCGCGATGCGCGCGATGCGTTGGAACTCGTCACGGCCATCTACCAGTCTTCAGATGCGGGTTGCGAAGTGACGCTTCCAATCAAGGGTGACAGCCCGAAATATGCCACATGGCGTGCAACCACGCGATGAGGTCTAAGATCAGTCGAAAGAGAGGATTTGGGACATGTCGACCAGTGTAGTTCTTGAAAAGGTTGAAAAGCGCTATGGAACAGTCGACGTCATCCACGGCATCGACCTCAACATTGAACCTGGCGAATTCGTCGTCTTCGTCGGCCCTTCGGGCTGCGGGAAGTCGACCCTGTTGCGCATGATCGCCGGGCTGGAGGAAATCAGCGGTGGCGCGCTGCTTCTTGATAGAGAGCGAATGAACGAGGTGGCATCAGCCAAACGCGGCATCGCCATGGTGTTCCAGTCCTATGCACTTTATCCGCACATGTCAGTCTATAAAAATCTCGCCTTTGGTCTGGAAACCGCCGGATACAAAAAAGCTGAAATCGAACCGCGTGTGCGCCGCGCCGCGCAGATCCTGCAGATCGAGAAACTTCTTGAACGCAAACCCAAGCAGCTTTCCGGCGGGCAGCGTCAGCGCGTTGCGATCGGTCGTGCCATTGTACGCGAGCCGCGCATCTTCCTGTTCGATGAACCACTCTCCAACCTCGATGCGGAACTTCGCGTACAGATGCGGGTGGAAATCTCGCGCCTTCATCGCAAGCTCGGCAATACCATGATCTATGTAACCCACGATCAGGTCGAAGCGATGACCATGGCTGACAAGATCGTCGTGTTAAACGCTGGCCGGATCGAACAGGTCGGTGCGCCTTTGGAACTCTATAATAACCCGGTCAACCGTTTCGTGGCCGGCTTTATCGGCAGTCCGAAGATGAACTTCCTTGATGCCCGCATCGAGGAAATCAGTGCCAACCATACTGATCTATGTGTCGGTGGGAATAAGATGCGTCTGCCATGGCAGCTGAATGGCGGCACGAAAGAAGATAAGGTCGCCTTTGGCATCCGACCTGAGCATCTGGTTGCCGACAGGGAGGCGGGTATCGCACTGGCCACCGTTAATGTCGATCTGGTCGAGAATCTCGGCGGCGCGACGATGCTCTATACAACTACGCCCGATGGCCAGCAGTTGACCGTCGCGCTGGATGGCCAGCAGAACGTGGAGCGCGGCGCAAATATCAAGGTTTATTTCGACCCGGCGCGCTGCCACGTATTCAGCGCCGATGGCGTGGCCATTCAAGCGCATGAAGAACATGCGGCCGTCAATGGCGGAGGTTCTGTTTCGGATCGCTACCATGCTGCAAGCTAGACGCACGGCTGTCGTAGCTTGCGATTTCCTCCGGCGATGCGCAGGTCGTCCAGTTGGACGTTAGGGTAGGGAAGCACCTTGGACAACGATCAGACTTCGGAGCCGCATTTGCTGGATGCCTGGACGCACATCTTTCCGCAGGCATATTTCGCAAAACTCAACACCGTTTCGAACGCATCGGGGCCGTTAAAGCGCTGGATGACGCTCCGTTCCCTATTCGATTTGGATGAACGTTTCCGCTTGATGGATCAATTTTGCGGCTACAAGCAGATCCTCACGCCGTCCATGCCCGCGTTTGACGAAATTGCCGATCCGAGCGAAGCTCAATCGCTGGCGCGACTGATGAACGACGGCTTGGTCGCACTGGTCACCCAATATCCTGATCGCTTTCCCTATTTCGTGGCGGGGCTATCGCTCATGAACGCCGAGGAGGCTTGTAGAGAGATCCAGCGAGCTTTGGATATGGGCGCCATTGGGTTTCAGTTGCCTTCACATGTGCAAGGAATTCCCTTGGACGATCCGAGATTCTTCACCGCATGGGACACTCTTGCCGCATCGGGGCGTCCGATTTGGTTACACCCGATCCGCGGGCCGGTGCCCGACTATCCAACCGAGAAGAAGTCGAAATACGAGATCTGGTGGTGCTTCGGCTGGCCTTATGAAACCACAGTTGCGCTGTCGCGATTGGTTTTCTCCGGACTGTTCGACCGCCATCCACACCTTCGAATTCTAACCCATCATATGGGTGGAATGGTTCCCTTCTTTGCGGGGCGCATCGAACAGGGTTGGGGGTTGGAAATGGGTGCGCGCACGCCACCATCAGATGCGGATTTGCTGCCAGTCCCGCTGAGACACCCGGCTTTGGCTTACTTCAAGGCGTATTTTGGCGATACCGCCCTCTCGGGAGCGACGGGCGCACTCCGATGCGGCCTGGACTTCTTTGGAATCGATCATGTCATGTTCGCAAGCGATTTTCCGTTCGATGCCGAAGGCGGTTCCTATCTGGTGCGGGAAACACTCAAATCGATCCAAGGGCTGGGTATTTCGGCATCTGATTTTGCCCGTATTGCAAATCGCAACGCGCAAAACTTCTCAAGGCCCAGCTTCACGCCCCAATTTTAAATTCTTGATGACGCGGCCGGTCACGCAACGATTTCGCAATTTCGATGCGGTTTCAGCGCCTGATTTCCGATTGGCGGCTGCGCGGCCACGCAGTCGGTTTGAGGGCGAAGGTCGGGCGAATTATGGAGCCCCGCTTTGACTACACTGCGATCGGCCCTGTCGTGAACCTGCCGTCGAGACTGTGTTCGTCGGCCGATGACCGGCCAATCCTTGTCGATCATTCCGTCGCGCATACCGTGCTTGGTAAGAATGCGATGGTTGCGCTCGGCGCGCGCGATCTTAAGGGCCTTCGACGAGCAGGTAGCCGTTTACGACATCGGAATAGGAAGCATGAAGCCAGATATTGTGTCCGACCCAAAATGAAAACGGCGCGAAAAGTTAGGTGCCTCGGCCACCAAATGGTTGGGCAGGCGTGGAGCCATGCTGAATGTTGGGCCACCAGAAATCCGACGCCAGCCACGTGAGCCAATACCCTCGTCTGGCGGGCGAAGTGCAACGCGCAACCACGCGAAGGAAATGCCTGATGTTACAGAAACGTACTTCTTTCGTCAGTAAGACGCGCGACCATTTTGAAAGCGGGAGGGTGGGGAACGCGATCCTGGGCCTTGCCAAGATTCGCAAAATGACAGCCTGCAAGTGGTTCATGCGCCTTGGCTGGCCAGAAGCGGCCGCGAAAATGATGCTAAACTTTCACCTTAGCCAGATACCTTAAGACAACGTCGATGTTGTGCGCTTCCCGTTCCGCCAGGGCGTTATAGTGCATGAGATTGACATCGAATATCGTCGAAAGGGTATACTGGTTGGCGACGTAGAAGTGACCGAGACTAACAATCGTGATGTATAGTTGCATCGGCGATATGCCCTCGCGGAAAACCTCTTTGCGGACTCCGTCGAGCAGGACTTGGTCCAGCAGTTCCAGCAGCGGCGGGTAAAGGCTTTTCACAAATCGGCTTTGCCGGATATAGCTTGCCTGGTGCAGGTTTTCTTCGTTGAGGATGCGCACGAACTCCGGATGCTCAACGACATACCTCAGGTTGAATGCCACGAGAAGTGCCATGGCCCGTTCCGGGGGCAGTGAGCCGACTTCCAGCAAGCGTTCCTCGTTGCGCTTGCGACTATAGGCATCCTCAAGAACGGCGAGCCACAGTTCCTCCTTGCTGCCAAAATGGGCGTAGAGCATGCGCTTGTTCACCCGAGCGGCGTCGGCGATTTCGTCGACCCTCGCGCCGGCAAGTCCCTTCAAGGTGAACTGTTCGATTGCCGCGCTCAAGATGCGCTTTTTTGTGGCGTCGGCTCGCGCGCTGGGCGCGCGTGCTTTGCGTTCCGGGTCTGCCGTTCCTTGCTCAGTCAACTTTTCACTCCAGAACAACATGCAACATGTCTGACACCCAATTGAGACGCCGAGTCTTTTTCGAATGGTAACTTGTCACAAATACAACAACAAGCCAAGTGCCGTAACTATATAGTTATCCAAGATGTGACAGGCGTTTTAAGAGGCGCGACGTTGAAAATGCCGACGCTATGCGCTTTATCATTCGCAGGGGACACCTTCTTACAAGCTGTTGACAACTCTTAAGACAAAAAGTAACTATTGAGTTACTCCAAGGGAGGAGCATTTCAATGGGAAGCAAACAGTCCGCCGCCGAATGCACGTCTGACCGATCTGCAGTCGCCAGTCCTGGTCAGCTGAGCATCCAAGTCCCCTCGCAGGAATTCGTGTTCGCGAGCCTCGTTGATTTGCTGCGATATCGCGGCATTTCGGCAGTGCGTGAATACGAATTTATGCCGCGGGGCGACGGTGGACGGACAATCGTTTGATTGGCACTTCAGTTGCTGATGATGGCATTGGCGTAGTCGTTGCCAGACAATGCCGGGAGGAATGCGTATGCGAAACGCTTTTAATTCAGCTTGGCTCCGACCGATCCTCTTGGTGGCCATCGTCATCGTCGTGTGGGATATTTCAGTCAGGCTGTTGAATGTACCAGCCTATCTTGTCCCGCCGCCGTGGCAGGTCCTTGAGCAACTCGTCCTCGAGGGACCGATGCTCCTGGCAGAGGCCGTTCCCACTTTGGTCGCCACGCTCGGCGGATTTGCACTTTCAGTCCTTATCGGCGTTCCGCTTGCTATGCTGATTGCATATTCGCGAACTGTCGAAAGCTACCTCTACCCTTTGCTTGTTTTCTCCCAAAGCGTTCCCAAGGTCGCGATAGCGCCGTTGTTTGTCGTCTGGTTCGGCTTCGGCATTTTGCCAAAGATTATCGTTGCCTTTCTGCTCGGTTTCTTTCCTGTGGTGGTTTCGACAGTCATGGGGTTCAAGTCGCTGGAGGCCGACATGGTCGATCTTGTCAGATCGATGGGCGGCTCACGCTGGAAGATGTTCTACAAAGTTAGCCTGCCGAATGCCATGCCGGCTATTTTTTCCAGCATGAAGGTATCCGTTACCTTGGCAGTTGTTGGCGCAGTGGTCGGCGAATTCGTGGGATCAAACGCGGGTATCGGTTACGTCTTGCAGCGTGCCAACGGCAACTTCGATCTGCCGCTGATGTTCGCCGCATTGATCGTCCTGTCCCTTATGGGGGTGATCCTGTTCATGATTATCGACGCGTTGGAGAAATACCTTCTGCCGTGGCATGTCTCCAATAGGTTGGATTCCACGCAAGTGCATTAACAAATTCGGTGTGAATCATAGGAGGAGAATGATGAAAGTCGGCAATTCGCTCAAGGCCTGCATGGCTGCCGTCATGGTAACGGCGATCGTCGTCGCCTCGGCGAGGGCACAATCCCTCGACAAGGTAACGCTCATGCTGAACTGGTATGCGACGGGTTTGCATGCTCCCATTTTACTGGGAAAGCAAAAGGGTTACTTTGAAAAAGAGGGGCTGGACCTGGAAGTACAGGAGGGGAAGGGCTCCGGACCGACCGTCCAGGCTGTCGCGGCGGAAAACGTAACCATTGGCTTTGCCGACATCACCACGATGATGAAGCTCGTTTCAAAGGGCGCGCCAGTCATATCGGTCGGTTCGGCCCTGGAGCGCAGCCCCTTCGCAGTTATTAGCCTCAGTGAAAAAAAGATACTTCAACCGTCAGACATCAAGGGTAAAACCATCGCGATGACGGCGGGCGACTCGCCATCGCAAGCCTGGCCGCTGTTTTTGGAGAAGAATGGACTAAAGGACACCGATTACAAAACCGTGACTGGCGACGCGAAGACGAAGATCAATGCAGTCATCAACGGTCAGGCAGATGCCCTGCTTGGTTTTGCGACGGATCAGGGAAACCAGATCGAATTCGTCACCAAGAAGCCGGTCAGCTTGATGCTTTTTGCCGATCACGGGGTCGACAGCGTCGGATCGTCGTTCATCGTCAATACTGCTACTTTGAAAGAACACCCCGAAATGATCCGGCGGTTCATGCGGGCAGCGACGCTGGCGTTCGAGGATGCGGTCAAGGAACCCGAAGCGGCGGTGGATGCGTTGCTGGTCGCCTTTCCCAAAGCGGGTGCCAAGGAAAGCCTGATGTCGGGGCTGAAAACAGCCATCCCGCTGTTCCATACACAAGATACAGTCGGCCAAAAGCCACTTCGGGTAAGCTCGCAGGCGATGGAAAAGACAATCCAAACCATGGTCGATACCGGTGGCATCGACAAATCGGATATGAACGCATCGAAGTTCTTTACCAACGAGTTTCTACCGTGAAAGGTCAAGGATGTTAGCTGTTTCGATGCAGAAAGACGCTGAGCGCCCAACCGCCAAACCTCCAAAAATCCACGTGCCCTTGATCGAAGTACGGGGAGTAACGAAGACCTATCCAGGGCGCGATGGCCCCACGGAATCATTGCGCCCGATAGACCTTTCCATCAACGAAGGTGAGTTTGTTTCCGTGGTCGGTCCCTCGGGCTGCGGCAAAAGTACGTTGCTCAAACTGGTCGCCGGCCTCGCGCCCGCCTCAGGAGGTGAAATAAGGATCGGTGGCCGCCGCATCGTTGGGCCACAGACGAATGTCGGCATTGTTTTCCAGAATGCTGTGCTCATGGCGTGGCGGAATGTGAACAACAATATTCTGCTTCAGGCTGAAATGCGGGGAATGGATATGGCTGCGGCGCGAAACGCGCGCAGCAGCTTATCGAGATGGCCGGTCTGAAAGGCTTTGAGAAAAAAATATCCATGGCAGCTTTCCGGTGGCATGCAGCAACGTGCGTCGATCTGCAGAGCCTTGCTGCACGATCCGGCTGTCATGTTAATGGACGAACCGTTCGGCGCGTTGGATGCAATGACCCGAGAGAAGATGAACATCGAACTTCAACGCATCTGGCTTGAATCTCGAAAGACAGTCCTGCTCATTACCCATAGTATCCCGGAGGCAGTCTTTCTTTCCGACCGCGTCATCGTGATGAGTGAACGTCCAGGGTCAATTGCGGCAACTTATGACATTGATTTGCCGCGCTCGCGTTCGTTGAATGTAATGGCTACCCCGGAATTTGCCTCCTATACGCGAATGATCCGGGCCCATTTCTATGCGCAAGGGTCTTTGGACGACCACTAAAACCGTCGCGTTGGCTGCTTGATTTTTAAGCGGCAGACGTTTTTGCAATTTGCCAACGGGCCGCAAGGTGCGGGGCAGGGTGGCGCCTGACCGCTAGATACCCGAAGACTGGAAAGACAGGTGGTCAGGCGTCAGGGCGTTGAGGAATTCGAGCGCGTCGAAGACAGCGCCAGGCGCCTGCGCCCCGTGTACGCGCGCTTTACCCGCAAGTACTTGCTGAACTGCCTCGCACACGAGCGGGGCAGTAAAGGCGTAGATGTCGCGACCAAAAGCGGAAATGTGGCGCTCTTCGTTCACCTTCCGAACCATGACCTCGACCATGAAGCGCTGCGCCGAAAGACCTGATTCATCCGCCGGCGCAGGTGGCGGTGTCCTCGGATCATGGACGTCCCGATACGCTGTCTCATTAAGATATGTATAAATCTCCGTGCTGCGCAGATGCCGGTTGATAACGGAAATCTCCGAGAATGGCTGTTCGATGACTTGCTGAGGACCGAACGGTTGGAGAAACTTCCACTCCTGTACTGCAGCCGGCAGAGACACTGGTGCCAACTGCCCATTAGCGACCACCAATCGCCGAGCCGTGTTGCGCTCTCCGGTATTGCGGGAGCCGATTGTCGGATGCCAGCTATCCAGCGCGATGCCGATCCGAATATCGTCGACCGAGTCCCAATCACCGCGTATTGCTGACACAAGCAAATCCGCAAAACCGCCGTAGAACCCCATGGCAGGTATAAAAACCAGCCCGGCTTGCTTTGCGTCACTATCGAAGGTGTCATACGTCGATAATGCGCTGGCCTGTTCAGCCGTCACATCAAAGTAATGGGCACCCGCCCGCAAAGTTGCTGTGGCCACCGCATCGGCCGTATCCAAAAACGGGCCGGCGCAGTTGATAACGGCTGCCACTCCCAAAAATGCCCTGTCGAGCGAATTGGCGTCTTCGATAGATGCCTCGCGAATTTCGACGGCTTGGGTGCCGGCGTGAGCCAACTTCGCGGCGCTCCGACCGACCGCCACCGTCTTCAAGCCTCTGCGCGCCAGCTCCGATAGCACGAACTTTCCGGTGTGCCCGTTGGCGCCATACACTGCGATCGCTGCATTTTCATTGTTCTTGTTAGCCATCTTCATCCCCTCAATGCTACAGACCTGTCTGTTGCTATACGCACAGGTCTGTAGCGCGTCAAGCGATTTTTTGATAGAGAGATTCTTGATAACCGGCGCCATGAAACCAACGGAGGACGCGTGAAGAATTCGGAGTTAAACCTGCAAGAGGTTCGCCAGCGCATTCTGCAGACGGCGTCGGACCTTTTTTACCAGCAAGGCGTTCGCGCGGTTGGCGTGGACCTCATTGTCGAAAAGGCCGAAGTTGCGAAGACGAGCCTATATCGACACTTCCGCACGAAAGACGATCTCGTCGCGGCATTCCTCGAGCGCGAGGACAAAGACTTCTGGGGCATTTGGGACAAGGTCGCTCGAATGCATGTTGGCGATCCAAAAGGAGAGTTGGAGTCTCACCTCAATTGGATTGGCGAGCGTGTCAATCGCCCAGCCTATCGTGGCTGTCCCCAAATCAATGTTGCAGCTGAATTTGCTGAAATCCAGCATCCTGCCCGCAAAGTAGCGGCCGCGCATAAAGCCGAGTTGAGGCGGCGACTTCATGAACTCGCTGAGCAACTGGGGGCGAACAGACCCGCAGAACTCGCTGGGCAGTTGGCATTACTTATCAATGGCGCGTTTGTCAGTTCACAGATGTTCGACGCCGGGGAGGCGAAACCACTGCTACAGCAGGCGGCAAGCGCTCTGCTTCAGGCAAGTCAAAGTTGAGCGAGCGCTCGGCCCATCAACACTTATCCTTGGCATTGTCGGTGGGCCGGACGGCGAGGCTGGCCAGGACGGAAAGGGAGATTTTTAGAGCGACAAAGGGGACAGGCCCTTTGAGAGATGGAGGCCAGCCTGACGGTCGCATTGCGGGCAGTTCCGACAGTATAAACTTTGTCAAAGCCGACGCGCTGGAATGATTGAAGCCGCTATTACTCAAAGTCGTCTAGGCAGCGTTCGCTTTCGGCGAACTATCAACATAAAACTGCTGAACCGCTATGCTGCCAGCTCTGTCGCTCGATCAAAGAAATGCAGATTGTCCAAGGCGATATGCAAGCGGACTTGGTCACCTTTGCAAGCCTCGGGCCTGCCGGCGTGGGCCAAAACGACTGGTTGCGATGCGACCTCAAGAACCACGAAGGTCATACTTCCCGTTGACTCAATGCCGGTAACGGTGGCCCCAATGGCCATGTCGTTGACGCCCGGCTTCAGGGAAAGATGTTCGGGCCGCATGCCGATCCAGACTTGCCGGCCAGCAGCGATGTCGCGATTGAAACCGATACGGACGCTGTCGCTGTCGAGCACCAACGCGCCATTGTGGGCTGCGGTCGCAGGCAGGAAGTTCATTGCCGGTGAACCAATGAAACCGGCGACAAACTTGTTCGCCGGGCGGTCATAGAGGTCAAGCGGACTTCCCTGTTGCTCGATAATGCCGGCGCGCATAACGACGACATGGTCGGCCATGGTCATCGCCTCTACCTGATCGTGCGTGACGTAGACCGATGTGGCGCTCAGGCGCTCGTGCAGCTTGCGGATCTCGCTGCGCATGTGGACGCGCAGCGCGGCATCGAGATTGGAGAGCGGTTCATCGAACAGGAACACTTTCGGATTGCGCACAATGGCCCGGCCCATGGCGACGCGTTGCCGCTGACCGCCCGACAAGGCTTTAGGCAAACGATCCAACAGACTGCCAAGACCGAGGGTCTCTGCGGCGGCTCGCGTGCGCTCGGCAATCTCGTCCTTGGGACGGCGCTTCAGGCGCATCGAATAGTTCATATTGTGCTCGACATCCATATGCGGGTAGAGCGCGTAGGACTGAAACACCATGGCGACGTCGCGCTCACGCGGAGGTTTGCCGATGACGCTTTGACCGGCAATACGGACATCGCCGGAGCTGGTTTTCTCCAACCCGGCGAGGGTGCGCAGCAACGTCGACTTACCGCAGCCGGACGGTCCGACAAGGGCGACGAACGAGCCCTGTTTGATGGAAATGTTGACGTCCCGAAGCGCGTGGAACCCGCCATAATGCTTGTTCAGATTGTCGATCTCGATCTGGAACATGATTCACCTCATTTAAGCGCGCCGGCGGTGAGGCCGCTGACGATACGCCGTTGCAACAGCATGAATACGATCAGGATGGGCGTTACATAAATAGCCGCGTAGGTCATGATGCCGTTCCAGTCATTGGCATTGGGGCCCATGAACGTCTGCAGACCCACCGTTGCTGTTTGCAGTTCGTTCTTGGCGATCAGCGAACGGGCATAAACATATTCGCCGAAGGATTGCAGAAAGATCAGCACGGATGTGACCAGAATGCCGTTGCGCGCCAAGGGCAGCATAATCCGGAAGAACGCGCCAATGCGCGATGACCCGTCCACGAGCGCCGCCTCTTCAAGTTCACGCGGTACCTGCACGAAAGTGGCACGGCAAAGCACGATATAGAGGGGCAGCACCTTGGCAGTTTGCGCCAGGATGACCGCAATGCGCGGGCTGGCCAAAAGACCGATCTGATTGAACATGACGAATATCGGCGTCACCATCAACGAAGATGGCAAGACCTGCATCATCAGGATCGCGAACAGAGCAATCTCCATCCACACGTTACGAACACGCGATAAGACGTAGGCGCAGCCGGTCCCGAGCATTGTCACCAGAATTGTAACGCCGATGGCGATGAGCAGTGAATTCCAGATGTAACGACCCATGTCGCGGTTCTTCCAGATCTCCAGAAAATTCCACTGTGGATCGCTAGGCCAGAACGTTGGCGGATACTGAAAGATCTCACTGCTGCCCTTCAGGGCCGTCAGGTACATCCAATAGAGCGGAAATAGATAGATTGCCGTCATGATCAGACCGATGACGAGAAGGACGTAGCGTTTCACGGGGTCTCTCTTCAGTAGCTGTGTTCGTGACGAGTGGATCGGACATAGACTGCGGCAACGATGATAACGAAGAGAATCATGAGCACGGAAACGGCGCTGCCGAGGGATATTTCATAAGTCTGGAATGACAGTTGCCACGACCAGTACTGGGCGACATTGGAGCTGTCGGCCGGGCCGCCTTGCGTCAACGCAGCAATCAGATCGAATTGTTGCAGCGTGAAAATGACGCCGAGCGAAATGACCGCGCCAAGCTGCGCTCGCATCAAAGGCAGGGTAATTGATCGGAAGCGTTCAAGGGGACCGGCACCGTCCAGTTCCGCCGCCTCGTAGACATCACGCGGAATGCTCGCAAGGCCCACCGAAAGCAAAATCATATTGAAGGGAATACCGAGCCAGATATTGGCAATTATGACGGCGTAGAGGGCGACATTCGGATCCGATAGCCAGAAGATGCGATCATCGGTGAGACCAAGTGCCGTCAGCACATAGTTGATAACGCCGAAATCACCGGCAAAGAGCCATTTCCAGATGGCGCCCACAACGAGCGCCGGCATGATCCATCCGGCAAGAAACAGGCCGCGCAAATAGGTCGCGCCCGGAAAATCCTGCTGGAAGAAGAGCGCAAGGCCAAAGCCAATCGAAAGCTGGAACACGATCGACAGCACGACGAATTTCACGGTGTTCCACAAAACGGTCGCGGCAATCGGCTGCGAAAAAAATAGTGTCGTAGTTCTCCAGGCCAACAAAGGGACGCTTGAACGAGGTGATCGTAAACATGTCGACGGTCTGCAGTGACATGATGATATTGTAGATGATCGGAAAGGCGGAAAACGCAACCAAATAAACAAGGGCAAGTCCAAGCAGCAGCATGTCAAATCCACTGCCATCCCGGATGGTTCTGATAATGCCCTGCATCGCGTCCTCCCGCTCGCCGCTTCAATAGAGATGTCGCTCCCCGCATTGGCGGGAAAGCGACAGACAACAGCCCTAGTCGTTCAAAACACTGTCGATCTGCTTTTGCGCGGCAGCAAGCGCCGTCTTCGCATCGCTCTGATGCGTCAGCGATGACTGAATGGCGGTGTAGATCGCCTTCGATATTTTTGGCCACTCGGGATGCGGACCGCGATTGCGGGCATATTTCATGCTCTCTTCGAACACTGCATAGATCGCGGGATTATTAGGATTGTTCGACTGTACGTTCGCCGCCGGGACAAAACCGAAGCGGTTCCAGACATCAGGCATTTTGGCGTAAAGAAATTCGAGGAGGATAAAGGCCTCTTTGGGATGTTCGCTCTTGGCAAGAATAACATTGTCGCCTTCGCCCAGGGCAGATGCACGGGTGGCGCCGTCCTGGGGTACCGGCAGAAGGGCAGCGCGGTAGTCAAATTTTGCTTCCCGTCCCATGCGCGGCAATTCCCACGGACCCGAGATTGCCATCGCCGCATTGCCAGCGTTGAATGTTCCAGTTGAATCATATTGGCTGCGGATCAAGGTATCTGGAGAAGCGAGCTTTTCGTCGATGAGCTTGCCCCAGAAGTTCAGAACCTTCTCGCCGCCTTCCGTGTCGACCTTGTTGTAGTCGCCGCCTGCCATCTGCAGCCAGGGCAGGAACTGGAACGTGCCTTCTTCTGTAGCGACCGCGGAAAATGCCAGACCATAGACATTCTTGGCTGGATCATTGAGTTTCTTGGCGGCTGCGTAAAGTTCATCCCATGTCCTGGGCGGTTTGTCGGGATCGAGCCCTTTCGCCTTGAACATGTCGGCATTGTAGTAAAGCGCGATTGTATTGGCGCCGCGGGGAACACCGTAAATCTTGTCATCCCAGGTCACCGATGAGAGGGGACCGGGGAAGATATCGTCCTTCTTGATGACTTTTGATTCCGCCAGCATCTCGCTAAGATCGAGCAGCAGACCGCGGGAGGCAAACAGCGCAACTTCCGGATTGTCAATGTATGTCACATCGGGCGATTCCCCGGTCGCGGTGGCGCGCGCCAGATCATTGACCATGTCGCGAAACTGAACGGTTTTGATGTTTAGCTTGATGTCGGGATGGGCCTGCTCGAATTCATCCTTCAAAAGATACATATACTGATCTGGCCGATCGATCGTCCAAATGTCCAATGTCACCGGCTCGGCTTGAGCAGCAGCACCGGAAATGAGCAGCGCAGCAGCTGCGATCCAATGTGATATGCGTTTCATCGCTTCCTCCTCGTGTGGCTGGACCGGATTTGGGTGCTTCTTGTTGGCACGTTTTCCCGGTATTGGCGTTGTGTCATCTCCGGAACTCCCGTCCGGCAGCGGGCCCGCTTGGGGAAATCAAGGATTGGCGACGAATGCGCCGCCACGACTTTGTTTCAGATGATTGAGCGATTGGACCTGTCCGGTCATTTCCAGTTCGTTGCGGTAGACCGGATCATGCCAGCCTTCGATGTCGATCGATCCCGACCAGCCTGCGAGGCGCAGTTCAGAAATTACATCCACCCAGTTGGTGTCGCCAAAACCCGGCGAACGCATGAACACGAACCTTTCCTTGCCGAAGATGCCGTGCTCGCGAATGACTTCCCAGCGGATCGTTGCGTCCTTACCGTGAACATGGAAAATCTTCGGCGCCCATTTGCGGATCTGCGGCAGCGGGTCGATGAGATAGACCATCTGATGACATGGTTCCCATTCGAGACCAAGATTGTCAGCGGGAACTTCGTTGAAGATCATCTCCCAGGCATCGGGAGTGTGGGCAATGTTCCAGTCACCGCTTGCCCAATTGCCATCCATGGCGCAGTTTTCAAAGGCCAGCTTCACGCCCTTGTCGGCGGCGCGCATGGCGAGTTCGGTCCAGACCCGCCGGAATTGCGGCAAGCTCTCCTCAATCGGTTTGCCGCGAATTCGCCCCGTAAAGCCTGCAATCGTGGTTGCGCCGAAAAAGGTGGGCATTGTCGATCAGCGCTTCCCAGCCTTTGAGGGTTTCGCGGTCAATTTCAGTATCCTCGAGCGGATTGCCGAACATGCCGAGCGTTGATATTGTCACATCCGCATCCCCAATTGCCTCTTTCAGCTCTGCGGCCAGCCGCGGCAGATTCTTGTTCATCACCTGCCAGAAGAAGGGTTCGATACTTTCGAAACCATGCGGCAGGATGCTTTTGACATAAGCGGCGGGATCGGGTGCATTACCCTTGATCATGGTGCCGATACGGATGGCTTTTGCCGGGTCGCTCACTCTAATGCTCCTTCAGATCGTAATTTCGATACGCCGGCCGGACTCGGCGCTGTCAATTGCACCGAACACCATGGCCAGGCTCTTGATATTCTCCGTGCCGACCGTTTCCGGTACGGGCCCGCCCTTTGTGGCGACAATAAAATCCTGCATGACTCCGAGGTGACCGCCGACGCGATCAGACGCATCGAGGGGAGGGACCCCGACGGCGGCCACCCCGGAAAAAAAGGCCGTTCTTGCCGGAGGTGACGGCTTCGGCCTTAATGTCATCATGCCCGTCCCAGACAACAGTCCCGTTGCTGCCAACGATACGCCATGCGCTTTCCCAGCTTGTGCGCAAACCATCTGCACACCAGCTGCCGCGGTAGGTAAAAACCGCGCCGTTGGAAAACTCGAATATGGCGGCTGCGGATGATCCTTGGCTGTACCACGAATTGGCCGGCTCCCATTCGCGGGCGTAAACGGCCGTGGCGGCGTCACCGGCCATAAAACGCGCGGCGTCGAAGGTGTGGATCGCCATGTCAAGAAACAGAACGTGGGGCATTTCCTCGCGAAAGCCGCCAAAATGCGGAGCGAGAAAGAAGTCGCAATGGATGCTGGTCACTTCGCCGATAGCGCCTGATCTCGATCAGTCTGCGGATACGGCGGATTTGGGCAAGGTAGCGCCGGTTTTGCACAACGGCGTGAATCCGGCCTGCCTCACGTGCACGCCAAACGAGATCGCGGGCCTCTGCCAGGGTTTCGGCCATGGGCTTTTCGGAAAGAACATGGCAACCGGCTTCCAGTCCGGCTGCAACAGTTGCGTGCCGTGCGGCGGGTACCACGATATCGAAAAGCAAGTTGGGGCTGGTCTTGGCCAAGACTTTCGAAAGATTGTTGCCGATGAGGGCGGAGGTGAGGCCAAACTCTGTGGCCCGCGCTTCAGCACGGTCTGCGTCTAAATCGACAACACCGACGATATCGATGTCACCAAGGGCGCCAACTGCCTCGAACCATGCTTTGCTCATGGCTCCGCAGCCGACTAAAACAGCACGTTGCATCTAATCTCCTCCCAACGAAATCCATGGCTAAACCGATTAAGTCGATTGCAATTGGCTTCCGTAAACGTTTACGATTTCATATCGACGTTTTGTTTTTGTCAATCCCTCATTTGGGTGTTTTATGAGGGACGGCGCCTAGAACGAGATCGGCAAAGGGAGAAAAAGCGTGAGTATTCGGGACCTTGCCCGCCATCTCGATATTTCGATTGGTACCGTGTCGCGGGCCCTGAACGGCAAGTCGGACGTTAATCCCGAAACACGCGAACGTGTACTGGTTGCGGCCAAGAAACTCGGCTATGTGCCCAATCAGTCAGGCCGCAGCTTGCGGCAGGGCACCACCAACACGATTGGCTTCATGATCGAATCGACCATTGAAAGCGCTGACAATGGCGGTAACTTCTTCATGCCGGTGTTCGAGGGCGTGCAATCTGTGTTCAGGCGCCATCATCTCGATCTTGTGGCACTGTTGTGTGGAACCGATGAGGATCCCGCCACCTATCTCAACCGCGTCGTTGGGCGCCGGTTTGTAGACGGACTGATCATTTCGGCAACGACCCGCAACGATCCGCGCATAAGCTTCCTGCTGGAGCGCAAAATTCCTTTTGTCGCTCTTGGGCGCAGTGCGACCCGAGGGAGCTATCCTTGGATCGATCTTGATTTTGAAGGGGTCGCGGCAACGGCTGTCGCGCGCCTTGTGCAATTTGGTCATCGCCGGATCGCCATCGGTGTCCCTGCCAGCGATATCAATCTTGGCCATGTTTTCCAGGATGGCTACAAGCGCGCCCTCAAGGTGAGTGGCATCCATTTTGATCCTGAACTTGTTCTGCGTGCACACAGCAATGAAGAAGGCGGTTACCAGGTGGCCAGCGCCATGCTGGCGCAAAAGCAAATGCCGACGGCAGTCATTCTCGTGAACGAGAATATGGCCATCGGTCTTTACAGGCGTTTTTATGAAGCAGGTATCCATCCGGGTCGCGATGTTGCTGTTGTTGGTTTCCGCGAAAGCACGCAAAGCCGTTTCCTGTCACCGACATTGACCTGTTTTCGAATTTCCCTCCGTGATCTTGGCATAAAGCTGGCTGAAGCATTGCTTTCAACCATGCCGGCTTTCATGAGCAATTATCCGCAGGGCAGGATTGAGCTGGTCTGGCCGATGGAGTTGGTACCCGGCGAAAGCGATCGACTTTGGTGTGGGACGTGCGGCCAGCAATAAGGGCAGTGCTACCCGGACGAGCGCACGCGTCGACGTGGTGCAACGTTTGGGATTGCATCCACACGGCGGCGACGAGCCAGAAAAACCCTAAAGGCGCGAATACGCCTGCCAGGAAATCTCCAAACTCATTGGGCCTAAGACACGAAAGATAACCGCCCAAACAAACCGAGCCAGTCGGAGGCTCCACCAGATAGAAAAAAGTGATGGCAACGAAGGCGACATCAGCGCCCAAAATCTTTGCCTGCACCCTTTGGCTGTCACATTCTTCGCTTTCGGGGCAAAACTTTCCGCTGCTGGAACCGCCTCCAAGGTCACGCTCGTTTAGTTGCCCAACGTGCCGGGCAAGAGTCTCAAAGGCGCGCCTGTCGACTCTGGTCCCGGCGGCTTCTCTGAAGGACATGTTCATCCCACTTCGGCATTGATCTATGCCGCCGTATGAGAGGTGCGACCCGCAGCCAAGTCGATGATGGCCGGTTAAAATCCATCGAGCCGGAAAAAGCCTTCGGAGTTGCCAGGCGACAGGTATGGCGTAAGTGCGGACGACAGTAAAACCGCTCCGGCAAGGCCACTTGAGGTCTTCGTTGTCAATACAGTTGAAAAGGAGCTCGTCTTACCGCTGAAGTAAAGTTAAGAGAGACGGCCGGACACAAATTATGTCCATGAGCCTGCCTTTAGGAGAAACCCACCATGTACGATCTGCTTGTCTCACCTCCTTTTCAGATTGTTGCTCTGGGTGTTGCAGGAATCATTACGTGGCATTTGCAAGGGCGTGGTCGTCCCAACGCGCGCCTCATTGTCCAGATCGCATTCTTCTCCACCATGACGGCAATATTGTTTGGAAATGGTATCTCCCCTGACAGGTTCGAGCCAGAAGGCGGCGGTATGCTCCTTGCCGCCAAGATGCTGTGGTGGGTGCATCTGGCCTGGGCCGTGATCGGTTTTATCCGAATTTACATTGTTCTCGACGGCAGGCCGCGGGAAGCACGGTTGTTGCAGGACCTGATCATCGCCGTAGTCTACCTCGGGGTCATGCTTTCGGTTCTCGCCTTCGTATTTGGCTTCGCGATAGGAACGCTCCTTGCGACCTCCGGTGTCATCGCCATCATCCTGGGGCTTGCTTTGCAAAGCACGCTCAACGATGTCTTTTCCGGCCTGGCGCTCACATTGGGACGTCCGTATGGAATCGGTGACTGGATCATATTAAGCGACGGCACTGAAGGACGAATCGTGGAAACCACTTGGCGTTCAACCCATATCCTGACGCCGGCCAACAACATCGTCGTGTTGCCGAACAGTTTCCTGGCTAAGATCGGACTGACGAATATCAGCCGCCCTGACGAGACGCATCAGGTGGTTCTGACGCTCCGTGTGAAGCCGACGCGCACCCCGGCCTTTGTCGTCGAAACAATGCAGCAAGCCATGATTGGAGCTAACAACATCGTTCATGATCCTGCTCCCGTCGTCGCGCTCAAGGGCGTCGATGCCTTTGCCATCGAGATTGATCTGCAATTCCGCGTCAGACATCCCGCCGATAGAATTCCTGCCAAAAACGAGCTTCTCGACCTCGCCTACCGTCAATGTATGGCGACCGGGATATTTCTTGCCCTACCGTCGTCGTCTGCCATCCTTATCGACAACCTTGACGCTGGTCGTGCCCTTCCACAGTCGTTGCAGGAAGTGTTGCAGTCGAGCCCAATCTTCGCCGGTCTTAAACAGGAAGAACTGCAGAAGCTGGAAGCGTCGGCGACACTACGGCGGTACGCCCCCGGAGACCTCTTTTTCCATGGGGCGGATAATACGCCGGGCCTGATGATTGTCCACTCGGGAGCTGTATCGGCACTTTGTGATGGTATGGAAGTTCTACGACTCGCACCGGGCGCCATATTCGGCCAGATCGATGGGATCGTCCGCCAAGCCACCGAATACGAGGCTTTGACGGTGCTCGAAGCCTATGAGATTGACGGAGTGGCCTTGGTGTCGTTGTTGGGAAATCATCCTGAAATCCAAGAGAACCTTACCCGCCACCTTTCCAGCCTTGCGAGGAATGTGGCGGCAACGGACAATCCGCCTGTTCCAGCGGGGCATGCATCCATCCTGCGCCGTACCGTTCAGGGTTTGTTGGGCCGATAATCCGGGCGATCCTGATATCCAGGCGTGTTCGAGCATCCATTCAAAACTGCTTTGCAAAGCGCTGGCGGAAATGTCTTGCGCCAGCGTCTTTCATGAGGCCAATAGCGTAATGCATCGACGGTGCGCCCATGCCCGTCCGTTTCCGCCACCGGTCAGAACGGAGGCGCATGCGGACGTTCACGATGAAACTGGCCTAAAAGTCCGCCAGTCGACAAAAGCCGCGAAAAGTGCCGCCAACAAGGCGAGCGATGCCGATATCAGCAATATGGCGAGCAGTGTATGGACTGGGGCTGTTTCCGTGACAAAGAGACCCGCAGCAGAGGCGATGAGTGCTCCGCCAGCGATTGTCATTGCCGAGGCCAGCCCCACAGCGGTGCCAGCGAGATCAGCCCGCACGGACAACACGCCGGTATTGGCCGCGGGCATGGTCAACCCATTGCCTATGCCGATGAACATGCAAGGTCCAAAGAATGCAAGAACATCGGTACTGCCCAATGTCGACAGGACCAAGCCAATCGACAGCCCGAGGCAGGTCAAAACACGCCCGAAAATAAGGGATGTGCCCAGCGAGTACCGGGAGGCGTAACGGCCAGCTAAATAGCTACCCAGGATAAAGCCTGCTGGCACCATGCCCATATAGAAGCCAAGTTTCGCACTTGACCCGCCGAGCGCTTGATTAAGCGTCAGCGGGGCCCCGCCGAAAAAGACATAGAGCGTACCCATCGAGCAAGCCATACACAGAGTATAAGCCCACAACCGTGCCGAACTCAGGAGCTGACCATATGAAGCAAGGTAATCCCGATTTGATCCGGGCGCGTGCGCGACCGTTTCGCTTAGCTCGCGCATAGACAATGCGAGGACAGTGGCACCAAGGATCGCAAAAACAACAAAGCCCGCTCGCCACCCGAACAACTCGTCCAACAGCCCACCCAAGAGAGGACCGAGCATCGGTGCAATCGCCCATCCCATGGCGAGGTAACCCATTTTGCTTGCAGCTTTGCGTTCACCCGATGTCTCCTTGATAATGACGAGAGCCACGGAATAGCAGGCAGAAATGGAGCTTTGCATCGCTCGGAAAACAAGGAAGGCACCAATGTTGGTCGCAAGAGCACAGCCAATGGACGCTGCAATGAAGATGCAGACAGACAGCAATACGACCGGCCTGCGCCCATATCGATCTGACAAGGCACCTGCGATGAGCGCTGTCAGGGCTGTAACGATCGCGTAGCCGGCAACCGAAAGGTTGACGAGCGCGAAATCAGCCTGGAACGTGGAAGCGATGTTCGGAAGGGACGGTAAAATCATATTCACCGGCAGCGCTGCGAGCGCTGAAAGGAAGATGAGGGTGGTTAGTCGGGGTGGAGCAATAATTCGCGTCATGACCGGTTCCTCGGCCATTTGTGCGCAGGAAAGCTGAATGGGATCGTCGTCCATCATGGTTATGTCCGTCTTGTCAGTGGGTTACTGCGAAAATCTGACGAGGCGCGGGCCCAAATTCCGGGCATAAAAAAAGCCCCGTCAGGAGCCTGCTTACCGCGCATGGGTGCTTTCGCCGGATGGCTATACCATCCTGCCCATGCGCTTTGTTACCACGACAAGAACCATTGCGATCTTCATGACGTTACAGCTAGACAGAAATTTGCACATCGTCAATGCCACCATGCCTTCAGCTTAATAACGGCAAAGCAACGCGCTCCATACTGCGCTGAGGGCGCAAATAAGGCCAACCCAGCCCAAGTTGAATGTCGCAGAAAGCGGTCAACTCGCTGGTTACGCCTTTCGAGCCGAAAGTTCGGCATGAGGAGGACAGAGTTGGAGGCGGAGAGCGCCCCATCTCACGCCATTCGATACCCTCACTTGTGTCGATTTGCTCTTACTCCGGCGCTTCAAATCAAGCAGCCAACTGTTTCCTTTGTACGCAAAAGGCGAACGTATTGCCGTCTAGCGCGCACACGCCGGTGATATATCTGCTCGCACAAAGCGTCTTGGGCTGGCTTGGTTCGTCAGCCTGACTAATCCTCGGCGTGGAGCGGCGCACCAGCGCGATAGAGCAAAATTGGTCGGATTTCATAGACTGCGGTTGGATTGGCACGACGCAGGTCGCGCGCGGTCGCAACGGCGGCCCCGAGGGTTGGGCAATCCACCACATAAAAGCCGAGCAACTGCTCCTTGGTCTCAGCAAAGGGGCCGTCGGTGATCATGCCGGCATCCTTGCCACGCAAGGTCACGGCGCTTCGTGTCGGGCCAAGGCGTGCAGCTGGTCCCAGACTTTTTTCCCGGACGAGGCGATCATTGACCTCGAGCAGTTCGGCCATCAGCGCCGCATCCTCCTCTTTGGTCCATGATTCTGACCATTTCCTCCTCGTGATAGGCCAAGATGGCGTAGAACATGGTTGTCCCTCTCGTGCATTGATCACTTCCGTCTCGGCCTCATTGCGTCCTGGACTGAGTTGACGTTGACGCGACCGAAATCCGGTAGCTCGTTGGATTTTGTTGATTAGATAGGTTCGATAATCGTCGGGCAAGCCTGCAGGTATTCCCCGTGATTGGAAAACAGTGCTTGTGCAGTACGAGAACCCGCTAGGCGTCGGTTTCTGGCGCGGGAACGGTATTCTTCGCCAACCGAACGAGGCCGCCCCGGGTGATGGAAAGCCGCCGAAGGAGACTGCGAGCCCTTGTCGCGGCGCTGCTGCGAGAATCGATCTTGCTGCCCGTCGCTACAACCAGCGCCGCACGCGAGCGCGGTAGTGGCGATAGGCGTCGCCGAACGTGCGCTCTAGATACGTTTCCTCGCGGGCCACCACGCCGTAGCGAATTACAAGGGCGAAGGGCACGAGCGTCCCGATCAGCCAAAGGCTGTCGAAGGCAATGGCGAGAGCGACGAGCCCGAAAAACATGCCGAGGTAGATGGGATTGCGCGTGAAGCGGTAGGGTCCCTCCTGGACGATGGTAGTGGTCGGCATGCTGGTGGGTACGTTCGAGCCTGCCTTGGTAATGGTGGCGATCGCCCAGGCGACGAGCGCCAGCGCGAGGACGAACACAATCCCGCCGACCCAGCCCGCGGGCAGCGAGGCTGGCAGGAACGGCAAGGACACGGCCCATTGCAGGGCGAATCCGGCGAGCACTGCGAGCGCCCACGCGATCGGCGGCCGAATGATGACATTGGCGGTGTCTGCGCGATCACTCATGGCTAAGCTTTCGTTGCGCCCGTGAAAAAGCCTTCAAGTTCCGCAAACCCCATGGCTTGTTCTGAAAACTGAAAAGTTCCCGTTGTTCTCATCTCCCGCGCTGCGTTTGCGAACGCGCCGAATGCCAGCCGCGCCAACGCCGATCCGACACTGATGCGTTTGACGCCAGCATGTGCCAGTTCTGCTATGCCAAATGTCGTCCCCGGCATGCCCATGACGACATTGACGGGTTTGGTTACTGCGCCGCAAACCGCACGGATCGTACCGAGGTCGTGGAGACCTGGTGCATAGAGTACGTCGGCACCGGCTTGCTGGAAAGCCTGTAACCGCTCAATGGTCTCATCGAGATCGGGGCGACCCCACAGGAAATTTTCGCATCGCGCCGTCAGCACAAAATCATGCGGCAAGGCGCGGCAGGCTTCGGCCGCCGCTGCGATACGCTCTACGGCCAAGGTGAAATCGTAAATCGGATTATCCCGTCGGCCGGTGTGGTCTTCGAGAGAACATCCTGCAAGCCCTATGTTGGCGGCGGCCTGAATTGTCTCGGCGGCACTTTCGGGGCTGTCTCCGAAACCTTTTTCAAGGTCGGCAGAAACGGGCAGAGGCGTAGCTGCCACGATAGTCCGGTAATGGTTCAGGGTATCGTCTCTGGACACACTGCCCTCAGGAACGCCGAGAGAAAAAGCCATTCCGGCGCTGGTGGTCGCGAGCGCCGGAAACCCCATTGCTGCGAGAATTCGCGCCGTTCCAACGTCCCAGGGGTTGGGGATGATAAACGCGCCGGGCTCTTCATGCAGTCGTCGAAATGCTTTGCCCTTGTCTTCCATGTGGCCCCCTTCATTATCGGCCGACCGAGGAGGGGGGGCCCCGAGGTAGTTCAATATCGCATTTGCTCACTTGGTTGCCAATAGTGCCTACACGAATAGCCGCAGACACGACATGTCTCGCCGACGCCGGAATAACTTTCCCGCGCCTTCCGAATTGGTTTCGCTGGTCCAGCGGTTCGTCAACAACGTGATCAGGACGGGAAGGCTATTGCGTTGATGAACAGATCCAGCAACCACACCGGCCGACTTTAGAGTCGTTGCTTTGTACCCGCGCTCTTGCCGTCGGAGCTTTTCGAACGTTCCTCAAAACGCTGCGAGCCTTTTGCCAGGTCTGAACCTTTCTGGGCTTCCACTTTCTTTTCCTCTTTTGCGGCGCTCTTCCTCAGGCCCCGCGCGGATTTCCTACCTTTTTCTGTAGGGGCTTGCTCGATACCCATTTGCATTTCCTCCGTGTTTCAATGCCGCGAACTCAACGGTTGAGTTCTCATTTCGTTCCGCCGTGCTCTGATCTGTCAAAATTCAGTTCGCCGCGTGGAGAAGTGGTCATCTCGCGCCCTTGTTCCGCCCTTTCCTCAATGCCCTTTTGGGTAGTCAACACGGAGAAGGTAGTCTGCTCTCACTGGCTGTCCAAGGTCTCGTCCCTATGCCTGTCGAGCGCACGTTCGTTCTAGCTGCAGAAGGAGACAACTCTCGGCTGCATGAGGCAAATCAATACAAACGCGCCCTGCGATGCCATTGTCTCAGACCTGGCAAACGCTGACGCGGCCAAAGCCTTCTTTCAGGTCCGCTTTCCGTCTTGGCGGGCCTGTTCGGTTGCCTCGTTAGGACGGTCTGGAGAAATTCCGCTCCATTTTTGTATGTTTTCTGTGCGGCCAGTACCGGGATCAACCGGACGTGCCAGAACCGGCGGCTCGAAACCGTGTTTCGAACTCGCGTCGCAGGCTGCGTCTAACTTCGGCAGCACGCAGACGCTGCTGCGCAACCTCTGATTTGGGATGATATGCTGGCACTTCAGTCGGCCGGCCATCGACATCCACGGCCACCATGGTGAAGTAGCAAGAATTCGTGTGCCGACGCGTGCCGGTGCGGATGTCTTCCGCCTCAACCCGAATGCCGACTTCCATTGACGTTCGACCGGCGTAATTGATCGAGGCTCGAAAGGTCACCAATTCGCCGACCATGATAGGTTGACGGAACACGACTTGATCTACTGACAACGTGACGGCGTATTGCTTCGAGAAGCGGGATGCACAGGAGAAAGCGACGCGGTCCAGGACATTGAGCAGGGCACCGCCATGCACCTTGCCACTAAAGTTGGCCATGTCTGGCGTCATCAGGACGACCATTTCAATTCGACTTTTATCGGTGCCGTCATCCATTGCGTGCATCTCCAGCGTTTGCACTCATTATGCAGGAAAAAGGGAGGCTTCGGAAACACGCAGATATAAGATACCGATCGTTGCGCAATTTTTCTTCGGCGAACCGCCTCTGCTCGCTCCCGATCTTACGGATACCCGAAGGTAGGTGTCTTGGCCATCGCACGGTATTCCTGCTGCTGATGTAAATATGACTTGATTTTAGATTACCTGGTGGCGACATTTTAGGCTCTGGTGCCCTAAGCGATGATGCGCAGCTGCTTCTCCATCTCGGCACTGATCTGCGGCCGGAAGCTACGGGCATCGCCAAGGATATACATCCCACAGCGGATAATGCCCCACACGCAATGAATGAAGGACGGCATTACCATCGAGAGTTTCAAGTCTCGTGTTTTTTTTCTGCTCAGCAATTCCAACAGCACCTTTGCGTTCTTAATCGCGTAACCGTCGCGATCGTTGTTAAAATATACCCAAACATTTCTGGCCCGGCTTTTCTGGATGCGCTTAGCCCAAACTGCCAATTCTTCTTCACTATAGTCGTGGCGGTACCACTGTTTGGTTCCGTGAAAGCGGATGTAGATGTCCTCAGCGGTTTTCACCAGCTCATCGGGAAGTCGCGGGCCGCTACAGGAACAGAAGATCGCTCCCGCTGCGCGAAATGCCGCATAAACGTCCGCATTCCACCAGCTTTTGTGACGAAATTCGATCACGTTGCGATGACGCGGATCCAGCTGCTGCAAGATGGTCTTGAGAAGAGCTTGGTCGTAGCGAATGCTTGGCGGCAGCTGAAAGAGAAAACAGCCCATGCGTGGCCCAAGCAGATCGGCGATATATCCGAAATCCCCGATCAAGGTCCCGGTATCCTCAAAACGCTTAATATGAGTGATTAATTCGCATACTTTGATTGTGTAAATGAAGTCGCCATCCGCCTGGCGCAGCCAGGACTTGACTGTCGCAATCGAGGGCCACGCATAGAACGGTGCATTGAGCTCCACAGTTTTGAAATTTTGCTGGTAAATCGCAAACCATTGTTTGGACGGGACTTCATCTGGATAAAATCTGCCTTTCCAATGCCAATAATACCAGCCGGAGCATCCGACGTGGATGCCGTCCCGCAAACGGCCGGCTGAGGCCGCAGTTTTTGGCAGCTGCTTTTCCGAAATACGAACCTCGTGCATCGTTGCCGCGCGCTGCAAATTTGCCAGCCTTTGCTTTTGCCGGCGCTCGGCGCGCCGCTCGCGTCGTCGTTGGATCTCTTCGGAGGAACGGTCCATCGCTGTGGCCTTAATCCGATCGGCAACCACACACATCGCAGGAATGTTGCGTTACTACGCTGCTCGGGGTCGATATTTGCAATCTGAGACATGAAATGCGTACTCTGCTTATTCGAACGAAGGACGGCCATCGATGTTCCGGGTTTGATTGAGCCGCCCCCTATTGACGACAGGATCGTGAGGACTGAAGTTTGCCAGAACTTTCCTACTACGCCGGCATCATAACCTGAGCGGAGATTGTACGAGGGAGGCCAATGACCAACAAAAGAATCGCAGAACTTGTACTAGAAAGCGCGATCGACTACGCCATCATCACAGCTGACCTGTCCGGCAACGTCACCTCATGGAGCGTCGGAGCTCAGGAGCTATTTGGCTGGAGCGAGGCAGAGGTATTAGGGCTGGCCGCCGATATCATCTTCACAAGCGACGACCGTGCGCAGGACGTGCCGCGCAAAGAAATGGCAAATGCTCTAAAAAACGGCCGTGCGACAGACGAGCGCTGGCATGTGCGCAAGGATGGCTCAAAGTTTTGGGCCAGCGGCTTGATGTTGCCGCTTCAAGATGGTGGGACTGCCGAAGGTTTCCTCAAGATCGTTCGAGACCGTACGCAGCAAAAGCGGGCCGATGAACTGCAGTCGATGTTAAGTCAGGAATTGAGCCATCGGTTAAAGAACCAGCTTGCGATGGTACAGGGCATTGTCAACCAGTCGTTACGGCGTGCGGACAATATTGAGGCCGCGCGTGTGTCAATCAGCCAGCGCCTTGGCGTTCTAGGACGAGCACACGATTTGCTCTTGACGGGTTATGGGGAACGCATAGCAGTTCAAACCCTGATCGAGAGATCGGTAAATCTCCATCAGGACGGGCACGGCAGCCAGTTCAATCTTGAAGGTCCAGCCCTGGAAGTGGGACCTCAGTCTGCCCTATCTTTGGCAATGCTACTCCATGAACTTACAACCAACGCATTTAAGTACGGCGCTTTGTCGACGGCTGGAGGCCACGTAAGCGTCAAATGGGGGATTGCAGATCTGGATGGCGAGCCTGCCTTCAGGCTTGACTGGCTGGAGAAGAACGGTCCTCCGGTTGTTGAACCTACGGCCGAGGGATTGGGCACCCGACTGATAAGAAGCGGGGTTGCGGGCGCACCAAATCATGTCGATTTGGTCTATGCCCCAGATGGGCTGAGGTGCACGGTGCTAGCGCAGCTAAAAGGCTTCCAAGCCGATTTGTAAGCGCGTGTCGGAGCGATCTCAACCGGATCGTCCAGCGCTGTTACGGTTCTCGCGACGAGCCCTTGTGTCTTTCCCCTTTCATCTTGAGGTTGTTTTTCGACACTCGCCCTGACCGTGGCTGTGAAAACGCCGCCTCGTTTCTCATCGATGGGCGACGACGTCGTGCCCAGCCCTGTCGAGGAATTTGATTGTCCTATCCTGCGCGCACTTCCTCGGTGAGAACTTCAAAGCGAGACAAGACCGATGGTCCAAAGCTGGTCGATATCGCCACGTCTGTTGCATCGCGCCCGGTGGCCATCAGGATGCGGCCAATTCTTGGCGTGTTGTGGCGCGCATCGACGGTGTGCCAATGTCCGCCGAGATAAACCTCGAACCATGCATTAAAATCCATGGGGTCGGGATTGAATGGAACACCGATGTCACCAAGATAGCCCGTGCAATAGCGCGCAGGAATGTTCATACAGCGGCACAACGTGATCGCGAGGTGAGCGAAATCGCGACAGACGCCTGTCTTGTCGGTAAAGCCCCCGGTAGCGGTCCTCAGGACGTCCGCCTTCTGATAGTCGAAGGTTATATGGTTGTGTACGAAGTCCAGGATCGCTGCAATGCGTGGCCATCCTGGTGGCGTTGCCGAGAACTGCGCCCAGGCGAAATCGCTGAGGCGGTCCGTATCGCAATAACGGCTGCCGAGCAGAAAGACCAGGACATCATCGGGCAAATCCTTGATATCGTGTTGAATAGCATTCACGGGAACGACGTCAGGTTGGCCGCTGTCATAGATTTCGAACTCGGACGATATTGTCGTCAGTCCGGGCGGCGCAACAATACGTGTGCAGGCATTGCCAAAGCTGTCAGTGTATCCCCAGGCCTCAATCGGGCGGTCGAAGGTGAGTACTTGGTCGGTGAGAAGGTCGATGCGGCGCGAGGGATGGATATTCAAAACCAGTAGCATCGATGTCGGTTGGGGGCATTCGTAGCCTAATGTGAACCCGGCGCGTATCTTCATCGTCTCTCCTTGGTTGAACCGATAACCACCGCATCAGCAGTGAATATGGCGCAACGCAAGATAGCCGCGCGGGGTTCCCCTCATTCGTCAGCGGTTTGGAAAAGTTCCTGCTGTTTCCGTGGTTACGTTCACTTGCACCGACATCCCCTCGTAATCCGAGGGTCGTCCGTCATAACTGCCTGTCAGGGGGATTGCCTGGCGCGGGTCGCGCGCGACGGCAACGCGGATTAGATCGCGATTACCGACGATGCCGTTGGTCGGATCAAACTCCACCCATCCTGCTCCAGGGAGATAAATCTGGCACCAGGCATGGGTGGAACCGCCCCCAGATGTTATCGAACCGTCTCGACTAGGAACATAAATGTATCCTGTCACAAATCTCGCCGCTAAACCGAGCGAGCGGGCCGCTTCCATCATCAGGACGGCAAAATCCCGACATGTGCCGCGACGGAATTGCAACGTGTCGAGTGGTGTCTGCGTGCCCCTTGCCAAACGGCGCTCATATACGAAGCTTTCGTGAATTGCGTAACACATGGTCATCAAGAGATGCCCGGTTTCGGTCGGATGTCCAACACGAACAAATTGCCGGGCCCAGCGATCGAGATCACCATCAGGATCGGAATGGTGACGCGTGATCGTCCGCTCCAAATCGATAATCTCGTCGCCGTCGTAGCTAAAGGGATAAGTAAGCGCCTCCTCATCGATCTGAAGATCAAGGGGGACCTGCGGTGTATGTTCCAGCCGAATATGACTTTGAAAGCGCAACTCCGTTGCTGGTTCGGCGATTTGTACGATCGCAACGCAATTGCCAAAGACGTCATGGATCCAGCGGATTTGTCGCGGTGTGGGATCGACAACCAGCGCCGCCTCAAGAAGGCGCTGATCGAAACTGTCCCGCGGACGAAACATCAGCCGATGCTCACCAAATGCCACGGGCCTGAGGTACCGATAAACGGTTGAATGTCGCACCGAAAAAATGGTCATAGCAGATTCTTACGTCGCACGCGCTGTTGAGCAAAGTCCTATTTGGAACTTTACGTTTTCTGACTTGTTTTCGTTAAAGTCATGGCCGGCTCAATTCGGAGAAGAGTATGTGAAATCTGTCAGCATTTGATCTCCGCTGATGAAAGTGCCTGAATTATTGGAAGGAATGGCTGGTGCCAATCGATCAAAAGAGCCCGATACGCAATCACTTGCTGTCGCGTTTGTCCGAAAAGGACCTGGCTTTGCTATTGCCCAAAATGCAGGTCGTACCATTGAAATTGCGACAGGAAATTGAGACGCCGGGAGAAGCGCTCAAACATGTCTATTTTCTTGAAAGTGGCATCGCATCGATGATGGCGAGCTTGCCGCGTGCTCGCGATTTGGAAGTTGGTCTTTTTGGGAGAGATGGGATGTCTGGATCGGCACTTCTACAATACGACGATCGAAGCGCCTATCGCACAGTGGTTCAAATGAGTGGAAGCGCCTTTCGGATCGATGCGTCCGACCTTGTTGAAGCTCTTTCGGTTAGTGAACCCATGAAAGTGTTGTTAACACGTTTTGCGCGCGCGCTTTCAATCCAGGTGGGTTCAACGGCCATCGCCAACGGACATTCAAAATTAGAAGATCGATTGGCCCGCTGGGTGTTGCTTGCTCATGACAGGGTGGACGGGGATAGCATGTTTTTCACCCATGAACATTTGGCTCGCATGCTGGGGGTCAGGAGGGCAGGCGTAACCGTTGCTCTTCATGTCTTGGAAGGAAAAGGTCTTATACGATCCAAGCGGTCAGAGATCGTCGTCTTAGACCGCGAAGGACTGATGGAACTTGCGGACGGTGCCTATGGTCTGGCCGAAGAAGAATCGGTGCGTTTGACTGGCTGGTCGTTAAGGCAGACGCAACAGTGCTGTTGATGTGAGCTTTGTTAAAGTCTTCAGTGGAACTGGCCGACAGGATTCTACGAAGTCATTTTCAAAAGGAACAATAATCGTTTGGCGTAGTTCTTTCCGCACTCGCCACATTTGGTGGCGGATTAAAACTGGAGGGACGACCCATGGTCACCAAAACGTTAGATACATTATTTCATGAGACATTGAAGGATATCTACTACGCTGAGCGGAAGATTCTGAAGGCTTTGCCGAAAATGGCGAAAGGCGCAGACTCCATGGAATTAAAGGCTGCATTCGAGAAACACCGGAACGAAACAGAAGTCCATGTAGAGCGTCTCCAGCAGGTATTCGAGATTTTCGGCAAGCGCGCACAAGGCAAAACCTGCGAGGCGATTGAAGGTATTATTGCTGAAGGTGAAGAAATACTCGACGATTTTAAGGGCGAGCCAGCTCTTGACGCAGGCCTGGTTTCCTCGGCTCAGGCCGTCGAGCACTATGAGATAGCTCGTTATGGCACGTTGGCCCGTTGGGCCGATGAACTAGGCATGAAGGATGCTCTGGCACTTCTGGTCCAAACCCTGGAAGAAGAGATAGCAACCGATGCGGCCCTCACCAAACTCGCCGAAGGCGGCGTAAACGCCAAGGCCCAAAAAGTAGCTGCGTAGCAGCACCCGTGCTCATTCCAGGGGAGTGGGCACGGTTTTTATCAGTGAGGAGGTTACTTTGCGATTGATTGATACACTTGTAACGCCCGAAGCCCCGGAATGGGCAGCCATTTGATTCATAGGCGAAGGTGGGAATCCATTTGGATAACGCTTACTGAGTTTAGCATGGACAGTCTTATCACCAAGGCCAAAGCAATAATGATCCAGGTCGCTACAATCTCTCACTGCGATCAGTCCGAATCTGATGCACCGAGCAACGCCAATATGGACCAAACGCGAGAACGTGGCTTGCATCCATGAGATACACTTTCTCGGCCGTGGGCGGCCCACCGAGGATCGAGCAGTGGACAAAGAGACGCTGGACGACCAATTTCGGGAAGGCATGGAAGGTCGCTTGCGTCGCAGCGATCCGGTTTCGTGGTGAGCATTGCAATCGCCGGATAGCCTCGGGCTTTCTCGACGAAGTGCCTCCGATGCCGATATTTCGCTTTGTATTTCATGAAGATGTTGTTCTTGAAGACGCGGAAGGATTTGAACTTGCAGATTATAAGCGCGCCTTGCAGAAGCGAAGCAAACAGCCAAGAAAACTCTTGTCGACCAAATTCTTGCTCGACCCAACCACGCGGGTCGTTCGCGTATATATGCGCCGAGCTGATCGGAACCATATTTTTTGCCGATCTTTTGAAAGCAGATCCCACGGCTTCAGCGATTGAATGAAGCCTCTTTCGCTTTTTGCTGCGTCGATCAACGCCCAAGAAATCGCGGGGCCGGCATGTGTACTCACCTATGCCTGCAAGATGTGTACGATAGCGCACCAAGGCCCGGTTATGGGGAACACTTCTCTTCTGACGATGTTGAGTCGGTGCTGGATATTCATTCAGTGAAACATTGGAGGAAACACGTGCCAAATAATCAAGGCAATAAATCAAGCAGCAGCAAGGGCGGCTCGAAAAGCTCGGATGACAAGCAATCCAAAAGCGGTTCAGGGTCCGACAAGCAGTCCAAAGGCGGCGAGAACAACAAGAGCCGCTAACGCCACTTTATGCGTAAAACGGTGGCCCCAAGGCGGGCCACCGAACGTTCCAGATATCCAGATCAATGATAATCGCCTGACGAGCTTCTTGGCAACCAAGTTGCCGAACGCACTCTTGTGAGCCCATGCGACCTAAGGGAGGGTCAACACCTCACCCGCGAACAGTTCGCGGAAATACCGATTTGACAACGCCGGAAGGGGCTCCGGCTGAAATGGTGTTCAGTTCCCGAACATAAGTTCAAATGCATCTCACTTAAAGCTTAAAATTATGTGCGATATAGTACATGTTATCCATACTAAGGAACCTAATTCGTTCCCGGAGGTTCGCTAAGGACAAACCTGCAAATATAGGAGTCCTGATGCACATCCAAGATAAATATACTGTATTTCATCCCGAAAACGCAGAAGTGCTTGGCCCTCTTATATGTTTTTCTCACCTTAGATGGGATTTTGTCTATCAGCGACCCCAGCATCTCATGGAACGTTTTGCCCTCCAGCGACAAGTATTCTTCTTCGAGGAACTGATCGGAACTGATCACTACGCGCCTTACTTGGAATTTCATGCGTTTCAGGGATCAGCGGTCAAATGCGTGCGTCCTCGCGTCCCCCATGCATTCTCGCACAGCGAAACCCGGGATGCGCTGGAGGAACTTGTCGTCCAACTCATTCATTTGAGCGGCGGGCGAAAACCAACCTTCTGGTTTTACACCCCGATGATGTATGAATTCGCAGGTGCAATCGATACCGAACTTGTGGTCTACGACTGCATGGACGAATTGGCGAATTTTCTTGGCGCGCCGGCGCGTTTGCATGAATTGGAAGTGGAGTTAATACGCAGAGCAGATGTCGTATTCACAGGTGGATACAGTTTGTTTGAAGCAAAGCGGCTGCTTCACGACAACATTCATCCCTTTCCATCCGGGGTTGACATCGAACACTTTCGCATCGCCCGCAACCGAACTTCTAGCCCGCTTAATTGTAAGACCATAAACCGTGCGAAGCTGGGTTATTGTGGCGTCATCGACGAGCGCCTGGATCTGGCGTTAGTCGCCGCGACGGCGGCGGCTCGACCACAATGGTCGATTGAGATGATTGGACCTGTCGTAAAGATTTCCCAAAGTGATCTGCCCCGCGCGCCCAATATCCACTACACGGGTAAGGTCCCATATGCGGAGCTTCCGGACTATCTCGCTGCGTGGGACGTGGCAATCATGCCTTTTGCATTGAACGACGCTACGCGCTTCATTAGCCCAACTAAGACCCCTGAGTACCTCGCATCGGGTCGACCCGTTGTATCGACTCCAATCAGGGATGTCGTTCGTCACTATGGTGGTGTTAAAGGGGTGTTTGTCGCTGGCGACACCGAGGAGTTCATCGAGCTTTGTGATGAGGCGCTTTCATTAAACAAGTCGGATGATTCATGGTTGGCTGATGCGGATGAAATCCTTGCGACCTGCACTTGGGATGAAACTTTCAACCAGATGAACGGGCATCTCAATGCCGCAATGGTTCGCAAAACGCAATCTGTTCAGGATGTTTCCCATCCTCCACTGTGGCGGCGCAAGGGTTCCGGCGGGGGATATGACTATCTCATTGTCGGCGCTGGATTTGCCGGCTCAGTGCTGGCGGAGCGCTTGGCCGCAGATGCTGGCAAACGCGTCCTGGTGTGCGATCGTCGTCCTCACGTGGGCGGCAACGCTTACGATTTTTACGATCGCAGCGGTATCCTGGTCCACAAATACGGGCCTCACATCTTTCATACCAACAACGATGCAATTTTTTCCTATCTTTCGAGATTCACTGCCTGGCGGGCCTATGAACATCGCGTCCTTGCCGATGTGGCGGGAACCTTGCTCCCGATCCTGATCAATCGCACTACCCTCAATGGACTTTATGGGCTCGACCTGCGAAATGACGTACAAGCGGCGGACTTTCTCACTAGGTGCGCAGAAAACGTAGAGGCGATCATTTCTTCAAAGGATGTGGTTATCGCCGCTGTTGGTCGTGATCTTTACCATACGTTCTTTGAGGGATACACGCGCAAGCAATGGGGACTCGACCCCTCCGAGCTCGATAAGTCTGTCACTGCGCGCATACCCACTCGCACGAGCACAGACGATCGTTACTTTCAGGACAGTATCCAAGCAATGCCACTTCATGGCTATACTCACATGTTTGAGAATATGCTGGATCACGACAATATCGACATACTGCTGGATGCGGACTTTTCCGAGGTTCGCAAAGAGCATGTGTCGGCTCATACGATCTTTACCGGACCAATCGATGAATATTACCAGCACATTTTTCGGGGCACTTCCCTATCGAAGTCTGCAGTTTAAACATCAAACGTACGATAGGCGGCGGGTCCAGCCCGTGGGTGTGGTAAACTATCCATCAGAACAAATTCCGTATACTCGCATTACCGAGTACAAGCACCTGACCGGACAAGTTCACCCGAAAACCAGCGTGAGCTATGAATTTGCTTGCTCAGAGGGTGACCCATACTATCCGATCCCGCGTCCGGAAAATCAGGCTCTTTTTAAGAGATATGAACAACTTGCCAAAGCAAGTCCCAACGTCACCTTCGTTGGTCGACTAGGCACTTATAAATACTACAATATGGATCAGGTCGTGGGCCAAGCCTTGGCTACCTATCGCCGCTTGAAGACGCTCTCGAGCGGCGAGGGAAGGGTGGTATTCCGATCATGAGAGAGTGTCGCCAACCTGTTCTCCAGATAGTGAGAAGCTGATGATGCTGCCGCGCAGAAGGGATCTTGTCGGTCAAAAACCTGAGCCCCATGCAGTATTGGATGAAATTTCGGCCCCAAACCTGTTCCAGTCCTTCTTTCAAGGCGGGTTTGAATGCTCCACCCATCAATTGGCTTCTGGGCGCCGCCTCGACATAATCGCTTCAACAAAACACGATATTTCCGCAGCAGCCGACTACTCCCAATTGAGCGAACATTCCATATCAACGGTTCGCGATGGAATTCGCTGGCATTTGATCGAAGGTACTGCGGGAATCTACCATTGGGATAGTTTCCTTCCCATGCTGCAAGCTGCCCGCGACACGGGCACTCAGGTAATTTGGGACTTATTGCACTATGGCTGGCCCTGCGGGATCGATATCTGGAAACCGGAATTTGTGGCGCGCTTTGCTTCCTTCGCCGCTGCAGCTGCCGGCATAGTTAAAGAACATAGTGGCAGCATTCCGTTTTACGCTCCAATAAACGAAATTTCGTTCATGGCCTGGGGCGGCGGCCAAGTGGGTTATCTCAATCCCTTCGCCCGCGCGCGGGGTTTTGAATTGAAGGTCCAGCTGGTGCGAGCATCGATTGCAGCTATGCATGCCATACTGGACGTTGATCCCCGAGCCCGTTTTGTCCATTGTGATCCTATTATTAATGTCGTGGCAGATTCTGCTCGACCATGGGAACATGAGGCAGCAGAAGGCCACCGTCGAGCACAGTTCAGAATCCTGGGATATGATTTGTGGCTCATCCTGGCCTCAGCTCGGGGGCCAGCAAAATCTCCTCGATATCATTGGGGTGAATTACTATTCACACAATCAGTGGATTTTGGAAGGCGATAGTCTCGCCGTGGATGACTCTCGGTACAGACCGCTGAGTTCACTGTTATTGGAAACATTCATCCGATACGGAAAGCCGATATTTATCGCCGAAACGGGGATCGAAGATGATGCGCGGCCGGCATGGCTGCGGTATGTCTGCGCGGAAGCCCGCAAAGCTATCTCAATTGGGGTGCCTTTGGAAGGAATCTGCCTCTATCCAATCCTTGAACACCTTGGCTGGGATGATAGTCGCCTGTGTCGGAATGGTCTCTTATCATCGCTTCCCGACGCAGGCCGCCGCGAGGAACATGTGCCCCTCGCGGAAGAATTGAAATTACAAAAGCGTCTGTTCGGTCCATACAAGAGGCATTAAAATTAACACGGGGCCGCTTTCCGCCGGCCATGTGCTATTTCATCTTTACGTTCGCTTCCCGGGCCCATACTCGCAACCTTCCAAGCTCTGCAATAAAGGGGGCGACATCTTTCGCTTCGGTCAGGAGTATCACCCCGTCATCGATGCTATCGGCGATGCCTGCCTTTTCAAATAAAGGCAAAGCCGATGCGGAGTATCCGATAAACTTGCAGTGGGCGAATGCGTCCGCGACAAAGTCGCGGGCCGTCGATTCTTTCAGCAACTCCAGCATTCCGCTATCTGAGGTTAACAACACGACGGCGTCGTAGAGGACAGAGGGGCCGCCATCGATCATCTGGTCGCCTTCGACCATGGTGCCATCTGCCGCTTCTGCACCCCCTACCACCGGGGTGATGATTTCAAACGTGGCTTTTTCTGCCAGCAGGCCTTTTTGCAATGCTTTCAACAGGGTCGCATCAAAACCATCCGTTAGCAAAATTCCCAGTTTTCGACCCTCAAAACGCTCCGGGCCGTTTTTCACAATGCTGAGCGCAGGTGACGGCTCAAGGTCCTGCCGCGTCGGCACAGCAGTCTCCGCCGCAATGGGCATGAATTTCAGACCAAGGCCGCGCGCAACCTTTGCCGCTAGCGTGTCGTCAATGTTGAGAAGATGCGAGACCACTCGTTCGCGGATTATGGGGGTCTTTACTTTGCTGAGTTCGAATGTAAGTGCAGCCGCGATGTGTTTTTGTTCAGGCAGAGTCTGGCTGATATAAAATTGACGCGCCTGGCTAAAGTGATCAGCGAAGGATTTGGCCCGGAGGCGGACCTTCTGTCCAGACTCTGCGTCTGCAAATGACCGAAATCCCCGCTCGGGAGATTCCCGCGGACCTTCTCCCCACGAATTAGGTTGATAATTGACGCGCCCGACAGGATTACGCATCGCCATGTGGCCATCCTGTTGGAAGTGATTAAAGGGGCATTTAGGAGCATTGATTGGAATGTGCGTGAAGTTGGGGCCACCCAGTCGTTTTAACTGTGTGTCGAGGTAGGAGAAATTTCGCCCCTGCAACAATGGGTCGTTGGAGAAATCGATGCCAGGTGGAACATTCTGCGTCATGAACGCCACTTGTTCAGTCTCTGCAAAGAAGTTATCAGGCATCCGATCTAGCACCAGGCGGCCCACGGGAATGGGGGGCAGGATTTCTTCGGGAATGAGCTTTGTTGCGTCGAGTACGTCAAAGTCGAAATTGTCGGCGAATTCCTGATCGAAAAGCTGGATCTGCAGCTCCCATTCCGGGAATGCACCAGACTTAATAGACTCCCATAGATCGCGGCGGTGGAAATCGGGATCGGATCCATTGATCTTGACAGCTTCGTTCCAGGCAACAGATTGAAGGCCTAGCTTGGGCTTCCAATGGAATTTTACGAAAGTGGACTCATCCTTGGCGTTCACAAAGCGGAACGTGTGAACTCCGAATCCTTCCATGAACCGAAAGGACCGGGGGATAGCCCGATCCGACATGATCCACATGATCATGTGCATGCTTTCGGGTGTGAGACTTATAAAGTCCCAGAAATTATCGTGTGCCGATTGCGCCTGTGGAAAAGCTCGGTCGGGCTCCTGTTTGACCGCATGTATGATGTCGGGAAATTTTATCGCATCTTGGATAAAGAAAACCGGGATATTATTACCGACCAAATCCCAGTTGCCTTCCTGAGTGTAGAGCTTGACGGCAAATCCTCTCACGTCCCGCGCCAGATCGAACGAGCCCTTGTTGCCGGCGACAGTTGAAAACCTGACGAAAGCCGGAGTCTTCTCGCCTGCCCGCTGAAAGAGGTCTGCCCGGGTGTATTCGGCAAGCGATCTCGTAGGTTTCGAAAAAACCATGCGCTCCATAACCGCGAGCATGGACCACCCGTTCAGGAATGCGCTCATGGTCGAAATGAAAGATCTTCTCGCGAAAGTGAAAGTCTTCGAGGAGCGCGGGTCCCCTGGGCCCGATCTTCAGGGAATTGTGATCCTCTGTAACTGGACTACCTTGAGCAGTCGTGAGCACCGGGGTACCATCCTCAGCGATCTGGTGTAATTCTCCGCCCGCGCCACGCTGCAGCGTTTGATCGTGGACGGTGGCGTTGATGGAGCGACTTGATTCGGATGTCTTAGGCATTCTGGTTCCTTGATTTTGATCGTCACGAGATTTCTTGGAAGATTGGTCCGACTTGTCGTGGACGCATTCAGCGCGACGTTTTGAAAGTTTTGGAATTCCCTAATGAGTCTGAAAGCGAACCGAGATCGGCGTCGGTTTTCAGTTCTTCCTGAAGGGTCGCATCGATAAGATCGACCGCTTCCGAATACCCCAAAGCCAGGCCCCACTTTTTGAGCGCGCTGTATCGAGCGATTTCGTAATGCTCGACGGCCTGCGCCCCCGCAATCAGACCAAGATCCAGCGCGGGGCTTTCCCTAAATTTATCGAGGATTTCCTCGCCCTCTTCGATAATGGCATCAACGGCCGGGCAGGTTTTGGCTTTCACCGGCTTGCCCAAAAGTTCGAATATTTGGTTAAGGCGCTCGACGTGGCTCTGCGTTTCCTCATAGTGTTTTTCGAAGGCTTCTTTGAGCTTTGGCGTCTGGGCGCTTGCCGCCATCTTCGGAAGTGCCGTTAGAATTTTGCGTTCTGCGTAATAAACGTCTTTCAAACCATCGGTGAATAACTCGTCTAGGTTCTTGCTTGCCATGGTGGGTTCCTCTCTCACATCGGACTTCGGCCTAACTACGCAGTTCGGTGGTTGTTCCAGTCCTTCGCGGCCCGGTTCCCTTTTTGAGCCGTATAGCGAACGAAAATGCTCTGCGACTGGGTTGGAGCATTAGGAGGAAGGGACGAACGCGAATTATTATTCGGTTGAGGTTGGCGGAGGCGCGGGTGTCGGTTGATGAAGGTCTGATTTAGCCGTGGATCCCTTATCTCGGCTGCACAGGCGAGGAAATCACCGACTGTTCGCTCACTGGACAAGGCGCTTATGAACAAAGCCCAATCCCACCGTTGGCGGCCCGAAGCAGTTCGGCCATCGTTAGGTCAACGCGATTGCTGTGATGGGATCAACTGTTCATCCCTTTTGGGAACGAACCTACAACGGGGTAATTTTGTTCACCCTCGACCAGAGAATACTGGAGTGTTCGATAGCGTACAGTTCGGGCCGACTGAGGAACAGTTACTATTTCGATGCATTGTCATCTCATCAAAGAGGCGATGACATGGTTGCAATCGATCCCATTTATCGAGATTTCAAATTGGAGATCAACTCCAGGGCGGAACTTGTTGCTCTTGTACCGGCGTTAAGGGCATTCGCAAGGTCATTCTATAGAAATCCAGATGAAGCAGACGATCTGGTCCAAGAAACGCTCAAAAAAGCACTTGGATCATTGAACCAATTTACACCGGGGACGAGTATGAAGTCATGGTTGTTCACCATCATGAGAAATACTTTCAATACGGCGATAAAGCGCCGGCTCAGGGAGGTCACAGGCAGTCAACAAGATGTTGCTGAAGTAGGACCTTCAAGGCCTGCATCGCAGGAGTGGACTATCCGGGGTCATGAACTTGAAACTGCTTTGCATCAGCTCGATCCGGATTTCCGGCAAGCTATTATGCTCGTTTGCGTAATGGGTGTTGGTTACGACGAAGCTGCAGAAATCTGTGACTGCCCCATTGGTACCGTCAAGAGCAGATTGAATAGGGCCAAGGCCCACCTTTTGGAAATGTTGGGTGAAAAGTCCCGTGACGGCATGCTAGAAGCTCCCAGCAGTCCCTACCAGTAAATCAACTCGGGGCTGGCATCTGGACGCCACCGCGTAGCCACGCCATGTCCGAAATCCACCACTAGGATGTTCTCTTCAGAGTTTACCGTTGGCTCCACGCTGAGCAACACATTGATGGCTATCGAAATACGCGACGTCGCCGAAACGGCGCATAGGCTTGAGTTCCTGTTGCTATATTCGGTTGATTTAATGCGAGCGGCGATTGCTGGGACCGATCAACCGCAGGGCTAGGCCGAAACTTAACGCGACTGTTCCAATAAGCGCTGTTAAAGGCTTGCGCTGTACAAGGCTGCGCAATTCCTGTTCGAGTATAGATGGGGTTTCCGAAACCAGCGCCTTCGCGCTGCCTGCCAACAATCCGATGGATTCGGTAATTCTATCAATTTCGGCGCGCATGGCGTTCAATTCCTCCGCGACGTCAACTGGCCTATTTGCATCATGGTCTGACTTATCCCTGGCCTCCAAAACCTGATCGACCAAATAGGTGTCGCTACCCGGCTCGGTATCCAGAGATCCAGGGCGATCGAGTGGGATTTTGTCTTTCATTTGATCATTCTCCATTCTTAATGGTAACGGTTCAGGAAAAAGCGCTGTCCACCCCGTTTAGATTAGATGCCGCGGCCCATGGAAACCTCCCGACGGGTGACTAACGTCTGTGTGGAATTCGCACTTTGCGTCTCCGGACCTTAAAGGCCACATCAGACAAATTGGTTCCACTCTTGAGTAAACGAAAGTGATGCGATGCTGAATTCGGTTTTTTTTCATCGTTACGCCCATGCCGTCGCCCGGGATCTCATCGGGATGAGCCTATTGGTTGACGGCGTGGGCGGGCTAATTGTCGAGACTGAAGCCTATGCTCCTGATGATCCCGCCTCACATAGCTTTCGCGGGCCAAGCAATTCGAACCGATCGATGTTTGGACCTACGGGCCATGCGTATGTCTATCGTTCTTATGGCATTCACTGGTGTTTGAATTTTGTATGTCTGCCCGGATCAGCTGTGCTCATCAGAGCGTTGGAGCCTGCCCAGGGTATCGAGACCATGAAGCGCCGGCGATCACGCGACAATATTCCAAACCTATGTTCAGGACCGGGGAAACTCACCCAAGCTCTTGGCATAGATAAGTCACATGACGGCATGTCTCTGCTTGTGCCTCCATTTTCGTTAGAGCCGTCTCATGACATTTTCGACGTCTGCTGCGGACCGCGTGTCGGCATTAGCCGGGCTATCGACAAACCCTGGCGTTTTGGGCTTCTCGGCTCTCCCTTTCTAAGTGCAAAGCTTGGCTTGGCAGCAACGCCTCTTTAGTGAGACTGGGGCCGCTCCGGTCACAACCGAAGAATGCTACGCAACAGGCTGGTGCAAAAACGACCGCTTGGGGAAGAATAATTGTTGGTTAAATTAATCAACAAATTCAAGCTATTGCTATTTATTCTTTAAGCGTTTTAGACGATGGACGTTGGCAATGAAATTCAGGTCTCCCTCTCGCGGTAGTTGCCTGGCGTTATATGAGTTTTCTTAAAATGCCCGGAGCTTTTGGTCTCACTGAAAGTTGAGCAATGCCATTTTCAGCAGGGACTTCACATGACAAATCCGCAAGAAATCTAGGAAAAATTTGGGAATTGCTTAAGTCTGGCATGACAATGATGTTGCGCCTAGTCGGGGTCGAAGAGAGCCACACCCGACCCATGACAGCGCAGCTCGACGGACAACACGGTCCTATTTGGTTCTTCACATCGACCGAAAGCTCTCTTGTCCAAAATCTCGGAGATGGGGCCTGCGCGGTCGCAACTTTTGCATCTAAGGGCCACGATATCAAAACGCGACTACAAGAAGAACGTAGCGGACGTGCCCTTGAACTGATCGAATGTTACAAATATCTGGCAGCTTTACCTGAGTGCTGGCTGCGAGTGTGATGACAAGAGCCCACGGTTGGGCTGCACGGGTCATAGTTGATGTCCGCAGTTGAGCGCGTTGCGAAGTTGCAAGATAGCAGCTCGGTTCGGGCGAGGGGACCTCCGCATGCCGTCATCGAACAGCACGTGGGAATCTATTGCCCGCGACGGTTCACGGGCCGCTGTGCCAGGCCGCCGAGTGGGCAAACGATATGTTCGTGACCTACTCACACCAGTCGGCAGACCTCCGTATGCGGATGCCTCAAATTTCCGTCATGCGTCCGGCACTGAAATTGACTTCGGCAATGAGCGTGGGTCGAACGAACACCAGCCCCTTGCCCTTGATCGGCACAGATGGTTTTTCGACCCGCATCGTATCAAGCTGTCTGCGCAGATCTCGCGCCAGCTTTGCCGAAAAACCTGTGCCCACGTTGCCCACATAGACCAGCTTGTCACCTTTTTTCGCCGCCAACAGCAGGCTGGCGATTGAGCCTTGGACCTTTTGCGATGGCTCATAGCCTATGACCGCGAAGCTCTCGCTGTTGCTGCATTTGATCTTGAGCCAGTCGCCCCGCCGCCCGGAGCGGTAGGGACTGTTGATATCCTTCGCGATGATGCCTTCGAGGCTATGCGCACAGGCGTTGCGCAACAGGGATTCCCCATCGGCTTCGATTGTCTCGGAAAGCCGGATCGCGTCGCCTGGCCTGTCGTTGAGCAGCGTGGTCAGCATATGCCGCCGCGACGACAATTCCAGGCCAGTCAGATTGTGGCCGTCGAAATAAAGAAGATCGAAGGCATAGAAGATTGCCGCTCCGGCAGCCCTGGTTGCCCACCTGCCGCCGAGCGCTTGTTGCAGCAATCCGAAGTTGGGAAGTCCTTTGTCATCAAGGACAACCGCCTCCCATCGAGGATCATGGTTGCGGGGCCGAGAGCCGTGGCGGTTGCGATCGCCGGGAAAAAGGATGTTCAATCATGACCGCCACGCGTGATGATGCGCACGCCAGTGGGCTCCACATGCACGGCAAGACGGTACCCATCCCATTTGACTTCATAGGCCCATTGACCCCCGGTCGGCGGTTTTTTGGCGAGCAGTGCCAGAGCAGGTTCGATACGCTGCGGCATCGGATCGAACGGCAAGCGAGGCTGATCCTTGTCGCGTTTCGCAGCAAGACGGCTCTTGAGCGCCGCATCAGGATCGGACAGGAGACCGATGGTCTGAAGTTTCCGGGTCGAGCGTCTCGCCATTTTCTTATCCAACCAGAACTGGGGGAGCGTAAATCAGCCAATAATTTTAGGAGATACGCCGTCGACTAAGCATGTTCTGCACCAGACAGCGTGTGGCCTGCCGGGCAATTCAGGGTGATGACCACTTTAAGTGAATGACCGGCATCGCGGCTTTGTGTTACATCGGGTCATTGCAAATTCGAGGGTGTCGTAACATGACGATTCACAGAAAGATTGCTGCCGCTTGCGACGAGCTAAGGACCAGTTTTCCTGATTCTCATTTTTTGATCGTAGCCGTTACCAAGGCAGCGTCGGACGGCAGCAATCATTGGAATCTTCACTCTGACCTACCGTCGACTGAAATTCCGGTGTTGGTAAAAACATTGTCAGATCAACTGCAAAAGAATGTAGATGTTGACATGCCGGTCAAAGGATCGGCTTAACGTCCGGCCAGCTCCGCTGAGCAAAGGTGCATCTCGGCGCCTCGTTTCACCGGCCACATTGACAATTGGGCCGGCGCGCTGACTTAGGGCATTAATAGTAAAAAGCGATTTGCTTCCAAAAAGAGACGGTGAGATCACTTCCCACCGCCAATTTACAGCCCTGAAGATCGGAGCCATCCAGGGCCCGCTGACCTGGAAGTCAGCGATATAACAACAAACCGCAAGCTACTGAAAAGTTCCGGGTCTGTCCGCTACCGGACAAAGTTGGCCGCGGCGCCAGGAAGTTTGGCAGTTGAGACACGCCAACTATGTCGAAGCGTTTGAGCTCACTAATGGTCCTGCTCCCTCCTGCGGCGGAACTCTCGATCACTTCTGCCCATAAAACGCCTATTATCCTCGCACATATGAAGCACGTTTCATTTCGTGCTAAAGTTCCTCTAGTCCAATTATTCATCGGTCGCGGGGATATCCAAGCGCAGGATCTCGTCTTTGAGAGTATTGATCAATACGGGGGAAGTTTATCGGCGAACTCGATCCATGGAAGTTTCAACTGCCAATAGGCGTGCGCCGCAGGGGGAAAATGCTCCGGGTGGTCGAAAAACCCCAGCGTGAGGTAGATTTCGCCAGCAATGCCCTCATCCGAATATCCAATCGATGTACCACAGTTGGAACAAAAAGTTCGTGAGACCCCTCGGGTCTTCGAAAACGCTTTAGGCTTGCCACGTTTGAGCTGAAACTGCGACGTCTTATATCCCACCCAAATGGTTAATGGAGATCCGATTGCCCGGCGGCAATCGTCGTCGTGATCGTAGCAAATCCAGAATGGCTCACCTTGGATTTCCGCTGTGATCGCGCCACAAAAACAAGCACAGGTTTCAAGTCTGGTCGTCATCATGTCCCAACGTCTCCGTTACAACCTTGCTTTACTTTGATCCCGGTTCCCAACCAAACACACTCCGACCACCAAATTGGGCCGACCGTTCAAACTCGCTGGTGACAATTTTCTTCAGGTCCGGCCCGGTCACATAGCGTTCGAGCTCCCTCGATTGCTCGTCCAGCTTCCTAATTGCGTGAAGCTCCTCTGCCCGCCCCAATTTTCCCTTCAGTATCGCTGACTTCAGCACTTTAATTGTCTCGTCATATACCTTCAAAGGTACTGGAAAGGGGTGCCGATCTTTGCCGCCGTGGGCAAGGGAAAAGCGTGCCGGATCTGAAAAGCGGCATGGTGCTCCATGAATCACTTCGGCAACCATGGCCAACGCTTTGACCGTGCGTGCGCCAACGCCCGGGACGAGAAGCAAGTCCTCGAAATCTGTGGGGCCTCTCTCGGCAGCGGCCGCAAGATTTCCGTGCAAACGCCGCATGACGATATCGTTTTCCCTCACATCGTGATGAGCTGGCATGATCAGATGTGGCAGCATCGGTTGCGCCAGATCTTTGGCACCCGGCAGTGCGAGAGGATCAGCTTTGAGCGCTGCTACCTCACGCACAATCCGATCCGGACCTAAGGTGCGCAAAACGTCTAGTTGACCCTTGCGCGAAGCAACGGCACGGCGATCGGCAAGATTTACAATCTTCCCGTGCCCTTTTCCCTCAATGGCCGCATGGGGTGAATCAACGAAACTCGTCAGGCCTTCCGACTGCCAGTGATAACGGCGCGCCTGTCGGTCATCGCCGTTCATCCCCTGCTGAACAACGGTCCAATGACCATCGTCCGTGACAATAAAGCCGTGCAGATAGAGGTCAAAACCGTCCTGAACCGCCGCGCTGTCGACCTTTGCCACCAGGCGGCTCACCTTGGCAAGTCCGGCACCGTCAATCCCGACCCGGTTGCCAATCGCAGTGAGTTCGTCGGGAGTCTTGCGCGAATAGGCCCCGCGGCCACCGCACACATGAACGCCGAGTTCGCGCGATAGCGGGGTAAGTCCACGTTTCAGTGCGCCGATCACGCTGGTGGTGATGCCGGAGGAGTGCCAATCCATCCCCATAACAGCGCCGAAGGACTGAAACCAGAACGGATGCGCAAGGCGGCGCAGGAGTTCGTCGCGCCCATAATGATGGACGATTGCCTCGCACATTACTGCGCCGAGCCTCGTCATGCGGTCCCCAAGCCACCTTGGAACCTTGCCGCCGTGCAAGGGAAGGTCAGCGCTTCCGGTTCTTTGTGCCAAAGTCGAACTCCACACCACGTGTCACGGCTTAGATATAAGCTTTCAATGGCCCCGCCGCGAGTTTAAAGACACGCACTACCTGCGGAGGTTTCAGAATCTTGCTCACTAGTCCTGTGAATTTAACGCGATCCCGATGGCAACCGTTTTATGCGGCCAACCCAACACAAACGGCGGACGATTGCACCGGCGTACATGCGGGATGATACTAAGCAAAGGCAGGAGCGTCGATGGCTACATTTTTCCGGCAGCCCGTTCCGCACTTGTCCAATTCATGGCAGGCCATCGCTGCTGGAACCATTGAAGGCTCTTGGGGTTTCATCATCGATCTGCGGGCAAAGACAACCGTGCATAAGAAGAGGTGCAGCATGATCGATGATTTCAAGACGTTTATCGAAAAGCGCAAGGTCGTTGCGCAGGCTTATGTCAACGGAGATGCCGGACCCTTAGCTAAAATTGCCGTCAAGAATTTTGCTGCGACCTTTTTTGGCCCCATGGGCGCCGTCGTCGAGGGCGCACGCGAAGTTTTGGGACGATATGAGCTTGAGGCGCATTCGTTCGATACAGGGAGTGAGAGCGACCTGGAGATTGTCCATATGTGTGCCAACGGCGAAATAGGCTATTGGGCAGGTTTTCAGAACGCCAGGCTGCGGATGAAGGGGCGAGCCGGGACAATCCCGATGCGATTGAGGGTGACCGAAATTTTTCGCAAGGAGGAAGGTGAGTGGCGCTTGATCCACAGACACGCCGATCCGCTTTTCGAAACTAAGAGTCATGGCACCAGCTAAGGTGGACGGGACAGCATCTGTACGATGAAATAAGGGTGCAGGATTTCTTTAAAGTCTCTCTCCATGGGAATACTCAAGGTGGTATACGGTAGCTACCCAATGACCCTATTGCGCGACAGCGCTGAAACGCAAAGTGAACATCAGTTAGCGCAATCAAACCATTGCGACGTTACTTGTGGCCTTTGCTACGGGCTGCGCTTCATTCAGTGGTGGGTCCCACAACGCTCGACCACTAGTATACGGCGTACACGATACGTCGAATCCTCGACAGTATCTTGCGGGGACCTTCGGGGAATCCTTTCCACTCATCGGGTTGATGTCCAATCGCTCAGCGCATGGAAGAAAAAAATCGGCGCTCCACGGAACGCGTTCGGCTCGCAAGGGTTTGAACGTTATCTAATCCGCAGGAGACTTTCAAATGTCACCCCTCGAGCATGCCATCTCAATTGCTGCCAACGCCCACGCTGGTTATCGCGCAGACGACGAAGAGCCCTATATCCTCCACCCGTTGCGGGTAATGATGGCCCTGGACGAAGAGGATGAAATGATCGTCGGGGTTTTGCACGATGTTGTCGAGAAGGCCACATGGTCTCTCGATAAACTCCGTTCAGAAGGATTTGCCCCTCATATCCTTGAAGCCATAGATTCTGTGACCCGTCGCGAAGGCGAAGATTATTTCGACTTCGTGCAACGCACGCGCGAGAATAGCCTTGGGCGGCGCGTAAAGATTGCCGATCTGAAAGATAACATCGCAAAGGTCAGATCACAGCCAGAGGATCCGACAGCGCGTGAGAAGCTGGCCAAATATGAAGAGGCCCTGACGCGTCTTTCATGAATCGCGCAATTAAACGACGGAGAACCGATATGCGTTTCTTACGCAAAAATGGCCTCACCATTGCTCTTTTGACTGCATTCCTGGCAAGCATGGTGGGCATGATAGTCGCTGGGCACTACCATGAAAACGAACAGCTGGCGCAGCATGGACTGCAACAGATATCAGTCGGGCAATACCTCACGAACGAGAATTTCTTGTCCGCTCTCTTTGAAAATTGGGAAAGTGAGTGGCTACAGATGGCGACCTATGTCGTTCTCACTGCATACCTGTTTCAGAAGGGATCAGCCGAGTCCCGGGATCCGGACGAAGCATCCGAAGAAGGGCATGGGAGTGACAAGCCGCGCTATCCGACCTGGTCGAAGCGTTCACCTCTGTTACGTTGGCTATACCGATACTCGCTCGGTCTCGTGCTGGTGTTCCTGTTCATTTTTTCCTTCGTGGGGCACCTTATCGCCAGCCATTTGGCAGAAAATGCCGAGGCCGTGATCCATGGCAATAACAAACAGTCGCTTCTCCAATATATTGGCGGCGCGCGGTTCTGGTTCGAATCCTTTCAAAACTGGCAATCGGAGTTTATTTCCACTGCAACGTTGGTCGTGTTGTCGATCTTTCTTCGGTTCAAAGATTCTGCCTGAATCGAAGCCCCTCAGCGCTAGCCACGACGAAACCGGTGCATAGGATGGGGTAAGAAAGAACGGCTGCTGATCGTTGAGGTAACGCAGGACTTTGACGGAAACGCTGGAAGAACGGGCCCGCGAGGGCCGGTCTATGCCGCGCGATATCAATGTGTCCGGTAGTACTGGCTTTGGGATGAAGAACGCGCTTTTTCTACTGGTGTGAGTTCTCGCTGAAGCGCGACTTTGGAGCATCGGCAAGCTAGCGCATTTATTGCGTCCTCGCCATGATCTTTTGCCGGAACACTTCAGCGGGTGTTTTGTAGCCGAGACATTTGCGCGGTGTTGCGTTCAGTCGATTGCAAATATCTGTGAGATCCCGGTCGCTGAGAGACAGTGGATCGACGTCTCTCGACAGCCATTTCCTGGCCCGTCCGTTGGTGTTTTCGACCGTACCTTTCTGCCAGGGCGATTGCGGATCGCAGAACCATGTCTGGGCTCCCAGGCTTGCCTGCAGGTAGGGCCAGTCGGTGAATTCGGTACCGCGATCGAAGGTGATCGAACGGCGGGCGAGGTGGGGCAGGGATTGCAACACCTAGATCAGCCCATCCATAACAGGCTTCGATTGCCGGTCATTGTTGCGCAGGAAGACGGCAAAGCGGCTGACGCGCTCGACCAGAGACGTCACATTGGCCTTGCCGAACTTCTTCTTGAACTGCATCAGATCGCATTCCCAATGGCCAAACTGTTGGCGTTCACGCACAATGTCCGGCCGATGCAGAATGTTGAGCTGCGGGCTGAATCGGCGACCATGGCGGCGTCGGGCATGCCGTGGCCGACGCCGGGCGCGTCGCTCCGGAAGATGTCGCCATAGCTTGATGGCATGGCCGTCCGAGGTTAGGCGAACTTGTAGATCGTCTCATGGCTCACGGAAATCGGATGCCGCTCCAGCTGCAGCCGACCGGCAATCTGTTGCGGCGACCACCCATGCATAATGCGCTCGATCACGGATTGGCGCAGATGCGAGAACCGCGCCAGCTTACGCAGCTTGGCACGTCGTGCCCGCGCCATGTCGTTCGCCGTTACGCAATAGTAGCCATTGAGATCCGGCATTTGCGAATCCGTGAAAGCATTGCGTCGGAGCTCGCGAAAAATCGTCGAGCGGTGCCGTCCGAGTTTCTCGGCAATCAGATCAACACTGATACCAGCCGTTCGCCAGCGGGCGATCTTGCGGCGTTCATCCATGTCGATCTGGGAGTAGGTGCGTTTCATGGGCAAGTCCTTGCGAGTGATAAGCCATTGTTATCTATTGCAAGTCGCACTTCATCCTTGAACCCACCCGTGTGGGTTCTATTTCAAATGCAACGGCGGGGTGGGGCAGGCTATTCCGGCAGCGATACTATTTCAACAAGTTGTTCTCTGAACACTTCGCTCGGGGTCCTGTAATCGAGGCACTTTCGCGGGGTCGCGTTGAGACACTCGCAGATGGATCGCACTGATTGATGAGGAAGGGACAAGAGGTCGGTGTCACGCGGCAGATAGCGTCTCACTCTTTTATTCATGTTCTCGACCGAACCTTTCTGCCAGGGTGCTTGCGGATCGCAGAACCATGCCTTCGTACCCATCCCGGTCTCCGGATCGCGCCAGGACACGAACTCGAAACCACGGTCGAAGGTGATGCTCTGTCTTGCCGAATGCGGCAGTGCTGACAGCTCATTGATCAGACGCCCCATGATCGGTTTCGATTGCCGGTCATTGTTGCGAAACAGGACGGTATAGCGGCTCTTGCGTTCCACCAGTGTCGCAATATTCGCGTTGCCATACTCCTTGCGAAAGATCATCAGATCACCCTCCCAATGCCCGAACTGGCCACGGTCATTGACCTGTTCTGGACGGTGGCGAATGGCCATAAAGTCGGGAAACACAAGGCCTCTCGGTCTTCGTGCATAGCGTGGCTTGCGTTTGCGACGACGCTCGGGCAGGTGACGCGCAAGCTCCTGGGATTGCCCATCTTCAGAATACACGTACCGGTAGATTGTCTCGTGGCACAGCCGGTGCTGAGCATCAGGCTCTCTCTTCAAGCGGCCGGCGATCTGCTCTGGAGACCATCCGGCCTTCAGACGATCAATGACGACATGGCGCAGCTGCGGATGCTGATGCAGCTTGCGATATGACCGCCGCCGCTGTTCATAAAGACTGTGTGCTGTTACGTGCCAATAGCCATCCGCCTGCGGAACTTCCTTGTCGCGCCACCAGTTGCGTTTGATCTCGCGGTGGACCGTGGAGCGGTGACGACCAAGAACCGAAGCGATCTGCGCCAATCGTGCCTTGGCTTGTAGCATCCGTGAAACCGTACGGCGTTCATCAATCGTCAATTGCGTGAAACTGCGGGGCATTCCATCCTCCTGAAAACAAAGAGGGTTTTGTACGTGTCGCAATTGAAAATAGAATGTGCCCCCCTACAATTTGAAATCGCATAATCAACATTATGGAACAGTCTTGTGGCTGTTGCATTTTGTGTCGAAACCGCTTTTTTCATTGTTGAATAATCGGCTAATCTGGAACATCTGCTGGGCAAGGCCAGCTGGAAGGAGTCTTAAGTCCAGCCGGCAGTTTTGTCTTAGCCGCCGCCGCAGGCAAGGTCGATCTGCCTCTGCTCCAGCCCCTGTGCGACCGAGAGGTCCAGCCCCTCGATCCTTGTGAGGAACATGAAGGCGCGGTCAAAGACGAGCGGACCCTCGAAGGTGGCATGACTGAGATCTGCGCGTGAAAGATCGGCGAGCGAGAAGCGGACGCCCGTCAAGACCGCTTGGTCGAAATCTGCGCGTCCAAGCTCTGCCTTCTCGAAGCTCGCTCCAGTCAGCTTCGCTCCGCGGAAGTTGGCGCGCTGCAGCTCGGCGTTTGTGAAAGATGCGCCGACAGCCGATATGTCGGCAAAATTACAGCGGTAGGCTTCGACCTCGGAGAAATTGGCCTTTTCTGCGTTTGCACCGGCAAGCGAGGCGCGCACGAGGTTCGCCTGTACCAGGTTCGCCGTCTTCAAATTTGACTTGCTGAGATCGGTCCCAGAAAAATTGGTACTATGGAGGTTAGCGCCCTCAAGCTCGCTACTTGGGATCATGATTTTGCTCTTGCTGCAGTCGCTCCAGTCCAATTCAGGTGCGGCCAATGCACTGCAATCTGCCGCTGCAGCAGGGTATGGAACACATATACTGGCGATAGCCGAGGATAACGAGACTGCCACAAAGGCGGCAGCCGACAATTTCTGCGCTCCACGCGATCCCATCAGCTTCTCACCGAAGATACTCATAATGCTGCTCCGTCGCATATCATTGGGACAGATGTTTCAAGGTCAGCATAGATCAAATGGGATGCGGCCAAAAGCGCTTAAAATGCAGCGAAATACATACTGGATTCGTCGCCCAGATCGGGACAACGAACTCCTCTCCCCGCTACTACGGTTGAGCACGAGTCTCTTGGCTTAGTCGGCGCTGACCTTATGGTCTCATGCGCTTTTTTTGTCAGCGTGCGGCTCCAAGTACTTGGCTGCGTTAAGCTTTTGCCCTGCCGAAGAGCGAAGATTTTGCGAACCCATATTTTGTTGGTGGCCGCGCGCTTCAGAGTGTATTCTCATTTTGCCCTGTGACCCCAAATTTTAAGGGCAAACTTCCAGAGGAAGCCCGCAACTACATCTCCCTAGCAGCCCTGCGTGGCTTCCTCTTTCTTCCCCATCAATTCCGTAAATCATTTTCCGGTGGATAGGTTCAAAGCATTGCTTAGTCGTCGTTCGCCTCCGGGTGTATTCTGGACGCCTGACTGCGCATTGCCGCCAAGCACGCAGTCAGCCTTTGGCGGAACAGCGACGACGGCGCGACGGTCCCCCACCAGCCTGCCCGCTCCTGTTCCGCCACTTTTTGGCGCTGATTCAGTCAACAATCGCTGCCTTAATGAACAGTTCTGCAATCTCGTAACCGTTCATACCTTCGCTTTCTTCTTTGCCGGAGTTTTCGTCTTCGGTTCTTGCGGGGTATCAGGCTTGGGGGCCAATAGCCCTCGCAACGCGCTAATTTTATCTTTCACCAATGGACGGAACCTGGTCGCCCGATACGGCATATCGGCGGCACCATATCCTTCGGGTCCATCATCATTGCCGCGGTGTATTTCTTCGACTTTGATCCCGACAAACTCGCCGTCGATATAGTGCTTGTACATGCCAACCCAGCGGACCGTGTAAATCTGACCCTCTCGGATCAGTTGGTCGATGCTCACGTTTTTGAATTTGTCGTCGATGCAAACGACTTTTTGGCCAACATAGAAATCGTTCATGTGGCTGTCCTTTTTTCTATCCGCCTGTCGTCAAACAAATCAGTTGAGCAGCATTTGGTCCAAAAAGCTCTCACTACCTTCTCGTATAGCATTCCCGTCAAAGCATGTCTTTGATGGGTTATCCCGCAGAGGTCCCTAGCGACGAACTGCAATTGACCGATAGGAACCGCGTCAAAGCATTCGAGCCATTTTGATGGTCTTTCTCGAATATGCTGTGGCAATCCTTCATAAGGTCGCTGACAGCATCTGCTGAGGCTCCTGATCTAACGGCATATTCGCGCCGTCATGCACAGCGTCCAAGGCGCCGATGCTGCCGGTCGCACCGACAACCAGGATTTTGAGACCAGGTTCGCCCATCGCACTCAAGCGCAGGGTTTCGTCGTATACGCGATTATCCCCGGGCAATGTCAGATGACTAAAGCCGGCCAGGGCCGGGTGATTCAGCACATTACCTAAGGTGCTGTCACGGGTTAGTCGATCTTGCGAGCTGCCGGTTTCCCGGTTCTCTGCAATGCCGATTTTCGCGCGATCCCCAGATAGCCTGTCCTTCGCTTCGGCCTCCAGACTGGAGGGCACAAGGAGCATCATTGCCAGACTAATGGAGTAAGCTGTAACGGCACCCATGCGGATCACCTCCATACATACTAGCCCTTGTCTCAGCTGCCGACAAAGCGAAGATGGGCCGGAAGAGTGGACTGTGGTGGACGTGTCGATCTCAACAAAGAGCTTGGCATCGAGCTTGACTGTGCATGGTGTTCATCTGCAACCCGCGCCTAGATTGCCGTTCTTTAGTGGCCTGTCATCTTCAACACGGCTTCTGGAAGACGCGCCCCCTGCACCTCAATCTTCGAAGACTCGGTCCGAATCTCAGCAAGATCGTCAGCAGACAATTCCAAGTCGACGGCACCGAGGTTTTCCGCAAGGCGGTGCAGCTTGGTAGTTCCCGGAATCGGAACGATCCAGGGCTTCTGTGCTAATAACCACGCGAGTGCCACCTGTGCCGGTGTAGCGCCGTTGCGATCGGCGACAGCCTTGATTATACGCACCAGCCTCATATTAGCCTTGCGGGCCACTACCGAGAATCGAGGCACCGAACTGCGAAAATCGCCCTCGTCAAACTTTGTATTCTCGTCAATTTCCCCGGTCAGAAATCCGGCACCCAGCGGACTGAAAGGAACGAATCCTATGCCGAGTTCTTCGAGAGCAGGAAGAAGCTCCGCATCCGGACCACGCCAGAACAGCGAGTATTCGCTCTGGACGGCCGTGACCGGTTGGACGGCATGGGCGCGGCGGATGGTTTGGACACCAGCTTCAGACAGGCCGAAATGCCTAACTTTGCCTGCGGCGATAAGGTCCTTCACGGCGCCGGCAACATCTTCGATCGGAATGTTGAGATCGACGCGGTGCTGGTAGAACAGGTCGATGTAATCGGTCCGCAAGCGCTTGAGGCAGGCATCCGCTACAGCTTTGATATGTTCTGGACGACTATTGATCCCGCCGTAGCGCTCGCCGGTCTCCAGATTGATGTCAATGCCGAACTTGGTGGCGAGGACGATCTTGTCCCGAATGGGCTGAAGCGCCTCGCCGCCGAGCTCCTCGTTGGCAAACGGACCCGTAGGCTTCTGCTGTGTCGAAGAGAGTGACCCCGCGATCATGTGCGTCCCGATAAGCCGGATCATCTCACTTTACCGCCCGGACCATAGACCGCCGTCATGCCCATGCATCCAAGGCCAAGAGCTGATACCATTTTTCCAGCGCGCGCCGATCGAGATGCAGGTCGCAATGGCGTCGGTGCGCGATGTCTCAACTGTTCTGGCCTTACTGCTTGATGGCGGGCATTCCACCGGCGGGACGGCTTGCCGGCGCTTTCCTGCGCGTAGGGCGCGACGCCTTCGCGGACGAAATCGTGGCGTCCTTTAAAGCGGCCGGGTATGACGTGCGCGAGTCCGATCCGTTCGCGGGACAAGCTGGTGTGACCGCCATCCCGGCGGGGGTATCCCTGGACAGTCGTCAGGGTGGAAGACCGCAGGGCCTATTTGGCGGGCTGGAGGAGGCGAGCGGCAATGTGAATGTGAAGCCGTTTGCCGCCTTCCTGGCGGAGCAGGTAAAGTGGCCGTCTGAACAAGCAAGTCCCGGCCTACGCTAACGGAATTGCGTAGGGCTAGTCATGTGCACATACAACCCGGCCAGGCGAGTTGAAAACCAACGCAGACATCGTCAAGCAGGATTGGCCGGACACTTTCGTGGACGAGGCGAGATCTCCGCGTACATGTCTCCGCGCTGAGGAAGGCACTGGGGAGACACACCGCGAGCCGAGATTCATTGCAAACGTTCCGGGGCGGGGATACACGTTCATCGCCCCGGTCGAGCTCCGTAGCCCGGCGGGCGTTTCTTCCCCCTTGTCTTACGAGTTCCGGCCAGAGCGCCTCATGCCCCGCATCTTCGGGCGCGAGCATGCTGTTGCGGCGATCACCAGCCAGCTCAGCAAGGGACGTCTAATAACCATCGTCGGACCGGGCTGCCTGCCAATTGTATGCCGCGGTTTTGATTCTCAAAAATACCGGAGATCGAAAGTGGCCACGCGCCTTCCGGCTATAAAATGCTGCTACTGCCATGGTGACAAGCAAAACAGCCGCAACTATGTGAAGAGCGATTTTCATATTAAGGTCCTGTGTTTCGACCAGTCATCATTAAATAAAAAAAGCGCCGCATTACTGCGGCGCTTTGGGTCCATCCCCTGTTGATTCACTTTGCTTTACAATGTCGCGCTTGCGTGGCCGAAGTCTAGTAGATGGTGTGGTGTCGCCGTCCGCTGCGGACTCTGCTACGCTCAACGAAAACGGGAAACTTCGGACATGACCGAAGATGACGAATTGATGGCGGAAATCAACGCCCAGGCCGAAAAAGCCGAAGAAGCACGCCCTGAGACGATCGACGTGTCAGCTTTGGCTTTGACCCTTGGAGCCAAGTTTCCACACCGTAGCGTTGATGAGATCAAGCAGAAGATCATTGACGTGTGGCGAGCCTACGACCTGTTCTACACAGAATGAAAGGCCCTGGGCTCCTATGGTCGTCATTGATGAGCATCTTGGTTCACGTCTAACAGTCTCTTGGCGAGATCTCCGCGAAATCGGCTCACTAAAGAAAACGATCCAAATGACTGCCCGCACAACCGTGGCAAGAAATATGATCGGCTTGTCGCCATAGCTGAAACCCGTCATGAGCCCGGGTGTCCGCGCGAAGTGGTGATCGTATATACTCCAAACTTTCCGAGCCGTTCCACTCTTCACAACAATCAGAAGCGCCTTAGCCGCTCTGTGGTACCAGGGGAGTGCCTCCTGTCGAATTGCCAACAATCCGATCAGACCCTCCCTTAACCGTCGTCGAAACGTCGGAGTCAACAGAACAAATTTGGAGCGTAAGTCTGTCTTGTTCTTCGGTCGTTAGCATCTGTTACCTCTCCGCGAAACGATACTAACGATCAATAAAGAAACGCTTTCATGTTCCAGAAGCTATCTATTTCCCTAAATCACGGTGGTGCCGCTTTTGGCGCAAAACGGTCACTTCCGGCCGCTCACATCGATAGCGAACACTTCAACCGGGTCTGAACCGAAATGCTGGTGCGTTATGGTGGTCTGCAGCACTCAGCGCAAGGATCCATAATGGATTTTGGCATTAATCCGGACACTCGGCACCGGTCTTCACCCAGGCGGCGACCAGTGCGGCGAAAGTCTCCTGCGAGCCGGGAGGGGCGCTACGCCCTTCGCCCGGGTGCCAAGCCCATCCGACCAGGTGGTCTTCGCCCATGTGAGTTATGAGATCGGCGTGCGAACGGTTGCCGTTGCGGCTCGTGTCCTTGACCTGCTGGCATATCTCGCTAACCTTCAGCCCTTGCCAGGCCATACTGGCCGGGGCCAATGACCAGTGTGCGTTACCCGGGATAGATTTCATGCGGCTTCCGACGATCGGACGATTTTCGGGGCCATGGCAGGTGCTGCATGCAAGACCCAACGGACCCAATGAGCTATTGCTTGCGATCATCAACGGCACGTGCGGATGCTTGTCTTCACCCTGCGTCGGACTGCGTGTCGCCGGATGGCAATTGATGCAGCGTGGATGCGTCAAGACGCGGCTTGCCTCTTCGAAAATGGCCTTCGAGCGTGCCCTAGTGTCAACTATCGTATCGAAGTCAGAGACGGCTTTGAGCGCCCCGGCACCCGATGTCTCGGCGTAACCCCGCAGCGGTCCAACGAGGACAAATGTACCGGCTGTAGCGAGAACGGATACGATCGCAATGGCGGCAAAACGCATGGCCATTATCACACCCTCCGGAATTCGTGCTGGTCGATCGGCAGTGACCGGAGCCGCTTGCCGGTTGCCGCGAAGATCGCATTGAACAGTGACGGGGCGACACCCGGCGTGCCGACCTCCCCTATGCCGCCTGGCGCTTCCGAACTCGGAACGATGTATACCTCGATCTTAGGCGTTTCGTGTATTCGCAAGACGGGAGAGTCGTCGAAGTTGCTCTCGACGACGGCACCGTTCTGGACAGTTAAGCGTCCGTAGAGTGCAGCGCTGAGACCATAGACGATGCCGCTCAATATCTGGGCGTCCACCGTGTCCGGATTGACAACCTGGCCACAGTCGACTGCAAAGACGATGCGATCGATCTTGAGTTTTCCGTCGTCCCCCACGCTTACCTCAGAGATCATGGCGGCGAAGCTGCCGAAATCCTCCGACAGGGCGATACCCCTTCCCTTGCCCCGAGGCAAGGCAGTCGTCCAGCCGGCCTTCTCTGCGGCCAGATCAAGTGCACCGATGAGACGTGGCTTATGCTGAAGCAGCCGCCTGCGGTACTCGAGCGGATCGATCTTCGCGGCATGCGCCAGTTCGTCGATGCCGCCTTCGATCGGGGGGATGTTGCGCGTGGCACCGACGCCGCGCCAATTACCAGTCAACATTCCGTCCGGAGCCTCATGGCGCACGAACTCGGTATATTTGTTCGGGATCGCGTATGACGACTCTGCACCGCCCATGATGTCAAGGTCGATGCCATCGCGGGTAAAGGCCGGCAGCCAGCGTGCCATGACGGCGGGACCAATCACGCGATGCCGCCATGACATGGGCAGTCCGTCTGGACCGAGCGTTGCCGTGATCTTGCTGTAATTAAGATATCGATAGCAGTCGTGGCGGATGTCCTCCTCGCGGCTCCAGGTGACCTTTACTGGACCATCCACCTGTGTTGCGATCTTCGCCGCCAGAATTACGCCGTCGACATCGAGCCTGCGGCCGAAACCGCCACCGAGAAGGTGATTATGAACAACAACCTTATCCACAGGAAGGCCCGTGACGTCGGCCACGACCTGCCGCGCCCGGCCCGCCACTTGGGTGCCGACCCACACGTCGCAACTGTCCTTGCGAACGTGAAGGGTGCAGTTCATAGGCTCCATCGCCGAATGCGTAAGGATCGGCAGGCGGTAGACGAATTCGTGAACCGGCCCGTTTTCAGCTTCGGCCTTAGTGACATCGCCTTCATTAATGTGAGGCAAGGCCTTGCCGCTGATCGTCGCATCCTCCGCGCGCTTCTCGAGTTCGGCCAATGAAAGATCGCCGCTCGGACCAGCGTCCCAGTCGATGGCAATCGCGGCAAGCCCCTTGCGCGCAGCGCCGGTATTGTCAGCCACCACCGCAACCGCGTCCTCGATGAGGACGACCTGTTTGACACCCTTGACCGCCATTGCTGGCTTGTCATCAACGGATCGCAGCTTGCCACCGAAATGGGGACAAATCGCGATAGCCGCGTAGGACACGCCTTCCGGGCGGGCGTCGATACCGAATTTTGCGGTTCCGTTGACCTTCTCCGGGCTGTCAAGACGCCGGATGGGCTTGCCGATAAGCTTAAAGCTCGATGCAGGTTTGAGGAGCACTTCCTGCGGAACCGCCTGGGATGCTGCGGCCTGGATCAGGCTGCCATAGGCAGCGCGGCGACCGCTTGCGGCATGAATGACTTGCCCAGCCTCAGCCGTGCATGTTTCAGGCGAGACGCCCCAACCACGCGCCGCAGCGTTCACCAGCATCACACGGGCGCTGGCACCTGCCTTGCGCATCTGCTCGTAAACACCGCGAATGGCAAGGGAACCGCCTGTGATCTGGTCGCCCAGCAAGGGATTTGCGTAACGGGTAGGATCAGCAGGCGCATGCTCCAGCACCACCTGGTCGAGGGTGACTTCTAGTTCTTCGGCGAGCAGCATCGCCACTGAAGTGTAGATACCCTGCCCCATCTCCACGGAAGGCATGATGAGCGCAATTTTGCCATCGGCGGGAATGCGAATGAAGGGGTTTGGTTCAAGGTCGCCCGCAGCAGCCGATAAAAGCGATGGCTGCAACCCAATGATCAGGCCCGCTCCTGTGAGCGATACGCCGATCAGAAAGTGGCGGCGCGAGACGGAAACGTTGACTTTGTCATGAATCGACATCGCATCACCCCGCCTTTGCCGCTAGCTTGATGGCCGCCCGGATGCGTGGATAGGTCCCGCATCGGCAGATATTTCCCGCCATGACAGCATCGATATCGTCGTCGGTCGGCGACGGATTGGCAGCAAGGAGCGCAGTGGCGGACATGATTTGTCCGGACTGACAATAGCCACACTGCACGACATCGATTTCCAGCCAGGCCTTCTGTACCCGCGCCCCTTCGGCAGTATCACCAATCGCTTCGATCGTGGTGACAGGCTTGCCCACCGCGTCACCGACCGGCATTACGCACGACCGCACGGGTATGCCATCGACATGCACGGTGCAGGCACCGCACATTGCGATGCCACAGCCGAATTTCGTACCGGTAAGACCTATGGTGTCACGAAGGACCCAAAGTAGTGGAATGTCATCATCAACATCGACGGCATAATTAGTGCCGTTAACCAAAAGATTTTGAGACATGTGATCCCCGGCTGAACGCCGTCCCCCGAACAACAGCAAGAACTAAAAGTAGCGAAAACCGCGTGCAGGCGCAATCTTAAACCACTTAGCGCCACATGCCCGGACAGGAACGATACCCAATGCATGGCTTATGAAGTGGCCGTCGTCTCATGAATTTCACTGGATAGATCAACAGTATACCTGTTACTCAAAAGGGCGTTTTTATTCGGACTGAATTTGTCACTTCGCACGCCGGTCCCGGGGCCAGGTCAAAAGCGCTAGAATGGGTAACCGAGACCGACTTGTCTATGGCCATGCATTCATGCTTGTTGTGTTTGGTATTCTCTGTTTGCTGACAATATTCGGATAAGATTCAGTGACAATTGTAAGAGCGCGCTAAGTCGGAAACGGAAGCCGCAACAGATCGGCGGCGTCTCTCCTAAGAATATTGGCTCATTTACGCGTCCCCCAGTTTCTGGTTGGATAGGTAAATGGCGAAACGCTCGACCCGGAAACTTCAGACCATCGGCCTCCTGTCCGATCCTGATGCGCCGCTCAAGAGCCGTCCTGCTGCGAGACGCGACAAGGATCAGCCTCGCTTGCCATTCGATCCGATGCCGCAGCGTATCGAACCCGCTCTGGCACTGCTCGCCAAAAAACCGCCGACCGGGGATCAGGGTTGCGCAATGCCCATGCCATGGAAGAACAGGCCCTGACGATGCTGAAGGGCCAAGAGGGAAGACTCGAAAACTATCCGGATTTACGACAACGCATTTCCCAGCACATCCGCGAGACCGAACGGCACGCCGAGCTCGTTCGCGGCTGTCTGGAACGCCGTAACACCGACACATCCAGTCTGAAGGACGCCGGCGCCAAGTTGGTGGCATTGGGCCAATCGCTCAGCGGCATCTTCGTCAGTGATGAGGTGATGAAAGGTTCGCTCGCCGGCTATACGTTCGAGCATATGGAAATTGCCAGCTACAAGATGCTGGCAGAAGCCGCCCGCTATGTCGGCGACGCCGAAACGGAGAATGTGTGTGAAACTATTTTAGCCGAGGAGCAAGCGATGGCCGATTGGCTGGCCGAGCATGCTGAAGACGTGACACGGACGTTCCTTCAGCGCGAAATCTCGGACTCGGATACCGCCAAGCGATAACCACGCAGGCGCTTCGTCTATGCGGGTGGAAAGCACCGTGCCGAACAGCATTGACGCCAGGTTGGCTCCTTATAGGAATGGCCTTCCGCCCGTCACTGCCACCGTCGCGCCTGACACATAGCTGGAAAGCGGGTCAGCCAGCATGAATCAAATCGATCGGCAACCAGCGTTACCAGCCGCGTCGCAAAGGACCTGCTGGGCTAGCTGTAGATCCAATGTCCCAGAGCCCTCGGTAAATTTGCTGCACAGCGGGGCGAGGAGGTCATGAGCCTCGCCTCCCCGTTTTTGCTCGACCAATAGTCGGGCGAGGCTTGTCGCCGCGCGCAGCTCCCACAAATTAGTGCTTTGCTGTCGGGCTATTGTGGTCGCGCGCCGGAGCCTCGCTTCCGCCGCGGTTCGGTAGCTCATCGGCAACTGCAGCATCAGCTCGCCAGTCTGCCGATGCAGTTCCGCCTCGAACCACCGCTCGCCAGTTTCACGCACTCGGCACCGGGCTTTGGCGAGCAAATCTAAGCCCTTCTTCGCTCCGCCAGCCTGCGTTTCGACTTGCGCGAGCAAGTTTAGAAAAAATGGCAACAGGAAACCCGCTCCCGTCGCTTGCCATGAGGCTAAGCCTTCTCGAATCTGCGTAATGGCAGCCTGCAACTCGCCCGTCTGTCCAAGTGTCCAGCCTCGAACGACCATACCTGCTCCGAGGAAGTGTGGAGATCCCTGCGTTCTGGCGAGCGTGATGAGTGAATCCGCCCGTTCGCAGGCTTCCTCCTGGTCGCCGCGAAGCTGCGATAGGATGCAGCCGTAAAGCAGAGCGTAACCAAGGGTGTTGCGGTGCGATAGGTCCGTTGCGTATGCCAACGCTTCCTTGCTCCTCGTCTGGGCCTGGTCGGGCAGGCCGAGAGCCAATAAGGCCCAGGACAGGACAGAAAGGCCTGCCACCCGAGGATCCTGCGCGAACAGAAACGCGAGCGAACGATGCCGCTGGGGGTCATAAAGGGCGATCGACCGTTCCAGGTATATGCGGGCAATCGCAATCTCGCCGCGTAACAAGGCTTCGGTTCCAACAATTCGATTGCCGATGGTCTCAGCGGCCACATCCTCTTGTTCCTGCGCGCGGCGAAGCAACTCCTCGCCTGCTTTGCGACCGGCTTCGAGCTCCGCCCGCACCACGCGGAACACCCATTCCCCGTAAAGGACAGGAAAGAGTCGGGAGTCGTCGCCAAGCAGCTCGCATAGTTCACGCGCTCGCGCGTTGGCCCACCCTACCTCAGGCGCTGCCCAGCCCTTAGCAGCCATCAGCGCAACGCCAAGGGCGACTTGCAGTTCGAGTTCCTGCCGCCATCGCGCTGCATCGTCCGGTAAGGAAGCAAGCAGCTCAAGCCCTCGGTTCAGATGGGTAATCGCTTCCTCTGTTGCGGAGCGCGCGATGTCCGCTTGTCCGGCCTTAAGCCAGTAGTCGATGGCTGGTTTTAGCAGCCCGGCCTCAGTGTAGTGGTGAGCTAGTAATTCGGGCTCGGCCTGAATCATTTCCGGGAAGCGTTGGTCGATCGCCCTGGCGATTCCCGCGTGCAGCCGCTGCCGTTTCGTGCGCACAAGGGTCGCATAGGCCGCGTCGCGCACGAGCGCGTGCTTAAAGCTGTACGCCGTGCGCAACGATGTCCCATGACGGAACACCAATCCCGACGCGATGAGATCTTCCAACGCTCCCTGCATTTCGTTCGCTGGCAACGACACGGCAGCGGCGAGCAACTCATGCGAGAATTCTCGTCCGATTGCTGCTGCCACCTGCGCTACTTCCCTGGCCGGGGCCAGTCGGTCGAGCCGGGCTAATAGCGACTCTTGAAGTGTAGTTGGAATCGCGAGGGTCGACAGCGGACTGGCGAGCGCGTAGTGGTCGCCTTCGTCCCGGAGCAGTTTGGTCTCGATTAGGGCCCGCGTCAGTTCTTCTACGAACAACGGAACGCCGTCTGTTTTTGCGACGATCCGGTTGAGCACTTCGGTAGGCAGCGCCCGGCCACCCGTCAGCCGCCCGACCATAGCTGCGCTCTGCCGACGGCTCAAACGACTGAGCGTCAGTGCTGTGACATGAGGATAGTGTAACCACGGTGGCACGAACTCAGAGCGGAACGTGATGAGCACTAACACCGGCAAGGACTGCACGCTGTCAATTACAAGGTCCAGTAGCTCGAGCGACGTCGGATCTGCCCAATGCACATCTTCGTATACAGCCAGGACGGGCTGGCGCTTCGCGAGCCCGATGAGCTGATCGACCAATATCTCCAGCGTCCGCTCCTTCTGCTTGTGCGGACTTAGTTCCAAAGGCGGATAGCGGTCGCTTTCTGGAACCGACAGTAGCGCCGCGAGCAGAGGTGCCGCGCTGGCGACATCTTCTGTTGAAAGCGCGAGCAGCGACTCCAGTTTGTCGAGTCTCACTCCGACGGAATCCTCGGCGACGAAGCCGGCCGCTCGCTCCAAAAGACTGATAACTGGATGAAGCCGGCTTGTTCGATGGTACGGCGAGCAGTAATGACTCACAGTCATATGCGGCCCACTTTCCACCCGGCGGCGCAGCGCACGGACAAGGCGCGACTTGCCGATGCCGGGCTCCCCGGCGAGCAGCACCACTTGGCCTTCACACTCTTTCACTGCGTCCCAGTGCTTGAGCAGGAGTCCGATTTCATGCTCACGACCGACTAGCGGGGTCAGGCCCGCCCCGCGCAGGGCTTCGAAACGGCTTTCTACTGCGCTTTCTCCGAGCACGCGCCAGGCGCGAACGGAAGCAGGAAAGCCCTTCAGCGGACGGTGGTCGAGATCAACGAGGTCGAACAAGCCGCCGATCAGCTGCCTAGTGCGGACTCCACCACCACAGCCCCAGGCTCGGCCATACTTTGCAGCCGCGCGGCGAGATTGGGTGTGTCGCCGACTACCGTCTCTTCACGCGCGGCACCTTCACCGATCAATTCGCCGACAACCACCAGACCGGTGGCAATGCCTACCCGAGCGCGAAGGCGCATTCCGGGCGCTGGTTTCAGACCGCGCACCGCCTCGACGGCAGCAAGTCCTGCCCGCACGGCCCGTTCGGCCTCATCTTCGTGAGCGCGCGGATAGCCGAAGTAGGCGAGCACACCATCGCCCATGTACTTGGCAACGTGCCCCTCGAACCGCCCAATCGCACCAGCAACCGCACGTTGATAGCCCCGCAGCAATTCACCCATCTCCTCTGGATCAAGCCGCGTTGAGAGCGCCGTCGAGTCGACCAAGTCGACAAACATCACCGTTAGCTGACGGCGCTCCGGCTCTGGGATTGATTTGAGTGTCTCAGAGGCCGTGTCTACCGTATCCACGGCTGAGCCGGTCGCCTGCGCCGCTGACTCGCGCAGCACAGCAATGGCGGCGAGCAGTTTTCGGCGGTGGCCTACTGACGCGACGCCGATGCTAATCAAATCCTCGGCCGTAAGATCCTTAAGGACCTTGGAGTCGATGTCGTTTTGGTGGAACGCTTCTTCGTACTGTCCCAGCCCGTGCTCGCGCAGCCAGCCGCTGACGCCCATGGGGCCTCCTCCTCCCTCTGCTTGCGTGCAAGATTTCGCAGCATACCCCAGATGACTTTGAGCGGCACGAAGAAATGCCAAATCGGGCCAAAGGTACGCGGCGTTGCTGGTGTCGGCGAACGTGAATACGCTGCTTGGTATCGGCCAGCCTATCGGATCCGTGCGGTACCAGGATATCGTCGGCGACACATCGAGATGGCGCGACGAGCACCGGGATCAGATCTTGAATATGGACAGGTTCGATAGGTTGAAAAGGGCAAAGACCATTGTCGCCGCAACGAGCGAGGATATCTTCGACGTGATCGCCGAACTGAGGAAAGACGACCGGAGGCACTACAACCGACGCAAGCCGAACCGGACAGCAAACGGGTGGCGGAGACCTGCGACAGAACACACAGCTGGGTGATGGTGATGGCGTTGAAAATGTACCTCTCAGCCGAAGGCTCAGACATGCTAGCTGTCCAGCGGGGTCGCGAGCAGGATTGCTGACGGGGACGTCCACAATATGGCAGACGTCCTGGGTGAGATCAGCGAAATCACAACCGTAAGGTTGGCGCATGAAGGTGCGGCTGTCGGTGATGTCCGCACGCATCTTTAAAAGGAAGCCGTTCATCTGAGGGATCATAGGCCGAAGGCAGTCACTGCTTTCTTCGGCACTAGATAGCAAATACCATCTTAGGCCCGCTCGCGGAAAGGGTCTTCGTCTCTGGGTCGCGGATGGAGGTCGACGGACTATATGACGCCGATTGGCATATAGCGGATGATAACCTTGTCCTGGTGAAAACGGCGTTCGAGTGCGACACGCCGTCTGCGCCAGTCCGTCAAATCAATTTCTTCCGTCATCACCTCAAATATGACAATCTCGTCGTGGCTCGCCTCTGCACCCTCCCTCCAAAGCCCCTCTGCCGGCGCTCGCAGATAGGCGGTGACTCCATCAAAGCTGCTGGCCAAATCTTCCTTTACGCGATCATACTCTGCACTTTCGAAAAGCTGACCATTATTGTCGGCACAGGGAAGCAGGATCTGGACGAGATGCATGGCTAACGCTCGCTGAAAATGGTTCAACGCTTATGAGTCTACTGTGTTCCCTCGCCTGATTGATGACTTCCCACGGCCGTATGTCTCACTGCGCAGGGAGCTACCGTCGTTCGATGAAAAGCTTCGATGCTGGCGGATTGGCAACGGAAGTGGTGAAATCAAGATCTCATATTCGACCTTGAGCGCAAGTACCCGGGGAGAACGACTGCGGCGGCAGATGAGCTTAGGCGCACCGAGTGCGGAGCATGGTACTTGCATGAATCCACGATCAGCCGTCTGTGAACCAGGTTCAAGTTCATGGTTAATTCCCTGTTACGGACGGAGCGTACCCTTGACGGGCTGATGCCTAATCAGCGAGAGGCTCGATCTGCCGCTGTGTTGAGTGTTTGGCGGGTCGGGCTCGGCACTTTTGGCTATCACCAACGATGAATCCTAGCTAATACTCGGTATCAGAAACTTGGCCGAAAAGAAGGCGGCGAAGCTTCAGGGGACTTGGTCCGCTTAAGGTGGGCCAAGTCTCTGTTACTCAGATTTGAAGGCGCTTCGACTGCGGTATTTTGATTGAATTCCGGTCCATTAGCGTAAACAGACAACTTGTGTGCTGGAGCTTCTGAGAGACTGCCCTCAAATTGGATGTCCATCGAAGATTCATTTCCCTTGTCTGCAGCGACGCCCCTACACCCCACTCACGAATAAAACCATTCATATGCAGATTGTGTTCCAACGCAGGTCGTGTCGTTGCCGCCCAGGCCTTCAAAACCGCATTTTCCCCTCCATCGCCGTAACGTTGAAAGAGGTCAACGGCATCCTTATGAGTGGCAACCTGGTCCGAATGGTACTGTTCCGTAAACTCAGTGCCCTGCAAATCCTTCAACTTGGCGAGCATTTCTTTGCCTCTGCCATTGACGTTGGAGGAATTGCTCTCACCTGACCGCTCTGGAGCAGTTGCTTCAGTTCAACGGTTGTCTTCTTATGGTCCGCAATCCAGTTGTGCTGAACCATCTGCGGATGGCGCAAAATATCGCCTCGGCTTTAACGGGACAAGCCTGCCGCTAAATCGTTGCTCTCCAGGCAAAATGAGGTGGTGGTAATGACCAACTCACTAATAGGTTGCCTTTATTCGATCGATCGAGACTCATAAACGTCATCTGCCCGCCAGCACGATCGGTTTTTACTTGGTCGGCTCGCCGAGGTTGTCCGCAACCACCGCTCCCGCTCTCCCATGGGTCGTGGTGCTCCAGTGGTGCTGTCCCTTGTAGTCTGTTGCTCCAATTCTGCATTGAGTTCCGCACCAAGGCCCCGTCCATGCTCAAGGGGTTCCCCATGCGGCGGTCCCGCGATGTCCCTATGATTGGTTCCCATTGAACGAGAACCCCTCGTGTTCTTCTGCGACAGGAGCCGCAGGTTTGTTGCTGTCTGCCGTCGAAACGGCCGCTGCGCCAGACGCCGCATCACCTCCGCTTCATGGTGTAGGATCGAGCTCTCGTGCGTCCGATGTCGCGTCTGGCAGCGCGCTGAACTTTGTCATCCTCGATATGGGGCAGCGGTTGATCGATGTCGTCCCGCGTTTCTTCACCCGACGAACTGGCGACACCCTCCACGGTCGAGACCTGCGGATCGCCGGTTCGGTCATACTGGGACGGGGGCAAGTCTTCCGACGCGGTCGGCGACCAGCCTTCCGAACGCCACGACTCCGCCCGTTCATCGATGTCAACGCTCCCCTCATCATCAAGAATGTCGAGGGCTTTGTCGGCCAGCGCACCGCTTACTTCCGTGACCGTGACCAGGAAGCCGCCGCGGCGAAGTCCTTCGTAATAAGTGCTCCTGTCTTCAGCAGGAAATAAGAAATCCCCGATCGATTCCCAAAAGCCCATACGGCGCTCATCGGAAGTAGCATTCGGGTCCAAGGTATCGTCGCCCTCAACGAGACGAACTTGGTCTTGGCCAACTCCGATGTCCGCCAATCGCAGTATTGCCCTCTCCGCCATTTCCCGATCTTCGTAAAACGCCGTCAATGTATCGGAAGCGTCTGAATCATAACCACCGCTTGAGTCTTCGTTGTAGTTGGACATTTTGGTCGTCTCCGGTTATTTGTTCTAAATTTCAGTAACCGGCCGTTCTGGAACGTGGCGCGAAACGCCACGGGGTGTTCAGAGGTCGATCTTGCGTTGCTAACAAACGGGATCCCGGATGGTTCCCATACTATGCCTGATCTGGACATTATGGCACCGGTCCCGGTTCGTCGTTTGACAAGTGTTGTCGCGGGGGTATGGGTGTCGTTCCCGACACAGGTATAGACCGACTTCTTGCAAAACCCAGAATCCCTTGCGCCATTGCGAGTCAATTGACGAAGCGATTTGTGTCGCTATTCTGCGTCACGCATCTTCAGAGCAACACCATGCCGTCTAGCCGATAGTCGTTGCGCAAACAGGCAACATTTTCAGCGGAGGAAAATATGGCTCGACAAGAAGGTCCCGGAGTGCCTGCTCCGTCTATGCGCGAACCCATTGGCGAATTCGATGTGGATCTCGGAAGATGAATGGAACGCTGCCCGCGAGAAGCTGCTCGCCGAGGAAAAGCCCTTGATGAAAGCCAAGGATCGTCTCGTCGCCAAGCGCAGACTCCTTCCGGTGACCGAAGTTGACCGCAACTGGCGACAACGGAGGCTCGGCCCGGAGGTTCCCAACGCATTAGGTCAAGTCTCCCCGATGGAGAGCTTGGAGACCATTCGACTGAGCTGGCTAAACTGATGCCAAGTGCCGTGCACGCGATCTCGACGAGACGCCCCCCATCGCTCTCCATTGCTTCACCTGATCAGTGACCTTCATGCTGTCCCTGACCAAGCTCTGTGATTGTCGCGATGTCGGTGTGCCGCCCACTTCGTTGACGATATTGTCCATTCTCCGAGGAAGCGCCGAGGCGCTATGTCGTCAAATGTCATTCGGCCGTCGCCGGATGAATCTCATCGTCATAGGGAATTAAGAACAGGTGGTTTCTGGTCACCAGGTGATGATCGCCCGGATGGAGCAGGACCAAGCCGAAGACGATTCCTGGAAATGGATGTGGCTCCCGCAGACGGAAACTTCACAACGACGTCCAGTGCGTTTGATGCCGATAAGCTTTACACGGTTGTTGAAGACACGCGGGTGCGCATTCATCCGAGGCCTCCGAGAAAGTTGTTGCGGGGACGTAAGGCCCGTGATCTTGTCCACGCGTCAAGCAGACGAGGATGAATAACGTGCGTACCAACCTTTCCCTGGTGTTCGTGATGGCTCCGATCCTGTTGTTTGCGCTAATCGCTTCGATTCCCGTCGACAGATCCACGCCGAAACGTGAGCGCCGTTGGCGGCCGATCACTCGAAATAACAGGACTCCCGGAATTATTAGATCGATTCAGGGTGTACGCGCTTGACCGTATTTGGTTCGATCCAGCTCGCAGCCTCAACGCTAATATTCCTGCTCGCGGCGGCCTCTGCCAAAAACTGGGCACTGTCGCCCGGTTTTGGGAGGCTCGCCGTTACCCTTGTTCTTTACTCTGTCGGCAATCTGATAATGTTGAGGCTGGTACGAGATTTCGGAATGGCCCGGGCCTTTAGCTTGTCCGCGATCATCCAGCTTGCCGCCGTCAATATTGTTGCTTTTGGGTTCTTTGGCGAACGTCTGCCGCCGATGCAATTGATTGGGATCGCTTTGGCAATTGTCGCTGTAGGATTAATCACCTTTGGCTCCTCCGTTGAATGAACCGGGATGTACAGCGGATAGCAGTGGTCGCCGAAGCACAGTTCTCGTTTTGTCTGCTTTAGCAACTCTTTCTCCGCCGTGGATGTCATTGCAATCATCACCTGCCGCTGGACCGGCGAAAAACAATTGCGGCAGCCGGAATATTTCTTTCGCGGGAGGTCCTTGTCAGTAGATGTGGCTTCACCGTCCGACTTTCGCGACAAAACCCGAGGATTGGCGCTCACGACGCCGTCATTTTGATCGGCGGTTGGCCGTGGCGAACTGGCTCTTGATTTCTGGCTTTTCCCTGCATGTCATCCCTCATGTTTGATCGTCGTGCGGCCGGGATCGTCGGGCGCATTTCTCGCTCGACGATCCCGACCGTCAGATCACGGCATTTGGTCGCGATATCCGCGTATGCGGTCCCGTTCCCTGGCGATCTCGTCTTCCGTAAAATCCGGACTGGTTTCATCAAAACGCTCCCAGCCTTCTTCCCGGTACAGCGCGCGTCGGGCGCTGACATCGACAGGAGCACTGTCGTTGATGATGGACTGCGCAATGATCGCCTGATCGTCCTTAACCCGCGCGGAGACGACGGTACTGCCACGGCGTATGCCCTCGGCGTACACATGCGCGTCGTCTTCATCGACACCCGCATCCGTGAGGGAACCGATGATACCTCCGGCTGCTCCGCCTGCGGCCGCACCAGCAGCCGCCCCGGCAAGGGTCGAAACGAGCCACCCCGCCGCAACGACTGGACCCACACCTGGAATGGCGAGCATGCCAATCCCAGCCAAAAGCCCACCCGCTCCACCAACAACTGCGCCTACCCCCGCGCCTGTGGCTGCACCCTCCCCTGCATAGGTCTTATCGGTCTCGCCGCGACCGACAATGCTAATGTCAGACGAGGAGATGCCCGCATCCTCCAGTTTGTTGACGACGGTGCGGGCGTCATCATAATTGTCGTAAAGTCCTGTTACTGTTTGCATTTTGATCTCCCTACCTCTTCTATTTTGCCGCTGTGATGTTGCCCTGGTAGTCGAGTATGACCTCAATGGTCTTGCCGTCTTTCATGGCCGTAGCACTCCAAATGCCATCCTCTCCCTTGGTCAGCGCGCCAATGTGGGTATAACTTTGTCTTGGATACGTTCCTTTGCCTGTGCTCGGTAAGCTAGTTCCCCCGGGCACAGAAGCACTCTGATTCTTGGAATCTGTTGCAATGGCCGGCGTTTCCGGCTCGGCTGGCTTCGGTGTCTCTGGGCGTATACTGCTGATAGTCAGCACGCCGAGCACCAATGCGATATGGGAACCTCCATTCTGGGCGACCCTCAAAATCGTGTACGGCATCAACCAATTCATAGCCGCAAAGTTCCCAGGCAATTTTCAACAGATGCAAAAGATTGTTCATCCGCTGAAACGATCTCAAACCGGACACAACGCCACTCTCGTTGACTGGCAGGCCGATCGATATCGCGATGGGAGGACCGACAGTGGGACTGCGGTCAAGTCCGGGTTGTCATGGCCGGCGCTAAAGAATTACGCTGCACGCTCAAGGCAACTCGAAACCTGCTTCTCCGCCTAATTCGACTTGAACTGTTCAAAGCCATGACCCCATTGGTCCACATTCGACGTGAATGTCGGCTTCATGTGCGGCATCGAATAGCGTCGAAAGCCAATAGCCTTTAACCGAAAAACTCCCTGTTTGCAGGGCATGACGCTGGAGCCGAGAACCGGGCGACGGTCGCCTCGCTCATCGAGACGTGCAAGCTTAATACTGTCAATCCGCTGCCTACCTGACCGTCACGCTCACCGCCATCGTCAATTGACACAAGCAGAGCGAGATCGAATGAAGCGGGACGTGCTGTCGAGACGCACCTCCCATTTAACCGCACCATTGATATTAAGAGCTTCCGTTTTAAGGGCGCATTATGTGGCCTAAATGGGCGAAGAAAGGGAACCTTGAACGAGATGATCTGCCGGCTTGGGCGCTTGTAGCGGCACTGGACAGGGGTCGCTCCTTGGAACGCTACTTGCTGCGCTACGTCCAGACCCTGATCATTCAGGCATCGTCGACAGCCCTGATCAACGGAATGGCCAATGCCGAAACGAGACTGGCACGATGGCTGCTGATGCTGCTTCGCGCGGCAGCGTCCGGATATTGAACCGGGCGGGCTTGATCGCTGAGGCCAAAGGTTTTTACGGCCTGGCCGAGACCGAGTACGCGAGGATCATGACGCCGCCCGATCCGGTGCCAAACGTCCCGCTTGCCTCCTTGGCCGGGCAATGAATTTTGCGGCCGAGCACGAATTCAAAAGCGGTAGCGAATCCCGAATACATTGGCGTTGGAACCTTCACCCATATCGCCAAATATTCTGTTTGCGCCCGAACGGTGATGCAACTGCCAGGTCAGTGCAAGATTGGGCGCGCCGCTCCAGCGTACTGACAGTTCGGGCCCAAAGAAATCCGAGCAATGAGCCATCGCCGCCGCGTCCCTGCTCCCTGCGTTTCTCAATTTCGGTTTCCCCGGTCACAGCGCTCAATCTTGCCGTAACGGCCGGTGAAATCGCTATACTGCCGATAACGAGACCTTGATGCTTGATGCGGAAGCCCGCCCGCACTTCGCCGGACGTATCATCGTCGGCACCGAAACGTATGGCAGCCCCTGCCACCCCGCCGAGCAGAAAGCCGGCACCGAGGTCAGCGAAATTCCGGCCATATGTAACGCAAACAAGGTAGTTTTGCGTGTAGTCGACGCCAAGATGTGGATAGCACTTCAGAATGGGTTCTTGGCGAACGGTTCACCCCAAATCGTGAGGTCGTTGAACCTGGGGTTTTCACCGGGATTGGGAAAAAGGTCCGATGTGGCGAAATAGATATAGGGAGCCTTTTCAGCGGCGGCGGAGCTGTTGATCGGCAACCCGAGAATCACTGTCCCGCAACCGAGCGACGCTAATTCATGCTTGCCCCCAAATCCGATGGTGATGATACGCGAAACTCCGTTAGAAGGAATCCCGCAACGGATGGCTTCCCCAACAGTTGCGGTAACGAGGGTTACACACGGCGAACGTCCTCGGGTCTCTTTGCTAGAGAGGGTCAAGCCGATATCCCTTGAGCCGCGAACCGAGGATTTAAGCTTGGGTACCAGGTCGGCATGCATGGAGCCGTGATCCCGCCAACCGGCCGCAACGACTCTGGTCACGTCTCGCTAGAGCTTGCTTCGTTTTTCGCGGCTCGGGCCTTTTGTCGGCGGGCCCTTTGGTAGAAGCTGACTTTTTCGCGATTAGCATCACGCCAAGCCCGCATGTAAGCCTGGTGGCGCTGCTTATTCACTTGCCGCCACTTCCGAGATTTCTCTGCTGCCTTGGCCCTCTGGTCGGGGCTTTGCGGATTAGCGGCCCGCCACTTACGCATCCTTTCAGCCGCCTTGGCATTACGCTCAGCCTTTATCGTATCATCGGCTTTTGTCATTACGCGGGTCTCTTCCAAATTTTAATTGTTCCACCCACATCGATCAAATATGTTTCGGTTCCGGCACCTCGTCAGGGTTTGGTAGAGGTGTCTCATCCGGGAATTGATCCGGCGGTGGCTCCTTTACGGGAGGTATTTGGTCCGGGCCCGGAACCGGGTTGGGCGGTTCATGAGGCAACGGTATTGGTTCCGGTTCCGGTTCCGGAGCAGGTATCGGATCACCCATATCAGTTTTTCCTTATGATCAGATCTTAACTATTAAGCGCCGAGGAATGTTCCGCCTGGCCCACCACTCAATAAGGCGTCGTAGAAATCCCTACGTGCTTTGAACCCCATTTCGAGCACCGCAGCTTTGGCACCAGATCGCAATGCAAGGCCCCGTGATTTCGCCCCAGCCGCCTGGCCAAATCGACCAAATCCATTTTACGGGAGTGATGACAACTGCGCGCTTGGCAGTGCACCCACAGCGTGTACCCCGTGATCAATTAGCGCGCCGATCGTTCCGTTGTCTGATCCCCTACATCGACACCGGACGCCAGACAATCCGCTTCTTGTTGACCCTGTCGCGGTCATCTTCGAAGGGCACGGCCCCGCAATCCACGACCTCGCATTCCTTGCAGCGAAATTTTAGACTCTCAAACGATCGGCCATGGCCATTTACATTGGCCAGATCGCTGGCAACGAAGAAGCCAACCTTCTCGCGTTGGCGGCACATCACCCGCACCAACATGCCCTGGCGCGCTGCCTGCCCTAGAGTTTTCATTGTCATCGAACAAAAGGGGAACATATTCCCATGGAGTCAAGGTGATTTGGCTTGCAGCCATTGATGGTTCCACTAATATCGACGCGGGCAAACTCTTTCAATTTGGGGCACGGAATGATCAAAAAACCAACCGAAGACGAATTGCGCGAAGAGTTGTCCAACCTGGAAGACGACCTCGCTGTAATCGAAAGTGGGGAAATGTTCTCCATCGGTTCGACTGGCGATCAAGAGCCCGTCGATCAGCAGGCAATCAACGTTATCAAGCGCAGGATTGCCGAGATCAAAGCGAAGCTTGCCGGCGATGAGTGATCGGGCGATAAAGTTGCCGATCCAGTTTACCCCGAGCACATGGAGAAAGCGCCGGCCGGACTATTCGGGCACTACTGCATGCATCCGGGATGCAACGCGTGGGGAGCGTTCGGTTTTGAAAAGCGGTACGGTCAGGAATGGTACTGCAGCGAGCACAAGATGGACGGCGAGAACTAAAGGCGTTTGTGGTCGATATAGATGTCGGCTTCTCGCGCAGCTTCAATAAAGGCGCTTCGCGCCTTCGTGCAGGTAATTCGTCCCGCCAGGGCGTCACGGCACGCCTGGCGCGCCTCAATCAGCTTTTTGCCCTCCTTAATCGGCCAATACATGACGAGCCATTCGGCCGCTTCCGCCACCGAGCATATGTTTCGTTTGTTTCCGGGTACGCCGGTCAATACCGTCACATATGGAAATGGTAAATCACGCATGCTTAGAAACGCTGATTTAAGCGGGGCAGTTCCGTGCAATTTTGCTCCGCATGCGCGAGCGAAGTCGCCGCCAGCATGATCCATGCGGCGATCCAGAGGACAGCAGTGATTTTCATTATCCGACCTTGAAGCACGCTTGGCAGCAAGGAGTTCCATCGTCCCGACATCTTCAGGGCGCAGGACAAATAATCAAGCAGGACGCGGTCGCAACTCAGCGCGCTAGAAGCGCACCGGCCCAAACGGACCAGTGCGCTTGATCGGTAGCGAAGGTACGTTTCGGACGGTCCCTCCAAAGAAGCCGGTTCGATCCCCCTCCGCACTAGATGCCTTTAGTATCGGTAAGTTTACAGCACAATTCCTACACTGCTACCGTGAACCGCCACTGCAATACGAGATTGATCAATGAGATTTCCACAAAGCTTGTCACAAACGGGAGTGTTTGCAGCGCTAGGCGCGGCAGCACTATTGGTGCTGGAACTCCGCTAGCAAAACTACTGCTTACATCTGTTAGTCCGTGGATGCTTGCCGCCCTTTTATATTTAGGTTCGGGCGTCGGCCTTACGATCTATCGTTTTGTCAATCAATCGCCCGCCGCCGCGCTCTCTCGCGCCGAATTGCCATGGTTTGTCGGCGCTGTGATATCCGGGGGAGTGATTGGCCCGGTTCTTCTGATGTTTGGGTTAACCGGCATGCCTGCTTCGGGCGCTTCGCTAATGTTGAATGCCGAAGGCGTATTTACCGCACTTCTCGCGTGGTTCGTTTTCAAAGAAAATTTTGACCGTCGGATCGCTTTCGGGATGGTAGCAATTGTTGCGGGAGCAATGATCCTCAGTTGGCCCGGCGAAGCGAAGTTCGCCGGATTGTGGCCTGCTTTGGCGGTCCTCGGTGCGTGCCTAGCTTGGGGCATTGATAACAATCTTACGCGTAAAGTCTCGTTGTCAGATGCTACGTGGATCGCATCCGTTAAAGGGCTTGTGGCAGGTTGCGTTAATCTCGCACTCGCAATGCTTGTTGATGCAGTATTCCCCCCGGTATTGAACACGGCCGGAGCAATGGTAGTTGGGTTTTTCGCCTATGGCGTAAGTCTTGCGCTGTTCGTGATCGGACTGAGGCACCTTGGGACTGCTCGCACGGGCGCGTATTTTTCGATTGCCCGTTCATCGGTGCAATTCTTGCTGTTGCCATGGGGGAGCCGGTGACCTTGCCCCTGCTATGCGCAGGCGTTTTGATGGCGGTCGGGATATGGCTGCATCTTACCGAGCAGCACGACCATTCGCACACGCACATGCCGATTGAGCATGACCATGAACACGTCCACGACGTACACCATCAGCGACGCACATCACCAGCATGATCATTGAACGCACAAGGAAAAGCGCACAAGCTGACCGGCTTGTGCGCTTTGATCGGTAGCGAAGGTCAATGGGCATAATGTGAACAATACCCCTCGGCCTTATTTTGCATGTTCAAAACGCGCAAGGACCCCGGCGAAAACCGGCCTACAGACAGCGAACGAAAACCACCGCCGACTGACCACTAGCTGATTTGGTTTTTTTCCGACAAACAGCAGGTTTAGAACTATATCTTCAACCTAAGTGGCTACTATCGAGGAGGTCTGAAAAGGGATAATATTCGGCAAGCTGATAATCTCACCCCGGGATTCAGCCGAGGCCCAGCGTCTCTCTCCACCCCCAACGTTGGGCCTCACCCCTCAACATTTTTCTGCGGTTCTCGTTCGTCATCAGGATCAGGTGTCAGGCTGGCATCGGCCTGAAATGTCCGCTGGCAGACATACTATTGACGCTATCCAACATCAATTCTTTAATCATTCTGTCGCTGGACCTTTAGTGGCGAACCCGCGCTTGAGAGACGCGCTCCCGCCATCCATGGGGAGTTCGGCTCATGCCCCAAAAACTCAATTACAAACTCATGGGCCATGACTGCGGCGTCATCTATCTTCGCATACCAGAAGGTGTGACAGACTCCACCATCATCCACTGCAGCCAATGCGGAAAGCCGATGGGAACATGGCTCGAACTCGAGGCATCCTTTATCACCCAGGGCGGTACCAGCGGCGTCTTCGATATGCACGACGGTCAAATCATTCGAAGGGATTAGCGCGATCAGGGAACCATTGTCGCGCTTCAAAGTTTGATTCCATATTCGGGAATTGCAACTTCCCGGATTGTCATTGTAGACGAATTGGCCAGGCCGTGCGGTCTGGCCTTTTTTGATTTGCCACTAGGAAATTTGATGGAGTGGAAACCAGGGCGCGGGTGTGCTGCAACGAGGCCCGGAAGATTGTAAACCTTTCAAAATTGTCTCTGTCTTACAGGACGCCAAGAGATACAACGTTGATTCCGTCTACGACGCTGCCAAGTACCTCCTGTGAGAAAGCACGAACGAATGAAGATGCGCGAATTACCGTTCCCTTGTGTGACCGTGACCGATCATTCGGTCACAGGGTAGATATTGTGTCTGTGAGTGAAGCGGCCGTGTGGCTCGTTGGGCATTGGCCAATACGAAGCGGCGAGCAACACGAAAACAAATCTGTGTTGATGCACTCGCTGGTAAAGTTACAAGCACGGCTTGTCGGAATGCCTTCATTGCAGCTGCCAGAGAGGCTGGTATCTAACATCACACACAAACGGCTTTAAGCCTTTTGGTCTTTCTCCGCCTGCTCCAGTTGCTCGAGCAATTTCTTAAATCGATCGTCAGGCGCGCGAACATTGTACTGGCTGCGAAATGCCTTTCTGAGGTCGTCCTGACTCAATTGCCTCCGAACAACCTGACTTTGTTTCTTTTCATCTTCTATCATCGAAGCGCGTCCCTAGACACCTCGATCCATCCAAAATCCACTTGGTTCTATCTAGGGGGCCGACCATCCATTGGCGGACAGAACCATTGACCTCCCAAGATGAGGTTCTTAATAAGTCTGTCGCTGCGCCTGTTGGTGGCGAACCGGCGCTATGGAACGTGCCCCGCCGTAGCTAGGGAGAACACCATGCTCCACCTGATCAGCCAGCGCACTTATACCACCGAACAATGGGAACTGATGCAGCGCGCCCATGTCAAGGCATCCGAGATGCTTAGACGGTGCTCGCACACCCATGAACATGCGAACCGTCTCGCGGACCGAAATGAAGCTTTTCGACCAAGGCCCGAAGGCCGTGGAGCAGGAAGTGACGGCGACTCGCATCGCAAGCGGGCGCGACAGCAGCATCGTCACCACTGGCTGAAAACCAAAAAACAACGGCAAAATGACTGGTCTTATCATTTGCACAGTCCTGTGTTCTTACTCCCCATCTGGATCGCCATGATTCTCTGCTGGGTGTTTCACTGATTTGATGCTCTTATGTTCAAACGGAGATCACCCACGGCCTTCAGACCGTCAATGATTACGAACTGAGAAGCAGCTCATGAGCACGACCCGGACCGATGACGAGGGCAAAATAAGCCATTCTCTGCACGATCCGGATGAACATCATACCGAGACCTACCCAGTTCTTGTCTTAGGAGCTTTGGGCGTTGTCTATGGCGACATCGGCACGAGTCCGATCTACGCGTTTCGCGAAGCACTGCACGCTGCATCGACGGATGGTTCGTTGTTGCGGGCAGACGTCCTCGGGATTGTATCCATGATCTTTTGGGCCCTGACGCTGATCGTCACGGTCAAGTATATCCTGTTTGTCCTTCGCGCAGACAATGACGGCGAAGGGGGCATCCTTTCTCTCATGGCGTTGGCTCGCGAGAGCTACAAATCCCGGCCCCGCTTGATCCTGGGCTTGGGCATTGTCGGCGCTTCCTTATTCTATGGCGACGCCGTCATTACCCCTGCCATTTCAGTGCTGTCGGCAATCGAGGGACTAGAAATCATCACTCCGGCCTTCACGCCTTACGTCGTTCCGATAACCATCACCATTTTGTTGACGCTCTTCTCGGTGCAGCGCTTTGGCACGGCCCGCATGGCGTTCTTTTTCGGACCAATTACCTTCGCATGGTTCCTTGCGCTCGGTTTCTTTGGACTGTGGCATTTGTTCGACGACCTCAGTGTTCTTGCAGCGGTAAATCCTCACTACGGGTTCGACTATATTGTCCGCAATCAAGGCACGGCCTTCGCCACGATCGGCACAGTGTTTCTTGCCGTAACCGGAGCGGAAGCTCTCTACGCCGACCTTGGACATTTCGGCCGACGGCCAATCGCGACTGCTTGGATGTGGATCGTGTTTCCGTGTCTGCTCTTGAATTATTTTGGTCAGGGAGCCTTCGTGCTCGCGCATGGCGAAGCGGCCAAAAATCCGTTCTTTGAAATGTTTCCGCCATGGGCGCTTTTACCCATGGTGCTTCTGGCAACCGCAGCGACCGTCATCGCCAGTCAGGCGGTTATATCGGGAGCCTACTCGTTATCGCGGCAGGCGGTACAACTTAATCTTCTGCCCAGACTCCGTGTCCAACATACGTCCGAGAAACAATCTGGGCAGGTCTATCTGCCTCGGGTCAACTTCCTTCTTGGACTTGTGGTCGTCCTGTTGGTGCTCGGATTCTGAACGCTCTACCAATCTGGCCGCTGCCTATGGCATTGCAGTGACCGGCAATATGCTGGTGACAACCACTCTGCTGTTCATCGTGATGACCCGCATATGGAAATGGCAATTCTGGGTGGCAGCTCTCAGCACCGCCTGTTTCCTCATCATCGACATCACCTTCGTCGGTGCGAATCTCATCAAGGTCATCGACGGCGGATGGGCTTCGCTTCTGGTCGCCATCCTGATTGTGCTGATCATGTCCACCTGGGTGAAGGGCAGTCGCCAGCTGCAGAAGAAAGTCGGGCAAGGCGACGTGCCGCTCGAGCTGATTTCGAGGAAATTGGCACAGAGTCCTCCGACAATGGTACCCGGCACCGCGGTTTTCCTGACGGGCAACCCGGAAGGCACGCCGACTGCGCTGTTGCACAGCCTCAAACACTACAACGCGCTGCATGAGCGCAATGTCATCCTGAATGTGGTCACTGCCCCCACGCCCACCGTTAGGAAGAGCGACCGCATGCACCTCGAGCCGATCAACGATCGCTTTGTCCGAGTCACGCTGACCTTCGGCTACATGGAAAGACCGAATGTCCCGCGGACTTTGGCGATCTTCAAAATCGCAGGCTGGAAATTCGACATCATGACGACCTCGTTCTTCCTGGCCCGTCGTTCGTTGAAAGCCTCCCCCCGTTCGGAAATGCCATATTGGCAAGACAAGCTGTTCATAGCTCTCGCGCATTCAGCAAGCGACGCCACCGAATATTTCCAGATACCGACAGGCCGCGTGGTGGAAATTGGTACGCAGGTCACTATTTGAACGCACTGCACGCTGTTGAACCAACCACAAAGCCAGATGCTGCGATAGGATACATGGAAGCGAATTGGGTCGCTATTTAGCCCCGCAGCATCGTGGCTGACCGGGGCGTTCTTGACCTTCCCACGATAGGAAGCCGTATGTTTCATCCCGATCATATTTGAAGTACCTGAAAGGTCGGTACAATGGCACAGGAAACGCACAATCATCACAACGTCATCGATACGAAGACTGATGTGTTTCGCGATCCCGTTTGTGGCATGATGGTCGATCCGAAGGCTGGCAAACCGACGGCGGAATATAAGGGTAAAACATTTCATTTCTGCTCGTCTGGGTGCCAGCAGAAATTCAAGTCTGATCCGGAGGAATACCTAGACCGACGACCTGCGCCGCCCAAAGCAGTGCCAATAGGTACGCTCTATACCTGCCCGATGCATCCTCAAATCATTCGCGAGGGGCCTGGCTCCTGCCCGATCTGTGGCATGGCCGTGGAGCCGATAGGCGTACCGACTGGCGACGAAGGCCCCAATCCGGAACTGGTGGATTTCACCTGGCGGTTGTGGGTGAGCGCCGCCTGTTCGATCCCGCTGCTCATCCTGACCATGGGACCGATGTTCGGTCTGCCAGTTCGCGACTGGGTCGGCGAACGTCTCGCGGCCTGGTTCGAATTCGCGTTGGCTGCGCCCGTCGTCCTTTGGGCCGCGCTTCCCTTCTTTAAGCGCGGTTGGGACTCCATCGTCAATCGCAGCCCGAATATGTGGACATTGATTTCGATCGGGGTCGGTGTGGCCTTCGTCTACAGTGTGGTGGCGACGCTATTCCCGGATATCTTTCCCCACTCCTTTCGTGGGCATGGCGGATCAGTGCCGACTTATTTTGAGGCGGCAGCCGTCATCGTTGCGCTCATTTTCGTGGGACAGGTGCTCGAACTGCGGGCGCGTGAACGCACGGGATCTGCTATTCGTGCGTTGCTGGACCTTGCGCCAAAAACCGCGCGCCGTATCGCCGAAGACGGCGTAGAAACGGATGTTCCTCTGGATGAGGTGCAATCAGGGGATCGGCTGCGCATCCGCCCTGGTGACAGTGTTCCGGTCGATGGCGTGGTCATCGAGGGCCGCTCCTCCATCGACGAATCGATGATTACTGGCGAGCCTGTTCCAGTCGAGAAGACGCAAGGTGACAACGTGACCGGCGGCACCCTCAACAAGAGCGGCTCACTGATCATGCGGGCGGAAAAGGTCGGATCCGACACCATGCTTTCGCAGATCCTGGACATGGTGGCCAAGGCGCAGCGTTCGCGCGCACCGATCCAGGAATTGGCAGATGCGGTCTCGTACTATTTCGTGCCGGCGGTGGTCATGATCGCGATCCTATCCTTTATCATCTGGGCCCTGTTCGGCCCTGAGCCGCGCATGATCTATGCTTTCGTTTCAGCAGTGTCTGTGCTGATTATCGCCTGTCCATGTGCTCTGGGCCTTGCAACGCCTATGTCAATCATGACAGCGACGGGTCGCGGCGCACAAGCCGGCGTTCTCATCAAGGACGCCGAAGCACTGGAACGTTTCGCCAAGGTCGATACGCTGATTGTTGACAAGACCGGGACACTCACGGAGGGCAAGCCCAAGCTCACCGATGTCCTCGTGGCAAATGGTATTGAGGAAAGCGAATTGCTGGCGCTTGCCGCAAGCCTTGAAAAAGGCTCAGAGCATCCCCTGGCGGAGGCGATCGTGGATGGCGCAAACGAGCGCGGCGTCAATCTGTCCAACGTCGACGATTTCGATGCGATCACCGGGAAGGGTGTTACGGGCAAGGTTTCCGGCAAGACCGTGGCACTCGGCAACGCGGCGATGATGGAGGAACTGAAGCTCGATACCACATCGCTCCAGGACCGGGCGGATACGTTGCGCACGGACGGCAAGACGGCGATGTTCGTGGCGATCGACGGCAAGCCCGCAGGTCTTGTTGCCGTTGCCGATCCGATCAAGCAAACGGCCGCGGAAGCGATCCGCGCCCTGCACGACAGTGGCCTGAGGATCATCATGGCCACGGGCGACAATGAACGCACGGCAAAGGCTGTTGCCGCTAGGGTCGGCATAGACGAAGTGCGCGCCGACATCTTGCCGGAAGGCAAGAAGGCCCTGGTCGATGAACTGCAGGCAAAGGGCGCGAAGGTCGCCATGGCGGGCGATGGCGTCAACGACGCGCCGGCGCTGGCTGCCGCCCATGTGGGCATTGCGATGGGAACTGGTGCCGACGTCGCGATGGAGAGCGCCGGAATCACACTGGTCAAGGGCGATCTGACTGGCATTGTTCGCGCCCGGCATCTGGCGGCGGCGACGATCCGCAATATCAAGGAGAACCTGTTCTTCGCCTTCATATATAACGCGCTTGGGGTGCCTGTCGCCGCAGGTGTCCTCTACCCGATATTCGGGATCTTGCTTTCGCCAATGATCGCGGCAGCGGCGATGAGTGTATCTTCCGTGTCCGTGGTCGCCAACGCGCTGCGCCTGAGGAGGGTGAAATTGTAAGCTGGGCCCTGCCTGAGGGGGTTAGCGTTTCTCCGGCTGGGTTCCTGCAGTGAAGTGATATCGGTCCTTGAGTCCAGCCTAAGTGACGGTCGCCGCCGCTGATACTCAGTTCTTGGGTCTGACCTGGTAATAAACCGACGTCTTCTGCTCTGGCCCTTTGGCGACGGCGTAGACATCATGGCTGGCGTTCGGATCGCTGCCCATGCCGAGCGATCCCGCAGGCAGGCCAGGCACCGCCAATCCGGCGAGATCAGGCCGCTCGTAAAGCAGTTTTGCCACCACCTCCAGCGGTACATGCCCCTCTAGAAAATAGCCGCCGACAACCGCCATATGGCAGGCCTCGACTGCAGCGGGTACGCCAAAGCATAGCTCGCACGGCGATGGTGGTCTGTAACCACTTTCAAAAGCCTGACTGACAAAAATACCAGCAAAATGGGCGTTTTGATTCTGGCTCTCGCCGAAAAGTCTGACTCGATCCGACCAGAAGGCTGACTCATTTGCGAACGCAAGCCGGAAAGCCTGACTCAGTGACGTTAAGTGATCCCATCTGGAATAAAATCGGCTTAGCGCCGTGAAACCAACTTTGTTCGCGGATTATGCGGGGCAATCAGGCTGAAGCTCACGAGGGAGTTGTCATTATCAAAAATCAACCGGGAATGGTTCTCTCAACCAGTCTTTGTAGCGCGGATGATCGCGGATTAGATCGAGGTCAGGGTCGCTCTGCCACCACATGATTTGCTTGGTTCTTGGAATGACCTTTCCAGCAGATCAAGTGCAGCCTCGATCTCGCCCAGGAGCAAATATGTACATGCAATATTGTACGATGCATTGAGATCATCCGGGTCGATAGCCAGAGTCCTTACCGCCCATTCCTTGGCGCGGTCAACGTGCTAGTGCGAGCGCCCCCAGTTGGGCGGGACTTGAATTCTCCGGATGTAGAGTGAGTTCCCGTTCGGCCCGCTCCAAACCCAGACGAGCCACCCTAGTCATATCCGCTTGTCGACCGAGGGAACGATAGACACAAGCCACCAGCACGGCAGAACGATAATCGTCCGACCGCACACGCGCAGCGCGCTCGAACAGTTCGGCGGCGCGTCCGAAATCGCCCTGTTCAAAAAAGAAACGGGTATAGAAGTAGTTCGCCTCATGCAGGTCCGCATCAAGAGCAAGAGCCCGGTCGAATTCGGCGGCGGCTTCCTCACGCCGTCCGTTGTATTGGAGGGCAAGGCCGCGTGATGCGTGCGCATCGGCCAAATCCGGATCAAGTTCAAGCGCCTTCGCACTGGTGGCGAGGATGCCATCGATAGAGACATCGGCATATTGCCAGGAATAAAGCACCGAATCGCAGTTGGCGATGCCCGCGTAGGCGCGCGCATAGCCCGGATCGATCTCGGCCGCCCTAGCGAACATGCGCCGTGCCAGGAGCATGTAGGATTTCGAACACATGTGTAGGAACTGCCGGCCCCGAAGATAATAGGTATAGGCTTCGACATCCTCAGTGGGGGTCGATTTGATCGCCTCTTTCTCGTCGGGCAGCAACTTGATCTTCAGCTGATCGACGATGGCGTGGGTGATTTCGTCTTGAATCGCGAAAATGTCGGTGAGTTCACGGTCGTAGCGCTCTGCCCAGAGGTGGCTGCGGTCCCCACCATCGACGAGCTGTCCAGTGACGCGAACGCGTGATCCCGCCTTGCGAACACTGCCTTCCAGCACGAACCTGACGCCGAGTTCATGGGCGACCTGCTGTATCTCCGCTGGCCCTGCCCTTGTAGGTGAACATCGTGTTGCGGGCGATTACATGCAGGCCAGAGATTTTGGATAGATCTGTAATGATGTCCTCGGTGATCCCGTCGGAAAAATACTCCTGTTCAGGATCACCGCTCATGTTGCTGAACGGCAAGACCGCTATCGATATCCTTCTGGGCGCGGCAGATCCGTTCGGACTGTGCAACTTGACACGCCCTGGTGCGGTCGCATTCAAGTTTACGCGATAACAGGCAATTGGTTCGGTGATATTCTTCACCCACTGCTCGCCCATTGGCTCGAAGGCATAGGTCAGCTTCTTCTCGACCTCCGTCGATACCTTACCTGAAACGCAAATACCGCCGGGGTCGGCAAGGCTCTGCAGCCGGGCAGCAATGTTCACACCTTCTCCATAGCGATCCTCACCCTCTATAATCACCTCGCCCAGGTTAATGCCGATGCGAATTTCGATGGGATTGCTTTCAGGGAAAGCGGCGTTGCGCTCGATCATGCCACGCTGAAGAGCTGCCGCACATTCGACAGCATCGACAACACTGCTGAATTCCGCCAGCAGACCGTCACCCATTACCTTGAAAATGCGCCCATGATGTTTGTGGACCTCAGGCTCGAAAAGTTCTCTGTGGTCTGCCCTCAGTCGCTCGAACGCCAGCTTCATCGGCTTCCATAAGTGCGGAATAGCCTGCGACATCGGCAGCGAGAATGGCTGCAAGCTTGCGTTCCATGAACCGTCCCACTAAGTCCGCGCCCTCAAACACAGATAGTAGCACAGGCGGCAATAGCAGGCTCGAATGATCGCGCAGCAAATCGACAACTTCTGTCCGCTAGAACGTCCACCCGCGATCACCACCCGGCAATCACACCCCAGTTGTGTGCGGATGATAGTGCCGACACAGCTGGGGCGGTCTTTTAATTGATCGCTATCGGAATATTTCCCCATAAGCTAATAGCTGTCGGCGACAAGAAAAGGAGTGTGACTTGGATACCGTGGAAATCACCACACGAAGCGACTTTGCCATTTGGGCGATCGAGCGCGCCCAGGAAATCGTCAGGAGCGAAGGATCGGCGCTTGCACTGGCCGCCCGCGATATGGATGAGGCTGCCCTGAAGGTTTCCGGAACAGCACTGGGCAAGGCCGGTTGCCGACGCGATGCTTGAAGTGTTTGATGGACTGGTGCCCGAGTAGGATGCACATCTTCCAGAGGAAAAGCTTTGGAGGAAGATGTTGAGGGGCCATGAGCAATGTAACGCCGCTTTCTGTCCTGCTTTGTGAGGACGAGCCGCTGATCAAAATTGAACTTGCCGCACTACTCCGCGACTTGGGCCATACAGTCGGTGGAGCCGCTTCCGGATCAGAGGCCCTCATCGCCCTGGAAGCTGGGGCGTTTAAGATTTTAATCGTTGATATCGAGTTGCCGGACATGTCGGGGCTGAAATGGCGGCCATTGCACGCCGTCACCTCCCAGATAGGCATGATTTTCGCCACTGGCCGTTTCGATGTTGATGAGGCTTCGTTGGTCGAAGATGCAATCATGATTGCGAAGCCTTATGGCGAAGCGGATATTGCAGACGCGATAGACCGCCTGCTGGCACCGAAATCCCTGCGTTGACAATTTGCGAAATTAGACAGTAAAGACCAGTTTTGGCTACATAATTCCGATTTGCGTGCCAGCCCCAATGAAACGGAAACCTCTGACACAAGCCCAAGACGAAATTTGGATACAATCGCACAAAATAATCGCAACTAAATCGCTGCCGGAACGCGATAGCTGCCCGTGTGCTTCACACTAATAACGAAGCGCTTGTTTGCGCCTTCGAGGCCGACGTTGAACGAAAATCGAAGCAATTGGCACTGTGTCTATCAACGTGGACCGCTTGAACATTTCTTCGTCGTTCTTACATTGCAGATGGTGTCGTGTCTGAGCGGCACTTTCCGGAGGCCCCCGTTCAAAGACAACGAGCAGAAGGAACGCACCGTATGTGCCTCGAAAAACACCTGATGTCACTTCGCACCAAACATCAACAACTTGATCGCGCCGTCGCCTCACTAGAGGCCGCCCCATCGTCAGATAGCCTCGATATCGCACAGCTGAAGAAGGAAAAGCTTCAGCTCAAGGAAGAGATCGTCGACCTCGAGTCCAAAATTACCCATCATTGAAATACTTCGTGGGAACCCGGCAGTGCCTCGAGCTACGCCATGTTGGCTCGAGGCAGACACACTTGCGGTCAAAGCGGTCTATGGGAAGCGACATGCAATTCGACGACACCCGAGCCGCAGGATGTGAAGCATCTGCCAGCGCTGCATGAGCGTAATGTCATCCTGAATGTGGTCACTGCCCCCACGCCCACCGTTAGGAAGAGCGACCGCATGCACATCGAGCCGGTCCATCGCTTTGTCCAAGTCACGCTGACGTTCGGCTACATGGAGAGACCGAATGTCCCTCGGAACTTGGCTATCTTCAAAATCGCAGGCTGGAACATCATGACGATCTCGTTCTTCCTGGCCCGTCGTTCGTTAAAGCCTCCCCCGTTCGGAGATGCCATATTGGCAAGACAAGCTGTTCATAGCCCTCGCGCATTCAGCAAGCGACGCCACCGAATATTTCCAGATACCGACAGGACGCGTGGTGGAAATTGGTACGCAGGTCACTATTTGAACGTACCGGACGCTGTTAAACCAACCACTTCATGAGCTACACCCATGCGGTCTAACGTTGAACGCAAACGCCGTCAGCCACAATCGCTTACCTCGATCATTTTTCGATCAACGGTATAAAGAACGTTGGTGGGTTTCTTTCGCTAATTTGTTCTAGTGCATGGCGGACTCTGTCCGTTCCAGGTCAGCGGGCCTTGGATTTCTCCGATATTCAAGGCTGTATAGTGCGACGTTATCTCACCGTCTTTTTTGGGCAAATAAGCGGATCAACGATTGAGTTCGTCGGCAGCGGCAATGATCTTTGAGACGATCGCCCGCACATCATCTTCCGTCGTTCGGTGATTGACGAAACAGGCACGCAAAGCGAACTGTCCGTGGATCGTGGCGTTCGACAGATAGACGCGGCCGCGGGCAATCACACGTCGCAGTATGGCCGCGTTGTCCTTGGTACGGTGTCGGAAACAAACCGCACTGAGCGATACCGGGGCGAGTATCTCCAACTCCGGGTGCGCTCGGATTGACGGCGCCAGTAGTTGAGCGTGACTCAAGTCCCGAGCGATTGCCTCGCGAAAAGCCGCTCGCCCGTGATACTGCAACGACATCCAGAGCTTCAGCGCTCGAAAACGCCGCGACAACTCCATCGATTCCTCGAAGAATGCGAACGCTTCCCCAGGGTCTTCGGCCAGTATTCTGACGTAGTCGTTGACGGTGCCGACCGTTGCCACGATCGCGATCGTCATAGTACAAATGCGCATGAGGGGGCGATGCGGTGCCAAGAGACCTGTATTTGGACTCATTCCCCGTTCAAGTTGAACGTACTGAACGAACTATATTCGTCGGTTATAACTCCCGAAACATGGACAACTGCGCTCCATCACTTCGCTCAGGCGACAGATTCGGTTGACTGCCTTTTCTATCCTCGCGACGAGACGCAAATGTTGCTTGAGTTGCCCGTGTCAGTCGATCTTCGCGATTTTGTCGACGTAAACCAAGCGTGGTTCCAATTAGATATCCACACAGCGAGAGGTTGTGCAGCAAAGGGTAAAATAGTGACGATATTCAGTCTCCGGAGGAACGCCAAACATCAGCCTATTTCCAGGACTTCCGACGGCCTTGGAAGTTCCTGCATTGGGCTGCAATTACCTTTAGGGTTGATGGGAGCCTTTGGTGCATGCCCCTTTTGCGCAGCCAACGACAGGGGCCCGTGCCCTCTGAACAAACTCCAGTCCTTGAAGGAGTGGCGGCTTATCTCAGCCGCGTGACTCAGCTGGCTTGAATTCGGAACATGAGGCACGCTGCTGAATGCCTCGATACACTAAACCACGTAGGTTATGCGGCCGCACTCCTGGATTGTAAGGGAATACTATTGGGAATTACTACGGCCGCTGAATCCCTATTCGGTGACGAAATCCGACTGGTGAAACAGAGAATCGTAGCGGTGGATGCGCGTACCAACGATAGACTTCAGCGTTCAGTGCGAGCAGCGGCGATAGGCAAGCAGATCAGCAAAAGCGGTTCAGATTTTGTGGTGGTCGAGCGTCGTTCACTACTGCCAGTGGTGATGAAAATTATCTCCATTCCGGACCTGCTTGCGGACGCATTCGGCCGCACACGTGTTTGGTTCAATTCTTTGATACCGAGAAGAAAAAGCAGCCCATCAACGAAGTCATACGATCCACGTTTGGCTTAACGAAATCCGAGGCAAAACTAGCCATCGAAATTGGATCTGGTTTATCCGTTAAGGCAGTTGCAGACAAGATTGGGATTTGCAAGGAAACCGCCCGCGCTCAACTAAAAGCAGCTTACCGGAAAACGAACACTCACAGTCAGTCAGAATTAAATGCTCTGCTGTCCCGACTGCCTATTTCCCAACTAGATTAGTTCGATGAACCCGATTGACATTCCAATCTCCTTCCATGTGAAGCGCGGCAAGAGAAGCGAACGGTATCGTCCCCGACATTATGGGAGTTTTCCTCAGTAAGTCTACCAGTGAGTCGATTTTCCAAATTGCAATCAGGACTGACATCGACGACGCCTCGCTGCTTTGTTCTGACTTTTGGCATGATGGTTCCTGGGGTTGCCGGCGGCAGGAGTTCAAATCCTACAACTATTAACGGATTTGTTTGAGGGCCGACATTTCGGGGTGCGAATGTAGCCTCTGCGAGAGCGTCCTGACTACCTCCTGCAATTGCGTTTCTGTAGCGGCGGCACCCGTCGACGGCATACAGTCTTTTTGGCCGAATTGGTCAAGGCCCGGCAGCCGAAGGTGGGTATTTTTTCATCGGTCCTCTACGGAATGGAACGTTTTTGACTACTCGTTGTTGATGTCGCATATCTAAAGGAGGAGAAAATGAAGCACTTTGCAATCGATCAGTTGCAGACCGTTGCCGGCATTGAACGAGAAACACCGCCTCTATCGCGCAATCGGCGAATTGAACGCTGGGCAGAACTCCTTGAATCGATCCCGGACCAACGTCTCGCTACTTTGCAACAGACGGAAAACCTGCCTCCCGAGGCCAGGGAGCGCATCCGCGTTGATGGATCGCCGATCTCGGTTGCTTTCGCCGATCCCGTCCTGCGAGCGGCCGGCTTGCAAGGCGACAGCTACGGCGAAGCAAAGCGGTTTTTCCAACTGACCGATTACCAATTGCACAGGGCCCTTTGCTATTGCCATTTTGGCGGGACCGTGAGCGCTGCGACCGCTGCCCACTACGTTCGCAAAGCATCAAGCAACACGCATCGGAATCTCATCGCATGGTTGTGGGATACGATTGCCGAGTAGCGTGGCATGGCATTCAAGCAATCGTGCCGGGTGCATAGTCCGCAGACCTGTGCCGCAATGGTGTTGTTCAACTGGGGCTGCCGCAACAGGATCATCGCGCAAATTGTCGCCATTAGCCGTGTGTACGGCTTTCCGAGGGACAACACCCGCTAGGACATCCGAAACCGGACGGAGAAAACCATGAATGAACCAGCAAAGATCGTACGAGTGCCGCTTCGATCAAATGGTCTAGTGCGAAATCAACGCGCGGTGCAGCTTCAAACTGTACATAGGCCTGATTTCCGTGCGTCCCGATGAATCTCCTGACCCGCTGGCATTCCCAGTCTCTTGCAAAGCAGTTTTTGCTGGCTGGGGGACTAGTATCGGCGGGCGCGCTGATATTCACAGGTATTTTTGTGACAACTCTTGTTGAAGCTGCCGTTACCCGTAATTCCGCCGCCGCTACAGCGTTATACGTAGACAGCGTAATCGCGCCGATCCTTCCCGATATGCAAACAAATCAAGTGCTCGACGATACCGTCACCCATGCCTTGGATGAGACGCTGCGTAATGGGGCATTGGGTAGCAGGCTTTTTTCGTTCAGACTTTGGCGAAGCGACGGCCTGGTGCTTTATTCCAATGACAAGCGCCTTATGGGGAAGCACTTCCCCGTCAACGAAGATCTGAAAACAGCATTTTCCGGCAAGATGGTCGCTAGTTTTGACAAGATTGACGATGTAGAGAGCAATGCTGAACGCGCGAGCGGCAAGCCGCTTCTGGAGATCTACAATCCGGTCCTCCAACCGTGGTCGGGCAAGGTTGTTGCCGTATCAGAATTTTATGAAATTGCCGACGAGTTCAAATATAGTTTGGACCAGGTACGACTGCGTAGCTGGCTTGCTGTTACCATCTTTATGCTGACTTTTTTCCTGGTCTTATCAGCCATCGTGTTCCGCGGGAGCAGGACAATCGACCGCCAGGGCCGAGCCCTAAAGCGTCGAATCAGCGAACTTTCCAATCTGCTTATGCAAAACAAAGCGCTACATGCCCGCGTCCAGCGAGCTTCGCAACGCGCCGCGGCGTTGAACGAGAGCCATCTACGACGGATAGGTGCGGATCTGCATGATGGGCCCGCACAGCTTATGGCGTTCGCTGCGCTCCGGTTAGACAGCGACACATTAATCGACCCTGCAGCACCACGCGAAATCCGCGAGCGTGAGGTCTTGGCAATCAAGCAGAGTCTTGACGAGGCAATGAGCGAAATCCGGAACATTTGCGAGGGCTTGGTGTTGCCACATATTGAGGCCGCCGATTTGTCCGAAATCCTCCAACGGGCCGTAGCGGCCCATCAATATCAAACCGGGACAAACGTTGGTCTGTCGATCTCCGGCACGCCGAGGCAGCTCGCACCTTCGGCAAAAATTTGCATCTACCGCTTCGTTCAAGAAGCGCTGAACAACGGCTTCCGCCATGGCGGAGGCACCAACCAACGGGTAGTACAAACTTGCCGAGGCAGGCGGGTTGTAGTGGATGTCACTGACGATGGCCCGGGATTTGATCCAGCGTCGATCAGTCATCCCAGTATTGGACTTGCCGGGCTGAAGGACCGAGTTGAAAGCCTTGGTGGCCATTTCACCCTCGATACTTCGGAGCGTGGCACGAGGGTGCGAATGTCACTGAATATCGATTCAATGGAGCAGGTATGATGGTAGTGCGTATAGCAGTGATCGATGACCATCCGTTGTTCAGGGAGGGCGTCAAGCGTAGCCTGGGCGAAATGAACGACTTTCAGATCGTGGGCGAAGGCTGCACAAAAGAGGACGCAATCCAAATCTCGCGGGAACAATCTCCGGATGTCTTATTGATGGACATCTCCATGCCGGGTGGAGGACTGAATGCAATTTTGCCAATTCTCGAGCTGTCGCCTGAGCAGAAGATCGTGATCTTGACTGTGTCAGAGATGCGGGACGATATAATCAAGGCATTGAATAGCGGTGCAAGGGGCTATGTCCTCAAAGGCGTCGGATCGCGCGCACTCGCCGAAATAATACGCACCGTGGCAGCTGGCGAAGCTTACGTTTCTCCAGCCCTATCGGCCCGGTTGCTCTCCGACATTTCGGCGTTGTCTGATGCGCCGCCTTGCAAAACTGACTCAATCGGCGAACTCACTAGCCGTGAGTGTGAGGTATTGAATCTTGTTGCGACGGGGCTGAGCAACAAACGGATCGCGTTGAAGCTGCGCCTTCATGAAAAGACTGTGAAACATCACATGGGACGGATTCTTGCCAAACTGAACGTCGCGAACCGGACAGAAGCAGCTATGCTGTTGCGCGACGCTGATCACGGAAATCTGCGTGTATGAAACCGCAGCTGTCAAAGGGATGGTATAAAAACTACGGGGACAAGGTGAGGCTGTGTAAGGTGTTATGGTTCGTGCGACGAACGCTTACCGCGCGTACAATTGCAATCTCGACAGGTCCAATGGTGTTGCCGTTCGGTTGATAATCGTACGGCCTTTTGCATCCTTCATCACGTAGCGCCCATGTGTAATGCTTTCACTCATGCCGTTCGCGTGACGGACTTCAATGGCGAATCCATCGGTCGTGGATCGATTGACTTTCCCTCCCTTTGCGTTGCCACTATTGCCGGGGGTACCGTCTTTTTTGTCTCTGCCATTACTTTCATTGTTGCCACCACCACTGCCTTCGCTTTTTCCACTAATGCCATCACCGTTACCTTGACCCTTAGCACCGCTCTCAGCGCCATCTTTCGCCCATGCCATCTGTCCAGGGAAATGGAGATTTTGACGATCGAAGGTGACGTTGTAAGGCATCAAGACAAGAAGACTTGCTCCAGCAAGTTTTATCCAACTAACAGATGCCGGACAAAGGAAAGGGCCACTCTGCGGTTCCGTGCTTCCGCCACGGATGCGGCCTCCTTTGGCTCGACTGAGAATGCCGGAGGCTTCGAATCCTGGTGTGACCATAAGCAGCTCTGCTCGTTGTACACTTGAAACCCAACTATTGTGATACCTACCCAGTCTAAAATCTAATTTGTGGCTCGCCCTCAGGCTCACGCATTGCTAATCTGAAGCCAACGGCGGCGATGACGCCTCACAAATAAAATCAAAACTCATCAGATGGCACAGGGGTCGGGAAGCGATCGGCACATCACTACACCGAAGCCGCGCTGTGAGCATACGCCTCCAGCGCTTTGCGGTTGAGGATATGAATCTTCCCTTGCGTTCCGCCGATTACTCTACGCGCTCGCATGTGTCGCAAACACTGATTGACCTTCTCTCGAGACGCAGGAAGGATGGCGGCCAACTCGTGTTGCGAAATGACCAGTTCGTCAGCGTTGTCGGTGTCCCTTCCATAAACTGTAGAGAGGCGCAAAAGCGCGCTGGCCAACCGGGACTGCAAGCAGGACCCAGCGTTTGCAATGATACGGAATTCGAGTTCCGAAACCCGCGCCAATACTCTTGAAAAAACCTTTGCCTGAAAGCGTGGATCGTTGGCGCAGCTTTCACGCAACAAGCGACCTTCGAAAAAGTGCAGTTCGCAATCGGAGCTGGCACGATATTCAAGGTCCAATATCTGCCCGTGCAAGACCTCGAACTCGCCGATGAGACCTGCTTTCGGAATAATTTCAACGATGAATTCCCGGCCGTCGGGCAAGATCGTCCTGGCGCTGACCAGCCCCCGCTGCACGCGAGCAAACATGTCAGCGAGGACACCAGCTCCCGCGATGAGTTCACCTCGACGGAAGCTCCGAATACTCGAACGGTTAAAGGGGAATTCGTCGAAAACTGAAATCGTTGTCTTGGTGAGCCTGTAATCTTGTTTGTGCGTAGCGGCGTCCATACGCATACCTCCCAAAATAAACCGGTTGGCCATAGCTGATGCTCCATGGCATCAATTATGGGGTCTTCATGTCTCTCTGGGCTTGTAATCACCTCGCTGATATTCAATCGGGAGAACCCAACGCCGCCTCGTTCGGCGCGGAAATCGTGGCTGCCTCGGGTGGGGCACACGGTGGAAGGAGCAGGTGCGCCTTTCAAAATCGGTACCATCCATACCAAACAATTGCTGCACCGTAATCAGACTTTGGTCTGATTACGGTGCAGCAAAAGTCTTATCCTTGAATGGACCACAACCAAGGGAGGAACAGTACAACCGAAGCTATGCAGGTCGGGTCTACCGGGGTGAGAAATGGTCGTTCAGTCATTGGCACGAGCCGGCTTTTGCTGGTAGACGTGAATGTAGTCGACGAGCAAAAAGGACGGGTTCGGCGTTTCATCGATCGGCCAGCCTGATCCGAGAGCAAGATTTACCAAGGGATAGAACGGCATGTGAAACTCCTTCGGCGTCTGGAAACTCCATATGGATTTGCGATCAAGGTAAATGGTCGTCCTCTCCGGAGTGATCTCCACACCGTAGGTATGGTATTCGTTGCTCAAGGTTCCGTCCTCAACCGTGGTCCATTTGCCGTCTGTGGAATTTTCGCCACCTTGGCTCGCACGCCAGATATGATAGCCGCTACTGAATTCCCACGGCACCCGGCCGTAGTATTCCACTACATCGATCTCTGCGGTGTACTTCGAGCGGTCGACCCCGATCAGCCAAAAGGCTGGCCAGACTCCTTTACCGGGGGGCAACTTCATCCGTGCCTCGAAGTATCCGAATTCTTGCGAGAATCCCTGCCCTTTCGCGTTCGTCGACGCCAAGAGGCCCGAACGCCAGGTTCCATCGGCTCCCTTACGCGCCTCGATGCGCAAGATCCCTCCCTCGACGGTGAAGGGAAACCCCTCGGTCGGGTCGGTAAAACGTGCGTCACCAAAATCTCCGTTCCAGGGTGTGTGGGCAATCCACCGCGAGCCGTTCTCCCCCCAGGCCGAGACATCCAGCTTGTCGAAGTTCTCCTCGAACGTCATGTGGAACCCGTCAATATTGATCTGCCCTTGAGCCCAGCAGGGCTGGTGCAGTAATCCTGCCAAACCAAAGACAATGAGCATAATGAATCTCTTAGCAAATGGGGAGCAATGCATTCTGCTTCTCCGGAAATGTGACACCAAACCTCGAACTATTCTGAATTTCAATCACGAGGTGAGAGCCCTGTTTCGTGGTAAGATCTTCTGAACGATGATGGTCTCGAGGCCATCGGGCCTACCGACGGCTTGCCAAATCAACAGTGCAAATACCCAGAAGATTGCGAGCGCAGCCCCGCCGCAGAACATCAAACTCACGATGAGGTTTAGGCCAGGGGGCAAGATCGTCAGCATCGGTTGCACGCACAGTAGGAAACCAATCATCGGCAAGCTTGCGGCCAATGGCCTAAAAAAGGCCCTGAGTTGGGCGCCGAACGTTGCGCCGATCAACCAGCGGGTGATGAGGAGCGATGCGGCATAGGCGACAAGGACCGCCACAATACGCGCGGCAAGTGCCCCCGCTAGTCCGAAATAGATGATTCCCAAGACCGTCACCGGAAATCTGATGACGAACTCCACGAACATTCTGAGGGCGACATAGCGGGTGTTATCCAGGACCATTGCCAGCGCCGGCATCATGGTTGAGGGAAGACCGATGAGACTGACTAGACACAGCCATTGGAGAATCGGGGCGGCAAAAGCCCATTTCTCGCCGACGATGACGCGAACGATTTGCTCGGCAAGAAGGGCGAGGATCAGAAGGATCGGGGCTGCAACCAAGGTGATCGCGTTTGTCGCCTTTAGATACGCGGTTAGCAGCTTGCGATGGTCGCCGACACTGGAGTACGCCGCCATCAGGGGACGCATCAGCGGTCCTACAAAAGTCTGGTGCGGAATTCCGGCGAGGTTATCTGCCACACTGAAAGCACCGAACGTCGACAGGCTCGTGAAGCGGGGAAGCAAGAGTCGATCCAGTTGCCAGTTGATTGAGTTCAATATTTGGGAAACCGTGTTCCAACCAATCATGTCCTGAAAGTGCTTCCACTCCGAAAGGGTCAGGGTCGGTCGCATGGGCGCGAGGAGATAAGAGCTTATCGCCGCAGCAAATGGGCCCGCGACCGCTCCAACCGCCAGTGCCCAGTAACTGCCAGTCGTTAGCGCCGCCCCTACCCCGAACAGGAGCGTCGATCCCTTGGCAATGATATCGAGCGCGAACTCCCTTTTGAAATCAAAGCGTTGCATGAAGAGAACCATGCGCGGACTGATCAGGCTGCGCATGGCGGGCGCTAGGGAGAGAACGGCAACGAGTAAGACAAGCCGAGAATCGTCGTAGATAAGGGCCGTCGGCCAAGCGAGGATCACCATCAAGAGGCTGATTGCCCCTCCGCGAAGGACGCTCAGAGTGAACGCTGTGTCAAACATCCGATCTGAAGGGGACGGCTGACGCATCAGGGCTTGAGTCAGTGGGAGATCCAGGATTGCCTCGACAATGACTAGCATCGAGGTCGCGATGGCGACCAGGCCAAAATCTTCGGGCTTCAGAATCCTTGCCAGAGCCAGAAGGCTTACGAAATCGAGCGTTCGTGCAAGGAATTTTCCACTTATGGTCCAGATACTGGCCGTAGTTGTACTTTGCGATACGCTTGACACGGTTTATTCCTCGAAAGGTTGAGACCAATTGAGCCGAGGGAGGAAGGATGGATGACGGCTGCGCCGTGCGACTCTCGCTAAGTTCGGCTCGACGAGATGTCTCGACGGCTCTGATCCTTTCCATTCCGTCAGGGAGCCGTGCCGCGCGCTCCACCGATCTTTCCATTTGCCGCACGGTTCCGAATGCCGTCCAGTGAGGCGGCTCAGGATGCCCACAGCGCCTCTAGTATTGTCCGCGCAGCCCATTCAACTTGACCATTCGCGTAGAGAGCCGGCGCATCGTTCATTATGCCTGGACATCTGGCGCTCAATGAGGGCGGTCAGCCGCTCCCGGAACACCTCGGAGGAGAATTTCTCGGCATGGTCGTGGATCGTCTCCGGATCGAAATTATCCTCGATCTCCTCGAACGCCATCATCGCTTCCAGAAGCGCGTCCTTGCTCTGCGGCGCGAAGCGAAACCCCACATGAGGCGAACAAACTGTCTCCCGTGCGCCCCCGGCGTCGAAAGCCAAAACGGGCCGACCCGACGCCATAGCTTCTACTGGCAGAATGCCGAAATCCTCCGTGCCGGGAAACAGCAAAGCGCGGCATCGCGACAGATGATCGCGCAAAACAGGAAAGGGCTGGTGGCCGAGGAATTGAACCCTGGGTCCGGCAATCGACTTGAGATAGGCTGCCTGCTCTCCTTCGCCAATCACGACCAGTTTCCGGTCGGCCTCGGTGCAGGCTTGAACGGCAATGTCCGGCCGTTTGTAAGCCGTCAACTGCCCCGCATAGAGATAGAACTCACCTCTGCCCCCCCGGATTGCAAAATCGTTGGTTGCAACCGGCGGATGGATCACAGCAGCATCACGATCATAGAAGCGTCGAATACGGCTCGCGACATAGTCGGAATTCGCCACGAAAACATCGACCCTCGAAGCGGTTGTCACATCCCATGCACGCAGCATGGGCGCAGTGACCGACATCAACGCTCGGCCCAGCCACGGAAGGCCGTGTCGATACACGTGGAACTGATCCCAAATATAGCGCATCGGTGAATGGCAGTAGCATATATGAAGGGCGTCAGCGCGAGTAATGACCCTTTGGCAGGTCCAGATCTGCTCGACAGCACGAGATCGTAGTCTTGCAGATCGAATTGTTCGAGCGCGAAGGGCATCAGCGGCAACATCTTCGCGTAATGCCGTTTCGCCCCGGGAATCTTCTGCAGAAAGGAGGTGCGGATATTTCGCGTCTTTAAAAGGTCGCTGATCCGATCCGGATTGCACACAAGGGTGAAGATGTCTGCCTGGGGAAACATGCGGCAAAGCTCTTCGACGACTTTCTCCCCGCCGCGCATCGACACGAGCCAATAATGCACGATGGCCACGCGAAGCTGCTTGTTCTCGCTCCGGTTGCGGGACTCGACGACGCGGCTTTTCACCACGAGCGGCGCATCTGCCAGAAATGGTATGGCTTCAGGAAGACGGGTTTTTGCTTCGAGGGTCAATCGCGAACTCCTCATGTAAGCACCGCATCCGAGGGTTTAGGCAACACACCTGTCGAAATCAGACTGTGGTATTGTGCGAGGAGCGCGTCGCGCCATTCTTCATGCGTTGACGCGAGATTCGGCGACAGCCGGAAAGCGCGCTCGCTCATCAAGCGAACTTCGCGTTTCGGCATCTTCCGGAATGTTGTCAACGTGTCGGCAAAGGCGCGCTCGTCCATCGTGTCGCAGGTTAGAGCCATCCCGGCCCCCTCCATCTCTTCCGCGAGAAAAGCGTTGCGGGACATGATAACCGGGATGCCACTCCCGGCCGCTTCAAGCGCGACAAGGCCGAACGGCTCAGGATAGCGCGATGGCATTAGCAGCGCGCTCGCGTGACGAATGGTCAGGCCAATCTCCGTATGCGACTGCCAGCCCAAGGCCCTCACGTGATCTCCAGATGCCACGACGCGCTCCTTCAGCGGCCCGTCCCCAATCACACAGAGCCTTCCGCCAGCTCTGCGCGTGGCGGCCACGGCGTCTTCGACGCCCTTCTCCTCGTCCAACCGTCCTATGAAGACGAATTCGTCGTTGGCTTCCGCCTCAACACGTTTGATGGACAGCGGAGAGATGGGATTTCGGATCGTCGTGAGGCGTTCGCGCTGATAGCCAGCACAAAGGAAGAAGCTCGCCATCTTCTCGTGCAGCAGGATAATTCTGCCGAAATCAGTCTGATTCTTCAAATGGCGGAACACATTGGAGCCGCGGGCTGCCCGCCACAACTTATGCGAATAGCTTCTCTTATCGCAGGCGGTCGCGATGCAACTCACTCCGAGCGGAGGCCGAAAACAGATCTCTTGTGCCTGATAGTCAAAAAAGGCTCCATTGGGGCAAGCCAAGAAGAAATCATGCGCATGAACCACACATCGTCTGGCGACGGGCATCAGTGCCTTGAATATCGCAGGAGAAAGAATCTTGGACCAGCCATGGACATGATAAGCTGTGTTTGGCGTGTCGTTTGCACGGACCCATGTCGCGATCATTCGAACGGCGAAGACATTGTAAATGCCCGCAACAAAGGCCTTTGCACGGCCGGCGTTGATCAGGTCGTGGCTGTTGAGCGGCACAATGGAAACCCCGAGTCCGGCGAGCTCCGCATTCGCGCCGTCGTCACCGCAAATGTAGGTTACCGGGATGTTGAGATCCCGAAATAGCTTTGCAGACAGTAGCGATAACGTTGTCGCGCCGCCTCTGGCCGACGTGTAATCATCGATGATCACTACCCGATCGATTGTTGAACCATATATGGCATTTCGTGGTGTCTTCTGGCACCTGCCGGACTGCCGCGGCAGCACGATCGCCTCGGCTGGCCGATTTCGATCAAGACTGTCTCGGCTCGCAGCGCTCATTGGGTTTCTCCAATCACAGGCTCATCGGAGGCCCGACGGGATGACTTCAAGTCGCGAAAACACAACGGAATGACCGCAAGTCGCGTAACCAGGTGCCACCAGGTCGCAAGCCTTTCTGTTAATCCTGACGTACCTCCCATAGTGTGACCGCCAAACTGAACACTACCCTTTATGAGCTGCTTCGATCTGTCGGGATAACGGTTCATACTTGCGCCAAATAGGACAGGGTCGGGAGTCATGGCGCACATCACTACACCGAAGCCGCGCCGTGGGCATACGCCTCCAACGCTTTGCGGTTGAGAATGTGAATCTTGCCTTGCTTTCCGTCGATCACTTTACGCGCCCGCATGTGCCGTAGACACTGATTCACCTTCTCTCGACACGCCGGAAGTGTTGCGGCCAACTCATGTTGCGAAATGACCAGTTCGTCAGGATTGCTGGTCTCCCTTGCGTAGACCATAGAGAGACGCAAGAGCGTGCTGGCCAACCGGGCCTGCAAGCAGGACCCGGCGTTTGCAATGATACGGAACTCGAGTTCCGAAACCCGCGCCAACGCCCTTGAAAAGAGTTGCGCCTGAAAGCGCGGATCATTGGCGCAGTTTTCACGCAACAAGCGGCCTTCGAAAAAATGCAGTTCGCAATCGGAACTGGCACGGTACTCAAGGTCCAAAATCTGCCCGTGCAAGACCTCGAGCTCGCCGATGAGGCCTGCTTTGGGAATAATCTCAACTATGAATTCCCTGCCGCCAGGCAAGATCGTCCTGGCGCTGACCAGCCCCGCTGCACGCGAGCAAACATGTCAGCGAAGACATCCACTCCCGTGATAGCCTCACCGCGGCGGAAGCTTCGAATGCTCGCCGCGCTAAAGGGGAATTCATCAACCGATCCAATGCCACTCCGGATAGTGCCCCCGACAATCGAACTGACTGCCTTGGCGACACTGACTTTGTAATCTTGTGTGTGCGTTGTTCCGTCCATGCGCATACCTCCGCAATAGCTGGATCGCCATAGTGCATGCTGCACCGCATCAGTTACATTGCTCTGTTAGAGCCAAGTATCTTTCCTTACACTACAAAGCATTTATTAATATACTTCCAGCTAATCCCAACGTGAAAAACAACTTTTTGCAACAGTCATTGAATTACCTCTGTATCTCCAACAGGGGCCCACTCCATCTAAACCGAATTATTTATCACATAGACCTTTAGAGCTAAACACCAACTGATTTTCAATCGTCTTCAGCTCTAAACATGCACTGCGTTGCCTTATTAACATGAATTTTTATTAGTGATTATGACCTTGGTCACAGACAACCCGATTGCAGTACATCAAACTTGGTGGGTTCTAACCGGATAAATCTGGGAGACGACCGATGACGTGGCAAGCACAGCGTGTTGAAGTTGGCAAGGCCTGGTCAAGCTGCCGCGAAGACTGCGAAAAGCGGTGACTTGCGAGCGTCCCGACCTTATCCGATCGGTAGATCGTCAAAGCGTGCGGTAGACCTCTTGATAGCGACCAGCGCTTTGGTCCTCCTCTCGCCACTTCTGCTGATCGTCGCAATTATCGTGAAGCTCGCGGATGGAGGCCCCGTCTTCTATTCCCATACTCGGGTTGGCCTTGGTGGTGTTGCCTTTGGATGTCTCAAGTTCCGCACGATGAAGACTGACACCAGCGCTCAGCTGGCGAATTTACTGCAAGCCAATCGGGCTGCAAGAATAGAATGGGAGGCAACTCGAAAGCTAAAGAACGATCCCAGGGTCACGGTCGTCGGCGAGATTCTCAGAAAATCTAGCATCGACGAGCTTCCGCAGCTGATCAATATCGTGCGCGGCGAAATGAGTGTCGTGGGTCCACGGCCAATCACCGCTGAGGAACTGCCCCTCTATGGGGAGTATATTTCGACCTACATGGCTGGTCGTCCGGGCCTGACGGGTGCCTGGCAGACAAGTGGACGCAATGATGTCAGCTACCAGCGACGGGTTTCTCTGGATGTTCAATACCTCCACAACTGGTCGCTAGCCCGGGATTTTGTCATCATGGCGAAGACTATTCCCGTCCTGTTTTCGCACCGTGGCTCGTACTAGCCAGGATCCGATGGAATGGTCTCTATCCGTGTCCTGAACCAAACGGCCCTTCTTCCTACCGCTTCAACTCAAGTTACGAGCATATGGCCGACCCTCGTTCCAGCCATTTGGAGTAGAATGGAATGACCACCAGTCACACCTTCAGCGGTGTTTCATCCATATCCCTGCCTGCCGCAACGACGGGTGGGAGTTCCCCGCTGACCCTGCGGGAGGTGCGATTTTTTCTGAGAATGCGCTGGCAGTGGATTGTCGCTACGACCAGCGCCTTTCTCGCAGTGGCCGGGTTCTATGTTCTAACCACAGAGCCGACTTTCGTCGCTAGTACTCAACTTTTGGTCTTTCCCCAGGTGAACGGTTCTGAATCGCAGCGGGCGTTCGCGGAAGACACATTTCTGGAGGCGCAATTGGAAATTGCCAAATCCAGCGATGTCTTCAGTGAGACCGCAAGTGCGCTGGATCTCGTCAGCGACCCTGCATTTGCGCACAACGCGCCATCGCTACTTGAAACGACCAAAGATTGGCTGATGGGGACTTTGCCACATCCTGCGGAGTCGGACGAAGTGACGGGAGCAGCGGTGCCAGAATCAGTAGCGGAAGGGACGGTACGGTCGCAACAGGTGGTTGGCACATCGCCAAATATAGTTACCGGCCAGTCCGCATCGCTTACAGAAATGCCGAATAGGTCCGACCGGGTCGTGGCCAGGTTGCGAAACATAGTAGCATTGCGTCGGATTGGGCGCTCGACAATCCTCGAGATATCGGCAGCCGCATCCAGCCCCAAGAAGGCGGTCGCCATTGCCGATACCATGGCCAAGGAATACATCCGAAAAAATATCTTAATGAAAGCCCAGGCCGCTCGGCAATATAGCGAGTGGTTGGAAAAATTCTTAATCGAGCAACAGCGCGGACTAACTGACGCTGCCAACGATTTAGCCTCATTCAAGAGCAACCCGCGTGATCAGTTTAAGCTGGTGGAATTGCAAAGTGCTGCGGCCGCCCGCCGCACTCTCTACGAAAATACCCTCACCCAGTTTACCGAGGCTAAGCAGCGCATATCCTATCCTGTATCCGATGCCACGATTGTATCGCCAGCCACGTCGCCACTTTCGAAGGCACGGCCCCGCAGCGGACTGATAGTTGCCTTTGCTACAGTGGTGGGAGCGAGTGCTGGAGTCATGCTTGCCATGATCCGGCACGCCGGCGACCGCCGCATCGTTCGCGCTCAACGGTTTGCAGAGGCGACTGGCTTGCCCTTCGTCACGTCATTGGGGAGATCAGAAAAGTCTCGGAATGGACGGACTGCCTGGTTCTTGGCAGCCGAGGCAGGCAGCGGCAGTACCGCCACCTATCCGATTATACCCGGCATGGCGGAATTGAGCACAATGATCGCGGGAGTTCGGCGAAAACGGAAGATGGTCATCATTGGGATCGTCGCCATCAATCCCGGGAGCGGAGCGTCGACAATAGCTTGCGAGCTTGCGGTTCTAACCGCCGAGTCGGGTTCTCGCACACTTCTGATCGATGCTGCTGCGGAGAAATCGTCCCTCAGCCGTTCGATTGCGCCTCACAGCTCGGTGGGTCTTATCGATGTTCTCGATAATGCACATCTGCTCGACGCGGCGGCGTTGCCCATCACCCCGACGCTGAAATTTCTTCCCCTCGGGAGAATGCGCGGGGTAACGCCGGCCATTCGCTTGAGCTCTCGACGCACGCAGTTGAATTTTGACGACCTGAAGAAAAACTATGATGCTGTATTCGTTGACATTTCTCCGATCTCAGAATCGCCGGATGCGAATGCGATCGCACCAGAGCTAGATGGTGTCCTCGTGGTCACTAGGCATGGACACACCTCAATTGACGAGGCCGTCAGGGTCATCGACGAGTTGCGCAATGTCGGCGTGGAGGTTCTCGGCGCCGTCATTAACAAAGCACCGCTGAGAATGCAGTCATGACCGAGGTTTTTTCACAGATCCCCAGCCAAGCGGCTCCATTTGAGACCATCGTGGCTGGAGCGGCGGTGCGGGCCGGCCGCGCGTTTAGGACTGCCATTGGCATCGCCTCGGCAGGTCGCCCTGCAACTTTGCTGGAAACGGTCGGATACCTTACTGGCTTGCAAAACCGCCCAGAACGGATCTTCGTCTGTGTGCCTGACGTTGAAGATGCCGCCGGCCTGGCTGATCTTCCCGGCGCGGAACTCATCATCGGTCCCCGAGGCTTGACTTGCCAGCGCAACAGAATTCTTCGGGCGGCGGTCCTGAATACGGATATTTTGATCTTTCTGGACGACGACTTCATTCCAGCCCCGAACTTCATACCACGTATGGAGGCAATCTTTGCGCGCGAACCAGACGTGACAATCGCCACCGGCGAGGTGCTAGCCGACGGCATCCTTGGCGGGGGCCTTACCATGTCCGACGCCCTGGAAGTGATCGCGGCCGTCGGCGAACGGACCGAGTTGGTGACGGAGGTCTATAACGCCTACGGATGCAACATGGTGGTCCGCCTTCAGGCCGTTAAAGAGCATGGCCTCGCCTTTGACGAACAGCTTCCACTTCATGGCTGGCTCGAGGATGTCGACTTCAGCAGATCCATCGCACGTTACGGAAGATCCGTCCGTGTCGCCGGGGCGTGCGGCGTTCATCTGGGCATCAAATCCGGTCGTCAGCCTGGTCGAAGGCTTGGCTATTCGCAGGTCGCCAATCCAGCGCACTTAATCAGGAAGGGCACAATGTCGAAGCCGCGAGCGATTGCACAAATTGGCCGCAACATCTCGGCGAACGCTGTTGGCGTGTTGCTCAGCGACCGCTCCATCGATCGATGGGGACGTTTTGGCGGCAACATGCTGGCACTTGCTGATCTTCTCAAGGGTCGCGCATCTCCATCCCGCATCCTCGAAATCGGCAATCCATCAAATCGCGAAATGTGTTCACCATCCAGCGCAACAAAGCGGAGGTAACAGACGCCATGCAGCGAATAACTTTGCTCGAGCTCAACAGGCAACCGTGTCGACACGCGAGACACAGCGACACAACGTCCTGGCTGGCAAATTCGATAATTCAGATTTTGTCTGACCGTCTCGCATTGGCCGGGCTTGTTTTGCTTGTGTTCGCTTGCATGACATACGCGACAGTGGCCCACGCCGAAATGTATACGCTCGTCACCGACGACAAGATAAAGTTGCGCGTTGTCGAATGGCGATCGTCCGATACAAAATACGCGGGTTGGGAAGCGCTCGAAGGGACATATGCTGTCGATGATACGGGCAATCTATCAATCCCGATCGCGGGTCAGATAAAGGCGACTGGCAAGACGACCGAGCAAATCGCCGACGCCATTGCCGGCGCAATAGCCGAGAAGGCCGAACTGCCGGGAAAACCATTTGTCGCAGTGGAGGTTGCCGAGCACGCGCCAATTTTCGTCACCGGAACCGTGCAGACACCGGGGCGCTATCCTTTCCAAGCGAACATGACCGTTATGAAGGCGGTGAGCATCGCAGGCGGTTTCCTGCGGGCAAGCGAGGGGAATGCGGCCTACTTCGAGCGCGATCGTATCCAAGCTGCTGGTGCCTATCGTACGGCCAGACTCGGTCGGCGTGACCTGTTAATGCAGCAGGCGCGACTGCGCGCCGAGATTGCCAGCGAACCCGACTTCGCGATTCCTGCTGAACTTGTGGGGACGCCAGGTGTGGAGAAATTGAAGGCGGAGGAGTTCAACCTGATGCGGCTGCGACGCGTCGAATCCGAGAGCCAGGTGGCAGCAGCCGATGATCTCAGCCGCCTCTATAGCCAGGAAATCCAGTCACTCGAAGCTAAGATCAGCTCGCAAACGCGACAGATCGCCCTTGCACAGGAAGAGCTGGACGCCGTAAAAAGCCTTGCGAGCAAAGGTTTATCGAACAATGCACGCCAATTTTCGCTGGATCGTGCGTTGGCGGACGCTCAAAGTGGCATGCTCGATCTGGAAATCGCCCTCACCAAGGCCCGTCAGGCCCTCAGTGACAGCGAGCGCGAAAAGGCCGGGATCATCAACAAGCAAAACGCCGAGAACCAGCAGCTGCTGAATGCGACGGAGCTGGCTATCGCCAAGGCGGCTGTCGAGATGCAGGTGGCGCAACTGCTTGGCGAGCACGCGGGCTATAGCGCTGAACTGGCCCATATTGGGACGGAAAGGACTAATCTGGGAAGGACACAAAAATCCTTCAAGATCGTGCGCCGCAGTGACGACGGAACCTATCGCAACTTTGAAGCGAATGAGACGACCGCCTTGATGCCGCACGATCTTATCGAGATCGGTGCCGACGCGGACGCTCAAGCGTCCTCTCTACTGCCGCAATCCCCGGCATCGCCAGCCCTGTCACCTAATCTAACCGGACAGGGTTCCTCACCCTCCCCACACAAGATCTCGAGCATGAGCGCAGGAGGCGGAGGCCATGATTGATGACGATAATTTCCGGCGGCGGGCGGCAATGACTTGGCTTTTCTGCTCGAGCTTCAGGGAAGCCGGCGAAGGGGGCCGATACCGACGTGCATTGCGGACCAGCCCTGCCGTTGCCGTTAAGATTGGGATGTGAGCATGAGAATAGAACCGATAGGCTATATTGTTCTCCTGTTAGGCGCGCTCAGTGTCGTCTACGGAGCGCGCTTTGCGATCAGGACATTTTGTTTGTCGACGCTTTTCGGAGCGGCGGCGGCACTCCAGCTGCCATCATTTGGGGGCGGTAGCATCCAACCTGGTCATCTTATGGTGCTTTTCCTTGTGGCGACCGCCTTGCTTCGCCCCATTGAAACCCAGGCGGCGTTGTTAAGCATTGCATATCCGAGCCCCGGCTTCTGGTTTGCCGTCTACATCCTATTTTCTGCCGTATCGGCTTTCTTTCTGCCCCGCATCTTTGCAGGGGCGACGCTCGTTTACTCGTCGGCCCGCGACATATCGGGAACAATGTCGACAGTGGCTTCTCCGCTGTCTCCGGGTTCGTCCAATTTCACGCAGGCCGTCTATATACTCGGCGACCTTGCCTGCTTTGCCGTCATCGGCGGGCTCGCTCGGCTCGGGCACTCTCACTCAATCGCTCGAACACTGATCTTGACGGCCATGGCATGCCTCGGCATCGCGCTTCTAGATGTTGGAACGTTTCTGACCGGCCAGTCCCACCTACTCGATTTCATCCGCAACGCTAACTACACAATGCACACGGCCGAGACCATTAGCGGCTTCAAACGCATAGTCGGTTCCTTTCCGGAAGCAAGCTCGTATGGATCCGCCGCATTGGCTTTCTTTTCGTTCACTTTACTGCTTTGGTTAGAACGCTTTCCAAGCCGCTTGGTGGGTCTGGCTACAGCATCTATCGGGATTACAATTGCGCTATGCACATCAACAACGGCATACATTGCTGGCCTGTTCGTTCTCTTAATCCTCGTGCTGTTCAGCCTGAAACGTCTGCTTGGTGGCCGGGCCACGGCCCCATATTCGACTTTCCTGGTGGTCGCCCTCTTCATTGTTCCCTGCACGGTCGTCACGCTCATGTTGATCCCAAATGCCTGGGATTCCGTCACGGACCTCATAAGCATCACCTTCGCAGACAAGCTCCAGTCTCAATCCGGGGAAGAACGCACCGCGTGGAATACTCTGGCGCTCATCTCATTCATTGAGACCGCCACTTTCGGCGCGGGGCTCGGCACAGTTCGGTCGTCGAGTTTCATTGCTGCATTGCTGTCCAATGTGGGATTGGTCGGCACTGCGCTTTTTGCCGTCTTCCTGTACAGCCTCTTGACAGCCGGCCGTCGGCACATATCAAGCTCTCAACAGGACCGGGCGATCGGAATTGCCGCAGTGTTTTCGTCGATTGCCCAGATCGCTTCGGCCACGATCTCTGGCAGCAGTACCGATCTGGGCTTGCTGTTCAGCATTACGGCGGGGCTGGCCACAGGTTGTTTGGCCGACCCAAACGGCGTGCCGCGGCATGCGACCGGCTCGTGTGTAAGTCCGCATGCGTTGGAGGCATCGCCGATGCTTACCGCCCGATGATGTTCCCTATTGCCAAGCTGGGTTCGTCAAGGATCGCAAAACATGATTGGTTGGCCGGCGAAAGTAATCCTGGAAAGCCAATTGGAACAAAATGCGTCGCAGCTTCCACGTTGACTTCAACTTTGGCGATGCTTGTTTGTCGCCGGCGCGCGGTCAGCTACCGAACCATTTTTCGGAAGCTTGCGAGCCCGACGCCAAAGTCCGAACAGGAAGACACCTACCAGATAACAGACCTCCATGAGCACCAGTATACCAATAGTAGAGAGCGCCGCTGCAACCAGGGAAGAGCCCTCGACCAAGGACAATGCGCCCCAGCCAGTTGCCACGACAAACGCGAAGATTGCGAAACCCCAAACAGGGATGGTACTTCCGGCCGCGATCGAAATCACCATAACGATGATAGTGCCGCTCACCAGTGTCATCATCCCTCCCCTTGCATTTTCGCCAACCTTCGCACTGTAGCGATGCGGGACTGCGGCCCGACGATAGTAAAGGGCCCTTCAGAGCAATCCATAATTAAACGCCGAAAAGTCCTCGTCAACCAAGACGCGATTGCACAATTGAAAAACGATGACGGCCCGTCTCGATACGACGGTATAGCAATGGGTTCAATCAAGTACGTTTCCAGCGAAAAACGATCAAACGGGTGGTGACATGAATAATCAATGTATCGTTTATGTTACAGATGTTGAGTATTCATTTCCAACTATTCTTTCGGCGCTTCAAGCTCGAAAACTCACCAGTGCAGCGACCGACGTTTGCATCCTCATGTCAGAACAGATCGATAATTTTGGAGAACTGCAAGGCCTTCTCGCCAATAGTGGTGTCGAACTGGCCGACGCGAAAGCGGCATTGCAGGACTCACTCGGCAAACTCGATGGCTCGTTTTTCCAGGGGCGGATCAGCGTTAGCACGATGGCGAAACTGGTCCTTTGCGAAGTCCTGCCTTCCCAATATACCCAAATTATATACCTCGATGGGGACACACAGATCGTCGGCGATTTGTTTGATCTCGAACACGCCGTCGCCCCAGAGGGAAAGTTTTTTGCGGCGCGTGATTTTACGTCCATCGATGGCTTCCTCCACACCGGAGTAGACAGCCACTATTTTAATGCGGGTGTCCTAAAGTTTCACCGTGACGGCTGGATTGGGCCGGAGGCATTGGAACTTTTTATGAAACATCCAGAGGCCTGTGAGGGCAAACATGATCAAGGGGCCCTGAACTGTGTCGGCGGCTCCTCGCTTATTCTAATGTCGAACCGCTGGAACTTTCCGAAGCAATTTCTTCATCTTGTGAATATGTCGTCTTTAGCCATCGTGCATTATATGGCACATCCGAAGCCGTGGCACGGGACCTTCTTTCCATGGGGCCATGCAGAAAGCCAGGTTTATGTCGACTTGCGCAAATCGCACCCGTTATACAACGTGTTGTACCGCGGAATAACGCTCGACCGCATGGTCCTATATAAGTATCGCTCGATTCGGGAGCGCTTCAAACACGCGCTCCAAAAGGACAGTTCCAACACGCGAATCCAGAACCTGCTGGTCGGCGATTACGTCGTATGACCGATCGTTGCTCCACCCGGACAGTAATGTGATTCAAGTGCTATAATCGGCGTTTCCTGCCTTCAGCCCCCTCCTCCACCCACGTGTCAAACGGGCTCAGCGGTCTTATACAAGGTGAAGGTTGGAAATACTGGAGGAACGTTTCTGACGGTGAATCCAGTAAATCGAATTGCGGATGGCAAAAAGCGGGTTCCGTTATGTGACTTGACAGGATTGCGACTGGAAACAACCATTGAATCGATCCAGAAACGCCATGGCTGCTCTTCTCCTGGATGGCTGATTCAGGTCGTTGGGGCGCTCCAGCGTTCTAGGAAATTGGGGGAGAGATGGCGCTATTTAGCTTCCGGACAAGAAATCCCGAAAGGGATCGGCAATCAGATGCCACACGTCTCCAAAGCATCAAACGGGCGATAAGGGATGCGGTTGTTGAGGCAGAGCGAGAGCGCGATGGCTTTCGCCGCCGGTATGAAGACGCTGCAGTCAATGCTGCATTTTCGTTCGAAAATATGCAGAACGAGGGCGAAACAGAAGAGGCGTCAGCCCAGGTGGATGATCTCACGCAGGCGCTCACAAGGTTTTCTCAGCGCATCGGTTTCTTAGAGAAGCAGATGGCGTTCATGCAGGAAATTGACGAGGCCATAATCAGATTTGAGAAAGCGAATGGCATTGGCCAAATCGATCCGAAATCGGATCTCGCCACAGTGAGTCGCGTCCCAACAACGGTGTATTCGAAATACATGACGGCCAGATTATTCGAAGGGAGTGAGGCGCCGCTCAATCACGCCTGCATCAGGGTGCACGAAAGCACCGAATCAATAGTTGCTGCTAGCTGATCGGCGAGAAGATAGGCTTGCCCATAGACATGCACCAACATGCTGTAGAGCGGCGCCCGCCCGAGAATTTTCATTGTTCCTAGCCTGCAAGTCGGCGCCGATATATTGGAGAATCGACCGCGGTTATTGCGCTGAACGAAGAGGAATTTCTGAGTGAAATCTGGCGAAACCACGTACTGGATCAACAGTCGTGGCGAAGGAGTAAAAATTTATTGGCGATTTGCTAGGAAGACGCCCTATTTTCAATGGGCGCTGAATCAAAGCACATCGGGCGGGCAAGATCTTTAGCCTCGATTAATCACTAGATTTCACAGTCAGAAACGTTCTTCCAGTATTTCCAACCCTCACCTTGTATAAGGCCATGATCAGATAGATCTTTCCAGTTTTTGTAAACACCCGTATCATCGTACAAGAAATTATGTGTGTCCTTGCCGGAAGAATATAAAGTGTATTCTTCTGTGTATGGGGATCGGACCTTATGAACGAAGGTGGATAGAAACTTGAAATGCAAAAGGGCGCCCGATACGCTGAGGGCCCCACGCATATCACCTAAATTCAGGGACAGCGGCCAAACCTGATGCGATGACTTGAGGAACAGGCATTCCCCCACCACGTAGACCAGGGGTATCTTGTTGAGCGCCGGACCATCCCAGATATGGCCTTGGAAGTAGACACGCCCGCGGACTCCACCCTTGATCCATATCGTCCGATTGCGTTTGTCGAAATGTGACACGTAGCCCGAACGGTCGAAGAGGTTGCAAACCGCGAGCGGGTTCTGTCCGGGCTCGCATACGTTTTCAACAATAGGGTGATGGCTATACATATCGACCATTACCGATCGCAGCGAACGACTGCCCACAGAATCCATGTAGGCGGTCAATTGACTGATCGGCTGGGTATCGCAATGCGGGTAAACCAGAAATTCATCGGCATCGACATAAAGGACCCATTTCCCTTGGCAATACCGGCCGATGACTTCGTTGATCCAGTCGTTTCCGAACCTGGCTGCCTTGTAGGACCCGCTGGCTGAAAGGAGGGACACGTCATCGAAGCGGGACAACTGTTCGGCCGTACCGTCGGTCGACCCGTTATCGATGCAAATAAAGTGTTCAAAGCCAATATCGCGATAATACTGTAGAAAGAATGCCAACCGATACCCCTCGTCCCGGATGACGCATATGACGACGTGGCGGGCGCACTTGAGCTCTGGGCGCAACAGGTCATACTTCACCTGCTTGGCCTTTAGAGACCGGCGTAGTCGAGCCTTGATGTAATGTGAAATGCTGGCGACGGAAGCACTGTAGGTCATAGTTTTTCCTGAACACTCTCTCCGACGAAGGAGCCACTTGCACCAATTTCGCGAACGCATGAAGGTCTGAGCTTTTGCCAGCCGATCAGCCGTCCGACAGGCGGGACGCAGATCGGAGCTCGATGGCCAGCAATCGCATGGTAGGAAGCGCTGATCATAGGTTTCTCAGCAGTAATGCTTGCCGATTGCCGTGGACAAGCGGGGAGAGCAGCAAAAAGCGGGTGGCCGCTATCAAAAGGTCTACCGCGCGCTTCGACGATCTGCCGATCACATAAGGTCGGCACACACGCAGATCACCGCTTTGCGCGGACTTCTCGACGCCCGACCAGGATCTCGTTAACTTCAATACCCTGTGCTTTCCACGTCATCGGTCGTCTCCCAACATTTCGGTTAGGACCCAACTAAAGTTTGGTAGTGCCCTTTAACCAGGTTGTCTGTGACCGAGGTCATAATAATTAACAAAATTTTATGCTAATAAGACGCCGCCAGAGATCAATCTTAGACTATCGCGGCGTCAGAGTTCGACCTAATTGATTAGATAGGTAAGTAGAAGAAGCCGTCAATTGGAATGTTGCTACGCATCGAAGACGCGTGGGGAAATCGATTTACGGAGACGACTCAAAAACGATATTGTTTATCATTTTTATTTAACGATTTCATTTGTCGATGTTTTTTCGGTATGCAATTATTTGCCTCTCAAACTGGAGCAATATGAATGATGCACTGCAGCATCTACTATAGCCAACCAGTTTATTTTGGGAGTAATGCGCATGGATGGAGCTATACACACAGGAGATTACACAGCCGCTAAGGTAGCGATTTCGGTTGTCGAGGAATTCCCTTTCTATCGTTCGAGCGTTCGAAGCTTCCATGGCGGTGAGGTTATCGCCTGGGGCGGTGCCTCGTTGACATGTTTGCTCGCGTCCAGCGGGCCTTGGTTAGCGCGAGTACGATGTTGCCCGACGGCAGGGAATTCATCGTGGAAATCATTCCGAAAACAGGGCTCATCGGCGAGCTCGATGCTCCGAATCACGAGCCAACGCACCTGGAAAGAACTTTCTCCTGAAAACGCGGATCGCCGGCGTACTCTTCACGCAGCAAGCGACCTTTGAAAACAATGACATTTCCGGAGAAGCAGAATGCATTGCTCCCCATTTGCTAAGAGATTCATTATGCTCATTGTCTTTGGTTTGGCAGGATTGCTGCACCAGCCCTGCTGGGCTCAAGGGCAGATCAATATTGACGGGTTCCACATGACGTTCGAGGAGAACTTCGACAAGCTGGATGTCTCGGCCTGGGGGGAGAACGGCTCGCGGTGGATTGCCCACACACCCTGGAACGGAGATTTTGGTGACGCACGTTTTACCGACCCGACCGAGGGGTTTCCCTTCACCGTCGAGGGAGGGATCTTGCGCATCGAGGCGCGTAAGGGACCCGATGGAACCTGGCGTTCGGGCCTCTTGGCGTCGACGAACGCGAAAGGGCAGGGATTCTCGCAAGAATTCGGATACTTCGAGGCACGGATGAAGTTGCCCCCCGGTAAAGGAGTCTGGCCAGCCTTTTGGCTGATCGGGGTCGACCGCTCGAAGTACACCGCAGAGATCGATGTAGTGGAATACTACGGCCGGGTGCCGTGGGAATTCAGTAGCGGCTATCATATCTGGCGCGCCAGCCAAGGTGGCGAAAATTCCACAGACGGCAAATGGACCACGGTTGAGGACGGAACCTTGAGCAACGAATACCATACCTACGGTGTGGAGATCACTCCGGAGAGGACGACCATTTACCTTGATCGCAAATCCATATGGAGTTTCCAGACGCCGAAGGAGTTTCACATGCCGTTCTATCCCTTGGTAAATCTTGCTCTCGGATCAGGCTGGCCGATCGATGAAACGCCGAACCCGTCCTTTTTGCTCGTCGACTACATTCACGTCTACCAGCAAAAGCCGGCTCGTGCCAACGACTGAACGATCAATGTCCAACGCGACCGCCAGCGGCTTCTTGCGGCCATCTTCGAGCGGGTGTGTCGCAAACACTGCGGCGCAGTCCCAAAAGATCAAGTATCGACCCTATGAATTCCTCTGTCTGGCGAAGAGGCAGGCCGTCTCAATATGAGTGCAATACGACCGCCCGGCAAAGGAGACCTCGGCGGAATTCCTCCGATGTCCAGCTATCGAATTCGAGGCTGTTACCGATTGACCGTCTTCAGAGACGACGGTCCGCCCACCCTGGGCAGTGAAGCCGCTCGACCTTGACGACGCTCCTAGGTCGGCTTGCGCACGTCGCCGGCCGCGAGACGCCAGACGGTGGGCTTCGACAGACGCGCGCATTCGGCAATCTCGTTGCGCGACATGCCGCCTGAGGTTTCCAGACGGGCGAGGATGGCGGAGACTTCGTCGGCGATGTCGACAGCAGCGCTATATCGCCGCCCAAAGGGCCTTGGTGCTCGCAAGTTCATATTATGCAATCAAGCCAATCCTGAGAACCTGTGTATCAAAAAACATCAAGTTTTCGCCCCTTATTAGGGTGTCAATTTGTCTGTCAGCAAGCGTAGAGAACAGGCCGGAAATTGTGTTCTTCCCAGGGACCATAAAATCGTGCGGCTCGATAAGAATACAGGGGAATCTCCTGACGACCGCTGCAGAACTTCGAAGAACCTCCGCCTCGGCACCTTCGATATCCAGTTTGAGGATCAAAGGGTCCGCATTTGGGATCTTGGAGACTAGGGCTTCGATCGTGAAAGAAGGTGTTTTTCCTTCGTCTTCAACTGTTCTAGCCCAAGATGCTTGGGCAGTATTACCGAGATGGACGCCGTTTTGATGAGTCCATATCGCGCCGTGGATAGGCACGACATTCTTGAAGGCCGAGCAGTTGCTTTTCATTAGGGCGAAAGTTACCGGATCAGGTTCAATAGTTATAACCTGTGCTTCGGGATATGTTGTGGCAAAGTATACCGCACTATAGCCAACGTTTCCGCCGCCATCGATTATAATAGGGGTTTTCCCGCCACCAACGGATCTTGCAATGAAATCTTTTAGCGCACGTTCATTCCGCTTTCCTACAGAGTATTCTTCGGCGCCGAAGACCTGTCCGTACACGAAAAGATCAGAGTCGCGGCAACGCAGCTGAAGTTTATGTGGACCAACTTTAGTTGCCGCGTTGATTTTCAATGCTCGCCTAAAGAAAATTCCTGCCGTTTTAACCCAACCGAGGCTACGCACCAAATTCGACGTATGATCAATAAACCCAGGCACATCGCTCCTCCCATATCCCATAATCGAAAAATGACACTGGGATTATTCTTTTGCAATAAAGGGCTGAATGAAGCGTCGGTATTTAGACGATCACTAAAACGTTGGACGAATTACATCGCCAACGCGACAAACGGCTCGTCGCACCTCGGGGGCATAGACGGTGGCGTGCGAAGAGTATCATTGCCTCGCTAACCCACTGCCCCGATATATCGGCAGAAGGACAGCGAAGGCGCCCGATGCTTTCGCAAAAAAAAGCGACTCGCCTATATCATCGGCATCATGAACATGATCCTCCATGCGCGCTGAATCACCATCAGGAACAATCGCCTTGTGGCATATTGGGATCGGAGACCCGAACTACCTCACGATCTGCGGCAATGGCCCGCTACCCACGACCTTTTCGCGAACGGCGAAGCTGAATGGCAAACGCCATGGAGGTTGCAGGTTTGGGTTTTGGGCTTCAGTCCGAGGACGCCTAGACTTTAGCCCGTCTAGAAGATCGGCCTTAAGTTTGATTGGGGCACGACAAAGGTCTGAAAATGTCCTTGCGAGTGCTCACTCGGGGAACAAACCTATTTGCCACGAATTCTGGTAGCCGAAGGGAAAGACTCTCCAAGGGAGAGTAACAATGAGACGGATTTTGCTCGCCATGGCCGTTATGCTGGCAGCCTCAGGAAGCGCCTTCGCGCAGGACGCGGTTGTGATTGAAGTACCCCAGCCGGCCCGCGATTACGTCATCGCGCACCCCATCGATCCTGTAGTTATCAAGGGTGATGTTGCGGTGGGCGCGGCTGTTTCAGAGGACGTCAAGCTGGTGCCGATTCCCGACAGTCCGGACTACGGCTATATCCATGTGGATAAGCAGCCGGTTATCGTCACGATGAAGGACCGCAAGGTGGTTTATATGTCGAAGTGATGGCCCTTTGAAAGTAGTTGGTCGGCGTGAGGACGACGACTGGTCAATCGACAATAGCATTGGAATAGGCTGACAACTTTGCTTCAGCCTCGGCTTGGCCGCTTTATCAATGGCACTGGCGCGGTCAAGCCAAACTTCTTCATGTCCAGGTCGTTACAGGCCTTTCGGTAAACGCGTGGATTATTGCGCTCCAGTCCCCTAAGCCGCTAGACTTATGGCTGTTCAGTCCAGACCAAAGTTTGATTGCGCTGCATCAGCGGTCTGGAGCTCTCGCAATAACCCCAACCGGCGGCTTGGCGCGCACCAGACTAATTTTTACAGGAGGCACGATGCTTGCCCATGTCAAGGTGGTTCCCGTTCTTTGCAGCGCGGTCCTGGCGCTGGCCCTCGGTGCAGCGCCTTTTAAAGTCACGTTCGGAAATCACTTCCTTGAGCTGCATGCACAGACGGCGTGGGGAAAAGATGCCGGCAAGGGCGGAGGCAGCGGTGGCGGCAACAATGGCAATGGTGGTGGCAATAATGGCGGTAATGCAGGAGGCAATGGCGACAGCAGCGGCAACAGTGGCAATGGCGGCGGTAAAAGCGGAGACAAGGGCGGCAAAAACAACAGTGCTGGCAACAGCGGCAATGTTCGGGGCGGGGTAGTTGATCAGTCTAACCCTGCCGAAAGCTGTCGCGATCGACGGTTCCACAATGGAGGTTCGGCACCGGAACGGAATGAGTGAACGCATCAAGGATGGACGCTACGTTATGAAGGACGCTAAAGGCCGCACAATTATCAATCGAACTGCGACAACAGCTGATCAATCAAGATTGCGATCGTTTGACCGCTAAACGGCAGCAACCTTCTCACGCAGTGGTTTCATGCCCACGCAACGCTATGTCGACCGGATGAAAGGAACGGTGAGCAGGGCTGCGGTTTATCGGCATGCTTTCCAGAGTGCAGCTTGGTCAGTCGCTCGCAGCGGTTGCCCGCAAGGGCGCATCCGGACGCCAATTCACAGCCCGGCTGTCATTGTTGACGATCGCAAGCTGTCGCGACCTTTGTATACGGTCGGAAGCTATAATATACGTGCGGTTGAAAATTCCGATCACGACGGCTTCGGAAGCCAGCTGATGCAATCGAGTGGCACCGGCAGTCTCCAAATGCCAGATTTTGCAAAACTCACTGAGCACTCGCCGAAAATATTCGACTCTCACCCGAATCGGGGGTTTCCCAAGCAAGCGAGCTATTTCTCACAAAATCTACGCGCCCCATGGTAGGGCTGGAATGTACAGTCGGCAGGGCGAAATGAGCGATAAGCACCCGCACAGGCTCGAAAATTGCAGGTCGCGGGTGCTTCCGTGCCATCGGCGGAAGAACTATCGGTCAAATCAGTTCCGCTGTCTCGCGCACTGTCGGCAGGCCCGGCAGCAGCGGCGCGCATGAAATTTCGCCAGATCCTGGCCGGCAGCTTGCCACCCGTCACCTCGTTCATCGGTGTCTCGTCGTCATTGCCTACCCACACGCCCACCACCAGCGGCTCGGTGAAGCCGACAAACCAGGCGTCACGATGGTTTTGGCTGGTGCCGGTCTTGCCTGCCGAAAGGGCTCCGAGATCAGCTTCGCGGCCCGTCCCTCGTTCGACAACGAGCCTCAGCAGAGCAACCATGTCCGGCTGGTACTGGCGAATATCTGCCGTCGGCTGCTTTGGCGGCCCGACGCGGAAGGCGCGCTGGCCGTCGGCATGGAAGGACAGGACCCCCACGGGTCGACCGGGGCGATGCCTGCTCTGATCGAAGCATAGGCGCTGGTAAGGTCGAGCAGGTTCACTTCCGAAGACCCAAGTGCCAAACTTGGTGTCTGTGCCAGCTTTGCGTAGATTCCAAGTTCGCGCGCAGCAGCAATGACCCGGTCGATCCCAATCTCCATAGCAAGCGCCACCGTCGCCGCGTTCAATGACCGTGCGAATGCCTCCGCAATGGTAACGCGTCCGCGATAGCCTCCGCCGTAGTTTTCGGGAGACCATCCGTTCAACTCAATAGGGGCGTCCTCGACCCAGTCGCCAGGCGTCAGGCCTGCCTTCAGCGCGGCATAGTAGACGAACAGCTTGAAGGCTGAGCCGGGTTGTCGCATGGCTGTCGTCGCGCGATTGAACGGACTCTTGGCGTAGTCTCCCCCGCCAACCATGGCCACCACGGCGCCTTCGGGCGTCATTGCAATCAAGGCAGCCTGCGATGCGCCCGCTGCCGCACCTTCCTGTTTGAGCGCTTCGGCCACTACCTTTTCGGCAATGACCTGCAGCCGCCGCACCATCGTGGTTCTGATTTTTATTGTGCCTCGATAGGGGCCGGCAAGCTCGCGCGCCTCCTGCATCACCCAGTCCGAAAACCAACCTCCCGACCTTGCCGCGGGTTTGGTCGGATGAAGTTCAGTAAATTCTGCAGTCGCGACCTTTGCTTGGTCGGCGGTGGACTTGCCGCGCTTGACCATCGCGTCGAGCACGAGGCTCGCCTGTCGACGAGCGCCCTCTGGATTGCTAATTGGATTGAGCTGTGATGGCGCCCGGATGATGCCTGCAAGCATGGCTGATTCACCGAGGTTGAGGTCTCGCACCTCCTTGTCGAAATAGATGCGGGACGCCGCAGGAACGCCGGTTGCGCCTGCGCCGAGATAGATATTGTTGAGATACCGCGTAAGGATTTCGTCCTTGCCTAGCTTCTTTTCCAGCCAGAATGCGATCACCGCCTCCTGGATTTTCCGCTTCCAGGTCCGGTCCTGTTCGAGGTAAAGAATCTTAATAAGTTGCTGCGTGATTGTGCTGCCGCCCTGGACGACCTCGCCGGCGCGGACGTTCCTAAACGAGGCGCGAAGAATGCCCTTCAGATCGATACCCGAATGGTCGTAGAAACGCCGATCCTCACTGGTGAGCACCGCATCGATTAGATGACGGGGAAACTCTTCTCTCGCCGCAAAGGGTCCCTGGATCGGTCCCTGTCTTACCAGCGGTTTGCCATCCACCGTTTCGAGCAATACCACCGGCTTCAGCGAGCCCTCCGCTATTTCTTCCCATGGCACGTCGCTTAATGCCCAGGAAAAGAGGATAACGACGAACACAAGACATGCGCCAGCCGTTACTGCGCTCAGCAAGCCAAGCGCCCGCCAGCGAAACTGCTTCTTTCCGACAGCTCGCTCATCGGTCGAGCGCAAACGCCAAAGCTTCACACGCGACCAAACTGCCGCCGAGCAGGCCGCCGTCTCGGCGGCTCTAATCTTCGCGGCTTGAAAATCGATGTCCCGTAGCCGAGACACAGCCCCGCTGCCGGCTGCTCGGAGCTTTTTGGCCGCCAGACGCGACGTGGTAGACAAGTCGTGCCGCAGTGCCTCGCCGAGTTCGGCAAGCGCTGTTCCCGTCCGCGCGAACGCCGCACCACCGGACGCGGCATGTCGCTTCTCGTTAGACCTTGGTTCATCGTGCCCTTCGGTCCTGGCAGTGCCGTCCGTTACGGTTGGCCTCTCTTCCATGCGAGCTCTCTTTAATCCCCTCGGTAAGTGAAAAAGTCAGAGAATAATAGATCCGGCGTTTGAAGACGATCTCAGCAGTTGGCGCCGGCACTTTGTCAATGTTGCGAGCGCCTGCGCGGCAATATGCACGGCCTGGAATTTGGCATCGGCAAAAACACAACCAGCGATAGCGTAGCGCACGGCATACGACCCAGATCACTCGCAACCACTAGTTTGTACCTTTGCATCTGGGTCAGGCGATAAGCGAGCCTTCAGTTCAGATTTCTCACGTCGGCAAGGTGTTGGGTCAGAGTAGGTAGCGCTCTTGCTGCGAACTTTTTCAGCTCTCCCTCCTCCCCGCTCGTGCAATATACCGAAAAAAGAGCTAGGCTTGTTTGATGCGCCTCCAGTTGCTGCGACAGGTACGCCTTATCGAAGTCCGACCCTTTCGCCACTGCAAGTGCATCCACTATTGCCTGATGATGGTCATCAAGCTGTGTCGGTATTGCAACTTTATCGGCTTCGCCGGCAGCTTTGATGTCTTCGCCGGACCTGGAATGATCCGCTATCATATGCTTCGCGAATTCTCTGGTCGTTGCGTCGACTGCGTATTTCAGGGCGAGTTGGCTCGACTGGACCTCGAACATATTCGCAACGGTCGCCAATTCCGCAAACTCCTGTCGGTTGGTGATTTTCGCGTCCTTTGCAAGCGCACTAGCGACGGCAATCGTCCCGGCCACAAGCAAAACGACCAAGAATTTCATCTTTACCGATAGTGATGGTTTTTCAAACCCAACAGAAACAATCCCCGTTTTCCAACCAGATCTCAATAAACCGAGCAGCCCCGGCTTGGTGATTGGCGGAGCACGATTTGAATTGGCGGCCGACACCTTGAGGGTCACTGGTTCCTCCCTGCCGAAATGGATAAAAACTGTTTCACACGAGTCACTTAAGCGGCAAACCTAAGGGAAAAACGCCAAAACGGAATGCCTAGTTCCGTACCCGGACTTCAGTCCAATCAAGGGTAAGACCTTTGGCGCACTATTGTCGGACCAAAGTCTGACAAGCCGTCTGGCTTACGGCTCACAGGCGGGGCCCTGTGCGCGCCAGTATTAAGTTGAATTCTTTCTTTGCGGATTCATGGAGGGCCGCTCGCCCAACTGGGCATCTTTTGCAATACAGTCATCCTCAAACGCTATGTCCGCCTGATCACGAGTGAACGGAGCGCTGGGCTGGGCGTTTATCGGCGTGCGCGTGTTTCTATTCCCCGCGTGAACATCACAACTGAGCTTGGTAAGACGAAAGACATCAAGTCCATTGGCGTAGCAGCGCTGTGGCTCGTTGTGCATTGGCCTGTGCAGACAGGAGAAATACAAGGCGCTCGGCAAGCATACTTGGAGGCTGGGATGAAAAGATCACTTGCACGGCCCGCCGGGACGCCCTCATCGAAGCAGCCAAAGAGGCAGGCATTTACATCACACACAAGCGGCTATAGGCCTTTTGGTTGTTACCGTTAGGCCTTTGGTCCGATGTCGTTTTCCGGGATTGGAGGTATTCTTCCGGTGCCGGCTCGTCCCGCCGGCAAGGAGAGCCCAAAAAGCCCGGTCAGCCATCATCGAGAAATCACTCCGTGCTGATCGGGCTTTGGGCCAGCACCTCGCTTCGGCCATGGTAAAAACTTTGTTGGCGGATTTAATACGAGTTCATCGCAGCGTCTGACGTCTTGAGTGCTTTTTCGCTGGGAGACTAATGGACCTTTGGTCCATATCCATCTCAAATTATTAAATGTTCTCCACAGCCAGCCCTTTGGAACAGCGTTCCTTCTTTGTCACGGCAGCATCGAGGCGCTTTGGGGGTAACAGAGAAGACAAAACACATGGCCACCTCACTTTTGCACGATACAATTCAAGACCGATTACCCGGAAATAACATCACGCGAAACCGGGAAGTCGTACTCATAACCGGGGCGTCAGGCTTTATCGGCAGCGAACTGGTTAGACAACTCGAAGCTGCTGGTTACTATATCGTCAGCGCGTCGCGAAGATCTGTAAGCAGCGGTTCGCCATCCGTATACTTGCCGGACGCGAATGCGCCCGAAAGCGCATTTGAAGCCCTCCTGGATGGCGTTGATCATGTCGTCCACCTGGCAGCTATTCATCACGCCAAACGAGCGGTATCGGACGACGAGTATTATCTTGCCAATTGTGTTTTGACGGCAAAGCTGGCCAAGGCCGCGCACAAAAAGATCAACGGAAAGTTCGTCTTCACCTCATCAATCCGGGCGCAGTGCGGCAGTGTATTCGACGGCGTTCTACGGGAAAGTGATCCGCCACAGCCGACAGAGTTTTACGGGCAGACAAAGCTCGCCGCGGAGGCAGAGATCGCCGCTAGCATGCCTCGCCGCAACTACACCATCCTACGGCCGGTTCTTGTTTACGGCCCAAACGCAACAGGTAATCTTGCGAAGCTGATGCGCCTTGCGGCGCTGCCCATCTTGCTCCCGCTGAAGTCGCTGCCGGGCAAGAGATCACTTCTCGACCGTGGCGCTCTTTGTGCGGCGATCCTTCACAGCCTCAAAAAGCCAAATACGGACGGCGAGACTTTCATCGTGGCGGACCGGCGTCCGGTAACCATCGGAGATATCGTGGCGGCCATGCGGCGTGGCATGGGCCGACACGAATTGTTGTTTGCCGTCCCCGCGGTGCTATTGGATTTCTCCGCAACGCTAACTGGTCAAGGCGAGCGCAGGAAAAGGCTAGGCCGCGACCTGGTGGCCTCGTCTGCCAAACTCGAAGCTACAGGGTGGCGGCCGGTCGATGATCCTGTGCGTCAGATAGAACACTTCTGTCGGTCATCGCGTCCTATAATCCCAGCGTCGCTTAAGGCTAGAGCTTGAGGACGCGAGCCACTTGAAATGGAATCCAGTCAAGATGAGTTTTTTAATAATTCTGTCGTTGGACCTAGTTAACGGCACACCGGCGCTTGAGACATCCTATGGGCTTCGCCATATTGCGGGAGGACACCATGGGTCGTCACCTACTCAAAAGCTTTATTATTCAAGCCAGGACTGGAACCTAATCCAACATGCGTAGCTTTTGGCATCCAAACAGCTCGGGGCCCGCCAAGTATCAATACGCTGACCGTCTTGCCCGCAGGGTAATGACGCTCTTCGATCAGGGTTTGCACGATGCACAAGCAAGCAATTGCCTCGACGGCTGTGCATCATGAAAGATGTTGCTCCGTGCCACGGCGAGGCAACCATGAGCAGTACCACTCCCAAACGCTTAGACAGCAAGCTCGCCTGTCGCAAGTGCGACACCATCTACCTTACGCTCACGCAAAATGTGACTTACCGCACGCGAATCCATTGCAGTGTCTGCGATGAATATTTGGGAACCTGGGCCGAACTTGAAACGGATTTCATCGCCCAAGGCGGCGATACCGGCGAAATGCACGATGGGCAGATCATTAGAAGGGATTAGCGCCCAGCAAGGAACCATTCCCGCGCTTCATTGCAAACGACTTGGCCAGACCGCTCTGCCTTTTTTAACCACTAGCAAATTTAATGGAGTGGAGTCCGCCACTGTGCTGCTATAGGCCCCATGGAAGACATAATCGTATCAGTCCTTCAGAGCGCCAAGTCACACACAACATCCGTCTATGAAGCCGCCGAGCACCTACTGAAGAAAACGGCCGGCCGAAGCGATGGCTATCGCGGGGCCACCCGTTTCGATTTACTCCAGCATTCCTCCGCTCACGATTCGTATGACGAGGCGATGTCGGCCGAGAACAAGCAAAAGCGACCTGGCAGACCCTTTAGAACGGTGGGTTCCAAGGCCGCGAAACTAAACATTTCCGGATTGCTGGTAGCGACCGCTGCCATAGCACTTTCGGAAACGACCACTTGTGCGGGGTTTGCGACGCTGGTAATCCGCGCGGCCAAATTCACCGTCTGGCCGAAAATGTCACCGTCTCGCGGCACAACCTGGCCTGTGACCAAGCCAACGCGCACCGGCAGGAGACCGTGCTCTTCGGCCGATTCCACCAATGTAAGACAGGCGGTCAGCGCTGCTGTTGGCTCTGGGAAAAGTACCATCACGCCGTCTCCGAGGACCTTAACCAATCTACCCCCAACATGAGAGACAATCTGCTGTGCAAAGGCCTCAAAGCGAGCTGACTGTTCGGCGGCTGTCTTGTCGCCAAGTTCGTGTGTCAATTCAGTGAAACCACAGAGATCAGCGAAAGCAACGGTTGGTAAATCGACATCGGGCCCTGTCTCCAAACCGCTCTCGCAAAGAGCGTCTTGAATACGTGAGACAATGTTATCGAAGACCGACTCTTCTAGCAGGCGACGCTGGAGCATAAATAACACTCTAAACCCTATCCGCTGTAGCTCGAGTCGCTTGGCAGCTGCAGCGCCAAGCATCTGAGCGTGTGGAATTCCAGCATTCAGCATTCTCTCCTCGACTTCACTGCGGAACAAATCGCGCATTGTTTCCACAACGCGGTATGTAGATTGTCCAAAGGCCCGCAATACTCGCGTCATTGCCAGGTCGGAAATGCCCAGTCGGCGGCATTCAACAATAAGCTTAAGCAACTCGACATCGTCCTCGCGCAGAACCTGCTCTGTTGACAAGCGAGGAAGACCGGCCGCAGCCCTCAAATTGTTCAGTGCTATAGGAGTGACATCCGAACCGTCGAGCTCCCTCGCCATCGATGTCGTCGACAGGTAGACCGGGTCGAACATAATCTGCGCAGCAAAGTCCAGCGCGAATACCTTGTTTCGAATGGCTTTGGCTAATGTGTCCAAGGGTATGCCCGCTTCATGCAAGGCAAGTGCAACGCAGAATCCTATCCGCGTCTTCAAGAACATAATCCGTTTTTCTCCCGATTATGCCAGCCGCCTCAAATTGTAGAAGTTGACTTTTTCCGCACCCCGTCAAGGAAGACAGAGCGGTCCGCGATATATTATGCATTGCCCTCAGACCTGCTCGACACCGATAGCAAGGCACAGTAGTCATTCTGCAATGCAATCATAGTACTTCAAAGGGAGGAAGGACTTGGCCCTTTCGGGCAACGTGTCCTTCAAACTTGACACCGCTCTTAAACCGCTGGGTCTTGCCAACGAGCATGGGGACCCGCTGTGCAATGCTGCAAACGACCGCCATCGCCTTGCATGTTGCGGTGGCGCTCCAATTAGCGTCTGGGAACAGCCCCGCAGACGATGGCGTCGGCCCCAGAGGCGGTAACAAGGGACGCGGCCACAATTGTTTCCTCCGTGGCACCTCCATCAGGACACCGCAAGGCGAGGCGCGCATTGAGGATCTCAAAATCGGCGATCTTGTTGAAACCGTGCGCGGCGAAGCCGCTGCCATCAAGTGGATTGGTCGCCGGGCCTACAAGAAGGCCGGGCCATCTTGGGATGACAGCATCCGGGTAAAGGAGCTTGTCAACGAAATCTCGATTGCCCCTGCGCTCCCTGCAGAGTGTGAGGGGATAGAATATCTGCAGATCGTGCTCGAAACGCATGAAGTGATGATTTGGGCAGAGGTGCTCCTGCCGAGTCCTTCCTCACGAACTTTGCTGAGAGCGCCTGTATCCTGCCCACTCGCGTCTTGCTATGACACCTTTCGCGCCTATCGTGGGTTACGAAGGTGGACGAGAACACCTGGCCCAGTAGCGCTGTGGCTCGTTGGGGCATTGGCTTGCGCAGACAGGAGACAAATACAAGGCCGCTCGGCAAGCGTGCTTGGAGGCTTGGGATGAAAAGGTCCCTTGCACAGCTTGCCGGGACGCCTTCATCGAAGCTGCCAAAGAGGCAGGCATTTACATCACACACAAGCGGCTATAGGCCTTTTGGTTGTTACCGTTAGGCCTTTGGTCCGATGTCGTTTTGCCAAATTGGAGGTATTCTACCAGTGTCGGCAAGTCCACCGGTCGGCAGGGGTCGTGGGGGACCCAAACAGCCCGGTCAGCCAAAGTTCAAGTAACCCTCCGTGCTGATCGGGCTTTTGCACCAGCAACTCGCTTCTGCCCTTGTAAACATTAAATGAAACACTGTGGGATCGCCTACCTAATGCGCCGCACAAATCGGACGTGCCCTAGCCCCTCAGTCTCCTGGGTCGAGAGGGTTAGGCCGACGTACCTTGAGCCGCAAATCGAGCATTTAAGCTTGGTCATCAATTCGTAATGGATGGTACCGTGATCCCGGCCAAGTTGGATGGCGAGCGCTTCCAAATCAAGTTTCACGCAATGATGGCATGCTTGTTGATTGTGTGCGTCGTTGATCAATGCACCGACTGTATGTAGGAAGTTGGGCATGGACCTACATCTGTACCAGACGCCACACGATCCGCTTCTTGTCGTCCCCGTTGGGGTCCGCGACTACATTTTGCAGCGAAATTTTAAACTCTCAAACGATCGACCGTGGCATTTTTGGTGAGATCGCTGGCAATAAGGAACCGATTTTCTCAAATTGGCGGCATGCCTGGCGAGCCGCCTGCCGTAGAGCTCCGGCAGCTCAATGTTCGATCCTCACGCAAAATGAATCTCGTGACCGGCGTCACGCAATGCCATAGCAGTTTCGGTCCGGTTTTTGAGGTTGAGTTTGGCAAGGATGCGTCCCTTATGGTGTTTGACCGTCTTTTCGTGCAGGTCAAGCTTCAGCGCAATGCGCTTGTTGCTTAATCCTGCCGCAACAAGGTTCAATACTTCATGCTCGCGGGCGGTCAGTCCGGCGATCGAGTTATTTTTGCCAGGCGCGCGGGGCATCGATGACGCGTCAGAGAGCAAACGGGCCGATAGGGTCGGAGAAACATAACCCTCGCCGCACGCCACGGCGCGAACTATACCCGCGAGTGCCCGGGAGCCGACGCCTTTCAGGACATATCCTTTCGCGCCGCTGTTTATGGCAATGGTCACATCGTCGCTCGTCTCGGATACGGTCAGCATGACGATCTTCTGATCGGGAACGCGGGCCAGTATCGGCGAGATCGCATCCAGACCGCCACCCGGCATTGAAACGTCGAGCAAGATGACATCTGGAAGGTACTCGTGTGCAATCCAAATTGCGTCCTCCTTCGTGCTTCCTTCTGCCACGATTTCGAAGCCGCTGATTTCACCAAGACTGCGTTTAACGCCCTCTCTGAACAGGGGATGATCGTCGATGACTGCTATTCGTATTTCCCCCATCATGTATGCTCCATCCCGTCCATACTCTCGAGTTCTGATTCCCGAAGTGCCCGGCTCTCCTGATCTGCCTCAAATGGTGGAAAAGTCGGGCGCTGCTTATCCAAATGATCTCGCCATCGTAAAGTTCCAATCTCCGCCGGAGTAACAAAGGAACCCCGAACTTGGCTGCGCGTTTATCGGCATGCGCGAGCTTTCATTCCCCAGTGTGACCATTATGACCGACCTCGGTAAGATGAAAAACATCAGATCTGTTGTCCAAGCGGCGGAGTGGCTCGTTGCGCATTGGCCTGTGCAGACAGGCGACAAATTCACCGTTGCTCGGCAAGCCTGCTTGGATGCTCTGGATGGAAAGGTCACGCGCACGGCCTGCCGGGACACCTTCATTGAAGCTGCTAAAGAGGCGGGCATCTATATCGCAGACAAGCGGCTATAGGCCCTTTAGTACGCTAAGCCTTTGGTAGGTCGGTTTGGATTGAAGGTATTCTTTCCACTGCCCGGCCCGCCCCGGCAAGGGCCGCGGGGCCAACAGCGAGAAGACAAACAACACAAGGGCCAGGACAATGGCCAACAAACGCAACTATAGGGGTGACGATACACATTCAGGCAACTCCTTCGGCGCGATACTGCCCCGTCGGGATCAATTCACTGAGCGAATAGCACTGTTCTTTTTAGACGCGGTCGATGGCAGGTTTGGACGATTGCTCTCGTTTACAATGATCATCCTCATAGCCGTGTCCATTATTCTGCTGGTGACCATTTTAGGTATCGTTGGAGCGATCGTACCTGGAGTACGGGCAGCGAGCACAAGCGACGCGACGGTGAGATCTGGCGCTGTACTTCAAGCCATTCAAAAAGGAGGCTTGAGCTTTTTTACTTTCGCTCTAAGTGGTGATTTGACAGCCTGTATTGAGGCGACCACGTTGGGTTAATGCCCGTGTCCATAGGGCACCGAGTCCCGGCGCCGCGAAGGAAGTTCGGTTCCCTTGCCGGGACTCGTGTCATTTCCATTAAGGCTCACCTCAACAATACAGAATTTGATGGAGTGGTAACCTCGGCGCCGCTGTGCTGCAATGAGGGCATGGAAGATTCCAACCTTTCAAAATCGTCTCTGTGCTCGCAGGGCAGTTAGACCATCGGCATTGATTGCGTCCGCGACGCGGCCAAATACATATTGGACCAAAGCCTTCCTGGAATTTGCCGCTGTGTTTGGAGGACAAAGTGATTAGAATATTAATAACCGGCGGGTCAGGATTTATAGGAACCAACCTGGTAGATCATTTTGCAGTGCTCGGCCATACAGTGATAAATCTCGACGGCAATGCACCTAAAAAGAAAGAACACCAAGTATATTGGAGAAATGTTGATTTGCTGAATGCCCAGGCCGTAACGCAGATCGTAAAAGAATTTTCACCAACCCACGTGGTGCATTTAGCGGCCAGGACCGACCTAAATGGCAAGCAGTTAGGTGATTATAAGGTAAATACGCTTGGTACAAATAATTTAATAGAAGCGCTGGATGAAATACAAACCGTTCAACGCGCTATATTTGCATCCTCGATGCTGGTGTGCAGACCCGGGTATATTCCAACGGGGGAACTGGATTTTGCTGCGACCACCATTTATGGGGAAAGTAAAAAAGAGATGGAGTTACTGATCAGGAAAAAGAATTTGTTGTATGATTGGTTGATCATACGACCTACATCGATGTGGGGACCCTGGTTTGAAACTCCATATAAGGATTTTTTTGACAGGGTCCTTGCAAAAAAAATGTTCAATATCAGGAATCGGAGCTGTACTAAAACCTATGGCTTTGTTTTAAATGGAGTGGTGCAAATAGAAAAGCTGTTATTCGCAAAGCAGGTGGAAGATAAAGTTTATTATATAGGAGATGCACCACCGCTGAACATATTTAGCTGGACAAATGATATTGCAACTGCGCTTGGATATAAAAAACCGCCTTCGTTACCATATTATATTTTTAAGATGGCGGCACTTTCAGGCGATATGCTGCAAACTATAGGCATTAATTTTCCAATGACTTCTTTCCGGTTAAAGAATATGACGACAAATAATATTTTGCCATTGGATAATTTATATAAAGTTACCGGAGCCAACACATATTCATTGGAGGAGGCTATTCAAATAACGTTGAATTGGATAAAAAACAATAAATAAATTTTCATGTATATTACTGGGGGTAAATGTTTATCATGGGATTTGCTTAATATCCGGCGGACTTCAAGTTGTCGCGTATGCCCTTCAGTAGTTCACACTGTTGAGCATTTGCGCGTTCAGGATTGCCACGAAGGCGTAGGGCGGCCAAGCGTGGGCGGGTGGCTCTTCCGTCAATGGCATTGTGCAGTCGAAACCGGCGGGTATGTCGGCCTTCAAGGTAGAAAGTTCGGCTTCGGCGGAACTTGCGCGCTCAAGGTAGCGGTAATTTGCTTCCAAGAACTCTTGGACGCGGCGGTACGGCGGGAAACATCAGCACATACCGCCGGTGGTTTTTGCAGGCTTCGTCATGGCGGGTTTTCTTATGCGCGGCAATCGCCCCCGGGCTGGTTGAGCGCCAGACACTAAGTGAAGTGTAGATTTCCGGGCATTCCTCCCGGATCGCATCGCCGTCGCACATCGGGCCATTGATGGGCTGATCCTGCATCCGCTCGTTGCCGGTCATCGCTGTTGAAGAGGCGGAGGGCGAAGTCGGGAACTTCCATGGCAGCAATAAGATTGTCGGCGTCCATGGTGGTTGTGATGAATTCGCTGTGTAAGGTCTGAATGATGCGGGCTTTCATATACGGGGCTCCTAAGCGGCTACTGCTGCTCGCTTGGCATTTGTCGAGGCTGCGAGGGAGGCCGGAATACATCGACACCACGCTACGGCAACCGCCGACAGGGAAGCTGGGACCGAGAGGGGCAAGCGGAAGCCGGGACGTAGGGCCTAGCCAGGTGCGGGCAAGCCAGCGATCACGGATCTTATTCATGATTGTGAATTGACGGTAATAACAGTCTGGGTGCAGCGTGATTACCCTGAGCTGAGCACCGAGTGACACCTCATGCGGAGGGTAAAATGCGACTATTTCTCGTTTTGATTTTGGTGGCTCTGAGCGGCTGCATATCGACTAACTCACCTGATAATAGCAATAGCATACTTCGCCGCCCCTCGTGGTCAGGTAACGATTAGCTGATCCCCCGACCACTTGCCGAAATTTCGCGGTCGCTTCCAATATATCAATTTGACTCGGTTTGCCGGTCCGTCGCGTAATGTAATGACGTGGCTACCAGAAAAGCTTAGGAACTGGGGATAGTGAAAATGCGAGACAACCTAAATGACGATAGTGGGGCCCAACGACAGACTGGTCCTTTCTGATCTACGGCGTTGTGTTTTTGTGGGCGTGGCTATCGCTTTGGGTGTCGGTTCGGCCGACACGCAATTCACCGCCCCCCGATCAACTCATGAACCGAAATCATAAAGCATGAGATTTTTCGTCGGCCGTTGAAGTCGGTGCGTGATTGACCAATTGCTCTTAAGGGATCATCGTGGCTATTCCTTTCCCAAAAAGGGCGCACAGAGGCCCGACGGTCTGCCACTGTTATCGATTGCACCTCGCCGGTCCTCACCTATGAAGCTGCATTCGACAGAGTTTGCCGGCGTAACGCTAAGTGCAGCTCCGGCTGGTCCAACAACGCCAAGGACGCGCCGATCCCCATCAGCTTCCATTTCTTCACTTCATCATTGACCTTCTTGCTGTCTTTGACCTGCTCGATAATGGTCGCAATGTGGGTCTTGAGATCGCCGACTTCGCCAACAATTTTGTCCATGCGCCGACGCGTCTCACCCACGATCTCAGCGGCAGCTACGACTCGCTTAGTCTGCACCCACCGATCTTCATTGTCAGTCCAGGCTCGCAGCCAGGGAAACCAGCATTCTAACCTGCCGCCTTCTTCGCAGCCGCTGACGCGCGCTTATTACGCGTCGGGGCCCCGATCGCCTTTCCTGATGCCCTTGATTCCCATCGCAGATCGTTCACACACCGCAACGTCCCGGTAAGCGATATAGCGCCGGTCCCCCCATGACGATGTGAAACCGACCGCGAACGCCAAGAACGCAGCGCCAGCCGCGCCAAGGCAGCGGCTTTTGGTTTTAGCCATTGTCTAGATCCTTCTGTGCGACGACCCGGACAACGAAAGCGGCCGCCACGTTCACGAATGAGAGGGCTGCAAATATGCCGGGAGGGATTGGAAGAACGCCGTCGAGCAACGGCAACACGACTTCAAGGCCGGACAGCAGAGCGGCAAGCAGCATCACGCGGATGCCCAACGCTTTGCGCACAACAATCCGCCACTCGTCTATGAGACGCATAATGGTTTCCTTGATTTTTTCCATTTGAAGTCAGGAACAAAGCCTGAAGTCGGTAGTTTTTTACGGGCCGATTTCCAGTTCGGCTGAGTTCCTGACACTGCAAACCCGTTGCAATCTGGGCTCATCAACTTGGCGGTGGGACGTGATCTCACCGTCTTTTTGTTGCGCCATTGGAGTTGCAGTGGTTTGAGCTTTGGCGACAAGCGATTTCGACGCAGCAAATCTGCTTACTTTGCAGCAGTAAAGGTTGTATTTATAAGGCGTTAGACGCAGTGGCTGAACCAAATTGGTTATTGGTTGAACGCCCCGAAAGGAATATAATTCCTGTACTGAATTCCACCCCGGATTCAGCAGGATCTGGCTCCCGCCCGCGCCGGGTCCTTTTGGGAGTCTGGCGCCGATCTCCAAGGAAAAAGCGCCAGACTTTTTTTGGCCTATCTCGCCAAATCCACACGAAGGTTTGGGCGAGAGTTCTTCAAACAATGAGCACATGCTGGGACACTCATCGTCCTCTGTGGTCCTGGCATGGTCCGTGCTGGTCGCGACCAAGCCTTTTTTAGTCCACTAAGAAACGCATCGGGAACGTTCGTTTTGCGCAGGTGTTTATAGCAGGTCGCAGAGTCAAACTTTGCCGACAGAGGCCTGGTGCCAGAGTGTGTTGCCCACCCTCGTTACACGCATCAGGCCTCACCGATTTTCCATCGAACAATCCGACGGACCAAACGGGCTCACGTTATTTTACAGGGACCGCTGCGCTACATCTGTCAATTTGCTCGGGGTGTCGAGATCGCGTTCCAGGGTTGGCGTGTTCGGGCCTTATTAACTATCGCAACTTTATCCACCTACAAGCACTGCGCGAGAGCTGGTATCCGTCGTGAGTGAAGTCTCTCACCGTGATTCCTGGCGAGTACGTACGGCGAAGCTTCGAGGCTTGGCCCGTTGCTCACAACGCGGCCAAGCCTCACTTTGCCGGAACAAAAACCGCATTGTTGAGATCGGGGCCGAAACCGAGGGTGATCAATAGATAGGCTGGACCTTATTTGGAATGAGTTGACACTTGGACCGGTAAGTGTGTTTTCGGCCCTGTCTATCTTAGGTGTAGCCGCTCTCCTCATATTGGCCAGCCGCAACGTCAGTTTTAAGTGGGCCGTCTCAATGGCCTTGGTGATCGCCTTGATCTTGGCATCCACGATGACGGGCTAGTCGCGTTTAATGCATTCATGACATTCTTCGTTATGGCCGTTATGGCCGCTGGCTTTGCAACTTGGATGCGCTCTAGGTTTTGTCAGTACCACCACGTACGGTACGAAAAAGGTCCGTTCACCCGTTCATCAGCACAAAACTCACGGACCCATGGCCCACCGCTTTTATAGGTTTGCTGCGTCCCGCCACAATTGGTCAATCTGTTCGGGTGTCATGCCACGGACCGCACCGAATGTTTCGGTAAGCGGGTGATCCCGGTCAAACTGCGTGTCACCCGACAAATGCATTTCGGCGTCAAATTGCTGATCTTCCGGTAGCGACTGAACTGACGGCAAACTTATTCTTTTGCCGCAAGCCGAGGCGGAGGAACCGCTGCTGCTATGAAGCGTTGGACCTCCTCCAGGGTAGGAGGGCGAAATGGTCGAACACGAGCCGACAATGGGGGGAGCTTCAAGTAGAGCTGTCGAATTTGCGAGATGATCTTGCTGTGATCGAAAGTAGTGCCATCTTCGCCACAAAGGCGATTGGCAATCTTGACGCGGTCAATGCCATTAGAAATAGGATTGCCGAAATAGAAGCCATTCTAGAGCGCCACAACCAATGAGCGACGAACCAAATTCGGCTGCTGTCCCAAGCGTCCTACAATGGAAAAGGCTGTTTGAGCATTACTGCATGCATCCCGGCTGCACGGCACGGGGAGCGTTCGGCTTTGAAAAGCGGTATGGCCAGGAATGGTATTGCAGCGAGCACAAGCGAGATGGTGAAGTTTAGCCCTCCGCTTGGTCGATCTCCGCTTGCTCCAGTCGCTCGAGCAATTTCTTGAATCGATCGTCATAAGCGGAAACCTTGTAGTGGCTGCGAAATGCCTCCTGCATGTCGTCCTGGCTTATTTGCCTCTGAACAACCTGCTGGATGTGTTTTTGTCTCTTATCTTCGTCCATCATCGCGCGTCCCTAGACGCTACAAACCCTCCCGAAACAACTTTGTTCCGTTGCGATCCGACCGTCCATTTGCAGACAATACCATTTGACGAAAACCAGGATGAGGTTCTTAATATATTCCGTCGCTGGGCCTGTTATTAATGGCGAACCGGCGCTTGAGAGATGGAACGTGCTCCCGCCACAGTATTCAGGGAGATATCACCATGCTTCACCTGATCAGCCATCACACTTATACCACTGAAGAATGGGACCTGATGCAACGTGCCCACGTCAAGGCATCCGAGATGCTTGGACGCTGCTCGCACACCCATGAACATGCGAATCGTCTCGCGCGAATCGTAATGAAGCTTTTTGACCAGGGCCTACGCGATGATCTGATCATCGCCATCAAGGCCGTGCAGCAGGAAATGACGGCGGACGGCATCGCGAACGACAATGACAGCGGTGCATCCTGAATTATGGCTGGGAAATTGAAACATCCGCAAAAAAGAGCCATGGTGCTCGGCACTGATTTTTCGCAGATCATTCGAAAGGACTAGTGTCAGACCGGGAACCGGCGCTAACTGCAGTCGTTTTGCTGGCAGGGTCGAAAACTACAAGCCGTTCAAAATTGTCTCAGTCTTGCAGGGTGCCAAGACATTCAACATCGATTCTGTATATGACGCAGCCAAGTGCCTATTAGATAAACGGCCAGAAGAAGAGCGCGGCGAAAAATGGCTCCTTGCTCAAAAGAAGATACTTGAATGTTTGGAGGGCTGTTCCGCTGCTGTGGCTCGCGTGGAGTTCATTGAGGGTGCGCGGGGATCAACACCAGCAAGAAAAGCAAATCTGTATTGATGCACTCGCTGGAAAGGCCACTTGTACGGACTGTCGGAATGTTTTTATTGCAGCTGCCAGAGAGGCCGGCATCTACATCGCGCACAAGCGGCTTTAGGCCCTTTTACCATTACCGCTAGGCCTTTGGTCCGATGTCGCTTTCCCGAATTGGAGGTATTATCCCTGTGCCGGCGAGCCCTGTCGGCAAGGGCATTGGGGCGCCCAACAGCCCGGTCAGCCAACCCCTCCGTGCTGATCGGGCTTTTTCGCGCCATGACGTTGGTACTTGCCGACAATGTGGCTGTCGGTTGCGTCATTGCCCTTCAGGCTCATGTAAGGAGGCACGATGCTTACCCTTGTCAGGGTGGTTCCCGTTCTTTGCAGCGCGGCTCTGATGGTTGCCCTCGTCACGTTCGATAATCACGTCGTCGATCCGCATGCAACCAAGGCGTGGGCAAGAGATGGCGATAAGGGAGGCAATGCCGGAGACAACAAGGGCAATGGGGGTGGCAGGGCTGGCAACAGCGGCAATGTTCGGGGCGGCGGGAAAGTCAATCAATCTTCCCCTGCCCAACGCGTCACGATCGACGGTTCGACAATGGAGGTTCGGCACTGGAACGGAATGAGTGAACGCATCAAGGATGGACGCTACGTTATGAAGGACGCGAAAGGCCGTATAATCATCAATCGAACCGCGACAACATCTGATCAATCAAGAATGCGATCGTTCCGCTGAATGGTAGGCGGTTACTCCACTGCAAGCGCCCACACCGCCTCGTAGCTCCAATTGATAATTGACGAAAAATGCCCTTCGTATCTTAGTATCTCTGTCGCTGGACCTATCAAACGGCACGCTAGCGCTTGAGAGATGCTACGGGCTCCCGCCATCGGTGGAGGAGGAGCTATCTATGTTACTGCATCTTTTCGACCAACTCACCTACAGCGAAGACGATTGGCAAATTATGGAGAACGCTCAGCTCGGGGCGTACGAGATCCTCCGCCAACACCCAGCCTATTATGAGAACAATGACCGTTTGGCCCGAACGATCATGAAGCTTTTCTACAATGGCGAACGCGATCACGAGAGAATTGCAACAATCGCGGCGCATCGCGAAATCATCATGGTTCGCCTCCTATCAAAGCGCCATTAAAAATGCCAGACAATCTGACCCGAAAGCTAGAATGCCCCGACTGCGGAACGTTCTATCTGCGTAGGCCTGATAACGTTCAGAACCACACCCTCATACAATGCACATCATGCGCGCGGGTTCTCGGCAGATGGAGCGAGCTGGAGGCTGACTTCGACGCGCAAGACAGCAAAGGAACAAATACAGAGGTTCGTAGTTTTTAGCGAGGCCGATTTCCAGTTCGGCTGAGTCCCAGAGACAGCATTCCCGTTGCAATCTGGGCTCATTCAATTGACGGTGGGAGTGGTCTCACCGTCTTTTTGTTGCAGCATTGATGCGCGACCATTGTGCGTTCCGGCCGTTCGGTTCAAAGTTGTTTGTGATGCACGGCGCAGGACAGCCCGCCACATGATGTCCAAGGTTGATAGTTCGGGTTTTTTTAACCACCGGAACTTTATCCACCTACACGTGTTGCCTAGAAGCTGGTATCCGTCATCAGTGAAGTCTCACCGTGATTACTGGCGAGTAGGTACGGCGAAGCTTCGAGGCTTGGTGCGTTGTTCCAAAGCGGGCCAAGCCTCAATTTTTTTCGGAACACATCAGGTCTCACCGGGGAGTCACTCTACCTGGTTCCGGAGCTCATCTCGAGGCCATCTAGTATGATCAGCACAGTCTATCGGATTGGATCAAGCGTCTTCATGGCCCCTGATGCGCGTAAACTTCAGACATATGCCGAGGATTGCAGAAACATGATTCACGATCTGTGGCGGGGTCGACGTTGTGCCCGTCGCGAAACACGATCGTTGCGCTACTGTCCCCACTTGGATTGATGCCGGAGCCTTACGGTACTTGGAACGTTTTCGATTACACGATCTTACGAGCGTATCCGCCTAGCGAAAAAAGGAACAATTGCCGTGTCTAGAACAGACCTGTCCGCTATCTACAGAGACTACATTGCCTGCCTGAATAAGCAGGACTGGCCACATCTGGGTCGGTTTGTACACGATGATGCCATCCACAACGGTAGGCAGGTCGGGTTATCAGGGTATCGCGAAATGCTGGAGAAAGATTTTTCCGAAGTTCCTGATCTCTATTTTAACATCCAGATGCTGATGCTCGACCCACCCTATGTGGCGACCCGATTAGGCTTTAATTGTACCCCGAAAGGCATGTTTCTTGGTCTCCCTGTAAACGGCAAAATGATTTCCTTTGCCGAGAACGTCTTCTATAAATTTAGCACCGGAAAGATTGCGCAAGTGTGGTCGGTTATCGATAAGGCGGCTATCGAGGCTCAGCTTCCGGGCTTGCAGAAGCGATGATCTCAGCTTCACTAGGCTCTTGGTTCGGACAGCTTGCCTACCCATCCATAAAGACGTCGAGCCCTGGTAAGCTGCTATCTTCTGTGAAGGTGTTTACAAATACGTCAAACAGGGCTTCGCGCGTAATGATCTCCTTTCCTGACGACTTGGTCTTGAAGATATCAGCGCGCTCCTTCTCTGACATTTGCACCAGCCGCGTCGCCTCGTCACGCGTGCCAGTCGCCGAACGAATAATGCGTTCGTCGGGCCGGGGCGGGTGATCGCGCAAGTAGCTTCGATGGCTGGGATGTATGCACGGCCATTGGCCCAGAATAATTGAGACAGAATACACCCGAACCCCAGCGAACGTCGAAACGCCGGTCAAAAAACAAGGTCCCAATCGTCACAGCTTCACGAAACCCCCGGCGAGGTGGTGTGCCGGGACCTGGAGGAGTCACGGTCGCGTCCGCCTTACTATGGTACGTGTGGATGGAATGAGCGGCTTTGTTGGGAGGATAGCGCAAGCCCGAAAAAGCAAAGGAGTACGATATGACGATTGACGAGCTACTCGCCGAGTTGCGCGTCAGATATCCGAATGGTCCCCCTTGGCGTGAGCGTCTTAGTATCACCAATATGGACATTCTGAAGTGGACTGCGTCTGCAGGCATGTCCAGGCAAGACCTCTACGATCAATTGGCACTTGAACTCGCCCATGGCTTTAACGCTTCGGAGCTATCGTTTGAATTTTGTGATGCTGTCGTCAATGAAATTCATTGGGTAATAATTTTTTGCGACGAACAACGTCCGCATTTTTTCTCGGAAATCTATCTCGCGTTCGATTCTGGCGAATATCTTCATGATGGTAGTCCAGATAAAGATCCGGTTGAGGCGTACACACGGCCCCAAATAGAGCGAATTCTTGATTCTGTTACCGTGCGATGACGGTCAGTTCCACGAGGACAATACGAGGTCAGCGCATCGTCAGCGCCGAAATCGAGGGTTTGCTATCCGTTCCAACGCATTGCCGTCCACTACAAATGAATTGAAACGAGCGGACCGTGGAGGAGACAGGTCCTATGGAAAATATTGAATTTTCAGCGGTAGTGGTGCGGTATAGCATTCGGTCCGTGGAAGATGCTGCGACCTTCTTGGTTTACAATTGGCCCGTTGAACCCGGAAAGAACTGCAAATTGGCAAGAATTGCTTGTCTGAAGGCGTTGGCCGGCTCGATTAGCCATGGGCAAGCAAGAAGCCTTCATCCTGGCAGCGCAAGAAGCTAATATTCTTGTTAGGTCGAAGCCTCGGCTCCGCAACGGGCAAGCACGACATTGATCTTGGCAATTTTTTTGACCCGCTAAAGTGGATGGATGTGTTTCTACCGGGCCATTCACTGACAAGAACCTCAGGGCCGATTTTTACAACCGCCATCTTATTTGCGCAGAAACCGTGACCGCACCCGCCTGCACTATGCGAAACGGTGGAATGATGGATTTGTGTAAGGACATCGGAGCCCGCGATGAAACAGTCATAAGTAATTGTTCCCGCGCTCGTTGCCATGTTCGTATTGCTGCCGCCACTAGCGCTCTGTTCGAGGGAGGAGGCACCACCCCCAGGTCAAGTCGCTCCTGAGGAAGCAATCCTTCTCAAATGAGCGCTGGCTGCGACAGGTCGGATTTGAACTGACAATTGTATCATCAATTGCCGCAATTAAACCGACCAGCTTCCTTCCGTCGTCCTCGCGTGCTTAACTCCCAACCGAATCTAATTCGATATCAGGAGGAAGCGAATGTCACTTTATGCGATCACCCGGCGCGCGAGTCTCGCACTCGGTATTTCAATGCTGTCGACCGTAGCTTTTGGGGGGCAGGCAAAGGCGCAATCTTTTCCGGATCGCGTAGTGACGATGGTGGTGCCCTTTGCCGCGGGCGGTTCGACGGACGTTGTGGCACGCGTGATCGCAGATAAAATGTCGCAACTGCTCGGCCAACAGGTGATTGTCCAGAATGTGGGTGGTGCGGGCGGCAGCCTCGGCGCCGGCAATGTTGCGAGGGCCGATCCAGATGGGTACACGATCCTCATGGGCACTGTCGCAACGCATGCGCTCAATCCACTTATCCTGAAGACCAAGCCGTACGACGCAGAAAAAGACTTTGCTCCGATTTCACTGCTCGTAGTGGTTCCCAACGTTCTGGTGGTCAATCCGGAATTGCCAGTGAAATCCGTCCAGGAACTGGTCGACCTGCTGAAGGCCAACCCGGATAAGTACAGTTATGCGTCTTCCGGCAATGGCACGCCGCTGCATCTGTCTGGCGAGTTGTTCAAGAAGATGGCGGGTGTAACCATGCAGCACATCCCATATAAGGGAGCCGGACCGGCGCTGAATGATGTCATTGGCAACCAGGTACCAATTATGTTCGACAACCTCCCCTCATCGTCGCCCCACATCAAGGGCGGTACGCTGCGCGCTTTGGGTGTGACGACGAAGGAAAAGGCATCATCCTTTCCGGATGTGCCCACTATTGCAGAAACGATTCCAGGCTACGAAACCTATACATGGAATGCGTTGTTCGCACCGGCGGGAACGCCGTCGGAAGTAATCGCCAAGCTGAACGATGCGGCCAACAAAGCCATGGCAGATCCCGCTGTGGTCGAACGAATGAAGGAGTTCAGTGCTACGATCGTCGCTTCTACTCCGGAGGATCTGGCAGCTCACGTGAAGGCGGAAATCGCCAAGTGGACACCAGTCGTCAATGACGCCAACGTCCAGATGGATTGATCACTTTCAGGCGCCGGGTGCCAAAAAATTAGCAACTGGATTCCATGACGGGAAGTGGTGACTGCGCTTGCCGAGCGGTTCCTGTCCCTAGGTCCGCCAGTCAGCCACATTGGTGCGCGGCTACCAACACATAAAACCGCCATCCACGACAAGATCGATACCATTTACGAATGAAGAAGCCCTGCTTGAAAGGAATACAGCAGGACCGACCATTTCTTCAGGATCGGCCAGGCGGCCCATGGGCGTGTCCCGTTCAAATGTTTTCACCTGATCAGCGACTTCAGCTCGACGGTTCATGGGTGTCAGCGTGTAGCCCGGGCTAATCGAATTGACGCGGATACCGCGATCAATCCATTCCATCGCCAGGCTTTTTGACAGGTGGATAACCGCAGCCTTGGATGAGTTGTAGTCGGCCTGTTTCAAACCACGATTGACGATCGAGCCTGACATGGAAGCAATGTTAATGATGGAGCCCCTTTTTCTGGGAAGCATTACACGTGCTTGCGCCTGGCAGGACAAAAAAACACCCGTCACATTTGTATCATAGACACGTTGCCAATTCTCCAGTGGAAGCGTCTCGGCATCTCCGCCAGCACCAACACCTGCGTTGTTGACAGCGACTGTCAACGAGCCGAGCTCGTTTTCAATCAAATCGATCGCCCCCTTCAGATCTGCGGCAGAGGTTACGGTGCCTTCGAGCGCTAAGACTCGGCGGCCGAGAGCGTGAATTTTCTCCGCCGTTGCGTACAAGCCGCCATTTGAGAGATGGCCAAAGCAGGCTACGTCGGCCCCAGCTTCCGCCAAACCAATCGCAATAGCCTGGCCGATGCCGCTTCCCGAACCCGTAACCATCGCTACTTCTCCGTTAAGGTCGAACAATTCCATCGATCACTTCCCTTCGTCAGAATCCCGCTTCGTCGATAGCTAAATTGAAAATCAATATATTCTACACGGAAAAAAGTCGCGTCGGTGTTCCAAAACCTCTCAAGATCTCGGTTTCAAGCGATTGAATATCCGCTTTGTGCCCATGACCAAGGCAAACACTTCGCAATGTTCTTCATCGGTCTGATATTAAATTTCCAAGCCTCTATCGCCCGGCACAAGACGCTGCTTCGAAAGCGCTCCAGTCAAAAAGAGGTCGCGCAGTATTTCTATCGGATTGCTGGTGGGACCGGGAGTAGCGGCAGAGGGGACGGTATTTTCTGAATCGCGGGACTTGGGGTAGGTGGTATCGGGGACGGTATGTTCGGTATCGTGGGATCGGGAGTAGGCGGTATTGGGGACGGTATATTCGGAATCGTGGGATCGGGAATTGGCGCTAGCGGGGATGGTATAGCAACGCGTGCGCCGGGAGTGCCTGGCAATCCATCTAGAATCTGCGGCAAAGGCAGCCCTCGTTCCCGGAAGAATTTCACGAAATCGTTGGCGCTGCCGAACGCGAGAGCGCCGATCGCCAAGCCAACGACCGGTTCGCTCGGGCAGGTCAGCGGTCCTTGGTTCGCTGAGGCAGCCAGTTTCTTTTCGGCAGCAGCGCGATCGTAGCCTGCCGTCTCGGAGTTAAGGAATTTGGTGATCAGTTTGGCTGTTATCCAAAGTCCCGCATCGTCATCATCGATCCGCCCCGGGACCAGTGCGTACTGTGCCTCGGTCCACGCTGGCGTGAACAGGAAATGGTCGTCCCCATTTTTGACCTTGAGGGGACCGCCATCCGGCCCACGACCCTTTCTTTGAAAAGGCAAATCACTGAAGAGCAGGACATCGGGGGCAGTCTGCGGGCCAATTGGAAGCGTGATGTTGGCTTCGACTGACGGTACTGATACCCAAGTTTCCTCAAACTTCGCTTTTCCATCCGACTCAAGCGCCAGTTTGATGTCGCGGCAACCGACGTTGGGCTTTAGCATCACGACTGTGTTGCCCCCCACCTCCCTTATTTCGATGCCTGCAACGAGCCCGGACTCGATACCTGTGTTGCCGAGCAGGCCAACCGTCGTGCCAGCTCCTGCACCTATCAACGGGTCGATATGCAATTGTATGGATGCCTTGGCGTCTACCTGCGCATTGAGCGAAACCTTCAAGCGTTTGCCTTTGATCCAAGACATGCCGACCGTATTCACCACTACCGTTGCCGCAACCGCTCCTGGACTAGCAAGGTCAGCGAAAACCCCACCCTCGCCTAGAACTTCGTCTCTCCATTTTTGATCAGCAAGCCGACCCTTGAATTGCACCGACTTGACCGTTGTGGTCCTGTTTGCAGCCGGGAGTTGGTTGAATTTGTCTTGAACCAGGTGAGCAACCGTCCCGTTTATCCGAACAGCAATATCGGCATCGTTCAACTTAGGCATCCGGATTTGCTCCAGATTTTTCCGCTTCCTGACGATGTCGGCCTGGATTTCGGGGGGAGGCTTATTAATAGGGGTTGTCATAGGTTTTTCGTTGAAATCGGTCAGTAGCCATATTCCGCCATCGAGGACGATTGCGTGAGCAGCGTGAATTTTTTGCGATATCTCATATGGCGGGACGGTGATCCGAACTTTAATCCAGTTTTTATCCTTCGGATCGCGGACCGGCAACATCTTTGTGAGATTTTGCTTCAAATCGTAAGTGATTGTGTTTTTGAAGGGGAGCGTCATGTTGAAAGCTTCGGTCAACTTTATGATGAGGCCCGTTTCGATGAGGTCGTTGGCGTACCCCAGCAATTTTAAATTGAACCATTCCCATTCGAATTCCGGATCAAGTCTCAACAGGACAATTCCGAAGACGGCTTGGGCGTTCCCGTTCTCCCCTTCTTCTATGCCTTTGAAAACAAGGGAGGCTTGTCCGTCAAACTTTACAGTTAGATCGCGATTCTTCGAATAGGCGTCGAGGCGAAGGTTTGCCAAGGCAACACCCGGTTGAAGGTAGACTGTAACAGCCCGCAGGGTTACGACGGTGTCCTCGTCCGGCTTGAACTCTGGGTCATAGGCAATTTTTGCATCTTTCAGGCTTTCCAGCGCGGTGTTTAATCCCCGTTCCGAAACAAACACGCCCGCTGACCACGCTTCTGGAACAGGCTTCTGCTTCAGGAGGTTTTCCGTCTCGGACAGCGAGGTCCACTCCGATAGGGTGCGGTCCCGCTCGAAATTTGAATGTTGAAGTGCCCGCCATCCGACACCGAGGGCCGCAAATAGTGCAATTGCAATAAAGACCCGTACGCCCGTTCCCATTGGTATGATCCCAACAGATGAATACCCATTACCTGCATTGCAAATTGTGCAACTCAATCTTTAGTTCGGTTACTGCGAGTTCTGGCCGCTTAGGCCTTGTCCCCACCAACGATATGATGCCTGCGTGTTCAAGGGTTGCTAATGATCGAGATACGTTTGGCTGGGGACGAGCGGCGAGTTCGGACAGTGCAGAAATGCTCTGCGGCCGATGGCGACATATCAACGCGACAAGGCGACAGTTTTCTGGCGTCAATGCCCTAAGAATTTCTTCAGGTGATGGCATCGACTTCATCGGACTATTGTCCCCCATCGCAACCAGCAATGATGACATAATATATCATTTAACGATATATTCAAGTGCGAAGAGATCGCGACCACCTGATCTAACTTTCCATTTGGACTTCTAGCTCTGTTTGCCTCTCGCCCCAAATTTCAAACTTTTATCCCCGATCGCAGATAAATCCCCATATCCTGTGGCAAGACGAACTCCACTGTCATCCACTGTAGCAGATGCGCAAGCACACTCGAAATCTGGGCTGAGGCGGTGGCCCTCCTTTATCACCGGTGCCAGCCAAAGTGGCAGCTTTGAATGGAGCGATGCACAAATCATGGGGCAAACGGCGAGAGAGCAAGAACCCTGCTGACCTGCACCTGTTCTTCGTCGGTGTTGCCCTTGCCGGAGCGGTTGTGCTGACGGGCAAGCCGCCTTTAAACACGCTCTATGTCACTCCCATGGGCCGCAGGGTGCTCTCAACCCATAGCTGTGTACCCAAGAAGTTTCAGGGTCCAGGGTCCATCTTGCCGTCGCAAAACTAATTACTGGAAGCGGACGAGAAAAGCGTCCCACTATACCGCAGGTCGACGAAACATCCTGGCGATAACAATCAGAATGCAGGCACCAACAAAGCCAGCTATTAAATAGCCGAGCCAGCCGCCAAGAACCACGCCGAACATTGACAACAGAGCGTTGGCAACAAGTGCTCCGACGATGCCTAAAACCACATTCATGATGACGCCCATGTTGCTCTTCATGAACATTTCGGCCAGCCAACCTGCAATGCCGCCGATGATGATGGCTGCGATCCAACCAATTGCCGCAGTTTCCATAAAACTTCTCCAATTTTCCCTTGCGTTGATTCAACAAGCAGAACCCCGGATGCGTCGGATTGTTCCAAGGCACGATGGAGAATATCCGGGAGAGCGTTCGCGATGTCCTCGACAATATCGGCTTGTTGACATTGCGGCCGGGGCCGATCGGTCGAATTTGCCCGGCAACAGAGCCGAACGGCACCTATTTGGAATACACGAGCAGTTTTGTTGTTGGAGCTTTTTGCGTCCAACCGCTCTTTTCCTTGTTATGGATAACCCCGACAAACTGCAGTTTGCTTTGCCGCGCAGCGTAGAAATTCATTGTTGGCGACGATGCAGAAGATCGACGTCACTTAGGCCGTTCGAGATCGTATTTCTCGTGGCAGTTTCTCGCCCTCACGTTCAAAGGTCCTGTTTAGTGTGCGGGTTCCAAACAACCCGCACGCAACGGCCACCTCGGTGAAATTCAGATCCGTCTCCACCAGCAATTGCTTCGCCCGCTGCACCCGAAGCTTGTCGCAGAATCCTGGAGGGAGACGTTCCCAGTTCATCGCGAAAAATTCGTTCCAATTGACGGCTGGTGATCCCGACCCTTCGAGCAACTTCGCTGAGCGAAGGTGGATCTTCCATGGTGGTTTCGAACACACGGATTGTCTGCCGGATCACTTTATTGCTGATGTCCGAGACCGCTGGTGCCGGCTGCTCTGACTTTCTTCTCTCGTAAGGTATCATCAATATCGAGGCGCACTTGCGTGCCAGTTCCTCGTCGAATTCCGACCCGATAATTTCAAGTGCCAGATATGCTGATCCAACACCCCCTGCACACGTGTAGTGGTTGCCGTTCGCGCGATAGAGACTGGTTGTGTCGGATCGATAGTCAAAATATTCGTCGTCGAATTCCTGCTTGTGCAGCCAGCTTACACAGCACTGCTTTTCAGGCAGGATGCCACTTTCGACGAGAACGAAGCTTCCGGTGCATAGACCAATGACCGACACGCCCCGCTTGTTTGCTTCGTCCAAAAGTTCGAGCAAAGCCACTGGTGGTTGGCGCTTGGGCATAATGAGACCACCGACGACGATTACATAATCGCAATCGAGAACGCTGCTTATCCCGGCCGTGGTCTCAACAACCATGCCCGAACTGGACCGCACGCTGTCTCCCGTTAATGTGGTGATCTCCCATCTGCATCTAATCTGACGGCTTTGATCTTTTTCGTCGGCAGCAAGCCTCAGACAATCCAAAAAAAGACTAAGGGCAGACAAGGTAAAATTTGGCAGCAGAACGATGCCGAATTTTACACGTTTGGTCCCCTCAGAAATGCCTTTGCTCTTGAGACCCTCCACGCGCTTTCTCCGATAAACTTGATCCGCGGGTCAATGGCAAACCCGTTATAATGGGTAGAACATGAGCAGCACCAGCCGGCCATGAAAACCACACTTTCGACCCTGGTGACAAATTCAAATGCTCAAGCTCGGCATGGCTCTTTTGTGCACTCAACTCAAGGCCATGTTCCACTTCAAGATGAACAATCCCAGCCGCTCCGATGAATTCCTCGCCGACAACAGCCGCCTCCAGGCAATTGAAGTTCCCGCCCTGGACGCTAATGCGAAAGATCGACCCTGTCATCAGAACAAACGTTATTCTTCCCGATCAAGGCAGGAAAGTATCCTTCTCCCACCAGTCCTATTCAAGCTAGGTCGACAGTGCCTTGGCCTTCCGGAACGCGGCGTCGAGGCCTGCACCCACTGCACTGTCAAATCCCATTTCCCGCATCGCAATGATGCCAGCTGCGGTGGTTCCCTTGTAGTCCACGAACGACTTCACCGTTTGGGATGGAGAGACATTGTTAAACTCCTGAAGCCGCCCAGCTCCGATGATAACCTGCTGCGCCGCGCGTTGGGCGACCTCGGCGGGAACGCCACGGGCTATCGCGTCATTCATCAGCGCTTCGGCCAAAAGTGCCGGGAACGCCGCGGCGGAGCCGGACATCGCCGTAAAATAGTCAATGTGCTCCTCCTGATTCACGGCGTCGACTGTGCCGCAACTGCGGAACAGTGTTTCGATGATATCGCCGTCTTTGGGTTCAGACGATTCTGCAAAGAATGGCGTATAGGAATATCCGATTTCCGCCGCTGCATTCGGGAGGGCCCGCCCCACACGCGTGCTGCCGGTTCTTCATTTTATGTCCTCAACCGTCACTCCGGCCATAACCGAGACAACCAGTTTCCCGCTTGCATCGATGTCGATGGCGCTCCAGTCACCCGGTCGCACCGAAAGGATAACGACATCACTCTTCTTCACAAGTTCACTGTTGTCCCGTGTCCAAAGGCAGTCCACGGAATTCTCCGGTTTATTGACAAAATCGGCTTGTTGACCGTGCGGTCGGGAAGGCTGACTTTGCCTGCATGTCCGCTAGCACCGAGGATATGGCTACAAGACGATCTATTTTTTTGGAACGACGGGCAGATCGCGCTTGTGCCACGTGGCTTTAAAGGCACGAACGATGGTGTCCCTGGCATTTTCCGCAATTGGCTTCGCTTCCAGGAAATCATCGATCTCGTCGTAGGTTACACCGTAGGCATCTTCATCAGGGCGTTGGGGAGTGATCGACTCAAGATCGGCCGTGGGCACTTTGAAGACGAGATCCCTGGGTGCGCCAAGGAGTTCACCGATCGCTCGGATGCGGCGTTTATTCAAACCGGACAGCGGCAGGATGTCCGCGGCTCCATCGCCGTGCTTCGTGAAGAAGCCCATCACTGCCTCTGCCGCATGATCTGTGCCGATGACAAGCCCGTGGTGAGCCCCGGCAATGGCATATTGGGCAATCATGCGTTGCCTGGCCTTTATGTTGCCGAGCACGAAATCCTCGTGCGCATCATCGCGAAACACGAGGTCACCTGACTTGAGTGCCATCATCATGGCATCAACAGCCGGCTTGATGTTGACCATCAACGTGCGGTCTGGAGCAATGGTCAACAGGGCCTTTTGTGCTTCGTCCTCGTCGGCCTGCAATCCATACGGCAGGCGCACCGCAATGAATTGTGTATCACTCCCGTCCTCCCGCAATTGCATGACTGCCCGCTGTGCCAGCATCCCAGCCACCAGAGAATCAACACCGCCACTGATGCCGAGAACGAACGCCTGCAATCCGGATGATATCAAATATTCCGATAAAAATTCTATGCGCTTCTTGATCTCGGCTTCAGGTTCGAAAATCGGGGACACACCGAGCGCACGAATGATTTGGCGCTGTTCGTTCGTCATTTCTGTCGATGTCCTTCCAATGGTGGAAATCAGGAAACATTGTAAACCGGAAACCGGATTGGCTGTCCACGATCGCGTCAGTAAACGAGTTGCCTCTATACTCACGGACACCGAAATGTGTGTAACTTCAATTTTATTGATTCAATATGTGCATCAATTTCGTTTGATTGAAAGATGAATTGAGAGGAAACTGCTGGTTAAGTTAGTGCGGCCCATTGGACCGCGAGATTTAGGAGACTTTCCATGACCACGCACCATAAAAACCATGATCACCATTTGAACGGTCTTGCCGGGGTGGTCTTCAACGGAACGAACCTTGTGATTAAGGCTGCCGAGGTTGCACGTGACAGATTTCTGCGAGCACGCAAACTGAGGGCAACGGAGACTGCGCTCGAGGGCCTGCCTGAAGACATACGACACGACCTCGGTTGGCCGGACTTATATGAACGCCACGATTCGCGATCGATTAACTAGAATCGTTATGAAACCACGATGGCAGCTAGTATTGCACCACGTTATATTTCACGGCCCTAAACGTTTGTTATGGGAGGACACCGCTCGAAAAGGGCGTGATCCATATAATCAGCTGGCCCGCTCGGCCGTTCGCGGGAACTGATTGAAGTTGGATACGTTTGCTCATGGACAGCGTCGGTCGTGTTAACCAGACGTGACGGCAGGGCGGACAGGACAGTTTTTCTGGTTTCCGGTCTTGGCCAACGAAATGGCAGGCGAGCGCATATCCCGTCCGACCGACGCTGTCGCAATTACCACAAGCCTGCTTGCAACATGCGGTGGCGGTTCCCCATAATTGAAAGCGATTTGGTGGAGGTGGTCATTTTCGATCAAGGGGATGCTGGCGAACTTTGTGCCGTCGGCGCACCGCAAAGATTCCCGATGATTGCCGAGGCTATTCGAATTGGCGCCACTGCCCAGCATCAGGTAGATTTATGATCTGCCCGCAGCAGCCTATGATCCGGCCAGTGACAGTTTTTGATAAGGAGATTGCCATGAACGAAGATGCCCTCAACACCTCTTTGCGCCGGTTTCTCAAAGTGGTTGGAATCACCTCCCAGCGCGAGATCGAATTAGCCATCCGCGAGGCGATAGCCGATGGCCGACTTAAAGGCGGCGAGACGCTGTCAGCCAAGGTGGTGCTCACCCTCGAAAAGGTCGGGCTCTCCCACACCATCGACGGTACGATCGAGCTTCAATAACAGCTGCAATTGCCGCAGCTCATGACGACAATCTGCATCAGCGTCCGTCTTTTGGAAATCCCACAGCGTGACTCGCAGCAAGTCAGATTGAGGTCTTATGGTTAAGTGGTTCGCAAGGCGATTGACAAGGTGGACTTTTGGACGTGTGGGGCGAGATGCATGCCAGGCCCGTGCCATCGAACATTTTCGATCCAAATGGAACGACGTTGTTACCGTCATAAAGAACCATGCCGATCTTGAAATCGTGCTGTGCGACGTGCGAGATACGCTCAATCCCGCGGAAGTCTATGGGGCCGACGCCTTTACTTCGATGCAGACGATGCCGCCACGGTCGCTTTCCCGCAAGATGTCTACTTCGACCTGATCCTTATCACGATAGTGAAAGAAGGAGACCCTCTCCTCCGACCAACACGCCTGCTTGATAAGCTCGGAGTAAACAAAACTTTCGAGCATGTGCTCCCATAGGTCCCGATCATTCGACAGGCGGTCTGAGCCATATCATCTGGTTGCGGCCAGCAGCAACTTATGCGCGACTTGGCAAGTTGACCGAGGCGCCCGCCAGCCTTGCAAAGTTTCTCAATGCCAAACCGGGCTCAACTATCCAGAAGGAAGCGGTTTGGCCGACAACGACGCAGCCACAATAGGTCGAACCGCTTCTTTCCACCTTATCTCGCCGATCTGGTTTTCTGCGCATGCGATCGCCGTTTTGCCGAGGAGGTAAAACGTACGACAATAGTTTTGCGCGACCCTCGCTTCAAGCCTAAGGTGGCGGTCTGCTTTCAAACTTGTCAGAGTGTTGATGCGCGCCTAGAGTTTTTACCGCATCGATACGAGCTCGGGTCCGAAGGGACGAAGATGGAAGTGAGGGCAAACACAGCACTCCACGTAACACTGACCATCAACGGTGTTGAGCGTACAGCCAGTATTGAACCGTGCGTGACTTTGCTTGATCTACTGCGCGAAAAATTTGACCTTACAGGCACAAAAAAGGGCTGTGATCACGCCCAATGCGGCGCATGCACGGTCCTCATTAATGGAAAGCGTATTAATAGTTGCCTCGTTCTCGCTGTGAGCCGCGATGGATCCGAAATCACAACGATTGAAGGAATTGGTACGGCCAACGAACTGCATCCCCTACAGGATGCATTCGTGCGGCATGACGCGCTTCAATGCGGCTATTGTACACCCGGCCAGATATGCTCGGCTATCGGCCTCATCTCGGAAGGTAAAGCCAAAACGCGCGACGAAATCCGGGAGGCAATGAGCGGCAATCTTTGCCGCTGTGGCGCATACATTGGCATTGTCGACGCGATCGAAGAGGTCATTGCAGCCCCCAGGCGAAAGACAGTGCGATGAGGCGTTTTGAATATTTGCGCGCGGCGAGCATCGATCAGGCTATTGAGAGGCTTTCTGACGATCCTGGCGCAAAACTGCTCGCCGGCGGCACCAACCTCGTCGATTTGATGAAGTATGATGTTGCGTGTCCGACAACGATCATTGACATCAACGACTTGCCGCTCGGAGAGATTAAGGAAACCTCGGACGGGGGACTTAGGATCGGCGCGCTCGTGACGAATTCGGACGTAGCTTTTCATCCAGTCATCGAAAACCGTTATCCCTTGTTAGCGAGCGCCATTCTTGCGGGTGCGTCTGCGCAGCTCCGCAACGCTGCCACAGTCGCTGGCAACCTGCTGCAGCGCACGCGTTGTTCCTATTTTTATGACGTGATGACACCGTGCAACAAGCGAACACCCGGCACCAGCTGTCCTGCGCGGAATGGGTTAAATCGGAACCACGCCATTCTTGGCGCGAGCCAAGACTGCGTAGCAACCCACCCTTCCGACATGTGTGTCGCTCTTGCCGCGATAGGAACGATGATCATCGTGCAGGGCCCTGACGGAGCGCGCTCGATTTCGCTAGCAGATTTTCACCGACTGCCCGGCGATACACCCGAGCAGGACACAACGCTGCGAAACAACGAGATCATCCTTGGTATCGAGTTGCCCCCTGCTCCCGAGTTTCAGCGATACAGCTATCTAAAGATCCGCGACCGCTTGTCCTATGCTTTTGCCCTCGTATCGGCTGCAGCCTTGCTGACAATCGATGATGGTGTGATCTCGACGGCACATGTGGCCTTGGGTGGCGTCGCGCATAAACCCTGGCGGGACACGGCTGCGGAAGTCGTGCTTGTCGGGCGTCCCGCGTCCCGCGGAAATTTCCATCAGTTTGCATCGATACTGCTGTCACGGTCCGAAGCGCTGTCGCAGAATGGCTTCAAGATAGAACTCGCCCGCAGGACGGTCGTTCGGGCGCTCGAACAGGCCGCGTCCCGAACGCCGCAGTCCCAGTCCGACAAGCGCATCTATTGAAAGGGGCAATTATGGAACGGGGATCTGCGATCACAGGCAAGAGCATCCCTCGGATTGACGGGCCAGTAAAGGTTCGGGGCCAGGCAAAATACGCCGCGGAATATGAAGTCGCGGATCTGCTGCATGCCGCAATCGTATCTGCATCGATCGCAAAAGGTCGGGTGATTTCGATCGATACTGCAGCCGCAAAAAATTTCCCAGGCGTTGTGGCGGTTCTCACCCATAAAAACCGCCCCTGGTTCTGGCCGTTCAGCTTTCTCTACAAGGATCTGGCTGGCCCGCCCGGCAAACCCTTTCGGCCGTTGTACGATGATCGGGTGCATTTCAGCGGTCAACCGATAGCGCTCATTGTCGCCGACAGTTACGAAGCGGCGCGCGACGGGGCGGCGTTGGTCCGCGTCTCCTATGACCGCGAGCAACACGCGACTGATTTGGCTGTTGAAGTATCAAAAGCGTATAAGCCCCCGAGACATCGGCTCGGCCTTGCTCCAACACCCCACCCCACTGGTGATGCTGACCGCGCATTTTCGGGTCACCCGTCAAGGTTGAGGCTACCTATACGACCGCTGCGGAAAATCATCATCCGATGGAACTGTTCGCAACAACGGTAGAATGGAGCGACAAAACCGTCACAGTCTATGATAAGACACAGAGCCCCAAGAGCGTGGAGATTTTTCTTAAGGTCGCCTTGCGCCTGTTTCGACGCAAAGTTCGTGTTGTAAGCAGCTTTGTCGGCGGCGCGTTCGGTCTCGGTCTTCGACCTCAGCAATCTGTAATCCTCGCAGTTCTAGCGGCTAAGGCGCTCAAACGATCCGTTCGGCTGGTGCTGCCGCGCGACCACATGTTCGCGCTCGGGTACCGCGCCAATGCCATGCAAACCGTCTCTCTTGGTGCCGACGAGAACGGCCGCCTGCTCGCGATCAAGCATCAAGCCGTTGCCGCCACGTCGCAAAGCGAGGATGCCCAGGATCCGATGCTGAATTTCTCGGCGAGCCTTTACCGCTGCGATAATGTCAAGCTCACCTACCAACTCGCAAAACTTGACACCGTTTCCCCGTGCGACATGCGCGCACCGGGTGCGGCCACCGGCATGTTCGCACTGGAATGCGCGATGGATGAATTGGCTTACGCCATCGATATTGATCCGCTCGCCCTGCGCCTCGCAAATTACACGGAGCGCGATCAAAGCGAAAACCGCCCGTTCAGCAGCAAAGCCCTCCGCGAATGCTATTTGCAAGGGGCCGAGCGCTTTGGTTGGGCGAAGCGTAACCACGCGCCGCGATCGATGCGTAAGGGGAAAGAGCTGATCGGATGGGGCATGGCAACGGGGGTTTGGGAGGCGGCAATGTCACCCGCGCCTGCACGCGTCAAAGTCAGCCTTCTTGCCGACGGCAGGTTCGAAGTGACGACGTCTATTACGGACATCGGCACCGGCACCTACACGATTCTCACCCAAATTGCTGCCGATGCGCTTGGAGCGCCCACGGAGCGAGTGGTTGTCAAGCTCGGTGACTCCGCCCTGCCTTTCAATCCAATTCAAGGAGGTTCGTGGACTGCCGCAACGTCAGGTTCCGCTGTCCAAGCGGCCTGCGACAAACTGAAGAAGAAGATCCTGTTGCGTGCGAAGCAAACCGGGATCGTGGGAAATGGGCAAGCAATTGAATTGCTTTCTCCGGCGGCTCTCGCTGATTTATTAAAACTGTCGGGCAGCGATAATCTGAGCGCCACCGCAACCATCATCAACGTTAAATTTGGCAAGAAATACGCGAGCGCCACTCATTCTGCGGTTTTTGCCGAAGTCCGCATCGACGAAGAACTTGCGGTCGTTCGGGTCACCCGGCTTGTATGCACGGTCGCAGCTGGGCGCATCCTCAATCCTGCCACAGCCCGAAGCCAGATCATCGGTGCCTCGGTCATGGGGATTGGCAAAGCTCTATATGAAGACGCGGCCACCGACCACAATTTAGGGCGATGCATGGCTCACAATTTCGCAGATTATCACATCCCATCAAATGCAGATGTCTATGACATTGAAGTCTTGTTCGTCGAAGAAACTGATGACAAAGTCAGTCCGATCGGTGTGAAGGGTTTGGGCGAAATCGGCTCGGTCGCTGTCGCGCCCGCCATTGCTAATGCAATATTCCATGCGACAGGGCAACGGATGCGGGACCTTCCAATCACCATTGATCGTCTGACACGATTGAGTGATTAGTTCCAAAGAGATCTGCTCGTCCTATCATCTGCACCACTTCCCGGACCTTCGCCATTAACGCGCCAGCACCTGCATTTGGTTGACGACCGCCCAACACCTGTAGGGCGACAATGCAGCAGATCAACGTCACGTAGGCAGGTCGCGATCCTAATCAGGAGGCCGAGAACAAACGAAGTACAAGACTCCGATCGACCGAACAAAAAAGCCACAACTCGGTTATGGAACGTCGTCCGGTCGAACGATACCACCTTCCCCCCTCAAGAATGGCGAGTCGCCTTGTCGACGAACTGTTGAACTTCAGCTGAACTCCCACGCCGCTGCCATTCTCGCTTCCGGGAATGAAAACGGCGCAACCGCTTCGAACGCCATCTGGGATGGGAAATGGTTTCCGCGTCGGGCTTTGCCAGTCTTCGCTTGAATTGTTCGATGACCGAAATCTCTGTTTCGGCCAGTTTGGCGAGAGCATCGCGGGATATTTCGACAAATGCACGCGCCGCACGACATTGAGCACAGGTAAACATTTCTGATGTCCCGTCAGAATCCTCCGACTCGCGACCCACAGCGTATCCGATTTAGACGCTCGCTATGAGTCTCCCATAGAAAATCATACTCGAAATGAGACTATGCAACGAACGAGAAGGCGCTCCTCTTACACTTGCATCGTTGGCGGCAGTCCATTTATAGGTCGCGTCGATTGGAGGGATGGCGATCCGTAGAGTAGACGACAACACGCCATCGATCTGCATTAGTTCGTATAAGACATTCTTGGGAAGCTCCTGAAGAACCCGCTCGAATATATGAAATTCCTCGGTAGCTTCGACCGTACCTCACCGCTTTCCGTAATCAGGCCCGGCTAAGCTGGATACAAGCGTTCCGGGCATTCCTCTGCGGCGTGAGCACGCTGCGCAGGCTCTGCTGGTCGACCGCCTCCCGATCGCGCCCGGCGATGTCCCGATCCCAGCGACAGGCTCGCGGGCGAAGGTAGGGGCGACTCGCCCAGTCGATTGCGTTGTGCAAGCCCAGCGGATCAAGCGCCCGTCGCGACGATGCCTCAGCCCCGCCGAGCCGCTTCGATCACCCCAACATCAATCTTCTTCATGGTAATCATCGCATCGAAAGCACGTTTTGCTTGATCACCGCCTGCCGCGAGCGCTTCGGTCAGAACGCGCGGTGTGATTTGCCAGGACACACCCCACTTGTCTTCGCACCAGCCACAGTCACTTTCCCGGCCGCTATTGCCGACAATGGCGTTCCAGTACCGGTCGGTTTCTTCCTGATCGTCAGTTGCGATTTGAAACGAGAAGGCTTCATTGTGTTTGAAGGCAGAACCGCCGTTGAGGCCGATACAAGGAATACCCGCAACGGCGAATTCGACAACCAAGACGTCTCCCCGCTTACCCTCTGGATAGTCGCCAGGGGCACGTATGACGGCGCCCAAAGCGCTGTCGGGAAAAGTCTCTGCGTAGAAGCGGGCGGCATCTTCGGCGTCTTTGTCGTACCAAAGGCAGATCGTGTTCTTTGCCATTACGTGGTCCTTTCGCTCTTGGTTTCCCACTGTGCGGCGCGACGTCACCGTCGTAGACGAAGCCTCGGATGCAGCGGCTCTCCTTGGCACAGCAATCGCACTGGCCATAGCTCTCGCCCATCGCCATTACCCTGAAGGGTTGCCGTCGAAGTCGCCGGATCATCTACCAACATATCGGCCCTAATGTTCGAAATCCACCCATTGCTGCCTAGCTGTTGCCAATTGGGCAGCAGCAATCTCACAGAACGGTCACATTGACGACATGCGCCAGACATCCCGCGATGGCATCCTATCCAGAGACTGACTTAGATAGGAGGAGATCATGTTGGAAAGACTTGAACCAACGTTGGATGAGTTGCTGACAGAACCTATCATCCGTCTCGTAATGGCGAGCGATGGGGTCAGATCCGACGACATACGCAAGGTGATGTCTGAGGCACAAATGGAACTGTGTTCTGTTGACGCCATTGCCGCCACCTCGGCATTTCGTCCGACCACGGCTGGCTGCAACATATATCATCGTTTTTGGTGACAGGCGCTTCAACGCTTGTCAGCGGGTTTGGCTAATTGCCCCGTTCAAAATCGGCTGGCGTCAGAACGTACATGTTCTTGCGACCATAGGAATAAACTTGTCGTGCCACATCTAGAATTCTACCGCGCGCTGCATCAAATGCGGCGAGGTTATCCTCTTCCGCCGAAATTGTATTTGATCCGGAATTCGAGAGTGCGGCAGCCTCGATGAAAAACGGAACTTCAATCAATCCATCATAACCAAGGAAGCGTACGCGCTGATATGCCGTATCATAGCTGCGGCTTCGGTTCGGAAAAGTTAGCGCCATTTTATCATCCTCAAGTCAGGCAAAATGGTGGGGGTGTCGATCAATGCCCGTTTGATCCTCGCAGCGCGACGCCGTTGCATTGTTCGCATGGAGTGATCTCATCATCGAAATTGCGGTACTTTCGTTAAGTCTGTCGTGGAACGCTTGCCCAAATCGGCGGAAACTCCGGTATAGACGTGATAGACCGTCCACGATCGTTTGGGCTCTATTCGGCGGCCATAATGATGATGCATGCCGAAGCGATGAAGCGCTCCGCCTTCGTTTTCCCAAACGCCAATATCGATGGCGTTCTGATCGTTGTCGAATTCATAGATAGTCAAAATAAACACCTTATAGACTGTTGAGCCTCAAATTTTCGTTGATCGATTGCCAGAAGGTGAACAATCGCGGCTCAGTGAAGTAAAGGCCAGAGGCGGCGCGTCCTGGCGATCCGAATTTACCAAGTGATTCCAAAGAGTATTGAATAGACTAGCAACACAATGGCGATGGAAAATAAAGCTTTGAACACAACGATCTTGTGATCGTCGAAATAATTTTGGACCTGATCAAGTTTTTTCATGGCGGCTTCCTTTGTTTAAAATAAACCGACCCAAAAAACACACTAGCACAAAACGGCAAATCGTGGGGCATTTATTAGCGCTTTGAAGTTATCTCTTTGGTTTTTATTATACATCGAATGCCACCCAGCCGCAATTAAAGCGCAATTGAAGCGCAACGTTGCACTATCGACTTTTGGCCAAACTTTGGCTCTTCGCGGCGTCAAGAATCCCCGACCCGCCAATCTCATCCCAAACTGCCGATCCTTTTGCGTGTCATTGTTTGCCACGCGATGGTTGCTCTCATCTGAGCATTGTTCCGCAGAGGAAATGGCATGACCACGCGTACCAAACGTTCAATGGCTCATTTCGAGGCACCCTTTGCCTTGCGCGGATTGGATGGGATTCAGCCTGTGGGCGACTACGATATCGATGAGGACGAGAATATAATCGAAGTCTGTCCCGGCTCGCCTACCAGCCCGTTGCGACTTTCATCCACATCCGGCCAGGAATGCCAACCAGCGCAAAACGCAGCTTGTCGCGATCACCTACCCCGCGGCACTTAAGAAAGATCAGGAGATAATCACATGAACATCCACCGGCGTTACAAAGCCCCTGAAACACCTCCACACCGTTTTGTAGTCGGTCAGCAGGTCCGAATGCGAAGCGGCGGTGGGGCGATGATGAAACCGAGCGCGATATTCCAGATTTTGGCTACCCTTCCACCTTTGGGCCGCTCCTTCCAGTACCGCATCCGCGACGCTGAAGAGAAATACGAACGGATCACAACGGAAGATAATCTTGAAGCCCTCGACATCTGGAGCAGTGGCGACCGCAACAGTTTTAAGAGACCGGCAGACGCGTAATTATCCAAAGGAACGGCTGTTGATAGGGAGCAGGCCTGCCGACCGATGTTTAAGTGGGCTCTCTGCGATGATTGGCAGCGACGAACGCAGCGAAAAACTGCTGACAACTTACCTGCATCGACAGGCCGGATATTGTAAGCTGAGCGGGCTGTGGTTGGGATTGACGTAATTAGCTCACCCGCGGTTTTCTAATGTATTTTAAGGTGCGACAGAAATGTTACTAGCTTGCGCCATATCCATTTAGCGATAGCCCCGATATAGGCCGAAACGAGAGAAACCAGCATTAATGCGCTGATCGCCCTCTCCCGCCATTTCTCAAACTCCGCAATCGGTCTCTCAACCGTTTTCAGCCGGCCGTCGATCTCATCGATGTTGCGGTCTGTAGCATCAGCCTTGAAGATCGCTGAACAGATGAAACTCTGGCCCCCCGACCATCAGCTGTCGGGGGTAGCTCGATGGTTCGCTTCGGCGCCATGAGCCGTCACCTACCCACACTGTTGATGGCGTTGATTAATAGGTTGGCCGGAAACGGCTTGCGCAGATAGGCAACGCAACCGGCTTGTGTCGCCTCCGCTTCCAGTGCGCCGTCTTCGAGAGCAGTGATGAAAATCACCGGAAGCTTGGAGCCCGATGCCCTCAATCGGCGCTGCAACTCGATCCCGGACATGCCGGTGAGATCAATATCGAGGACAAGGCAGTTGATTTCGGTCGCGGCAGAGTGACGAAGAAAGTCTTCGGCCGACGAATATTCCTCCGTCACGAAGCCATGGGCATTCAGCAGGCGCTGAACGCTCCTGCGCATGCTCGGATCGTCTTCCACGACAGCTACGATGCCTGGTGGGCGTTCCAACTTTGTGCCTCACTTCAGCCAGTGTTGAGAAAATGGTCAGCTTGATGGATGATAGAGCTGACTAAGGACCTCCGATACTGTCCTAAAGGGAAGTGCACAGGCTTCACTCATGGGAAGGGCCGTAGGTTGATATCATTACGATCGTCATCGCCGGCAAAACGGCTGGCACAACGCTTCGGCCTTCTTACCGGAACTTGACGTTGGAACTTCGTTGTTAAAATGCAACGCAAATCGCGTCAGAATATGGCGTAGTGGGCCCCGGCTGCCAGGTGGCGAGAAAAAGTGCACCGCTACATTGGTCGATCTCGCCGACAATCATACTCACGTTGGATGCCAATCGGCCAGTCCCTCGCGGCGCCCATAATTGCTTGGGCGACGTTAGTCGTCCAACCTCATTTCTTGGAGGCTCGAGCTATTCGGCTTCCTGTTGCGGCAGCTCCTTCTTGACCGACTGGGCATCAGAAGGAATGGGGGTCTGGTCTTTCGAAACACTTGCCGTTGTCATCTCTTTGTCAACGGACGCGGTATGTCCGACACAGTCAGCCGAGGCGGCCGAAACGGTAAAACCGAACGCAGCGGCAAGTACGAGGATCGTTCTCATCGTCCAACTCCAAGCTTTTGTGGTGCGCGGCCAGTCTAACCGTTAATCCCACTTCGGCAAAATCACAGTTTTGTTGGGGGCGCCTTCAGGCCGGTTTCGCTGCGCCAACCTTCGTTCACCCAAGAAATCACCTAAACATGTCGGATAGATAGCTCTTTCCAAGTTAACGATGAAAGCCCAATTAAATGCCGATCGCGTCAGCGAGAAATACACCACGTCATTTGCACCATCACGGCTTGGCGAACCACGAAAAGCGAGACTATGTTACTATGAACCGGAGGGGGCTTATAGATGGCAATACCAAGACCAGACAAACCAAGAAAACATCCAGAGCGCTTTGATGCCTGTCGGATGGCAATAGAGGACGAACTGATTGAGCTGGTCGGCCGCGCTTGCGATGCTGGCTGGCACCGGGATGAAGTGCTGGCAGCAACAGCGGAGCTAACTGACACCCTGGCTCTAGCCAGGCGTGAGGATGTGGCAATATCAATTGAATTGCATGTCGCGCAGTTGATGAAGAAAAGAAACTTCTGACATAGCGCCCCGTCAAGCTACCCTGGGCACACAGAAAAGTTCCGGCCGAGCTGTTCGAGCATTACGGCGCGCATCCCAGTTGCAAGTGCGCTCGGAATGCAAAAGCGGGTACCGCCGCGAGCATGAGGGCTTAGCGCTTTGGTTGGTCGATCCAGTCTTGCCAGCAGGCTCTCGAATGTCGCATCCATTGGAGTTGGAGGGCGCCGGGACCGAACCGATTGCTCGAATCAAGGCCTTAACATCTGCCGCCTCAGCCAGTGCTGCCACCCAAAATTGTCTGTGTTGTCCCTTGGCACTGGATCTCCGCAGATTCTCTCCGACAACAGTCTCAGGGCCTAGGTTCCGTGCTGAAGCAGAATTGTCCGCTACCGGACATGTCGTTGAAGTTAAAAAAAAGTGAAATATATTTTTTCTGTTCTTCTTCTCTTATTTGTCACTCACAGGATAAAAATGGAACAGAAGTTGGACCACGGACTAGGCTGCCCAGACTGCGGCACCATCTATCTCAACATTCCTGACCAAGTCGCAAGCGATTCCCCGATTACCTGTACCACCTGCGGTAAATTTCTTGGCAGTTGGGGCGAGTTGGAACAGTCCTTCAATAGGCAGGGCGGCCAGCATGGTGTCTTTGAAATGCACGACGGGCTAATCATTCGAAAGGACTAGAGTTGATTAAGGACCCGGCGCTATCTGCAGTCGTTAGCTGGCATGAAAGAAGATCAAAATCTGTTGAAATCGTTGCTGTGCTGCAGGGCAGTAAGGCGATCGCCATTAACGAAGCTGATTGAACTAGATTGTGACTATCTACTGTTAACCTGCATGCGTTTTCGACCTTAGTGCGAAAGAATATAGAAACCGCGATCCTTGCGAACAGAGCCGTGAAATATATACCCAAGTGTATCACTGAAGGTTCAATCCCGGGCCCCAAGCAAAAATGACGATACTTACCCCGGCCGAAAATGTGAAGTTGAAACGGATATACGAACCTCCGGCAGCGAACGACGGCATGCGAATTCTTGTGGACCGCATTTGGCCGCGCGGTGTTTCAAAGAAAGATGCTGCGCTCGATCTGTGGATGAAGGAAATTGCGCCCAGCACAGAATTGCGTAAGTGGTTCGCGCACGATCCTGCCCGCTGGAACGAATTTCGTCAGCGCTATGCACGAGAGGTCAAACAAAATCATGCTCTCTCGATCAATTGCGCTCCTTCGCGCAAAATGAGAAAATCACACTGGTTTATGCCGCCCATGATGCAGCGCATAACAACGCCGTGGCATTGAAAACCCTGATTTTGGATCACTAGCGGAGGCAACGATCCCCGTGTCAATCAGATCGCTCCGCACCGCATGAACACGGAATTGCGATGCAGGGAGTGTGCCCTTTGCAAGAAAGTCATTTGCTTCCTTCACGATGGCTCGAAGTATTCTTGTTAAAAATTTTACATGTTGCCCGCTTGCCGAACTTATAGTCAGGTCCGCCCTACTTTCATCGACTGACCCTTTCCGACACCGTGGATGTGCGAATAAATCAGCCATCACGCGGTGCGGTGGACTTCCGGGGGATAAGAGTAGGAGCGGAAACGCGAATTCGCTCCTCTTGAACGACATTCTCGCGTCCCAACAGGTCGAGGGCTTCGGATGCAATCTGATCAAAGGGTACCCTCAGCGTGGTCAGCGGCGTTGGCAAATGGCTTAGGATCGGAATGTCATTGTAGCCGACCAATGAAACATCGCCAGGGACGGACAAACCCAGTTTGGCGAGACCCGATAGCGCGCCAATAGCGGTATTGTCGTTAACGGCGAACACTGCGGTCGGTCGGGGATCGAGTTGCATGAGCCTTTCGACGGCCTCCGTTCCGGAATTGATACCGAACGTTGATGGTATGATGTAGGCTTGATCTAGCGTGATACCTGCTTCACCGAGAGCTTGCTTATAACCTTCGACACGGCCACGGGAACTGGAGGCATAGGAAGGTCCGGCGATGACCCCAATCATTCGATGTCCCAAATCGAGCAAATGGCGGGTCGCCAGGTACCCGCCGAGCCTATCGTCGCCGATCGACGACAGACTGTGGCCATCTGTTCGCAACGCCAGAACATAGGGTATTCCCCTTCGACTGAGTTCATCCGGAAAATCATCATCCTCACGAGCCGTTGATAAAATGAGTCCATCGACCCCTCGCCTCAGCAAAGACTCTGCGGCCAGCCGGTCAGCGTTGGGTTTATCATCGGTCGTTGCGACGATCGCAAAGCGGCCTGAACGACTGCAGGCCTTTGCCAGAGATTCTGTACAGCATCGCCATTACGGTGTCCGTGAGCCGGGGCACGATGACGCCGACAGTCATCGTATTGCCACGTCTGAGGCTCGATGCCGAGACATCGCGGACATAACCAAGCTCTTCGGCTATCTTTCTGACCCGCTTTGCAGTCTCACTGTCCGAGCGCGGCAGTCTTTCATCCAATATGCGCGACACAGTGGATTTTGACACACCAGCCGCTGCCGCAACGTCATAGAGGGTGACGCGTTGCTGCCACGAAACTTCGTCTACCTTTGAATTCATTACAACTTTCCGCTTTGATAGGCCCTAAGCGACCACTGCATTCTACGATGCCCTAAAAAAATCGTTGACACCAGAGTTTTTGAGAACGATTATGGGAACGTTCCCACTAACGATCCTATGGAGGAGATTTATATGAACCCGATGGATTTACGCGGCCTTAGTCCTGCTCCCGTTACCCCGTTTACCCGCGATGGCGAAGTAGACCACAAAGCCAATGCGCGTATCGCGAAATGGCTCGTATCGATGGAGGGCGTGAAGAGCCTTGTCATCCTCGGCCACGCTGGTGAAGGCACTTTCCTGACTGAAGAAGAACGCCTTGCTCTGATCCGCACCTATGTCGAAGCGGTTGACGGCGCTGTTCCAATCATTGCCGGCATCACTGGTGAAGGCACGAAGGTTGCCGCCGCGGAGGCCAAGAAGTGCAAGGCCGCCGGTGCCACTGGCGCGCTCGTTTACCCAAATCACGGCTGGCTGCGCTTTGGTTTCCAGAGGGGCGCACCGCAGGACCGGTACAAGGCCATCTGGGAAGAGTCCGGACTTCAGTGCATCCTGTTCCAATATCCGGACGCGACCAAAGCCTCCTATGATCTTGATACCCAGCTTGCGATCGCCACGCAGCCTGGCGTCGTTGCGACGAAGAACGGTGTGCGCAATATGAAACGCTGGTATGTCGAGATTCCTGAACTCAAGAAAGCCAATCCGAATCTGCAGATTCTGAGCTGTCATGACGAATGGCTGCTGCCGACAATGTTTGATGTTGATGGGCTGCTCGTCGGCTATGGCAACATTGCTCCTGAACTCCTTATCGACCTGATCAAGGCCGGGAAGGCACAGGACTATCCCCAGGCTCGCAAGATCTTTGAACGCCTCCTGCCAGTTACCCGCGCCGTATATCATCGCGGCTCACACATGGAAGGCACTGTTGCACTGAAGCTCGGCCTTGTTCATCGAGGCATTCTGGAACACGCGACGATCCGTGAGCCGCTGAAAGACCTTGGTGAAAAAGGCCGAAGCCGAAATCTTTGCCGCCTTCGATGCTGCGGGTATTGGTCGGGTCGAACAGCGCTTGGCTGCGGAATAGACAACAGTGCCCCCGTGCGGTCGCGGGGGCATTATTGTTGATGGGTGGAGAAATTTGCAGGTCCGCCAGGCGGCGGTTCAGGACAGAACCTGATTGCAGCCCGGCTGTCGGCGTTGGGGGTTAGAACCCGCCCGCTTTTTCTTCAAACCATCTCCAAGGCAGCTTTCATCAAGGTCTTATGCGATCGGCACCGGATTGTGCCGTACAACCATTACGATTGGAGCGCCCCTGGCCGGGAGAATGGTAGGCCACAGGGCGGGAAGGAGGAGTAAATGAATTTAGTTCAGCCAATACCTGTTGGATCGGCACAGGTTACCGAACCGCAGGCCGAAATCAGCGCACGTCTTGAGCGTCTTCCAATAACCCGCGAAGTCTTCTGGGCTCGTAACATCGTTGGGGCTGCTACTTTCTTCGACGGTTATACGGTCATCGCAATCGCCTATGCCATGCCGGTCCTTGTTCGAGAGTGGGGATTAACACCGGGCCAGACAGGCATGATACTGTCGATGGGTTATCTCGGCCAATTGATTGGTGCGATCCTGTTTGGTTGGCTTGCCGAGAAGGTCGGTCGGCTCAAGGTCCTGCTATTTACGATCCTGTTGTTTGTCAGCATGGATGTAGCCTGCCTTTTTGCCGCCGGAGCGACAATGATGATGGCATTCCGCTTCGTCCAAGGGATCGGTACGGGTGGCGAAGTACCTGTCGCCAGCGCCTATATCAACGAAATGATCAGCTCCAAGGGACGCGGCCGCTTCTTCCTTCTCTATGAGGTCATGTTTCTGCTCGGTCTGGTTGGCGCCGGCTTAATCGGGTACTTCATGGTTCCCCTCTATGGCTGGAAGGCCATGTTTGTTGTCGGCCTTGTTCCTGCGATCCTGATGATTCCGCTGCGCTGGTTTTTGCATGAATCGCCGCGCTGGCTGGTGGCGAATGGCCGTTATGATGAGGCTGATCGCATTGTATCGCGGTTGGAAAAAAGTGCCCGCGATGCTGGTCAGCAACTGCCGGAACCCAAAATTGTCGCCGCACCTTTCCAACGACGGTCAGACTGGCGGGAGTTGTTCCAGGGAATCTACCTTAAGCGCACACTTTCGATCTGGGCCATGTGGTTCTGTGCCTACATGGTTGCCAACGGCACCATCACCTGGCTGCCGACGCTTTACCGCCAGACCTTCAACCTGCCTCTGGAAACAAGCATCCTATACGGGTTCTTCACATCGGTCGGCGGTGTCGTCGCAGCAGTCATCTGCGCTTTTTTGATTGACAAAGTCGGTCGCAAACGGTGGTACACTGGAGCATTGCTCATCGCGCCACTTCCGCTGCTTCTCCTGGCGTGGCTCGGCGCGACATCGGCCACGCAAGTACTTATCCTCGCGGCGCTTGCTTATGCAATCGTGCAGACTGTCACATTCTCGCTCTATCTGTATTCGGCCGAGATCTATCCAACACGGCTGCGTGCGATTGGCACGGGTACTGGTAGCGCCTGGCTGCGTCTGGGCTCCTCGGCTGGCCCGATTGTTGTGGGCTTCATCATGTCGACGATGGGTATCCAATACGTCTTCGCAACTTTTTCGGTCATACTGATCGTTGGCGCGCTGATAACCATGCTTTTTGCGATTGAAACAAAGGGGAAGGTTCTCGAAGAACTCTCTCCCTAAACCCGGGCTAGGCCGTTCTTGCGGTTGTTATACCTGACGCGGCGGTTCTCTGCCGCGTCATTGTTTCTTTTGGGCGTGCAAATGCACCCTCACTGACCCTTTGGGGACGTGTCCGACGCTGGCCGTTTGGTACAGGAATTAAAAGGGACGGCAGAGTGTCGCGCGCAACACTGCCGCGCGACCATCGCATGACAGACCAGTTGCTTGGCTGCTGGCCATCTTTTCATCGTGCAGGAACTTGAATTTGTTAATTGCCAAAACGGAATGCCTTTTTCATGCCCTAGATGATAACAAGTTTTTGCCACCAGTCTCCCGCCGCGGTACGCTTCGAAACTGAGGTAACTGGCACGCGGCTATGTTAGTGTTTGAGCTCAGCCTAATGTTGATGGAGGAGAGAATGATGGACGCAAAGTCAAAGCCCACCTGCCGCATTGTCAAGCCGCATCACACCTATGGCGGCAAGCAGGGTCTCAACTATTTCGAGGGTATCGCCGCGGAGACGGTCGGATCCACGGGAATCTGCATGCATATTCTCACTATCCCGCCAGGCGCGCGCGCCAAGGCACATTTGCACGAGGCACACGAAACGGCGATCTATGTTCTGTCCGGCGAAGCCCATACTTGGTACGGCGATCGGCTGGAGGAACATGTTGTCGTGCATACCGGGGAGCTTTTCTACATACCGGCCGGCGTCCCGCACCTTCCAGCTAATCTCAGCAACACGCCGTGCACCGCTGTCATCGCCCGCACCGACCCGAATGAGCAGGAAAGTGTCGTGCTGCTGCCGGATCTGGATGCACTAGTGCCGGCTTAAGCCGCTGCGTCGATCAATGACAAAAGTGATTGGCATGAGCGGATAACTCAAGGAGTTGCATGTATCCGTTGACGTGTTGAATTGTCACGACACGGCCAGAATTTGGTCAATTGCTGCATCGAATTTTTTTGCAATCTTCTTCGACGCTTTTTCGTTGGGGTGAAGTTCGTCGTGCCAATTGCCCCGGCAGCAATTCCTTGCATCAACAAGATGTACCTTTGTGGATGAATCCGCGACTCCGCCCAGCATTTCATAAAACCTGTCGACCGAGTATTTCACGATCTCTTTGGCGATATTGCTGTCCCAGGCGTATCCCAGTGCCTTAAACGGTTTGCCCAACCACGGCCCGTTGTTACGCGGATGCGCATAGTCGTATCCCTGCAGCAGGACGTGGGTGTAGCCGCTTGACCAAACGTCCACGTTCCTTACCATTTGTCTGTATCCGATTTTGAGCCTGTTCAGGATTGCCTCGAACTCATTGTCTCTGATGTAGTCGCGGGGGTTGCTCGAGCCTCCACCTTGAGAAAAGCGCTTGACGTACTTGACCAAACTGCCGCCTCCGAGGAAATCGTTGCCGCCACCGGAAAATATGAAAAATTGCCTTTGTCCGCCCGAAATCGGTTGCTTATATTGGGGCGGATTTTTTGTAATTTCCCCGAACGTGTCGCCCGGAAAACCAATATTAAGTGTATCGTACTTTGCCGTATCTTTGGCGAGGGCGTTAACAAAGGTCATCTCGTATCCCAACGCGCTTGACTCGGGCCAAAGGAGGTTGATCCAAGAATCTCCCTCGGCCAGAATCTTTATCCTGCCTCCTGCCGCCATTGTTGTTACCAACTGCTCCGCAAGCGTTGTACGCCGCATTGTTCTCACGGCATCAGATGCCGAGATCCCCTTTCGTGGCCTGATCTTGAACACGAGAGCTTCCTTTGGATCGGGCTCCATCTTGAAGGCAGTCTTGAAATCAAGGTGAACAGCGGTTTTAGCCATGATGGTCTCCCGGAAAAACGGATGCACCAGCGACACTGCGGGCGAACGATATGCCGTCAGGAAACATCGTGCCATGATCACGGATTTGGAGGTTCATCGTCGTCACATCGTTTGGAGGCACAGCATCAAACTCCATAAAGTCTCCCTCTAGTCGTGTTGCGACCCGTCTGGCATCGCCAGTGTAATTAAGCACTGTATAATCAGCGTCCGCCTTGCAATCGACATAGTGATGGCATCAATGGATTAAATATAAACTTGAGTCTGGGCTCTTGCCTGGTCTTTATTGTCGGCAATCGCTTCGCAAGCGAAGCCATTGCGCCCATAGGACGACCATCAATTGAAAAATCTCAAAGAATTGAGTGAACGGCGTGCAGCTGCGGCGCAGGCCAAAGAACAGCTGCTCAAAAAATTCGGGGCCGCGCCGAAATCGAGCGACCCCGATATGGTTATTAGACGTGCCAAACGAGTGGAAGTTGCCGCGGCACGGGAAACAAGACGAGCAGATCGCGAACGATCGGTGCAGGAAAATCTCGCCCGCCAAACTGCCGAGGCTGAAGCCATTGCTCGTGCCGCCTCGGCCGAGGCCGACGCACGCGAAGCTGACGCAAGAAATCGCATCGCTCGCGTTCTGACCGATGAAGCTGAGCGCAAAGCCGAACGTGATCGACGTTATGCCGCCCGCAAAGCCAAGCAGCGGTAAAAGTCAGCCTTGATCAGTCTTCAAAGACGTCGATGAGCGACAATTAGATCGTTGACGATTCCGAAACGAATGCACAATCCAATTGGAATAGATTGGCCGATGGCCGCATATCGCAATACACGCTTTTAAGCACGAGTTTTGGTGTTACGAATTCTGCCGGTTTCCATGTGGAAGGATGACCGCGGCCCCAGTCAAACGTCCGAAGCGCAGATCTGCAAGCGCGAGGTTCACCGCTTGCAGAGAATAGCAAGAGGTCGTCGTTTTTACACCGGCTTTTCCGGTGATCGTGAAGAAGTCTCTGGCATCCTCACGCGTCAAGTTCGCCACGGAAACCAGCTCGCGCTCTCCCCAAATTGTGGCATATGGCATGGCTGGAATTTCGCTCATATGGATACCGCCGCAAACCACGCGGCCACCCTTCCGCACGGCTCTTAAGGCCGTTGGGACAATGTCGCCGATTGGAGCGAAGATGATGGCGGCATCCAGTTCCACGGGTGGTCTTTCATCAGAACCACCCGCCCAGGCGGCGCCAAGGCTCTTTGCAAAGACCTGCGCCGGCGTGTCTCCCGGACGAGTGAATGCGTAGACTTCCCGGCGCTGCCATGTGCAGATTTGCGTGATGATATGGGCCGCAGCGCCGAAACCATAAAGTCCGATTTTCTCGGCTTTGCCAGTCTTTTTCAGTGACCGCCAGCCAATCAAGCCCGCGCACAAGAGTGGTGCCAAAGAGACCGGATCCGCATGGGAATCGAGTTCGATGGAGAAATTTGCGTCGGCAACCACATGCGTGGCAAAGCCGCCATCGCGGGTGTATCCAGTGAAGACTGGTTCATCGCACAGGTTTTCGTCTCCGCGTTGGCAATAGGTACATCGACCACACGTGTGGCCGAGCCAAGGAACGCCAACGCGGTGCTCCATTCGTATCGGATCGACGCCTTGTCCAACATCGATCACGGTGCCGACAATTTCATGTCCCGGCACAAGCGGCAACCGCGCTGAGGTGAGATCGCCGTCGATGACATGGAGATCCGTTCGACAAACCGCGCAGGCTTCGATTCTAATCAGAACTTCGCCGGTGCTCGGCTCCGGTATTCGGCGGTTCACCAATATCAACGGCTCTCCGATTTTATGGAGAACCATTGCTTGCATATCCGCTTTCATTGGCGTTTCCCAACAGCAAGAAGAGAATGCGGCGTAAACGCCGCGGTCCTGCGGACAATCATACAACGATGATGCGGTCGTCCACCAGCGTTACCCCCGGGGCAGACCAGACGGCGTTGCGTTCCGACCAGGCGTTCACACGCCCCTCGAGTTGACTTTTCTGAACCCGTCGACGTCCACTGTCATGCTCTTGGCTTCGACTTCGGCTGCTCGTTTCAGCGCGTCCTCGATGCGCTTTTTGATGTCCCAAGCGGTCGATCGCGGATTGACCTCGATTTTGTTGTAAACGTCAATCACGCCGCTCAGGCCCCGCACCGCTTCGGCGGCGGCATTCTTTTGGTAGTTCCACTGGAGGGGCGATTGGCCGGCGTACGTGGAACAGATCCCTGCTTTAAACAATTTGCCACGATGGTTGGCCGAGCCTATCACCGTCTATAAGGTCGTTTCGGCAACGAACGCAGGAATAACAAGTGGCATCGAAGACGACATTAAACGCAAAGAATCTTGAGACACTAGGTGTCGAAAGGCTGGCCGCCTTGCTGATCGATATCAGTACGGGAAGTGCGGCCAACAAGCGACTCTTGCGGATCGAGCTCGCCGGAATGCAGAGCGGCGAAGAGGTTGCCCGGGAAGTGACCAAGCGTCTGACATCCATTGACCGGTCAAAGTCTAAGGTAGGATGGCGGCGGGTTAAAGCGCTCAAGAACGATCTCGACACCCAGCGTCGCGTGATCGCTGAAACAATCGCCGGCAGCAACGCAGATGAAGCGCTGGAGGTGATGTGGCGTTTTATGGGAGTGGCTCGTTCTGTCTTTAGCCGTTGTGCCGACGCCAATGGAACGATCATGGCCATTTTCCGTCTCGCTTGTGCTGATCTGAGCGTGATCGCAGAGGCGGCCGAACGAAACCCGCGTCGGCTTGCGGAGCGCGTCTTCAGTGCGCTCCAGGACAATGAATATGGCCAGTACGACACTCTGATAGGGGCGCTAGCGCCTTCACTCGGCGTGGAGGGTCTCGACCACTTGAGATTTCTATTTTTGGAATGGTCAAAACTGGCCGAGAGCAATCTGCCAGGAGCTGACCGAGCTACCGCTGGCCTAAGCGATGCAAGAGCATCCTATGAGGATATCCTCAATCTGCGAAAACGCGATCAAACCATACGAACTGCCCTGGAGCAAATCGCTAACGCTCAGGGAGATGTCGACGCATTCATCGCCCTGCAAGATGCGCAAGCGAAATCCGAGCCGGCGGTCGCCGCACAGATTGCCCGCAAGCTGGTCGACGCGGGGCGACCGGACGAAGCGCTGGATGCCATTAACGAGGCGAACCACACAGTCGGCCACCCAAACACTTTCGAATGGGAAGCCGCATACACGGAGGTATTGGAAGCGCTGGGACGTAAAGAGGAGGCCCAGGAATTTCGGTGGCATTCTTTTGAACGAACGCTTAATGCCGATCATCTGCGAGCATTTCTGAAACGTCTGCCGGATTTCGACGACATGGAGGCGGAGGAGAAGGCGCTCGCGTATGGGTATCAGTATCCGGACGTCCACCGCGCCTTGGCATTCTTATTGTCGTGGCCATCGCTGGATCACGCAGCGAAGCTTGTGATCTCGCGCGCAACAGAGTTCGACGGCGACCGTTATGAATTCCTGACATCCGCAGCCGAGGCGCTGCGGGAGAAACACCCATCTGCATCAGTCATCATGCTGCGCGCATTGATCGACTTCGTGCTCGATCGCGCACGGACCGCCCGATATAAGCACGCTGCCCGTCATTTAGCGGAGGCCAAGCGGCTGGGGGCGGAGATTGGAGACTGGAACTTCATCGATTCCCATGAAGACTATGTCGCGAAGCTAAGGTCTAGTCATCAGAGCAAAACGAAATTTTGGAAGAATTCGATTCAAGAGCATTAAACAAATGTATGTAACTGTTGGATTTTATGATCTTGCTGCAACCCGTCCTACCCTTATCGCCAGAAACCTCGGGGAAAAATTTCAAACTCACTCTTGGCAAGCGTTCCGTCGAACTAACATGCTCAAGCGCTTGCGAAGTAAAAGCATTGCTTCCCGAAACAGGCACCAGCGTTTTGCTTGTGATGCGCAATCAGGGCGCTTTGGAGGATCGAAACAGGATATGTTTGACTCCGTTGATGGCTCATGATCAGGTTTGCTCCTTCCCAACGTAAAGAGATCTCATGAAGCCTTCGAAATCATTTGTCGTTGAAATCAAACGCAACGGCCGTCGGCAGCTCGTTCGTGAACAAGTGCCATTGTGGGACGCCAAGCAACTTAAATCAGCAACGGATACGGTCGGCGAAACGCCAAAAGCTCCTGAAATCGATGCCAAGCTGGACCATGAGAAATAGATAGGCATTACTAAAAGTCGCCGATCTAATTACATAGCCCGTCGCTTGGGATAGATTCTGTTACGCGTAGGAATTCTCGCTGAGTCCTACGTCAAAGCGTACTTAATTGATCAGCTGATGTCTTGCCCGACCTCTTGTCCTGCACGAGCTCATAACTGATCTTCTGACCATCATTGAGACCGCGCAATCCAGCGCGCTCAACCGCAGAGATGTGTACGAACACGTCTGCGCCGCCATCGTCAGGCTGGATAAAACCAAAACCCTTGGTCGAATTAAACCATTTAACGGTGCCTTTAGCCAAGATGAACCCTCCCCTTTCACATGATACGTATCGCATCAATAGCGCGATATGTTCTGCTTCACAATCAGCACGTTGAAATTGCTCGCACGGTTTCGACCAATGCGCACGATTGTTTCAGATCATATGCGCCGGCAAGCTCTTTCCAAGCTTCATGAACGTCAAGCAACTGACCCACGAGCAATAATTGTGCCTCTGGCTATTCGCCGAACGGCACCGTCCGACCGTTGAGGATCTTCAACGCCTTTCGGTATGCCCAATGATCGCTTTGGTGATCTGTGGCCAATCCGCCTTGTGTAATTCATGGCCTCCGCCTTCGACTCGAACAAGGGTCGCACCGCTAACGCTATCGCCTCGCCGTGCATTGGATCGGATGTGCCATGGATAACGAGCGTCGACACCTTTATGTCAAAAGTGCCAAGCGTTCTGGTCCCGTTGTCGTCTGGAATAAGGAAATGGTTCGTAGCGCTAGCAAATGATGGAGACCGTTCGAGGTCTCGTTCGAAGGCGCGTGCGGCATCAGCATCATGGAAATGCCGTGTGCTACCCAGCATGCGCGCATCGCGTAGCATAAACTTCAGAATATCGGCGCGATTGGACCAGTCGAGAGCCACACAGCGTGGGCGGCGTATTGCTCGATCGTCCCCGAAATGCCTCCCCTGACTACTGGGGCCCGTTTGGCAGCGAGCGCTGGCTCTGGCAGAACTTTCAGGCACAGCCGCCCTCACGTGTGGTCCATAGCGATCGTCGCTTGGTGGCTGTAGTGTTGCCCATTTCGGAGTCCCAAGCCAAGCCCTGTCTTAGTCGTTGGTATCGCCTTTTTCGGATTTTTGATGCTGATGATGCCTATGGCCGCCACGTTCATCGCTCTTCCTGCCATTGCGAAGTTCGCTTTGTTCCAATTTGCCATCATCATTGCGATCCAACAAGGCAAAGCGCTTTTCTTTCTGCTTTTCGACTTCTGCGATCGTCACGGCACCATCGCGGTTAACATCAAGGCGATTGGTCATTCGCCGGACCTGACGCTCGACCATTCGCTTCATCACTATCGCCTCAATTTCTTCCGGTGATAGCGTTCCGTCGCCGTTCGTATCGGCCTGCTTCAAGCGATCCGTGTTGGTGAACTCAGACAGGCCCACAGCGCCATCGTCGTTCGCGTCCATATTTCCTCTTATTTGTTTCCCATTGTTGCTGGCAGGCGCGGGTTTGTTTTGCGCTTCGGCGGGCGCTGGTGCCTGCGTCGGTGCGGGCGTTTGCGTTTGCGCGAAGACGCCACCCACTCCAAATGCCGTAAGAAATGTGCCCGACAAAATAAGAGCGAGGATACGTTTCATTTGTTGTCTCCTAAATCGCGAGCGGTTTCTCCGCCCGTTGAGGAGAACGTAGCGGTACGAGAATGAACGGGAGATGATGGGTGGATTAATTTTTGGTAATGTACAACGCGATGTCTACACTAAGCAACGCCCGTCATTTCATGTCAATAACTTCACCAGCGGTGTAGAAAACGATGGGAGGACCATATTTCTCCGTCCCCTGCCGTGTTTCTTGGCTCCAGGCAATAACTCCTGCGTGCTTTGACGCCAGATCACTTGCGACCGTCCTTGCCTGTTCCTCCGACCCACACCGTTGCGGTTCGCCAAGCCGAAACAACTCTCCGCCTTCACCCTGTTCAAAGACCGCAACAAAATAAATCTGATCCATCCGATGTCCTCCTGTCACTGTGCGAAATCACAGCGGAAGAATTGAAAACTTTCGTAAGTGGCCCAACAACCGCACGGTGCTGGGCCACGTTCATCGCCGGTTGAACTCTACCAAGTCTGACTGTTATACCAATCGTCGACCTCCCGCTTGGCCGCGTCTTTGGCTTTGCCGTACCGCTCCTGAATTTTACCTTCAAGTTGGTCACGCTTCCCGGCGATGACGTCGAGGTCATCATCGGTCAACTTGCCCCATTGCTCTTTGATTTTGCCCTTCAGCTGCATCCAATTGCCTTCTACACGATCCCAATCCATGACAAACCTCCTTGTTTGATGGTTTGAAACGCGCCACACGGTGACAGTGTTCCGATCAAAAGTTCCACAATCGCTTGGCGCTCAAAATCATGAGGATGGCGTCAGCTGGGAAGCATTCGGTTCCTCGAGCTGGCCGACAGCCAGTTGCACCAATAGTGACAGCGAACTGCGCCGTGTCTACGATCACCTCAACACGACACTGCGCAAATGCCTCGGCTACGAGACCCGCCGAAGTGTCTCGGCAAACGATCATGGCGAGGACGCGATCAATACGCTAGCTTGCCGATGCTCCAAACTCGCTCCTCAGCGAGAACTCACAAGTTTAGTTGGACACCAAGTCTGCTCCGAACCATTTCAAACTTAGTGCCCTCAGAGTACCATCCGCTTTAATTTCTTCAATCGCGCCATTGAACTGTCCAGTAATCATCTCGTCATGCTTCCGCAATCCTATACCGACGCCGGGCCCGAAAGGTCCACCCGAAATTCTGGGGCCGTAGAGCGCTGCCATCGCACCCTCTTTGGACTCCAGAAATGCCTTCCAGACGGAGTAATCTGCTAGTCCCCCGTCGATCCGGCCTGCTACCAGATCGAGATTCAGGTTGTCCTGCTTATCGTACGTCCGGACTTCGACTGTGTCGCCAAAATACTCCCGTACAAATGCTTCGGCGTTCGTCGATCCCTGCACGCCAATGATTGTTCCCTTAAGGTTGTCCTTCAGGGCTTGGAGAACGCCCCTCTCCTCTTCCGCTTCGGACGACAGATTGACTTTCAAATCGCTGGCCATCTCGGGGAGATCAAACGACTTCCTGACAACAAAGTAATTGGAGGTCAGTGCATAGGGATCCGAAAAGGCGATAACCTGCTTTCTTTTTTCGGTGATCGACATTCCGGCCATTATAGCATCGAATTTGCCGACGTTCAGAGCGGGAATGATACCGTCCCATGCTTGCGTGACGAATTGGCATTTCAATTTCGCACGTTCACAAAGCGCCGTTCCGACATCGATGTCAAAACCGACCGGTTTTCCAGACGTGTCGACTGCATTCCAAGGTGGAAATGCGCCTTCCGTGGCAATCCTGATCGTTTTGCCGTCCTGGGCATTTGCCTGGGCGGCAATCGCGGTAGCGAAAAGGAAGGATAACAGTCGTTTGAAACCATTCATTGTGGATTACCCTTTCGAGTTTGCTTGGCGGTGTAAATCCTCGGGACATGATCTCTGAGCTGCGCGTAGAGGCCGACGATATCTGTCCCCCAGGAGGTGGCGACTTCTTCATGCGTGATGGATTGATCACCTTGACGGCCGAGCAGCACGACCTGATCTCCAAAGCGAGCTTCTGGAACATCGGTTAAGTCGATACGTATGTGTTCAAGATGGGCGGGAGGCAGCAACCGAGCTCGCTTTCCCCGTATGAGGCCCACGGCACCGCTTGGAACCTGCCTGGGAAACCCGTCTCCCCAACCCATGCCAATCACCCCCATTGTCATCCCCGGATTGATCCCGAAAATGGCGGGTACGGGGCCGAGTGAAGCGTCGAGGCGCTTGACCGAGACTAGGCTTGCGGAGATGGATTTCAGTGCGGGGCGCAACGTTACCGGGCGGGTGGGCTTGTCGGATTCTGACAGCCCGAAAAAGAGCGCCCCTGGATCAACGGCATCGAAGTCCATGTCCGGATGATTAAGCACCCCCTCTGTACTGGACATCATCACCACAGCTGGCCGCAAACCCAGAACGCCGGCTTCTCGCAATATTGTACGCATTCTATCAAGCTGCTCATGCGCATCTGATGGCTGCGCGGTCGGCAACTCACTCATGTGGGCGTAGATGCCCTCGACATCCACATCCGCAAGACCTCTGGCTGTGGCGAGAATTTTGTTCGCTTCCATCGGTGTGGTCCCGGCACGGAAGAACCCAAGATCGACCTTTATGAACACACGCGGTCTCGTCATGGCAGTTCGCCATTGCACCAACTCATCGACGGTGGAAACGCTGACGGTCAGATCAAGAGACTCAATCGTCGGCGCTGCCGAAGGCAGGGCGCCCGGATAGAGCAGAAGCGGGTGGGACACGCCCTCCCGGCGAATGGCGATCGCATCGAGTAGCGAAGCCACCGCGAAGCCATCGACACCCTCCTTGGCCAAAGCAGAAGCGACTGGACCAGCGCCGCACCCGTATGCGTTGCGTTTCAGGCAAGCATAGATCTTAACGTGCCGAGGCAGATGACTGCGCAATTGCCGGTAGTTGTGTCGAATTGCATCAAGGTCGATCTCGTACCAGCTACCTCGCATGATTGCGGCGGTGGCATGATCTGCCCCGCGTACTTCCGAAAGGGGCACCAGAACGGTCCTCATGATGCCAATTCCTGCGATGCGGACATTTTCTCGGCGGCGCTGGGACGCGAGCGGCTGTTGTTGCTTGGGTCGATGCGTCTCTGATGCTTTGCCATATGCCTTTCCAACTGGCCAAAGAAATGAACGATCACAAATGTGAAGCCGAGATAAATCAGTGCCGCCGATATGAAGACCTCGTAGGGAGAAAAGGTCTGCGCCACGATCTTGCGCCCCGTGCCGGTTAATTCCATGAGAGTGATGGTGCTGGCGAGAGAACTCGCCTTCAGCATCAAGACGACCTCATTGGCGTAGGCCGGAAGCGCGAGCCGAAAGCCGACAGGAAGGACGATCCGTCGAATGCGCAACGCGTAGGACATACCGAGCGCTTTCGCAGCTTCGATTTCACCCAAAGGAACCGCACGTATTCCACCACGCAAAATCTCCGTCGTGTAGGCTGCATTGTTCAGGGAAAACGTGATGAGTGCGCACCAGTAAGGCTCTCTCAATATGCTCCAGGCAACACTTGACCGTATCCACTCAACCTGGCCGGCCCCGTAATAGATGAGGAATAGCTGTACCAGCAGGGGGGTGCCGCGAAACACGAACGTGTAGAGGAGAATGGCATGCGAGAAAACGGGCCACGGCGATGTTCGCAACAGCGCAAATGGAACGGCAATGAGAAGTCCAATAGCAACGGAAATCACCGTCAGTTGCGCCGTGAGGAGCATACCTTCGATAAGAAGTGGCAGAACTTCGACAATTAGATGCAAGTTCATGACCAATGTCTCACTTCGCGAACCGGACGCCGCGATCGGCGCGGCGCTCAAGCCATGTCAGGCCGAATAGCGAAAGGGAGGTGAACAACAGATAAAGGCTGGCAGCGATCGAATAGAACGTCAGTGGATCATGGGTGGTTCCTGCAGCGATACTCGTCTTACGCATCAGATCTTCGAGACCGACCACGGAAATCAGCGCCGTGTCCTTTAGCAACGTGAGCCAAAGGTTGCCGAGTCCAGGTAACGCATAGCGCCACATCTGGGGGACAATAACGAGGTGCCATATGCAAAACCTCGACAGACCAAGGGCTTGAGCCGCCTCAATCTGCCCTGAAGGCACCGCCTGAATTGCCGCCCTGAAGACTTCGGTCGCGTACGCTCCAAAAACGATCGTCAATGCAAAGACGCCAGCGGCGAACGCATCGACCTCGACGTAGTGACCAAACAGCGCTGTCAACGCAACGGTGCCGCCAAAGTACAGGATAAGAATGATAAGGAGCTCGGGAACGCCACGGACAATCGTGGTATAGCAGCCAGTGAGCCACCGAATAATCCGAAGCCGGCTGCGCTTTGCCACCGCACCGCAAATACCGACGCAGACACCAAGCGCCAGACTTGTGAATGCTGTGCGAAGTGTAGTGAATGCGCCAACGGCTATTTGATCGCCAAAGCCATGCAACTCGATCATTGGCAACGATCCCCGAGATGCGCTGACAGAAACTGTTTAAACCGCGGTGAGGAGGGCTTGCTGAAGAGTTCGCCCGGATTGCCGTCCTCTTCGATCTGTCCCTGATACATAAACACGATGTGGTTGGAGACCTCACGGGCAAATCCGAGTTCGTGCGTAACGATGAGCATCGTGCGCCCTTCATCCGCGAGCGATCGAATGACTTTCAGAACCTCCCCAACCAACTCCGGATCCAGCGCGGAGGTCGGTTCGTCAAAGAGAAGTATCTCTGGTTCCATCGCCAGAGCACGCGCGATCGCCACCCTTTGTTGTTGCCCGCCGGAAAGATGAACTGGGTAATCGTGGCGTTTGTCGGCCAGGCCCACTTTTAGAAGCAACTCTTCTGCCCGTAGGCAGGCCTCTTGTTTCGAAATGCCCAGAACATGGACCGGTGCTTCGACAATGTTTTCGAGAACGGTCTTGCATGACCAAAGGTTGAAGTGCTGGAACACCATCCCCAGCTTGGCGCGCAGAGCGTTGACCTCTCGCTGACCCACGAGACCGCCGCTCATCCTGACACGTTTTCCGGCAATCCAGATTTCACCTTCCGTAGCCTCTTCCAGAAAGTTTAGGCATCGCAGAAACGTACTTTTTCCGGAACCGCTGCTTCCGAGGATGGAGATCACATCGCCGCGCTGTGCGGTCATGGAAATCCCTTTGAGGACCTCGATCGCACCAAAGCGCTTCTTGAGATTCTTGACGCGTAGCGGGGCGTTGATGTCAGAAATGACCGACCGGACTTTGCCGGCATCAGGTAGAGTATTCACTGGGGACCTCGGCTCGTTTTCGCGAGGATGCGATAGCCAGCGCGACCACGCTTGCAGTAAATTGATGCAAGTGCGGGATCTGATCAGTAAATCATTGCGATGCGTTGCCGGGCCAGATGCCGCGATATGCTAAGGGGGTCGTTCCCGTTTCTCGCCGGAAGGCATTGGAAAAATGGCTTGAACTGGAGAAACCACAGGACAAGGCGATGTCGGTGACAGGCCTGGAGGAATGGCGCAAAAAGTCCTTTGCCCGCTCGATCCTGCGCCGGATAATGAAGGTGTATGGCGGACAACCGAGCGTTTGCCTGAATGCGCGGCAAAAGTGGGGAACGCTCAAACCGGCAAGGTCGGCCAGTTGTAAAAGCGACAAGTCAGCCGTGAGGTCATCGTCAATTTTCGCAATCACACGGTTAAGGTTCGTGGCGGCGAGCCCGCCTTTGCGCACGGGGGCCGGATATTTTTGCTTGCGCATCAGCTGCGTGAAGATTGTGGCGGTATAGCTCTCGACAAGCATGGTGCTGAGCGGATTGCGATCCCGAATCTCTGCGCCTATCCCGCGGGCCGCGTTCATGATGATGGCATCCTCGAGATCCCAGATCGGGCGAGAGCGACGGCAGCGCGCCGGGCGGCACCCGGGCAAGAAGCTCTGCCACGTGCGCCGGTTTCACCAGGATTGACAGGTAGGCAGCTGTCGAGGCGCCAGCCTCCCAGCCCCGCCAGCTGCATTCGGCGGGAACAAACAGGATTGCCCCGGGCTTTCGCGGGACAAACCCGGCGTTCCTGCCATCGATGAAGTATTGGCCACGCTCGGAGTTGCCCTGCACATTGAGCAGAACAAGGTGCTGGCTGGAGGTGATTGCTGTCTCCTCTGTCGCAAGCCCGCTCCGCCGGACAAGATCGGCCTCGACGCGGTGCCACGACCTCCGGTCATGGGAGGTTGTCCGGCAGTCACCGACCTTGAAGGCAGGCGGCGGCGCGGGCTTCGTCATGCCCGCCCCCGATCCGCATCATCCGATGCCAAAACTGTTTGAAACGCCCGCTGCGGGTCCGGTGCGCCGCCGTGGCCATTTTCTGTCTTCGGCCGCTGGCATCCCTCGTCGCCCTTCAGCGCCGACAATTCTTCGCCCAAAGCCGCGATGAGGGCGGATACGCGGCGGCGCGTGCGAGGATGCAGCCGCATCACCCCTTCAATCAGCCGGCGCCCCTCACTGCTTGCCAGGAATGTGATCCGCTCGTCGACGGGGAGAGACGCCACCTCGCCCTTCTGCGTCGCATTTCCCGGCAGACCTTCGAACAAGCGGCCGACGGGCACACCGAGGCATGTCGCGATTTCAAAGAGCATGGATGCACTGATGCGGTTTTTGCCGTTCTCATATTTTTGTAATTGCTGGGGGCTTACCCCGACAGCGCGGGCCAGCTCGGCCTGCGTTACGTCGGATTGAAGGCGGACGGCGGTAACCTGACGCCCGACATAAAGGTCAGCAGCATGTGGCCACTCGCCCGCGCCTGGTTGCGGGTGAAGCGGGCGGGGTTGCCATTCGGTCCGCGGGACTTTTCGGTGATGCATCCGTCACTCCCCGTTGAGTGAGTATTTCGCGGTACGCCCCCGCGAGAGACACCAAACAACAAGCAACAATCGACTGAATTTGATCACCAAACGCACCTGCTGGTTGGTCCGCCGCTAGTGCCACCGCGGCCTCAGAAAACGCAATGTAGCCATAAACTCTGTCGCCATAAAGAGTTAAAATGGACAAATTCGATATTGTGAAACGAGACCGTCCATCACCTTTACGAAAAACGTTAGCGCACAATATAAGGGCGCAGCGTAAGGTTTTGGGTATCAGTCAGGATGAGTTGGCCTTCCGTACTGAAATGCATCGCACGAACGTCTCGGCGATCGAACGCGGCGTTCGCAACGTCAGTCTTGATAACTTATACTATCTTGCAAAAGCCCTAGAAATCTCCCCGGCTAATCTGATCGCCGAGACATAGTGCGCCGCGAGATGAACTAATTGGCAAGCAGAGTTCTCAACGGACGACAAGGCGAAAAGATGCTTTGCGCATAACGGTTCAACCGCGCACATCGAAACTTGCGCAAAGTTGACACCACCATCGTATGGTCAGCTCGCGAGGACTTAGAAGAAATGCACGGAAATATTCTCGCTATCTAGCGGTCCTGGTCAACCAATGTTGCAGGACGACGACGCCTCGACTGCGGTCATCATATGGCTGAGGAGGCCCCCGGAAGAATCTTCTCGCGACCCCAACGCGTTTTTTCCTCGCCTTAGCAAATCTGCGTCTGAAACGGACAACCAAGGAAGTTGAGATACTGTCGCTACGACCTTCCCGCGCTCTACGATAGTAGTGTCGAGCTTGCTCGCAAGGGAATAATCGGGGGCAATCGGCAATCGCCGAAAATCCGGCGCTTTTCTGCGACCTTGGCGCAAGGTCCATCGCCGTTCAACCTTTTTGGTACCAATCAATCCGAGAAACGATCAGAACGATTAGGCTCAGAGCGAGGATCCCAGCAAATACCAGAAAAATTGTAGAGGGTCTTACCTCGTCGGAAAACGCTGCACCAATTGCAAAAAGGATCAATCCGAGAAAAACTCCGGTGCAATGTAGAGCGCCTTTTGCCCGGCCCAAGGTCGCTCGTGGAATGCTCGATTGAAGCGTGACCTCAACGGCAACCCTGCCCAGATTATAAAGTGCGCCCAACGTAGCGAACGCGAGTAGCGCCCACGGCAAATCCAACATTTTCAGCACTGCAAACGAGAAAGCGGTAAGGGCGAGTACGACCAGGTGCAAGATCGGGATGTCTATGGCCCGGACCAGCGGCATAAGAAGGATGGCGCCCAGGATGGACCCAGCGGACCAGGCGCTTTCAAGCTGTCCATAATCTATAGCGCTGCCTCCGAGTTCTTCCAACACAAAGCTCGGGCCAATAACGCTTACCAACATGCCCCCGAGGTACAGAAGTGCGTAAATGGCGCCGAGTCGGAGCAAATGGTTGTCCACAAGCAGTTCCGATTCGGTTGTATCTCCTGTATCCTGAGTAGACAGTGGTTCTCGCCGGACGAGGCACATACAGCATACGGATATCGCAAAAGCCGAGGCAATTGCTGCGAGCGCAAACGTCTGGGTGGAGACGTGCAGCAAGACACCAGTAAGCGCTGCCGCCACCAGACTTCCTGATTGCGTCAAAAAGCACACGATGCAATTTGCTGTCGAGAGCCGAAGACCAGCACCAACGGATGGTATCATGGACTGAGACGCCGTAAGCGCAATCCGGTCGCACGCCGCAAAGGGAATTGTCGACAACCAGATCGCCCAATGCAAATCCGACCCAATCATGATGGCCCCCAGAGCCAACGCGGTTAAGAAGCGGACGAAATCGGCTATCAAACAAAGAAGACGCCGATCGCAGTGATCAGATATCCATCCTGCGAGTGGGCTCGCGATCAGTTCTGCCATGCTCAGGGATGTGAAAAACACTGCTACAGCTGATACGCCGTGTCCCGAAACAACGAGGATCCAGGCGCAGGCAAAGTGGTAGGCGCTCCGCCCTACGGCCGAAGCAAACGTGCTCGCGAGGTACCAGTTGAACGAATGCGATCCATAATCTGCGCCGGAACAGGATCGAGGCATTGGCAGCTTTCGGAAATGGCTTTGCAAGTATCATTGGAAATTTCTGACCGTTACGCTTTCGGATTCGTGCCGGACTTTCGAAATCGTGCCAAAATATCTCCGCCATGGGCATCAACTTCGCCACCTGCGGCGGAACTCCGACGGGCCGGTGCGAAAGGCTTGTTTGAAGGCAACGGTAAAGTGACTTGAACTCGAAAACCCACATTCCAGTGCAATGTCGGTCGCCGAAAGATCGGTAGCACGAAGGAGGTCGACTGCGCGTTTCAACCGATGTTCTGCAACATATGAATGAGGTGTCTTGCCCGTGGACTGCTTGAACGCGCGAAAGAAGTGACGTCGACTTACGCCAATCTCTCGGACAAGTTCCTCCAGGCTCGGCGGGTTCGCCGGTCGGCTCTCGATGATGGCGTTTATACGCTTGAGATTGAGCGGTGAGAGTCCACCCTTGGCTGGCTCCAGACCAACACCATTAAGTCTGAGTAACTGTACGAACAGCTGGACGGCCTGGCTTTCAGCCATGGCAGCACTGATTGGATCGGGGTTATTGAGCTCGGTCGCGATCCTTTGAAGCGAATCTTCGATGATGTTGTCTCGAAACCCGATGGCCGGCTTCAAGCCCGCCAGGTGCCTGGAACCGAGGGATTGCTCAATGAACGTGGTATTTACGGATACGAATAGATATGAACCGATGGCGTCTCCCTCGTCCCATCCACTCCATTCACGGTGAGCAGGTACAAAAACGACAGAGCCCGGACGGCGGGGGTGAAGCCAACCGAACGCCCTTCGACGAAATCCTCACCAGACCGTGCCCCACCCTTCAGGTTTATCAGAAACGAATGTTGGTCACGAGCAATGCGCGTCTCCTGACGTGCTAATCCCGTTCTTTTAACGATGTGCGCCCGCACCATTCCCCAGTCGATATAGTTGTGGACCAGAGTTTGATGAACCGAGCGGCGGACCTCGTCGGGTTGAAATTCAGATGTATCCGTCAAAAGAGGCGATCCCTCCAATTAACTAATTACAACGGGTTATAGATTCATCTTGGGTTATCGAACAATCCGCGATCAACCCACGGTTGGCGATGATGGCACTTTCGTGAAAAAAGGGCATGCCGGTGAAAGCGCGCTATCGAACCGCGGTCTACCACCTATGGGACGGTGCGCTGGCGGCAGATGGGCACGGCCTGCATAATCACTGCGGAATACCATCTGACAGCCCGGCGGCGTCGTACCTTGGAATGCAATCACGTAGGTGTACCACGATGCAAGCTTTCACGGACTTTATCACCGAGTGCGACCGCGGCCCGCGTTTGAACCAACTGGCCGGCTTCTTTGCCGAGACCGCGGCCGGCAAGGCTGGAATGCCCATTCGCAGACCCGCCGTCGATACACGGCTTTTGCCCTATGACATACTTCTTCATCGTTTCGTCGAACTTCATTCACGCCGCCAAGGCTTCTTCGACCAACACTATCATAGCAGTATTCCGTATCGCCTGGAGGAGGAATGCCGCATGGCGCATGCGCTCCTGCGATATAGCCAATTGAACACGAATGACGTGTTGCTCTATAGTCTTGGCACTGGGGAAGGCACGATGGCGCGTAGTTTATCCGAACTGAGCCGGGGGAGTATTCGATCGTTGTCTTGCAGTCCGAACGCGGAGAATTACAAGTGCTTCATGGCGTTCGGTGAACCGGCCCACGCCAGCTTTTTCCTCGGTCCCTTCCATCGCTTGACCAAAGAACACCTCCGTTCCGACAAGAAGCTCGAGCCGTTTTCTGACGGGTTCGACTTCATCCTGGAAGACACCACGTTTCAGATGTACTCACCCAATCGACCAAAACAAATCGAATTTGTCGCTCAACATCTCAAGGCTGACGGCATCCTCTTGCTCTTGGAGAAGTTCCGGGCCGTTGATGCCGGAGAATACCAAGGACGTGAGTCTCAAAAGGACTTCGGCTTCAAGACGCATTACTTCGGTACCGAGGAGATTGCGAGGAAAACGAAACTCGTGCTCACAACAATGCACGACGGCCAAGTGACCTTGGCAGAGATGGCGCGCGCAGTTTATGCACAATTTAAACACTGCGTCGTCACGTGGAACAGCGGAAACTTCTATGGTCTTGCGGCAAGTAACAGTCGCGAAAATCTTTGGCGCTATCTCTCGTTGATGGTCCATCCTGCGATACCGTTCGAGTACGTCTATGAGCCAGAGCCTTACACCGACCTGGCGAGGTGGGTGGGAAGCCTATGATCCGCTCCGTTGTATTTAACCCGTCTCAATCTGATCAGTTGCAGTTACACGCTTGGGGTCACCGGCATGCAATCGACATCGCGAAACGCGTCGGCAAGAATATTAGAAAAGTGCTTGGACCAGGAGCTTTGGACACTTTTGGAGCGGCATGCTCGTCTGATGACATCTATAGAAGCGCTTCAGACGAAAATGCCCACAACGAGCGAGGTTCGACGGGCCCTTGCGATAAAAATTCTTGAAGAACAATTCCTCCGCAAGCATCTGATTGACGTTCGTCCCTCTACAAACCTGGGGGCCCAATCCAAATTGATATATCTGAGTTTGATGCTGGCAAAGACTCGCACCTCCATGGATGAAGGAACAATCACGCGAGTCATGAGATCGGTAGAACTGTTTCTTTAGCGCAGCGCCGCGGGTCGCCTCCTAAGTCTTGTTCGCCTTGGCCTGAAGAACGGCGATGGTCTCTAGCAGCGTCGTGACGGAAGCCATAGTCTCGGCAGGAAGATCCTCCAGCAATTTCATTATTCGGAACCTGCTTTCGGCTTCCACTTCTGTCTTGCCCCACAAGTGAGGAGCAGTGCTGAACAGCATGGAAAGCGGGGATGCCCCGAGGACTTCGCTCAGGTGGATCAGTCGGCTGACCGTCATTTTAGATGAGTTTCGTTCGTAGCGTCCGTATACCTGCTCGCTTAGACCAACAAGTCTCGCTATCTCCGCCCTGCTGAGGCCTTCTTCTTGACGACAGCGCCGCAGTGCTTCACCAAGTTTGTTATCCAATTCTCCGAACGTTGCTATACCGTCGAAACCAGGTCTCCTGTAGACCGGTTTTTCATTGTCGGGATCAGTGGTTTCCACCAGTTCCAATTCCGCGATGTGGTTTTTCAAATCCTTACTCATTTCCCAAGTCCAAAACGTTGCGCTGATGTCATACATCACGACGGCGCCAAAAGGCCATGCACTTCGTGGAAATTGGCTCTATCGATCAAGGCCGCCAAAACTCTAGCGAGCGCAATCATCGGTCATTTGCGCAAGTTGAACCAGAACCGGGTGAGTTGACCAGAGACCTCCTCCTTCATATCGAAATAATACGGGTCGGGTCGTAAAGGCCTCTGCATGAATTCTGTGAAGGAGCAGGAAGGACCATCTGAGAACATCCGCGTGACACCATCGCCGGAAGCATCTCGCGACGAATGAACTCTTGAGCGGCAAGTCGTTACGCGGCGCATGCACCTAGACTTTTCCCCAGAGGCTTGACGGTCGCGGACACCGCCACTCGCGGTCGGCATCCATCCCGCCGGGCACTCCATATATCGTTCATATTCCGGCTTTCCGGCACCAGCTCCCTGGCAGATCGGCCACGAAAACCCGGGCTTCTTCATCGCTGTGATCAGTTTCTCCATGGGTGGGCGGCAGCTGGCGACATCGTGCCAGGACGGGTTGGAAGACGCAGCACACAAGAGTACCTCACAGCCCCAATCGCTCGCTTGCGAGGGCGAGGCAAAATAAAACGCAAATGGGATGGAGAGCATCGATGTAAGGATAAATTTCACGGACAATGACCCCCTTGAACATGGTGTTGAAAGCCTAGCGGTCACGGCGGGTTGGTTGATGGTGCGCATCGGCGAACGGTGGCGTGATCTCGTTTTGGCGCTCGGCAAGCAGATTGATGTCGGCCAATGGCTTGCGACCTAACGTCTTGTCCACCGCCTTTTGGCGCCACTCCGCCATGTCGAGGACATACGATTTCTTGCTTTTCCATTTCGTCTCCTTTTTTGTCCTTGCCTCCCGTATTCGGGAGCCATCCGATCCCGCGCCGCGAAGACCAAATGGGCAAGGGCGCGATTGGACGAGGGACGCTCGTGACAAGCCGGCCGCGGCGTAGCCTCCCTTGCGCCATTGAGGGCGCAAGCGGCATTTCTTGGACGCCACGAACCGCCTTAGCGCAGGATGGGCCGCGTGCGAGAAGGGGAAGCGTGAAGACTGGCTGGGCGCGGCTTCAGCGGAGCCGACAGCCCAGCCTGCGAGGACGACGCGCCCTCAAGGGTGTCGGGGAGTGCAACGGCCAGGAACAATCCGACGCGTCGGACGAGCCTGTCGGTAAGGACAGCTGGATCCTTTGTGGGGCCGCAAACGTTGGGGGTGCTGCTTTGGCTGAACCTGACTTGCAGTTGGAGATCGAGTCGATCGTTCACCGGTAAGCCCGGCTGAGCACCATCGAGAAGGGAATGCACCTGTGGCCACTCAGGGTTCAAGTCGACCACATAAGCTCGTAGCATAACGAGGTCTTCAGATGCCTGGGACCGACTTGGAATGGCGCGGTCATCCTCGCGAAATCACCGCGGCCTTCGGCAGCTCTTACGCGTGGATGAATGGTGGTTGGTTCGCGCAAGCCTCCCGCACACATCCCCGCAGCCAGCGATGGGCAGGATCTGCATCCAGCCGCGGGTGCCAGAGCAATGAAACCATGACCTGCGGCGTTGAGACCGGAAGGGGAAAACTATGCATTCCGGAGCGCAGGTTTCCAGTATGACGCTCGGGAACACTGGCGATCAGGTCACAGCCCCGAGCGAGAGCCAGCGCGGCGGAAAAGCCGCCGACAATCGTGACGATCTCCCGTTCCAGTCCGAAAGGAATCAAGGCTTCATCAATTGGTCCATTGTCGAGCCCGCGCCGCGAGACGCTGATGTGCCTGCCGGCAGCATAACGAGAAGGTGTGATTTCGCCCTGGCTCAGCGGGTGCCCCTTGCGCACGACGCCGATGAAGCGGTCTCGGAACAACGGCTGCGCACGCATCTCGGGACTCGTCGTCTTTCCCGCAACACCAGTTTCCAGATCGACCGTCCCGTCGCGAAGGGACGCGCTGTCTTTGTCGGGCTTTTGGACAAAGCGCAGCCGCACGCCTGGAGCTTCCTTGCCAACGCGAGCAATGACGTCCGGTCCGAAATTCTCCACAAAGCCTTCGCTGGTCCGCAGCGTGAAGGTTCGATTGAGTTGGCGAAGGTTGAGGTTCTCGGCAGGGCGTAGAACCGCTTGCGCGTCCTGCACGAGCTGACTGACCCGCTCGCAAAGTTCGAGGGCTCGTGGGGTGGGAACGAGACCGCGACCGGCCCTGACCAATAGCGGATCGCCCGTCGCCTCACGCAGCCGTGCCAATGATCGGCTCATCGCCGATGGGCTAAGCCGCAACCGCTTGGCCGCGCGCGCCACACTCCCTTCTGCGAGCAGCACATCAAGGGTTACAAGCAAATTGAGATCGGGTGTCGACATGCATCGACCTTAGCACAGTCGCTTCACGATGTGGCGTCAAATGCACGAATAAAGTGCAAATGGTGCGTGTTCCGCCATGTGAGGCAACGGACTATGTAGGTGGGAGTTGCAACCAAGGAATCATCTGCCCATGTCCGCCCGCTTTGCGCCTGCAGTTTTCGGTTTCGTATCCTCCTGCTTCATGTCCTTGCTCATCACGGCAATCGCCACTTTGCGCAATGCCCGGTCTGTTGACGATTGTTTCAGCATCGGTGCCGGTGCATGGCGAGCGCCATGGATCATCGCGTTGCCAGTCATCCTGGTCGTTATCGCATGATGATTTTCGCAAGGCAGGATGCCGTTACCTCAGGCGCCAGGCTCCCGGCCCGGTGGGCCCTCGCCAGCCTTTCGCTCTCCATGTTGCTGTCCTCGCTCGGCACCAGCATCGCCAATGTTGGCTTGCCGACGTTGGCACAGGCCTTCAACGCGTCCTTCCAGGAAGTCCAGTGGATCGTCCTCGCTTATCTCCTCGCCATCACCACCCTGATTGTTAGCGTCGGGCGGCTCGGGGACATTGCCGGCCGTAGACGGCTGCTCCTTGCGGGAATCTTCCTGTTCACTCTGGCTTCCGCCTTGGGCGGCCTTGCCCCGACGCTCTGGCTGCTGATTGGCGTCCGGGCGGTGCAGGGCATCGGCGCGGCCATCATGATGGCGCTCGCCATGGCCTTGGTTGGTGAGACGGTTGCGAAGGCAAAAATCGGAAGTGCCATGGGGCTGCTTGGAACGATGTCCGCGATTGGCACGGCGCTCGGTCCGTCGCTCGGCGGCGTTCTGATCGCCGGAGCCGGCTGGCGGGCAATCTTCCTCATTAATGTGCCGCTGGGTATCGTTACGTTGCTTCTCGCTTACCGCACTTTGCCAGTTGACACCCAAGCGCCAAAGACCGGTCGGACCGGTTTTGACATTGCTGGCACGCTCCTGCTTGCTTTGACCATCGCCGCCTACGCCCTTGCCATGACAATCGGGCGCGGTCGTTTTGGTCCCCTCAATACAGCTCTGTTGCTGGCCGCCGTGTTCGGCGTTGGCCTTTTTGTGCGCATCGAGATGAGAGCAGCATCGCCTTTGCTCCGATTGACGATGTTTTTCGATCCACGCTTAAGTGCGGGCCTTGCCATGAGCGCGCTCGTCTCGACGGTCATGATGGCGACGCTGGTGGTCGGCCCGTTCTATCTCTCCCGTGGTCTCGGGCTCGGCGGGGTCCTTGTTGGCATCGTGCTGTCGGTCGGTCCGCTTGTCGCCGCGCTGGCCGGCACGCCGGCCGGTCGCATTGCGGACCGCTTTGGCACCGAGCGGATGACCATCGTTGGGCTCGCCGCCATTGCCGTCGGTTCCTTGGCGCTATCCTTGTTGCCGGCGATGCTCGGCGTCGCCGGCTATATCGCGCCCATTGTCGTCATCACCTGTGGTTATGCGCTGTTCCAGACAGCCAACAACACCGCCATCATGACGGATATCAATCCGGACCAGAAGGGCGTCATTTCCGGTATGCTCAACCTGTCGCGCAATCTCGGGCTCATCACCGGTGCATCTGTCATGGGCGCTGTGTTCGCGCTCGGGTCGGCGACGATCGACATCACAACAGCGCATGCCGAGGCGGTTGCCAAAGGAATGCGGATCACGTTTGCAGTGGCGGCATTTCTGATTGTTGGCGCGATCATGATCGCGGTCAAAGGCCAAGCTGCCGCGATACGTGGATCGCCCGCTGCAGACGTGTCATGATGCACCCTGGCACGCGGACGGATCCGCGTTTTCGCACGGATGCAGACGATATCGACGACGCAGACAGCTGCACACAAGGCCTGCTGGCAGCGAGACATCCTGAGATGGGGTGCGTTGCTCGACCTTAAGCGGCAGTTCGCTCGCCCTCAGCCGGACTCGTTTGTGCCCAACTTGGACGTTATCCGCATCAAATCGCGTTGCGGCAACTCTCCGTGACCGCCGCCTCAAAGCGCGAGCGCGGGGTTCTGCCGTGCAGCGCCAGCTGTCAATGCGCCGAGGGACCACCTGCTTTGAGCGTGCGCCGAGGCGGCCCTCGTCAGCAACGCCATTTAAATACCGCCACACTTGTTACTCCCACCATTCGATTTCCAGTGCCAAACTATCGCACGATCAACAGCCAGCGATGCGTAGCGGCGGAATCGCCACGAGGCGCAGAATCTGCTCAAATCAGGAGGTGTAAAAAGCCATGACGACATCAGCCGAGAACGGAAAAAAAGGCGCACAGCCTGCCATGCACACACCACCGGTCGTTTCATCGCAAGTGTGGGAGACGGCGCGCGAGCAGCTGCTCGTGAAGGAAAAGGCCCAGACCCGCGCCCGTGACGCGCTGGCCGCCGAGCGGCGGCGAATGCCGTGGATGGCCGTGGAGACGGCATATGCGTTCGAGGGGCCCGCGGGCAAAGCCAGCCTGCGCGATTTGTTCGATGGGCGGCGGCAGTTGATCGTCTACCGCGCTTTCTTCGAACCGGGAGTGTTCGGCTGGCCCGACCAGGCTTGCCGGGGCTGCTCCATGGTGGCTGATCAGGTCGCCCATGTCGCTCACCTGAACGCCCGCGACACCACTCTCGTCTTCGTTTCGCGTGCGCCCCAGGCGGACATCGCGCGGCTGAAGGCGCGGATGGGTTGGAAGATGCCCTGGTTCACCCTCACGGACCGTTTCGACGCCGACTTCGGCGTGGACGAGTGGCACGGCACAAACGTGTTCTACCGCGATGGGGAACGCGTGTTCCGCACCTACTTCATCAACAACCGCGGCGATGAGCAGATGGGGAGTACCTGGAACTATCTCGATATCACGCCGTTGGGCCGGCAGGAGGTCTGGGAGGACTCGCCCGAGGGCTATCCTCAGACCCCTACCTACAAGTGGTGGAACTGGCACGACAGTTACGTCGCAGACGCAGCGCCCGACAAGAAGTGGGTCGAGGTGTCGGATGCCGGAGAGGCGGCCTTCCGGAACCAATCCCCGAGCACGAAGCCATGAATAATGCCGGCCCCGCTGGATCCAACCGGCGTCACGGCCGCATGAGGCGTCCGCGCTCGGCCGCAACGCGACGGTCTGTCAGCAGACGGCGCATGCACGGCTCCGGCATGATATGTGACCTTTCACCCTGCATGCGATCGGGTCAGCGAAACATGCTCTGCGTGGTCAATCGATGATCGTTCAACGGGACAACTTTAAACTGGATTGAAAAAAACACCGTCACTTGGCACAGTCGAAGCGCGCCTGGCGGTATTATCTGTGCAATAGCCAAGTATATCACTCCGCATGGGTTTACAGGGATGCTGGCTTTCTGAAATACTTCGTCATCCTCCTGCTTCCCAGCCGACCTGCTTTTTGCACGTCGGCCAGCTAACACCAGCTCATTCTCCCTGCGGGCTGGTGTTTCTTTGTAAAGCTCTGCGCGCACGTCTTTGCCCCCTCAGTTGAGCAGATGCGGGCACACCCCCTTGTCGCACCGCGGTTTCCTCTCATCGCTGCCTTCATCAGGCCTTCACGTTGCAATATGAGGGACTATCGGCGACCAGAGTCTGCTGCGCTGCCATTGGATCGTTTGATAAAACGGCGCTACTTGACGTGCGCGTCGTAGATGCGGTCGAACTCACCCGTCGCCTTGGCAAGATGCACCCATTGATCGACATATGCCTTGAAGACCACGGCACCCTTAGGCAGCATATAACCCATTTCGCCATATTGGAGCGGCTTGTCGGGATTGATCGCGCAAAGGCCGGGATGAAGCTTCTGCTGGAGTTCGGTTTCTACCGATTCTGCGATCATAATGTCGGCCTTGCCATCGAGAATTTGCTGGAAGATCGTGACGTTGTCCGGGTAGATTTCTATTTTCGCGTCGCTGAGTTTTTCACGCACGAATTTCTCGTTGGTCCCGCCGGGATTAACGATCACGGTCACATCCGGCTTGTCGATGTCAGCGATCGTCTGGAACTTCGCCTTGTCCGCGCAGCGCGCGATCGGCGCCTTGCCGTTAATCAGGTAAGGCTCGCTAAAGAACACCTGTTTCTGGCGTTCCAAAGTCACCGAAATGCCGCCCATCGCAATGTCACATTTGCCGGCGGTAAAATCTGGCAGCAGCGTCTTCCAGGTCGTCTCCACGAATTGCGCCTCTACCCCGAGTGACCTTGCCAGAGATTGCGCCAGATCGATATCGATACCCTGGTAATTGTTTGCAGACTTGTCGTGAAAGGTGAAGGGCTTGTAGTCGCCGGTGGTACACACGCGCAGCTTGCCGTTCTTGACAACCGCATCAAGCTGGTTTTCGGCGTCAGCGTTCTGCGCCGTCGCCGGAGCGGCCAACAGTGCCACAGTCAGGGCGGCGGCAAGCGCGGCGACAAACGGCGAGGCAAGAGCTTTCATGGATTGATCTCCGTTGGACAACAGGGATGCAAACTTCGAGAAATGGCCGGCAAAGGTCAACAGGTTTTTCCCGGCGTGATTGCTCACCGCGATCCTGACGGCGCTGACATCCCGTGCAGACGCCTTGCAGTCATCCTGCATTGGGTGGTGGACTGGCGTCGCGATAATGCAAGCCCAACACCGGTGGTCAGGACGACGGCAACCGCGGCTAGAGCCAGCCATGCCTGTGCTGATCCCATAGCCGATAGTGTCAACGCGGTTATGAAACACCAAAGGACTGGAATGGGAAAAAGGAGCGCAAGATACCGACCGCGTGCGAGAACCAACAATCCCAGCGTTCCTATCACCGTTGGATCGGGGGCCATACCGAAAAGCTGCATCTGCCTCCACGGCGTTCCTGAAAAAAAGGGAAGCACGGGATAGAGCAGGAGCGCGCTGGCGATGAGCACCAAACCGGTCCAGCTTGCAAAGCCGCGTTGCGTAAAGACAAGTCCATTGGAGGCAATGCCGACGATCAGCAGCAAGATGGACTGAAGTGCAAACATCGGAGCGACGTAAGCCATTGCCCAATTGATGGTCGCATAGCGATTCCAGACAAACGAATATCCAACAATGGCCCACAGAAGAGCAAGGATGATTGCGATCCATCGACCATGGTCCTTTGGCCGCCAGATGACCAGCAAGACCATCGCGAAACCGGCGCTTAACGTCAGAAGCGCCAAGGGCCACATCTGAGCATTTTGCAGCTCGAACATGCGCCAATAGACACGCGGCGAAAAGAGAAGCAGGTCCGCTGGCCGGTAACTCCACCATTGCGCCATCAAAGATCCTGCACGTAGGACACCATCCTTGCCCGCATGGCTGCGTCCGGCATAACGCCCCTGGCAGCATCAACATTCTCGCGCACATGATCGACGCTGGTTGTTGCCGGAATGGCGACAGTGACAGCCGGGTGCGAGACAATGTACTTCAAAATAAACTGCGCCCAGGTGGAAGCGCCAATTTCCGCTGCCCATTCGGGCACGTCGTCACGCGCCAATCGGCGGATGAGCCGTCCCTGCTGGAACGGCCGATTGACGATCACGGCTATGCCGCGTTCTGCAGCGAGCGGAAGCAGCCGCTGCTCCGGCTCGCGGTCAACAACATTGTAGCTAAACTGCACAAAATCGAGCGGCTGTGTGCGCATGATTTGTTCCAAAAGATCATGGCGTCGCCCATCAGACGTCGTGACCCCGAAATAGCGCACTTGCCCAGCCGTCCTCATGTCAATCAGGGTTTTCAGATGCGCCTCCCAGCTAAGAAGATTGTGAACCTGGACAAGGTCAAATCGCGGTACACCCCAGTAGCGACGTGACCGTTCGATCTGTTCGGGGCCGCTCGCGCCGGACGAGGTCCACACCTTCTCTGCCGAAAACAGCGATTTGGGATGGCCCAGCTTTTCAAGGCCGTATCCGATCACCGGTTGCGATGAGCCATACATCGGTGAGCAATCGATCATGTGTCCGCCTGCTGCAAAGAAAGCCGCCATCACTTGCGCGCAGTCGTCCATCAGCGCGGTATCATCGCCGACATTGAAAGTGATCCAGCTCCCGAGGCCGACAGCCGCAATTGCCTCATGGGACGAGGGAATTTGCCGTGTTAGCGGCTTACTTGGCTGTGCCGTTGTCAGCGACGGGGATATAACGCCTGCGCCCGCTATCAACGCACCTTCGAGAAACATCCGCCGCCCAATTCGCATGCTTCCTCCTTACGGCAATAACCTCCGCAATCCCCGATGAGGATCGAGGTCATCTGCTCGCACAGGCCCCCTATTATACAGGAAGTCACATCAAGTTCATGTCGAAACCAACGTCATCTCGGCTTGGGATTGATTCATATCTGTGGACGTCGTTCGGGTTCATGCATTGCGGGGTATAGGATGGCGCAAAGCGCATGGTCCGGCTGCTCCAACGAGGCCTGTCTTACCGCAAGGGGTAAAACTGATTTGGGTTCTGCCGATAGATCAGACACGCGAAACCCTCCTTCGATCGTCGCAATCAAAACGGCAAGGAGCGCGATGCTGACCAGATACCGTCTCCCAAGATTGTTTGTCTCTTCGATCCGATCGCGGAGGTATTCTGGCTCGTAGTCAATGTTGCGGCGCATGGATCAGCTCCCGTCTGCTAACGACGCGTGCACCGGCAGAGCGGGCAAAATTTTGTCCAATGTGATCGGAAACTCGCAGATACGCGCGCCTGTGGCGTTGAAAATCGCGTTGGCAATGGCTGCACCGGCGCCGCAAACACCCAATTCTCCGATGCCCTTGCTGCCAAGCACATTGGCGTTGGGATCAGCTTCCCCCAGGAATATGACGTTCAAGTCAGGCACATCGGCGCTCACGGGGACATGATACTCGGCAAGGTCGTGATTGAGGAAGTGACCGTGCCGGGCATCGAGAACACTTTCTTCCATGAGCGCGGCATCTATGCCCCAAATCATGCCTCCGATGATTTGGGAGCGTGCAGTCTTGGGATTGAGAATTCGCCCTGCACCTATAACGCTCAACATGCGGCGTATTCGCGTTTCTGCGGTATTCGTATCCACCGCGACCTCGACGAAATGCGCGCCGTAGGAATGCTGGGAATAGTTGCGATAGTTATCACCCGGTCGCGCTGGGCCGTATTGCTGCAACGCGCGACAGCCCAATGAGCGTTTTTGGTGACACGGTCAATGTTGCGAGCCGTCTCGAGCAGATGACGAGAGTGTATTCAACTGACCTGATCGTATCAGATGAACTGGCAAAAACGGTCGCCGCATACGCACCGTCGGAAGTCGGCCCAGAGCGTTTTCAACCATCGATAACGGCAAACATTCGCGAGCGCGTTGGTTTGCTTGCCATTCGTATCGCTGTGTGATCTTCCGGAAGGCCATCCTCATTGCCTTTGTGTGGCAAATGCGGCGTGTGGAACTTGCCACATTGGTGTATTGTCAAACCTGTTTTGACGCACCGCCGCGCCAAAGGAGCCAATGACGATGATAAGTCCGGAATCAGGAAGATGAAACCAACACGTCGATCGGTCCTTGCAGCATTTCTGGCCGTGCCATCGATCAAAGCTGCAGGTATCTTCGATGCCAATGCCCTTAGCGCGCAATCCGATCTCGTTTTGACGCCTGCATGCCAGGATGCGGATGAGCTGACCCTCTCGCAAACAGAAGGGCCATACTACAAGCCGAGTTCCCCCCTCAAACAGGACTTTGCTGCCGACGCACCTGGCGCACAGAGGATAATCCTGGCCGGGTTTGTCCTGGAGACGAATTGCACACCCATCAACAAGGCACTTGTCGAGCTTTGGCACGCGGATGAGCATGGCTCGTACGACCGTGATGGCTACAAGTTGCGCGGTCATCAATTCACCGACGCGCGCGGCCGTTGGTGGTTTTCGACGATCATTCCATCGCTCTATCCGGGACGCACGCGCCATTATCACGTCAAGGTTCAAAAGCCTGGCGGAGACGTTTTGACAACGCAGCTGTATTTTCCCGGTGAGCCCATGAACCAACGCGATCGCATATTTGATAAGCATCTCCTGCTTCGCATGAGCGACACCGCTGATGAAAAATTCGCTCGCTTCGATTTCGTTGTATGACTCCTTTTTCCCCGTCGCATGCCGCGGCTTTGTTCGCAACGGCCTCTGCGCCTGCACGAGGGCGGGATATACTCGCGTGCAGAATTGCAACCTTCCATCCCTCTGAAATCGCTGACTTTCCGGTAATCGTGGATATATTATGGCACTGTCATCGCCAACGACCGCAACAGCACAAATATTACTTCAAATTATGAAACAAATTGTTTGAACAATTGCTTTAAGTTGCCAAATAAAACTTTCTGGAATTACAATTATATATTAAATGTTAGCCACCATAATACACGATTTAATATATTGTTATTATAGGATGCCACATTTATATTATTAACTCATAGTGCTTGCGATTTGCTGCACGCGCAAACGTTAAAGCATCGCTCGTCGGAATGTTCCGGCAGTTTGTAAACTCACACACACACAAGAAGGAGCAGCAGATGGCTACTCTAGAAGGCGGCGCCTACGACGACGTTTTGTTTGGCTCGCGTTTTGACGATTTCATCCACGCCCAGGGTGGCGACGATGTCGTGTTTGGCGGCAAAGGAGCCGACTCAATATTTGGAGATGACGGCAACGACCTGTTGTCGGGCGAAAAAGGCAGTGATGCGCTTTTCGGCGGCAATGGAGCCGACATTCTCTATGGTGAACAGGGGGGCGGATCAACTTGCCGGCGACGCCGGCGATGATGTGCTTCTTGGTGGTGCCGGCAAGGACACCCTTTCGGGTGGTGCCGGTGAGGACACGCTTCTTGGTGGCGCCGGTAACGATACCCTCTCGGGCGGCGCGGGTGAGGATGTGTTTGTGTTCAATGGTGGTGGCGGCAGCGATGTCGTGCTTGATTTTACTCCTGGTGAGGACATCCTCCAAATCTCCAGTGGTATCAATGGGCAGGATATTCAGTCGCCTGACGACCTTGCCGGCCGCGTTACCCAGGTCGGCAATGATACGGTCGTCGACCTTGGTCACGGCGATTCCGTGACGCTTGTGAACACAAGCTCAGACGATGTCCAGGCCCACCCGGACAATTACTTTACCGTCCATTAATTCAAAAAGACCGTGTGCCCGGCCATCGTGCCGGGCACATTTTTTCATCGCTACCATGGTGTATGCGCAAGATCTGATCGCGCTGATGCAGGATTTGATATGTCCTGATCCAACGCTGGCAGGTCGCCAGGTTTTTGCCAGCCAGCATCCCGCCGCAAGAGCATGTGTTGAAGCGTCCGCAATGCGATGCCCTGTGGTGGCACACCGTTGCGAGGCGTCCTTGCTGCAAACACCAATCTGTCAAAGCGCTGATTGACGCTTGCCGCAATGGATTTGGCTTGCGAGCAAAAGTAACCCAACACCCATCGCCGAAGGTCATCAATTGTGGCTGGTGCTGACGCGATGACCCGTTTGGCAAGAAGGGTCTTGCCGGGAGCATGGAAACAGAGGACACTTAAATGGCACCCTTGGAGTTCACATGTCCGATTCACCAGACCCCGCCGCGTATTGGGAGGCACTCAACAATTTTGTCCGCCACTATCACATTGGACCGGATGAGCGCGGCCTATACCACTTTGATGCCGATATATCGTTTCGCAGCTTAAGGGACGTGGACCAACGCACGAGGGTCTATATTAGCCTTGATCATAATGCCGTTTCGCCTTTGCGTTTTGCCGAGCACGGCGAACTCAATCCAGTCCATGTTCACACGGAATTTCGACCCGGGAACAATGTGGTGACATTCGACAATCAGGAATTGCAAATCACGGGCACCTCACCAAAGCTTGGCCGGTTTACTGTGCGCATAACCCCACTGGAAACGCCATGACATTCATCCCGGCGCCCACACTCAGTGACGACGATCAGGGCCGATTTGAAGAGTGTCAGAAGGCGATCGAGGATGGTTTGTTGGAATTGCTCGGCACAGCCAGCGATGCGGGCTGGCGAAATTCCGAGATTATCGCGGCGATGATTGCGGTGGCCGAGAACACACAATTGGCACACGATCACGTCGTTGGGCCTTCGATCGCCCCATATTTGAAAAAGCTCATGAAGAGGCGCGATTAAGTCGTTTATTGCCGGTTGTGACCTTTTGCTTGCGCATAAAGGCAATGCGTCACGTGCTCTCGCCGGCACGGCCCCGTGTCATTGCCGACTGCTCCCGTCCGTCAGCAAAGGAGCCGACCATCCACCGGTCCATCCGTCCTCGTTAACCTTGCCGTCCAAAACACCAAGGTGCATTTTGAGAGGACCACAAAAGTTACCAATAATTTTCCTTAAGGAGGCTAAGCTCGTTTCGGCAAATAATGCGGTCCAATGAATGATGAGCCACGATCAAAAACCGACGACGACGATGGCGCTGCAACATCTGATCCTTGCCGACCAGCTCATGGCCGTGCGTCGGAGCATGTTCATTTCCATTCCCGTGAGCATTATTCTTGGCCTCATCAGTTTGCTTGTCGCCATTCATTACGGGTTGGGACTTGCGGGGCTGTTGTGGTTTTTCACATCAAGCCTCGTCAACGCAGCACGAATGGTTCTTTGTCGGGCTCCCATAAGGCTGATCAATCCCGATGACGGCGTTGAACCAAAGAATTTGGATCCGGCATCTGTCAGACACCATCTCTTTTTGCAATCGGCGATGGCGGCAGTATCGGGTGTCGTTTGGTCCTTCATCGCAGTTTTGTGCGAGGGCTACACTGCTCTGCAAACGGTTTTCTACCTCACGGTCCTGTGCGGGATTACAGCCGGCGCAATCACGGCGGGGTTTGCTTATGCGCTCATGCCGATTTTTTATATTGTCCCCGTGCTTTCGTCCGTTGCAGGGTGCCTTGTCTACGCGGGAGGGTTTGAACGCTACTGCCTGGCCGCAACGATCGTGCTTTACCTTGTTGCCCTGATCCGGGGAGCAAGAGAAAGTGAGATTCTATTCCGGCAATTCAGAAGGCTCAAGAATGAGGCCACCGCTATGGCAGAATCCCTGAAGACTGCCAAGGATCAGGCCACACAAGCGGCGGCCGAAATGGGGCATCGCGCTGCTCATGACGCGCTGACAGGACTTTTCAATCGCGGTGGCTTGATGCACGCGGTTGCTTCTTTGCCATCGCCTGGCACGGGGCTGACGCTCATGCTGCTTGATCTGGACGGTTTCAAATTGATCAATGACGCTTTCGGTCACAAGGCCGGCGATAAGGTCCTTGTTGAAGTCGGCAGACGCCTGCGTCAAAACCTTCCAGGCGATGTCCTCGTGGCGCGTTGGGGCGGAGATGAGTTTGCTGTTGTGTTCGACTGCGCACTTGGCGGGGAAGCAATTTCAACTGCGGCAACGGCGTTGATCGCGGTGATGTCTATCCCGTTTGCCACCTTCGATGCCGGCCGTATTGGTGTCAGCATCGGCGTTTGTGCGTCCGAAGAACGCGACATCGACGAGTTATTGGTGCGTGCGGACGCTGCTCTTTATCGGGCCAAATCACAGGGTCGCAATCAGTTCTACGTCTTCGACGCCGACTTGTGCAGTCACCTCGAGATGCGGCGCGACATTGAGCGGGATCTCGTAAAAGCGCTGCGCAACAATTCCGTGGAGGTCTGGTTTCAGCCTATTTTGGGTGACGCAGGACGCAAGCTTACCGACTTGGAGGCGCTTGTACGCTGGAACCACCCCAGACACGGCTGGATCCCCTCAACCGATTTGATGGCGGTTTCATCGTTATGCGGGCTTGCAGAGCCGCTATTTCGATACATTCTGAAGGATGTATGCGCCATGATGCAAACGTTGCAGGCAATGAACCTCAGTCATTTGAGAGTGGCGATGAACATGTCTCCGCGCGAAATGGCGCAAATTGCCGTGGATGATTTGATCATCGCAAACCTGCGTCGACTCCAGTTGCCGGCTGCCATGCTCGAGATTGAGATCACCGAGGAAACGGCCAAGGATATCCGATCGGTGCAAAGCAAACTGACAGCCTTGACCCATGAGGGGGTGCGCATTGCAATTGACGATTTTGGTGTTGGCTATTCATCCATGTCGTCGCTTCGGCAGTTGCATGTCGATCGGATCAAAATCGATCGCTCTTTCGTTTATGGCATTGCCGGTTCGGCGGACGATCGCAACGTGGTGCAATCAATCCTGAGCCTCGGCATGTCCCTGGGAATAGAGGTCGTCGCAGAGGGTGTCGAGACAAAAGCGGATCTGCAAACGTTGCGACAACTCGGCTGTGTGAGCATGCAGGGGTATTATTTTGCGAGGCCGATGCCGCAGCATGAAACAGTAGACTGGATCAAGCGATGCCGATCGCTTGTGCAATAAAATTCCCCGAGGTCCCTCTGCCACTAAGGACGGGCCGGTCGTCAAACATCGTTCGGGAGCATCGGTTTGATTGCGTCCCATTCGATGTCGCCGGCGGTTTCCTACCGCAGGATTTTGCTGCCCCATTTTGGCAGCTTGGACCACGGCCGTCGCTGGCATTTATCAACTGCGAACCAGCATGGCCAGGACAGCCGCGAACCGGCCACGCGGTGGATCTGCCGGAATCGACCAAAATGATCGTGTCCGTAAATATCGCAATCACCCTGGCGTGTCCTGATTTCGCCTGGCGTGTAATGCTTTCACCCATGGTTGGAGGAATGCTGATGGCTGAACCAGAACGCTGGCAGGTCTCAACGGACGCCGCCGAAGTATACGAGTCCTGCTTCGTACCGGCGATCTTTGGTGCTTGGGCAGGCCCGGTTGCTGACGCCGCCGCAATCACCACGGGTAACAAAGTTCTCGATGTTGGCTGCGGGACAGGCGTGCTCGCGCGCGAGGCTCTCAGGCGGGTTGGACAAAAAGGTCAAGTCGTTGGCCTTGATCTCAATGAGGGAATGCTCGCGGTCGCGGCGCGCGCTGAGCCCAAGATACGATGGCGACAGGGCGATGCGGCATCCCTTCCCTTTGACGATGCGAGTTTTGACGTCGTGGTCAGCCAATTCGCGCTCATGTATTTTCCGGACCGCGTGGCATCGCTGAGCCAGATGTGGCGCACTCTTGCGCCAGGCGGGCGCCTTGCGTGCGGTTCGCGTCGGTAAAGGAATTCATTCGCATAGAGGTAAAAGGCTCGCCTCTGGCTGACATGCTCAGCGACGATGATATGGAAAGTCTTGCCAGACACTCCGAACGTGCACTTGCAGAGTTTGTCGTGCCGTCAGGCGAAATTATCATGCCGCTTGACGCGTACATCGTAACCGCCAGCAAAGGCTAGATCGCTGAACACAGCTGTGTGCGCACAGCGCGTTCAGCCCTCGCGCAATATCCCGCTTGAACCGGGAATGCGCCCCGAGCACACGTTCGCCAACACCTTCTGATTGATGATCCCGCGCCCTAGCCAAAACGCTCGGGACGAAACGCCGCCAGGAGCGGATGTGGTCGCTTGGTCGCAATTTCACCTGCCAGCAGCTCACCAGCGATCAGGCCCAGCGCCGCACCGCTATGACTGAATGCGATGTAATAACCTGCAATATTCCTGAGCTGGCCAAAGACAGGCTCGCCATCTCCTGGTATCGGCTTGGGTCCGGTGCCATAGCTTTCAAGCTCCAGTTTGGGATGACCCTCAAGCACACGCGACGCTTCATCGAGAAGGCCTTGCACCGTTGTGTCCTTCACCGCGTAACTGCCGTCCGGACGCGCGATCACTTCCTCTTCTGACCAGGCAGAATCGAGTGCGAGTGCCCCTGTGGGCGTTGGCCTGATCGCAACACGCGGGGTATTGAGCACGGCCCGCAGGGTAACGTCGACGGGGCGGGTGCGAACAAGCAGCGCGATGGGTGTGGCATCTGGAATGTGCTGTCCCTTTGCGCCAGTCATTGCCGGGACATCTGCTCCCGTGGCCACCAGGACAGCGTCAGCATCGAACTTACCGCCGCTCGTCGTGACAACACCGGTGGCGCGCGCGCCGACGATCGTGACCGCAGCGCGTCCGGCGTCGGTCACAAGCTGCCCACCGCGCTCCAGGAATTCACCGAGCAAAACGTTGATCAAGGACGGCAGATCAACCCAGCCTTCGCCTGGGTTAAAGATAGCCCCTTGTGGTGTCACTGATCGCGGGTCGACCCCCGGGGTTACGGCTGCGACATCAGCGGCCGACAGGAATTGTGCATCGTAGCCAATGCTCTGTTCGTAGGCGAAAACCTCAGCAATCTCATTGTTATCGTCATTTGCATCCCATGTGAGCCCGCCGTCGAAGCGCAGCCACGAAGCGTTGGGGTACCTGGCCGCCAGCGTGCGATAGCGATCTATGCCGACCATGCGCAGGCGGTGATAGTCAGCTGACCGTTTGCGTGAAGAATTAAGCCATGCAAGCGAGCGTCCGGATGCGCCATTTCCAACAGGTCCATCGTTAATGAGGATGGTTGGAACGCCGAGGCGTTGAAGGTGAACAGCGGCGGATACCCCGAAGATGCCGGCGCCCACGACGATGACTTTGCTAGCCACAGAAGATGATGTCATGCGTGTTTTTCTCTCATTTTGGCGGTGGGATGTTGATTGCGGGGGCAGGCGCTGTTCGCAACAAAGCGCCCGCAAGGTTTGTCAAAGCACCTCGGCGAGAAAGCGTTTTAACCGTGGGCTCTGCGGCGCGTCGAAGATCGCCGTCGGTGTGCCGACCTCAACAACGCGTCCCTCATCCATGAAGACGACCTGATCGGCAACTTTTCGGGCGAAACCCATTTCATGGGTGACAATGACCATGGTCATACCACGCTGGCCAAGATCTGCCATGAGATCGAGAACGCCCTTCACGAGTTCGGGATCGAGCGCGCTCGTGACCTCATCGAACAAAATGACCTCAGGATCCATCGCAAGTGCGCGGGCTATTGCCACGCGTTGCTGCTGGCCACCGGAGAGGCGTGCGGGTCGATGATGCGTACGGGCAGCCAGCCCGACATCAGCAAGGCGATCCTCGGCGACACGTTCTGCTTCGCGTTTGGCCATTCCCTTGATCTTGGTGAGAGCCAGCATGACGTTTTCAAGCGCTGTATGGTCTGGAAACAAGTTGAAATGCTGAAACACCATGCCGACGCGTCTGCGCAGTTTTTCCGGCTTCATCGTTAGAATGCTCTCGCCGTCAAGCAGGAGATCACCTGCTTTTGGCTCGACAAGCCGATTGAGGCACTTGAGCAAGGTTGACTTTCCCGAGCCAGACGGCCCGATGACACATGTAACCGTGCCGGCATTGACATTCAGACTGACACCCTTGAGCACATCAAGGTCGCCGTAGGCCATGTCGAGATCACTGATAGCGAGACTGCCGCCCTTGAAACGCAAGCTGCCGGCGGCAATCCCCTTTTGCAACGACGGTTTGGCGTCGATGGCTGGGACACGATGGACTGCACTTTCCAGTTCACTCACTTCGACAAGGCCGCTGGTGACGGTGGCGCCCTTGTGCTTGCCGGTTCTCAGACTATTGTCGATGTAATTGACCAGATGTGTCAGCGGGACGGTAATGATCAGATAGAAGACCCCCGCCAGAAGCAGTGGTGACAAATTGCCCGTCACAACTGCCTGGTCTTGCCCGACGCGGAAGATCTCACGTTCTGAGGCGAGCAATCCGAGGAAATAGACCAGGCTGGAGTCCTTGACGTTGCCGATGAACTGGTTGACGAGCGCTGGCAACACGCGCCGTATGCCCTGTGGTATCACGATCAGCCGCATGCCCTGCCCATAGCTCATACTCAGCGCGCGGCAGGCCTCCATCTGCCCACGTTCGACACTTTGTATGCCGGCGCGAAAAATCTCTCCGATATAGGCGCCCGCGATCAGGCTAAGGGCGAGAATGCCGAGCGGAAAAGGTGAAGGGCCGAAGAAATCCCGGCCGATGCGGGCGAAACCCTGACCAATGAGAAGGATCGTGACAATGGCCGGGAGGCCTCGAAAAATATCGGTGTAGACGCGGGCCGGAATTCGCAGCCAGCGCGATTGCGAAATGCCCATGACCGCCAATATCATGCCGATGACTACCCCAAGGACAGTCGATGCGGCCGCAAGGATCAAGGTATTCTTCAGTCCGACGGTGATCATATTTGGCAGCACCGCCGCCATCGCGTCCCAGTCCAGGAAGCTGCGACGCAGGTTTTCAAGCCAGTTCATTGCATTCCCCTTGATGTTTCACGCGCACGGGATGCTTAGTGCCGCAGCCAGTCATGAGCGCTCGTCCTGGCCGCCCGTCCGATGACCGGCGGCCGAGGCAATGACTACTTCTTGGGAAGATACTGATCCGGCATGGGCGAGCCGGGAAACCATTTTTCGTACAAGGTTTTCCAGGTACCGTCTTCCATTGCTGCATGCAAAGCGGTGTTCAGCGCCTCACGGAAGGCATCATTGCCCTTGCGGATGACAAACCCTGCCGGGGCGTCGAAAGAGGGTATGTTGACCGCAATCTTCAAATCCGGATAGCGTTCGCCATATTGCTTGGCAGCCTCGTAATCGAGGAAATGTGCATCAACAGTTCCGTTGTTCAGCGCCGAAACGGCAGAGTTGTTGTCGGGGAACCTGACCAGATCTGTCACTTTGAAGTTCTTGTCGGCATAAATCTCCTGCAGTGTACCTTGCACAACACCCAGACGCTTGCCTTTCAGACCATCTGCCGAAGTCATTGCCTTGTCGGCTGTCAGGACCGAGAGATAGCCGGCAAGATAGCCATCGGAAAAGTCGACCGTCTTTTTGCGCGCTTCCGTTGTACCTATTGCAGCGACCGCTGCGTCGAAACGCTGATTTGCAACTGACGGCATGAGGGCTGAGAACTCTTGCCCCGTGAAAATGACCTGATCCTTCTTAAATCCGAGACGGCTTGCAACATTGAGGAAGAATTCGATATCAAACCCGGTAAATTCACCTTCGGCCGTCGTGAAGGTATAAGGCTTTGCATCACCCATCGTGCCAACGCTGATCACCTTGGGATCGATAAGGCCATAAGGATTGTCTCCAGCAGCCGAAGCACCAGAGACCATATAAAATCCGGCAATAGCAAACAGGAGCGCGATGGCCCCCGCCCGGATCGATGGCATTGATGACTTGGAAATTCCAGTCGCACGCATTGCTCTGTCTCCTCTGAAAATCTGTTCCATGAAGGCTGTGGCAAACTTATTCCTGGGCGGTGGGCGGATGATGCCGTCAAAGAAGTGTTCGCCTTGATACTTGTTTAAGAGACCGGTCTCTTTTATAATGAGACCGGTCTCAATAGCAATTTGTATATTCACATTGACGTTCAGTCAACAACTCTTGTAGTCGTTCAACACATGAACAATTCAACACCAATGATCCGCTCAGTGACCGTGGCTGATGTCGCCCGCGAGGCAAGGGTCTCGAAGGCGACGGCCGCACGCGTACTCGGCGGCTACGGCGTGGTCAGTGACAAGGTGCGCGAAGATGTTCTGGCAGCCGCCAAAGCGCTCGATTACCGTCCGAACGAACTTGCAAGAAGCATGACCACCGGCAAATCGGGTATTATCGGCGTGGTTGTCGGTGACATAGAGAACTCATTTTTCAGCTTTGCCGTGCGCGGCATCAGCGACACAGCGCGTGCTGCCGGCTTCAATGTCATTCTCACCAACTCCGGTGAGCAGATCGAAGCGGAAAAAGCAGCTGTGCGGGTGTTGATTGGCAAGCGCGTGGACGGGTTGATCGTTACGCCATCGGAATCGCGCGACGTTTCGCACCTGCGTGATATTCACCGTTCGGGCAGACCACTGGCTCTGCTGGACCGGGCGTTGCCGGATCTCGATGTCGATACGGTGACGGTCGATGATCGCAATGCCGCCATGCGGGCAACGAAGATTTTGACGGATATTGGGCACCGCAGTATTGCTTACGTTACGGCGGTGGATTTCGCCGGGCACGCATATCGCGGCCTTGAACAGATTTATACGTCATCCGTGCGCGAGCGTATCGAAGGCTTTCTCGCTGTGTGCCGGGAGGCGGGCATAGTGACGCCTGAACGGCTTGTCCGCTTCGGCGCCACGAGACCGGAGGCGACGCGAGCTATCACCGACACACTCTTGTCGGCACCTGACCGGCCAACGGCAATTCTCGCATCCGACAGTTTGATAGCAATTGAGATCTTCAAGGTCATTCGCCAACGAGGACTGCGCGTCCCAGAAGATATATCGCTGATAACTTTCCACGATGCGGACTGGACAAGTGTAACAAGCCCGCCGATCACCGTGGTTGACCAACCGGCCTATCTGTTAGGCAAGGCCGTGACTGAACTCCTGATCCGGCGGCTGAAGGGAGAAGTTCGACCTTCGCAAAGAGTTGTTATTCCAACGTCAATCATCGAGCGCGGGTCGGTTGGGGCCCCCTCAAGGCAGAAGCCTTGACAAGGCGGAGCGAGCCGACACCGTTCACAACACGTTTCGCCCCGCAAAAGCCCTCATTCAAACATCCCTTTCGGCGTCTCGTTTTTCAAAAAAGGTTCGATGGACGAATACAGAAGATCGGGTTGGGTAATCACTGCGGTGTGCGACGTCGCCGGCAAGACGGCAAAGCGTGAGGCCGGTAGCGGCTTGCCCATATCACCCATGACGCCGCCGCCGAGCAACCGGAACATTGCCACTGAATGTTCCAGTGTCGCCACATCCGCGTCCCCGCTGATGATCAGCACTGGGGCCTTGAGGGCCCTAACATCCGCTTCCCACGCCATGGGCTCATGTTCGAGCGCGATCAGCTTCTTGACGAGGGCGGGAAACCCGTTGGGGTCGGCGGCGAGCTTGCGATACTCCTGTGCAAAGGGCATGCCGACAAACATCTCGACCGACATCTGCGGGATAAAGGCCTTGAACTCCGGCTGCCAGCCATCAGCATCGTAAGCGACGGAGGCAGCAATCAACCTGTTTACTTTTTCCGGGTGGCGAATGGCCAGTTGCAGGCCTGCCGCCGCCCCCATGGAGTAACCGAAGACGTCGGCTTTTTTCAGATCAACGGCGTTCATGAAAGCGGCAACGTCATCGGCAAGGTTGGGGTAGGTGATCGGCCGGTCTATGTCGGTGGTGCGGCCGTGGCCCTGCAGCTCAAGCGCATAGACCTTGTGGCTCCTGGCAAGCCTGGGGATAATCGCACCCATGGAGGGAATGTTCATGTAGGCGCCGTGCAGCACGATGAGCGGATCGCCCTCGCCTGAAACCTCGTAATACATCTGCATGCCATTGATCTCAACCCGGTTGCCCGCTGGTTCGGGTTCGGCGACCGCAGGCCCGGCCACAAGCATTGCCGCGGCAATCAGAACGGTTCGCAACATCGATACACCTCCTCGTAATCTTGCGCGGCCCATGCCGGCGCCGATTAAAAGACGAACGGCGTTTCGACAATCCGACATGACTCGAACCAATTTTTTCAGCCGATACCGCATTGGGCGCGTCGCGATTTAAGCCCTGTCCCATTGGCTGGGGGTCACGAGCCTGTCGATCCCCAAGAGATTGCATTAACAGGACTGGCAATAGGCGTTTCCTTGGCAATCTTGACGCGACCCTCTTCTTAAGGGATTTTCCACAAGGCAATTGTGCATGGTTGTCTGCACAATATTCACCTCACAATTGAGCATTCTTTGACTGAACTTGCGGCCCGGCGCAGTCGAAAGAGCAAAAACATCTGGCGCTTCTCGACGATGTCATTGATCGTTATATCAGGGAATCGACTAAAGATTTCGGCAAGACCAAAAAGCAGGTTTTCGCCGCTGTCAGAACTTACGACATAGCAAAGTTACCGTGCGAACAGATCGACAGCGCCGCCATTGTCGAGTTCGCACGGCTGCTCTTGAAGGATCGTCTTCCCCGGACAGTCGGAAACTACATTTCGCATCTGGCGTCGGTTTTTTTGCCATCGCACGCTCGGCATGAAATTACCCGCTCAGCCAATAGGCAATGAAGGACGCGCAGGCGGTCCCGAACCGACTGGGTGTCACGAGCAAGAGCCAGGCACGGTCCCGCCGCCCTACCGGCAGACAGGCGACAAGTACGCGAATTGGAAGTGGTTGAACAAGATCGCGCCGATCGTAGAGGAAGCGATCGATTAAAATGGTGAAAAGTTCGGTGCGGTCGAGATGCGCTGATCAGGGCCTCTGATCGAAGTGGAAGGTAAGCTCCAGAGGGTTGACGATCTTATAGAGATCGGGATTGTCTTTGATGATCCGGTAAGGTGCGCATCGTTTCAAGTCTTGCGTGATGACCTGTTCGAGCTTCGCTCCCATCAGTCCATGATTTGGATTGTTTACCACCGGCCCGCTCGCCAATGATCCATCTCGATTGAACGTCAAAGTAACTGTGATAGGGGAAATCTGCCCCTCTTGCTGCCTCCCCTTTGGCCGGGTCCAGCAGGACTCAATCTTGCTCTTCAGCGCATCTAGAATGCTAATGGGACGATGGGTGGTCATACATCCACTCAAGATTAAAGCAATGATCGTGACAGCGGCCAACCTCTGCGTTGTTTGATACAAAATCCGCAAGACAAATCCCCCAATTCTCGTGTGAAGGCTCGTAGCCGATTTTTCATTCGAGGATAAGCACCGTCTCATTGATCGCTGAGGCCAAAGGTTTTTACGGCATGGACGAGACCGAGTACGCGAGGATCATGACTCCGCCGAACCGGTGCAAACGGCCCCGCTTGGCTGGTCAATAGACAGCATGAGTTAATTCCGTCAAAATAGCGATTGGAGGGTCCCGCTCCTGTTTGCATCACGGTTATAGCGCTTTTGGCCCATCCATCGTCGGGAAATGGAGGACTGTTGCTCGGGTTGTTACCGAGCGGCTTTCTAATTCCGGCTTTGGCGCTTACTCGAGTGTTGTCTGCAATTACAGTGTTCCAACACCGGTAGCACCTTCGATGCGTTTCTTTGCCTGAATGGCGTTTCTTAGCGCCCTTGTAACCGTAACGTACTTCTTTCGCCCTATCACAAATCTGTAATCTTGCAGTCGCCTAGTTCTTGGCAATTTTTCATTAGCATTGTGGCATTCGAGGCAGGTGATTGCAACAAGCTGATTGCGAATTGGAGGACAGGCCCAGTTTAGAACAGCAACGGGAGAACAACATGAACAGGACGGCGACTGCACTCTTCTTGAGTCTTCTTTTTGGCCCAACATTAACGCAAGGGGCGATAGCTCAGAGCTCACCGCCCGCGATCACCGAGGAGGAGGCGCATGCGATAGGTGTGGACGCCTACGTGTATTTCTATCCCTTGCTGTCGATGGACATCACCCGAAGGCAACTGACAAATGTCGAGGCCAAGTCGGGGGCCATTGGTGGTCCGGCCAATCAGTTCAACAACATCCGCGAGTTCCCGCCGGCTGATATGAAGACGGTGGTACGTCCGAATTTCGACACGCTGTACTCGAGCGGCTGGCTCGATCTGACGAAGGAGCCGGTGGTAGTTTCGGCTCCTGGCACCGGCGCACGCTATTATCTTCTGCCCATGCTCGACATTGGACGGACGTGTTTGCCTCCCCGGGCTGGCGAACCACTGGTACCGGGACCGGTCACTTCCTCATCGCACCGCCGAACTGGCGGCCTGATCTGCGTGTGAAGTTTGATGAGTTCAAGCTGCCGGAAGGGACCCAGAGGATCGACGCACCGACACCCTATGTCTGGATCATCGGGCGAACAAAAACGGACGGACCGCCGGACTATGAAGCCGTTCACAAGGTTCAGGACGGCTACAAGATCACGCTGCTCTCGGAATGGGGCAAGGATTCTAAGCCGGCCGAAGTGAAGATCGACACGTCGATTGACATGAAAACGCCACCGAAGGTTCAGGTCGATACCATGCCCGCAGACCGCTACTTCACCTATGCCGCTGAGCTGTTGAAGGTGATCCCGCCGCATAGCACTGACGAGCCGATCCTGGCACGGATGAAGCGGATCGGCATCGAACCGGGCAAGAGCTTTGACCTGTCCAAGGCGGATCCGGCTGTCCAGAAGGCACTCGCGACCGTACCGCAGGAGGCACAGGCGCTTATGCTCTGGAAGCTTAAAACGCTTGCTCGGGTCGCCAACGGTTGGTCGATGAACACCGACACGATGGGAGTGTATGGAAACTACTACCTGAAACGCGCCATCATTGCGCAGCAGGGTCTCGGTGCCAACCTGCCCGAAGACGCCATCTATCCGCTCAATCTTGCCGACGAAACCGGCCAGCCGCTCGATGGCAAGAACAATTACACAATTCACTTCGACAAGGCCGAAATTCCCCCCGCCCACGCCTTCTGGTCGGTGACGCTGTATGACGACAAGGGATTCCAGGTCGGCAACTCAATCAACCGATTTGCGGTCAGCAGCTGGATGCCGTTCGTGTACAACGCTGACGGTTCGCTCGATCTCTACTTCCAGCACGAGAGCCCTGGCAAGGATAAGGAATGGAACTGGCTGCCGGCTCCCGAAGGGCCGTACAACTTGACAATGCGACTCTACGCACCCAAGGCCGATGCTCTGACAGGGAAGTGGAATCCGCCACCGGTCTCGAAGGCCAGCGCAGTATCTTCACTCACGGCTCAGTGATCTGTGCCGGAGGTTTGGCGAGCCGACCTCACTATTCGTTAACCATGAGCGAGCATTGTAACATTGCTGACGCCCAATGCTCAGTGGCGGCCCGATCTGAAATTGTGTTGAGTAAAAAGGTCGGGTCGTCAGTTTGGAGTAGCGCAATGGATCAAACGAACCGACAGCAGATTGAGGTGATTTGCGATAGGCTCTCTGATCTTCGCACAATGGCAAGCGGGGAAGGCAAGGGGCTGCTGGTCCATCTGATCGCCGAGGCACTCGAAGAAGCCGAAAAAGTACGAATTTCGGCCATCAGCCCTGAAAGCTCGCGATGCGGCGCAACAGATTCCAAGACAGGCCGATAAATCGGCCTTTTAGTTCAACCACAATCACACGTGCCCACGCCCCTCGGTCTCCTTGCTCGACAGGATCAAAGCGATATTCTTCGATCCGCATTTCGAGCAGAAGAGCAAAGGAACGAGGTCTTTGTGCATGCTGCCATGATCTCGGCCCAGCTTAGCGGCGAGCGCCTCAAGATCCAGTCGCGCGCAATGGCGGCATTTCAAAGCGCTGCAGGACGCCCGTAGTGCGTATCCATTGTCGATCAATCCGCCGATGGTAGTGAGACTCAATAGGCCGCTCACATCGCGGCGATCATCTGCGAGATTGCCGCGCTGCCGATCGATTCATCCTGCTCGGCTTCGGCGGCCCGTTCGGGATCATTTTTGACATTACCGCCGGATGGCTGACCACGCTGCTAGACGATGATGAGCACGATTTCTAATGAGTCAGGATCGACAATGATAATTCTGCCGTCGGCCAGCAAGAAATAGCGATAGCCTTCATATCTGGGAACGATCTTGACGATGCGTGGCGACAGCGGCTGCAACTCGACGGTCTGTGGAATTCTCGTTCCCACATTCACCTCAAAATTCACTTCGCCAACCGGCGCGGCCTTCGTTTCGGTTATGATCTGCTTGATTTCTGTCTGCTGCTCAGTCGTTACCTTGACGCTACCTGTCGTTTCGGTCGAAGGCTGGACTTGAGTCTTGCTCGTATCATCACTCGGCGCGGCCTTGGCTGTATCCTCTGTTGTGGTCGTGCCAGTTTGCTCCTGCGATTCCTGCTTGGTTGCACCATCCTGTTGGCCCGTGCCCTGCTCCGCCGGGGCTTGCGCCTGGCCGTCCGCCTGCTGGTTTTTCTTTATTTGAGTGCCCGCCTGACCTTCGGCCTGTGACTTTGCTGCACCACCCTGATCATCCGTCAGGGACTTGGTTGCCGCGCCCTGTTCCGGAGTGCCCTTTTCGGGCATGTGGGTTTGATCTTCGGTCTGCTGGGCTGGTTTCTTTTTCAACATTTCGTTTTGAGCAAGTGCTCCGGGTGCAACGCCCAGCGCAAAGACGAGCGCAGTTTTCAAAACAATGTTCTTCATGGGGATCATCTCCTCAGATTGTGAGCTCTTAATCTCTCGAAGAGCGGCGACACTCTCCAACTTACCGGTGGCGCGACCTGGGGATCGGAACTACCTCACGCTCTCCGGCAAATAGCCCGCTAGCCACGATGATTCGCGGACGGCAGACCCGAAAAGGCAAACGTCATCGGGGTTGCAGCGTTCCGGTTTTGGGCTTCAGTCCAAGAGCACCTTGGACTTTAGCCCGTCCCAAGATGGGCCTTAAGTCTGATTGGCGCGCGGCAAAGGTCTGAAACGCTCACGCGGCTACTCATCCCGCGGAACAAACGCTGTGTGCCACGAATTCTGGTAGCCGAAGGGAAAGATTCTACAAGGGAGAGTAACCATGAGACGTATTCTATTCGCCATGGCCATGATGATGGCGGCTTCAGGAAGCGCTTTCGCGCAAGACACGGTTGTGATTGAGGTACCGCAGCCGGCGCGTGATTACGTGATCGCGCACCCTACCGATCCTGTGGTCATCGAGGGGGATGTTGCTGTGGGCACGACTGTTCCCGCGGACGTCAAGCTGGTGCCGATCCCTGACAGTCCGGATTACGGCTATGTCTATGTCGACAAGCAACCGGTCATCGTAACGATGAAGGACCGCAAAGTGGTTTATATGTCGAAGTGACGACCTCGTGCGATCACCGCGACCAACCAAATGGAATAGGCTGACAACTTTGCTGCAGCCTCGGCTTGGCCGCTAAGACGGGGGCGGCCAAGCCAAACTTCTTCGATCCCTATGCGCCATGTCACGAAGCTTGCCTACCGCGTGTCGATTTAGTCATTGCGCGGCGATCAACTGGAACGGAGCACCGTCGTGTCGAAAAAGGATGAGTTGAGAATCCTCCACGCGTTTGAAATGCCGGTCGTGAAGGACAATCGAACTCAAATTGTCATTGTCAGCTCTGAGGAACTAGGCGGCGTATATCTCCGTTTGCTGAAGAGATCGACCGATCCGCGTTACGACATTTTCCAAGTAAATGTCGTAATTAAAGGCATCGAATACGAAACCCAACAGAGCACAAGAGAGGCAGCTGGGGCGTTGGCCAGGGCGATTGCTGACCTGGCAATTATCAGTCCCTATGATGACGACTGAGATCCTTAGCCCGGGTCTTTGCCGACATCTCGTTCAATCATTGCCCTCCAGTCCTCTAAACCGCTAGAATATGGCTTGTTCAGATCGGACCCAAGTTACGCTGTATTCAGCGGTTAGGTCCTGAGGGTCCGGAGCTCTCGCCGACCAACCGGCGGCTTGGCCCGCGCCAGACTTAAAACTTACAGGAGGCACGATGCTTGCCCAGGTCAAGGTGGTTCCCGTTCTTGAAAGCGCGGTCTTGGCGCTGGCTCTGGTAGCGGCACCTTATAGAGTTACGTTCGATCATTACTTCCTTGAGCTGAATGTCCAGACGGCGTGGGGAAAAGATGGCGGCAAGGGCGGAGGCAGCGCTGGCGGTAACAGTGGGAACAATGGCAATGGTGGTGGCACTAACGGCGGCAACGGCGGCGGAGCCAATGCCGGCGGCGGTGGCGGCAACAATGGCAACGGTGGTGGCAATAACGGCAGCAAGGGCGGAGGCAATGCCGGCGGTAACAGCGGGAACGATGGCAATGGTGGGGGCAATAATGCTGGCGGCAAGGCCGGCAGTGATAGCGGAGATAAAGGCGACAAAAGTAACCGTGCTGGCAACACCGCCAATACTCAGGGTGGGAACGTCAATCAGTCTACCCCTGCCCGAAGCGTTGCGATCGACGGTGCCACAATGGAGGTTCGGCACTGGAACGGAATGAGCGAACGCATCAAAGATGGACGCTACGTGATGAAAGACGCGAAAGGCCGCACAATTATAAATCGAACCGCGACAACAGCTGATCAATCAAGATTGCGATCGTTCGTCCGCTAGAGCAGATCCGTTCCGCCGAGGTATTTCATGACCACCGTCGCGCAGCGCCATGGCGGCTGTTGTCCGGTTTGTGACGTCGAGTTTCTGAAAAATTCGTCCCATGTGATGTTTCACGGTCTTCTCATGAAGGTTTAGCTTCAAGGCAATGCGCTTGTTGCTTAATCCTGCCGCAACAAGATTCAATACTTCATGCTCGCGGGCGGTCAGTCCGGCAATCGAGCCATTTTTGCCGGGTGGAGCGGACCTCGATGAAGCGTCAGAGAGCAACCGGGCCGATAGGGCCGGAGAAACATAGCCCTCACCGGATGCCACGGCGCGGATTATGTCCGCAAGCCCCCGCGAGCCGACGCCTTTCAGGACATATCCTTTCGCGCCGCTGTTCATGGCAATGGTCACATCGTCGCTCATCTCAGATACGGTCAGCATGACGATCTTCTGATCGGGAACGCGGGCCAGTATCGGCGAGATCGCATCCAGACCACCACCCGGCATTGAAATGTCGAGCAAGATGACATCTGGACAGTATTCCTGTGCAATCCGAATTGCGTCCTCCTTCGTGCTTCCTTCTGCCACGATTTCGAAGCCGCTGATTTCACCCAGACTGCGTTTAACGCCCTCTCTGAATAGGGGGTGATCGTCGATCACTGCTACTCGAAGCCCGGTCATGACCTATGCTCCATCCGTTTCCTCTTCTCACCTTCCAACTTCGTTCGCTGGTCATCTATTCGGATGATTTGGCCGTCGTGAAGCGCAAAGACGCCACTCTTTCCGCCCTGGATGCAGAAATCTCTTTTGAGCTGAAGCCATTCGCCAAGCAGCGCGCCGCATGAGCTGCAGGCAATGAGACTATGATCCGACAACAAGGGGGGAAATTTAAGGTACACTGTGCCGCAATGCGGGCACTCCAACCGGCGGTTGAGACGCTGAGGCATTCATCTTAGTCCCCATCAAATGTCCCTTACACCTGGAATAATACGCTCAAGCTTCGCCAGCGCAACGCTATTTCTGCCGGAGGACAAAGGAACGCAGAGTTGGGGCCGTGCGTTTATCAGCATGCGCGAACTTCCATTTCCCAGTGTGACCATTACGACCGACCTCGGTAAGACGAAAGACATCGAGTCCGTTGGCGTAGCAGCGCTTTGGCTTGTTGCGCATTGGCCTGTGCAAACGGGAGACAAATACCAGGCCGCTCGGCAAGCATGCTTGGAGGCTTGGGATGAAAAAGTCACTTGCACCGCCTGCCGGGACGCCTTCATTGAAGCCGCCAAAGAGGCCGGCATTTACGTCACCCATAAGCGGCTATAGCCCTTTTTTCATTAGTAGCACTAAGACTTTGGTCCGATGGCGTTTTTCCCGGATCTCGAGCTATATTTCCAGTGCAGGGCTCGCGCCGGCAAAACGGCGGGCCCAACCGTCAGTATCATGGGGCAAACAATAGAAAGGCCAGGGCAATGGCCAACAAACGCAACGATTGGGGTGACAATTTAGGCAACTACTTGGACGAGATATTATCCCGTCGGGATATTCGCAGTGAGCATCTTTTTTTAGAGGCGGTACATGGCAGGTTCGGGCGATTGATCTCGTTTACAATGATCGCCCTCATGGCTGTGACCACCATTCTGTTGGTTACCATTTTCAGCATTGTTGAAGCGATCGTCCCTAGCCTGGCTGAAGAGCGGACGGGCAGCGAGCCCAAGCGCGACGCTGACCTTTAGCGCTTTGTTTGTTCGATCTCCGCCTGCTCTAGACGCTCGAGTAATTTGTTGAATCGATCGTCATGCGTACGGACCTTCAAGTGACTGCGAAATGCCTCCCGCATGTCGTCCTGGCTTAATTGCCTCTGAACAACCTGCTGGATGTGCTTTTGTCTCTTTTCTTCGTCCATCGTCGAGCGTCCCTAGACGCTAGAAACCATCCCGAAACAGCTTTGTTCCCGTTCGACGTCCTTTGGCAGACAATCTATTTGACGAAACCCAAGAGGAGGTTCTTAATATATCCGGCGCTGGGCCCTGTTATTGGCGAACCGGCGCTTGAGAGATGGTAAGGGCTCCCGCCATAACTGCGGGAGGACATTATGGGTCGTCATCGCCTCAAAAACCTCATCTATTCAAGCCAGGACTGGAGCGTAATGCAGACTGCATTGCTTTTGGCTTCCAAACAGTTTGAACCCCCGAATTATCCATATGCTGACCGTCTTGCACGCCGGGTAATGACGCTCTTCGATCAGGGATTACGCGATGCAGAAACGCTTGCGTCGGCGGCTGCGCATCAGGAAAGATTGATTGCTCAAATTGGGTTGTTTCGTGACACTGCGAGGCAACCATGAGCTACACCGCCCCCCAACGCTTGAACAACAAGCTTGCTTGTCCCAAGTGCCACACGATCTATCTTACGCTCACTAAGAATGTAGGCTTCGATACGCCAATCCACTGCAGCTCCTGCGGTGAATATTTGGGAACCTGGGGCGAACTTGAGCAGGATTTCATTGCCCAAGGCGGCGAGAGCGGCGTCTTTGAAATGCACGACGGCCAGATCATTCGAAGGGACTAGCGTTTAGCAAGGAAGCCGGCGCTTATCTGCAGCCAGCCGTTTTGCCTAGAGAGTACAAACCTTTCAGATCGTATCGGCTGTTTGCGATTGCATCGGAATAGATTTCGTCTCAATCATTTAACAGAGATTGTGATGACGACCATTTCGGCTGAGCTATTTTCAACTGATTGGATTATTTATGCACTAGTGGCGATTGCCGTCATCGTTTCCGTTTGGCTATTTTTTATATTACTGAGCCGGATGCGATAAACCGCCGGGCACCCAATCCATTGCAGCATTTGCTATGAATAGTTGGGAGCTTGGGGCCCGAACTTGAGCAGGATTTCATCGCCCCAAACATCGTCGATATGCACCGACGGACAGATCAACCGAAGGGACTAGTTTCGGGGCTAGGAACCATTTCCGCGCTTCAAAGTTTAACGAGCAGATTCGGAATCTCACGTTCCCGGATTATCATTGCAGACGAATTGGCCAGGCCCTGCGGTCTGGCTTTTTTGACCACTAGCAATTTGATGGAATGGAATCCACGACGCCGCTGTGCTGCAATGAGGCCATGGAAGATTATAAACCTTTCAAAATTGTCTCTGACTTGCAGGGCGCCAAGACATAGAACATTGATGCCGTGTACGACGCTCCTGCTGGAGGAGTGGCCCGACGATGAGCGTGGCCCGAAGTATATAATATGTAGGGAGATCCTGCTGAAGTACCTCGAAGGCGGCTGCCCCACGGCAATTGCCCGCGTAGCGTTTGTTGAGGCCGCCAGGGAAGCTGGTATCTACGTCGACACCACAGCCCGACCGCCGCCGACTGGCAAGCTGGGGACCCCGATGGGGTAAACCCAAGTCGGTTCGAAGGTCTTGAAGGTTCCGTGCGAAAGCACGAAGGAATTGAAATGCGCGAATTCCCGTTCCCTTCTGTGACGGTAATGGATCAATTCGGTCACACGGTAGATAGTGTGTCCGTGAGCGAAGCGGCCATGTGGCTCGTTGCGCATTGGCCAACACGAAGCGGCGAGCAACACAAAAAGGTTTATTGCAGCTGCCAGAGAGGATGGTACCTACATCACATACAAACGGCTTTAGGCCCTCTGGGTTTTCTCCGCCTGTTCCAGTTGCCGAAGCAATTTTTTGAATCGATCATCAGGCGCGCAGACATTGTACTGGCTGCGAAATACCTCTCTCATGTCGTCCTGGCTTATTTGCCTCTGAACAACCTGCGGGATGTGTTTTTGCCTCTTATCTTCCTCCATCATCGCGCGTCCCTAGACACCTCGAACCCTCCACAATCCACTTGGTTCCATCTGCGGGTCAGCACGTCCATTGGCGGACAGAACCATTGACCAATCCCAAGATGAGGTTCTTAATAGATCCGTCGCTGGGCCTGTTTAGTGGCGAACCGGCGCTTGAGAGATGGAACGTGCTCCCGACATAGCTAGGGAGCACATCATGCTTCACCTGATCAGCCAGCACACTTATACCACCGAACAATGGGACCTGATGCAGCGCGCCCATGTCAAGGCATCCGAGATGCTTGGACGCTGCATCGCATACCCATGAACATGCGAACCGTCTCGCGCGGACCGTGATGAAGCTTTTCGACCAGGGCCTACGCAATGATCTGATCATCGCTTCCAAGGCCGCGGAGCAGGAAATGACGGAGACAGGCATCCCGAACGACAATAACAGCAGCGCATCCTGACTAATGGCTGAAAAACGGAAACAGCGGCAAAATGACCGGTCTTATCATTTGTGGCGCTACTGCCGTCGTTTTTGACCATAGGTTATGCTGCGAGCTTCACGACCAGCTCTTGTTCGAGGTCGCGGCAGACTTGCTCGTATTCATCCAGCAAGTTTAAGTAAGATGCGTTGCGCGTGCGGCTGATCCAATCTCTGAACTCCACCGCCTCACCGTAGTTGGACAACATGTCAGCAATCGAAGTTGGATACGCCACTGAACACGCTTGCCGCAGAGCAGGCCTTCTTAACAGTAAGTGAGCACGTCCAATTTTAACGTAGTTCTTTATGGCGGCATTTTTCGTCAACTCATGGAGAAAAGCAATGGGAGCATTGCCCGTGAAGCTCAGCGACACCAATCTGCCCGCCCTGCGAGATAGGGCTTGTCGGTCGCTGATTCTTGATCTCTTATCGGCCAGTCCGAAAAAGTCGCAGAACAGGATAGAGAAAATCACGGCAGTAGTTGAAGGCTAGGAGGTTTTCATGGAAGAGTCGGCAATCAATGCTGCGATCGACAAGTATCGCAAAGATCCACTGACATCGTAGCCTATTGCGCGTTCGCGGCGGATGATGGCCGAAAGCGACCCGAGTTTCGGCTTTGATTTGATTTGTTTTTGAACTCTGACAAGCGGCCCGTGCGGGACGGGGTAGGATCCTTATTGCAACTGGCCTGCATCTCCATTACCACAGCTGCTATAGGACTTTTGATTGTTAAAGCTGGGCCTTTGGTCTGATTTCGTATTCCCGGATTGGAAGTATTATTCTGCCGCCGGCAAGGGCCATAAGAGCAAAAGCCCGATCAGCCGAAGCCTGGCCGATGGCATAGACGATAGAGGGGTCAAAATGCCGATACCAAATTTCGACGTCGCTACTGCTTTTGTTACTTACGAAGAGTCACAAATTAAGGTCCTATTTATCCCTAAAGCCGCGCTCGCAGACATGACGTCGATAGGTCGCGAAATTATTGACGGGCTTAAACGAGCCGTGGAATTCGTTCGAAATGATAAAGAGCATATTGGATATCAATTGTACATCGTCGATAGCGATGACGAAATTGCAGTCACAGGGGACCAACTTAGTGCATTGTTAGCAAGGGTTTGAACGCTCCCCCATCCCACGGGAGAGCTAGGCGCGATAACGGCAAGCAGCATCAGGCGGCCGCTCCACGCACGGCGCAGAACAACCCTCCACTCGTCGATAAGACGCATGGTGATTTCCTTGATTTTTTCGATGAGGGTCAGGAACCAATCCTGAAGTCACTAGTTTTTAGCGGGCCGATTTCCAGTTCGGCGAGTCCTAGACACTGCGAACCCGTTGCAATCTGCGCTCATAAACTTGACGGTGGGACGTGATCTCACCGTCTTTTTGTTGCGGCATTGGCGATGCGGGGTTTGAAGCTTTGGCGACAATCGATCTCAACGCAGTAAGCATGATAACTTTGCAGCAGCAATAGGCGTATTTATAAGGCGTTAGACATGGAAGCTGAACCAAATTGGTTATTGGTTGAACGCCCCGAAAGGAATACGATAGCTGGACTGAACTCCTCGCCCGGGATTCAGCAGGATCTGGCTCCCGCCCGCGCCGGGTCCTTTGGGAGTCTGGCGCCCATCTGCAAGGAAAAAGCGCGAGACTTTTTTTGGCCTCCGGCAGCTCTGCTCAGCTGGGCGATTGTCGATCGTCTACGACGCAATTCCCCCTTGCCTGCACCGACGTGCGGACCGAAACGGTGACGGTGCAAGCCGATGCTGGCACAAGCCGAGATGTCGATCTTAGACGGCCGGAATGTGATTTGACTACGGGCGGACCCAGGTCGAAACCTAACAAGTCAGAAAGGTACCCCCTCACATTGAAGCCTGGCTGCGTTCCTCCCTGAAGCCGGGGCCCCACTTTTGTCCGGAAGCGTACAAAGACGGAACGAAGTCGGTTTTGGTTGGTTGTCTTACTGCTGAATTCCAGGTCAGCTGAGGTCCTGATTTCCGCCCCCGTAAATTCAGGACTCCAAAATTAGACGGTGTGCCACAAGCACGCCGTTTTTTTGCGCGGTCGCGGACTGCGGTTTACTCACGTTGCCTGGTCGAGCCTGCGAGGGAGGCTGGTATACTATGTCGACACGACGCCACGCCCGCCGCCGACCGGAAAGCTGCAAAGTGGGGCTGGAAGCGCTATCCCTTGGCCAGGGAAAGCCCGGTCACCGCTTCAACGGCGCCGGGCGAAATAATCTCATCAACGATACGGCTGTATATAAAGACAAGCGCCTTTCTCTATCGAGAGCCATGATTTTCTATTTTATATCAAAGGCTTAAGCGAAGTGATGACACCCACATGCATCGGAACTGCTTGCGATTTCGGAACCCTTTCGCCCGACAGCGGTTGTACAATGACGATAAACAATAGGAGGCCGATATGACTTTCCGAAGCACGATTGCCGCTACCATCCTTTTTGCTGGAACCGCTGTCGCGGTTGCCCAGACTGTTGTGGTCACGCCCGAGCAGGAAACTGTAATCCGCGAATATGTGAAAACCAAGCCCGTGGTGGTCCAACGTCCGTCCAACTTTGAACTGGTGCTCGGGGCGATCATACCGGATATATTTAAGCCGGGCGAACTTGCCGAAAATACATTGCCGACCAGGTATCAGTACGTCGAAATGGACGGTCGCACCGTGCTGATCGACCCCCAGACCCGCAAGGTCGTGCATATCATCGAAAGATAAGCAATCGGCTCTACGATCGATGCGGTTGCGGAGCGCTCCGCAACCGGCGATCACTGCTCGTTTAGAGCCGTAAACACAAAAAGCCCGGCCACCTAGCGCTGGGCTAAAAAACTAATTGCTGTTGGAATCCATAGTCAAGGAATACTATTCAAAGGCTGAATTCTACCGCGGATCTCGCCCGGTGCTTGACTCTCTCCCGCCCCGCCCGGCGCTGGTCCCGTGAGTCTGGCGCCGATCCTCCCAGAGGAAAAAGCGCCAGACTTTTTTGGGCCTCCTCCAGGGATTGGTCGATCGTCTCCGATCGCAACCGTTGCCTGCACCGACAGGCGGACCGAGGCGCGAGCTCAGCAACAGGCCTGGGGATCCAACTTTGCTTCACACAGTTGCCAAGCCTTTTTTTTACTAACCACGACCTGTATAGAAATCCAAGCCTCACGCATCGGAATCTCGTTGCTCCGACGCGGACCGGCTCATGCTTACAGGCTGCTAAATTGTTTTGACGACTGGTGGACGACGTTGTGGCCCGACAAACTTACGTGGTGCAAAGCCTTGGCGTGATCCCCAAGATGAGCGTCCTCGATCTATTCTGTGGCGACAGCTATTTCACCGCGCCCCTCGCGAAACTCGTCGGCGGAAACGTGTACGCGCTCGATCTCGATCCGTTAATGATCGAACTGGCCAAGGCGGAAGTGGCACAACTGAACACCTCCGTCCCTAAAATGGATCTGTGCCGATGCGCGAGATGCCCCACAGCATATCACCCAATCCGTTGATTGTGTTCTTATGGCGAACACGTTTCACGGCGTGCCGGACCAATCCGGGTTAATGGAAACTATTCGGGCCATGATCCGACCGAATGGCTTGTTTGGGGTTGTCAATTGGCACGCCGTTCCGCGGGAACTGACAATGGTGCTCAACCAACCGCGAGGACCCAAATCGGACCTGCGAATGTCGCCAGAAGCGCTCCAAGCTGTCGTTGAGCCTACCGGGTTTCAAACCATCCGAGTAGAGGAACTGCCGCCGTACCACTACGCAGCTAATTTCGGGCGATTAGATTGACGTTCTGAATGACACCGCCGATCAATTCTTGGGTCTGACCTTGAAATAAACTGATGTCTTTTGCTCTGCCCCTTTGGCGACGGCATAGACATCGTAGCTGGCATTCGGATCGTAATCCATTCCCAGCGAACCTACGGGCATGCCAGGCACCGCCAGTCCGGCAATGTCAGGTCTTTCGGACAATAGCTTTTTAACCATTTGGAGCGGCACATGGCCATCAAGGAAATAGCCGCCTATTATCGCCGTGTGGCAGCCCTCGACTGCAGCGGGCACGCCAAAGCGTTTTTTGATGGCTGGCAAATCGTCAGTATCAACCCGTTCGACCCTGAACCCAGCGTTTTCCATGGCCTTGGACCAGAGGTTACAGCATCCGCAGTTTGGATCCTTATAAACGGTCATCGACCAATGCTGCTCCGCGCCTGCCTTTTTGGCGATCAGCGTCACGGCGATCGCCGCCATGCCCGTGCATATAAATTCACGCCTTTTCATCATTTTCATCACCCTTCTTCTCGGGATGCATCGGCATGTTCTTGGGAGGCTGCTCAATCGACTTTCCGGGGTCGGGAGTGCGTTGCATCATCGTGTTGCAGCTCTCCATCATCTGGCTCATCTGCTGCATCATGTTCATCATGCCGCCGTGCTCCATCATGCCAGATCCCATGTTTGATCCGGGGGACTGATTGTCATCGGCAGCAGCGATCGGTGATGCGAGGGCAAGCCCCGCCACAATCGCGGCCGATATCCCAAGGAATTTCAATGAACTGGACATCGTGGTTTCCTCCAACCAAGCAACTTCGGCACCCAGCCTAGCCTGCACGGAATGGCGAGCCGACCGTCTGATCCTGTTGCAGCCACACTATAGCGCAAAAGCCCGAGGATGGTTGTGACAACGATGTGATTGCGAGCCGTTGATCAGCAGCCTCAAGTTGGTGCGTTGGGAATGCAAAAGGGCGAGCGGATAGGAATGTGATTGACTGTTGGCAAGACCTCGAGGACATTTACGGGGTCAGAAATGGCCCGACTTTTATCCTCTCTGGAAGTCGAACTGGGTTGACGCCCACAGCAGAGGCTTGGCTGAAGGTATTCCTCCATGACGCAATGAGGCCAAGCCTCACCGGTGGAAGAGCTTGGCAAACCATTCGAACGAGTTGGCGATACTGACACCTAGCGCGGTGCCGCCTATGCCAACGACGGCCAGCGCGCCCATCCCCATCAGTTTCCACTGCTTCACTTGATCCGTGACGGCTTTGCTGTCCTTGACCTGGCCGGTGATCGTGGCGATATCGGTCTTGATGTCGCCACCTCGGAGATGATGTCATCCATACGGCGGTCCGCCTCGCGGTTCTCAAGCGCAGCTTGGCGCTCGGATGCTTCCATGTCCCGGCGCAAGCCTCAGCTGCATCGGTCAAATGCCGATTAAGACAAGCCGCCCGATCGCAAGGACAGGACTGATGAGCCTCGCTGGAACAGGAATAGCCAGAGGCTTGTGTCGCCGCAGCCCAGAGCACGTAAGAGCTGATCCTGGATGCCAATGTAAGTGTAACGGGGGCGATCGCCACCGTTGCGCCGGAGCTGACAAGCGACGTGTCAATGCATGCAATCTATTTGCCTGCAAATATAGAAAAGCTCAACGCGCTGACTACATTAGGTTCCAGCAATGCCGTGTACCCACCAATCAGGCTGGAAGGCCATTTCGATGAAACGGAATTGGATATCTGCAACAGGAGGCGCATTGGCGGCCATGTCGATGTCAGCATCTGCCCAAGCTCAATACGTCGCCCCAGATGCCACATCTGGCATTCTCGCCAAAATCCTGAATGGAGAAGGCAAACCGGGAGATTTTGCCACAACCAGGTCGGGAATTACCTATCGGGTTCTTGCTAACGGCACCGTCGAAATGCGCAATCCCAGATACGGTACGCTCAAGTATTCTCGACCCGTGCCGGCATGGCAGCGCAACCTGAAGAACCAAGGCGTTGGTGGACGCTGACAATCGTTTCATTCTCTCACTGAGCCGCCCTCGACTTACCAACCAAGTAAACTGAACCTGCCTACGTCAAAATGAGCTGGTGAACGTTCTCCCTTACGGGGGCTCGAAGACACGGCTAGGCGAACTGAACCTGTCCACGTCAAAATAATTGCCTGGCCGGGCATGTGTTGGCAAAGTACCGGAACCTTCTCCCACGCGCCCCGTTAAACTGATTCCACCAACAGCGAGGGCGGTATTATGGCTACCGATAATACTTTCGACACCGATCGGGGAACCGGCGGCGAAACGCACCAGCATGTCCCTGAAAAGGGACCGCACACGGGGACCAATCACCTGACAACCAATCAGGGGATCCACGTCAGCGACAACCAGAACAGTCTACGATCGGGCGAGCGTGGCCCGACACTGCTTGAGGACTTCGTCCTTCGAGAGAAAATCTTTCATTTCGACCATGAACGCATTCCCGAACGCATCGTCCATGCGCGCGGCTCGGCGGCCCATGGTTTTTTTGAACTCTTCGAATCCCTTTCCGACATTACCAAAGCCGACCTCTTCCAGCGCCCGGGAGAAAAAACACCGGTATTCACGCGATTTTCAACGGTCGCCGGTGGTGCGGGATCGGTCGATACCCCCAGAGATGTGCGTGGGTTCGCCGTCAAGTTTTACACCAAGGAAGGCAACTGGGACCTGGTCGGCAATAACATTCCAGTTTTCTTCATCCAGGACGCCATCAAGTTTCCAGATCTCGTCCATGCGGTGAAGATGGAGGCCGACAGAGCCTTCCCGCAGGCTGGCAGCGCCCATGATACGTTCTGGGATTGGGCATCTTTAATGCCGGAGACCACTCACATGCTCATGTGGGCCATGTCGGATCGCACCATTCCCCGTTCGTTCCGTACGATGGAAGGATTTGGCGTTCATACATTCATACTTGTGAATGCGAAGGGAAAGTCGACCTTCGTCAAATTCCACTGGAAGCCAAAACTCGGATTGCAATCGACCGTGTGGGACGAGGCGCTCAAACTCCAGGCTGCCGACAATGACTATCAAAGGCGTGATCTTTGGGAGTCCATTCAATCCGGCAATTTCCCGGAGTGGGAACTCGGTCTTCAGCTGTTCGACCAGGATTTCGCCGATGCACAACCCTATGATGTTCTCGACGCAACCAAGATCATTCCCGAGGAGATCATTCCGGTGCGCATTGTCGGTCGCATGGTCCTTGACCGTAACCCGGACAATTTCTTTGCAGAAACCGAGCAAGCCGCCTATTGCCCGGCAAACATCGTCCCTGGCATCGATTTTTCTAACGATCCCCTGCTCCAGGGTCGCTTGTTCAGTTATCTCGATACGCAAAAATCCCGCCTTGGCACTGCAAACTTTCATCAATTGCCAATCAACGCACCCAAATGTCCCGTCATGAATTTTCAACGGGATGGGCAAATGCAGATGAACGTGCCCAAGGGGCGCGCCAATTACGAGCCGAACAGTCTCGCTGGGCACGATGAAGAAGGGGGCCCACGCGAATGCCCTGTGAGCGGGTTCATCACATTCCAGGGACGCTCACAGCAGCAAGAACAGGGCGACAAGCTGCGTGTTCGTGCCGAACTATTTGCCGATCACTACAGTCAGGCAAGGCTGTTCTGGCGCTCGCAACAGCCATCAGAGCAAGCCCACATTGCGTCATCATTCGTGTTCGAACTTTCAAAGGTAGGGTTGGCGCAAGTGCCGCCACGAATGGTCGGCAATCTGCGAAATGTCGACGAAGATCTGGCCAAACGTGTTGCTGCTGGATTGGGTATTGAGCTTCCCAAAAGGCGCCCGCTGCCCGTGCACCCTTCGACATGGAACCGTCGCCTGCGCTGAGTATTCACACCAACATGAAAGCGACGATCGAGGGACGGACCATTGGCATTCTGATTGCCGATGGCACGGATGCTTCCGCTTTGGCCAAGCTGACCAAAGCGATTCAAACGGCCGGTGCCAGGGCGTTGCTGGTCGCTCCAAAAATTGGCGGTGCGAAATTGGCGGACGGCACAATGGTAAAAGCTGACGGCCAGCTGATGGGCTCACCGTCGCAATTGTTCGATGCCATTGCCGTCCTTCTTTCTCAAGGCGCCACAAAGACGCTGATCAATGAAGGCGCTGCCGTCCAATGGGTGATGGATGCCTTCGGCCATCTCAAAGCCATCGGATACGGGCCGGAAGCCAAGGAACTCCTCGACAAAGCAGGAATAGAACCGGACCAGGGCGTTGTCTTGATTGACGACAACTTCGTTGAGGCGGCAGCCAGGCGCTATTGGGATCGCGAACCAAAGGTGCGCTCACTGGCGTGAGATCAACGCTGGTTCTTGCGCCGTGCCGCAGGCAAGAGCAGCCTTGAAGACCTCCGGAGGAAAGACGCGCTCATGCTAAAGGCGCATCTTTCCCCCATTACCGACAAACATCGTTTAAGGACGACGAATACTGGCATAGGGTATGCTTGATCGGCAGTCTCAACACAGGCAGGCTCGGCACTATGGACCATCGGACGATTATCGCTTCCCTGACATCGGCGGAACGCGACCGCCTGACGGCCAAATCAGACAGTGTGGGCCTTGTTCAGCTCGCCGTTCACTGGGGCGTTATGGTTTTGCTCGGCTGGCTCATCACTGTGCAGGTGCCCTTTTGGCCGCTGCTCATGCTGCCGCAAGGCATTTTGATCGTGTTCCTGTTTACCCTTTTGCATGAATCAATTCATCGCACCCCCTTTGAAACGCAGGTGCTGAACGACATTGTCGCGCGCGCGTGCAGCTTCATGATTGTGCTGCCATCCGACTGGTTTCGCTATTTCCATTTTGCTCACCACCGCTTTACGCAGGATCCGCAGAACGATCCGGAGCTGGCCTTTCCCAAGCCGGAAACGCTGCGCGAATATTTTGTGCATCTGTCGGGGCTTACGGTCTGGTGGGGGCAGATCAAGACGCTTGCGGTCAATGCTGCGGGCCGTTGCCGCGATGCATTTGTGCCGGCAAAGGGCCATGCAAAGGTTCGCATCGAAGCTCAGGTGATGCTTATCTTATATGCCCTCATAATCGGCATTTCCGTTTTTCTTTACACCGCCGTCCTCGTCTATGTTTGGATTTTGCCCGCAATACTGGGACAGCCTTTCCTGCGCCTTTATCTCCTGGCCGAGCATGGCCGCTGCCCCTTTGTCGCCAACATGCTGGAAAATAGCAGGACCACCACCACGAGCTGGTTGATCCGCAAACTGGCGTGGAACATGCCCTATCACGCTGAGCATCATGCTTATCCGGGCGTGCCCTTTTACCGGCTGCCGGAATTTCATGCGCTGATAAATACGCACCTGAAGGAAACGGAAGCCGGGTATGTCCGTTTCCATGCCAAATATTTTGAGCAACTCAGGCAGGCAAGCAATGGCGAACGCCCCGGTTGACCTATTTGCAACAATTCCGGGTCGCCGAGAATGAAATCGCCACGCGACGATGGGTTCTTATCCATGATTTTTTCATAGAAAAGTGCTAGTTCTTATCGCATTGGCAAAAAAGGCAATACTGTCACGGAGTTTGTTAAAAACGGAAAGCACATATGAAGCCTGGCGTCAGCGATCTCCTGCTCCATATTCAAAATGAAATACTGGAAGCTGTTGCTTACAGTGACAAGCTGGAAGAGATCGCCAATATTCTATGCCGCCGGATAGAAAACCTGGTGCCGGGGATCATCTGCTCGATCCTCACTGTCGACGACAAAAACCGTCTTCACCCCCTCGCCAGTCCCAGTTTGCCAGACACCTATTCAAGGGCGCTGGACGGATTGGAAATTGGGCCGTCTGTGGGATCATGCGGGACGGCTGCCGATCGTGGCCAAGCCGTCATTGTGTCGGACATTGAAACGGATCCCTTATGGAAGGATTTCAAGGCGCTTGCACTGCCCCTTGGCCTGCGCGCCTGTTGGTCGACGCCGATCAAGTCTCGCGATGAGCGTGTGGTGGGTACATTTGCCATCTATTACCGATCCGCCAGAGGGCCGAACGAGCTCGAAAAGCGCATTGTACAAACCTGTGTTCATCTGTGCGCAATCGCGATAGAGCATGAGGAAGTACAGGCCCGCGACTACAAGCTTGCATATTTCGATGCGTTAACCGGCTTGTCCAACCGCAGCCGATTTGACGAGATGCTGCGCGAACGCATTGCTGCAAAAACCCCCTTTGGCCTGCTGCTCGTCGATATTGATCACCTGAAGGCAGTGAATGATACCATGGGGCACCTTGCAGGTGATCGCCTGATCAAGAGTGTGGCGACCATGATCGGGTCTGATGAAACGCAGACATTTGCTTACAGGCTGGGCGGCGATGAGTTCGCGGTCATTCTCGACAATTGCAAAACGGCCCATGACTTGGATGCGGCCGCCTTGGAAATTCTTCACAGGACAAAGAGACAAATTGCCTTGGGCGTCGAAACGCTGGTTTCGAGTGTAACCATAGGAGGCGCGCTGTTCGGCGCTGATGGGACCGATGCCGATATGCTGCGGCAGAATGCCGATTTTGCCCTGTATCATGCGAAAGAAACGGACCGGGGCGGTTACGTGCATTTCCGGCCGGAACTGAGAACGACCATCATTGAGCGTATCAACGTCGTGCGCAGCGTCGATTCCGCCCTCGCTGAGCAGCGCATTGTTGCATATTATCAACCCATCGCGCGCCTGGATTCGGCAGAAATCGTTGGGTTGGAAGCGCTCGTTAGAATGCAGGATTCAAACGGCGAAATCGCCTCCGCCGGCTCGTTCGCAACGGCATTCACAGATGCCAAGATCGCGTCTCTGGTCACCGAAACCATGCTGAACCAGGTGGCCGAAGATATCAGAGGCTGGCTTGATCTTGGAATTCCCGTTCAGCATGTCGGTATCAATGTAACGACCGGCGATTTTCGTTACGGCAGTTTGCAAGACAAGATTGAAGGGTGCTTTGCCAAGCTGAATGTGCCGCTTGAACATATCCTGCTCGAGGTGAACGAGGTCGGTTTTTATGGGTGGCACGGATCAATTTGTCGCAAAAGCGGTCAGGGCCCTGCGGGAGAAAGGGCTCCTGGTGGCGCTGGATGATTTTGGCACCGGGTTTGCCTCTCTTACGCATCTGATGTGCTTTCCGGTAGACATTATCAAGATAGACCAATCTTTTGTGGCAAGCCTTTCCCGGGAAAGTCCAAGTTCGATCATTGTTGCGGCAATAATGGATATAGCCACACGTTTGAATATTCGCGTTGTTGCCGAGGGAATAGAAACGGCCGAACAGGTCAGACAGCTGTGCGAACTTGGCTGCCATCTCGGCCAGGGATACTATTTCGGAAAACCCTGCTCAGCTGCCGAGACCACGCAGTTGCTGCGCGCGAATAGCCAAGTCTCAGATGCACAATCGGCTTATCGTCCATTCATGATGTAGAGCGCCGGTCGCGCCTAACATGAATTGGTTAGGCATACTTACAATTGGCGACTCCCAATCCAGCCAAGAATCGATAGATTGTCCCATCCTTTAGCTGGAGCATCAGGATGACTGCGAAGCTGTATCCCGAGTTTGAATGCGGCGTTTGTTGCCGGGTGATTGTTGTATCCCCGCGGCTGCTGACGGATCACAGCATAATTCGCTGCCCCAACTGCCAGAACGTCTTCGGGCAATGGGGAAATCTGCAGCAGAGATATTTGGCTGATAAAGATGATGATGGCGTTTTGCGATTAGACAAAGTGCCGTTGGCGGATCTCGCAGGTCAACTAGGCCGGAAATACGATTTGCGGTGCTGGCGTGCGGCGCCAGCATCTGTCCAACAAAATGGAGGCGCTGCCAGCACACACAACCATTCAAAAGCTGGATCATGCGCCGTTTCAAGGAAGATCACCTCCGTCAATTCCGATAACATGTCCACTGAGATATGAACTTTGGTCACCAGCGAGAAACAGCACCAAAGCTAAGACTTCGTCGGGCGTACCGACCCGGCGCATCGGATAAGGGGCAACGAGTTGTTCGTTGGTAACGTTCCAGTCCCGGCGCACGCGCTCAAGCATCGGGCTCTCGATCGCGCCCGGCGCGATCGCATTGATGCGCACGTTGCGGCCATATTCCTGCGCCGCGGCGCGCGTCATATGAATGACCGCGGCCTTCGAGGCACCATAAGCAACGATATTGGGAAAGGCATGGCGACCGCCAATGGATGCCATGTTGATCATGGCGCCTTTGGAGCGCACAAGATGCGGCATCTCATATTTCATTGAGACAAATACACCGCGCAGGTTCGTTGCGATCTGGTCATCGAAACCCACAAGATCTGTATCGGCAATCGGCGCCGGCGGCAAGTCAATGCCTGCATTGTTGAAGGCGACATCAATGCCTCCGTAACGCGCAACCACATCGGATACAAACTGCTCCATCTGGCCAGCGTCACGCACGTCCGATTTGAGATACATGACGTCACCACCGGCAGCGCGAAGGTCTGCCTCCACCCTTTTACCAAGGGCGTCACGTCTTCCATTGAAGGCAACTTTAGCGCCGGCGCTGGCAAAAGCTGCAACGGTTGCCGCCCCGATGCCGGAAGTGGCGCCGGTGACGAGAACCACTTTGTCCACAAATGCACCCGGTGTTTCGGCTGCTGCCGATGATATGAAATCCTGCCCTGCCAGCGTGCCGGTCGCCAGCATGCCCGCGAGAACCTGACGCCGCCCAACGGTGTCTCCAGATCTGTTCGTCATTGCTTATCCTCCAACAGGACACTCACGGCACAATAGCCTCATTTATTGACTGGATAAATCGCAGGTATCTTTGAAAACTTTTTAGTGTAGCTTTATAATCATGAGCATCATACGGGACCCATTTTCCGGTCTAGCTGCGTTTCTAGCCGTCGCGGATGAGGGCGGGTTCACACCTGCCTCCGCGCGATTGGGCGTTTCGCCAGCGGCCGTGAGCCAGGCGGTCAAGGCCCTGGAGGCGCGGCTCGGTACACCTTTGTTTGTTCGCACCACACGCCGGGTTGGCCTGACCGAAGCGGGGGCCGCCTTGTTGTCGCGCGTGCGCCCCGCGGCAGCCGACATTGCGCGGGCCATCGAAACTGCCGGCGCGATGGGAGATGAGCCATCGGGTCTCCTGCGCCTCACGGTGCCGCGCATGGCAGTGCCCCTTGTTATTGACCCCGTGGTGCCGGCGCTTCGACGCGCTCACCCGAGGATTGCGGTCGAAGTTGCTGTCGAAGATGCAACCGTCGACTTGCTGGGACGCGGTTTCGATGCCGGCATCCGCATTGGCGAATATGTCGAACGCGACATGGTGGGAGTAAGACTGACGCGTGATATTGTCTGGTCTTTGGTGGCCGCCCCCTCCTACCTGGCTGCCCATGGCCGCCCCCTGACACCTGAAGACCTGACCCGTCATGAGAGCATCCGATACCGCTTCCCGGCCTCGGGGGCGCTCTACCGATGGGAATTTGAACGCAACGGGCGTTCTGTCTCGGTCGATCCGCCGGGAGCCATTATTGTCAACGATGGCGCGCTCCTGGTCTCTTTTGCGAAGGCGGGACTTGGCCTTTCCTATGTCGCTGACATCGCGGCCGAGCCGGAGCTGGGTGCTGGACTGCTCGAGCGTGTTCTGGAGCCCTTCTTACCCACCACACCGGGGCTTTTCCTTTATTTTCCGCAACGTGCCCAGTCACAGCCCAAGCTTCGCGCTTTCATCGATGTTGCCAGAAAACTGTTGCCGCTTCGCGCCTGACGGGCCGACGTGACGGATGAACGTCCGCCGCGCTCCTTTGGGATGAGGGATGTGCAATTTTTGATGTTGCACACCTCCGATCAACTTGATCTGAACAGATGCCCACTCGCCTTTGACCGGTCACCCATCGTCCAGCTGTCCATGTCACCATCCGGGAAGGATAACAAAACCGAAAAACGTCCCGAGGAGCAAGAGAACAATTCACCAGCGTTGCTTCGTTCGTTGAACGGTATGTCCGCACATTGGACGCGACAAAGGACCTGTGCATCTGGGTTTTACGGATCACTTCCATTGCGCGAACGCTGCAACAAGCGCAAGCGCGGTGTGACCGGTAGATGGCATGTCGGCGGCAAGCAATTGGTCCACACGATGCCCGCCTGGAACGCTGCCCCGACGCGCGGACATCGACCTTTGCCATGACGTCGGCAGCGAAAGAGCCGCGCGTAAATGTTCAAATGGGAGAAGGCAGCCGTTGGCCTATCAAGCTTGACTGAAGCGCTCGGCACGACACCAGCATTTGTAATGATCGGCCGCCAAGGCTGATACAAGACTGCAATTGAGACACCAAATAACCATGGACAATCAAATTCTCGCGGATGACCTTGAATTGTTCGCCCTTCAGCTGCTGCTTTGCTCGGAGCCAACCATCTCCTTGTCATCGCAGCCGGCGCCATTCGGGCGCAATCTGAGGAAATTAAGATTCTGCCGTGCCAAACGAGACGAACTCCTTGCGGAACGTCGGCGCTAACGCGTTCACGGACATCGATCCTATTCACCAATCGCTGGCAACGCTTTGCGGGGGCCTGGCCGCTTAGCCACCTCGCGTCTGGCTTGACGGCTTGCAACGCACCTCTTAATTGATGGCCGGGAGACGGCGGGCGTCGCTCCTTTACCGCAGCGCGATTTGAAGGAAACGGGAGGGGGCGTGGGCACTAGGGTGGAAACGGAAGTGCGCGCTGTCATTCTTGTACCGGCCTATGGCCAGCCTTCGCTGACCGCCGAGGCGCTTCATACCGCCGTCACGCAACGGACTGAGTTCGCCTTCGCGGTCGTGGTCGTCAACGACGGTTGTCCCTCGCCGGAAACACACGACATCTGCCTCAACTTCTCGGCCGCCTACCCGGGCAAGGTGTTTTACCTGAAAAAGTCCAATGGGGGCCTCAGCGCGGCGCGAAATTCGGGCATCGAAGTTCGCTCTTCGTGCGTTTCCCGCGCTGGAAGCGGTCTATTTCCTGGATTGCGACAATCACATCGGTCCTCTCCTCTTGCAGCGCATGGTCGATGCGCTGCGTGCGTCGGATGCGACAGTTGGCTGGGCCTATGCCGATGTCGACAAGTTCGGATTTGCAAGTTTTCACGACACGTCCGGCGACTACTCGCCCTTGGAGCATCTGTTCCGCAGTTTCTGCGAGGCTGGTAGCGCGGTTTCGCGGCGCATGCTCGACGCTGGCATCCGCTTTGACGCGGCGATGCGCAAGGGCGTGGAGGATTGGGACTTCTGGCTGCAAGGGCTCGGCAAGGGATTTCGCGGCGTCCATGTACCAGACGCCGGCTTTCGCTATCGTCGTCGCGGCGAGAGTATGCTGGTCGAGGCGGAACGAGATTTCGCGCCGATCCTCGCCTATATCCGCGGCAAGCATTCCCGGCTCTACAACGTGAAGGCCGTGCTGAGCATGGAAATCGAGGCGCGGTCGCGGTACGCCATCTATCATCCCGATACTGGTCTTGTCCGATGCATGACTGCGGTCGGACAAGACCAGCTCATGACGCTCGACCACTATCTTGTCCGCCTGTTGCGGGCCGTCGAGCGACCCGGCTACGGTCTTTGCCCGGGCCACCTTTTCCTCATGGATCAAACACTCTACGATATTCTGGAACGATCGCACCTGCTCGCCGGCCTGCTCTGGAAGCTGGAATGTGCGGTAACAAGTGCAACGATTGCTGCTTGTTCGATCGTGATCCGCTCCTCAACCGCTTTGACGCTGAGCTGGACCTCGGTTGCGGCCAGCCGCCTGACGGCGCAGCACATCCCTTCCCCGCCAGAAACCGCTCAGATTGTGGCCATCGAGGCCGGCGCGCTGCTCGCGCATCATTTTCCGGACGGCGGGTTCGCCCATGGCAATCACTGGCACACCGTCAAGCCGCTCAGTGGTCGCTTCTTCAACCTGGCGCTCGGCTGTGCGCAGGAGATCGAAACGCCACGGCCAGCGGCCGAAGGCCTTAGTTCCTTGCGGCGCGCTCTGGACGAGGTGGCGACGCGCGAGAGCCGTGCGCTTTGGCGTGCCGCAAAACGTGACCGGTATCGGGCGCAGGCCGCTGTGCCGCGCGATTTCTATGGTGAGCTGTTCAACACCCCATCCGTTTTTCCCACCGCGACCGGACGATGCGTAGCGCTCGTTATCGACGAGGCTTCATCCGCGTCTGTCGCCCGCGCCGCGCAGCTCGGCGACGCCTTGCGAAAGGAGGGAAGTGTTCTGCATCTTGTGACGTTCGGGGAACGGTTTTCAGGCCAGTATAAGGATCTGGGCGCCTTTGCCGAGCTCGTGTCGCTGCCGCTAGCTTCCCTTTGCAGTCGCGTCGAGCCGGCACGCCAGGACTATCTCGGAGCGAGCCTCCCGCTCCTCGACTGGCGCGACAGACAGGCCGCCTTGGCGACACTTGCCGCGTATTCCCTCGTCGTTTCAGTTGAGAGTTCGGTGGTGCATCTGGTCGCAGGCGCCCTGCGGCAGCTCAAGGTCAGGACCTGGGCCTTTCTTGCCGAACACCAAGCCCGCTCTGCCGGCGATCTGGTTACGGCCTGCGCCGCCTTTGAGCAGGCCTACGACGCGATCTTTCCGGAAACACGGCAAATGCTGCAACTTTGCCGCGGCCTTGGAATTCCGCCTGGAAAGCTGAGGCTCTGGCCGGATGCCGAACGGGCATCCATCGCGACCCTAAAAGGCTCGGACACGACGGCCTGCGCGGTCGAACAGAATCGGAGTTTCTCTGCCTGATGCTGCGAGCCTCTGCTGAATTGCTGCCTGTCCTTTATAGCGGGCGCCCCAAAATCCTGGTGCTGAAACCACGGACCCCGTCCTGGAGCTTCGTCCCGCCAACCGATGCGTTGTGCTGGCTTGTGGCGGAAACGTCAAACGACACCGATTTCGTCCTGGTGAACAACGACGGCGCAGCCGAAATCGATTGGCACACGATCGAGCTGCCGCCCACCAATGTCTGGGCCGTCTGGAGTCCTGAAGGCGCGGTTCCGCTGGCCGGCCTGGCCAATTGGTGGTCAACCGTCGGCGACGTTGGGGCCGAGCCGATTTTCGTTCACGGCGATGAGGCGACGTTGAGCGCGGTGCTAATTGAACGTTCGCTAGCCGAGGTCGATCGCCTGACGCGGGCGAACCAACTGCTGATCGAAGACCTGGCAAGCCTGCGCGAAAGCTGGGCTCACAACGTCCGGCTGCCCCCAGAACTCGAAGAACTGCTGGCGAACCTTCGTGTCGCACCGCCTCGTCTCGTCTTCGAGACTCCCGCTGCCTACGGCGATACGGCTGTTCCGGTGACAGGGCCAGCGGACAGCATTTCGACGTCCGGTCTGCGCCAGCGCCTACCGATGGGGGCCCGTGGGCTCCTGGGCATAGATCTCCACTTGGCCGCTCCGGGCACGGGAGACGGTGTTGTCGAAGTGCAGCTGATCGCCCGGGAGGCAGACGCGGAATTGGCACGTTGGCGGATACCCTATCGCGAGATCAATGCAGGTTGGCTGCCCTTGCGTTTGCCGACGGCTTCGACCCTTACCTGGCGCGCTCTCGAACTTCGGATCCATGCCTCTGGCGGAGCGACGGCGCCCCGGCTTTCGTGCGCCCCGGCCGGTCTTCTCAAGGAATACGCCTTTTCAAGGCCCGACAGCGACACTGCGAACGGCAGGATGCTGGCACTCAGGCTCTGGGGCGGTATTCCTGGCGTAGGAACGGTTGCCAGTTCTGACGCCGCGCCTTTGCCGGCCAATCCGGTGCTAGCGATTCCCGAGCATGTAACCGCCGCAGTGCGATCGACAAGGGAGCTCACCTGGGCCTATCCCTATTTCGGCTACATCGATCGTGGCCGGGTGTTGCTGCGCCCCTTGCGGGTGACGCCGGCGTCGGCAGCCTGCATCAGCTTGCCGGCGGTATCGGGACTTGCTGCGGTGTCCTGCGAAGCGAAGATCGATGACGGTCTTTGTAAGACGCGGCTCCTGGTGCAACTCGTGGTTACCCGCTCCGGCCATGGCCCGGATGACGCGGAGCAGGACGTTGGCGTGCTCGCCTCGAGCGGATGGATCGAACTCGCCGAACCGCTCAAGCCCTACGCGCTGATCGCTCGCCTGCCAGAGCCGGAGTCGGGCTTGGTCGACGTCCATTTCTTCTCACGGCTGCCGCAAGGCGGAACGTTGGCGCACGGCCGCGTGGTCTTCGGCCGCTTCGAAGCCGAACTCAACGAACGCGCGGCCTGGAACCGGGAACCGGTCTTGCCGGAGCCTTGATAAGCTGCCTCGTCGAGACGCGCGCGAATTACCGCATTCTTCGCACTCCAGACGCAAGCTGAATCGATCAGCGCGCATAGCGATTTGGTTTGCCAGCGTCGGATAGCGATCGGCCTTCTCGAAGGTGTGGAACTTCCGGTTCATACGCGGTGCGAAGTGCTCGCCGGCCAGAGTAAATAACGCAAAAACATGCAGATTTGCCTTTCACTTATTTGAAAGATAGTGCTGCATATTGATTTGAGATTTGAAGTATAATTGAACTACATAAAATTAATAATGTGTAATCAATGTAATACTTGTATGGAACCGTTGTTTGCCTATAACTTCCTTTCAAAATCTCGGAAAGGATGAAGGCGATGGTAAAGATGGTCGGCACTGATGCTAACGACACCCTGTTCGGGACAGACGAAAACGACAATATCTGGGGCCTCGGCGCCAATGACACCCTGGACGGCGGGCTTGGGAACGATTTTCTCTATGGCGGGGCCGGTAACGACGTGCTGATGAGTTTCAGCGGCTATGACGAGCTCGATGGCGGCGATGGCGATGACCGGCTGGAACTCAACGCAACGGGTGGCGCGGCGCGGGGAGGTGACGGCATCGACACGCTGGTCATCAATCTTTCGGGGACGGGCAACCCAGTCACGTTTAACGGCATGAACCGCCACGCAACCTTCGCTGACCCGGTAGAGACCGCCAATCACATCTTCTACCGCGGCATTGAGCGGCTGGAGCTGACGACCGGTGGCGGCAACGACACCGTTGAGGGTGGCACGGGTGACGACGTTATCTCGACCGGAGACGGCGCGGACATCATCGGCGGCCAGTCATTGCCGAACACCTATAATGACATAAGTTTCCTGGGTGCTGATGTTATCGACGCCGGTGCGGGCAACGACACGATCATCGATCGGCTCGGGGCCAATCATCTTTCCGGCGGCAGTGGCGACGACAGCATCACGACAACACTTTCGTCTGCCGAACTCGATGGCGGCGACGGTGACGACATGCTGCGGCTTGAAGATACGGATCGGACCGATGATATCACGCTCGATGTGGTCAATGGCGTTGCATCGACCGATACGACCTTTCACAATTTCGAGCGGGTCTACGCACGGACCGGTAGCGGCAGTGATACTTTGCTCGGCGGCAGCAGTCGCGACAACCTCTTCGGCGGCAATGGCACCGACTACCTGTTTGGCGGCGAAAACAATGACTACCTCTATGGCGAAGGCGATGATGACCGCCTTGAGGGCGGTGACGGAGTCGACTCACTGAGTGGAGGTGCAGGCGATGACCACCTCTCTGGTGGCGACGGTATTGACTTCCTCGATGGCGATGAAGGCAATGACACGTTATTGGGCGGCGAAGGCAATGATCGGCTCGATAACCGCCACGGTGGCGCCGATATGCTCGACGGCGGCAATGGTGATGACCATTTCGCGGTCGTTAACGCCAATACGACGCAGATCACCACTGTCAGGGCCGGCGCCGGTGACGACTCGATCTTTGCCGCGCGGCTGACCGACATTGATGGCGGCGATGGCCACGATACGCTTCAGATCACCGTCTCCAATCCATCGGTTGCGATCAATGTTGACGCCGCGAGCGGATCAAGCTCGACGGGCCTGACCTTTGTCAATGTCGAAGATTTTCAGATAAACGTTTATGGTGAGCATGATGATACCCTGCGCGGCGCTGACGGTAACGACATTATCCGGGGAGGAAGTGGCGATGATCTTCTCGAGGGTCGCGGCGGCAATGACACCCTCGCCGGCCAAGAGGGAGCGGATCGACTGATCGGCGGTGCGGGCGCTGACACATTCCGCTGGACTGGATATGAGGTAGACGGCAGCAGCATAGGCATCGACCATATCGTCGACTTTGACACCCAAAGTGGCGACGTGATCGAGTTGGGGGGCTTCTATCCGGGCGACACCAGCATCTATAATTTTGCTTCCTTTGTCGCTGCCTCGCATGACACACAGGAGGGCGTCTATGTCGCCTTTCATGGTGAAATCGAAGGTATCCTCATCGAAGATGTTTCGCTTGCGGACTTATCTGCCGACGACATTGCTTTCACGTTGTGAGACTGCAGTTTCGGTGGCTGTGTTTACCGGTATTTGCCAAATGACGATGGACGGAGAAGACAATATGCAAAGATCGTCAATACGGGTTGTGACGATATGGACGATGTCCGAACCCGCGGCACCGCGGTTGCAGGTGAATTCGTCGCTTTCACACTTCCTGGGCCGGGCTCTCGAGATTTATCGTTCTATCCGCAGCCAAAACGATGGGCGCGATAATGCAGCGACTGCAATGTGTCGCTCGTCACCCCGTCGAAGATCGAAAAGCATTGCATCGCAATGATTGGCGAGGTTTGTTCGGGGCCAATACCCTCCTATGCTCGAGACGAACCATCGCCATGTCGAACTGCTGACACTGCCTCGACTGTCAAACTCAAACAACGGTGCCTGTCAATTTCGAAGGCGATGGATGAACCCTTTCTTTGAAATGCCGATTTTTACCGATTTTGATTGGTTCCTGAATTCTAACAGAAGAACAATTATTTTCGGAACATCTTCATCGCAAGTCCATTGAGCGGACATGAAAACATTTGTTGGACTGTCGACGTTCTTCCTTGTCGTTTCCGTCATCGCCGCTGAAGCCGCAGAGGTCAAACCCGACGCGATCAATTCTGCATCCCTGTCCACAATCCCGGCGGAGCGCGCTTCCAAACCATCAGCGGATCCCGATCCTGCGATCGTCCGCCTTCAGGTCCTCCTCGACCGCGCGGGAACATCGCCGGGGGTGATCGACGGCATTTATGGATCGAACGTGACCAAGGCGGTGGCCAGTTTCGAGAAGATGACGGGGATGCCCCCGGACGGCATCATCGACTCCGACGTAATCAGCAGGCTGGAGACGGGTGGCCCGATTATCGGCACCTACACGGTCACGGCTGACGACGCAAAAGGCCTCGTGGAAGATATTCCCGCAGACTACGGCGAAAAGGCGAAGATGCCCAGCTTGGGTTACACCAGCGCTCGCCGAAAAGCTTTCAGAGCGATTCCACATGCATATCGACCTGCTGACGGCGCTTAATCCAGGTTCGGATTTCGTCCCTGGGGAGACAGTCCAGGTAGCGATGCCGGGTCCCGCGCGCCAAGGAAAGGTGGCCCGCATCGAAGCCGACAAGGCGGCCGGGCAGGTCACGGCTTACGATAATCGCGATGTCATTCTCGCGGCGTATCCCGCGACAGTTGGCAGCCAGGACAATCCTTCTCCAAGGGGTAGGCACAAGGTGAAGGGCGCCGCGCGGATGCCCGTCTTCAGGTACAACCCAAAGGTCAACTTTAAGCAAGGAAAGAACGACAAGGTCCTCACCATCCCCAAGGGCCCCAATGGGCCGGTCGGCAGTGTCTGGATCGATCTAACCGAGCCAACCTACGGCATTCATGGAACGCCTGATCCCGAGCTTATCAACAAAGTCGGGTCGCATGGCTGCGTTCGTCTGACGAACTGGGACGCCGAGGAGCTGGCTGGAATGGTCAGGCCGGGCGTTGTCGTCCGCTTCGTCAACTAAAGATATCGGCCGCCTGTTCCGATCGCGTTCAAGCCCTTACGCAACTTGAACCGGGCATTCATTAAAATAGCTATTGAAAAACAATCGGCGGCCCTTGCAGTTATCGCTGTTCACATCATTGTCGATCCAGTGCTTGTTCGCACCAGGGAACAATAGAAATGAAACCGACATTTTTTCCGGCGTTGCCTTTGCGGCAATGCTTGCGTTCTGCAGTCTTGCCGACGCTGACGTTCTGATCGGAATAGGAGCGCCCTTTAGTGGCGAATACGGTGCATATGGGCTTCAGATTCAGAAGGGCGCCGAAGCGGCTGCCGCTGAAAACAACGCCGCCGGCGGTATCAACGGCGAGAAAAAATCTTGCTTACGGTGGGTGACGATGGCTTTGACCCCGCGCAAGGGAAGGCCGTGGCCAAGACGTTTGCTTCAAAATCGAACCATCCGAAAACGTTGTCGGTGATAACTCCTACGACAAAAAAGGCGACTCCACTCTCCCGGGCTATGTAATGTACAAATGGGAAAAGGCTGCAGATGGCTCATACAGCTACTTCCAGCAGTGAATGGATCACAGACACTTTGCTGGCGGGAAACGGCGCAGCCGCAGCTGAACGTTCAGAAAATGGCCGTCATCACCCACTCATTGCACGCCGCATCATTTGTCCAACGTACCAACGGCAGACGCAGATCCCTATTAACGCAGGTCCAAGACTGGTAAAATAGCCGTATGATTTCAATCGTTTATCGGGTGACACATTGGCCAGAACTCACAATCCGTGTTCGCTGCGGGCCGGCTGGATCAGGGGTCGCGGCCATGCACACTCAGAACCGCTGGGAAGATGGCGCCGCTGGCTGAAGAAGACTGAGGGACCGTACGTTTGTACAATTCGATTCCCCATCCTTTGAAAAGGCCGATAACGGAACATTTTGATTGGCACCTATTTGTCTACATTGAGACGAGGAACAAAATCAACAACACCTGTTTCTGCAAGAATTCATTATAATACAGATGAACATTTCCCGGTGGAGCGCGTTTCAATTCGTGTTGGTTAACTGAGGATCTGCGCCAATGAAAAGGCTCATAATTGCCGCCGCAACATGGGCGGTTCTTTGCGGCGCGGCCTATGCCGTTGACGACAAAATGCGCGCCGCTATTGAAGCGCTGAGCTTCGTCAAGGCGAACGCCTATGCAAAGGCCATCGACGCCTATTGCTTTGCCGACCATCCGTTTGCCAGTCAACCCCTTGCCGATGCCGCTTCGCGAGAGGCCGCGTTCCGGGAGGAAATCGGCCAAGGCGAGAAAGCTGTGGACATTATTGCGGATGCCAATCGATCCGCAGCAGAACATTTGAAAGTGGATCAATCGGCCTGTGTGCCAGCCGTGAGTTTCGTCGGCAGTATCGCAGCGACGATCGAGGCTGCGAAGCAGCACGTGGCAGCTATCGAGCAGAACCTCGCACAAGCAACGGCGGCACAAGAAAAGGCTGCGAACGCCGAACGGAGGTCCGCAACCTGCCGCGATCTGCAATCGCGCGCCGACGCCGCCGACCTTGATGGTTTGCTTTCCTCTCGGCTGCCGCTCCTTGGCTGCGCCGACGTGCTTGGCGTTGACAACATAGCCAAGGTCGATACACGGATCGCGAAGCTACGCGCCGATCAAAAGGCCGCCGATGAGGCAAAGCAAAAGCAAGCTGCCGAGGCGAAAGCGGCGCGGGCTGCCGCTGATGCCAAAAGAGCGGCCGACGTCGCGGCGAACATGGCAAAGCCTGCCGTTAAACCAGCGGTCAAGCCTGCTGCGGGGCCGGCCTTTGTCGGCAAATGGGATCAGCTCGACGGCAAGTGCACTGGCAGGCTTTGGGATTTGAACACGAAAATCTATGATGGGACACCGATCAGGAATATCGAGCGCAACGGCAATAATTACCGGGTCGAGCTGAGGGACGGCTATGCCTTCCAGCTGCGCAACGTGACGAGGACCACGCTGACTTTTTATTCGCCCGAAAGCGGCGACAGCTTCAGTTTGAAACGATGCAGATAAAGCAGCTTCGCAAAAGTGAGCGGATCCGATCCCATCAAACCAATGTTTCGATCGTGGCTTGGAACCAAGCACCAACAGCCGTTGGACCGCTTGCCGATAAAAAGGCCAGGCACGAGCCCAGCCTCTATTCCATATTTTATCGCAATGATGCCATCGCTGCGGCCATTCCCAAGGCCGCCGTTAAGCAGCGCTCAACTGATCCGCTGACAACTTGCCCGACTTTTTGTCGCGAACCAGCTCGTAGTTGATTTTCTGACCTTCAACGATTTCGCGCATACCTGCGCGCTCCACAGCAGAGATATGAACGAACGCATCGGTGCCCCCATCATCGGGCTGGATAAAACCAAACCCTTTTGTGGAATTAAACCATTTAACTGTACCAGTGGCCATCATGAACCTTCCTTATAGCAACACCAATTCGTCATCGTGCGTGCGCACGATGACGGCTTCTATCGAGTTTTGAACAAGACCTTCGTTGAAGCGTCTGCACGCGAAAAACAAAATTCAACGATCCAAAATTCAATGCCGCAATGATACAGTTCCTGGCTGAGCTATCAACTCGTTTCATGCATGAATGTTTCGGCGGGCAAAACCGGTTCGGATCAAAAAACAGTTGGTACCACCGTCAGGCAACCACCTTGCAGACAGATTCAGTTGCCTGAAACAGCTCAATGCACTGCATGCACCGTCGAAGTAAACATCCGCATGGAACCGGTGGGAGTCGTTGATGGTACCGTTGCAAGCGCGTTGACGTGCACCGAAAGCCGGTGAAGAATTTCGGCCACGTCAGCCTCGGCTGCCTCCCGCACATGGTAAGCCATGGGTTGGACGACAAGCCGCTGACGTCAACGCAAAGCCCCACCGGCTTGTGGCTTTGACCAGAGATCGATGATCCACAGCGCCATCATGTTCGCAGCCACAGCAGTGCCGACTGGTCGGTATCCGGTGAACCAAGGTGCAAACAGCCTTGCACGTATTGGCATCAAACTTCTCGGGGCGCGCATCTCCTCAGGACGTCTCGCGATGGCGCGCGGCAACGCCACAATTCGAAGTCTGCAGCAAGCCGACTTTCGAGGAAGACCAAGATCGTCCATCGATGTTGAAAACTGTTGCAGTTCCGCGCCCGCCGGGTTGATGTGATGGAGTAACTTCCGCCGCCCTCCTTTGCGATAACAAATTTGCAATTTTTTGCTGTTACAGACATCAGATCAATTTGACCTCAACAGATGCCCACTCGCCTCTGACCAGTCACCCACCATTGTTGGTCCCAGCTGTCCATGTCATCATCCGGAACGGATAACAAAACCGAAAAACGTCTCGAGGAGCGCAAGAGAACAAGGCTGCGCTCAGGTAAGCTGGTAACGCTGGGCGGTCAGTTTTTAACCGAATGCCATTTTCAAGATCTTGCCGGAGGTGGTGCTCGGATCAGGATTGTCGGCCACTGTGCCATTCCCAATCGCTTCTGGCTGTTTGACGATCAATATGCCGGTGCACTGATCACCGAAATCATCTGGCGCAAGGATGCGGAATTCGGAGTACGCTTCGTACAAGATTCCGGCGTCGTCCCATTGAGCGATACTGTTTTAAACACGCTTGCCGGCAAATATTACTCGCTTTGATGCTGGGAGAGCCAAGGTTCTGCAATTGTCACATTAAGTCGAATTCAAACAGCCGAGCGACACAACAGTTGCGGCAAAATATGCGTAAGGAATAGCTCAAGGCCCGAGAACCTTGATCATCGTGGGCGATGCGGCTGGCGTGGCGTTTGGACAAATTGATGGCGATGACCACATGCGCCGGTCATGCGCTTCAGACGCGAAAAGGAACCTTCAGAAACCTGGTTGACAATGGAAGACGCTGGTCGTGCGCGCGCTTCAAGAACTTCCACGGACAGCTATGTCCATCCTGTCACGACATTATCTCTGGATTGGCCGTTTCGTTCAAGACTTTACGGCTGAGGACAGTATTGTGGCTGTTGGACAAACCGAGGAGACTGTCATGAAGCCACGCATTTCCGTCTTGACAATTGGTGTCGCCAACCTTGAGCATTCTCTCGCATTTTATCGCGACGGCCTCGGGTTGCCGACCGAAGGGATTATCGGCCGCGAGTTCGAGCATGGCGCCGTCGCGTTCTTCACACTATCGGGTGGGTTGAAGCTCGCGATATGGGCTCAGAACGATATCGCCCATGATACCGGCCTGCCCAAGACGCCCGTCAGCTCGACCGCGTTCACCATCGGACACAACGTCGTTCGTCGTTGATGAGGTGCTGGATGAGGCCGCTCGCGCTGGAGCCGAGATCATCAAACCTGCCCAGGATACGTTCTATGGCGGGTATGCGGGATACTTCCGTGACCCAAACGGATATCTGTGGGAAATTGTCTGGAACCCCGCGAGCCTCCCGGCTGACGGCTTGGGATAAGCGGGTCGGCGGTGTCTTTGACTCCTGCAGCTCCATGTCCCGTTTGCCAAAATGCGTTTTCAGCGCTGGTACCACGGTCCGTGGCAAGGCACTTCCCACGTGGGCCACAGCCTCTGATCGACCGTAGCGCATCGGCAAGAAACTTTCCCGCCACCCATTTGCGCAAACCCCGCTCTGTCGCAACCTGCGATAACCTTCGTGTGAAGCCTTTAAGGCGCACGATGCACTCGTTGGCGCTGCGAAGCATTAACGGCTACGGTCCCGCCCTTTCGTCCTGAAACCTTGTTTTGTGCATCGGCCCAAACTGCCGGGATCATAGTAACTTGATCCTATCCACGAAATCCTGCCGAGCAATCTAGTGAACGTGAGCCGGGTCGTGACCAATATCTTGCATACCTTGTGTCAGACCTTCAAGTATTCGGGTTCGCAGATCGATATCATCGATCAAAGTCATCCCGCGCTCGATGAGCTCTTTCCATGTATCATTTCGGCTCCAGGCAGCTTCAAACGCTTCCGCTAGATCTGCCTGCCGTCCTACGCCTAACAGTGCCTGCATCATGACAAGGGCGCGCTTCCGGAAATATTCCCGGACAAGAATTCCATCGTCCGCGTCCGCTCGCGCTGACATCATCAGTTCATGAATGGCGTAGCGCTCTGGTCTGGGAACCCTTACCTCTATGCCGGAATTGTACAGCATCACAGCTTTCGCCGGGTCTTCGACAAGGTATGCTCCCAGCAGCGTCGGTGCTGCCAGTTCAATCCAAAATCCATCGTCATTTGCAAAACGAACGTCGCCTTGCCGCGCGGCAGAAAAGGACGCGGGGGCAAAGCTGCGGTCGGTCGATCTCAAGACGTCACGGATCGTGGCGATGTCCGCGGCCGCATGAACGCATAGGCAGATGCCGGTTTGCGTTCTCTCCCACGGGACCTGGGGCAGTTGCATGCCAAGACAGGCAGGAAAACACGCGTAAGCGTGCCGTTCAATCAGGAGGCAATCCCTCCTGAAAAGACCAGCCTGCGCCAGGCATCGGATAATTTTGCCCGCAAGCGGGTCGGGGGCTGGCAGATCGGCCTCCCGCGTCAGCATCCTTACCATCTTGCGCCGCGCGCTCGCGTCGTCCTTCAGCGCCCTGAATTGGGCGACGGTCTGGGTCGTCTCATCATCATCAGGCCCGACATATTTCCGAACTTTGCCGCCGCCGGCGCCCCGGTGGTCAAAATACCAGTATCGCCTGCCCTTCACTGCGACTGGTACAAACCTTCCTTCCACGTCAAACGCGCTCGTGGGTGCCGCAGCGACCCGTTGAGCAAGTTCGGCCAATATGGTGCGGAAAACGAAATCGATTTGCTTCATCGCGATACCACCTCACCTCGCACCGGTCGAGTTATACTTCACAAGTTATTTGTGGTATAACACGTTATTTTTCAGTATTATACGGTTTGGCTCTGGTTGAGAACGCAATCTTGCCCGCAGGCCTGCAAGACGAGAGGATCGACAGGGATTTGCTGGATTATTCTGGTGCGTAAAAAGCGTAAGGGGGCTGCGCGGGAGAGAAATAAAGCCGTTACTGAAAACGAATTTCATCAACGACATTCTCATCCGATCCGATGCCAGAGATCGTCGAACCAAGTGACGTGGGCATCACACATTTTTTCTCAGCAATCCAAATTGGCTTGCCAATTCCAAGGACCCTTCTCTTGTGCCGCCCTCGGCGAGGGTCAGGCCGACGGACCGGACATCGAATTATTCAGCTGCGACAAGCGGATGGATCACCTGCGGATGAGCCCTGTGAACGGTGGCGCGCCGCAGCCTGTTCAACTCTGTCCGGCCGCCTTTGATATCGAGAACACGGGAATAATAATCCTGTCCATCGGCTGACTTCGGCGGCTCCAACTCATGCATGACACTGATCACTGTCACGCCACGGCAGTGGTCTTTGATCGCTTGATGGAAAGCGATCTTGGATTCGGGATCCAGCGCACCGGTTGCCTCGTCCAAAAAGAGGATGCTGGGCTTGTGAAGTAGGATTCTGGCAAGCACGAGTTTCTGTTTCTGGCCGCCTGACAGGAGTAGGTCCCATGATGTTCCGTCGCGTTCCTCATGCGTGAGGTGTTCAATAAACTCGCCCATGCCGGCACGGTGCAGTGCGGCCGCAGCCGCTGCATCGCTGAAGGCGCAATCGTTCAAGGGCAGGCAAATGAGCTGCTTGAGCGTGACACCCGGAAGCTTCACCTCCTGGGCCGCATACATCGTGCGGGCGTTCTGCGGAAAAATGATCTCGCCCCTGCCGTAAGGCCAAAGACCGTTCATTGCCTTGAGCAGACTTGTCTTGCCGCAACCGGATTCTCCTCTGAGATAGATCCAGTCCCCTTTATGAAAATGCAGATGGTCGGCCAAGAGAAAGCTCTGCGCATCGTCCGACCTGTGCATAAGTTCAAATTTCTTCAGCGTGAGCCCGAAAAGTTCATGCTGGGTGCTGAATGTGAACGCGCTGATGCCGCTCGTTGCGTAGTAATCAGCAGGAACAGAGACCGCGTCCACGGCTGCAGCAAGCTCAGTGACGCGCCGCGCGTTGGCCTTCAGGTTGGCGATGGCAGGCATCACCTGAATGAACCATGAGCATTCGTTGATCATCGAACCGACAAGTTCAGCCCCGGTAATGTAACTTTTGAGGCTGATGGTGTTGCCCATGTAAGGCAGGAGGCCCGGAAGATAGGCCACGATCCGTGCGGCAAAAAAGTTGTACACTGCCGTGAACGACATGTAGGCGGCGTCAAAGAGGTTCAGCCTTGCCCACGTTCCGTCGACACCCGAGTAAAGACGGGCATTGACCCTTTTTCTGCACACCTTCGCCTTCTGAGGCGGCAACCTGAAAGCTGCGGCGAAGAAATGTGGTCAGTTCACTGCGGTATGTTCCCTCGGTCTGCTGCATCTGGAGTGTCAGTTTCTCCAGCACTCTGCCAATACGCATGGCGGCCCAGGTGCTCAGCGGCACATAAAACGCGATGGCGACGAAAGCCAACACCGCGCTGGCGTATGCCCCCAAAAACTCAAGGCCGGCGACCTGCGTAGACATCTCGATCAGTTTCTGCCCGACGAAGATGACGGACATCACCACCCCGAGTACCCCCATGGCGAGACCGATGGCACCGCCGGTCATGCCCTTGATCGATTCCTGTACGCGCTGATCGATATTGTCGGGCATTGCCGCGCGATCACCCTGCTGCAAATGGTAGTGCGCATGGTTTGCGTCGAGGAGCGCATCGTTGAACCTGGCGTTTAACCACCCCCTCCACTTACGATGAAGCGTGGTTGAAAGCAGATGGCGGAATCCGACGAACCCGGCTTCCTTCACCACCATTAACAGGACCAGGATTCCGGCATTGGTCAGAATAATGCCAAGAGGGTTTTGGTTGAAGGGATCGTGGACAGTGACGAGAGAGTTAAGCAATTCGCCGGAAGCTTCCGCCATCCAGACACTGGCTTTGCTTGAGGCCGCGGTGAGCAAGGCGATTGCAGCTGTAAGAGCCCATGCTTCAGCCCATCGGTCCGAGAACCAGTAAGCCCGCATGAGTCCCCAGAAGGTCTTCATCGAAGCGATGGAGATGGCGCCCGATATGCCCCGCGGGCGGTTTTTTCCCCGCTGACGTCTCTGCTTGACTGGTAAGCCCCCGATCATAGTCATCACCTATTTAGTAACACAATATAACGCATTGCAACAATGCGTGGTTAATAAACAGTGAATTTCCGGGATTTTTGAGCCATCAGCGAAAGTGGACGCGACCTCATAAAGTGATCGTATCATTTAACTCTTGGCGCTATCGCATTGATGTCAAATGCTCTTTTATAACCCTGCACAGGGGTTGCAGCAGCCGCCGCCCGTGATCGTCTGCGCACAAAAACAAAACGCGCCCTTTTGAGAGCGCGTTCGAGATAGGCTTCGGCCAGTCGTCTTCTGTATTCTTTTTATCGGCCTCCCTGTGTGCAGTCCTAAGCCCATTCGAACTCATCTTACATCGAATTACGAGCTTAGTTCCCCTTCTGCCCTTTCGCTCACCAACGCATTTTTTTCAGCTTTTGTTCTTGTTTTTGAACGCGTTAACTTGCGGCTACATGGATAGACTAGTACCGGTACCGTTACGTCGGCGTGACTCAAACGATCCTTTTGGCGCATTTTTGTGCGGTCGGTGAAATTAATTGGCTCCAGCGCAAACGGGCCAGACAAGAGCGGAAGCCGGGCGAAAAAACCGACGGGCCGAAGCGAATCAGTTTGATCTTGCCGTCTGCCTGAAATCTGGCACCGTAGCACACGTCAAAGGCGCGGTGGCCTTAGCCACCGCGGCCCTTCCCAACACCAAAGAAGCACAGGTATTAACCAAATTGCATGCCCCAAGCCCTTTGTCATTCAATCGAAAGCTTGGATCACCATCGCCGTTTTGATGGAGGATGAGATGGAGCGCAGCGATGTCCTGATTGTCGGCGCTGGTCCGACGGGCCTGGTGCTTGCCCTGTGGCTAACCAAACAAGGCGTGAAGGTTCGCATCATAGACAAGACCGATGAACCGCGAACGACGTCACGTGCGCTCGCCGTCCAGGCGCGAACGCTCGAGCTTTATCGCCAAGTCGGCCTGACCGAGGAGATTTTGGAAAGAGGCCACAAGGTGGCTGGCATTAATCTGTGGGTCCAAGGCAAAAAGGCAACGCGCGTTCCTCTCGAAACCCTCGCCGAAGGACTGACCCCTTATGGTCCCTTCATCTACCCGCAGGATCAGCACGAGCGCCTGCTCATCACCCGTCTGGAGGCGCTCGAGGTGCGGGTCGAGCGACGGACTGAGCTTAAACGCTTCACCGACGCGGGGGATCACGTCATGGCAACGCTATGTCGACCGGATGGTAACGAGGCGTGCGAAACGGGTTATCTCGCCGGCTGTGACGGCGCCCGCTCTATCGTCAGGCAGACACTGGGGACTGGCTTTCCTGGCGGCACCTACCAACAGGTGTTTTACGTCGCCGACGTCGATGCCACGGGTCCCGCTTTGGACGGCGAATTGCATGTTGACCTCGATGAGGCAGATTTTCTCGCGGTCTTCCCGTTGAAGGGCCAAGGCCGCGCGCGGCTGATCGGGACTGTCCGCGACGAGCGGGCGGCGCACGCCGAAAACCTCAAGTTCGAAGACGTCCGTGACCGCGCTATCGAGCACATGAAAGTGCAGATCCGCAAGGTCAACTGGTTCTCGACCTATCACGTCCACCACCGTGTCACCGCGCATTTCCGCAAGGGCCGCATCTTCCTCCTCGGCGACGCCGCGCACATTCACAGTCCAGCCGGCGGCCAAGGCATGAACACGGGCATTGGCGACGCCATCAACCTGGCGTGGAAGTTGAAGGCCGTTTTGGCGGGGCAAGCGTCAACTGCCCTTTTGGATACTTACGAAACGGAGCGCCGGGCCTTTGCCCAAAAGCTTGTGGCGACCACCGACAAAGGTTTCACACTCGCGACTGCGCAAGGACGGGCGGCCGACTTCATTCGCACGCGCATTGTCCCCCTGGTCGTTCCCACGCTCTTCAAATTCGCGGCAGCGCGCCACTATATGTTCAGTGCTGTGTCGCAGCTCGTCATCGCCTACCACGACAGCGCCCTCAGCCAAGGCAAGGCTGGAGATGTCAGCGGCGGCGATCGCCTTCCATGGGCACCGAGCGCCGACAATTTCGCGACATTGCACTCGATCGGCTGGCAAGTGCATGTTTATGGTCAATCCAGCCAGGGGCTGCGCGACTGGTGCAACCGTCATGGACTTCCGCTCCATACTTTCCCTTGGCAGAAGGCATATCTGGGAACGGGACTCGCCCGCAGCGCCATGTATTTGCTGCGGCCCGACACCTATGTCGCGCTGGCGGCCAACCAGCAGGATCCGGAGGCGCTCCGATGTTACTTCGCAGATCGTGGACTCTCGATAAAGCATTTTGCTCAGTCGGCTTCCATCCTTGATGGGAAACAGGAGGATCGCGGTTGATGCTGTGGACATCTGCTTCGCTGGTATCGCGATGTGGCTTGAACCACGAGCATAGCGTTTCGATGAGGCCCACTGGTCGCTGCCAAGCCCGGAAAATGTGGCCGCAGCGACCGCGCATCTGTCGTTCGAGGGCGCGCAACCAGGACCTCGCGAACGTTCCGCTTTTACTTCGCAAAGCAGTGTGGACCTGGTTTTATCGAGGCGGTTGCCGACCAGAACCACCTCGACGTTGTGGCCGGACAGGTCCGTCCCGACCGCATCACGCCGCGCCCTAACTTTCAGTAATCCGCCGATCTTCGTCGGAAGCGGCCGCAAGTTGCTTCCAGTCCAGGTCCTCCTGGAGTTCGAGATATTGGCCAGGACCGATCTGGTCGGCATCACGCAGCTCTTCAAGGCGTTGGCGTTGCGCCAGCACTGCGGCGACTGACAGGCTGCGGCGGCGATCAAGCGGCGATGGCTGCATAGGATCACTCCCGTCGCGAAGCGCCCGGTAAGCCTGGCGGATGGCTTCAGCCTCGGCGCCCTCCTCCTTATCAAGCCGACAAAGCGCGGCCTCGGCCAGCGACCTTCGCGCCGCCTCAAGCTCTTGGCGCGCCTCGGCCCCTCGACCGAGCTTGAAGTATCGGATCATGGGCGCCAGAGTGGCACCCTGGATAACCAATGTCGCCAGCACAACGGCGAAGGCCGTCAAGACAACCAGGTCCCGTTCGGGAAAGTTTGCCGGTAAAGCGAACGCTGTGGCCAGCGTGACAAGCCCGCGCATTCCGGCCCATCCGACAAGCAAGGTTTCGCCCGGTGCGAAGGGTGCCAGGTCATGGCCGCGTCGATGGCGATGGACCACGATAGCGTGAAACAGGAACGCAATCATCAGACGGGCCGCAATAACGCCGGCAACGACAATCGCGGCAAAGCCAACCGCTCGCTGCAGTTCGGCGGCCGACATCGCCTCGACGATGCGGCGAGCCTGCAATCCCATTAACAGGAACGCCACGACGTTCAACAAAAACACGACCGTCGTCCATACCGCAAACGAATGCACCCGCATGCGCGGTGAATCACCGACCGAGGCAAGCGTGGCGATCGTCATCGCACTCGCCACCGTCGCCAGTACGGCCGAAAGATGCAATCGCTCCGCAATCAGCCATGTCGCAAACGCGTAGACGAACTGAAGCAGGGTGCCGCCGACTGTGTTTTCGGTTACCGGCCGCAGCCGCGAGACCAGAAATCCGAAGGCGATACCGAACACAATCCCTCCGGGTGCCGCGGACGCCAGTTGAAGCACCGTCCCGGTATCGAACCCGCCCCGCGCCTGAACGGTCAGCGCGGCACTAAACAGCAGCAGCGCAGTCGCGTCGTTAAACAGGCTTTCACCCTTGAGCAAGGCATCCACACGACGGGCGACCGGCAAATTGGACAGGACCGCCGTGGCCGCGGCGGCATCGGGCGGCGCAACGATTGCGCCCAACGTGATCGCCGCCGCGATTGGTAGCCCGACGGTCAGCGTGCTGATCGAGACGACCACGCCGGTCGTGACCAGCACAGCCATCACAGCGTAAAAGAACAGCGGCAGGAGCATGCGCCGCGCCGCGGCTAACGGGAAATCGTAGGCCGAGTCGACGAGGACGGGCGCGATGAACAGCGCCAGTGCGGTGGGCGGATCGATCGGGATGCTGGGCGCGCCGGGCAGCATCGCCACCGCCACGCCTGCGGCGGCAAGGATGCCGGGGTAAGGCAGGTGCATGCGACGCGTCACCTGCAAGAGCAAGATGGCGACCGCAAGCAACGCAACGAGTGTTTCGAAGAAAGTCATCATCACATAGTAGCAGCCTTTCGCGCGCGTTGAAGCGGGAGCGATTCCCCTATAAAAATTATCGCGTGACGGGTAATGAAGCGCTTCACGGCGCAGGGGCGACGATGAATTACGAGATTGCGATTGTCGGCGCAGGGGCTGCTGGAATTGCTGCGGCACGCGCACTGGCTGCCGCCGGCCGGGCCGTTATTGTGCTTGAAGCCAGCGACCGCGTAGGCGGCCGCGCTTGCACCATCGAACTGGGCGGAATCCCCCTCGATATGGGTTGTGGCTGGCTACATTCGGCAGAGCGCAATCCCCTCATAGCCGTGGGCCGCGCGAGTGGGTTTACGATCGCGCGCGGACCGACGGCATGGCAAATGCAATGGCATGATCTCGGCTTCGCATCCGAAGATCAGACCGCAGCAGCGGCGGCGTGGAATGCGCTTGCAAGTCGGATGAGAAATAATCCCCCCGCGAGTGACCGGGCAGCCGACGCATTGCCGCCGAACGGCGAATGGAACGCCTATTGCCAGTCGCTAAGCGGATACATGAACGGCGCCCCACTTGATCGGCTATCGATCACCGATTTCCTTGCTTACGACGATGCGGCAAGCGACGGCAACTGGCGGGTGCGCGAAGGCTATGGCAAGCTTATCGCGGCGAGCGTTCCCGATGTGACGCTGAGGCTGTCTTGTCCTGTGCGCCGCATCGCGCTGACCAATCGCGGCGTCCGCTTGGACACCGACCGCGGCCCGGTCGCCGCCCGCACAGCAGTCATCACAGCATCGACAAATGTGCTTGCTGCCGGCGCGATCGCGTTCGACACGGATGCCGACGATCACATCCATGCATCGAGCCAGTTGCCGCTTGGCCTTGCTGACAAGCTCTTCTTCGAACTGCATGGCAACCACGGGCTGGAGGCCGAAACCCACCTTCTCGGCAATCCCCGCAAGAGCGATACCGGCAGCTATTATATTCGCCCGCTCGGCCGACCGGTGGTTGAGGGATTCTTCGGCGGGACCGGCGCCGAGGTGATTGAGCGCGCCGGATTGCTGGATGCGTTCGCCTTTGCCTTGGATGAGTTGGCCGCGCTGTTGGGCGGTAATATCCGTCGCCATCTGCGCCCGCTCGCGGCCTCTTCCTGGTGTCGCACCGACTGGATAGGCGGCTCCTACAGCCATGCGCTGCCAGGACAAGCGGGCGCCCGCCAGATTTTAGCACGGCCGATTCGCGATCGACTGTTCTTCGCGGGAGAGGCGACACACAATTCAGACTTTTCCACCGCGCATGGGGCCTGGGAAAGCGGGCTACGGGCCGCCGAACAGGTGGCAGAGCGACTGGCCTGAAAAATTCCGCTTGTCCCGGCCGATCGTCATTCCGCCGGGTACCTTGGCGCCCAATGTTGGTGTTGGACAATTAAGGCACCTGGGGTCGCGCGGTCAGATCACCGGGAGGCCGAAGCTGTGAGCGTCTAGCCGGGCTTTCTACGTCGTCTGCGCGAACATTGCAGTTGCCTCACGATGGCCTACACCAATGTATACATTCGGCGCTCGTTCGGAGTCGAAATTCTCCCTCACATTTCAAAGCGCGGCTATCCGACCCGATCTCTACGATTGACCAGCTTTGCCGGAATCCTTGATCCGATCGATGGCGGCATCGTAAACATCATCTACAACATCGACGGTCTGTTCATAAAGGTCAGACGCTGCGGCTTTGCCCTTGTCGATAATTTCTTCCGCCTTTTCGGAAGCACTGTCTCTCAGGTTTTGCGCTGCTTCTCCGACGGCGGCATCCTCTGCCGCTGTGTGAGGCAGGGCCGCCCCAATTGCAGCACCGACTGCAAAGGCAAGCGCACCCCCAACCAGGGGTTGGTCGCGAAAGTGCGTGAGGATCGTTTCGTTAAGCCTTTTTGTCTGGTCCCGTATCGCGGCTCCCGCAGAAGCGGAGGTGTCTCCAACAGACCGGGCCTGGCTGCTTACACGGTCCGCCACTCCAGCCGCCGCATCGCTGACCTGCTGAAACGTGTCAGATAGCCAGTCCGATGCATCATCCCATATCGCACCCGCTTGGTCTTTGATGGCTTCAATGCGGTTGCCAGCGGCATCGGCAAATCCCCGATAGGATTTGCCGCTGTCGTCCAGGAACGGGCCTGCACGTTTGCCCGCATGATTGGTCAAGGCTCTGAAACGGTTGCCGGCACTGTCGGCAAAGTGCATGTATTGTGCGTCCCCCTCATCCAGTGCGGGACCCATCCACCGGATGTCTCCCTCGACTGTCGCCAGAGGATGCTCAGGCAGTTTGTCGAATGAACTGATCGATTTGCTTTCGTCAACTCGGCCAGTACTCGTCCCCGCCATGAGCCAAGCCAAACTTACTCCCATCAGTGCGACAGGTATTGGATCGTTCTTAACCGCGTTACCAAGGTTGGCGACGTACGCGCCTCCCCCACTGCTCTTCAGGTACCCGAGCACTTCGTCGATTAACTGGCCTGGGGACATCCGTTCCTGAATGACGTCTATACTCTCTCCAATCCGTCGACGGTCATCCTCAATATCGCGTTGAATTTCGGCTGCGCTTTGTCTTTCAGAAGAGGATGTCATGACGTTTTCTCCTTCACCACTTCGGCGTCGCGGCCAATGGAGGCTGTAGTGCGCTCGAATGTCCAATTGTTTGCCCGAAGCGCAGTTATCCCCTTGGAAATCATGACCCAGGCGATAATACCCACCAAGAGAGCGACTATAAGGGCCGATAGGCCATTTCCTGCAGATTGAGTGAATCCCTGCGATATCAAGAACGCAGCCAGCCCGGCTACCAGGGCACTCAACAGCACGCCGAGCGCACCTATCGCGAAAACCAGGCCGATGGCTAACAACTCAATACCACCAAGAGCCCGCGATAAACTTTCTGAAGCTTCGGTCTTGGCAAGTTCAAGCTCCTTGCGAACCAATCCCGTCACATCGGTAAGCAGACCCCCGATCAACTCGGGGAGTGGTTTGTTTTGATTAAAATCGGACATCAGCGTTGTCCTTCCCTTTGCGTGTTGGAGCCGCCTTGCGTCGAGCCCGGACTCGAAGCGGCAGGAGCGCGCCTATGAGCGGATGCTGTAAGGACCCGACTGGCCACCAATCCGGCCAATGCAGCGAGGCCAAGAAATGCCAGCGGCTGCTTGCGGCCAAAGTCTTCGGCCATACCCGCAACATCGCTGAGCTTACGGTCCTCGACATCTTTGGCGAACGATTGGATTGTGGAACCCAGCTCCTTCGCGTACTTCCCTATGGCCGCATCATCGGCTCCCTGCATTTCGGAACCCACCTTTTCCAAGACAGAGCCTATCGAGCCCGCATAACGGGCGGCGATATTCTTTTGCTTCGATGCAATTTTTTCAGCCTTGTCAGCTGCATCACGCACCTGTGCCTTCGCCTTTTCTTTTACCGTTCCAACGTCGTCAGCCGCTTTGCGCTTGAGCTCCTCAAAGCTCGTCTTTGTTTCAATGGTCCCGGACAGCGCGGTGGGGTGATCTGCCGTGGGGCTGGATTTAGACGGATTTTTCGAATGGTCCTGCATGTGTGGTCTCCCAATTTCTCGCCAACGCTCTGCGTTGAAGGACGAGGTCTATTGGGTGGCGAACCACGGCAATCCCCTCAAGTTCCCCGCCGAAATTATTTTTTTGCTCAGGTGCTGCCGTCTAGGGAGATTTGGCGGGACCGAGCCCCCCGAGGGAAGCGTGCTGGGATGCGATCGGCATCCTTTCCTCAGGATCGAACCGCGTTGGGTTCAGCGACTTGTAAGGAGGTCGAAATCAGTGTCGAGCACCACGTCATAGGTGTGCCGCGAGCGATATTATGGCGGGGACATACGGCCGAATGCTGGGTCCTTCAATCGACCCCGGACTGCCGCGAGCGCCGAGCGCGAGCTTTACCCTCATGCGTGGTATAGGCCATGTCTATATAATCGGTCTCCGACATGTCCGAGGGATAAAGTTATACATTTGAGCGTCACTGGCCTCGCGCCCGGGGCGCTACCTGGCTTCATGCGCATGTATGGAAACGTCACATTGTATTTGGGTTTCCCAAGTCTAATCATACGTCATTGGCTCGGAATGGGGGATAAGCATCAATGCGAGACAACTCAAACGACAATAGTGACCGGCCAACAAAAGACTGGTCTTTGCTGGTCTACGGCGTTGTGTTTTTTACAGGCGTGGCTATCGCTTTTGGTATCGGGTGGTTATTCCGTTGACACGCAATAGCCCGGCCCACCGAACGTGATGCCGCGCCGGAGGGAGGATCAACCGGACCGTTGTGCGCCGCCCGCGCGCCCCGCCCGGCAGCAGGGCGCCCCCCGATGCGATGGATATGTCATCGGCGATTGACGTTGAAAGCTGAGGCCGCAAAGCGGACTACCTGTTGCACAACGGCTCAAACTGACGCCGCGTTCATCGAAGATGCTCTCGTCTTGCGAGCCGCGCCCGCTGCACTCGGCCGTGCGGCACCGCGCTACTTTTAAAAGGCAACGCTAAAATAGATAGGCGATTTCATTGGGGTGCTATAAAATCGCGCCAGACGCGCTGTGATCGCCCGAACCGAAAGCGCATCGGTTTATCGTTATGTTGGCAAATCAATGGAGCAGAGACTAGCCGCAATCCTAGCAGCCGATATGGCAGGCTATAGCCGGCTCATGGAGGCCGATGAAGTAGGCACGATCGCCCGCCTAAAAACGCACCGGATAGAATTGATCGATCCCGCCGTCGCAAAGAACAAGGGCCGGATCATTAAGACGACGGGCGATGGCATGCTCGTGGAATTCCAGAGCGTGACTGACGCAGTAAAGTGCGCCGTGGAGATCCAGCAGCGCATGCAGCGGCGAAATTCGGATGTGCCTCAGGATCGGCGGATCGAATTCAGGATCGGCATCAATCTTGGCGACATTATTTTCGAAGACGAGGACATTTTCGGCGACGGTGTGAATATTGCTTCTCGTATTGAACAACTTGCCGACGTGGGCGGTATCTGCGTCACCGCCGCGGTCGCAACACAAATCGCCGATCGTCTCGAAGTTTCCCTCGAGGACTTGGGTGAGAAGACGCTAAAAAATATAAGCCGTCCTGTTCGTCTGTTTCGTATCGGACTTGAGCACTCTGCTTTGCCCGCTCAGCCGGCGGATTTCGATGCAAGGCGTTCTTTCTCCAAACCATCGATCGTGGTTCTGCCCTTCAACAACATGAGCGGCGACCCTGATCAGGAGTTTTTCGCCGATGGCCTTACCGAAGACATCCTCACGGAATTGTCTCGCCGCCACGAGCTGTTCGTTATCTCACGCAACTCCAGTTTCGTATATAAGAACCGGGCCGTAAATGTGCGCGAAGTCGCCGAGAAACTCGGGGCTCAATACCTGGTTGAAGGAAGCGTTCGCAAGATCGACGATAGGGTGCGCGTAACGGTCCAGCTCATCGACGCAGCCAATGCAGCTCATATCTGGGCGGATAAATTCGACCGCAAGTTGGACGACATATTTGCGATCCAGGATGAAATAACAGCGGCGATAGCCGCAACCTTACCCGGACGCGTCGAAGCCGCCCAGCGCGACCAGCTTGCGCGGACAAAACCTGCAAACATGATCGCATATGAATGCGCGCTAGCCGCCAAGGTGCTGCATCACAGAGGCACAGTTGCAGACAATCGGGAGGCGCAGTCCCTGATTGACCGAGCCGTCGCGCTCGACCCGGGTTATGCCCATGCCCATGCTTGGCGGGCGTGCATTCTTGGCCAGGCCTGGGTCCACGGCTGGTGCGAAGACAAGGATGCCGTGTGGGGCGAAATTGTTGCGGCGCTGGATCGGGCTTTGGCGCTGGATGACAACGATGCCGACGTGCACCGCATTCTGGCCGCGGTGAGTGTGAACAATAACGCCCTGACCACCGCCCGTTATCACCAGGAGCGCGCCCTTTCCCTCAATCCCAACTACGACCTTGTGGTGGTACAGCAAGGGGAACTGTTGACCTGGCTGGGGCGGCCCGAAGAGGGAATCGAATGGATCCGCAAGGCAATGCGGCTGAATCCACATCACCCTGAAAGATTTTGGAGTCATCTTGGCAAAGCACACTTTGCTGCCCATCAGTATGGCGAAGCGATCGAAGCATTCATGCACCTGTCCGTCATGGATGAGATCCAGCACGCATTCGTCGCAGCATGTTACGGCTGGCTTGGCGATGAGACCGCTGCTGCGGCGCATATGAAGAGGGTTAAAACGCTCCAGCCCGAATTCGCCGTCGAATCCTTCCTCGCCACGTTGCACTACGCGCAGCAATCCGACGTGGATCACCTGCGCGCGGGGCTTGTCAAAGCAGGAGGGGACGACGGTTATCCGCCAGCGAAGGACGTCACAACGCCGTAACAGTTTGTGTCGTTGTCTGCGAGATCAGCAGTTGGTCCTAATCGGGGCCATCCTTGAGGACATAGGATTTCAGGTTCCATTTTCTTTTTCCTCTCTGTGGCAAAGCGCGCCAAACGCGCACTCGTTTCACAGCATCGGGGAATCAGAGACCGCGGCAACTTACTCGACAGTAATGAATTCTAGCGAAGCTGCGATTGATTGATACCCGTTAGCCAATGCACCAAAATGCCAACGCCGGTGTTGGCACGGGGCTCGGCGTTGCGCGTTTCACTGCTTTGGTGCTTACGTCGGGCCCCACTGCCCTTATCCCACTGTGATTTGTTAGATCTGTTGGCAGGCAGACAATTCGTTGTCGGATATGCTTTCCTGCCACTAGGAAAGCATGACCGGCTGCAAGTTCGCCAACGTCCTTCGATGCCTGTAATTTCGCCAAATGATTTGAGGAGTCTCGGTGGTCTTCCGACGCGTCCATCTGCAAAGTCTGAACCGACCAGCTACTACGCGGGCCAGGTTAAACCCCATCCACACATGCGGGGAGCAAACATCTAATTCGTTCGAACAAAGCGCACCTTGTCCTGACCTTGCAGGAGGTACGTCTTGTAACCACCTTGCCGAGATGCTCTGTTGCCGGCATGTTTCTCCCAATATTGTGGTCGTTCTGCCGACTTCGGAAGGTAGCCATTGATTATATGTGCTATTTCTTCGAATTCAAGGACAAGCTCGCGCTGCGTTTGAGCCGCCAGGTAGTCGGTCAGTCTTTTATATTTTGACATGTATTTCTCCGTTCCTGAGGGCAGTGGCCCGGAACCAGGCTGACCCAATACGTGTCAGCGATCGAGACCTGCCGCGGCGAGCGCGAAACCTGCATGCAATCAAGGTTGTACCGCTGAACCGCTCCCCAAACATCCAGCGTCAATGCCGCCACAGGCAAGATCAAGATTTTGCGAACTCCAAAGATTTCGAATCCAAAATCCGGTCCAACTCAGGATAAATTTCGGCTCATCCGGAAGCTTAGGTACCCAACCCACGACTATCGATCAGCAAGTGTGCATCAATGCCAGGCAGGTCAGCAATAAGTCGCGATTCACTAATATTCATTATAATCAATGAGATGTGAGGTTAGTCAGCGATTGAAGTTGGATGCCGAGATCAGGGCGGGTTCGTCCTCGACGTTCTGTGCAAAGCCGCCGAAACGCGCCTGATGATCACCGATAAGCTGCGTTCCGCAAAGGCGGCAAAGCGGCCAATGTGAACACTGCTGCAAAAGCAGCCAAATTCGACACGATGCGTTGAAGTTGGCATTTCATTAGTGGGCGCGGCCGTCATCAATACTAAGGCCATGCAAAGCAACGCATCTTCGCTGCCCCCAAGTCATGAAAATGACCCTCGAAGGCGATACCACGCCAGGCGCGCAAATTGCTCACCCACGAGGGTGAATGATCAATAATCTCATTGTGGTTCATGCCGCACAGGCGACAAGTGAGACTGACATCCGCGGCGTCAGCTCCCTTGCCGAGGACGCAGCCATAAAAGAGGGGTTTACCGCTGTCCGAGTTTTTGGAGACCGCTGAAATGAGCCTGTGCCTTCCCTAAGCCAAACCCTGGCTTTCACTCCTATTTGTGCTACGTTACGGTCGATAGCCGACTCGTCTTGGGGAAGTATCGTCAGATGAGCAGGATTCAAAAACAAGACATTCGCTCAGTATGGAGACGCTGGCTCTACCCTCCCCCATGAATATGTGATCTGGACTTGGCCGGCTCAAACCCACGGCGCGGCTGTCTGATCCTCGGGCGTGGGTATGGGCGGGTTGCCGCGCCTTTTTGGAGTTCAGGAGCGTGATGATGATTACAAGTGGTCGTTTATTGTTTGCAGCCTTGCTTACCCTCGCGGTAGCGGGATGTGCGCCGGATGCGGCAATCAAGCCGAACGTCGTGTCCTACAACAATCAAGGCTCCATGGCGGTCGGCGCTCCCTCGACCACGGCAACACCGCAACAGACGAAAGGCCGTTACTTCATTGAGTTCCGCTCGCGCTATGCCCTCACCTACGGCCACACCTACGTGATTTTTGGGCGCCTGGACCAGGCAGGCCAGATGATCGATCGCGAAGTGGCCGGCCTTGCCCCGGCTTCGAATAGTGCCGTTCCTTATGTTCTGGGCCACTACATACCCGTGCCGGCGGAAACTGGGGAGAGCGACGGTGATCTGGATGACAGGTTCAGGTCGGCGAGCTGGCGCGTTATGCTGAGCGAAACCGAATACAACAAAGTCGTTGCCTACATCCGCGACCTAAAGGCCCGTTCCCATTTTTGGCAAGCGACAGTCAACAACTGCAATGCCTTCGTTGGGAACATTGCGCGCTCCATGGGGTATAAGACTCCCGGCATCTGGCTCCGTCCGCAACAGTATGTAACCAAGCTTCGAGAGATGAATGGCGGGCCAAATGCGATCGGCTACACCGGGCCTGCAGGTTAGGTTTTCACAGTGTCCGAACGTCGATCCTCGGGCAAGGTCCCGGCAGTGACACTTGCGCGGCTTTCGATCCATCTATCCTGAAACATCTCCTTGGAGCGGTGGCCCGCTGTATGAGAGTAGGAGGCATAACGCGGAAGACGTCCAAGCTCATTATTGCATCGTCTTCAGTGGATGGCAGGACTATACTGCAAAGTCGGTCAGCAGGACCGGAACCGTTGGTTCGGATCGATGCTCTCCAGAATGCACGTTCACACAATGAACGGCTATGCAGAGGAGAATCCATCATGGATGTCGTTGTAAGAACTTATTCAGGTAAGGGCTCGAAAGAGCTGTTTTCACTGCTGGAAGAGAAAAAGTCAGACGTTGAAAAGGCCATACGCTCGGTCAAGGGCTTTGTGAGTTACACCCTGGCACGCAGTACTGAGAGCGATGGTGGCCTGTCGATGACCGTATGTCAGGACAAGGCCGGTACTGAAGAGAGTATCCGAATTGCCAAGGAGTGGATTTCAAAAAATGCAGCACACATTGGTGTGGATGCGCCAAAGGTATCTTTTGGGACGATAATCATTCACGCCACCAAATAGTTATGATCTTGCCCCGGCAGGCACTTTTCGCCTGCCGGGTTTTCTGTCCGGTTCTGATTTGTATGCTTGGCAGTCTTTATCAGCCATCTTATTTACAATAGGCGACGGTCCTTTTCAGCCGATGTCTGCTGCTCGTGCGGACACCCTCGGTTTCCCTCTTGCATCCGAAGCGTGAATCCTTCGCACGAGGGCCCCTAAAAAGTTATTCGGCCCAAATCCATCCATCTTAGCTCAAATGAACGTCCTCTGTTCCAAAGTGAACTTTGGGTCAAGACGGAGCCACCGCAGTGCAGCCGTCAAAACAGGTGCATCCCAAAGGTGCAATGTCTCCTCATCAAGGAGCGACAAGGTGACAGAGAGACCGGCCATATCCAGCGAGGTCACGTAGGTCCCAACGAGAGATCTTACGATCCGGATGCCGCTGGCTTCAAACAAGCGACGGGCGACATTGTAGATGAGGTAGAGCTCTGGAGTCGGGGTTCCCCCAAAGCCATTCACCAAAAGCAATGCCTGGTCGCTGTTGTGTTGCCCCATATCTGCAAGTATGGTGCTGCAGATCATGCTGGCGATTGTGTCCGCATCAGCGATCTTCTGGCGGTAAAGTCCAGGTTCGCCATGAATCCCCACCCCGACCTCCATCTCATCCGGTTCCAGGGTAAAGGTGGCACGCGCCGTGTCGGGAACGGTAACGCCACTGAGAGCTACGCCCATGGTGCGAATTTGCGTACTCAGCCGGTCACCCAGCGCCTTCAGCCCGGCGAGATCCGATCCGGCCTCGGCGGCTGCTCCAAGAATCTTCTCGACGATGAGCGTTCCAGCAACGCCTCGACGACCGGTTCTACGCGCCGCGCCCTGCGCAGCAACATCGTCGCTCACGATGACCGTCTCAATCCGGTGGCGCCCCAACACCGTTTCAGCGGCCATCTCGAAATTCATGACATCACCGTCATAGTTCTTGACGATCAACAGACACCCTGCTCCGGTGTCGGTTTCTGCTATGGCGGCAATGACCTGATCAGGATTTGGAGAGGTAAAGATGTGACCGGTGCAGGCAGCGTCAAGCATGCCGTGTCCGACGAAGCCGACATGCATTGGCTCATGCCCCGCCCCTCCGCCCGATATGATTGCAACCTTTCCGGGAGCAAGATGACGGCGCCGAACAAATTTCCGGCCTGCACCGAACATGACCATCGTGTCATGGGCCGAAACGAAACCTTCGAGACTTTCGGCAACCATTGACGCGGCCACGTTCATGAACCTTTTCATCCCGCCCCTCCTGCGCCAGCGTCCTTATCCAAACGCAACGTCTTGCTGCGGCGCGAGACGAGGCAAGATGAGTGCCTTTCCATCTGGTCGAGTTCCTTACCCCTCTGTCTGGTGCATGATCTTACCACCATCGCGAGGATCATGTGCTAATCAGTATTTCCCAACAGCGTTGCGATTTTCTGGACGAAATCTGTAATTGCCTCGTCTAACAGGCGATTTTTCTTGTCGTCTCCGAGATCCGGAACCATCAGTGATAGTGACCTCAATCCTTCGGAACTGCCAAATTCCGGCAATTTTCCCGGATGCGCAGCATGGTAGGCCTCTACAAAACGATCCTGTTCAACCGGACTGAAGTGGCAAACCCTGAAAATCGTCGCGAGATGCCGCGCCGGTAGCGGCGTGGCATAGGCCGGGCTTGTAATCTGGGTAACAAAACTCCGGTGCTTGCCGAGTGCCGCCGCCAGGCGTTGGCGTGTCCCGGAAGGACGATTGTCAATGATCTGAGCCAGGATAGCCTTGTAGGAAATAATGGCGTCTTCCATGGGTTCCCGTGCCATCCTATTTGTCCACTGCCGTCGTTCCATCCGCGTTGAATTGCGCAATCTGTGATCTCACTGCGCCCAGTTGCACCGGTGCCAGCGAGAAATGCCGCAATCCGCAGCCCAATAAGCCAGGAATGGACTCCGGTTCGCCCGCCATATCACCGCAGACGCTGACGGGCGTTTCTAAGTTTGCCGCGATCTGCAAGCTGTGTTCGAGCAGTCTGAAGATTGCCGGAGCGGCATGGGTGTAAATATCGGCGACGGCGGCATTGTCGCGCGCGGTAGCGGTCAGATACTGCGCGAGATCATTGGTTCCGAAGCAGAAGAAATCCGCCGCACCGAATGTATCCAGCATGAGGGCGGTCGCGGGAACCTCGACCATGATCCCTATCGGCGGGATGCGATGGTCAACCCGGCACCGTTCCAAGAGGGTGGATTCCTCCCTGAATATCGTGACCGTTCTTTCGAGTTCCGAAGGCAACGTCACCATCGGCAGCATTACCTTCAGCTTACCGTGAATGGCGGACCGCAGCAACGCACGCGCCTGGATGCGCAGGATCTCTGGCCGGGCAAGCAAAAGACGGATACCACGCAAGCCGAGAAACGATGTCCAATCGCCTTTGTCAGCGCTGGGAACCGGCTTGTCACCACCTAGATCGAGCATGCGAATGGTGACAGGCTTTTGCCCGGCCCACTCCAGTACTTGGCGGTAGATGCCGTATTGCCTGTCTTCGTTAGCGATATCGGCAGCTGATGACATGAAGAACTCGGTGCGCAGCAATCCGATACCTGCAATTTCCGCATGATCAACACCGATCAGATCAGAAAGATCATTGACGTTGATCGAGAGACTGATCTTTGCACCATCGGCGGTTCGCACTTCGGTCGGGCAAGGTCGCTCAGCCTCGTCTGCGCTTTGGCGCATGGACAACGGCGTCAACAGCGCCTGCCGGAGCTCTTCATCGGAAGGATGCAAAACGACGCTACCCGAGCCTCCATCGAGCAAAAGCTGCGCTTCCCCGGCGATGTTGAAGGTGCCGGTCCCAATCACCATGGGAACCGATTTCGCACGGGCAAGCATGGCGACGTGGCTTGCGACGCTGCCCTGGAACAGGACGATTCCACCGCCGCTCGACCAGTCATGAGCAAGGAAAAGGCTCGGCGAGATGTCTTTGCCCACGAACACCGTCCCTGCCGGGAAATCCGCGACCGATTTTCCTGTCATGGCCGCGAGCACACGGTTCTTGATGTCGATGACGTCGGCTGCCCGTGCGCGGACGTCATCGTTGTCCGATTGTTCAAAGCCGGCGATGTAATCATTAAGAGCCGTCACCCAGGCAAGAGCTGCGCCATCTCCGCTACCGATACGCCCGGCAGCCATTTCGGTGATCTCGGGATCAAGGAGCATTTCGATCTGGAATTCGAGGAAGGCAGCACTTTCCGCCGGGGATCGTGCAGCAAGCGCACGCAACGCGGCGATGGAAACCTGGACCGCGTCCAAAAGGATGGCACGTTCAGCGGAAGGATTGGTTTGAGACGAGAATATTGCTTCGGTCTCAACCGCCAGGTGAATCTGCCCAAAAGCCGTACCCGGCGAAGTTCCCTGCCCTTGCAGTCTAAACATTTCGGCCATGGAGTTTGCCCTCGTCGAAATTGTGCTCGACCAGTTCTTTCAATGCCGCAATTGCTTCTGCTGCACCGATTCCGTCAGCGCGTATTTTCAGGACGGAACCTTTTTCGAATTTTGGCACCCATGACCTTTACGATGCTTTTGCCATTCAACCAGACGCTACTTCCGTTCACCTCGATTTCAATCGTGCAGGGAAAGGTCTTGGCAAGACGGGTGAAAATTACGGAAGGCCGGGCATGCAGCCCGATCCCATGGATGACTTCGATTTCCGTCTGCCACTGCTTCGTCACGTGATCCTTCTCCTGCGGCCTCGCGTCCTGTCTGTTGCTCATAAGGGCGAGAGTTCCTCTGCCGTAGCGACCACCTTTGCAAGTGGAGCCCCGCCGGAGGCTTCGGCAGCAGCAATGACCGCTCCCTCCACGAGAGGCGCATTGCAAATGGCAACGAGACTGGAGCGCGGTTCGCCCAGCATTTCGATTGCCATTTCGCTATTTGTCTCTGCACCGCCGAGATCTACGAACACTGCAACACCATGATCGGACCACGCCGCCTCGATGGCCTCAAGAATGCCCGCGGCATTGGTGCCGAGACCGCCTTCAGCATTGCCTCCGCACCATGAAAGCGGCACGCCGTCACCGACCATCTGGCGCACCATATCGGCAGTGCCTTTGGCGACAAGCGGTGAATGCGAGACAATCACAATTCCCACATTTGCAATCTTGCCTTTCATGCCGGACGGTACTCCTTCAGGTAGCGGCAAATGGCCGTGGTCAGCAGGGCGCAGCTCGAAGCCCCCGGATCGATATGGCCAATGGAACGATCCCCCAGAAAGGAAGCACGCCCGCGCATCGCCTTCATACCAGCGGTCAGTTGCGCGGACTGCTGCGCCCTTTCAGCGATATGGACGAGAGCAGACTGCCTTACCATTTCGCTGTGGACAGGGTAAAGCACGTCGAGCAATGTCTTGTCCCCTGCTTGAGCGCGGCCGCGCTTTGCCACTGCATCGATTGCCTCTCCAACAATATTGGCGAAATCTGCGCCGTTTTGCCGGGCGCCGAGCCCCCGTCCGATCTCGATCAGCAGTGTTCCATAAAGCGGCCCGGACGCACCGCCAACGCTCATGACGAGCATCGTGCCAATCGTCTCGATCGCCTGCGGCAACGGCAGTGCGCCCAATCTTTCCCTATCAAGATAGACTGCCTCGCAACCGCGCCGCATATTGGTTCCGTGATCACCGTCGCCGATCGCACGATCGAGTTCACAAAGATCATCGGCATGAGACGCAATCACCTCGCGGCATGTCTCGATCAACCCCAGGATGAGCGCACGATTAATCTGCAACGACTGTCGCCTCCCCGCGTGCAACCTGGCTTGAAATCACGTTTGCCGCAATCTCGAAAGCTGCTGCCACGGCCACAGCACCCGGATCAGGAACCCCAACGAGGTCCCTTGCACCGACATAGGACGCGCGACCTGCTTTTGCTGTGGTCATTGCGCTCGTGGCGTCGGCACCAGCGCGGGCAGCTCGGGCTGCTTGCGAAAGCCCGCTTGCTGCCAGCGATCGCAATGCTGCATCAAGGGCGTCCACCATGGTTCTGTCACCCGGCTTTGCCCCGCCGTAAAACGTCAAACGCTCAAGACCTGCTAGCAGCGCGCTTGATAGAATTCCCGTCCCAGCCATCGATTTTGCTGCGGCCGTGAAAAATATGGAGAGCAGAACACCGCTTGAACCGCCCATACTGGTTGCAAGAATTCTGCCGACCACCGCAAGCTGTCGCCGGTGTGTCAGCCAGAGGCAATGATCGGATCTGCGCGAGAACACCACGTGCCCCTGCAGCAACGGTCGATCCTGTATCGCCATCACCAGCACGCGCGTCGAGACGATTGAGTTCCACTTCCAGCGAAACCAGATGCTCGCAAATGGCGGCCACCATCTTTTCAGTGAGCGGATCGTGACTGGCCGCGGCAACGGCCTCGCCCACCGGCGCCCCTGGTAGCGGAAGAATGTTTATGCCATGGCGCATCACCGGGGAAACCCAGGCGTGGGGTTCGACGGAGGAGGCAAGCGCTGCCTCACGTTCCATATCGAGACGAATAAGCGACAGCGAAAAGCCATTCATGTTGAGCGCTGTCATCATCGGCGAAGGGCCGATGATGAGCTTCACCCGACCGGCAAGTGAAGAGGAAAGAACATCCCGGGCAATGAGGCTCATTTCCAGCGGCGGTACGGCCCCCAGATTGTTGATTAACAGCGCGAATTCGCCAGTAACCGGCAGCGACGCCGCAAGCCGTTCGGCCATGATCGCGACAATCTTGCCGGCCTCCTGTAGCTGGATACGTTCCACACCCGGTTCGCCGTGAATACCAAGCCCAAGTTCCCCCTCATCGACGCCGAGACGTTGCTCATGCTCCTGTCCTGGTATCGAGCAGGTGGACAGCGAAACCCCCAGTGACACAATGTCAGCAGCCGCCGACGCCGCAAAGGCTGCAACATCTGCAAGACTATCGCCCCGTTCGGCGCGAAAACCTGCGATTTTGTGAATGAACAATGTACCCGCGACGCCGCGCGGCTGGGCAAGGTCTGGAAGGGCGATGTCGTCCGCGACGATGACCATTTCCACCTTGAAGCCTTCGGCGCGCGCACGTTCGGCGGCCAGCCCGAAATTCAGCCGATCCCCGGTGTAGTTCTTGACGATCAGCAGGCACCCTTTTGGCCCTGTGACCGCACGGATTGCCGTCAGGACAGCATCAACACTCGGTGAGGCAAAAATCTCACCCGACACAGCGGCCGTGAGCATACCCCTTCCGACAAAGCCGGCATGGGAAGGTTCATGCCCCGCTCCGCCGCCCGATATGAGGGCAACGCTGGACTTGTCCCAATCGGCACGCAGGATGACCTTGATGTCGGGATAGCTGTCGAGCCGCGCAAGCATTCCTGGACGGCTTGTCAGCAAGAGACCATCAAGCGCCTCGGTGACGATATTTTGCCTGCGATTGAAGAAGTGTTTCATCTGCATCTTCCAGTCTTTGCCTTGTTTTGCGTGGTTCAACAAATGCGATCGATCGGGACGACCCCGTCAGTACACCCGGTTTCCATCAGTTCCAAAATAAAGAGGATTTCTGAGTGCCAGGCCAATCCTGTCTCCCTGCCTTACGGGAAGGTAGGGATTGGCGAGGGTGACGAGTTTGCAGTCACCAACGCGGATGTGCAGATGATTCTGGTCTCCCAAATGTTCGACCCAATCGACTTGCGCGTTTGCATCACCACCTATGGAGATTTCCAGGTGTTCAGTGCGCGCTCCAACCGTCCGGGTACCAGCCGGCGTCCTGCTGTCGGGCAGCAAATTGGCCGGAAAAAGATTGATGTGCGGCTGTCCAAGGCGGGAAGCAACGTGAACATTGGCCGGGTTGCTATAGATCTCGCGCGGCGTTCCAATCTGTACCAGCCGTCCATCGGCAAGAATGCCGATGCGATCAGCCATGGTCATGGCTTCGATCTGATCGTGCGTCACGTAGAGGATCGTTGACCCGAGCTCCTTTTGAATGCGTTTTAGTTCCAGCCGCAGTTCGGCACGGAGCTTGGCATCGAGCGAGGAAAGCGGCTCGTCCATGAGATAGATCGCCGGCCGCCGCACCAGCGCCCTGCCGATGGCCACGCGCTGCATCTCGCCACCCGAAAGACGGGTCGAACGATTATCAAGCTTGTGCTCGATGCGCACCATACGCGCCACCTCCCGGACGCGCCGGTCGATCTCATCCTTGCCGAGACGGCGTGCCGGCGAGCGGAGCGGAAAGGCGAGGTTTTCATACACGGACAAATGCGGATAGAGTGAATATTGCTGGAAAACAAAGGCCACGTCGCGCCCGGCCGGCGCTTCTCTCGCCACATCGTATCCGCCAATTATGATGCGCCCGCTATCGGGCCGTTCCAGCCCGGCAATCAGGCGCAGCGTAGTGGTTTTGCCGGCACCGGTGGGACCAAGCAGGACGACGCATTCACCATCGGCGATGGCCAGGTCCAGATCGCAAACGGCACGCGATTCACCAAAATTCTTGTTGATGCCTTTCAGGATGACTTCAGCCATGATGATGCTCCGCATAGCGGGATGACGCAACGGCCCTGCCCGACTCGCAGTCAAAGAGGGATAGTTTGTCGTAATTGAGTTCAAGTCCGACGGTTTCGCCGATGCGGAAGTTCTGATCGGCTGGAACCCGCGCCTTGACCAGTCCTTTTGCCATCTCCACGGCAACAATCTGGTTTGTCCCGTGATATTCGCTGGCATAGACGGCACCACGCAAGGAGGAGGCGTCGCTGAAGCGGATATCCTCGGGACGCACGCCAAGCGCAAGCTCGCCCTGCGCCAGATCCTGCTGGATTTCCGGTACAGGGATATCCACGCCGTCGACGGAAACCGAGCGCGTGCCCTTTCGCAAACCAGACGTAAACCGTAGAAAGTTCATCGGCGGCGAACCGATAAAATCGGCGACATACATGCTCGCGGGCCGATTGTAGATTTCCTGAGGCGTGCCGAATTGTTCGATAACGCCATGATTCATCACCGCGATCTTGTCCGCCATGGCCATCGCCTCCAGCTGGTCATGGGTGACGTAGACGGTGGTAGCATGGATCCGGTTATGCAGTTCGCGCAGTTCCCGCACCATCAGATCGCGAAACTCCGCATCCAGCGTGCCAAGAGGTTCGTCCATCAAAAAGCACTTCGGCCGGCGCACGATCGCCCTTCCCAGCGCCACACGCTGGCGGTCTCCGCCAGCCAGACCGGATACAGACCTGTCAAGAATATGATCGATCTGCAGCAGCCTTGCCGTCTCTTCGACGCGGGAGCGAATCTCGGTTTTCGCCACGCCTTGGGCAAGGAGCGGAAAGCCGATATTCCTGCGCACGCTCATGTGCGGATAGAGCGCGAAGAGCTGAAAGACAAAGGCGATGTCCCGCTCTCTGGCACGGTTGAATGTGACGTCTTCGCCCGCAAGGAAGATCTTGCCGCTAGTCGGCAACTCGAGACCCGCAATCATGCGCAACGTTGTTGTCTTGCCGCAACCGGACGGGCCAAGAAGGGCCAGGAATTCTCCGTCGCGAACGACGAAACTCGAATCCTCAACCGCGCTGAAACTACCAAATTCCTTGCGCAGATTTTCTATTTTGATCTCTGCCATCGTCTACTCCGGGAACTTCGACACAATGATGAAAAGAACGGTACCAATCAGGAGCGTGACCAGCGACCAGGTGTAAAAGATCAGCAAGAAAGGCTGGAACAACATCACGAATCCGAGGCCGATGAGACCGGTTGCAACATTTTCCATCGGACCGCGTCTGAGAAAGAACGCCCGTTTCGGCTTCAAGTGGAGAGGTGATTGTGGCGTCATTTGCGTACAGCTCCAAAGGTGATACCGCGCAACAGCTGCTTGCGCAGAAGAACCGTGAACACCAGGATGGGTACGACGAAGATCGTGGTTCCAGCGGCAACCGCCGGGCCCCCCCCCTCCCCAATGATTGTTGGGATAAACGGTGGAGCAGTCTGGGCCGCACCCGAGGTCAAAAGCACCGCGAAGGCATATTCATTCCAGGCAAAGATCAGACAGAAGATGGCCGTAGCGGCAATGCCGGTGGTGGCCTGCGGCAGGACAACCTTGAAAAAGGCCTGCATGCGCGTATAGCCATCGATCATGGCCGCCTCTTCATACTCCCGCGGAATTTCGTCGATGAAGCCTTTCAGAAGCCAAACGGCGAGTGAAACATTGACGGCCGTATAGAGAAGTACCATGCCCAGCGCGGTGTCTGATAAACCGAGCTCGCGATACATGAGATAGATCGGGATCGCGACGGCTATAGGCGGCATCATGCGTGTCGATAGAATGAAGAACAGCAGATCCTCGGCCAGCGGAACCTTGAAACGCGAAAATCCGTAAGCGGCGAGGGTACCGAGAGAAACGGCAAGAAATGTCGAGCCGAAAGCAATCAGCAGTGAGTTCTGAAAGCGCGGCCAGTAGTTCGAAGGCCCTGCGATGACCATGTTGCGGCTTCGCGTGATCTCATCACACGTGCTTGTTGGTGCGCCAAGCGAAGCGATGTAATCGGAAGTCTGACGCGTGCGGGTTGTGAAAAGGTTGCAATAGCCTTCAAGTGTTGGCTGAAAAACAACTTTCGGCGGGTAGCTGATTGAATCAGGCGGTGATTTAAAGCTCGTCATCACAATCCAGACAAGAGGAACCATGGTGATGAGGGCATAGGCGATGACGATTGTAGCGGCGATACGCTTTGACGTAGCGCCCGGCGCAACGACCGAATGGGCAGAATTGACAGAACTCATCGCTGTTTCACCTTGTTGAGGGCTTTCACATAGATGTTGGCGAGACCAAACACCGCGACAAACAGAATGATGGCAAAGGCGGATGCTCTGCCGGTGCGCCAGCTTTCGAACGCCTCCCGCTTCAACGTGATGGAAGCGACTTCTGTTGTCGAACCCGGACCGCCCCCGGTCAGGAGGGTGACCATGTCGAACATCTTGAAGTTTTCAATGCCGCGGAAGAGCACCGCCAGCATGATGAAAGGAAGCGCCATTGGCAGAGTGATAGACCAGAACTGGCGCCAGAGCGATGCTCGGTCTACTTCGGCAGCCTCGTAGATGTAATCGGGGATGGACCGCAGACCTGCAAGGCAGATCAGCATGACATAGGGCGTCCACATCCATGTATCGACGATGATGATGGCCCAGGGCGACAAGGGCACCGAACCGAGCATTTCGAAAGAAGACGGCGGGATACCCGTGAGAAAAGACACGATGTAGTTGAAGAGGCCAATCTGCGGCTGATACAAGAACCGCCAGAAATTGCCGACCACGGCCGGCGACAACATCATCGGCACCAGGATGATGGTGGTCCAGAAGGCGTGGCCCCGGAATTTCCGGTCGATCAGGTAGGCAAGAGAAAACCCGATCAGCGTCTGCAGCAGGATTGTCCAGAAGACGAAATGAGCCGTTGTCTGCATGGCCTGCCAGATATTCGGATCATTCAGCACCCTGCTGTAGTTGCTCAGGCCAACGCCTTCGATAGGTGCGTTGGGCCGATTTGCCCTGAAGTTCGTGAATGAGAGATAGACGGCCCAAATCAGCGGGAAGATATTGACGGCCAACAGCAAGACAATCGTCGGCGCAATAAACAGCCACGCCATGGCTCGATCAGATATGCCGCGAATTCTGGAAGCGATGGGTGCCGGCGTAGCACGGGCAACCCCCTCACCCAAAATGGAGGAACTTGTATCGGTCACAGACGTCACCTGGGTTTTAGAGCGTAGCATTCGAAAGAACTGCCCGGTACGTTTTTCGGATCCGGGCAGTCATTTCAGCACGGGTCACCTAAAGCACCGAAGCTCTAGAGCTTCCCATCGTCCTTGAAGACCTCTGTCCAGTCCTTGACCAGCCCGTCAAGCGCCTCTTTGGCCGTGCCCTTGTCTGCAACGACGTAATCGTGGAGGCGCTTTTGCATAGCCTGCAGAAGAATAGCATAAGACGGTTCTTGCCAGAAATCCTGAACCTGATTCATGGCCACCAGGAAGTCGGCTGCAAAAGGCTGGCTCTCCGTGAAGGTCGGATCGGTCAAAACGGCCTTGTGTACGGCATAACCGCCAAGCGACCACCACTTTTTCTGAACATCCGGCTGGGCGAACCATTTGATATAGGCAAGCGCGCCTTGCATGTTGTCCGTATTGGCAACGACGGAAATTCCCTGTCCGCCCAGTGTCGACGCTGCGACCTTTTCCTTGGGATTGACGAAGAACCCGATCTTGTCGCCGCCGACCTTCTCGTCCTTGTAAAGGCCCGGGAAGAACGCAAACCAGTTCATCGCCATCGCCACTTGTCCCGATTTGAATGCATCGAGGCTTTCGCCCATATAGGCATCCGTATATCCGGGCGGTGTGCAGCACTTGTAAAGGGCTTTGTACGCCTCCAGGCCGGCGACCGCGTCAGGTGAGTTGACCGCGCCTTCCATGTCGTATTTACCCGGCGTATTTTCATACTTGAAGCCATAGGGGTAGAGCGCCCCTGTTGCGCCCATGGTAATGCCTTCCGAAGCACGTTCGGTAAAGATCGCGGCACCATAGACCTTCTTGCCGTCTATTTCGCGCCCATTGAAGAATTCCGCGACCTGTTTCAGTTCATCCCAGGTCGCGGGTGCTGCCAGTTCGCGTGCGTACTTCTGCTTGAATTCGCTTTGTATTTCGGGCTTGGCAAACCAGTCCTTGCGATAGAACCACGCGTTGGCATCGCCCATTGCCGGAAGCGCCCAATAGTTGGGCGTGCCCTTCGGCCACGTCGCATAGGCGTTGACCGCGGCGTCCGCAAAATCGCTCATCTTGATCCCTTCCTTGTCGAAGAAATCATTGAGCTTTACATAATAGCCGTTTTCGGCTGACCCACCGAGCCATTGGCTGTCGCCAATGAGAAGGTCGCAGAGCTTTCCCCCGGAGTTGAGTTCGTTGAGGATGCGATCTGCGAAATTTGGCCACGGCACGAACTCGAACTTCATCGCCGTACCGCTCTGGGTCGTGAAATCTTTTGAAAGCTCAACGAGAGCATTGGCCGGATCCCACGCCGCCCAGCATAAAGTGAGTTCGTCGGCTTTTGCCAAACTCGGCGCAGCCGTGAACAGCACAAGCGCCGATGTCGCCCCGAGCAGGGCTTGCTTTATCGTTTGCATGCATTCCTCCCAGACACATAAGCGACACCGCGCCGCTCTCAAAAAATTCGCTTCTTCCCTCGATACTCCCCATGATCTCTCTCCATCATGTTGAGTAATTGTGTTAAGTAATATCTATTTAACTCAACATTTCAAGTGTGAATCGTTGCTGCACTGCACAGCGAAAAAACTGGGCAGTGCAGTCACAAAGAAACGGGCGGTTACCTGGGTCAGCCCACCGATGCCCGCCTGCACAAGCCGATTATTGACCTGCCAAACGTCACGGTCTTCGCGACATTGTCAGGAGATTTCCGGCAATATCCTGAGACAATTCGGCGGGATCGACGGATCGGCGCCAATGGCTACACCACCCGACACCGCTTATGGACACGGCCTCAACGCCGGCGCCGGACAGCTTCACGTTTTTGATCAGCACATGCGCCGTCGATAGCGCATCGATATGGACCGGGATATCGCGCCATTGAGGCTTTGAAGGTCCTGGAGAGCGGCTTTGGTATGCCCGCAAAGCAGTAGAACATGGGGGAGCCGCAACGTCCTCGCGCATCGGATCGAAAGTGGTCTTGATCGACGACAAGACAAAGCACTGACCAACTTCGCGCGGACACTGACTGCGCCACAGTCTGACTTGGCCCAAGAAGTAATCACAGATCCCTATAGCTTCGATTTTCTCGCCCTCGGCCCAGCAATGTCTGAGCGCGAGGTCGAGAAGGCCTACTTGAGCATTTTTGCGCTCTTGATTCTTGAGGTCTGTAAGGGCTTTGCATTCGTGGGTAGCCAGCATCACATTGAAGTTGGTGGCCAGGACCTATTTTCCGGATCTTCTGATGATTTCCGGTAGCGCTGCTTCATCGTTGTCGAGCTCAAGATCGAAGTCGGAATTCGCGGGCAGTATGATTTTTACATTTCGGCGGACGATATTCAGCCCCGGCACGAGTCGGACGCTTCCAGCCTCGGGAGTGTAAAGGCAAGCATTAGGGTCAATACGCACTTCGAGATTCAACAGAGCCATGGGCGTTGCGGAATAGAGGCTCTCTGGTCTCCACCCCGAGCCGCTGCGAGGAGAGCTTTTGACAAGAGAAGCTTTCTCGCGAGTTCCCTCCTGAAGCGGTTTCCCAAGCCGCAGCGCGTATCAGAATGTATGGCCAATACAGCGTCCCAAATCTGTCGATGTTGCAGGTCACGGTAGGCTCGTCGTTATTTTCTTAAGGTGACACTTTCGGCGCCTTGCTCGATCTGATCTATGACAAGGAGTTTAACTGGCTCAGTGCCATTGTTTGCTCCCTTGTGCCATTGAGACAGCGATCTCGACCACGAAATCGCCTTGCTTAAACGTAGTGTTCTTTCCAGACTCGAGATTGTTGACGCTAAGCGTTCCGGAGAGCACGTACGCATAACGTTGATAATGGTGCTGATGTACGGGCAACACTGCGCCAGGTGGGATATCGTACATCGACACAATGACCTCGACGTTTTTTTGCGGGAGTTGAATAGTTTGATCAGCTATCGTCCGTGTAGCTTTGAAAACCGGGGTGACCGTGACTGTGCTGTCCAACGCTCCTGCGGGGAACGCCATGAGTGCGAAAGCAACTGCGATCAAGATTTTGTACATTCGAGTATCCTCCCGTTCAAATGATCTGCTGCAATTAGCAGAGCACTGAGTGGATGCAAATCCGGATGACTTCAGTGCGGTACCCATTCTTGAGACATATTGCGATTTTTCAGAACAAGTTCTCGAACATCGACACAGAAATGCAATGAGGTCTCACAAAGTCCGCGGTTAAATTTCCTCGCCTTGCTCAATGCGGATTTCTCAGGTGCGGGTCCAGAGGAGGCTTTATGCGACATTCGGAGCACAGATCGGGGATGGGGACTACTCCGCAAATTTGCTTCCCGACATGACGATTCCAACCGGGACGGCGATCCAGGGATAAAGCGTTGCCGTAGCTCCTATGTCGCCCGGGGACCCTAAAGAAACGTATCAAATCTCGCTGTCAAACAAACTCCCACGCAAGCACAGTGCAATAAACTATGCAGAAAGGTGCCCGCACGACGTCGTCTTTCCAAAGTCGCCCCACATCCCAACAATCCGGCGGTGTCGCAGGGTGCGTGGAGAGAGCAGTCGCTCGCCAAGATTGATTGCGGCTATCATGCGATTGAAAGGCGACGTTGCGCCGCCCAAAGCGAACCGCGCAGCACGCCGTTTCACTTTCGCGATCGAAGCCAGGAGGCCACCATTTCAATCTCGTTGGTAAGCACACCACCGTCATAACCCTCCGGCAGGCGGGAGAGTTCTTCAATATTGTCCATCCCGGTCGAGAAATCCCCGCCATGATAGGGTCCAACAACAAACACGATGCTGCCAACTGAATTCACTCGATCCAGAAAGCGGTTGGGCCAGCCCCAAAGCCATGGGGCCACGTTGATCGGAACGAACACCGGCATCGAATAGCATTCGTCCGGCATTGCGCCGGTCCATCCATAAGCGATGTAGCGGAGCAGGCATCCCTTCAACGACGTGCGCGACATCGTTTTGAGGCCGGGCACCAATGAGCGCAAAGCAGCTATCGGCCGGTCGCCACCATAGACCATAAGGGTCGCGCGCCGCGCCGGTAAAAGGTCATTCAGGAACGCCCCCAGTTTCAGTCCTTCATCAGGAACATTGCTCTTCACATTGATCAGGAAGAGCCGATCAGGAAAGATCTCCAGTACTTCGGCAAGAGATGGCATCAGCCCGACGCCTCTGCCTCGGAACGGATATGTTTTGCCACCATCAGCGGTGTAGCCATAGCCAATGTCGAGCGTCTTGAGGAGGGACATGGACTGCTCGCGAGTGACACCATGGCCATCGGTGCGGCAATCCAACGTCCAGTCATGGAAGACGGCAAAGTGTCCATCTTTCGTGGGGTGAACGTCGAGCTCCACGATGTCGGCACCGGCCTCGAAGCTCGCGAGCATGGAGGCGATCGTATTTTCTAAATAGCCATGCGTCGGCGGCTGCATGCGGGACGCCGTGCATGTGTCATTGGTGACGCCGACCGGATCAAAGCGCTGCGCGATTCCACGATGGGCGAGAAGAACCGGCTTACCGGACAGTTGAGGCGCAAGCAGGCTGGTGTTGTTGAGGAAGACGAACGTGGCGAACCCGATCAGGGGCAAAGCCAGATAGCGCCAGATTTTCCGCAAATTGCCACTCCCTCCACGATTCGGGTTCAAACCAACCTGAAATCTGCTTGCCGTCGACAGGTGGCAGAAATGGGGTCGAGCTCCATTTCGCCAAACTTGAGCGTGTGACCATGTCAGCGACGGGTAAGAAGTAGAGGTTATAAACCGCCTTAAAAGGAATTGAACCGCAGACCACTCAATGCGGATTTCTGACATGCAGTTCCAGAGGAGCATTCATGCGACTTTCGCAACACATACCGAGAATGTGACCTCTGAGCAAATTTGAAGAACCGCAGTTCACTGAATCTTCGTTGCGTTGCAGTCAGTCGGGTTTCTTTCGGCTCTGCACCTCAAGCCCATGCCCCCTCCGAAGGCAGAGGGCACAGGTTCGAATCCTGCCGGGTTGCGCCAAATCTCAACAAAATCAATTAGATACAACTGCATTGGGGCGATGGAAAGCAGGGCGTAAGCATAAGCGCGGAAATCAGACAAGCATCAGGATGCCGATTTTGGGAGCTCTTCCGTAACTTGCTAATTATCCTGCTGGTCGGTCGCGGACGTTGGAGACAAAATGCATTTCATGGTAGGCTGGTTTCAAATACGCTAGTGACGAAAGAGTGCCGTTCGCTCCCGAAGAAAAGAGCGCGCCCATGTCCCGCCTGAAACTGTTGCAGATCGCTCTGATTGCATGCGGTGTCGCATTTTGTTTGGTCTATCCGCTTGCAATTATCTGGCCGTCGGGTTGGGCTTGGCATGATGGCCCGCCCACCGCTTCGCACTATTTCATGATGATGGTGGGCATATACGCAACGCTTGGGATATTTCTGATCCGTGCGTCGCGTGACCCTATATCACATCGGTCGCTAATCGACTTCACGATCTGGTCGAGTGTCGTGCACGCGCTGATCATGGCGATCCAGTCCTTTAGCCCCGGTGCGCATATGGGTCATATGCTGGGCGACGTGCCGGCCTTGCTACTCGTGGCGGCGGTGCTCGGCGGGTTGACCTATTCGGGCGGCACTATGAACGACGGATAGCGAAGCGTCAGCCCGTCACTGCACTGGTGGATGGGCGCGGCGCTAACTGTCTCCTGGGATCGCAAGGGACGGCTCGGAGAATTCACGGCTTGTAAACCTGGTAGCGCATGGAGAAAAGACCCACCATTCGCGACCCAGTAGCGAAGATCGTCCGCTCGATGGATGAGAAGGATAAGGCCGAGAGGGAAGATGAAGCGCCGTGAATGGTCGGACGGCCTTAACACGCGCCTCATGCTCGGCAGCCGACATCAGAATCCCCGCCTTCACCAGACGCCGGGGAGTAATCTCCACCGCACCCGACGGGAATATTCGTCATATCCCGGAAGCTCGGCCCGCAACAGCTGGTCTTCCCATGACGTGCGCAAGACGAGCAACGCCGCCGCCAGCGCTGCGGGAATGAGAGCCCAGAACGAGCCCAGCGCAAGCGCCATGCCGAAGAACAGGAACAAAGCGGCGATATATCCGGGGTGACGCACAAAACGATAGGGGCCGATATCGATCACGCGCTGATGCCGCTCGCATTGGATTCTGAGCGCCCGGCTCGAAGAACGGATTCACCGCTTGTGCCCATCCGCTCACGGCGATACCCGCCAGCACACTGACATAGCCCGATAGCACCGCCCAGGCCGGAACACCCGACCAGTGGAACCGACCGGCATCGAGCGCCGCGACCGGTAGGACTGCCGCCATCGCCGGCAGGATGACCGCAAGCAATGCCTTGTCCCAGCTTTTCGTGCCCGCCTGAAACCGGCTGCGTGCGCGGTAGATCATAGGATTGACCCGGGCGAGCACGAGGGCCGAAGTGCCAAAGCCCAACATCAGAACCATAAGGAATATCCATCCGGGCCGCCAGGCGATCGTTCCGGCCGGCAGAAAGATCAATCCAAGCAGCGAAAGCGGAAGGCCAATCGCATAGGCAATGGCCGAGCTGCGCGACATCGGGCTCGGCTCCCGGGGAGTTCCGGTCTGTTCCATGTTGCTCACTCCTTCGTCGAGATTGTTTCCAGACTGGCTTTGGCAAAGGCGCCGATCGATCGCGTCAGGATCGTGGCTTCTTCGCGCGCCATTGTCCGAGCGCTGTCTCCATCGCCTGGCGTATCGCCAGATAGAACTCCGCCATTTCGTCGAGGCGGTCCCGCGTTGCTCCCGATGCGACGGAGCCTGCGCCGTTCTTGAGAAGATCGGCGAGCGCATCGAGCAGGCGCTTCTGCTCAGTCAGCATGCCCTCATAATTGTCGGACACCGTGTACAAGGCGCGTTTGCTTGCGCGCTCGCCGTGGCGCCGGGCGAGCATATATGCTTCCAGCAATCGTGCGGCGACGCTCGCGCTGCTCTTGCTGATCTCGAGGTCAGCCGTGATGCGGTCGAGGCTGACCGGCTCGGCGCAGAGCAGCAGATAGCCGTAAAGGCGCGCCGCTGTCTGAGGCACGCCCCAAGGGATCAGCAACCGTGCTGCATCCGCGATGAAGCGTTGCTGGGTGGTCGTCATACGCTTGTTTGACATATTCGGCATGTCCCGAATATAATGCATATGGAACGGGTGTCCACCGAGAAAGGGATCGTCCTCAAACGGTCTTTATCATGGAATCGAACCCGGACCTGGACTCGCTACCGCGGATAAAATGACCGGCTAACAAATGGTTAACGTCCGTCATTTGCGCGCGACGACGCGCAAGCGGCGCTTTACGGCCGCTTCCCTGATCAGCGCCGCGATCTTGCGGACGAATGCTGGGCTGAATGAGCCGATCGGCGCGGTGGCCGCAAGGTCATAGGCCTCGGGTCAAGGTGATGACTGGAAGGCCTTTCCGGGGGGCGCGCGTTGGCGCAGATCTGTCGGGCGGCGCCAAGGGCAGCTATTGGCGTTAGAAGCAGTCGTTCGCCTCACAGTCTAGCTGACCGGAACGGTGGTTACGGTCCTCCGGTTATTCGTCACACCGACAATGCCGCGCGCAGTTTGTGCGCAACCTCACTTTCGCGTATTGTCGCCTCAAGCTATTCTGAAGAACCTGGGATGGAGATTTTGTAGCATGGCGAAGCTCGTCTTCGGAATGAACCAGTCCCTAGACGGCTATGTGGACCACCAGGAATTTGCGCCCGATCCCTTGCTCTTTCGTCATTGGATAGAGCACGTGCGCGACCTGGCCGGCAGTGTGTACGGTCGCCGCATGTACGAGGTGATGCGGTATTGGAACGAAGACCGTCCTGAGTGGAGTGCGGAACAACACGAGTTCGCGGCGGCGTGGCGACGCCAACCAAAGTGGGTCGTATCGCGCTCGTTGAAGTCGGTCGGCCCCAACGCCACACTTGTTTCGGATGACATCGAGACGGTGATACGGGGGCTGAAGGCTCGGCTCGTTGGGGAGATTGCCGTTTCCGGACCAGACCTGGCGCGAAGCCTGACCGACCTTGGTCTTATTGATGAGTATCGACTCTACTTCCATCCCGTCGTGCTTGGTCGCGGCAAGCCATTCTTCACCGGACCGCGACCGCCGCTCCGCCTTGTTTTCGCCGATCACGTTGGCGAGAATGTGATTAGATTGACATACGTTCCTGCCTAATCGCGTGTCTCGCCCGACGGACTGCGCCGTTGCCATTTCAGGATGGCATTCGAAGTCCTGATAAGGGAATTCCACGGGTTTGACGATCCTGTCCAGCTCCCGGCTAACGCGCGTTCCCGAGATCGAATTGTCGAAAACGGTTGCCAGACATCCGCGGCTGTCGCTTTGCCTTTAATTCCGAGATTTGTCGCGTTTGGCGTCGACAAACGCCATTCTTTGCCCTTAAATGCAAGATGACGACCAGGCTCGTTCGATGGTATTTGATGTCGAGGCGTGACGTCGGTTCTCAATCTGGCGACCGATCCACCTAGGGGTCAGATGGGTTTGCGTTCAAAACTGTCGACAAGGATGATGTCTGCAGCCGTATGGTCGATCTGAACGACATCCAGAAGTAGTTCGGCCCTGTTTTACCTGTTACGGGCGCAAACCTTTGGCGTGCTGCCTTTGCGCCTTCTCTCGCCTTCATGACTTCACGCTCATCCATCGTATCAAGACGTCGCTGAATGGTTCGCCGTGTCGGCGCTTGTAGCCCGAGTTCACCACAGGCGATCCGGACCTCCAACACCACCCGCGACAGGCTCGCTCGTTTCCGCCGCAAATAGTAGCGGCGAAGATACTCTTCGATGAGCGCCTCAACCTCGCTGGATATGACCGTTGCGCCCGCACGGCGGCCGCGCTTCTGCGGCACCAACGCACTGGTCCGCCCGCCGTCTTTGGCAAGGCGCCGTATCCAGCGCCAGACTGTCGCCCTGCTTACGCCCAGCTCCCAACCGCATCATGAATGCCGCTTTCCAAACTGCCCGTGCCAGAAAGATATCCTGAACAAGTGGCCGCAAGACCGCCGCTCTCCGCGCGGCTTCAGCACCGATCGCCCCGGCGTGGTCCCCTTCCCTATCCATAGCGGCCAGCCGCATGCCCTTGTGAACCCTGTCTCAAGTTTAGGGGCAAAAATCTCGAATTTAAGGCAAAATATCAGATTTAGAGACAAAGGAACGCCTTTGATTTTGTTCAATTCCTCATCTCGCCTTTAAGAGCAAAGTGACAGCCGACGGATGTTGCCAAGCGGCTGGCGGGTGAGAAAGTCATCGTGTGCGACTACCCGGACGGCCGCCTGGAGGTTATGCATGACGGGAATCACCCTGCCCTACAGGGCCTTCGGCAAGGTGCGCTCGGTGCAGCGGTCGGAAATTGTCGAGAACAAGCGCCTCGATGAGGTGCTGGCTTTCGTTTCCGAGTTGCAATCCGGCCGTGAGCTGCAGCGCAGCCTGAGCGGGCCGCGCCGGACGGGCCAGACGAACCACATGTTCTCCCTTCCTGACGGCAGCCAGAGTAACGGCTATCAGAAGCGCGGGCGCAAACGGCGGGCGGATTACATGAACAATCCCGCTGTCATAGCCCGGCGCGAGCAAGCCAAAGCGCGCATGAAGGCGGGTTCAGGCTGTCAAAGCTGAAGTATTTTTCGCAGCTTATCCGCCACCGCTCGGGCCGCGCAACACGAACCCGCTGCGCCCGGTCGGTGGCTGGCGTTGCTCCTCTACGAGTAGAATATCCCCAGGCAAAATCTCAATAATCAAGGCGTCCTTATTGCTTTTCTATATTGCTGCTGATGTCTCATCTATAAAATGCTTTGACAGTACATATCGAGAACAGCGGGACACAAAACCGCTCTTTCGCGCGATCCCCTGACAAAAGTTAATGGCTAAGAGTTGCAATCGGTGGCAGATTTCCAATAGGTGACTACCAGGCGGGCCTGGCATGAAGCGCGCACGACTTTCGAATTTCCTCCGGCAGCGACGGTTGATCCGAAAGTTTGATCGCCAATCGGCCCGTCGGAGTGGAACCGTGGCCTGGATGTATCGCGATTACGTCTGCACCTTAGCGAAAGACGCAGAAAGTGGCCTATTTGTTGGAGGTATCGCCGGGATCGATCATGGCCCGACCCTTTCCGGCGAAAATGCGGACGCATTGCGAACAGCAATCCATCATGTAGTCGATACCCATTTAAATCTTGATACCACGCCTCAGGAGGATGGCAAGATCGGTTAAACATGTGCCAGATCCAAGCCAATGATGTGGCGATTGCAGTCACCCCCCACTATGGCGTGGGTAAAGCATGTGTGAATCGGTCCTACTGGGGCCGGACTGAATCTGGCCTGTTAAAACTCCACACCGATAAATAGCCGTTCCTTTGAAAATGCCGATAATAGCCGATTTCTGCCGATTTAGGATTGGTGCGTCAGTAACTACAATCGTTTCGTGAGGTCGAGCGTGGGAGCCTTAGCGGGGACTTTGTGCTAGTCTGGACCAAAGGAGACTGGCGCTATGAGCGAGATGCGGAAAATCGCGGCGATCCTGGTCGCGGATGTGGTCGGCTACAGCCGTCTCGCTGGCGCGGACGAGGATCGCATACTAGCGCGGCTGCGCGCCCTGCGCAGCGATCTGATCGATCCCACGATCGCCGTGCACAATGGCCGCATAGTCAAGCGCACAGGAGACGGAAGCCTCATCGAGTTCCGCAGCGTCGTCGATGCCGTGCGCTGCGCCATTGAAGTGCAGAACAGCATGGTTGAGCGCAATGCCGGCCTGCCGCCCGATCGCCGGATCGAGTTTCGCGTCGGCATCCATCTGGGCGATGTGGTCGAGGAGAGCGATGGGGATCTCATGGGAGACGGCGTCAATATCGCCGCGCGCCTCGAAGGCATTTGCGAGCCTGGCTGTATCTGCCTGTCCGAGCAAGCGTACTGGCAGGTCAAGGCAAGGCTCGATCTCGCGATCGACGATCGCGGCGCGGTGCAGCTCAAGAACATCGCTGATCCGGTCCGCGTTTATTCGCTGCAAGTAGGCATCGCCGCTCAGGCGAAATCCGCGGCACCAGCGAAGACGCACGCGGCGGCAGGACCTTCGGCGTTGCCGCCCGTTCCTGATAATCCCTCCATCGCCGTACTTGCGTTCAACAACATGAGCGGCGATGCCGAACAGGAGTATTTCTCCGACGGCATAAGCGAAGACATTATTACGGACCTCTCGAGGCTGTCCGAGTTGCACGTGATCGCCCGCAACTCGTCTTTCGTATACAAGAAGGCAGCAGTCTCCGTCCCGGACGTGGCCAAGGCGCTTGGCGTCCGCTACGTGCTCGAGGGCAGCGTGCGCAAGGCGGGCAACCGGGTGCGTGTCACAGCCCAATTGATCGATTCAAGCAGCGGCGGACATGTCTGGGCCAACCGATTCGATCGCGACCTCACCGATATTTTCGCGGTTCAGGACGAAATTACGCAAGAGATCGTGGCTGCGCTCAGGCTCAAGCTGACGGTTAGCGAACAGGCTCAGCTAGCCCGTGATCGCGCGGTGAACGTCGAGGCGTACGAGTTCTTCTTGCGCAGTCGGGAACAGAGTTTGACTTGCACCCGAACCGGAAACATCGCGGCGCGCAATTTGGCAGGAGCGGCCATCGCCGTCGATCCAGGATTTGAGGCGGCCCACGCACTTATCGCCTTCACCCATGTACTCGACTACATCAACGCCTGGAGCACCGATCCTGAGCACTCACTACGGACGGGACTGGAGCTCGCACAGCAAGCCGTAGCGATGGACGAAGAACAGCCCGACGGTCACTTCGCGTTGGGCATGGCTTGCATGTGGAGCCGCGACCTGGACCGTGCGCGGGCGGAGGTGCAACGTGGCCTTGCGCTTTCGCCCAACTCAATCGACCTCCTCATGTTGATGGCCCATATCCAGATATTCTCGGGTGATCCAGCAGGTGCGCTCGAGACACTTGATGCTTCGATGCTGTTGGACCCGCACTACCCGGAAGTCCTGCTCCAATTTCTCGCCGATGCGCGCTTTTCCCTCGGCGATTATGAGCAAGCGATGATCGCGCTCGAGCAGCGGCTCGCACGAAATCCTCAGTCAGAGACCGCCCAGGCTCTGCTCGCGTCCTGTTATGGCCACCTCGGACGACCGGAGGAGAGCCGGCGGGCGTGGGAGCAAGCGCTCCAGCTGAATCCCGCCTTCTCTATCGAGCGCCGCCGCCGCGTCCTTCCCTTCCGGAATCCTGTGGACTTTGAGCACCGCGTTGAAGGACTCCGCAAGGCGGGACTGACAGTCTGACGCGCTCCGCGGCCGATGCCTTAATGAGAAGCGCGTGATATAGTTCACAAGCCCAATCCCGCACGGACAATACCGCCGCAGCGAGACCCCGCCTGCCAAGGTAACAGCCAATTGGAGGATCAAGTCGTGAGCACAGCAACACCGGAACATATCATGCAAGTTGGGATGGGCTTTTGGGCATCCAAAACGCTCTTGAGTGCTGTCGAACTAGGGGTGTTTAGTACATTGGCAAATGCGCCGGCCGACCTGCCGACGCTTCAAAGGAAGCTTGCGCTGCATCGGCGATCAGCCCGAGACTTTCTCGATGCGCTGGTGGCGCTCAAGTTGCTGGAGCGCGAGAACGGCGTCTACAGCAACACTGTCGATACGGACCTCTTTCTCGACCGAGCCAAGCCATCCTATATCGGCGGTATCCTGGAGATGGCAAATGCCCGGCTCTATGGCTTCTGGGGATCGCTAACGGATGCCCTGCGCACCGGCGAATTGTAGGGCAAGGGTGGAGGAGAAAACTTCTTTGCGGCAATTTATGCCGATCCGGAACGATTGCGGGGATTTCTAAGCGCGATGAGTGGAATAAGCGCGGGGGCAGCCAACGCTATCGCCGCCAATTTCCCATGGCAAGACTACAAGACCTTCATGGATCTCGGTTCAGCTCAGGGCATGGTTCCTGCCACTCTTGCCAGCGCCCATTCCCACCTGACCGGTATCGGTTTCGACCTGCCCGCGGTTCAACCAGTCTTCGAGGAATTTATTGCCCGTCGGGGAGTGAAGGACCGAGTGCGGTTTCATGGTGGAAATTTCTTCGAGGATCCCCTGCCGAAAGTTGACGTCATCGTCATGGGCCACATCCTCCACGATTGGGACCTTACCCAGAAAAGATGCTTCTAAGCAAGGTATTTGATGCTCTTCCGAAAGGCGGCGCAGTCGTTGTTTATGATGCCGTCATCGATGATGATCGCCGCAAAAACGCTTTCGGTCTATTGATGAGCTTGAATATGCTGATCGAGACGCCCGGCGGGTTCGACTATACGGGAGAAGACTGTCAGGCCTGGATGCGTGAAGCCGGATTCTCAAAAACGTGGTTGAAACCACTTGTGGGTCCGGATTCGATGGTGATCGGACTAAAATAGCTTGTCCAAGTGCGGTTTGCCGTTGCGTGCCTCAGGCGGATGGCGCGAGTTCCGCTAAGCTTATGAGCCGGGCTTTTCAGCCACAATGCGCTGGCTTATCGAGCCACTATTCGAAATCTGAGAATTGCCTAACTCAAAGGATAGATGCAGACATCCGCTGCCCGAGTCAACGCACTACTCCCGATCAATCTGTGCCCACGCATATTCGTCGATAGCAGCCTCTCCGCCGCCGTTCCAGACGAGACATTATGCGCTTTTCGAAGCACGGAACGGCGGCAGACCGGCACAAACGATGCATAGGGCGCGATCCTCTCTAACGCACATTCCGAATGAATAACCAACACTCAAGTGCCGTGGCTACTGGCTCCCTGTACATCCGGCTGCGGCCATCGCTGCAGCGCGATGCGGCCAGCTTCCGTCAATGCATAGACGCCCCTGTCGAGGCGCTCAAACCAGCCATAAACATTCGAAAGCAATATCTTGCCCGCGTCCGGTACGTTGGTTCTAATATCACGCACTCGCAGCGGTCCTGCCGTCAGAGTTGCCGCACAGGCAAGCGCCTGCTGCCGATATGCCGTCATGATTGGCGTGCGGGTACTACCACCAAGCACCGGATCTCCGCGTCGTTTCTCGTGTTCGCGCATAAGCCTCGAACGCCGCTTTGGATCGGTCCGCGGCATTGGTGATACGCAACCAACGATGATGCTGACCTCGCCGGCATCGGAAATGCCCAGCATGCCAACGCCAAGCCTGCGGCAGAGGTTGCGGTAGCGTTTGTCGGCTTCACGACCTCTGCCGCTGGACGATATCCGGGCAGCGATCCAGACCTCGTTTGAAATGGTCGACCGGTCGACCGCCTGCAAAATGAGCTCCAGATTGAAACTCAATTTTAGCTCGGCGACCACGACAACAGGCGGATCGTCATTGCTGAGGCCGACAAGATCGCAGCCGCCAACCTCGCCCTTGACGACGTAACCTGCCTTTTCGAGAAAGCTTTTTACCGGCAGATAGAGCGAGGTTTCCATGTATACAGATCAAACCGGAGAATCGTTTCACAAAAAACTACACCGATATGGCAGCGAGGGACACCGCATTTGCCTCGCATTGAGGAGTATCTAACCCACGACCCTACTGAATTCTTTTCGATCCCAACTCAAGATTCGCCCTGTTCAAGTGCAGAACCTGCCAGAAACCCTTCCTTTGAAAATGCCGATAATAGACTAATTTTCACAGATTTCGATTGTAGCGCTGATGTCCACAATCCCATTAAATGACTGTTTGTCTCGCCTTTTCAATAGTCTATCTCGAACAGAGTGTGGACTGCAGACCCGCTAGTCATCCCTCTTGTTGAAGATTTGATTTGGCAACAACAGGAAGAAAGCTGCCAAACGAACGACGACTGCTTCGCGCCCGCATTCCGGCCGTTTGGCAACCCGGTTTGTCGTTCCGACAGTTGCCGGTGACGACGCACAGTGACCGGTTCAAGCGGGTTCGGTTTTCCCGCAATAATCGGGGGCTTCCTTTCCGATCACAATCGCTGCAAGGCTTCAGGTGAGGTTAGCGAGGATATCGTCGACGACACGTGCGACGGTATTTGACGTGTCGATGGTGATGCCGGCAGGAAGATATTCCCGAGTACGATGGTAGTGGAGTACCAGTGCCCGCTCGGCCGGTTCGAAGCCAGGCTCATTCGGCCGTCCATCTAATCTTCGGTTCAACGTCTCAACGTCGATGTCGAGCACGAATACCTTGTCGAATAGCTGCAGAAATTTTTGGAAATTGCGCGAGCCGCCACAGAAGAATGTGGCAGGGTGAGTAGTGTCGGCAGCAATGGTCCGGACCTTGTCAACGGGCCAGATCCAGTGCGCATATCCCCAAACGATGCGGTCTGCACCTTCGGGTGGTCCTGCAAGTTCTTGGCCTGTCTCCGGGTCGCCGACATAAGCCAAGACCCGATCACCATGGATGACATGGTAGCCCCGCCGCTCCAGTTCTGTAGCGACAGATGTCTTTCCAGTGCCGGAACCGCCTTCGATCAGATAGTTCCTGATGCCCATGGTCATTGTTTATCATGACTGCCAATCGGATGAGAAGCCGCGCGTGCGTTTGTATTGTCGACGAAGCGGCAGCGCTCCGCTGCTTTCCATGATCACATCACCGGTCGGTAGTCACGTTGTTGAGGATACTCATGCGGATCACAGTAACCCCGCCATTGGCTAGCTCGGGCAGGCGCGCGAACCAAGACTGCACATGCGGCGTCTGGTTGTGCGCTTCGAAATCAGCTTGGCTGGCAAATATCTCATAAAAGATGAAATGTCCGGGCGTCTCGCGGCTCTCCTGAAGGAAGTAGAGTAAGTTATTCGGTTCGGCGCGGACCTGCGGCACGAGCGATAAAGTGATGGCGCGCAGCGCATCCTCCTTGCCAGGCTTGGCGCGAACCTGCGCGACGACGGCATAGGCGTCGGCGGGCATATCGGCGTAGCGTAGACCGCCGGCGTTATCGGCAATCGCCGAGGGAGCTGCAAAAGCGGCCGCAATCAGCGCTACCGGCGTGATGTAGGACAGGAATTTCTGTGGCATTTCTTATCTCTTTCCCTCGTAGGATTTTCGCAGATAGCGCCCTCGAGCGCCGAACAAATCTCGCCGCCATTTCCTCGATCGTGAGTTTGGCCGTCATCAGTGTTTACACGCCGCTGAGGAAGAGGTTGGCGGCAACCTTGTTCATAGCCTGCCTTCCGTTCAGCGCGATGCGGCTACCATTTTACGCCGCGCTTCAAGCGCTTCATCGAAGGTTTGCTTGACTGGACCCAGCGCCTGCACGAACTCGAGCTGCTCGCCTTCCGAGCCGATACAGTAAATCAGTCTCCACCCATCCGACTTGCCTTCTGTGATCGGGTTGGAATTGGCGTCGAGAGGAGCGGAGCTTCGTTCCGCCTCACTCATCACAGTCACGACGCGGTTAGCACGAACATGCATCATACCGCGCCGCGCCAGAATCCGCTTCGAGATCGGCGATGAACTGGTTGAAATCAACATCGTCGCGAATGTGAAAGCAGATATGCATCATCCGCGGAAAGGCAGGACTCATATGATCGAGCGGCTCGGCGAAGGATCTTGGACCGCCCATTGGCTGATCGGCGTCGCGATATTGCAGAAGCTCAATCACCACATTGTCGAACTGGATGAAGCGTACATCCAGCCGTTGTGCGCCGCCACGGAGGTCGGGAATTCCCATCGTGCGCGGGTTGATACCGCGTGCACGCGCTTCAATTTCCTGACCTGTGAGCAGCGTATTGTGAATACGCTCACCCTGAAAATCGCCGTCCCGCATTACCTCGGTACCACCGAGAACCTCGGTGTAGAAGGTGAAGGCCCGCTCCATGTTCTGCACCGTTAGGCCGAAATGTTGGACGCCTTGCAATCGCGATCCAATCGGTAAATCGGGTTTGGCCAGGGAAACGGTCTTCTGACCCTGCGCCGCGGTTGGCGTCGCCATTCCGGCCATCGATGCAGCTAGCACCGCGCCCGTGCTTTTCAATGCATCCCGGCGGCTAAGACCGCTTGAAATCTGCTCATGATTTTCTACCATCTTTGTCCCTCTGAACTTGCGTTAGCGCTCGGTGGCGAGACCTCGTTGCATCTCGCCACAAAATTGCCGTGCACATCGCTGGTTTCGTTTTCCCCACGCGCCACACGAAGGCGAACGCATGTCTCAGATATCGGGCCACGGCTGGCGCGTATTTCAAAATCTTGCTAATTTGCCACGCTAGGAGTTCCGATGGTTCGCATAATTTTGCACCAACAAATGCATTGAGGCGGCCTGGAGGGCGCACTTTGAAAATCGACGACGCCTGGAAGGGGTTCGGCCACAGTGGAGCACGGGACGGCGAGCGCGCTGGCCTTACTTCCCGCAGGACGGTTATTACTTCTGGTGTGCCACGATATTGGTCAGATCATCTTATCGCACCGGTGCGCACGATCGGTTCCGAAGCGGCTACCTCGCTCAAGATGAGCTATTGGTTCTCGACCATCGAGGATTCCCCGCAAGTGGGTGATCCGAACTTCGTTAGTGCCTCGCTCCGAACAAGCCCCGCGACTGCCTGGCGCGATGCAGCGCCCTCGGGCTTGGTCTCCATGTTGCCGTTCGAAGGCGCACAATGGCGCTTCGAACAGCCGGTGAGCTTCATGCAATTCCACATTCCATTCGACCTGATGGGCATGGTTTGCATTTCGCTGTTCGAAAAGGAGCTCACCCACGATCATATCTGGATGCCCGCAGATGTGGTAGATGTCCAGCTGCACCATAGCCTGGAGCGCATACGGTATACGGTCTCCCTGATTGAGCCTACCAATCTCCTCCTCGACAGTTGGGCATTGATCCTTGCCGAAAAATTTCTTCTGCGATTATCGAGCCACGGCGAGCGAAACAGACACGGACCATTCGGCAAGCTTGCGGCCCGAAATATTGCACGTATCATCGATTACATCGAAAGTGAGATAGAACACGATCTGCGGCTGTCATCGCTCTCCGCGATCGCAGGAATGAGCACCTATCATTTTGCCCACCGCTTCCAAGAAACCATTGGCATGTCGCCCCATTCCTATGTGCTGGTACGGCGGATAGAACGGGCTCGAGCCTTGTTACGGCAGGGGGGTGTGTCACTGGTGGATGTCGCACTCGCTTGCGGCTTTTCCAGCCAGTCCCATTTGACGACCGTGTTCCGCCGTTGTCTTGGTGTTGCCCCCGGAGAATATCGCCGGCGCGCGGTAATCTAAGTGGATTGACGATGCCGGAAGCTACCAGTCCGCAACCGCCCCATCTCAGTCCTCTAAGGGCGCTAGCTCGGTGATTGCTCAGGAGCTGCAAGACTGGGGCATAATGCGAACCTGGCTGAACTAACAAGTACCAGAGATAAACTCCGACATGCGTGGACTCTTGAAAAAGTTAAGTTTGGCTTCTCCCGCCTTGAAAAGAGCGGAACCATCGACCCCATTATTCCCTATCAAGCTAGGATGTTAAATCTGCCACCGGCAGTAGCGGTACTGAACAACCAGGCTTACCGATCGTACAAGTCAGCTTGGCGCTGAATCAAATTTGAACTTTGAGCACCAACATGACTCAGATTTTAGAGGAGTGGCCTGCTGCCGGTTTTTCGGACACGAGGTTAAGCTAATCCCACCTTGGTTTCAAAATCGTTCGGGCTGAGATAGCCCAGTGTTGAGTGGCGACGCCTTGGGTTGTAGAAGCGCTCGATGTAATCGAATACGTCCGCCCTTGCATCATTTCTTGTCCGATAAACCTTTCGTGCCGTTCTCTCCGTTTTCAGTGATGAGAAGAAGCTTTCCATCGCTGCGTTATCCCAGACGTTCCCCGATCTGCTCATGGAGCAGGTGATGCCGTGATCGCCCATCAGGCGCTGGAACTGTTCGCTGGTGTATTGGCTGCCCTGATCGGAATGATGCAACAGCGCATCCGGCTTTCCTCTGCGCCATATCGCCATGATGAGGGCGTCGGTGACGAGCTGCGCCGTCATATTCGCATTCATCGACCAGCCGACGACACGGCGTGAGAACAGGTCGATGACGGCGGCAACATAAAGCCAGCCTTCGGCCGTCCAGATATAGGTGAAGTCGGCCACCCATTTCTGGTTCGGTCGGTCGGCTGCGAACTGGCGATCCAGGACGTTGGGCATGATGACAGATCGGTCGCCGGCATCTTTCGGCAGACCGCGCCGCCGTGGTCTCGCTCGGAGCGCGTTCTGACGCATCAGCCGCTCAATGCGATGAAGACCGCACGACAAGCCTTCAGCCAGCACATCATGCCAGACACGCCGGGCACCATAGGTTCTGTCGCTGTACTTGAAACTCTGCCCAATCTTGTCCAGCAGAACCTCATCGTAGCGGGCATGGTCGCTCGGCGAGCGATTGAGCCAGGCATGGAAGCCGGAACGAGAAACCCCCAGCGCTTCGCAGAGCCATGCCGCCGGCCAGATCGAACGGTGCTTTGCAATAAACGCAAACTTCATATCGCGTCCCTTGCAAAGTAGGCTGCGGCCTTTTTTAGAATATCGCGCTCCGCCTTCAGCTTCGCGACCTCGCGCCGCAGCCGTTCGATCTCAAGCTGTTCCGGCTTCATCTGTCCATGCCCTGGAAAGGACTGGACCGGATCGGAGCCATGCTCCCTGATCCATTTGCGCAGTACATTCTCGTGGACATCGAGGTCGCGGGCAGCCTGTGCAACAGCGACACCACGCTCCTTCACCAGCTTCACCGCTTCAAGCTTGTATTCGCGGCTGAACTTTCGTCTTTGCATTCATACTCTCCGGTTTCACGCAGAACACCTTAACTCAGTGTCTATGAAACCGGCAGCAGGCCACTTTAAAGCATGTCTGGATGAGTGATTTCCAATGTGCGCCTTGACGGGGTTCGAACCTCAAGCAACCTTCATTGGGACTGCCTTCCCGATAAATTCCGGCTTTTCACCTTCAGAGTATCGATGTGCAGATCCGGAACTTATACCGAGCAGGAAACTATGCCGATCAAGATGGTTCCGTCGGCCTCAAGGTCAAGCTGATCAAAGGTTGGTCGAGCTTCAGACCAGCATCGTTAGTGTCTGAGGCCGACTGCACATGTCTGTCTTTGCCGTTGGAAGCCGGTTTTTTCTGATAGAATTCAACTTTGCGTCAACTTGAGTGTAGCAGGTCCATTTGATCCCGGCATTTTTTAGCCACGCCCCGCCCGCCGGAAATTGGGATTCCAAGCAGCCAATTGGGATTTTCGAACAATCACAAACCATAGACAGACGTTATAGTCGAATTGCCCCTCAGACACACGTTTTGTCCCATGCTATGAGAGTTCCTGGAGTGCATGAGAATGCTGGTTTCAGTGAATTGGTTAATGCGAAGGGTACGGGCGCTAGGCGCCGTGTGGCCTTGTGATCGCGGTTCCCTTGCATGCTGGGCGCCGGGAGGAGACCAAGGAAACCGCCCCGGTCATTCGCCCCGTAAGAACCGTTACGGTCGAACATCGCAAGCTTGGCGAGAGCGTCAGACTTGCCGGCCATATCCTAGTGGCAACAGTTCTCACCCTGATCTTCCTGCCGGCCCGCTATGTGGCCTCATTCCGCGTCAAGGACCTGAAGACGAGCAGCGTTGCCATGCAGCCTGTTTAACAGGACCCTGCACAAGCTCAGCAAAGAACGAGGTTTGATTGCCAGTGACAAACATCGAGTTTCCAGGTTTTGTCAGTCTGACGATAGCGATTGTCGTATACTTCATTGGCGCCGGACTGAACGGCCAGATCGCGGCATTGCGGAAGTGGAACATTCCCGAAGCAGTGACAGGCGGTCTGCTCGCGGCCCTTGCAACGCTCCTCGCCTATCGCGTTTTGGGAATTGCGATCTCGTTTGATCTCGCGGCGCGGGACTTGCTGCTTCTCTACTTTTTCACTGGCATTGGCCTGAATGCGCGCGTTGCCGATCTGATCGCAGGTGGCAAGCCGTTGATGATCCTTCTTGGACTGACGCTCGTCTATCTCGTCATCCAGAATTTCATTGCCGCCGGCAGCGCCGCGGCCCTTGATTTGCCTGAAGGCATTGCCGTGCTCCTCGGTTCAGCTTCCCTGATCGGCGGACACGGCACGACCATAGCCTGGGCACCCATTCTCGTCGAACGGTTCAGCCTCACCAATGCGATGGAAATTGGCGTGGCGGCGGCAACACTCGGTCTTGTCATTGCGAGCCTTGTCGGTGGACCTGTCGCGGGCCTTTTGATTTCCCGCTATCGGCTCAAAGGACCTGACGCGGCTCCGTCGATCGGATTGCCGGATGACGAAGCAATCGAAGACGACCTCAACCACATCACGCTGCTCCGCACCATTCTCGTCCTCAACGTTGCCGTTCTCATCGGCTATACGGTCGATGAGCTGTTGGCCGACTTGGGATTTCGTCTGCCCCTCTTCGTTGCCTGCCTGCTGTCGGCGATCGTTCTGACCAATGTTATTCCGCGAATTGTGCCAGCGCTGTTTTGGCCAACGCGCACCCGCGCGCTGGCACTTGTCTCCGACCTTTCGCTGAGCATCTTTCTTGCAATGTCACTGATGAGCATGCAACTCTGGACACTCGGTGGGCTTGGATCCTCTCTCCTGCTCGTTTTGGCTATTCAGACCGTCGCTGCGATCGCCTACGTACTCTTCGTTGTATTCCCGCTGATGGGCCGCAACTACGACGCAGCGGTGATTGCCGGGGGCTTCAGCGGCATAAGCCTGGGGGCGACCCCGACAGCCATTGCCAACATGACGGCCATCACCAAACTCCACGGCGCGGCACCGATGGCCTTCATCATCCTGCCTTTAGTATCAGCTTTTTTCATCGACATCGCGAATGCCTTCGCGATCGGTTTTCTCGTCAATTGAGCGGTGTCGCCTTGGCTGCTGCTAATGCGGCGCATGTCGACAATGCGGCCATCCCTTTGCCTGATCGCGATTTCGAAGCGGTTGCTGCCGCCACGCGCGCTGAACGAAGAAGGGGCCGCGGCAAATCGATGCGCCTGATGTCCCTGAATCCGCGATTGCGAAGCCGTCTTTCGCCTTCACTGCACGAGACTCGCCTGGCCGTGGCAATCTTCGTCGGACTGAACCTGATCCAGTTCCTGATTGGGAGCTATCTTGAACCCTTGTTGATCGGCACATCGTTGGCGATCTTGCGTTTCGTCGTCATTTTTTCGGTGTTCTTCTGGAGCTTTATATGGGGCGTGCCGGGCGCGTTCATTGGAGTTCCCATCCTCATCGCGTTCATTGCCTACTGCGAAAAGGCACCGTGGGGCCGTATCGCTTTCGGCCAAGTCTTTCGACAATCCTGACAAAGCTTCAACCTAATATTCAATGTCCAAAGGAAGACGTCACTAATAGCTTCCTACCTTAAGACAGGCGATCGTAGAATGAATCGGTCAATGGCTGCTTTGCGCCAGAAGCGGCCATTCGACCCGATAATGTCAGGCGTCAAATCTCGTTGATCATGGGTAGGACCTGGGGCCGACTAAGACCAGGATCATACTGGCCGTTCGCCCGATAGGTATCGTTACGGCACAATATTCTGGTTCATGCGGAAGAGATTGCCCGGATCATAAATGCGCTTGATTTTCTGAAGCCGTGCATAAGTTTCCGCACCGTACGCATCACGAACGAGATTGTCGCCTTCTCCCGTCAAGCAGGCACGCTCAAGAGCAACACCCCGAACCCTTCGCTGCTGTGCCACAACATGCTGCGGGCGCCGCCTCCTTTGCAGCCCGATGCCTCGGCTTGCAGATTGCAGGACGTGCCGCAAGTGCCAGCACAATGCGATCGGCCTCGATCGCCAGCGTGTTTACGTCGAAGACCTGCATGGGAGCGTCGGGAGTTCCCACCTCAAAGGTAAGACGAGCGTCGGCGTCAAGTACGACCCGGGTCGCGACCTGGGCGAGGATACCGCGGAATTTGCTAACTTGCATGAAATCGCGGCCGCCTACAGAAGGCAGGTCTTCCACCTGGAGGATGGTTTCGTGCCATTGATCAGGATTGCCCCCGCAATCGAGTGTGACGAACGATCCCGCTTTCACCTCGGTGACGTGATAACCGGGTTGGATGGTTCGCCCGCGGTATTGAAGCACGAGCGATTTGTCAGAGTGCGGCTCCAAGGCGGCAAGGATGCCTGCAAGCGAGCCGTCATTGTGAAAATCTACAAGAGATGGGCTGGTCATCGTGTCCATGATCGGTTATCCTCATTTCAACTTCTTTTGAGATATTGAGATAATCATGAATGAAATGCAAGCCCTCAGCGCTTTTGCGTCCCTTTCCCAGGAAACCCGGCTCAGAATCGTCCGCCTGCTCGTGATCGCCGGACCCGACGGCATGCCAGCTGGCGCGGTCGGTGAGGCTATGGGAGCGTCTTCGTCGAAAATATCCTTCCACCTAAGCCATCTCGAGCGGGCCGGCTTGATCCAGTCACGCCGCGAGGCACGCTCGATCATCTACAGCGCGGTATATCCCGCCCTTTCCGGCTTGATCGAGTTCCTCATGAAGGACTGCTGTCAGGGGCGCTGCGACCCCGCTGTCGACGCCTGTGCCGAAACCTGCGAGGCGTAGGGACAAATTGGGGACGTCTCGAAACGCACCGCTGTTCACCCAAAGCCACCTCATCGTGGCCGCGTTGGGCGTGACCCAGATCATCGGCTATGGCACGCTCTATTACAGCTTCAGTCCTTTGGCGGCTTCGATGGGCCAGGAGTTCGGTTGGCCATCAGACTGGGTGTTCGGAGCCTTTTCCGCATCGCTACTTGCGGGCGGTTTGGCATCCCCCTGGGTGGGGCGCTGGATTGACAGATTTGGCGCAGGTCAAGTCATGGCACTCGGATCGATCGGCGCAGCCATCGCACTTTTGGCCTGTGCCCTTGCAACCAATGCAATTGCCTTCGTCATCGGCCTTGTCGCCATCGAGCTCGCATCGACGTTCGTGCTCTACAACGCCGCATTTGCCCTGCTGGTGCAGATCAAACCGACTACGGCAAAGACCAGCATCACCCATCTCACTCTGATTGCCGGATTCGCTTCGACCATATTCTGGCCAGTCACGACAGCTCTTCATGAGCATCTGACATGGCGCGAGGTTTACTATGTATTTGGGGCCGCACATTTGCTCCTTTGCCTACCGATCCACATCTGGTTGGCAAGGCTTTCCAGCAATGGTCATCAGTTTTCGATGAAAGCTGCAACACCGGTCGTCGAGGACATGCTTCCTATAGAGCGGCTCCGTATGGGGTTCGTCTTGATGGTCTCAGGTTTTGCGCTTCTCGGATTCATCAACGCTGCCATCCTGATCCATATGCTGCCAATCCTCGCGGCTCTGGGGCTGGGCAGCGCCAGTGTTCTCGTGGGGACCTTGTTCGGTCCAGCACAGGTCGCCAGTCGATTGTTCAGCCTCATGAGCGGAAACAGGCTGCAACCGCTGAGTCTGGCAATCATTTCGACGGGCCTGATGTCATCGGCGATAGCCATCCTGCTCTGGAGCGGTAGCTGGCAAACGGGGGCATTGGCGTTTGCCGTCATCTTCGGCCTTGGAAGCGGGCTTTCCAGCATTGCCCAGGGGACACTTCCGCTGGCGTTGTTCGGGAGCGTGGGTTACGGCGAACGGGTTGGCCAGTCCACGGCTGTCCGTCTGGTTGCATCTTCGGGAGCACCGTTTGTATTTGCCTTCATCATGCATTGGCTCGGCATCGGACCGTCCCTGCTGATTTGCGTCGCCGTCGGGTGTTTGGCCGCCGCGTCGTTTGCGCTTATTGGACGGCAGCTGCGAGTGAGTATTAACGAGGAGGCGGCCGGAGCAAGCTCAGGGCGTTGGCGGTGAATTCGGCGACAATGCATTCCAGGTTGCCAGTGCTGTTACCAGTCGACCCAACTTAGGCTCGTCAGACCGCCACTCTTAGGCAATTTGCTAATGGTCGCCATCGTGAGTGCAGGAGACTCGAACGTCCGCAATGGGCCAAAAGCTGTCATAACGAACCACGTTGAAGGGTTTCGAGTGTGCAGTTCCAGTCGAGGCATTATGCGATTTTCGAAGCACAGATCGAGAACGATCCGGTTCAGCACTCAAACGGCATTGCGGAAAAACGCACCCGCTGAACTGGGCGCCTAGAAATATCCATTGAAAACAATCGCCGACACTTGCAGTTGTCCCGGTTCGCATGATTGTCTGCTCCAGTGCTGGTTCGCACCGGGGGACATAATAGCAATGAGAGTGATACTCTTTTTCGGCGTAACATTTGCCGCAATGCTCAACTTCTGCAGTTTTGCCAACGCAGACATATTGATCGGAATAGGAGCGCCTTTCACCGGCGATTATGCTGCCTACGGGGTTCAGATTCAGAAGGGCGCCGAGGCCGCCGCCGCTGAAATCAACGCGTCCGGTGGCATCAACGGCGAGAAGATCTTATTTTCGGTTGGTGACGATGCGTATGATCCGGCGCAGGGCATGGCTGTTGCCAACAAGTTTGTCTCGAGCGGCGTGAAGTTCGTCATCGGCCACGTCAACTCTGAGGTGTCAATCTACACGTCGGACGTCTATGCTCGAAACGGCATCCTAATGGTGTCCCCTGCTTCGACAAATCCAACTTTCACCGATAGACCCAAACCCCTTTGGAACACGTTCCGAACCTGTGGGCGGGATGACCGGCAGGGGAATGTCGCAGCAGCCTACATTGCCGAAAAATTCAAGGATGCGAAAATTGCGATCGTTGATGACAAGACGCCATATGGCCGCGGCCTCGCTAATGCAACTGCGAAAACTCTCAAGTCCAAAGGCGTCAAAGTAGCATTCCGCCAAAGCATTGATTATCGCAGCGAGGAGTTTTCGCCGTTGGTTGCGAGGGTGCGAAAGACCGGTGTTACGTTGCTATACTGGGGTGGGCTCGACAAACAGGCGGGGCAGATAATGCGCCAGCTTGCCGAGAATGACCTCAAAGTCCAGTTTGTCGCCGGCGACGGGATAATGACAAACAGACTTGCCTCGATTGCCGGCGGCGCTGCTGCCGGGACCTTGAACACGTTCGCGCCTCAACCGGCCAACAATCCGGCGCATAAGTACCTTGTCGAGAAGTTCCGCGCGGCGGGTATTGAACCGGCTGAGTACGCATTCAATGCCTATGCGGCCGTCCAGAGTATCGCCGCTGCGGCCACCGCTGCAAAATCAACCGACCCGAAAATGGTGGCCAAGGCAATGAAGGAGAAGGGACCGTTCAAAACGGTTCTCGGTAATATCTCCTACGATAAGAAGGGCGACTCCACTCTCCCGGGCTATGTCATGTACAAATGGGCGAGGGCAGCAGATGGCTCATACAGCTACTACCAACAATGAACGCATCTCCAAAGCCAATTCCGCGGAGTCCGCTCGGGACCTGCTGACAGTCGGGTCGCAGCAATCCCACGCGTCGGCCACTGCTTTTTGGCACGAGGTGAGAGCCAGGGTCGTCCGGTTGTTTAAGTTTACGATATTGGTGAGGGAATCTATGAAGGGATTTTCTAGGCTCGGAAACTTTTTGAAGCGATTTGCCTTGATCAGCCTTCTGACAAATTTCGTCCTTTTGATTGGGGCTGTGGCCTACGAGAAGTATGGGGGCACGCTTTCGCGTGCAGTCTCTAACGGATTGAACATTGGAGCACTGGCTGTCCCCGCCGGTATAGTTGCAGACCGGTTTGTCCGGCAGCTTGGTAGAGTTCCTTCCGCAAAAGAGCGATGGTACCTTGTCGTCGGAAGTCTCGTTATAGCGACAATCACGCCTCTCATCACAACCGGGGCCGGCTTCTTGATAGTAATCGTTTGTGCTCTTGGGTATGCCGCTCCAGAGGTCTACTGGTCGGTGATATCACTCCTTTGGCAGGGGTCCCAAATATCAGCTTCTCTTACTAACCCCAAAGCTTGGACTATTTACGGTTCTGCGATGGTGTTTGTATTCGGTCTATGTCTCTTCATACTGCATCGAATCTACGGATCATGGGCAGACAAAATGTTGTCCGCAATTCAGAAAAAAGGAAAAGCGGGCCGCCAGGAATATTCCACATTGATGCATCGTTGGTATGAGGGATGCGTCGCAGGCCGAGGAAGAGCCATTACTCCGTGAAGAAAATTAGCCAATCAAACTCATCCGTTTCTCCGTCGTTGGCCTTGCCGACGCTTGCTCTCCTGTTGGCGTTAATTCCATCTGATAGTCGGGCACAAGTTGAGGAAGCGGGACCCTCAACCAATCAACGGCAAGGACGCTAGTGAGAAGGATCAGCCATGGGGCGGCCTCGCCACGCATATATTCGAGCGGCAGGGTGATGGCAGCCTGAAGATCAAGCTGCACACATTCAACTGAGTCGCGATCATTAGCTGACTAAGGCTGCGCGGGTAAACTGAGCAGCTTTGTGAGGTCGTCCTGCCTTTGTCTTCCATAGGAGCTGACGAACTACGATCTCTGAAAGCAGGTGTCGTACGGAATGCTCAAGCTGTAAGGCCACTGTTCCGGCGGGCAGCAGGTTCTGCATTGAGTGCGGGGCACCAATTTCAGTCTTGTGCGCTTAAGGGTCACGTTGGGCCAAAGAGCTGTGTAGCGAGCGTTCAACGCCAGCCAATCGGTGAGGTCTGGTTCGGTGTCCGCCATTATGGCTTCGGCCGGACATTCGGGCACGCACATACCGCAATCGATGCAATCATCAGGATTGATGACCAACATGTTCACACCTTCGTGGAAGCAATCCACCGGACAGACCTCTACGCAGTCCATGTATTTGCACTTGATACAATTGTCGGTGACCACGAACGTCATCTTGCGGTCTCTTTCCCATTTGACATCAAGCAGTACGCGCCCTTCTGAGGCATCCCGCATTTCATTCGTCTGTGACAATCAGATCCATCGGAACGTCGTGGGCCTGCGGATAGATCGAAGGAATTCGGCTTGTGGCAAAGCCAACGCCAATCACTTTTGGTTTACAGGCATAGCAGCGAGGGTTCTGTCAAAAAAGCCGCCACCATAGCCCAATCGATATCGCGAAGAATCGAACCCCACCAGCGGAGCGATGATGGTCGATGGTTGGACTGAAGGACCGTTCGCGGGAACCAGGATGTTCCAGATACCGCGTTCGAGAGCGACGCCCGGCGCCCATGTGCGATACTCCAATGGCCAACTCCGCCTTACAACGACAGGCAGCGCGATGCTCGCTCCGGACTGGACAACATCTGTCATCCAGTCTCGCAGATCAGGCTCCCCGCGAAACGGCCAGTAAACGCCGATCAGTTGACTTGGCAGCCGGCCAATCACATCGCCCAGCTTGCGTGCTATGCGTCTCGATTTGACTAACCGGACATCTGGCGTGAGCCGAAAGCGCTCCTTGATCAACCTCTCGCGTTCAGATTTACGAAACGCTACGACTTCGTGCCATGGTTTGGGATCATCGGGTTGGTATTCGGGCATCAGTTCGTGCATGAGGCACGGTGGAGATGAAAATTCGTGAGGCTGTTGTTCGTCTTCTATCATCGCGCGTTCCTGCAGTGTCGCTCTTCGACGGGCGCTCATACAATTGCCCGTTCCGGCCTCGAAAGAGTATCAAACCGGTTCAACGGCAACGCAAACGGAATTAAATGCACTGTTAATACAAAAATATTGCACTATAACCTTTGGTCATGGACATCGACCGCGCACGCACGTTCCTGGAGATCATTCATTCGGGAAGTTTCTTGAAGGCCTCGGAACGCCTCCACGTGACGCAGACCACCGTCAGCGCGCGCATCCGCAACTTGGAAGAGGAGATCGGACGCCAGCTCTTCATCCGCAACCGCAACGGGACCCAGTTGACCCCGGCGGGAAAAGAATTTGAGCGTTACGCCCAATCCCTGGTCCAGATTTGGGAGCGGGCACGGCAGCAACTGGCAGTCCCTCATGGGAAGACCAGCGTGGTAGCGGCCGGATGTGAGCTCAGTCTTTGGAACCCGCTGTTTCTCGACTGGCTGGTCCAGATGCGCACGGCCTATCCCATGACGGCCATTCAGGCTCATGTCGGCCTTGCCGACCAATTGCTGGAGCAACTGCGGACGGGCGCGCTGGACATCGCCATCTTATACGCGCCGAGGTTGCTGCCGGGTATCAAGGTGGAATTGCTAATCGAAGAAAAGCTGGTCCTGGTGAAGGCCACGCCACAGGATCCAGAGGTGGAACCCGAGTATGTTCACGTCGACTGGGGACCGGTTTTTGCGGCCCAGCACGGAGCGATCTCCGCACCCTTTGGCTCTCCGGGTTTGTTCGTCGGATTGGGCCCCCTGGGACTCAACTATATCGTGCGTACCGGCGGGATGGGATATTTCCGCAAAGGTTCGGTTGCTCCATTTTTGAAAACCGGTGAGTTGGAGATCATTAATTCCGCGCCGGAATTCGTCTATCCCGCCTATGCCGTCTACATGGACGAAAGCGAAAATCGGCAGGATATAAAGGAAGCGCTCACGGCTTTGAGACACGTGGCTGAGTGAATTGCGGCCTCCCTGATTTGAGCCGTCAGGTCTTTCGACCGTCGAGCAGCGCGCTTATGACCAACTCCCTGCCGGCCCTGTTTATACCGATCGCATCATTTCTTTCTTCCGCCAGACCGAGTGAAATCAGGCGCATGCCGAGCGTCTCGGACAGATCCGGATGGGGTCCGCGGTTCAATCTTTTGAGCGCAGTTTTCTCCTCAGCGGTCAAATCTTCCCATTGCGGCACGACAAAGTCCTCCTCCGGCATATTGCTGCAAGTGCTATGGTTTTTCAAAGGGAAATGCGTAACCAATGCATCTTCGGCGCACTCAGGTGAGCAAAACAAGTCCGCCTGGAGGGAGGCTTAAATGCCCCCGCAGACAGTGCTGGATATTTGTTGGAGGCGACCCAAATCTCCGTAGTCCGTCACTATCGAACGTCGACTATATCGGATTTGGTCTATCGCTTGGGGATCGGATCAACTCGCCGCGCTGGCCGCTGTTCCTGAATGCAATCCCGTCTTCAAATTCCGACCGACCGAAGCGATCGACCGAGGCTGCTTTTGTTGGAGACTTTGTACTGAGCCAAGCATTCATCGTTTCCAGTCGGCATGGGGTAATCCGACGTCCTTAACGCGTCATCGATTGAGCAGAAAACTGCGTCTCGACAATCGGCCTCCTCTGCAAAAGAGGGGACCCAAAACCGCACTGCGTAACAGATTGCCGACCTGTCATGCGATACGACACGCACGTCTGGTGCCGGATCCTGCAACACGATCGGAGAAGCGGCGACCGCGTTGGAAAGAAGCACTTTGGCCTCCGTGACTGGAATGTTATGACCAAGACATATTTCCACTTGCGCCCGATATTTCCGGCGCGGTGCGCTGTAGTTTGTCACCTGTTGACGGGCAATCTTGCTGTTGGGCAGGATCATATAGGTTTCATCCCTGGCAAGAAGCCTCGTGGTGCGCCATCCTATTTCCACAACCTTCCCCCGAACGACGCCGTTGAGCTCGATCCAGTCCCCAATTCTGTATGGGGCTTCGAGACCTACGGCGATGCCAGAGAAAACATCCCCGATTACGTTGCGCAAGGCGATGCCGATGACGGCAAGCAATATGCCGGAACTTGCCATGGCCCCGCTCATCGACTGGCCCATCACGAGCATGATGGTTGCCACCAAGGCCACGAGAAACAGCCCGACCACGATCATTTCCTGCACGAGTCTTGGAGCCTTCCGCTTGCCCGGCGTGGTTCGCTGAAGGGCGACCCCTATCAGACGACCACACAACCATGCCGCCGCAAAATAACTCGCGCCGCCCAGAATGAGACGGACAAGTTCGCGGTCCCAACCAAGATTGTTAGTGTCGAGAAGTTCCGGATAATTGATGTATGTCGTGATGCTCAGGGCCGTCGCGATTAAAGGCCACGTCACCCGTTTGGTGCCACCTGAGATACTCATGATTCCGGCCCCCACGAAGCGGGTGAGACGTTTGAAGACGTCCCAAACATTTTCGCCTGGTCAAAAGCTCGCGGCTTGGGGCTTGATGCGCCAGCGGCGCACCAGACACAGCGGCGCGCAGCTTTCGGAATAGTGTTTCTGCAATTACTGCAAATTTTTGGTGGTTTTCGTATGTACATCACAATTTCCCTTAACCTTTGAAGTATTCGAAGGCCGTTTCGAGTGCTTTTTATTTTGAATTCGAACCCGGGGGATTGTGTTTTTCGGTGATCAGTCAGGTATCACCTTCACCCCCGGGCACAATCATGCGCACGGGGGGAACACCTTTCAGCGATTTTTAGCGGAACAGTCATGACTCCAATATGCCATTTTCGATAAATAAAACAAGCGTATGCGACCTTCTGTCCAACATCGTAAAACCACCAACACCCTGAGGAAAAGGTGCCGAGCCTATGCGATGCCTTGACTTTCGTGTCGTAACCACCAAGTATAGAGAGAAGTACAAAGTTAAGTGTTGTCGACCGAAGTGGATATCGTTTGCAAAATGTTTATGGTTTTCAACCATTACGAAAGAATGATTTTCAGGGTTTGTCCCATCGCGGGAGATTGACCCCCGACTCGGCCGCAAATGCGCTCCGGGTCGCGGGGTAGCACAAGCCGTAGCAGTGCGTTGAGCACATCCATATTTCTCCGATAGCGAACCCGGGAAAACGCTTGGGCGATAATGCACGTGTGCGTCGTGGCCGGGGTGAAGGCAAAAAATGAAGAAACACATCAAGAACCCACGAAAGCCGTCGATCGTGATCGGTAAGACGGATCACGAGCGATTGAACAACGTTGCGCTCGCCGCGGCTGATCGCTTTCCCGAGATGTCCGATGGTCTTTTGCTCGAACTCGAACGCGCACGTTTGGTAGCCGACGTCTCGGTGCCCGCAAATGTCGTGCGCATGGGATCGACGGTAGAGTATGATACTGACACCGGAGATACGCGAACAGTGACGCTGGTGTTCCCGGGAGACGCCGATATTTCTGAAGGAAAGATATCCGTCCTCACCCCCATCGGAACTGCCCTTCTCGGACTGGCCGCCGGTCAGACGATGGACTGGACCGCACGGGATGATCGGCAGCACAAGCTGACGGTTTTAGCGGTTACCGAACATCCGGCGGCGGAAACGCAGGTTTCCCGTTCTGCCGCAACATCAAACCTTTTCGCATAGAGCAGAGGACGATCATGGCTGACGTTCGGACGCTAATCCGTCGATTGGATCGAGTGATATTTTTCCTGGCAGGACATCATCCCCTGATGTGATCCGTCTTTTCGGATGGTGTCATGTCAGGGGTGCTTTCCCATTATGCATCTGGAAAAGTAGGCCTGAACCCCGCGGTTTCGGGCAGGAGATCGTCATGTTCAAATCAAACGTCTGTCAGCTTACCACCAAAGATTATTACACATTGCAATCCATGCAGGACAGCATGTTCCTCAAGGATGAATTGATGCGGTCCATTCTCAGGGACAAGCTTTCCAATGCCATCGTGACCTTTCCTGAAGACATTCCATCCACGGTAGTAACGCTCAACAGCCGCATCAGCTATCGCGTTGATGGCGGCCTCCTGGAAAACCGCGTTATCGGCAACAATGATATGCGTGGGATCGTCGGATTGACCGTCATATCGATTTCCCATCCTCGTGGATTGACTTTGCTCGGGCTTGCCGAAGGACAAAGCGCGGTTGTCGGGAGAACGTCTGATGCACGGGAAACGGTTAAGGTGGAAAAAGTCTTTTATCAACCTGAGGCCGAAGCGCGGCGCGTGAGAGAGCGCAGGCAAAGGATTGAAGAGACGGAACGGGGGGAGTCAAACGTGTTCCGGCTCGAGGATCGCGCCCTCAGCGTCAAGGGAGCAGCGGACGTCGGCAACGACAACGATGATCGCGGTCCGCCAGCCGCGTAACAGATGAAGGTATTGGAACCCCCGCCGATACGTCCAGCTGAAATGTCGCTTCAGCATGACATTCCTCGCCGGTGGAAAAGACGAGGCGATCCTTTGTATTATCGATCGATGCAATAATTTTGGTCCAACTCAACGATTTAATTCATTTGCTTATCGTACAAGAGAGACCAAAATCAAAAGTGTAAATGCGACGTCAAAGCGACGTTTCGAAGCATAGTTATAGAAATAGTGCCGACGTCTTGAGTTGTTTTACTTCGGGATGTTCGGGAAAGGAGGCATCATGCTTACCGCAAAGGATGTCATGAATTCTGAAGTGATTTCTATCGAGCTTGACAGCACGGTCGGAGAAGCAGCCGAACTGCTGATCAGACACGGAATCAGTGCCGTGCCTGTAGTACATAAGGGCAAACTGGTTGGAATCGTCAGCGACGGCGACCTCTTACGACGTCACGAGATTGGTATAACAGATCAACCTCGTTCCTGGTGGATCTCGCCTCGTCACCGAAAACGCTACACTAGCGAATGAGTACATAAAAACTCACTCGGTGCACATCGGCGACGTCATGTCCAAAAACGTGATTACGGTGACCGAGAACACTTCAATAAACGAAATAGCCAACCTGTTTAAACGGCACAACATTAAACGTGTTCCAGTCCTGCGCAATGATCACATGATTGGAATCGTCAGCCGTACCAATCTCGTTGAAGCTCTGGCGAACGCCAGCAAGCCTCTTAGTGATTCCGTATTTATCGATGACGCAACGGTTCGTGCAAAAATTCTGCAAGCCATGAATCAAGAAGATTGGGCGGTGGGAAGCTGCGCGGTGAGTGTATTCCACGGGATAGTTACGATCAATGGAATATACCATTCTGAAGCCGATCGGATCGCATTGTTTGTACTGGTGGAAAACGTCCCCGGAGTGCGGGAAATCGATGATCGACGCATGCTGCTGGAGAGTGCCTATAGCATGGTCTAGAGGACTATTCTTTGTACCAGAATGCCCTAACAACGGGCGGCGCGTCGTGCCGCATTGTTTAAGTTCGGGATTAACCAGCACAAATTGAGATTTCAACGGTCGGAGCAAGTCTCATGATAATAAAGGAAATGAGCCAGGAAGAAACGAAGGCGCTGCTTGAAAGAGCGACGCTTGGAAGATTGGCATGCGTGAACGATGCCCAACCCTATATCATGCCCCTCTCATTCGCCTATCACGCGGTCTATTTGTACGCATTCACCACCGTTGGCAAAAAGGTAGAGTGGATGAGGGCAAACCCGAAAATCTGCGTTCAGTTTGACGAGATCGCCGGGTCCAATCGGTGGCAAAGCGTCATCGTGAATGGTCTTTTCGAAGAACTGACCAATGCACCGGATCACATAGACGCCAGAAACAAGGCCCATGAACTTCTCAGCAAGAAAGCCGAATGGTGGCAGCCGGCCTATGTCGAGACCATTATTCGGCATGTGGCGCGGCCGCTTATACCCGTATTTTTTCGTGTCATTATTCTTGAAACTACGGGACACAAAACTGTCGAAACCGGCGGTGCATGACGACCTGTGTCGGAAATCCGTGGGCGCTTCCGAATTTAAAATTTGCAGCGTGAATCGCCGCGAATTCTAGCTTTACGAGCGACAATTCTATCTTCGAATGAACATTCGTAAAAATCGACACGCTAAATATCTCGTCAAGGTCGAACATGCTTAGGTAAGAAATCGATTTCAGCTGGCAACACACACTGCTGGTTGAAGCCAGGAGACAAAAGCCATGAGTGCACCTATCCCTGTCGAGAACGTCAAGCTGAAGCGGGCATATGAAGCTCCGGCCGAGGGGGACGGCACCCGAATTCTCGTCGATCGTCTGTGGCCCCGTGGCGTTTCAAAGAAAGAGGCGTTGCTGGATCTCTGGATGAAAGATATTGCGCCGAGCACCGAACTTCGCAAATGGTTCTCACACGATCCCGCCCGCTGGAACGAATTCCGCCGGCGCTACGCCCGCGAAGTCGAACAAAATACTGCCCGGCTCGATCAGTTGCGCTCTCTGGCACAGGACGGACCAATCACATTGGTGTATTCCGCCCATGACGAAGTGCATAACGATGCGGTCGAATTGAAGAACCTAATTCTAGGTCATTAAGCGCGTGATGCTTTGCCCAAAATCAAAGAATTATGCTTACACGAAATATGTCATCAGACACCAAATCGGAACCTCACGATCCAGCAATCAATGAGTGGTCACCGCCTCGGAGCTGTTGTCACGATGCGGACAAAAGTTAGTCGACACACGATTTCGACGAAAATGGACATACTTCCCCTAACGCGCAATTTATTGCGACTTGCAAAATTAAAGATGTATTGACAATACTTATTTAAGGTCCATATTTGAAATGACGGCAATTGCGCGGATGGACTGAGCCTAGTGAAAACTTTCCGTGTTTGACGCCTCGTACAGTCGACCCAACCGATGTCCGTCACGACGGAAAGGAGTCGACAATGTTCACCATGCCAGACGAAACTGAAAACATCCCCCGCCGACACCCCAAAGTGCCTGTCGAGCACCACGCTACGCCTATACAATTCGACGAAGGGCTTCCTGAGGCGGCCTCCGGTACGCCGGTCTCCGTTGAAGTATATAGAGAGGGCGCGGAATGGTTTTGCCACGTTCGCCGCGGGGCTGAGAGGACGCAAGCGCTGGGCCCTTACTCCTCGAAGCAGCAGGCAGAACGAATACAGGATGTACGGAGGTCGTTGTTAGCCAAACGCGGGATTTCAATGCTCACGTTTACCCCCGATTGAATTGCCGCTTCTGGAGCAAAATGGGCAATGTTGCGGCACACGCGACACGGGCCAAGAACAACTGAACAAAGCAACAATCGGTTCAAGCAATGAGGGGCAAAGACAGGTCTGAAACGTAGAGGATCAACGTGATGGAACAAGGTACCGGTGGTTATGGACTGATACAACTCATCCTTCTGGGCGTTGTTTATTGGCAGTTCTATAATGCGCTTTTCAAGCAACAACAGCCTCCTGAGCAACCGGACCAAGGTATGCACGAAACGATGGTCGCATCGTCCGCAACGGCGCTCGTCTCGAGCCGTATTAGCGCCGCCGATGATATACGCTGGAAAGACGTGACTAGACCCGGATCCGATGCCGCACGGGGATTATCCGAGATCACGGCCATCGATCACAAGTTTGATGTACACCGTTTCCTCGACCATGCCCTCGTCGCCTACGAGACAATCCTCTCAGCCTACACAAGCGGTGATAGGCTGGTTTTACAGCGGTTGTCATCTTCAGATGTCTACAGCACGCTCGAAGCCACGTTGACGGAACGTGAAGTCAGGAAAGAGCATATCGAATCTAGCCTGGTCAGACTGGAGATGCCAAAGATCGTCGATGCAACTGTATCGGAAGATGCAATGCAGGTGACACTTCGCTTCATATGTGAATTGGTGACCGTTACACGCGGTGTCGATAACGAAATTATTGATGGCCACCCAACGAGAGTGATCCGCGTATCTGACGTATGGACCTTCGCAAGGCCCATCGCGTCGTCGCAACGCGATTGGAAGTTGATCGCCACGACACAGGCTTAAACCAAAGCGAACGAAGCATACCGTCCGCAACAGCGTTGCGGTTGTCAGCCACTTGAGCGAATAGGACAAAAAAGATGCGCGCACTGGGATTTTGCCGTTACTGACTTACCCCGATGCGAGTTCAGAGAAGTTCGTCACCAACGCCATCGCGGTTGCAAAACACCTCAATTTGGATGTGAGCGCACAATGTATTTACGTGGACATACCTGACGTTTCCAAAGCGCTCGTCGGAATTTTGTTGAGTCGAACCGCGGGAAAGAGGCTGTTGGAGGCTGTGAAAAAGGCGGCTGCCGATGCAAATGTATCCTTAACGGTAGATGAAACCAACGCATCGCCTGCCCGGATTGGCCAAGTTGCTGCCTCACAAGCACGCTACGGAGATCTTTCGTTCATGGAATGGGATTCAGCTGACTCTTCAACACGGGCAATAGCTGAGGAAGTCCTATTCGGCTCAGGCCGTCCTGTCGTTCTCCTTCCTTCTTCGATGACTCTCGACGCCATCGAACATGTAATGATCGCTTGGGATGGGAGCCGGGTCGCGGCGCGTGCCCTCGCCGATGCAGCGCCGTTCCTGCAGCGGGCAAAGCGAATCTCGGTTGTGACAGTGCTGGACGAAAAACCCATCCACGACAAGAACATCGGCGAAAGACTAGCGCTTACGCTAAAAAGGCGTGGGTCTCGCTGCCGAGTCTCTCACTCTCAACGTCGGAGGCCGCCGGATAGGCGAGGCCCTTCAGGCGCATGCCTGGAATCTGGAGGGCAACTTCTGGTGATGGGCGGGTTTGGTAATTCCCGTATAAGAGATTTCGTCCTCGGGGGCGCGACTGCAGACGTTTTCAACGATGTTCGCCTGCCAATCCTGCTTTCACACTAAATGGCGCTGTCGCTTTGTTTGACCGGCGCTGACAGTTTCAGACGAGCCGGCCACGGACAGCAGTCCATCCGGCCATTGCTAGCCGTCTGTGATCGCGGATCTCACTGACGCCACTTATGTGACAATACCCTGCAGATAGCCGCATCTGACTGGGAACCTATCGTTGTGCTTTGCGCTCCGAGTCGATCGTTCCCAGGAGGGTGGCGAATGAACCAGCAAACGACCGAACTCCATCACTCAACAGCTTCGCCGCAACACTTTCGAGCGAGATGCCGACTTCATCAAGAGTTTTCAACGTCGCCTCAGCATCGGTGACATTCTCCTCGAGACTGTTACGCGGAGCGCCATGGTCGCGATAGGCATCAATCGTCTTCAGCGGCATGGTATTGACTGTGTCCGCGCCAATCAGTTCATCGACGTAGAGGACATCGGGATAGTTCGCATTTTTGGTGCTTGTGCTTGCCCAAAGTAGACGTTGTGTACGGGCTCCCTTTTCTGAAAGTGCTTGCCAACGCGCGCTCGCGAACAAATCCTTGTAACGCCTATACGCGAGCTTTGCGTTGGCGATCGCAACTTTGCCCTTGAGGCTTTCGAGCGTTTTACGTCTGTCAGGGTTGCCGGTCCGCTCGATTTCGATCATGAGGAGCTTGTCAATTTCGGAATCGATGCGACTTACGAAGAAACTCGCAACACTGGCAATTCGACTCAAATCCCGGGTTTCTCGTGCGAGAGACTCAAGGCCAGCGAGATAGGCCTCGACGACTTGTTCATAGACATGTTGTGAAAACAACAGCGTAACGTTGACGTTGATACCTTCACTGGTGAGTTGGCGGATAGCAGACAGCCCTGCCGTTGTTGCTGGCACCTTGACCATTAAATTTTCGCGATCAACCGACTTCCAGAGAAAGCGACCTTCAGCAATTGTCGCATCAGTGCTCGCGGCGACAGACGGTGATACTTCGAGACTGACAAATCCGTCGCGGCCATCCAGTGCGTCATAGACCGGACGCAGCGTGTCGGCGGCCTGCTGGATGTCTGAAATAGCGAGTTGCTCGTAGAGGGTCATGATTGGTAGATCGGTGGGAGCCGCCGTGATCTGCGCCTGATAGGCCTTGGAATCGACAATGGCTTTTTCAAAAATGGATGGATTGGAGGTGACGCCCTTCAATCCGTCTTCATCGATGAGCTTTTGCAACCCGCCGCTCTCGAGAAATCCACGCGATAGAAAATCAAGCCAGAATGACTGACCGTGCTCGTTGAGTTTTTTAAGCGGATTCATCTGGTTCATCCTTTCGAATTTTGACTGCATCACCCTCGTCCACCGACGGCCGGTTTGCCCCCGAGACTGTCACGGATCTGGGACAGTCGCCTTGTATGGGAAACAGGAGTTCGAAGGTTGTTCCTGCTCCCAAAACGCTCTTGACGCGAAGATCACCACCGATTGTACACATTGCGGCATGCACCTGCGGCAGTCCCAGACCAGTGCCGGTGTCGCCCTTGGTGGTAAAAAAGGGATCGAAAACCCTATGAGATACTTCTTCCGACATACCCTGACCGGTGTCCTTGACCCGGACACAGACATAGCGGCCTGGGACAGCGACTTCCTTTTTCATATCGATCGTTTCGGTGCTGACCTGAATTGTGCCCCCGTCAGTCAGAGCATCCCGCGCATTGACAACAAGATTGAGAACCGCGGCATTGAATTGTGCCGGATCAATGAGGCACTTGGGCATTTTTGGTGCAAGGTCGAAGACAATATTGATTTCCGGCCCGACGCCATATTTCAAGAACGAATGGAGATTCTGCAGCAGGTCATTCACATTTTCCGGATGCACTTCTGTTTCTTGTCGTTTCGTGAAGCCCAGGAGCTGGGAAGTCAATTCTAGCCCTCGACCGACTCCTTCCCGGGTTCCGGAGAGATAGGTGCGGACTTTTTCCGGATCGTCTGAATCTCGTTCCGCCAGTCTTAGTCCTGCTTCAATGATTGCCAGAATGTTTCTGAAATCATGAGCAATTCTTTGGCTCATTTCACCGAGCGCGATAATATTTTGTATAGCGCGAGCGCGCTGCTCACCTGCGGAACGGCCTTGCGTATCCGTGTTGATCGGCTGTGTAAGCCCACCACCAGATCTCGTGATTGGACTGGTGGGTGTGCCTGGCATGGGTATCTCGTGTCATTTCCTCCTCCGGGTCGATAAATTGCCATCCTGCCTCGCGTAGCTATGCAAGTTGCGAAATCGGCGAATTTAGGCCTGAAGTTGTCGGTAACGACGGGTGTCACGTCGCCCTTCTTGGCCAAACCTCATCCGGTCGGTAGAACAGCGATAGTTTCAGACTTTCGGCAATCCGCGCGGCCTTCGCTCGGAACGCTTCGCTTTCATTAGCCTCAAACAACGCGTCACAGGTCTCATCAAAGATTTCGAGCCAACGGTCAAACATCTGCGGCTCAATGCCCTCTATCCGAAGATGCACGGTAGCCGGGCTGCCCTTATAGCGTCCGCTGGTCAGCATTACAGACGACCAGAAATCGCACATAACCGCGAGATGCGCCGACCACTCCCCCGGAATAGCGCGCATGAAGATCGGGCCGAGCACCGGATCAGCACGGATCCTGGCGTAAAACCGGTCAACAAGGCGCCGGATTGTATCCTCGGAAATCTGGTTGGTTCTCGCAGCCATCCGGTTACACCGCCAGTGTTAGCGCGAAAATGCCGATTACAATCCAGACCAGCGAGTTGACCAACATACGGACCAGATCACGATTGTCGGCATTTCCGATTCCTATGGCCTGACACACCATATTTCCAGGCAGGAGAATCAACCTGGCCAGCGTGCTGGCGATTGATGCGATCATATCCATTACGAGCTCATCTGTTTAAACATGTATCTAAACTGCATCTTACATTGTGATTGCGATAAAGCAATATTTTCTGTACATGTTTTGTCGTCATTTGGGAGAATTCTGTGCGCCTGACCGTTTACACTGATTATTCGTTGCGCCTGTTGATGTATCTCGCGCTCAAGGAAGACGGGCTTGCTACAATTTCGGAGGTTGCCAGCAGCTATGCGATTTCCCGGAACCATCTCATGAAGGTTGCGCACCAGCTCGGTGTTGCAGGCTATGTGAAAACCGTACGCGGCAGGCGCGGTGGATTGCGTCTTGCAAAACCCATCGAGACGATCCGACTGGGTGAGATCGTGCGTCACACCGAACCCGATATGGCATTGGTGCCCTGCTTCGAACCGATCCATGCCGCTTGCGCAATCCTGCCAAGCTGCGTTCTGCGCGGCGCACTTGATCAAGCGCGGGTGGCATTCCTGGGGGCGCTCGATGGGTACACGCTGCAGGATCTGGTTCAGCCGCGGACGCGGTTGCAAATGCTCCTATCGATTCCATCCCTTGAGAGAAAGACTAGGCCCAGGAAAACGATGTCCAAACAGGATGGCTAGACAAAGTTGATCGGAACAGCGTCGCCATTCAACCAAGCTTCCCTCTTTAAACGGAATTCACAGTTATCACGCCGGGGTCGGCTTTTGAAAATGAGCCCTTGGAGCAGATTTAATGAACATCTTATACACCGCTCCCAGGGGCCGCGTAGGCATCGGTGAAGCTGCGACAGCTTAGCCGGCGACATCCCAATCAGCCATGAGCGTCAAGCGGGTCAACGCGGGAAGCGACTTCGTGCCTGTCTTTTTCATAATGGAAGCACGATGAGTCTCCACGGTACGTTGGCTGATGCCAAGATCCGCAGCGATGTTCTTATTGGGATGGCCTGCGAGCATCAGCTTCAAGATCTGGCACTGCCGTGGCGTAAGTTCCGCGAGCTGACCAGCGGCGGTATCACGCTGGATGATCCGTTTGTTCAGAATCCTGCGAATGTTCGAATGCGCTTTGTACCCTTTCCACAAGTTCGTGGCGGTCGATTGGCTTTTCCATGAAGTCGACCGCTCCGGATTTCATGCACTGAACGGCCATCGTAACGTCGCTGTTGCCGGTGATCATGATCACCGGCAACAGATCTCCAGCATTGTGGAGTTGCTGAAGCAAATCGAGGCCGCTCATCCCTGGCAGGTAAGCGTCAAGCAACAGGCATGCTTCACGACCAGGACGATACGCTTCAAGGAACGCTTCACACGAGCCGTAAATCTCGACTGTTTGGTTACTGTCCTCGAGCAGGCTCCTGAGCGCTTGACGCACATTGCCGTCGTCATCGACAACATAGATAACTCTCGATGTCGAATTGTCATCCGCATCGTCAATGTCGAGGCGACGTGGCGGCCGCACGGTGGACTGCGATATTGACAGAAGGCGTTGGATGGTTTGCGTCAAATCCTTCAATCTCACCGGCTTGTTGAGGGTGACGCAGTCATGCAACGCAATTTCGTGACGAGTTCCCGTCGATATATCCCCGGTCAGAATGATGACAGGGATCGCGCGGTTGAGTTTCTTTCTCAGCTTCGCAGCGACCTCGATCCCGCTCATCCCATGCTCCAGATTGAAGTCTGCAAGAATGAGGTCCGGTTGGAATGCACTATCGGTGACCAATTTCAGCGCCGCGATGCCGTCTGGTACGGTGGCGGTGCGATGCCCCTCGTCTTTCAAAAAAGTGGCGAGAAGCTCGCGCTGTTCGGGATCGTCCTCAACGATTAAAATCGTGCTGGTCTGGTGAGCATTTTTGACGGCATCCTCATTTACCGCAGATCGATGGCGTTCAAGCTGCAGCGCCGTTCCACTCGCTGGCAGCAGGACCTCGATGACGAAGACCGAGCCCTTCCCCAGCTTCGAACTAACCCGAACCCGATGGCCCAGTAAATCTCCCAATCGTCGCACAATGGGGAGACCGAGGCCAAGGCCACGGCCTCGCCCGCTGATAGAATTGTCGATCCGATGATATTCGTCGAAAATCGCAGGAAGCTCGTCTTCGGGGATTCCGACTCCGGTGTCCCTGATTTCGATGCTCAAGATTCCGTTGTGCCGGCGACAGCCAAGCAGCACCTTACCTTGCGCCGTGTATTTCAAAGCGTTCGAAAGCAGGTTGCGAATCATCAGCTCAAGGAGACGCGGATCGCTGTCGATCGAAACGCTGGATGAGACCACTCTCAAGGTAAGCATCTGTGTTTGAGCGTGATACGTGAATTCATCTCTCAAACGGTCAAGCAGATCGTTGATGGGAAACCGAATTTTCTCAACCCGGATGCCACCCGAGTCGAGCCGGTTTATGTCAAGCAGAGTATTGAGCATGCCCGTCATGACAGCCGTCGTCTGGTCGAGCCGTGCGATCAGTTTCAAAGCCTCATCGTTCTTTTTGTCTCTGATGTTCTGCGCCAACACGCCTCGCATCAGACTAAGCGTTTGCAGCGGCTGACGGAGATCATGGCTCGCTGCGGCGAGGAAGCGGGATTTGGCGTGTGTGGCGAGTTCTGCCGCCTGTCTGGCCGCTTCTAACATCTGTGCCGCGCGCCTGCGCTCAGTAATGTCGACAAACAGAAGGACAACACCCTCGACGCGGTTGTCCAGGGCGCGATAAGGCAAGACGCGACGAATGTACCAAGCACCGTTTTGTGTTTCGATCTCTTGTTCAACTGGTTCGAGCGTGGTGAGCACCGTTCGGACGTCGGCTTGAAGCGTACGATCGGCAGCCAGTAAACTGAGGTCTGTGAGCGGACGACCCACATCACTAGGAATAAGGTTGAACAGCGGCTTCGTGGCTGGCGTGAAGAACAGAATTCTTAAGTCAGCATCGAGAACGAGTGTCGCAACATTTGTGCTGTAGAGAATACTCTGCAGTTCATTGGAGGATGACCGCTGATGCTCCAACATTTCCTGGAGTTGGCCGTTGAGTGCAATGAGTTCCTCGTTCTCGATCTGTAATTTTTCTTTTGTTGTAAGCGACGTGACGTTGGTCAATTGGTGCTCCCACCGAAAGACCATGCCGCTCCATCGACCGCTTTCGGCTTTCTATTCGGAATATCAAGTTTCTGTATCGCCAACGGCAATCCAGTTCCCGCCCACAATGCACGGCTCTGCGAATGACGTTCTGGACGACCGAGCGGAGCGTCGCATGCGTTTCCTCGATGGCCACGGCGACCAGGTTGTGCGTGGCATCGTCGGAGGGACGTTGAATAGTTGTCAGTCGCCTCCGGTTTACACGAGCCCTCGCTGTTGAGGCTTTTCAAAATAGCGGCTGCTACTGCCCGTCCTATTACCAGGCACCGGCAACGTTCGGCGACAACAGCCTGGCGTGATCGTGCAGATCCTTGGTTCGGGCGCGCAGACACATTACTTTCCCATCTGGCATCGCCTTGATGGTACCATATTCAAACCGCTGCTTCTATTGCCAGAGAAAGTTGGTGCCGGATGAAGCCGCTATGGGTCTCCTCATCGGCAATATCATATGACCGCGCAGCTTCTAAATCTGAGCGCATGCGGGTCAGGTTCAATCGCTCTATCGAATGCTTTATTGAGGAGCTGTCCAATTGTGAGCTAATTCAATCTAATCGCCGAGCGGACTGAAGGGCGCGGCGCACGATGGCATGTTTCCGATGGAGGTCCGTGATCGATTAGTTAATATGGATCAACTCGTGATCGAGGTTCCAAAAACTTTGGCTGACCTATCGCCGGACCTGACTTGGAATAAGGGTGCATACGCCGTATTGCAATGGCCACGTCATCCGTTAAAGTCTTGAATTGGAACACAATGGCAAAAGATGCATATAAGTGAGCCACATTTTCAATTATCTATCTTTGCTAAGGCCGTTCCTTTGTGCATCGCGATGTGATCAGTCTTGTCGCTTTTGATTTCATATTGCGGAGCGTCTTCACTGGCATGCCGAACATAGCCTTTGAAGTTGAAATCATGGGTATGGATTCCAATAATGGTCCCGGTGACATGTCCGGCCTCTGAATTCCACCTGACATGGTCGCCAATCTTGAAATTAGTGGTCATTCTCCAACTCCTCGCATGAATGGGAAACAACGCCATACCTGGCTCTAAATTCTCATGGCAATGGTCTTTTCAAATTCGACCTCCGCACGTAATCCATCAAGGTCGCGATGGATGGCGGCAACGGCCAATTTCTCGCCGTTGCGGCTATAGGCAATCGTGCAATTCCTCGCTTCAATGTCGCCGTTGATCTCGGCATCATCCCATTTCCCGGCATGGCCGGTATAGCTAAGACCGAAATCATACTGCTCGGTCCAGAAGAACGGCACACAATCAAAACGCTCGCGCTGGCCAAGAATGTTTCGAGCCACCGTTTGACCCTGGCGTTCGGCCACCACCCAATGCTCGACGCGGATATCTTCGCCAGTCAGCCTGTCGGGCCAGCGCGCAATGTCGCCGGCTGCGAAGATGCCCGATACGCTCGTTTCGAGATAGGTGTTCACCTTGACACCTCGATCGATGACAAGGCCTGCTTCTTCGGCCAGCATGGTCGCGGGACGGACGCCTATTCCAACAACGACAAGGTCAGCGTCAAGATTCTGGCCGTTCGCCAGAGTAACACCGTGCTCGTCTATCGCCGTGGCCGTCATCTCGAGATGGAAGGTGACGCCGTGGCTTTCATGAAGCTTAAGGATAAGCCTTCCGACATCTGCGCCAAGGATCTTCGCCATCGGAATCTTGTCCCTCGAAACCACAGCCACATCGATGCCTCTCGCACGAAGTGACGCTGCAACCTCGAGGCCAATGAAGCTGGAGCCAATCACGACGGCTCGTCGTGACGTCAAAGCTTTCGCCACCAGAGCGTGGCTGTCCGCCTGTGTCCGCAGATAGTGAACGTGTGGAAGTTCCGAACCCGGGATGGCGAGACGTACCGGTTCTGCACCGGTAGCAAGAACGAGCGCGCCGAAAGAATATCGGCTTCCGTCCGCAAGTTGCACATTTCGGGTCGTCGTGTCGATCGTTGCGACGCGGGCGTTCAGCTTCAGGTCGATCTCGTGATCTCGATAGAAGCTACGCGGGCGCAAGGGATTTGAATTTTCCGGGGCAGTGCCAGCAAGGAAGCCCTTCGACAGATTGGGGCGATCGCAGGGGAAAAAATCATCGGCGCTCAGCATCGTCAACTTGCCGATATAACCCTGTTGCCGCAGCATCTCCGCCGCGGCATTTCCTGCTGCACCCCCGCCGACGATCACGACCGATCCTAGTGCTCCTGATGCTGCGTATGTCGACGGGTGGGGAACCGGTTCAAGTTTTTCACGAACGTAGATCACTCCCTTCCGCCGCTCAATCCGCCAGCACGCGAGCGGGTTCAAGGCAGGCGCGCGCAGCGCTTCACCGGTGCGCAGGCTGAAACATGCATGATGCCAAGGGCAGCGAATTGTATCACCTACGAGCAAACCGTCTGCAAGGGGGGCTCCATAGTGCGTGCAAGCCGCATCAACGGCGAAAACCTCATCGCCTCGGCGAGCTAACAAAACCGGGTGCCCGCCGACGTGACCGGCAAGCATATTTCCGTCCACCAGATCAGCAAACACAACGCCGAGAGTCAAATCCGGACCAGTTGTTGGCATGTGATATGTCCTTCACTGTCGAGTCGATAGCCGCAGTAAACTTGGCCATCATGCCCACGCAGATCTGTCTGCGCGTCTGAAACCTGTAACGTATCTGAGTGGCGCGTCGGCAATAGACTCGGAAACTACGTAGGCACCAAAGCGCGATGGTCGATGGTCATTCCTAAACAAAAGTAAGTTGAGGCGATTATCGTGTTCAGGATCTATCTTTATTCGATTAGATCAGACGCGGTCTTATACATTTGTTGATAAGTGGTCGTATGACGGCCACCTGTACAGTGTCGAGTTATGACTTCGGCTCATCTCCGTATTTTCCGAGCCTACCATCGATTTCTCCTCCCGTTAAATTGGCGTGGCTGGCATTGAGTGTCGGCTGTTAGGAGGCTCTATGTCGAAGGAACTTGAGATCGAGAACAAGGTTGCTCGCCGTGAATTCCTGAAAATGGTTGGTGTGGCTGGTGCCGCGAGCACTGTACCGCTTGTCGTTGGAAATACATCTGCGGACGAGATGCCCGTGACTGCTGATAATAGCGCGCACCATCACGCCCACACTTCCAGTTCCGGGCACGCAACCGGTTATGAGTTCTTTAATACAGAAGAATCGTCCTTCATTGAGAGTGCCGTGGATACGCTCATTCCCAAAGACTCGATAGGTCCAGGCGCCAAGGAACTCGATGTCGCGACGTACATTGATCGGCAGATGGCCAGTGGATACGGAAAAGGCGACCGCCTGTATCTGGAAGGGCCGTTTGGCACTGGTACGCCTCAGCAAGGTTACCAACTGAGAATGACACCGTCGGAATTGATCCGCGCGGGTATCGCTGATGTCAACGTCCACGTGCGGGACAAATACAAAAAGAGCTTCGATGCGTTATCGGTCAAAGAACGGGTTGCCGTTCTAACAGATCTCGACACCTCGAAGGTCGATCTGTTGACAGTCCCCACCGCGACGTTCTTCGCGCTGCTGCTGCAGCTGACGATCGAAGGCTACTTCTCTGACCCGATGTATGGCGGCAACAAGGGCAAGGCGGCCTGGAAGATGATCGGTTTTCCGGGCGCCGATGCAATGTACATGGACAAGATTGAGCCGTTCAGAGGCAAGCCGTATTCGGCCGAACCCATGGCCATTCAAGAACTCGGCTAGTTAACACAATAGGAGATGGTTCAATGTCAACCAAACTCAACCCCGTCGATGTCTTGATCGTAGGTCTGGGCTGGACAGGCGGCATCATCGCCAAGGAGCTTGCATCAACCAAGCTGAAAATCGTGGCGCTGGAGCGCGGAGGGCCGCGCGACACCAATCCCGATTTTCTTGATCCGCAGATACATGACGAGTTGCGCTACGCTGCCCGGTTTGATCTCATGCAGAATGTGCGGCGGGAAACCATCACCTTTCGCAACAACGCCTCGCAAACCGCCCTTCCAATGCGGCAATTGGGTTCCTTCCTGCCGGGTCAAGGAGTCGGTGGCGCCGGCGTGCATTGGAACGGTGTGACCTGGAGATGGCTCGAATGGGATCATCAGGCCCGCACGAAAACTGTCGAACGGTACGGTGAGAAGATTATCCCCGCCGATATGAACCTGCAAGATTGGCCGATTACCTACGACGATCTCGAACCCTACTATGACAAGTTTGAAAAAACCTGCGGCACGTCAGGCAAGGCGGGCAACCTCAACGGTCAGAAGATCGACGGCGGCAACGTTTTCGAAGGATCGCGCAAGAGCGAGTATCCCAACCCTCCGCTGATTGCCGCGCAGAATATGGTGATGTTCGAGAAAGCGGCTCGCAATCTCGGCTACCATCCGTTCCCGAACCCGGCGTCAAACGCCTCCCGAGATTACATCAATCCAGACGGTGTAGCGTTCGGCGAATGCCACTACTGCGGCTTCTGCGAGCGCTTCGGCTGCGAAGCAAACGCCAAGGCCAGTCCGCACTTCACCGTCATTCCACTGGCTGTGCAAAATCCGAATTTCGAGCTGCGCACCAACGCAGTCGTACTGAAGGTCAATCTTGACTCGACCCGCAAGAAGGCCGTCAGCGTCACCTATCTCGATGCTCGCGGACTGGAATTCGAGCAACCGGCCGATCTGATAATCCTGTCGGCATATGCGCTCGGAAACGTCCACCTCCTGTTGCATTCAGCAATCGGCAAGCCTTATGACCCCTCTACGGGCAAGGGTGTCGTCGGCCGCAATTATGCCTATCAGTGTGGGGGCGGCGCTTGGGCCTTCTTCAATCAAGAGACGATTCTAAACCGCTTCATGGGAGCCGGCGCCTTAGGCACCTGCATCGATGATTTTAATGGCGACAACTACGATTTTGAGCAAGCCGGATACATAGGCGGTGGCGGCATCAGCTGCAGCAATTCGGGCGCACGTCCCATTCAGTCGCATCCCACACCGCGCGGCACTCCGCGGTGGGGATCTGAATGGAAGAAGGCCGTGGTCGATGGTTACGACCATGCGGCCTACATCGGCAACCAGGGTGCCGTAATGGCATACCGCCAGAACCATCTCGACCTCGACCCAACTTACACTGATGTCTTCGGACGCCCGCTGATGCGGATGACCTTCGATTTCCAGGCGAACGAGGTGAAGCAGATGAACGGCCAGGCCGATATTTGCGTTACCCTGGCAAAAGAGATGGGAGCAAAGAAGGTCGACCGAAGCCTTCCACCCGTACCCTATTCTATCGTCCCTTATCAAAGCACCCACAATACAGGCGGGGCGGTATTTGGCAGCGATCCGAACACAAGCGTTCTGAATAAATACCTTCAGGTATGGGATGTTTCGAACGTGTTCGTGACTGGCGCCTGCGTATATCCGCAAAATGCCGGAAAGAACCCGACTGGTCCGGTCGGAGCGCTCGCTTATTGGGCGGCCGACGCGATCAAGAATCGGTATCTGAAGAGTCCCGGTCCCCTCGTTCCCGTCTGATCCAATGTCTGTCGGAACCAGATGATCCGTTCAGAATCCAGCACGCTTGCTGTTCGCGGATTGATAATTGAGCGCCTCGAACCAAGTGGTTTAGCGCGTGTGTTGGAAGAACTTAAAAATGAAGTTAATCATGTTTGGATTCACGACCGCAATCCTTGCCACAAGTGGAATGGCTCATGCGCAGGTGACAGCGCCTACCGGAAATGTCGAAGCCGGCACGAACGTGTTTAAGAAGTGCAGAGCCTGTCACAAGGTGGGTCCTGACGCCAAAAACGGCGTCGGTCCGATGTTGAACGGCATTGTTGGTCGAGCGGCCGGTGCAAATCCAGGGTACGGCTATTCCAGTGCGATGAAGAATTCCGGTCTGGTCTGGGATGAACCCACTCTGACGACCTATCTTCACGCGCCACGAGCGCTGGTGCCGCACACAAAGATGAGCTTCCCCGGTCTTCCGAAGGACCAGGATATTGCCGACGTCATCGCCTATCTCAAGCAGTTTAACGCCGACGGTCAATCAACGGCAAAACCCTGATGCTCCAGGGCCAGCATCCAACGACCACCATGAATCCAAAGGAGACAAAACATGAAAATCCATCTGTTAGCCGCAGCACTTTGCCTTGCAATGGCCGGTCCTGCCCTCGCCGCTGAGTCCGTCGAGAAGGCGCCACCACCGGCCCCGTACCAGAAGGTCAGCAAGCTCGTCAAGTTGCCGGACTTCCTGCCGGGTCTCGGTGATCTCTATGTCGATCCCGCGACTCTCCCGGCGGGTCCTTTTCTTGCCTATGATCATAACGGCAAGTTCGTCTCGACCATCTATATGATTCCTGATTGCCGACCTTGAAGCCAAGAAGTCGTTTGACAACCTATTGGCTCCCGGCGGGACGGTCGACCACGTGGATGTCTACTACAACGCCGGGCACCCCGGTGTTGAAGTTCCGCATGCCCATATTGTCCTCTGGAATGTTCCTGTCGCGGACGAGGGAAGCGTGGCCAAATGACGTTCTCGCGTCGCGCGTTATTGCGGATGGGTGGGATTATATTCGCTGGGATGCCATTCGCTGCCACGGCAGGCGAACCTGTCGAAATCCTCATGAAAGGCACCGCGAATGGCTCCAAAGTCTGGTTCGATCCGATCGGCATTCGGGTCGTGCCTGGAACGGTGATCCGGTGGCGAAACAATGATCCGGGTAATTCCCACACCGCAACAGCGTTTCATCCGCGAAACAGCGGGCATCCGCTTCGCATTCCGGCAGGTGCTAGACCGTGGAACTCGGGTTATCTCCTGCCGGATGAGACTTTTTCGATGATGTTTACCGTCGCAGGCGTCTACGACTATTTTTGCATCCCTCACGAAATGGCGGGCATGGTCGGGCGTATTGTCGTCGCCCCCCATTCGGAGGCAGTTTTACCCGTGGCCGCAGAGGGGTTGATGGACGCGTTTCCATCCGTACCTAATATCATGCGTTTGGGCAGGATTCACAAAGAAGCGCAATGACACGAGGCACCAGCTACTGGCGATGCGAGCCGTCGCTCCGCAAGTCGCTGGCGCAATTTGATCGCGATCGACCAGTGAATGCCCACACGGTCATTCCAACGGCAGTCGCGCGCGAGATGTCACTCTCGCGTTCCATGGGGATATGCCCGAACGTGCCGGTGCCAACCGCTATGATGGGAAAAGCAAACCTGAGATCGATGGGAAGCTGAGTACTCCGGCCCGAAAGAATCGTGTGCGCTATGACATCTGCCCACGCTATCGGCATCGGTCGATTCTTGGTCCTCGCAAGAGCGACACGGTCGCGAGCATCTTCCGGGGCACACGCAAACGCGCATTCCTCAAACTTTGCCTTGGCTCGATAACAATATCCGGACCGGCAGACCGCAACTGCATTCGATCTCGGCATCGGAAACACAAAGCCACGTGGCACCCGCGCCCTCAGTAGTTTCCGAGGCTGGCAGGGCGCATCGGCAACTGCCTACAATCAACGATATCCAACGAGACAATCGCGTCTTTTAGGGTTCTTGGCGGCAGTTCTTGCGGCCGTCGTCAGACAACTGATGCGTAGAAATATGCATGTTTTAACTTCGGAGAAAATCCATGTCCAATGACAGTATGCTTCAACAGGCCGTTCTCGCAGAATTGAACTGGGAGCCGAGCGTAACATCCGCTCATATCGGAGTAACCGCTAACAATGGTGTAGTGACGTTGACCGGCCACGTCGAAAGCTACGCCCAGAAGCGAGCCGCCGAAGCTGCGACGAGCCGGGTGAAAGGCTCAAGGCCGTAGCCGAGGAAATCGAGGTCCGGCTTCCAACCGACATGAAGCGAACCGACGATCAGATTGCTCAAGCTGTACTGAGCAGTCTCGCGTGGGACGTTTCCGTTCCAAAAGACGTGGTAAAGGTAAAGGTCGAAAAGGGATACGTAACCCTCAGCGGTAATGTGGACTGGCATTTCCAGAAAGACGCCGCCGAGCACGATTGCCGTAGGCTTTTCGGTGTCACCGGCGTGTCCAACCTGATTGAAATCAAGCCTCACACGCGACCATCGGAAATTCATGAAAAGATCATGACAGCTCTGCATCGTTCCTCGTACGACCCCGCGACAATCATTGTGAGCGGAGAGGACGGGAACGTCCATCTAAGTGGAAGCGTTCGCACCTGGCATGAACGCGAATTGGCCGAAACTGCGGCTTGGAGGGCCCCTGGCGTCAGGCATGTCCAAGATAATATTACGATAGGCTGATTGTCCGCATTTTGCACACCCACATCCGCGTGACGCCATTTGGTGAAATTGGCCACCGAACTTGCTGCATGACGTTGCAATCGTGGCCAGCGTCCAAAGTCGCGAGCGCCACCCGATATCATAATGCCGGAGTGGACCGTGCGCCTATAACCGCTTGAAGAGGTACTTAATATGACCACTCCAGAGCCAATTTACCCGCAGCCCTCCAGAGAGCTATCGGAAATGCGCGGGCTGCTCTCTCCGGAAATCAACGACGCGTTCAAAGCGTTCAGCGGCAAGGTGTTCGCAGATGGCGCGTTGCCCTCCAAGACAAAGCAGATCATCGCCGTCGCCGTCGCTCACGTGACCCAGTGCCCTTATTGCATCAGGGGTCATACCAAGGCAGCCCTAAAGGCTGGAGCAACGCCGCAGGAACTGATGGAAGCGGTCTGGGTCGCCGCCGAGATGCGGGCTGGTGGCTCGTATGCGCATTCCTCGCTGATGCTGACGGCAATCAGTGAGGAGCAATCCCGCGAACCGCGGCGTCCGTTATAAATTCGAGCGATGCCGATCAATCAACTGATGCGGCAGTGAAGTTTCTATCAGTTCCTCTCTTCCGCCAAAACGATGGAAGCGTTACGCGCAATGTTTAGCAAAGCGTTATATGCAGATCACAAACCCCGATTTTTCAACCGGTGGTTCTCCTCGACCAATCATAAGGATATCGGCACTCTCTATCTCATCTTTTCCTTATTGGCCGGCATAGTCGGCACCGGGCTTTCGGTAGCCATGAGGATGGAGCTTCAGGAGCCAGGGCTGCAGTTCTTCGCGGATCCGAATGTCTATAACGTTCTGGTCAGCGCCCACGGGTTGATAATGATCTTCTTCGTGATCATGCCAGCACTGATTGGAGGTTTCGGCAATTGGTTCGTGCCGATCATGATCGGCGCGCCGGATATGGCATTCCCACGGTTGAATAACTTGTCGTTTTGGTTACTCGTCGCGGCTTTTATCCTTTTCATCATCTCTTTGTTCGTTGAAGGAGCGCCCGGCTCGCGGGGCCATGGTGGGGGATGGACACTTTATCCCCCGTATTCGACGATGGGACAACCTGGACCGGCGATGGACTTCGTCATCCTGACAATCCACCTTGCAGGTGCCTCTTCGATTCTCGGCGCGATCAACTTCATCACCACGATCTTCAATATGCGCGCGCCGGGCATGACCCTGCACAAGATGCCACTGTTTGCCTGGTCGATGCTGGTCACCGCCTTCATGCTGCTCTTCGCCTTGCCCGTGCTCGCCGGAGCCGTCACGATGCTCTTGACCGATCGCAATTTCGGCACGACTTTTTTTGACCCGTCGGGAGGTGGCGACCCGATCCTTTACCAGCACCTTTTCTGGTTCTTCGGTCATCCCGAAGTCTACATCATGATCGTCCCGGGGTTCGGGATTATCAGCCATGTCGTCTCTACTTTTTCAAAAAAGCCAATCTTTGGCTATCTCGGCATGGCCTACGCCATGGTTGCCATTGGCATGATCGGTTTCATGGTGTGGGCACACCACATGTACACCACAGGGTTGTCCATCGCCACGTTGCGTTATTTCGCAATTGCATCGATGGTCATCGCCGTCCCGACGGGTGTGAAGGTTTTTTCCTGGATCGCAACAATGTGGGGTGGGTCGATTGAGTTCAGAACACCGATGCTTTGGGCCATCGGTTTTGTCTTCCTGTTCACAATGGGCGGCGTTACGGGCGTTGTGCTGGCCAATCCGGGTGTCGACCGTATGTTGCACGACACTTATTACGTCATAGCCCACTTCCATTATGTGATGTCTTTAGGTTCTGTTTTCGCCATTTTTGCTGGGTGGTACTATTGGTTTCCGAAGATGACCGGCTACATGTACAGCGAAACACTCGGCAAGCTGCATTTCTGGGTGACGTTCATCGGGGTCAATCTGGTTTTCTTTCCGCAGCATTTCCTCGGCCTCGCAGGCATGCCGCGCCGTTATGCCGACTATCCGGATGCGTTTGCGGGATGGAACTTCGTCTCTTCAATCGGGGCTTATATTTCTGCAGCGGGCCTATTGGTTTTCATTGTCACGGTCGCGCAAGCTTTCTGGTCCAAACGGCCAGCCGGTGCGAATCCTTGGGGCGCCGGTGCCACGACGCTGGAATGGACACTTCCCTCCCCGCCACCTTTCCATCAGTTCGAAAGGCTCCCGCGCATCGTTGAAAGGCAATGATGATGTTAAGTATGTCCTAGAATGACTCTGTCGTAGATCGACTTTGAGACAGCACCAAGAGGAAACAATCGGTGGCAACCGCTGGTTCGCCTTTGAAATCAGATGGCGCGCTAATTCCAGCGCACTAGGGCCATTGAACGATTGACCCTGTCCACTGGTTGGGCGATCCTGTTTGCTATGGAGGGTGAACTATGATTACTGGCTCTCAATGTCGTGCAGCGCGGGCACTTATCGACTTCTCGCGCGATCGACTCGCAATTTCTTCCGGTATTAAAGTCGAAACCATCATGAATTTTGAGCGTAAGCTTGACGAGCCAACTCATGATGAAGTGTTTGCCTTGCAATCAGCATTGGAGAATGCCGGCGCAGTTTTTATTTCTGACAACGGCGGTGGCATCGGTGTGCGTTTGAAATTCACAAAATCTGAGGCCAAACGTATCGCCATCCTTGAGAATGAAGGCGGTATAGTTGCACCTGACCGCGTGCCATAGACCTCGCGCTCTGCCAGGTTCACAATCTGCGCAACGCGATCTGTCACCTCAATACGTGGTCAGAAGAGGCGCGCGGGCTTCGTAGCTAATCCTGCGCGCCTCTAATTATAGGCTATCAGACGTTACTTCTTTTTTTCTGCGCGAAGTCGGGAGAGCAAGATCTCGGCAGATGGTTTTTCCTTGATCTGTTTGGGTTTGCGAATTTCGCGGTTGCCTTTTTTTCTTTGCCATTGAATTTTTCCTGTTCTCATAGTTGCCGTCATGCAGTGACAGCCGCGCACCGGGTACGACCTTCGACAAGCGTCCTTATGTGCAGACGAACGGATGAATTTCCATCAGACGGATCAATCCAGAACCGATGAAAACACGCGTGTTAACAATTGTATGGTGAGACTCCTGGCCCCGCTATCGCTCTGCGACAATCGGGACCAGGGCTAATGCCCTATGAGGAGACTTGTCCGGTAAAACGGAACGATGGCAGGCGAATGACTACGCATGGTCTCCATCATGCCCAGTCAGCGGCGAAAGTCAACTACAAATGCATTTACGTTCGGCTGCCATAAGTAATACGACGCCGTAGTTTTGTCCAAATCACAGTATAGTGACAGATTATGTTTATGAGAACCTTCATCATGATGACGAGGCGCGCCGGGGAAGCGCATGGCTTTTCCCGGAGTGACTTCTTGATGAACTGAATACCGCCCACAGTTATTTCGCTCCGGGATTACCTTCAAAAACATCTTAGCGGTGCCATTTATGGTGTGAGTTGAGTTATAATGCTCGCACACTTGGAGCTTGTTGTGTTCACGTTCACGAAATTCTCAATATACCAAGTCTTTTATTGCAAATTGCCAAGTGCGGCTATTCGTTGCCTGTATTGCGTTCGCCGGATCCATCGCCCTGTACCGAGTCCTTGGCAATCAGCGATCCTATTTCCCACATTGCCGATCCGACCACGCGTCAAATACTCCGGTGGGCAATTATGAAGATGCGCGATGATACGGAGTGTGTGGCGCAATCTGCAACTCGTTCGGAAAGCCTCGGTTTTCTCCAGCAGTATGGCGCCCTTCCCTGGCGGCGATCAAAGCGCGGCAAGCTCAAGATCCTATTGATCACCTCTCGCGAGAGAGGAAGATGGATACTGCCCAAAGGCTGGCCCATGAAAGGTAAAACGCCGGCACAGGCCGCGGCTCAAGAGGCGTTTGAAGAGGCCGGCGTCATAGGGGATCCGGGTCCAGAGGCAATCGGCGAATATACTTACGTCAAAATGCTGCGCGATGGGTCGTCAGCCGATTGCTCCGTTATCCTGTTTGGTCTCCATGTTCACAACATGCTGATCAATTGGCCGGAGTCCACTCAACGCACGCGGCGATGGTTTACAATCGCAGAGGCTGCGGAAACCGTCTCCGATGGTGAACTCGGACAGGTCTTAAGAAGGATGCAAGGTGACCTCGATGTGCTTCGGTAACAAGACGTATTCATGAGAACGCTTGTTGATGCACGCCTCACCGTGAACAGCCCGTGATCGCACCAGCCCGGCTTCCCTTGGGCTGGTGAACGTCATGGATTCACATCGCACCGACATTGTGGGCGGGATGTCGGTGCTGCGATTGTGTCGCAATGTAAGGGATAGTGGCATGCAGGGCTATTAGTTGGTCGCAGCTGAAATTTTCCACCGGGCAATCCGGCCTCACTGAGACAGTCGCCTTGATGAACTGCGTAGAAAAAGCCACTTCGATGTCGTGTACGCATCGTTTTTATCACGAACATCGATCCGTCGATCGATTTTCAATAAAACCTGCTTTAAAGACTCTTGCGAAATACGAGCGTGGAAGGCGTCCTTCAAACATCGGCTACACACAACCCCAAAGCCCTTCGCTTCATGGAACGCGCTGCGAGGGAGATGTTGACCGAGATTTTCGTTTGATAGACGAGCGCCAGGGAAGATGCTCCATCAGTTGGTTGGAGAATAGTGGCCATGTCCGTTCGCTTGCTTGTTCGACGATCAATCTGCGGGTGAAAGATATTTTCGTCCACGCGCCCGATCCACGTATCGAAACGCTCATGATGGCCTCTAAGCCGCATCGCTACTGTCAGGAACTGCATATCCGGTCGCTGACGATCCCAAGCCGGGTGGATTTGATAGTTGGAAATGTCGTGAAGATCGCAGAGAAATTGATAGCCATTTTCCTTTGGCTTGCTCCAGCATACATACTTGCCATTAATCAGTTCGAGATATTCATCCAGGATTGAAATCGGTATCTCCTCGCTTGAATAGGGATCGAACATCATCAACGGATCGAGTTCGTTTCCGTTGAGAGCGGCGACTGCCACAGTGTCACCGTTTGCCAGGACCATGGTTTCAACCGATGGCGGAATGAAGTCCAAGGTTTTGCCGATGGATCTCGCTAATCATCCATGTGCAGCCGATGATATCAGACGCTATTTCTAACGGTATCCCGGCTTTCTGATAGAGCGCATGGACAGCACTAAGGCCGACGCGGACTTTGTTGGGTAGCAGTCGGATCGTCTGGCCTTGGTGTTTCACCGTTTGGACGGCCGATCGAAATGTTGGGGTGTGAAGGATATCGCGAACAATTTTCTCATCGACGTTTAATGCGTGTCCTAGTTCAGTGTCGTTGAGACATCCACGATACCAATTTTCCAGGCGTACTGGATTCAAAACAGCGTCCATGTTTTCCTGCCGAAATGAGCCTACGTCGTTGTATTCTGCTCTTTTGATGTTGATCCGTTCAGATGATTGATCATCGCTTCAGCGATTTGTTGCTCTCCCATGATAATATAATCGGCTCCGCACCACGTCAGATGTGCAGTACTCGCATCGGAATGTGAGCGGGCGATGATTGTGAGGTTAGGGTTTGTCGTGCGTGCTTGCTGCGCGATGCTCCCGGCTTCGAACGCGCCGGGAATTGCGACTATCAGACGCCGCGCCGCCGGAAGATTGGCGGCATTGAGGACAAGACTGTTTGCGGCATTGCCAACACTTCCCTCGATTCTCCTGTCTCGGAGCGCTTCTATCAGATCATGCCTTTCGTCGATAACGAATATGGGCACGTTTCGCGCGTACAGCACTTCAGCCAGCAAGGAACCCACACGACCGCATCCGATGATGACTGTGTGATCGCGCAGTGATGTGTGCGCCGTGCCACGTTCCTCCATCGCAGGCTGCGGATCTGCCGCATTGGAAACGACCGTCGCCGTGGCATGACTAAATTTATCCAGAAGTAAGAAGCATAGCGGATTGATCAGAATTGAAATTATGGCACCGACCAGGATAAAATCCTGCCCTTCTTTGGGTAACAGACCAAGGCCGACACCGAGGGCAGCGACAATGAAGGAAAATTCTCCAATCTGGGCGAGACTTGCCGAAACAGTCAGCGCGGTTCTGCGGGGATAACCAAAAGCGATCACGATCATATAGGCGGCAATTGATTTGCCAAACACGATGATCCCAACCGTCGCCATGACGGGAATCGGATTTTCCGCGAGGACGGCGGGATCGAACAACATGCCAACCGAGACAAAGAATAACACTGCAAACGCATCCCGGAGCGGCAGTACATCTTTTGCAGCTCGATGACTGAGCGAGGATTCACTGAGGATCATTCCCGCGAAGAATGCGCCGAGTGCGAAGGAAACATCGAACAGTGTAGCGGCGGCGTAAGCCACACCCAGCGCGATCGCAATTACGGCCAGCCGGAATACGTCCCGTGCGCCTTCATGTGCGAGAACATGCAATATCCAGGGAATAAGACGCCGTCCGACGATCATCATCAACGCGACAAAGGTCGCGAGTTTACCGAGCGTGAGTGCCATGGTCAGCCAGACGTTTGGCAGTTGCTCGTCACCACCGTCTGCGCCGGATAGAAACCCTGCGAGTACCGGAAAAAGGACCATTGTCAGAACCATGGCGAGGTCTTCGACGATCAGCCATCCAACGGCGATGCGACCTTGCGTAGTTTCAAACAGGCCGCGCTCCTGAACGGCACGTAGAAGGACAACTGTGCTTGCCGTTGACAACGCGATACCGAACACGAAGCCAGAACTCCACGACCAACCCAACAACCAGCCAAGCCCGATACCTAGAAGTGTTGCTAGGGTGATCTGGACTATTGCACCTGGCACCGCGATCCCCTTGACCGACAGAAGGTCCTTCAATGAGAAATGCAGACCCACACCGAACATCAGAAAGATCACACCAATCTCAGCCAATTGCTGCGCAGCATCGACATTTCCGATGAACCATGGCGTGGCGGGCGACAGCACAATTCCAGCGGCCAGATATCCGACCAGCAGTGGGATCCTCATCCTGTGGGCGACATACCCCAGCACGAAAGCAAGGCCGATACTGACGACTATGGTGGTGGTCAGTGACAGCTGTTCAGACATGTCCATACCTGCCGCTGTCAGCAACGAAAGTCGGAGGGATTGTAAAGTCTGGAAGCATCTCCTGAGGATCGTCTTGGATAATTTTCAAGACTTCATCGGGGGACTGTGCTTGCCGAAGCCAGTCAGCGCTCGCCTCCTGGAGCGGCACAACCGGCTTACCTGTGCGAGGAAAGGCAGGAAATTGACATCATCACTTTTTGGCCAGATCAGGGTAAAAACAAGGTCGACTGCGACATCGTCCGGCGCGTCGAATTCGACCGGGCGTTTCAATCGGGCGAAGAAAACGATGGGGCAAGTTATAGCGTCAAGCAGCGCGTGGGGGATCGCAACACCATGACCGGCTCCGGTCGTGCCAAGCCGCTCACGGTCAAAAAGACTCTCGCGAATGATTTGCTCGCTGATTCCCGACTGACTCGCAATTCGCATTGCAATCTTGGAAACGACTGAACGTTTGCCTCTCGCGATCAAATCAAGCGCGATGTTTTCTACAGACATAAAGCTGCCAATGACCATGACCGCCTCCCTGCCGAACCGATAAGTATGGCTCAGCTCTTGCAGTCTCCGACAAGACTGCATTCACACAGAACTAAGTGGGGATTCCTGGATGTCCCGGACGCTAAGCCAGGGCTGAGGTCCGCGTCCGGGCTAAAGTCCCGCTTTGAGGCGCTGCGGCTCTCGAAGGAGTTGGATCTGGATATAAGACATATCCGCTACAGGCTATGTGAACGTTGTTATAAGTCAAGCTGCGGTAAATACGGAGGGAGACATTGAGTGACATTGAGAGGGGGCGGTATCCCCCAGCTTGACCCCGACGTCGCATTCGCGTTCAGTTTCGACGCCCGAGCGAAGCGCCGGAATATCTTGAGCGCCGACAATGTGCAGTTTTCATCCTGATGCCTTGATCCAGTTTGTCTCAGACAAATGTCTGCATGATGGGATTGCCAACAATTTCGGGGCATCGAACGGTAGCTCTACACGAGCGTGCAGGTCACTGGAAGCCGACAAAATGTGCCACGATCAAAGCGAGACAATTGAGTTTTTGAACCGTGCCGAAAGCTACGGCTTGGAAGGCGCTGTCGAGATGCTGGAAACCCACATATCCCTCATCTTTCTCATCGCGGACAGAGCGTTCAAACTGAAGCGTGCTGTCAAGTTTCCCTACGCCGATTTTTCAACGTCCGCATTGCGGATTTCCTATTGTTTGAAAGAGATCGAGCTCAACCGCAAAACAGCGCCCGAACTTTATTTAGGTGTTCGCCGCATTACCCGCGAACCTGGTGGAAAGCTGTGTTTTGATGGAACGAATGAAACGATTGATGCTGTCGTCGAGATGAAGCGGTTTCCTCAAGACCGTCTCTTCGACAAAATGGCTGAAGCAGGCCAGCTCGAGGCGTCTCTGATGGACACCACCGCTCGAGTGATCGCGCAATTCCATCAAAAGGTCGCTCCGGTCCACGCCAACAGCGGTTCAACCAACATCGAATCTGTACTCGATATCAACCAGCGTGGTTTTGCGACCAGTCACGTGTTTTCTGAAAGCGAAGTTCAAACGTTCCACCAAATGTTCCGGACGGCTCTGGAAGTGCATCGAAGACATCTGGACAGCCGCGAAACCGCCGGCATGATCAGACGCTGCCATGGAGACCTTCATCTGCGCAATATCTGTCTTACCGACGATGGACCCAGGCTCTTCGATTGCATAGAGTTCAACGATCAGATTGCGACAGTCGATGTGCTCTATGATCTGGCGTTCCTTTTGATGGACCTTTGGCATCGCAATCTGCGCGGCCATGCCAATCTTGTGATGAACCGATACTTAGACACAACAAATGACGACGACGGCACCGCCCTACTCCCCTTCTTCATGGCATTGCGTGCTGCTGTTCGTGCCCATGTCACCGCGAGTCAGACGAAGTTGAATGAGAACAAGTCCGACAGCCTCCGGCATTTGGCGCGTTCATACTTCAGTCTTGCGATCGATCTGCTGGAACCACCCTCACCGCACCTGATCGCGATTGGAGGATTGAGCGGATCGGGCAAGTCAACAATTGCAGAGGCGCTGGCCGCACATGCCGGATGCGCACCCGGTGCGCGAATTTTTGAAAGTGACCGCGTCCGCAAGGCGATGTTTGGTATACGACCAACCGAAAAACTTTCAGACGAAGCCTATCGCCCGGAGGTTTCCGACAATGTTTACGAACGTCTTTGCGACAAAGCGGGGGCCGTTCTGGCTTCGCAAGGGACTGTCATTGTTGATGCTGTGTTCGACAAGCCAGGAAACCGAACCTCGATCAAACGCGTCGCAAACACCCTTGGGTTACCTTTTGTCGGAATCTGGTTGGAGGGCGAGCATTCGATGTTGAAGTCACGCATTGCAGGTAGAAAGAACAGCGTGTCGGACGCGACCATTGAAGTGCTGGACGTCCAGGAGACGAAGGATCTCGGAGCAATCCGCTGGCGGCATATCGATGCTGGCCAATCAGTCGACGCTATTGTCGAGCTCGTTCGCAATGAAATAGAGGCCGTATCTAACGACGACCGTGGTGCGGATATGGTCAATTCCTTTGATGCAATAAAATTGCACTGAGACAAGGATTAATTTCGTTGGATTTGTTGTGAAGCTTGGCCGAGACTGTTGTTCGGCGTGGCCAGGTGCACGAGCGCGGCTTGCCGATTAGTGCGATGGGGAGAGGAGTTCCTCCATCGCCGTGCACGTCGCGTATCCTGGTCCCGCCACCATTTAACGGAGGCGATCATGCCGGTGCTTTCCCGACTCGACATCAACGCAATGCCTGCTCAAGCCATTGCGAAATACACAATCATCAGCGGATCTGATCCGGTATGCCACGCGGAGATTGAAGAGGTTTTGAAACAGCACCTCCGCCATGAGCTTGTGAAACAGGCCCAAAGACGGCTCCCGACGACGTACGGCCGTCTGGCCAAAATGGTTACTGTCTCCTCTCTCGGCGAGATCAGGATAATCGGTAAGTCCTTGGAACATCTGATGCAGGAAGACGTCTACCACGACCGTCCTCTCGTCGCGGCTCTCGCAGTCAGTTCCTTCGGACGTGGACTGCCAGCGTCATGGTTCTTCCGGAAAGCCAGGGATCTCGGGAAATTCGTCGGTCACTGTGAAGGCGTTGAGGCCTATGCCTTCCATACGACAGAGCTTCAGCGGGCGATTTCTTACTACTGGCTACCATATGCGCGCGGCCGCGAAGAAACGAGCTGCCAGTAAAACGGCAACCTATGACCACTGTCGCCGATAGAAGGGAGAAATAAAATCGTTAAGGCAAAGGCTGCGATGACAACCAAGATTGTCTCGGCGAAAACCGAAAGCACCTTCGGCGATGTCCGCGATTCAGGAACCCTGTCGGACAGGGGACGTTTGCGAAGAGAACCGCTCCAAGGGGCCGCCGACATGCAAAAGAAGAGCCTTCCGATCGTCCTTATCACCGGCAGCAGCGGTTTCCTTGGACAGGCGATAGCGCGAAGCCTGCTCCAGCGCTATCGTGTCATAGGTCTTGACGCGAGACGGCCTCGACAACCGACCGAGGGCATGGATACGCTGGATATCGACCTGACATCCGAAGCGAGCATCGTTGAGACAATGACGCAGGTTCGCGAGCGAGCAGGAAGTCGTATCGCCTCTGTCATCCACCTCGCCGCCTACTACGATACGACCGGTGAAGAACACCCGAAATATGACGCAGTGACCGTGCAGGGAACGCGGCGGCTGCTCGATGCGCTCAAGAAATTCGAAGTCGAACAGTTCGTGTTTTCGAGCACGCTTCTAGTGCATGCCCCCAGTCCCGGCAAAGGCGTGAAGATTAATGAGGGTTCACCGCTTGAGCCGCCGTGGGCTTACCCAAGATCCAAAGCTGAAACCGAGATGGTGATCCAGGAACGGCGCGGGGCGATCAAATCGGTCATTCTCCGTTTCGCGGGCGTTTATGATGAAGACTGCCGGGCAGCCTTCATCGCCCAGCAGATCGCCCGCATATTCGAACGCCTGCCGACAGCCTACCTCTTCACAGGCGATATCACCCACGGGCAGCCTTATGTACACCGCGACGACCTTGTGGACGCCGTGGTGCGGACCGTCGACCGCCGTGCCGAGCTTCCGGATGAGACAATCCTGCTGATTGGCGAGGAGAAGACGCCGTCTTATCAAGAGTTGCAGGAGCGCATCGGCGATCTTGTTCATGACGAACGTTGGCTCACCCTTTCCCTCCCTAAAGGCATCATGAAGCTCGGCTCATGGGTCCAGACCGAGGTGCTGGATCAAGACACGGATATCCGGCCCTGGATGGTGGAAAACTCGGACGACCACTACGAACTCGACATCTCGCGCGCCCGGACCCTGCTTGGGTGGACTCCGCGGCGCAACCTGATGGACACGTTGCCGGAAATGATCGCGCGCCTGAAGGCTGACCCGACCGACTGGTACGCCAGGAACAGGCTCGATCCGTCAGGGGTTGCCGCTTCCGGACCCGAACTCGACCAGGCGGAGGAGCGGTTACGCGGTCCGCTGGAGCGCACTATGGAGGAGGTCGATGCCGCGATCGACCGACATCGTGCGCTGACCCTGTGGGCCCCACTTACTAACGCCGCTCTCGGGCTTTGGCTGATCGTCTCGCCCTTCGCCTACGGCCTGTTTGATCCGGCTTTCGCACCCATCCCTCCGGCGCTTGGACTTGAGATTCCGCCGCCGGAAATCCGCAATGCGTGGCTGGGCGTCAGCGAAATCCTTTCCGGGCTGCTGATCCTTGTCTTCGCCCTCGCCGGAATGCCCCGGCGCCGGATGTGGCTGCAGTGGATCACGGCCATGGTCGGGATATGGGTGCTTTTCGCGCCGCTGGCATTCTGGACGACCAGCGCGGCCGCATATGCGGTGGATACGCTGATCGGCATGCTGGTGGTGGCGTTTGCCGTCATGATCCCGCCGACGCCAGGAGTGAGCCGCCGCGCGCTGGCAGCCGACGACGACCAGCCGCTCGGGTGGAGCTATTCACCTTCTTCGTTCACGCAGCGCATCCCGATCATCGCGCTGGCCTTTGTCGGCCTTTTCGTTTCACGTTATCTCGGCGCATTTCAGCTCGGCCACATCGACAGTCTGTGGGAACCGTTTTTTGGGTCGGGCCGAACATCGGCTAATAACGGTAGCGAGGCGGTGGTGACGTCCTGGCTCTCGAAAGGTTTCCCCGTCGCGGATGCCGGGCTCGGCGCTTTCGCCTATGCGCTCGATATCGTGGCAGGTGCGATAGGCGACCGCCGCCGCTGGCGCACCATGCCCTGGATGGTAGTGCTGTTCGGCCTTCTGATCATCCCGCTCGGCATCGTCAGCGTCAGTTTTATTATCATCCAGCCGCCGCTCATTGGAGCGCTGTGCACACTGTGTATCATTCAGGCCGCGGTTACAGTTGTGCTCGTGCCCTATTCGATCGACGAGGTGCTGGCAACATGCCAGTACCTCTACCGCGCCAACCGGGCGGGCGAGCCGTTCTGGCGGACCTTCTGGCAAGGCGGCCCGGCACTGTCAGAGAACCAGACCCCCGAACCCGACCTTGTCCGCTCCGCCACTGCGGTGCTGCGCGACTTCGTGACCGGCGGCGTCAATTTTCCCTGGACCCTCGTCACCTGTACGGCACTGGGCGCATTTCTGATGACCACGCCGCTGCTCGGGACCGAGCCCCCGCTCTATTTCAGCGACCATATTCTCGGCTGTCTCATAATCATGGTTTCTGTCACCGCGATGGCGGAAGTCGCGCGCCCGGTTCGCTTCCTGAACGTGGCGTTCGGCGTCTGGATAGCGGCCTCTCCGTTCGTCCTTGATGGTGCAACGGATGCCGGAACCGCGGGCGGTGTGGCAGTTGGTGTGTTGTTGATCGGGTTAAGCCTGCCGCGTGGCAAGCGCAGCCAGGAACACTATGGCGGCTGGGACAGGGTGATCGTTTGACAGCCGCCGCCCGGTTTGCAGGCGGCAGCTGCCAGCGGTTCGAAAATGGGTTCGATCCCCGAACAAGGAGATTTGCCATGAGCGAGACCAAAGAACTGACCTCCAAATTCCGCCGCGTACGCATGGTGCTGGCCAGAGAAAAAGGGTTTCCGGCAGGCGATCCGAACGAAGGTTATGACCTCTTGCTCCCGCTCGACGAGACCGGACGCCTCGATCCGGCAGAATGGAGAAACCATAAGCTTTTGTGCCGCGTCCGCCGCTTTCGGCCAAACCGTGAGGATCTGCACGGCCTGTTGCGCCGCAAGCCCGGTGGCCAGTGGTACATTGAATATAGAGATGGTGACGCTGATGACGAATTTGCTTTCCGCTGGAGCGGCGAACATTTCATTTGGGGCGAATACATCTCGATCCGCAGCAAAGAAACGATGCACACCTACCGAATTACCCTCGTTGAGAAGCCGTGACTATTGGCCTGGCCCGGGGACGAGCCGAACGACTCAGTCCCAATACGGAGGAACAGCTGTGTCCTATAAAACGATACTTGCCAATTTCAATTTTGATTTCAACGGTTCAGCTGCGGCGCTTATGGATTTTTCCGTCAATCTGGCCGGACATTTCAATGCGCACCTCGTTGGATTTTGCGCCGCCGACATCACAACTCCCGTGGGGACACCAGACGGCATCATGATTGACGGTGAAACGATGCGGCGCGAGCGGGAGGACGTCGAGACGCGCCTGACAAAATTGCATCATGAGTTCGACGCGTTTGCTGGAACAACAACCTCGCACGAATGGCGCGAAGCGGTTGTTAACCCGACCCGGCTTCTGATCGAAAGCGCACGCGTGGCTGATCTGATCGTAACGGGCAATAACAACAGTTCGGAATTAATCAGACCCAATCGTTCCATCAATCTTGGCGATCTTGTCCTGCAGGCAGGGCGACCAATTCTAGTGGCGACACAAAGTGCCAAACGCATCTTCGCAAGCCCAGCACTGGTTGCATGGAAGGACACACGTGAGGCCCGCCGGGCTGTCGCTGACGCACTTCCGTTATTGCTTCAGGCGAGCCAGGTCAGTGTCGTGACAATTAATCGTGATGCCGACATGCTCACGCAAGAGAGCATTGATGACGTTACAGCATTCTTGTTGCGGCATGGCATAAAGGCGCGCAGCGAAATCATCAAGGATAAGCATGAAAGCGAAAGCCTGATCAGTTTCGCCAGACAAGTTAATGCGGAACTCGTTGTATCTGGCGCATACGGCCACAGCAGATTGAAGGAACTAATTTTTGGTGGTGTCACCCGCTCATTGCTCAACGAAGATGGTTTCAGTCGATTCATGTCAAGTTGAATCGCATCAACATAGAAGATGTCGGCTGGATCTTGATGGTTTCAGCACAAAGCCTGGGCGAGGAGGTCAAAGCCGTAGCAAGGAACCTTAAAATGAACGTCCCGTTTTACACGATCGGCCACTCGACGCGAACAATTGCGCAATTCGTGCGTTTGCTTAGGTTGGCGCACGTTGATCTCATCGCAGATATCAGGACCGTTCCGCGTTCGCGAACCAATCCTCAATACAATGGGGATACGTTGCCGGAGAGCCTCGTCCCGTTTCAAATCGGTTATGAGTATATAGCCGAACTTGGCGGACTTCGTCCCAAATCGCATGAGGTGCCTCCCGAAACAAATGCCTATTGGATAAACGATAGTTTCCATAATTACGCGGACTATGCCTTGTCGGACGGGTTTCGGAACGGGCTAAGCAAACTTGTCGCTCTTGGGCGAGAAAGACGATGCGCGGTAATGTGCGCCGAGGTCGTCTGGTGGCGCTGCCATCGCAGAATCGTATCGGATTATCTTCTTGCTTCGGGCGAAACGGTCTTCCATCTCATGAGCGAAGACAGAATCGAGCCGGCAAGACTGACGCCCGGCGCGTTTATCCGAGACGGCGGCGTGCTCTATCCTGCTGTCTCAGAAAAGTGCGCCGCGGAAGACTGATCTCGGCAGCGGCTCGATCTCGCGATCGATGATCGCGGCGCGGTGCAGCTCAAGAACATCGCTGATCCGGTCCGGGTTTATTCGCTGCAAGTAGGCATCGCCGCTCAGGCGAAATCCGCGGCACCAGCGAAGACGCACGCGGCGGCAGGACCTTCGGCGTTGCCGCCCGTTCCTGATAATCCCTCCATCGCCGTACTTGCGTTCAACAACATGAGCGGCGATGCCGAACAGGAGTATTTCTCCGACGGCATAAGCGAAGACATTATTACGGACCTCTCGAGGCTGTCCGAGTTGCACGTGATCGCCCGCAACTCGTCTTTCGTATACAAGAAGGCAGCAGTCTCCGTCCCGGACGTGGCCAAGGCGCTTGGCGTCCGCTACGTGCTCGAGGGCAGCGTGCGCAAGGCGGGCAACCGGGTGCGTGTCACAGCCCAATTGATCGATTCAAGCAGCGGCGGACATGTCTGGGCCAACCGATTCGATCGCGACCTCACCGATATTTTCGCGGTTCAGGACGAAATTACGCAAGAGATCGTGGCTGCGCTCAGGCTCAAGCTGACGGTTAGCGAACAGGCTCAGCTAGCCCGTGATCGCGCGGTGAACGTCGAGGCGTACGAGTTCTTCTTGCGCAGTCGGGAACAGAGTTTGACTTGCACCCGAACCGGAAACATCGCGGCGCGCAATTTGGCAGGAGCGGCCATCGCCGTCGATCCAGGATTTGAGGCGGCCCACGCACTTATCGCCTTCACCCATGTACTCGACTACATCAACGCCTGGAGCACCGATCCTGAGCACTCACTACGGACGGGACTGGAGCTCGCACAGCAAGCCGTAGCGATGGACGAAGAACAGCCCGACGGTCACTTCGCGTTGGGCATGGCTTGCATGTGGAGCCGCGACCTGGACCGTGCGCGGGCGGAGGTGCAACGTGGCCTTGCGCTTTCGCCCAACTCAATCGACCTCCTCATGTTGATGGCCCATATCCAGATATTCTCGGGTGATCCAGCAGGTGCGCTCGAGACACTTGATGCTTCGATGCTGTTGGACCCGCACTACCCGGAAGTCCTGCTCCAATTTCTCGCCGATGCGCGCTTTTCCCTCGGCGATTATGAGCAAGCGATGATCGCGCTCGAGCAGCGGCTCGCACGAAATCCTCAGTCAGAGACCGCCCAGGCTCTGCTCGCGTCCTGTTATGGCCACCTCGGACGACCGGAGGAGAGCCGGCGGGCGTGGGAGCAAGCGCTCCAGCTGAATCCCGCCTTCTCTATCGAGCGCCGCCGCCGCGTCCTTCCCTTCCGGAATCCTGTGGACTTTGAGCACCGCGTTGAAGGACTCCGCAAGGCGGGACTGACAGTCTGACGCGCTCCGCGGCCGATGCCTTAATGAGAAGCGCGTGATATAGTTCACAAGCCCAATCCCGCACGGACAATTCCGCAGCAGGTGTTCGATTTTGCCGTCATCGGCTGAGCTCAGATCCAAACCAAATGATTAGATTGGGGATGACACTTCGCCGCCTTAAAGGTTTTGGATGCGGCGATCAGCCGTGAAAGCGTCGAGGATCTGTTTATGCCCACTGGCACGGTTAAGTTTTTCAATGGAGACAAAGGTTTTGGCTTCATCACACCCCAAAATGGAGGAGCTGACGTGTTCGTACACGTGTCTGCTTTGGAGGGCGGCAGCTCGCTGAGTGAAGGACAGAACTTGAGCTACGATATCGGTGAGGAGTTTCAACGAGTTAGCTTTGCACTTAATTTGAGAGCGTGCAGTTTTTTGAGAATTCTGCACCAAACGGCCGCTTCACACGTGAGATTCTGAGTTCACTGGAGTCTCACTTTTTAATGCCAAACTCGACTGAAACCACCGCATTCTTACATTGAAGTGCCGAGCGACACGCTCTTGACAAGTGCATTCCTGCCGCAGGCGCCTAGTTGGCAGACACTTGGCTGATGCCGGTATCGATCCAGGAACGCGTCCGTTCCAGCACTTCATCCGAAAGCGCCGGATCGTCAATCGCCCGTGCGAGGATCACTGCCCCTACCATTGCCGCAAAGCTTCCGATCGCCACCCGTCGTCTGTCTGCTGCATCCAACTCCGGGAGCGCCTTGCCGATACGGTCGATCTGCGAGCGAAGGCCTTCGGTCATGGCTGAGCGTGCAGCCGGGGTCTGATGGCGGATGGCCGCAGCAAGACCCGCCGTTGGGCAACCACCGGCGGCGTTGTCGCGATGCCGGGGCGAAAGATAGGCATCCACATACGCGTGCAAATCTTTCCCTCCGCCCTCGTCCGCAGCGAGGACGTGGGCAAGGGTGTGCGCGATCAAATCGTCCTTCGAACTGAAATGGCCATAGAAGCCGCCGTGGGTGAGCCCGGCGGCATTCATCACCTCCGCCACGCTGACCGCATCGAACCCCTTGTCGCGAAACAGCCGGCTGGCAACATCCAGAATCCGGCGGCGGTTCTCTGCCATCTGCTCTCGACTGACCTTCATTTCAAAATTCTCCGCTAGTTCCATTGACATTTACATGATGACTATCATATTTAGATGCAATTATGATACCCGTCATGATTATAGGTTCCATCAGAGAAAAGAGCAATGCCATGACCACCATTCCGTCAGTTCTCATCACCGGCGCCTCCACCGGCATCGGCGCCTCCTATGCCCAGCGCTTCGCGCGCCGCGGGCACGGCCTCGTGCTGGTTGCCCGTGACGTGGCACGAATGGAGGCTTTGGCCTCCCGTCTGCGTCAGGAACATGGCGTGGCGATCGACATCATCCAGGCTGATCTTACACAGCCTGCCGACCTTGCGACGGTAGAGACGAGACTGCGCGATGACGCCCGCATCGGGATCCTTGTCAACAATGCCGGAACGGCCATTGCCGGAAGCTTCATCGAGCAGAGCACCGATGTCGTCGCGCGGCTCGTTGCGCTCAACACGACAGCGCTTCTGCGGCTTGCCAGCGCCATCGCTCCGCGACTTGCAAAGGCCGGCGAAGGAGCAATCGTCAACATCGGCTCCGTTGTCGGCCTGGCTCCGGAGTTCGGCATGACGGTCTACGGCGCAACCAAGGCCTTCGTTCTGTTTCTGTCGCAGGGTCTCAGCCTCGAGCTCGCGCCGAAAGGAGTTTACGTACAGGCCGTGCTTCCCGCCACGACGCGAACCGAGATATGGGAGCACGTCGGCGCCGACGTCAACACGCTTTCCAACGTGATGGAGGTGGACGATCTGGTGGATGCGGCGCTGGTTGGGTTCGACCGCCGCGAACCGGTAACCATTCCCCCGCTTCCCGATGCCGGTCAGTGGGATGCGCTGGAGGCCGCGCGCCAGGCCATGCTTCCAAACTATGGGAATCAGCATCCCGCCGAGCGGTACCGCACCGTCGCCTGAGTACCAACGAGATCATTTCGATCAACGACCCGCTGCGGCGGGGACAAGCAAAGGTAAGTTATGACAAACAAAACGCTGTTTGAGCCCTATACTCTCGGCTCGCTAACTCTCTCAAATCGTATCGTCATGGCGCCCCTGACGCGCAATCGCGCTGGCCCGGGCTTCGTTCCAGGCGATCTCACCGCAGAGTATTACGGCCAGCGCGCGTCGGCCGGCCTGCTGATTTCGGAGGCGACGCAAATCTCGCAGCAGGGACAGGGATACCAGGACACGCCCGGCATCTATTCCCAGGCCCAGATCGAAGGCTGGCGCAAGGTCACGACCGCCGTGCACGCTAAGGGCGGGCGGATTTTCCTGCAGCTCTGGCATGTCGGCCGTGTCAGCCACATCGACCTTCAGGAAAACGGCGCTGCGCCGGTTGCGCCTTCGGCGATGCGGGCTGAAACCAAGACGTTCGTCAACGATGGCTTCGCTGATGTCTCGGAGCCGCGCGCACTCAAACTGCATGAGCTGCCGGGCATCGTGGACGGGTTCCGCAAAGCAGCTGCAAACGCCGTTGCGGCGGGCTTCGATGGCGTGGAAGTCCACGGCGCCAACGGCTACCTTCTAGACCAGTTTGCCAAGGATGGCGCCAACGTCCGGACGGACGCGTATGGCGGATCGATCGAGAACCGGGCCCGGCTGATGCTGGAGGTTACGGCTGCAGTGGTCGAGGAGATCGGCGCCGAGCGCACCGGAATCCGGATTTCGCCCGTCTCGCCCGCCAATGGCGTTTCGAGCAGTGACCCCCAGGCGCAGTTTGACTACATCGTCGATCAACTCGACGCCTTGGGCATCGTCTACATTCATGTCGTCGAGGGCGCCACGGGTGGACCGCGCGATGTCACGCCGTTCGACTTCGGCTCGCTCCGCCGCCGCTTCAGCAACACCTATATTGCCAATAACGGCTACAATCTCGAGCTTGCCACGTCGCACCTCATTGGCGGTCAGGCGGACCTGTTCGCCTTCGGCCGGCCCTTTATCGCCAATCCCGACCTGGTGGATCGACTGCAAACCGGCGCGCCGCTGGCACAGACCAATCCTGCCACGATCTATGGCGGTGGCGCCGCGGGCTATACCGACTATCCTGCCATCGCAGCCGCAAGTCGCCGCTGATCCCGCCGGGTGCCGCGCTTAGGCGCGGCCCCGCCCCTCATCGACACATTCTGCGATAGCGGCTCTCCAACCGGAGGCGGGTGTTGCCTGGAAACTGGAGAACAGATCATCTGAAAGCATTCATCCTCGATAATACAAAAGAACGGCGCCCTGCGTTTCGGCGACATGCCGGAGCCGACGTTGCGGGATGACGATGTTCTGATCGAGATCCACGCCGCTGGACTCAACCTTCTGAATTCCAAGACCGGGATGGAGAGTTCAAGCCCAACCGCGTGCATTTCGCCGCTCTGAAGCAATCTGTCAGCGAGGCACGCCGGGCGGAGTATTCAGGGGCAAGGTTGCCGCTACCCCGCGGGACCCGGGGTTTCGGGACTGGTCGCCGAACTTGACTATCTGCCTGAACAACGAAGGTGCGGTAGGACGTTGGCCGGATCGGCGCCATCCGCACAGACATTACGAATGGAGGGAGGAATGTTGGAGAATACCTATCGCAGTCAATGCGCTGCCGTGGTGCGTTGCACGAACGAAGCAGACTGATGAAAGCGTGGTCTTCGCCTTGGCGCTCGGCCATGGGATGCGTAGAAAATGTCATCAGGTAGAGAGCCCCGCGGAAAGTGTTGGCTTTTGTAGCGCACGGGATAAACTGACCAGATCATCGGGATGCCGTCACCCACGAGCATAGGCCGATATGGAGTTCACACGATGGCGATCAGCGATGCTCGGCGGGAGCAAGCATATCCAACACTCTCGGCTTTCCAAATTGGGATGGCTCGACGCTTCACGAGCGGTGAGCCGAGCCGCTTTGGCCCAGGCGACATCCTCTATGAAATCGGTACCCGCAACGTCCCTGCCTGGCTTATTCTAGAGGGCTCGGCCGATGCAATTCAGCGCGGCGCCGCTGGCAAGTCCTCCCTGATCGCCACCTATGGTCCCGGCCAGTTCACCGGCGAGACCAATCAGTTGTCCGGTCATGCAACCCTGGCATCGGTGGTCGCCGGCGAGAAGGGCGTAATTGCGCTACCCTTCGATGCGCCACATCTCCGCGCGCTAGTCATCGGGTCGGCGGATGTTGGTGAAGCGATCATGCGCGCCTACATCCTCCGTCGCGTCTCGCTGATCGAAGAAGGTCTGGCCGGCGGCGCAGGGTCGATTCTGGTTGGACGCCGGGATGCTCCCGACATCGTGAGGTTGTCTGGATTTCTCACCCGCAACGGCTATCCCCACGCCCTCATCGCCGCATGCGAGCTAGAGGGGCGCGAGCTGGTCGAACGCCTCGGCATCGCACCTGAAGATTTGCCGTTGATGATTTGTCCAAACGGCACATTGCTCAGAAATCCGAGCGACGCGGATGCTGCGTCATGTCTAGGCATCATGCCGGATCTCGATCCAAAGAATGTCTATGACGTGGCAGTCGTCGGCGCGGGACCGGCCGGACTGGCCACCGCTGTCTATGGGGCATCCGAGGGACTGTCTGTGCTGGTTCTCGATTTGCGGGCTTTCGGCGGACAGGCGGGAGCATCCGCCCGGATCGAAAATTATCTCGGCTTCCCCACTGGTATCTCCGGGCAGGCTCTTGCGGGCCGTGCCTTCAATCAGGCCACCAAATTCGGTGCCGAGCTCGCGATCCCGCTGACCGTCGGAAAGCTGTGCTGTCATGGACCTGAGTCGGAAGCTCCATTCTCACTCGAGCTCAGCAATGGATATACCGCACGAGCGCGTTCCATCGTGATCGCGTCGGGAGCGCGCTACCGTCGGCCTGATATCATCAATGTCGAAGAGCTGGAAGGGGCTGGCGTCTCCTACTGGGCATCGCCGATCGAGGCCCGCCTGTGCACCGGAGAGGAAATCACTCTCGTGGGCGGTGGAAACTCGGCCGGCCAAGCCGTCGCCTACCTCGCACCGCAGGTCAGGCACCTGCACCACGTGGTCCGACGACCGCTCGAGCAGACCATGTCACAGTATCTGATCGACCGGATCGCGGCATTGCCCAATGTCGAACTCCACGTGGGCAGCGAGATTGTGGGCTTGCATGGCGACCGAGATCGAGGTTTGACCGGGGCCACCTTCCGTAACGCCCGAACCGGCGAAACGGAGGAGTGTGCGTCGCGCCATCTCTTCCTGTTCATTGGCGCTGACCCCAATACCAACTGGCTTGACGGCTGTGTCGCGCTCGATGAAAAGGGTTTCGTTCTCACGGGGGACCGCATCGGTCATGGCGAGCGACTGCCGCTGGAAACGAGTTGCCCTGGCATCTTTGCCGTCGGAGACGCACGGGCCGGCTCCACCAAGCGGGTTGCGGCCGCGGTCGGTGAGGGCGCGGCCGTCATCGCGCAGATCCATTCTTTCTTGGTGCAAAATGTGGGAGGCACGTCGGCCCTGGCGCCTTCGCCTATCCCGGTTTAGGCAAGTGAGAAATGGCTTACCGATCGTCGAGCTAACACAGCAGATCCCGAGATGAAGCCTCGTCACAACGCAATCAGGTGCAGCGGACACGATGGCCGGTGAAAGCTCCGCAAACATCAGTAGGCATGAGAAAGCCACCGGAGAATCTCTTGCATACAAAGTGCCCTACTCCGCGGCCATTGCCCTCCGTGGTGCCAGTCCTTCAATCGTTTCCCCGTGGCTGTCTTCTTTCGTTGGCTTGATCCGGAACCACACCGCGTACAGAGCTGGAAGGAAGAGCAGGATCATCACGGTGCCCGCAGCCGTACCGCCAATCAACGTATAGGCCATCGATCCCCAGAACACCGAATGAGTTAAGGGTATGAAGGCGAGAATGGCAGCCAGTGCAGTCAGGATGACAGGGCGCGTCCGCTGCACCGTCGCTTCAATCACGGCGTGATAGTCATCGAGACCGGCAGCTTGATTTTCCTTGATTTGTTCTGTCAGGATCAACGTGTTGCGCATGAGGATACCTGCCAATCCGATCAATCCGAGAATGGCGTTGAAGCCGAAAGGCTGATTGAAGAGAAGCAACGTCGGGACCACCCCCGCAAGTCCGAGTGGCGCAGTCAACATGACCATCGTCATCGTTGACAGGCTGCGAACCTGGAGGATGATGACGATCAACATGGCTGCAATCATGGCCGGAAATATCTTGACGAGTGCGACATTGGCCTTGAGGGATTCCTCGATGTTGCCGCCCATTTCGATGCGGTAGCCGACGGGAAGCGATGCGATCAGTGGCTGTAGTGCCTTCATGACCTGCTGTGAGACCTCCGGGGGTTGCGCTCGCCTCGTTGATATCGGATCTTATCGTGATCACCGGCGTGCGGTCGCGGCGTTTCAGGATCGGCTCCTCAAACCGGATCTCGGAATGGCCGATCTGATCGAGTGGAACCTGGCGGCCATTCCTGCTCATCAGTGAAAAGTCGGCAAGCCGTGATGGATCGAGGCGGTTCTCGCCGGCGCTACGTGCGACAACGGGAACATTGCGGATGTTGTCGCGTACTTGGGTAACCGGGATGCCGCTGAGCAGCAACTGCATCTGCTGGGCTGCCTCAGAGGGTGAGAGACCGATCAGATTGAGCCGATCCTGGTCGGGGACGAACCGTAGCACCGGAGTTCGGTTGCCCCAATCCCGGTTGGCCTGCCGAACATCGGGCACACCTTTCATAATTGCCAAAGCTTGCTCGGAGATTTTGTAAAGTTCATCCGGATCCGGTCCCATGATCCGGAACTCGACAGGGAACGGCGTGTAGGGCCCGAAGACAAGCTGCGTTACGCGCACAGATGCCTCAGGAACAAGCCCCTCCGAGACGGCGGCTCGCAGACGATGCTTCAAAGCCTCGCGTGCGTGCGCATCGGGGGTAAGCACAACGACCTTGGCGAAGGCAGGGTCGGGCAATTCAGGTGCCATGGCAAAGAAGAAGCGGGGCGCGCCCTGCCCTACATAGCTGGTGACGATTTTTGTTTCCGGCTGCGCTTGCAGCCAACCTTCGACTTTCTCCACTGCGGCTGTCGTGGTTTCGATGCTTGTGCCTTCGGGCATGCGAACTTCGACCAGCACCTCGGGCCGATCCGATGTCGGGAAGAACTGCTGCTTTACACCTCCCATCCCGACGACCGAGGCGGCCATCGCGATGCCAACCACGGCGCAGGTCATGAATTTATGACGAACCGCGAACTCGATGAGGGAGCGCAGGCGACGATAATTCGGCGTATCATAGATGGCGTGATGTCCGCCCTCGACTGGTTTAATGTCGGGCAACATTTTTACCCCGAGGTACGGCGTGAAGATCACGGCAACAAACCATGAAACGATCAGCGCGAAGCCCACAACCCAGAAAATGTTGCCGGCGTATTCACCTGCAGTTGATCTTGCAAAGCCCACGGGCATCAGCCCGATGATTGTGACGAGAGTGCCGGACAGCATTGGCGCCGCCGTATGGCTCCACGCATAAGCGGCCGCCATGATGCGGTCCATGCCCTCCTCCATCTTCACCACCATCACCTCAATGGCGATGATGGCGTCGTCCACGAGAAGGCCCAGCGCAAGGATCAACGCGCCGAGCGTGATGCGATCAAAGAACCGGCCGGTTTCCAGCATAATGAGAAAGACAACGGCAAGCGTCAACGGCACGGCAAGCGCGACAACAATGCCGACGCGCCAGCCGAGGGCTACCAGGCTCACAAACAGCACGACGCCAAGCGCCATTGCGAACTTGAGCATGAATTCGCCAACCGCCTCTTCGATATTGACGGCCTGATCGCTGACTTTGGTAAGCGTCATGCCCAGCGGCAGTGTCTGCTCGATCGCGGCGGATCGCGCTTCAAGCGCCTTGCCGAGATCAAGACCATTCCAGCCCTGTTGCATTACGGCACCCAGCATGATTGTGGGCTCGCCCTCATGGCGGATGATGTAGGTCGCGGGATCCTCATAACCGCGCCGCACATCCGCTAAATCGGAGAGCTTTAGCGTCCGTCCAGCCGCTACGATCGGCGTATCGGCAATCGCCTGCACGCTGTTATAGGCTCCGTCGAAACGGATGAAGATCTGTGGCCCACGCGTATCGATGGAGCCAGCTGGCGTGACCGTATTCTGTCTTTGCAAAGCCGCGGCGATATCGGTGGCCGATATTCCAAGTGTTGCGAGCTTGGCATAGGAAAATTCGACGAATATCTGTTCGGGGCGCTCCCCGATAATGTTGATTTTCTTGACACCCGGAACATGCAGGAGATCCTGACGGATGACCTCCGCCTGTCGCACGAGGTCGCGCATCGGCATCCCCTTCGCCTTCAGGGCATAGAGGCCGAAGCTCACATCGGAATACTCATCGTTGACGAAGGGACCCATGACGCCTGGAGGGAGATTGCGGGCTTCGTCGCTAAGCTTCTTGCGCGCCTGATAGAACTCTTCGTCGACGGCGGCCGGCGGCATGCTATCCTTCAAAGTCACGGTGAGGAAGGCGTAGCCAGGCCGCGTTATCGTTTCGACACGATCATACCAGGTGAGTTCCTGGATGCGCTTCTCAAGTGGCTCAGCGACAAGATCCTGCATTTCACGCGCAGTGGCACCCGGCCAGACTGAAGTGACCGTCAGGGTCTTGATGGTGAAAGAAGGATCCTCGGCGCGTCCCAGTTTGACGAAGGCGTAGACGCCTGCAGCCGCCAACAGAACGATAAAGAATAAGGTAACGGCGCGTTCGCGAACGGCGAGAGCTGAGAGATTGAAGCTCATTATTCTGTCACCTCTTGCTGCGAGGCAATTCTGACGGCTGCGCCATTTTCCAGAAGATGTGACCCCAGAGCGACAATCTTCTCACCAATGCCAATACCGGTAATAAATGCCGTCTCCTCGCTGATCTGTTTAACTTCGACTGGCGTGAACTTCACGGTGGACGTGGCACCGTTGACAACCCAAACACCTGTTTGACTACCGTTGTCCAGGATGGCGCCCACCGGAACAGCGACCTCCGACTGCCTGTGCGCGTCCAGGATTTTAATCGTCACCGTCGAACCGAGCGGGGCAGAGGCGGCGGCGCCATCGAGAACGTAGCGCGCCTCGTAAGTACGGGTTTGCGGATCGGCGGCATCGGAGATCTGTCGCAAACGGGCCTTTCCGCTGAGACCGTCGCCTCCGTAGACACTTGCCAGCGCTTCGGATCCTATATCGGGCCGCAAAGTCTCAGGTAGCCAAACAACGGCTTCACGCGGACCAGCCTGCGCGAGTTGAACGACCGTCTGGCCCGCTGCCACGACCTGCCCGGGGTCTCCAAGCGTCTCGACGACTGTTCCATCCGAATCTGCAAGAAGAACCGTATAGGTGGCTGCGTTTTCTGCCACCTTGGCGTCAGCTTCAGCCGCGGCAAGCTGGGCCGAGGCCGTGTCGAGGGCGGCTTTCGCCTGTTCATATCGCTGTGGGGTCGCAGCCAAGCCATTCTTCACCAGCGCCGCATAGCGTTTCTCATCTGCTTGCACCTGGATCAGGACAGCCCGCGCTGCGATGACCGCATTGCGCTTTGCTGTAAGCGCGAGTTGGAGATCGGTTTCATCGATGCGCATCAGGGCCTGGCCTTGTCTCACCTGCTGACCCACATCGACCATCCGCTGGACGATCTTACCCGGAACCCGAAACCCGAGATTGCTCTGTACTCGCGAAGCGACATTCCCGGTAAACGACCGCTCCGCCGTTCCGGTCTTTTTCGCCTCGGCCACTCTTACGAGCGGTGCAACCGTCCTCGGATCTGCGGCTTCGGCTTTCCGTTCAGTGGTTTCGGAAACGAGGAAAATGCCGGCGGCCATCGCCACTCCCAGGAGACCCACAACAGTCAGGACGTATTTGCGTTTCATTTTACATTCTCTACTTGACGAGCGATCTGCACAAATTAGATTGTGATCTAAATCTAACTACGCTATAGATGTCAAATGAAATCTAACAGGAGGTCGAAATGAGAGTGAGCCGCGTACAAGCTGAGGAAAATCGGGAAACGGTGATCAACGTCGCGAGCCGTCTGTTTCGAGAGCACGGCTTCGATGGTATTGGCCTCAAGGATCTGATGAAGGGTGCCGGCTTTACTCAGGGCGCGTTCTATAAGCAGTTCGAATCCAAAGCTGATCTTGCCGCACAAGCATCAAGGCGCGCGATGGAAAGCGCCACACGCAGATGGTTGACAGCAGCCGCGACCAGCTGCAATCCCCTCGAAGCAGTCATGGAGTTCTACCTCTCACCGGGACATCTTGGAGAAAAGGCCGACGGTTGCCCTTTGGCGGCGTTGGGATCGGACGCTGCGCGGCAAAGTGAAGAGGTGAGGCGGCCATTTGAGGATGGGATCCGAGCTCACTTTGAGATCCTGGATGAGCTGATGGACGACGCCAAGAGCTCGAGCTCCAGTCCCAGCGGCAAGGCAATGGCGATACTCTCCCTTATGGTGGGTGCCGTCACGCTCTCGCGGATTCTGGAAGACGAGAATTTGTCGCAAAGCATCCTCGGCGCAGCCGCTGTCCAAGTCAGGCGTATTGCAAGTGGTGAAGGTGTCCCCTGAAGCGACCGCTGTCGGCCAATGGCCACCGCAAGGTTGGTTTATCTGGCCAGGCCATGAGCTCGACAAATGACACCCGCCCGAATGTGCGGGCGGATAGTGCTCTCCGTACGCCTGAACAAACCTGCTTATGTCGAGAACAAGCACTGGCCGCATCGCCGGCCAGAAAGTCGGGTCGTGCGTAATTTTAAACGAGAAGACAGATTGGACCGTGTTCCCGGAAGTGCCGCCTCGGGTCGAGTACGAAATAACTGAAAAAGCACGCGGACCTCGGCCCCACGTTGGAGGCTTTGACGGCTTGGTGAAACGAATACGGAAAGAGCGTGCCGGCAAAGCCGAGCTCGCGCGGGCGGAAGGCTAAGAGCGGCTAGACTGTCCGAACACCCGTGGCGGGGATTTGCTGGACTTTCAGATCTGCGCCATCAATCTTTGGGATCCGGTCCGGAAAACATCGGTTATGGGCGACAGAACGGGGACAAATTGTTCTTCGACAATTCCACCGACTTTGCGTCAATTGGATCCGCGTTGAACCTCATCCGCAGTCGCGGATTGGAGGCCAAGCTCTATAATTTTCCGCTCTGCACGGTGTCTCCAGAATACAGAGAACTGGCGCCATCGACGATTTCCGATTGGAAACGTGCCTATCCCGATATGTGCGAACCTCGCAGCATGAAGGCGGAATGCAGCGGTTTCTTCGAATGGCACCCGCACAACAACCAGTCGTTCCGCGGCCCCTTCGCGGTAACACCGACAAGTTCAAGGAGATCGTCCAGGAAGTCCAATTCGCCATGACCGCGTTTGGATATTACCAGGGACCCCATTGATGGCGTCCTCGGTAATGACTCGCGCGCAAGCTTACGCAAATTGCAAGAAGACTACGGCTTGAAGGTAACGGGAACGATCACGCCACAAACTCTAGACGCTCTTAAAATCGTGGCGCGTTGAAAGAGTCGGCCAACAAGACACACCTTCTCAAGTGGACGGTCCCTCGCCTTGAAAGGATACGAACCGTGAGCCCACCATTTATGATGGTAGATTAATAGGACTTGAGCTTCGACGCTCCGGGTAAGAAATTTGCCATGCCACGTCAGTGAACGCACTGCATAGAAATGCTGCAACCGGCATCGATTTTATCACCAAATGGTGCTATTTTCCGCGCTTCAATTAGGGAGCTACATCATGCGATCGACTATTAACCTCGACGACACGCTTATGGAGAAGGCTAGGTTGTTGACCGGTACAAATGAAACTGCGGCCCTAGTGCGCCAGGCGTTGGAAACGCTTGTCCGTGTGGAGTCTGGAAAGCGCCTCATCGCGCTCGGAGGAACTATGCCCGATGCCGAGGCAGCTCCGCGCCGCCGGAGCGCAGCGGCCAAGTGATACTCGCGGACACCTCGATCTGGATTGATCATTTTCGTCGTGTTGATGCGGAGCTGCGCAGGATTATTGAAGACGACCTCCTACTTTGCCACCCAGCCGTGTTCGGTGAGCTGGCGCTTGGCAGCCTTGGGGCTCGCGGCAGCGTGATGGCTTTTCTGGCGGCGCAGCGCGCGGCGGTCGCCGCCACGCACGACGAAGTCATGACAATGATCAATCGCCACAGTCTTTTCAGCATCGGCATTGGCTACACCGATGCTCACTTGCTGGCATCCGTCCTTCTTGACCAGCGAGCGACCTTATGGACCAGAGACAAGCGCCTAAGAGCAGCGGCCGAAAAGGCAGGCGCTTCACTGCACCTACCCGTAAATCGTCCCAACTAAAATTGCCAAACCAAAACCCTTATTCCAAACGCCCCAGTAGCAGGCATCGGCCCGGCGTGATTGGAATGACCGATTTGGGGCCGAATCCGGCCATTTGTTGCACGTGCTGCCAACGACTGGAATGAGGGCGCAAAGCATGTGTAATCGGGCGGTCCCACCAGGGACGAGCTCCCACTACTATCCCGGCTTGGCCGAGATGAAGGGAGATGACGATGTTTTATGCTGCTTTGGACGTGTCACTGCGCTCAGTGGCGATCTGCATTATTGACCAGGATGGGAAGGTTCGGCTCGAGCGATCCGTCCCATCCGACGTGCCGGACTTGGTTCGCTGCCTGCGCGAGTTTGGCGAACCGATCCATCAGACAGGGCTGGAAGCTGGCACGCTCACTCAACATCTGACCTACGGACTGAAAGAAGCGGGGTTCGACGTCGTGTGCATGGAGGCTCGGCAGGTCAATGCCGCTCTTTCGGCCATGCGCAACAAGACCGACAAAAGCGACGCTCGCGGCATCGCCCAACTGCTGCGATCGGGTTGGTATAGTCGGGTGCATGTAAAGAGCGTCGAAAGCCATTACATCCGTGCACTGCTCACCAGCCGCAAGGTCATGCAGCGGAAATGCATCGACCTTGAAAACGAAATCCGCGGGCTTCTGAAGGTCGTCGGCGTCAAACTGCCGATGCGTCTGCGGGGTGGTGCGTTCGATGCGGCCGTCCGAGACACGATCCGAAAGCGATCCCGCACTTAGCCATGCGCTCCTACCGATGTTGCAGGCCAGGCAGATGCTCCTGGAAACCTTTCTTGAACTCGATCGACGTGTCCGAAGAGCGGCGCACCAAGACGCCGTCACTACGCGGTTCATGAGTGTTCCAGGTGTCGGATACGTGACGGCTTTGAGCTTCAAGGCCGCAGTTGACGATCCCACCCGCTTCAAAAGCTCGCGCACTGTCGGCGCTCACTTCGGGCTGACGCCGCGACGCTTCCAGTCCGGCGAGAAGGACAATCCCGGCCGGATCCCATGCCGGCGACGCCGACGTGCGAGCGACGCTCTATGCAGCCGCCAACGCGATGCTGATGCGGTCGATTGCCTGGAGCAGCCTGAAGGCATGGGGCGTGCGGCTGATGAAGATCAAGGGACGGCGGCGAGCCATTGTCGCTGTCGCCCGCAAGATTGCCGTCGTGCTTCATCGGATGTGGATCGACGGCACAGAGTTCCGGTTCGGATCGGAGGCATCTGCATGATTTGACAGAGCCTTCGAACTCGATCCTGGCCGGATCGTCCCACGCGGACGACGGGATGGATGAAGCCGTGAATGTCTGCTGCGCTTCGAGCGCGTCGCAAAGCGAGGCTTTCCAGACCCTGATCCCATGCATGCATGCAGCGACTCCAAGCGTGAAGGAGCCAACAGACTGCGAAGAGAAGCGTGACCGCGTGAACGACCAGGCTGCCGGAAAATTAAAAAAGAGCTTGACCCAAATGCCCGATTAGAGAAGCAGACATTTATGGAGGCCCGCGGGAGTGAGCTGTTTCAGCTCGAATTCAACTGGCGTCAAGCGTCCGGAGATATCGATAAGCTCTCTGTCCCTTCGTCACTTGCTGAACAGTTCCACCGAACATCGGAAACGGGTTCCTACTGTCGGTCACCCAGATTGCTTCGCCCTTGGGAACCGTACTCACGGAGTTGCCGGACGATTTCGAGGGCGAGTGTCGTCACTGGATTGGATACTTAGCTTTTCTAAAACTCCCGGTTTCTCTTAGTACCAACGGCCGCGACCGTAGAAGCCGCCTCCACCCAATAAAAGTACGATCAAAACGACTATGAGAATTGTGGTGATATCCATTTCATCCTCTTGTGATCTTTCAGCCGCCCAAAACATTTCTGACGGTACTGAACAACGGACTAAACCGATTTAGGTTCCATTGGTGCCTGTAAGAGCACATCTTCAATGGTGCGCTGGCTTGGTCACAGGGAACAATGACGGTGGCCTAGAGTTGTGTGATTGCCACCTACCCTTATTTGATCGCGGTGCTCCGGAGAACTGGTTATGGAAGTCAATGTCTTGGCTGGCGTTGCCGTCAAAGATCTAGACAAGGCCGGTCCATGGTATGAGAAGTTGTTTGGGCGCCCACCCGATACGCGACCCATGGACGGCTTGCTCGAATGGGAATTCGAAAAGGGCGGATGGCTTCAGGTCTTTGAGGTCAAGAGCGGAGCCGGAGCGTCGTTTGTCACGCTGGTGGAGAACAGTATTGATGGCCGCATCGAAGACTTGAGAGCCAAAGGCATCGAAATAGTCTCCAGCAGCGGTTCAAATGAGGATGCCGTCAAAACTGCGATCATCAAAGACCCGGATGGCAATCAGATCGTGTTCGCTCAAGGTATGGACGACATCCACAGATCCGCGATGTAGCACTCGGTCTCCAAGGAGAAAAAATGCCAGAAATTAGCAAGTGTATTCAAGCGTGGGTCGATGTAAACATCACATCGCAAGGGCATGAAGAAGATAAGGTTCAGATGGTCCAAGAAGCCGATGACTTGAAGACCCACGCGTTAGCCGAAGGATTCACATTGGAAGAGCTTAGGCGAGCTTGTAATGGCGACATACTGGCATTTCTAATGGATCGTCAAAACTCCAATAACAATATGAGTCGACCAGCTAAGGACGATTAAGTTCGTCCACAGCGACGGTCAATTGCCCGGAGCATTGCAGCTCAGCATCGGGTGGCGTACTCCAGATCACTCCGATTTGTCGATATGGTTCCGAAATCGCTTCCCGATTCTACGGTAGAAGCATCGTGCTCGCCCCCTCGCCGGATCAATTGAGATCAACACGCAGGTTTTATCTGTGCTATTGTGTCATTGCGTACACTCGGACTATGGAGCGAGCAACGTCCATGCCCGGGGAAGGCTTTCGCACCGCGAGCCTCCGGTCCCCACAAGGACAAATTCTAATGACTATCCCAATTGATCAGCCGGAAGGTGGTATGAACCTTGCCTTGGCGGTCGTTGCATCATCCAATGCGCCGCTTCTTCTCCTTGACGGTGACCTCGTGGTGATTGCAGCGAGTGAATCCTTTTGCCGCGAGTTTCAGATTGATCCGGCCCAGGTTTCGAACGGGAAACTGACGGATCTCGGGAGCGGAGAATGGAATTTGCGGCGGTTGTCGTCACTGTTGCAGGCTACTGCGACAGGCAGCGCCGATATCCGCGCCTACGAGATGGACTTGACCCGTGAAGGTCAAGAACCGCGACGCCTGGTATTGAACGCGCAGAAACTCCAATACGGGGACACCGACGGCGTTCGACTTCTTCTATCGGTGTCAGATGTCACCGACGCCCGTCTCGCCGAAAAACTCAAGGATGACCTCTTACGGGAAAAAGCCATTCTCCTCCAGGAAATCCAGCATCGGGTGGCCAACAGCCTGCAAATCATTGCCAGCATCCTCATGCAAAGCGCACGAGCAGTTCAGTCCGAGGAGACCCGTGCGCACCTACAATCAGCACACGGCCGGGTGCTGTCTATCGCCTCCGTCCAACAGCAGCTAGCGGTCTCCAGACTTGGTGATGTTCTTCTCCGGCCGTACTTCACACAGCTTTGCCAAAGCCTCGGGGCATCAATGATCCACGATCCCGAAAAGCTCTCGATTGAGGTGACGGTCGATGACAGTACCGCCAAGGCGAATGTGTCGGTCAGTCTCGGTCTCATTGTCACCGAACTGGTGATCAATGCTCTCAAACATGCGTTTCCCCGCGATCGCAATGGTAAGATCGTCGTCGACTATCGTTCCGAAAACTCGAAATGGTCGATGTCGGTAAGTGACGACGGTGTCGGGATCGCTGCCGATCCCAAGTTTTCCAAGCCCGGCTTGGGCACGGGCATTGTTGATGCGATGGCAAAACAGCTCGATGCTACGTTTACGTCCGTCCCAGGCAATCCAGGAACGAAAGTCTCAATTACTCATTCTTGATCCCTAGGTCGTCGAATTGCGGCTCAAGGAAGCCCTGCCCGTTCAGGATCAATCGTCTATATTTCCGAATTGGACCGCTCTACGAGACCACGTCTAACGACCGCTATTATGCCGCCAGCGGTGATCTGTTTCGACTCGAATTCAGCTAGCGTCATGCGGCCGTAAATATCAATATACCCGATCACTCGGCCGGCACCAGCTCTGTGTGATCGACGGCGATACGATCTGGCTCAACCGAGAGAAAATCCGCCTCGCAAACATCGACACTCCCGAAATCAGCGGTGCCAAATGTGAAAGCGAACTTGCCCGCGGCCTCGAAGCCAATACCGCGCTGAACCGATTGCTCGATGGCAAGGAACTACGGATTACGCGCGGCTATCCCAAAACCAGACGCATGATCGACCGGTATGGTCGGACGCTTGCCCTTGTCTCAGTCAATGGCAAGGACGTTGGAGAGACACTTATCGAGCGCAATCTAGCCCGGCGGTGGACTGGTAGGCGCCAGCCTTGGTGCTAGCCTTCAAGCCGGTCAACAACGACCTCGGTACCGTTATCAATGCCATCCATAGGGAAACATTTCATGCTTCTCATCGCCAGATTGGTCGGACGTCTTGCCTTTTTCCTGGTCGGTTTTGCGTTAGCTTCACTGGTCGCCGGTCTTGGGTTCTTCTTTATCAACAGCCTGCAGTTCATTGTCGACAGCCCGGACAACCGCCACATTCGGTTCATTATTTTGTGTCCGAGCTCATCGGAATGATTGCGCTCGTGCCGGCCATAATCATTACAGTTATCGGTTCTAGGCTTCCTAACAATCCTCCCGGCCCTTACGCAACGTTGGGCGCGATCACAGGGACGGTTGGTTCCTTGTTGTTCTTTGGGGTCTCGAATCCCCTTCAACATTTACCTAATAGGTGCCCTGGCCGCTTATGTTTTCTACTTCATTGCAGTGTATTCGAGTGACAGGATCATCCGGGCGGAAAAGGGGATCAAGGAAGCCACCAAAAGCGCGATTTCGAAACTAAGTTCACGCCGACACTAGTTTATAGAGTCCGACGGGTGCCCCACCCTTCGCTGCTCGCTGTTGCGGGAAGAGACTTATATTTGTTTATCAGAAAATGGTGGGCCAGGAGGAAGCGGCCACTGGTATGCCAGAAGCGCGGTAGCTATGCCCCGCTTCAACCGGGCGCTATTGTGCCGCACCCAACTCGATTGGAAAGTCATGGAAGATGGATGATCGTCAAAAGCGGGCGCTGGGTGCATGAGCATCTATGGTGAGGCAGCATCTTGAAAAACGTCCCGACAATCTGCTCGATAGCGATGCAATGGCGGCTGGCGAGCGTGCAATTGGTGCGCTAGCAGAGTTCGGCTATATGGAAAAGGTCGTCGTTGGCCGTACATTTGGACGCTGGACCGAGGCAGGAGAAGCCCTCCTAGACTGGGCCATTGCTCTGTACATCAGAACAAGACGTTCCCGCAGCCGGTCATCTTGAAAGATCAGCCCGACGATATTGAAGGATAAAGCTTAAACCTCGAGCCTCTTAATCCTGGGAACGCTACATCAGTCGCAGCCTGTATGTAGGAATTCTATAGTGGGGATCCGGCGGCGCGGAGCAAGATCCGGAAATGGCGGCGCGAAGTGGAAGTTAGTTCTATGCCGCAGAGTCGAGCTGTCTCGCCTCGAATTCAACTGGCGCATGCGTCCGAAGATCTCAATAAGTGCGGCGGTGCCATATTCGCAGCATTAGCGGACGTTTCCTAGTGTATCAAAGTCCGGTATTGGCCCAAAACCGGACATTAGTGATCAAAGGATTTAACGGCTGCTTTGCGCCCTCATTTCGGTCGTAACATGACCTCTGCCATTGCCTGAAAGGACGTTTATGGCGGCGTCTGATACAGTACCCTCTCAGATCCGGAAGCGCTCGGTGGCTGGCTCATGATCTAGGCCCGGTACGAAACGAGGTTTGGAAACGTGGCCGATAAGTAGAACCAACGCACAATTGCGATAAGATGTTTCATCATTTCCGGTTCTTGAGGTCCAATGTCTGAAGTCGATTGGTTAAGCCATCTCCTGCAAATCGTCACCGTAACCGGTCAGCTCGAGGTCCGCTGTGCCTATGGTGCGCCGTGGCGCGTGGCCTGGGGCCGGGCGGCGGCGAACGAAATTCCCTACCACGTCATCGTCAAGGGCCGGGCCATTTTCGAGGATCCGGAGACGAGAACAGCCAGGGAGCTGGTGAGCGGAGATATCGTGTTGCTGCCTCACGGCGCGTCGCACGTGCTTCACGACGGTAGTGGGCAAACGCCGATCCCCACCCAGCAGCGCCAAGGGTCTGCCGGATGGATGTTGAGCGAGAACGACGGTCAGGGCGAGCAACTCGATTTGTTGTGTGGCCGATTTTTCATCGCTCCGCCCCATGATCGACTGATCCGTAATTATCTGCCCACAAATCTGGTGGCACGGACGATAGACGGCCCCGGAATAGACGGTATCGGATCTGCTACCGATCAACTGGCCAGTTTGGTGGGGCTGATGCGAATGGAGTCCGCCGGCGATCGTGCGGGAGGACGCGCCGTTCTCAACGCGCTTTCTTCGGCCCTCTTCACATTAGTGCTGCGAGCTGCAAGTGAATCCGAGAAAGCCCCTGAAGGCTTGTTGGCCCTCGCCGGCCACCCACGACTGGCGCCGGCAATTACGGCTATGCTCGCCGATCCGGGCAAGCGTTGGAAATTGCCTGATCTGGCGGACCTGTGCGGCATGTCGCGCGCCACATTCATGCGCCGCTTTCAGGACAGGCTGGGTTGTTCGGCCCTCAATCTGCTGACTGATCTCCGCATGAGCCTGGCAGCCAACGAGTTGAAAAAGCCGACGATCAGCACCGAGGCTGTGTCCGAAATGGTCGGCTATCAATCTGTTTCGGCATTCCGCCGTGTGTTTACTGAGAGAATGGGGATGACGCCCGGGGAATGGCGCAAACAAGCGCATACCTGGGCGCGCGCGGACTAGGATCGACTCATAGAATTGATCCTTTCGCGCATTATATTGAGGACATTCAGTCTCGATATTCTCACAGACGGCCGTAAATTGGGCTCCGTAATCACTTGATGAGGGAGCCACCCAATGAACTACATCAGTAACGCAGCCAACGAACTGACGCCGACGAACGCCGTCATCGAAATCATCCTGAGCCGTAGTGCTGCCAAGTACTACGACACCGCCGCCACACTGAGCGACGATCAGATCTCGCGACCTGGTGCGGATCGGCACGTCCGCGCCGACATCCTTCCACCTGCAGAACTGGCGGTTTATCGCCGTCCGTACGCCTGAGGCCAAGGCTCGGTTGCGCCCGATCGCCTGGAACCAGCCCGCGATCACCGACGCCGCCGTTACCTTCATCATCGTCGGCCAGTTGGCCAATGCTAGCACCGTCCCCGCGCGCCTGGCGCCGGTCGTGGAAGCCGGCATCATGCCGGCACATATGGTGCCGGAATGGGAAACCCCCGCTCGCGGTCTGTATGACGATCAGCCGCAGCGCCAGCGCGACGAGGCGGTGCGCTCCGCTACCTTCGGCACCGCCGCAATCATCTATGCCGCCCGCTCGCTCGGCCTGGGTTCGACACCGATGATTGGTTTCGACGCAGAGGCCGTGCATCGCGAGTTCGGCCTGGCCGAAGACGAAATCCCGGTGATGCTGCTGACCGTCGGGCCGGAGCGGGCCGGCAACTGGCCGCAGAAGCCGCGCATGCCGGTGGCCGATGTCCTGGATTTCGCATAATTCCAATTAACTCAATCACTTATGGAGACTATAATGGCAAGAATTGCTGCTCTGACGCCGGAACAGGTGCCGGCTGAATCGAAACAGACCCTCGATGCGTTCACGAAGAACATCGGGTTCACCCCAAACATGATGGTGGCCTTCGCGCAGAGTCCTATCGCGTTCAACGCGTGGGCCACACTGCTCGGCTCCCTGAGCAAGGCACTCGACGTAAAGACACGCGACAGCATCGGCCTTGCCGTCTCCGAGGTGAACGGTTGCAACTATTGCCTGAGGGTTCACAGCTTCACCGCCGAACATATGGCCAGGCTGCCGGCCGATGACATCATCCTCGCCCGAAAGGGCCACGCCAGCGACCCGAAGCGGGATGCCGCTGTTCAGTTTGCGCGAAAAGTCATCGAGACGCGCGGGCACGTCAGCGACGCCGATCTCAAAGCCGTCCGCGATGCTGGCTATACCGATGCGAACATCATCGAGATCGTCGCGCTTGTGGCCATGTATTCCCTGACAAACTTCTTCAACAACGTGTTCGATCACGAGAAGGATTTTCCAGCCGTGACACCAGCCGGCTCGATCTGAGCTTTCGCCTTCCGCAACCTTTTGAAGCTGTTGGGATCAATCACATGAATATTCTCCATATCGATAGCAGTCCGCGTCAGGAATCGCACAGCCGTCAGCTTTCGGCGGCGATCATCGAAAAGCTTCTTGAGGTTGCGCCCGGCGCGAGCATTACTCGGCGTGACTTGGGGGCTGAACCCCTGCCCCAAACCGAGGCCCTCTACGCCGCCGCGTTGGCGTCTGCCGGCAACGTTGGCCACCCCGCCGATGGGTTCTCTAGATCTTTCCGAAGCGCTTATTCGGGAAGTCGAAGCGGCCGATGTGATTGTCATCGGAACGCCGATGCACAATTTGACGATTCCCTCGGTCCTCAAGGCGTGGATCGACCAGATCCTGCGCGTCGGCCGCACAATGAAGTCAACGCCGGCTGGCAAGGTGGGAATGCTGCGGGACCGTCCGGTGTTTATCGGCGTGGCTTCTGGTGGCTTCTTCACCGGTGAGCGAGCCAATCAGCCGGATTTTCTCACGCCCTATCTGTCGCTGGCACTCAGCTCCATTGGGCTGAGGACTCAGCAATTTCTCCCGCTTCAAGGCACTGCCTTCCTGGATCGGAGTCAGGGTTAGCGAGGGACAAAGCGCTCGCCGCTCTCGACCTGACCGCCGCGGAGCATTTTCGAGAATTACACGATCGTCCTGCGGTGCTCTCGAGCACTGGCAGACCGTATCGCGATGTCCCTCGCTCCGGCAAGCGTCACCGGGAGCATTCTGAGGGCGCGCACAAGCTTTTGGCGCCCGCATCCTAACCCTCCGGCTTCCGCCGGACCATTGAATATGAGGCTTCAGATGATTTTATCAAATAGTACCCCCTCCCAAATCGGCGACAGGATGACCGGCAGATCAGCACCGCCTGATGACAGCGCCGTTCGGGATTGGCTCGGACCAGAGGCATTCGGCCATTGGACCGAACTGCGGACCTGGATTAACGAATTCTATCCGGGAGTTTTCGCGCCGGACTGGCTCTACGGCGGCAAGAACCGTGGTTGGTCCTTGCGCTATATGAAAACGAAGGCGTTCACCACCATGGTGCCGGAATACCGGCGGTTTTCGGCTGTTGTGGTTATGGGTGGACCAGAACGTGAGAAGTTCGAGGAGCGGCGTTACGTCTGGCGCCCGCAACTGGTCAAGCTTTACGATGAAGCGAAAACATATGTCGACGGAAAATGCTGACACTTGCCATCTCAGCGGCAGATGATCTGCATGATGTGACGGAGCTTTTGACGATGAAGCGCCCGCTAGATGTCTCGTCGGCATCACACAGAAATTCAACATCAAGGCCGTCGCGGAAGGCGTAGAACCGATAGTTAACTGCGCGAAAGATCGAAAAGACCTTCCTCGCATGCACTTTACCCGAACCACTAATGACTGAGGAGACAATTCCCATGAAAGCGATCGTAGCGACCGACCAGGCTGCAGGAACAGCCGGAATGAAGCTGGTGGAGTGGCCTGAGCCGCAGGCCGCGATAAACGACGTCGTCGTACAGGTCCATGCAGCGGGGTTCGTCAACACCGAACTGGATTGGCCCTCGACCTGGACCGATCGGGCGTTTCATGACCGGACGCCATCGATCCTCGGCCATGAGCTGGCCGGTGTGATCACCGCGCTGGGCTATGGCACCACGGGGCTGTCGATCGGTCAGCGGGTGTTCGGTCTGTCTGACTGGTATCGCGACGGCACACTCGCTGAGTACGTCGCTGTGGAGTCCCGCAACCTCGCGCCGTTGCCCGGCAACGTCGACTTCACGGTGGGCGCAAGCCTGCCGATATCTGGCCTGACCGCATGGCAGGGATTGTTTCAGCATGGCCGCCTTCAGGCGGGGCAGAGCGTGCTCGCGCACGGCGCGGCTGGGGCCGTCGGCTCGATCGTGACGCAGCTTGCGCGGGAAGCCGGCGCCTATGTCATCGGTACCGGACGCGCCGCTGACCGCCAGAAAGCTCTGGACTTCGGTGCAAATGAATTCATCGATCTTGGAAACGATACCCTGGAAGACGTCGGCGGCGTTGATCTGGTATTCGACGTTATCGGCGGCGATGTTCAGAAGCGGTCCGCAGCGCTGATCCGGGCGGGAGGAACGCTCGTGACAGCCGTCGGACCGACAGATATTCGACCTGCGGATGGTTTGGCGGTTGACTTCGTCGTCGAGGCTGATCGTGCCCAGCTATCCGAGATCGTTCAGCGGGTCCGGGACGGAAGACTACGGACGAACATCGGCAAGGTTTCAAGTCTGGAGGATGCGGTCGCCACCTTCAATTCGACGGAGCGGCGCGCGGGAAAGACGGTTATCCGCGTTCTCCCGTGAGGACGCGGCGAGAATTCGGATCTTAGTGGGGCACTTGAACCCGCCGTATCTTCCTGACGGATCGGCGTCCACGCGCACTCCTTGGAGGGGGTTCCTCTAGGGAGTGCGAATTGCACACAAGCTGCGCATTCCTAGCGCCTCAGATTCTGTTTAGCGCCCTCATGTCGGTCACTCACCGGTTCTCAGCGCAGTCCTGAAACCTGACATTCCTTCTTCATTTGGGATGGCGGTTGACCACAGCATCTTTGCTGGCAACGAGCTCAGCGCGATCAGGGCGCGTTCATGCGCTCGGCCGGTGATATCGCATGCTCGAACCTCTCTACTCATTTCCGGAGAATCTTCTCCATTGTCTTCCCCTTCCCAAGCTCGTCGATCAGCTTATCGAGGTAGCGGATTTCCTTCATCAGCGGGTCTTCGATGTCTTCCACCCGGACGCCGCAGATCACACCCGTGATCAAGTTTCGCAAAGGATTCAGTTGAGGTGCCTGACCAAAGAAATCCTCGAAGCTGGTCGTATTCCCCAGCTCGGCGTCGAGCCCTTTTTGGGTGTAACCCGTCAGCCAGCGGATGATCTCATCGACCTCGGTTTTGGTGCGTCCTTTCTTTTCCGCCTTGGCGACATAGTGCGGATAGACGCTGGCAAAGCTCATGGAATAGATCTCGATGCTTCGTCATGAAGCGTCCTTACGCGTCGGGATCGGGGGCGAGAAGCGGCATCACGTCGACAGAGTCGCACGGAAAGACCGTGAAATGCGGATGGCCTTCGAACAGCTTTGCCGCGGCCTCATGCGACGGCGCGCGCACCGCAACGAAAACGGTTAGTTCATTGACCACGTCCGCCACGCCATCCGGCGATGTGCGCTTGGTCGGGCCGAGCGGCCCGCCCTCGTAGACGATTGCGTCCTTGTGCGCCTCGTCCCAGGTTTTCAGGGCGGCGAGCCCTTCCTCGTCCTTGGCGCGCCGTTCCTCGTCTGACATCTCATACCATGCCTGCCAGCGAGGGCTGGTCTTGTTGCTGGTGAAAACCCGAGATAGGTGTCGTTCGCCCTCATATGTGTGCCTCCCAGCGTTCTTGCGGACCGGGCCAGAGGTCCGTGCGCTATTCGGGCACTGACCTCTGGCTATCCACTCACAATGGAGCGTTTAGTGCCTGTCCAGCCAGCCATCGAGCAGTATGGCGCCGCAAGGAACGCACGTAAATGGCAGCTTCGCGCGATCATGCTCGCAAGCAGTCCGACGGCTTGCGGCCCCTCAATCACTGCTCTCAGGCGTTCTTCAAATGGCCAATGTTGGCCAAAGGAGAACGGAAATGGGTATTGCACAATATGATCCTGCCGCACTGGGGCGCCCGGCCTGGGACGCCGGCCGGAAGGCCGGTGTCAAGAAGCCTCTGAAACAGCGCCAGATTTGGGCGATCCGCTTCTTCCTTGATAGGGAAGGACGCATGAGAGATCGCGCGTTGTTTGATCTCGCGATCGACAGCAAGCTGCGCGGCTGTGATCTCGTAAAAATGAAAATCGGAAGTCCTGTCACAGGAACGGAAATCCGAAACCGGGCGATGGTCGTTCAGCAAAAGACCGGCCCTCCGGTTCAGTTCGAGATAACGGCAGATGTAAGGGCAAGTTTGCTTGCATGGCTTGAACGTCGTGGTAGAACAGTTGACGACTACGCCTTTCCCAGCCGGGTCGACCACGCCGATCATCTCAGCACTCGCCAGTACGCTCGATTGGTGGATGAATGGGTGACCGCAATTGGGCTGCGGCGCGAAGACTACGGCCCGCATTCGCTTCGGCGCACCAAGGCCGCAATGATCTACAAGGCGACAGGCAATCTTCGCGCGATTCAAATCCTGTTGGGGCACACCAAGATCGAAAATACCGTCAAGTACCTTGGCGTGGACATCGAGGATGCACTGGAACTAGCTGAGCACACTGAGATCTGAGCGCGTGCAGCCCCGCGCATAGTGGGGCTGCACGTGTCAACGCAACTTTCTCAATTCCAAAGATTGCGATCGAGCGGCTACGCGCCCTCGCTCCGGCCGAAAAAGGCTGGTGGAGTCACTTCCCAGGAACAGACGTTCCCCCGAGGCGAGTTTCCCGACCCGCGCTACTCGCCTATGTTGGAAAGCAATTCGTCGAGCTGTTCCAGCTGCTCCGGCAATGCGGCCGCCCCGCCCTGTAGTGCTTCCTCAAGCGCCTCCTTGGACGGATAGATTTCGTGGAGATTCAGCAGCGTTTTCCCGCCCTGGTCCTCGAAGGTCACGGTCGTGACCGCGCCCTCTTCGCCCTCGTCGTTGGTCCAGACGATGCGCTCGTTCGGCACCACCTCGAGATACTTGCCGTAAAAGGCCATGGTGCCCGAACCGCCGGTGCCGAATTCCAGCCGATATTTGCCGCCGGTACGGACGTCCATATCGCACGATACGAGCGAAACGCCGGATGCCGATTTTGGCACCCACCAGCGCTGGAACAGCTCGGGCTGGCTCCACGCCCTGTAAACCGTGCTCGGCGGCGCATTGAATGTCCGCGTTACGACGAGTTCGCGATCCCCTTTGCGCTCGACCGACGTGCGGTTCTGCGCGCCACCTGCACTGTTAACTTCCTGATTCATCGCTTCCCTCCTGTTTCATTTCGCTGATGATTTCGTCCAATGCTTCGAAGCGGGCCTCGAAGAGCTTGCGATGCGCCTCGATCCACTCGGCCTCCGCCTGGAGGCCGCGTTTCCCAAGCTTGCAGGTTCTCACCCGTCCGACCTTCTGCGTGACGACGAGCCCCGCCCGCTCGAGAACCTGGACGTGCTTCTTCATGCCGGTCAGCGTCATCTGGAACTTATCCGCGAGACTGGTGATCGACGCGTCCCCTCGCCCAAGCTGATCGATGATCCCGCGGCGGGTCGCATCGGACAGCGCCGCGAACGAGAGATCGAGAGGGGGACTTACATACTGAACCATATAGTTCAGTATGTAACCTGCTCGCGCAGGAAGTGCAAGCGTCCCGAACTTTCCCTGCCGTAGACCGGTCATTCGAGGTCATGCACCGCGGCGGGCAGCAAATCGTCTGCTGCGGGTCAAGCGGACCTTCGAGCCGCTGATGAACGAATGTCAGCTTTCAGCGCCTACTCCCCGAAAGCAGTCCCGCCGACTACGGCCCCATCTCGGTCATTAATGGGACCCCAATAATGATTGGAGGGTGCGTATGCGTTATTTGGCTCTCTCGCCTTGAGGGCAACCGAACTGCAGACCCGCCAATACTGTTTTCTGAAGTGCTGTTCCAGACGACCCATTGTCTGATCTTTGGAGCACGACAGCGTTGCGATACGGTCGAATTCCTCTTTAGCCAGCATCGGGATCTCGCTGCGGCAAAGCGCTTCTTCAACAAGGGCTGAAGCGCCATGGCCGACCGGATCGCGTCATCATCGATGGCAGCCAGACCAACCGTGAGGCGATCGTTTCCTGCGACGCGACAAATCGCTTGCGGGATTGCTCCCGGAAATCGAACAATCGCATCGAACAGGATCACCGGCGCGGCGCATCAAGCGCCGCGTGCGAACAATGCTCGGATTCAAATCGACGGAAACCGCCCGCATCATCTTGTCTGGCATCGAAATGGTCCACATGATGCGCAAGCGACAAGATACGCCTTCAATCCAGATCCATCCTTGGCTGAGCAGTTCGCGATCCTCGCCGCATAGGTGTTATGGTATCAGCCTTCGTTAACCCAACTCAGCCGCTGCAACAGAACCTAATTGCGCCGACCCCTTTATTTTACGCGCAAATAATGCGGCACATTGACATTTGGTGGTGTCGGTTTGTTAGCACTAACAAATCGCTCATATGCTATAACACCGTCGATCATACGATGGAGTTTGCGATGAATCTAAAGGAACTGGATGACGATGAATTGAGGGCTGCATTCGATAGCACATTGCGTCAGCTGGAAGAGATCGCTGCCGAGGCGAAAGCGAGAGGCATAAGCATTGATGACAAGAAGGGTAGACCATGGGGTGGGTCGGGTAAGTCACCCCGCGAATAGGTCAGGGTCAAAAAAGATCACCCGTAAAATCGATTTCAGGGTCGCCCCTACCCTTGTGACGCATCGAACGTCAAACGCGCGCCACGCGGTTTCTTCCTCACTTTGTCAAATACCCTGCCCACGCGTCATGGATGGCTTTGGGCTGCTCAAAGAAGTAAGATTTGGTATGATCCGGTCGTAGTGTCTGCCGACGACATGGCCTAAAGCTCGTTGTGCCAGATCATCAGTGAACCCGTTCTCAACGGCCCATGTTGCGAACGTTGCGCGGAAGCTGTGAAACGTCCCGTTGGCAGGAGGTCGCCGAAGCAATGCTCGGACAATGGGCGATCCTTGACATTACAAAGACGAACTCATCCGCGCCACACGGAATCATTAGCGTATGCGCAATCGCGGGCAACGGGACCGCGTGCAACGTGCGCGTCTTATAGCGTTCCTCGCCAATTCAGCGAGCTGCACAGCTGCGGCTCTTGATAGAAACCAGTCTGCCGCAAGCGCTCTTTCCCGGCCCGGCTCGCCGTGCCATGGGATCAGGCTTTGGCGCCAATTCACAATCGTGCAACAAGTTGCTTGGAACGTAGAGGGCACAGACACGTTTTGTTCCATAACCAAAAGCGAAGGGAGCAAGTCATGATAAACAAAGACCCCAACGTTCGTGAGACGCACGATCTTATCGCCAGCGACCTCGTTATCGGTACCAGCGTCTATGACAGCCAAGGAAATCACATCGGACAGGTTGAAAAACTAATCCTCGAAAAAAGAGGCGGACGAATTTCTTATGCCGTACTCAGTTTTGGTGGGTTTCTCGGTGTGGGTGACGATCACTATCCGCTGCCATGGGAGAAGCTTGACTATGACGAGAGTCTAGCAGGCTTCCGAATCGACACCACTAAGGAACAACTTGAAGGCGCTCCGCACTTTGCTCGCGACCAGGAGTTCAATTGGGATGCCGAGAACGGTCGGCGCGTTTACGACTACTACGAAGTCCGGCCATATTGGATTTAGCGACGTTTTAGCGCGTCCCTGCATGGTGCTACCGTTTGCCGCACGCTTGTCCAGAACGCTAAATGGATTGACGCAATTAGGGCTCGGGAACGGCACAGATCGTGATCGTGTGGCTGACGAGACCGAATTCCCATGGCGGGTTTCTGTTGTAACTGATCCTGCCGCTAACTCCGCCACGTAATCGCCGCTCTGCCACCTGTCCACATTGCTGTCGCGGAACCTGAACAACATGACCAGACGAACTCTGTCAATCGGTTCGTGCTTCGTTTTTCGCGGCTCGGGCCTTTTGTCGGCGGGCCCTTTGGTAGAAGCTGACTTTTTCGCGATTAGCATCACGCCAAGCCCGCATGTAAGCCTGGTGGCGCTGCTTATTCACTTGCCGCCACTTCCGAGATTTCTCTGCTGCCTTGGCCCTCTGGTCGGGGCTTTGCGGATTAGCGGCCCGCCACTTACGCATCCTTTCAGCCGCCTTGGCATTACGCTCAGCCTTAATCGTATCATCGGCTTTTGTCATCACGCGGGTCTCTTCCAAATTTTAATTGTTCCACCCACATCGATCAAATATGTTTCGGTTCCGGCACCTCGTCAGGGTTTGGTAGAGGTGTCTCATCCGGGAATTGATCCGGCGGTGGCTCCTTTACGGGAGGTATTTGGTCCGGGCCCGGAACCGGGTTGGGCGGTTCATGAGGCAACGGTATTGGCTTCGGTTCCGGTTCCGGAGCAGGCATCGGATCACCCATATCAGTTTTTCCTTATGATCGGGTCTTAACTAATAAGCGCCGAGGAATGTTCCGCCTGGCCCACCACTCAATAAGGCGTCGTAGAAATCCCTACGTGCTTGAACCCCCATTTCGAGCACCGCAGCTTTGGCACCAGATCGCAATGCAAGGCACCGTGATTTCGCCCCAGCCGCTTGGCCAAATCGACCAAATCCATTTTACGGGAGTGATGACAACTGCGCGCTTGGCAGTGCACCCACAGCGTGTACCCCGTGATCAAATTAGCGCGCCGATCGTTCCGTTGTCTGATCCCCTCACATCGACACCGGACGCCAGACAATCCGCTTCTTGTTGACCCTGTCGCGGTCGTCTTCGAAGGGCACGGCCCCGCAATCCACGACCTCGCATTCCTTGCAGCGAAATTTTAGACTCTCAAACGATCGGCCATGGCCATTTACATTGGCCAGATCGCTGGCAACGAAGAAGCCAGCCTTCTCGCGTTGGCGGCACATCACCCGCACCAACATGCCCTGGGGCGCTGCCTGCCCTAGAGTTTTCATTGTCATCGAACAAAAGGGGAACATATTCCCATGGAGTCAAGATAATTGCGCCCCACGGACAACAAAGAATGAACGGCGCCGGGCACCCCATGCGGCTTTAATCCATAATCGTACGGGTCACCGTGAAACGGAACAGGCATTACCGAACGATCAACCACATGAGTGGCAACCATCGTTTGTCCACATACCCCAAATTATTATGCCCAGCGGGCAGTTGTTATGGTGGCCGCGCCGGCGATCTTGCCGGTGGTCGTTGACCTGATTTTCATTACGCCCTTTTGCGGGGAAACGGCCCTTTTATCCCTCTCCCATGGAGGCCGCGCAGGCGGGTGAGGTCTGGCAGAAGCTCGTGCGCTTCTTTTTCACACGCCAGACCGCATAGGGTAACCAAATACGCTCAATTCATGGTGACGCCCGGAGCGCAAGGTGAATTGGAGCGCTTAAGACGCAAAATTGCGCCTCCCCATTCCAAAGGACAAGGAGGCGAATGCTTGAGAAGTGCGGCGTCACCACACGCCCCTCTTGCCGGCGCGGTGTCTTGCGAAGCGAAGCTCGATGACGGTCTTTGTAAGACGCAGCTCCTGGTGCAACTCGTGGTTACCCGCTCCGGCCATGGCCCGGATGACGCGGAGCAGGACGTTGGCGTGCTCGCCTCGAGCGGATGGATCGAACTCGCCGAACCGCTCAAGCCCTACGCGCTGATCGCTCGCCTGCCAGAGCCGGAGTCGGGCTTGTCGACGTCCATTTCTTCTCACGGCTGCCGCAAGGCGGAACGTTGGCGCACGGCCGCGTGGTCTTCGGCCGCTTCCAAGCCGAACTCAACGAACGCGCAGCCTGGAACCGGGGACCCGGTCTTGCCGGAGCTGTGATAAGGCTGCCTAACCCCAACCAAACTCGCTTAACGTTTCATCAAGTATTGCAATCATCCGGTCACAAAGTTCAATTTGATGTTTGTAGTGCTGACCCATGACTTGTGTCGCGTCCATCCATTCGTCAGTGGATGTTTGACGCAAGGCGATCTGGAGATCACCCTGTTCGAGATCTGCCAAGTCTGCTCTCAACTGACTTTGACGACAGACCAGTAGGTCCCGATATTTCTTAAGATCGATCATTCTAAATGACTCGTTTAACCCCCGTCGGCGCGAATTGGATGACTGGCCTGCTTGCATGGCGTTGCGCCCTTTCAGCAGAAGGACTTGTCGCAATTCCCCACCCCTGCCGAGCGATGAGTGTAGCTTCGACGCGGTTTCGGACACCAAGCTTCGCCATTGTTTTTGTCATATGGTATTTGACGGTCTTTTCGAGAATGCCAAGCATCGCTCCGACCTCCCGATTGCTCAGGCCGTTAGAAACGAGACGGAGCGTGCGCTCCTCCTGATCTGTCAGGGAGGTAAGCACTTCGGCTAATGAGGGCTGTTTAAGATAGGAAACAAGTCGCATTGTCAGTCCGGGAGCGAAGAATGATGCACCGGCGGCAATGCTCTTGATTATTGGCACCAGCTCGGCCGCGTCGACAGTTTTGAGAACGTAGCCCACAACACCTGCCTCAACGGCGCGAACAACATCAGTTTCAGCCTCTGACATTGTCAGTATGACTATCTTCGTCTGAGCGGACGCTGCTCGAATGGCTTTTGCGGTTTCTATCCCGTCCCCCGGAATTGAAATGTCAAGAAGCACGATATCCGGGGACTGGACCGCAGAGAGTTGTATCGCGTCCGCCCCCGAAGATGCTTGTCCAACAACTTTGATTGCCTGGTCCGATTCGAGCGTATGGATGGTTCCCACCCTGAACAATGAATGGACATCCACCACGATGACTTCTATTTGGTCATACACAGCAAGGCTCCCGGTTGGAAATACCGCGCATCATGGCGGCAACCGCAGCAGCCATTTCCCTACGCTAACATTTTGAAATATCTGCAAAAAGGGTCTTTGGTCGTGGATATTCGAGGACTTTCGTCCCTAAAACTGTGTGCGCATGGTCCGGGCCATGCGCACACATATCGCTTGATGCGGTCTGGACGCTTTGTAATCAGCTTCGGTCATTGCTCCCGGAACGCGCGGCTGAACTGGTCGACTAGCGGCTTGGAGAGAAAGGACATGGCCGTCCGTTGCTCGGTGGAAACGAAAACCTCGACGGGCATGCCCGGGAGGAGTTTGTTGTCGGCAAGCTTTTCGAGCTCGTCGGCCGGAACAATCACGTCAGCCAGATAATAGACCTGACCGGTGGCGGGATCGCTGCTTGTCGCCGCAGAGACGTAGGCGATACGGCCATGCAGCTCAGGCGTGGTGCGCTGGTTAAATGCCGAGAAGCGCAGCTTTGCCGGTTGACCTACAAACACCTGGTCGATGTCGGTCGGCGCTAGTTTCGCTTCTATCTTTAACGCCGCATCCGCTGGCACGAGCGTCACCAGCTTTTCAGCAGGGGTGATAACGCCGCCGATCGTATGCACGGACAGCTCGTTGATAGTGCCGGATAGCGGTGCACGAATGTCAGCGCGCGCAAGACGGTCCTCGATGGCCACACGCCGCTCCCTGAGTTCGGAGAGTTTTGGCTCTATCGAGCTCAGTTCACGCTGTGCCTCCGTGCGTGCCGTTTCATCGATGGCGATGATCTGCAGCTGAATTTCGCTCATGCGGGCCTTGGCGCGCGCAATATTGGCTTCGACCTCGCCCCGTTCGCCAACGAGCTTCGCCATTTCGCGATCGATGATGTACTTGCGCGAGGTCTCGATCAATCGCTTGTCGGTCAGCCCCTTGATCTTGACATGTTCGGTTTTGACCAGCGCAATTTCGTCGATCTTGGCGGCGCGCTGGGCTTCAAGCCCCCTTATTTCCTCGCCAAGCTGGTCGATACCCAATGCCAGCTGTTCTTTCTGGCTTTTGCGGTTCTGGCGATTGCCGTCGAACATGCGATTTTCGCCGAAGAACACATGCTGGAAGTCTTCAATTCTGGCGGAGAGCTCAGGTGACAGGATAATTGCGTCAAGATTGTCGCGCTCTGCCATCAGCCGGGCTTGTTTCGCCATCAATTCTACGAGCTGGGTGCGAACGATCGAAAGTTCAGCACGGGTCTCCGCGTCGTCGAGCCGCAGCATGACCTGGCCTTTGGTAACGAAGTCCCCCTCTCGAACGGCAATCTCGCTGATAATGCCGCCGTCGCGATGTTGGATGGATTTCAGGTTCTGGTCAACCTTGACCATCCCCGGAGCCATGACGGCTCCGGTCAGTTGTGCGGTGGCGGCCCAGCCGCCAGCACCGGCGAAAAGCAGTAACCCAAGCGTAACCCCCGCGATGACCCGCGCTCCCACTGGAAAGCAGCTGTCGGCCTCCGTCTGCATTGGCGAGCCGTTGGCATTGTTTTTTCTCTTTCTGTCGGCCGAACATCATTCACTCCCATTCACGTCACAATGATATTTTACTCAAGGATTCTCGACGATCATCAGCATATGATGACCGTTCAGATTGATCGTCATTTCATAGTGCTCATCGCGATCCATATCGACCTCAACCAAGGTCTGCTCCAGTTCGGCCGTTCCCTCGTGACAGATCCGGATCGGCAGAGGCTCTGCAGCAGCCTGGTCGCCATAGACGTCCTCGAACCTTTGCTCCAAAGTGTCGATAACGTCTTCGAAGATCTCGTACTGCGACATCTCGATGCGATCGCCGACCATGAAGTCAAGGATCTGGTGAATGACCTTGGCGCTGGAGCTTCCCTCTGGAATGTGGAACTCGAACGTGTCCGCGCCCCCGCCCCCCTCGAGAATCACAGCATTGGTTCCAACGACGACATGGTCGTCGCCGCTCCCGGTCACGACTTTTTCAAATCCGCTGACAAGGTCCTGACCAATGTCGAAGCCAGTTGCTGCGCCGGTATCGAGGTCGACAAGCACCCCGAGCGCCGATTGCGAATAATCGAGCGTATCGGATCCAGCCTGACCCGCATATATGTCATCGCTGCCATCAGCAGCAGCTTGAACGATATCGTCGCCGCTTCCGCCCTCAACGCAATCGGATCCTTCGCCATCGGCAATTACGTCATTGCCCGCCCCGCCCGATAATGTGTCGCTACCACTGCCGCCGGAAATGGTATCATTGCCCCCATTCCCGAAGATGCTTTCGCTGGCCGTGCTGCCGCTGATTTCGTCGGCGCCCTCACCCGTCTTGATCACCTCGAAATTCGAAACGCTGTCAGTGCCGATTTCCGCGCCGCTGGCATTGGCGGCCACAAGGTCGATGACGACCGCCATGAGGGCTGCTGAATAGTCAAGTGTATCGATGCCTGCGCCGCCATCATAATTGTCGGTGGCCTGATCAAGGTCCCCGACGACGGTGTCGCTTCCGGCGCCGCCCTCAACCGTGTCTGCATCATCGCCGCCCGACAGATGATCACTGCCCTCGCCACCGAACAGGCTGTCATCGCCGCCAGCACCCGCGATCAGATCATCGCCGCTGTTGCCGTGGATCTCCTCAGCCTCGGCACTGCCCTGAACGTCGTCATTGCCCGCCCCGGCCTTAAGAATTTCAAAGCTCGAAATCGTATCGTGTCCGATTTCCGTGCCGTTCGCGGTACCGGCCTCGAGATCTATGGTCGTGCCGTGCAATACCGCCGAATAATCGAGCGTGTCGGTTTGGCTGCCGCCATCATAACGGTCAGCCGCCTGATCCGCGTCGCCCGCAACAATGTCCGTTCCCTCGCCGCCCTTCACAACATCTCCCCCGGCACCGCCGCTGAGGAAATCGTCGTCTCCGCCGCCATCAAGAACATCGGCACCGGCCTGGCCGAGGATTATATCGTTGCCGCCGCCGCCTTCCAGCCGGTCATTGCCGGCATCGCCATGGATCGTATCTCGCCCGAGATCGCCTGCCACGGTGTCATTGCCTTCGCCACCGAACAACAAATCGTCATCATTGCCGCCGCTGATGATATCGTCGCCGCTTTCGCCGAAGATCGTGTCACGGCCTTCGTCGCCGAACAGCCGGTCATTGCCGCTGCCGCCCCAGACCTGATCATCGCCAAGGCCGGCAAGAACAATGTCGTCGCCAGCGCCTGCGAGAATGATGTCATTGCCGCTGCCGGCAACGATATGATCATTACCATTACCGCCATTGACCGTGTCGTTGCCGCTGCGGCTGTCGATATTGTCATTGCCGTCACGCCCGTCGATGTCATCGGCGCAGTTGGTTCCAACGAGGATATCGTCGCCTTGGGTGCCGATGATCGGCGGTGTCTTGAGCACCGAAAACTGAGCGGTCTGCAGTATCGACACCTTGCCATCGCTGATTTGATAGGTGACGGTCACCGGACCGAGCATCGCCGCGTCGAAATACCAGCCGCTTTCGGTCTGTATCAGCGTTCCGGACGATACGCTGATATTCTGGATGCTAAGCGCATCGCCGTCTGGGTCCGATGCACCACGCAGCAGATCGGAAAGGCCGATCAGTGCGACTGCGCAGCCAAAGACATCGGCGAGATAGACCGGTCCATTCACCCGCGGAGCACGATTGACGGCTTTCTCTTCATCCGTATCATCATCGTCATCCACCTCTAAATCGGGATCGTCGCGCGCATCGAGGTCATACACAGGTGCAGCCTGGGGGTTTGAACCACCGCCACCGCCCTGGGCCATCTTGGTTACGTTGCCACCGCGCCAGGCATTGTCGTTTGCCGCATGAAAGGAGAACGACATGCCGCCGAAGGTCTTCAGGAGGGCCGAATGAGGCAGGTTGAGCTTTTGAAACTCGATCATGGGTGAATCGGAAAGTTCGTATCGCCAGTCTCCGCTCGCGACCAATCGGCCACCGGAACCCGGATTCTCTCTTGCTTGTTCTTCGATCTCCGCCATCACCTCGGGGGCGCTTGCGGCCGCGACCTCAGGCGATCCGGACTGCTCTGGCGCTTGAGACTTGGCTTCTTCTTCCGGCTCGTCACTGCCGAGCCGCGGGAATGCGCTTTTCAGATAAAGCGCTAGCCCGGTGAGAAACACCGTAAAGAACAGCGGCGCATTGGAGCGCTTGTCCTGGCTCTTCAGAACATAATGCTCGTGCGACTCATCCGTTTCAGGCTTGGCCGATTTGGTACCTTTGACATCGATCATCATGCTGAAACCCTCGATGTGACACGCGGCGCATTTTGGGCGGCAGGCGCGGGTCTGTTGACTGTTTCTGCGGGTGCGGACGACTTGAGAATCTCGTCCTTCGGTCCGAAAGCCACCATCTTACCGTTCTGGATGACGGCCACCATATCGACTGCAGCAAGAGCGCTTGGCCGATGGGCGATGACGATAGCAATGCCGCCGCGTTCACGGATCGCCTTGATTGTCTGTGTCAGCGCCATCTCCCCCTCGCCGTCGAGGTTGGAATTGGGTTCATCCATGATGACAATGAAAGGATTCCGATAAAGGGCGCGTGCAAGCCCAATGCGCTGGCGCTGCCCGGCCGACAAAGACGCACCCTGAGGACCCAGCGCCGTGCGGTAACCCTCCGACATGCGCACGATCATTTCGTGGATACCGGTGATCTGCGCGGCCTCGACGATGGCGCGAGCATCGACCTTGGGTTCGAGACGCGAGATGTTTTCTTCGACCGTTGCGTCCAACAACGCCACATCCTGTGGGAGATAGCCCATGTGCTGGCCAAGTTTGCTGTCGGACCACTGAGTGAGCTCCGCATCATCCAGTCGCACGCTGCCGCGCAATGTCGGCCAAATCCCGGTCAGGGCACGCGCAAGTGTCGTCTTGCCGCCACCGCTCGGCCCAATGATTCCAAGTGCTTGACCCGCCTTGATCTCGAAGCTGACATCGCTCAGAAGCACGCGGCCGGACCCTGGTGCGGCAACTGTAATTTTCTCGACTTTCAGTGAGCCCACCGGCGCCGGCAGGTCCATCGGTGCCTCAATAGAAGACAACGCTACGACAGTTTCCTTGAGCCTGTTGAACGCCGTGCGCGCCGCCACGACGCTCTTCCAGTTGCCGATTGCAAGATCGACGGGAGCAAGCGCCCGGGCCGAAGCGACCGACGCCGCAATAATAGCGCCGGCCGACAACTCACCCTGGATCGTAAGCCATGCGCCAAGACCAAGAACGGCCGATTGCAGGATCATGCGAAGCACGCGAGAGATCGCCCCAAATGTTCCGCTGATGTCGTTTGTGCGGGTCTGAAGTTCGAGGTGTTCCTGATTGGCGCTGTTGAAGCGGTCGACCGCACGTCCGGCAAAGCCCATCGCCTTCAGGATATCGGCATTGCGGGCGTTCGAATCGGCGATAGCATTGCGGGCGATCGCCGCCTGGTGGGTCGCACTGGCCAGGCGGCGGGTCATCAGTTCTGTCGCAATCGTCAGCATGGACAGGATGAATGCGCCGCCAAAGGTCAATGCGCCGAGATAGGGATGAAGCATATAGACGAAGATGAGATAGAGCGGCATCCAGGGCAGATCGAACAGGGCCACTGGCCCCTGGCTACCTAGAAAGCCGCGCACCGTATCGACATCGCGACCCCGCTCCAGCGCCTCAGCGGTGGAAAAGCCAAAGCGGGGCATGTCGATTGCGACCTGATGGGCCATCGGCGCGATCTTGGCGTCGAGACGCGCTCCGATGCGCACCAGCACCTGCGAACGAATAATGTCAAAAAACCCCTGGAACAGATAAAGGCCAATAGCCAGCGCCGACAAGGCCAGAAGCGTTGGAACGCTGCCGCTGGTTAAGGCGCGATCGTAGATCTGCAACATATAAAACGAACCGGTCAGCGCCAAAATGTTGATAACGCCGGAGGTGGTGAAGAGAAAAACGAACATTCCGCGAAAGCCCTGAGTCAGCTTCTCTGCGTTTTTCCGTTTGGTGCCCGTCAAAGGTTGTTTAGGCCGCATTTTCTTTACCATTCTTGTTGTTGAGCTACCTGGCGCACCGGCAAGCTGCCGCACCCCGAAATGCTTCGCGATTACAAATTCAGATTCAGGTCCCTGAGGTCGTGTGTGCCCTTAAAGCTGAGACGGATCTCAGCTTTAAGCTCCCCGTCGACACTGCCATGGATAGTCGTGTAGTTGCCGTCAGGACGATTTTCGTAAGTAACGAGCCAACGGGCCGCACCGCTGGCAAAACCCATTGCCATCAGAAGCTCTGCATTGCGCGCGTTGGAAACGACGGTCCGATTGCGGGCGACGAAAGCACGATTGGTTGCCAATGTCAGACGCTGCGCCATCAACTCCGCTGCGATCGTTACAGTCGTCATGACAAGCGCACCGGCAAAGGCGATGCCGCCGAGACCCGGATGGAACATATACACAGCGATGAGATAGAAGGGCAGCCATGGCAGGTCGAACAATTTTCCCAGTCCTGCAGCGCCCGGAACGATAAGCACTGCTTCGACTTCGCTCCTTCGAACAAGCGCCTTGGCACAAGCGAAACCGAACCACGGCATATCGATCGCGGATTGAAATACTTTTGGCGCGATCCTGCCATTGAGCCTGTCACCTAAAGGGGCCAGCACATTGTCGCGAAAAAAAGCCTGCAACGGGTGAACACCAGACACTCTGGAGGTTACTTCAGTCGAAGGTCCGGTATCTTTCCCTGTCGTATTCGCCAAGAGGATTTTGGAACACATGATCGTCACCGTTCTTTTAAGAAGGGGCGGCGAGCCGGTGATGCCGGCTCGCCGCAGTTCCCCGGATTACAGATTGAAATCCGTGCTGGTGAGGTTGTGGTTGCCCTTGATGCTCAAGCGCAGCTCTGCCCCACTATCCCCATCGACACTGCCTTGAACGATCGTATAGTCGCCGTCCTCACGCGTTTCATGCGTGACAACCAGTTGCGCGGCACCACTTAAGGTCGACGCTGCAACCAGCGTGAAGGACTGGTTTCCTCCCGAACCATTATTGGCGTCGATACCGCTGACGTCGATCTTGTCTCCGGGCTGGAAGCCGGCAATCGTATCGCCATCCGCATCCCCGGCAGACAGAAAGCGGAACGTATCATTGCCGGCACCGCCATCGATGATATTGACGGCACTGCTTGCAGTGATCGTATCGTTGCCGGATCCGGTCACAACATTCTCGACATTCCACAGCGTGTCACTGCCCGATTGACTGCTCGATGCACTACCCCGGCCCGCAAAGCCCGTTCCGAGGTCGACGGTGAGGCTTGCAGTGATTGCAGCCATGTCGAGGGTGTCGATGCCGGCGTCACCGTAGTAGGTGTCGTCGCCATCGCCTGACGAGGCAACGAACATATCGTTGCCGTCGCCGCCATGGGCAGTGTCGTTGCCGGTACCGGCGTCGATCAGATCATTTCCGGCATCGCCGAAGATGCGGTCTGATCCAGCATCACCATAGAGCATGTCGTTGCCGTTCCCACCAAGGGCGTCGTCGTTTCCTGCTCCACCGAAAACCACATCATCGCCGCCTTCGGCACTGATGAAATCGTCGCCTTCATCGCCGCGGACGATATCGGCACCACCGGCGCCTAGAACCGTATCATTGCCGCCAAGCGCGATGATATTCTCGCTATTGGCAGTCCCGAGCAGGACATCTGCGTTGGCAGTGCCCACAACCGGAGCGCCAGGTGCGTTCGAGTTTGATCCCGGTGCCGGAGCATCGTCGTCATCATCATTGTCATGGCAAGAACCGCCGCCATTGTGATGATCGTCGCCCTCCTCCTCGTCATCGTCCTCACCCGGGTTCCCACCGATCTGCGGCATGCCATCGGGGGCAGTGAATGTGATGGTATGCTCGCTGCTGGTCAGGGTTGTGACCCCATTTTCGATCGTTGCTTCATAGTCTGCGACGGTTGCCCCGTTTGGCAGTTCGATCACGTCCTGGGGACGGAGTGTCCCGACGATGGTGTCGTTACCGCCGTTTGATCTGAACACAATGCGATGTGCCGAAGACAGGGCCGAGATATCGACCGTATCGTCGCCGGCATTCCCATCGATGGTGATGGTGTTGAAGTTGAGGCTGGTGAAGGGCGCGTTAAAGTTGCCGATGACCTGAATGGTGTCACCATTGCTCGTGCCGCCGTCCGGTGTGTTAGGATTGTTGCCATTGTTGGCGGTCGTGTTGAGCGTGTTGACAGTGATCTCCTCGATGTTGTCGAGTTCGGCGATCACCGTGGTGGTCCCTCCGACCGTCCGCGTGATGACGATCTCGGTATTGGCTCCAGCCACCACAATCCCCGCGGCAATGGCTGCTGCCCTCGCATAAATGCGGAATGTTTCGGTCGCATCGGCCCGTCCATTCAACACGAAGGTATCGGTTGCTCCAGCTCCACCGTCTATGACGTCGAAGCCATCCGTGTCGCCAGCGGCATTCCAGTTGACCGTATCGTTGCCAGTCCCGCCTAGCACGATGTCGTTGCCGGTGCCTGCTGTAATCGTATCGCCGCCGTCACCGGCGTCGATGTAATCGTTTCCCCCGCCGCCGTTGATGATAGTGCCGGCGGTGTCACCAACAATGATTTCACTCGCGCCACCGCCGTTGATGGTGCCGGTCACCCGAGTGACGTTCACCGTCGTTGTCGGATCGGTCAGCGTGCCATCACTGGCGACGTAATTGAAGCTGCCCCCCGCTAAGCCAGTGTCAGAAACCGTCACCGCAGTGGCTCCAAGCGTAGGAGCGTTCAGGCCGTTCTGGCCGCCAACTGATGTGATGGTCACCACCGATCCTTCAGGGTCCGTGTCGTTCGCCAGAAGCGCCGACCGGGCGATGGCGAAGTTCACGCCTGAAGCGACATTGGTGATTACGGTGTCCGTATTCCCGACCGGCGCATCGTTCGCGGGGACAACGTTGACCGTCGCCGTGGCGATGTTGCTGTTCAACAGGCCGTCGTTGACAGTCACCTGGAGAATCCGGGCGGCGGCATTCGGGTTGTCCGATGTGTTCGAATATCGCACTTGCTGGATCGCCGTCCGGTAGTTGGCGATCGAGGTCGTGCCGGTGAGGTTCAGAGTGAGCTGCCCGGCGACGGAAGAGTCGACCGATGCTGCAATCCCGCCTGGGAGCCCGCCAAATACCGACAGGACATCACCGGCGCTGGCATTGGTCAGAACGACTTGGGCCGAAGCCAGGGTCGTACCGTCATCGGTGATCGATACGCCGGAGGCAATTGCAACGCCAAGATTATTTTCAGTATAGGTGGTTTGGTAGTTGTTGCCCGGCGTGCCGGGAACGGTCGTGGTCGTGCTTGTCGTCGTTGCGATATTGAAGTTGTTGATCCGAACCTCTTCTCCCACTGTGCTGATCGCAGAGGAAACAAATCGGATAGCCGAATTCGGCCCTGCTCCCGTGAGGTTCAGGTTGAACGTACTCGACCCTGCACCAATGAAGCCTCCGGAGTTGTTATCGATCGTTTGCAATACGACGAAATTTCCAGGGGTGAATGACCCCGATGCTGAGTATTGCACCTGTACCGTCTCGCCGGCGTCGATACTGTTAAAGTTGTTCAACCGATCATAGTCAAAAGACAGAGTCGCCGTGGTCAGGCCGCTGAGATCGACCGTGCGTACTATCGACGCCCCGTCAGAGGTGGCGCCGCCGACGAAGCGAAGTTCGTTGGAGTTACCTGCATCGATCTGGATCTGGCCGGTGGTCACGCCGCCGCTGTCATTGGCCTCCACCCATGGCGTGGCTGCCCAGTTGACGGTGCCATTGCTGTTATTAAGCGCCGCCGTATCGAAGGTATCACGATAAGCCTGAGGGATGGATACCGTCGTCGTGCTCGTGACATCGCCGTGGAGATCCAGCGTCGGTGCCTGTAGCGAAATGTCCTGATCGGTAAAATCCAGGATCTCGATGTTGCGCAGAATGTCCGTGCCGTCGGTCGCAAGACCGCCGGTATGCGCCACGGTGATGGTTCCATCAGTGTTGAAGTCGATATCGTACTCAGCCCGTGCGCCGGAGAAAACCGCCCGATCGACATCGGCGATCCCGTCGCTGTCGGTTTGATCGTTGCTGTTCCGAATGGTGCGTACGATACCGAGCTGGGCCGGATTGATGGTACCGTTGAACATGCTGGTCGCGAGCGTCGTCATGCTTTTGTGCAAGGCGATTGGCGTTCCGGTGTGTTCGGGATCATTGGCTGCGAATACGCCGATCTGCACGTCGAGCCACTTGTCGCCATCAATGATGTCGTCGCCGGCATTGCCCGTGATCCGGTCGCTGCCGTCGCCGCCAAGGATGATGTCGCCGACGGCGAACGAGTTGACGCCTGCTCCCAAGATTTCCTGGAGACCGTTGATCAGAGCGATGCCCTGTGCGTCCAGCGCGCTTCCGTAGAAGCCTGTCGATCCGCCATCAGCCAGCGGCGCAAGTGATATCGCGTCCTCATTGGAACCGGCAAGAATGTCATTAAACCGTGTACCTGACAGTCCATTCACCGACTCAAACTCGTCCAGCGCCGCATTCCCCGGCAAAGTTGGGGCTTCGTCGAAGATGATCGGGATGGAGAGATCAGCGTTGACCGCCGAGACATTATCCTTGTAAGTCGTCCAGTCGAAGCCGGACATGCCCGCCATCTTGCCTCGGCCAGGGCTGCCGACAAAGATGTCGTCACCACCTTCGCCGATGAACTCGTCGAAGCCGCCATCACCGAGGAACACGTCATTTCCACGAATGCCGTCACGTGCGAAGATTTCGTCGAAATTATCGCCGGGTGCACCGTCGAATGTGCCTGTTTCGAGCCAATCATCGCCTTCATTGCCGAGCAGGCGCTCGGCGTTCTTATTGCCGAGGATGAAGTCGTTACCTTCGCCGCCAAAGACCTCCGAGCCCATATCGGTGCCCAAGACAATAAAGTCCTGTCCGGCACCAGCGAGCACGAGATCAAGTCCATTGCCGGCATTGACCACATCGTTGCCGTCGCCAGCCTTGATGTTGTCGTCGCCGCCGGCATCGCGGATGATATCGTCACCTGCGCCGGCATTGATAATATCGTTGCCAAACCCTCCTTCTAGCAGGTCGTTGCCACCATCACCGAACAACGTGTCGTCACCAATGCTGGCGATGATAATGTCATTTCCTTCGGTGCCGCCGAGCACGACGTGCTCGTCGCCGGTATAGCGCAGATAATTGTTGTCCAGGCCTACCGTTGCTGGATTGTTGCGGATGACGAGCGGAGTGAGGATGCCGCCGCCTGTTGGATCGGCGCCGAGATTGTCCGCGGCTTCGTTGACGCCGGTGGTGAGAGGGTCGTCGAGGAGGATGCCATCGGCACCAGCGGTTTCGCCCAAGCCTTCATTGTATTGCCTTGTCCGGTCGACCTCGAGAATGAGGCCGGGTGTCGAGAAAACGTCGGAGGGCAGATGCGTCGCGTCGGTATTGCGCATGATCAGCGACGCGAAGGAATTGCCTTCCATTTCGCTGAACAGATGCAGACCGTCGAGTCGCTGAAGATAATAGAAGCGATCGCCGTTCTGGAGTTTTTCCATCTGCGTCTCAAAGACGAAGTTGAAGGTCGAGCCCAGCATGCCGCCAAAAGGCATGTTTTCTTCGGCAAGGCCGCCAATCCAGAGATCGACGTTCTCGAGGCCACCAAGTGCGCCTCCAGCATAGGCGCCGGTGGCATTGAGGAAATCCACTGCGTCCGCCGGAACGACGAACCCGGGAACGAGGGCGAACTTGCCGACAGCGATGCCGGTAATCAGCGTCAGTGCTGCGTCGCGTTTACCTTCAATCGTGGTTTCGCCTGTGATCAGCGAGTGCGTGCCATAGGCAGCAATAAAGTTGATGATCGAAGCTTCATTCTTGAGGTGACCGGCGAAATCGACCCAGCTCTCATAGGGCTTGAGCAGGGATTCTTCATTGGTCGCCTCGTAGAACTCACGTCTCGTTGCGTTCAAGGATGGCACGCCGGTATCTCGGCCGCGGGCAAGGTTGATGGTTGCCAGGTCGAGTGGCAGACCAAGAAGATTGTTGCGAAGGGCACTGGTGACGAACTCGTCGATCTGGTTGCCCACTTGCCGCGTCATGCCCCGGATGATGGCGCCGGCCGCGATGTTGGCATCGACGACAGCACCAGTGCCGTTGGTCTCGAACTGAAGCGGGTTAAGGAAACCCTCGATCAGACCGATATCGTTATCTGTAAACGTTGGATCGAAACGATCGATGGTTTCAGTCAGCATCGAGTGGCCGAAGCGATAGACCACATGAGCGAACTCGGCCACGATGTCGGGATTGATGGTGACATCGTACCCGTCGGGGACAAGGAAGACGTTGATATTGGGCTGAATCTTACGGGCGAATTCCTCGAACACCAGATGCTGATACTGCATTTCAGTACCGAACTTGGCTGCTTGGAAAAGGCGTTCGCCATCCCATGCAAGCGCCGCTGCTTCAGCCGGAGTTTCGGGAACCGACGACACGTCGTTGATCAGCCATTCATTGAGAAAGGCGGTTGCTTCTGCCTGTGACGCTCCGTTGGCGAGCATCGTTGCGGCATCGGCAAGGGTGACGGCCTTTGTGTGCTCGACCAGCCGGTTGTGTTCGGAGTGGAACACGTGGTGGACGGCGGTCAAGCCGATATTTTCGTTGGCGCGGCCGTCACCGGCGATGAAGTGGGCATCGAGAAGCTCGTTGTCGTATTGCCCGTTAGTCGGGGAGTTGTCGGGATTGCCCAGACCAATTTCGATGTCGCCATCAGCCAGTCCTGTCGGCACGGCGCTGTGGGCGATGTCGGCAAGGAAGGCGTGTCCGGTACGAACGGCGCCAGCCGTGAGAACGCCGAGCCCGCCATTGGCGGTTGGATCACCCTCGACGAGGGTGAATGTACCTGGCGTCGCCCCGGGGAACACCATTTGTGGATACCCATTTGGGCCAGGAATGAAATTGCCATATTCGTCAGCCGCGAGCAGTGGGATATTGCCGACGTCGGAATCGATCAGCTGGATGCCAAGCAGATTTCTCGCTTGAACTTTAACGTCGGCCCAGGTGGCCATGCCGCCATTAGCTCCTTCGATGAGCTTGCCGGTTGATACTGGATCGCCCGCAGCATTCAACGTGTACCCACGCAGAAACACCTGGTGCGAGGAGTGTGATGTGTAGGTCTGGTTCTGGTCGACGAACGGGGTCGTGGTATTGACAGGACGAACGTCGTCAGCGGTGCCCATGATATTGTCTGCGCCAGCAGAAACGGTGGCGCGCGTCAGCACCATAAAGTTGGTCGGGCTGGTGGGATCGTACAACGGATCATCCGGCATCAGCGGAATGAATACCGTGCCGCTACCACCCTTATTGACGAGGTCAAGGCCGTGATCGAAGAACTGGCCGAACAACGTGAACCATGAGTTGAATGGCGCCGACAGACCTTCATCGGGCGCGACATTCGGAATCGAGACGTTGGAGCCCTCAAGAACGATTCCGTTGGCATCGAGCAATGCCACGAGAGCATCGTCTGCAGCATCAAGGGCTGACTGCGCTGCCGTGACGTCTGCTTGCGCAGCCGCTGCGGCAGCTTGAAGAGCCGCATTATTGGGGCTGGCCGCCGCCGCAGCCGAGGCGTTAGCGAAAGCGCGCTGGGCATCACCGAGATCTTCGAACAGCGGTTTAACCGGCGCGTACGCAGCCGATATCTGCGCCGTCACCGTCATCTGATTCTCGGGGGCCACGATGCCGGCACGCTGCAGGGCCGTCAGGATTGCCGACGGATTGCCGAGCGTCTGGTCGACGATAAGGTTGGAAATGGTGCGCAGTGCCGGATCAACGACAACCGAGTTGGGATCGTTCGATGGATTGTAGTTCAACGCGGTTGGGATCGCTGGAGCCGGGCCAGGGCCGTCCATGTCGAGAGGCGTGCCGTCGGCAGGCCTGAAATCCGTGCCCAGTCCTTCCGGGAATGGTTGGTCCGACGATCCCCATGTGGGATGCAGCAGGTTGTTGTAGCTGCCATCGACGGTGCGTAGGCCCCAAGCCAGATTATAGGTGGGAATCAGACCACCCGGCCCATAAAGAGGTTGCCCTGCAGCATGAGACTCCGCAATCTTGATTTGCGCCAGGATGAAGTCGAGATCCGAACGAATGTAGCTGACCATGTTACTCTCCCATTAAACCCACAAGAAATCGCCACGCCGGGCGATTTTTCCGCTTTACGTCTGCTCATGCCGACGCGTTTCCTTTGACCCTGAACCTGGCTTCTCTTGACCGGCCCCAGAACAAAGGGGCAAAGGTTCAAAATAACTTCGGCACGAGTTTCGATGGTTGGATATTGTCGGCAGGGCGCAACGTTAGATAGTTCGGAAGGTCACATCACGTGCGAGTACCTAGGTCACGGGTGGGATTAGGACCTAAGTCTCTAAGAACCCGTGGCAAATTGGGTGGCAGCCGGGGTTTTGCACAGTATGAATTCTCCAGGCTAGAAACACCCAGTTGTCGGGTCGTGCTTATCGAAAGGTCGCGGTGCGATCGAGCGTGCGTAGTTTTTTGGTCACCGTGACATCCCCAGTAAGGCCATACGCGACGCCGTCCTACGTCGCAGCCACCGCACCCGAGGACTGGACCTTCATCGGCTACGACGAGATCCATGACCGGAGCGCCACAGCAGATGCGTCTCGTCGAGCTGGCGGCGGGACGACGGATCGCAATCAGGTCATCGGTGCTTGAATTTCAGGTGGCCGCTGCGAGACAAGGAGGGGGCCTCGCGATGCTGCCGGACTTTGCACTCCGACCATCGGCGACATCGTGCGCCTCGGCGACGACCATGCGCTGGAACGGGAAGTCTGGCTCGTGGTCCACACGGATGTCAAAGACGTTCCCGTCATACGGGCAGTGGTCGACGCGATTAAAAATGCGTTCGACGAAGAACGGTCATCTTCACGAATGTAGTGAATGTGGCGCCGCGACAACGTAGATGAAGGCGCTTCCACATTCTCGTCAACCGGTCGAGACGACTAGACCGAACTCGCGACCAGCAATTTCAAATGAAGCCCTGCAAATTGCATCCTGATTTCGGCGTTTTTCAAAATCGCCAACGGTGGACAAACGTTCCTTTGAAAATGCCGATAATAGGGGATTTTGGCCAATTTTGATTGGTGCCCGGAGATCTACAATGCCTCCTACCAGCAGGTGGCAACGTCTTTTTGCCCATGCACGCGGCTTCGTGCGTACTGGCGATCAAGGATGTTCGGCTCATGGTGCTAGTGTTGGGCGTGACCCAGGCAATACTCATTAGGGACAATCATGCATGCCACGGCGCACCATTCTGACCGAGCGACAGCCCGAAATGCTGTTCGCTTGGGTAGAGAGGCAAACTGCCCCCGTGCTGCGCCTTGATGGAACCCGAGAGCCGCAGGCTCTTGTATCCAGCGTGTTGGCCAGTCAATAAAGCCACGATGCATCGGACTTTTTGTCCCCAGCGACGGCATGTACCGAGTTTGAAATCGCGCTTTTGGTGGTTGCCTTTGTCTCCTGGTGGGAGACGGTGGGCAGATATCTGTCGGTTGGCGTATTCACGCTGCGGCCTAAGCGGCAGCTGTTGCATTGGAGGTTGTTTCATCCCTCGCCTTGAAGGGAGGCGAACCGGAGACTCTCTCAACGCGGTTTTCTGAGTGCGGTTCCAGTCAAGCCATTATGCGATTTTCGAAGCACATACCGAGAACTTCAAGGGCGGTTTAGTGCTCAAAAGTGGCGACGATGGATGGGGATAAACGTTCATTTGAAAACGCCGATAGCCGCTTTTTTGATTGGTTGAGGCATGCCGTTTGAACAAGGGCTCATCTCGAAAGTTGTATAGCCGACATTACCTGGCAAGTGGACGATCGCTCGCGGGAGCAGTCAAAGGCAAATTTCGGGTCTTGGGATAACGGCCTGCGCAATGCGTGGTTACCCTCTTCCGGAAAACGCCAGATAAACGATATAGGGAGGTTATCATGATCAGGCTCCGGTCAGGTCTGTTTTCCATGCTGCTGCTAGGCTTGGCAATCTCACCTGCGACAGCAGAGGACGTTTGGTCACTCGATGGGTTCAAGGCTCCTGAGAGCGTGCTTTTCGATGCCAAGCGGAGCATCTTCTACGTCACCAATATTGCTGGCGAGCCCACGGGCAAGGACGGTGTCGGATACCTTTCAAAGGTCTCGCCGGACGGAAAGTTGCAGACGGCCGAGTGGGTGACCAGCTTCGATGCGCCCAAGGGATTGGTGATGAAAGGTGACACACTTTTCGTCACCGACACGGCAGGCTGGCAAAACAACCCTTGTTCGCCAATTTTCACACAGCGAAAGGCCCTATTCTTAAATCAAATCTCGTCTAATTTAAAGTCTGCATCCGTCCAATTTAAACTATCGCCCCGACCATCCTTCACGACGCAGCAACAGTCCAATTGGATGAAAAGTAAGTCGGGATTTGTTCCAATCACACCGTTCGCGGAGGGCCCTGAACATTAAAGGGCACCTATATATACGGTAGCAGGATCAAAAGGCGAACATGGCCTCAGGGCGATCTACCTGTGCCTCACGGGGAAGATCGCACTAGGGTTGAGAGCATACGCTGCACCCGATGGCTCTCGTCACGGGACTATTGCTTGAGTAGCGATAGGTCGAAGTCAGGCAGTCAGAGGCGATTGGCACGAGTTTTTGCTGAGTGGCTCATTCGCGAAATGTAATTAAGAGGGCTTTTGAGGAATACGATGGGGATCGGCACCCTCTCCCCGCCTCGTCCTCTAAGCAAATGTGCTTGCCGCTTCTACGACCGCAAAGCGCCGATAGTTGCTTGTCGTGATGTGCTCAGGACTTTGTTCAAAACCGATGGCTGTTGATAAACGTTCCTTTGAAAAGGCCGATAATAGACGAATTTCCGTCGAATCCGATTGGCGCCGAAATGGCTACAATCGCTGCATCCGTTGGTAAAATCCGTTCATTCCGTGGAATATTGTCGTGGTCCCCAGCAGCAGTGTAGGCTCATTTTCCTCATATCGCCTTTAAGAGCGAAGCGACGGTCGCAGATATTGAAAATTCGAGTCATTTGTCCTAAATTTTCGCCATCCAGACAATCTTGACTGCCAGCCCACGACTTTCGTCGGGGCAGATCTGTTGTTCTTTAAGGGAGTGACGATCATGGGAGAACCGACGCTGCAGACCCAGAACAAGAAAGCCGCTTCGCCGGAACTGTTGCGGCACATAAAGGCACAAGTGCCCACAAGGAGTTCTGAACCCAGTCGCTGTCCGAGATTTTACGGCGCGTCAAAGGCGGATGCATGCTCCATCGTTACCGGTCATCAAAAGCGTATCATTAACTGAGCGAGCAGCCGAATACACCGGAGGGTCGTTGTTCAGATCTGCGCCGCCGTATCACGAGTCTTATGCGATGCGCGCCTTCCTGTCCGGAGTTTCACGGGGCCTGCAACCCAGAATACCACGGGCAGTCTGTCTGAGCTGCCATGAACCAAGATCGCTATATCGGGCCGAAATAGGAGGCAACGAACACGTAAAGTAGGATAGATCGCCATGGATCATCAGGACCCACGAAAGAAATGTAGCCCCTGGAGCGCCGGCATGGACATGGAGCTGGCGTTACGGAGGGCGACATCCCTGGCTCCAGATCAGGCTGGCGTGACGACTTGGAGGATCAGCCCATGGCATTGGCGCCCCACCGCCTTAGTCGCTATGAGCACCAACAAAAAGGAAACCGGGGGGCGAAAGGGAGCCGAGACAGCCGCCAAAAGTCCGTGGGCGCGTGGTAAGGGCCTCGTGCGGGAGATAAAATTATCTGATCAGCATTCCTAAATGGGCACCCCGAGACTTTATCCGGTTGCTATGAAAGCAACACGTCCGTCGGCCGCTTAGCCGGCAAGCAACGCGGTGGCCAAGTCGCAGTGAATGCCAGAATATGCCATTCCTTCAGTTACTTGAAACTTGTCTATGAGAAAACTACCTCTTTGGGCAAAGCGTGTTTGCACGTGAACTGTGGTCAAGCTTCAAGGATGGAGGTTGTCATGGCTTACAATCTAATGGAAGGAAAACGCGGCCAGGATATGGCCAATCTGGTCCTTGCCGTGTGTCTGATGGTCTCACCATGGGTGATTGGTTTCGCAATGGAAACGGCGCCCGCATGGAACGCCTGGGTTGTTGGTGCCGCTCTTGCTGTTCTGGCCGCCGCGACGCTCTCGGAGTTTGCGGCGTGGGAGGAATGGGCCAACATGGCACTCGGCTTCTGGCTGGTGATCTCGCCGTGGGTGCTGGCCTTTACCGCGAATGTGAATGCGATGCGGACGCATGTCGTGATCGGCATCCTTGTCGCGGTCCTGTCGGCGTGGGCGCTTTGGGCCTATCGACAAGGTCCACAGGCGCATGCATGACGCAGTTGTCTGAAAGCGAGCCCGCCGCGGCTGCGGCGGGCTCAACTGGTGATCTTGATGTTCCCTAGAATTTCGACCTCATTCCCGCGGCGGGTAATTGACCGACCACAGTCTGCGGTTCGGTTTCAGGTTCGGCGAGTGTGGGCTCGGTCGTTCTGCACCACGTAATAGATATTGTGTCTCACAGCAAAGCGGCCGCCGCTTCTCTTGTGGGAAAGCGCAGCTCAAGTTGCGTCAGCCGCCGGTAGCCCATCAAAGCTTCGATGAATGGCGGTGTGCGGCCCTCGAAGGTCAGGCAGCCAAGGCCTAGCTCTCATCACCCTTTTAATCAGGGATACTGACCCTGGGTGCATCCGCATGGATGCACCCGGCGATCATGCTTTTGGCTCAAGGATCACTTTTCGCTGCTGATGGCGATACGCTTGGCGTTGGCCTGCGCTTTTTCTGTCTTCGGCAAAGTTATGGTCAGGAGGCCGTTCTTGAAGGTCGCGGCGACCTTGTCCTCGTCGATCTCCCGGCCAAGGCCGATGCGCCGTTCGAAGCGTCCATGGTAACGCTCACTGAACTGCCGGTCCTTGTCCTCGACTTCCGATTTCTTCTCGCCGCGAAGCGTCAGTACGCCGTCTTCCAGAAGAACCTCGACGTCTTTTTCCTCGAGGCCAGGCACCTCGGCCATGACCCTGATTTCCCTGTCATTCTCCGAGAATTCGACGCGCGGCCAAGTCCCGTTGCGCGGCGCCATTTCGTTGAATAGCGAGGGGGCACCAAAGCCGCGAAAAACCTCATCGAACAGTTTGTTGACGTCGCGGTGTAGTGACAGGAATGGATCAATGCCGCCTTCGCGATAGAGGCTCGGAACCTGGTTGTTGCCGCGGTTCCATGGAATAAGATCACGTACGCTCATGGTCTTGTCTCCTTTCATCTTTCTGCAATGCGAGCGCACCGGCTCCATTGGGGACGGTGGCCGCTCGCTGGTCAGTTTTTCATCAGGCGGCGACGTCGCCTTCGATCCGCTTTGATGCCGACTTCTTGCCACCGTGCGCGTTGATGGCGATGCGGCGTGGTTTCATCTCCTCAGGGATTTCCTTCTTCAGATCGATGACAAGCAGGCCGTTTTCCAGCTTCGCACTTGTAACACTGACATAGTCGGCAAGTTCGAAGCGGCGCACAAACTGGCGCAGAGCCAGGCCGTGATGAAGGTATTGCATTTCCTCGCCTTGCGACTTCGCGCCATTGATCACGAGGAGATTGGGCTCATGCGTGATCGTCAGCTCGTCGTCGGTAAAGCCGGCCACCGCGAGCATGATGCGATAGCTGTCCTCGCCGAACTTCAAGATATCGTAGGGCGGCCAGTCGCCGGCGGTTGGGGGCGGACTGGCGTTTTCAAGCAGATTGAAAATGCGATCGAAGCCAATGCTCGACCTGTAGAAGGGGGAAAAGTCGGTGTTGTTTCTCATAGCCACATCCTCCTCTTAAGAGCAATATAGGTACGAGGAACGCCAAGAAGCTGGCGCTCCCTGACCGGTGCCCGCCCCTTGCGGCAGCAGGCGACAAAGAGGTGGATATCGCGTTCTGCTGCGTCAAGAGGCTGATGGCCGGGGCTGCGATTTTTTTGTTGGCCTCCAACGTTTGATGCAACGAGCGCGGCTCCTCAGCGTTCTTTTGCGTGGAAACGTGATTGCCGCCAAACCGCGATTGGCAGATAGCCCGGGAGGAACGAAAGATGGTTTTGACGCGTAAGGACGTGACTTCGGTGCTTGGTCCGGTAGACGAGATGACAATTGCAGAAATTGCTTCGACAGGGGCATCGCTTGAAGAACTGAGGGAGGCCTTGATTTGGCTGAACAACGACGAAGTGTTGATGGGAGAGAGAGGCCGTCTGCCCGCAAGTCGCGTCGCAGCCCTGATTGACCTTCTTGAGGCTGAGGCACTATGGGACGACCCTGTTACGACACTCCCGCCTCAATGAATAGTGATGGTTCGCGCACTCAAACGTCTGCTGCCCGATGCAGGGCCAGAACGCGTTCGCATCGTCGGACGACGACGATGTACTTCCGCAGTCGTCCATCGCCCCCACCCGCATCAAGAAAAGCCCTGCTGACATGTTATCATTTCTTGTCAATGTCCGTCACGCATCAAGTTTCTTCGGGCGTTGACGGTGTGGTGCGCGATCGCAATTGCCGTCAACTTCGCTCCGGATGTCGTCGAGCTGGCGCAGCGCATCCATGACGGCGTCGAAGGCAACCGGTTCCTCAGCGTTCGGCAGCTTGCGCAACGCCGGCATCGATCTCGACCGCGCAGGCGTCTGAAGCCCACGAGGCGAGGATGGCGCGTTTTTCCTGGACATCGAGCGTATCATCCCGGAGCACGTCTTCAGGATGGCTGAAATGCCGTGCCGGATGAAGCAGGCGGCCGATGGACGGATTAGGGCATTCGGGGGCGATCGAGGGGATAATCATCGAAAGGGTAGGTTCCATGGCGCTCCTCCGTTCGTAAAATCTCCTTGTGTTGGTGTCCTAGAAGCGGCCCGAAATCAGGCCTCTTTTCATAGCGAAATATTTTGGAATTTTCCCGAGAAATTTCAATCGCCCCGCTGACGGGCATACGAAACAGCTTCGTGAATTTCATGGCGCTCGTGCTTGAGCGTGCTGATTGAGGGAAATTTTCCCAAGTCTTCTTGAAACCGCATTCTTGCAAAACCAGATCGAAAGCGCGATGCCAAAGGGCTCGTGTGCTGAAACGGATGCACCTCGGGCGCGGGAAGGAATCTATATATTTTGTAAGGAGGACGCAATGACGTTCGGTGCATTGCACAACCGCATCGAAGCCAACCGAAGACAGCAGTCACTCAATCGATGTGGAGGTTGGACGCTGCAGGTTGCTGGCGAGGCGGCGTGGCACCATGTCTTATGGAAGTCCGGCCATGAATGACAGGGTCAAACTAGAGCAACAGATCGCCACAGATATGGAGGCGTTGCCGGAAGGCTTTGGACGGATCGATATCGAGGCTGTCGCAAGGTTTTACGCCGGGCGGTTTGTCCGCATTCCCTTCAACGACATTGTTGCGATGATGGTCCAGGAAGCTGAACGACGCGGGGTCCCGTACGCAAAGACCGGCCAGGAGATCTGAAAAGCATTGACCGCTTCGAGCATGACCTGACGTCAAGCGAGGGGATTATTCCAGCTGCTCCTACGCGGATGAAAGTTCTTTGAAATCTGGCAAAACTTCAACGGCCAGGCGATCGGTTCAGGAAGGATTCGTTGTGTGAATCCATGTCATTAGCACTCCTGCATGGCGAGTGCTAAAATTTTTTCGTCGCCCTCTTGAAATGCTCCATAGGTAAGACCAATTCGTAAGGCGCGCGATGCCGGAAAGGATTGCGCGACCCGCGCCGGACCCGCTTCGGTTGCGGCGCGGAGGAACCTCAAAATCTGTTTGTCTAAAGAGGAGAACGACATGACGTTCCGTCCATTGCATGACCGTATTCTGGTCCGCCGCATCGAGGCCGAAGAAAAGACCGCCGGCGGCATCATCATTCCCGACACTGCCAAGGAAAAGCCGCAGGAAGGCGAGGTTATTGCTACGGGTCCCGGCGCCCGCGACGAAAGCGGCCAATTGCAGCCGCTCGACGTCAAGGTCGGCGACCGCATCCTGTTCGGCAAATGGTCCGGCACCGAGATCAGGCTCAAGGGCGAGGATCTCCTGATCATGAAGGAGTCCGACGTCATGGGTGTGATTGAAGTCGAAACCGCGGCTAAAGAGGCGGCCTGATGTGCCTGAGAATTCGGGCAAACGTGCTGCCTAGAAAGGAGTAGAACAATGGCTGCCAAAGAAGTGAAATTCCATTCCGAGGCCCGCGAAAAAAATGTTGCGTGGCGTTGATATTCTGGCCAACGCCGTGAAGGTCACGCTCGGACCCAAGGGACGCAATGTCGTTATCGACAAGTCGTACGGCGCTCCACGCATCACCAAGGACGGCGTAACCGTGGCCAAAGAGATCGAGCTTGAGGACAAGTTCGAGAACATGGGCGCACAGATGGTGCGCGAGGTGGCGTCCAAGACCAGCGACATCGCTGGCGACGGTACGACGACGGCGACCGTCCTTGCCCAGGCGATTGTCAAGGAGGGTGCGAAGGCGGTGGCATCGGGTATGAACCCCATGGACCTGAAGCGCGGCATCGACAAGGCCGTCGATGCCGTGGTCGAGGACCTAAAGAAGAATGCCCGCAAGGTGACCCAGAATGGCGAGATCGCCCAGGTTGGCACCATCTCCGCCAATGGTGATGCCGAGATCGGGCGCTTCCTTGCCGAAGCCATGCAAAAAGTCGGCAACGAAGGCGTCATCACCGTTGAAGAGGCCAAGACCGCCGAGACCGAGCTCGAGGTCGTCGAAGGCATGCAGTTCGATCGCGGCTATCTTTCTCCCTATTTTGTAACCAACCAGGAGAAAATGCGTGTCGAGTTCGACGAACCCTATATCCTCATTCACGAGAAAAAACTCTCCAACCTGCAGGCACTCCTTCCCGTGCTGGAGGCCGTGGTCCAGTCAGGCAAGCCGGTGCTGATCATCGCCGAGGACGTCGAGGGCGAGGCCCTTGCCACGCTCGTCGTCAACAAGCTGCGTGGCGGTCTGAAGGTCGCAGCCGTCAAGGCGCCGGGGTTTGGTGACCGGCGCAAGGCGATGCTGGAAGACATCGCTATCCTCACTGGCGGCACTGCTGTCTCGGAGGATCTTGGCATCAAGCTTGAAACCGTCACCCTGGACATGCTGGGCAGGGCCAAGAAGGTGGTGATCGAGAAGGAAAACACCACGATTGTCGATGGCGCCGGCTCGAAGAACGAGATCCAGGGCCGCATAGTTCAGATCAGGGCACAGATCGGGGAAACCACCTCGGACTACGACCGTGAAAAGCTGCAGGAGCGTCTGGCAAAGCTCGCCGGCGGCGTGGCCGTCATCCGTGTCGGCGGCTCGACGGAGGTCGAGGTCAAGGAGCGCAAGGACCGTGTTGACGATGCCATGCACGCAACTCGAGCGGCAGTCGAGGAAGGTGTGCTGCCCGGGGGCGGTGTAGCATTGCTTCGTGCCGCCAAAGCGCTCGACGACGTCCGGTTCGACAATGCTGACCAGAAAACCGGCATCGAGATCGTGCGCCGCGCGATCGAAGCTCCGGTTCGCCAGATCGCCGAGAATGCCGGTGCCGAAGGCTCAATTATCGTCGGCAAGCTGCGCGAGGCCGCGGAGTTCGGCTTTGGCTGGAATGCCCAGACCGATGAGTTCGGTGATCTCTACAGCCAGGGTGTGATCGACCCGGCCAAGGTGGTACGCACCGCCCTGCAGGATGCGGCCTCGGTCGCCGGCCTGCTGGTGACCACCGAGGCGATGGTTGCCGAGAAGCCGAAGAAGGAAGCGCCAGCCCCTGCCGTGCCGGCAGGTGGCATGGACTTCTGACGGAAGGCTGCGCCCGCCAGGCGGGCGCAGCCGCCAAGCGCGAGGTGTGTGATGCCATGAAGAGATGGGTGGTGCCATGAATATGCTGAACATCGCCGAGTTCTCGCCGCCGCAGCGTCAGGCCTCGGATCTTTGCTACGAGACGGACCTCAAGGCTGTGCTCGACCCGATTCGATCTGCTCGATCAGACCAAAGCGGCAGGCTGGGATCGTCGCAAGGCCGCCTATGCAATCATGGTTCTCGCCGCACAGAAGTTTTTGCAACAGGACGTCAAAATGGATGATTCGGGATTGACGGATTGGCAGCGTGCCGTTTCGCCTGGCACACATTGACGGAGAAGAAACCTGAACCTCAGGGCAGACCCGACCGCCGATTGACGTCGAAAGGAGGATCAAAGAACTCGGAGGGCTAAAATGGTCATGCGTTCGTCCGGATATCTTCACGTGTTCGCCGCACTTGTTCCCCTCCTCTCACCGGCACCCCTTCCGGTGGCAGCGGCGCAGTCACAAGCTGCCATCGGTGCGAGTGCGCAGCGCCCGCTTGCCGATGTGCTGGAGGGGGTGACGCCCGCCGTTGTCAACATCGCGGTGAAGTCCGGCTCATCCGCTGAGGCGAGATCCTCTCTACAACGATCCGTTTTTCCGCCGTTATTTCAACCTGCCTGAAATGCAACAGCGTTTGAGCGCCGGATCCGGCGTGATCGTTGATGCCGAAAAGGGCTATATCCTTACCAATCATCATGTCGTGGCTGCCGCTGGCGAAATCTCGGTAACCCTGAAGGATAGGCGTCGCTTTGTCGCCACGCTCGTCGGCAGCGACAAGGCAACTGACATCGCGCTGATCAAGATCAAAGCTCCACAATTGAAGGCTCTTCCATTTGGCAATTCCGACACGCTTCGGGTCGGTGACACTGTGGTGGCGATCGGCAATCCCTTTGGTCTCGGCCAGACAGTGACCTCCGGCATCGTCAGCGCGCTAGGCCGCAGCGGCATCAATATCGAAGGTTATGAAGACTTCATCCAAACCGATGCTTCGATCAATCCCGGCAATTCCGGCGGCGCCCTGGTCACGGCCGACGGTAAATTGATCGGCATCAATACGGCGATTATCGCCCCGGCCGGGGGCAATGTCGGCATCGGGTTCGCGGTGCCGATCGCCATGGCCTCCACCGTAATGCAGCAGCTCGTCGACCACGGCGAGGTACGTCGCGGCCGCATCGGCGTTGCCATTCAAGACGTCACCCCGGATTTGGCGCAGGCGCTCGGTCTTACCGAGAGTTCCGGCGTGGTGGTCAGCCGCGTTGAACAAGGCTCCCCCGCCGCGAGCGCTGGCCTTCAGGCGGGTGATGTCATCATGAGCGTCGATAAGCATCGCATTTCCAGTTCGGCCGACCTGCGCAACCGCGTCGGACTCGCCCCGGTCGGCTCGGACATCGAAATCGACTATATGCGCGATGGCGTGCATAAATCCGTGACCCTGCGCATCGAAGCGGGCGGCGCAGTTGAGGAGGCCGAAGTCCTTCCCAATCGCCTTGAGGGCGCTGAGTTTCGGGACGCGGGAGGAACCGTTGTCGTCAAACACATTGAGGAAGGCAGCGCCGCGGCTCAGTCAGGCTTGAAATCTGGCGACGTGATTGTCGCCGTCAACCGCCGGCCAATCTCCTCGGTCGCAGATCTGACAGAGGCATTGCGTGACGCAAAAGGCACGCTCGCGTTCGATCTTGTGCGCGGTGGGACGAAGCTGTTCCTGATTATTCGCTAGGAGGCTTGCTTACCGGGCTTGGTGAATACTGTTCATCATTTGGGAGAAGAAAATGAGGAGATCTGTTCGATGGAGACATGCCGGGCGCCAATTGACTTGGCGCCGCCGCCGCTTAGGCACGAGCTGGCCAGGGCGCGGCGTTGAACGAGTTTCGGCTTACGACGCCACGTCTCAGACCGGCGCTGCGCGTGTTCGAAACGGATTTGATTTGGCTCGCCCGGTCAAACGCCAAGCTGCAACATTGGAGGAGCTCATGGAATACCACGTCTTCGAAGAGCCCGTCACCCTGATTGTCGGGCTCGGTTTCCCAACTCAGGTCAGGACCGTAGCGGAAGCCTATGCGCTGCTCGGCGAATGGCATTCATCGAAAACCGACCCTGCGCGCACGTTGGCGATTAACGCGTGCAGGGCAGCGCTGTCTGGAGAGATCGAAGCGCAGACGGCACGGGGCTTGTTCGTCGCCTTTGCCCATAAGCACGACCTTTTGGCGCCCGGGCACGATGAGGGTGCCTCGCAAGGGGATGTAAGCGAAAGAGCTCGTTTCGGCGTCTCTCTTGAGCATGATGGGAGGCCAACATGACAGATTTGCAAGCGACCGCGCTGATCGCCTTCGCCATGGTCTTGGCGATGGCACGCCTGTACATTTCGCAACGGAGGGCCTGAGACCGAGGAATGCCTATTCTTGTCCGCATAACATCGTTTGTGTCGTCGGGGATGGGATCATGGACGAAATTGTCTTGCTTCTTTGCATGTCCGTTGCGGTACCAGTTTTCTGCACGTTAGCCGGCATCGTCGTTGCATTTATCGACCGCAAGCCGAGACTATCGAGCAAGGAAGCTTGGCGCATTGCGTGGCGCACAAGTCGCCAATCTAACGCGCCGGAGCCACGCCGGGAAGACCCAAACGAAGCAGATAAGCACGGCGCGAGGCGGCGATGACAAACCACAAAAAGGGGCAGATGCGGCGGCCGACCTGAACATCGCTGACGAGCACTGGATCCGATGGCGCGAGGGCTGTACCGAGAAGCAGCGCTGACTCGTATCACCTTGTCCTCGTTCGGCTAATAATGCACCCAACTGGTGTTCTCGACATAGATATTTGCTTCCGTGGCAGCCTCGAGAAAAGCCGACCTTGCCATGTCGCCGGACACAGTGCCATCCAGCGCCTCCAGACACGCTTGTCGCGCCAAACCGTGAAGCTTTCCCCGTTTCCCTGGCCATTCATTCAAGAGAAATTCGACCGCCGTACCGACCGAACTGATGTTCTGTCGTTTGCCGGGATATGCCGACTCAACGGTCACCGATTTGAAATATACGTTTTCCACTAGCGAGGCGTCCCAGTTAGAATTTGACTATTTGTATAGGGAGAAAGCAGATTGCCGGAGATAGCATTAAGCGTCATGTGCCCGCTTAACTGCCTCTTTGGGAGAGGGGCGATCCAAGACCGCCCCAGCTTTATGCAGCGCGGTTTTATTTGGCTATATGCCAAACGCCGCCAACACCATCGCCGCTCATTTCACCGGCTTTTTTATCTTCGGCATAGGTGTAAAGCGGCTTGCCCTCATAGGCCCACATTTCCTTGCCGTCCGCTGCCTTGACCAGCGACCATTCGCCTTCCGCCTTGGCTTTGGCATCGGCATGAAACGCTGGCCACTTCTTCAGGCAATCAGCGTCGCAGTTCGATTTGCCCTTTGCATCCTTGTCGAATGTATAGAGCGTCATACCTTTCTCAGTGGCCATGACCTTACCCATCTTCGTGTCCATCATTTTGACGGGCTCGGCAGCCAAAGCCGCCACCATTGCGGCGGCCAGCACGCCGATTGCGATTAGCATCGTTCTCATGATTTTCTTTCCGGTTCGGGAGTGCGGGCGGAATGCCAGTAGTGCCCGATCTAAGCTTCCAGAAACGCGCCGTTACCAAAGCGGTTCCATCCAACCCGACCAGTGGGAAGCATTGTTGCTCGCACTGGCGAACCAATTTGTCCGATCGATCGTGCGGACCTGCGGCTAGCGCGCCTCCCCAGTCTCCTCCCAGACATAAACGCCGATTTCCTTTGCGGCACCTATGAAGGCTCTTCGCACATCGTCTGCGGACATGGTGCCGTCGAAACCATCCAGACAGGCTTTCCGAGCAGCAGTGAGCTTGCGGCCCCCATTCTTCGGCCAATGGTGCGCAAGCAGCTCAGAGGCTTCGTGGATGGAAGACACATTCAACATTTGGCCCGAATGCTTCGCTTTGATTGTCACGTGTGGAAAAGTAAAATTGGTCATACCCCAGAACGCGCGCTGCTCACCGTTGTTCCGGTTGCGATGGCAATGAGCTGGTTCTTCTATTGTTAAGCTATCGACGCCTTTGGCAAAATCCTCTGATTATTGCGACACGTACTATTGTTGTAATGTGACGTTCATCGGATGGCGCGAATCTTCTGACTATTTAAGGTTGAACTAACGGTTGTTACCTGCAGGCCGCTGCGGCCAATGTTTCTTTCAGGCGAAAGTGCAACAAGTCTTCGTCGATGAAACATCTCGACGAATAAAATGGCCTTTTGGACTGGGATATCTATCGACCCAAGGATCCGGAGATTACGCAATTGGTCTATAAGCTCGCATACGGCAAGCAGCTGCGCCTCCGAAATCCAGGTGACTATCGAAGCGCTACAACAGTGGGGGCTGAATGCGCCACTTCGTCAAACGAAATAGCAAACGGAAGCTATCATAGGGTTGTGTTGACGCGGATCTCGCATCGATGCTCGGATCATCAGTTTTGTTATTTCGGGACATTCAGCAAGTCGGCGAAGCGAACGGTTCCAATCAGTATTCCAACACCACGATACACTCGTAGGACCCAGTCCGCCTGATCAACGCCCTCGATACTGGCGTCAACCAGCGAGATCCTGAACCGCTAGTCTCGCCTGATGCATAGCGGCTCGATTGTCGCGGAGCTCAATGCCGCAGACGGATTCTTTGCTGGTAATTTCATCGAATTCGAAACGATAAAATGTCATCTTGCCGCCTGCGGTATGCGCGATGTGAAGGTTCCCCGGGTGATGGAAACGCTTGTACCATCGGAGCTACTGGCAACGTCCATGCGTGCATCTAGCTGCTTCACAAGGGCTTCGACAATCGCAGTTCCCAAGCCGCCGGTGGTTTCACCGGCGACAATGGTGGTTTTCCCGATGAAAACGATAAGCCTCCAGTCTGCCTTGTCAATCTCGTAGGTGACGGTGATGCGGTCGCCGGATTTGGCCGACGGGTAAGCGTGCTTGATCGCGTTGATGACAAGTTCGGTGACGATCAAGCCCAGGCTGACGGCCTTGTCCGATCCTATCCATCCTGCGTCTGCGGTTACATCGAGCGTGATGGGATTGCTTTCACCGGTCATCGAGGCGGCCAGGCTGCCGCACAACTTCGTCAGGTAAGAGCCGACTTCAATCTGGTCGATACTGTTGGAAGTATGCAGGTGCCTTTGCACCTCGGCCACCGACATAACGCGCTGATGGGCGTCCTGCAGGTGCAGCCGTGTTTCTTCCGACGTGACGGCCCGCGCGTTCAATAGCAAGATGCCGGCAATGATCTGCAGGCTGTTGGCGACGCGGTGCTGCATTTCCTGAAGCAGCACATCCTTCTGGCGGAGCAGCTCTTCAGTTTGCTTAAGAAGGGCATCCTTCTCCCGTTCGATCGTCCGGCGGTCAATGACATCGGAAAAAGCAAGCAGGATCGTGGAAATGGCATTGTCGTCATAGAGCACGGTCCGAGCGTTTAACAGCATGGTTCTGCGTCCGAGATTGGGAAAATCATGCTCGACCTCGAAGCCATTGCGGCACGTTCGGGAATGATTGTCTCCAACAGGACACGAAGGGCAGGGATATTCCATTGGCCGTCCCGAGCGAGTAGAGCAAATGGCCCCGCGTCTGCTCCGGATCGACCCTGAACGCCTCGTAAAAGGAGCGACTGGCGGCCAGCACACGAATTTCACCGTCAAGCACGATAAACGGCTCGGGAATCGTGTTCACGATTGCCTGCGCAAGCTTTTGCGCATCTTCAATGTTTTGCAGGTCGATCATGGCAGGAAGTTGATCCAATCTTGGTCACGCCGCGATTGAGGCAGCCGATGCCAAAGATACACCTTCCTTTCACAGATGTCGCGCACCGTTTCGGCTTGGGCCAGAACAGAGTGTCAGACTATATGCTCATACTCGTCGATCCCGGCGCAGATGCCGCGCTGAAAAGCGATACCAGGATGCCAACGTTGCCCGTGCCGGCGGCGACCGCTGATATGCCGGTGGCAAGCCGACTGAGCCGGATAGATAGGAAAGCAAGAGGTTGCCGGTTCCCACCGTTTGACGCCAGATTTACGCCGGTGCCGAAACAGACAGCGTGAGAGCTGTCCGCCGGTGCTTCGCTCGGGCAGAGCCTCCAGCCTGAATGGACTGCGGTATGGAATAGGATTGAAGCAATGCGACAATTTGCACACTAATATGCAAAGTTGTTTATTGCCTCTAATTTGAGCGACGCTATTCTTAGAGAGGGGTTCTTTCCTCCCAGAAGCCCCAACATCAAGTGCGCTGCACCTCCTCCCGCGGCGCATTTACAATCAGGACCGCTGCTTTCCTCCTCCCCGCAGCGGTCCTTTTTATTCGGCAATGGCGTCTTTGCCAAATGCGGCTCAAACGCTACGCCATGAACTCTCTCAGCGTCATCCTAAACGTCGTCAACATACGAGCAGCTCGGTATCTTCATCAGCGGTGATCTAGTCGAGGCTAAGCGGATAATTGATAGCCAAATTCGCACAGAGGGGATCGCAACGCATCCACCAACTCTGTGCGCTTGTTCAAGAATCGCTCGCGGGAGAGGCACACCACAGCGCGCTTGCTGAGCTTCGTTCTTCGGCATCACGAACCGCATGATCAGTGGTAGCGCGCTGCCTCTACAATCGCTTGCCTCTGTCTGCAACCAGACGTGGCGAATGCGATGAATGGCTTGCACCGCCAGTTGATCCACTGATTTTGGTGTCATAAAGCGCATTGAGGGCCGTCCGACCGCTTCGCAAGGCTTTCGCGTCGTTTCAGGGTCCGTTTTTTCGAACCGATTTGCCCGCCGGCCTTATAAACGAAGCGCATCCACGACAATTTTAAAGGCAGGCGAATTCTGACGCCTGTTTGGGTCGTAGAGATAATAGCCCGTGAACATCGGCGACCAGTCGTCAAGGACGTGAATAAGTCGCCCTGAGGCTATTTCCTTGTCGACGAGGTTTTCCGGCACATAGGCGATGCCATAGCCGTTGACAGCCGCGTCGACCATGGCAAAGGACGTGCTGAAGGTGAACTGTCCATCGACACGAACTCGAAGCTCTCTGCCATCTTTTGCGAACTCCCATACGTAAAGCCCGCCAGATCGGGACTGCCGATGGTTAATGCAGTTGTGCCCGACAAGCTCCTGCGGCGATTTGGGCATGGAGTGTGTGGAAAAGTAGTCTGGTGCGCCGACTGCGACCAAGCGCCAGTCGGGGCTAATCCTGACTGCAATCATGTCTTTATCGACGCTTTCGCCCAGTCTCACACCCGCATCGAACCGATCCTCAACGATATTGCGAAACGCATTGTCACTGTTCAGCTCGATCTTATTGAGAATACATACGGCAAGCCGATAAGCCACTGGCTGAAGGTGCTGGATGAAATGAAGGAAAAGAAGCACATGGAGATGGTTTCCACACTCAAGTTAGAGCACAAGATGGGTCATGGGCACGCCAATGCTCTAGTTGCATATCATCGGGCCCAGAGTGCAGCCTGACCGACCCTGAGCGGACAACGGCGGTATTGGCGCCAAGTCCGCAATTTAAGTAATGTTCGGTCTAAATTCTGGATGTATCATGGCCTTCGCTCCCATCTGGTGCCGCATCGCTTCACGAGGAGGGATGGCATGGCTATCGATTTTCAACCACAATTGGCCCGCAACAGCGGGGCGTCGGCAAAATTCTTGGTGGAAATGGTGGCGAAGCCCGTTGCACATAGCTTGGCTTCTCAAGAACATGATCGATATAAAAGCCGATCACACCGTGCGGTAGCGCTGGGCTCGATCGATGAGGCTACGATGAACGGCCCAGCCGCCAACCATAGAAGCCGTGCCGTCCGACCATCCTAGCGAGCCCGCGGAGAAAGAATGGAGCAATTCGGCTTTGCTGCTAACGCTCACCAACTACGATCCACATTCGCACCTGAGGCTTTCTTCGTACACTAGCTGAAGAGCGCGACGAGATCCGCGAGGAAGCCCTTCATTGGCTTGGCGGGCGAACCACCATCCTGCACGAACGCGTTGAGTCGATTTGCAACGACCAGCTGGACAGTTGCAAAACGCGACAACCACTCGCTAGAGATCGCGCCTATGTCGGGATCGAATGGCCTTGTACAAAATTAACTCGTTGATAACTCTTCGTTTGAAAATACCGATAAGGGTGTTTTTTGATTGATTTTGATTGGTGCCTCAACGTTTTCGCCTCCAACCCAGGTAACATGAAATGGCCGCACTAGATGTCAATGACTTGCACGGGGCTCTGCCACATCTGATCCCAGAATCGCTTATGAGTCCGCCCTAAGGTAACGAACGCATCGACACTGGCCGCGGCCCTCCGGAGGGATTTTCCCATTCTACTGTGGACGAAATTCACCAAAAAATAAAAAGTGTATGGCGAGTGAGGGGAAGTTTGTTTCGGTGAAAAAGCATCGAAACTTCGCACAAACATCGGAAGTGCTTGCTGCCCTGCGCCGGGCAGAGGCGGAACCAAGTCCGATTTTAATTGTTCCTGAACACCGGGGTTCCAGACCGGCGGCGCGTGATCCTACACGTTTGTGATGCGCGGATTGGCGGTGGACCTAGGCCACCGCGTCTTTATTGCATAAACGGCTTCAGCATGACCCTCAGGTTCGACATTAGACGTGAGACGAAGGATAGGTGGACAGTCTATGACGTGTTCACCGAGAAACCGGCCTCGGTTGAGGGCTTCGACGCCATTCTGCTGGAGGCCGCCGAGGCCAGGCGTATCAGAGATGAGCTGAATGCTTTGGAGATGCAACGCAGGGGTGGCCCGAACGCCATACGCTGACAAGGTAGCTCTTGCTCGACTTCTGCCCTGACTGGATCCTCGACAACACCAGAAAGACCTGGGACGGTGCGGGGATCACGTGAATCAGGGTTCCCTAGTGTAGCTCAGGAAAATTCCTGAGCTACACTAGGTGTTTTCACTCAGGTTGTGCCTCAGAACTTCACCCTGAACCCCGCAGTCCCGTTGAGGCTGTCGCTGTCGGCGAAATTGGACATGCTGGTGTTGATGGAAACCTCGCTGTAGATCGAATATTTGTCATCATTCCAGTTAAAGCTGCCGCCGAGAGACTACCGAGAACGCCGGAAGACAGGTCACTTTCATACCATGTCGCCTGCGCCTGCGCGTCAAGGTAGAAGCCGTTCTGGCCATACCAGGTCCTTCATCGCGCGGGGTCGATACCGCGTCGCAGGATAAGCTGCCTGTCCGAACCGCTGCCCGGCAGTTCGTTATGCTCTCGGGCCAGGGAGAGATTTTTAATCCTAAGCCAGACCTTGAATCGCTTGCCGTTTTGCCCCTCTCCTAGGCAGCGTCGGACAGTTACAGATTGCTGCGTTCCGGGACACTGAGTGAAAGCTTCGTTTTCACTAGACTTCAGGTACAGACCCACTCGCGGATCTTACACTCCTGCCCCTCGCCTCCGCACAGATTTGTCGCCCTTTCCTCTGCCTTCTGCCGGGTTTCTTCCGAGGCGGCTCCCCAGGACGATGTTCCGCCGGCAACAGGCTTGCCTACGGACAAGGCGGCGCAATGCTCATAGGGAAAGCCGGTACCGTCATCATCATTCCAGTGACGATGATTGCGAAAAACCGTAACGATCTTGCAGTTTTTTCCCTCTGCGTTCTTGCAATATTTGAGGGCGATATTCTCCGCTTCATCGCGTTTATCGGCTCCCCAAAAGAAACCGTGTCGATTGTCCGTTGTGGAATAGGCGATCGCACCCCAGATCCCTTTTTCTGCAAGGATGGGCTCCGGGATCGACCCCGGATCAGCCATATCGGCCGCCCGGCTGCTGGGAGCAAGGCCAATGACCATTGAGAGCAGTCCAATTGAAAGGATGCGGTTAACAGACATACGAACGCTCCATAGCCTGAGAGTTGTCATGCGAGAACGATATGGCGTTTTCATCCAGCCAAACTCCCCACGGATACGACGACACAGGAATTTCCTGAGGGGACCAGCAGGGCCTGACCGGAATTATTTGCGAGATTGTAAAATGGCATTCCGGAAAGCGTTTCAGCAAGCGTGCTTCCTTGCGGCAAGGTTGCGATGACCTCCTGGCAGGGCTTTTGAAACGGTGCCACTCGGACAAAAGTCCCCTCGCAACCTGCAGCGGTTGGTGATGCAACGACGACACCCCCTGCTTGTTCCTTATACTCCGGTGTGTCGTAGCTCATCCCAGCAACGGCTTGCACGGTATGTGCATCGGGAGAAGTTTTGTTCCACTGGGTGTTAACGGCATAGGTCGAGCCAAAGGTCAGCGCCTGTCCGAGCACCGGGAAAAGATTGGCACAGGTGCGGATGCCGGCCTGGCTGATATGTTTCTCGAATGGTGTATCACCTTTGGCGCTTTCGGGAGCTTGGGACTGCGCCGTCGCTTCAGTAAATAAAAACGCACCAGCGTGGGGACCGATTTGAAAAGCAAGTGCCCCCCCTGCCGCCAGAAAAGCGCCGATGCTGCAGAATAATGTGATCCGCCGCATAAGCTGTGAACCTGAGGCAGCTTGCACTTCCGCGTCTGACTTGTTCTGCGAACGGGATAGGATCCGATCATTGATTGATTGCTTGGTCAATTTTATATTCTTTCACTATTTGATTGCGGACAGGGCGGCCGCAAGTCCTTTGAAGGGGGCATCGATGCTGACGTTCTCACCCGAGCTCATGTATGACACCCTGGCCGTTGTCTCGTTACCAATCTGCTGGCGCAGGATCGGACCGACAGGCTGATAGCCAATACAGACCGACGCGTCGCAAGCCTTCACCTCGACATCCACGTCGCGGTCTATTCCCGCAAGCTTCAGCGAAAACTTGCTGCCGGCGCCAATCACCGCTGGTGCCCGCAAGATCATGAAGGGCTTACCGTCCACATTTGCTGCGAGCGACCAGCTGAACACTTGCGCTCCCGTGTCATCGGTGAAGGTCTGGCTGATGTTGCACACCTTGCGTCTGGACTTCAGATTCTCGTCACAAATGAGAGTCCAATTCTCAAAAGGCTGGATGATCCGGCGATACTTGCCCATCGGCACCCCCTGCGGCACCAACACGTCTGACGATTTGATTTTGTAGCCTCCGGCGGCGGCCTGGCTGCCCGTCATGAGCAGGCAAACCAGGAACTTCACCATTGCCGAAGTCTTTTCCCGTAGCATTTTGTCAGGCGTCTCAGTTCAGTGTTACGCTGATGCCAGCGCCAACACCAACATTGCCGCCTGTTGTGGCACCAGAAAGATTGGCGCGCACGCGTCCATTTTCGCTGGTGTAGCCGGCACCAAAGGCCAAAGCCCCCTCATTGCGCCAGTAACCACCGCCCATCGATACGCTGAGTTTGCCGGGACGATCGTCATAGCGCAGCGATGCCGCAGCCAGGCCGATCGCCGCAGCTCCTCTGGCTTCACTGCGGATCTCACCCATATCATTACTGAGCTGCCCGAATTGAGAGTCGGTATAGGCGTTGGCGCTATTCAATGTCGTCGCACCAACCTGGTCGGTGTAGGATTTGGAATCTGTCAGCGTCGTGCTCATCCCATCCTGTAGCTGCTTGACATTGACTGCATCCGTATTGGCAACACCGGCAGCAACATTGCTGATCAGTACGGGCGCGTTGGGATCACCGCCCTGGAGCGTGATCGTGTTCGACTTCGTGCCATCGGCTTTGTCGTCATACTGGACCGCAGAGTCTCCAAGATCACCAATGCCGGTGGTTAGCGCTTCAATCGACTGGTTCGTTGCGTAGAGTTGGCTGCCATTAATGGCGTCGGTCGACGTCGCACTGATCTGGCCCGCAGCCACATTGGTGATTGTGCGCTCCGCGCCGGCACTGCCGACACTCACTGTCGACGTGGGACTGGTACCGGCAAAGTTGTAGGTGGTCCCATTGATGGTGGTGCTTGTCGTTGCGACCACATTCGAGGTGGTCGAACCGGCACCCAGCGCCACATCCCCGGCCTGCGCGGTTGCCTGCGCACCCGCTCCAAGCGCAACGTTGGTTGCGAAGGTTGTCGAGGCCCCGGCGCCAAGCGCCATGGATTGAATGCCGTTCGCCTGAGCGTTAGTACCGAGAGCCACCGAGTCGGCGAAATTGACAGTTGCGTTCTGGCCGATGGCAATACCGCCCGGAGCGGTTTGTTGGACGAGCGCACCGTTGCCGATGCCGATGCCATTATCACCATTGACGACTGTCGACGGGCCCACTGCCACGGAATCGGTTCCAACTGCGAGCGAGATCCGCCAGGATGGAGTTGGCGTGGAAGTACCTGGTCGTCGTGGTCGCGAACGAGCCGAGCGCACCACTAAGTTGGCGGAGCGTGACCGCATCGCTCGCCTCGGTGCCATCAGCCACATTGGTGATCTGGCGATAACCGGTGGAGTTCCCGACCGAGACAGCACCGAGCAAGGTAAGGTCGGTGGTGTTATAGGGGATAAAGGTACCAATCGTGCCGGTCGCCGGCGCGAGCGTACGGTCAGATACCGAGCCTGCGCCAATCGCGACGCCGCCAAGTACTATCGCTTGGGTATTGTAGCCCAAAGCAAGAGACTCTGCGGCGGTCGAGGATGCGGCAACGCCTGCCGCCAATGAGTTGATTCCGGTCGCGCCATTGTTGGCATAGTTTGCCTGCTGGGTGCCCCCGTCGTTGTAGCTGTAATAGTGCGTAAGCTGACCCGACACAGCGTCGATCGACTGGATTGTCGCAAAGAGCTGTGATCCGTTGATCGCGTCGGTCGACCCTCCGTTGATCTGGCCCGCGGCCACGTTGGTAATGGTACGTTCAGCGCCGACCGCACCAACACTGACGGTCGAAGTCGGGGTTGTACCGGCGAACAAATAGTTGACGCCATTGATCGTGGTTCCGGGGGTGGCGACCGCAACTGCGGTCTGGCTACCAGAACCAAGTGCCACATCATTCGCATTGGTCGCGGTGGCGCCGTTGCCGACCGAGACCGAGCCAGCGCCCGTTGCGGTGGAGACCGGTCCGATTGCTACGGAATCCGTCCCCGTCGCGGTGGAATCGGCGAGCGTTGAGTTGGCGTGGAAATATTTGATGCCGGCGCCATCGTTGATGTTGTTGATCGTCGTACCAAGACTGTCGACTGCGCTGTTGGTAGCAAAGAGCTGCGAGCCGTTGACCGCATCGGTTGACGTCGCACTGATCCGGCCCGCCGCCAGATTGGTGATGGTGCGTTCAGCGCCAGCCGCACCAATACTGACCGTGGAGGTCGGAGTGGTTCCTTCAAAGGCGTAGGTCGTGCCGTTGATTATTGCGCTGGGCGTGCCGATCGCGACCGAGGTGACCGAGCCTGAACCCAGAGCAACGTCGTCGGCATTGTTCGCAACGGCGGTATCACCAAGGGCGACCGCGCCCGCAGCGCCCGCACGGCTGAAGTTGCCGAGCGCCACGGAGCCCTGGCCGATCGCGACGTTGTTGTTGCCGATGGCGACCGCGCCATTGGCCTGGTTGGCCGCCGTGGCGCTCGCCGTGCCGTCGGCATTGGCGATGTTGTTGGCGCCGCCGGTGAAGGCGCCGGTGCCGCTGGCGAAGCTCGGATCGCCGATCGCCACCGCGCCGTTGCCATAGGCGACGTTGTCGGCGCCGATGGCAACGGCCTTGCCTCCGCTGGCATTCGCTCTGGTGCCGATGGCGACGGCATCGGCGGAGCTCGCAGTGGACTGGAGACCGACCGCGATAGCGTTGGCTGCGGACGCTGACACGTCCGTGCCGATGCCGATGGCACTCTGTGCGCTGGCGCCTGCTCCAAAGGTACGCGAGCCGAGATAGATGGAATTTAACGCGGACGCGCTCGCCGAAACGCCGACAGCGACGGCATTCGTGCCGCTGGTTACGGCGCCGATGCCGAGCGCGGTGCTGGCGATTCCGCTGGCATTGGCGCTGACGCCGGCAGCGAGTGAATTGGCTCCCGTCGCATTCGCGCCAGATCCGAATGCGGAGGCGTTCTGGCCGCTGGCAATGGCCGTGTTGCCAACTGCTGTGCCGGCATCGGCGGTCGCATTCGAGGCGCTGCCGATCGCAACGCCGAAACCGCCGGAGGCGACCGCATTGGTGCCGATCGCGATACTATTGGGTATGGCCGTGTTGGCCTGAACGCCTGCAACCGCGCCGAGGCCGAGTGCGATCGACTGGTTGCCCCAGGCGCGGGAGTTCCTACCCATCGCCGTGGCGCTCGTGCCGGTCGACTGACTTTGGCGCCCGATCGCAATGGCGTCGACCTGAGACGCCAGTACGTCCGTGCCGAGGGCGATGGCGCTCTCTTGAAGGGCGCCCATTCCCGCAGCAGTTCTGTTGCCAAGATTGACGGAGTTGATCGCGGTCGCGGTCGCCTGGAATCCGATGGCGATGGCATTCTGGTTGCTTGCGACGGCGCTATTACCTTGGGCAAGCGGATCCAGCCCGGACGCTGTTGCACCAAACCCGAGCGCGGTGGCGCGCAGCCCGGTCGCCCGGGTAACATAGCCTATCGCCGTCGAGTTCACTCCGTCGGCGCGCGCGTTCAGGCCAAAGGCGGCCGCGCCCGCGCCTGCAACCGAGTTGACGCCAATGGAGCTTGCTCCGTCCGCAGTGGCTTGGGCGTTCCCGCCGATGGCCAGTGCGTTGACGCCGGTCGCGCCCGCGAAGACACCTATGCCTATGGCGTTGAGGCCATTGACACCCATCGAATAGCCGATGGCGATCGAAGCGTTGCCCGTTGCACTGTTAGAGGTGCCCAACGCCATGCTGTTCTGGCCATTCGCTTGGGCACCGTTACCGACGGCGACGGAGTTGGCACCTGACGCCGTGCCGCCGCCAGCCTGATATTGCGCCTGGGCCGGCGAAGAGAGGCCGAACGCGGCGAGGCCCAGGCCCAGCATCCCAATCCCCAGACCTTTGCGGCGCATGCCGAGCACACGATGCGCCCTGCGCAGCGCCGCCATCACTCGGCGCCGCAAGGAGCGGTTGTCTTCAAGTGCCCCGGGTACCCAATTTCCCGTGAAGCGGACAATCTGACGGAAAGCAGTCCCACGCGGCAAATGCATCATTTGGCAGTTCCTCTCAAATTGGTCACGGCCGGTTCTTCCTTGAATCCGCCATTGATTTCGGGTGCAGATTGATAGGGGTGTTCGTTCTGAATTGAAGTGGAGCCGTCATCACCGACGTATCGGATGAACAGTGCGCGCCCGTCCTTGCGGCCGATCGCCTCGATGGGTTCGAATGCATTCGCATACCAGTCGTCCCCGTCAGCCGGCGTCGCGAAAAGCGCCTGCGTCACCCGTTCGGGCGCCATCACACGCACAAGACAGTTGCGGATTGCCTCGAGATGCCGGTCGGGCGGTCCGTCTTCATAAAAAGGAGCTGTAAGGCCAAACACATAGGTTGCAAGCAGAAGGTCACACCGGGGGTCAGGCAACTCCGTCTGTTGTCGTTTTTCCAGCGAGGCGGCGACAAACGTTACCCTGCGATCAAAATTATCGACAACAGACTGGGATAAAGCGGGCGTGACGGTCCGATTCCACACGCTCTGCAGCCTGTTTGCCATTCGCAGGTAGCGCGCAATCTGAGCTTGGACTCCTGGCAAAAAACGTTTACGGGAAGCCACGATCTGAGTTTCCACCAATGACAAAATATGTCGCCCCCTTTGCCACGAATGCAGCTGGCACTACTCATTTCAGGATACCCTGGAAAGTAAACTAGCAAGAAATTGGGAGCTGATTTGGGATTATACTACACGTTCAACTTGAGAACATATCACGATAAAAAAATTTCCAATTAAGTCAACAATTTAATCGCAATTATTTCAATTTTTTAAGTAAAAATCCACGATATATTGCTGAACTTAAGCTATAAAATATTTGCGACCTCGTGTGGGCTATTGGGATAGTCTGCAGCTAAACATTCCCACGTCAATCATTGTGGCTCCAATTGAACTGTCTTAACAACTATTCCGATTCTACATGTTAACATAACAATACCTGTCGGTTTTTGCCTGGTCCAAACCATGTGCCAGGATCATGAGTGCATATATGCCGCCACGATTCGGGGATGCTGTTTCCGCTTTTTTTTGCGCCTCCTAAACGACGCGCCGCATCAATTTGATCCGCTTGACCATTCATCTGGGGTTGTCTTCAACGTGTCTCGTTATAGCAAAGCTGGAGGCGCTTTTGACTGGCGGACAACCGGCTGGTGCTGCCATCGGCCGTCATGCCGCAGCGACGTGGGGAACATCTGAACCGTCCGCGGGTTCGCTATCAATCGAAATCAAATCGCGAGAGAGACGTTGCTCCAACGAACTTTGGATCAATTATTTGTTGGCGCGCTCAGGCGAACGCTGTTTTGCGAGCGTCAGCTTCAGACAATGCTACAAGCCGCAGGGCTTGTCGACGATGCCTTATTGCGGGCCCGAATCACTCATTGCTTCGAGCATTCTCATCAAAGGCTGGAACACTTGCGATCAGCCTTCAAGAGAAGCGCTAAGCTCGCCCGTGCAAAACGATCGCAGACATTTGCGGCGATGCAGGCAGGGTTTGAAAGGGCCTCATCGTCTACGGAACAGACAGCCTGGCTAGAGCTGGCCTTGCATCATTTGCTGGCAAGCTATAGCGCCGTCATGACATGGGCTAAAGCGCTCGGTTTGGCCGAAACGGCCCGAGCTTTTAAGGATTGCCATCTTCGAACAAAGGAAGATCTGCATAAGCTAGGTTGTTATGAACAACACACTATTCACGTTAAGAAATCATGATTCTTCGTGCTCTCTCCACACCAGCGAACAAACAGGTTATCGCCGTTAATATTCTCAGGAACAATTCTTGAACATCAGTGTTGGGATGCAAGCTCAATTCCAGCGAGGAGATTTACCATGACCGTCGCCGATGATGTCTTAAACGATTGGTTGCGCAATGCCCATGCCATGGAAGAACAGGCCCTGACAATGCTGAAGGGCCAAGAGGGAAGACTCGAAAACTATCCGGATTTACGACAACGCATTTCCCAGCACATCCGCGAGACCGAACGGCACGCCGAACTCGTTCGCGGCTGTCTGGAACGCCGCAACACCGACACATCCAGTCTGAAGGACGCCGGCGCCAAGTTGGTGGCATTGGGCCAATCGCTCAGCGGCATCTTCGTCAGTGATGAGGTGATGAAAGGTTCGCTCGCCGGCTATACGTTCGAGCATATGGAAATTGCCAGCTACAAGATGCTGGCAGAAGCCGCCCGCTATGTCGGCGATGCCGAAACGGAGAATGTGTGTGAAACCATTTTAGCCGAGGAGCAAGCGATGGCCGATTGGCTGGCCGAGCATGCTGAAGACGTGACCCGGACGTTCCTTCAGCGCGAAATCTCGGACTCGGATACCGCCAAGCGATAACCACGCAGGCGCTTCGTCTATGCGGGTGGAAAGCACCGTGCCGAACAGCATTGACGCCAGGTTGGCTCCTTATAGGAATGGCCTTCCGCCCGTCACTGCTACCGTCGCGCCTGACACATAGCTGGAAAGCGGGTCAGCCAGCATCACGTATGCGGTTGCAAGCTCAGCCGGTTGGCCGGGCCGCTTCATGGGGACTTGTTTGCCAAAGTTTTGCACGGTCTCTGCCGGCATTGTGGAAGGTATGAGCGGCGTCCAGATCGGTCCCGGCGCCACAGCATTGGCCCGAATTCCTTTTTTCTGCAAGAAGCTGCGCCAGGCCTGCGGTGAAGTTTTGAATCGCGCCTTTTGTGGTTGCATATGCCAGCAAGGAAGGATTGGGGCTGTCGGCATTTATCGATGCCGTATTGATGATGGCACTGCCAGAAGGCATATGCGCCACCGCGGCCTTGGTCAGGTAAAACATGGCGTGGATGTTGACTTTGAACGTCAGCTCCCATTCGTCATCTGAAATTTCTTCGATCCCATCGAAGCTTGCCTGATGAGCTGCATTGTTCACAAGTATGTCAATCTTGCCAAATTCGCTTACCGCCATGTCGACAATGGAACGACAGTGAGCAGAAGACGCGATGTCCCCGGCAACCAGCACAGCCTTCCGTCCGGCCGCCTCAACGAGCCGTTGGGTCTCAAGGGCATCAGCCTCTTCATTAAGATAGGCTACCAGAATATCTGCCCCCTCTCGAGCGTAGGCGATGGCTACAGCTCTGCCGATGCCGCTGTCACCGCCGGTAATGATCGCCACTTTTCCTTCAAGCCGACCCGAGCCTCGATAGGATTGCTCTCCATGGTCAGGGCGTGGATTCATTTCACCGGTTTGGCCACGCATGGGCTGCTGCTGTGGGGGAAAGGGAGGAATTGGGTAGTCGGACATGGCGTCACCTCAAGTTTGTACTACATGGCGAACGCACACCTGCTTTCGAAGTTCCCGATCGCGCCGCGAGGCTTTCGTGAACGTTTTTTTGTTCTTCGTTGGGATAATTTTTCAGGGGTGGAACAATTGCGTGTCCTGGTGGTTTGAAGGCGCGGAGAGGTAAGCACAACCAGGAGAAATCCGATGCCAGAGAAAGACGATCAGCGTTCAAAGTCCGGGCAGCAAGGCAGCAAAAGCAGCTCGGGGCAGCAGAAACAAGAGGGCGGCACCAAGGGATCCCAACAGGGGTCGGGATCCACACGCGGCGGTTCCTCGGACCAGCATTCAAAAGCTGGACAGCAGAGCCACAAAAATAAATGACAATACCTGAAAGAAAGCCCGTCATTCCTAGTTGGCGGGCTTTCTAGCATGTCGCACTGTCAATTTCTCCAATCCCATTTCCAATCTGAGTTCGCGTCCTGCGGGAATCTGTTCTCTTTCGATGTAACGTTCATCGCCACGCATCCATGATCTCTGCTGTCTCAGCCGTCTCTAGCTGCTGCGACAACCGCCGGCTCATAGAACAACTGCAATGCGCCGTCGGCTTCCTCTGACGAGCCGCATACCGCGTCAGTTGCCACGATTATTCGATAGCCGAGATCGGCGCCGCCCAGAACGGTACAAAGGACACACATCGGTCTCGCCGCCGGACACCACCAACGAATGGATGTTGACACGGTTCAAAGCCCAATCAAGCTCGCCCCCACCACCTGTTCCCCAAAAATCACGCAAATTTGTATCGTGACGCTACATGCCTCATAGGGACATTTGCGGACATTTGCTAACATATCTTGACATTAAGTTATTGATATATATAACTTTTTTTGTTTTATACGCTCCTTATTTGTTCAATAGTGCGCTAAAACGAACGCCGAGTAGGCAGATCACAACGGTGCATAAAGCGGTTCGGAGGATCGCGAAATGCGAAGACCCCAAAACGGACTTACTGACGCCCTCATCAAGAGTCTCAAATTGGCTCCGCGAGGTACGGTGTATGATGTCGGAGACGCGGGCGAAACGAAGCGACTTCGTTTAAGGGTGAGTTCGACATCGAAACGGTTTTATATGTCCGGCCGCTGGGGCAAGCGAAAGAGCAGCGCGACATTGCGCGCTATTGGCCCGTACAAGCTTGAATCAATTGACGAGCTTGAACCAACGGACGAGCTCAAATCAAAGGACGGCTATTTCACCTTGCGGCAGGCGCGTGAGAAGGCTCGCGAGTGGGACAGGAAACGAAAAGTCGGGATTGATCCCAAACAAGCGGACGCAGTCGAGCAACGGAGAACATTCGCCGCACTTGTCCAAGAGTATCTGAAGCGCCCAGAATTCTTGATACAGCGCCAAGCCAACAAATACAAACGCGAAATTGAGCGTGAGCTGACGGATGAGAAACGCAATCCCTGGGTCAAGAAAGGGGTTTCGGAAATCGACGACGGCGACATTGCGAGCCTAGTCGAGGCAATAAGAGACCGACCGGCACCCAGTCAAGCATGGCATATAATGGGACACATCCGTTTGATATTCAAGTTTGCGATGAGACCTGTGAATCGGCGAAGGCTCGGCCTGGAGGTTAACCCAGCAGAACATCTAGATAGAGACAGCTTTGGTTTGAAGAAGGTGAGGAGGCAAGTCCTATTGGACGATGAACTGCTCAGCGCCTTCTGGGCCGCCACAATGGCCTTGGGATATCCCTTTGGCCCGATGTACCAGTTGCTCTGCCTGGGCGGACAAAGAATTTCGAATTGGCAAAAAGCCCATTGGACTTGGATCAACCTCGCGAAACGCGAGCTTACAATACCGGGGGAATTTTTTCAAATCGAAGGTGCCCCACATCGTCAGGCTTTCCGACAAAATGCTCGAGATACTCAACCAGTTGCCTCGCTTTGTCGGTCCGGAAAGCGCAGATTATTTGTTTTCATTTACGAACGGCATCACACCAATGAATTGCGCCTCAGAGGGCAAGAGGTTGCTTGACGATGCAATCTTAGCGGAACTCAAGAAAAGGGCAGCTTTAAAAGGGACCGACCCAAATACGGTCGTACTTACACCCTTCGTAAACCACGACTTGCGGCGCGTGATCCGGACACATCTCGAAGCACTCGGTGTGAAAACCGCAGTGGCGGAAGCGGTGATCGGACATACCAAAGGTACTTTCGACGGCACCTACAACCTCTACGAATACTACGACGAAAAGCTGCATGCTGTTCAAGCTTGGGCGAAGAGATCGGCCCAGATCATAAAAGATTGTCGCCCCTGTTCCATGGCGAGAACAAGCCGGTCGTCCCGACGGGCGTGAAGGTGCGGGCTTCGACACGACCCGGCGGCTGCAATCACGGTGAATCACATCAAGGGAGTATGTAAAATGAAAAATACATCAGACTCGACATTTTCTTCCGTTGTGGAAGACTATGTGGCCCACAATTACGTTCATAGCCGGCCGATCACGCGCCTCATTCAAAGGGAGTTGCTCGACCCGCGACGTAACCCCTGGGTATGTAAACCGATTGCAGCCGTTTGCGCGACCGACGTTGAACAGCTTGTCCTTGAAATCTGTGACCGGCCCGCGCCTCATCAGGCCATGGACGTGCTCGGTCACCTCAAGCGGATTTTCGACTTTGCCCTTAGGCCCCGATACCGCTCGCAAGCCGGGATCAGCTTTAATCCGACGGCCCATCTTCACCCAAGTTCATTCTGCGTCCGGCCGACCCGGCGCAATATTGTTCTGAATGAAGATCAAATTCGCGCGCTCTGGATTGCCGCCGGACTTCTTGGGTTACCCCTATGGGCCGCTTTTCAGATTGCTATGCGCTGGTGGGCAGCGGGCTTCGGAATGGGCCGGAGCCCGATCGGACCAGCTTGATCTCACGAGAAAGGTCTTCGTGATTCCGGGGCCCAAGTTCCGTTCCGCCAAAATAGTGCCTCTCTCCGATCTGATGATGGAAATCATTGTCAATCTGCCTTTCAACACCAGTGACAAAGGCAATGACTTCATTTTCTCTTTCAACGGCGGAACAACGCCTATGAGTTCGATTTCGAAAGGGAAACGTTACCTCGACCGTTTGATGCCCAAGTATATGCAGAACCCCGCTGCAAACATGGACGGCCTCTCGGGGAAGGGTTGGGTCATCCACGATGTAAGACACACAGTACGATTGCAGCTTTCGAAGCTGCGCATTGATCCATATATCGCCGAAGCTGTTCTAGGCAGAGAACGGCACGACTTTCTGTCCATCGACGTGGCGTGGCTGACAGAGGCGAAACGTGAAGCGTTGCAGGCGTGGGCTGACGAACTCCGTAAAATTGTAGGTATGCACCTTCCGGAACGGTCGTGAGATGTTTACCGCGTCCTTGGCATGATTTGGAGTGGACGGTCCCGCAGGATTGGAGGCTCCCCGACTAACATTCGGGAATTCTCCCTGCCTGAGAGACACTTCGATGCATTTTGCCGCGCTGTTGTCCCGCCCCGCACTACGTCCTGCCCCGCGCAAGAGGAACCGTGCAAGCGGCCAGGTAGAGGGAAATTTCGATGCGGTTGGTGTCTTCGCTGGCATTATCATCCTCGCGGTGTTCGTCCTCTTAATTGACCGAGTGCTCGATGTGGTGGAGGGTCGGCTGATCAAATGGCGGCCAAAAGCTTCCGAGGAACGCGCGACCTAGTCTGACTCAAGGCACGGATCATGCAAGTCGTCGCCACAACGGCGGCCACACGGGCAAGATGATCGGCTTGAATTGAGGCCCGCTAATATCACGCAAGCCAGCCGTCATGGCATTTTAAGCCATGACGAGCAGAAGTTCTTACGCCAGTCGGCTGGTTACATTCTGTTTCATTCGGCGCAGACCTTTAACCGTCGCCTTTAATACGCGGGCGAGATGCCCGCGGTCAGGATGCCGTCCAAATTGGCCCGGACACGATGGATATCGCGCATAAGTGACGCACCTGGCCACTACCTTATTGGCCATATAGCGTCCCTCAAAAATCTTGACCATTTCCTCAGCGAACTGCAGAGCTATAGGGAAAAAATCCGCCCTGCTCCGTAAAATCTCTACCCTTTGTAACAGCCATCGCGACCGAGTCTCGTAGCTAATCGAGGGAAGAGTCTCAAGTGTATTCTCGTTCATGAGCTATTCCAGTGAGCATGATTCAAGCGGATTGAGTTAACTGCAGCGGGTGAAAGCAGTTGGCGATGCGAGACGGATAACACGCCGTAGGTCGGGAACTACATCCCTAACAAAAACATCCATCAAGACGCTATGCCGCCGATTGGCATTTTGTTTCTTGCACCCGCCAGTCAATGAGCTCAGCCAAATCATTGCGTGTGCAAATGCATTGCCAACAATAGCCAATGGGCATTTAATTCTAGTAGACCAATAGATAATCTTACGGCTTAGACTGGAAGAGTTGCTGCGGGAGGAACGCCGATGGAAGAAGTGGCTGTTCACACAACGACAAAAGGACAAACGGCCTCGCCGCAATCCTGAAACGCTGCAAAGGCGGCTTTTCGCACCAGAGTTTCAGGCATTAGAGCGATGCCGCCTTACCAATGTCTGTTTGCAGCCAAGGCCATGTGATTGCGAGACCAATAACCATGAACGATCTTCAGCTCACGTTGCTGCTATTTCTCGCATTTATAATACTGTTCATGGTGTCCGTTTTGTTTGTCTTGAGATGCAAGGATTAGCCCAAGGCGGAAGTCAATCCCAAGACTGTTGTATATCTGACCTACTCTTCCATCTTGAAAAGATCGCCACGAAAAATGGTCCCGATCAACTCATCGGAGTCGTTGTAAACTTTAATGAGCCACCCCGCATGATCGCTACGGTCAATAGCGCTGTCGACGAGCATTTCACCCGCCGCGCGTTTGGCTTCCGCCAGGGCTGCTTCGTGATCGACAAGTTCAACCGCAATGTTGTCGGTTTTGACGTTCTCATGAAACTCAAATCTAAAGAGAGGCATGCAATAGTCCTTCGACCGGATGATCCCGTTCTTTGGAAACGTGACTGCACACTATTCGTTGCACCGGGATGTGAAGTCGCAAACACACGGCATGTCGGCCGCACCGGTTCCACGTTAAGGGGAAATTTGAGAACCCGGCGCGGCAATGCGTTGACCCGAGCGGCGGGCCGACGCCGGGCACCTTAATACATCGATCCAGCAGCCCGCATCAACCAAGCATCGGAATAGTTTGGAAGAGCGAGACTGGACATAAGGTAAAAACCCTGACGAGCTCCGATCAGCAGTTTTATCGTGCCTGAGCCTCAATTAGCATGTGGACTTCTCGCGCCGCAGCAATGAAGGCAGCGCGTGCGTCATCAGCAGTCGCCTTACCTTCCAACGCCTCGATGCAAGCTCGCCGCGCGGCAAAATACGCTTTGCCGCGGTCCTTCGGCCAAACCTGAAAAAGCAGGACCGCAGCCTCCATGACCGAGGTGACATTTCGGCGTTGTCCGGCCTGGGCTATGACGACCGGCGAAAAGTGAATATTTTTCATGCACCAGAACCCGCAGATGGCCGCGTCCGTTCCCGAGATAGGCGGCTGAATCTCTGACTTTAGTTTGCGCGTTGACTACTGCGATAAAGGTTACCGCGCCTCCGCATGTTATCAAATTTGGAACAGTTTGAGCCTCAATAAAAAGTGGCCTCCGAGGATATTGCGCCGCCAGATTGGGATTGCGATCGCGCAGAAGAAGACTGGTCCAACGGTCAGGGCCGCCGCTCGGGCGTGGTGATGGTCTCGTTGGGGAAGTCCGGTATCCACCTGCCTGTCCAGCCGGAATTCCGTTTGACAGGTTCCAGTGGTGACTCGGCAGATTCAAGGCTCACAATGTAGGAGCCCAAGTGTCTTTGTCACGCTAGCGCTTCCTCCCCGAATTTGCACGCCTGCCCTAAGACTAAGGACGCTGATGCTGTTGAGATGCGGTAATTTTCGACGGGAGTCGGAAGGCAGCCAGCGTTGTCACAATCAGGTTTTACCCAGCATGTCATAGTTCATTCGGTATAGCTTGAATGGTTAATCGATTTTTTTAGTTCAAGTCTAAGCAGAATTGTTATGTATTAAAATCATAGAATTGTTGGTATGTAAGTTACAAGCAATAAAGCCATCAATGGCTAAGTGAAAACACAAAACATTTTCCGAGTATGGTGAGTTGCGCAACGAAGCAAACTCGTGAGGAAATGTGACATGGGTAAAATAACCAGCACAATGAATTGGGGAAGGCGCAATGGTTTATTCGCCATATTGACGATTTCTACCTTGGGCCTGGTTTCAACGGCCATCCAAATCGAGCCAGCACACGCTCAGACCAAACGTGCATTGTTTGCCAGTGCGGCGCAATGCCGGCAGCTGACCGAAGATAACACGGCACTATGCTGCTATGCGTTGAACAGAAGGTTCGTGCTCACGCCGAAACAGCTTCAAATGTGCCCACCGCGAACAACGGCCGCAATCAGTGCGGCGTCCAATATCGATCATGAAGGCGGCAGCGCTCGCTCTGGTCGCAGCAGTGGCCGTTCCAGCGACGGAAATCCGGGTAGCAGCACCGCTGGTGGCACCGCCGGAGGCACTTCGAGCGCCGAGAATTCCGGTGGCGGTAACCCCGCCGGCGGTAGTGGCACTGGGGGCACCCCCGGCGGCGGTGGCACTGGCGGTAACCCGGGCGGTGGCGGTGACACTGGCGGTGGTGGAGACACTGGCGGTGGCGGTGATCCAGGAAACTGCGCACCTGGTGACGGAGGTCATAAAGGTGGGGGGCACCATGGCGACAATCATGGCAAGGGCAACCACAACGGAGACCGCCATGGAAACAACGGTCACGGCAATGACCCTGACCGAAACGACAGTTCCAATCCCGGTAGAAGCAACAATGGGGATAGCAGCGATGCCGACGGCGCCAATAAGGGAAGCGGCAATCATGGAGGCAAAGGACACGGCCGCGACAAATAAGCGGATCGCCTGATCCTTGCATTCAAAGCCAACAATCGACGCAACAGGCTTGAGCCGTAAAGGCGGAGCCTGTTGCGTTTGCACAGTGCCCGGTGTTGGTCCATCGGTAAATTGAACGATATCGTCATCGACGCCAGCGGCAGGATCGAAGCTGCCGTGATCGGCGTCGACGGTTTCCTCGGCTTAGGTGGAAAGGACGTTCCAATTGGGTTCGGCAAGCTGAGCCTCGCCAAGAAGGACAATGGTGAGAACTGGCTGGTCGTTAGTGCCACGAAGGAGCAGCTTCAGGCGGCACCTGAGGTCGACTGTTCGGCTAATTTCACCGAGGGCGTTGCCGACCCGGCCAAAGCGGCCAAGGCGAGACCGAAAAGGCAGCTGCCCCGACGCAAATGTACCGGCAGCCAGCATTTGATCGTCACGGTTACGTACCCTTCAATATCGTCACACCCGATCCAAACATCGACGAGGCCGGAATTAGGCGCGTTGGCGATCAGGTGATGTCTTCTTACATGCCCACGCTCGGCAATTCCTATTCGGAATGGCTCCTAGCGACAAGGTAGCTTCATACGGAGCGTTGGGCGTGTTCGCCGGAATGCTCGGTGTCAAATATGGGAAGGCGGCGACGGCAGGACTATTTGCCGCCGGTTTGCTTGTTTTGAACAAAGCCTGGTTCCTTTTGCTTTTGCCTTTCATCGGGCTGAAGGTTTTCTTCCAAAACGCAATGCGGCCAAGCCTTACCCCTCGGAATCTCCGTCGCTCCGACGCAGACCGGCTATCATGCTTGCGGGCCTGCTAAATTGTTTTGACAGGTCGCTTCGCTGGGTGTGGACTCTTCTTCTCCATGCATCGTGCATGCGAAAAATGGGAGGAAGCCATGATAGACATGAATCGTCGGTCGGCATTGGCACTCGGTCTGGCGGCGACCGCCGCAACGCCTCTGCTCACATTCGCAAGTCCAGCGTTGGCCAAGACCAAAGAATACGGCAAAAACGATGGCAAGGAGATTGCCCCGGGTGTCAGACTGGTGGAGCTGGGCACGTTTAAGTCAGATATCCCCGCCTACAAAAGCATCAACATGGTCGATATCGTGTTTCAGCCCGGCGCGGTGTTCCCGGAAAGCATGATGGACAATGACATGCTGTGTTACATCACTGCGGGCGAGTTCACGGTCAAGAAGCCAGATCGGGAATTCAAGGTGAAAGAAGGCGAGATGTACGCTTGCACCAAAGGCAAAACGGACGGGGCCACAAACACAAGCAACGGGGTTGGGATACATACGATAGGCATTCTGATCCCTGCTTGAGCGAGTTAGCGTTTTTTCGGCTGGGCTCGTGAAGTGCGAACCCAGCCTGTTTCGACTGGACGAGTCCTTGCCTAAGTCATTTCCCGCGAGCTCAATGCCGGACCGCGACTGGTGGACGATGTTGTGGCCCGACCCACTTGACGTGGTGCAAAACCTTGGCGTGACCCCCAAGATCAGCGTCCTCGATCTATGCTGTGGCGACGGCTATTTCACCGCTCCCCTCGCGAAACTCGTCGGCGGAAACGTGTACGCGCTCGATCTCTATCCGGTCATAATCTGACTGGCCTGGAATTGTCGTCGCGGCGGCATATGCTGACAACGCTGCTCAACGATAGGTCAAGCAACGCGATCCGGCTTTCCGAGACAATCGACGCCGATGGGGAATCGCTGTTGCGCAACGCGTGTGCGCACGGTCTAGAAGGCATCATCGCGAAGGATATAAACAGTCCCTACCGCTCCGGGCGGCGAGGCGATTGGCTCAAGATCAAATGCAGTAGCAGCGAGAGTTTCGCGGTCATAGGCTATGAGCCATCGCAAAAGGTCCAAGGCTCAATCGCCAGCCTGCTGCTGGCGGCGAAAAAAGATGACCAGCTGGTCTATGTGGGCAACGTTGGTACAGGTTTTTCGGCAAAGCTGGCGCGAGATTTGCGCAGACAGCTTGATACCATGCGGGTCGATAAACCGCCGGTGCCGATCAAGGGCAAGGGGCTGGTGTTCGTTCGCCCCACGCTCATCGCCGAAGTCAATTTCAGTGCCTGGACGCATGACGGAAATTTGAGACATCCAGCCTTCAAAGGCATTCGCGAAGTGCAGACCATGCGGAGGTCTATCAATTGGTGTAAAGCCGGTCAGGACCTTTCGGCGGTCGGTTATGGAGAGTTGAAGCCCATCCCAACTGAGGCGTGACGAGGAGCCAGCCAACCCTATCAAATCGTGAAGCCTCACCTGTAATGCGCTTCGGCTTACTCCTGTTAGGAAGGCTTGTTATCGCGTAAGAGAAGGCCTTTCCGGACATCATACTCATCCTTCGCCAAGCGAGATCGAAAGCGATCACGAATATAGTCACTGAGGCAGCGGCCCTTTGCAAACACGCTTCGGAATTTGGCGTCCGAGGAACTTCGCCACCAGCCAGACGGAATGGGTCTTCGTCTCTGGGTCATAGTTCATATTGCTGATGGAGGTGGACGGCATCTGTTCGGCTATATGACGCTGATTGGCATATAGCGGATTATAACCTTGTCCTGGTGAAAACGGCGTTCGAGTGCAACACGTCGCCTGCACCAGTCCGTCAAATCAATTTCTTCCGTCATCACCTCAAATATCACAATCTCGTCGTGGCTCGCCTCGGCACCCTCTCTCCAAAGCCCTTCTGCCGGTGCTCGCAGATAGGCGGTGACTCCTTCAAAGCTGCTGGCCAAATCTTCCTTTACGCGATCGTACGCTGCACGTTCGAAAAGCCGACCATTGTTGTCGGCACGGGGAAGCAGAATCTGGACGAGATACATTGTTAACACCCGCTGAAAAATGGGCAACGCTTATGCAGCTACTGTGTTCCCTCGGCTTATCCATGTCGTGAGCGGGTGTAATGTCCCACTATGCCGGAGCCAACCTTGTTCAAAGAAAAAGCTCGATGCTGGCCGATTGGCCACGAAGCGGCGAAATCAAGGCCTCATATTCGACCTTGAGCGCAAACACCGCGGGAGAACGACTGCGCTCAAGTTCATGGTTAATTCCTTGTTTACGCAAGAGGGCGTACCGTTAACGGGCTGGTGCCTAAGATCAGCGAAAAGGCCCGATCTGCCGCTGTATTGAGTGTTCGGCGGGTCGGGCTCAGCACTTTTGGCTACCACCAACGATGAATCCCAGCTAATATTCGGTATCAGAAGCTTGGCCGAAAAGAAGGCGGCGAAGCTTTAGGGGACTTGGTCCGCTTAAGGTGGGCCAAGTCTCTGTTCTTCGGGTTGGAAAGGCGCTTCGACCGCGGTATTTTGATTTGGATTCCGGTCAATTAGCGTAAAGTAAACGACTTGTACGCTGTCGTGACCGGGGTTCATTGCTTCAAGCCACGGTGGCCAACTAATACAAATTCGTTCTCTATTGTTCGATCACCAATGAATGAGGAGTCCTACTGACCGCTTGTGATCGCGCCGGGCCGCGCATCTATCTGCACTCGCAAATGACAACCTGGCGGCATTGCCGTTTCTGCAGGACTACTGTGCTTGGCAAGCTGGATTGCGATCGTCCCCACGCCGCCCGAGCCGGCATGGGTCAAGACTTTCTGCTCCTCCTGCAAGTTGGCCCGTCGACAAGCACCTGCCAGGACGACAAGCGCGGGGGTGCTTCTTCGTGCCCATGTAGGCCGTTTTGTGCTATGGTTCCAGGCGGAGGAACGGAGGGATAGAACGTGCCTAGTCGTGAGGAGACTATCACATCTTATAAGACGCTGATTGATTTGCACTTTCGTAATATCAAGAAATCACAAAGAAGACTGTTTGAATTACGAACCGCCTTAGGGGCGGGAGCCGGGGATGAGATTGCGTTCAACAATTCACTAATTGAAGATGAAATGTGGGAAATCCACAAACTGGAGGTGCTTATGAAGCGCCTTGAAAGGTCCCAAAGAGACGACGCCGCATTGTTACGCCGTATGGTGCGTTTAGGGGGCAGTTTTTTGCCGAAACGCAAAACGCAATAAATTGCAGGTTGCCTTCTGACCTATGTCGGTGCCGTTGCAAACACTGCAACTGCGTGCGGACGCTGTCGAGGTCCAAGTGGTTGTCGATCCGGCGCAGAAGATGATTTTCAACGGTACACTCGACTAGCAAGGAGAGCTAAAATGCCGCGCGGCGATAAATCCAAATATACAGACAAACAGGAGCGCAAGGCCGATCACATTGCAGAGAGCTACGAGGAGCGCGGGGTCTCTGAAAAGGAGGCCGAACGTCGAGCTTGGGCGACAGTCAATAAGGAAAGTGGCGGGGGCAACAAATCCGGTTCTGGACGCGGAAAAAAGGAGACGCACGGATCGTCCGAAAAAGGTGGGCGAATAGGCGGCGCAATGTCTGCCAAGCGTAGCGCTGCCGAACGCTCCGCCTCAGCAAAAAAGGCCGCGGCAACGCGCAAGCGAAATGCCCAGCACGCACATCGTTGATTTGAAAGCTGTCGGCGCTGTCGGCGAAGGTGTTCTGTGCTTGTCGTCGGACGAACTGTTGGAAAGCTTCTCAATCCATCGTAGCTAAACGCCACTGCAACCATGGGGCGGGCGGACACATCGCCGCCCACACGCGACCGATGGTTTGATTTCCGGGCCGTGGCGAATACAACTGGCCCGGGATCGCCGGACAACTGAAGTAGGCCACCAGATTGCAGCCTGAATTGCTAGCGTACTTGGCGAAAGGTAATCGAATAACGCAATTTCGCGACTGGTGGTATGGAGTGCTCCCACTCGGCCCGCGCTTGGCCAGAAAGCACGTATATAGATCCAGGTCTACAACAACCGAAGCTCGTTCCCACTTGCCACCGACCTTCCGGCGAAGCCGGAGAGTGCAAGGCGACAAAAGCGAGACCCCGACAACGACGCCGAATACCATCTTGTCTCGGTGCCAGCCGATGGGTGCGCCGGGGCTGTATTCAGTCACGAGTGCTTGCTTCAATTCCGTGGGAGCGAGTCCTGCAACCCGTGCTGCGATGTCACGTGCAGGAAGGAGCATACGTGGAAGATCGCCAATCTCCCTAACCCGCTCCGTATCGAAATCATATTTCCATCCGAATGACACCACACGGCGCTTGCCCTCGAAGCCATGAAACGCGAAGTTTTTGAATGGAAGTGCGGAGATATCCATCAGCAGCGACTTTTGAAGTGGTTGTGGCAAGGCATCAGCAAGGTAGGTAAAGCCATCCGGAAGCTGGGGAGCTGAATTGCCAAAAAGTTCGGTTTGCATTGTGCCTTTTTTCTTGGAAACATTGCTTTCGCCAGTTCGCGTACAATTTCAGTTAAATCAAAACTTGTCCGCCATCACCGGCCAAATCTCACTGCGAACAACCATGGAATATATCGGCCTTGATCTGTCGTTGAAAGAGACCGCAATTTCTACTCGGCTTGATTGCAAATCATGGCTGAACGCTGCGCGGGTTCCGGCGATCTGCGTCGACGCGCGACATGCAAATGCGGCGAGCGACAAGGCTGCGAACAAAATCGATGCCAACGACACTGATGCCTGCCCGTCTTGCAGACGAGAGGAGGACTTGGAGGCGCCCAGCAGTCACGCGTCCTAGCCAGATGGATTTGTTCTCGGAAATTTTAGGGGCAGGAGTTAGCTCGGCGGCGTTGCATGGACGGCGTTCACGCTTCCATCTGCTATTGTGTGCTGGCGTTCGCCTATATTCGGTAAACTCTGCTGGCCTCGTCGGGCAAGGCATCATTTACGGACTGAAACATGTCGCGGGCAGTCGTGGCACAGGCCATATGGAGATTGGCCCAAACCCTCACGCCGGACCGCACCCGCATCGGCAGTGTCATAGCCGCCGTCGCCGCGGCCGTGTAGATCAACAGCGCTATGGGCAGGTCGGCGCAGTTGCCTGCGGTGCGCTCTTGGAATTAGGTCCGCGCTGATCGGGAGCTCCGGCTCTCGCCTGTGATGTTCAATACTGATCGGCGCTAAAACTTCGGCGCTATCGCAGCAGCGAGGGATGGAACTGGCGTCGGCAATCGAAGAGGCGAATGGCCCCGTTCAGGCGCGCAAATATCTAGGAAGCCAAGAAATCTAAGCGCCTCGCGCTTTACGACCACGCGTGCTTGGCTTCGCCGGAACGCTCTTCCCATACTCGTTCCACCAGGCGGTGAGCGCTTCCATCGTGGGACCAAGCCCACGCGCCTTTGGCGTGATCTCATACTCGACGCGAGGCGGCACCTCCGCGAACACGGTGCGCGAAACCAGCCCATCTGCTTCGAGCTCGCGCAGTTGTGCCGTCAGCATGTGCTGGGTGATGCCGGGGATCGCCTTTCGCAGCTCCCCGAAGCGGTAGACCCGCTGATTGAGCAACCACATGATCTCCAGCTTCCACTTGCCAGAGAGCAGCGCGAACGCGCGCCGCATCTCCTCGTGCATGTTGATCGCTTCGTCGACCATAGTCTGGTTTTCCATACTAACAGCAAGTAATTCATCCTACTTGCACTTATCAATCTTAGACGACATTTTCAATCTATGTTGCAGGTACGCAGGTAAAAAGATGTGCGCCTGGCAAACCCGAAAGTTAGCGAAAGAGATGTTGCCGCTAGGCGGCGATAGGAAGATCACATGACTGCTATTTATACCTATTGGATCAGCACGGCACTTCTCAGTCTGCTGTATCTGACTTCCGCTATCATGTACGTGACTAAGGGCGCCTGGGTTCGTCAGATCCTCTCGGAGCTCGGCTATCCGGCCTACCTGGTGCCCGTCATGATCGCCGTGAAGGTTTTGGGCGTGGCGGCCATCTTATCGCGCTTCAACGTTGCGCTCAGTGATCTCGCCTATGCCGGCATCTTCTATCACCTACTGTTGTCCAGTTTGGCGCACCTCGGTGTCCGCAAGCCCAAAGGAGCAGTGCCGGCTGCAGCAGGGCTCGCATTGCTCGTCGCCTCTTTCGTCACGCAAAACGCGGCTCGCGAAAATGCTTCGTCCTATCTGCAGGCGTCAATGCTCTGGTAGGGCAAAAAACACCAACCCCTTATCGAATGGATATGAATATGGGTCGACTCAACGGAAAGGTTGCCATCGTTACTGGCGCCGGTCGCGGCATAGGCCGTGCCACAGCAAAGTTATTTGCCGCCGAAGGCGCGAAGGTCGCTGCGCTCTCGCTGACACCTGCAAATGTGGACGCCGTTGTCGCGGACATCGAAGCCGCGGGTGGGACCGCCCTTGGCCTGTCTTGTGACATCAGCGATGCCAATCAGATCAGGGCGGCGGTGGATAAGGTGGTCGCTGCCTATGGCCGGATCGACATCCTCGTGAACAACGCGTTCGATCCATCAGCGCCGTTCTCCTCCATCATCGATCTGTCGGCCGAGCAATTGCAGCGCAATTTCGAGATGGGCCCGATCGCCTATCTGCGAACAATGCAGGCCTGCTATCCCTACCTCAAGACGAGCGGAGAGGGCCGCGTCATCAACTTCGGCTCAATGGCCGGTGTCATCGGCATGGTGGGCTATGGCCCCTATAACATGGCTAAGGAGGCAGTTCGCGCCCTGACCCGCACCGCAGCACGCGAATGGGGCGCCGACAAGATCACCGTGAACAATCTTCTGCCGCTGGCGGAGACATGGGGCGAAGAGGCTGACGTGCCCCCGCCGATTAACGCGCTCGGCCGCTTCGGAATTCCGGATGAAGACATCGCGCCGGTCATCCTGTTCCTCGCGACCAAAGATGCACAGTTCTTGACGGGGTACAGCCTCACCCCGGATGGCGGCTCGATCATCGACAGCGCGCGCTGATCAGCAATGCTCAAGGAGACTTCGAACGAATAAGACCCGAATCGGAGCCCCGGTTCGGGAGACTATACGCGTCTCCACCTGTACAGTAGCTGTCGGCTTACGCGGTGAGATTCTGATCGAAGAATGACTTCAGCTTGTCGAATGGCCCGAGGGTCACCGGGGGTGAAGTTCGACGTGGCCCCGCACCCTTCGCCCGATGCAATTCCTTCTCCTCGGCGGCGTCCTCGCTGTATTTCTTGGAATGCGCCTGGTCGCCTGCGATGAAGAAGCAGCCGCCGAAGGCAGATTGTCTCGATATCTTCGAAGGATAGAAGTTCATGAACTTCACATTGGAGACCACGGTCGGCATGGTCGTGATCTCGGTGTCTATCTCGTTCTGCCCTGCCCGTTTGGTCCCGGTGACAAACGCGCGCCGATCGCGTGTGGAGAGCCTCTGCCCCGACTTCCGTCTTAGCGGACGTTGTCGGGCAGCTGACTGCAAACAGACCGATGAAGGCGACAATGGTCGGGGCCTCAAGCGAGGTCAGGAAGTTCGCCAATAACCTTGTCAAGCGTGATCGGGTAGTGCCGGACCCTGACACCCGTCGCGTTATAGATGGCGTTGGCGATGGCGGCGGAAACGCCGCACAGGCCAAGTTCGCCGATTCCCTTGGCCTTCATGGGCGACGACATCGCATCGGTCTCGTCCATGAAGATTACCTCCTGGTGCGGGATGTCGGCATGCACCGGCACCTCGTAGCCGGCGAGATCGTGGTTGACGAAGAAGCCGCGGCGGGTGTCGACGGCAAGCTCTTCGGACAAGGCCCCGCCGGCACCCATGGTCATTGCGCCGATCACTTGGCTGCGGGCTGTGATCGGATTAAGGATGCGTCCTGCGGCACAGACTGCCAGCATGCGGCGGATCCGGGTCTCGCCTGTGGCGACATCCACGCCGACCTCGACGAAATGCGCGCCGAAGGTGGACTGCTGATGGGTCTCCGCCAGCTTTCCCCACTCGATCTTGTCTTCGCCGGCGAGCCCTTCGGGACCGGCCGCCTCGGATAGCGGCACCGATCTGTTGCCGGAACGGACTTGTCCGTTCTCGAACACGATGTCCTCCGAATTGAAGCCAAGCTTCTGCGCAACCGCCTCGCGCAACTTAACACAGGCCGCATAGACACCCGCGGTGGAACAGTTTGCGCCGAACTGCCCTCCAGAACCTGAAGACACGGGGAAACGTGAGTCGCCAAGTTGGACGCTTACCTTGTCGATGGTCACGCCGAGCATTTCCGCCGCGGTCTGCGCGATGATGGTGTAGCTCCCAGTTCCGATGTCGGTCATGTCGGTCTCGACGCTGACCACACCCTCTCGATCGAGGCGGACGCGTGCCCCCGAGGGAAGGAGCAGGTTATTTCTGAAGGCTGAGGCGGCGCCGGTGCCGATCAGCCAGTTGCCCTCGCGCCGCGAGCCCGGTCTGCCGCGACCACTCCATTGGAAGCGTTCCGCGCCGAGCTTGAGACATCCGACAAAGTCGCGGTGAGAGAACGGCCGCTCCGGCTTTTCTGGATCGACCTGGGTGTCGTTGATGATCCGGAATTCGACCGGATCGATGCCGAGCTTCTCCGCCACCTCGTCCATGGCAATTTCAAGCGCCATCAGGCCGGGCGCCTCGCCCGGAGCGCGCATGGCATTGCCTTCGGGAAGATCGAGCGTCGCCAGCCGCATTGCGGTCATGCGGTTTGCCCCGGCGTAGAGCAGCCGCGTCTGCATGACGGCAGTCTCCGGCTGTCCGCCGGGCAGGTCACCCGACCAGCTCTCGTGCGCGATCGCGGTGATCTTGCCGTCCCGCTCGGCGCCGATACGAAGGCGCTGAACGGTCGCCGGTCGGTGCGTCGTGTTGTTCATCAGGAACGGGCGAGGCAGCGCCACTTTGACCGGGCGTCCGGCGGCACGAGCTGCAAATGCAGCCAGCACGGCATCGGAACGCAGGAACAGCTTGCTGCCGAAACCGCCGCCGATGAAGGGCGACATCAAGTGGATCTTCTCTTTATCAATGGCGAGGGTCGTGGCAAGGTCGGTCCGCCACCAGTCGATCATCTGGCTCGATGTCCAGACCGTCAGCTCGTCTCCGTTCCAGGCGGCGATGGAGGCATGTGGTTCCATCATAGCGTGCGACTGATCGGGCGTGGTGTAGGTTTGCTCAAGCGTGACTGCCGCTGACTTGAAGGCGACCTCGAAGTCCCCGACGGCGGAATCCGGATCGCCGGACTCCGGCTTCACCGCAGTTTCCATCGCCTGCGCCAGATCGAACGCGCCTCGCTCCTCAATGTAGTCAACCTTTACAAGTCCGGCGGCGGCGCGGGCCTGTTCGAAAGTCTCGGCCACGACAACTGCGATGGCCTGATGATAGTGCTGCACTTCCTCACCGCCGAACAGTTTCGCGGTGTTGAACTTCCCTTTCTTCCGATCGCCGACTTCCGGCGCAGTCACGACGGCGATCACGCCTGCGGCCCTTTTAGCGCCGGATACGTCCATTGACTTGATGCGGCCCTTCGCGATGGCAGCGCCGACCGGATATCCGTAGGCACACGGTATGCTGGGATCATGCCATTCATATGCGTACATTGCCCTGCCCGTCACCTTAAGCGCACCATCGATGCGGGGGACTGGTTGGCCGACGACCTTGAGGCGATCAATTGGATTGGTGGTGGCTGGTGTATCGAACTGCATTGGCTCACCCCTTGGCTTCAGCGATGACGGCGCTAAGTGTGCGCTCGACGAGAGCGATCTTGAATCGATTCTGATCGGAGGGACGCGCGTCCGACAGAAGCACGCTGAACGCTGCTCTGGCGCCCTTGGGCAGTTCGGCGTCCGCCGCTTCGACGCGCCACGGCTTATGCGCGACGCCGCCGACGGCGACCCGGCCGCTCCCGTCCGGCTGGATCACCGCTCCTACGGATACGAGCGCGAAGGCGTAGGACGCGCGGTCGCGGACCTTCCGATAGATATGCTTGCCGCCGATCGGCGGCGGCAGCACGACGGCCATGATGAACTCGCCCCTGTCAAGGATGGTATCGAGCTCAGGCGTGTCGCCTGGCAAGCGGTGAAAGTCGGCGATCGGGATAGAGCGCCGGGCGCCGTCAGCCTTCACTGTCTCAACCACCGCGTCGAGCGCCCGCATGGCGATGGCCATGTCGCTCGCATGGGTTGCAATACAGGACTCGCTCGTGCCGACGACGGCGTGCTGTCGTGAGATCCCGCCGATTGCGGAACAACCGCTGCCTGGCTGGCGCTTGTTGCACGGCTGATTGGTGTCGTAGAAGTACGGACAGCGGGTGCGTTGCAGGAGGTTGCCTGCGGTTGTCGCTTTGTTGCGCAGCTGGCCCGAAGCCCCCGCCACGAGCGCGCGCGACAGGAGGCCATAGTCGCGGCGGATCCGCTCGTCTGCAGCAAGCTCGGTGTTACGCACCAGGGCGCCGATGCGCACGCCCCCTCTGGGGTGCTTTCGATCTTATCCAGGCCGAGACCATTGACATCGATTAGGTGGGCTGGCGTTTCGATTTCGAGCTTCATCAGATCGAGAATATTTGTGCCGCCCGCGATGAACTTTGCATCGGGATTGGCCGCCGCCGCCTTTGTGGCCGCCTCAATCGAAGCTGCCCGCTCGTAGGTGAAGGCTCTCATGCTTTTCTCCCTGAAACTTCCGCAATGGCATCGATTATGTTTGAATAGGCTCCACAGCGGCAGATGTTGCCGCTCATTCGTTCTCTTAATTCCTCGGGGTTAGCCTGAGCCCGCGCCGTCAGGTCAGCGGTGACGTGACTTGGGATGTTCGACTTGATTTCTTCGAGCACCGCAACCGCGGAGCAGATTTGTCCAGGCGTGCAATAGCCACATTGGAAACCATCGTGTTTAACGAAGGCAGCCTGCATGGGATGTAGATTTCCGGGTTGGCCGAGGCCCTCGATCGTGGTGATCTCGTCGTCCTCATGCATCACGGCGAGTGTCAGGCACGAATTGATGCGTCTGCCGTCGACCATCACAGTGCACGCGCCGCACTGGCCGTGATCGCACCCCTTTTTCGTGCCAGTCAGATGCAGGTGCTCGCGCAGAGCGTCGAGCAGCGTGGTGCGGTTGTCGACTTCGAGACTGCGGCCCTCCCCATTGACGGTCAATGATACTTTGGAGGTTAAGGTCATTTCATTTCCTGCAGACTGAGCCATAGAAGCATTTGATGCGGCTCCGATGACCGCAACGCTTGCTGCGGACGAGATAAGCAGATCGCGCCGGGAAATTTCAAGGTGAAAGGGGCTTTGCATGTCCAGCTCCAGTTCTATTTATCAGGTGGCATAGGAGGCGCTAAGCCTCGTGGGCAGCACACCACAGATCAATTTAAAGCTCGAGTGGGCGGATGATTAGATAGCCTACTTCGCAAACGGTTATCGATCTGGCTTATAAATGAAGAGTGGTGTCCAGGTGCGCATTGCGGCATTTCGCAGGTCGCGATGATCAGAAGATAAAATGCGATAGTGGGAAAGGGGAACAGAGTGGCGACAGAATCATGGATTGAGACGAAACGCTGAAGCTGTCGGGTTGACGGGACTGGCGCACGAAAGGGGCGTGTGACAACAAGTGAGCGCGGCCGTTTAGCAAACGTTCGTTTGTGAAAATGCCTACAATAGCGGATATTCCCCGAATCCGATTGGTTCGTAGTAAAACCACTCCTTAGAGCATATCGTGATGAATGATTTCCAATGAGCGGTTTGAACAGATACGAACCAGCGACCCTGTTGATACCAATCTATTTGTTTCAATAGCGTTCGAAGCAGCCATAAACTTAGATGAATGACCGGTTTGGGGCCGCAACCAGACTGTCTGGTTTCGGGCGCAGGAGATCAGTTTTCTGCCATTGGGCTCAGAGGATCGCCTCTGTCGTGGCGCTCCCGGGTTCGCAGACAGCCCATAATGCGTCCCTCCATCCCCACGAGAAGACTCACTCATCAAAGCCTAGGTTCAAACACCTGGAGGCAGGCGACGATTAGCGTGCGTCTGGCTGAGTGTATCTGCGTCCTTATGCGGGTTACCGTATAATAGATTTTTAAACGCTTGCGCGTATATCCGTGTTTTAATCGCACTCGCGTATATTGACACGTTATACGTTACTGCGTATATTCGTGATAGGAGGCCACCATGAACGAACAGATCGCCCGCACAGAAAAACAACTCGGCGCCATCCTGCGCCGCGCCCGCAAACAGGCGGACTTGAGCCAAGGTGCACTCGGCGAACAAATCCATATGCGGCAGGGCACGGTTTCACGCCTTGAAGCCGGGGAGCCGGCCGTCCAGTTGCGCACCCTGATGGAAGCCCTTTCAGCCCTCAATCTGGAACTGGTCATTCGACCACGCAGCCAGGGCAGCGCCGCCGACATCGAGGACTTGTTCTGATGGCAAGAAGGCGGGCGCACGTACCCCTCAACGTTTTCCTGAACAGCCGTCATGTCGGCGTGCTGCGTCGCGAGGCCACAGGTGCAATCGACTTCCAGTACGGACACGGATGGCTAGATTGGCGCGGCACATTCCCGGTGTCACTATCACTCCCCCTGCGCGAGGACCGTTATATCGGCACCCCAGTCATCAACGTGTTCGACAACCTGCTGCCTGATAACGACGCAATCCGCAACCGCATCGCCGAGCGCGTCGGCGCGGAAGGAACTGACGCCTTCAGCCTGCTAACCGCTCTGGGCCAGGACTGCGTGGGCGCCCTGCAATTCCTGACCGACGGCACTGATCCCGGCACTGTCGGCGATACCGACGGCAAGCCGGTCAGCGACGACGAGGTCGCATACATCATCAAGAATCTCGCCGCCGCGCCGCTCGGTATGGGCGAAGACGAAGATTTTCGAGATCTCGATTGCAGGGGCACAGGAAAAAACCGCCCTGCTGCGCAAGGACGGCCAGTGGTTCAAACCCACAGGCACCACCGCCACCACCCATATTCTCAAACCGCAGATCGGCGAACTTCCCAATGGCATCGACCTCTCCAACAGCGTGGAGAATGAGTATTTCTGTCTGAAGCTACTGGAAGCAATGGGCGTCCCCACCGCCAACGTCGAGATAGCGGATTTCGGGGAACGCCGTACACTAATCGTAGAACGTTTCGACCGCCTTTGGACGAAGGACGGAAGATTGCTCCGTCTGCCGCAAGAGGACACTTGCCAGGCGCTGTCGATCCCGCCCACCAGAAAATATCAGTCCGACGGCGGCCCTGGAATGCGGGAAATCATCAACCTGCTGAAAGGCAGCGACACACCCGATGCCGATATCGCGACATTCATGCGCGCCAGCATCCTGTTCTGGCTGCTCGGCGCGACCGACGGTCACGCTAAAAACTTCAGTATTTTCGTTGGCCCCGGCGGACGCTTCCGAATGACACCTCTCTACGATGTGCTGACCGCACAGCCGAGCCTCGATGAAGGCCAGATCTCCCGCAAGAAATTCAAACTTGCGATGTCGGTTGGCAGAAACCGCCACTATGCTATCCATGACATCGTACCCCGTCACTTCATGCAGTCGGCGGACCTTTCCGGTGTCGGCACCCCGGCGATGAAAGCGATCTTTGAAGACATCGCCGCGAAGGCCGAACAGCAGGCAGGGGCCGCTATCGCGGCGCTGCCCAATGGTTTTCCCGACCAGCTCGTGACGTCGACCATGGCGGCCATCAGCCACCGCGTCCGGCTCGTTGCCGATTCACTTTCGCGAGCGTCTCATGTCTGAAGCAAGAAATTACCTGCATTGCCATTCTTGGCCAGGTCTCGATCCGTCACGTTTGGCAGTTAAGACGGCTGCTTCGGGGCCGACAGCAGATAGTCCGTTTTACGGTAGCCGCACTGGTTTAACTGCCTTAAGGACGGCGAACTTCGGGCGGTGAGCCCTTACCTGCCGATATAACCGGCCAGTTCATCGGGCGTCCCGTTGGGAAAGACCTGTTTCAGAAAATCCAGGAATGCGCGCACGCGCGCGCTTAGCAGCCGTCGTGATGGGTAAAGTGCCCATAAAGCGATCTCGGATCCCTCGATATCGCCCCAATGCAGCAGAGTGCCGTCCGCCAGATCGTGGCTCACCAAGGAGATGGGCAAACGTGCAACGCCAACGCCGGCTCGCACGGCATCCCGAACCATGATGAGCGACGACAGGGCTAGGACCGGCTCGATCCTGATCGTTGCAGGTCCCCCTGATGCCGTGACGTTCCACGTCTGCCGGTTACTCGCCCCGCGCACGACGCCCGGCGCGGGAATGTCTGCAGCAGGGCGGAGGAGATCGGGACTTGCCACGACGACCAGGCGGTCATGGAGAAAAGCTCGACCGACAAGAGTTTCATCAGGATCGGGATTGACCCGGATGACCAGATCATAGCCTTCCTCGATCATGTCTACGGCTCGGTCCTCCGTCGTGATCTCCAGCCGTACCTCCGGATATTTCAGCGCGAAGCCTGCCGCGATCTTGCCCATGGCGGTCTGTGATAAAAGAAGCGGCGCACTGATCCGCAATCGGCCACGCGGCTTCTCCGCGCCCGAGGCAATGGTCGCCGCTGTCTCGTCAAGCTCGGTCAGCAGTGCGGCTGTCCGCTCATGAAGAGCGCGTCCTTCCTCGGTGAGCTTCAGGTTGCGCGCACCACGCTCGAACAATCGAAGCTCAAGGGCAGCCTCCAGCTCTGTCACGCGCCGGGACAGGGTTGCCTTGGAACGGCCCGCGGCCCTTGCGGCTTTGCCGAAGCCCCCGTGACGAGCGACGAGATTGAAATCGGCAAGAGCGAGGAGATCCATGAGTGTTCCAGCCGCGAGACGGTCTGTCTAAATTGATAGCCTATTGGATCGATAATGATCCATCCATATTCGGGGTGTCAAGCAAACAAACCCGGAGACACTCCCATGACCATTCTCGTTACAGGCGCCACCGGCAATATCGGCGGCCAAGTCATCCAACACCTCGTCAGCCGCGGCGCTGATGTCCGCGCTCTCGTCCGCGATCCCTCCAAGGCCAATTTCCCGGCCGGTGTTGCCGTGGTGAAAGGTGACTTTCTGGACGTCGACTCCCTGCGCACTGCCTTCGACGGTGTGTCCACACTGTTCCTGCTGAATGCCGTCGTGCCCGACGAGTTCACCCAGGCTTTGATCGCGCTCAACGTTGCCCGTTCGGCTGGCATCGAACGCATCGTCTACCTGTCGGTCATTCACCCGGACGTCTACGTGAACGTGCCGCACTTCGCCGGCAAATTCGGCGTCGAGCGGATGATCGAGCAGATGGGGTTCAACGCGACCATCCTGCGCCCGGCCTATTTCATCCAGAACGATCTGATGATCAAGGATGCCATCACTGGCTACGGCGTCTACCCGATGCCCGTCGGCGACAAGGGGCTCGCCATGATCGATGTGCGCGATATCTCGGAGATCGCAGCCCTTGAGCTGCTGCGTCGCGAACAGGCCGCACAGCCGCTTCCCATCACTCGCATCAACTTGGTCGGTCCCGACACCCTTACCGGAGCGGATATCGCCGCCATCTGGACGGACATTCTCGCTCGCCAGATCATCTATGGCGGCGGCGATACACAGGCCTTCGAGCAGAACCTCAAGCAGTTCATGCCGCCCTGGATGGCCTACGACATGCGCATGATGGGCGAGCGGTTCCTGACCGACGGCATGCTGCCCGAAGGCGGCGACGTGGAGCGCCTGACCGCGCTTCTTGGCCGGCCGATGCGCACCTATCGCAACTTCGCGTCGGAAACTGCTGCCTCTGCCTGACGGCAGAGGAATCCCCGGGGAATTCATAACACAGGACCATCACCATGATCTATTCAACCGCTACCGTTCCGGTGAACCAGGAGGGCGAAGCCAGGCTCACTCGGGAGCAGGCCTGGAAGGGCCTGGAGCTGAAGGCGCGCGATGCGCGCCTGTTTCTCCCGGTTGGTCTCTGCACCCGCTGCGATGTCGTCGAGGAAAGCGCGACCCACTTCGTGCGCGAAGCCATCATCGTCGGCTCTGCCATCAGGAGATCATAACCCTTGAGCCGCAAAGCAAGGTGACCTTCTTCCAGGCCACCGGTCCGCGTGAAGGCGTCGTCGTCAACGAGCTGTTCGAGGATGAAGCTGGCACATTGCAGCTTCGGTTCTACTGCTACATCGGCCTCCGCGGCAAGGAGCCGAACGGACCCGAGGAGCAAGCCGAACAGACGCAGTTCGACAGCGATAATGGGTACAAGTCCGACCTCCTGTCGACACTGAAGCGGACCCGCGAGCTGCGTCAGAGGGCCGGCCTTGATTGCCGATCGCAACAAACAGCAGGCGGCCTCCTGAGGGGAGCTTGCCTTCAAGAGGACCAAACCATGACCACCTCCCTTACTAAAACACTTCTCGCCGCTGCGCCGAAGATCCTGGTCCTTGGCGCCACCGGTCCAACCGGCCGCCACATCGTTAGCCAGGCTGTCAGCCGCCGCTATGATGTCACTGTCCTGGTGCGTTCGCCGGAAAAAGCCGGCGATCTAAAAGGTGCAAAGATTGTTGTCGGGGATGCTAGAGACGAGATGGCGCTTCGCCACGCCATCAAGGGTCGCGACGCCGTGATCAGCGCGCTCGGTACCCCTGTAAGCCCATTTCGTGAAGTCACGCTTCTTTCGACGGCAACGAGAGCCTTGATCAGTGCCATGAAGGCTGAGCAGGTGTCGCGCCTTGTCACCATCACCGGTATCGGCGCCGGTGACAGCGAAGGACACGGCGGCTTTCTGTTTGACAAGTTGATCTTTCCGCTGCTCCTGCGCAAGGTTTACGCCGACAAGAACCGCCAGGAAGCCATCATCAAGGACAGCGATCTCGACTGGACCATCGTCCGTCCATCAATCCTCAACAATAAGCCTGCGCACAACACGATCCGGACACTGACGGACCTGAGTGGGTTCCATGGCGGAAGCATCTCTCGCGAAGATGTAGCGACATTCATCCTCGATCAACTCACGGGGGAAACGTGGCTGCACAAATCGCCCTTGATCACCTGGTAAAAGTGAGACCGGGTACCATGCCGTGAGTAAACAGTCCAAGCTCAGCCCGCATGCGCACCCTAAGCGGCGTGGGGACGAATTGGGGTGCATCCGAAAATGCCTGCGGCACCCCTGGCGCAAACGTCGCTTCAGTGGCTCAGGAGAAGGATACCACGTAGACCAACGCAGCTCTTTGCGCGAGCCCGCTTGTGAAGCGGGCTTAGAGGGCGAAATATCAAACCCTTACTGGTTGAGACCTCCAACACAAGTGTATTTTGTTTCGAAGTACTCCTCCAAACCCTGGTGCCCTCCTTCACGACCAAGACCAGACTCCTTAACCCCGCCGAAGGGTGCCTCGACAGTCGTGATCAGGCGTTCGTTCACGCCAACCATACCGTAACGCAGTCCCTCGGAAACTCGGAAGGCTCTTCCCAAATCGGAAGTGTAAAAATAGCAGGCCAGCCCAAACTCGGTGTCGTTGGCGAGCGAAATCGCCTCGTCCTCCGTTTCGAACCGAAATATCGGAGCGATGGGACCGAAGATCTCCTCCTTCATGAACTTCATCTGACTGTTCGCGTCGGCAATTACGGTCGGCTCAAAGAAGGTACCGCCCAGTTGGTGTCGCAAGCTGGCACCCTCGGGCAGGCAACTCGCCGGCAGCGAGATCCCGCCCATTAAGGCTGAGAAGCACCGCTTAAAATGTAGCGCCGAGCAATTTCAGCCGCACACAATCCGGCGGATAATTTTCTAGGCCCCGGTTCACGGCAAGACCCCGTCCTATAAAGCGGGGGACAATGCCCGCACACTTTCGAGGTGCCAGACCTTGGCGACGATCCGCCAGCCATCAATGCCTCTCACGAAGCAAAGATGATCGACGAAGACGTTTGCATGAATCCGCAACCTGACCTTCACGGTGGCAGCGCCCGGTGAGAGCCAATCAATCAAAATGATTTCGTCTTCGCGTTCCTGCCCGCGGCTTTTAGGAGATCTCGCGCTTGGCGATCACTTGGCGATAGTCCGCGATCGGGTCCACCGTGATTGCGCCTTCGTCAGCGTCGAACAGGCTGCAGGCTGGATGAATATCTGGTCAAAAAGCGAGAGATCGCAGGCGTACAGGGCATCGAAATAGGTTTGTATGGCGTGTAACAGGTCGGTATCGCGGCTCATCGTATTTTTCCGTAGTTTGTTGGCGAATGACCGTGTCGCATGCCGACAGCGCGAGTTGCCAGCGGCAGGATTGCCAGATAGGACGGCATTCATGCCAAAAATCGAGAACCCATGCCTTCCCGCAAACCGACGTGTCGTCAGCCTCGTTTATGACGGCCTCTGTACTTTCGAGTTCGGGATCACGGCGGAGGTCTTCGGCTTGGCTCGACCCGAAGCGGGACCCGACTGGTATCAGTTCAAGTCGGTCTCGTTGGAGGATCAGGTTCTTCATGCCTGCGGTGGTCTGAATGTCGCAACAACGGGCACCGAGGTCGATCTACACCAAGCCGGAACGATCATCGTCCCGGCTGGCGCGGCCCCGATGCGCCTGTACCCGATCGGATATGCGACGCATTGGTTCGCGCTCATCGCAATGGCGCCCGGATCATTTCCATCTGTGGCGGCGCCTTCGTGCTCGCAGCCGCCGGCCTGCTCAATGGCCGCGGCGCTACGACACATTGGCGTTTTGCCGAGGATCTGGCCCGGCGTTATCCGGCCGTGGAGATCGACGCGAACTGCCTCTATGTTGACGATGGCGATGTTCTGACCTCGGCCGGCAGCTCAGCTGGCATCGATCTGTGCCTGCATGTCGTCCGCTCGGTTTTCGGGGCGGAAGTCGCCAACACCGTCGCGCGGCGCCTCGTAATGTACAGCCATCGCCAGGGAGGGCAATCCCAGTTGATCGAGCGCCCCGTGCCGCTCAGGCGGGAGGCAGATCGGCTGTCGTCGATCCTGGACCACATTCTGGCCAACCTTCATCACCCGCATACAGTCAGTTCTCTCGCGCGCCATACCGGCATGAGCGAACGCACCTTTCAGCGCCGCTTTCGCTCGCTGACCGGCTTGCCGCCGCTCAAATGGATCCTGGGGGAACGGCTGGAGCAAGCCCGCATCCTGCTGGAGACTAGTTCTACCGCACCCGATGACATCGCAAGCGTGACCGGACTTGGAAGCGCCGAAAACCTGCGGCTTCAGTTTGGTCGACATTATGGGGTTAAGCCCGCTGATCTACCGCAATCGCTTTGCGCAACGGCCAGAGGGAGCGCGAACAGAGATAGGGCAGACACTTCTGCAACCCTCCGGTCAAAAGTTCGTAGGACGCCGATTTCCGTGAACGAGCGCAGACCTTCGCCGCGCATTTCACGATTCATGCAACAAGATGGGCGCGCAAATATGTCCGGTTGCAGCTTCCGGCGACCCTGCCAAAAGCGCCAAGCATCGCACCGCCTAGAGTCGGCCCAATGAAATTGCCGATGGTTGAGAACGAGTGAGCGCCAAAATAGCTGCCTCTGTTCCGATCGTTCGAGATACCGTCGACCAGCATGTATTCGCAAGGTACGACGAGAATCTCTCCGATCGTGAAAACAAACATCGAAACGGCAAGCCCCCAAAAGCCGGCGGCACTGAGAAAGCCGATTTCACCGAAGGCAAACAAGCATGCAGCCGATGACAAAGGCCGTTAAGCGCGCCTGCGCGTTCGATGAACCTGCGGGCGAACGGGTTTCCGATCAGCACGACAGCACCGTTGATCGAAACGAGATAAGCGTAGATTTCCATGCCCCCGGCGACATTTCCCGTAAGGTACGGGGCAAGCGTCGCTGACCATTGGCCACAAACCGCGATCAGCAATGTGCCGCCACCGACAAAGAAGGCCAACCGTGGATCGCGGATCGCCGCCCTCAGGCTCGCAAGCAAAGGCGCCGAAGCGGGTGCTTTAGAACATCCTCACTTTGGTGAACGGGCACGTGCAACATGTTCAAGGCCAGGGCGAAGACCGCGTAGACAATACCTGCAATGACGAAAAGAATGGTGAACGCCGCGCCAGCAGCAATACCCATCAACGGTCCGACAGCCCAGCCGACATTCGCCGCCGTATAACGCCAGGAGAAATACTTGAGGCGCAGCGGCTCGGGGCAGACGTCACTCATTAGCGCGCGTGAAATCGGCTCATAGATCGCGAGAGCAACGGCAGCAACGACCTGGGCAATGCAAAATACCAGCACGGCTCCGGCCAATCCCATACCGACCAGCGCAAGCGCCATGGAAAGCAGGGTGAGCCTCAGCGAACATGCACAACCCTGGCTTCGGCTGCAATCGAGCCAAGTCCGATTGCATACTACCAACTTCCCCTAAGAACACCCGCACACTTTCCAAGGGGCTCGGCAGTGCGCATCTTTTGGACCTCCAAGCTGGGGCGCGCCCAAAAAGAACGCATCCGCTAATCGCCGCACGCCCTGATTACAGTGACTTTGCCGCCCGGTGACAGATCAAAACGACAGACTACTGTTGCGTTTGGCGCATACGTCGCTGTGCCTTCCAACTGGATGCGCGCCCCTTCCTTGGAAAAGCCGACCTTTGGCACGCCTATGCTGTAGAACCCACCCTTAACCAAATCCGCAGAATGGATGATCCGAGCGTCGCCATTTTCGTCTGCCTCGGATTTCCACTCCGCCACCACGCGCGAGGAAATGTGTTCAAATCCCTGCTTCAAAACGATAACCCGATAGGTGCCTTCGCCGACACGGTCCTCGCGCCAGCGTCCGCCTTCAACAACCGATTCTACGTTAGGATCCACCAAGGTTTCGGCGAATGCCGTGTGTGCGGTGAACAGGAAAGTGCACCCGCATAACATGAGGATGGTCACATGCGTTTCGCTGTTTCGTTTGCCGATGCTCATCAATTAAAAATGCATGCCTTTCGCATTTGCCTGCCGTTCTGGTTATCCTACAGGATCAAATGGACCTGCGACACTCAAGTTGGCGCAATGAAGGCCGTTTCTGACGGACCGAGGCGCTGGCTCTGCGCAGTATCGTCGGCGTGGCCGCCCGCCTACCCGCGCCCACTACGCCGCGCTGCCATAGTGCTCCTGTGCGGCCGCGACGGAGGCCGTCGTGGCGATACTGAGATATCTGGTGCTCATGCCGTTTCTTCCCTCGCGACCGCCGGAGCGGACCTCAGTTCTGCAAGGCCCAGTCCGCCATCTGCCAGCGCATCTGCCCACGGTCGGCGACGACACGGCCGAGCCCTGGGAAGGGCATGTGCGTGGCGGCGATGAGCGCGCCTTCCGAAGCGGCGCGAGGAAAAAAGCGGTCGCGCATCGCTTTGGCCGCTGCAGGATCCTGCTCGAACAGGAAGAACACATCGGTCGCCCCGGGATGCACGACCGGAAAGATCATATCCGAAACCATGATGAGGCTCTGCCCGCTATCTTCGACCCGCACGCCGATATGGCCGGGTGTATGCCCGGTAAGGTCGACAATGGAGACCCCCCGCACAATCTCACGCTCGCCGTCAATCGCCTGGAGTTTCGGGTAGAGGCGCACGACCTCCCCCGCCATATGGAAGCTGGTCTGCAGATAATCGGGCGCGCCGCTGCGCTTGGCCGGGTCGGTCCAATAGGTGACGTCTCGACGATCGATGTAGAGTTCCGCCTTGGGGTAGTGGTTCTTGCCCCCGACGATCAGACCGCCCATGTGGTCTTGATGCATATGCGTCACGATCACCGCGTCGATCTGGTCGCGCTGCAGGCCGAGCGCGCCCAGCGCCTGCGGCAGTGCGCCGGTCTGCCCGATCGAGCCCGCTGGACCGGTATCGATCAGGATGCGGCGCTCGCCATCCTCGACGAGATACTGGTTGAAGAGGAATCGCACGCCGCTCGGCCGGGCGGTGAACTGCGCGATTGCCGCCTGTTCGACCTCGGCCGCGGCGCGTCCCGGAAAATAGTCGTAGGGCATGTCGGCATACCCGTCCGTCAGGGCCGTCACCGTGAAGCGGCCAATGCGGATCTGCGCTAGCGGAGTAACGCTGACCGGCGTCTTAGCGGTATCCTGCGTCGCGGCAAGGGCGGGCGCGGAAGCGCCACCGATCAGGCCTCCACCGAGGAGGCTTCCTCCGCTGAGGGCTAGAGGAAGGGCGCTGACAAAGGCGCGACGTGACAGTTGAGGCATGACTTCCTCCGGATCATGGGAAATGCGGGGAGCCCGCCGGCGTCCCCTGGACGACATGAAAGCTATGATATCCACAACCAATAGGGTATCCTGCCATTTCGGGAACTTTCCTCTCAATTTCCGGAAGGATCTGATGGATCGATTTGAAGCGATGTCGGTGCTGCTAGCGGTGATCGACGCCGGCAGCCTCTCGGCCGGGGCGCGGCGACTGCATGCACCGCTCGCCACGGTCAGCCGCAAGGTCGCCGATCTTGAAAAGCACCTTGGTGTGCGCTTGGTCCTGCGCACCCGCCGCGGCCTCGCCTTGACGGAGGAGGGGCGCGCCTTCGTCGCCGCGTCACGTCGTATTCTTGATGAACTGGACGCGGCGGAGCGGCAGGCCAGCGGCGATTATGGCGCGCTGCGTGGCGGGCTGCACGTGACCGCACCGATCGCCTTCGGCGAGCGCCATCTGCTGCCAATTGCGCTGGAATTCCTGAAGGAGCATCCCGATATCAACCTGCGCCTGACCCTGGTCGATCGGCAGCTAAGTCTGGCGGATGAGCACGTCGATGTGGCCCTACGGATCGGGCACTTGGCGGACAGCGCGCTTATCGCAACGCGGCTAGGCGCCGTCCGCCGGGTGATCTGCGCGAGCCCCGACTATCTCGCCCGCCGAGGAGTGCCGCGTCAGCCGGATGACCTCGCCCAGCACAACGGCATAAGTTTCCAGGGCTTCGCGACCGCGCCGGAATGGCGCTACCGCCGGGACGGTGCGGCCTTTGCCGTCGAGCCCCGCTCCAAACTCGCGGTCAACACGACGGAGGCTGCCATTCAGGCTGCACTGGCCGGTATCGGCATTATCCGCGTGCTGTCTTACCAGATCTCCGATCAGTTGCGCTCCGGCGCGCTGCAGGAATTGCTGACGGAGTTCGCACCAGAACCGCTGCCGGTGAACGTTATCCATGGACCAGCCGATCCCCTGCCGCTGAAGGTGCGGTGCTTCCTCGACTGGATCCGGCCCCGCCTACGCGCGCAGATGGCTTACTAGCGTCCCCGCTATCCAGGCGCGCCTCCGTTGATGGCGGTCAGGCGGTCGGGCGCACCGGTGCGAATGCTGCAAGGTAGCTCGCCTTCCCAAGCACCTCACATGGCGGCTTTCCAGAAAGAGCCAAAGCGTTCTCTAGGACTGAAATGAGGGCGCAAAGCAGCCAAAGCTTTCGATGCTGATAAACCGCTCGTTCAGGGCTGAATGCGATCTATACGCGCAATGCTCCTGAGCGGAAGCGAACCAGAGCTTCGACAAAGTACAAACGCGATTTCAAATGGATAGCGGTAAACTTCCTTTTCAGTTATAGCTACCAACCCTCAGGTAGGTCCTGGATCAGAAAACATCGCTTTTCCTGAACCGCAGCGTATCCACCACGACTTTGAACGCGAGCGAGTTCTGATGTCGACTTGGATAATAGATGTAATAGCCGGGAAATGGCGGAGACCAATCTTCAAGAATGGGGATCAAACGGCCCGCGGTTACGTGCTCCATCACAAGGTCTTCCGGGACGTACGCAATGCCATAGCCCTTGAGAGAAGCATTCACCATCGGATAGGAGGTGTTGAAGGTCAGCTGCCCGTCGACCCGGACCCGTAATTCCTGCCCATCCTTTTCAAATTCCCAGGCATAGAGTCCCCCGGCTGTAGCCTGGCGGATTTTGATGCAGTTGTGCCGGACCAGCTCCTGCGGATGTTCGGGTGCAGGATGTTCCTCAAAATAACTTGGTGAGCCGACCGCCACAAGCCGCCAATCCGGCCCCACCCTCACGGCAATCATATCCTTCTCGAGGCTCTCCCCCAGCCGTATTCCGGCGTCGAAACCCTCTTCCACAATATTGCGCATGCCATTGTCCCGGCTCAACTCCACCTTAATATCGGGATAGTCACGAAGGATCGGCTGCAATTTCGGCCACACCACGCTTTCGAGAGCATGATCGGACAGCGTGATCTTTATGGTGCCGGAGGGCTTGTCACGAAAAGGACATCAGGGCCGCGATGTCTGCCTCAATATCCGCCATCCGTGGGGCCAAGCTGTGCCGCAGGCGTTCACCGGCTTCCGTGAGCCCGACGTTCCGCGTTGTGCGAGTAAGCAACCTCAGCCCAAGCCGCGTTTCCAATCCTTTGACGGTGTGACTGAGCGTCGACTGCGCAATGCCGAGCTTGGCCGCGGCCTTGGTGAAACTGCACTCTTCAGCAACTGCCAGGAACCACAAGAGGTCGTTCAGATCTCTCCTATCCATGATGACGCCTCCTGTTCTCGCCAGCAGATTTATGCCTCGCATCGATAAATGCAAGCGAATTACCGCATCTAATCCTCGAGGTAAGGGGATGCTATCTACCGCGCATGACAAAAGCCATATTCTCAGATGAGGTCCGCATGACGACGCCCGACAGTAAGCTCTCCTCCACCCTGATCTCCGCCTGGGGCGCTGTGTTTTCGATGACGCTGTGCGTTGTGGTGCTCATCGTGTCGGAATTCATGCCGGTTAGCCTGCTGACACCGATCGCCGGCGATCTCCATCTGACGGATGGCCAGGCCGGCCAGGCGATCTCGATATCGGGCCTGTTCGCCGTATCACCAGCCTCCTTATCGCAGGCCCGACGCGGGGGATCGACCGCAAGGTGGTGATTTTGGCCCTTTCGGCCCTCCTCATCCTGTCCGGTATCATCGTGGCGTTCGCGCCCACCTATCCGGTGCTGATGGCCGGCCGGGCTTTGCTAGGCATCGCGATTGGTGGATTCTGGTCCACCGCTGTCATTATGCGATTGCTGCCGGAAAGGGCCGTGCCGCGTGGCCTAGCCATGCTGAACGCCGGCAATGCGATAGCGGCTACGGTTTCGGCGCCGCTGGGCAGCCTGCTGGGCGACCATATCGGCTGGCGTGGCGCCTTCTTCTTTGTCGTGCCCCCATCTCGCCCTGGTCTGGCAGTGGACGAGCATGCCGTCGCTTCCCCCGCAGCGCCGTCTCGGCCAGGGAACGTGTTTCGGCTACTGGGGCGCCGGCAAATCTTACTGAGTATGACGGCGATCCTGCTGCTGTTTATGGGGCAATTCTGGCTGTTTACCTACCTGCGCCCCTACTGCAGGACGTTGCCGGCTATTCGGTGCGGCACTGGCCTTAGCGGCTCGCCCACTGCAGTTATTCGAGAGCCCAAGCGACGTCATTCTCAAACTAAAGGCAGCAATCAAGCGTGAACGACCGCCTTCTTACGATTAGTGCAATGCGACATCGGGAGCGTTAACCCGCTTTCCTTGTTTTACCATGCCTTTTGATCGCCTGCTCCAGCGAGCGCTGGCCGTCACAGTAATCCTGCCACGCCGTGGTTTTGTTCAGAAGACCGGGCACGCTGCGGATCGTAAAGCGTTTCGGATCAATGCCGGCTTTGACTTGGGTCCAATTCAAAGGCATCGATACCGTCGCACCCGGTCGGGCCCTTGGAGACAAAGGAGCTACCGCCGTCGCCATTGTGTTATTGCGCAAGTAGTCGAGGAAGATACGGCCCTTTCGCAGATTCTTGGCCATCTTGATCAAATAGAGATCCGGATTGTCACGGGCCATCTCCTGACAGACATCATGGGCGAAGCCCTTGGCTATGTCCCAGCTGAGTTTCCTGCCCTTCGGGACGGCAAGAGGCGTGACAACATGCAGTCCCTTGCCCCCCGTCGTCTTGCAGAAGCTGACAAGCCCGAGGTCTTCCAACCGGCCCCGGATCTCACCGGCGGCTTCGACGACTGCGGTAAACTCGACATCCGTACCGGGATCGAGGTCGAACACCAGGCGGCCTGGCACTTCCGGCAGATTGGGCTCGCAATTCCATGGATGCAGTTCGACACCGCCGATCTGGGCGATGGCAGCCAATCCTTCAACGCGGTCGATCTGCAGATATGGCTTCTTGTCGCCGGAGACCGTGACGAGCTCCAACAGGTTCGATGTCCCTGGCATGGCATGGCGTTGGAAGAATTGCTCGCCGCCAATGCCGTCCGGTGTCCGAATGATCGAACAAGGCCGTCCCTTAATATGGTCAATCAGCCAGGGTCCGACCGCCTCATAGTAGCGCGCAAGATCAACCTTCGTCACCGGCTCTCCATCACCGGCATCAGGCCACAGCGGCTTATCGGGACTGGAGATCATCACGCCCATAACCTCCGCCTTCCCGCCCTTGCGAAACCGTTTTTGTGCTGGGGTCGATGTTTCGGGATCGGGCACAACGGTTTTGGAAGGTGACGCCGGCTTCTCGGCCCGCACCTCGGCAGCTGGCTTATCTTCTCGCAAGCCCTTGAATGCCGCCTGACGCAGCTGGCCATCGGCCGTCCAGCCGGCGAACTCAATCTCGGCGACGAGTTCTGGCTTGAGCCAGACGATATCTGGACTTTTCTTCGGTGCGCCAACCCCCGTGAACGGCGATTTGGATGTTTCCATCTCCTGCAGCTTTGGCAGAAGTTTCTCGACGGTCTTGGCGCCATATCCCGTGCCGACGCGGCCGACACAGACGAAGTGATTGCCGCGATTGACGCCGACCAAAAGGGAGCGGAATGTGCCGTTGGTTTTGGCATAGGCGCCGATCACCACTTCATGGCCAGCGCGGCATTTCGACTTGGCCCAGGTCTCGGTGCGTCCGGATTGATACCGCGCATTGCCTTGCTTGGAAACAATACCCTCCAATGAAAGACGACACGCGGACCTCAGGACTGCATCGCCACCCGTCTCGAAATGCTCGACGAAACGCAAACGCGGATCTTCGCCGGCATCCGACAGGAGGGCGGACAACCGTTCCTTGCGTTCTGTGAGCGGGAGTTCGCGCAAATCTTCAGCCCCTGCGAAGAGCACGTCGAAGGCGAAATAAACGAGGTCCGCGGTCTTGCCTTCGGAGAGCGCCGCCTGAAGCGCAGCAAAATCGGGGGCGCCGTTTTCGTCAAGAGCGCAGATTTCACCATCGATGATGGCATTGGGCAAAGTGGACGCTGTCTTTGCGATGGCCGGGTATTTGGCGGTCCAGTCCAGCCCCTTACGGGTCTTTAGAGTGACATCGCCATTCTCGACCCTCATCTGAATGCGATAGCCGTCGAACTTGATCTCGTGGATCCAGCCGTTGGCCGATGGCGGGCGCGCCAAAGTCGCGCAAAGCTGCGGTGGGATGAAATCCGGCATGGTGGACTCTGTTCGCTTGGCCGGCACCGATTTCTCCCTGGTCCTCGTTCCCGCTTGGCGCTCCTCGGCGGCGGGGCCATGGTTGCTGTCCCATATGGCGTCTGCTTCAACCGTGCCGCCTTGGACCATGAACGGTTTCGGCTTTTTTCCTTTGCCGGATGCAATAGCGTCCATCGTTCGGCGGGATGCGACGGACGTGTCGTTCGCCTCCAGGATAGCTGCGCCATTCTCCTCGACCGAGAAGTCGTCAGTATGCTTGATTAACAGCCAGTTCGTGCGTTTGCTGCCGTCGCGGTCATTTCGCATACGCACCAGGACGAAGCTGCCATGCAACCGCTCGCCTTCCAACGTGAACTTGAAATCGCCTTTGGCGAGAGCTTCAGTAGGAGTTTTCTTTCCTTCCGGCTTCCAATATCCGCGATCCCACAGCATCACAGTGCCACCGCCATACTGGCCTTTCGGGATGGTGCCTTCGAAATCCCCGTAATCAAGCGGGTGATCTTCCACCTCCACGGCCAGCCGCTTGTCGCGGGGATCGAGAGAAGGACCTTTCGTCACGGCCCAGGATTTAAAGACACCGCCGAGCTCAAGCCGCAGGTCGTAGTGAAGACGAGTGGCATCATGTTTCTGAATGACGAAACGGCGGCGATTGGATGGCTTGATTTCCCCAGCGCCGCTGGGCTCTTTTGTTTTTTTGAAGTCGCGTTTCTGCTTGTAAGTTGAGAGCTTGTCGCTGGCCATGGCTTTTCTCGAATTCGAACTGCTGCCACCGTAATGCGCACGGCGGTCGCCAGTTCCAATCGCAACACAGAGAAGGCAAGCATGTCTCCTTCTCCACATTGACGCATAATTATAAGCAACCATACTAATAGTATAAATTCTGGGAGGTTTTAGGGGCACTCCGTTTCGTCACGTCGGTCGCGCAAAGACCGGGAGGCAAACTTGAGGGTGTCGCGATATTAGGAGCAAGTACGAACTTTGCGCCGCCCAAAGCGGACCGTGCAGCACGCCGTTTCACTTTCGCGATTGGTAAGCACACCACCGTCATAACCCTCCGGCAGGCGGGAGAGTTCTTCAATATTGTCCATCCCGGTCGAGAAATCCCCGCCATGATAGGGTCCAACAACAAACACGATGCTGCCAACTGAATTCACTCGATCCAGAAAGCGGTTAGGCCAGCCCCAAAGCCATCGGGCCACGTTGGGTGCAGCGGTCTCGCGGGCTACGCCCTTAGATGTCCGGATGGAGGTCGCGAACAAGGCTTACCGTTTCCAGCAGCGCAGCGAGATGCAGGACCGTCGCCAACCACTTGACACCAATTGCACTCCGATCGGCAGTCCGTCCGGCCGGTGCCGAACCTGATCGACAGTCTGGAAGGCCCGTCACGTTGAGCGGCACGGTGGCGCCTTGGATCTGCACGGCGGGTACTGATCTGCCGTTGACGATTTCCGACAGCCCATGCGCGTGTGCGGGATAGGCAGCACGGGGCAGAGCAAGGCATCGTAGCGCTGGAAATATTCGGCAAGGCCGTCCCTCAGCCGCTCTGCGGCCTGCTCCGCATGGATAAAGTCGTCCATGGACGTATCGGGCGTCGCAAGCATACCCTTGGAAATCTTGTACATTTCGTTTTCATGACCCCATGTCGTCTCTGCGAACGCCGGCTTCATTTCCATCATGTGCAAGGCATTGAAGATATCGAGGGCATTGTCCCGCTCGAGCGCCGGAATGCGCACAGGCTCCACGATGACGCCGGCGCCCTGAAGCGCTTCAGCCGCCGCCTGCACGATCGCCTCGGATCGCCGATTTTAACTTGCGTTTCGCATGAATCTCAAACTGAGGCTTGCAAAGAAGCCGCTGCGAAAGCGGCTCCTCTGTCCGCGGCATTATTTCGCCGGGGTTTCCGGCGCTGCCGGGGCTGTCTTTTCTGCCTCCGCTTTGCTTGCTTTCATTGGATCGGCCACACCGTCGGTGAAATTCGCCGATCTGTCAAAGGCAGGCGCGGCGCTCAGCTGATCCTTGGTGGTGTTTAAGACGAGCCAGCTATTGCCATCGCTGCGGACGGAAAGCTTGAGCTGGCTGGCCGCAACAGCGACATCCTTTTGACCGACGCCAAGGAAGCCCCCGACCCCGATCACCGCGGCCTGAACCATCCCGTCGGGCCCGATGACGAGATCATTGAGCCTGCCTATGGATTCGGCAGTATCACTGTCTCCGTTGTACACGGATTTGCCGAGAAAACCGGCAGCCAGAATCTGGCCCTCCGAGGCTTTTGTCATGGCGCTGGCCTCGGGTGTGGCCGGCGCCGCGCCTGGCGCAGGCTTGAACAATTCTTTGTTGGTTACCGTGAGCGGTGCAGGAGTTTCCGCCGGTGCGGGCGCCGTCGTTTGGCTCAGCGCGGGGCCGGACATCAGAACCACACAGGCGGTGAGCGTGATAAGGTTCCTGATCATTGTGTTTCCTCCTTCTGTTAGTGAAAATTTTCAGCAATTGCCCGAAAATTCCACCTTACAAGTGAACAGAGAAGGACGCTGGAGGTTCCATTGACTCCGTTGCGCCATGCGCTTTGGTTCGGAAATGCACCCTGGATAAGGACCTCAGTCATCAGCGCGTCGCTTGTTGTGGCCGCTTTCCTGATTGAGTCCGCGAATTTCCACTTTTGGCGCCATCGGCTCCAAGGTCAGGCTGATTTCGATGCCCGAAGCGATCACCGCGCGTCTTTCCGCGGCTCAAGCGCGAACCTTTGTCTCGCCCACCACCGCGGCGCGACACCTTGCTTTTCGAGCGCTGATCGGACTCGGCCGGCGGCTTGTTAACTACGAGCCAGCGGGGCCCTGGCATTTTTGTGCGAGACGTCTTGGGCCCCTATGGCGAATGCTGGCTGGTGGCACATTGCAGTTCATAAGATTGGCGGGTTAGAACGTAAGACCATGGATTCTGGCGCGCCTGCGGCCGTCTTGACCGATGACACGCGTGAGTATGCCGCACATCTCACCCTACTCGATAAGAGCCCATTTTCCCTCAGTTTCTATTGTAGCCTAAAGGTATACAATCCTTATGACAGCGCAGTTTTATGGATCAGGAATCGAACCACGCTCCTGCTATTTGATGAAGGCTGGCGCGTGAATTATCGACTCTTATATGGGCCGTATGCGTGATCGCGATGTCACTGTCATAGGCACAAGGCGATACCAGCAGTGCGATGCCGATCAGGCATTTGATGGCAAACTGCATAACGAGATTCCTTCCGATTGCCCATTGGATATGGCACAAGCGAAACGACATTCCTCATGTATCCCCCATGTGTCCCAACCCATCGAATTTGCATATTGACGTAGCATTCGACGCTCCGAATACATTTTCGTACAAATAATTCCATCAGAGACTGAGGGTTGATCCGATCGCGCTCGTCACAGGGCTTCCATGAATTCAATTCTCGTGTGTAGCTTGCTCACGCAAGGTTGTCGTGTCTAGATGGCGCACGCGTGGGACGATTGGAGAGAGGGAAAATGAATCTCGGAAGTGTACTTTTTGGCTCGTGTGCGGCCATCATTTCGGCCTCTGCCGCAGCCGCAGCTGATGCCATTGTTGTCGCCGAACCAGAACCAGTCGAATATGTTCGCGTCTGTGACGCCTATGGCGCAGGGTTCTTTTACATCCCCGGAACCGAAACATGCCTGAAGATCATGGGGTATGTACGCTACGATATCAGAGCCGGCGACAATTCCTATACGGGTGCCGAACGCGATACTTGGTCCAAACGCTCACGCGCAACGCTTCGCTTTGATGCACGCTCTGACACAGAGTTGGGGACGCTCCGTTCCTACATCGAAACGCAAATCCAGTATACCAATGGTGACACGGTCTCGTACCTCCCCCATGCATACATTGAACTCGGGGGTTTTCGCATAGGTGCTACGGATTCCCAATTCTCCTCGTGGACAAACTTTGCCGGCGATTTGATCAATGACGATGTCATTGGGTATGGTCCGTATTCTGATGCCCCCACCAACCAGGTCAACTACACATTCAACGGTGGCAATGGCTTTTCCGGAATGATCGGTCTGGAGCAGGGCAGCGACGGCGACTTCGGCTATTCCGATGAAGAGCTCGAGAAGAATTACGTTATCGATGACTACATACCCGATATTGTTGGCGGCCTGAAGCTGGAACAGGGGTGGGGTTCGATTTCCGCGGTGGCCGGGTATGACGCGTTGGACGAGACCTGGGCCGGCAAGGTTCGCGTTGACGTCGAATTCACCGAAAAAATTTCCGGATTTCTGATGGGTGGCTATCAATCCGATTGGGACAGCGCGATTGGCGTGAACAGCTACTATGCCAATTGGGAGGGCGACTATGCACTTTGGGCCGGTCTGTCGGCAAAGGTGTCGGACAAGGCCACATTGAATGGCCAGGTCGCTTATGAGGAATACGGCAATATCTCCGCCTCATTAAATGTGAGATACAAGGCCATTCCCGGTTTCGATATTACTCCGGAGATCACCTATACCAGCTATGACGATGACCGTGGCGATCCCATAGAGGGCAGACTGCGACTGCAGCGCAACTTCTAGAGATTCAATATGCAATTGCGTGCACATACAATCTGGAAGGGTGTTGACGGACGTCGGCATCAATGACTTCCTCATGAAGGCGTCGGCTTACCCACGCGCTAGCCTGCCAGCTCATAGCTTCGCGGGATTTGGGTTGCTGGTCTTCGTCTTCGTCATGCTCGGCCTTCTGGAAATAGAGGCCTTCGGCAAGCGCTTTCGCCCCCTGCCCTTCAACCAGGGGGCATGAAAAGCTCGATGCCAATCGAGATATGGATTTCGCAATTTGACCATGCGTGCGAAATAGCAATGCACATGTCTATTAAGAACGGTGCCAAGGAGGGGTATATCAGCTCAAGGCGGCGGCCATTCGTCCTTTGCCGGACTGATTGGAGAGCCTTGGCAGCGGATGAACGGGATTCTGCCGACGGTGTCAAAGCGTGGGAGTCAGTTAAATCTCGTCCCGAGTGCTTTGCTTCGTAGAAGCCGAGTTTTCGATCCAACTCTCGAGAGGAGGCCCGAGGCGACAACATCGATATGCCGCCTCAGGTCCGATTGCCGTTGGATCAACCCTGATCGATTGGCAACGCGACGAACCTTGATTGGTCCTTGGACTGCACCTGGAGGAGTACGGCCTTGCGACCCGACTTGGCTGCATCTGCAAAGGCGGTCTCGATTTCCTCGCCCTGCGGGGGCCCGGAGAAAATACAAGAACAGCTGAGCAGTCTTGCCGGGCTCAATGTTGGCGGTGAGATCTTTCATGAAGGCATCCGTGATTCCGACATCGGTCAATGCCCGGCCCGACGCACCCGAAGCGGCACCCACTGCCGCCCCGATCAGCGGATTGAGAAAGAGAATGCCGATTAGCAAGCCCCAGAAGCTGCGCCTGCCGCGGTCGTGTTGACCATCTGGTTGAGCTTGATCTTGCCCGTATCCGTTTTTGTGGCGATGACGACATCGCCGAGAGTCACCAAGTATTCTTTCTACAGTTCAAAAAGGCGCTGGCGCACCTCCTCCGCCTTTTCTTCGGTGGGATATACGATTGCAATCAGGTCATACATAGTTCCTCCTTTTGCCAAGTTTTGTGCTTGCATTGGGTCGACGGTCAACATGGCGCGATGTAGATCGTGCCATCACTGCGCCGATAGCGGCAGTGATTTCTGTCCTGGCTTGGCGTCGACGCGGTTCCGACAACGGCCCCCAACAGCGCGCCGGCGGCCGCGCCGCCTACGGTAGCTCGCGTGCTGCGGCCGATCGCCTGCCCAGCCACAGCACCCACTCCGCCACCTATCAAAGCGCCTGTTCCGGCCCGCCGGTCCTGTTCGTTCGTTGCGCAACCGGAAATTGACATCGTCACGACAGTGATGGCAACTGCGATGTTAAAAGCCCTCATGCCATAGCTCCCTCTTCAAATTCTGTAATTCAAAACAGGCCGGGTTCCGTCGCCCCCGCATTTGATGCTCAGGTCGACGATAGATTGCGAGGATCACCAGCTTGATAGCTCGCACTTCTCGCCTAAGGATTGCCCGCAGCGTCAGCCCAGTCATTTCTGGGGTGCAGAAGCCACTGAAGCGTTACCAACATACTATAGCGCCACTGCGCCGCCCCAGTGATCGGCTGAGAATCCCAACAATAAGCCGAGCATCCCAATCTTTGGCAAACATACCAAAATCGGTTGAGATAAGCCCGTTCGTGGCTGTGACGTACTGTACCAGCTGTTCTGTTCGTGCGACCTGCATCCAATCGGGAACAAGGTGCCGATCTCCCTAATGAATTCGGGAAGTGCAACCAGCCCGCCTCCCTGAATGAAGCCGGAAAACTCTAGCTTCCGCTGGTCCAGAGTATGGGGGGCGGTTCAAAACCGGCGAGGCTCTCTTATGTTCGTTTGCAAGCTCTTTAGTCACGACTCTTTCCTTTCCGGCTTTGACGACGAAAGCACATGCGCGAAGCTGTTGAACAAAGGAGGAGGCAGGGCGTTTAGACGACGGCTGGCATACTCTTATGCGCGGGTTGGGTACCGCATTTCCGTGTGTTCGTCTGGGGCTGCCTCTGTCTAATCTCGGACTTGGAATTTATCCGCCACATAGAGCCTGCGAGGGTTCCCCACCGGAGCCCTGCCTCCATCTTTGTCCAACAGCAGATGATTTTAAATTTTGGGTTAAGCGTCTCTCTTCAAGCTGACCATCGGCATTTAGCCTTTAGCTGTGGGAGCGACCTCCTGTCCAATCGCCCATAGGAATGCTGCCATTTCTCGGGCAATGGCGGTGACAGCGACGACCTTCGGCTTGCCTGCCGCCATCAGTTTTCGATAGCGCGCGCAAAGCCGCACCTGGGCTTTCCAGGCAATCTCGCGAACCGTTCTTGGCAGGTCATCCAGCCGCGCCTGGATCTTCGGGCTCACGCGAGCCGGGAAGCGATATGTCCAGGCCGCTTCAACGAGTACCCTTCGAGCCCTTGTGTTGCCGGCCTTGGTGATCCCAGCGCGCTTGACCCTTTCGCCCGTTGAGCGTTCCGACGGCACAAGACCAAGATAGGCCATCAACTGACGGGGATTATCGAAACGCCTGACATCGCCGATCTCGACCACAAAGGTGACCGCAGTCATGAACGCGACGCCGCGCATCGCTTGATAGGCTGCCACAACCGGTGCCATCGACCAGGATGCTGCGGTCTCCACCACCAGCTTGGTCAGCCGATCCAGACGCACGCCGGCATCCTCGATGGCCTGGCAATATTCTGCCAACAGAATTTGGTGGGCGGGATGATCGAAGGCCTGGCATGCCAGCCATCTTGTATGGGCGCGCGTCCAAGGCGTGCGGCCAGTATAGATCCGGCCGTGGCGCAGGAGAAAAGATTGGAGTTGTTGGCGTGCCTGCTTCAGCGCATCGTTGGCAGCCTCGCGAGCCCGCACCAGGTCGCGGATCGCCTCATGGCCTTCGTCCGGAACCCAGACAGAGGTCAGTTCGCCCGCCCGGTGCAGGCGCGCCAGACTTACGGCATCCCGGCGGTTTGTCTTCACCCGGTCGCCCGCACGCTTGGGCACCAGGGACGGCGCCACGACCACACAATCGTGCCCCAATTCAACAATCTGCCGGTAAAGACCGTAACCGGTCGGGCCGGCCTCGTAGCAAAAGTGAAGCTTGGCCCCGCGTCGGGAAAGCTTGTCGACCATCGACGCCACCGACGCCGGCTCCGAAGAGATGTCGCCGAAAAACCGCACCTCGCCGTTGCGCACCCCGTCCGCAACCGCAACTGAAATCTTCAGCTTCGACGTATCCAAGCCGATGAAAATTACGCTATTCTCTTTCATGGTTCGCCCTCGCTAAGCGTGGGGCTCGGCTTCGGCCTATCCAGAGCAACCCCCGAATTCAGCTTACTGCGGGGGCGGGCCACCTTCACCCCGAGAACATACGGTCTAATCGTTGCCGGACGAAGGTTCGGTGGCAGGTCATGTCGCCTGAAATTTCTACAATCACAGCATCGATGGTGAGCAGTACTTGACGACATTCTAAATTCCAGAGAGCCTGCTGTGCGTGACAACAGGGGTGGTCAGCATGTCCCACCTTGCGTCTTCACAACGCCTCGTGCCGGGGGATTCTGAATCCCTCCTTCGCTACCGATCAAACGCACTGGCCCAATCCGGGCCGGTGCGCTTCTAGCGCGCCGAGTTGCGCTTGTTGCATGATTAGCGTGATAGCGTCCGGTTTGCGCCATGTGTGGACATGACGCCTTACATATACACTAAAAGGGAGCACCTAAATCAGTTCTTCTCGGGCGGAACGTCTTCGCAAAGATAGTCGTGGGTACGTGTAGTGGGATATTCGCCAGACGATATGGATAGCCACCATTGTCGTTCGAAAGTCTGGACGATTGTTAACGGAACCGCCACGCGCGCTCCCCTTGCGACAAACTGAACTGTCTGGCGTCCGTCATAAGAGACAACGATAAAAACATGCTGAAGCTCCAGAGTTATCGGCTTAGGTAGTGTCCTTCCCGGCAAAAAGCTGCCGGAAGCCGAGCCAGTTCCGCCTTTATTCTCAGGAGTAATTTGAAGATCGATTGTGGGCACAGGTCGCCCTGCTCGCTTCGATTGCTCAATGATACCGACACTAACGGCAAACCCACTTCCGGGGGTGTGGACATTGCCCCGGAAAGTTTGATCAAGCCTGCAGACGAAGTGCCGGGGTGTTTCTTGAATGCTCTGAAGCTCAGCTCGGTCGACAGCGACTGCTGGTACGGCATACGTTATGAAGGCGAAGCTGACGAGGGCGCGAAGCATCATGTGTGCATCGTAAGTACACTCACTTAACACACGGTGAAATCTTGAGAATTTCTATTGGCTGTGGATACCCTTAAATACTTGCATTGGGCCAACAGCCGGCTTGGCCACTTCCGTCTCCGCATCAGTCCGAACGGTCGAATGGCGTGGCTGTCTGGAGCTTAATCTCCGCATAGCGAGGGTCCGCATCGGGCCATCAGGGGCAGGTGCTCGTGCTTTTCGCGACCGCCTGGCAATCGATTAGGCCCCGAATTTTCCGATGCTGAAGACGCCGATTTCGGCACGATTTCGCATTGGGGGGGAATGTTCGAAACGCACCTTCGCTACCGATCAAGCGCACTGGCCCACTTATGGGCCGGTGCGCTTCTAGCTGAGTTCCTTTCGCTTGCCGCAATCGATTAGCGTGATGGGGACCGATTTGCGCGAGTTGCGGTCATATAAGAACTAGTGTCTCGATCGTCCGCGAAGGTACCCAATCGCAAACATCACGCTGATCTGGGCGCACTTCAAGGCACCGTAGAGAAGCGCGAGGATGATCGGATAAAAGAGGATCGGATGATCAGCGGCGTTCAATGCGGAAAGTCTGCCGGGAAATTCTCCTCGGATCAGACACACGACAAAGAAGCCCAAGATTATCGGGCCGATCAAGGTCATGCCGATAATCGCAGCCCAAGTCCGAAACTTATCCATCATACAGGCCTGCTGCTCTTGTTGATTTGGACACCCATGCGCAGTGTAAAGACCTGCCAATCTCTCCAAGTCACTGGATCGTAGCGCCCATCGACTTCTGACAGGTAAATGGAAAGGGTACAATTGCACAGATTGGAAGGCCGTTTTGGGCCGTCAGCGGGCCGCTCCCGTTTTCCGTCTGGCAATCGATTAGGCCCGGAATTTTCCGATGCTTATGATTTCCTGCTGATCGCGAATTCGCATATTCCTCGTTGGGGGGAACGTTCGAAACGAGCCTTCGCTACCGATCAAGCGCACAAGCCCGTATTGGGCCGGTGCGCCAATTGCGAACGTTGCACCTTTCGCCAAACGGACTGGCGATCAGGCGAACGCACACCCAAAGCCGCTAAAATTAGCAGCTTTGTAATAACGCTCTCGCAATCGGAATGCTGTATTTCAACGCAATGATATCTCGTTGCGCGGTCCCACTGATTTTACCTGTTTGCCTCATGCTCGGTGCCGTTCTTGCAGCGTGCTCGCCATCGCCAAAGCATCACTCAATCGAATTCCTCGCGTCCGATGCTCATGTGGTCGTCGGAGATGTGCCGCTGATCGTGCCATTTGTCGCTTTGACGGGTCTGATAACTGATAAGCCATCCTTTTCATTCAATAAGCGGAAAGATCATCAAGCGGCGAAAGAACGCTTGGAAGCATTTCGCAAAGCGGCAAGCAGTCAGGAAACTGCACCGTCAGTTGATCAACTGGAAATTACGATGAGTACATTCGGATCGACGGGGGTCGACCTCGTCGAGGGAAGGAATTTGTGCCCTCTTGAGCCGCCAATGGTCGAAGTCCGTTTGTGATGATCCATGGGCTCCGCTTCAGCAAGCCTTGCCGATCCAGAATAATCGTTTCTTTCTCGTCGACGACAGGAAATTGGAAGTGTTCAAAAACCATTGGACTGTCGGCGGCGAACGCGTCTCGGATCAACTTCATCAAATGCGCCTAAAGGTCGGGGAAGCATCGGTGGTCTGTGATGCTAAAAGCTCCTCAGACACAACGTTCTGCACTGCAGCCATATCAATCAATCAGCACCTGGCTGCCGTGTGGACGGTTTGGGATAGCTCCGGGGAGACACATGCCCGCCAGGCTGAACGTGAAGGAAAAGGCATCACAGCATTCGTCATCGACGCGTTGGGGCCCATCGAGAACTTTCCCGCATTGTTGTCCGCCGCTTGCGAACTGAAGAACCCGACAGCCCCTCCCGGCCCGCGCGAGAACTTATGTTCCGAGCCGACGATTTCACATCCTTAGCGTATGGGGGCCAAGAAAGATTGGATTTAATGATCAAGTTCATCGAGGCTGTTATCGGCAGACGTATTCGACGTTTCCTTGAAACTTGTGCTTCTTCTGAAGAATGATTTGTCTGCGGTCATGCAATAAATTTTCCAACGCTTATGATTTCTTGCTGATCACGATTTCGAACATGCGCGCTTGGGGGGGGAACGTTCGAAACGGGCCTTCGCTACCGATCAAGCGCACTGGCCGTTGGGCCGGTGCGCTTCCTGCGCTCTACTAACTCCATCATTCGAGAGCGCCCCGCCTTCGTTGCACAAATAGTCTTCTTGAAACGGCCACCCGTAGTGTGTCACAGAGCTTTCGATGGGGATCGCGATTGAAAGTGCGGTGTATCGTTTGATGAGTGCTCCAAAAGAAGAAATAATTGCTCGGCCGTTCCGCAAACCGGTCATAGTCATAATGGGCGTCTTGTGGGTGTTTGGCTTATTGCCTGTACTCATTAAAATGTTCGGTTTTGACTTCCTGCCATCGATCGAATGGACGTCTAAGACAAACCTTGCTGGTGTTGCCGCCGGGCTTGTTTCTGGGGCATTCCTGCTCTGGCTTGTTCTAAAAGGCATACATGCGGTGCCTTACGGCGAACTAAAGAAGGTTTGCAGCGTCTTGGCCGCTCCGTTTATGGGGTATGTCCTGGGAAAGCACGTTGTAGTCATTGCCTATCCTATGATGCTTGCAATGATCGCAGGTCATCAGGTCGGGCACACATTTACCGTGGTACACGCCGATCGCTACGGAACCAGACAGTGCCACTTCCCACTTATATTCCAAGGACTACCGTTCCTTTTCGACAGAGTTTGCGGTGTCCCAAACGATTTCAGGCAAAGCCTCACACCCGGAAAACGCGTCGTTGTCATTGGTCGTGGCACCAGTTTGGGTGTCTTTGCCGAAAGTCTGGATCGGATCGATTGAGTTGATCAATCTGCCATAAGCAGCACATGAACGACTATCGACTTGATTAGGCTTGGAATTTTCCGATGCTTATGATTTTTTGCGGATCGCGATTTCTTGGGGGGGGAACGTTCGAAACGAGCCTTCGCTACCGATCAAAGCGCACAAGCCGGTCAGCTTGTGCGCTTTTCCTTGTGCGTTCAATGATCATGCTGGTGATGTGCGTCGGGAAAGTGGGCGTGCGAATGAGTAATTGGCTCATGTTTGTGTTTATGGCGATGCTTCACACCCGGCATCACAGGGAAATAATGGCTGTGCTGATGGTGTACGTCGTGGACGTGTTCATGGTCATGCTCAATCGGCATGTGCGTGTGCGAATGGTCGTGCTGCTCGGTAAGATGCAGCCATATCCCGACCGCCATCAAAACGCCTGCGCATAGCAGGGGCAAGGTCACCGGCTCCCCCATGGCAACAGCAAGAATTGCACCGATGAACGGGGCAATCGAAAAATACGCGCCCGTGCGAGCAGTCCCAAGGTGCCTCAGTCCGATCACGAACAGCGCAAGACTTACGCCATAGGCGAAAAACCCAACTACCATTGCTCCGGCCGTGTTCAATACCGGGGGGAATACTGCATCAACAAGCATTGCGAGTGCGAGATTAACGCAACCTGCCACAAGCCCTTTAACGGATGCGATCCACGTAGCATCTGACAACGAGACTTTACGCGTAAGATTGTTATCAATGCCCCAAGCTAGGCACGCACCGAGGACCGCCAAAGCAGGCCACAATCCGGCGAACTTCGCTTCGCCGGGCCAACTGAGGATCATTGCTCCCGCAACAATTGCTACCATCCCGAAAGCGATCCGACGGTCAAAATTTTCTTTGAAAACGAACCACGCGAGAAGTGCGGTAAATACGCCTTCGGCATTCAACATTAGCGAAGCGCCCGAAGCAGGCATGCCGGTTAACCCAAACATCAGAAGAACCGGGCCAATCACTCCCCCGGATATCACAGCGCCGACAAACCATGGCAATTCGGCGCGAGAGAGCGCGGCGGCGGGCGATTGATTGACAAAACGATAGATCGTAAGGCCGACGCCCGAACCTAAATATAAAAGGGCGGCAAGCATCCACGGACTAACAGATGTAAGCAGTAGTTTTGCTAGCGGAGTTCCAGCACCAAATAGTGCTGCCGCGCCTAGCGCTGCAAACACTCCCGTTTGTGACAAGCTTTGTGGAAATCTCATTGATCAATCTCGTATTGCAGTGGCGGTTCAGGGTAGCAGTGTAGGAATTATGCTGCAAAGTTCGGTCACCCTGCTTAGTACCTGAGCAACCTAGCGGCGTCCGCTCCAGTGGCCACTCAGACCATCATAAGCCTTCGTTCGCGATTTCACGATCTAATCGGCTAGCTATCCTGCTCTCGCGATCGATCTGCTGCGCTACGAGCGCTTGAAGCCGCCACAGATTGCGGTCCCGAATGCCTTTTGCCTCGAGGTGCGTCACAGTGTTGAGTAGATATTCTGCCCCAGAACCCATGTGACCACATGCTTGAGCCAACACATCCGCAACAACTTCGAGAGAGAGATTTCCTGCGTAGAGCGGTGAAGCGCGGTTCATGACAAAGCCCAAGGCTGGGGTTGAGCCAGAGGTCGTCTCGACCGTGATCCAGCGCGGCGTGCTGTTAACAGGTTTGTACTTGAACTCGCGCCGAAACAGTTTCCCGAACTGTCCTTCCAGGTCATTCTTCGGTAGCTCGTACAGGATACCCCGGCACTGCCCTCCGCGGTCGAGAGCCATCATAAGGCCAGGCTGTTCGGGCGTCCCCCGGAAGCGGGTCATTCGAAAGCAAAAAGAACGATGCCAACCTCGAGCAACGCCCATTTGTTCGCCGACATGTTCGATCTCGGGTTTCCATATCAATGAACCATACGCGAAGAGAAGAGTTGGTGAACCCGGAGCGGGATGGGTCTTGATGATCCGCTTCACCCAAGCGTCATAGTCCGCATCGTTGTGAAGCTCCACACCAGGTTCTATGCCGCTATCGACGATCGCGCGTTGGACCCGTGCGACGTGGGCCGGGGTCAAGCTAAGTGATCTTGGTCTGTCCTGCATGGTTGAAGTCTCCGCACGGTACGAAAGATCACCGATTGAACACTTGAAAGCAAGGATCGGCGCGCCATCCGAGCCATTCGTATAGACCCGATATGGCACGACTGAGCACGGGCAACAAACGGAAAAATTCGGTTCCGATGACGACGCGCCGTGTGGGAATTTGCTTCTAAATGGAGTAGCGAAAGACCGCTACGGGCCATTAGCGCCGGTAGTCCAACTTTCCACGACCGCCTGACAATCGATCAGGCCCGGAATTTTCCGATGCTTATGATTTCCTGCGGATCGCGGTTTCGAACATGCGCCCTTGGGGGGATCGTTCGAAACGAGCCTTCCCCTACCATTCCTGTCAATACTTCCTACCAACTATTTTTGATGCGAGGACCAGTCTGTCGTTAGTCAGATCACGGCCAGCACCGTCATCGGTACTTTGCGTGCATTGCGTTTGTGTCTCCCGCCGCCCGAGCTGAACATCAACATCTCTCGGAAGTACGTCGCTTCCACCACCGATGATCCAGACTTGATCCCATCGGGAGTGTCCACGTCAACGGTCAATCGGTACCGAAAAATGTAAGTGGTTAAATGATCGGAAACCATCACCACACCGATGCATGTAACAAAAAGCAGGACCACAAAACCGAAAAATTGCTTCAATACGCGCCCTTGCTGCTCCTGGTCGATACGTTCCGGCGGAATGAGAGTTTCATAAATCTCTTCGATCTTCGCTTCCACGGTAAAAACCAGAAAGTTGGAAAAGTGTTAATGTGGCTGTCGTCATGGGCTGTTATTCCATGGATTAAGAAGACGAACGCCAGTTGACTCAAAATCCGCGATATTGGCCGCGCCACTGAACACTCTGTCATAAAGGTCGCGTTGTGACTCAAGCCAGAAAGCAGGAGCTGCGCGATGGGCCGATACGACCTGACAGATTTCGAGCCGACCTTGCCAAATGGGAGTCATCCAGACATGACAGCACCTCTCAAGCTCATCCCGCTCGCGACCACCGAGTGCACTTCGCTTCGATTCACTCCTGTCGATGCGGCTCGCCAAGCGTGTGCATTAGCCGGTTAGCCCAGCCGAAGATTGCCACCGCATGGATGAGATCGAGGATCTGGAGATTGTCCATGCCGATCTCGCGCAGATGGTAGAATTGATAGGTGCCGACCTTGTCGGGATGCGCCGTCAGATCGACGCCAAAATTGAATAGTGCCTGTTCGAACTCCGGCAGGTCCGCGTCGAGGCCGTTCTTGAAGACCTCTGCCACAACGTCCGGTCGCTTTTCGAGTTGGATGTAGCGGGCCGCGTGCACCGACGCGCAATATATGCAGCGGTTTACGAAAGAGGCTGCAAGTGCTCCGATCTCGCGACCGCCGCGCGAAAGACCGCCTTCGCTATACATGATGTCGTTGAAGAGCGGCGTGCGTTCGTTCAGCGTTTCCGGCTCGTTGGCAAGTACCAGCACGTAGTCTGAAATTTTCCTGTTGGACGGCGTAGTGTTCAGCGCCATCAGCTGCTCTGGCGTTGCCGCGTCCATGTCGACTGGCTTCACATAGGGCTTCCAATCGAGCGCCTCGACGGTGAATTCGTGTACGGCGTGCGACATGTCAGTTGTCCCTCAGCATCTTGAGGCCGGCCACGACCAGCACCTGATAGTTGACGAAGGCGATTAAGCCGGCGAGCGCAACGATATCCCGATCGTCGAGGCCAGCAGCCGCAAGATTGTCGATGTTGGTGCGGGTCGCATCCTTCGGAGAAAGCGTCACCAAGTCGACATGGGCGAGAATTGCGGCAAGGCGCGAATTAATCCCCGCGACCCCTGATGCCGGATCGGCGATCGCGCGGAATTCCGATCCGCCCTCTGCGCTGTCTAGAAGTGCGTGGTAGTGGGCGACAAGCTCCTGTGACTTCCACAGTGCAACCATGCGCGCGGCCAATGCGGCTCTCAGCGGGTAGGAGAAGTTGCGCGGCTCGGCAGGGCAAAGTGCGGCCTGATAGCTCGTCTGCGTCAGGTGCTTCAGCTTCGTTCGTTGCTCCCGCAGGGCCTTGAGGTCCGCGAAGCGGTCGAAGCCGAGAACAGTGTCGATCACGTCGAAGTTGGAAGGAGCGCTCATGTTTATCCTCAATCTACTGAAAAAGTGTTCTGTCGAAGCTCAGGCCGTCTTCTGCACAAACTCCGGTTCGTCGGCATCCGTCCATTCGGTTCCATCGAGTTCCGGTTTCTCATAGGCGAGCAACGCCTTCCAATGGTAGTCGATGTCGCGGATGAAGAGTGAGGCGGCGGCGCCCCGCGCCAGCCACAGCGCGCCCTCGCTGATCGCTGGGATGTCGCCGCTGACCTTGCCGACGCTCACCGATGCGGCGTAGTTGAAGCAATGGATGTCCTTTAACCAAGGTGCCGTGCCGCCGACCTTTTCGGTGAAGCAAAAGTCGTCATTAAGCCACGGGAATCGCCCGAGTTCGGGGTTTCGTTCGCCCGGCGGCGGCGTGTAGCGGTCTCCCCAGCAGGCAATCTTGTCCTGATAGGGGGCAAGTTCGTCCCGACTCGTGGGATCAATGCAAAAGCCGGTGCCGAGGATGACGAAATCGGTGCGGAAAATGCGGTCGTTGACTGTGGTGATGACTACCTCGCCGCCCTCCTCCTGCATTGAACGGATGCCGCAGTCGAAATGGAAATAGGCGTTCGGATGACGGCTGACGCGGAGCGTCGAATTGTGCGGAGCAGGCGTCTGCTGCTTGGCGGCATAATCCATCAGCCGCCAACGCCATTCCGGCGAAATTTGTGCGAAGCCGGCTGTTACGCCATAGGAGCCGATACCCATCAGCTTGTTGACCGTCGGCATCTCCTTGCGTCGGGCGAGAAGACGGACCTCGCCCGCGCCCTGCTCCAAGGCTTCCGCCGCATTGTCAACCGCCGAAGCACCGACGCCGATGACGACGACGCGCTTGCCCTTCAGCCGTTCGAAATCGATGTCGTCAGCCGAATGCGCCCAGGATTTCAGCCGCCTCATACCATCGACGAAATCCGGGATAGTGGGCTTGCCGAGCCCGTCGCGGCCGGTAGCCAGCACGAGCTTGCGGGTGAAAATCGGCGGTTCCGCGCCGTTTCCGATTTCGAGCTCCAGCAGACCGTCCGCGCGCGGCAGGATCCGGGTTACGTGGGTCTGGTTTTCGACGGGTATCGCCAGGATTTCGCGATACCATTTCAGATATTCCATCCACATCAGACGCGGTATGCGAAACAGTTCCTCCCATTCGGCCTCGCCGTAGAGCGCCGTGAACCAGGCGCGAAAGCTCAGTGAGGCAATGCCAAGCGCCGGGCCGAGCAGGTTTTTCGGCGAGCGCAGCGTTTCCATACGCGCGTAGTTGACCCATGGCCCCTCGAAACCTTTCGGCGCGCGGTCGACGATGCGCAGTTTGGTGATGCCAGCGCGCGTCAGCGCTTGCCAGGCCACAAGACCGCACATGCCGCTGCCGATAATAACGACATCGCTGACAGGCTGCCCTTCCGCTGTCGTTACGGGCATTGACCAGTTGGCCGGCGGGTAGTTCAGGTAGCTGAGATCTTGCTTCACCCGTGCATTCAAGTCAGCAAGCCGACGCTGCTGTTGGTTATTGATCATGATCCGTCTCCAGTTCAGCTCGTCAGCAGTACTGCGTCCCGTTCACGCCAGCCCACCCAGACCTCGTCGCCCCCAATATGCGAAAGCGCGACCGGGTCGAGTTGGGCGACGAGGCTCGTTCCATTTTCGAGGGTTACGGTGAGCGAGGTATGGGCGCCCTTGAAGACGCGATGGACAATGCGTCCCTTAAGTGCCAGCCGGCCATCGGGTTTTGCCGTCAGACAGTAGAGTGTCTCTGGCCGGAGAGCCAGGGTGGCCTGCGCGCCCGGCGTCGGCGTCGCACCATTCAGGTCGGCGTGCACGACATTCCCCCGCCAGTCAAAGGTTGCCACTGTGCCTACGACGGAAACGATTGTGCCGTCGAGCAAATTACTCTGGCCGATGAAATCGGCTACGAAGCGGCTATGCGGTCGGGCATAGAGGTCGGAGGGCTTACCGATCTGCTCGATCCTGCCCTTGTTCATAACCACGATGACGTCGGACATTGTCAGTGCCTCTTCTTGGTCGTGGGTAACAAAGATGAAGGTCTTTCCGGTCTTCTGCTGAATGGATTTGAGCTCAATCTGCATCTGCTGGCGCAGCTTTGCGTCGAGCGCCGAGAGCGGCTCGTCCAGCAACAGAACGTTCGGATCGAGTGCCAGTGCCCTCATCAGAGCCACACGCTGGCGCTGGCCGCCCGAAAGTTGCGCGGGCATCCGCTCCGCATAGTCCTGAAGCGCCACAAGCGAGAGCAGCTCGGTGACCCGCTCGTGGATCGCGCCCGACTCCATGCCCTTCAACTCCAGCCCGAAGGCGATGTTGCGTCCGACCGTCAGGTGCGGAAAAAGGGCATAGTCCTGAAAGACGATGTTGACGTTGCGCTTGTGCGGCGGCAGATGCGAGATCGGCTTGCCATCGAGGTAGATTTCCCCGGAAGTGAGATCCTCGAGATCCACCGAGCATGCGCAATGTTGTCGACTTTCCGCAGCCGGAGGGTCCAAGCAAAGTCACGAACTGGCCGGGCTCAATGGCGAGATCGAGATTTTCCACGGCGGGTAGCTCCCCGTAGAACTTGTTGACATTCTTGAAGTGGACAACAGGCTGCATTCGCGTCAGCTCCTGGAACGACGGGTGAAATATTCGGCGTAGAGGCCGACGACGGTAGTAACGACGAGCACGATCGTCGCCATGGCGTTGATTTCCGGCGACATGCCGCCCTGCACCTTTGCAAAGATCAACATGGGCAGCGTGGGTTGGTAGCCGCCGAGGAAGAAAGTGCGCACGAAGTCGTCGATACTGGTCAGTACGCAGAAAATCATTCCGCCCAGGAGAGCCGGCATCAGATAGGGGATTGTAACGCGCAGGAAGGCAACAAACGGATCGGCGCCGAGATCGCGGGCCGCATCCACCAAATTCGCAGGCATGGAGCGAAGACGTGTCAGTACCATGATTACCACGAAGGGCACCGCATGGACCGTATGCGACAAGATGATTGCGAAAGTGCCTGTCGGAATGTCCACCGTGCGGATGAAGATGCGCATTGAAATTGCATTGATCAGCCCCGGCACGACAGCGGGCAGGCAAGCGAGTGCGAAGATAGCGGCCTTGCCCCAGATGTTTTCCGCCGAGACGAGGAGTGCGATCCAGACCCCGATGATCGTGGCGCAGATGGTGGTCGCAAGGGCAATGCCGATGGAATAGAGCGACGCTGCCAGGAACTGCTTGTCATGCAGCACCTTGCCATACCAGTCGAGCGTCCAGTTGCCGATCGGGAAGGCGATGAAATTGGCTTCCTTGAAGCTCATCGCCATCATGAGCGCCAGGGGGAGCACGAGATAGATTGAAAAGAGCCAGTAGGATGCGCCGAGCGCTGTTCTGGGCAAGTCATTAAAATAGGTTCTCATCGGACCTTCCTCACATCAGCCGAATGGAACGACCGCCGACGACGCGCATGAACAGGCCAACGGTGGTGAGCGACACGACGAGCATGATCATTGAGAAGGCGGCCCCCTCAGGCCACTTGTCGTTCGAGCCATGGAACAGCATGGCGATAACTTCCGGAAAGATGACTGCATTCGGGCCACCGAGCAGCAAGGGTGCAGCAAAGACACCGACGGCGGTCAGATAGACAAGGCTGCAACCCGAAACGATGCCGTCCTTGGAAAGCGGCAGGATGACCCGACGGAAGCGTTGAAAAGGGCCGGCGCCGAGATCGGCCGCGGCATGGATCAGCGGCGTCGGAATCTTCTCGATGGCCGAATAGAGCGGCAGCAGCATGTAGAGCGCCAGGAGATAAACAACGCCGAAACTCAGGGAGAAGGAAGTGTAAAGCATGGGTATCGGTCGCTCGATAAAGCCCAACTCCCGAAGCAGCACGTTCACAGCGCCACGATTGGCGAGCAGCATGATGATCGAGAAGGTGCGGATGAGTTCCCCAGCCCAGAACGGGATGAGCAACAGTAGCAGGGCGCGCATGCGGTTCTTCGGCCGGACTACCTTGGCGACATAGTAGGCGACCGGATAGACAATCACCAGCGTCGAGAGGGTGACTACGCCGGCGAAGATCAGGCTGCGGATGAATGGCACGAAATAAAGCCTGTCGGAAAAGAACAGCGCATAATTGGCAAGGGTATAGTCGCTGCTTTTTCCCGGCTGCGGCGGATAATTGGCGATGAAACTGATGTTGGTCATCTGGACGATTGGCCCGATATGCAGCATGGCCAGCCAAATAAGCGGCACACCTGCAAGCGCGGCGAGCCTGATCCAGCGGCTGTCCGCCAGGCGTCCAATCGTATTGCGGTAGAGGCCCGAGCCCACTGCCCTGCCGATCCATCCGGCATAGCGGGGCGACGCCAGCGAGGCGACGGCTCGGGATTGCGTCGTTGTGTCCACCATTGTGGTAGTTCCCAGTCAATCATTCTTGGTGAGCGACCGGCCGAACAGCCGGCCGCTTTGCGTCCGGGTCTTCAGGCCGTCTTGATTTCGGCAGTGGCCTTGTCGATCATCTCGTTTTTCATGGCGCGGTTAACCGAGCTGAAGAACTGGACGCGCTCGACCTGTTCCGGCGGCAGCGCCATGGCGGCGCGCTCCTTGTCGTCGAGTACCTTGTCGACACCATCGAATGCCGACGCGAAGCCGGACTGACGCGTCATCGCCGCGCCGATCTCCGGCGAGGAGAGGATGGCGTCGAGGAAGGCATAGGCAGCATCGGCATTCGGGGCGTTGTTGACGACGTTGAACGAGTAGAGAAATCCGTAAGTGCCTTCCTTCGGAACCGAGATCTCGATGGGATGGCCATCCATGATAAGCTTGGCAGCGGGGCCCGACCACGTCTGTGCGAGGTAAATATCCTCATTGACGAACATCTGCTGCACTTCGGACGCCGCGTCGTAGTATTTGCGCACCTTGTCTTTATGCCTGATCATAAAATCGCGGGCTTTGTCGGTGGCAACCTGGGCAACGTCCGCCTTATTTTCGTAGGTCACGTAGTCGCCATCACTGCCCTGATATCGCATGACGATGGAGAGGAAGTCAGAGACAATGTAGGAGGTCAGGTTCTTGTATTCGTCATCAAACATGATCTCCCAACTGTCGGAGGCCTTGGTATATTCCGTGTTGCGGGCAAGTCCCTCGAAGCCGGCGAGCAGCGGCAGGCCATAGGTTTTGCCGTCGATCGTAAGCTGCGGGGCTCCCTTGTATGCGGGCGCGAGCTTGCCCCAGTTTTTCAGTCGGGCGGTGTCGAGCGGCGCGAGCAGGTTAGACCCCATGAACTGCGACAGGCGGTGACCGGTTACGGTCACGATGTCGGTAGTGGGCGCCGCGCCTTCGGCTGTGAGCAGATTGTACTGCTTGCCCTGATCGTCGGTCAGCCGGACGCGGATCTCGATACCGCTGTCCTTCTGAAACTGGTCAATAAATGACTGCGGCACGAACTTGTCGTAGGTGGTGATATTAACAACCTTGCTTTGGGCCAGAGCAGGACGGATGATTGCAGGCGCAGCAACAAGGACGCTTGTACCGGCGGCCAGCAGCTTTAACGTCGAGCGACGATTTACGGTAATGTCTTTCATGTCATTCTCCTCTTTTATTTTGGCAGGCTCATATTTCGTTCTCGGGCGCTTTCGTCACGCGGCCGCCCGCGGAAATATCCGGCTGCCCAGCGCTGCGAGCAGTTTTCCCGGCGATCCTGTCTGCGATGCGCGCCATTTGACGCGGATCGTGACTGACGAAATCCGGCATCCGCTCGCAGGCAATGCGCACGATGCGCTCGATCAGCTCATGCGCGCAGGCCGATAGTGGACGGGCGGCGGCAGAAAAGATCGCCCAGAGGAAGGGAATATTGACATCCAGCGGGCGGATCGCGACCGGCGCCGATTGCAGGCCAAAGGCCGTCGCCGGCTCGATGATCGCTACACCCAGACCGGTCGACGCTATCCGCACGGCATTCATGGCCGCATTGGTTGCTATCACGCGCTTGGGCCGCACTTTTGCGGCTTCCAGTGCCAGGTCGACGCGATGGCGCAGACGAAACGGATTGGCCATGGTCACCAGCGTACGATCGGCGATATCGGCGATTGAAATGACCGCTTGAGCGGCGAGTGGATCGTGCGGAGCGACTGCGGCTACGCACCGCCCCTCAAAGAAGCCCTGCACCTCAAGACCCGGTTGATCGGCAGGCAGCGATGTCACGCAGAAATCCGCAGTTCGGGCAAGGACCGACTGCACGGCCGCCCCCGCCGGCATGCTGCGAAGATGGATTACGTGCGGCAGACGGTCTTCCGGCAATTCCGCGAGCGCGAGCGGAATGATACCGCTGGCGAATGCCGGCGTTGCAGCAAGCTCGATCGGTACAGGCTCCCTCGCGGCAATCGCTTTCGCCCGATCCCGCAAATGGCCAATCCCGGTGACGAAACGCTCGGCATCGTCATGAAATGCGATACCTTGGTCGGTTGGGGCGATCCTGGGGCCATTCCGCTCGAACAGCGGAAAGCCGAGCGAGGTTTCCAGATCCTGTATAAGACGCGTGACCTGGGACTGGGAACGATCAAGCAGACGGGCGGCGCCGGTTATACTACCGGTCGACATGACTGCCAGAAACGTTTCCAGGTCGCGAACTTCCATACGGTACCATGCATTCCTTGCATTATGACAGCCATATAGTGCATAAAACGCATTCTGTGCGCTAGTGACAAAACATAAGTTTTCTTTGTCGTTCTCGTAGAAAAGTATTCAGGCGGGGGTGCGTCAGTGGGAAAAATTGTGCCGGTATGGCGGCCGATACTTGGGTATAAAATGCTGGGAATTGTATAGCGCAAGGCAAACGAGGCGAGGAAAGGAAAGCAGATCGATGCGGATTGGTATTCTCGGTGCGGGCGCAATCGCCTTCGGTATGGCGGCATTCCTTGCCAAAGCCGGTCACAAGCCGGTTCTGTGGTCGCCGTCCGGCGCACGTGTCCGAAAGCTCGCCGCGGGCGCTTTGCTTACCGCAACGGGCGCGGTCGAGTTTTCCGACCGGGTTCAAGTCGCCCACAATTGCGCCGAAGCAGTCTCCGGGACCGATGTGATCATCATTGCCCTGCCCGCTAACGGTCATCGCCTGGTCTTTGATTCCGCTCTGCCCCACCTCAAATCCGGCCAGCCCGTGATCATTAGTTCCCACAGCTCCTTCGGTGCGCTCTATTTGTCGAAGCGGCTGGCAGAGCGCGGCGTACGCCTGCCCATCATTGTCTGGGGCACGACCCTTTTGACCGGCCGCCAGCAATTGGATGGCGTTAGCGTTTCGGTCAATACAATCCGTCAAAAGATCGACGTCGCGACCCTGCCAAAATCCACGGGGGCCGAGGGCACGGCCATTTGCACCGAACTCTTCGGCGACCGTTTCGTCGAACGCGATGGGATTCTCGCCATCGCACTATCGAACCTCAACCCGCAGAACCATCTTGGTATCGCGCTTCTCAACTTGACCCGAATGGAGAAGGGTGAAACATGGGAACAGGGCGAACACGTCACCCCCGCCGTGGGCAACTTGATTGAGGCGCTTGACCTTGAACGGCTCCGGATAGCCGAGGGCTTCGGACTTTCCGTCCGTACCGTGCAGGAACATTTTTCGCTCTCTTTCCACGTGCCGATGGGCACTGTTTCGGAAATGAATCAGCAGATGCACCGCGAGGGCCGCGGCGGCTTCGGCCCCGCGACCGCTGACAGCAGATATATCTACGAGGACGTGCCCTTCGGACTCGTACCGACCAGCCTTCTTGGCCGCATTGTCGGCCGGCCTGCGCTGCTGCACGAGGCCGGCGCCAGCCTGCTTTCGGCGGCGGTGGGCCGCAATCTTGTCGCCGACAACGACCTGTTGCCGGATCTGGCACTCGACAAGCTTTCGGCGACAGCCCTCACGAAACTCTGCGAAGAGTGACCCACCGCGTAAAAAGGGCGCCGCTGACATTGCGAGCGATGCAGGGACCACCGCGGCTGCGCGTTTGTCTACAGCGCGACGAAGTTGCACCGTGGAGATTACGTTTAGCGTTGAGCGCGGAAGGACAAAGAGGCGGTTTCGGGCCAGAAGCAGCCCCAGCTTCAAATCTCGAGCGTTGACCCGTTTGCGTGCTACTTTCGACCGACTGCCATTTCTGCTCTCACCGTGGGGTCGCGATCGAGAAACTCCGGTTCGACCGTGGCACCCACCGCATCGAAATAGCGGCTCATGAAGCTGCGGAACGAAGCGGCCAAAGCAATGTCGGCTATGTTGACGTCGGTGAAGCCTACGTCCCGCAGCCGCTGAATATCAGCTTCTGTTATCTGCGATGCGTCGCGGCTGATCTGTTCCGCATAGGCAAGCATCTCGACCTGCTGATCGCTAAGCCCGGCCTTTCGGTAGTCCCTTCGAACCGCTAGCGCCTGCTCCCTGCCGAGCATCCCAGAAAGGCTGCGGAAGTATACGTGAGAGCAGTAGCTTGAAGGGACATGCTGGGCCGCAACGAAGGTAATCAGTCTAAAGTTCAGCCCCCCGAGTGAAAAGCCGTCTCGTATCTGATGCAGCAGGTTCTCAATTGGAACGATGACATCGGGGCGCGCGGACCAACATTGCGTCGCCTGCATCACACGGCCCATTGATTTTTTCTCGGCATCGTAAAGCGATGCGATTTCGCCCGTTGCCTCGTCGGGTTCGATCGTTTTGATGAACATGAAGACCTCCAATGCGGTTGTAAGCTCGCGAGAATAACAAGCACTGGCAACAAAGCGAGATCTTTCGATGGACACCTTGCCGTCAACTCGGCAATCACTGCCCGTGTTCATGTCCGGTGTGCCGATACATGACCGCGTGCTTCATGAACTCGTCGCTCGCGCGATCCGCGCATGGTGGAATTTGAAGAAATCGCCATCCTCGTGGCCTACCTCGCCAGTCCGCGTTCATCGGCCGCCAATGGCGCAGCCCTGCGTGGCGAAGGCGGCCTCGTCAACACCATTGCCTGAGAGAAATCGTCAATGTCCCAATCTCCCCTTACCATCATCAGGCCGGTCGCCAGAGCGACGCCGGCGAACGCACCCGTCATCCACAAGACTTGATGCAGGTGGATGCGGTCCTTGCGAAAGATAACTGTTTATACTCGGCCGATCGGTTTGCCTCAGCGTGATGCTATATCGACCGATATGAGATTCGACGACCCTTCTGTCCTCCGCAGAATTGCGAAGCGCATTCCAAAACGCGCGGGATTGGCGACATGGTCCTCGATTATCCCGCGGCTCGGTGATTCCTAGCAACGAGCCTGGATAGCCTTTCCTTACATGTTCGTCCATTCGCAGGCCGAACGTTGTACCCACGCAGACAAGCTTGGCGTTATGAACAACGCCACCGTGTGTGCGGACAAGAAGGCCACGCTGCTCGAGCAAGTCCAAATCCCGGCGGATTGTATCGCGCGATACATCGAACAGCGCCACGAGTTCGGCAATCGTGACTTGTCCATGCTCCTGAATAAGTTCGATCAAGCGGTTCTGACACATGGCTGCCAATGCGTTGCTGTTCGTCTCAGGATCGCCTTGGGAATGGTTACGGGAATCACTGTATGCCATGGCAAATAGTTTACAGCTTTGGCTTGATAACGCCACCACCAGGCGTTCCCGCTGGCGTTTGCGGTCATGATGTCCAGGAAGGGAAGTGCGCTATTGTTGCGCTATAATTCAGCATCTGTGATGGCGAGAACATGCGCAAATTCGGTATTCTACTGCATGGCTTGAGCAACATGATCAAGGACACCCGTGATGCGCAACATGGAGACCAGGCTCTCTTTCGAACCATCCATCGAGAACATCGGGGGCTGTTTACGCGATGACCCGGCGAGGCCAAGCATTCGTTTCGAGATGCTAATTAGGGCTGTCGCTCTGAGCCTATGGTTTTGTCGCCACAGACGTGGTGTGCGGCTTAAGCAGGGTGACAAAAAGCAGGCCAACAACGATGAGCGCCGCGCCTTTGAAATGATAGGATTGCAGGTGCTCGCCAAGGAAAAAATAGGCGAGTATGGCGACAAAGATTGTCTGGAGATAGAGGAGCATGCCCGCCCGCGCTGCACCGAGCGCTTCGACGCTCCAATTGAAAAGATAGTACATCAGCGCTCCGCCGGGGATCGCTACATAGGCCAGCGCGATGAGCCCGCTGCCATCGAGCGCCGAGCGTTCGTCTAAAGCAAGCTCCCAGAGATAGAAGGGCAGTGCAGTCAGCGCTGCAGCGCCGAGCAGCACTACCAGGAGCGGAAGACGCTCCAGCTCGAATTTCGCGCGGCGGAGCAAAACAGCATAGAGACCGAAGCAGACGGCGCCGGCGACGACCCACAGTTCACCGGAATTCACGTCGAGACGCATCAACGCCGTCGGGCTGCCCTTGATAAGGATGACGACGATCCCGAGGAAGGCAATGACCGATCCAATCACCTGCCAGGTTCCCATCGGCTCGCCCAGGATGAAACGGGCGAGGATCATGGTGATGATCGGGATCAGGGCCACGATGATGCCGGCCGTGGTGGCGTCGGCATATTCAAGCCCGATGAACACCATGCCCTGACAGATCGCGAGCCCGATGCCGCCGACGAGGAACAGTTCGAGGGGCCGTGCCCGCACCAGCGCGGCAATAGAACCGAAATGGCCGCGCACGAGCGGCAGCAGGATTGCCCAGGCGATCAGCACGCGCCAGAAGCAGAGTGCCCACGGCGGCATCTCGGAAGAGACCCATTTTGCGGCGATATAGACGCCGGCCGACAGCAGCCAGCAGAGCACCGCCACGGAATAGCCGACTGCAACCGAACTGCCCGCCGCCTGTTCCGTCCTGACCGCGCCACTGTCAACTGCCAAGACATGTATCGCCATTATTCTGTTATGCCATAGTTCCAGCAACCTGCACAGATGATGGCCAGCACGCCCATCGCCCTCTAATCATTGCTTTGCCAGCGTCACCGGCGTGATTGGCGTTGGTTCCAGGCGTCTCGTGTCGTTACTTTGCTGAGATGGCCGAGCACCGGCCCGCTTAGCCCAACCGCTGTCGTTGTGGTCGAGACGACCGGGATGGAACGGGTGAACCTGCCTTCAGGCCGTGCTGCACTACCTTTCCTTTGCCGTCATTCACCGACGCGCTAATCGCTGATCGGTGAACAAGGGCGGCGTTTGGCCTGCGTGAAGTGAGCAAAACCATCGCAAGAAGACACAAGGATGCGCTCTCGATAGAACGGGAGGTAGAAACGGGATATCCCGATTGTGACAAGCGCCAACCTCGTTCAAATCCAGCCTGTTACCAACGATAGGCAAACGCAGCGTATTTCCGGCCAAAGGCTTTGGACCTCGGCTTTCCTCGTCGGCCTGAAGCTGGTAGAGCGGGAAGAAGCCTTATCGGCTCCGCGAATATCACGAGGCCAGCATGCAGGATGTAAACATTGGGTTGTGGGATTTTGCGCTGCGCCTCTACAAGGCTCCGGGCGTCGCCGATGCATGTCTTGATTTGCAGGAACGGAACGGTGTGGATGTGCCGGTTCTGCTTTTCGCCGCCTGGCTCATCCAAGGATCGATTGCTCTTTCACCAGCAAAGACACAGCATATCATTGAGCTCGTGAGTGAATGGCGCGATGAAGCGCACCGTTCGCAAGCGGCTGAAAAGCGGACCCAGACCGGCGCCTGACAAACAATCCGAGGTCCTGCGTGACGCTGTTAAGGCCGCAGAACCGTCGGCCGAGCGGATTGAACTTTGCCGTGCTGGAAACCGAAGGGCTCTTGCTGGCGATGATTTCAGATGACGGCAACCATGGTAACGGCCAGAACCTGGCACTCGTCGTGCGACACTATCATGGCTTAGATCTGGACGAAGCCGCGCGTCGTGACATTGCCGTCATTGAGCAGGCATTGGCCGGCCTATGAGGCTGGTTGACCCGGTTCATCTTCCTTCCAGCGTTTGACAACCGGCAGATCGATGTCGAACAGATCGAGCGCGCGGCCAACTGTTTGGTTGACCATGTCATCGATCGTTTGCGGTTTGCTGTAAAAGTTGGAACTGGCGGCATGACGATCGCGCCGTTTCGCGTGGCCTGATCCATCAAGGCGATATGACCGGCGTGCAGCGGCGTTTCCCGAAACAGCAACACCACACGGCGGCGTTCCTTAAGGCAGACGTCCGCGGCGCGGACGATCAGCTCGTCATTGTATGAGTTGGCGATCCCGCTGAGCGTTTTTACCGAACAAGGCGCAATCAGCATGCCGGCCGTGCGGAAGGAACCGGAAGAAATGGCAGCACCAATGTCCCGGTAATTATAAAGTTTGTCGCCGAGGCTGCGGATCTCCTCGGCGCTCATATCGATTTCGTCAGTTGCAGTGCGCAGCGCTGCTGGCGAAATTATCGCGTGGGTCTCGACATCGGCAACGTCACGTAGAAGTTGCAATGCGCGCACGCCATAGATGATCCCGGAGGCCCCCGTTATCGCGATAATGATGCGACGCATGGCTAGTTGGCCGGTTCGTCAGCATGAAGTGCCGAGCGGGCGGAATGAGCGACATGCTCCTCGGCAGCCGCTTTGGCAGCGGCCTTGTCACGTTTGTCGATGGCGCTGACAATCTTCTCGATCTCGGCAATGCTTTGACTTCGCCGTTGCGTGCGGACCACTGACCGGCGGCGCAACGGCGACGTCAGCACAGTCAGCTTGCTGAGAACGCCGAACGCGATGGGATTGCGGGCGCCGGTGCAAATGCGGTCGTAGAAATCGCGTTTGTTGGCGACGATTTCTTCGGCATTTCCATGCAGATAGGCTTCCCGCAATTGGGCAAAATGGTCTTTGAGCGCCTGAACCTCCGCTTCGGACGCATTCTCGATAAACTGCTCAACAATCAGCGGCTCCAGCACACCGCGGATACGATAGATATTCTCTGCGTCCTCGGTTGTGACGGTGACCACCGCCAGGCCGCGATTGTTGAAATCGGTAAGAATGCCTTCCGACTGCAGTTGGCGCAATGCTTCGCGCAGCGAGGTGCGGCTGACATTGAGCTGTTGGCACAGGTCCTTTTCCACCAGCCGGGTTCCTGGCTCCAGCACACCGGTCTCAATTGCCCGCCGCAGCGACTTCATGATCTTGTTTCTCAGCGGCGCAGATTCATGTGTAAGCGGACCGAATGGTTCAGTCACTGGATCGTTCATTTTGCTCCTCGCAATGCTTCCGCCTGCGTTGTTGACATGGGCGGGGTACCGGATTTCCAGGATGCCTCCATATCCAGAATCGGGCGATAGTCGCCTGATTATGCTTTCTTTTCAATATCTCGCGCCGGGGTTTCCGGCTTCATACCGCCCTTGCGGCGTGCAAAGGTGTTTTCGCCATTTGAACGCCAGTCACCGGCAACGGCCTTGTCGGCGAAATTACTCCACACTTCGCTCCAGTCGCCGAGCAAATAGCCGTGCCATGGCGGCTGCGGCGAAAGTGGCGGCAATTGCAGGTTTTCCCAGATCTCGCGTGACCGCACCATATAGGGCCGCGCCAGATGGTCTTGCAGGTCCAAGGGGGCATTGCGTTTGTGGCTCGTCATCGTGGTCCCATCTCCCAAAGATGCCCTACCGCATCTTTTCGATTGCCTTATTCCGACATACTGTCATACATTAATACGACGAACAAGAATTGTCTGCGATCCAATTTCCCGGGTCTGCGCAAAGCCTATTTGAGTGGATTTCAATTCACTCATGGCATCCCTTCCCTGATCAATACGTGGTACCGCAGTACGGCTGCACAAAGTCTGTCGTATTGTATGACGGTATTAACACATCCGTCAAGCGTTGATCCGTGGCTCCGGCAATCGGTGCGTACCGCACGTCCAATATGTTTAGGGGACACGTCGAGCCCGGCGGCTACCGCTGCAAGGCCTGCGTCAGCCAGGCGGCCGTCAAATCTGAGTTCGCCGAGCGTTTGGCATTGAGAGGGACCAGAATATTGTGTCGGCCTTCTGCTTCCAGTTCGATGTCGCCAACTTTGACCAGGCTTCCGTCTGAAAGGAATGTCGCAATCAGGGTATCCCACCCCAATGCGACTCCCTGGCCGGATCGAGCTGCGGAGATTGTTTCTGTATAATGACTAAGTCGAAGCGTGGATCGCGCAGCACCTGCCTTCCTTCCCACGCGCGCAAACCAATCGGCCCACCTGTACCAGCTTCTGTTGGGGACGTCCGTCTCAATGAGCTCGTACTCGCCGTCAGGAAAGGTCATGAGATCGTGGGTGCTTGCGTATTCGGGGGAGCACACTGGAAAGATCCTGTCGCCACATGACGCGATGACCGTCCCGTCATTGAATGGCGGGATGCCGTATCGCACGCCAATGTCCATGCCGCCGCTTTCAAGGTCGAGCTTGGCGTCCTGAGAAACCACACGAATTTGGATGCTCGGATTAAGCTCGCGCAGTTCCGCTATTTTTGGCAAAAGCCAGAAGGACGAGAAGGCGATCGTTGCCCCGATGGTAACAACGTCCGTCGAGCTGGCCCGAACTGCTTCCACGCTGTCGGCAATATTCGCGAAGCTTTCCGCCAGTGTACTGCCAAGAATGAGACAAGCTGGCGTTGGCTCTATCGAGCGATGCCGGCGATCAAACAGGGGTCTGCCGATATTCTCTTCGAGCGAAGCGATCTGACGGCTCACGGCTGCCTGAGTGACACCGAGTTCCCTTGCTGCAGCTGTAAAGCTTCGATGGCGGATAGACGCCTCAAGCGCCACCAGTGCCGTCAGCGAGGGCAATCTCTTTCGTAAATGCATGTCGCCTCGTCCTCACACATAATATTTTATTATGCATTCCAAAACTATTTGTGCCGTTGAAAACTAAAGCTTTTCGCCTCATTCTGGCAATATACAATCATAAGAGGATGTCATGCTGAACACGTTTTCGTCTTCCATCTCCGCACTCCTCGACGCGCGTGCCGAGGGCTACACCCTCCCGGCAGGCCTCTATACGCGCGAGGACGTCTTTGAGGCAGATCTCGACGTCTTCTACCGCAATCACTGGATCTATATCGGACTTGAGTGTGATGTCCCTGAACCGGGTGACGCAACAGTCGTCGACATTGGATTAACAAGTCTTATTGTGCTGCGTGACGATGAGGGCAACATCCAAGTGGTGCACAACGTCTGTCGTCACCGCGGATCGCGTTTGCTCGATGCTGGGCCAACGGTGATCTCCAAGCTCGTTTGTCCCTATCACCAATGGACGTATGAGTTGTCGGGAGAACTCGTCTATGCGCCTCACATGGGCACGAACTTTGACAAATCGTGCCGCACCCTAAAGGCCGTCAATTTCAAGTCGATTGGCGGGCTCATTTATGTCTGTCTTTCGGACACGCCACCGCAGGATATCGCCAATCTTGAGGCGGTGATGGAAGAGCGCCTTGCTCCGTACGATATTCGCAATGCCAAGGTCGCCTATCAAACGGATGTCATTGAAAAGGGCAATTGGAAGCTCACGATCGAAAACAATCGTGAATGCTATCATTGCGCTGCAAACCATCCTGAACTTTGCGTATCCTTCGTTGAGCAAGATTTTGGATATGATCCTGACACGCTCAGCCAGGAGGATCGCGCTGAGGCAGAGGAACATCAACGGCTTTACGAACAACGAGATCAAGGCTTGGGAAGCGGACGGATATCCTTCGGCGCCCGTCGAGCAGCTTGCTGGTCATGCGACGAACTTCCGCACCCAGCGCTTGATCATTTCGGGTAAGGGCGAGTCACAGACTGCGGACACTACGACAGCCTCAACAAAGCTGCTCGGCAAAATGAACCGGAAAGATCTTGGGGACACGCATCTGTGGGGTCACAATAGCTGGAACCACTTCATGGGAGACCATGCGGTAACGTCCATGGTTATCCCTCTGTCGGCAAATCGCACCCTGGTTCGTACAAAATGGCTTGTGCACAAAGACGCCATTGAAGGGGTCGACTATGAGTTGGCCAAGCTGACGAGCGTGTGGATCGCGACAACCGACCAGGATGGCGAACTCGTTGGCCGGTCCCACCTGGGCGTGGAAGATCCCGCCTACGAGCCCGGCCCGTACTCACCTTTCACAGAGGGTCAGCTCGACAACTTCGCCACCTGGTATGTCGAAAGGATGCGCGCCCATGGGTATTAATATCACCCACCCGGCGCACGACGCCCGAACAGTTGAATACTGGGATCCGCAGGTGGACAATGAGCTTGTATGCGTTGATGTGCACGCGGAAACGCACGATGTAAAAACATTTACTTTGGCCGCGTGCGAAGGAAAGCATGTTCGTTTTTCGGCCGGCCAGTACTTTGCTTTCGAAACCGACTTGGAAGGTGAAACAGAGACGCGATGCTACAGCGTCTCCTCCTCACCCTTGCGGACAAACGCGTTCTCCATCACGGTCAAGCGCGTAGCGGGCGGAAGGATCTCAAACTGGCTTCATGACAACCTGATCCCGGGGACCATTGTCCGGACAAACGGCCCACTCGGTCAGTTTATCCGTCCGGCCGGCAAAGACAGAAAGTTCCTATTCCTTAGCGGCGGCTCTGGTATAACGCCGGTCATGTCGATGGTGCGAGAACTCGCGGATGCAACAACGCCGGTAGATGTTGTTTTCCTACACGCCGCACGTACGCCGGCCGATTTCGTTTTTCGATCCGAGCTTACTATCATTGCCAATCGTCTGAAGGGGTTGCGACTATACCTTTTGCCGGAGGATCTGGCTGGAGAACAGTCGTGGCCAGGACTTAGTGGTCGCATCTCCAAAGAGCTTTTCCAGCTGACCGTCCCGGACATCGCGGCGCGCACCGTTATGTGCTGCGGTCCAGCGCCATTCATGGCAGCTGCACGAAAAATTACCGCCGAACTCGGCGTGCCACCAGAACGGTACATTGAAGAGAGTTTCGACGCGGTGGTCGAGGACGTCCCGGCCACTTTGCCGGACACTGTAGAAGACAAGGTTTTCGAGGTCGCGTTCTCAAAACAGGGCAAGTCGATCCAGGTTTCGACGCAGCAGACCGTGCTTTCCGTCGCGAAAAAATCGGGCGTTAGAATTCCTTCGTCCTGTTCAAACGGGCTCTGCGGTACTTGCAAGTCGAAGCTTACCAGCGGCTTCGTCGATATGAAGCCCAACGGAGGAATTCGCCAGCGCGAAATTGAGGCAGGTTTCTTCCTGCCGTGTTGTTCCAAACCGTTGAGTGATCTCGTCATCGACCGCTGAGACCTTATTTGGCGGTGACCCCTAATAGCGATGAGCCGTCCAGTGGCGCTGGTTCCTGACTTAGCGCAGTCGTTAGCGGCCGACCGCACCGACATAGCGCCATCTCTTGCCAAATTTAGACGATGATCCATCGTCTGGTGTTCTTCGCTAACCAATACCGCAATTTTTGAGGGGAGCACTCGGTCGCGAAGGCATTCGTTGTTCGGTAGGAGCGGCCAGGATCCCGGCGTGTTGGTGCTAAATTATACGAAGCGAAGGCCGCTGGAGTTCAAATTGCATTTGCCGGGCCGCCCCGGTCCATTGGATTCCGCAGACGTTTTCGACGTCCCGGCGGCTTTGGCGGATATTCTTTTGCCGCTTCCCTCGTCATTAAACGCGCGACGCGATTTGCCGCCCTTGACTTGCTGCCCGTGCAGTTATCGCTCAACTCACTGTACTTGGCGGCTAGGCGCTTCATCTCACATGGGGGGCAATGGCGCACAAGATTGCCTTGGAGCGAAAAGGATTTCACTTGATAATTGGCTGACACCGAGCAACCCTTGAGAGGAACAAGTTGCCTCGCTTTCGATCCAGGCGCGGCGCTTCTTCAGTCGTAAAAATAGCGCCAGACAATGGAGGCGAACCACCATGGATGCTGCCGAATTGCGTGCCATTCAAGCGCCGCTCAAGGAGCGTTACAAGGCCAACCCGGCGGATGCTTATATCACGCTGAAGGCGCGCGGAACGCTCGACGATCAAGCCATCGCTTGCAAAGTGGAGACTGGACGCCTTCTCGCCATCGCAGGCCTGCATCCAGCGACGGGGGGAACCGGCATCGAACTTTGTTCCGGTGACATGCTGCTCGACGCGCTTGTCGCCTGCGCTGGCGTTACCTTGAAGGCGGTGGCGACGGCACTGGAGATCCCGGTTAAGTCCGCTGCCGTATCGGCCGAGGGTGACCTCGATTTCCGAGGCACCCTCGGTGTCGCCAAGGATGCGCCTGTCGGCTTCGCGCAGATCCGCTTATTCTTCGCTGTGGAAACGGACGCACCACAAGACAAGCTTGATCAGCTCCTCAAGCTTACCGAGCGCTACTGCGTCGTCTACCAGACCATTCGCAGTGGCCCGCCCGTAACGGTGACGCTGCAACGTTCGTGATGCCCAAAAGGTGCAATCACCCGCACGATGCAGTTCTGCTGCGACTCGGTGACCGTTTTAGGCGAATTGGTCGCTGCGCCTCATCGAACGAGGCGTTAGCGCTCGCGCAGCCCGGAGCAAGTGCCTCGATCAGACGCCGTCTCTCCGCCATCAGAAAACCGACACTACACAGCACAGCAGGTTGCGGACCGATGGCAGCCCCAGATGTCCGATCTGTTGCATTGCCAGTCAGGCGAACAGAGCCCTATCAGATGAAACTCGGAGCGTTTGGGTGGCTCGCGCAGCCACAAAGGTTCGCACCATCAACAGGCTCGCATTCACGAATACGCCTGCGTCCGCCCGCGCCAGGTAACTTTGCGCCCCAGTTGCATGGTCCCCTGCGGTGACGGCGGACGGAAAGGACAAATTGGCATTGCGACAGTATGAGCGCGATCACGGTTGGTAGCCGAAACCCTGGCTGAGAATCTCATCACAAGATTTCGATTTTACTCCGATCCTTGTCCGCCATACGCTCATCTGGTGGTTAGATCTGCACGAGGGAGAGACGCTATGAAACGCTGGCCTGCACTTGTCGCAGCCGCTTTGGCCTGTTGGGTCGTGGTGGCCAACGCCCAGGACACCACCATGAGCTTCTTCGTCACCAGCGCAAATCCTGGAAAGGGCGGAGAACTTGGCGGCCTTGCGGGCGCAGACGCCTATTGCAGCACGCTCGCCGCGGCCAGCGGCTCGACGGGCAAGACGTGGAAGGCCTACCTTTCCACTGACGCAGAGAACGCCAAAGACCGCATCGGCCAGGGACCTTGGTACAACGCCAAGGGCGAAAAGATCGCCGACGATGTCGCCTCGCTCCACGGCGACAAAAACAACCTCACCAAGCAGACGGCCCTCAACGAAAAAGGCGAAGTCATCAACGGCCGCGGTGACACACCGAACCGCCACGACATTCTGACCGGGTCAAAGGCCGACGGCACCGCAGCACCCGAAACATGCGGCAACTGGACAATGGGAGGCGCGGAGGGGGCGGCGATTGTCGGCCACAGTGACCGCACGGGCCTCAATGACTCTGCCGAGGCCAAATCCTGGAATTCCTCACATCCCACGCGCGGCGGCTGCACGCAGGAGGCTTTCAAGGGCACCGGTGGGGATGGTCTTTTCTACTGCTTCGCAGCAAACTGATCGAAATGGCGCGATGCAGGATCGCGCAGCGCCGCCCCGTCTCTGAATCAATTTTGCCGCTTGCCTGCGGGAATTGACGCGCCGCCGATAGACACGAGGCAGTAAGGGCTATGACAATTTCGGCACGACCCGCTGCTCGCAACAAATCGCGCTCGCGTTGCAGTCTGATGTGAATGGCCGAGATCCAATTTTAATGCGTTCGCTGTTGAGAACGTGCCTTAAATTTGGGATTTTTGATCGTAAGCAAGGAAATTGAGAGACCAACAGCGTTGATGGCACTCACAATGATTTCGGTGGAACGTATAGGCAAATCGATTGTCTTGCCGTGGGAACAGCGGCAGCTGTGCAGCGATGAAAGAATTGATCCTTTGATCGCTTGATGCGCTTGTCACCGTAGGCGATCAATTCACCGGTGAGGACAACACGGTAGCCGTTGCGCGTTTCTTCGATGGCGCCATCTTTCTCCTGCCAGCAGTCCCTCATGCTGCAACACTCGGCACCGTAGGCCCAGCCAAAGGGAGCGTCATGCGCAAACGCCGGCGCCGCAAAGAGCAAGGCAATGAGAAGGATCTTGTGTCGCATGGCTCACGTCTCCTAGCCCGTGTCGCTCGCCCAATTTCAAGACTTCACCGGTTACCATGATGTAGACTACGCCTGGCGACAGGCTGGGCTTCTGCCGATAATGCGGGGCGGAAATCCAGAACAGCGTTGATCTGTCACAACCACTTGTCATTCCTGTTTCGCGCCCGACTTCAGGCTGGGCCCTTTGCGATGGAAGGCCAGATCAGGCGAGAGAGTTCAGGGGCATTCGAATGATCAGCTGTTGATCCCGGACTCTCCCGTGTAATCGAACCAACCTCGCCCTTTGGGTGTTTTCCCGTCGTTATGCGGACTTGACCGATGCGCCGCCCGCAATCGCTGAGGGGCGGACAAGCGCCAACTTATGGATGAGACGCGGTGACAGCCATCATTAATTCTCCCATAAATTCGCGTCCGTTGTGGTGCGAGATGTCGCCTACAGACAGCATGCCGACCATGCGTTTCTTATCGTCGATAACCGGCAAGCGCCTGATCTTCCTTGATTCCATCAACCGAATAGCATCTTCAATAATCTCTTCAGTCCGGCAGTAGATTATCCCTTTGGTCATGACATCTCGCGCCGTCAATGAAGCCGGATTCCTGCCATTGGCAAGTGCCCGGAGCGCGGTGTCACGATCCGTGACCATGCCAATGAGGCGGTCATTCTCTCCGACCGGTACGGCGCCGACGTCATCGTTTTTCATTATTTTCGCAACGTGTGCCAGCGTGGCATCAGGCGAGACCCAATTCACCCCCTTATGCATTGCTTCAGAGACTTTCATGGAAACCTCCATCGTTTGGAAAGTACGGGTGAGCTTTCAATGATACACCTCTTTGCATTGACGCACATCAACACGGTGGCAATCGGCGCCAAATCCCTACAAGCAACGCCCTGGTGGTGGTGTTGCTTTCCGTTCCTTTGATTGTCGTTGCATGCCTTCGAAAGGAGGGGTCGAGATCCTGATCCACCAGCTGTGGATTGCAGCACGATCTGGCTGGCCAGGCAGAACTTGGGTCTGTTCTCCTCGACGTGCGAGGATGCGTTGCAGCCATCTTAAAAATCCATGCAGCCTGCAACAAAAGGTCATCGTAAATCTATAAATCGTGGCGGATCGACAGGGCATGCGCAAATACGCTTTAATTGCACTGTTATTTCGCTTGGGTTGCCGCTGCTGCCTTGAAGAAATCGCCAATTTCCATCGGAAAGGGAAATACGATCGTCGAGGTTTTCTCATTGGCAATAACATTCAGCGTACTGAGGTAACGCAGCTGCATAGCTTCTGGCCGTTGCCCCAGAATATGAGCAGCCTCCAGCAGCTTCTGCGCAGCCTGCTGCTCGCCCTCGGCATTGATGACCTTGGCTCGTCGTTCGCGTTCGGCCTCGGCTTGACGGGCGATGGCGCGTATCATGGTTTCGTTGAGATCGACATGCTTTATCTCGACATTCGCGACCTTGATGCCCCAGGCGTCAGTCTGTGCGTCAAGAATTTCCTGAATATCAATGTTAAGCCTGTCGCGCTCGGCCAGCATCTCGTCGAGATCGTGTTTGCCAAGGACGGAGCGTAACGTCGTCTGGGCGAGTTGGCTCGTTGCCATCAAGAAGTCCTCGACCTGGATCATCGCCCGCTCGGGGTCGATGACACGAAAATAGAGTACCGCGTTGACACGTACCGAGACATTGTCCCTCGAGATCACGTCCTGGCTCGGCACATCGTGCACCACAGTTCGCAGATCCACACGCATCATTTGCTGGACGAAGGGGATGAGGATGATCAACCCCGGCCCCTTAACGCCGGTAAAACGGCCGAGTGTGAACACGACGCCGCGCTGATATTCTCGCAATATTTTGATGGCGGCGGCCGAGAGCATCAGTAGGATGATGATCGGGACAATAATGGTGATAAGCATTGAAACATCCTCCATTTAGAGCCCTTTCAGTCCGTATTGGCCCTGTTCTGTCACGCGCCAAGAGAGACATTCCATGCACAAACGCGTGGGGCTGATGTGCTCCACCGAACCAGCCGCCTGACAATTGGGCGTTCGCCGGCCGGAAATGCCAAGGCGCGGGACCGGGTCGAAAGCGGCTTCTAGCCGCTCCCAGGCTGATCGAGTTCAACCTTGAGGATAACACCATTGATATCGGCTATACGGACCTGCTGTCCCTTTGTCAGCGGTGTCTCAGATATTGCTGCCCATCGTTCGCCATGGGCAAGGACGTGCCCGCGGCCTCCACACCAGTCCAAGACCTCGCCATGGGCCCTCACCATCTCCTCGCTGCCCGTCACGACCGGACGCTTGTGCGAAGAAAGGATCAGGCGCATCACGATCAAAGAAAGCGCCAGACTGGCAAGGGCAACCGCGCCGGTTACCGGCCAGGAAATGCGCAAGGCCGGAATGTCGGTGTCAATCAATATCGTGGCGCCCGATATGAAAGCTATAACACCGCCAATGCCCAGAACGCCGAAGGATGTTATGAAGGCTTCCGACGCCATCAAGGCAAGGCCAAGAACGATAAGTCCGAGGCCGGCAAAATTGACGGGAAGCACAGCCAGTGCGTACAACCCGATCAGCAGGCAGATCGCGCCGATGGTTGCTGGAAAATACGACCCCGGCGCCATGAACTCGAAGATAAGGCCATAGATGCCGATCATCATCAGGACTAGCGCCACATTCGGGTTTGTGATCACCATCAGCAGTTGCGTGCGCCAGTCCTGCTGGATCTGCTCAAGCGTGATAGCGCCAGTATCAAGCGTGATATTGTTTCCTCCCGCTTTGACGCTGCGGCCATTGATCTGCACGAGAAGGTTATCAACACTTGTAGCCAGGATATCGATCACATTTTCCTTCAGCGCTGCGCTGGCGGAAAGGCTTGCCGCCTCGCGCACGGCTTTTTCAGCCCAGTCCACATTGCGTCCGCGCAATTCGGCGAGCGAGCGGATATAGGCCGTAGCGTCGTTGATCGCCTTCGCCTCCATCGGCGTGTGCGGCGTCGGCGGAGCAGTGGCGTTGTCGCCTTGTTTCTTTGCCTTGGTGTCCTCTTCGTTGTCCTTCTTTGCCTCGTCACCACCTGGAAAAGGCAAATCGCTGATCTGGATGGGTGTCGCGGCGCCAAGATTTGTCCCCGGTGCCATCGCCGCTATGTGGCTGGCGTAGAGAATATAGGTGCCGGCGCTTGCTGCACGCGCGCCGCTCGGACTGACATACGTGGCCACGGGCACCGGCGAGGCGAGAATGCCGCGAATGATATCGCGCATCGACGTATCGAGACCGCCCGGGGTGTCCATTTGCACAATAACAAGAGATGCATTGCGCTCAGCCGCCGTTCGCAAGCCGCGCAATATATAATCAGACAGGGCCGGACCAACGATCCCCTCGAGCTGTAATACAAGCGCGCTTTTGATGGCCTTAGGTTCCTGTGCATTGTTCGGCAGGGCAGACAACAGGATGCCGACCAATGCTATGGAAACGGAAACTGCAGCATGACTGTATCCGAACCATTTCCCGATGATTTTCCTCATCAGTTCCATGGTCTAGCTTACATCAGAGCAATTGTTTCTACCATGTGTATCTTGCCCACATGGATGGAACGGAAAATGTGGGTGCGATGGATGCGATCATGAAACGCCTCGCCCATCAACGACAAACGCCAGGCCCGACGCTTTGTGGCGCGCGAGATCGGAGCATCTGGGGAAACTGTCGCTGTCGCCATGGCCCCGATCTTCACCACCATCTGGGGCTGGGTCTCGATCCCGTTTTGATCGACGCCGATGACTTTGGCCTGAATGCTTGTGTTGACCGCCGCCGTTTACATAAAGTTACTTTTAAATGGATAGTCGTTGACAGCCAAGCGATCGTTTTATGTCACTTATAAATGACACAAGGAGAACTTGCGTCATCTATAGGTGACAAAATGAGCAAAACGCCCTTATTATGCCTGGCGTAGTCCATGATGCTGCCGTGACACTCGCCAGCATGGCTGTAAGGCGCGAACAAAGCTTGCTGAAAACCAACAGCGGTTCGGCGGCAATCATTCAATTATTAAGGGTGCGCCTCGGATGTGACCCGCCGCGATACCTGCATTGAATGGCGACGAACAGGTGCTGATCTCCCCTCCGGATCAGCAGAGGCTCGGCTTCCCCCTGTACAATGTGCCCTGCACGGGGAAGGCCGAGCCTCACAATGGGTCTTTCTCTTTAAATTGCGAATACCAGCGTCACCGTGGGGATGCCGCCGGCGGCCAGGCGCCCTGCCCAAAGCGCCCGACAATGGGGGGCTAGCTTGGATTGCCGGGCAACAGTGGCGCCGCGACTGTGACACATTATGTGAGTGCTCTCCAAAGTGAATGGCGGTGTTTGCCAGCTTGTCAGGCGCGCGCACAACAAATCGCCTGGCAACGATCTGGCGAAGAGCCAGATCCCCCCGGACTCGGCTATACGGTCACCCACGCAGTGTGGAACACGTTTCTGCCTATTTGGGCAATGGTGCTTGTCATACTGTTGATCTAGCCACGACCCTATTAGAATTGACAGCGTCCATCATGCCGAACATACTATTTTACACAAATAATCGTTTCAGCACGAAGTAAAACTCAAATAACTGCTTAGCCTTGATAACTGCTTTTGGGTCATCTCAACACTGCGCGGGTACGCGCAAGGCACGAACGCAAGCTCGTAACTAGCCGTGAGAATACTGGGGAGAACCGTGATGTCGTTTCACAGGAATACGATCGCTCTCATTATATCGGCAGCACTGATGCTGCTTTCACAACCATGGCTGCACGGCGCCTCAGCTCAAAGCCAACCCGCGCCGGCAACTGCGGCCACAGCTGACGCACCAACCTTGCTGACCGCAGACGAATTGGAAACGCTTGTTGCCCGCATCGCGCTTTATCCTGACGATCTGGTCGCGCTGGTGTTATCTGCGACCGTCAACCCGCTGCAGATCGTGCAAGCTGCACGGTTTATAGATCAAGCCAAAAATAAACCGGACTTGAAGCCCGATCCGGCCTGGGATGGAAGCATAATTTCGCTACTCAATTATCCGACTGTGCTGACGATGATGAATGATGATCTTGCATGGACGCAACAACTTGGTGAAGCGGTTGTCGACCAGCAGAAGGACGTTCTCGTCGCCATCCAGCAGCTGCGCGACAAGGCGGTGGCCGACGGGACAATCAAGTCGGACAGCAAAGTGATCGTCGAAACAAAGAACGACAATGTCATTATCCGCCCGGCGCAAAAGGAAGTGACCTATGTTCCGACATATGACCCGGTGATCTTGACCAGCCCAACTTACATAGCTACCGAACCGATCGTCTACGGCGATCCATATCCTTCCTATTACTACCCTTATGCACCCTATTGGACCGGTTTCGTGACCGGAGCAGTTTGGGGCGCAGCAGTGGACTGGGATAACTGGCATTCCTGGGGCGGCGACGACATCAACATCAACATCAACAACATCAACCGCGGCGACTTCAATTTTGACAGGGACAATCTTAAAAATCTTAACTTCGACAGGGACCAGTTCAAATTCGATCGTGATTCCATCGCCAATAACCTTCGCCAGAACAACGCAAACCGCCTTGATCTGAAAAACAATCGGCAGTCCGGCAGGGTGTCCGGGGGGCTTGCTGGCGCCGGATCGAAAATCCAGAGCGGCGATATCCGGCGCGACGTGCAGCAAGGCCTCAAACAAAAAGCTGGAGGCCAGATCGCCAGCAAAGCCCAGGGGCAAGCTGCAAACCGCAATATCGGACAAAAGGCAGCAGCCAACCGTCCGAACCTTAACAAGGGCCAGGCTGCCAATCTCAACCGCCCAGGCAAGACGGGTGGCCAGCTCAAAAATATTGATCGTCCCAGCAAGAAGGCGGCAGGCCGCATTGACAACCGTCCGCGGCAGCCGAGCGCGCTTGGCAATTACGGTCCTGGCCGTGACACGCGCATCGCATCCCAACGGGGTAATATCAGCCGCAACGTCGGCGGCGGCCCACGAATCGGGCACGGCGGGGGCGGTCCGCGGATGTCACACGGTGGAGGAGGAAGGCGGCAGGGCGGTGGCGGCGGCAGAGGCGGACGGCGTTGACGTGAACAGGGCCAATGGACTTTCGTTTTGAAGGGGATTTCAAAATGTATAGCACAATTCTCAAAGTGATCGGGATAGCAACTGTCCTTGCACTTTTGCCAATGACGGCGTCATTGGCAGCGGAACCGTCTCTCCAACGTTTTGTTGGGTCCGAGCCTCAACCGTTCAAGGATCCTACCGAGGCGGTGGACGCGCTGAAGAAAGGGCTGGAGACCAAGGACGTCGATGCTCTGGCGAAATTGCTCGGACTGAATGCCGAACAGGCCAAAAAGTCTGAAGACCTGGCCGAGCGACTCTCCGAACTGCAGCAGGCATCCAGGGAACGTACTGAACTGAAGGATCGCGATGACGGTGCCAAGGAAGTGATCTTGGGTAGTCGCGTTTGGCCGTTCCCGTTTCCACTCGTCAAGCATGATGACGGCTGGCGGTTCGACACTGTTGCAGGTCTAGAGGAAATCCTCGCGCGCCGTATAGGAGAGAATGAGCTTCAGGCGATCCAAACTTGCCGCGACGAAGTCCTCGCCCAGAGCGCCTATGCCCAGGAAGATCATGATGATGACGGCGTGCTCGAATTTGCACAGAAGGTTATCAGTGACGAAGGCAAGCAGGACGGCCTCTATTGGAAATCTGAAGGTGGCGAGGAAAGTCCGGCCGCCAATTTTGCCGATCCTGCCAAGATTGAAGGTGCCGCGGCCTCAGACCATGGCTATTTTGGCTATCGCTACCGCATCCTCAAGTCCCAGGGCGGCAACATTGCCGGCGGCAAATACAGCTTCGTCATCAATGACAACATGATTGCAGGACACGGGCTGATTGCTTGGCCAGCGATATACGGCGAGACCGGCGTCATGACCTTCGTTGTCAGTCATCATGGCGCGGTTTATGAAAAAGATCTGGGTCCAGGAACCTCCAAGCTGGTGAAGGATATCAACGTTTTCAATCCGGACAAAACCTGGAAGGCCGTTGAAGAATGAGTACACCTGGGATGGATTTTCAACAGAGCCCTTGAATCTACCACGACAAATCCGTTTTTGTGCTGACAAGTGATCGCCCTTTGCAAAATTGTTCCGATGGAATATTGAGCAACACTTGGCGCGCCGACTGGAGGCGGTCCTGACAGCCGAACGAGGGATCTGTGCCCGGGTCTCGACGTGCCACGCTAGCGGCATATACGCTGAAAGTGAGCCTCAGGTCTCTGTTGAGAATAGGACAGGGACACAGGTGGAAAAGGGCTAGAACAGACCATGGGAGGGGCTTTCATTTGACGCTACGATACCAGATCATCGCGCTTGCGATCCTCCCGCTCGTCATTGCGATTTTGGCCATTACCACCTTTATCACCTGGCAATCTGCAAATCTTGCGAGAACCAACATCGCAACATCCGAGCAGAACATGCTGAACGCCAAAGAAGGGGAAATCCTTAACCTAACCCATCTCGCTTTGTCCGCTATCGACGCAGCTTACCGCAATGCCGGGCCCGATGATCAAGCCGCAAAGGACAAAGTGGCGGCAATCTTGACCTCACTCGACTATGGCAAGGACGGGTATTTCTTCGTCTACGACTACGACGGCAACAACATCGTTCATCCGCGCCAAAACTTTCGTCCCGGGCGCAATTGGCTCGGCCTGACCGATTCTGATGGCGACAAGGTGATCGCTGAATTGATCGCAACGGCGAAGGCAGGGGGCGGTTTGCACCAATATAAATGGCAAAAACCGTCGACCGGCCAGATGGCCGACAAATTGTCCTTCGTCGTCAGCCTGGACAAGTGGAAGTGGGTGGTGGGGACCGGCGTCTATCTTGACGATGTCTTGACGCAGACTGCCGCCGCGAACGCCAGCATGGGCGCCAATATAAAAAGAACCTTCGTGATCGTCGCGCTCATCGCGGTTCCCTCGGTGCTCGTCGTTTTCACAACCTGCATGGCCCTGACCTTCCACGAACGGCGCATGGCCGACAGCAGGCTCAAGGCATTGACCCAGCGGGTCATCGATACCCAGGAAGAGGAGCGCGCGCGCCTGGCCCGAGAACTGCACGACGGCATTTCGCAGAACCTTGTGGGCGTGCGCTATGCCATGGATCTCGCCAGCCGCAAGGTCAGGACCCATATCGATGACGCGGCCCTTAGCATTGATCGGGGCGTCGAGGCGCTGAATGCGGCGATCAAGGAAATCCGGCGGCTGTCACACGATCTTCGACCTCGGGTGCTGGACGACCTTGGCCTGACAGCGGCACTCGAAGCCCTGTGCTACAGTTTTTCGGAGCGAACGGGGATCGAGACGCAAATCGAGGCTTCCGGCTTCACCGATATGTTAAAGCCCGAAGCCAGCACGGCCCTTTACCGCGTTGCCCAGGAAGCATTCAACAATGTAGAGCGGCATTCCGGCGCCAGTCGCCTTGCCGTCAGGCTCTGGAGCGAGGGCGCCCGCGCGCGGCTGATGATTTGCGACAACGGCAGCGGATCTCGAGGGCAGCAAGAATGGTGCTGCAGACAAAACCGGACTTGGACTTCGCAATATGCAGGAGCGGATGGCGCATTTCCGCGGTCTGCTTCTGATCAACAGTCTATCAACCGGCACGACGCTGACTGCGATGCTGCCAGCGTCGGCTAATATGCCGGATCGCCAGCGGGCCGTTGCCGCATGAGCGAACGCGGCGTCATCAGGGTATTGCTGATTGACAATCATCCGCTGGTTCTGGATGGCCTGAAGGCTGTGCTGGAGACGTTCGACCACATCGATGTCGTCGGTACGGCCGGGCTCGCCGATGCCGGCTTGGCTATCGGCCGACAGACCCGGCCCCAGGTCGTGCTAATCGATATCAATATGCCGAAGCTAAGCGGCATCGATGCGATCGAACTTTTCAAGAAGGAAGTTCCAGAGGCGCGCGTTGTCATGCTCTCCATGCATGACAGCCGCGAATACATATCGTCCTCGGTCATGCATGGCGCGTCCGGCTATATCCTCAAGGATGTGTCGACCGACGAGATCGTCACCGCCATTGAGACGGTGGCCGCCGGCGGGAATTACTTCTCGTCGGGCGTCTTCGATGTGCTGATGGAGCGCGGGACGCAGGACCAGTCAAATCCGCTGACGCCGCGTGAGCGGGACATTTTGAGCCTGATCGTTGCTGGTCAAAGCAACCGGATCATCGCCGAAGCGCTCGGGATCACACCCGCCACCGCGGAAACGCATCGCAAGAACCTGAAGAAGAAGCTCGGCATCACGACCACGGCCGGACTTGTGCGCTATGCTCTCGATCATGGTATCGCCGCAAAAAGCGGCGGATCTGACCTACCCACTTCTGGGTAGGTCCGTTTATTTCCGAACCGCGGCCATCTTGTAGCGACCAAACCGGTCACATAGGAATTCCTCACGGCTGGCCCCAATCAGGCCAAGCCGTTGGGAGGAATTCACTGTGGTCACATGCGGGAATAGCCGCTGATGGTTCGCGGCTGGCGGCAATTGCGGGTTGCGCCCGGCGCATGCCCCCGAGCCCGGCGACAGTGCTCTAACTTCCACGCCGACAACTGGAACACGGGCTCGCATACGGGCCCCTGAAAGGTAATTCGACATGGATAAATTGCGCAAGGCAGCTTGCTGGCTGCTCGTCATTCCTTATATCGGCCTTCTCTGGCCTCCCCTCTACAATGTCCGCGAGCCGGCCATGTTCGGCTTTCCCTTCTTTTACTGGTATCAGCTTCTTTGGGTACCGATCACTGCGATGCTGACCTTTATTGCCTATCGGAGCGCGCGCTATGACGACTGACATCAACAGCACGGCGCTCGCCGTCTTCATCTTTTTCTTCATGCTCGTCACGGTCCTGGGCTTTGTAGCTGCCCGCTGGCGCAAGCCACAGACCCTTGCCCACATCGATGAATGGGGGCTTGGCGGGCGCAACTTCGGTACCTGGATCACCTGGTTCCTGGTTGGAGGTGACTTCTACACCGCCTATACCGTCATCGCCGTCCCCGCGCTCGTTTACACGGTCGGGGCCTATGGCTTCTTCGCGCTGCCCTACACCATCGTCGTGTATCCCTTCGTCTTCATGGTCATGCCGCTTCTTTGGCAGCGCGCCAAGGATTTCGGCTATGTGACGGCTGGCGACGTCGTCCACGGCCAGTACGGATCGCGCGGTCTCGAACTCGCCGTTGCGGCAACCGGCGTCCTTGCGACAATGCCATATATCGCCCTTCAGCTCGTCGGCATGACCGCGGTGCTGAAGGCACTGGGGTTACACGGCGAACTGCCGCTTGCAATCGCCTTCATCGTTCTGGCGCTCTACACCTACTCAGCGGGCCTGCGTGCTCCGGCATTGATCGCCTTCGTCAAGGACATCATGATCTATATCGTGGTCATCGCCGCCGTCGCACTCATTCCCTCCAAACTCGGAGGTTACGCCAATGTCTTCGCCTCCGCCGATGCCGCGTTTCAGGCAAAAGGATCCGGCAGCCTGCTTCTGAACAGCAGCCAGTATGTCGCCTATGCAACGCTCGCGCTCGGATCGGCGCTTGCAGCTTTCATGTACCCGCATACGCTAACGGGAATTTTCGCCTCAAACAGCGGCAAAACGATACGCAAGAATGCGATCCTGCTGCCGGCCTACACACTGCTCCTCGGTCTGCTGGCGCTGCTCGGCTATATGGGGCATGCCGCGAATTTGAAGCTCGACAACGCGAACGATGTCGTACCGGCCCTGTTTAAAGCGCTATTTTCGGGCTGGTTCTCGGGCTTCGCTTTCGCGGCGATTGCCATCGGCGCTCTGGTTCCGGCCGCTGTGATGAGTATCGGCGCCGCCAATCTTTTCACGCGCAATTTCTGGAAAGCCTACGTCAATCCCGATGTAAGCAACGCCGGTGAAGCCAAGGTTGCGAAGGTCACGTCGCTGGTGGTGAAGGTCGGCGCCCTGCTCGTCATCATCTTCCTGCCGACACAGTTCGCGCTCGACCTGCAATTGCTCGGAGGGATTTGGATTCTACAGACCCTTCCGGCTGTGGTCTTTGGCCTCTACACCACCTGGTTCCGTGCGCCGGCCCTTCTCGCCGGTTGGTTCATCGGCTTTTTCGGTGGCACTTTTCTGGTCTGGGATGCCGGCTGGAAGCCGCTACACCTGATCAGCCTCGGGGGAGAACCGTTTACCGTCTATATCGGGTTGATTGCGCTCGCGGCAAATATCGCCGTTGCAGTGGCGTTCAACGCCGTTGTTCCGGTAAGGACTGCCGTGCGCGTTTGATCCGCTGGGTCCCAATTGGCTCCGGGCCCTCCCCCCGTGACAAACGGGGGGAGAAGGATCGCTTCGCCACGATCGCCAGGCCAGGCTTCAACGGATCGTTATCTTCCTAAAGAACGACGTGACAAACAAGCTCCAGACGCTCGACACCGCGTTGCGGAACCGCCCATCGCTCGTTCAAGCGGTAACCTTATCGCGCCGGGATCGTTTCGCTGTGCGCAATCGATATGCTTGTCTGGCACTTGTCCCCGCGATCGGGCGTTGGCCCAAACGTTCGATATGCAAAACCGCATCCTATTAAATGTTGGCGAAGGGTCGGCCATGGAACATCTTTCTTTCCCGAACGAAAGCGCCGAGTACCGGAGCGCGCGCAATGCGTTGCTCGATGCCGAGATCGCGCTTCGCCGTCAGCTTGAGGCTGTCGCTGCCCAACGCCGCTCGCTTCCGCCCGGCGGCGAGGTGCCTGAGGACTACGTGTTCGAACGCATCGGCGCTAATGAACGCCCCGAACCGGTGCGGCTGTCCGAGCTGTTCGGCGATCATCCGAGCATCTTGCTTTCTAGCTTCATGTACGGGCCGGAGCGCGACGAGCCCTGCACCGGCTGCACCCACACGATCGACGGCTGGGACGGCAGCGTCTTTCACGCTGACCAGCGCTTCCCGACCTATGTCGTCGCCAAATCGCCAATCGCGCGACTGCAGGCGCTGGCGCGCAAACGCGGCTGGCGCAACCTGAAGCTGTTGTCGACTGCGGGCAATAATTACTCGCACCATTATTTCGGTGATACGTCGAGGTTCGGGCCGGCGATGCGTGTCGAGCGCGGCTACGAGCCCGGCAAGAACTGGGATGAGCCGATGTACAATGTGTTCCGTAAAGACGCTGACGGCACCGTTCGCCATTTTTGGGGGAGCGAGTTGCTCTACGTGCCTGAGGAGCCCGACCAGAACCTCCGCGCCGGAGACCTGGTCGACCCGGTCTGGGGCCTCTTGGATATGAGTCCGGAAGGGCGCGGCGACTTCTTCCCGAAGCTGGCCTACTAGGCGTGAAACGCAGGTCGTCCGGCCATGGATTTCCATGAAGGTGTCGCTATGGCCAACGCGTTGCCATAGGGATGTCGATCTGGCTCGACGTGAATGTCGCTGAACCGCAGAACACCATGGATGATCGCTCGCGAGCATTGATCAACAAGAGCCATTCTTGCAATCGGGACGCCGGGTGACAACGGACTCTTGTCCTAGGCGGCGGCCATAATCGCATTGACGTTCTGCGGCGCAAAGAACTCTGCAGGTGATATTGTCCCGGCGTTCATCCGCGCAAACGCGTCCATGGCCACCTGGTTTTGGTGACCCGCGCCAAAAAGCTGCTGCATTGCTGGCGGCGGCGGTTCCAGGGTGGCGAGCTGACAGGTATATTCGTACATTGCCTTTACCCGCGCGTCGCGCGTGCGCTGGTACTCACGCATGGCAGCAGCGAACGGTTGCGTTCCGCAAAAGGCCCTGTCTAGGGCGGCAGCGCACAGTTCGGCGTCATGTAAGGCGTCCATAATGCCTTGTCCGGTGATAAAGTCCCTGTTGTAACCCGCATCACCTACGAGCGCCCAGCCAGGCCCGTAAGGCTTGCGGAAATAGTTCGGCACCGCGACGCCGGCAAACCGCGCCTCGCGCTTTGCGCCGCGCAGGCGCTCGGCGAAAACCGGCGCCAGTTCGATCGTCTTCAGGTAGTTTCCTTCAATGTCTTTCTTGCATTGCGCGAATTCCGCGTATGGCCATCCAACAAGGACCATGGTCAGCCCTTCATGGGTAGGAGCAACGACAGATCCGCGTTTATCGCGGATATAGTTTTCGAATCTGCCGTCCATGGGCAGCCCGCTCCAGTAGGTGTAGTAGGCGGCGAGCAAGGGAGGTTTCTCGTCATAATGTGCGGGCTGAACTGCTCGGGCCACAGACGAGCGTCTGCCATCGGCGCCGACGACAACGCGAGCGCGCTCGATGAACTCACCATCCTTCGAGCTGCCCCTTATGCCGACCACATGTCCGTCCTGAAGCAAGACTTCCTTGACCGCGAAACCTTCGCGGATCTCCGCGCCGGATTGAGCTGCGGCGTCGACGAGCAGCTTGTCGAGTATTGTGCGCCGTGGGCAGTATGCGACCGGTCCTTCATTTGTGCCTGGCGCGCCGGCAATCGTGAACGAACCAAAGTCGAAGGCATAGGTGTGGATCGGCGGGCAGGCTGTGGCGGCCAGGCGATCGAGGAGGCCCCATTTTGACAGGGTGGCGGCCCCAAGGGGGTGCAAGATGTGGGTGGACAGCGTGTCGCTCGGGAAGGTTGCGTGGACGACCACCAGGACCCGATGTCCTGCCCGAGCCAGTAACATCGCCGTCGGCGAACCCGCACAGCGCGCGCCCACGACAATTGCGTCGAATGCCTTGGTCATCGCAGCGTTCTTTCTTACTGGACAGCCAGAGGGCGTTCAGGCCGCCGCGACTGCGCCAAGCTGCTGCATCAGGCCGAGCTGGTCCATATGGACCCAGCACTCCACCGTCTTGCCCTCGATGATGCGGTCGATGTCGGTACCTGCTACCCGTACTTTTCTGCCCGTGGGCGCGATGCCCTGGAATTCGCCCGTATGCGTGCCGCGGGCAATCCAGCGCGTCACCACCATGTCGCCCTCGGCGATCTGATCCTCGACGGTCAGGTGAAGGTCCGGGAAACCCGCCCGTAACACCCTGACATATTGCTTTGCCCCCTCGCGTCCGCGGATCTCCTGGGACGAGGCATGGATGACGAGGTTGCTGGCCGCAACCTCATCGACGACGCCAAGATCACCCCGATTGTAGATCTCCTCGATCACGCGGCGAACTTGTGCCTTGTTTTGTTCTGACATGGGCTTATTCCTTTGCAGGGTTGATCATTTGATGCGTGCTGACACTACGCCGGCAGCCACGCGAGCGCTTCGGAGGAACCACCCAATTTCGAGGGAGCGCCGGCATGGGTGATTCCACCCATACGCGGTTTTAAGCGTCAGATCAGGCCGTGCTCGTAGGCCCAGGCGGTGGCGGCTGCCCGCGTCGACAGATCAAGCTTGGTGAAGATGTTGCTGAGGTGCCGCTCGATCGTCCGCTCGCTCACGAAGAGCTCGACGGCGATGGCCTTATTGGTGTCCCCGGCGGCAACCAATCGCAGGACCTGGAGCTCGCGCTTGGTCAACCCGTGGCGCAGGCCCGGCGCGGCACCCTGCGCGGATGCGAGCCGGGCAAGGTCGGGCATGGCGCCGAGCTTTCGATATACGGCGCCAGCAGCCTCCAGCTCCAGCGCCGCGCCCTCTTGGTCGCCGAGGCTTTGGCACCCCAGCCCGGTAAGTTCGCGCGCCCGCGCCGCGTAGTACGGAGCCTCGGCTTTCTGCCAGAGATCGAACGCGCGGCGCAGCGAGCACAGCGCCGCCTCGACCGCGCCGTGGGCGAGCTGCACCGCCCCACGCGCCTGCGCCGCCATGGCGCCGAGCGCGTCCGTGTTGAAGCTTTGCGCCGTCGATTCCAATTCGCTGCAGGGACCGTCCGCTCCCTGCACATCGCCGGCCGCCAGCATGATCTCGACGCAAGCAGGAAGCAGCCTTGCGCGAGCGAGGCGGTCGGTCGTTGCGCCCAGGGCCCGGCCGATCGCGGCGGCTGCGGCGTCGACGCGCCCTGCCAATCGCCGTGCAACTGCAGGATCTCGGCGCGATGGACCCGGCACACACCGGTGAAGGCGGCCATTTCGGGCTCGCACCAACGCGTCAGTGCAGCGGTCCACTCGCGGGCGCGGCCGAGCGCGTACACCGCCTGGCAGGCCTGGATGACACTGCAGTACATCAGACCCGTGACGAGTAACGACAGCTCCCCAGCGCCGACCGCGACCATGACCTCGTCCAGTAGCGCCAGCCCTTCCTCGACCCGCCCCTGCTCAACCCGTATCCGGCCCTGCTGGTGACGGGCGCAGGCAATCAGGTCCGCGTCGCCGCAGCGCTCGCCGATATCCGCAGCTCGCGCCGCACATGCGTAGGCGGCCTCCCACTCCCCGGCGGCGATCTGCTGTTCCACGAGGGGGTGAGCAGGTAGCCCTGCTCGGCACATTCCCGGCTCTCACCCTCCAGCAACCGTTGCGCACGGGCGAACCAGCCGGTCGCGCGGCCCACCTCGCCGCGAAGGAACAGGCGGAACCCCAGCCAGAATGCACAGCGGACGGCGCAGCGGCGTTCGCCAGAGTCCAGGTGGGCCTGATGGGCGCGTTCGAGTATTCGCAGATAGTCATCGTCCCGGCCGATCAGGTACGCCGACATCGCCAGCCACTCAAGATCTCCAGCCGCCAACGGGGCGGCCCGATCGGCGCGCGACAGCGCTCGGAATGCGCCCGTCCATTCCTGGCGCTCGTAGTGTGCGCGACCGCGTTGGAGTTCTCCGGTCATGTCCGTGACAGATCCTTTCAAGTGATCATCACCCGCTTGCATTCAAATGATGATCAATCAGCAGTGCATGTGACCTCATTATAAGAAGCCCTTCAAACGACATGCTGTCTCGGTCCTTGTTCGACACTGCTACCTGCCGAGAAACCTTGGTTTGAAACCGCCGATTAGGGCGGATTCTCATCAATTTTTGAAAAGTATTCAATGACCCTGTAGCGGCCGGAACCTCAAGCGACGGCTTGAGCGCCGGTAATTTCCACAAGCGAACCGCACATGAACCGCGCTTCATCCGAGGCGAGAAATGCTACCAGAGCCGCCACTTCTTCCGGCTTGCCGAGGCGTCCGAACGGTACAAGCCCGGCGAGATCAGCAATCGTCTTACCGGCGCCTATGACTCCAGCTTCGAGCATGGGCGTATGAATCTCGCCGGGACAGACCGCGTTGACGCGTATTTTATGCGAGGCGTAATCGCGCGCGAGGTTCTGGGTGAAGGATGCGACTGCCGCTTTGGTCACATTATAGGCGATATGATTGGGAGCCGGGTAAAGACCCCATTGCGAAGCAGTATTGACAATTGCTCCTCCTCCCGCCGCGATCATGTGCGGAATGACCGCCCTGCACAGGTAAAACATCGAATTCAGATTGACGGCAAAACTAGCATGCCAATCATCCTCACTGAGCGCGAGCAAGTTACCACGACGATTGATGCCGGCATTGTTGGCCAGGATGTCCACGCGGCCGCTTCGACTGATTACGGTCGATATAAGGTCGGCGCATGATCGGCTGTCGGATAGATCCGCTTCAATCATATAGGCCGCACCATCATTGGTGACGATCTTATGTGCAACTTCCTGGGCCGCGAGCGCATTCATGTCGGTGACGACTACATCGGCTCCTTCTTCTGCAAGGCGCTGACAAATTGCTGACCCGATGCCGCCGCCTCCACCCGTTACGATCGCCACTCTCCCGAAAAAACGTTTCATTGATATCTCCTTTGAACTGTTCGCTGAGGCTGCTAGCGGATGTAGCTTCCGCCGTTTGCATCAAGGGTTGCGCCGTTCAATGAACGCTGCGACGGTCGAAGGACGAAGGCCACGAGTTCGGCAATCTCCGACGGGTTGGCCATGGCCCCGATTGGAATATCAGCCACGGCTGCTGCCTGACCAAATCGAGCGACGAATTCCTCGGCCATCTCAGTTCGAACCCAACCTGGCGCGATTGCCGTGGCGACGACACCGTCGGGCCCAAAGCTGCGGGCTATGGATTTTGTCAAGTTGATGAGTGCCGCTTTGGCGGCTGCGTAGGGCATTGCGCCGGCGGCGTAGCCCCTCTGCCCAGCCCGGCTCGCCATATTGACGATCCGCCCGCCACCATTGTTCTTGTAATGCCGGATTGCGGCGCGGCACAGGTCGACTGCCGCAAAGAAATCCACCTGAAACTCGCGCCTCCATGCGGCCTGCCATTGATCCAGATCGGCATCTATGGAAATTTCCGTGCGTATCCCGGCATTGTTGACGAGACCATGAATGCGCCCTGCCACCGCAGTTGCGCGCTCCCATAAATTTGTGGGTTCGGACGGATCGCTCAGGTCCGCCTGGAGTATCCAACCTTTTGCATTGATCCGCTCGTGAAGGGCGCAAGCACCGCCTTTGTCGCGCCCATACTGGATAACCACTTTCGCGCCTTCGATGGCCAAGCGCTCAACGATGGCCGCGCCTATTTCGCCGGATGCACCGGTTACAAGTATCGTTTGCCCCACAAGTTCCTTCATCGCCATTCTCTCTCACTTGCGCTCGTCAACCTGAGGACCCCAAGTATCGGAAAGGGCGAAACCTGATGGGAAGGGATCGCTGTCATCGACACGCAGCTCTTCGGAACCATAGATCCAGGCTTGTCCAGTAATGCGTGGCAGAACTGCCGGGCGACCGCCAACCGTGGTTTGACCGATCACTTCAGCCACAAACTCTCCGCCGATAATCGATCGGGATATGCGGCTGTCCCCGACCGCGACTTCGCCGCGGGCATGGAGCACCGCGAGATTTGCCGAGCTGCCCGTACCGCAAGGGGATCGATCGACCCGGCCAGGCTTTAGTGTCGTGCATGTGCGCACGGCGCCATCCGCTTCGCGCCCACGGAACATCACGTAGGCAATTTCATTGATCGTGCTGATCTCGGGATGCTGCACCGAGACCTGTTGTGCCAGAAGGGCTTTCAACTCCATTCCCGCCTCGGCCAGTCCGCGTGCATTGTGTGGTACGATATCGAGGTGGAACGGCTCGACATCGACAATCGCATAATAGACGCCGCCAAAAGCAATATCGGCCTTTATCGTACCCCAGCGCGGCGTCTCGATGGTTTGGTCGAGCCCTTCGACGAAGCATGGCACGTTATCGAGACTTACAGACAGGCACCTGCCATTCGAGCAACGCGCTCGTGCAACGATCAACCCCGCGGGGGTATCCAGACGAACCAGCGTTTCAGGCTCGTTGATCGCCACGCGGCCGCTTTCCACAAGCGCAGTGACAACGCAGATGCAATTGCTGCCGGACATGGGATGCGCCCTGTCAGCTTGCAGAACGATAAACCCCGCATCAGCGTCCGGCCTTGTGGGCGCAAGCAAAAGATTGACCGACATCGCAACGTTGGCACGTGGTTCGAATGTGACAAAGCGCCGAAGACGATCATCGACTTCGTTGATATGGTTCATCTTTTCCAGGATCGTAGCGCCTGGGATCTGCGGAGCACCATCCACGATCACCTTGCCGATCTCGCCTTGGCAATGGACCTGCAGGAGTTTGATCGACCTGTTCCAGTTCATCCAATCCTCCACTTATTTGATGTACCAACCCCACGGCTCGTCGCTTGTGAACCGGGTGATCTGTTTGGTCTCAAGATAGTTATCAAGGCCCCACCGTCCGAGCTCGCGACCAATGCCCGATTGCTTGTAACCGCCCCACGGTGCCTCGGTGAAGGTGGGCTGCGAGCAGTTAATCCAAACAATCCCGGCGCGGAAAGCTTTAGCGACGCGTTCGGCTCTGGCCTCGTCCCTCGACATAACCGCAGCAGCAAGACCGAAGCGAGAATCATTGGCAAGCTCGATAGCCTCGTTCTCGTCGCAGAAGGGTCTGACGCAGACAACCGGGCCAAAGATCTCCTCGCGCCAGGCGCCGCTGTCGAGGGGTGCGCCGGTCAATATGGTCGGCTCGAGATAGTAGCCCTTGTTGAAACGCTCAGGTCGTCGCCCTCCGCAGGCAACGCTCGCACCTTTCGCTTTCGCCGCTTCGATCGCAGCTATGACCTGCTCATACTGGCGCTTGGAGACCAGCGGGCCAAGAAGGATTCCCTCGTCAAGACCGTTGCCAATGGTGATGCGTTTCGTCTCTTCGATCAAGCGATGAAGAAGGCGATCGTAAATCCCCTCCTGGACCAGAACCCTCGACGTCGCAGAGCAGACCTGACCCTGGTTCCAGAAAATACCGAACATGATCCATTCAACCGCCTGCTCGATGTCTGCATCTTCGAAGACCACGAAAGGGGACTTGCCGCCAAGCTCAAGGCTGATGCGCTTTATGTCTCGGGAAGCGGCCTCCATGATCTTGGAACCGACCGGCCCCGACCCGGTGAATGCGAGCTTGTCGACGCCCTTATGATCGATGATCGCCTGACCGGCAACAGACCCGGAGCCGGTAACGATATTGAGTACGCCCGGCGGCAACTTTGCACCATTGGCGATCGCACCGAGTTCGAGCGCTGTCAGTGAGGTAAGTTCCGCTGGCTTGAGGACGATGGTGCAGCCTGCAGCCAGTGCCGGGGCCACCTTCCAGGCTGCCATCAGCAGTGGATAATTCCAAGGTATGATTGCACCGGCGACGCCGATCGGTTCCTTGACCGCTTTGGAGGTGAACCGGGAATCGGACAGGGCGATCGGCTCTTGCGGATTGTTGTCGAGCTGCTCTGCAAGGCCCGCATAGAAGTCGAAACAACCAGCTGCGTCCGCAACGTCCCAGTCAGCTTCCGGAAACGGCTTGCCGTTGTCGAGCACCTCGAGACGTGCAAGTTCCTGTTGGCGCGTTCGAATGCCTTCAGCAATAGCACGAAGATAGACGGCACGCTGGCTGCCGGTTTTCTGGGGCCAACCATCGATATCGAAGGCCCTGCGAGCTGCCTTGACGGCGATGTCTACGTCTTCGGCTGTTCCGGCTGGGGCGTGGTGAATGACCTCCTCGGTCGCGGGATTGATGACCTTGAAGCTGCCGCCTTGTATAGGCTTTACCCATTGGCCATCGATATACAGCTCACTTTGCATTTTTCCTGTCTCCATATTGAGCGGTGGGGCTACGACCGGCAATGAAACAATCATTGCCTTTGGCGTTAAAACCGATTGACCCGGTAAGGCCTAAGATCGATCGGTGGGGTACATCCGGTTACCATGTCTGCAATCAGCCGCGAGGTTGTGGCAGCATAAGTCAAGCCAAGATGACCGTGCCCGGTGGCATAGAAGACGCCGCGCGTCTTTGCCGATGGGCTTATGATCGGAACGGTGTCCGGCAGCGCCGGGCGGTGCCCCATCCATTCACTGGTCTCTTTTACCTGGAGATCGGGAAGGGCTTCCTTGGCGTGACGAACCAGCACCTGGGCACGCCTGTAATCAGGCAGTGCATCCAGTCCAGCCATCTCAACCGTGCCACCGACCCTTATTCCACCTGCCGTCGGCGTCACCATAAAAGCGCGGGCCGGCCAAATGATCGAGTGGCGCATGGAAATCCCAGGGGCCATGATCTGGGTATGATAGCCCCGCTCTGTTTCGAGCGGTATCTGCTCTCCTAACTGTTTCGAAAGCCGCCCGGTATAAGCGCCTGCACACAATACTGCCTGCGCGACAGGAAAGTTTCGTCCGTCTTTGAACGTCAGCGCCGACAAGGCTCCGTCAATCCTTTCAGAATCCAACGATCTCCCCGCTCTCGAACTGGCCACCAAGCGCGCAGTATCGATCGAACAATGCCGTGACGAGACGAAACGGGTCCCGCACCGAACGGTTCTGCGGGAGCAGAACCGCCCGACGGATCCCTGTCGTGATCGCTGGTTCAAGCTCTCGAATTGCATTACCCCCCACCACCTCATGAGCAAATCCGAAGCGCTCCAGCACCTCGATGTGTTCGCGGTCCGCGTTGAACTCTTGCTCGTCAGCGTAGAGACTGAGGCAGCCTTCCTGGCTCAGCTCACCTGAAAGGCCAGCCGCATCGAGCAATGCCAGCAAATCTTCATAAACACGACCGCAAAGCACAGCCCCTGCTGCCTCAAGTTCCTTGACGCGCGAAGGGCGACTGGCTTCAAGGAAGCGCAGAAACCAGGGCGTAAGTTTTGGCAGATAAGATGGCCTGACCCGCACGGGCCCTTGCGGATCGAGCAACCATTTCGGCATTTGCGCCCACACGGAAGGCCGCGATGCGGGCATGAACTCGGTTACGGCAATACTTGCCATGTTGCCGAAAGACGCTCCGCGCCCCGGCTCATTGCAATCGACGAGGACGACCTGTTTGCCTCGCCGCTGTAGTTCAAATGCAATGGCGACGCCGATAATCCCCGCGCCCACCACTGTAACCTTGTTCAAACGCCCCATGCCCGACATGATCTGGTTAACCGAGAACCGGCTCCATTGCTTGTCTGAAGGCTGTTTTTTCATCGTCAGTTAAATCGAGCAGCGGCTGACGTCCGAGGCCGACGGGTGTGCCAGCAAGCTCACAGCCATACTTGATCTTCTGCACAAACTTTCCACTTTCCAGGCTCGACATGGCACCGTAGATGACCTGCATCTTGTCACGCGCCGCCAGCCAGTCGCCTGCCTCGATCGTATTGACAAGATCAACGCAGGCCTTGGCCATGCAGTTCGCCGGACCGCATATCCACGACGTCGCGCCCCAAAGGTAGAAGTCGAGTGTCTGGTCGTCAGAGCCGTTTGTGACCTGGTAACGGTCACCGTAGCGAGAACGGATATCGATCGCGCGCAACAGGTTGCCGCTCGATTCCTTGATGCCGATCACGCGTGAATTTTCCACAAACGCGTCAAGTACGTCGAGGCCCACTTCAACGCCGACTTTGGGGGGATAGTTGTAAAGGATGATATCAACATCCACTGCGTCCAGAACAGACTGATAATGCGCAATGAGTTCATTTGGCGCGGGCGTGGCGTAAAAAGGCGCTGAAAGCAGAACCGTATCGTAACCGACGTCCCGCGCCCGCTTGGTGTGCTCGACGACCTCCCACGTCGATCCAGCATTTGTACCGGCGATGAGCAGCTCATCGCTATTGGCAAACTGTGCAACGAACTTCAGGACGGAAACACGCTCATCCGAGGTCATGGCGTTGTATTCGCCGGTCGAACCGCACGGAACCCAGCCTTTGACGCCGTCGTCCCGCAATTTGGTAAGCAACGTCTCAAATGCGTTGAAATCGATCTTTCCGTTGCTATCAAACGGCGTGACGAGGGCCGGCATAACGCCTGTGAGTTTCATGGGGTATCTCCTTGGTTATCGGATAGGTCGTGTCAGACCGCGAGTTTGGTGAGGATGCGTCGCTCGATGAGCGTGACCGCGCGCGTAAGAGGAAAAGCTATGGCGAAATACATCAAGGCGACGACTGTCAGCACTTCGACCGGCCGCGCCGTGTTGTTTGAGATGTTTTGCCCAACGAACATCAGGTCGGCCATGCCGACAGCAGAAACCAGCGCGCTTTCCTTGAAGAGGCTTACGCAGTTGGAAAGCAGGGTCGGCACGGCCCTTAAGATCGCCTGAGGCAGCACAACACTGGTCACCTGCGTCCAGCGCGGAAGGCCCAGTGCAACACACGCGTCGAGCTGCTCGGGTCCGACGGATTTCAACGATGCCCGAAACGTCTCACTGGTAATTGCACCCATGTAAAGTGTCAGCGCTATAATGCCGGACGCGAGATTTGACAGTTCAAACCCCAGCAAAAGCGGGAGGCAAAAGAAGATCCAGAACAGCTGGATGAGAACGGGAGTGCCCCTAAAAAATTCTACATAAACCCCGGAGATACCCCTTAAGAATATGCTCTTTGACGTTCGGGCAAGGCCGACCAAAAACCCCAGGGTGCACCCAAGCAAGATGCACATGAGCGTCAATTTGACCGTCATCCAAAGACCGAGCAGGAGTGCGTCCTTGAAGCGAAAAAGAATGCTGAAGTCGAGTTCCATTGCTGTTCTCCTTCAGCTCGTCAAAAGCTGGCGGCGGCGTTCGAGGTAGCCGACAATTTGTGTGACAGGAAATGAAACCGCGAAATAGATCAGCGCGATGATCGTGAATGTCTCAATCGGCCGGTAGGTTTCGGTTGCGAGGGTCTTGCCCTGATACATCAGATCCTGGAGGGCAACGATTGCAACGAGCGCGCTTTGCTGAAAGATGACAATGCCGTTGGTAAGCAGAACCGGGATTGATGCCCGAAAGGCGGTCGGCAAGATGATGTAAAGGACCCGCTGGAACGGATTGAGGCCAAGAGCGATGCCCGCATCCAGCTGCTCGCGGGGAACGTTCTGGATGGCCGCCCGGTAGGCTTCGGCGTTGAAGGCTGTCAGGTTGAACCCGAGTGCGAGAATGCCCATGGTCATTGAGTCGAGGAACACGTTGAAGAGCATCGGCACGCAGTAGAAGAACCAGACAATTTGAACAATCGCCGGTGTGCAGCGGAAGAACTCCACAAACAGCATTGCCGGAAGCCGTATCACTGACCGTCGGCTCATGATCAACAGCGCCAAGACAAACCCAAGTGTCAGCCCCATCAGATTTGCTGCTGCCGTCAGCTGGAGTGTAACAACGAGGCCCTTGAAAAGCGGGCCAAGATTGCTGGTAACGGACGCAAAGTCGAAAGAGTAGTTCATGCCGACCACCTCACTGGCGTATGTGGAACACGCGGTCGATGAAGTCCTTCGTTCGCTCTTCCTTGGGGGAGCCCAGAACCTGCTCGGGCGGACCATCCTCGACAACAACGCCGCCCGCACAAAAGATCACCCGTGAAGCGATATTTTTTGCAAACCACATATCGTGGGTCACGATCATCATCGGCATGTCCTGTTTGGCGAGCTGAAGAATGACCTGTTCAACTTCGCCGACGAGTTCTGGATCGAGCGCGGACGTCACTTCGTCGAAAAGCATAAGTTTGGGATCCAGCATCAATGCTCTGGCGATTGCAACGCGTTGCTTTTGCCCGCCAGAAAGCTGAGCAGGATAGGCATTGGCCTTCGCATCCAGACCAAACCTTTTGAGAAGGGCTTGTGCCCGCGCAATGGCATCGGCCTTCTTGTCGCCCCGCACTTTGCAGGGCGCGAGGATCAGGTTATGCACCACGTTGAGATGCGGAAAAAGCGTGTAGTGCTGGAAAACCATGCCGATGGATCGGCGCACATTGTTGTCGATCAGCGTCTTGCGATTGTAGCCGTCAGACGAAATATAGGGTTTTCCGCCAAAGGTGATCGAGCCACTGTCGATTTTTTCAAGCCCCATCATGACGCGCAGCAATGTACTTTTGCCGCCGCCACTGGGACCGATCACGACCAGCCGCTCCCCGGGTTTCATTTCAATATCGAGACCTTTCAGCACTGGAATGAGCGGTCCGTAGCTTTTGTGCAGACTGTCGACTTTTACCAGCGGTGTCATCATCGGAAGCGTCATGGCAAGGTTCCTTGCAACGTCGGTAAACAAATGCGGGCGGCAACAATCTGCAGCAGCCCGCCAAGCGACCTTACTTCGAACCCTTAAGGACTTCGTCGACGGCCTTCTTGATCATGTTGTCCACTTCACCGGTAGCAACCTTCTCTTCGAGGAAAATGTTCACAACCTCGACGTCGGAAAACGAAAGCTGGTGAGGCAACCCGAAGGCAACGCCCTGCTTGGCAAGCGCCGGCGTCGGATTGAGGGCGACGGCCCATTGCGGATTGGACTGCGTGAACAGCTGGTTGGTATCGGAGGCGTCGACGAGGATGTCCGCACGCCTTGACGTTACCGCAAGGCGGGTCTCGTCATTGCCTGGTAACCGCAGGATTTGTGCGGTCTTAACGGCCGCCGATATCGCCTTGTCTTGAGCCGTACCCGACATGACGGCAAGCGTAACCCCCTCTTTGTCGATATCCGCCACGGAGGTTGCACCCGCTGGAATCTTGGGGTTTTCCTTGTTGTAGGCCAGGGAAATCTGGTACTCCATTGCCGGAATGGAGAAGTTCACCGCCATGGCGCGTGCCGGTGTCCGGTTCAGCGCGAGCGAAACGTCCCACTTACCTGCTTGAAGTCCCGCAACAATATTGTCCCAAGTCGTATCCACGAATTCCGGCTTTACCTTGAGCGCCTCGGCGAAACCGCGACAAAGATCAGCAAAGAAGCCGGTATATTCGCCAGTCGCCGGATCGCGCATGACGTAAGGAGGAGCGACGGCTGCCCCGCAACGCAATACACCTGCTTTTTGCACGCCTTGCCAATAACCTTCTTGTGCCTGTCCCTGGGCAGCCGAGGTCGAAAGGCCTGCAATGACAGCCAATACGGGTGCAGCCCGCAATGCGGAAGAAAACAATCTCGAGAACATCGAAAATCCCTTTGTTTAGCGCCAAGCGCGCGGTTCCACCTGTCGGCTTTGGCCGATCTTTCTGATCTATGTCGACCCAGTGTCGACTGGTCTAATGTCGTCTTTGTGTCGACAATGTCAAGCAAAAAAAATCATGTGTCGACAACATAGGGCCCAAAGCGTATGACTGGGTTCCGTAGATTTGGAGAACCGCTGGTGGTCAAAGAGCATGAAGTGAAGCGCACGAAGGGTGCGAGCTGGAGGAGCGTTTATGAAACGCTACGCAATGAAATACTGTCTCTCGTGCTGCAACCGGGCCAACTGTTGGATGAGACCACGCTGGCAGAAAGATTTGACCTGTCACGATCGCCTGTGCGCGAGGCTTTGATACGACTATCGGGAGACGACCTGGTTGTGACACTTGCCAATAGAAGCACGATCGTTGCGCCAATAGAGGTCGCCATCTTCCCGAAATATGTTGAAGCACTCGATATAGCCCAACGCATGAATACGCGGTTGGCGGCAGAACTGCGCACCGATGCTGATCTTAAAATCATCGCCCGCCGCCTGAAGGAGTTCGAGGCAGCGGTGAAATCCGCCAATCACCTTGTCATGTCCGAGGCCAACAAGCAGTTTCACATGGCCATCGCCGCGGCGGGCAGAAATCCCTATTTTGCAAGCTTCTACGAGCGCCTGCTCAATCAGGGCCAAAGGATGCTGCATCTGCATTTTGAGTATCTTGAACGAACCCACGATGGGTACCTATTGACCGATGAGCACCAGTTGATGTTTGAAGCCATCAAGGCGAAGGACGTTGAGCGCGCAGATGAGTTGGCTCATGCCCATACGCGGCAGTTCCGCGACAATTTCATCGACTTCATGCGGGAGAACTATACGACCGATGTCGCATTGGGGCTGACACAGGCTGCTGAATAAGTCGCTTTTATGCTGCTGGGACTGGGCGGCGCATCAAAAAATGGCCTGCATGCGATCCAGTCTACGAGCCTCACGATACCACTAAGGGTCGCTCAAAGTCGGCTCTTCACCGCCCAAACCAATCGTCCTCGTCGAGATGAACAGGCCAGGGCCGCCTAACCGGCCCCTCAATAGACACGCCAATTCGACGATTGTTCAAAACCGACAGGTGAGGATACCCGTTTGAAAATGCCAAATGATCGCGCGGTATGTGCCATGGACGTTCGGTTCTGCCCTCCGGAATTGTTGGTCGTGGCATCTCCTCTTTTTCGTTGCGATTCCATGGCGGCATCAAGAGGAGCCGACGTGCCTCGTCTCACATCGCTGGGGGCTGTGCATTCATTTCGGGGAAGAACCTATTCATACCGTGCTGTGCGCCGAACATCATGTCGTATTGCAGCAGGCGAAAATTTCCAATCCAGGGATTTATATGCGGGTTTGCCGCCCAATTTTCCTTGGCCTCGCCGTTGGAAGACCACAGAATGTGCCGGTCGATGACTTTGTAATGGTCGCGGACCGAACCGAGAAAACCCGTGTAATAGGGGTGAACAATGCCGGCAAGTTCGAGCACATGCAAGGGAAGGAATACGGGGCTGACCGTGCCGACACCAAAATCTGTCCCGGTGCGGTTCGACCAGATGACCAGAGGCGTCTCATGCTGTTTGAGCATGTCTGAAAGTGGCGCCCGCCGATCGGCGACCCGCATTCTCATATAGCCAGTTGCGACGTAAGCCTCTCCGAGCGGAGGCAGATGATCGCCAAAGAAAACGAGGATCGTGGGACGGCTGCGTCTATTGGCCCAATTCATCAAATACCTGAGGCTGCTATCGGCATCCGATACACCTTCGGCGAAGGTGCCAATTGTCGCGCGTGCGGCTTCGCCGGCCGGTGTCGACACATCGATCGACGGATCCTTGTACCGGTTCGGTTCGTATGGACCATGGCCTTGCAACGTGACGGCGAAGACGAAAAACGGCTGTTGCATCTCGTCTGCTTGCCTGATGATCTCTTCAGTCAGGGCCTGATCGGACACAAGCGGGCCGCGTTCGGCAAGCTTTGGCAGATCTTCCTCAGACATGAAGGTGTCGAAACCCAAGGCCGCATAAACGTTGCGCCGATTCCAGAACCATTGGCGAAAAGGATGGATTGCCTTGGTCACATAGCCAGCGCTTTTCAAGAATGTCGCCAGCGAGGGCAATGGCTGTCGCACATATTGCTGGTATGGGATGCTGCCATAGGGCAGGAACGCATTGGAGAAGCCCGTAAGCGCCTCGAATTCCACATTGGCGGTCATTCCGCCAAATTCAGGCGAAAAGATTGCACCAGTCTGATTGGCGCGCACAGCAGGAATGGGGTCGCGATTGAAATTCACTTTGGGCAACCGGGTTGGATCCCAGAACGATTCGCTCATGACCATGATGATGTCGGGCTGATCCGAGGCGGTAAAATGCGCAGGCGACGGCGCTCCAATCGCCTCGATTGCCTGCTGCGAATAACCTTCTGGTGCTGTGACATTGGCCATTGGAACGTTGAGCGCGAAGGCCATCGTAAAGCCGTTATATGCATAGTTTTCTTTTTGGTCCCACATGATGGGCAGGACCCGCAGACGGTCCCGCGTCCAGGAAAACATGGAATGATCCATCGCAGAAACAAAAACCGCCAGCAAGGGCATGGTGATCCCAAGTCGCCAGAGCCTTGCCTTGACGTTCAAAGGCAGTGCGCGGCAGCGTAAGCTGCGCCAGAGGAAGACAAGTAGAAGCGGGGCGATGACAGCCGCCATGACAATACCAACTGCCGTCCAAGGCCGCTCGCGCGCAAGAAGGGGAAACAGGTCAACGAGCTGGCGCGAATAGAGAAAATCAGACGGATAAATCGGGTCGCCAAGATAGAGCACTTTCTGCCGCCCGATCCATGCAAACAGCAAGGCAAGGGGCGCGATCCACAGCAGCCCGTGGTGCGAGCGTCCCAAAACCGCATCAAGAGCAATGACGATGCACGCATAGATGCCGACAGTCGTCCATGCCGGGCGATTTGTCTGTTCAAAGAACGCCATTGTGTCCACAAGAGAAGCGCGCGCGATGATTTCAATCAGAAAGACCAGGATCGTTGACAGCACGCATGTTGCGATAAGATAGTCGGCAACACGCAATGATCGCGTGAGCGCGCGCAACAAGGCGGAGTTTTTTTCCGGTCGCTCAATGCCCTCCGTTTCCAGTTTGATCTGCCGTACTCTCTCGGCCAATAGCTGTCTCCCGCTGTTGGCGACGATGGTCGTTACATAATCGTCATCAAATTGTCATATAACAGCGTGGGCAATGTGAAAACGAGGAATGCCATCGCTTCGGCAAGAACCGATCACGAATGCACAGACGCTGTCACATAAGCGTTCAATAGCGTGACCAATTGTTCGCCTGGCCTGTCAAGGAGGGTGCAATGTTTGATGATGCCGCTACCGATACAGCACCAGGCAGGCCGGTTCTGCCGCAATCCAAGGCATCTGAAGACCCCGCTGCCGTGGATTTGCGCTAGCGAACTCAATATGTACCGGTTTTTAGCGCCTCCACAAAGGCGATGACATCGGCAACCATGCGCTCGTCCCAAATATCATTGTGACCAGAATCGTCGTAGATCAGCATCTGCTTTGGCTGCGAAGCGGTCTGATATAATGCCTCGCCCGAGGACAGCGGGATGATGTCGTCACGCCGGCCGTGGATGAACAGTTTCGGTTGCCTCACCTTCGCAATTTTGAGATCTGAGTGAAAAGGGTCCTTGATCAGCAGCGCAACCGGAAAGAACGGGTAATGCGTCTGGGCGAGCGACAGAACCGACAGATAGGCCGACACAAGGATGACGGCGACAGCCGGCCTTTGTCCGGCCGTGTTGACGGCGACGCCGCTGCCCAGCGACTGGCCGAGCACGACGATCTCGCCTTGGGAGCGAACCGAAAGCCAGTCGAACGCAGCAATGCCGTCAGTCAGTAGCCCGATTTCGCTCGGCGAGCCGGTCGATCCCGGATAGCCGCGATAGGAAATCGCCAGCAGGCCAATGCCGCGCGCGGCCAGCGCCTTTGCGAGGAAGCCGTAGTTGCTGACCCGGTCAGCATTGCCGAGAAAGAACAGCACTGAAGGCCTGCCAGCTTCGCCCTGAGCGTAGAGTGCATGAAGCGTCTCTCCGTCGGGCGTCCTGATGGAAACGTTTTCACCCCAGCTTGCGTGCAGTGGAGCAGGGGTCGGGCTGGCGCCGGGATAAAGGAGGCTGCGCTGTGAAAGATACACCAGGCCGACAAGCAACACGTAGGCAAAAGCCACCATCAGCGGCAAGCTCAGCAGGAGTTTTGTAGTGCTCACGACAACCTATCCACCCGCAGGTCAGTCAAATGTCAAGAACCTCGTCAGCCGCAACTCGATGCGTTTTCCGAGTACGTCGGGCTTGACGCCTGAAAACTGGAACGGCTCAGATATACGGCGTTTCGATAAAAGCGGCCAGGACTTCACCGCCTGGGCGCGAAAGGTTCAATGATGGCTATCAATTCGCCTGTTTGGTGCCTCGCGAAAAATTCAGAACGACCGCAATCAAGACCGTGCCGACAATGAAAACGAAGGCTGCGGCCGCGATTGCAGGGCTGATGTTTTCCCGAATCGTCGAGAACATTTGCCGTGCGAGCGTGCGCTGGTTTGGGCCGGCCACAAACAGTGTGAGCACGACTTCGTCCAACGACGTTGCAAAGGCGAAAACAGCTCCCGAGACGATGCCGGGGAGCGCCAGCGGCAAGGTGACTTGTTTGAGCACCGTAACGGGTGCTGCGCCGAGGCTGGCTGCGGCCTGCTCCAGTCGGCGATCGATCCCTTGCAAGACGGCCAGGACGTTGACGACGACAAAGGGCACGGCCACCACGGTGTGGGCGATGATCACCCCAAGATAGGTGTTGGTCAGACCGTAGCGCGCAAACATGAGCTGCATGCCGACGCCGAGCACCACCGCCGGCACCACCATTGGCAGCAGAAAAATCGTCTTGATGGTCGCGAGCGCCAGCGAAAGCTGCCTGTCGCGAAGTCCGAGGGCACCAACGGTCCCCAGAACCGTGGCGAGCACGGTGGTACCGCAACCGATGATGAGGCTGTTGATGATCGAGCGCTGCCACACGCCAGCGGTGAACAGTTCTTCGAACCAGCGGGTCGAATAACCCGGAATGGGGTAATTGAGAAAGACGCTGTCGGTGAAGGCGAGCGGCAGGATCGCAATCAGCGGTGCAATGAGAAAGAACACGGTCGCAGAACCGAAGACGAGTTTGGAAAAACGCAACACGTTCACGCACGCGCCTCCCGTTCTGACGAGAGGCGGAGATAGACCGCGTAGAGGATCAACGTGGCCGAAAGGAGAACCAGTCCAAGCGCCCCGGCCATGCCCCAGTTGGCGGCCCCCGTCGCGTAGTAGGCAATCACCGAACTGATCATCTGGTCCTTGGCACCACCGATCAGCGCGGGCGTTATGTAGTACCCGAGGGCGCTCATGAATACCAAAAGCGAACCGGACACGACGCCGCGCAGTGAGAGAGGCAGCAAGACAGTCCAGAATGCCCGGACGGGATGGGCTCCCAAGGAGGCCGCGGCCGGCATCAGATTCTTGGGGATGCCGATCAGCACACTGAAGATGGGAAGCACCATGAAGGGAAGCAGGACGTGAGTCATGGCAATGATGACGCCGGCCCGGTTGAAGATCAGCGGCACGGGGCCGGACGTTAAGCCCAATTGCATCAGGGCCGAATTGATCAGGCCCCTGTCCTGCAACAGGATGAACCAGGCGGCGGTCCGCACCAGGAGCGACGTCCACAGCGGCAATAGCACTGCACCCAGCAACAACTGCCGCTTCCAGCCGTCGAGCGAAGCAGCGATCATGGCAAAGGGAAGTCCGATGAGGACGCACGCCACTGTCACCGTCAAAGCCATCACAAACGTGCGAAGCATGATGGTCTTGTTCGCCGAAGCATCGGCCGCAAGAGAGGTTATTGCACCGGACGCGTCCCGTTGCAGGTCAACTGCTGCCAGAAGGTTGCGGTCTGTAATGCTTGAAGACGCTGCGACGCTAACGGCCTGCCAATAGGAGGGATCGGCCCATCGCTTGTCCAGAGCGATGAGATCAATGGTTCCAGCGGCGCTTGAAGCGGCCGCACGTGTTTTCGTCATCAACGTGCGAAAGCCGGATTTTGCGCTGTTCAATCGCCGTACAAGATCCCCGAACAATTGGTCGTCATTAATCTGGCGTATGTCGGTAACAAAGGCAGCCTTCATGTCTTCGGTTGGAGGGCTGGCGCGATCCCATCCTGCAACCGCACGGGCGGTGGCAGGAAGCGCGCGTGCCGCCACCGGATCGGATACCGCGGACTTCATCATCGTGACGAGGGGAAAGGCGAAAAAGACAACAAGAAACAGCAACAGCGGCGCGACGAGCACCAGGGAAATCACCTGTTTGCTCAGTCTTGGCGCATTCATGGGCGCACCACCCAGCAATCGGACGGCAGGAAGGAAAGTTGCACTTCCTCGCCAATCGAAAGCGTCGGCTGGCTGCGGTCGGTTTTGACGACAAGCCCCTGGCCGTCGCTCCGGGCAAGCAGGCGCAAATGATCCCCGTGATAGACGACATCGGAGATGGCCGCGGTAAGGTTGTTGCCCGCAGTCTCCCGTCGTCCCACCTTTATTCGCTCGGGCCTTATCGACAGGCAAATACTGCCGTTTGGACGAAGGTCCGTTGCTGTTTCAACGAAAACCACCTGCCCGCCGGGCAATTGGACACGGGCGGTACCGCCTTCGATCGTTTGTACGCAGCCTCGTACCAGATTTGTCTCGCCGATAAACTCCGCCACGAATTGCGTGTTTGGATGGTCGTAGATGTCGGAGGGTTTGCCGATCTGTTCAATTTTTCCGCGATTGAAGATCGCGATGCGATCCGACATCGTCAGCGCCTCCGACTGGTCGTGGGTCACAAAGACGATTGTCAGCTCGAGCCGTCGATGCAGATCGCGGATGTCCAATTGCATCTGTTCGCGCAGCTGCTTATCCAGCGCGCCGAGCGGTTCATCCATCAGGACCACTTCTGGCTCGAAGATCAGGGCACGCGCCAAGGCAACCCGTTGCTGTTGACCACCCGAGAGCTGCGAGGGACGCCGCTCGGCGAGGGAACCAAGCTGCACCATATCGAGCGCCTTTTCGACACGCTCCTTTATGAGCGCACGCGGGAGGCCGCGCATTTTCAAGGGGAAGGCAACGTTCTCCGACACCGTCATGTGCGGAAAGAGGGCATAATTCTGGAAGACGACACCCATGTTGCGTCTGTGCGGCGGCAAACTGTCAATGCGTTTGCCGCCTGCCCAGATTGCGCCGCTTGTCGGATTCTCGAATCCTGCAAGCATCATGAGTATCGTGGTCTTGCCCGAGCCGGACGGGCCGAGCAGGCTGATGAACTCCCCCTTGCCGATCTCGAGATTCAATCCCTCAACAACGGTAAGGAGACCGAAGGATTTGCTGACCTTCTCCAAGCGAATGAATGGATTGCTCAATGTCGATCACCTCGGCTCTCATGAAACAATGCGCAACGGTGATGGGTCCGACAAGCCACGAACCTGTCCGTCACGACGGCGAATGCAAGGGCGCTGATGTCTCAGCGCCCGTGCAGACCAACGTCACTGCGCGAGCCAGGCATTGAAACGCTGCGTCAGAGCCTCGGAATTGTCGGTCCAGAAATCGACATCCAGGGCAATCGCTCCCTTGAGGTTTTCCGGCGAGGTCGGAAGCTCGGCCTGGAATTTCGCAGGCACGAACTTGCCCGCCTCGGTGTTGGTCAGTCCGTAAGCGATATATTCAGGCAATTTGGACTGGTTGTCCGCTTTGCTGGCATAAGCGAGGAAATCCATCGCCGCGTCCTTGTTCGGACTGTCCTTCAGGATCACCCAACTGTCGATCGCATAGATGCTGCCGGGAAACACAAAGCCGAAGTGCTTGCCTTCGGACCTGTTCAAACCGCTGATGCGTCCGTTATAGGCAGTCGTCATGACCACTTCTCCTGAAGAGAGCAATTGCAGCGGCTGGGCTCCGGCCTCCCACCAGACAATGTTCGGCTTCAGCTCATCGAGTTTTTTGAAGGCCCTGTCGACGCCTTCCGGCGTGGCAAGAACCGAATAAACTTCATCGGCAGCCACGCCGTCCGCCATCAAGGCGAATTCAAGCGCGTATTTGGCTCCTTTACGCAGGCCACGCTTGCCGGGAATCTTCGTCGTGTCCCAAAAGTCGGCCCAAGAGGCCGGCGCTTGCTGGAGCTTGTCGCCGTCGTAGGAAATTCCGGTTGACCAAACGATCGCGCCGACACCGCAATCGCTGACGGCAGCGGGCAAGAACGCGGACTTGCCGCCGAGCTTGTCCCAGTCAACCTTTTCGTAAATGCCATCCGCGCAGCCAAGCGCAAGTTCCTCCGCCTCGACCTGGACCGCGTCCCAGTTTGGAATGCCCGCTTTCACCTTGGCCTGGAGGACGCCGTAGCCGCCGTCCCAACTCTCATCCAGCACCGGCTTTCCGCTCTGCTTTGCAAAGGGTTCGAAGTAGATTTTGCGCTGCGCGTCCTGGTAGTTGCCTCCCCAGGACACGACCGTCAGATCACGGGCTTCAGCGGTCATTGTTCCAATGGTGGCCAGCGCGCATGCCATCAACGCTGCGTTCAGAATTTTCATCGTCATTCCCCTTGTTTTTCTATGACAAAGGCTAACAAATCACAGTTTCACTTGATTGAAAGCCCGATTAAGCAAAGCGGTGATTAAATTCACCGATTGCAACCCCTCTCGTCAATATGTCGGTGGGGTTATTGCGCTCAAGATCTCGCTTTTCTCCTCGCTGACATTGCGAAAGCGATGGGGAAGCCGGCTGTCGAAATAATACCCATCGCCCTTTTTGAGGATTTTTTTCTGTCCCCCGACCGTCACTTCCACTGCGCCGCCAATGACCATTCCCGCCTCCTGCGCAGCATGGGCGAACGCCTCCCCCGTATCAGCACCAACCGCATAGGTTTCGTGCAGCATGAGAAGTTGCCTGTTGGGGTGATTGAGGCCAATGACACGGTAGGATATCGTTTCGACCTTGCCGATCTCCACCAATTCGTCTGATCCATAAAACGGCGTGTATGGCAGGCTCGACTGAAGATCGCTGAAGAACCCCGGCAGCGTCGTTCCAAGAGCATCAAGGACCGCACTCAACGTGTCGATCGACGGACTCATCTTGTCGCGTTCTATCAAGGAAATGGTGGAATGGGAGATGCCGGACCGTGCCGCCAGTTCACGCAGGCCCAAATCGCGCCTGCGCCGCATTTCCCGCAATTTGATGCCGATCTTTGGCATGACGTCCTTCCCCGTGGAGTGCCGTGTCGAGATCAGGCTGCCCAAAGGTGCAGGTTAGACCTCTCATCGTTGGTGAATATACTGAACAGCTGCCCCGGGAGCAATTGCAGTCAACCCGCAGGTGCACGATTGTGACGACAGACCTCGCGCCGCAAGCAATTAGAGATTCAAAATGCCAAACCGCTTCAACCCACTCGACGACAAAATCAAACATCTCAAGACGCCGAACCGTTCTTCGGGATCGGATACGGCCGCAATCGAGGCCACCGTCAAGCACATCATTGCAAATGTGCGCACACAAGGGGACGCTGCCCTACGGCAATACTCCCGCACGTACGACAGCGTGGATATTGACGCTTTCGAAGTGAGCCTCGATGACCGCCTGGAAGCGGTTGCCAACCTCGATCCGCAGACCCGCAAAGACACGGAGTTTGCCATTGAGCGGGTCAAGGCGTTCGCCGAGGCGCAGCTTCGAACCATACTTCCCCTCGAATTCGATGCCCTACCCGGATTGCACCTGGGACACCGGATCATTCCGGTCGAGTTTGTTGGAGCCTACGTGCCCGGGGGCCGATATCCGATCCTGTCTGCCCCCGTTATGACCATCGTGCCTGCAAAGGTCGCCGGCTGCGATCAGGTGATCGCCTGCCTGCCACCCAATGCCCATCCGGCCATGATTGCCGGTTGCCATTTGTCCGGTGCTGACAGGATTTTCAAGGTGGGCGGCGCGCAGGCCATTGCCGCGATGGCGTTCGGCACCAAAACCATTCCCGCCGTCGACAAGATCGTCGGGCCGGGCAACGCCTACGTCAATGAAGCCAAGCGGCAGGTGTTCGGCCAGGTGGGCATCGACCAATTGGCCGGCCCAAGCGAAATTTACATCGTTGCCGACGAAACCGGCGACGCGAAGATGATCGCCACCGATCTTCTGGCGCAAGCCGAGCACGATGTCAGGACCCGTGTCGGCCTCATCACCACCGACCAAAAACTGGCCGAGGAAACACTGGAGGAGGTCGAGCGGCAACTTGAAACGTTGCCCACAGCCGATGTCGCCGGCGTCGCGTGGCGTGACTATGGTGAAATCACGGTTTGTGCTGATGAAACCGCGATGATCGCGTATTCGGACCATATCGCGGCGGAACACCTTGAGGTTCACACGCGCGATTCCCATTCCACTGCAGGAAAATTGCGCAATTATGGCTCTCTGTTCATCGGGAAACTTGCAAGCGTCGTGTACTCCGACAAGTGTTGCGGGACGAACCACACGCTTCCGACCATGGCTGCAGGACGCTACACCGGAGGTCTGTGGGTGGGATCCTACGTCAAGGTGTGCACCCACCAATGGCTCGACGAGCGCGGTGTTGCCGCAGTCGCTCCCCCGTCGGTACGGCAAAGTCGAACGGAGGGCATGGAGGGCCATCGCCGAGCCGCAGCGCTTCGACTGAATCAGCAGTAACTGCCATTCATGGCATTGATGAGCGGGACGCTCGCTGACTGGCCGAGTTTATCTTTTCAGGAACCGCCAGAGAGAATGGCCCATCAATGCCCCGCGCACGAAAGGTCAATGCGACCGTCGGGGGACCTTTCATCACTGTAACCGGTCTGTGTCAGCTTTTACGCAGGCATAACCGAAGCCGCTTGCGAGGTTCAAATTCACGTTTCTGTCACGGGCCGGTTGTACACCTTGTGAAAAAATTTGACAGTTACGGAGCCCCGGATGTTCGAAAGCCTCAGCAAATTGCCAACCATCATGACGACCTTGATGATGGTTGTTATCTCCCCCGCCCTCGCGCAAACCGCTGATACCGGTCGCACGATCAGTGAAACGATCAAGACCTTGGACAGGGGAACGGTCTGGAAACGGGTCGGGCAAATCCCATTATCGTTTCCAACGTTTCATCCGCAGGGAATGGTGAAGATTGGCGATTTTTTCTACATCACGTCGGTGGAGATCACCACGCCCACCAAGAAATACGACAAGCCGCAGGACGGTTACGATCGTGATACGGGGAAAGGCGTGGGGCATCTTTTCAAGGTCGATTCAAAGGGCAATCTCGTTGAGGACGTCATCCTCGGCGAAGGCTCGATCTATCATCCGGGCGGTATTGACTTCGACGGCGATGCGATTTTCGTGCCGGTTGCCGAATACAGGCCGAACAGCGCATCCATCATCTATAAAGTCGATCCTCAGACAATGAGGCCGCGGGAAGTTTTTCGCTACCACGATCATCTTGGCGGCGTCATCCATGACCGCGAGAAAAGGACGTTGAATGCAGTCAGTTGGGGATCGCGGCGCTTCTACGCATTTACACTTGGCGACAATGGGCAAGTGACCAACGCCGGTGTTGACCCTGGCCAATTGGCCAAGCTCAATCCATCCCACTACATCGATTATCAGGATTGCAAATATCTTGGCCACAGCGAAATGCTCTGCGGTGGCCTGACCAACTACCAGATCAAAAAGGATGGCCCGAAATTCGCCCTTGGCGGTCTCGAGATCGTCAATCTCGCTTCGGGTCTGCCTGTCTACCAAATCCCGGTTCAGCTCTGGACGCAGTCCGGGCTTGCAATGACGCAAAACCCGTTCTGGATTGAAACGACGGATAACGGTCTCATGGCCTATTTCGCACCTGAAGACGATCAATCGACCATCTATATTTACGAAGTGCAGGGAAAATAGCGCGCTCCTCGCACAACCGTCGTCAGCATCTTGCTCGATAGGCCCCGCCGGAACCGTCTCGTCACGCCTTCATGGACGTGCAATTCTCCGCCTCCGGCGACGGAATGTCATCGCCGCTTGGGTGGTGCGCGATTGCCATCACGCGCGTCCAGTGGGCTCGGCGCACTGGCCTTCGGGCATAAGTCCCTATCCGGAAGCTGAGATTCATGAGAAAATAAATAGGATGGGTCATTTGTTGGGAGGAACGCGCAGATGACAACAAGAATTCTAAAGACCCTGGCGTCCGCTGTTGCTGCAATGGGTCTTCTGGTCGGATCGGCCGCAGCGCTGGAGGTGGCCAGTTCTGCAACCGTCGCGGGCAATCCGGATGCGGTCTGGAAGAAGATCGGCGACTTCTGCGCCATTGGGACCTGGCATCCTGCTGTATCGAAGTGCGTGCAGAGTGACGAAGGCGGTGCAACCTATCGCACACTCACGACCACAGACGGCGGCACAATCAAGGAGAAACTCGTCGAGCAAACGGATACCAGCTACACCTATGCCATCATCGACTCTCCGCTTCCCGTTGCGAATTATCGCGCCACCATCAGCGTCTCGGCACAAGGAGATGGGACCCGGGTGGACTGGAAAAGCAGCTTTGATGCCAAGGGCAAATCCGATGACGAGGCCAAGGGCGTGATCAGCAGCATTTATAAAGCCGGTCTCGACAAGATCGCCGAAATGAGCGGAAACTGATCCGTCGGGCAGGCAAAGCGGGAAGGATCGCATGCAGCAAGGCGCGGCTGCCGTTGCCGGCTTTGATCGCGAGTCTGGCCTGCGTGCCAAGGAGCCAACCGCGAATGCCTCCCTCCTGGATCTGACAATATCCATCCGCATATAATCGGCAGCGCATGGTCGCCGATAAACCTTCAGATAGCCAGAGATGCAGAACGCCTGATCGGAATGCGAGAGCACTGTCGAATTACCGGCGTGTTCTACCCGATTGTACCGTGACGTGGTTTGCCTTTCAGGGTGGTTACAGTCGCCGCGCCTGATGCCATTAATCGGCGACTGATCGTCAGCAGGATTGGTAACCAAGCAACAACCGGATACCGGTCTCGTCCTCAGCCAATCACATTTGCAGCCAATGCGCGCAAGTTCCAGCTGAATGCGGGGCGGGTGTTCAGAACGCGACTATCGTAGTTTGGCAAGAAGACTACGGGCCCGCAAAAGGTCGGGCGTATCAAACCCCTGCCTGAACCAGTCATGGATCGGCGCGAGAATATCAAGAGCCTCCTTCATGCGATTGTGCTCGGCCCAGAGCTGGGCCAGCGCAGCGCTGGCCCGCAGTTGAAGCATTTTCGCGCCCTGATCGGCGGCAATATCGATTGCTCGCTTGAAGGCGGCTTCGGCCGCCTTGCTGGCGTCGTTGGAAGGGTCGAGCAGCAGCAGTTCGCCGCGCTCGCGTTCGAGTTCGGCATTGCACCAGGTCTCCAACGTTGTCTCAGCGATCTCAGTCGCTTCAGCGACGATTTTGAGCCCGGCGGCACGTCGTCCTGCCTTGCGCTGGATGGCGGCGAGCAGGCAAAGGTAGTGGGGCATCCGCAGCCCGGCGCCAGTTTCTGCGAATTCCTTCAGCGCTGCATCATAGGCTGCGAGCCCCTGCTGGAGCGGGCCTTGTTCTGCAATGGCCCAGGCCCGCACCAGCGCGCTCCATGCTCCGTAATAATCGAACCGATATTCCCGGCAAAGGCTCCGGGCTTCCTCAGCGATAGTGAGTGCTGCCTCGGGATCACGTCGAAACTGATGCAGCATCGCGAGGTAATCGAGCGCGAGCGCAATACTAAAGGGGCGCGCGCTTTCCCGCGCGAGCGCAAGCCCGTCCTCGGCGGTCTGCAGAGCGCGGTCGGGTTGACCAAGATGCCAATCGCAGTGGGCGATATAGACGCGGGAGAATGCGCCCATATTGATACCGTAGACCTCTGAATGGAAATGGCGGTGATTGGCGCCGGCCTCCAGGCTTTGCTGATGCCAATCGCGGGCAGCCTGGAATTTGCCGAGATGGAACGTCAGTGCCCCGGCAAAATGGTAGGCCTCGGCGAGAAACGCCGGGGCGCCAATCCGATGCGCGAGCTCGACCGTTTCGTCAGTGAGCGGCGCTCGCTTCACGAAGGTTGGCACGCACATGATAAACATATCCAAGTCCTCTTATCGCTGTGAAAAGATCCGCATCGTTGCCGAGCTCCCGGCACAGCTCCCGGGCGCGTTTGTAAACCGCTTCCGCCTCGCGGGACGCGTATCCCTTGGTGAACAGGAGCGGAGCGCCAAGCGCCAGCAGCAGGGACAACTCCAACCGCGAACGAGCTTCGCCGGGGGAACACGCTGCGAGGCTGGCGAGCCCCGATTGAAGATGCGCAATTGCTTCTACATTGGCCGAGCGGCCGGCGGCCAACAGGCCGGCCTGTAGCCAATATCCAGCCGCTTTGTCGAAGTGCCCGGCCTCGTCGAAATGCGAGGCAACCAGTTCAGGCTGCGCTTCGAGCGTTTGGGGAAAGTCTGTCTCAAGGGCTGTGGCGATCTTCGCATGCAACTGCTGACGACGCTTCCGCAGCAGGCTCTGATAGGCCGCATCACGCACCAATGCATGCTTGAACATGTACGTGGCTGCCGGCGGCGTGCCACGACGAAAGACAAGCTCCGCGGCGACCAGTCGTTCCAGCGCCGCCGCAAGATCGCTGTCGGGCAACGGAACGACGGCCGCAAGCAGCGCGTGGTCGAATTCGCGGCCGATGCATGCGCCGATCTGTGCGACCTCCTTTACCGGGGAGAGCCGATCGAGGCGGGCCATGAGCGAGTCATGCAGGGTCGCAGGTATTGCCAGCGGCGGGAGTGGCGCATCGAGCACGTAACGGTCGCCGTCTTGACCGAGCAATCCGGATCTCGAGCACAGCCTTGGTCAGTTCCTCGGTAAAGAGGGGTACGCCCTCCGTTCGCGCCAGGATTTGCTCCAGGACTTGCGGGGGCAGCGCCTTGCCGCCCGTCACCCGCTCGACCAGGGACCGGATCTGGGCCTGCGCCAGGCGGTTCAACGTGATCAGCGTGACATGCGCAAAGCCGATCCAAGGCGGCGACAGCTCAGGTCGAAACGTTGCGATGAGCAGTACCGGCAGATGTTGAAGCTGCTCGACCATCTGATCGAAGAGTTCACGTGACGTCGGATCGAGCCAGTGCACGTCCTCGAGCACCACCAGCACCGGGCCGCGCATAGCGAGCGCTTCAAGCTGCGCAAGAAAGGCCCGGAAGAGGAGCCCCTTCTTTTGCAGCGATGACATCGAGGCCAGCTGGTAGCGCGGGCCAATCGGGACGCCGAGCAGGTCGGCAAAGAGCGCCACCGCGTTGTCGGGCCTCGCCGATGTGTCGTGCAGCAAGGCTTCCAGCTTGTCGAGGCGCTCGTCCCAGTCGTCACCTGAGGCAAATCCTGCCGCCCGCTCCAGCTGCGTGACGAAGGGGAAGAGCGCGCTGTTGGTGTGGTGCGGAGAGCAGGCGTAGCTGAGCGATGCCTTTGACTCTTCCTGCAGCCGTTCGCGCAGGGCCAGCACCAACCTCGACTTGCCAATGCCGGGTTCCCCTGAGATGAGCACAACGTGCCCGCGCCCCGCCTTTATCTGGTGCCAGCGCGACAAGACGAGGGTGAGTTCCTCCTCACGACCGACAATGGGAGTGACCCGCGTGCCGTGGAGCGCTTCAAATCGGCTTTCGGCCTTTCCCTCGCCGATCACGCGCCAGGCCTGCACTGGTTCGGCGAAACCTTTAAGCGCGGACGGCGCCAATGGGGAAAGCTCGAAGAGGTCGCCGACAAGGCGCCGTGTATTGCTGGCGATGACCACCGCACCGGCCTCGGCCAGTTCCTGCAGCCGGGCCGCAAGGTTTGGCGTCTCGCCTGCTATCGCGCGCTCTTGCGCCTCGCCAACCCCAAGCAGCTCGCCGACCACCACAAGCCCGGTGGCAATGCCAACGCGGGCCTTGAGGTGATCGCCGTGCGCCGTCAATTCGGAAACGCCATCGACGAGGGCGAGCCCCGCCCGCACCGCCCGTTCAGCGTCGTCCTCATGCGCATGGGGGTACCCGAAGTAGATAAGGGCACCATCGCCCATATATTTGGCAACAAAGCCGCCATGTTTGCTGGCAAGATCGCCGACGCGTGTATGATAGACCTGCAGCAGTTCTTGCATATCTTCCGGGTCGAGGCTGGCCGATAACGCCGTCGAGCCGACAAGGTCACAGAACATGACCGTGAGCTGTCGCCGCTCGGCTCGATCGGGAGCCTTGTGACCTGCCGCCTGCGGGCGCGCCGTCATCAGTTCTCCGACCGCATCAAGTATCTTCCGCCGGTGGCCGACCGCTGAAACGCCGATCTCCTTTAGGTCGTCTGTCGTCAAGAGGGGCAAGACGTCAAGGTCGACCCCGTTGTCGCGAAACGCCTGCTCGTAGGACTGCAGGCCGAGGCCGCGCAGCCATTGCCCAATGTCCAAGTTACCTCCGCGCGGGCTCTCGTTGTTACTTGAACGCCTTCCCGCTGTCCTGGCGCGCTACGTCGTCGGCTGAATGTTCTGGTTCAGCCGGAACAGGTTTTCCGGGTCATATTTGGCCTTGAGCGCCGTCAGCCGTGCATAGTTACTGCCATAAGCCCCCGCCACTCGATCCGTCTCATCTTCTGGCATGAAATTGACGTAGACACCGCCGGTCGCGTGCACCGCGGTCGCCGCAAAAAGCCCACGCGCCCATTTGATCGAGGCCTCCTGGTCTTCGCGTTCGCGCCACCTTGTGTGCACATTCATCACGAAATTGGCATCGCGATGCGGAAAGGCGGTTGCGTCGGCGGCTATGCGGCCACTGGCACCGCCGAGTTGCGCGATGAACACCTCGCACTCCGCTGTTGGCAGCGTGCCAATAGAATCGACCAGCGTGTCGACCAGTCCGTCGCTGAGCGCAGTGAAATTGTGTGATTTCCAGTAGTTATACGCCCCCGGCGTCAGCAGTGGATCGAACGCGGTCTGCCAGGCCGCGTAGGGCTGTGGGCCGATGACGTCGGCGATCGGCTCGCCAAGTGCGCGAAGCGGCGCCAGTGCCTCCTGCGCCTTCGCCGGTTCGCCGGTATAGCACACCGCGAACACCACAATTTCCTTGCCGTGCGTCTCGGCCGGCAGGAACGGCAAGGGGGCGCCTTGCGCAGCACCACCCAGATGGTCAGCTCATCAGGCGCGTTGGCCGCGACCTGGCGATAGCCGGCGAGGAGCTCGCGGGCGCGCGCAAACGGGTGGACGATCAACCCCGATACCACTTCGCGACCGATCGGGTGCAATTTGAACTCGAACGACGTCACCACGCCGAAATTGCCGCCACCACCGCGGATACCCCAGAAAAGATCGGGGTTGTCCGTTGCGTTTGCCTGAAGGAGCGTGCCGTCGGCGGTCACGACATCAGCCGAGGTGAGATTGTCAACCGTGAATCCGAACTTGCGGCTGAGCCACCCGAAGCCGCCGCCAAGCGTGAGCCCGGCGACCCCTGTGGTTGAATTGATGCCGAGCGGCGTGGCAAGAGCGAACGCTTGCGCCTCCTTGTCAAACTCGCCGAGCGTTACGCCGGGTTCTACCCGCGCGCTACGCGTCTTCGGATCGACACGAACCGAGCGCATCGGCGACAGGTCGATCAAGAGCCCACCCTCGCAAACTGCGTTTCCGGAGATGTTGTGGCCACCGCCGCGCACCGCCAGGAGCAGTCCATTGTCGCGGGCCAGGCGCACGGCGCGCATCACGTCACTGGCACCGTGGCAGCGCACCACAGCGGCTGGCCGCCGGTCGATCATCGCGTTCCAGACCGTCCGCGCTTCGTCATATCCGGCTTCGTCGGCCAGACATAGACTGCCGCGAAGCTGTAATTGCAACGTCGTCAAAATTTCATGTGATAGGGCGGTACTTGCGCCCTTGAGCCCTTTGAACTGAATTTCGGTCACGGAAATCGCCTCCCTCGTTCTTCGACGAGCGGGTGGCCGGAAAGGCACTTGGTGTCGGGATTGTTGTCCCCCAGCGACTCGGGTCCTTCCCCCCTCAATTCCGATGTCTTTGCAGCGATGGCACTCGGAACCTCGTCGACTTTCTTAGCGATTTTATCCTAGCATCAAATGAGCGTTGTGGCGACCTTGCACACTGGAGTTCATCAGGTTCTGCTTGAGGGTGACGCCCCCAAGGTAGCGATGTTTAAAGGATGGAGACGTTGATCTCGGCCATGGGCTTCGATTGAGCGCCATACTTAAGTGAAGTCATTGGTGCGTAAGAACGATGCTGCCGACGGTGAAACACTCTGTGAGGCGGCGGTACGTCCGGCCATGCGTTTTGTCGCCAGGTGCACCAGGCAGCGGCCATTGTGAAACGGAGACGCGGTTCGATTTGTGCAACTCAATGCGCTGCGCAGAATGTGGTCAGTCCGACGCTTCGAACCCAAGCCAATGATGGTAAACTTAGCCCAATATAGTACATTTTGCATTGTGGGTTCGTCTGATACAATGGCTTGAAAATCGCAACACTACGAGGACTATTGATGCATCGCGGTCTGAGATGCGGAGCCTTGTTGGCAGGATTTGCTTTGTGCGTTCTTGCGGGCCTTGTTGCGGCAGATGACAATGGCGACGTTGCGACTGGGGAACGACTTGCCGCTTTTTTGCGTGCTGGTCGCAGTGTCATTTCAAGTCATCAATCCCTCATCAACGACGCATCGATAGGAAAGAAGAACCTTACCGGCCAACGCGTCGCGGACGAAGCGCTTGAAATTTTCTCAAAAGGAAAACCGGTACCGGACGATCAATTCAGCCAACAGGATAAGCAGCTGTTCGACGCTCAGCTCGCGGCATTGCGAGAGGTTGTCGATGAGAATCAGAAAATGATCGATGCCAAGGGGGTCGGGTTTAAAGGGTTTATCCCGGCCACCTTTGCCCGCCTGGTCAACGAGCGCTTTGAGGAAAAAATCGGCGATCATGCAAAGATGAAAGTCACGGCTCCAACGGATCTGGTGCGAAACCGCAAGGCGCTTCCCGACAAATGGGAACAGCAGGTCATTGAAGGCAAATTCCTGTCTGCCGATTGGCCAAAGGGCCAGTCTTTCGTCGAGGAGGTCGAAACGGACGGCCGCAAGTCGTTCCGCATGCTCATTCCCGAATATTATTCCGCATCCTGCCTGACCTGTCATGGCCAGCCCAAAGGTGAGATTGACATTTCCGGCTATCCAAAAGAGGGGGGAAGCGAGGGCGAACTGGGGGGTGCGATCAGCATCACACTGTTCAAATGAGCGCCTTCGTCGACGCCATCTGGACACAGATCGGTCGTTTGGCCGCCCGAAAGATCCCCCTCCGCCTTGTTTGTCTTTCCGCTGCGTTGCTTGGCGCTTTATTGGTGAGCGTCGCCTTTATGGCGCACGATTTGCTTGAAAACCAGCGGCGCGTGGAGGAAGCAAATGCCCGCTTTCACATGTTCAGCGAAGCCGCAAAGGCGCACCGGCATTTTGGTGAGGTGCGCTATTGGCTTACCGATCTTTCTGTCAGCCTGCTTACACTGTCCGAAAGACGGGCTGAGGCAGCGCGCACGGCATTGGAGGAAGATCTGGCACAGCTGAAGGTTTTTGCACCGGATGCTGCCAATACGATCGAGAAAGGTTACAAGTCCTACTACGACAAGATGATGCAGGCGGTTGATGCCTATACGGCGGACAACCGTGTCATCGGAAACACCCAGCTAGCCGCTGCCAGGAGTTTTAGCGACGAGGTCGACGGCGTACTCACGACCCTTGAAAAACGTCTTGAGGCCGAAGCGGATCATGCGCGTGACATGGCTGCTGTGTCAGCGCGCAATACGTATATTCGCTCCGTGATCGCGGTGGGTCTTATTACGATAGCCGGCGCGATTATGACCTGGCTGGTGCTTCGATCGATATTGATCCCACTCGGGCGCGTCGACAAAGCCATGCTCCAACTGACACAGGGACAAGAGGACGTCGATCTGCCGCCGGAGGGTCAAGATGAATTTGGCAGGCTTTCGACGACCTTGCGCCTGTTGCGCGACGGCCAAGCGGAGCGGCGAATGCTCGAAATGGCGGCCGAACGCCAGAGAAACACCGTCATGACCGCAATCGAGACGATCCCAGACGGCTTTGCGTTCTTTGATGCGCAGGATCGGCTTGTCCTGGTCAATCAGCGGTATCTGGAAATATTCCCTGAGATTGCAGATCTCATGATACCAGGAACAACCTTCGAGGATATCATTCGCGCCCAGGCGGAACGCGGCACCGCTGAAATCGGCAGCATGGGCATAGAAAATTGGGTGAGTGAGGCTCTACGGCGTCACCAGGAACCACACGGCACGATCGAACGGCAATTCGCCAACGGCATGTGGCTTCGTATCGCCAAGCGCAAGACCCCCGAAGGCGGCACTGTTGCGGTTTACACCGACATTACCGATTTAAAGCATCGCCATACGGAACTGGAGGAGGCGCGGCGCGGCGCGGAAGTTGCCAGTCAAGAAAAGAGTCGCTTCCTCGCTTCAATGAGCCATGAGTTACGCACGCCCTTGAATGCGATTATTGGCTATAGCGAGATGCTCATTGAAGATGCCAATGATCTGGACAGACCCGGTTTTGTCGCCGACCTCGGCAAGATCATGGGGTCGGGGCGTCACCTGTTGGCATTGATCAATGATGTTCTGGATCTTTCGAAGATCGAGGCGGGCAAGATGGAGCTTTATATCGAGCCTGTCAGTGTGAAACAGCTGCTCGTGGACGTTGAAAGCACCGTTGCGCCGCTGATCGCGAAGAAGGGCAACAGGCTGACAGTAACCGCCTCTGTCGAGCCGGACGAAATTGAGACCGACAAGACCAAGCTGCGACAGAACCTTTTTAACCTTCTCTCCAACGCTGCCAAATTTACCGAAAACGATGAAATCCGCCTTTCGGTCAACCGCTCGCTTGAGAGCGGAGGTGACTGGCTGGAGTTTTCTGTCAGCGACAACGGGATCGGCATGACGCACGAGCAGCAGGCAAAGCTCTTCCAGGCGTTCGTTCAGGTCGATTCTTCAACCACGCGAAATTACGGCGGAACCGGGCTTGGTCTCGCCATTACCCGACATTTCATCAAGATGATGGGCGGAACCATTGATGTGGAGAGCGAGTTCGGCAAGGGTTCGACCTTTCGCTTCAGGATTCCTGCAAGCTGCAAAACCAACGTTGCACAGGACATTTCACCACGACCTGATAGGCCCGAGGCAGAGCGAACCCGTGGAACGGTTCTGGTAATCGACGACGAGGCCCGGGCGCGCAAATTCATGTCGGACACGATCCGCGGCGCCGGCTATAAGGTTATCGAAGCGGCAGGCGGTGAAGAAGGCATGGCAAAAATGCGCAAATTGCGTCCCGATGCCATTATCCTGGACGTGATCATGCCAGGTCAGGACGGCTGGTCGGTGTTACGCGAAATCAAGTCCGACAAGGGGCTCAGCGATATCCCCGTCATCCTCGCAACCGTTGTGGGGGACCGCGAGATGGGCCTGGCCTTCGGCGCTGCAGACCATTTGATTAAGCCGATCGATCCGCGCCAACTCATTGAGACGTTAAACGCCGTGGCCGGCCCCGGGCGGCACGACGTGCTCATCGTCGACGACGATCCGGCGACACGTGAACTCTTTCGCAGAGTGCTTGTTCGCGAAGGCTGGCGCGTTCGTGAGGCCGCGGACGGTCAGCGGGGCCTCGCAGAGCTTGATGCGGGACGTCCTACCGTTATGGTGCTGGATTTGATGATGCCGAATATGGACGGCTTTGCATTGCTTCGCGCCATACAGGAAAGGCAGGACCTGGCCGATATTCCGGTCGTTGTCGTCACATCCAAGGATCTGACCCGCGACGAACTGGATTGGCTGAAGCTGCGTGCGAGCGAAGTTGTGAAAAAAGGTACCAGAGGCCGCGCCGATCTGATCGCAGCCTTAAAGCGGCATGTGCCGGTGAGCGAAGATGCGTGAGGAGCCCGAATAGGATGACCAAGATTCTTCTTGTCGAAGACAATGAGATGAACCGGGACATGCTCTCCCGCCGGCTGGAACGGCGGGGATACGAGGTGATCATCGCAACCAACGGCCTTGCCGGGGTGGAAGCGGCGGTGACTGCAATGCCCGATCTGGTGTTGATGGACATGAGCCTGCCGGTGATCGATGGCTGGGAAGCGACAAGGCGGATCAAGGACAATCCCGCTACCGCCGGCATTCCGGTTATCGCCCTTACTGCCCATGCCATGGCTGGTGATCGCGAAAAAGGCGATGGAAGCCGGTTGTGACGACTACGATACCAAGCCGATCGAATTGCCGGCACTTCTCGACAAAATTGCCCGTTTGACCGGAGGATGAGCTGGTGGCCCAATCTCTTGACATCGGGCATCGCGCGTATGTCGCCAGAATCGTGCAGAAAATCGTCGATCCAGCACAGGCAATCCTGAGCTATCAGGAACTGGTCATTGAGGAGGTGCGCGAGGCTGGACCCACCGACGCGCTGCCAGACCTGGAAAGGGTGCTGTGCGCGGCCCGCGATTTGAATGCATTGATCAGGCGGTTCCTCGACGAGGAAGTGCCTGGCGCCAACGGCTTTACCGGCCATGCCCTGTTGCGGCACGACCTGCGAACCCCAATGAATGCGATTCTTGGCTACTCCGAGATGATCATTGAGGACTTTGCAGACACCTTATCACCGCGCACCACTGGGGATATCTCGAGGATCATTCACGAAAGCCGAAATCTCCTTCAGCAGATGGATGCAGGGACTGATATTTCGCCTTTCGATCTTGGTGAAAAGTCTGAAAATGGCCTCGATGCAACGATCGCTGCCAACCTTGCCCGAACGATAGCCGCTCGGCCGTCGGGGCTGATTGAAGAGACAGCACGCATCCTTGTCGTTGACGACTCCGCATCAAACCGCGATCTCCTGGCAAGGCGCCTTGGTCGTGAAGGCCACGCCGTTGTTGTGGCAAGCTCGGGCAAGGAGGCGCTCAGAATTTTAAGAACGCAAGAATTCGATCTTGCATTGGCTGATGTCCTGATGCCCGACATGAATGGCATTGAGCTTCTTGGCCGGCTCAAGTCGGACGCGCATTTGCGAGAAATTCGCGTCATCATGATTTCGGGCCTGAAAGATGATGAGGCAGTTATCCGCTGCATCGAAGCAGGGGCTGAAGACTATCTACAAAAACCGATCGATCCGATCCTGTTGCGAGCGCGTATTACCGCCTGTCTTGAGCGCAGCCGTTGGCGCGACCGGGAAAAGCGATATCTCGCCCAAATCGAGTTCGAAAAAGACAGGGCCGATGCACTGCTTCATGCCATTCTTCCAAGGCAGGTTGTAAACCGGCTGGCGAATGGCGAGGAAGTCATCGCTGACCGAATTGACATGGCCACGATCGTGTTCGCTGATATCGTCAATTTTACCGGGTTTGCGGCGCGCACGCCGGCAGCTGCGGTGGTACAAAGGCTGGGGGATCTGTTTTCGCGTTTTGACGAACTTGCCGATCAATATGGTGTTGAAAAGATCAAGACCATTGGAGATGCGTATATGGCGGCAGCGGGATTGCCCGACCCTCGCCCTGATCATGCTTTGGCGGCAGTTGCCTTTAGCAAGGCGTTGTTGGCGGAAATGGCCAAAGACATCGGTCCCGAGCCTCCCCTTAGCCTGCGCATCGGGATAAACACCGGGCCGGTGATTGCGGGCCTGATCGGTCGAAAGCGATTTGTCTATGATGTGTGGGGCCATACGGTTAACGTTGCGAGCCGGATGGAATCCTACGGTATTCCAGGACGAATAAAGGTATCGCAAAGCACGTTCGAAGCGCTCGGAGCGCGTTTCGCGGATGCTCAACAGGAAGTTATGCAAATCAGAGGGATCGGCAAATACACAACTTATGTGCTTTCGTAAAAGGGCGGCTGACAAAGACCTGCCACGCTCCACTGCGAGCCACATTGGTTCAGTCGGCCGAGCCCCCTTCGAATAACAAGTCAGTTATCTATCGTCGAGGAGTTGAAAGATGATCGTCAATCGCCGTCAATTGATCGCAGCATCCGGTGTAGCGCTTGCCGGCACCATTCTTTCTCCGGCAATCTCAACATCCGCTGCCACAGTTTTCGCCCAGAAGCAACTTCCCTACGATGAAAATGCACTTTCGCCGACGATTTCCGCAAGAACGGTAGGACTGCACTATGGCAAGCACCATGCGGGCTATTTCAAGAAACTGAACCAGCTGGTCCAGAATACCGCCTATGCCGATCTATCGCTCGACGAAGTTGTTTCAGCGTCGACCGCGAAGAACGACCAAGCCATTTTCAATCAGGCAGCACAGGCCTGGAATCACGATTTCTACTGGGCGCAATTCAGGGGCGGGCCGGAGGCGCCAACCGGCAGTTTCAAGGAAGCCGTCGGGCGTGAATTTGGTGGAATGGATGGCCTGAAGCAGAAGGTCGTTGAGACAGCGGACACGGTGTTCGGCACCGGTTGGGTGTGGCTCGTGAACGACAATGGAAAACTGGCCGTTCTTGGATTGCCGGATGCAGGCACGCCCATCGCCGTGGGCAAGGTTGCTATTGTCGGAATTGATGTATGGGAACACGCCTATTACCTCGACTACGAAAACCGTCGCACCGAACATGTGAGCGCTGTTTTCGACAATCTTGTCAACTGGCGCTACGCCAGCGACCAATTCCAGCCATGAGACGCGTGCGCGAGTGGGGCGGCTTGAGCAGTGGCAGTGGCAACGGTTGATACGTCCCTTGATCGATGAAGGGACCCGCGCATTTTTCGCCGCAATGATCCCATCACAGAAACGCTGCCGAATGGGGTGCATACGTCTGCCACTTTTGCCTGTGGAACCCAGACTATTTCGGTGCCGCCGCTGCGCCGAGGCGATTGTTCCGCCGGCAGGGCCCCGCCGGCATCAAAGAAGGGCCCCTTAGACAGAACTTGCATCGGTTCCTTCTGGCCTACGCGGCCTCCACGAGCCGGTGACGCTCATAGAGGAACTTCAGCACCGCCGATCGGCAGCGGATGTAGGTCGCATCAGATGCCAGCTCGATGCGCCGGCGCGGACGAAGGAGCGGAACATGCAAAATCTCTCCGATCCTGGCCGAGGGCCCGTTGGTCATCATGACGATGCGATCAGAAAGGAGCACGGCCTCATCCACATCATGGGTGATCATCAACACCGTATTGGCGAGTTCAGCGTGAATCTGCATGACCTGATCCTGAAGATGCGCCCGCGTCAGCGCGTCAAGTGCCCCGAACGGTTCATCGAGCAACAGAACTTTTGGCTCCATCGCCAGTGCCCGCGCAATGCCGACGCGCTGCTTCATGCCGCCGGAGACTTCCGCTGGGTGCTTGTCCTTGGCGTGGACCATCTGTACCAATTCGAGATTGCGCATGGTCCATTCGTGACGCTCTGCCCGGCTTTTTGTCGCCGAAAATACCTTGTCGACAGCCAGCTTGACGTTTTCGTAGACTGTCAGCCAGGGTAGCAGGGAATGGTTCTGAAATACGACTGCCCGGTCTGGTCCCGGTGCATCGACAACTGCGCCTTCCAGAAACACCACGCCGCGTGTGGCCGTGGTCAGGCCTGCCACAATGTTGAGCAGCGTCGATTTTCCACAACCAGAATGGCCGATTATCGAAATGAAATCACCCTTTTCGACTGTCAGGGAAACCTGGTTCAGGACCGGTGTGGTGGTGCCGCCGCGGCTGAACACCATGTCGATCTGTTCAAGCGAGAGATAGGGCTTTGACATGTTTGTCTCCTCCTTAGGCGCTTGCCGTGTTGCGGGTTACCGTTTTGGCGAGGAAGGCGATGGCGCGATCAAGCAGATAACCGACAATGCCGACATAGATGAGAGCCAGAATGATGTCGCTGATGCGTGAGGAGTTCCAGGCATCCCAGATGAAAAACCCGATGCCGACACCGCCAATCAGCATTTCAGCAGCAACGATGGCGAGCCACGACAGGCCGATGCCGATGCGCAGGCCCGTGAAAATATAAGGGGCTGCTGCCGGGATCATGATCTTGGTGAAATATTCGAACTGGTTAAGGCGAAGTACTTTGGCGACGTTCTGGTAGTCCTGCGGAATATTGCGGATGCCGACGGCGGTATTGATGATGATCGGCCATATGGCTGTAATGAAGATCACGAAGATTGCAGAGGGATTGCCGTCTTTGAACGCGGCGAGTGAAAGTGGCAGCCAGGCAAGCGGCGGCACGGTGCGCAAAACCTGAAAGATCGGATCGAGACCCCGCATGGCCCAATCGCTCTGCCCAACCAGCGTACCAAGGGCAATCCCGGCGATCGCAGCAAGGCAATAACCAAAAGCCACACGCTTGAGGCTGGCCAAGATATGCCAGAACAGACCCTGGTCAACGCCCTGCCCCACATAGAACGGATGAATAATCAGTTCCCAGGTTTCGGAGACAACACGCGAGGGTGGTGGAACGCTTGCGGTTGGTGACGAACAGATGATTTCCCAAAACACCATCAAGAATGCCAAGGTAATGAGCGGTGGCAGAATATGTCCTGCCAAAGAAGAGAGCCACTGGGCAAGCGACCGCCGAGCAACAGTTTTTGGGGAAACCGCAAGGGTCATGATCTTGACCGCATATGGCTTCTTGTTCACAGGAATGGGGCTGACGGCCATACCGGTTTCCTTCAAGCAAAACGTTTGATGTCGAGGCTGGCAAGATAGGTCTGGGGATTGTCCGGATCGAAAATCTTGCCATCGAAGAAAGTTTCCGAACCTCTCGAAGTCGAGGCGGGGATGTCGGAAGCGGCAACGCCGAGTTCCTTTGCTGCCTCGCGCCACAGATCCTCGCGGTTGACCTTGCCGACCAATGCCTTGATGTCCGTGTCCGGCGCAAATTTGCCCCAACGGATATTCTCGGTCAGAAACCACTTTTCATGGCTTTGAAACGGATAGGAGGCATGATCACGCCAGAATTTCATTAAATGCGGGCTGGCCGTTTCGACACGTCCCGAGCCATAGTCGTAATCGCCTTTCAGCCGTCCGACGATATCGGTGGCAGGGACATTGAACCAGGCGCGTTTGCCAACAATTGCTGCCAGTTCGTCCTTGTTCGCCAAGTCGTCAGCCCATTGCTGGGCCTCCATGACTGCCATCAGCAGCGCCTTGGTGGCGTTGGGATTTTTCTCAACCCAATCGGCGCGCATGGCAAACGATTTTTCCGGATGCTTGGCCCAGATTTCCGCCGTATTGACTGCCGTATAGCCGATGCCCTGATTGACGAGCTGTGCGTTCCACGGCTCACCTACACAGAAGCAATCCATCGTGCCGACTTTCATGTTGGCAACCATCTGTGGTGGTGGAACGACGATGGTTTCGAGGTCCTTGTCGGGGTCTATGCCACCGGCGGCGAGCCAATAGCGGATCCACATATCGTGGGTGCCGCCAGGAAATGTCATCGCAGCTTTGGCAGGGCTACCTTCTGCCTTCTTCTTGGCAAACGCCTCTTTCAAGACCCCGGAATTGGCTCCAACCTTCAAATCGGCATAGGCCGACCCGATGGAAATCGCCTGGGCGTCGAGATTGAGGCGCGCGAGGATGACCATGGGCAGAGGCTGGTTGTTCTGGGTCACCTTACCGGCGCTGATGAGGTAGGGCATCGGGGTGAGAATATGTGCGCCGTCGATACCATTGCCAATTGAACCCAGCACCAAGTTGTCGCGTGTTGTGCCCCACGAGGCCTGCTTGACGACTTCGACATCCGGCATGCCATATTTGGCAAACAGGCCCTTCTCCTTGGCGACGATCAATGGCGCGGAATCGGTCAGTGCAATGAAGCCGAGGGTTGCCTTCGTGGTCTCGGGACCTGCAGCTGCTGCATAGGCGCCAGCAGGAAAGGCAGATTTGGCAGCGGCAAGCAGAGCAAGCATTCCGCCTGCTTTCAGCAGTATTCGTCTTTGTATGCCAGTTGACAGTTTCTGTTTCATCGTTGTTCCCTTTAAATGCTTCGGCCTTATTGAGCCGGTTCGCGTCATAAAAAAACGCCGCTGGATGGGTGCATCCCCCGGATGGACCGGTGAAATGTACTCGCCCGAGCGACGTCGATGTCTTTGAGGCCCCTGCGGCGCCCCTACGGGTTCCTGTCGTCATTGACGGAACAACCTATACAAGCAAACCCCATGCCACTTTCCGGTAGATCAGGGAATTGGTTGAAAACGATAAACATTTGCGCTGGCCACTCACATGGAATACCGAAGTTTCCCGACCCAAGCGCGAAATTTGTGCTGCTGCGAGAAATTTCTGCCCATTTATTATGCCTGCACAAAAATTGTTCATCAAAGAGCGACATGACAGCCACCATATTCCTCGTGCAAGTAATGTGGTGCCATCCCAGTTCCGAGTATTCAGAGAACGGAACGACCTGCACACCCCTGGCTGGACGGCGCATGCAATGCGGCCGACGCGTCCACCCTCAAATCCGAGAGCTTGCGCACCCAGCTCGGGAACCTGCGCATTGCTGCCGCGTTAGAGCGGCAGGACAAAAACAGAATGATCGAGGCGGCTATCCCACCAGCCGCAATGTGTCGTCATGGATACGTTTGATCTTCGGGAAGGCGAAACGGCCAATGTCGGCTCGTTGCGCGAACTCAAAGCGCAGGCCGAACATTGCAAGCGCTGTGATCTCTACAAACATGCTACACAGACTGTCTTTGGCGAGGGGCCGATGCAGGCAGAGATCATTCTGATCGGTGAGCAACCGGGTGACAAGGAGGACTTGGCGGGTAGGCCCTTTGTCGGGCCTGCGGGTGCTGTTTTGAATGAATCCCTGTCAAGGGCCGGCATTGACCGGGAGCGCTGCTACATCACCAACACAGTCAAACACTTCAAATTCACGCAGCGCGGCAAACGGCGGCTGCATTCGAAGCCCAATGCTGGCGAAATACGACAGTGTGCCTGGTGGTTGCGCAGCGAACTCAAACTGATCGAGCCGAAAATCATCGTCGCACTTGGAGCCACGGCCGCAGGTTATTTAGTCGGCAAAGCGGTTCGCATTACAAAGGATCGTGGCACAATCTTTCGTCCGCAAAACCTGCCGCCTGTGCTTGTCACTATTCATCCGTCATATATTCTCAGAATGCGTGATCGGCACACAGCGAATGCGGAGCAAATCAAATTCGTCCATGATCTGAACCGGCTGAAAGAGGTTTTGGACCAGGGGCGGGTTGGCGCCGCAAAGTCTGACATAGACCGGAGAAACAACCACGAGCCACTGCACAGAATGAACTGTTCAGCCAACCTTTTTAGATCGTGGCGCCACGCCAGATCGCGTCGAAACGAGTCGAACGGAAGCTGGAAAACCCAGAACGAGGTACATGGGCAGTCACAGAACTGTCTGGCGCGAGACACTGGGCAGAGTGAGGATCCTCATGAGCACGAAGCTGCGGTAGCCGTGTTGGCCATAAGCGAGGCGCGGGCGTTATGACATCTGCTACCTCCAGGCATTCTTTAAATGCGACATCCCCGACGAGCCGAGCCTTTCCCGACCGCTCGAGTGTTGCCTTCGTCATTTCCGGCTCGCCCACCGCGACGACAAGAATATCTGCGGTACGGCACAATGCAGGCAAGTCCTTCGTCGTGGAACGGGCGATCGTGACCGTGGCATTGGCATTGCTTTCGGTGTTGTTGCATTCGGCCGCAGTGGCGAAGAGCATTGACGATCCCGGTTGAAATCGGCGTCACTTGCCCAGGCGGATGATCCCAGTCAAGTCACAAATGGCGCGTGCCGACGCCGATAATTAATTACAGCGCCGCCAATTGTCGATTGGACACCGAGGCCGGATACGCCTCACGGATTATCAGCTTGTTTTCGAGCGCCAAGATCACGCTCTCGGCAAAATCGGTTTGGTACATCTCCGACATACTCGAAAGCCCGCCCGGGGTGAAGACGTTGATCTCAAGGATCTTATCTGCGACGATATCAAGGCCAACAAGGAACATCCCGTCCTGTACCAGTTTTGGTCGCACCATTTCGGCGACTGCTAAAATCTTATCGTTAATCTCCACGATCTCGGCGGTGCCTGCGACATGGATATTGGAGCGCACTTCACCTTTCGCCGGCACCCGGCGAAAGGCGGCATATTTTCCGTCTCGTTTCAGCGGCTTTCCGTTCATCACGAAGAGGCGAATATCACCCGCCTTGGCCTCAGGCAGATAGCCTTGAGCGATGAGGTAGCCTTCGCCGCTGACCGCTTCGAATATCTGGTTGAGGTTGGCATCCTTTGGCGAATCGATTTTAAAAACGTTCTTGCCACCGGACCCTTGCAAAGGTTTGACGATGGCGCCCATCGGCTGTTTTTCGATGAAAGCGCGGATTTCTTCGATACTTTTAGAAATCAACGTGATCGGTCGCACGGATTCAGGAAAGTCCTGAAAATAAAGTTTGTTTTGAGCGAGCGCGAGCCCAGTGGGATCGTTAACGACCAGCACACCACGTTCGGATGCGAGTCGACCAAACATCGCGCCGACATGTGTAGCCCATGGCCGCTCGGCGGCGTCCTGGGCTGGGTCATTGCGCAGGAAGATCACGTCGATTTCGCGCACGTCGATCGTTTCGATCTTGGTCTTGTCGCTCTGCAAGTCTTTATGAAAGGTTTCCAATTTTTTATAGGTGGTACCGGGCAGTACGGTAGCGCGCACCATGAGACTATTATCGGCACGCAGCACGAAATCGCCAGGCGTTAGATAATAGATCTCATGTCCACGGCTGAGCGCGGCGAGCGCCAGCAGAGTGGTCGTGTAACGCGGCGTTTCGCCTTCGATGGAGTTGACAAAGAATGCTATGCGCATGGAGTGATCCTACACTAGGTTACGAACTTGCGATCATGTCGACGGGCAGGAGGCCAGAACGAGCCTTCTCCAGTCGCTTCTGAGCCTGCGGATGCAAAAGAAAAACGGGCCTTATTTCCGGTGCTTTCAGCAGACCGCGGGAATTCAATTCCTGCATGACACCGAAATGCGACGCAGCGATTTTCCCCATCCAGAACGGATCGAGTGCGCCGCCGTTGGCCAGATGCTTGAGCACCTCCTGGAGGCCCCGCAGATAGATCGCGTCCTTGGCCAGACCTCCTCCGCGATATAATCTAAGCGTCACATTGAAGGCGCTGATTTCGCTGAAGCCATAGTCGCGAACCAAGGCATGGAATATCTCTTGGAACGATGCGCCTTCCAGCATCGCCGCGCATGCGACAACGCGGGCTGCAATGAGGCGCAGGCGTTCAGTGGTCATGCCGCCAACGAGATATTCAGCCAAGACTGCAAGCCCTTCTTGCACGCCCTCATACCCCGCAAGGCCCGTCCGGAACAACCGCAGCCCTTGCGCCGACCCATTGAAATAGGTCAATAGGTGAACACCGATCTCATGACTGAGGAGAGCGGTCAGTCTGCGCCGCGTCATGATTGTGCTGCGAGAAATCAAAAGGCGGCCCCCCGAAACCAGCAGACCCGCTGGCAGGTCGTCGCGCAGCTCGACCGTCGCCTCAAAACCGGAATATTGCCTGCGATACATTTCGATCATCGTACGCGCCGCCTGCTCGATGACGTAGCAATCGACGCTTCCGGCCCGACCGCCGCCTGCAATTTCGCCCCCTGGACCCACCGTTTTGGCCAGGATGTCTTTTGCCGCATTAAGCAGGCTAGGTTCGACGCGCCCGTAAAGGGCGCGGCTGAACTCCATAAAGCGAGGGGTTTCCCGGGCGAAAAGCATCGACAATTGCAAATCGAGTTCCTGTTGCTTTTCGCGGTAGAGATTGAAAAGAACGGGATCTTCAAAGCGGTCGAAGGCAATAGAGAAGAGCTTTTTCTTCTCGACATTTACCTGGACGGTTAGCGGCCGGTAGAGGAATTTGGGCGGGCGCTGAAATCCGTTCGCCTTAAAATCTTGCCAGGCCGCATCGGCGTTGATGGGCGTGACCGCCAGCAAAAAGTCGAATGTCGCGGCAATTTCGTCGATACAGCGATCGGCACGTTCGACGGCGTCGACGAAGGCTCGCCGCCCGAGCGCGCGATGCGTTGGCAGGTTGAAAATGCCGGCCGCCTTCAGGAATGCGGCGATCGCCTGCAACCCGGCATCGAAAATGTTGGCCACCACCCTTTCGCGCAGGTCGGGATAGGTGTTCTCGGACCCAGGCACGCGGTAGATTGGTGCGAAACGTACGGTCACGCAGGCAAACCCGTCCAAGCGCGCAGCAAGACGGGCGTGCGGATCGTCTGCTGCACGACGTCTATCGAGACGGGGAGAACGGAATTTCGCCTCGATGCTCCCAACTGCTGAGGCAAAACCGTCTAACGCAGCATGGGTTTCCGGTTGATCGGTGCCGGAAAGGGTGATTTCGAAAGGCAGGAGATAGGGTGCGTCATCGCTGAGAAGCCTATCCTGCGCGAGTTCGCCGACGTCAAGCACCACGAAGGCGGTAAAGCGCTTCGTCATAGCGCCGGCAATTGCCTGGACAGCCGCCACGGCGAAATCCAGATCAGGGGCAATCAGATAGGACGCATTGGCCGACGTGATATCCAGCGCTGCGTCACCGTCGCGCCCATCGCTCACATAGACGCAAAGAAAAGGGAGAGCACGATCGATATGAATCCGCCCCCCATTGTCGAGGTCGCATCGCACTGACTTTCCGGCATTGATTGATGCAAGTGCCTCCTCGACCGCTGTTATGTCGACGGCCGTCGCCGAACTCTTTTTGGTTTGCGCCTTGCTCATTTCATCGCCCCAGGCTTTCCTCCAGGACGGGTAGGGTTGACCGGACCATAGCACGCATCGCCACCAGCGCTGACTTGTCCGGTAAGCCTGTCCATTCATCCATGAAGAATTTTTTAAATTCGATGGCCATGGCGCAGCCGGTCCTGGGGAAAGTTTCATGAATGAATCGCGTCTGCTCGCCTTTACCTTCAAACGCCACATTCTCGCGCACGTCCATGCGGTGCCCGCGAAACGTGAACCCGCGCAGTTTTTCCATGAAGGGGTCGAGAACATGCGCCCATCGATCTCGATCCATGGAGTAGGTACCAATATTGATATCGGGCGCGGTTTTCGGATCAGATGGTGCTGCGTCCGGGCCGCCGCGGCGGTGATTATAACTATGAATGTCGAGTACGACGAAACGCCCATGGTGTTTCTCGAGCTGACGCAAGACATGCCTCAGCATCGAGTAATAGGCATCATAGACGCTGAGCGTATCCCTTATCGACTTCGGGTCGGGTTTCGCATTCCATATGTCGATCCCCCAGGCCTGCTCGGGTGAAAGGTAGATTGCCCCATCTCGCGCTCGGTTAAGGTCGACCTCGAAGCGCGAGCGATGGAAGATGATACGATTGGGAACGTCGCAAGCGGCGAAAGCGGTGAACGGATCTTCTTCGCGCAATCGCTCGGCTTCTGAGATTGCCATCAACGTCGCGATGGCTGGACGGACCGCGTGGCCGTTGTGAATGGCCGTGGCCAAGATCGGGGACAAACCGCAATGCACCGTCCACCAATCGGCAGCGCTATTTCCCGATTCATCCTGCGACGCCAAGTTTGTTCTCCCAATTGATGGACTAAAATCCTTCTCGCCACAATTATCGGGCCAAGCCGGTCGGTACGACGACAACGTCTCATGCCATCAGGCGGTTCCATCAAGGCACATTGCGGAATATTTAATATGAAGTCAGTTGTCCTTGACCATCATAGATCACAACAGCGTTCATGCTTATCGCCATGGCGCAAAACCTGTCCGCACAAGAATAGCTAACGTTTGGAATCCGATTTCCGTTACGCGTCAGTGCCGTGGTCCCATAAGCTGTTGTCCGGGAAACACCTCTGACAAAATTCCCTCATCGATTACCGATGGAACAACGTGCCCCTGACGATCAGCGCATGGCTGCTGATACATCACAACCCAATTAAAGAAACCCAATCCAGCGACCGGCGACGATGGCACTGATCCAGACCGTTATCGACATCAGCGCCGATATCCTTACTCCTCGGTGTATTTTACCGCCCGACAATGCAATCGGCCAATGGCGACTGCGATGGAGAAGAACGGCATTGACGATGCCTAAACCGACGAGCCCGATCTTGGCGAGGAACGCGGTATTTTGGGCGTAGGCAATCGGCCGCACCGAGAAGAGCATCAATCCTGTCACAATAGCAAACACAACACCGGTCGCCGCGATACGCGATAGCGGCGGGCCAAGGACACTGATCGGATACCCTTTGAACGCTCCGAGTATTCGAAGATCCAGCGTCACGATCGCGCCGACCACAAGTGCGATCGAGACTATATGCGCCGCGTTGACAAGCAGGTAGGCAAGCTGAACCCGCCGCAATACGACTGCGCCTGGCCATTCAGAGAACGCCTGCAGAAGCTCCACCAGCGCGTCAATCAATTCGTCTTAATGCGCTCAGGGTAAAGATCAAAGGTTTTCCCACCTACAGTAATCCTTACCGCCTTCATGCGCTTTTCCTTTGGATCACTGGAGCGATTTCCAAGGGCGGTGATCTCATCGCCAACCTTTGCAACACCTTGGACAAAGCCCGACCTTTCGGTTTGACGCGGGTTTGCAAGTTCGATACGCCACAGACCGTCATTGGCTGTCTCAACATCCAGCGTTGGATGTGGTGGTCCCATATAAATATCCCGAACTACCCCTTTAAGCTCCAACTGATCTGCCTCGGCCCAGGACCAGCCGTGATGCGCTGCGGCTCCCGAGATGATCAGTATTGTCAGCATAGCGCCGCTCAGCAATCGGCAGAACAAGTTCATCGTCATGTTTGCCTCCTTTAGGTTCGCAGAGACCACTGAGTGTCGCACCAATTGTCCTCAAGTCAAACAATCTGACTGCAGCATGGTGAGGATCGGCTGCAATCAGCGATCGTTCGACACCTCCGTTTCAATCGGAGTAAGTAATCCTTGTTGCTGGTCAAAAGGAGCAAAGACATGGATCGCCTTTTCCCGGATGCGGAAATAGGCCGGTGTCCACGTTGTCAGATCTCCATCCGTATTTACCGCACGCGGCTTGCTCGTCTTGATTATGACTTCGGTGGTCTGGAAGGCTCGCACATCATCCCATTTGCCCTGCGTGCCCTTGCGCAGGCTTGGCAACAGGGTCAGCAATCGCCACCAGTGATCAACCTCAAGACTGTAGAAATCCAGGCGCCCATCATCGGCGGTAGCGGTTTCTTCGACCGTCATTCCTCCACCATAGTGCCGGCCATTGCCAACCGATACCTGCATCGTCCGGATTTCTTCCACTGACCCGTCATGTTCGACGTATGCGGTGAACAGACGTGAACGGGCCAAGAGCCGCGCAGCAACAATGGCATAGCCGAGCTTGCCCCATCGCTTCTTGGCTTTTTCGCTCAGTTCGCTTGCAAGTTCCGCGCTGAACCCGATGCTGGCCACATTGAAAAACAGGTGACCATTGACCTCGCCCAGATCGATCGGCCGGGGCGTGGCGGAAAGTATTAACTTGGCGGCTTCGTGCGCGTCCGGCGGAATGCCGATCGTCCGTGCGAAATCATTGGCCGTGCCCAGCGGAAGGACCCCCAGCGGCAGCCCTGTCTCGACGAGACCGGCCGCTGCCGAATTCAGCGTCCCGTCGCCGCCGCCAACAATCACGAGATCGCAGGCTTTGCTCATGCGGCGGATGACGTCGGATAAGCTTTCGCCTTGCGCAGGTGCTGCATCGACAAGCGTCAGGCCGCCAGCTTCAAGGAGCTGACGGACTGTAGCGACGGACTTTCTGCCGTTGCGCGCATTGGGATTAACGATGAATAGCGCGCGCCTTAGCGACTTTGCTGCCATATACCTACCTGAGTTTCGCCGGTGTGCCGATGTCATCAACGCAGGTGGGCGTTTAATTGTGGCGATACAAGGATTAAGGCTTCAAGATCGAAGTTTCCTAGTCCCAGCTCAGGACCACCTTGCCGGAGCTGCCGGAGCGCATTGCGTCAAATCCCGCCTGGAAATCATCAATCGGCAAACGGTGCGTGATGATCGGCGACAGATCAAGTCCGCCCTGGACAAAGGCAATCATCTTGTACCAGGTCTCGAACATCTCGCGGCCATAGATGCCTTTCAGGTTAAGCATCTTGAAAATGACCTTGTTCCAATCGATTTCGAAGCCGGTCGGTGCAATACCGAGGATGGCGATCTTACCGCCATTGTTCATCTTGTCGATCATGTCGCGGAAGGCCGGAGCCGCGCCCGACATTTCCAGACCGACATCAAAACCTTCGGTCATGCCAATTTCCCGCATGACATCGGCGAGGTTTTGCGACGATGCATCGACGACATGGTCAATTCCGAGCTTGCGGGCGAGTGAAAGACGTGCCGGATTGATATCCGTAATCACGACCTTACGGGCGCCGGAGCGCTTTGCGACCAGCGCCCCCATGATACCGATGGGGCCAGCGCCGGTGACCAGCACATCCTCGCCAACCAGATCGAAGCTTAGCGCCGTGTGCACGGCATTGCCGAACGGATCGAAGATCGCGGCAATTTCATCTTCGATATCATCGGGGATAGGCACGACATTGGCTTCCGGGATGCAGACATATTCGCCGAAGGACCCGGGCCGGTGCACGCCGACGCCCAGCGTGTTGCGGCACAGATGCCCCCTGCCCGCCCGGCAATTGCGGCAGGTTCCGCACACGATATGGCCCTCGCCCGAAACGCGCTGGCCGACCTTGTATTTGGCTACGGCCGAACCGATCTCGGCGATCTCGCCGCAGAATTCATGGCCCACCACCATCGGCACCGGGATCGTCGCCTTTGCCCACTGGTCCCAATTGTAGATATGCACATCGGTTCCGCAGATGGCGGATTTCTTGACGCGGATCAGAACGTCGTTGGGGCCAGGTTCGGGAACCGGAACCCGTTCCATCCAGATCCCCGGTTGCGCCTTGGCCTTGACCAGTGCCTTCATCATGTTCGACATGGATCTATCCTATTTGATGATACCGAGATCACGCCCTACTTCCGCAAAGACATCAATCGCCCGGGCGACATCTTGCGTGGTGTGGGCGGCAGACATCTGTGTGCGAATGCGGGCCTGGCCCTTCGGTACCACCGGAAATGCGAAGCCGATGACGTACACGCCCTTCTCCAGCATGCGCGATGCCATTTCCTGGGCCAACGTCGCTTCGCCGAGCATCACCGGTATGATCGGGTGGTCGGCGCCAGCCAGGGTGAAACCAAGCTTTGTCATGTCGCGGCGGAAATGCCCAGCATTGGCATTGAGACGCGCCCGCAGGTCCGCGCCCTGGTCGATCAGGTCAAAAACCTTCAATGAAGCTGCGGCAATGACCGGGGCCAGCGTATTGGAAAACAGGTAGGGTCGCGAGCGCTGGCGCAGCCAGTCGATCACTTGGCCCTTGGCGGATGTATAGCCGCCCGATGCGCCGCCCAGGGCCTTGCCAAGGGTACCGGTGATGATATCGATGCGCCCTTCGACACCGCAATGTTCGGCGGAGCCGCGGCCATGGCTGCCCACGAAACCGACGGCATGGCTGTCATCGACCATGACCATCGCATCATATTTCTCCGCAAGATCGCACACGCCTTGAAGATTGGCGATAATGCCATCCATTGAAAACACGCCGTCTGTAGCGATCATCTTGAAGCGGCTGCCTTCGGCCTTCTTCAGTTCTTCTTCCAAAGCGGCCATGTCGTTGTTGGCATAGCGGAAGCGCTTGGCCTTGGAAAGGCGCACACCATCGATGATCGATGCATGGTTGAGCGCATCCGAGATGATGGCATCTTCATCACCAAGGAGCGTTTCGAACAGGCCGCCATTGGCGTCGAAACAGCTGGAGTACAGGATCGTATCTTCAAGTCCAAGAAAACTGGAGATACGCGCTTCAAGCTGCTTATGCTCTTCCTGTGTGCCACAGATGAAACGCACCGAGGCCATGCCGTAACCGTAACGGTCGAGCGCGGCCTTGCCGGCTGCCGCCAGCTCTTCATTGTTGGCCAGGCCGAGATAGTTGTTGGCGCAGAAATTCAGCACCTTTGCGCCTGTCGAAATCTCGATCTGCCCGGCCTGTTTCGAGGTGATGACACGTTCGGACTTGTATAGTCCGGTCTCCTTCAGTCCCGCCAGTTCGCGGGACAAATGGTCGATGAATTGCTTGGTCATGGTGCCGCTCTGTCGTGCGTTTCCGATGGCGCAGGAATGCCACGGCGCCAAGGCGAATGATAGAGAAATTTTTCAGCGCGCACCATCGACCCCGTGTGTCAGCAGCTGCATTCGATAACGAAGATCACTGCAGCTGGACCAGGTGTCCTGTCGAGATTTCCGCATATTGGCGCACGGGAACGACAAAGTCCGGTGTACGCACCGGGCTCTTGACCTCATTTGAGACCGGTCGTTTCATACCGCGCCGCGCCGGATCGGGGACAGGCACTGCCGAGATCAGCTTTTTGGTATAGGGGTGTTGCGGATTTTCAAAAATCGCGGCGCGCGGTCCGATTTCGACGATTTCGCCCAGATACATGACGGCGATGCGATGACTGACGCGTTCGACCACTGCGATATCGTGCGAAATGAAAAGATAGGCCAGGTTCAGACTGGCCTGCAGATCAAGCAGAAGATTGATGACCTGCGCCTTGATCGACACATCGAGCGCCGAGACGGATCTCGTCGGCGACGATGATCTTGGGATCAAGAGCAAGCGCGCGGGCAATGCAGACGCGCTGGCGCTGGCCGCCGGAGAATTCGTGCGGGTAGCGCGCTGCCATGTCCGTGCTGAGGCCGACGCGTTCAAGAAGATCCGCCACCCGCTCGCGTGCCTGCACGCGGGTTCCAAGCTTATGTTCCAGATACGGTTCGGCAATTGCAGCACCCACAGTCATGCGCGGGTTGAGGCTGGCAAACGGATCCTGGAAGATCATTTGCATGGTCCGGCGCATGTCACGCAGCTGCTTTTGATCCATGGTCAGCACATCCTGGCCGTTGAGCAGGACTTCGCCGCCTTGAGCCTGGACAAGGCGCATGATCGAGCGTCCGGTCGTCGACTTGCCGCAGCCCGATTCACCGACCAGTGACAGCGTTTCGCCGGACTGTAGGGTGAAGGACAGGTTCTCGACCGCGTGCACCCGCCCCTCAAGTTGGCCGAACATCCCGGAATGGATATTGAACCGTGTCGTCAAATTGCGCACGTCGAGAAGCGGTTCGGCTTCCCGTTGGACCGTATCGGCAGCTTCGACGGGGGTATCGGAGCTCCCTGTGGCGCGATCCACGACGGGAAACCGCAAGGGCCGACTATGTCCCTTCATCGAGCCAAGGATAGGAACGGCCGACAACAGCGACCGGGTATAGGGATGCTGTGGCCGGGCGAAAATGTCTTCGGTCTTGCCTGTTTCGACGGCCTCGCCGCCATACATGACCACGGTCCGGTCGGCAATTTCCGCCACCACGCCCATATCGTGGGTAATGAACAGAACCGAAGCCCCCTCCTCATCCTGCAACAATTTGATGAGATCGAGGATCTGACCCTGGATGGTCACATCCAGAGCGGTTGTCGGCTCATCAGCGATAAGCAGTTTGGGTTTGCTGGCAAGCGCCATGGCAATCATCACGCGCTGGCGCATGCCTCCGGAAAACCGGTGCGGATATTCGTCAAATCGCGATTTGGCTGCCGGTATGCGGACTTTTTCCAAAAGGCGAACGGTCTCGGCCTTCGCCTCTGCCCGCGAGATAGGGTGATGGCAAAGCAGCGCCTCGCTGATCTGCTGGCCGACCGTGAACAGCGGGTTGAGGCTGGTCATCGGTTCCTGAAAGATCATGGCCACATCATTGCCACGCACGGCACGCATCTGGTTTTCCGGCAATGCCAGAATATCCTTCCCCTCCCAGCATGATCTTGCCTTCGATGCGGCTCTTGTCCTGCTGCAAAAGCCGCATGATCGAAAGTGACGTAACGCTCTTGCCCGAACCGGACTCGCCAACGATTGCCACCGTTTCACCGGGCGCAACATCAAAAGATACATTGCGCACGACCGGCCGCCACTGACCGTCCGCGAGGAAGGACGTGGTCAGGTTGGAAACCGACAAAACCGGGGCGATGGGCTTTTCCATGGGCTATCCTTTTACCGTTCCGCTCAATCGGGCCAGCGCATCAGGCCGGCGATACGACGCGCATAGCGTTCTTCAAATGGCGTCGAGATGATTTCGTTCGAGGCCCTGGCCTTGCCAAGTTCCTCATCGAGGCGCCTTGCCACAATTTTCTCTTCGCCCGGATGCAGGTTGCATGGGTCCATATAGAAGTACCCGTGTTCGGCTTCGTGATCGCGCACGATGACAGGATGGGCACCGCGCGCCAGCGCATCGGCGAGATCCCAGGCCGTTATATGCGACTCTTGCGCATTGACGCTCACGCGCAAACGATCAAGTGGATTGTGGGTCGGATCCGGCTCGATCTCGGCGGTGACACCTGGTTTGCCAGTCAGTGTCTGCTTCCACAAATTGAGGTAGCCGGTTTCCTTCTCACGAATGCCGGCATGGTCACGCTTTTCCCAGGCTTCCAGTGCGGCAATGGTGCCAAGGATGCTTTCCTTGCCAAGCTTCATGCCGCGGCCGATCCCCATGTTTTGCAGGAAGGCACTGCGCACCAGCGCCTTGCGCCCGGCAACAATGCCGCCGGTCGGTCCGCCGAGAAATTTGTGCGAGGAATAGAGGGCGATATCGGCGCCCTGTGCGAGGAAGATCTTCAGATCATATTCCGACGCGGCATCGACGATGACCGGCACGCCGCGCGCATGGCAGACCTCGGCAAATTTCTTCAGGGCGATGAGCCCATACTGAACGGTGTGATGCGAAACGACGAAGACCGCTGCTGCCGTGCGCTCATTGATAGCGCCTTCGAGGTGATAGGGATAGCATGACGTCGCCTGGCCGATGAGCACGGCCCTGGCGCCAGAAAGGCGGATGCCCTGATCGACCGGTGCGCCATAGCTGACAACATGCCCTGTCTGAATAATGACCTCGTCCTTTAACCCTGTCGTGTCGGGCAGACGCTCGATGGCAGCGAGATCGTTTCCGGTCATCGTTGCGGCAACGGCGAGGCTTATGCCCGCCGAACAGGACGCCGTGACAAAGCCTGCCTCGCCGCCGGTCAGGCGTGCGATCACGGGGCTTGCCATTTTGTGCAGATCATTGATTTCCACGAATTGCGGGAGTATGGCACTCATGGCTGCGACAGCTTCCGGCACGACGATCGACGCGCCGAGCGATGTCATGGTCCCCGACACATTGATGACGGGTCGAAGGCCGAGGGACTGGCGCAAATCGGGCGGCGTGTGAGAGTCGGTCATGCTATTCTCCTTGAAGTGATGCTGCCGAGCAAAATATTCCATTTGCTTGGCATATATGCCGTTATAATGTAATAAAGAGTCGCAAGACTGAATGATCCTGCCAGGAGCCTGAACGTGGACGCAAAGACATCAGACATGGACGCCACCGGCGGTTTTGACAAAACCGAAAAGGCCGACGCGAAGGTCAAGCGATCGCGTGTCAGCGGCATTGACCGCGCGCTGCAGGTTCTCGACCATTTGTACGAGACAGGAAGCCCGGCCGGTGTCTATGCCATCGCAAAGGCGATCGGTGCGCCGCTTTCCACCGTCTATGTGATTATCGACGATCTGGTCGAAAAGAACCTGCTTTCGCGAAACAGTGACAGCTCGGTCTGGCTGGGTGCGCGGCTTTACCATTACGGCCTTGCCTATGCGCGTTCGCTGGATTTCCTCAACGTCGCCAATCACGAAATGCACAATCTCAGCCGCGTTTCGGGCGAGACGGTTCAGGTTTGTGGCCGCGACGGCGACCATATGATGGTGCTGGCCATGGCTGATGGTCCGGGACATTTCCAGGTAACGTCTCGTGTCGGCACCCGGGTGCCACTCAACTGGACCGCGTCCGGGCGACTGCTGGTTGGCCATCTGCCGGAACAAGAGCGGCTGGACCTGTTCGAACATTGCGCCAAATCCTCGCCGACCGGACGGGCGGTGATCGATCCGGCCGTGCTGTCGGAATCGGCCAGGCAGGCCTTGCAGGCCCGCATTTCCATCCAGGCGGGCGAATCCGACTATGCCGTTGCCTGCGTTGCCTCGCCCATTTGCGACGACAAGGGAACATGCATTGCGACCATATCCATCGTTCTTCCCGAACAAAAGATCACCGATCATCCCGAGCGTTATACGACCGAGGTCAAGGCTTCGGCGGAACGGATTGAAACGGTGATGGGTTGGCGCAGCCACTCTTAAGCCCTTAGTCTTTCAAGGCGATGATCGCCTCGATCTCCACGGTGATATTTCCCGGCAGTGAGCCGAAGCCAACCGCCGAACGCGCATGGTTCCCGGCTTCGCCGAACACGTCGATGAGAAGATCCGAACAGCCATTGATGACCGAGGGATGATCGGCAAAATCGGGCACGGCATTGACCATGCCGAGAAGTTTTACAACGCGCTTGACGCGGCCCAAATCCCCCAGGGCCGACTGCATGACCGCAAGCAGGTTGATGCCGGTCAGACGCGCGTGCTTGTAGGCTTCTTCGACAGTCACATTGCCACCGACCTTACCGGTATGCATGAAGCCGTCTGCTTCGCGCGGCCCCTGCCCCGAGAGGTAGAGCATATTGCCTTCCTGGATATGGGTAACAAAGTTGGCAATCGGGCTCGGCGCTGGCGGCAGCGTGACGCCAAGCGCCTTCAGGCGGTCGTAGGGAGAAATGTCAGCATCGATTGCCGGACTTGATATATGGCTCAAGGCTTATTCCTTAGCGGTATGAATAGGGCGCGATGGCGCCGGATGTTTCAGGCTCTGCCGGCTGATAGCGGCTGGCAGTGATGAGCTCGTTGCCCAGCACCGCCCAGCGTGGCTCGAACAGTTTGTCGAGCCGTGCTTCGTAGCCCATCGAATCGATAACCGTAAGATCGGAAGCGGCCAGCTCGAAGATGGTGAAATCTGCGCGTGCCCCGGCGGAAAGCAGATTGTCCGTCGGCAGATTGATGGCGGATGCCGGTGAGATCGTCACTGCTTCCACCACCTTGTCGAACGGCATGCCGACACTCAGGAGTTTCGACATGGTGGTGCCAAGATCCCATACGGCAAAATTCAAACTGCGCAGGTGGATGTCGGTCGAGATTGAGAAGGGCAGGAGACCACGCTTAATCGCGACTTCCGCCACGCGGAAGGAGAACGAGGCACCGCCGTGGCCGATGTCGAGGCGGATACCCTCGCCTGCACAGCGCGCCGCCAGTTCGAACAGGTCGTCGTCCTCGATAATGCTGCTGCCCACCTTGCCATTGAAGCAATGGGTGATGATATCGCCGGGCCCGAGAATCTCCAGGACTTCGTCATAGAGAGCCGGCGGCTCGCCGACGTGCACCATCATCGGGATTTTGAGAATCTTGGCGAGCTTTTTGCCCACTTTGACCGGTGTCACGCCCCATGACCCGGTTATGACGTGGCTGGCGCGCACTTTCAGACCGACAATATGATCGCGGTTTTCGTTGACGCAGGCCACCGTACGGTCAATATCGATCGAGCGGATGTCGCTGAGTTCGCTTACGCGGTTGCAGGCGACCAGCCCTATCGAGCCGAGGTTCAAAAACGCCTTGATGCGCTCGCGCGCCGGCTCGATGATGTATTCGCGAAATCCGTGAAAGTTGGCTTCGCCGGCTGAACCCGCATCGACGATGGTCGTTACACCCCGCTGCGCGCCGCACACTTGCGGACGAACGGAAATGTCGGTGCCGCCGTGCCAGATATGGGTATGCAGATCAACCCAGCCCGGTGAAATCCACGCGCCGTTGGCATCGACACGGCGAATGTCGGCCTGAACGTTCAGCGACCGGCCGAATTCGGCGATCTTTCCGTCGGCATCGATCAGAATGTCGATCGTCGAAGATGGTGTGTCAGGTCCGAAGGCAACCGGTTTGACGTTGGTCAGCAACAAACGACCATCGGTTGCAAAAGAGGCAGGCATGATCAGAGATCCTTTCTGAGGCGGGGGTCGAGAAGGTCGCGGAACCCGTCGCCGACCATCTGCAGGGAAAGAACGGCAAGCACGATGGCGATGCCGGGAAACAGCGTCATCCAGTCGGCCTTGCCGATATATTGTCGCCCTGAAGCGATCATCGTGCCCCAGGTCGGCACTTCGGGGCTGACACCGAGCCCAAGAAAGGACAACCCCGCTTCCGCCAGCATCGCATTGGCAAAGAGGAAGGTTCCCTGGACGAGAATGGGCGAGAGCAGGTTGCGCAGGATGTGCCGCGTCATGATATGGCGCGTCGAGATGCCGAGCGATGTTGCCGCCTCCACATAGGGCAGCTCGCGGATGACCAGCGTCGAAGCGCGCACGATACGGGCGAGCCGCGGCGCGTAGACGATGCTGAGCGCGACGATGACTGTGGTCAGCGATGGCCCGAGCGCAGCGACAAGTGCAATGGCCAGCAGAATGTCGGGAAAAGCCATCATCGCATCGATCAGCCGGGTAATCGGCGCATCGAGCTTTTGGAAGAAGCCGGCAAGAATGCCGAGCGTGACACCAATCAGCGATGCCAGCACGACGACCGCAAAGCCGACCATCAGCGACAGGCGGGCCGAGAAGATCGTGCGCGAGAACACGTCGCGGCCAAATTCATCGGTGCCGAAAAACCATCGCATGTCGGGCGGCTTTAGTCTGTTGACGATGGACAATTTGTTTGGCGCGTAGGGCGTGATCAACGGCGCAAACACGGCAAGAACCACGAAGATGGCCAGCACGATCAATCCGAAGAGCACAGTTTTGCGCCGGATGAGGACGCGAAAGAATTTGGAGCGCTCGCTCATGGGTACGTTTGTTATGATTTCAGTCATCAGTAGCGCACCCTTGGATCAACGACGAGGTAGAGCATGTCGATGGCGAAATTGATGAGAACATAGAGCGCCGCGATGATGAGGAGCGCGCCCTGGATGACGGGATAATCGCGGCGCAGCACCGCGGACACAACGAGGCTGCCGACCCCGGGCAGACCAAAGACGGTCTCAGTGACCACCGCACCGGAAATCAACACTGCGGCAGTCAGGCCAACGACGGTGAGGATGGGGATCAGGGCATTCTTGAAAGCGTGTTTCAGCACCACGCGCCGCTCATCCACACCCTTGGCACGGGCCGTGCGGATATAGTCATCGCCTAGCACATCGAGCATCGAAGCCCGGGTGAAACGCATGATGAGGGCGGAAGAGACAATGCCAAGCGCGAATGCGGGGAGAACCAGGTAACCGAGCCGCTCCGTCAGCGATGTGCCGGGGCCGCCATAGCCCGATACGGGGAAAAGGCCGAACCGCACAGCAAATATCTGCATCAAAATGAGACCGAGCCAGAAACTTGGAATGCTTGCGGCGAGCATTGCCAGCGCGGTCGCCGCCTGATCGAAGAACGATCCGCGGCGATAGGCGGCGTAGATGCCGATCGGAATGGCAATGACGCTGGCGATCAGCAGCGAAAATATGGTGAGAAAAAAGGTCGGCTCGGCGCGCTGCGCCAGTGCCTGCAGTACAGGCTGGTCGAGGAAGATCGACTGTCCAAGATCACCTTGCACAAGGTTGCCGATGAAATACACATATTGCACCGGGATCGACTGATCGAGCCCAAGCTGCTGACGCAAGGCGGCGATGTCTGTAGCGGTCGCTTCCGGTCCAAGCATGACGGCAGCCGGATCACCGGGCGTGACGCGAACGATGATGAAAACAATCGTCACCACCAGGAACATCACGATGATCATGCCGATAAAGCGTTGAAGTATGTAACGGAGCATCTGGGCGGATTGATCCTGTTTGCAATTCAGTCAGGCATGGGCGCGGACGGACGGGCCTCATCCGCGCCAATTGCAATTGCGTCACTGCTTGAGCGACACGTTCCAAAAGTAGGGCCACGGTGCCGGCGTGAAGCCTTCGACTTTGGGTGACTTGGCCGACAGCGCATTGAAATCGCCGATCTTGATGATCGGCACTTCGGCATAGATCACCTTCTGAACTTCGGCCCACAAAGCCACACGCTTTTGCGGGTCAACTTCCGCATTGAAGGCATCGACAGCCACCTTGCGCGCCGGCGTATCCCAATTGCCCGGAGCGCTGGTCGACATGGCACCGATCAAGGCGGGTTCTGGCAGGAACGGGCTGTGGCTGATATAAATGTCCCACAGCTTCGGGTCGGCACGGCGCTGCGTCAGCGTTGCCCAGTCGACGACCTGCATGTCGACGGTAAAGCCCGCAGCCTTCAAATATTCGGCTGCAACCTGCGCCATCTTATAATGGAACTCATACTGGCGGCTGGTCAGGATGCGCAGCGGCTCGCCATTATAGCCGGCTTTCTTCAGCTCCTCTGCGGCCTTTTCAGGGTCCGCCACATTATAGGCGCCTTGTGTACCTGCATCTGTCTTCCAGCTGTAGCCGTCGGGATACATGGACGGATTGAGCGAATAGAAATCCGTGCTGCCGAAGGCCGCCGCCAACATGTCTTCCATGCTTAAGGCATCGCGGACAGCCAGGCGCAGATCCTGGCTCTTGGTGATACCCTGACTGGTGTTCATGACGAAGACCGGCCAGCCGAATGGCTTGAGCAGAACGGCTTCGGTCGCCTTTTGATCCTTCAGCCGATCAAAGGCCTCGACCGGCAGGCTGTCGACATAATCGAACTGGCCGGAAAGGGCGCCTTCGACACGGGTATTGGGGTCCGGCACCGGAACGAAGCGGATTTCGTCCAGATATTGATGGCGCGCACCGCCATAACCATTTTCGGCGCCTTCGGGAGATTTGTAATCGGCGAAGCGCGTGAGCTGGATATACTGGTCGGCCTTGCGCTCCTTCAGCATATAGGGCCCGGTCCCGATGGGATCGGTCATGGGGTTTTGCTGTTTTTCGCTTGGGAGGATGATCGCAGCGGCATTGTTGAATGCCAGCAGCGACACCAGTGGTGCGTAAGGTGCGGTGAGGGTGATTTTGACCGTTGCGGGATCGGCGGCCTCGATTGAGCTGACCATTGGAGCCGTCTGCTTGCCGCGCGAGGCAATCTCGGTCCAGCGCTTGAGCGAGGCGACGACGTCTGCCGCATCCATATCCGTGCCATCATGGAACTTGACGCCGGTACGCAGCTTTATGGTGTAGACTCTGCCATCAGCCGATACATCCGGAAGGCTGGCGGCAAGCAGCGGCGTAACGTTCCAGCTCTTGTCAAATGTATAGAGTGTCTCGAAAATGTGCTGCGAGACGATGCCGACAAGATCGGCGGTCGAAGCCATCGCGTCGAGCGTGGGCGGCTCGCCGATCGTGGCGACATTGATGACGCCGCCTTTTGACTGGGCGAAAGCAGCGGGGCTAACAGCAATCAGCGCTGAACCAAGAAGGAGTGCGAGCTTCAGTGATTTCATGACGGACGGTTCCCTTTGTTATTCCACTATTATGGATTATAATGCTTTATAGTAGAATAGATCAAATGCTGGCGCTGCTGTCAATGCACAAAGAAAAAGGGCAGCACGGTTAAGCGCTGCCCAGGATCCTAAGAATGTTGAATGTCTTAAATGATGCCGCCACCTCCGGCCATGGCGAGCGGACGCTCCTTGCCGATCAACCGGCGGTAGCCACTGTTGCGATAGGTGGCGATGGGATCGATCGCACCGCCTGAACGGCGGCGGGCTTCGGCCAGGATGGGTTCGACATCGGTGCGGTAAGCCCGTTTCAACGCATCTGAAGCCATCAGCGCATCGTTTTCGTCCTGATAGGCGCTCAGTGCGCTGCGCTCGACAAGCAGGGCCTGGGCATAGGCACGGCGAATTTCATTGGCACTGGAGATCAGGCTTTCAATCGGATCGGTGACGTTGTGCGACTGATCGATCATGTGGGCGGGATTAAAATCTTCCACGCCGCGATCTTGCGCATCGACCAGTTCGTTGAACACCAGGAACAGCCGGTAGGGATTGATCGAGCCCGCGTCCAGATCGTCATCGCCATATTTGGAATCGTTGAAGTGAAAGCCGCCCAGTTTCTTGAACTGTATCAGCCGCGAAACGATCATTTCGATATTGGTATTGGGGGCATGGTGGCCAAGATCGACGAGACACAAGGCCTTTGGCCCCAGTGTCTGCGCAATCAGGTAATTGGTCCCCCAGTCCTGCACGACCGTCGAATAGAATGCCGGCTCGTACATCTTGTGCTCGGAGAATATGCGCCAATCGTCCGGCAATGCCTTGTAGATTTCGGCCATGGAAGCAAGGTAGCGCTCGAAGGATTTGGCGAAATTGCTCTGCCCCGGAAAATTCGAGCCGTCGCCGATCCACACGGTCAGGGCTTTTGAACCGATCGTCCGGCCGATTTCAATACACTCAAGATTGTGCTCGATGGCCTGCGCCCGCGTTGCCGCGTCCACATGACTGAGCGAGCCAAATTTGTAGGAATGTGCCTGATCCGGCGCGTCGGAAAATGTATTCGAATTCATCGCATCAAAGCCAAGGCCGAGGGCTTGCGCATGGGTTTTCAGACGCTTTGGGTCAGCCTTGTCCCAGGGAATGTGCAGCGAGACAGTTGGCGTCGTGCGCGTCAGCTGCTGGATCACCGCGCAATCGTCGAGCTTGTCGAAGATGCCACGCGGTTCACCCAGGCCGGGGAAACGCGCAAAGCGGGTTCCGCCCGTGCCGACACCCCACGAGGGTAAGGCGACGAAAAAGCCGGCGACTTTCTCCGTGATGGCATCGATATCGATGTTGCGCCGCGCAAGCTGGGCCCCAAGCGCCTCGTAATCGCTTTTGTGCGCGCCAAGCAGTGTGTCGTTCTGCGACGCAATCAGCTCGCCGGAAATGTGCAGTTCAGCCATAATGTCCTCCCGAGACCCATATTACCGCGTAAAGCTCTGCGCGTTACCCGCATCGACATTGATAATGTTACCGGTTGATTTTGCAGAAGCATCCGAGGCGAGGAAGTATACCGCTTCGGCAATGTCTTCGGGTAACACATTGAGCTTCAAAAGCGAGCGCTTGCGATAGTGTTCCTCGAGCTCATCGACCTGCAAATTGGAGGAGGCGGCGCGCTGTTCACGCCATTCGCCGTTCCAGATCTTCGAGCCACGCAGGACGGCGTCGGGATTGACCGTATTGACCCTTATACCACCTTCCGCGCCTTCCAACGCAAGGCAGCGGGCAAGGTGGATTTCCGCCGCCTTGGCGGCGCAATAGGCGCTGGCATTGGGCGATGCTGCAAGGCCATTCTTGGAGGCGACAAACACCACATTGCCGCCGATCTTCTGCCGCCGGAACAGGCGGAAAGCTTCGCGCGAAACGAGGAAATAGCCGGTTGCCAGAATGTCGATATTGCGCGTCCACATCGAAAGTTCTGTGGTCTCAATCGGTGCGGAGGAGGCGATACCCGCATTGGAAACGAGAATGTCGACACCGCCAAATTCGACCGCGGCCTCGGTAAAGCTGGCGATGACGCCAGCCTCGTTTGTCACGTTCAACGGGATGCTGCGCACGGTATCGGCCGTATAGCGCTTGGCAAAATCCTCGTGTGCCACCTTTAGTGCTTCAGCATCAATATCGGCGAGTACGACACAGGCGCCCTCGCCCAGCAGCCGCTCGGCTGTGGCACGACCGATGCCGCCGGCACCGCCCGTCACGAAGGCAACGCGCCCAGCCAATGATTTTGGCTTGGGCATGCGCTGTAATTTGGCTTCTTCAAGCAGCCAATATTCGATATCGAAAGCCTCTTGTTCCAGGAGCCCCTGATATTGGGAAACTGACGAAGCGCCGCGCATGACGTTGATGGCGTTGACGTAGAACTCGGCGGCGATGCGCGCCGTTGCCTTGTCCTTGGCGAACGACAACATGCCAACGCCGGGGATCAGGAAAATCACCGGATTGGGGTCGCGCATGGCAGGCGAGTTGGCATGTTTGCAGTCGTTATAATAGCGGGCATAGTCGGCGCGGTAGGCCTCCAGCGCGCCCTCAAGCGAAGCGACGACAGCCTCGGCATCGGGCTGTGCGGGATTGAAGTCGAGTACCAATGGCCGGATTTTCGTGCGCAGGAAATGATCCGGGCAACTGGTGCCGAGTGCTGCCAGCGGGTGCAACTCGTTCGAGTTGACGAACTCAAGCACAGCAGGCTGATCGTCGAAATGCCCAAGCTTGCGCTCCGATAAACCGATCTTGCCGCGAATTTCCGGCATCAGCCTTGCAGCAATCGCACGGCGTTCCGAAGGTTCAAGCGACTGGGTGGCCTGCCCACCGAAAGCCGATTTACCCGCTAACTTTTGGTCGAACCAGACAATCGCCTTATTGATGATTTCCAGCGTCAGTTCGTAACATGCCTTGGCCTCGTTGGCCCAGGTGAAAAAGACCGTGGCTTTCGAGGACGACGCCCTTGGCGTTTGGATGGGCAGCCACGTAAGCGCCGAGATCCAACCCAAGCTGGAAACCGGGACGGCGCCACGGCAGCCAGCCAATGTCCTCGCCAAATATTTCCCTGGTCAGTTCGCGGGAATTCTTCGACGCAGCGATGGCGATGATAGCGTCGGGATGCATGTGGTCGACGTGTTTGAACGGGACGAAACCATGTAATGGTGTATCAATGGAGGCGGCGCGGCTGTTAAGATTGAAGGTGCAGTGCGGCAGAAAGCCGACCATGCGGTCCTCGTCGTCGACACCCTTGTAAATGGACTTTAGCGATTGAAGCTTTTCCATATAGAGCGTGGCAAAACCATCCAGCTTGATCGTGCCGACATCGCCGCCCGATCCCTTGACCCACAGCACCTCGACCGGCTGACCGGTCAGCGGATCGCTCTGACTTACTTTTGCAGAGGTATTGCCGCCGCCATAATTGGTGATGCGCTTATCGGCGCCCAGCAGATTGGAACGATAAAGCAGCTTGCCCGGCTCATCCAGGCCTGCCGCTTTTTGATCGTCCCAACGATTATCCAGAAGTTGGACCTTGTCTGCCATATTTGCCTCCCGATAGGTCAATTGCCGGCAAGGCACGTGTCGCCAAGCCGCCGTCATTTGCGTTAGCTATGGAGCAGTTTACGTTTTCATGTCAATCACAAACGATCAATTTCGATCATAAACTTCCATTGTGCAGTGCAATATGAAACTTTTTGATTGAAGTTGATTGACACTGATCATGGATTTGCGCAATAGATTGTCACAAGAGGAGGAAGTGCAATGCACGAGCGTGAGCGTCACCGCATCATTCTGAGCGCTGTTCAGGAAAAGCCGGTCATCACCATTCAGGACATAGCCGAACTGACGGAAGCGTCGGAGGCAACCATCCGTCGTGACATTGCCTCGCTCCACGTCAAGGGAAAGCTGCGCCGTGTGCGCGGCGGTGCTGAAGCGGTTCATCCGCCGCAGTTGACCCCGCTTGCTGGCCGTCACTTTCATGTTTCCGAATCCGAAAACGCCGACAAGAAGCGCGCCATCGCCCGCGAGGCAGTCGCCTTATGCGAAGAGGGTGATGCGATCATTATCAATGGCGGCACGACCACCTTTCAGATGGTACACTTTCTATCCGCACGGCGCCTGCAGGTGATGACCAATTCCTTTGCCATTGCCGAGCATCTTGTCAAGAATTCCAAAAGCTCGGTCACGGTGCCCGGTGGTGCGATTTACCGCGAGCAAAGCATTATTTTGTCGCCGTTCGACAATGACGTGACGCGCAATTTCTATGGCAAACGCATGTTCATGGGCTCGCAAGGGGTTGGACCATTCGGCGTCATGGAATCCGATGCGCTGATCATTCAGGGCGAGCAGAAACTGATCAACCAGGCCGAAGAGTTGGTGCTGCTGGTTGACTCGACCAAGTTCGCCCGCCGGTCGAGCTTGATCCTCTGCCCGTTGCAGCGCGTTGCGACCATTATCACCGATGACGGCATTTCAGATGCGGACCGCAAAATGGTCGAGGACGCCGGCGTTCAACTCATCATCGCACAGGTCAATCAATCAAGAAATTCCGTATCGGTCGCTTGAGGCCGGAACGGTGTTGACGAACCATTCGTTTAATCTCTGGGAGGACAGACAATGAAACTTTTAAAGAAACTCGCACTGGGATCGGCGCTCGCCCTTGCCATGTTGGCATCGCACGCTCAGGCCGAAACCGTCAAGATCGGCCTGGTCGTCAAATCCCTTGGCAACGGCTTTTTCGAAGCGGCCAATAAGGGGGCACAGGAAGCCGCCAAGGAACTTGGCGATGTGGAGGTCATCTATACTGGCCCGACATCGACGACGGCCGAAGGACAGATCGAGGTCATCAACGCGCTGATTGCGCAAAACGTCAACGCCATCGCGATTTCCGCCAATGATCCCGACGCGGTTGTGCCCGCGCTGAAAAAAGCTGCAGCCCGCGGCATCAAGGTTATTTCCTGGGATTCCGCTGTCGCCAAGGATGGCCGCATCATGCATCTCAATCCCTCGTCAAACGAGCTGATCGGCAAGATGTGCCTGCAGTTGGCCGCCAATCATTTGAAGGATGGCAAGGGTGACTTTGCCATTCTTTCGGCGACGACGACCTCGACCAACCAGAACACCTGGATCGAGGAGATGAAGAAGCAGCTGCCGAATTTTCCTGGCCTCAATCTGGTGACCACCGTCTACGGAGATGACCTGTCTGACAAAAGCTATCGCGAAGCGCAGGGCCTTTTGACCTCACAGCCGAATGTCAAGGTCATTGTCGCTCCGACAACCGTTGGCGTGCTTGCCGCATCACAGGCTGTGGCCGATGCCAAGAAGATCGGCGACGTCTATGTGACCGGACTTGGTCTTCCCTCGGAAATGGCTGGCGCTATCAAGTCGGGTGCAACGAAGGAATTTGCCATCTGGAATCCGATCGACCTTGGCTATTCGGCAACGCAGATTGCCTATCGCCTGGTCAAGGGGGAAACGGATGGTGCTGCGGGCAGCGAAATTGCCGCCGGACGTATGGGCAAGATCAAGATTGGCGACAATGGCGAGGCTGCCATGGCCGATCCTTTCGTCTACGACGCCAAGAACATCGACGAGTTTTCCAAGATCTTCTGATCCTGCACAACCCCGTCAGGCCCGGCAGGTTTTCTGCCGGGCACTTTTTTCTCTTTCGGTATGATCGATGAACAAGATTGCCCTTTCCGAGCCATTGTCCGAAACGCCGCTGCTTGAGATGCGCGGCATCTCCAAATCGTTTCCCGGCGTCAAAGCGCTCAATGATGTCAATATCGCCCTGTTTCCCGGCATGGTTACGGCGCTCATTGGCGAAAACGGTGCGGGGAAGTCGACGCTCGTCAAAATTCTCACCGGGATCTACCAGTCGGACGAAGGAGAAATCCACGTTGACGGCAAGCCGGTGGCCTTTGCCAATGCGCAGGACGCGATCGATTTCGGCGTAACCGCAATCCACCAGGAGACCGTGCTTTTCGACGAGTTGTCGGTCGCCGAAAATATCTTTCTCGGCCATGCGCCGAAAACCCGGCTTGGTTTTGTCAACTGGAAGGCCGTGAACGCACGGGCACTTGCACTGCTGCATTCGCTGGAAAGCAATATCGATCCGCGCACGCGGCTGAAGGATCTTTCCATCGCCCAGCGCCACCTCGTGGCCATTGCCCGGGCGCTGTCTGTTGATGCGCGCATTGTCATCATGGATGAGCCGACCGCTGCGCTTTCGCGCAAGGAAGTCGATGACCTGTTCCAGATCGTCAAGCGGCTCAAAGCGCAGGGCAAGGCTGTACTGTTCATCAGTCACAAGTTCGATGAAGTCTACGAGATCGCCGACCATTATGCCGTCTTCCGTGACGGCAAGGCCGTCGGCAGTGGCGTACTTGCCGGTGTTGGTCAGGACGAGATCGTCAAGCTCATGGTTGGCCGGTCGATCGAACACGCTTTTCCCAAAGTCGAGATACCGCTCGGCGAGACCGTGCTTTCGGTCGACAATTACAGCCACCCGACCGAGTTCCGCGATATTTCCTTTGCCTTGAAAAAGGGCGAAATTTTCGGGATTTATGGTCTGGTCGGTGCGGGCCGCTCGGAGATTTGCCAGTCGCTGTTCGGCGTCACAAGACCCTCTAGCGGCTCGCTCAAACTAGACGGCAAGGAGCTCGCGTTCCACTCGCCTGCCGATGCGATCAAAGCCGGTATCGTCTACGTGCCGGAAGAACGCGGCCGCCATGGCGCAGTGTTGCAATTGCCAATCTACCAGAACATCTCGCTGCCGTCATTGACCCGCACTTCCCGCTCCGGTTTCCTGCGCGCAGCCGAGGAATTCGCCCTGGCGCGCAAATATGCCGAGCGTTTTGATCTGCGTGCCGCCGCCCTCTCGATTCCGGTGGGAAATCTGTCCGGCGGCAATCAACAGAAAGTGGTCATCGGCAAATGGCTGGCCACGCACCCGAAAATTCTCATTCTCGATGAACCGACCAAGGGCATCGACATCGGCTCGAAAGCTGCGGTCCATGCTTTCATCAGCGAGCTTGCCGGCGAAGGTCTCAGCATCATCATGGTCTCCTCGGAACTGCCGGAAATCCTCGGCATGTCTGACCGGGTTCTTGTCATGCGCGAGGGCCTGTCCGCCGGTGTCTATGAGCGCGATCACCTGAGCGCAGAGACGTTAGTCCGCGCCGCAACAGGCAATGCCTGAGGACCAGAAATGATCAAGCAATTGTTCAAATTCCGCGAAATGCTGCTGGTGGTCATTATCGCCATGCTGCTTGCCGTCTTTTTCGGCGCGTTCGCCCGGCTTTGCCAGGCCCGGCAACCTTGCCAACATTTTCAATGACACATCGATCCTGATCATTCTTGCGCTTGGCCAGATGACGGTGATCCTGACCAAATCCATCGACCTTTCGGTCGCGGCCAATGTCGCCTTTACAGGCATGGCAATCGGCATGCTGAATGCTGCCTATCCGGCAATGCCTCTTGCACTGATCATCCTCATTGCGCTGGGGACTGGCGCTGTTCTTGGGGCGATCAATGGCCTGTTCGTATGGAAGCTCAACATTCCTTCCATCGTCGTCACACTTGGAACGCTCACGATCTACCGCGGCATGGCGTTTGTGCTTTCCGGTGGTGCCTGGGTGAATGCGCATCAAATGACGGCGCCGTTCCTCCAGACACCACGCCAGCTCTTTTCCGGTCTGCCCCTCCTCGGCTGGACAGCCATCATCATCGTCGCCATCATGTATGTGGTCATGTCGCGCACCTTCCTTGGCCGCGCCATCTATGCCTCTGGGGGCAATCCGACGGCCGCTGTTTATGCCGGTATTGATGTTGGACGCACCCGCTTTTATGCCTTCGTCATATCCGGAACGCTGGCTGGGTTGTGCGGTTATCTTTGGGTGTCGCGCTATGCGGTTGCCTATGTCGATATCGCGGCGGGCTTTGAACTGGATACCGTCGCCGCCTGTGTCATTGGTGGCATATCAACGCTGGGAGGCATCGGTTCCGTCGCTGGCGCAGTGCTCGGCTCACTGTTCCTCGGTGTCATCAAGAACGCGCTTCCCGTCATCAATATTTCGCCGTTCTCACAAATGGCAATCTCCGGCTCAGTGATCATTGCTGCTGTCATTTTCAACGCGCGCCAGGAACGGCGCCGGGGCCGGATCATCCTGCGTGATCGGGGTGCATCCGAACAGATCGAGGTGATGCCATGAGCGCAGTTCCTGAAAAACGCCATATTCCGGATCGACTCGGCACATCGGTCACCCGGCTGTTCGCCAGCTGGGAAGCCCTGCTCGTAGCAGTGGCCGCGGTTATCTTCATCGCCAACGCATTGGCCTCGCCCTACTTCCTCAACGCCTGGAATCTTTCCGACGCCACGTTCAACTTTACCGAAAAAGCCATGGTTGCTTTCGCCATGGCGCTGCTGATCATCGCCGGAGAGATCGATCTTTCGGTTGCCGCGATCATTGCACTCGCCTCAACCGCCATGGGCGCCGCAGCACAGGCGGGTGTCGGCACGCCGGGCCTCGTTGTCATCGGAATCGGCGTTGGTGCGGGGTGCGGCATGATCAATGGTATCCTTGTCGCCGGCCTGCGCCTGCCATCCATCGTTGTTACCATTGGTACGATGAGCTTGTTCCGCGGCATCGCCTATATCGTTCTGGGTGACAAGGCCTATGGCGGCTATCCAGCTTCCTTTGCCTATTTTGGTCAGGGTTATGTGTTGTGGGTCTTTTCCTTCGAGTTCGTGCTGTTTGCGGCCCTTGCCGTCCTCTTCGCGGTTTTGCTGCATGCGACGAATTTCGGCCGCCGGGTTTATGCCATCGGGAACAATGAGTTCGCCGCACGATTCTCCGGCATTCATGTTGAGCGTATCAAATTTACTTTGTTCCTGTTGACTGGCCTGATGGCGGGCATCGCCGCCGTATGCCTAACCTCGCGTCTTGGCTCAACGCGCCCATCGATCGCGCAGGGTTGGGAACTTGAGATCGTCACCATGGTCGTTCTGGGCGGCATATCCATCCTTGGCGGTTCTGGCACGATTGGCGGCGTCGTCATCGCAGCATTCGTCATGGGGCTTGTAACCTTCGGGCTTGGCCTACTCAACGTGCCGGGTATCGTCATGTCAATTTTCATCGGCCTGCTCTTGATCACCACCATCACGCTGCCAATCATCATACGGCAGTTCGGACACAGGAAATCCGCATGAGCACGACAGAAAAACAGGCGTTCACCATGACACTCAATCCCGGCATGGAACCGGAATATCTGAAGCGCCATGATGCGATCTGGCCCGAGCTCGTCGAGCTTTTGCACGCGGCGGGAGTGAGCGACTATTCGATCCATCTTGACCGCACCACCAACACGCTCTTCGGCGTGTTGACCCGCCCGGTTGACCACACGATGCAGAGCCTCCCCGACCATCCGGTGATGAAGAAATGGTGGGCGCATATGGCCGATATAATGGTCACCAATGCGGACAATTCGCCGGTCCAGCGTGACCTCGTGTGCCTGTTTCACATGCCATGAACAACGTTCGCCGCATAGCCGTCATCGATGTGGGCAAGACCAATGCCAAACTCGTTGTGGTCGATGCTGCGACCGGCGCGGAAGTTGCCACACGCAGCATCCAAAACCGCGTGGTCAAAGGCGGGATCTATCCGCATTTCGATGTAGACGCGCTGTGGGCATTTTTTGTCGAAACACTCATCGCGTTCGCCAGATCGCCAGGCTTCGATGCGATTTCGGTCACAGCCCATGGTGCGTCGGCGGCATTGCTTGGGCATGATGGTCTTGCCATGCCGGTGATCGATTATGAACATGTCTATTCGGATGAGGTGCGTGCGGCCTATGCGGACCTGCGGCCGAATTTCGCCGAGACATGTTCACCGCTTCTTTCGGGCGGACTGAATGTCGGAGCACAGATCCACTACCAGAAGACGCAATTCCCTGCCGAGTTCGCGTCGGTCAAATGCATCCTAACCTATGCACAATACTGGGTCTGGCGTCTGACCGGTATCGCCGTGAATGAAGTCACTTCACTTGGCTGTCATACCGATTTGTGGAACCCGCAAAAAGGCAGCTACTCCAGTCTCGTCGATACGCTTGAAATTCGCTCACTGATGGCTCCGATCCGCCCGGCTTTCGATACGATCGGTGATTTGCGCGAACCTTTGGCCAAGCAGATCGGCGTCGACAAGGCAATTGCGGTTCATTGCGGTATCCACGATTCCAATGCTTCGCTCTTGCCGCACCTCATCACCCGCACGTCACCCTTCGCCGTGGTATCGACGGGTACCTGGGTGGTCTCCTTTGCTGTCGGCGGCAGGCTGGACCGGCTCGATCCTGCACGCGACACGCTTGCCAATGTCGATGCCTTCGGCAAGGCCGTGCCGTCGGCGCGGTTCATGGGCGGACGTGAATTCGATATACTCACCGAAGGCCGGACCGCCGAACCGGATGCAGAAGTATTGGCCCGTGTCATTCGCGATCAACGCATGATATTGCCAAGCCTCGTGCAGGGTTCCGGCCCCTATCCGGCGCACACGGCAAACTGGTTGAATGGCAAGCCGCGCTTCTCCGGCGAGCTGAATGCGGTGGCATCACTCTATACGGCATTAATGACGGCGACCTGCCTCGAACTGATTGGCGCACTTGGCCCGACAATCGTTGAAGGTCCCTTTTCCCGCAATCACACTTTTCTGTCGGCATTGCGCTCCCTGACGGGGCGCGAAATCATCGCTTTGCCCGGCTCCACCGGAACCAGCCTTGGCGCAGCACTGCTTGCCGGTGCGCAATGCTCCCTCAAGCCCGTACCGGAAGCGGTCGTGCCGCTGACCAAGAGTTTCGACGCTTATGCGCAAAGCTGGCGCGAAAGCCTTTGTCAGAAATAAAAAAGGCGGACCGCAAGGTCCGCCTTTGCTGCAAGTGGGTATCATCCTAGCTGGCGAGAGCCAGTGCATCCTCGTCGGCGAACTCACCGTTAAGCGCTTGTGCCAGCTTGTTGGTGTCCAGCTCGCCTTCCCAGCGCGCGACAACAATGGTTGCGACCGCATTGCCGACGAGATTGGTCAGGGCGCGGCATTCCGACATGAAACGGTCGATGCCAAGGATCAGTGCCATGCCGGCGACCGGAACGGCGGGAACAACCGACAGCGTGGCGGCCAGAGTGATAAAGCCTGCGCCGGTGATGCCTGCAGCACCCTTGGAACTGAGCATTGCCACGAGCAGGAGCAACACCTGATCCATCAATGTCAGCGGCGTGTTGGTTGCCTGCGCAATAAACAGGGCAGCAAGGGTCATGTAGATATTGGTGCCGTCAAGATTGAACGAGTAGCCGGTTGGAATAACCAGACCAACCACGGACTTCTTACAACCTGCCTTCTCCATCTTTGCCATCAGCGTTGGCAAAGCGGCTTCCGACGAGCTCGTGCCAAGCACCAGCAGCAGCTCTTCCTTGATGTAGCGGATCAGCGCCAGGATGGAAAAGCCGTTGTACCAAGCGACTGCGCCAAGAATGACCAGCACGAAAAGCAGGGACGTCAGATAGAACGTGCCGATCAGGAAGATCAGATTGGCCACCGAGCCAATGCCGTACTTGCCGATCGTGAAGGCCATTGCGCCAAAGGCGCCGATTGGTGCAGCTTTCATCAGGATCGCGACCAGCTTGAAGACCGGAGCTGCGAGGGTCTGCAAGAAATTGGTGACCGGTTCGGCTTTCTCGCCGACCATGGCGAGCGAAAGACCGAACAGCACCGAAAAGAACAGGACCTGCAGGATATCGCCCGAAGCGAAGGCACCGACGATTGTCGTGGGAATGATGTTCGTCAGGAAGCCGACGATGCTCTGTTCATGCGCCTGCTGCGTGTAGGTTGCGACCGCTTTGGAATCGAGCGAGGATGCGTCGATATTCATGCCAGCACCCGGCTGGATCACATTGGCAACGATCAACCCGACAATCAGGGCCAGGGTCGAGAAGGTCAGGAAGTAGACCATCGCCTTCCCGGCCACCCGTCCGACCTTTTTCAGGTCGCTCATTCCGGCAATACCGGTGGAAACGGTCAGGAAAATGACAGGGGCAATGATCATCTTCACCAGTTTGATGAAGGCGTCGCCGAGCGGCTTCATGCTGGTGCCGATTTCAGGATAGAAGTGGCCAAGCACAATACCGATGGTAATGGCAACGATCACCTGAAAATACAGGTGGGCGTAAATGGGTGTTTTGCCGCGCGGCTGCGGGGCTGCGTTAATCGTCACAGGACTCATGACTTCCTCCATGATATGAGCCGCGTCTGGCAGAATTGCCTGTCAGCCTCCCGGGCTCGGTTAAAGACCGGATAGACCGGCCCTGCCATTGCTTTTGCAAGGAGTGTGCCAGTTTGCTGAAACTTGCTAAGTCATTGAAAGTGTTGAATTTAATTTTTTCGCTGTATGTGTTGCCGCGCAGATGATGTGCGGATCTCCGCACGCTCATCTTGCGGTTTGTGCGGATATCTGCACAATACAGGAATGGCAGAGGTAGCGGCGCTTCGATCGAAATATGAGCCTGTCGGTGGCATGGCCGGACGTGTTGCGAAACTCGTTTACGGCCTCCTTGCAGCAATCCTCATAATAGGTTCTCTCATCGTTGCGAACGATTATGGTCGCCAGCGCGCCTATGAAGCGCTGCAAACGCGAGCCCAGAACACCGCAGATCTCAATGCCGTTCTTCTGCGCACGGTGCTCGAAAAGCAGCGATCCTTGCCATTTGTCCTGTCGCAGGATCGCGATGTCATCAGTGCGCTTTCCTCGCGCAGCGGTAGCATCCTGCAACTCGTCAACCGCAAGTTCGAAAGCCTGATACCGGGAACGCGCTCGGCGGTCATTTATCTCCTCGATGCCGAAGGTGTGGCGATTGCCTCAAGTAACTGGCGTGAAGCCACCAGTTTCGTCGGCACCAATTACAGTTTCCGCCCCTATTACACCCGTGCTGTCATTACCGGTGACGCCGAACACTTTGCGCTCGGCACCGTCAGCAAACGTCCTGGCCTCTATATTTCGAGGCGCATCGATGGCCCGCTGGGCTTGCTTGGAGTCATCGTCGTCAAGCTTGAATTTGATGCGCTCGAAGCAGACTGGCGCCGCAATAGCGATCCGACCTATGTCGTCGATCAGCGCGGCATTGTCCTGGTTGCAAGTTTTCCCCAATGGCGGTTCATGACGCAGGGGCCCGTATCGGCCGATCAGATGGGGCCCATCCGCGAAAAGCCTGCAATTTGGCGATGCGCCGCTCGAACCACTGAGCATCCTGCCGGCTCTGCCGCTATCGCAACCCGATATTGTCAAGGCGCGTTTGCCCGGAGTGGCGAAAGATCAGGAATTCGTGCGTGTGCGGACCCTGGTGCCCACGACAAGCTGGACCTTGCAATCGCTGACGCCTGCAGCAGCAGTCGTTGCAGAGGCAACGCGAACCGCTCAGTTGCTTGCGCTGGCTGTTCTTGCGCCGTTGCTTGGTCTGACAGCCTTTTTGCTTCTGCGTCGCGGACGGGCCCTGCGCCGTGCCCGTGAACAGGAGGAGGCGCGGCTGGAGCTCGAACGCCGCGTCGCCGAGCGTACTGCGGACCTCAGCACTGCCCATGCGGAATTGGTGATGCAGGCCGAGGAGCGCCAGAAGACCGAAGCCAAGCTGCAAACGGTGCAGCAGGAGCTGGTACAGGCGAACCGTCTCGCCATTTTGGGTCAGGTGACGGCGGGCGTTGCCCACGAAATAAACCAGCCCGTCGCTGCCATTCGTTCCTATGCCGACAATGCCGGGACCTTTCTTGGCCGCAACCAGGTGGAATCGGCAAAGGACAATCTGAAAGCCATCGCCGGTCTGACCGAACGCATCGGCAGCATCACCGATGAGCTGCGCACCTTCTCGCGCAAGGGCACAAGCGATGCAGCTCCAATCAGCGTCAGTGACGTTATCGAGGGCGCCATGCTGTTGCTTGGCAGCCGTTTCCGGCAAAGGGCGGGACAAATTATCACGCAAATACCCCCACCTGACATCAAGGTGCACGGCAACCGCATCCGCCTTGAACAGGTGCTGATCAATCTGATGCAAAATGCGCTGGAGGCGACCGAGGGCGGTCCGGCAAGCAAGATCAGTGTGCGTTATGCGCTGACGAAGGACGAGGTCCAGCTGATTGTTTCCGACAACGGGCCGGGCATCCCCGAAGCGATCATGCAGGCGCTGTTCACGCCGTTCAATACCTCCAAGGAACGTGGCCTTGGGCTGGGCCTCGTCATCTGCCACGACATCGTCGCTGAATATCAAGGCCGCATTGAAGTGGAAAGCAGCAGCGCGGGCACGCAGTTCACCGTGCATCTGCGGAGGGTCGTTTGACGATGGAATTCCAGCCTAGTGTCGCTTTTGTCGATGACGATGACGATTTGCGCAATGCCAACCGGCAGACACTGGAGCTTGCCGGCTTCACCGTTACGCCCTTTGCTGACGCTTTGGGTGCGTTAAGGTTTCTGACACCAGATTTTGCTGGCGTGGTCGTTACCGATGTGCGCATGCCGCATATGGATGGCCTGGAATTGTTTCGCCGGTTGCGTGCGCTGGATCCGGACTTGCCGGTCATCCTGATCACCGGGCACGGCGATATTGATATGGCCGTCGCAGCGATGCAGGAAGGCGCCTATGATTTCATCGCCAAACCCTACCCTGCAGACCGGCTTGTGCAAAGCATCGTGCGGGCAGCAGAAAAGCGGCGGCTGATCATGGAGAACCGGCGCTTGCGGCTGGCGCTGGAATCGTCCGACGAGACATTGCCACTGATCGGACAGACACCAGCCATGCAGCATTTGCGCCAGATGTTACGACATGTCGCCAATGCCGACGTCGATGTGCTGATTGCTGGTGAAACCGGCACTGGTAAAGATGTGGCGGCCGGGCTTCTGCATGAATGGAGCCGGCGCAAACAGGGCAATTTCGTTGCACTCAACTGCGGCGCGTTGCCGGAGACGGTCATCGAGAGCGAGCTTTTCGGCCATGAGGCCGGAGCGTTTACCGGCGCGCAAAAACGGCGCGTCGGCCGAATCGAACACGCAAGCGGCGGCACGCTGTTTCTGGATGAGATCGAAAGCATGCCACTGTCGACGCAGGTCAAGTTGCTGCGGGTCCTCGAAACACGCGAAATCACCCCCCTGGGCACCAATGAACACCGCCCGGTGGATTTGCGGGTGATTGCTGCCGCCAAGGTCGATCTGGGCAGTGCGCAACAACGGGCGAATTTCCGCGAGGACTTGTTCTATCGGCTCAATGTTGTCACCGTTTCCATTCCACCTTTGCGCGAGCGCAAGGACGATATTCCATTGCTGTTCACGCACTTCCTGCAGCGTGCGGCGGTGCGGTTTAAGACAGAGCCGCTGCATATGACCCCATCGCTGCGCTTGCGGCTTATGGAGCATGATTGGCCCGGCAATGTGCGAGAACTGTCGCATTTCGCTGAACGGGTTGCGCTCGGTCTTGGCGATATGGACACAGCGCAAGTCAGTCAACCGACCAACAAAAGCCTGCCCGAGGCAATGGAGCAGCACGAGGCCAGACTCATTCGCGATGCCCTAAGTGCAAACCATGGCGATGTGCGCTCGACCATTGAAGCGCTCGGCATTGCGCGCAAGACTTTCTACGACAAGCTGCAACGTCACGGCATTGATCGCGCCGACTATGCGCGATCAAAGCCGACGGTCCTGCTCTAGAGCGAAATAATTTGGCCCACACCCAGGCGTTTGGCCTCGCGGTAAGCGAGGTTGGCCGCCACCACATCCTCCACGGCGACGCCCATGGCCTTGTAGACGGAGCCCACGCCGTCTTGTCGATCATCCAAGTGCCCACACAACCCGGCGGCTGTTTGATAACGCGCTGCTGAGACAGTGGCCGTGGTTTCGAGAAGCGGAACGGAGCATCCTTTTCGTGGGGCAGGCCAAGAGGAGAAGCGGCCATTTGCAGGCCGGCATCACCTGAATTTCAACACGCCCTAGGTGAGGAGGGATATTTCCTGCGCGCACGCTGCGACTGACAAGCGCTCTACCAGCGGACATTCAAGCTTGGTGATCGGATGGCGCATGCCTGGTGAGAGTGTAACTGTGTCCAGTTGTTCAATCGCCCAGCGGCCCATGGCCCGATGCGGCAGGACCGAGGTCGTCAGCTGCGGGTGGAGATGGCGCGAGATCTCTTCATCATCATAGCCTATAACGGAAATATCTTCAGGAATGCGCATCCCGGCTTCCTTTAATGCCTCGTAACAGCCGATTGCGGTGCGGTCGTTCTGGCAGAAGATTGCCGTTGGACGGTCCTTCAGCGCCAGCAACTCCTTGGTTGCGGCGTAGCCGGCGCTTGCCGACCAGTCGCCCTCGATCACAAGTTCAGCATCAAAGGGAATATCCCCCGTCGCCAACGCCCGGCGATAGCCCTTCAGACGGTCTTTCGCCGCCTCCATCCATGGTTCTCCCGTGATCGTTCCAATCCGGCGGTGACCATGCTGGATGAGATGGCGGGTCGAATGCTGGCCACCTGCAATCTCGCTAGGAACAACAGCGGGAAAAGCATGATCGGCCGTGTAGCAGTTGAGCAGGATCACCGGTATGTCCAATTCGTAGACCACTGCAGGCAAGGTCACTTCACGCGTAAAAATTGCCATATAGATGAGCGCCGAAATCCCCTGTTCGTGCAGAGCTCTGATCGTGCGCGGCTCCATATCCGGGTCGTTGAGCGTTTGGGCGACGAGGATGATGTTGCCGGCCCTCCATGATGCCTGACGCGCGCCCTCGATAGCGACCACCGCTTCGGGACTGGTGGCAAGCTGATCCACGACAAAGCCGATCTTGCCGTCAACCGCCGGTGTCAAAGCATCACCCGTATCGAGATGAGCGAAGCTTGGAGCGGCATAGCCTAGCGAACGCGCCGCTTCGATAACCCGCTCACGTGTCTCGGCCGCAAGTTTGATCCCGGGTGTCTTGTTCAGCACGAACGATACGGTTGCCTGTGAACAGCCGGCAACACGGGCAATATCAGTCATGGTAACACGCTTGCCAACACGTTTGCGCCGGGATGCAACACGAGCGGTCCTTGAATTCTCAGTGGGCTTGGCTTCCACTGTATCGCTCATCTGCAACTATGCCTCTCGCCGCCCGCCAGCGGGCCGGAATCAATGAAGATGCCGGCAATATTACGAGCAGTTTGCGCGACTAATCAATATAAATCATTATTGACTAATTTTTATAAGTAGAGATGATCACCGGGTGGGATCGCCACGGCTTGAATTTCTGGGAGGAAATTTTCAATGATAATCACCCGTCGCAGTCTGCTGTTCACGTCAGCCGTTGGACTGGCTGCCATTATGGCCCCTGGCAGTGCATTGGCTGACGCGCCGCCGCTCAAGAAGAAAGACACCTACAAGGTCGGCTTTGCCCAGACCGAAAGCAACAATCCATGGCGACTTGCCCAGACTGCCAGCATGCAGGAAGAAGCCAAGAAACGCGGGTGGCAACTCGTCTATACGGATGCCGCCAGTTCCGCTGCCAAGCAGGTGGCCGATGTCAATTCGATGATTGCGCAGGGGGTCGACCTGATCTTTTTAGCGCCACGCGAAGAAAAACCGCTGATTCCGGCAATCAAGGCTGCCAAGAATGCCGGCATCCCGGTGATTCTGCTCGATCGCAATGTCGATGCGTCGCTGGCTAAAGCCGGCGAAGACTATGTGACATTCATTGGCTCGAACTTCATCGAGGAAGGCCAGCGTGTCGCTGATTGGCTCGTCAAGAACGCCAATGGCAAGACCACGATTATCGAGCTTGAGGGCACGACTGGCTCATCTCCGGCCAATGACCGCAAGAAGGGCTTTGATGACGTGATCGCCAAAAACCCCGACTTCAAGGTCGTCGCTTCGCAAACCGGTGACTTCGCCCGCGACAAGGGACGTCAGGTTGCCGAGACGCTGCTTCAGGCCCATCCGGACGCCAATGTCATCTATGCCCATAATGACGAGATGGCAATTGGCGCAATCTCTGCCATTGAAGCCGCCGGGAAGGTGCCGGGCAAGGACATCCTCGTTCTGTCGATCGACGGCGGCAAGGAAGCCGTACAAGCGGTGGTCGATGGCAAGATTGCCGCGGTTGTGGAATGCAATCCACGGTTCGGCCCCAAGGCATTTGACACGGCTGTTGCCTATGCCAATGGCGAGAAGATCCCAGACAAGCTCATCAACCCCGATCAGTTCTACGATGCCAGCAATGCCAAAGAACTGCTGAGCACCGCCTATTGATTTTGTCATGGCGCCAGCGCTCTTATAGGGCGCTGGCTTTTCTTTTGGCGGTTGCCTTGCGGCGTCGGCTCCTTTGCGATGCGTTCAGAAATGGCTTTGTAATGAACACTGACGTTCTCCTGTCGATGACGGGTATCGACAAACGTTTTGCCGGAATTCCTGCCCTGGCCGGTGCGTCTTTCGCGGTCGGACGCGGCGAAGTCCACGCGCTGATCGGACAGAACGGCGCGGGTAAATCGACGCTTATCAAGGTGCTGACCGGCTATTACAAGCGCGATGCCGGTGAAATCATGTTCGATGGCAAGCCCTTCGAGGTGTTCTCACCGCAGCAGGCGCAGGCCAGCGGCATCAGCACAATCTATCAGGAAATCAATCTCGTCCCCTATCGCTCCATCACCGAAAACATCTGCCTTGGCCGCGAGGCTCGCCGCTACGGCCTGCTTGACTGGAAGCGCATGCACAAGGAGGCCGAAGCGTTGCTGCAGCGTTTCAATGTGCGTGCCGATGTGCGACGGCCATTGCTGGAGTTCAATACTGCCACGCAACAGATGGTCGCCATTGCCCGCGCCATCGGTTTTTCGGCACAGCTGGTGATCATGGATGAGCCTACCTCCTCGCTCGACGAGCGCGAGGTTTCCATTCTCTTTGATGTCATTCGCCAGCTGAAGCGGGAGGGCGTTTCGGTCGTCTTCGTCAGCCACAAGCTCGACGAGCTCTATGAGGTTTGCGACCGTGTCACCATTATGCGCGATGGGCGGACGGTAAAAACAGCGGCAATGAAAGACATTGACAAGATCGGTCTCGTCTCCTCGATGCTCGGGCGCGCGATCGAGCGCGCCCAAGGTCATGCGACCGCCTTTAGCGATCGCGACGAAAAGAAGATCGGTAAGGTGCTCCTGTCGGCTGAAAACCTCGCCATCAACCAGACGGTGCAGGATGTGTCTTTTGCCGTGCGCAGTGGTGAGATCGTCGGATTTGCCGGCCTGCTCGGCGCCGGCCGCACCGAAACAGCCAGGCTGGTGTTTGGCATTGATCGGCCGCGCGCAGGCACCATGCAATTTGACGGGAGAAAGTTTGATCCGCACAGGCCCTCCGATGCAATTGCCGCAGGCATGGGTTTTTGTACCGAAGACCGCAAAAGCGAAGGCATTGTTCCCGAGATGAGTGTTGCGGAAAACATGATGCTGGCGCTCATGCCCAAGCTCAGCAAATCCGGTATCATCGACGAGAAGGCTCAACGCGACATCGTCGAGCGGTTCATCAGGCAACTCGGGATCAAATGTTCCGGACCGGACCAGAAAGTGCGCGAGCTTTCCGGCGGCAACCAGCAGAAAGTTCTGCTTGGCCGCTGGCTGGCAATGAATCCGCGCCTGCTCATTCTCGATGAGCCAACCCGCGGCATCGATGTTGGCGCCAAGGGCGAGATCCAGTCACTGATCAAATTGCTTGCCGATCAAGGGCTTGCTGTTTTGATGATTTCCTCGGAACTGGAAGAGGTGATCGAGGGTGCAGACCGTGTCTTTGTCTTGCGCGAAGGCATCAGCGTTGCTGAATTCAATCGCCATCAGGCGACCGAAGATGCGCTGATGTCGGCTATGGCCCACGGCAATGCACCTGTCACAGAGGGGGCTGCACTGTGACAGCCACTGCCCGGCAACAACGCCTGTCGCGACCTTTCGATCCGTTTGACTTCATGGCGCGCTACGGCACATTGATCGCACTCGTCCTGCTGATCCTGTTTAATCTCGTCTTCACGCGCAACTTCGCCACGACGCAGACTTTGAATGTCAATCTCACACAGGTCTGTACCATCGTTATCGTTGCCGTCGGTATGACGCTGGTGATCGCCACAGGTGGCATTGATCTTTCCGTCGGCTCGTTGATGGCGATTTCAGGTGCCCTCGCGCCCATGATTTTCCTCGGCAAGATCGTTCCGATCGAGAATATCTACCTGGCCGTCACGGCGGCCATGATCATATCAATTGGCGTTGCCGGCCTTTTTGGCCTGTTCAATGGCTGGCTGATCGCCAGATTCCGCATCCAGCCGATCGTCGCTACGCTGGTGTTGTTCATCGCCGGGCGCGGCATTGCCCAGGTCATGACCAATGGCAATCTTCAGACATTCCGCCTTCCGCAATTCCAGTGGATCGGCCTTGGCCGCATCCTCGGCATTCCCGTGCAGGTTGTCCTCATGGCCCTGCTGGTCATTGCCGCTGCCTGGGTACTGAAACGCACCGTTTTCGGTCGCCAGATAATAGCAATCGGTGGCAATGAGCGCGCAGCGGCGCTCTCCGGCATCGCCGTTTCCAAGGTGAAACTTGTGGTCTATGCAATCAGTGGTCTGTGCGCGGGTATCGCGGGTCTGATCGTCATCGCTATCAATTCCTCCAGCGATGCCAACCTGGTTGGCATGGGCATGGAGCTCGACGCCATCGCTGCTGTTGCCGTTGGCGGGACACTTCTCAGTGGCGGTAAGGCAACCATCATTGGCACCCTTTTGGGTGCAATGACGATCCAGCTTGTGCGTTATACCTTGCTTGCCAACGGCGTTCCCGATGCGGCGGCACTGGTGGTCAAGGCGGGGATCATCGTGCTCGCCGTCTGGATCCAGCAACAGGGTCGACGCGCATGACAAGGGCAAGATTGATTTCCCTGCTCGGCAGTTATGGCGTTGTTCTGGCCTTGCTGTTGCTGATCCTGTTTGGCTGGGCGCGCTACGATTATTTCCTCGGCTTTTTCAACATTTCCAGCGTGCTGCGTTACAACGCCATGTTCGCCCTGGTGGCACTTGGCATGTGCTTTGTCATCATGACTGGCGGCATCGACCTGTCGGTTGGCTCCACTGCAGCCCTTGGCAGCGTCGTTGCGGCGCTGGCCAGCCCGCAAGGGGCATGGATCGGCCTTGGCGCAGGCATGGGCGCCGGTCTGTGCGTCGGCTTTATCAACGCGATTCTGGTGACGCGCCTGAAGATCATGCCCTTCGTCGCCACCTTGGCGATGATGCTGGCAGCAAGCGGCACGGCGCTTTTGCTGGCCGACAATCAGTCGGTTTCAGTCTCCTATGAAAGCGGCTTTACTTCGATCGGGCAGGATAATTTTCTCGGCTTTCCCATTCCCGCGTGGATCGCAATTGTCGCTTATGTCATCGGCTGGCTGATCCTCAACTTCACCAGCACCGGCCGCGGTGTGCTTGCCGTCGGCGGCAATGAAGATGCGACGCGCCTCATGGGCCTGCCCGCCGATCGCATAAAGTTTCTGGTCTATCTTGCCAGCGGTGGATTGGCCGGACTGGCCGGTGTCATCCTCGCGTCACAGTTCGGCGCCGGGCAACCGATCGAGGGCGTTGGCTGGGAACTCTTCGCAATCGCGGCGGTCGTCGTTGGTGGGACACTGCTGACGGGGGGTGTTGGTTCGGTCGGCGCGACACTTGCGGGCGTGCTGCTTCTCGGCATCCTCTTCAATGTGCTGAATTTCGAAAACGGCAAGGGCTGGATTTCGCTCTCTGCCTATTGGCAATCGGTCATTCGCGGGCTGTTTCTGCTCGTCGTTGTGATCCTGCAGGCGAAATTCTCCTCGCGCGGCAGCTGTCGCGGCCAGGGATTACTGATTTGGGCCCGCTGCCAATCTTCGGTACTTTTGATGCACAGCCGGTCTATGAGGCGACGATCCAATCGCCTGCCGGCGCGGTTGCCAAGATTTTAAACTGGGGCGCCGTCGTCAGGGATTTGCAGGTTCCGTTAAGGGATGGAAGCCTTCAGGGCGTTGTGCTGGGTTTCGAGACGTTTGATCCCTACCCGAGCCGGTCGCCCTATTTCGGCGCTCTTGTTGGCCGCTATGCCAACAGGATCGCCAATGGACGTTTTGTCCTCGACGGGAACGATATTCAACTCGATCAAAACGAGAACGTCCAAACCTTGCACGGCGGCAGCAGCGGCGTTTCGCAACGTCGCTGGACCATGACGACATGGAGCCGGTCTTCGGTTACCCTTGCCCTGCATTTGCCCGATGGCGATCAGGGTTTTCCAGGCAACATGGATATTCGCTGCACCTATGGGTTTGTCGGTGACACCACGCTCGCCGTTGACATCCACGCGGTGAGCGATGCAGCCACGGTCGTCAATTTCGCCCAGCACAGCTATTTCAATCTCGATGGTGCGAGCGATATTCGCAACCATCGGCTGCGGATTCTCGCCGATGCCTATACACCGGTCGGCGACAATCTCATTCCAACGGGCGAAGTCGCGGCCGTTGATACCACTGACTATGATTTCCGCCTGCCGCGACGGATCGGGACCCATGGTTCAACGCCTTATGATCACAATTTCGTCCTCAGTGAACCGATCAGCGACGGTATGCGTTTCGCTGCCTCGCTTGTGGCTGGCAATGGTCTTGCCCTGCACGTTCATACCAACGAGCCTGGCCTGCAATTCTATGACGGAGCGATGATCCCTCCCCTCACCGGCCTTGGCGGGCGGCGCTATGGTCCGCATGCCGGTCTGTGTCTCGAAGCCCAGCATTTCCCCGATAGTCCCAATCAGCCACACTTTCCAACCACGGTCTTGCGCCCCGGCCGGACCTATCACCAGCGCACGGAATTCCGTTTCCACAACGTCTAACTTGCCAATGACACTTTCCCGTCCTATGCCGCTCTGAAACGGACTGGAGGGCATTATGGCTACGAATGTTGCATTGACGGGATTGGCGCGGGACATGCAGGCGCGGGCGGAGACGGGCCGTCCGATCCGCATCGGCCTGATCGGTTCGGGCGAGATGGGCACCGACATTGTCACCCGGGTGGCGCACATGCCCGGCATCGAGATCGGGGCGATTTCCGAACTGAACCTGCAGGGTGCGCTGAAGGCGGTCGACATCGCTTACAGGCAAGAAGGCCATTCGCGCGAAGTCGCCACTGCCGCGGCGCTGTCCGCGGCGATGGAGGCGGGCAAGATCGCGGTCACCAATGATGCCAATCTCATCCTCGAGAACGGACTGATCGACGTGGTCATCGATGCGACCGGCGTGCCGGCGGTCGGGGCGGAGATCGGCTTGAAGGCCATGGAGAACGGCAAGCATCTGGTGATGATGAATGTCGAGGCGGACGTGACCATCGGCGCCTATTTGAAGAGCGAGGCCGACCGGCTCGGCGTCACCTATTCGCTGGGAGCGGGCGATGAACCCTCGTCCTGCATGGAGCTGATCGAGTTCGTCTCGGCCATGGGCCATCCAATCGTCGCCGCCGGCAAGGGCAAGAACAACCCGCTCAACATCGATGCCATTCCCGACGATTACGAGGAGGAGGCCGCCCGCCGTCACATGAATGTGCGCATGCTGGTCGAGTTCGTCGACGGCTCGAAGACCATGGTGGAGATGGCGGCGATCGCCAATGCCACCGGGCTGGTGCCGGACCGGCCGGGCATGCATGGCCCGGCGGCAACGCTGGAGCAACTGTCGAAGGTGCTGGTGCCGGAAAAGGATGGCGGCGTGCTGTCGAAGGCCGGCGTTGTCGACTATTCGATCGGCAAGGGCGTGGCGCCTGGCGTCTTCGTCATTGCCGACATGTCGCATCCGCGCATTTCGGAGCGCATGGAAGATCTGAAGATGGGCAAGGGCCCGTATTTCACCTTCCACCGCCCCTATCATCTGACCTCGCTGGAAGTACCGCTGACCTGCGCCCGCGTCGTGCTCTACGGCAAGGCCGACATGGTGCCGCTGGCGAGGCCGGTTGCCGAGGTCTGCGCGGTGGCCAAGAAGGATCTGAAACCCGGCGATACCCTCGATGCGATCGGCGAATATTGCTACCGCGCCTTTATCATGACGGCGGGGGAAGCCCGCAGCGCCGGCGCCATCCCCTGCGGCCTGTTGCAGGGCGGCAGCGTCACCGCCCCGATCGCCAAGGGTGCGCTCATCACCAGCGCCAATGCCGTCCCGGCCGCGGGCTCCAAGATCGTCGAACTCAGGGCCCGCCAGGACAAGCTCGTCTACGGCGCGTGACCGGCGGGTCAACAAAAGTCATTATGGCCGTCCTGATCGCAAGAACAGGACGGCAATATGTTTCGGTCTCGTAACGAGATCATATTTCGATTCAAAAACAACATTTACCCAAAACCACAATTTCACCAGGGCGCAAATTTATCTGTGCAGCTCCTTCTCCTTGAAGGGAATCGAACTCCAGGCCACCACGGTTACCAAACTCGAAGCACGTGACAGGGATCCCAATACAATGATTGAGAGCGACACAAGGCAGGCAGATTGGCGTCGCGCGAACCAACAAAATATGATGCCCATTTGGCGGTGCAAAGAGCGCTGAAAGCTGGACAGTTGGAAAGACACGCCTGCGGCATCGAGGGCGTCGACGCACATCACGATCGATACGAGGAGCCACTGCAAGTCCGTTGGCGATGCCGACGACATCACACTCGCCTCCATCACTACGGAGAAGACATGTTTCCAACTAAATCAACTATTTGAAATACCAAGAGACTTGGCCGCATTGATTAGAGTCAAACAGCCGCCCACGTGGCTGCTCGGTTCCCTGCCCGGGCCCGTGAAAAGCCGTGGCAATCCGGTGCACAACGTGTCCGGCGATTTCAAAGTAGCCCGAATGCCGGTTCAGCGTAATGAACGTCCCGACTCCGTCCAGCTTGCGCGGACGACCGTGCGGACGGGCGCACCTGCATACAGCGCCATTGTCACGGATAAGAGATTTCTGCCTTGAACGCAACTTCGCGTTCCTCCTCAAATATCTTCAGTTCCTCAAGGCGCGTCTGATCAGCCGTTAAATCCAGTGCTGGCATCCGCGCAAACGAGATCCGTGTCTTGCATGGCACACCTCAGATGATTGGTTTCCGGGATTTCATCAGCATTCCAGTAAACTGGCGCTGGATTCTTTTCAGCAGCAGATTCTAAGGTGCCAGGCACTGCATGATGCTCACATGCACACAGGAATATTGCCCGCCCCGGTGTCAACGGCTCAAGCCGCCCGGCGAGACCAAGAATAATTTTCACGCCTTTTCGATAATGCGCAGCAAATGTTCGGCGCGCGTCCCTATGACGCCGCGAATGACTTTGAGGATTTCATGGGTGATGCCGCCCTCGGCAAACTCCGCGAGAAGCTCGTCGGCTTGACCGCCGATGCGCCCTGCGAGTTCGGCGATGGCCTTGACCAGGAGACGCTGCGCCCCGCGCGTATCTGGCACAAGGGTGAGCCATTGCTGTAGCTGTATCGTGTCGGGGACGGCGCGCCCGCCAATGGCCATGGCGAGCTTTTTGTCCAGCCTTGGGTAAGCGGCCGTGCAAAGGACATCGTAGAGCGGCGCCAGATCAGGAATCCCGCCGCTGTAAAGCAACGCGTAGTTCTTACCGTGGGCATCCGCATTTCCGACAAGGTAATGCAGAATGAGCATGCGGATGAACCCGAGACGGTCGGCTGCGGGATGCGCGGTGGCACGCCCAATCAGCGCCAGCGACGCTTCTGTTCCCGGCCCGCCTTCTGCCTCATATTTCAGCTCCGGCGGCACGCTCAAGGCCTGACAGAAATCCTCCTGGTGGAGGCGCGTGATCGTCCCATCTTCATGCCGCGCGCGGTCATAGCGCTCGACCAACAGGAACGGAGTCGCGCCGTGCCTCATTTCCACGTTGGGCACGGGAAGCCCCAGCCGCGCCGCGAGGCGCAGGCAGAACAGTTCGTTCTCGACCGTACCATCGAGGGCCTGAATGAAGGGCTTTAAGATATGGGTCGTCGGACGGCCGCCCTTGGCAAGCCCGATATTCTCTCCCTCAGCACAGACAGCAAGCTTGTCCTGCGCACCGGCAAGGGACAGGCGTACCCCTTCCTCACCTCCCAACAGAGGGCGCTCACGCAGTTTGCCAAGGATTTCCTCTAGCCGCTCCCGGCTCAGAACTTCAACGCCATCGTCATCCGATGATGGCGGCGCCTCACCTGCGGGATAGAGCGATAATGCTCCCGCGCATTCCCCGCCTATGACCTCTAGAAGGCCAAAGGCATTGCCTGATGAAATCCCGAGCGCGCCCGCAAGGCGCTGCCGCGCCCCTTCATCTGGCAGAAGGCCGGAAAAGAATGGGCGAACGATCCTGTCTCCATAAGCCGCCTCCTGCAACGGCATGGAAGAGGAGATGGCGCTGGGCTCGCTTCCTCCCAGATAACCAGCATCGTAAGCGAAGCTGAGCGCGCCATCATCTTCCTGGCTGAGCGCGCCTGCCTTCTCTTGCCTGTAATAGACATCCAGCATATGCGTCATGACGCGCTCTCCCGACGACTGCCGACGGAAACACGCAGCCCTAAGGTCGCCGCCACCTGTAGGGCGCGGCCGATCTGGCAACTGTCCTTCCCGGCTTCAAGCTCGCGCAGGAAACGCACCCCAACCCCGGTCAACCCTGCGAGCTGCTCCTGTGTCAGGTTCTGTGCCTTGCGCTCCGCACGGATCAGAAGTCCAAAGCTCTTACTATCTATGATCGTTTGCATAAATCATCCCTATCGGGACGATCATAGCAATGCCGAAAGCAAAAATCTACAAAAAGAACCGCTCGGGATGATTTTTTGGTTAATCGTAAATGAAGCCCCTCAATAATCCCTTTCGGGATGACTGTCTCGCCCAGATTTTCGGGTTCGCTATATAGGCACCCTGTTCGGATTCCTCTTCCTCAGCGTTCCTGGGCGTGTGGGTGGCTATGTCTTCTAGGCGACGGGTTCGTACGAGGGCTGTTGGGTAATAGCGAATTGCCTTGGGCTTGATGGCGACGCTGGTTCAATGGCGCTCAATGATCGCCCGATCCTTCGACAGGCTGCGGAGGCATAACGGATGACGCCTCCGTGGCGGTGGCATGGGAAATCCCGAAACTCGAGATCGCCTGGATTATGCTGTTGTCGTTTTGCGGCTGATGGCAGATTAGCCAAGTGGCGGTAACAGAAGGCAACGAGGAGAATGTTCATGATTGAGGAAAAACACAGCGTTCTGAACGAGCGTGTCGAACAGCGCGTACGAGAGAGTTTCGCACGTCAGGGGCTGATGACCGATCTCGGAGCGTCCCTTGTCGAAATCCGTCAGTACCTCGTCGCTGTTCGCATGCCGTATCGTCCCGAGGTGTCGCAGCAGGATAGGTCCTTCCATGCAGGGGGCTTGTCAGCCATATAGCGGACACTGCGGGCGGTTGCGCAGGCCTCACGCTGTTTCCGGACGACAGCTCGGTCCTCACCGTCGAATACATGCTGAACCTGATCAATCCGGCCCGATGCGAATACGTCTATGCCATCGGCCGCGTCATCAAATCGGGACGGATGCTCACGGTGTTCGCGATCGCGCGTTCAGGTGGCCGTCGACCAGCAAACGCTGATCTGCGTGACGAGGTGATTGATGCGCGCGCTTCGGCAAAAAGCGCTATTGAAGGAGCATCGAACTTGAAGTGCAATGAATTGCGATTGACCGACGTGGCACGATCGGACCGGGCAAGGCTTTATGAAACACTTGCCTGTTTCTCTGGTTCCTATCAAGACCGGGAACTTGCCATCGTTGTATGTTCAAGACTGAAGCGCAGACAATCCGCATTTGTGGATACCTGGGAAATCTCTGGGCCAGAAGCGTTTTATGACCGCCTTGAAAAAGGCCGGTTCGCCAACAATGTTAATAAATGGTTAACGACTGATTCTTGGATCCCAGGAGCATCTATGCCAGCCTATCAGGTCAAGTTCGCTTATCTGACTAAGTATAAACAGACACGTCATCTGTTCCATCAGCTGGTCATTGCCGAAGATGAGGCAAGTGCACTTGCGCGCGGGCGTCAGATGATGAGCAAGCGATCACCCAATGCCCGCATCGTGCACGAATCCTGCGTGCTTAGGCCCGACAGTTCCGAGGTCGAAAGCGCGACGGCCCAGGGCTGGACGCTCAACGATAACTGGTGGTCACGTCCGATCAAGCCGGATGATGATCTGGCGGCAATCGCCAAACATGGTTTCGCCCACAGCAATCAAATTCATGCCAAATCCGCCATGGACTGCGTTGCAATCGACAAACGCGCGGCCTAAAGCTCCGTCCGCATGCTCCACAATTCCGGAAACAGCACCACTTCGAGCATTTTTCGCAAATAATTGACGCCGGATGTTCCGCCCGTGCCGGTCTTGAATCCGATAATCCGCTCGACCGTCGTGACATGGTTGAAACGCCAGCGCCGGAAATAATCCTCAAAATCCACCAGCTTTTCAGCAAGTTCATACAGTGGCCAATGCGCTTGCGGATCGCGATAGATCTCCAGCCACGCATCGCGGACGCTGTCATTGGGCTGGTAGGGGAGTGAGCAGTCGCGCTCCAGCACTGATTTGTCGATTACAAAGCCCTTGCGCGCCAAAAGCCGGATCGACTGATCGTAAATGCTTGGTGCCTGGAGGAACGCCTTGAGCCAGGCATGGATATCCGGCTTGTGTTCGTGGGGTCGCATCATCGCCGCATTCTTGTTGCCGGCGAGGAATTCTATCGCCCGGTACTGGAATGACTGAAACCCCGACGACATGCCGAGCGCTTGGCGAAAAGTTGTGTACTCGCTTGGCGTCATGGTGCGCAACACATCCCATGCCGAGTTCAACTGGTCGAGAATACGTGAAACGCGCGCCAGCATCTTGAAGGACGGTGCCAGATCATCTCGGGCAATATGCTGGCAAACCGATGTGAGCTCATGAATGACCAGTCGCATCCAGATTTCCGAAGCTTGATGCTGCACGATGAACAGCATTTCATCATGGGCATTGGAAAGTGGCAATTGCGCCGTGAGGATCTTGTCGAGGCGCAGATAGTCACCATAGGACATGCGTCCTTCGAACGACATCTGCGCACCTTCGCCTTGCGGATCATAGGGTGTACGGGTCATGTGACGGCTCCCCTCACCTGATATTCGGCTGCATCCCAGGCGCGCGTGGCCAGGATATCCTTCAGGATCGCAGCGGCCCCCTCCACCTCGGCAAAGCTCAAATAGAGCGGCGTCATGCCGAAGCGAATAATATCGGGCGCACGGAAATCACCAATGACACCGCGGGCAATAAGTGCCTGCATGATGGCATAGCCATTATCACATGAATAGGAAACCTGGCTGCCGCGCCGGTCCGCATCGCGCGGTGTCACCAACGTCAGGTTGAATTGATCAGCGAACTCACCGACGTTTTGAATGAAGCAATCGCAAAGCGCGACGGATTTCGCGCGCACTGCGGTCATATCGACATCATCCCACACTGACATTGCCTCATCCATCGCAACCATCCCAAGGACTGGCGGCGTACCGCACAGGTATTGTTCGACGCTGCCTGATGGGGCGTAGGACGGATCAAAATCAAACGGTGCGCGATGGCCGAACCAGCCGGAGAGTGGTTGGCGGAACCCGCCCTGATGGCGCGGATTGACATAAAGGAAGGCCGGCGCGCCTGGCCCGCCATTGAGATATTTATAACCGCAGCCAATGGCGAAATCGGCGTTGGCGCCGGCAAGATCGACCTGCATGGCGCCGGCCGTATGACATAGATCCCAAATGACCAGGATGCCCCTGTCATGCGCAGCCTTTGTCAGTGCCGTCATGTCATGACGGTAGCCGGTGCGGTAGTTGACGTGCGTGAGCATTAACACCGCCACATCTTCATCAAGCATGGCACAAATATCAGCGGCCGTGTCCGCCAGAACCAGTTGGTGGTCCTTGCCAATTTGCTTTGCCACGCCTTCAGCAATGTAGAGGTCAGTGGGAAAGTTGTCGCGTTCAGAGATGATCTTGCTGCGGCCGGGATTGAGTTGAAGTGCGGCGGACAAGACCTTGAACAGATTGATCGAGGTACTGTCGGCTGCAACCACTGTTGCCTCTTGCGCCCCGATGAGACGCGCAATCTTGTTGCCGACCCGCTGCGGCAGATGCACCCAGTCAGCCGTATTCCAGCTGCGGATCAACTGTTCGCCCCATTCTTGGCTGATCGTCCTTGCCACCCGCTGCTTGACGGTTTTTGGCAAAGCGCCCAGCGAGTTGCCGTCGAGATAGATCACACCCTCCGGCAGCTCAAACCTGTCGCGGAAGGCGCGCAGCGGATCGGTCTGGTCGGCTTGTCTGACATCGATCTTTGCAATGGTTCTGTCCATGTCGTCCCTTTTTCATAAATCAGGCGGCCGCATCGATACCGGCAATGCCACTGGCCTTGGCAAGTTTAAGAAAGGCTTCCTTGGCAAGACCCACGTGATCGAGCATCAAGGCTTCCGCCCTGACCTTGTCGCGATCGAGTGCCGCCTGCATCAGCGCCGTATGCGCATCGATGCCGAGCGCTTCGCGCGACAGAACGCCGAGTGCATCATCGCCTTTTTCTTCGGCAGCACGGTTGAGATGGTCGATGCGCAAGATGATGTATCGCCGATAGCGCTGCAGCTGCGCATTGACCTGTTGGGCAAAATTCATCATCCATATCGAAGACGCGCCGGCAATCAGCGCAAAGTGAAATTCGCTGTGGGCCGCATCCCACATATCAATGGCCGCTGATTGTGAAAACGAATTGGGGACCTGGCATTTCGACAAGCGATAATGGGCACTTACCAGGCTGGCCTCCCAGTCACGCCCGCCCTTCTCGATGGAACGCAGCAGCAACTGCGTTTCGATCGCTGATCGCGCCGATTCCAGATCCTCCAGCTCTTCCAGCGTCATGGTCGCAACGCGAAACCCTTTGTTTGCTTCGGTCGTGACAAAGTTTTCGGCGTGAAGTCGGTTCAATGCTTCCCGCACCGGGGTTGCGCTGCTGCCAAGCTCTTGCGCGAGCGCTCGCAGGCGCAAGGATTGGCCCGGCCGCAATCCCCCATTGAGGATGCGCGATCGCAGCGCCGCATAGAGGCTGTCCGATTTGACGCTTTCGGCCATTGTTTCCCTTCGGCTTCGCCGTTTTGTATTGTATATCATTTCACGTTTGTTATATTATTTTCAAGCCTCATCTCGCTCTGGGAGAAGCAAGACACAAATAAGGGAGAACAATCGATGATCGGCGCAAATCTTGTGGCGCGTACAGCGCTCGCGGCAGCGCTCGGCTTGGGCCTTGGCCTTGGAGCTGCCTTTGCCGAAACCAAGATCGGCATTGCCCAGTTTGGCAAGCATCCGCAGCTGGACGAAACCGTTACCGCATTCAAGGCTGAACTTGCCAAGCTTGGCGTAGCGGACGCAGTATATGACGAATTGCAGGTCAATTTTGACGCAACGCTTATCCCGCAAATGGTCACCAAGCTTGTTTCCACCAGCCCGAAGCTCATTCTTGCCGTGACAACCCCGGTTGCGCAGGGCGCGCGGCAAATCGTCGGCAATTCCGGCACGCCGGTGGTCTTTGCGGCCGTCACCGATCCGGTCGCGGCCAAGCTGACGCCGTCATGGGAAGCGGGCGATGCCGGCATGACCGGTGCGTCCGATCTTCAGGATGTCAGCTCGGTGGTCAAGTTCGTCCGCAAGTTGCTGCCGGACGCAAAGCGCCTTGCCTATCTCTATAATCCCGGCGAGGACAATGACGTTGCCGTGTTGAAGCTGATCAAGGATGCGGCGGCGGCCGAGGGCATGGAGCTGGTTGAAGTCGGCCTCGACAACACCAACGACATTCCCATCCGTGTCAGCTCGCTCGCCGGCAAGGCCGATGTGATCTATGTGCCGGGTTCGAACCTGGTCCAACCGGCGGTTCCGGCTGTCGCGGCTGCGGCGCTCAGCGTCAATATTCCGATCGTCAATGCCTCGGCCCAGGCCGTACGCGATGGTCTCGTTGCCGCTGCATTCGAAGTCTCTTACACAAAGGTCGGCCAGAATGCCGCCAAGCTGGCATCAGAGATCATCGCCGGCAAGTCGCCAGCCAGCCTCGCCCCGATCAAGCCGACATATGAAGACCATACGGCGCTGATCAATGAGGCCGTTCTGGCGAAAACCGGCCAGAAAGTGCCCGATAGCTTCAAAGATTGTGAGTGCTTCGTCAAATAAGCCTTCTCCTTTAGGACACAAACATATAGTTCCTGCGCCATCCGTGGCGCAGGATCTATTGCCATAGGGCGGCGCTTTGCCTTGGTTTTGAGGGCTTACACATGACAACCGACATGCTTTCCGTTAAGGGCGGCACCAAGATATTTTACCGGGGCACGCAGGACGAGCGCCGGGCACTCGACGGCCTCAATATCACGCTGAAACCAGCGGATTTCTGTGTCGTGATCGGCAGCAATGGCGCGGGCAAGTCGAGTTTTCTCAATGCAGTTTCCGGCAAGATGCCGCTCGACTCGGGCCGTATCTGCATCGATGGCCAGGATGTCACCAAACTCAATGCGCATCGCCGTGCCCAGTTCATTGCCCGCGTTTTCCAGGACCCGATGATCGGCACGGCGCCAACCATGACCATCGGCGAAAACATGCTCCTGGCTGAACTGCGGGGAAAACCGCGAGGGTTTTCCTATGGTCTTACCGCGGCGCGGCGGGCCAAATACAGCAAGCAGCTCGCCGAACTCAATCTTGGGCTTGAAAAGCGGTTGGATATGCCCGTTGGACTTCTTTCGGGCGGGCAGCGCCAGTCGCTGTCGCTGGTCATGGCCGTATCAACGCGGCCCAAGCTTCTGCTGCTTGACGAGCACACGGCAGCGCTCGATCCCCGCACGGCCAGGCTTGTCATGGATACGACGGTGCGCGCGGTGGAAGAATTGCAGCTGACGACGCTGATGGTCACCCACAACATGGAACATGCGATCAAATACGGCAACAAGATCGTTATGATGGATGCGGGCAAGGTACTGGTTGAGATCGGTCAGGAGGAGAAACGCGGTATCACCGTTTCGGATCTTATTGACCGCTTCCACACCAAATCCGACGCCATCGCACTGCAGGGGAGCTGAGACCATGGACGTTTTCAATAGTTTCTACGGCTTGATTCCCGTCACCATCGCCCAGAGCCTGATCGTCTCCTTTGTGGTTCTTGGCGTCATGCTGCCGTTCCGCATCCTCAATTTCCCCGATCTGACCTCCGAAGGCGCCTTTCCGCTCGGCGGCTGCGTCTGCGGCACATTGATCGCTGCCGGGGTTAATCCGTTTCTGGCCTGTTTCGTTGCGCTTGTGTGTGGTTTTGCAGCAGGGTGCACAACAGCTTTTATCCATTTGCGCTTCAAGATAAACACGCTGCTGGCAGGTATCCTGGTGATGACGATGCTTTACAGCATCAATTTGCGCATCATGGGCCGCACCAATATTCCACTCTTCACCTATGACACGGTCTTCACCATTGTGGCGGGTGCGTCCGCGAATTTTCCCTGGGTCAAGATTCTCATCGTCGGGCTGCTGATCGCCATCGTGGTTGCAGCGATGCTGTATTTCTTCATGTCGGAAAAGGGCACGTCCATGCGGGCCGTGGGTGCGAGCCCCGATATGGCGGAGGCACAGGGGATCAATGTCGGTACTGCAACGATCATTGGTGTCGGCGCTGCGAGCGCCCTTTCGGCCACCGGTGGCAGTATCATGGTGCAGACGCAGGGTTTTGCCGACGTCAATATGGGCTTTGGTATCCTGATCAATGGTCTTGCGGCCTTGATTATCGGTGAGGCCATCACCGGACGCCAGACGATTTTGCGCCAGGTGCTAGCCCCGGTCGTCGGCTCACTGGTCTACTATCAATTGATTTCGTTCTGTTTGACACTCGGTCTTGCTCCTGCTGACCTGAAATTTGCAACCGGCGCCTTCGTTCTGCTGATGCTGGCCTTGCCGAACTTGCGCAAGTCGGGCGGCGGCGTAGAGATACGCGAGAAGGTCAGGGAGTAGAGTTCCCTTGCCAGGGAGGAGCAATCAATGAACGCGGATGATGCCATCGACTGGGACGACGCTTATTCAAATTTTGCCCATATTGCCGACGGTTATGCATATCCCGCCAAATGGCTGAGCCTTGCTGGGCAATTTCGGGAGGAAATGAACAGCAAAGGTCTTTTGAAAGCCGATCTCGCCTATGGTGCGCATGCGCGCAACCGGCTTGATCTATTTATGCCGCATGGGGATTTGAACGGTCTGGCCGTCTTCGTCCACGGCGGCTACTGGATGGAGGATTTTGACAAGTCGGCCTGGTCGCATCTGGCAAAGGGTGCGCTTGCCCATGGATTTGCTGTCGCCCTGCCTTCATACGTGCTTTGTCCCGAAGTTCGCGTTAGCGATGTCACGGTGCAGGTCGGCCTCGCCATCACGCGTGCGGCCAGCGAAATTGCCGGACCGATCCATCTGACGGGTCATTCGGCCGGTGGCCATCTCGTAGCCCGCATGGTGACGTCGACATCGCCTCTGGCACAGGCTATCCGGCAACGCATACGCAAGACGGTACCGATATCGCCGCTTTGCGATCTGCGTCCGTTAATGCGGACTGAAATGAACAAAACGCTGCACCTTGATGCCGTCGAAGCCCGGTTGGAGAGTCCTGCCCTTCTGGAGCCGCAGGAAGGCATTGACGTGACCGCGTGGGCCGGCGCTGCGGAGCGGCCCGAGTTTGTGCGGCAAAATGCGCTCCTTGCCAATATCTGGTCAGGTTTTGATTGCCGTGTGGATGCGGTCGAGGAACCAGGCAGGAATCACGCCAATATTATCGAGGGCTTGGTCGAGCCCGATCATCCGCTGACGCGCAGGCTGCTGTGCCTTTAGTGGCGCAGTTTAAGGGGCAAACAAAAGGCTGCCAGAGTTGGGATTTCACCCTGGCAGCCTTTTGAAACCGATTCATTAATTTAAGAATTTCAGGCGCTTAGGCGCTTCGACTCTTCAAGTATCATTGCATTGCTCGGAAGGCCGAGCGTATGGGCAATACGTTCCAGTTTGCTGGGGTCAGAATTCTGACCGCTTTCGATTGTTTCAATTTCGAGTGAAGTCAGACCGCACGCAACGGCCAGATCCTCGACGGAATATCCGAATTGTTCGCGAAATGCCCTGACAATATTTGTACCATTGGCTAGCGCCGCGGAAATTGTTTCTGGCAATGAATAGTCGCTGTTGTTCATCGCTTTGCTCCTAACGTGAAAGGTTTGGTTAACAAATCGGAAGGCCGAACTTATACGTCCATCGCGCTCGATCAAGCCTTTTATGACGCTTCACAAAAAACGTGAACGGAAAGCCCGAATGGAACCTGCCTTATTGTGGCACCAGATTTGGATACAATGTTAAAGGTGCCGACTATTAACTCGACCAATTGCTGAAGAATATCAGTGGATTATTATGCCACTGTGTCACTCACAACTGGCTATATATAGGAGCCAAGGCAAGAAAATGAACCCTGCCCCCAGAAAATATTTCAAAGTCATGTTTCTGGTGATTGTAACATTTGCTCCGCTTTTGTCGGGGTGCGCCCGCGTTTACTATGGTAGCTTCCGCTACGACGCAGCCTGTGTCGACCACGACTCGCGCTATCCCGGCAGGAGCCCCGTCTGTGTCGTCGAGAGGACGAGATAGAGGACCGGTTTTCGCCCGTCCTCCATCCTTCATTGATCTAGAGCGCAACGTCGAACGAAGCCTGCGTCTTTGCCTTGATCTCATCCACCGTCACGCCCGGCGCGATCTCGATCAGCGTCATCTTTGGCTCACCGCGACGCTCGATGGTGAAGACACCAAGATCGGTGATCACGAGGTCGGTGACGCGCTGTCCGGTCAACGGCAGCGTACATTGCTCCAACAGCTTGGCTTCGCCCTTGGCCTCATGCTCCATGACGACGACCACCTTCTTCACGCCGGCGACGAGGTCCATGGCGCCACCCATCCCCTTGACCATCTTGCCCGGCACCATCCAGTTGGCGAGATCGCCGTTGCGGGCAACCTGCATTGCACCCAGAATGGAAAGATCGATGTGACCGCCACGAGATCATGCCGAAACTGTCGGCACCAGAGAAATAGCTGGTCGTTGGCAGTTCGGTGATCGTCTGCTTGCCGGCATTGATGAGATCGGCATCTTCCTCGCCCTCATAGGGGAAAGGTCCCATGCCGAGCATGCCGTTCTCGCTCTGCAGTTGAACGCTCATTCCGCTGGGGATGTAGTTTGCCACCAGGGTCGGAATGCCAATGCCCAGATTGACGTAGAAACCATCCTGTAGCTCCTTTGCGGCCCGTTCGGCCATCTGATCGCGGGTCCAGGCCATCTTACTTCACCTCACTTGCAGCGATGTTACGCGGGCGGGTTGTGCGTTGTTCGATATGCTTGACAGGATTAGGCACGTGCACGATCCGCTTGACGAAAATGCCGGGAGTATGAACGTGGTCCGGGTCGATCTTGCCCGCATCGACCAGATGCTCGACCTCCGCCACCGTGATTTTGGCAGCTGTCGCCATGATCGGATTGAAGTTGCGGGCTGTTTTCCGGTACACGAGATTACCTTCCGTATCGCCCTTGAACGCGTGGACGATGGAAAGATCGGCAAACAGGCCGCGCTCCATCACATACGATTCGCCGTCGAACGCGCGCACGTCCTTGCCGTCGGCAATGATCGTTCCGACACCGGTCTTGGTGTAGAACGCCGGAATGCCTGCACCACCGGCGCGGATGCGCTCGGCGAGCGTGCCCTGCGGATTGAATTCCAGCTCCAGCTCGCCCGACAGATATTGCTGGGCGAACAGCTTGTTTTCGCCGACATAGGACGAGACCATCTTGCGGATCTGCCGTGTTTCCAACAGGACGCCGAGGCCAATGCCATCGACACCCGCATTGTTTGAGATGACGGTCAAATCCTTGACGGCTGAGTCGCGGATCGCGTAGATCAGCGCCTCGGGAATGCCGCACAGGCCAAAACCGCCCGCCATGATGGTCATGCCGTCGAACAGCAGACCATCAAGCGCGGCGCTTACTTTTGAATGAACTTTTCTCAAGAACAGTCTCCCATTTCTCCATCCTCTGCCATCAACGGTATGGCTTGTCTTGGCAGCACAGGTAGTCGTATTAATACTGCATGACAGCACCGGAGTTTCCCAGGTCCGACATTACAAGTTCTGGAAGCGCTAGGCGCTTCTGGCTGACGGATCTGCCGGTGCCGATGGTCTATGCCACGCACCGTATCATACGCGACTGCAATTTCGAATTCGCGGAAGAATTCGGCTACGAGCGTGATGAACTGATCGACCAGAGTTTCAGCCGCCTCTATCCAAAGATCCGGGACTTCGTGCGCACCGGCGAGATGTGGCGGACAAACTTTGCCGGGGGCCACGTCTATTATGACGAGCGCATCATGCGCCGCCGTGATGGTTCGAGCTTCTGGTGCCGGGTGCGCGGCCGCAGCCGCAACCAGGCGGATCCCTTTGCCGAAGCACTTTACTGTTTTGAGCCGATGAACCGCGCCGTTGCCGGCAATGCGAGCCTCCTCTCCGACCGGCAAAAACAGGTTCTGACCCTGGTCTCGCAGGGCAAGACCAACGCGCAGATTGCCCAGGAGATGGGCTTGTCCAAACGTACCGTTGAGGCGCACCGTGCCCGTCTCATGCGCGCCTATGGCCCGCGCAACAGTGCCGAGCTCATCGCCTGGTTCTCGTCGCTGCGATAGTCGTCAGAACGTCGGCGGCGTACAGGCGCTGACCACTTCGCATGGGTTCGGACCGATGCAGCGAAAGCGATGCTGACGGCGGCTTTCAAAGTAATAGGCATCGCCCGGGCCAAGGATGCGCCGCTCATCATCGACCGTCACCTCGATCCGCCCGCTGATAACGACCCCGCCCTCCTCGCCCTCATGCACAAGCGGCACCTTGCCGGTATCGCCACCGGGCTCATAGCGCTCCTTCAATATCTGCAGCGCGCGGCCGAACAGGTTTTCCCCGATCTGGCGGTAGGAAATTTTGCCCTTGCCAATCTCGACCAGTTCGCCTTTCTCGTAGAACACCTTCTGCCTGCGGTCGGGCTCCAGGGCAAAAAACGCGGCAAGCCCGATGGGTATGCCATCGAGAATGCGTTTCAGCGCACCGACAGACGGGTTCGTCTGGTTGGATTCAATAAGCGAGATGGTGGAGTTGGTTACACCGGCCCGCTTGGCGAGTTCGCGCTGGGACAATCCGTGCCGTTCGCGCAAAAAGCGCAATCGTCCGCCAAGATCGATGCTCATGGTTTGCATCCTTCTGTTTCAGATGTTTTATATAGAACAACTTTCTCGCACTGATGCAATAATATCAACAGTTTGGGTGAGCATGGAAAAGGACTTGTTGGGCAATGCAAAGCATGGCTCTTTGGTGCCAGAAGAGGAGTTCAACCATGCTGATGTCCAACACGCCGTCACTCGAAAACTACTGGATGCCGTTTACGGCCAACCGACAGTTCAAAGCGGCCCCGCGCTTGCTCGCCGCCGCCAAAGGCATGTACTACACTGATGTCGATGGCGCTCAGGTGCTGGATGGCACCGCGGGTCTGTGGTGTGTCAACGCCGGCCACGGCCGCGAGAAGATCGCCGATGCGGTTGCACGCCAGCTGATGACCATGGACTATGCGCCATCTTTTCAGATGGGCCATCCGATCGTGTTCGATTTTGCCGAAAAGCTGGCAGCGCGTGCGCCTGGCGGCCAGGAAGCCGGCCTCACCAAGGTGTTCTTCACCGGTTCCGGATCAGGAATCGGTCGACACAGCCCTGAAAATCGCTATCGCCTACCAGCGCTCTATCGGCCAGGGAACCCGCACCCGCGTCATTGGCCGTGAGCGTGGTTATCATGGCGTCGGCTTTGGCGGCATTTCGGTTGGTGGTCTTGTCAATAACCGCCGCGTTTTTCCGCTGCTTCCCGGCGTGGATCATTTGCGTCACACCCATGACCCGGTGCGCAATTCGTTCGTCAAGGGGTTGCCGGAACACGGTGGGGACCTTGCCGAAGATCTGGAGCGTCTTGTCGCCCTGCACGGCGCGGAAACCATCGCTGCGGTGATTGTCGAGCCCGTCGCCGGTTCAACCGGCGTACTCCTGCCGCCAAAGGGCTATCTGGAGCGTCTGCGCGCCATCAGCAAAAAGCACGGCATTTTGCTGATTTTCGATGAGGTCATCACCGGTTTCGGCCGTCTCGGCACGCCGTTTGCCGTCGATTATTTCGGCGTCGTGCCGGACCTTGTCACCACGGCCAAGGGCCTGACCAATGGCGCTTTGCCCATGGGGGCGGTTTTCGCCAGCGAAGCCGTTTACGAAGCAATGATGAATGGTCCGGAAAGCCAGATCGAGCTGTTCCACGGCTATACCTATTCGGGGCATCCTGCAGCGTGTGCTGCGGGTCTGGCGACACTGGAAGTCTACGAAGAGGAGGGCCTTTTGACCCGCGCGGCAGACCTTGCTGATCATTGGCAGGATGCGATGCACGGCCTGAAGGGTCTTCCCAATATCGTCGATATCCGCACAATCGGCCTCGTCGCCGGTATCGAATTGTCATCGCGGCCCGAAGCTGCTGGCGCGCGGGGCTATGACATTTTCGTCGATTGCTTCAACAAGGGCCTGCTGGTGCGCGTTACTGGCGATACCATCGCCCTCTCCCCGCCCTTGATCGTGGAAAAGCAACAGATCGACACCATGGTCTCCATGCTGGGAGAAGCGATCAAACGCGCTGCCTAGGCGGTCTTGAGAATGGCTGAAAAGCGCGGATCGAAAGTCCGCGCGATCGGCTCGGCTGCAGCGCCAAGAGCAACCGACCAGGGATCGGCGAGTCCGGCCTGAAGCCTCGCTTCGGGATAGCGACTTGCCCGGTCGGCGATTGATGGGAGCAACGGCCCTATCTCTGCGACAAGGCGGTCGATCAGTGCGCGTGGGGCGCCACCACACAAAATGATCGTTTGCGGATCGAAGATCGATTCCAGCGCCTGTACCGTCCGGCGCAGTCGCTGGGCGACGTCGTCGATCCATTGCTCTACCTTGGGACCGCCGCGCATGACCGCATCCGTGACCATGGCGAAGAGCTCGGGTTCCGATGGATCGAGTTCAAGCAGTTTGCACAGTGCCGCCATGGAGGCGTAGTGCTCCAGCGGTTCCACATCCGGGCCGTCACCCGGCACAAGGGCGAGGATCATGCCGATTTCGCCGGCGTTGGAATGGGCGCCGCCATAGAGTTCGCCGTTGAGGATCAATCCGGTTCCAAGACCGTAGCCGAAGTAGATGCAGATCGCGTGGTCAAGTCCATGTGCCGCGCCAAGCAGGCGTTCAGCTGTTGCTGCTGCAGCCGCGTCGTTTTGCAGGGCGACTGCGAGACCGGTTCCTTGGGCAATCGTGTCGATGAGCGGGAAATTCTGCCATGCGGTCATCATCCACGGGTCATCATAGAGGGTGTTGATGCCAAAGGGCCCGGGCATGGCGACACCGAGGCCGACAAGCCGTTTTTCTGCCTCTGGTGACTGCGCCTGCAATGCTTTGCGTGCCTTCCTGATCAGATCGAAAATAACCACCACACCCTCTGCCGGTCCGCCTGGTGGCAGCTTGGCTTCCATCTGGACCAGCACCTCTCCGACGAGGTTGACAATGACCGTACGCGTCACGTGGCGGTCGATCTGCAGGCCAACGGCGAAGGCCCCTTCCGGCACCAGCTGATAGGGTGTCGCCGGCTGGCCCCTGCCTTTGCGCACGCTTGCCTGCGAGCGCACCAGTCCGTCCAGGGCAAGTTCCTCTATGATGTTGGAAACGGCTTGTGGGGTGAGGCCAGTCGCTCGAGCGAGGTCGGCCCGCGACAGTGCGCCATTGACGCGCAGCGCATCGATCATGATGCGGCGGTTATGCGCGCTCGCACCCCCGAGATTGGTTCCGCTCTTGGCCCGTATCGATCTTTTTCTGTCCATCCACAACCCTCTTGACTCCAGAAGAATATTCATCAACAAATAAGTCAAGTGAATTGATTTAATAAAAGACCACAAGAGTCTTTAGGGGAACGTGAGCACTGGCTGGACACAAATACGTCGCAGGCTGGTCCTGGTTGAAGCTCTCGGACTGAAACGACGAACCCGGCTCTGGCGACAACGGTCGGTGCCCGCAAACAGGAGGTAATGATGTTGAAATCCATGCAGACGGCGCTTCTCGGCGCGACACTTGTGGGAGCGGCGCTCGCTGCACCCGCCCATGCTGAAACCAAGATCAATGCGCTGTTCATGGCCCAGGCCGCCTATAGCGAGGCCGATGTCCGCGCAATGACGGACGCCTTTACCAAGGCCAACCCGGACGTGACGGTTAACCTGGAATTTGTTCCCTACGAGGGCCTGCATGACAAGACGGTCCTCGCGCAAGGGTCGGGCGGCGGCTATGATGTTGTTCTCTTCGACGTGATCTGGCCGGCTGAATATGCAACCAACAAGGTCCTTGTGGATGTAAGCGACAAGGTCACTCCCGAGATGAAATCGGGTGTTCTGCCCGGTGCCTGGACCACGGTCGAATACGAGGGCAAACACTACGGCATGCCGTGGATTCTCGACACGAAGTATCTCTTCTACAACAAGGAAATCCTGGAAAAGGCTGGCATCAAAAACCCGCCTAAGACCTGGGCCGAACTTTCCGAACAGGCCAAGACGATAAAAGACAAGGGCCTGCTTGCAACGCCGATCGCCTGGAGCTGGTCGCAGGCGGAAGCCGCAATTTGCGATTACACGACGCTGGTCAGCGCTTACGGCGGCAGCTTCATCAAGGATGGCAAGCCGGTCTTTCAGACCGGTGGCGGTCTCGATGCGCTCAACTACATGGTCGACAGCTACAAATCCGGTCTGACCAACCCTAATTCCAAGGAATTCCTCGAAGAGGACGTCCGCCGTGTGTTCCAAAATGGCGAGGCTGCCTTCGCCCTCAACTGGACCTACATGTACAATATGGCCAATGACCCGAAGGACAGTAAGGTTGCCGGCAAGGTCGGCGTTATTCCCGCTCCGGGTGTCGAAGGCAAGAGCACTGTTTCTGCCGTTAACGGTTCCATGGGCCTCGGCATCACCTCGACCAGCAAGCATCCGGACGAAGCGTGGAAATACATTACCTTCATGACGTCGCAGCCAACGCAGAACCAGTATGCCAAGCTTAGCCTGCCAATCTGGGCTTCCTCCTATGACGATCCGGCCGTATCAAAGGGCCAGGAAGAGCTGATCGCCGCGGCCAAGATTGGTCTTGCCGCCATGTATCCGCGCCCGACCACGCCGAAATATCAGGAGCTGTCGACCGCATTGCAGCAGGCGGTGCAGGAATCCCTGCTTGGACAGGCCAAGCCTGAAGACGCCCTAAAGACGGCCGCTGAAAACAGCGGCCTTTGATGGGACAAGCAGGCGGTGGGCTTGTCCCTCCGCCTGCGCTTTGTCAAAGATTGATATTGCGGGATTGATATTGTGGCGGACACCTTTTCATGACGAGCAACTGGATTACGACCCGCGCATGGTTTTTGATGTTGCCGCTGCTGATCGTCATGATCGCGGTTATCGGATGGCCGCTCATCGATACGGTGCGCCTCTCCTTCACCGATGCCAAGCTTGTAGGCACCCAAGGCAGTTTTGTCGGTCTCGATAATTACGTGAAGATCCTGTCCGGCACAAATTTTCAACGTACGCTTGTCACGACCTTCTGGTTTGCGGTGCTGTCTGTTGCTCTGGAGATGGTGATCGGCGTTCTCGCGGCACTGCTTCTCAACCAGCAATTCTATGGCCGTTCGGTTTTGCGTGCCCTGATGATCCTGCCCTGGGCGCTGCCGACAGTGGTCAATGCCACGCTTTGGCGTCTGATCTACAATCCGGAATATGGCGCGCTCAACGCGGCGCTGATGCAGATAGGGCTCATTGATGCCTACCGTTCCTGGCTGGGTGAACCCAACACGGCGCTCGCTTCGCTAATCCTTGCCGATTGCTGGAAGAATTTCCCGCTGGTGGCCCTTATCGCGCTGGCGGCTCTGCAGGCCGTGCCGCGCGATATCACCGCTGCCTCGATGGTGGACGGTGCCGGCGCCTGGTCGCGTTTCCGCTTCGTCATCATGCCCTATCTTGCCGGCCCTCTGATGGTGGCGCTGGTCCTGCGCACGATTGAGGCGTTCAAGGTTTTCGACATCATCTGGGTCATGACCCGCGGCGGTCCCGCCAACAGCACGCGGACCTTGTCCATTCTTGTTTACCAGGAGGCCTTTTCCTTCCAGCGGGCCGGTTCCGGCGCGTCGCTCGCGCTGATCGTCACACTGCTGGTGACGGTACTAGCCGTGGCCTACGCCGCGCTGATCGGCAAGAGCGCGGGGGTCTCATGATGGAACGGCGCAGTCTCACCGCAGCGATACTCGTGCATGTGGCAGCCCTGCTTCTGCTTGTTGTCATTCTGGCGCCGGTCGTTTGGCTGTTTATCATGAGCATTTCCTCGACGCCCGATCTGATTGCCAAACCCCTGCACTGGTGGCCGGACACAATTGACCTGTCACGCTATGGTGTGCTGCTGTCATCGGCAGTCAACAGCGCGGGCCAGGCTTTCGTCGCCTCGCTGTTCAATAGTCTCAAAGTTGCCGGCATGGCAACCGTGGCCGCCCTTATCGTCGCCATCCCCTCCGCCTGGGCCGTTTCCCGCACGCCTTCAGTCGGCTGGTCGCTCTATGCGGTCATTGCGACCTATATGCTGCCGCCGGTGGCCCTCGCGGTTCCGCTCTACATGGCGCTTTCGTGGATCGGCCTCCTCAACAATGTTTTCGGTCTGGCGCTGGTTTATCTCACCATCCTGGCGCCCTTCACCACATGGCTGCTGAAATCCGGCTTCGACTCTATCCCGCGCGAAATCGAAAGCGCCGCAACCATGGATGGCGCGCGGCTCGACCAGACATTGCGGCTGATCACATTGCCGCTGACCGCACCGGTCATGGCCACGGCAGCGCTCTTTGCCTTCCTGCTTGCCTGGGACGAATTCTTCTATGCCCTGCTTTTCACCTCCGACCAGCGGGCGAAAACCCTCACCGTGGCGATTGCCGATCTCGCCGGCGGACGCGTTTCGGACTACGGATTGATTGCCACAGCGGGTGTCCTGGCCGCCCTCCCCCGCTGCTGATCGGACTTTTCATGCAGCGTGCCCTGATCTCGGGCCTGACCAGCGGCGGCGTTAAAGGATGAGCACGACATGACTTCGCAAACCAGCAAACCGGCCGGCCTTGTGGCGATCGAAAAGGAAATGGCGCGGCAAAATGCCGATGCGATTGCCTCCTTCGAGGCTGCCGCGGCCGTTGCCATGACCATCGCTCAGTCCCTGCGCAAGACCGGGCGGCTCCTGCTGCTCGGAATGGGCGGCTCGCATGCCGTTGGCCGCGCGCTCGAGCCGCTCTATCGCAGCCTCGGTATCGATGCCATCGCCCTGCCGCTCTCCGAGCAGCTTGGCCAACCGCTGTCGCTCATTGGCAAGACAGTCCTTGTTACCTCACAGTCAGGCGAAAGCGCCGAGGTGTTGCGCTGGCTGGCTGAAGCCGCCGTGGCTGGCGATACATTCGGCCTGACGCTCGAAGATGGCTCTACCCTTGCCCGCACCGTGCCCTCCCTGATCGGCGCCGGCGGCACGGAAAATGCTTTCGCGGCGGCGCGTAGTCTGACGGTGAGTTTTGCCCTGCATCTGGCCATTCTCAGCGCTCTTGGCGAGGACCCGGCCGAGGCTCTTGCCATCTTGCATTTGGAACGCAAGCCAGACGTCGATGCCGCCGTGGCCGCCTTGGCTGATGCATCGGCTGTCGTGACCTCCGGTCGCCTGATGCAGGGTGTCGCCGAAGCCATCGCGCTTGGCCTTACCGAACTTTCCCGCATTCCCTGTTTCTCGCTGGAAGGCGGGCAGTTACGCCACGGTCCGATGGAAATGCTCGGGCCAAACGTTGGGGTTGTCCTCTTCCGCGCCAAGGACGCGACGTCGGACCTCGTCGCCCGCATGGCGGTTTCGGCATTGAAGGCAGGTTCACCTGTCGTGGTCTTTGATGCATCGGATGAGAACCCCATCGAGGGTGTTGCAACGATCGATACCGGTACGGCGAGCGGAATCGCCGCAATTTTTGCACTCCTGCCGGCAGCACAGCGCTTTATGCTGGGCTTTGCCGGGGCACGCGTCGCCGATCTCGGAATGCCCATCCGCACGACCAAGATCACGCGGAGCGAATAATGCGTCCCCTCGCCGTCATCGGAAACGTCAATGTCGATCTTATTATCGGCCCTGCCGATCCCTGGCCGACGCCCGGTACCGAAATCATGGTGGACTATGATGAACTGCGTGTCGGCGGTTCGGCGGGCAACGCTGCCTTGACTTGGGAAGGGCTCGGCCTCGATTTTCAGATCGCCGCCAATGTCGGTAATGACCAGTTCGGCAAATGGCTAAGGCAGGGTTTCGGAGCACACGCAGCGCGCTGGCCGGTTGCCCCCATTGGAACCACGCTTTCCGTCGGTATCACCCATCCCAATGATGAGCGCACATTTTTCACCACGCGCGGGCATATTGGGGCGCTGTCCTGGCCCGAGGTTGTTGGCATGCTCGATACTGAGCGCTTGAGGGGCGGCACCGTGATCCTGTGCGGGTCGTTTCTGACCGATGCGCTGGTTGCGCAATATGACGACCTGTTTGACTGGGCCGCTTCGAACGATATCCAGATTGCACTCGATACCGGCTGGCCAATCGATGGCTGGACGGATTCCAATCGGGAAAAAGCAAGAAAATGGCTGTCACGCTGTCATCTTGCCCTGTTCAATGAGGTCGAAACGACCCGCCTCGCAAACAGTGTCGACCCAGGGCAAGCCGCACATAAGCTCAAGACATTAATGCCCATGAACGCTATTGTCGTCGTCAAACAGGGCCCTGACGGTGCTCTTGCTGTGGGTCCGGACAATCAAATAGTCTCGGTGCCCGCCCCCGTTGTGCAGGTTGCCGACACAATTGGCGCCGGCGATGTATTCAATGCTGCTTTTCTCGCTGCCTTGGCGGGGGGCCAGACGCTCGAACACAGCTTGGAGGCCGGCGTGCGCGTTGCCTCGATGGCCATATCCACTGTTCCGCGCCGCTATGACGGCCAAGCCCTGCAAACGATACCGGAGGCTCCATGAGCGCCCTTGAGCTTGTCAATATCCGCAAACGCTACGGAACTGTCGAAACGCTGAAGGGCATTGAACTTTCTCTCGCCAGTGGCGAGTTCCTGGTCCTGCTCGGCTCATCCGGCTGCGGCAAGTCGACTTTGCTCAACATCATCGCCGGTCTTGCCGAGGCGAGCGAAGGCGATGTCCGAATTGGCGATCGCTCTGTCACAGGCGTGCACCCCAAGAATCGCGACATCGCCATGGTGTTCCAGTCCTATGCGCTTTACCCGAACATGTCGGTGGCGAGGAACATTGGATTTGGTCTCGAGATGCGCAATGTTCCTGCGGCCGAGCGTACCGAGGCCGTGGAGAAGACGGCAAGGATCCTGCAGATCGAAAATCTTCTTGGTCGCAAGCCATCGGAGCTTTCCGGTGGCCAGCGTCAGCGCGTTGCCATCGGTCGGGCGCTGGTACGAGACCCGCAGATATTTCTGTTTGACGAACCTTTGTCCAACCTCGATGCGAAATTGCGCATGGAGATGCGCACCGAACTGAAGCGTCTGCACCAGATGCTCGGCACGACAATCGTCTATGTGACCCATGACCAGATCGAAGCGATGACCTTGGCGGCGCGTATTGCCGTTATGCGCGATGGCCAGATTGAACAACTGGCGACACCCGATGAAATCTATAACCGACCGGCCACGCGATATGTGGCAAGTTTCGTTGGCTCGCCACCGATGAACATGCTCGATGCGACGGTCGGCAATGGCGTTGCTCACATTGACGGGTCGCTCAGTGGTATCCTGCTGCCCCACGATGTGCAGGAGCGCGCTGGGAAAGCGCGCAATGTCATCATCGGCATTCGCCCGGAGAGCTTGTCGCTCGTGTCAGGCGACGGCAAGGGTCTTACTATTGATGCGAAGGTCGAGGTGGTGGAATTGACCGGTCCGGAGCTGGTGGTTACGTCAACGATAGGAAGTCAACGGCTGACGGCAAGCCTGCCGCCCAGATCAACGGTGACAGTCGGCACGCCGCAACGCTTCAGCATCGATGCCAGTGCGCTGCATGTCTTCGACCAGGCGACTGAGAAACGGATGTAGCAGTCGCGGTGGCTCGGATACCAGACCCCGGCAGACTATGCCGGGACCATCGTCGCCAGGCTCCAGCGCTGCGTGTGATTTCGCAATCGGGCCGTAAGCTGCTGATGGGATGCGCCTGGCTATCGGTCGCGCCGCTCCTTTGCGCACCGGATTGGTATTGGCGACAAGGAGCTCGCGCCGTCACCACCTTAGTCGCTGGTCTCCCAAGGATTGATGATGGGAACGCCAGCGGCTTCAAACGGGCTGGTGTCGCGAGTAGCCACCATGAGGCCGTGCGCGGCGGCCGTAGCGGCGATGTAGCCGTCTGCCTTGCCGATCGCTCTTCCTGCCGCCTTCGCCTGCGCCATCAGGTCGGCATAGGCTTGCGAAGCGTCTAAATCGAAGGGCAGCAGGCGGCCTTCAAACAGCGGCAGCACCTCGTTTTCCAAGCGATCATGCAAGGTCGTGCGGCGCTTGCCGGCGGGCATCGAGGCAATACCGAAACCCACCTCGGCGATAGTGACCGCCGACAGGTATAGGGTTTCGATGGCCTGGGCGTCGATCCATGCCAGCACACGCGCATCGGGCGTGAGCCTCCACGGCTCCGAAATCACGTTGGTGTCGATGAGGATCATTCAAACCTCACCGGCTCGGCCGGGGTCTTATCGCGGAGCTGGTCGAACTGCTCCGCTTCGGCGTCGTTGAAACCCGCGTCGCGGGCGATGGACGCCAGCAACGAGCCGAGCTTGACGCGCTCGGGCGGCCGGACAGTCGTTTCCAGAATGTCTCTAACTTCGGCCTCAGTGCTGCGGCCGTGCGTGGCCGCTCGCATCCGGAGCGCGCGGTGCACCTCTTCGGGCAGATTTCTTACGGTAAGTGTCGCCATCGACGGCCCTCCTACGAATCGCGCTTTCAATGACTGCATTCTAGTCCGCGTGCTAGCACCGTGCAAGCGTCATCGCGCAAATCCTGACATTGCGAGACATGACTGCTGCTGGGTTATGCCCGCGTCTCCACGGACGACCAGGATCTCACACACCGGCGGGCGAGCCTCACTGCTGCCGGATGCCAGAAGATCTATGCGGACGCCAGCACTCTACACGTCCCTGTCGGTCGTGACGGCGTCGCGGGAGGCCATCAGATCGGCAGCCTGCAACCGACGACGATTGTGTCCTATGATGCGGATATCGAGCGCGTTTTTGACGGCCGGGACGACGAGGCACTGCGAGCGATGGGGGATAGCCGAGGTCTATTTCGGCAGGACGTTCCGCATGGGGCACTGGCCGGTGGCTTCCTCAACGCATGGGCCGTACGGCAGGCAAAACGACGTGAAGGTCTCACCGGCGCTTGTTCTGCCCTCGCTTGCGAGAGGAACCCGAGTCATCACTACAAAGCTCAAACCAATGGGAGGACAGGATGCAAACAGGTCAGCGCAGGATCCGCTGCAGCGGACTAGAAATCGCCACGGAAGCGTTCGGCGACCCGGCGCGCCCGCCCGTCGTTCTGATTATGGGCGGGATGGCGTCGATGTTGTGGTGGCGTGAGAGCTTCTGTCTGCGCTTGGCCGAGCATGGTCGCTTCGTCATCCGCTATGACCAGCGCGACACCGGTCTTTCGACGAAATATCCCCCCCGGACGACCGGGCTACACCTTCGAGGACGCCGTCGAGGACGTCTTCCGCGTGCTCGACGGCTACGGGATTTCGACCGCCCATCTCGTCGGCTTTTCCCTCGGGGGTATGGTCGGCCAGGTGGCCGCACTAAAGAATCCTGAGCGCGTGCTTTCCCTGACGGCGATCAGCAGCTCGCCGGTCGGGGTGGACAAATCGCACTTCCCTGCGAGCGGCGAAGCCTGGATGGAACACATGGCCGTGGAGGCGGACTGGTCGGACCGGGCAGACGCGGTCGCGTACCTGGTCGAGGACGCGCGCCTGACTGCAGGGACGGCACATCCGTTCGACGAAGCCGGGACCCAAGCCTTCATCGAACGGGATTTCGACCGCTCCGAAGGCTATCTCAGCGCCACCAACCACAGCATCCTCTTTGAGATCGGCGAGACATGGCAGGGCCGGCTGAATGAGATGAAAGTGCCGCTTCTCGTCGTTCATGGCACGGCCGATCCGGTTTTCCCGCTGGCGCACGGCGAGGCACTCGCGCGATCTGTAGCGGATGCGAAGTTCATAAAGGTCGAAGGTGGTGGCCACGAAATCCACGATCGTGACATCGAGGATACAGTAAATGCCATCGCCGATCACACTTCATCCTGTCCGGCATCGAAATGATCCATATGATGCGCAAGCGACAGGCCAGACCTGCCAACAATCGCCGCTGCTGAGCCCGCGGTAGATCGAGACAATGCATCCTCGAAAGGCGCGGGGATGGCCACCTAGAAAACTTCCGCCGGCTTATCCCAGTGCGTGGCCCGCCAGCGCGTAGATCTTCGGAAAGCCGTCGCGACCCTCGGCGGGAACCGGCAGTTCACCCAGCCTCATCGTCGTGACGGTATCGAAGACAGAAAGGCCGGACCGGTCAACGAATTCGGAGAAGGGACCGTTGTTCTGGCTGGTATCAAGACGAAGAAACCGGCCAGCATGCTGTGCGACGTGAGGCCGGATGACCGCAATCGCATCGTCGTCGCTATTGGCAACCACGGGGCCGATCAAATGCCCGCGCCCGAAGGGCCTGCACAGGGAAAAAGCATCCATCCGCTCGTTGCGAAAGATGCCTAAACCCTTGGAATGCGACAGCAACTCTGAGAGAAGCGGTGTTCGATCGGCGCCGTAGGCCGCCTGATCGAGCTTACCCAGAGATGGAAGATCGCCTTGGCGAATTTCCCTTAGAATTATATCGTCCACTGCGAAGGGTGGCGTGCCAGGCTCGATAGCCTCCCCCTGGCACTGATACACGGTTTTTTCCGTGACGAACCCAAGGGAACGATACAATCGCCGCGCTGCCCGGGTTGCGTTGAGACGCAACATGCACCCGTCCAGATGTGTAAAGGCGTGACGCATCAGCCAGTGGGCGGTTCCGTTCGCCTGCAGGCGTGGGGAGGTAATAACCATCCCTATGGTGGCAAACTTGTCCCCGTGGGGGAACCACATGGCAGAACCAAGCACGCGGCCGATGTTGTCCGTGGCTACGACGCCCTTTCCGACTTGGCGCAAGAATTGCCAATCCTCTGCCCGGTGAGGCCAACCCACCCCTATGGACAAGGCATGCAGTTGATCGACCTCTGCTTCAGTAATATCGGCGATCGTCATCTGTATGGAATCGATCACCAGAGATCTGGATGTCATTATTGGCACCCTCAAACTTTTTGTTGCGCGGCAACGCGGGAAATGACCGCATCCTGCGATGTGAGTATCATCGCGAATGGAATGTAAAGCGAAACGGCCAATACAAACAGCTTCAGATGGCGTGCCCTTCGGAACAATACACTAAAAATGGGGCGCTTTCGGCACGCAATCCGGCAACAGGCCATTAAGCTTTGGATCCAACTCCATCCACCACCTTGGCAGGAGAAATACCAGTGCTCAGAGAAGCCTCAAGTTCAGGTAAACACAATGCAGGCCATTGAAATTCTTGAAAAGCTGGTGGCTTTTCCATCGGTCGTTGGCCAGGCGAACGGTGCCATCGTCGAATGGATTCGCGCTTATGTCGCGCGTTTCACACAAGAGGTAACTATCCTTCCAGGGCCAGAAGGCGACCGCTCGAACTTCTTCGCAACCATTGGTCCAAAGAACGTTCCCGGCTATGTCCTTTCGGGTCACATGGACGTGGTGCCTGCCAACGAACCGGAGTGGTCTTCAGAATCCCTTTGTATTGCGGACACAGGGCGATCGGCTCTACGGTCGCGGCACCTCTGACATGAAGAGCTTTCTGGCAGCAGCACTCGGCGCCTTGCCGCAACTCGCATCAAGACAGCTTTCGCAACCTATCCATTTTGCTTTTTCGTACGATGAGGAGGCGGGCTGCCGGGGCGTGCCGCATTTGATCAGGCGTCTTCCCGAACTCTGCGCCAAGCCTGAAGGCGCGATTATCGGCGAACCGAGCAACATGCGCGCGATCTGCGCCCATAAGGGCAAGGCGGCAGCGCGCGTTGAAATCCGAGGCCAGTCGGGCCACTCCTCGCGACCCGATCAAGGCTTGAATGCCATTCATGCCATGACGGAGATCCTCACGGACGCAGTAGCCGACGCCAAACGTCTTGCGCTTGGTCCGTTCGATCCTGCTTTCGAACCCCCTTACTCCTCCCCTCCAGGCCGGCACGATCAAGGGCGGGCAGGCCGTCAACATCATCCCTGATCTATGTGCCGCCGAATTTGAAGCACGCGCCATCCCCGGCGTTTCCCCCTCTGCACTGCTGGCCCCGATCAAAGAAAAGGCCGAAAGCCTGCGAAGCCGGGGTTTCCAGGTGAATTGGAAACTCATGAGCGAGTATCCAGCCTTGTCGCTCGCGAGCGATGCGCCACTCACACAGCTTCTCAGGGAATTGACGAGGCAGGAGCCGCTTGCGGCGGTTAGCTACGGAACGGAAGCCGGTCTCTATCAGGGGGCCGGGATCGATGCGATTATCTGCGGTCCCGGCGATATTTCGCGTGCACACCGTCCCGACGAGTTCATTCACAGGGACGAGCTGATCGCCTGCCAATCCATGATTGAAACACTCGGCACGAGGCTTTCAAGATGAGAATGCTGGACACAGTGATGGACGCGGATGCAACAAGCGACCAAACGAGAGAATGCAGATGACTTTGTTGTTCAACTCCGATGCTGAACGCGGCCGAATCTTCCAAAAGGCTTTCGCCCGTGAGCTTCCGGAACTCCCCTTTTCCATGGATCCGGCAGCCATTGATGCGCGTGACGTGCGTTACCTGGTAACCTGGACGGCGCCGGAGGACCTCGGCCGATATGGCAATCTGGAGATCGTCTTTTCGATCGGCGCCGGCGTCGATCAATTCCAGATCGACCGTTTGCCGCAGAGCGTGAAGCTCGTGCGCATGGTCGAGGATGGCATCATCCGCATGATGCAGGAATATGTAACCTTTGCAGTGCTGGCGCTGCACCGCAATTTTCCGGCCTATCTCTTCCAACAGAGAAAGCAGGAATGGCGAAGCATTCCGCAGACGCAATCGGCCGGCCGGGCGGTCGGCGTTCTCGGTCTCGGCGCGCTGGGCAGTGCCGTACTCGATCGCCTGAAGCCTTTTGGTTTTGTTTTGTCCGGCTGGAGTCGCAGCCGCCACGACATCGAAGGTGTGACCACCCACAGCGGACAGGAAGGGCTGCAAGATTTTTTGAGGAAAGTCGACATTCTGATCTGTCTGCTGCCACTGACCGAAGAAACGCGCGGTTTCCTGAATTCTGACCTGTTCAACATGCTGCCGGCCGGTGCCAGTCTCATCCATACCGGACGCGGCCCGCATCTCGATCATGCCGCTCTGGTCGCAGCACTTGACAGTGGCCATCTGGCAAGTGCGGTGATCGACGTGACAGATCCGGAGCCGCTGCCGCCCGGTCATGTCTTCTGGTCGCATCCGAAGATCATCCTCACGCCGCATGTGGCGAGCGTCACCCAGGCGGAAACGGCAGCAAGCGCCGTCATCGACAACATCAAGCGCCACCGCGCAGGTCTCGATCCGATCGGCCTGGTCGATCGGGCGCGCGGCTACTGATCTGTCAACCAAGAAAGGTTATCCATGACTCTGCTGAAAACCATCGACACCAATCCTTCCGTCTCGCCGCGGGATTCGAAGCCCTTGCCGGAACGCCTCATCAGCGGCGACCCGTCCTTCAAGACCTGGCCACAGGACGTAACCCGCGGCGAGATGATCCACACGGGCATCTGGGAAGCGACGCCAGGCGAGACGCGTTCGATCAAGGGGGAGACGTTTGAGTTCTGCCACATCCTGTCTGGCATGGTCGAGATCACGCCCGACGACGGGGAGCCGACGCTCTACAAAGCGGGTGACAGCTTCATCATGAAGCCCGGTTTTACCGGCATCTGGAAAACTATTGAGACAGTCCGGAAGATCTACGTCACCATCATGTGACACCATCCTGGGGCTACCCCCTCGCTGCTTTGTAACCTCCGGCGGCCGCGCATGTTCATGCGTCGTGCCGCCGCTTCGTAACTCCCCGCACGGCAACTTGTCGCGCCGCCGCCGCCGAAGATTCAGCTGGCGAGGCTTGGCAAAACGGCGTTTTTGTTCGTCTGCGGGCGCTAGTCGACGCATGATGCGGGGAATCTGCCAGTAATCTTGTGCAAACCTATCGCAAGGATATGCAATGACCCTGAGCTTCGACCCAGACTCGCTTGTGCTGCCGAAAGGGCATTTCATTGGTGGCCGGCTGATCGAGGCACCGGGCCAGCTTCCAATCAAGCGCCCGTCTGACGCAAGGGCCTATTGGGATTGCCCGATTGCCGATGCAGGCATCGTTGATCGGGCGGTGGACACGGCGCATCGGACCTTGAAGGAAAGCGGGTGGGCAACCTTGCGCCCCCGTGAGCGCACCCGGCTCATGCAAAGGTGGGCCGATCTGATCGAAGAAGAGGCCATCCCGCTTGCTAGAATGGAAGCCGTCGGTTCGACGCGCCCCGTAGGACATCTGATTGCCGGCGACATTGGCGTGACCGCTGAACAGATCCGCTTCTTCGCCGAATTCGCAGACAAGGAAGGCAGCGATGTCGTCCCCACCGACGGCAACAGTCTCGGCATGATCATGACCGAGCCTTACGGCGTCGTCGGCGCGATCACGCCCTGGAACTTCCCGTTGTCGATGGCCGCGTGGAAACTCGCTCCCGCGCTCGCTGCCGGCAATGCGGTCGTGCTGAAACCCTCCGAGATGACGCCTTTCTCGACGCTCTACCTAGCCGAGCTTGCGATGCGCGCCGGCTTGCCGGGAGGCCTCATCAACATCGTTGTGGGCGACGGTGCGACCACAGGCAGCGCGATCACAGGTCATCCGGGCATTGCCAAGGTGAGTTTCACCGGCTCGACCGGCGCGGGCTCGGCCATCATGGCCAATATCGCTCGCACTGGTGTCAAGCCGATGACGCTTGAGCTCGGCGGCAAGAGCCCACAACTCGTGTTTGCCGACGCCGACCTTGATCTGGCAGCCGGAGCCATCGCCACCAGCCTTCTTTCCAACGCTGGACAGGCCTGCGTAGCCGGATCGCGCCTCATCGTCGAGGCGAGGGTGGCGGATGCCTTGGCGGAGGCCATCATTGCCAGACTGGCCACCGTCCGCCCCGGCCCCACCTGGGACGAAACCACTGATTATCCGCCAATCATCTCCGAGCGTCAGATCGGCCGCATGGACAGCATCGTGCGCGCCACGATCGAAGGCGGCGCCGAATGCCTGGCGGGTGGCAAGCGCCTCGACCGTCAAGGCTACTTCTACGCGCCGACGCTGATCTCCGGCGTGACGGCAACGTCGCCCGCCGTGCTTGAAGAAATCTTCGGCCCGGTGCTGACCATCCAGACGTTCGAGGATGAGGAAGAGGCGTTAACACTCGCCGACCACCCGACCTATGGGCTCGCTGCGGGCCTCTTCACCCGCGACCTTTCCCGCGCCATCCGCCTGACGCGCCGCCTGCAGGCCGGCACGGTTTGGGTCAACCGCTACGGCCGTTCGCGCGATCATATCTTGCCGACCGGCGGCTACAAACAATCCGGCATCGGCAAGGATCTCGGGCGCGATGCCTTTCTCGCCAACCGCAAGAGCAAGAGCGTGCTCATCAGCCTCTAAGGACCGACCATGAAGACCTACAAGATCGCCCTGCTGCCCGGAGACGGTATCGGCCATGATGTCATCGATGCTGCCTGGGCGGTGCTGGGAAAAGCCTCCCGGAGTGCCGATTTTGCCCTCGCAGGCACCAGTTATCCCTGGTCCTGCAACTACTATCTCCAGCATGGCACGATGATGCCTGCCGATGGCATTGACACCCTGAAATCCTTTGATGCCGTCTTGCTTGGCGCGGTCGGCTGGCCGGCGCAAGTTCCGGACTCTGTCTCGCTGCACGGCCTTCTCCTGCCCATCCGCAAAGCCTTCGTGCAATACGCCAACATCCGCCCGCACAGGCTGCTGCCGGGCGTTCCGGGCCCGCTGAAGGCCAACGGTTTCGACATTCTCTGCATTCGCGAAAACACCGAGGGCGAGTATTCCGGTGCCGGCGGCCGCGTTCATCAGGGTGCTGACAATGAAGTGGCGGTCGAGACCTCGATATTCACCCGCAAGGGCGTGGAACGCATCCTGCGCTTCGGTTTCGAGCAGGCGCGCGCCCGCCGTGGCAAGCTCGCCTCGGTTACAAAGTCCAATGCGCAGAAATATTCGATGGTGTTCTGGGACGAGATCACCCGGACACTTGCCAGCGAATATCCCGATGTCGAGGTGACGAGCTATCATATCGACGCCATGGCCGCCCGGATGGTCATGGCGCCAGAAAGCCTCGACGTGTTGGTCGCCTCCAATCTTTTCGGCGACATAATCACAGATCTTGGCGCCGCCATACAAGGCGGGCTTGGGTTCGCCGCCTCCGCCAATATCAATCCGGAGCGCTCGGCTCCATCCATGTTCGAACCCGTCCATGGCTCGGCGCCAGACATCGCCCATCTCGGCATCGCCAACCCGATCGCCGCCATATGGTCGGGCGCGATGATGCTGGATCACCTTGGTGAGAAAACCGCCGCTAACAATGTCATGGCCGCGATCGAGGCAACGACTGCGCGCGGCATCGGCGCCATCCCCGGCAAGGACAAAACAGAAGCAATCACCACAGCAGTGCTTTCGGCGCTGGGCTGACAAGAGAAGAGGACGCAATGAAGGAATTGAAGGACACTCGCCTGTTTCGCGAGGACGGGCTCATCGGCGGCGAATGGCGCGGCGCGGCGGCGGGACGCAAGATCGAGGTCATCGACCCATCAACGCAGAGCGTTCTGGGCACGGTTCCTGACATGGATGGCAGCGATACCCGAGCGGCGATCGAGGCGGCAGAAAGTGCCTTCGGGTCGTGGCGCAAGCAAACCCATGCCGAGCGCGCGGCCTTGCTGGAGGCCTGGCATGACCTGATGATCGAAAACATCGAGGATCTCGCGCTGATCCTCACCAGAGAACAGGGCAAGCCGCTCACCGAAGCGCGCGGCGAGATCTCGCTACGGCGCTTCGTTCGTCAAATGGTTTTCCGAGGAAGCCCGCCGCATCGGCGGCACGACCATACCCTCCCCGACAGCGGACCGGCGGATCGTTGTCCTGAAGGAGCCGGTCGGTGTATCCGCGATCATCACGCCCTGGAATTTCCCCAATGCGATGATTACCCGCAAGGTTGGGCCGGCACTTGCCGCCGGCTGCACCGTCGTCATCAAGCCATCGGACCTGACGCCTTATTCAGCACTTGCGCTCGGCGTTCTGGCAGAACGCGCCGGCATTCCGAAGGGCGTCATCAATATCGTCACCGGCATGCCGACCGAGATCGGAAATGAACTGATGGCCAATGAAACTGTTCGCAAGGTTTCGTTCACCGGTTCCACCCGCGTCGGCTCGCTCCTGATGCGCGGCGCATCCGACAGCATCAAGCGGCTCAGCCTGGAACTTGGCGGCAATGCGCCATTCATCGTCTTCGATGATGCCGACCTCGATCGTGCCATCGAGGGGGCGATCGCTTCGAAATTCCGCAATGGCGGCCAGACCTGTGTCTGCGCCAATCGCCTTCTCGTCCAGTCGGGTGTGTATGACGCCTTCGCCGAAAAACTGGCCGCCCGCGTCTCGGCCATGAAGGTCGGACCCGGCACGCAGGCCGGCGTCGATATCGGCCCGATGATCAACAGCGCGGCGATCGACAAGATCAATCGCCATGTGGACGATGCTGTCGCCAAGGGCGCCCGCATCCTCACCACGCCGCCTGCCATGCCGAAGGGTGATCAGTACGCGGCGCCGATTGTCCTTGGTGGCGCGACCATCGACATGCAGCTCGCCAGCGAGGAAACCTTCGGTCCCGTTGCCCCCCTCTTCCGCTTCGAGAAGGAGGAGGAGGCAATCAGGATCGCCAATGCGACCCCCTTCGGTTTAGCGGCCTATTTCTATACCGAAAGCTTGAAGCGTTCCTGGCGCGTTGCCGAGGCGCTGGAGTTCGGCATGATCGGCCTCAACACCGGAGCGATTTCCACCGAGGTGGCCCCTTTTGGCGGCGTGAAACAGTCCGGCCTTGGCCGCGAGGGTGCTCAATGTGGTATCGAAGAGTATCTGGAACTGAAGAGCTTCCACATCGGCGGGCTCGCCTGATCGGCCGACCGGAACAACGAATAAAGGCGCCGGGAAATTATCCCGGCGCCTTTTTCGTTTCTTGAAGTTTTGTTATTGCAACCGGTCGAGGGTCTTGTAGTACAGCCCGACAAGCGGCAGGAACCACGGCTTGCCGAAATGGCCGGGAACGGCCGGCCAAGCAAGCCCCTTCAGTGGGTTGCGGTCTGCCCTGCCCAGGATGGCATCGGCAATGATCACGCCCAGATGGGTCGACAGCTGCGCTCCGTGGCCGGAATAGCCCATGGCATACCAAACTCCGTCGACATAGCCGGCCCGGGGGGTAACGATCCTGGGTCATGTCCACGAGCCCGCCCCAGCAATAGTCAATTTCGACGCCCGCCAGCTGTGGGAAGATTTGAAGGAGGCTCGCCCGAAGAACGTCTCCGCTCTTTGCGTCCGACCGCTGATCGGATGTCGCGGAAAAGCGGGCCCGCCCGCCAAAGATCAACCGGTTGTCGGGGGCCAGGCGGAAATAATTGCCTATATTCATCGAGGTGACGCAGGTCCTATTGCCCGGCATGGTCGCCGCAATTTCCGCAGGCGTCAATGGCCGGGTGGCGATGAGGAAGCTGCCGACGGTGATGATCCGGCGGCGGAAATAGCTGAACATCGGCGGCGTATAGGCGCCGGTGGCGACGAGCACGTGGTCCGCGGTGACAATGCCGCGTTCTGTCGTGAGAGTGTGCCTGCCGCCGCTATTTTTATGGGCGGTGACTGCTGCCTTCTCGAAAATGGTGGCACCATGGCGCGCGGCGGCACCCGCAAGCCCCACGACATAGCGCCCCATATGCATCATCGCACTTTTTTTGGAGAGCATGGCCCCATGGAAGGGCGATCCGACCTCGCGCTTCAGGTCCACTGCCGTCAGGAGGGCGGTATCGCGATCAACCTCTCTGTGGATCGCCTCGAAGTTGCGGGCGATAGCATCGAAATGCTGCGGTTTGGAGGCCAGCTTGAGTTTTCCCGCACGTCGGAAACTGCAGTCGATCCTCTCCTGCGCAATGATCGCCTCGATTGCATCGATGGAATCGTCATGCGCACGGTAGAGGGCCACGGCACGCTCGATGCCAAGTTCGGACTTGGCGGCGAGGAAGCTGTGAGCGAGGCCATTGTTGAGGTGTCCGCCATTTCGCCCGGATGCGCCCCAGCCGACCTGCTCCGCCTCCAGCACGACGACGCGCGACCCGGCCATTGCGAGTTGTCGTGCCGCAGCAAGCCCGGTAAAGCCCCCACCGACGACGGCAACATCGTAATGTCCTTCGACGGGACCCGGTCGGGCACCGTCGAAAGCCGGAGTGGTTGTGTCGTGCCAGTAGGATTGGAACTTCATCGCCATGTGCCGTCAGAGCCCGACGACGCCGGGCAGACCCGAAATGTCCGCAATCTCGACATAGCCATAGTATTGGTTTGCCGGCTCATGACCGCGATTGACCCATACCTTGTTCTTGATCCCCAGGTCATGCGCGGACATCAGATCGTAGCGAAACGACGACGAGCAGTGCAGCACGTCTTCCGGGCCGCAACCCAGCATGTCGAACATGTATTCGAAGGCCCTGAAACGCGGCTTGTAGGCATTGGCCTGCTGCGCAGTGTAGACGGCGTGGAAAGGTGCACCAAGTTTTTCGACATTGGACATGATCTGCGAGTTCATGGCATTGGAAAGCACGACGAGCGGGATTTCCTTGGCGACCTTGGCAAGGCCCGCGGGAACATCGGGATGCGGCCCCCAGGTCGGAACGCGCTCATAGATCGTCCTGGCATCTTCGTCGTGGAAGGTGACGCCGTTCCTCTTGCAAGTGCGTTCGACGGCATTGTGGACCACTTCGTTGTAGGGTTTCCAGTCACCCAGGATTTCATCCAGGCGGTAGGCCGCGAAATTCTTGACGAATTCCACCATGCGCGCATCGTCAAGCCGGCTGCCATAGAGATCCCGGGCAGCCTCGGCCATCTGGAAGTTGGTCAGTGTCCCGTAGCAGTCGAAGGTGATGAATTTCGGGCGGAAGTGAGCCATTGCTGTAGATCCTTAAATAGCCGGAGCGATGTTGCCTGTCGCAATCATAGACCGCGCGTCCCGCCCCGCTTGACTGAAATCAGCGGCGGCATAGCAGATTGTTCCGTATCACACACACTCTTTGGCACAGTGTTCCGCCGCAGCGATCATCGACTCGGCTGGGCTTGCTCGGCACGGGTCCCCCACGCGTCCGCTTGTCAGCATAAGATGCGGTAAGCCCTCAAGGCTACGGTGAAAGATACCGGCAGCACCCCGTCCTCGGGACGATATTCTGACACCGTGGGTCTAAGAATAAGAGAGCATTCCAAGGATCCAACAGATGCACACAAGTCAAATCGATCTTGTCGCCTTCGGGCCCAAACATCTTGAAGGTGCTGTCGCATTGTCGCGTCAGGCCGGCTGGCCGCATCGCCCGGAAGACTGGCAAATGGCGCTTGCCGTAAGCCGCGGGATCGCGGCTGTTGCGGACGATCACCATGTGGTCGGGACGGCACTGGTCACTCCCTATGGTGAAGACTGCGCAACGATCAACATGGTGATCGTTGATGAAGTTGCTCGCGGCCGCGGTCTCGGGCGCAGGCTGATGCAGGCCGCACTCGACATCGGCGGCGAGCGCCAGTTGCGTCTGGTTGCAACCACCGACGGGCTTCCGCTCTACGAAAAACTTGGGTTCCGGCCGGTCGGCACCATCCTGCAATATCAGGGGAAGATCCCCGCTATAGCAGCACCCGATGGGATTGAGAACGCCTGCGAAGCCGATTTTGACGCTGTCACAGCGCTCGATCACGCCGCCTTCAAGGCCGACCGGAGGTGCCTCTTGGAACACCTGGCAAAGGTCGCAGAATTTGTCGTGGTACGGCGCGCAGGCCGGGTTCAGGGTTTTGCTGCTCTGCGTGCTTTCGGACGGGGCGACGTGATCGGTCCGGTCGTGGCCAAGAATTTACACGATGCCCGCACGCTCATTTCCGCGTTTATCGGGAGCCGACCGGGTGCTTTTCTGCGCATTGATACCATAGCCGACACGGGACTTGCACCTTGGCTGGAAAGCTTGGGACTTACCCATGCCGGCGGCGGCATAGCCATGCGCACCGGTGGCACCGACGCGCCGGCTCGCTCCCCTACAAGACCTACGCTCTCGCCAACCAAGCCTTCGGCTGATCTGGAGACCCCGCATGTTTAGCAATTCCCTCATCGAACTTGATCGTGCGCACTTGGTTCATCCGGTCGCTTCCTATCAAACGCACGAAACGCTCGGTGTGCGCGTGCTGGCATCCGCCTCCGGCGCTACGGTCACGGATGCCACTGGCAAGCAGCTTATCGACGGTTTTGCCGGGCTTTGGTGCGTCAATGCCGGTTATGGTCATGACAGCATTGTGGAGGCCGCTGCAAAGCAGATGCGTGAACTTCCTTATGCGACCGGCTATTTCGGCCTTGGTTCGGAGCCCGCCATCCGGCTCGCCGCAGAACTTGCCGACCGTGCACCGGGCGACCTCAACCACGTCTATTTCACGCTTGGTGGCTCCGATGCCGTCGACAGCACGGTTCGCTTCATCCACTATTACTGGAATGCCCGCGGCAAACCGGACAAGAACCAGTTCATCTCCATCGAACAGGGCTATCATGGCTCGTCCACCGTGGGCGCCGGTCTGACTGCGTTGCCGGCCTTCCATGCCGGTTTCGGCCTTCCCTTCGATTGGCAGCACAAAATTCCGTCCCATTATGCCTATCGCAACCCGGTTGGCACCGATCCAGAAGCGATCATCGCCGCGTCCGTTGCCGCATTGAAGCAGAAGATCGAAGAGCTTGGTGCTGAGCGGATCGCGGCATTTTATGCCGAACCGATCCAAGGCTCCGGCGGAGTACTCGTACCACCCAAAGGCTGGATGAAGGCCATGCGGGAGGTCTGCCGCAGGTTCGACATCCTTTTCGTTGCCGATGAGGTCATCACCGGCTTTGGCCGCACCGGCCCGTTGTTTGCATGCTCCGAGGAGGGGATTGTCCCCGACCTCCTGACGGTCGCCAAGGGCCTGACGTCCGGCTATGTACCGATGGGGGCGCTCTTCATGTGTGAACACGTCTATCAGACCATTGCGGAGGCAGCCGGCGCCTCTGCCGTCGGGCACGGCTATACTTACTCGGCTCATCCCGTCAGTGCTGCGGTTGGCTTGGAAGTTCTGCGCCTCTATGAAGGCGGGCTTCTTGAAAATGGCCGCAAGGCCGGCGCGCGCCTAATGGCGGGCCTCGAAAGTCTGGGGGATCACCCGCTGGTCGGCGACGTCCGCGGCCGCGGAATGCTCGCTGCGGTCGAACTTGTGGTGGACAAGGAGCGTAAGACGCCTCTTCCGGCAGCGGCCGACCCGGCGCGCCGCATTTTCGACCGTGCCTGGCACAACGGTCTTATTGTTCGCGCCTTTGCCAGCGGCGTTCTGGGTTACGCGCCGCCGCTCTGCTGTAGCGACAGTGATATCGACGCCATCATCGAGCGGACGCGGCAGACGCTGGACGAGACACTTGCCGATCCCACGGTGCGCGCCGCCATGGTGTGATAGCGCGCCGCCGGCGGCAATCCGGGAATATCGTAAAATGCGCATATTCGCAATTTTGTGCCGTCTGGCAGGTTCAAAACAGAGGATCCGGCAGGCCTTTGCTGCGAAACTGGTGACAGGAAAAAGGCACCTGCGCAACTGCCCACGTCACTTTCAATCGGTGCGACGCTTGGCGGTCGAATCCGCTCTACGAAACCGGCCTTTAATCCGCATAGATCCGTCGAAAAGGCGGGCAAGCAGAAATTCAACAAAAAGGGGAATGCCATGAACGACAAGATCACGAATTGGACAAAAACCGACGACGCAATGGTTGAGAACGCTATCCGGCGTGGCGCAACCCGTCGCGAACTTCTTCAATTGATGCTGGCTGGCGGCATCGCCACGGCGGCGGGCGGTCTGGTACTCGGCAATGCCACGCGCGCCGTTGCTGCCACTCCGGTTTCCGGCGGTGCTTTGAAGGCGGCCGGCTGGTCTTCCTCCACCGCAGATACGCTCGACCCGGCCAAGGCCTCGCTCTCAACCGATTACGTGCGTTGCTGCGCCTTCTATAATCGCCTGACCTATATCGACCAGACCGGCGCGACGCAGATGGAATTGGCCGAATCTGTCGAGAGCAAGGATGCCACGGTCTGGACTGTCAAGCTGCGCAACGGCGTGACGTTCCATGATGGCAAGCCGCTGACGGCAGACGACGTCGTTTTTTCGCTGAAGCGTCACCTGGACCCTGGCGTCGGATCGAAAGTTGCCAAGATCGCGGCGCAAATGACCGGGTTCAAGGCAATTGACAAGCAGACTGTGGAAATCACACTGGCCAACGCGAATGCCGACTTGCCCACGATCCTCGGCATGCATCATTTCATGATCGTGGCCGACGGCACCACGGACTTCTCCAAAGCCAACGGCACCGGCGCCTTCGTACGCGAAGTTTTCGAACCTGGCGTCCGCTCGGTGGGCCTCAAGAACAAGAATTACTGGAAATCCAGCGGCCCGAATGTCGATTCTTTCGAATATTTCGCCATCAGCGACGACAACGCGCGCGTGAATGCTCTTCTGTCCGGCGATATTCATCTTGCCGCATCCATTAATCCGCGTTCGATGCGGCTGATTGAAAGTCAGGACGGTTTCACACTCTCGAAGACCACCTCCGGCAACTATACCAACCTCAACATTCGGATGGACATGGCACCGGGGGACAAGAAGGACTTCATTCACGGCATGAAGTACCTGGTCAACCGCGAGCAGATCCAGAAATCAGCCTTGCGAGGTCTTGCGGAAATCGGCAACGATCAGCCGATTTCTCCCGCCAACTTCTATTACAACGCCGATCTCAAGCCGAAGGCCTTCGATCCGGAGAAGGCGAAGTTCCACTTCGAAAAGGCGGGCGTGTTGGGTCGGTCGATCCCGATGATCGCCTCTGAAGCAGCGAACGCCTCGATCGATATGGCGATGATCGTCCAGGCTGCCGGCGCGCAGATCGGAATGACATTCGACGTCCAGCGCGTGCCTTCGGACGGCTATTGGGACAATTACTGGCTGAAGGCACCAGTCCATTTTGGCAACATCAATCCGCGGCCGACACCCGACATTCTGTTCTCGTTACTCTATGCATCGGACGCGCCGTGGAACGAGAGCCAGTACAAATCCGCAACGTTCGACAAGATGCTCGTCGAGGCGCGCGGCTCGCTCGACCAGGCCAAGCGCAAGGAAATCTACAACGCGATGCAGGTCATGATCGCGGAGGAAGCGGGCACCGTTATCCCCGCCTACCTTTCAAATGTCGACGCCACCACAGCCAAATTGAAGGGGTTGGCACCGAGCCCGCTCGGTGGCCAAATGGGCTACGCCTTTGCGGAATATGTCTGGCTCGAAGCCTGACGAGGCAAGCGGCCGAGGGCAGAAATGCTCTCGGTTCGCCTTTTGATCGCGTATAGTCGGTCGGCCGAACGTCAAAGGAGGTGCGTGATGAACCATCGGATTCTCTCTCTGGTGATGAGCAGACTGCTCATCACCGTAATTACCCTGGTGATCGTATCCTTCGCGGTGTTCTTCGCCACGATGATGCTCCCCGGTGACACGGCAACGATCCTCCTTGGCCAGGCGGCAACGCCCGAGGCTGTCGCGGGGCTTCGCACGGCCATGCATCTGGATGAGCCGGCGATTATCCGATTCATCCGGTGGTTCGGAGGGCTCCTCACGGGCGATCTCGGCACGTCCTACGCCAACGACATGCCGATCGCCGATCTGATCGCCGGGCGCTTTATCAACACGTTGAAGTTAGCTGGCGTGACTGCCCTGTTCTCGGTTCCGATCGCTCTTACACTCGGCATAACCGCCGCCATGATGCGCGGCTCGGTTTATGACCGGATCGTTACCGTAGTGACGATCGGCGTTATATCGGTTCCGGAATTCATGGTCGCGACGTCTGCCGTCCTTCTGTTCGCCGTCTATCTCAAATGGCTGCCAGCCTTGTCCTTTGCCAACGAGGTTCACTCAATCACCGATCTGCTACGCGTCTATGCGATGCCGGTCGTCACACTCACTTTCGTCGTTTCCGCTCAGATGATCCGCATGACCCGTGCTGCGGTGGTTGAAACGCTCAACACACCCTATGTCGAGATGGCCCTCCTGAAGGGCGCATCGCGAAAGCGGATCGTGCTGAAGCACGCGCTTCCCAACGCGCTTGGCCCCATCGTCAATGCCGTGGCACTGTCGCTGTCCTATCTTTTGGGTGGTGTGATCATTGTTGAGACGATCTTCAACTATCCCGGCATAGCAAAACTGATGGTCGATGCCGTCGCCACGCGCGACCTGCCCCTGATCCAGAGTTGCGCCATGATCTTTTGCGTTGGCTATCTGATCCTGATCACGCTTGCCGACATTCTTGCCATCCTTTCCAATCCGAGGCTGCGATGACAACAGATACCGCAAAAACGCCGGCCGCAGGCCGCATGGGCTACCGCTTTAATCTTGTCGGGATGCTGGCCCTTGCCGTCATTCTCCTGTGGGGACTTGTTGCCGTCTTCGCGCATCTTCTCACTCCCTATCCGGTCGGAGACATCGTTGATGTCGACTATTTCGGGCCAATGTCGAAGCAGTTCTGGTTGGGGTCGGACTACCTTGGTCGGGACATCTTCTCGCGCATCGTGATGGGTGCGCGCTACACTGTCGGGATCTCAGTGGCCGCCGTGGCGATCGCCTGTACGACGGGAGTCGTACTCGGCATGATCGCAGCCGTCAGCGGTGGCTGGACCGATACTTTGCTCAGCCGATTTCTCGATGCCATGAGCTCGATCCCAAGCAAGCTGTTTGGCTTGGTCGTCGTCGCTGCGGTCGGATCGTCGATCCCGGTTCTGATTATCACGCTGTCCGTCATCTATATCCCGGGCGCCTATCGCTTCGCCCGCGCTCTGGCCGTGAACATCAATGCCATGGATTTCATCACAGTCGCACGTACGCGTGGCGAGAACGTCTTTTACATCATTCGTTCCGAAATCCTGCCGAACATCCTCGGGCCGGTACTGGCCGACCTCGGCCTTCGTTTCGTTTTCATCGTGCTGCTGCTTTCCGGGCTCTCCTTCCTCGGTCTCGGCGTTCAGCCGCCCTATGCCGATTGGGGGGCGCTCGTGCGCGAAAATATTGGCGGCCTGCCCTTTGGCGCCCCCGCGGTCATGTTCCCGTCGATCGCGATCGCGAGCCTCACCATCAGCGTCAACCTGCTGATCGACAACTTGCCCAACAAGATCCGGGACCGGAGTGCACAATGACCAATCTCGTTGAAATCCGCGATCTGAAGGTCGAGGCAAAGACAGACTCGGGACGTATTGTCGAGATCATCAAGGGGGTTAGCTTCGATGTGGCGGAAGGCGAGATCGTTGCGCTCATCGGCGAAAGCGGATCGGGAAAGACCACGGTCGCCTTGACCTTGATGGGACATGCCCGCCCTGGCTGCCGCATTTCCGGCGGCAGCGTTAGAGTTGCAGGCAAGGATATGGTCCAGCTTTCGGAAAAGGCGCGGGCCCGTGTCCGCGGCACCGAAGTCTCCTATGTTCCACAGAGTGCGGCAGCAGCTTTCAATCCTGCCGCAACGATCATGGAGCAAGTTATCGAGATTACCCGCATTCATGACCTCATGCCCGCCGCCGAGGCAAAAGCCCGCGCGATCGAACTCTTCCGGGCGCTGTCCCTGCCGGAGCCCGACACGATCGGCAACCGTTATCCGCATCAGGTTTCGGGTGGCCAGTTGCAGCGCCTTTCCGCGGCAATGGCGCTAATCGGCGATCCGAAGATCGTGATCTTCGACGAGCCGACGACAGCGCTCGACGTTACGACCCAGATCGAGGTCCTACGTGCCTTCAAGGCCGTGATGCGCAGGGGTGGTATCGCGGGGGTTTACGTCTCCCATGATCTTGCGGTCGTGGCCCAAATCGCAGACCGGATCGTCGTGCTGAAAGGCGGCGAGGTGCAGGAGGCAGGCAGCACTGAGCAAATCCTGTCGGATGCGAAGCACCCCTATACGCGCGAACTGCTCGCTGCTTTCGAACCCAAGCCACGAGGCGCAGCCCCGGTCGTTTCGCAAGTACGTCCCATTCTTGAGATTGAGAACATCGTTGCCGGCTACGGCTCCATCCAGAGCAACGGGCTGCCGCTCATCTGTGCTGTGCGTTCCGTGAGTCTGACGGTGGAAAAAGGCCGCAATCTTGGCATTATCGGTGAATCCGGCTGCGGAAAATCGACCCTTGCCCGGACAATTGCCGGCATTCTACCTACCTCCGGCGGCAGGGTCATTTTTGATGGCCAGCAGCTTGCACCAAGTGCTTCCATGCGCACACACGAGCAATTGCGCGAGATGCAGATCGTCTTCCAGTATGCCGATACAGCGCTCAATCCCGCCAAATCGATCGAGGACATAATTGCACGTCCCCTCAGCTTCTATCACGGCATGTATGGTGCAACGCGCGACAAGCGGATTACTGCACTTTTGGACATGGTCCAGTTGCCCAGTTCGGTCCGCAATCGGCGGCCTGCGGAACTGTCCGGGGGGCAAAAGCAGCGGGTGAATTTCGCTCGCGCCCTTGCGGCTGATCCGAAGCTGATCCTGTGCGACGAGATTACCTCGGCGCTTGACACCGTGGTAGCCGCGGCCGTCATCGAACTATTGAAGGAACTGCAGAGGGAACTCGGTCTCTCGTACATTTTCATAAGCCATGACATTTCGGTGGTGGAGGCGATCTGTGACGAAATCGTCGTCATGTATGCGGGTGAAAAGGTCGAGCAACTCATCCCGTCGACCGCAGCAGGCAAGCGTCCTCATCATCCCTATTCGCAATTGCTGTTTTCTTCGGTTCCCAAACTCGATCCGCATTGGCTCGATGGCCTGGAGCGGGATCCGGAACTGGTTCGCGCCTATTGCCAGCGCTGAGGGTTAGGTAATCAGAGCCGAAACAAACTTGTCAGTGGCATATGCGCCTTGACGATCGGTGACTTCAGCACGACGAAGCTGAAATATTTGTCGATGCCGATATCCAAGTCGGTCAGCCGTTCCATTATGGTCTGGTACTCGCCGATCCCGGCGGTAACGAACTTCACAAGATAATCGTACCCACCGGAAACCAGATGGCACTCGATAACCTGTTCGACTTTCTCGACTGCGGCGAGAAAGCGGGAGAAGTCGATCTGCCGGTGGTTCTTCAAGGTGATCTCGGTAAAGACCGTCAGGGTCTGGCCGAGCTTGGCGACGTTCACCTGCGCCGAATAGCCGACGATATAGCCTTCTGCCTCCAGCTTCTTCACCCGCATCAGGCAGGGACTCGGCGACAGGTTGACGCGTTCGGCCAGCTCGACATTGGTGATGCGGCCGTTCTTTTGCAACTCGTAGAGAATCTTGATGTCGATCCGGTCCATCTTCATGCAACGCGCCCCTTGACACTCACTTCCATATGTAAAGCAGAAAATGCTGCATATCCTTTCGGGAATATAAACACATATGTGTAGCCTGTCATTGTCGATGCGGTCTCCGCGGCCGGCATAAACTGTGGCCCGTTTACGATTGAACGATATAAAATGCTATCCATAGCCAAACTCCAGCTACGTCTTCTTGGACCGAAGAGTAAATTGATGACGAGAACTGGAGATCGTTCATGCCCGCCCCGCTTCAGAAGATAGAAACAAACCAGGCTCTGCCTGACAGCGCCGACGCGGTCGTGATTGGAGGCGGCATCGTCGGCGCCTTTGCCGCGTACTACCTTGCGCGCCGGGGTCTCAAAGTCGCGCTGCTGGAGAAAGGCCGGGTTGGCGCCGAGCAGTCGAGTCGAAATTGGGGCTGGTGCCGGCAGCAGAATCGGGACGCGCGAGAACTTCCGATCGCCACGAAGAGTCTCGATTTATGGGAGCGGTTTGCGGCAGACACCGGCGAAGACACTGGTTTCCGGCGCTGTGGTCTGCTCTATCTCAGCAACGATGAAGCGGAACTCGAAGCCTGGGCCCGTTGGGGAACCTTTGCGCGATCAGCAGGCGTGACAACGCATATGCTTGATAGCGCGCAGGCGAGCGAGCGCGGCAGCGCCAGCGGTCGCATCTGGAAAGGCGGCGTCTTCTCGCCCTCCGACGGCACCGCTGACCCATCGCGCGCCGCCCCCGCCATCGCCAGGGCGATCATGGCTCTCGGCGGAAGCGTCCATCAGCACTGTGCCGCCCGCGGCATAGAGACGGCGGCCGGGCGCCTGAGCGCCGTGGTGACAGAGAAAGGGACAATTCGAACGCCCGTGGCCGTCATGGCCGGTGGCGCCTGGGCTTCGTCTTTCTGCCGGCAGCTCCATGTCCGGTTTCCACAAGCGTCTATCCGGTCGTCCATTCTGTCGGTTTCGGGCGCAGGGGATCTCCCTGACGCTCTGCACACAGCGCATGTATCAGTCACACGGCGTGGGGATGGTGGCTACACCCTTGCGATCAGCGGGCGTGGGCGGGTGGACCCGACCCCCCAGCAAATCCGCTTTACTCCGCAATTCCTGCCAATGTTCCTCCGGCGCTGGCGCAGCCTTGCGCCCGGAAGCGCCGAAGGTTGGCGTTCCGGCCATGAAACCCTAGCACGCTGGCGGCTCGACGCGCCCACCCCCATGGAGAGAATGCGGATTCTCGATCCGGCGCCAGATCAGAGCACTATCGCATTGACCTATCGCAGGGCCTGCGAACTTTTACCATCGCTGGCCAAATCTCACGTTACCGCAGCGTGGGCGGGCTATATCGACAGCACCCCGGACGGCGTGCCCGGCATTGGTGAGATCGAATCTGTCCCGGGGTTCATACTCGCTGCGGGATTCAGCGGTCACGGGTTTGGCATTGCCCCAGGTGCCGGACATATGGTTGCCTCTCTTGTCGCAGGCGCAGAGCATCTGGTCGACCCAAGTCCTTACCATCCGAGCCGCTTCCAAACAGCGGTCTGGGGAAAGGTTGCGGATTTCTAAGCCTAAGAGACCGGGCACGGCAGGCATTTTGGAGAAAATTCGCAGCGAAGAGAATCCTAACGCCTGTCGATAGAGGTTCTATCCTGATGGTCGTTTATCTCGCCTTCAGCAAAGCGGTGGTCGAGGGATTGTGGCAGACCTTCTCGCTCAGAGATATTGCAGTTGTAATTGTGCTCGACGCACTGCTTCTCGCCTTTGTGCTAGTGCTCACCATGTATGGCAGCCGCCTCCTCGGCTTCAACAGGGCTGACGAAATCACCATCACGTTTTGTGGATCGAAGAAGAGTCTTGCCAGCGGCGTACCGATGGCAGGCGTTATCTTCGCCGGGCAGTCTATCGGTGCCATCGTGCTGCCGCTAATGATTTTCCACCGGATTCAGCTAATAGCCTGCGCTGTAATCGCTCAGATATGCTGATGCCACTGTCAACGCCGCATCGGATAAGAACCTAAATCCCAATTCTGCCCGTACCTGAAATCCGCAGCTCGGCTGAAGCACCACGATGCAGATTTCAAGCAACAGTGGGATTGATGCATTGCCTCCGCGCCGCAGAAGAATGCCTCGATCGACGCGCGAGCCGCCTGTGCCTAAAGAGCCAGACGCCAAATCGTGCGAACAGATCCCAATCTGTGCTCGGCCTCCAGCCGCGGATTGGCCTCCAAGGCGCCATAAGAAGTAGGTTGGATAACATCGTCATCACCAGGTAGATCAGACACGCAACTCCGTAGAGGACGAACGGCTGCTTGGTGCTGGCGACGGTGAGCAATGTCTGTCGAAGCAGGTCGTCGAGCGCGACCACCGAGGGACAGCCCAATTTCCCGAAACCCGGCAGAGCCCTCAGAGCCTTACCACCGCCTTGATCAGTCCGGCCCTGTCCTGCGCGAGTTCGGGCAGGCGCTGCGGCAGATCGGTCAGCGGCAAGATCACCGAGCAGAGGGCATCCGTGGAGATCTTGCCCTCACGGATGGCCGCCATGACGGTTTCGAAATCTGACTGGACTGCATTGCGGCTGCCGATGATGCGCGTTTCCCGCTTGTGGAATTCCGTGTCGTCAAAACGAATATGATCCTTCACGACGCTGACGAGCACATAGCTGCTGCCATGCGCGAGGAATGGAAAGCCTGCCTCGATGGCGACCGCAGCCCCCGTCGCATCGAAGACGGTATCGAAGCCATCGGCGCGGTCGCCTTCGAGGACCCGCGACGCATCTTCATGCGTGTTTTGAAAACCGAACTTCTCGCGTGCCAAAGCCAGCCGCTGCGAGCTCAAATCCAAAAGATGGACCTCCGCGCCTGCGAGCCGCGCGAAAAGTGCTGTCCCGATGCCGATGGGTCCGGCTCCCGTGACCAGCACCCGGTCGCCGGCGGCCAGTCCCGAACGGGCCACAGCATGGGCCCCGATCGCCAGGAATTCGACCATGGCCGCCTGGATTTCGTCGAGTCCTTCGGCGGCTGTCAGGTTACCCGCCGGAACAGCAATGCGCTGGCAGAGGCCGCCGTCGCGATGAACGCCCAGCACCGCGATGTTCGAGCAGCAATTGGGCTTGCCGCGCAAGCAGGCTCGGCATTTGCCGCAGGCGATATAGGGATTGATCACAACAAGGGTACCGGCCTCGATGCCCCCTGCAGAGGTGACCAGTCGGCCACTGAGTTCATGGCCGATAACGCGTGGATAATTGAGATAGGGATGCTTGCCGGCATAGATGTGATAATCCGTTCCGCAAATGCCGACCGCCGCGATATCGACAAAGGCCCAGCCTTCCGCCAAGTCCACGGGAAGAGGCCGTTCGATGAGCTCGAACCGTCCCGGTTCGACACAGGTGCCGCATAACATTCCGTTGTCCTTCCTCAATGCGAATTCAGGCCGGGTTGCAATGCGCTAGCAGCGTTGCGCGGCCGCCAGCCGTCGGGCATCTCGCCCTTGATGATCAAGCTCAGCACATCATCCTTGGTTACCTGTTCGATGTGGTAACCGCCGACATTGCGTCCCCGGTTCATCACCACGATGCGGTCACAAAGGTCAAAGACGTCGTGCATGTCGTGGCTGATGAGAAAGATGCCGATACCTTCGCTGCGCAACTGCCTGATGAGATCGGCGACCATGGCCGTCTCAGCTGGCCCGAGGGCAGCCGTCGGCTCGTCCATGATAAGGACCTTCACGTTGAAATAAATGGCGCGCGCGATGGCGATGACCTGCCGCTGGCCGCCGGAGAGCCGCGACACCGGATCGCTCAGATTCTTGAAGTTGGGATTGAGCCGATGCAGAACCCGCCGCGCTTCGTCCATCATTCGCTTGTCATCGAGATTGCCCCAGCGCGTCTTTAGCTCGCGGCCGAGAAACAGGTTGGAGGGCGCATCGAGATGATCGGCAAGGGCGAGTGTCTGATAGATGGTCTCGACGCCCTGGCGCCGCGCATCCTGGGGTGACGCGAAGCGGACATCCTCGCCCCGCATCCTGATCCTGCCGGCGTTCGGCGCCATGGCGCCAGAGAGGATCCGCATCAGGCAGGATTTTCCTGCCCCATTGTGGCCAAGTACGCCGACGACCTCTCCAGGAAAGAGGTCGACTGACACGTTTTCAACGGCGTGTACGCCGCCGAAACTCTTCTGGATATCGATCATCTCGACCAGCGGCCGCGATTCTTTGACTTGCGCGTTCATGGATTTTCCTGATGAGAGGAGAAGGCAGGGGCCAAAGCCCTGCCTTCTCACGGCCCGCCGTTCAGTAAAGAACGTTCTTGGCCTCGGGAGCAGCGATGTTGTCCTTGGTGACGGCGACCACGCCCGTATCGATCTGCGGCTCGACCTTCTTGCCGCCGACGATGTCGAGAATGGCCTTCACGCCGAGTTCGCCCATCTGGTAGGAGCCCTGGACCATGGTCGCTGCGAGCGTGCCATCCTTGACGAAAGCCTGCAGGTCTTCGTTGCCGTCAAAACCGATGGCAACGACCTGACCTGTCTTGCCGGCCTGGACGATCGCACGCCCCATGCCGACCGCAGTTGGCTCGTTGGCACCGAAGATGCCTTTAAGATCCGGATTAGCGGAAAGCATGTCCGTCGTCTGGTTGAGTGCCGTGGCCATCTGGGATTGCGAATAAAAGGGACCAACGATTTCCAGTTTGGAATTCGCCTTCAGATGATCGACGAAGCAGCCGACGCGACCCACTTCTGAACCGACGCCCGCCACATAAGACATCACGGCCACCTTGCCTTCGGTGCCGACCTTCTCGATCATCATCGTCGCGGCAAGCTTGCCGGCCGCGCAGTTATCGGTCGAAAGGAAGGTCTGATAGGTATCCTTGGCGGTCTCTGAGAGAGCGGAGTCGATGATTGCGACCGGGATACCAGCTTCGTGGGCCTTCTTGACGGCCGGAGCAAGCGCATCCGGATCCGACGGTGCGAGCACGATGCCAATCACGCCGCGATTGATAGCGTTTTCGACCATGCTGAGCTCGTCGGCAATCGCGGATTCCGCGGCCGGGCCGTTGAAGGTCATCGTGTGTTCGCTCTGGCCGGCGATCGCGGCAGAAGCGCCTTTGTTGACATTTTGCCAGAAGTTCGAGTTGGTTGTCTTGACGATCACGGCGATTTCTCCCGCCATGACGGTGGCGGGCGCGGCGATCATCGTGCTTGCCAGAAGCAGTGCTTTCAAGGTCTTCTTCATTTTCTCCTCCTCTGATGAAGACAGTTTTGCCGGTTAACGGCGGCTTCGCAGCTGATCGACATAGACCGCCATGATCACGACGAAGCCGATGATGATCTGCTGAATAAAGGCTGAGACGCCGGCCATGTTCAGGCCATTGCGCAAAACTCCGATGATGAAGGCGCCGATCATCGTTCCGGAAACGGTTCCCACCCCGCCCATGAGTGACGACCCGCCGATGACGGCCGCAGCGATTGCGTCGAGCTCGTACATGACGCCCTCATTGGGCTGTGCGGTGACCAGACGGGACATCAAGACGATCCCTGCCAGACCGGCGAGCGCGCCGGACATGACATAGGCGGCAAGCTTGGTTCGATCGACGGCGACACCGGAAAGCCGCGCAGCTTCCTCATTGGAACCAGTGGCATAGATGTGGCGGCCGATAGAGCGGCGGCGCAGCATGAAGGCGACGGTCACGGCGACGACAACGAGCAGGATCGCCGGATAGGGAATTCCCGGAAAAATGACCTTGGGCAAGCCATTCGAACCCATGCCAATCACACGGAAAAGCGAACCGTTGCCCAGTTTGCCGAACGCCTCGCCCAATTGTGAAATCGGAGCGGCGCCGGTGATCTGCAAGGCAATGCCCCGCGCGATCAGCATCATGCCGAGCGTGGCGACAAAGGGCGTGATACGCATTTTCGTGACCACGATCCCATTGACAGCTCCACACAGTGCCCCGACCGCGATTCCCATGGACATGCCGAGCGGTACGGGCATGCCGGCCTTGACCGCGAGACCAGCCACGGTTCCGGAAAGCGCCAGCACCGAACCCACGCTGAGATCGATCCCGCCGGTCAGGATTACCAGCGTCATGCCGATCCCTAGCAGGCCGATTACCGACGTCTGCAACAACACCGTCAGCCCGTTGCCGACGCTCAGGAAGGCTGCATTGCCGAAGGCGAAGAGTGCGATCAGCATGAAAAGCGTGAAGAGCGCGGAAAGCTTATGGAGGGCATCGGATGTAATTTTGACCCGAGCTAACGGCACAACAATCCGGTCCACATCAACTGACATAACGCCCCTCCCTGAGCGGTATAAAATAATTAAATGCAGACTGCAGGTCAGAGTATCCGCTGTCAATTGTTTTTAATTATTGTCGACATTTGTCTTTTGGTATATTGCAAACAGCGACAGAAGGGCTCGCGATGGCAAGAACAGATGAACGTTTCAGGGCAACTTTCAATGCGCTTCTCCGTGAGTGTTCCGCGTTGAAACCCGGCGATTTGCTGGCTTCTGAACTGGCGCTTGCTGCGCAATTCGACGTGAGCCGTACGGTGATCCGTTCAATCCTCGAACGTCTGGACATGATCGGGGTGGTGCAATGGAGGGGGCGCCAGAAGGCGCTCATGCGGACGCCGCGCCCAGACGAATGGCTGACGGTAAGTGCGAGCCAGGTTTCCCCCGAAGAGCTCGAACGCCAGTTTCTCTACTGGATCCTGCGCTTCGACGTGCCGCCGGGGACACCGCTCAATGTCGCCGAACTTGCCCGGCAGTTTCGCGTCAGCGTCCACGGCCTGCAGGAATTTTTAGCGCCGCTGAGCCGGTTCGGCCTTGTCAAACGGCGGCCCAAAAACGGTTGGGAACTAGTTGGATTCACTTCTGATTTTGCGATCGAGCTTTCCGATTTCCGAATGATGATTGAGCTCAACGCGGTGTCGCAGCTCATTGCGCTGCCCGACAACCACCAGATTTGGCACAAGATCGAGGAGCTAGAAGGGGCGCATCGCGCACTGGCAGCGGCAATCGATGAGCGCTTTCACGATTTTTCCCTGCTGGACGAGCGCTTTCACCTAGCGATAGGCAGCGTCACGCGCAATCGCTTCGTCGCCGAATTCCAGAAGGTGATCTCCCTGATTTTCCACTACCATTATCAGTGGGATAAGAAGGACGAACGCGAGCGCAACGCAGCCGCGATCGACGAACATCTAAGACTGATCGCGGCCCTGAAATCGCGCGACGAAACCTCGGCACTCGCGGCAGCTCGCGATCACCTGCGCACTTCGAAGCAAACACTGCTCTCCTCGCTGCGCATTCACGCCCTATCCTAGCGGGTCGAGGATGCATCGGCGCCCTTGGCCACGATGCATGGATTGCATCGACATTCCGCGGCTCAGGAGCACCGATGTGACCGCCGGGTGGGTCATCGTGGAGCGAAGTGCCGCGGCGGCGAGGAGTACCTCAAACGACTCGGCGCGGCTTTTGGACCAACCACGCCTTTTCGTGCATCTGCGGCGGCGCAGGCAGGAGCCCGGCGGAAAACCCGTCGGGCTCTTCTGACTCATTCGAAATCCTTGACGTTTTCCGGGGTGACAAGCCCGGCCCCGGTGTCTACGTTGGCGTCGACAGGATCACCATGGATGGCCTTGACAACGGTCGCTATGCCAAGCTCGCCCATCTTCGCGGGAAATTGCGCGACGCTCGCATCTTCCGTTCCGGCCCTGATCGCTTCGAGTTCGCCGCAACAGGCGTCAAAACCCACAAGAATGATTTTGTCGTTGGCAATGTTCGCATTGGCGAGCGACTTGACGGCCCCAGGAATGGGCGGACCGCAGGCGGCGTAAATTGCCTTCAGATCCGGATTGGCCGTCAGGATGTCTTCGGTGACGGAGGTGCCGAGTTCGAGCGTGCAGTTGGTCGCGCCCTTGGCGACGACGTCGACCTTGACGCCGCCCAAACCCTCCATCATCCCGGTGACGCGTTCGTCCAGCGCCGGCACGCCCGGCACCCCTTCCAAAATGGCGATCTTGTCGCCGTCCTTGAGCTTCGTCTTGAGGAATTCGCCGGCGATCTTGCCGCCGTTGAGGTTGTTAGTGGACACCAGCGCCGTCTGGCCCTTCCAGCCCGGGATGCTGTTGTCGACCAGCACCACCTTGATGCCCGCGGCGACCGCCTTGTCGAGCGCCGGTGCGACGGTGGGGTCGACGGGCGTGATCGCTAGTCCCTTGACCCCTTGGGTAACCATCGATCTCGATCAGGGCGATCTGACCTTCGATGTCGGTTGCCGACTGACCTTGCCCCGTGACGAGTTCGATCCCCGGATGGTCCGCCGCGTACTTTTTGGCGGCCTCTTCCATCGTCGAATAGAACGGCACCGGAAATTTGGTGATCAAGCCGATCTTCACGCTTTCGGCGGCTGCCGTTGGGCTTGCCATTGCGGCGACCAGCGCCGGTCCCATCAAGAACTGCAGTCTCATCGCTTCCTCCCTGTTTTGGCGGGCCCTGCGCGGCCAACTCGCGGCCGACTTTCGAACCCGCAAATTTTGATCAGGCCCCGACGATCATCGAGACCAGCTGCTGTTTGTTATCGCGCGTCGGCACGAGCTCGCCGACTTTCCGTCCCTGTCTGAGCACCGCTGCTCGATCTGCAAGTTCCGTCACGTGCTCCATGTTGTGGGTAATCAGAATGATCGCGTTGCCGCGGTCGCGCAGCACGCCGACGAGGTCTAGCACCTTGCGTGACTCGCGCAGACCGAGGGCCGCGGTCGGTTCGTCCAGGATGACCACCTTGCGAGCGAAGACCGCCGAGCGGGCGACGGCGATGGCTTGCCGCTGGCCGCCGGACATCAACGCCACGACCCCGTCGAGGTGTGGCAGCGACACGTTGAGCGACTGGATCAACGAGCGCGTCTGTTCGTCCATCTCCCGTTTGTTGAGGAAGCGCATGGCGCGCGGTAGCCATCTCGGACCGGCGATCTCGCGTCCGGCGAAGAAGTTCTGTGCCGGTGTAAGGTTATCGAACAGCGCCAAGTCTTGATAAACCGTCTCGATGCCGGCCGACCGCGCGTCGGCGGGCGAGCGCAGAACGTTAGCCGCGCCGTCTATTACGACGTCGCCTGCGTCCAGCCGGTGGACGCCGCTGATGCACTTGATAAGCGTGGATTTGCCCGCGCCGTTGTCTCCCAGCAGGGCGAGGATCTCGCCGCGATTGACGTCGATGCTGACGTCGTCGAGCGCAACCACCGAGCCGAAACGCTTGCAAGCGCCGCGGACGCACAGCACCGGACGTTGGGGGTGTGCTTCTGGCGGGTGCTGCGTCATGGTCCGGTTTCCGCGCGCAGGACCCGCATGCGGGACTCGAGATGATTGCGCAGGACGTCGGCCTCGACGGCAACGACGATGACAACGCCGATGACGATCAGCTGGTAAAACACCCCGACGTTCAAGAGATTGAGGGCGTTGCGGATCACGCCGATCATGATCGCCCCGATCAAGGCATGGCCGATGTGCCCGCGGCCGCCGAGAAAGCTGGCTCCGCCGATGATCACCGCGGCGATGGTGTCAAGTTCGAGGAGATTGCCGAACAGCGGCGACCCCGCATCGGTGCGGCCAGCGAGAAGCACGGCCCCGACGCCCGCGCAGGTCCCTGAAATGACATAGGTCGACACCAAGACCGCGGAAACTGGAATGCCCATGCGCACCGCGGCGTCGGCCCTGCCGCCCACGGCATACATCCAGCGGCCCCAGACTGTCGACTGCGTCACGACAAACATCAGTCCCGCAACCCCCGCGACCACGAACACCGATCCGGGAAGCCCGGCAAACGCCTCCTGGCCCAAGCTCCGGATGGCTGGCGGCATCCCCGGAATGGCGCGGCCGTCGGCAAGCTGGAGGGCGATGCCTTTGGCAATGCTGAGCGCCGCCAACGTGATGATAAACGGGTGCGGCAGGCGTCCGTAGACATAAAACAGGCCGTTGATGGCACCGACGGCCGCGCCGGCCGCCACCATCACGGCAACCACCGTCAGCGTCGAAGCTCCGGCGTGAAAGCTCAGCGCCCCGAGTACGGAAGCCAGTGCGAGGTTTGATCCAACCGAAAGGTCGATCCCCTTGGTCAGGATGACCAGATGCTGCCCCATGGCGACGACGCAGATCACCGCGGTCTGCGCCAGGATGTTGCCGAGGTTGCGCGACGACAGGAAGTACGGCGACAAAAAGCTCAAGGCCAGAACGAGCCCGAACAAAATGAGGACCGCGCCGGCACCGAGCATCTTGAGGCCGACCGCCACCGCGATGCGCTCGCTGTTCGCAACGGCGGCCGCTCGCGGTTCAGCGACTTCTCGTTCAAGCGGTTCGTCCATCCCCGTCAACACAACCTCCTGATGACGATGCAACCCGGGGTTTGTATTCTTATCGATAAAAAGCCGCAGGACTGGACGAAGGTCAAGTTGTTTTTTATAAGTAATATGCAAAAGAAAAAGGACAGGTGCATATCGTGAAGCCCGATTCAGTTTTCAAGAAAGCTTTCAACCGCACACTGCAACTGCTCGACGAGGGCGCCGTCGACATCAGCGCGACCTCCGAGAACGCTCTGCGGGCAAGGATCGGCGTCAGCCGCACGACAGTACGGAAGGTTCTGGGCGAACTCCAAGCACGCGGCATAATTCGGATCTCTGAAGATGGAGCCACGGTCGGCCGAAACATACTGAAATCCGACTATTTTCCCGATCTCGAAACGACATCGAAACGCCAGCATGTCGAAGAACAGTTCATGGAGTGGATGCTGCGCGGAGACACTCAGCCCGGCACGCTTATAAATGAGCTTCAGCTCGCCAGACAGTTCGGGGTAGCCACCAACGGCGTGCGCGAATTCCTGATCCGCTTCAGCCGGTTCGGGCTGATCGAAAAAAAGCAGAATTCTGGCTGGCTGTTCAAGGGATTCACCGAGGCTTTCGCGCTCGAACTCTTCGAGATCCGCGTCATGTTCGAATTGCGCTCGGCTCACCTTTTCGCCGAGCTTCCGGACGACTCGCCATTGTGGAGGGAACTTGCCGACTTGAAGACGGAGCACCAACGGTTGCTGCGGGAAATCGGCGGGCGCTTCCACGATTTTTCGCGGTTGGACAACCGTCTGCACCGCCTCATAAATCGCGCTGCGCCGAACCGCTTCATCGACGATTTCTACGACGTCATTACCTTGATCTTCCATTACCACTACCAGTGGAACAAGAAAGATGAACTGCAGCGCAACGAGGCCGCGATACGCGAGCACCTCGCCTACATCGACGCGCTGTTGAGCGGCGACACGCATGAAATCGAGCGCACGTGTTTGCGCCACATGACCTCGGCGCGGACGACATTGGTTCGCTCGATTCAGGTGGCCGCCTGAACTTCCGCTTGCACGCCACCATATGACTTCTGCGCAAATACAATTGCTAATATCATCAATATGTATTTGCATAATCAATTCATTATTGGTTTGATATTACCTAAGAGGACGCATGAACGGGTCCGGCGGCCGAACCAGCGAAACCTACGGCGCTGAATTTATCACGGCCGCATGGCAGATGTTTATTTCTACGGAGAAATTATTCCACTTATGTCCAAATCCAAGAGGCAATTGAGCGTGGGGCGCCCCACCATGATGGATGTTGCCGCAGCGGCGGGCGTCTCCCAGGCCACCGTCTCACTGGTTCTAAGCGGAACGAAAGGTGCGCGGCTTGCCGACGCCACAAGGGGCCGCGTGCTGGAAGCAGCGCAGGCGCTTGGCTACCGTTTTGTGCGCCGCGGAACCAAGGCAGTCCCGGGTGGACAGTCCACAATAGTTTTCGTTGCCGATGAAACCTCAACGGATCCCTGGATGTCGCTGGCGTTCGAAGGCGCCCGGGATAAAGCGCTCGAATATGGTATCAACGTGATGATGGCAGTTAGTCATGGCGACGCTGATGTTGAGACCAATATCGTCGCGGGTCTGAGTAAGTTGCCCATTCTTGGTTTGATCTACGGTACAATCTTGACCAGGCTCGTGCAGATTCCTGTGGCCCTTGCCGACCGTCGTATCGTCCTGGTGAACTGCTATGACGAACGTCGCGAGCATCACTCCGTTCTGCCTGGTGATCTGTTGGGCGGCCGCACCGCGACCGAACACCTGCTGCTGTACGGTCGCCGGCGCATCGGCTTTATCAATGGCCAACAGGGGGTGGATGCGGCGCGTGATCGTCTCAAAGGCTACAAGCAGGCGTTGGCCAGCAACGATATTGCCTTCGATCCTGCGCTGGTGCGTCCGGGCAATTGGGAGCCATCGGCGGGTTACGAAATGACGCTGGAACTGATGGCATTGGACAATCCGCCCGATGCCATCTTCTGCGCCAACGACATGATGGCAGTCGGCTGTTTCGACGCACTCAAGCAATTGGGCGCCATAGTACCGGACGATGTGGCCGTTATTGGCTTCGATGATCGCAATATCGCGCAGTACATGCACCCTCCGCTATCAACGCTCGTTCTCCCGCTCTATGAAATGGGGCGGACGGCTGCGGAGCTGCTTATCGACGCGGCCGGCGGCCTGCACACCACTCCCAGTCGCATAAAGGTTGAATGTGAACTGATTGCGCGGAGTCCACCGCCTGCCGGCGCTTCGACAATGCCGAAGCCACCGTGGCGGCGCGGTGATCGTTTGAAGGCATCCCGCCTGCGCGGCGGGTGCCTTCATCGGCCGGATTTGGCGGACGCTGCCAAATCGCTGAGGTTGGCGTGAAATGTCCGGCTATGACCTTTACCAACGTGGACTTGCCAACCCGTTGTGCCCGTCAGGTCGATGACTTCTCCCGGCTCGATCGAACACGATACATCGCTCAATGAGTGGATTGCCCGCACCCTCCGTTCAGCGCGCGCTTTCGGCTCGTCTCCGGATTTGAATCGGTCGTGCAACTTCGTGCCGTGGCGGCAACAGGCACCCTTGTTGCATTTCCTGTACGTACGGCCCGTATGCTTGTTGAATTTCGTGCTTGACGGCTGCGCTAATTAAGTGCTGTTATTAGCATTTAATATGACTAGATCTGCGACCGCATTGAACATCGATGTTGGTTCGATGACTTGAGTTCATGCCTCATTATGTGCCGCAGGGTGGATCACGGCGGCAACAGTTCTGGCGAGCGCTTGGCCGCAGGTGCAGTCCTTTAACCAAGGACGGAGCCACTCCCAAGTGGGTCAGCACACCCCTGAGGTAGTGATCCAACTGATAAAGGGGAGACCGTCGCGGACACGATCAACACCGGTCTGGATGTGTGCACGAGTGAAGAGCCGGGCTTCTGCGCCCGGTATCATCATCGAGTGATCCGACGCAATCCCGCCATGTAACGTTCGAGACCGTGCGCGGACATGCGCGGTAAGCAATATCCGACGCCGGCTCCGGGGGCTATCCGAATGCGATCGTCCGGGCGGACGCCCAAAGCAATGGATATGTACCGCCCTGCGGCAAATGGATTGCTTCGGGGCATCCAGTAACACCGAGGAGTATGGCCGCGACCATGCTCTGAAAATGGGAGGATAAACAATGAACCTGAACCTTGCCGTCTCGATCGCCATGGTGGTTTCCGGTCTGGCCGGCCCCGCTGTCGCTCAGGATAAGCCCCAGTTGGCTTTCGTCGTGAATGCCGCTTCTGACTTCTGGAAGCTCGCCGAAGCCGGCGTCAAGAAGGCTCAAGGGGAGTTGCCGGGCTACGAACTGCAGTTCCGCTATCCGGCTCAGGGTACCGCTGCCCTGCAGAATGCCCTGATGGATGACCTTGTCGCTGCCGGCACCGATGCAATCATGATATCGTCGGCCGACCCGAAGAACTCCATCGACGCATTCAATCGTGTTGCGGCCCAGGTGCCGCTGTTCACCACCGACAGTGACGCGCCCGCCAGCAAGCGCATCGCCTATCTTGGCTCCTCCAACACCTTAGCAGGCGTGCAGGCTGGCGAAATCGCCGTCGCCGCGATGCCCAAAGGTGGAAAATGCATGGGTTTTGTCGGGTTCCTGGGGGCCGACAACGCTATCGAGCGTATCGCCGGGTTCCGTAAGGCCGTGGAAAGATCCGGGATCGAGCTTGCCGATGTGCGCGGCGACGACGTCGATTTCGCCCGTGCCCGGTCCAATGTCGATGACGTGCTTGCCGCCAATCCGGACATCACCTGCATGGTAGGGTTTTATTCCTACAACCCACCAAAGATTTACGAGGCCCTCCAGGCAGCGGGCAAGCTTGGCGCCATCACGGTCATCGCATTCGATGAGGACCCGATCACCCTGGGTGCGGTGCGCGAGGGCAAGTTCGCCGGAACGGTCGTTCAGGATCCCTACCAGTGGGGCTATCAAGGCATGCATTTGATGGCGAAGTATCTCGAGGGTGACAAGTCGGGAGTTCCGGCGGATGGCCTCATCATTGTTCCGACCAAAGTCATCAACGCTTCCAACGTTGATGCCTTCGAGGCGGAACTCAAAGAGCGCATTGGCGGGTAAACTCCTGCCGGCCAGTGCAGCCGCATCGGGCTCGGGCGGTTCATCCGGCCCGGTGCGAGCTTGTTACTTTGAATATTTGGCCAATGGCGTCGACTATCTCTGCTTCCCGTAAATCAGATGGCCACGACACATGACGACGAAAGCGGATCGGAAGCGCCCCCTGTTGGTGCTTGAAAGCATTTCAAAAGCCTATCCTGGCGTGGTGGCCCTCTCCAATGTGTCCATGTCGGTCATGGCCGGCGAAGTGCTGGCCCTGATCGGAGAAAATGGCGCCGGCAAATCCACGCTGATGAAAATTCTGGGGGGTGTTGTCCAGCCCAGTTCGGGCCATATCATTGTCGATGATGTGCGATGCGACCGATTTCTGGTGACCGAGTCACAATCCGCGGGGATCGCATTCGTGCATCAGGAACTCAACGTCTTCGACAATCTCGATGTCGCTGCCAACATGTTCCTGGGCCGCGAAATACGCTCGGGTTTCCTCGGGCTCCTGGACGAAAAAGCCATGCGCGCCGCAGCCGAACCGCTTCTGCGACGCGTAGGCGCCATGTTCAAGCCCGACACACCCGTCGCTGATCTGTCATTGGCCGAACGGCAATTGCTCGAAATCGCCAAGGCGCTCTCCATCAAGGCGCGGGTCATCATCATGGATGAACCAACGTCATCACTGACGCTGTCAGAAACGAAAACACTGATGAACGTCATAGCCGATCTCAAGGCCGAGGGCATCGCCGTCATCTACATATCGCATCGGCTGAGCGAGATTGAGGAATGCGCCGACCGTGTCTTCGCGCTGCGCGACGGCAAGGCGGCCGGTGAACTCGGCAAGTTTGAAATAAACCATGACGCCATGATCCGCATGATGATCGGACGCGACCTCAATTCGTTGTATGCGCCGCCGGCCTCGCCCTGCCGGAGAGGCCATCTTGTCTCTGAGGGCTGTCCGAACCGGCGCAAAACCATGGGCTTTGGTCGATTTCGATATCCATTACGGGGAAATTCTGGGGGTGGCCGGACTGGTCGGCGCGGGACGAACGGAACTGGCCGAGGCCATTTTCGGTATCGGCACCATTCTCGAGGGCGAGATCATGCTCGCGGGCAAGCCGTTCAGCGCGGCTTCGCCGCGTGACGCTATCGAAGCGGGCGTCTATCTCGTGCCAGAGGATCGCAAACGCACTGGCCTCGTGTTGGAAAGCGCGATCTGCGATAATATTTGCCTCGCCGATCTTGGCGCAGTGTCCCGCAACGGCTTCGTTTCGCAAAACTTGGTTAAAGCGCGCGCCGAGGATCAGCGTACAAAACTTGCCATCAGAACCACCGATGTCATGCGCAATACTGCAGAACTCTCCGGCGGCAATCAACAAAAGGTTGTGTTGGGAAAATGGCTTTCCATGCGGCCAGTATTGATCATTTTTGACGAGCCTACACGGGGCATTGATGTCGCCTCCAAGGTTGAAATCTACAGGCTCATGCGCGCTTTGGCGGACGCAGGCGTTGGGGTCATGATGATCTCAAGCGACATGGAAGAAGTGATTGGCGTGTCCGACCGTATCGTCGTGTTGCGGGAAGGGGAAATCGCCGGATCGCTGTCGCGATCGCAGTTCTCCGAACACAATGTGCTCAAGCTCGCTGTCGGCGCAATTAGGAAAACCAATGCATAAGAAAGACCTCGGGTTGGCAGTTCTGATCATAATTGTGGGAGCGGTAGTCTATCTACGAAATCCGCTGTTCCTTTCGCCAATCAATCTGGGCAATACAGCCAACCTGATTGGCCTGTTCGGCCTCTTCGCTATCGGGCAGGGCTTTGTGATCATGACGGGTGGTATCGATCTGTCGGTTGGGTCGATGATTGCGCTGCTCGGCGTCATATTCGTCGACATGGTGGGTAAGTTCGGAGTGCCGTGGCCGGTGGCGATCCTTGTCGTTATCGCCATCGGAACGCTCCTCGGTCTTGCTCATGGCATTTTGATCACCAAACTCAGGATGCAACCCTTCGTGGTGACGCTGTGTGGCCTGCTGATCTATCGCGGCGTCGCGCGCGGCTATACGGGCGAAGCGACTGCCGGCTTTCCCTTCGGCGCGCACTATCCAGCATTGGAATGGCTGACCATTGGGCGCTCGTTTGGAGTTCCGCACTCCTTCTACGCCATGATTATCATCGGGATGGTCTGTTGGTTCGTGCTTCACCGCTCTGTCTTTGGCCGGCATTTGCAGGCGGTGGGCAAGAATGAGGATGCGGCACGCTACTCGGGCATCCGCACCGGTTTCGTCATCACCGCTGCCTATGTTATCTGTGCTGTGCTGACCGCCGTTGCCGCGGTTTATTTTGCTATGTTCACCAGATCGGTGCAGCCCTCGTCACATGGCAATTTCTACGAACTCTACGCTATCGCGGCTGCCGTCTTGGGCGGCTTCTCGTTGCGTGGCGGAGAAGGTTCGATCATCGGCGTCGTGTTGGGCGCGGTATTGCTCCAGGAGTTGCAGAACTTGGTCAATCTTCTCGGCATACCTTCCTCGCTCAACTTCGCGGTGATGGGAGCGGTGATCCTGTCCGGGGTCTTGGCAGATCAGCAATTCAACCGCTACCGGGCAAAGAGAAGGGCTGCGAACGCGATCCGCGTGCTGAATAGAAAAGGCTCGACGCCGCGTCAGGCGCCGGCCACTACCGACGAGATCGGATAGCGGATTGTTTCGCCATTTTCGACTGCAGGCACGCGCACCGGGTCAATGGCGACCGGGACGAACTCAAAGATACTCGGTGATTTCCCTGAATTCGTCGATGGGTTTGCGTTGTTGCTTTGGCAAGGCGCCGACAGTCTCTTCAAGGCAATGATCGAGATGATCCTGTATCAATGTACGCTTTGCCTGACGGGCTCTGGGGTTTGTTCCTTAACGCCCCGTCCCCCTCGAGGGGATATTCCAACGCAATTTTCGTGGATTTGTCAGCCCGATATTCTGCTTTGCGCGAGCAAACGGAATGGTGTCGGCCTGCCCCCTCATTGACCGGCCAACGTGCCTTTCAGTGCCCCCGACCGCTTGGATACAGCAACAGCTGGGACGAAATCACTCGTGTCAGCATGCGCCAGGTCTTGAATGATCGGACAATCTGGTCGGCTGTCGCCGTGGCAGTGCGTGGCGAGATGGCGCAACGTATTGGCCATTTCCTGAAGCTGGCGCATCTTCGCTTCCAACTCTTCGACATGTTCCAGCGCAATACGCTTTACATCGGACGATGCCCTGCTGCGATCGCGCCACAACGCCAGAAGGTGGCGAATTTGTTCGATTGAGAACCCAAGGTCACGCCCGCGGCGGATGAAGCGAAGCGTCTCCAGATCGTTGCCTGAATAGACACGATAGCCAGACCCTGTGCGATCCGCCGATTTGATCAGGCCGATCGACTCGTAGTGCCGGATCATCTTTGCCGAAACGCCCGAGGCGGTAGCTGCTTCGCCAATGTTCATCGTCTTGCTCCTGTCATTTCGTCTAACGCTCTGCATGAATGTCGGCCGCCCGAATACCCCGCTCGATGAAGAGAGGTGCCGTAGCATCGATCACGGCGGCCGGTCCGGCAAGATGGGCTTTCCAGCCATCAAGTCGCTGAGATCCTCGGCGGCGCCCGCTCCCACTTGATCATTGCGTCTTCCAGCTTGCGCTTCCTGCGACAAGACGGGAACAAAGCTGAGTTGCCGTACAGCATGCTCAATTCACGAAAGTGCTCAACCATATATAGGTCACGTGATGCCCTGACGCCAAAATAGACATCAATCGGTTGTCCCATGTTTGCCGTCTCGGCAACAGCCTTGACTGGTGCCAGGTCCGAGCCACCCGCTATGGCGAGAATAGGTCCGCGGTGTTTTTCCCGCAGGAAGGATGAGCTGAAAGGACGTCTCCGGGCCCGCCTGGGTAAGGATGCGTGCACTTGTGGTGCCACCCGCCACATGTCTGACGTGGAATTCGACCAGTTCCTCATCCGAAGTTGAATTGATTGCGTTTTCCGATCTTGACCCATACCAGCGTCTGCGCGATCATGCCCCGTGCAGTGGAGGGCTGAACCTTTTTGAGCCGCAGGGCGTTGGTCAGCACGAACACACTCGAAAGGGCCATGGCACCCGCTGCAAGCACGGGTGACAACAATGTGCCATTAACCGGATAGAGCGCGCCTGCAGCCACCGGAATGAGCGCCGCATTGTAGGCAAAGGCCCAGAACAGGTTCTGGCCGATGTTCCGGATTGTCGCTCTCGACAGAGCAATGGCATTAACCACGCCGCGCAGATCCCCGGACATCAGCACCACGTCGGCACTTTCAATCGCCACATCTGTGCCGGTGCCGATGGCAAGGCCGACATCCGCGGCGGCCAGCGCTGGAGCGTCGTTGATACCGTCGCCGACAAAGGCGACGCGCTGCCCCTTTGACGCCAGCCACTTTACCGCCTCGACCTTACCATCAGGCAGCAATTCTGCCACAACTTCGTCGATCCCCAGACGGCGGGCGATCGCCTCGGCGGTGCGGCGGTTGTCGCCCGTAATCATCGCAACCTTGAGGCCGAGTGCATGCAATGCGGCAATTGCTTCGGACGTCGTCGGCTTGATCGGGTCGGCAACCGTGATGATCGCAGCAAGCCTGCCATCAACGGCAGCATAAAGCGGTGACTGCCCTTCCCGGGCAAGGCGCTCGGCATCATTGGCAAAAGGGGCGACGCTGTGGCCGAGCCTTACCATGAACCGGTCGGCGCCTACTTCGACTTTCCGGCCGGCAACCATTGCGGCAACGCCAAAACCGGGTGTTGCTGCGAAATTATCTGCGGCAGCGAGCGGCAAGCCGTCACGCCTGGCGGCGTCGACAATGGCCTCGGCAATGGGATGTTCGGATCGCGCTTCGAGTGAGGCAACGAGGCTCAAGATTTCGTTGCGACCGAAACCTTCGCTCGTCTTGAAATAGGCAAGTGTCGGTTCGCCGAGTGTCAGCGTACCGGTCTTGTCGAGCGCGATGACTTCAGCGTCGCGCAGCGTCTGCAGGGCATCTCCTCGGCGAAACAGCACACTCATTTCCGCTGCACGGCCAGTCCCCACCATGATCGACGTCGGCGTTGCCAGCCCCATCGCGCAGGGGCAGGCTATGATCAAAACGGCGACCGAATTCACAAGGGCAAAGGTCAGGGCGGGATCGGGACCGAAAATGAGCCAGACAATGAACGTCGCGGCAGCCGCAAGCATGACAGCGGGCACGAACCAGTTTGTCACCTTGTCCACCATCGCCTGGATCGGCAGCTTGTCCGCCTGAGCCTCCTCGACCATGCGAATGATCTGGGCAATCAGCGTGTCACTTCCAACCTTCGTTGCCTCAAAGGTGAAGGAGCCGTTCTTGTTGACCGTCCCGCCAACAACGTCCGAACCGCCGGCCTTGTTCACGGGCACGGGCTCGCCAGTGATCATCGATTCATCCACGTAGGACGACCCGTCGATCACCACACCGTCAACCGGGACTTTCTCGCCGGGACGGACAATGATCACATCGCCCGTGTGTACCTCCTGAAGTGGTACATCGACCGCTTCCCCATTGCGCAGAACACGCGCCGACCTGGCCTGCAGTCCGAGCAGCCGCTTGATCGCTTCGCTCGTGCAGCCCTTGGCGCGGGCTTCAAGATAGCGGCCGAGCAGGATAAGCGACACGATAACCGCGGCAGCCTCATAATAGACATTGGTTGTGCCTTCGGGCAGGAGTTGCGGCGCAAAGGTGGCGACGACCGAGAAGCCCCAGGCCGCGGTGGTACCGAGTACGACAAGCGAATCCATGTCGGGTGCCAAGCGCAACAGTGCCGGCACGCCCTTCCTGAAGAAGCGCAAGCCAGGACCAAACAGCACCAGCGTGGTCAACAGAAACTGGAGATACCAGCTCTCCCGCATGCCCACGGTTTCCATGACGAATTCGTGGATAGCGGGCACGAGATGCGATCCCATTTCAAGGATAAACACCGGTATCGTCAGGACGGCAGCGGCTGCGAGACTGATCTTCAGGCTGCGCAGCTCGGCTTCGCGCCGGTCAGGCTCGCCATCTTCGGCCTTGCCTGTTGCGACCTCATTGGCTGCGTAGCCTGCAGCCTTGATGGCCTGTGCCAGACGGGAAGCGGTCGTACTTGCGCTCGCAACCCGCACGGTTGCCCGTTCCGTCGCCAGGTTGACGCTGGCATTGGTGACACCGGAGACGGCTTTGAGCGCCTTCTCGACCCGGCCGACACAGGACGCACAGTTCATGCCTTCGATATCGAGCTCGATAGTTCTTTCGCCCACCTCGTAACCGGCATTGCGGATCGCATTGATCACGGCTGGAACGTCGGGCGTGCCGGAAAAGGCAATATCGGCGCGTTCTGTTGCAAGATTAACCGAAGCCTTGGCAACGCCAGGCACATTTGCAATGGCTTTCTCCACCCGGCCAACGCATGAGGCGCATGTCATGCCTTCAATGACCAGTTGATGATTTGGGCGAATCTGCACGTCTGGCATGCTCATTGGAAGACCTCTTTTGTCCTGGTACCAGCAAGATAGGGCTTCCCATCGTGGTAAGGTCAAGGCCTTTGAAAGCACCCATTCAAGGCAGACACGTGCAGCAACGCCGGTCAATTCTCAGTTGACGCCACAGGCGATTTCCTATCGAGCAATGCCTGGAGTCCGAGAGCAGGATATTGCCTATCAAGATCGAGAACGTCTTCAAGCAGTTCGGCGATAATCCAGTCGCGGATGTGCGACACCACTGGGCGGCGCGGCTTGTCGCGCATGCGCACCAGATGACAAAGCCGCCCCGTTACCATCAGATCCTGCCGCGCAGGGACCAGTGCCCGCGTGCGCAGCCAGTGCGCAACGACATTCAGCCAGCCCAGGGCCACACCCTGACCGAGCAATGCCGCTTGCACAACAATCGCATAGTCCGAAAAGATGAGCGAATTGACCGTTTCTCCGGCCTGGCGGGGCAGGAACAGACCGGACCAGTCGGGCTGGGCACTATCCAGATTAACGATTGTATAGACGGGCGCCTCCACCCCTTCCTGTCCGGTCGCGTACTGCTCATAATAGGATGGGCTGCAAATCGGCATCAGGATTTCCGGCATGATCAAAACGGCTTCGTGCCGTTCATCCGAGCCGTCGACAAAGCGCATTCCAAGGTCGACATCGGCAACTGAACCACCAAGTGCACCTATGACAAGTTGGAAGCGCAGGTCGACATTCGGGAAGTCTGACTTGAACTTGCTCATTCGTGGCATCAGCCAATGCGTGGTGAACCCGGTTGAAACCGAAAGCGAAACCGTTTCGAGACCGGTCTGGCGGTCCTCGATTTCGCGCAACGCATTTTCAATTCCCGAAAAGCCTTTGGTTATGCTCTCGAACAGGATCGTGCCCGCTTCACTTAAGGACGATCCTGTCGCAATGCGAACGAAAAGCCGCGTGCCGAGATGGTCTTCCAGCCGCGCGATCATCCGGCTGACCGCAGCGGGTGTGACATTCAGTTCGTTCGCCGCTTTGGAAAAATTCCCGCAACGGGCTGCCGCCTCGAAAGTAAAGAGGGCATTCATCGACGGCAGGGAACGGCGCAGCAAGGTCATTACACCATGTAACACCTCAGCCAACTTTTTTTCAATTGCCAGCTCATCCATCTTTTGATCTGTTATCGTCAACAGGCTTTTTGGAAAGGCCAAGAACAAGGGGAATTCGATACGGTTTTGTCGTCTGGCGGGTAGTCCTTGGCCAGCGAAAGGAGCTGTATATCTCTGCTCAATGAACAGGATTGCATCTGGCTTCGGTGCTGGTTTGCAAGGAAAGTTGCAGTGGATCTCAATGAATATCGCAAATAATATTGAAAGTGTCGGCGTATCGATCCGCAATGCTCGCAAGAGTTACGGAGCCTTTCATGCCCTGGACGACGTAAGCCTCGAGGTCGGTGCGGGTGAGTTCGTTTCCCTCCTTGGCCCCTCGGGGTCGGGCAAGACCACCTTTCTCGGCATTCTCGGCGGCTTTGTGCAACCCACCTCCGGTTCGGTGTTTCTCGGCGAGAGGGATATTACATATGCTCCGCCCCACAAGCGCGATATCGGTATCGTTTTTCAGAACTACGCGCTGTTTCCGCATATGAGCGTGGGCGAGAATGTTGCTTTCCCGCTGCGCGCACGCCGCCAGCCGAAGTCAACATGGGCGGCCAAGGTGCGGGACGCGCTTTCGATGGTCGAACTCACAGGCTTCGAGCACCGGCGCATTACCGAACTTTCCGGCGGCCAGCGGCAGCGCGTTGCCCTTGCACGCGCCATCATCTTCGAACCGCGGCTTATTTTGATGGATGAACCGCTGTCTGCGCTGGACAAACAGTTGCGCGAGAACATGCAGATTGAACTGCGCCATCTGCACCAGAAACTGCGCGCAACCATCATTTACGTGACCCATGATCAGCGGGAAGCGCTGACGATGAGCGACCGTGTCGCCATCATGAATCGCGGCAAGATCGTGCAGATCGATACACCGGTCCGGCTGCACGATCATCCGTCGGATTCCTTTGTTGCAAGCTTTATCGGCGAAGCCACCCTCGTTCCTGTGGACTATGCGGCGACAGGGAGTGCCAGGCTTGGACCATACCATCTGCACTCCGCCCACCCGGTCCCTCAAGGCAAAGAAATTTTTCTCGCTGTCCACGCCGAGAAATTGCTGATTGCGGACGAAGCCGATGACGGCATCCTCAATCGCATGGCCGGCACCGTGACTGAGGTCCTCTATCAAGGTGAAAGTGCTCGCGTCTTCGTACAACTCGACGATGGGACCAAGTTGAGCCTGCGCCAGCCGAGCAATCACACGGGCCTGACAAAGATCAAACCCGTGGGATCCAGAATGACCATCGGGCTCCATCCCCAGGATACGATCGTGGTTCCCAAGGCCGCCTATTAATCAATAACCGCAATCCGAACAAACTGACGAGAGAATGCAAATGTCACTTACAACCTTCAAAGTCCTCACATTCGACGTTGTCGGCACACTGATCGACTTCGAAACGGGCGTCATCAGCGCCATCCGCGAACTTGGCGGCGACAAGGCAGCCAGGGCTCCCGAAGACGAAATTTTCGAAGCCTACAAGCGCGGCAGGGACAAATTCTACGGCCGCTCCAGCTTTGCCATGAAGGACGTCTATCTATCGCTCGCCACTGAACTCGGTTTGCGGAACGACGATGCAACGGCTGACGCCTTCCAGCTTTCGATATTCCGCTGGCCCGCTTTCGCCGATTCCGTTGCCGCGTTGAAGCGGCTGCGCAAGAATTTCCGCCTGGTTGCCATGACCAATGCGGATCGCACTGCCTTTTCCGCTTATTCCGCCACGCTCGGCAATCCCTTCCATGACAGCGTCACATGCGATGAGACGGGTGTTGCCAAGCCGAACCCGCAGTTCTTCGCGTTCAATCGCGGCCGCCAGTCCGCGCATGGCTACCAGTTCAACGAGATCCTCCACGTGGCACAGAGCCAGCACCACGATATCGGTGTCGCCAAGGATCTTGGCTACACCGTGTGCTGGATCGAGCGCCGACAGGGCCTGGAAGGTTTTGGCGGAACCCCCGCCCCGACAACGCTGACAAAACCCGACTATCATTTCTCGTCGCTGAAGCAGCTTGCCGACGCGGTGGACGCGGAAATTCTCAGCTTCCACAATTCGGCAACGGCAGCCTGATCCGGAGAAGCAGATCCATGGTCTCCGCCCCGCCCCTGTCTGAAATCACATCACTGTGGAGTGATACGGTCGCCAGTGAGCCGCGCTTTGGCAAACTGTCCGGCAACAGGCAATATGATGTCGCCATCATAGGCGGTGGCTATACGGGGCTGGCAGCCGCCCGCTATCTGGCACGCAAGGGCCTTAGCCCCGTCGTGCTTGAGGCGAGCCGCGTTGGCTGGGGTGCGAGCGGACGCAATGGCGGCGTGGTTTCGGGCAAGTTCCGCCTGACCTTCTCCGGCATTGCCGAAGGCTGGGGCATCGACATGGCGCGGCACATGCACGACCTCGGTATCGAGGCCATTGATCATGTCGGCGAACTGGTCGAAGCCTATGATATCAAAGAGGCAAACTTTCAGGAAAGCGGCAGCCTGCGCTGTGCCCACAATGAAAGTTCGCTCGCTGCCCTCAAGCAGGAGGTCGCATGGCTTAACGATGTGCTGGGCGATCATTCCACGTCCATTCTTGCGTCATCACAAATGCTGGAGGAAACCGGGTCGGAAGGTTTTACCGGGGGACTTCTCAATACCCATGGCGGCGTCATCCACCCCCTCAATTTCGTTCGCGGCATTGCTGCCGGAATAGCCGCCGAGGGCATTGCGATTTTCGAACAGAGCCCGGTCACCTCGATACGGCGTGACAGCGCAGGGCTGGTGCTCGAAACGCCCAGCGGAACCATCAATTCCCGCCACGCAGTCATGGCGACGAATGCCTACTCGGATCTGACTGCAGCCACACAAAGCGTGCAGCGAACCCTTATCCCCTTCCGCAGCGCCATTATCGCGACCGAACCGCTAACCGGCAAGCCGGCGGCAACGCTGCTTTGCAAGGGCCGCAGCTACACGGAGACACGGCGCATGATGCGCTGGTTCCGCAAATCTGGCGACCGGCTGCTGTTCGGCGGTCGCGGTGCGTTCGGCAAGACCGATTCACCATCGGCCTTCGCCGCCTTGCAAAAAGCCATGGTCGCGCAGTTTCCGGAACTCGCCGACGTCCAGGTAACGCATCGCTGGTCGGGGCTGGTTGGCATGACACTCGACAGCATTCCACATGTCGGCCGGCTCGACGACAGGATCAGCTATGCCGTCGGATATAATGGCACCGGAGTCGCGATGTCGACGCTGATGGGCAAATATCTGGCGGAGATTGTCACTGGCAACAGGCCGAATATCGGACTTCTTGCGTCAGAACGCCTGAAGAAAGTCCCCTTCTACCCCATTCGAGAACCCGCCGTCCGGCTTGTTGCCGGCTGGTACCAGTTCCTTGATGCAATCGGGCGATAAGACCCGTCGATTTGAGCGACCGCTAAAGAGGCCTGGCGCCTCACGAAAAACAGAGGAGAACGAGCATGCGGTACCAACATTTTAAAGTTACCCTCGCGGTGGCTTGCGCGGGCACGGCCCTGATGGCCACAAGCGCATTTGCCGAGCAGATCACCTTCATTTCGCAAGGGGGTGCCTATCAGGAGGCCCAGACCAGGGCCATCCTTGATCCGGTTGCCGAAAAACTCGGCATCACCATCAATCAGGACAGCTCGCCCGATGCCTGGCCAGTGATCAAGACGCAGGGCGCGACCGGAAAGCCGGTCTGGGATGTCGTTGATACGCCAACCAAAGACTGCATCCGCGGCGGTGAACAGGGGCTGATCGAAAAGCTCGATTTCAGCAAGATTCCCAACGCCGAAAAGATGCCGGAAAAATACAAGACGCCTTATTCGGCCGCATATGAATTCTATTCGAGCGTGCTGGCCTACAACAAGAGCAAGTTCGGCGATAATCCACCGCAGTCATGGGCGGATTTCTGGGACGTGAAGAAGTTCCCTGGAACCCGCGCGCTTCGCAATCATCCCCTGGCCACGCTCGAAGCCGCACTTCTTGCCGACGGCGTTGCACCTGACAAGATCTACCCGATCAATGTCGACCGGGCGTTCAAGAAGCTGGAAGAGATCAAACCGCATATCACGGTCTGGTGGACCTCCGGTGGTCAATCGGCCCAGCTTTTGAGTGACGGCGAAGTCGACATGGAAATGGCTTGGAACGGGCGCGTCAGTGCGGTTCAGAAAGAAGGCGGCGATGTCGGCTTTACCTTCAACCAGGGTTTTTTGCAAAACACCTCGCTGTGCATTCTCAAGAACGCGCCGAGATCTGGAAACGGCCATCAAATTCGTGAACGAGGCGCTGGCACCGGAAATTCAGGCCAATCTGCCACTTGAGATCGACTATGGACCCGGCAACCCCGAAGCCTTCAAGACTGGCAAGATCCCGGCTGAACGCGCAGCCGAACTGCCCAGTTCACCGGACAATGCGGCAAAGCAGGTTCTGATCTCGACCGAATGGTGGAGTTCAGCGGAAGGGGAAGCCGTTCAAAAGCGCTGGGCGGAGTTTATCCAAAAGCCATGACATATAGTCTGACGGGAGGATTTTCCTTGCCTCGATCGCGACCCGAAGCCTTCCGGCGACACGACCGCCAGGAGCAGATACTGATGTTTCTGCTCCTGGTGCCGGCTTTGGCCGTCATCGTTACCCTGCTGCTTGTTCCCCTGCTGTGGCTCGCCTGGCAATCGGTCTATCATGACGGGTTCACGTTGGAAAATTATCGGCGCATCTTGAGCGAAGATGTCTATTGGCACAGCTTTCTCCAGACATTCCGCATCGCCTTTGTCGTGACCGCGGCGACAGCCCTACTCGGTTATCCCGTCGCCTATGTGGCGGCATCGCTGCCGCGCCGCTGGAGCATCGTGGTTCTGGCGATGGTCGTGCTTCCATTCTGGACAAGTGTTCTGGTACGCGCCTACGCCTGGCTGATCCTCCTGCAGCGCACAGGCATCATCAACAGCACCCTGAAATCGCTGGGTCTGATTGATACGCCTTTGATCCTGGTGAACAATGAATTTGGTACCGTCATTGCTACGGTGCATATCCTGCTGCCCTTCATGGTGCTGCCGCTTTATGCCACCATGCAGAAAATACCCGCGGAGCTGACCATGGCTGGCGCCAGTCTTGGCGGAACGCCGGCGCACGTCTTCTTGCGCGTATTCCTGCCCTTGTCGCTGCCAGGCATCATCGCCGGCGCTGTGCTTGTCTTTGTCCTGACACTCGGTTTCTACATCACCCCTGAGCTTTTGGGCGGCGGGCGGACCTTCATGGTCTCCATGCTCGTCAGCCGCAACGTCGAGCTCTATAACGAATGGGGCGCAGCAAGTTCGATCAGTGTCGTCCTGCTTGCCTGCGTCTTCGCCATCTTCTGGGCCGCCAGTCGCTTGATCCCGGTCGAGCGGCTGATGGGAATGAGGTGAGTGAGATGACACCCGTTCGCATTGCACTTTACAGTTTCGTCGGCCTCGTTCTGCTTTACCTGATGGTCCCGGTCGTCATCATCGTGCCCATGTCGTTTTCCAGCGCTCGGTTCCTAAGCTTTCCTCCCCCGCCTTCTCACTGCGCTGGTATGAAGCCTATCTTGGCAGCGTAGCCTGGATGCAGGCGACGAAAGTGAGCCTGATCCTTGCAGTGTCGAGCTCGGTTATCTCCACCGTTCTCGGCACGGCCGCCGCCTATGCGCTCAACAATTCGAAATCGCGGCTTGTGCAGAGCCTCCAGATCATCCTGCTCCTGCCACTCGTGACGCCGATCGTCATCATCGCAATCGGCGTGTTCTTCGTTTATGCAAAGGTCGGCCTGCTTGCGACGATACCGGGGCTCGTGCTCGCCAATGTCATGCTGGGCATTCCTTATGTCATCACGGCGGTGCTCGTCGGGCTGCGCAAGTTCGACCCCACGCAAGAAATGGTCGCGCGCAGTCTTGGCATGAACCGGCTGCGCAGCTTCTTCGTGGTTACGCTGCCACAGATCAGGCCGAGTGTGATTTCGGGAATGTTGTTCGCCTTCATCTCGGCCCTGGATGAGACCGTCGTTGCCCTGTTCATCGCAGGCGGCGAGAACCAGACATTGACCAAGCGAATGTTTACCGCGCTGCGAGACGAGATTGATCCGACCATCGCAGCGATCAGTTCGCTCCTCACTGCCGTATCATTCCTGCTCGTCATTTTGATTGCACTCAATGCCAAAGAGGCCAAGCCAGTGCCGGAAGAGCGCGTCAATGGGCATTGAGATCTGGAGCATGCCGGCGTGACAAGCGACTTCCTTATTGTCGGCGGCGGATCAGCCGGATGCGTCCTGGCCGCCCGGCTGTCGGAAGATCCGCGCAACACCGTCACCCTCGTCGAGGCCGGCCGCGATCTGACGCTGGAGACAATGCCAGGCGAAATTCGTAGCCGTTACCCCGGCCGCGCCTATCTCGATACCGGCAACATATGGAACGCGCTGACTGCACGCATGGGCTTTGCGACAAGCAACCGGACGCCCCCCACCCCCGCCGCTATGAACAGGCGCAGATCCTCGGCGGCGGCTCGGCGATCAATGCGCTGATGGCCAATCGCGGTGCGCCGGGCGATTACGATGAATGGCAATCCCTTGGTGCCGCCGGTTGGAACTGGGACAACTGTCTGCCCTATTTCCGCAAGCTCGAGAATGATTGCGATTTCGGCGGTCCGCTGCATGGAAACAATGGTCCCCTGCCGATCAGACGGCTCGCGGTGGATCGGATGTCCCCCTTCGTCGGCGCCGTTGCGCGCACATTGACCGCGACCGGATATCCGATGCGGCCCGATCAGAACGGTGACTGGCAAGACGGTGTCTTCGTCGGTGCAGTGGCCGTCAGTGAAAACGGCGAAAGAGTGCCAACGTCGGTGGTGTATCTGACACCAGAGGTGCGACAGCGGCCAAATCTGCGTGTCATTACCGGACGGACAGTCGAACGGCTGCTGTTTGAGGGGACACGGGCCACCGGAGCAACTCTCCTTGCACATGGCAGTGGACCGGCCACCACGATCCGGGCTTCCGAAATTATCGTTTCATCCGGCGCTATCCACACGCCGGCGCTGTTGCTGCGCAGCGGTGTCGGACCGGGCGCTGACCTCTCAAGCCTGGGTATTCCGGTGATCGCTCATCGGCCTGGGGTCGGGCGCAACCTGATGGAACATCCATCCATTGCCATCGCCGCCTTCCTGCCTCCTGCTGCGCGGGTAACCGATCAGGCCGAGCATCACGAACAGTGCATCCTGCGCTTCTCGTCAGGCTTGCAAGGCACACCGCAGGGCGACATGCATGGCGCGATCCTTGCCCGCTCCGGATGGCATTCGGTCGGCATGCGCATGGGCAGCCTGTTTTTCTGGGTCAACAAATCCTATTCGCGCGGCTTGCTTACACTTGCCTCTGCTGACGCGCGGACAGAACCCTCCGTCGATTTCAGGATGCTGTCAGACGAGCGCGATCTGCAACGGCTGAAACTCGCTTTGCGGCTCGGCGCGGATACGCTGACCCATCCGATGATGAATGGCTTCAGAGATATTGTTTTTCCTTCAAGCTATTCGCCGCGCGTCGCGAAAGTCGCAGCGCCTGGCAGATTGAACGCCGTCCAGCGCGGCGCGCTTGCGGCAATGCTCGACTATGCCGGGCCCCTGCGCAAAGGCCTCATCCATGGCGTCGTTACGCTCGGCGTCACGATCGATGGCCTTCTTGATGACGATGAGGCACTCACGTCCTTTGTTCAGAAAAATGTTGGCGGCACATGGCACCCCTCCGGCACATGCAGGATGGGGGCGCAAGACGACCCCATGGCCGTCACATCGCCATCCGGCAGAGTTTACGGGACACAGAACCTGCGTGTTTGCGACGCCTCACTGATGCCGAGCATACCTTGCGCAAATACCAACATTCCCACCATCATGATTGCTGAGCGGATGGCCGACCTTATCAAAACCAGGCAATGACCATCACTCTTTTGGATCTCTAACGACCCGTGCAAATATCGCCGTTGCATGCCGGGATTCTGACTGGTCTAAAGCTCGGACACCAATCCGCACCGGGCAGGGAACTTGAAAACGCAAAGCGCGGCACATTGGTTGTCGCTGGAATCATTGTGGGGATCACAGGTTCAATGCGACCATTCTTGTCACTCAACCAGACAGCAAGGTTGTCGTCAGTTCGTGCGCAGGATCGGCGAGACCATCGATGATGTTGAAGTGGTGACGATCCGGTTCCACCACTGTCGCCGTGGCGGCGCCCAGACCGGTCCATATATTGGCCAGCAGTTCGCTCTGGCGCACAAACTCAGCCCGCTCACCGCCACCAACCCAGCACGTGATGCGCGCATTTTCCATCGGACGCAGCAGAGCCGGACTTTCCGCCAGTGCCTCGGCTTCATCGATGTGAAGATGGTCATTCATTGCGGTGCAGAGGATTGGCCGCAGATCGTGGATGCCTGAAATAGACACTGCATGACGGATGCGAACGGCAAGGCGTACTGGAAGCGGCGATGTGGCAGACACCATTCTGCTTATGAGGTGGCCACCGGCTGAATGCCCAACCAACAGGAGCGGACCGTCGATCATGTCTGCCACTATGCTGATCGCAGCAGCGATCTCTTTCACGATGCCGGCGATGCGTATCTGTGGGCAGAGCGAATACGACAACATGGCAACGGCATAGCCATGAGCCAGCGGACCGGCCGAAAGGTGCGACCAAAAACTCTTGTCGAGCCTGAGCCAGAATCCACCGTGGACGAAAACCACCAATCCCTTCGGTGTCGCTCCAGGCAGGAAGAGGTCGTAACGATTGCGTGCACCGTTACCGTAGGCCTGATCAAGTTTCGCCCGGCCAGCGGCTAAAAGGGTCTCGCGGTAGATTTTGGCTGGCTCGACCCAGGCATGCGGCCAGCGGTCACCCCCGGCAATATTCGGGCCATTGGCATAGGCGTCATCCCAGTCTGAAATCTGGCGATGGATCATCAGCTTTGCCCTCCCTCGACGTGAATGGTCTGAAGGCTAGCAGAGGCCGGACGGATCGCAAAGCAATCATTTTAATCTTGAAACTTCGTGCTTGAAGTAAATTTCAACAGATGTCATGCTGCACGAAGTTGCAGGCCTGCTCTGTTTGCTGGACGTGACGGTATCGGGCAAGGCGCTTCCAGTTACTATGAGCGTTTGAGCTGCTGTGTCGGTAATTCTGCAAAGTTCGGGCTCGGCTCTGACATTAAATACAACCAAAAACGGGAACACCCAAAAGGGGAACAACATGAAGAGTATCACAGCAGCCAGCATTCTTGGCCTTTCGCTGGCCACCGCAAGCGCCGCAAATGCCGAACCCGTGAAAATTGGTGTGATTACAACATTGTCTGGCGGTGGCGCGGGTCTTGGCATTGATATGCGTGACGCGTTCACCCTGGCGATCAAACAGTCTGGCAACAAGGAGATCGAGCTTATTGTCGAGGATGACGCCCAGAAACCTGAAATCGCGGTGCAGCTGGCAGAAAAAATGATCCAGAGCGACAAAGTCGATCTCCTGACCGGCATCATCTGGTCAAATCTTGCCATGGCGGTCGTGCCGAATACGGTGGCGCAGGACATCATCTATCTGTCGCCCAATGCTGGTCCCTCGGCTCTTGCCGGCGCGAACTGCAATGCGAACTATTTCAATGTCGCCTACCAGAACGACAATTTTCACGAAGCGATGGGACAATACGCCAACAAGGACTACAAAAAGACCTTTGTCCTCGCCCCAAACTATCCGGCCGGCAAGGATTCGCTGACGGGCTTCAAGCGTTTCTACAAGGGTGAACTGGCGGGTGAAATCTACACCCAGGTCGGGCAGACCGACTACGCAGCCGAAATCGCCCAGATACGCGATTCCGGCGCGGATTCGGTGTTTTTCTTCCTGCCGGGCGGCATGGGAATCGCCTTCATGAAGCAGTATGCGCAGTCGGGCGTGAACATTCCGGTCATGGGACCGGGCTTCTCGTTCGACCAGGATGTCCTCGGCGCAATTGGTGATGCGGCGCTCGGCGTAAAGAACTCGGCGACATGGTCCAAGGACCTCGACAATGCAGCCAACAAGAAGTTCGTCGACGCGTTCCAGGCCGAATACAAGCGTCTGCCCTCGATCTACGCAGCGCAGAGCTGGGACACGGCCAACCTCATCATCGCGGCCCTTTCCAAAACAAGTGTAAAGGATAAGGACGCGTTCCGCGCGGCGCTAAAGGCGGCGGATTTCAAGTCCGTACGCGGCGAGTTCGTGTTCAACAACAACAACCATCCGATTCAGAACGTGTACGTCCGTGAAGTGGTGAAGGAGGGCGACGTGTTGACCAACAAGATTGTTGCGACCGCTTTCGAACATCACAAGGATGCATACGCGGACCAGTGCAAGATGTAATTCGCGCATTTGCGTTCTGCCCGGCCTGCCCGGCGTGCCACGACGGGCAGCCCCTCTCTATTCAACCTTGAACGAAGCCTGGATCACCACCTTGTCCACTGCATTATTGATCGAGCAACTTCTGAACGGGCTTCAGCTTGGGGTGATGTTGTTCCTTATGGCGGCCGGGCTGACACTGATCTTCGGGGTCATGGGACTTATCAACCTTGCCCACGGTTCGCTTTACATGATCGGTGCCTTCGCATGCGCCATCGTGGCGTCCGCGACCGGCTCATTCTGGATCGGGCTGATCGCCAGCCTGGTGGCGGCAGCGGCTGCTGGCGCGATCATGGAAGTTCTGGTCATCCGAAGACTTTACGAACGTGACCATCTGGATCAGGTGCTGGCCACCTTCGCACTCATCCTGATCTTTTCTGAAGGTTCGCGCTGGCTGTTCGGCTCGTTTGCGCTCTACCTCGATATCCCACCGCTGCTCCAGGGCGCGGTACCGCTCCCCGGCGGCGGCCAATACCAGCTCTACCGGTTGGCGGTCATCGGTGTGGGCATCAGCGTCGCGGTTGGGCTCCATCTCCTGATTTCCCGCACCAGGCTTGGCATGCGCATCCGGGCGGGTGAGTCGGACCGCGAAATGATTGCCGCCCTTGGCATCGATATCCAGACGCTTTACACCGTCGTATTCGCGCTCGGTGCGGCTCTGGCCGGTCTTGCCGGGGCCCTGGTCGGAGCCCTGCAATCGGTGCAGGTCGGGATGGGCGAGCCGGTGCTCATTCTCGCCTTCGTCGTCATTGTCATCGGCGGCATCGGCTCAATCAAGGGAGCCCTTGTCGGCGCGATCCTGGTTGGCACCATCGACACGATGGGCCGCTTCCTTTTACCGAAGACGCTGGCGCTGATCTTGCCAGCATCACAGGCCGGGATGATCGGAGCCGCCCTCGCCTCCATGCTGATCTATATCGTCATGGCCCTGATCCTCGCCTTCAGGCCGCGCGGCCTGTTTGCCGCATAGTCGTGAGAACCGCAATGGCGACCCGTGAACCCATCGTAAACACCCTGCTGGCTCTGTTGCTTATGGCGCTACCGCTTGTAGCGCTGGCGATAGGCGAGCCGTTTTATGTCACCCTCGCCACGCGTATCGCCATTCTCGCGCTTGCCGCCGTCGGACTCAACATTGCACTCGGGCTCGGCGGGCTGGTGTCGTTCGGTCATGCGGCTTTCTTTGGCCTTGGCGGCTATGTCGCAGCTATTCTTGCCACCCATGCATTCAATGGCGAGCCGCTTTTCTTTGGCATCCCGGGCACCACATCGATGCCGGTGATCTGGTTTGTGGCGATCGCGATCTGCGCCCTGATTGCGTTGCCCATCGGTGCAATCAGCCTGCGAACGGCCGGCGTCTATTTCATCATGATCACGCTCGCCTTCGCGCAAATGATCTATTATTTCGCCATCTCCTGGCCGGCTTATGGCGGCGAGGACGGGTTGTCACTGTACGTGCGCAATTCCTTCCCTCTCGTCAACACGGCCAAGCCATTGCCGTTCTTCCTGGTCTGCTACGGCCTATTGACGCTGGCACTGGCCCTGTTCTGGCTCATACGAGGTTCCCGTTTCGGCGCGGCGCTGCAAGCAGCAAGACAGAACGCGGCGCGCCTTTCGGCTGTCGGTGTCGCGCCCTTCAATATCAATCTCGCCGCATTTGTCATGTCAGCCATGATAACGGGTCTGGCAGGTGCGCTCTTTGCCGATCTGAACAGGTTTGCCAGCCCCTCCATGCTGTCCTGGCATATGTCGGGGGAATTGATCGTGCTGATCATTCTTGGCGGCAAAGGCCGTTTGTTTGGTCCGGTCGCCGGGGCGATGCTGTATGTGTTTTTTGAGTATGCGCTTGGCGGCATTACCGAGCGGTGGCAGTTCTTCCTTGGTCTTATTTTGCTCGGCGTTGTGCTTTTTGCACGCGGCGGTTTGTTGGGCCTGCTGGCCGGAAAGGTGCAACATGGTTGAGCCTGTCCTCGAAATCCGTGATTTGCGCAAGAACTTTGGCGCGTTAAAGGCAACCGATGGCGTGAACCTTGATCTCAGACCGGGTGAAATTCATGCTCTGATCGGGCCGAATGGAGCGGGCAAAAGCACGCTGATCCATCAGATCTCAGGGTCAATCAGGCAGGACAGCGGCACGATCCGCTTCCTCGGCCAGGACATGGCGGGGCTGGGTATGGCGGCGCGGGCAAGCCTTGGCCTTGGACGCAGCTTCCAGATATCATCCTTGGCCCCGGAGTTTTCAGCGCTGCGCAATGTCATGCTGGCCGTCCAGGCCCGGCAAGGATCGAGCTTTCGCTTCTTTCGCCCAGTCATGACGGACAAGAGCCTGACAGATCCGGCAATGGCCATGCTGGAACGCGTGGGATTGGCAGCACGCTCAAATCTCCCTGCAGCCGAGCTTTCGCATGGCGAGCGCAGGCAGCTCGAAATCGCCATTGCGCTTGCGCTTGGGTCCAAGGCCTTTCTCTTTGACGAACCGATGGCCGGCATGGGACCGGAAGGCTCCAGGAGCTTGACCAAATTTCTCGGCGGCCTGCGCCAGGAGGCACCGATCCTGCTCGTCGAACATGACATGGATGCCGTATTCGCGCTTGCTGACCGGATATCCGTGCTCGTTTATGGCCGCATTATCGCGTCCGGCAAAGTCGACGACATCCGAAACGATCCCGAAGTGCGTCGAGCCTATCTGGGGGAAGCAGCATGACGCTTCTGGCAATAAACGCCCTGGAAACGTTCTATGGCGCATCCCAGGCGTTGTTCGGCGTTGATCTTGACGTGGAAGCGGGAGAGGTCGTCGCGCTGATGGGGCGTAATGGCATGGGCAAGACGACCACGATCAATTCCATTTTCGGGCTTGCCCGTCCGCGCGCCGGCACCATCAGCTTTGCCGGCAGATACCTTGGGGGCATGCGACCACACCGTATCGCAAGGCTGGGCCTTGGTCTTGTACCTGAAGGCCGGCGCTGCTTCCCCAATCTTACCGTGCGTGAAAACCTGCTTGCCGCAGCGCGTGGGAGCGAGTGGACACTGCAAAAAGTGAGCGAGCTCTTTCCGCGTCTTGATGAGAGGCGCGATCAATATGCCAACACGCTTTCGGGGGTGAGCAACAGATGCTGGCGATCGGCCGCGCGCTGATGACCAATCCGAGCCTGCTTGTCCTGGACGAAGCGACAGAAGGTCTCGCGCCCGTGATCCGGCAGGACATCTGGGCGGCTATTCGCAAGCTCAAGGCTGGTGGCCAGTCAATTCTTGTCGTCGACAAGACACTGGCCGAACTTCTGCCCGTGGTGGACCGCTGTTTTGTTCTCGAAAAGGGCACAACGGTTTTCACCGGCAGGCCGGATGAACTTACGCCGGCGCTGCAGGATCGATATCTCGGCGTTTGAGCCAAACGAGCGCTGCAAACGAACTCATTAAGGCGCAGGAAACACTGCGCCTGATCGGCAACGCTGCGGCAAATTTCGTGCCCACGACCCGCCACGCATCGCCAGCAAGCCCGACGCAATTGCACGGCTTGGCCATCAAGCCTGTCTTGGCCATGCCGGTCGAACTTCATCAAGACTGCCGACCGCTGGGTGGCCTTCTGTTGCATCAGGCCGGTGTTTGATCGGGCAAAACGCGCTTTTTCGCGGGGGTGGACTTGTCTGAACACCTTTGTTCTCCACCCGCCCTAGATACCCTCGCCGTAGGTGTGACCTTCCTCATGGGTCAAGGTCGCAATAAAGCGCTTGGTGCGCTCCCGCTTGGGCTGCGTGAAGATATCGCGCGATGTCCCTGTCTCAACGATAACGCCCGCATCGAGCACAATCACTTCGTTAGCAATCTTGGACGCCAACCGAAGGTCGTGCGTCGCCATGACCATCGTCGTGCCTTCCCGCGCCAACTGTGCCAGCACGTCAACCACTTCTCCGGAAAGCTCTGGGTCGAGCGCCGAGGTCGGCTCGTCACACAAAAGGACTTTAGGTGACGGTGCCAAGGCACGGGCGATCGCAACGCGCTGCTGCTGCCCTCCGGAAAGCGTCGATGGCCAGACTTCGGCCTTATGCGCCAGCCCTACCTTCTCGAGCAAGGCCATTGCCCGCTGCCGCGCCCGATCCTTTGGCCATTTCAGGACCGTGGTCAGGCCCTCGGTGACATTTTCGATCACGGTCCGGTGCGGGAAGAGCTGGAAGTTCTGAAAGACCATGCCGGTATGTCGGCGCAGCAGCTGGATTTGCTTCGAGCTCATTCTGCTGCCGGGGTGGAATTCCAGCCTGTCCCCCGCGATTTCCACTGACCCTGCCGTGGGAACCTCAAGCAGATTGATGCAGCGCAGCAGCGTGCTCTTGCCGCCGCCGGACGGTCCGACCAAAGCCATGACGGCGCCCTCGGCAACACTGAGCGAAACATCGTTGAGGACCGTCAGATCGCCGAAGCGCTTTTCGATGTTTTTCAGTTCTATCATCATGAGCGCGCCTCCAGGAATCCGCCATAGCGGTTCAGGCGATGCTCCAGCCTCGCCTGCAACGATGAAAGAACCGAACTCAGGACCAGATAAATCAGCGCCGCCTCGACATAGAGAATAAGGGGCTCATAGGTGGTTGCCACGATACGCTGTGCCGCCTGAAACAATTCCGGCACGGTGATTGCTGCGGCAAGCGACGTATCTTTGACCAGCGAAATAAAGGTGTTTGACAGTGGCGGCACAGCGACCCTGGAGGCCTGCGGCAAGATGGTGCGGCGCATGGCCTGCGACCAGCTCATACCGATCGAATAGGCAGCTTCCCATTGGCCCTTTGGAACCGAGGAAATGACGGCGCGTAGAATTTCCGACGTGTAGGCACCAATGTTCAGCGTGAAGCCGATGAGGGCCGCGGTGAAGGCGTCGAGCACGATGCCGACGCTTGGCAGGCCATAGAAAATGAGGAAGAGCTGCACCAGGAGGGGCGTCCCGCGAATGATCCAGACGTAGAACTTGATGATTGCTGCAAACGGGCCAGGCGCGAACAGTCGGATGAGCGCAGCGATGAGGCCCACCGTGAGGCCGAGCACGAAAGATAAAAGCGTCAGCGGAATGGTGAAAATCAGCCCCGCCCACAACAGTGAGGGCAGCGATTCGAGCATCAATGTCAGCCAATGGGACAAGCCGGTTCTCCTCAAAGACAAGGGCAGGGAGTTTTGCTCCCTGCCCCCTTAGAGCGTAAAAACCATCAATGGTAAACGGTTGTTACTTCGAAACATCCTGACCGAAATACTTGTCGGCGATCTTCTGGTAAGTGCCGTCGGCCTTGATCGTCTCAAGTGCCTTGTTGATGGCCGCGAGTAGATCAGGTTCACCCTTGCGGATAATGATCCCGGAGAAATCTGCATTCTCCTGCTGGGCGGCAATCTTCACATTGGCATCGGGCTTGTGCTTCTTGAAATCGAGGAAGGACAGGCTGTCATTGATCGTGGCGTCGGCGCGGCCGTTGAGAACGAGCTGGATCGACTGGTCAAAACCATCGGTGCCGACGAGCTCGGCTCCGGCTTCCTGAGCGATCTTGCCGAAATTGCTGGAGAGTGACTGGGCCGACTTCTTGCCCTTCAGATCGGCAAAGCTCTTGATCTCGGTATTGTCGCCCTTGATGATGAGCACGGCCTTGGAAGCGATATAGGGTTCGGAGAAATCGTACTTCTGCTTGCGCGCTTCGGTGATGCCGACCTGGTTGATGACCGTGTCGTAACGATTGGCGTCGAGACCGGCGATCAGTCCATCCCACTTGCCTTCAAGAAACTCGGCCCTGACGCCGAGATTCTTGGCGATGGCCTCACCAATTTCCACGTCGAAGCCGACGAGCTTGCCTGCAGCATCATGATAGGTGAACGGGGCATAGGTGCCTTCCGTACCAATCTTGAAAACGCCCGCGGCCTTGATCTGCTCGAGATTGGAGGCAGCCTGTGCCTGTGCGGGCACAATTGCGAGGGCGCCAACGACGAGGAGTGATTTCAACCAGTTCATTGTGTTTCCATCCGTTTGTTATATGCCTTTCGGCGAATGACTGAAAAATGTCACTTTGCTACGGCCCTGCATAGGCATTCACCACTGATGCAATGGCTATAATGGTGAAATTAATACCAGAAATCCCCAGAAGGTGGGAATATTATTCCAAGCTCGCTCGCCCACCAATCCCCGATTTTTCTAGGGCAATCTTAAGCCCGTCTTGCCGTGGAAGACATGGACATCTGCCGGTTTGATGCCGAGAGTAATCGTATCGCCAGGCCCGCGATCGGTCCGCCCCATGGCGAAGATGCAGACCTGTTGCCCCGCAAGCCGCGTATAGAACTGGGTCGACAAACCAAGCGGTTCGATGACTTCTATCTTTGCCTTCAGCGCCGCTGAAGTACCGACCTCGATGTTCTCGGGGCGAATTCCAACGGTGACCCTGTCGCCATCCTCGACCTTCAATTCCGGCCGCAAAGGTATCATCTGGCCGTCGGTCAGTTCGGCTGAAACCTTGTTGCCTTGCCGCGCGACCACCGCCGGCAGAAAGTTCATGCCCGGCGAGCCAATGAATCCGGCGACGAACAGATTGGCGGGATGATCGTAGAGTTCGAGCGGGGTTCCGACCTGCTGGATCACGCCGTCGTGCATGACGACGATGCGATCAGCCATCGTCATGGCCTCCACCTGGTCATGCGTGACATAGACGGAGGTGGTTTTCAGCTGCTGGTGCAGCGCCTTGATCTCCGTGCGCATGTGCACGCGCAGCTTGGCATCGAGATTGGACAATGGCTCGTCGAAGAGGAACACCTTCGGATCACGCACGATGGCGCGGCCCATGGCAACGCGCTGGCGCTGACCACCGGAAAGCTGACGCGGCAAGCGTTGCAGGTAGACATCAAGGCCAAGCCGCTTTGCCGCGCTGCCAACGCGGTTGAGGACAAGTTCCTTGGCCGTCTTACGCAGCATCAGGCTAAAGCCCATGTTCGACGCGACATCCATATGCGGATAGAGCGCATAGGATTGGAACACCATGGCAATGTCGCGGTCTTTCGGCGCCACATCATTGACCACCCGATCACCTATTTTGATCTCGCCTGCGGAGATTTCCTCCAGCCCGGCAATCATCCTGAGCAGCGTGGACTTGCCGCAGCCGGAAGGGCCGACAAGGACGACGAATTCGCCATCGGCAATAGAAAGATCCACCGCCGAAAGCACATTCATGGCGCCGTAGTTTTTCTGAACATTCGAAATGGTGACAGAAGCCATTGGTTGATCCTTTGTTAGCCCTTCACTGCACCGGCGGTCAGCCCCGTGACGAGGTAGCGTTGCAGGAAGGCGAAGAACAGACAGGCCGGAATGAGAGCGAGCACGGAGGCTGCCATCATCTGACCCCAGTCGACGGCAAACTTGCCGATGAACGTCAGAAGTCCGACCGCGAAGGTTTTCTGACTGTCGCTGCTAATCAGCATCAGCGCGAACAACAGTTCACTCCATGCGGCGGTAAAGACGAAGCCTAGCGTTGCGCCCATGCCGGGCAGCGTCAGCGGAATAATGACCTTGCGCAGCGCCTGGCTACGGCTACAGCCATCGATCATCGCGGCTTCCTCCAGATCCTTGGGAATGCCGTCGAAGAACGACTGCATGAGGAAGGTCGCAAAGGCGATGTTGAAGGCTGTGTAAATGATGATCAGGCCGGTCAAGCTGTTGGTAAGCCCAAGCTGACCCATGATGCGGTATATGGGTGGTATCACCATGACCAGCGGAAAGGTCTGTGTCAGCAGTAGCGTCACCGCGACAGTGGTCTTGCCGTGGAACGAAAAACGCGACATTGCATAGCCAGCGGCCGAGGCGATGACGGTGACCAAAAGAGCCGTGATTACCGACACGATCACGCTGTTGAGGAAGTAACGCGGAAAGTCGGTTGCGCGCAGCACGGTCTTGTAATTTTCCCATGTTGCGGTCGAAGGCCAAAATGTAATGCCCTCCGAATAGAGCAGCGACTGCGGCGTTACCGAAATCTTCAGCGTCCAGAACAAGGGGAACAGCGCGAAGACGACATAGGCTCCAATGGCGGCGTAAAGGCCAATGCCGCCAAGGATGCGCGCGTTGCGGGAGCGTCCGGCAATCATCAGGAATACCTCACAAGCGAGCGGCGAATTCGGATCAGCACGATCGCGTACAGGATGAGTAGTGCCAGCAGCAGCACAGCGACAGCCGAAGCATAACCCTTATCGAGCGTCTTGAAGGCACTGACATAGATATAGGTGGCGACCGTATTGGTGGAACCGGCAGGCCCACCTTCAGTCATCACATAGATGAGGTCGGCAAAGGTGGCGATCCAGATCGTGCGCAACATCACCGTGATGGCAATGGTCGGTGCAAGGAAGGGCAGTGTCACCTTGGTGAAGCGCTGCCACGGATTGGCGCCGTCGATTGCCGCTGCCTCGTGCAGTTCACCTGGAATGGATTTCAGTGCCGCCAGCAGCGTAATGGCAAAGAAGGGAACGCCGAACCAGACATTGGCGATGATCGGGCCCCACATGGCGGTGGCAGGATCTGACAGAATGTTCGTTGGCTCAGCTTTCAGGCCAAGCGCAAAGAGCCAATGCGGCAGCGGACCGACGATCGGGTTGAACAGCCAGGCCCAGGTCAGGCCCGACAGGAACGACGGCACCGCCCATGGCAGAAAGACAATTGCCTGGACGAATTTTTTGCCGGCAAAATCCCGGTCAAGGAGCAATGCCAGCCCGAGGCCGAGAAAAAACTGCAGAACCAGACTGGCCACAGTCCACCACAGCGTGTTCATCAAGGCCTGGCCAAGCACCTGATCGTGCAACAGCGCCTGATATTGCGCCAGACCGACATATTCGGATTTGAATGCCGAGAATTTGCGGAAGGAATAGCTCACGCCGAAGATCAGCGGCACGACGAGCACCAGCAGCAGGAGGACAAGCCCGGGACTGAGATAAAGCCAGGGCTCGAATGCGACCGAAAAGGACCGCTTGGCACCCTTGCCTCCGCTGTTCTGCGGCAAACCTGCCGCCGTCGATTGCATCACCATATGTTTCGGCCCCTCATTTTGGCAAAGCCTTCCTTGTCTTTCGCCACCCGGTTGATTGGCTGGTGAAAGCAAAGGAAAATGCTCCGGCGCAAAGGCACCGGAGCATCCTCGCAAGTCACGTTACTTCTTGTTCTTGGCCATCCATGCCTGCTGCTGTTCGGTGAGGAACGCGGCCCATTCGTCGGCAACCGCCTTGGGCGCCTTCTGGCCAAGCAGCACCTCCTGGAAATTCTTGACCGAAACCGAGTCATAGAAATTACCGAGATTTTCCAGATGGGTCGGCGGCGTGACGAACTCGAATGTCTTCGGATCACTCAACTCCTGGAACCAGCCCTTGAAGCTTTCGGAACCGAAATACGGATCCTTGTCCGCGCCGTTGTGGATCGGCAGCACGCCGACATTCTTGGCAAACTCCAAATTGTCAGCTGGAGAAAGCAGTGTGCCCATCAACTTCCAGGCCTCGTCCTTGACCTTGGAATTGGCGAACATTGCCCAGCCGGCATAGCCGAGTGTCGGATACGACTTGCCGTTCGGTCCTGTTGGCAGCGGTGCGACACCGAAATCTTCCGGCTTCATCTTCTCGGCGATGCCGATCAAAGCATCGGGATCCTGGTCGAGCATGGCGCAGGTCCCGGAGTAGAAACCGGTGACGACTTCATTGAAACCCCAGCTGACGCTGTCCTTTGGCGCATAGCCGTTCTTGTAGATATCGGCGAGCATTTCCAAACCCTTGACGGCGCCTGGTTCATTGAGCGTCGCGGTGCCATCCTGGTTGAAATAGCCACCCTTGCCGTTGGCAATGTTCATGAACATCTGCACGCCGTTAAAACCGCCGGGACCGCCGCGCAGGCAGTAGCCATACTTGCCCTGGATTGCCGAAATCTTCTTGTTGGCTTGCATGAATTCATCGAGCGTCTTCGGCGCCTCCTTCAGGCCGGCTTGCGCGAAGAGCTTCTTGTTCCAGAACATGGCCCGGACATAATAGCCGTAAGGGATCATGTATTGCTTGTTGTCGACGACAGAGCCGAACTGCTTGGCGCGGTCCCCGAGCGTTCCTGCATCCTTCCACTTGGCCATGTAGGGCCCGAGATCCTCAAGCTGACCGTTGTTGGCGTAAAGCCCCATCCAGCGCTCAGGCATCTCGACGATGTCGGGGGTGTCGCCGGCCTGCACCATGGTCAGGAATTTCTCGAATGCCTGACCCCAGGGCAGCGAGACAAGCTCGACCTTCGTGCCCGGATTGGCCTGTTCGAAACTGGCGATCTGCTTCTTCAAAAGCTCGGTGCGCGGCGGGCTGGAGATTACCTCCACCATCTTGATCGTCGCGTCGGCGCAAGCCGCCGATACGGTCATGGACAGCGCGGCAACTGCGCCTGCCAAAAATGTTCCCATTCGTTTTTGCATTATAAAGCTCCCATTTTATGAAGTTCAGCGTTTTGCTTTTGTCAGTGCATTTGTGAGGTCCGCCCAAAGCTCCTCTACACTTTCGAGTCCCACATGCAGGCGGATGGTTCGCGGGCTGACACCAAAGCGCCCGATCGAATTTGCATCCGGCGTCTGCTGCAACGAGGCAAGCGCCGGCACGACGAGGCTTTCATGACCGCCCCAGCTGACGCCGATGCGAAAAATCTGGAGCGCATCGACGAATGTTGGCACATCGATGTCCTTACTCACCTCGAAGGAAAACAGGCCCGAATAGCCGCTGAGCCGTCGCCTTTCCCGGATGATTGGAATAGGCCGGATGCATGATCCGCTCGACGCTGCCGTGTGCTTTCAGCCGCTCGGCAATGATAAGACCGCTCTTCATATGATGCGGCAGCCGCAAAGTCAGCGTGCGCAACCCGCGCAAGAGCAGCCAGGCTTCAAAGGGCGATAGCTTCGCTCCGAGATAGGAATAGGTGCGTCCATTGATCTGATCGATCATTTCCTTCGAACCGGCAACGACGCCGGCCACCGTGTCGCTGTGACCGCCGAGATATTTGGAGGCCGAATGCATGACGAGGTCGATGCCGTGCATGATCGGCTTCTGGAACAGCGGCGTCGCCCAGGAATTGTCGATGGTGGTCACCACGCCGTGCTGCTTGGCGAGGCGTGCATAATGGGCAATGTCCTGCAACTCGAACATCATCGAGCTTGGGCTTTCGAGATAGAGCATCTTCGCACCCGGCAAGGCCGCCGCCACCGCGTCCGGATCGGAGCCGTCAACGTAATCGACCTTGATGCCAAGATGCGGCAGCAGCCGCTCGAACAGCCGGTAGGCATCGCCGTAGCAATTGCGCACTGCCACAATCCGATCCCCGGCCCCGACAAAGGCGAGAACCATTGCGCTAATGGCGCCCATGCCACTGGAGAAGGCGCGGGCGGCTTCGGCACCTTCCAACGCTGCGATCTTGGCTTCAAACTCCATAACGGTCGGATTGTCGCCGCGCGAATACATCGGCTGGCGTTTGCGTCCCGCAAAAGCATCGGCCATTGCTGCATAATTGTCGAAAGTGAAGAGCGATGTCTGGTAGATCGGCGGGACCACCGAACCGCCAGGAAACGGCTCGTCATGGGCAAGCAGCGTTGCGGCTTGCGCCATCATGTCCTGATCGTGGAAATACGGGTTGTCGCTCATTCTTGGCTCTTCTTGTTCTGCTTTTTCAGGTTTGCAGCACCGCGCTTGAGGTCGTCCTCGACGGTGGCAATCAATTTCAATGCCTCGGCGCGGGCACCGATGGGATCACGTGCGGCAATGGCGTTGAAAAGGGTGCGGTGATAGGGAAAGCTGGCATGGCCAAAATCCCGTACGCCAAGCGGATGCTCCCAAAAGCGGTGGAACATCTCATACATGGCCGCGATAATCTGTTCGAACAGCGGGTTGCCGGAGGTGCGGAACACAGCAAGGTGAAAGTCCCAGTCTTCATCGGCGGACATGCCATGGCGAGCGTGGAAGGCATCCTCCATTTTGATCAGTTTCTGCTCAATGAAGGCAATATCCGCATCGCTGGCGCGTTCGGCGCTGAGCACGGCCGCCTCGGCCTCAAGGCCGCGGCGGATTTCCAGCGTGTGCATCAGGCTGTTGAAGTCGTTGCCCGATGGCAGCGTCAGTGGCAGATGCAGCATGTTGCGCGTGACCGCCGCTTTCAGATAGGTACCGCTGCCCTGGCGCCGTTCGACAAGGCCAAGCTCCTGCCAACGCGTCAACGCCTCGCGCACTGTCGTCCGGCTGACTTTCAGGTGCTCGGCCAGCACGCGTTCGGTCGGCAGCCGGTCGCCTGGCCTCAACCCTTCACTCGTCACGAAATCCACCAGCGCATGCAACACGGCGTCGTCGCGTGAGGGTGTATGCACGGGGGAAAGGATCGGGCTTATCACGAAACGCTTCACCAGAATTGGTTGGACCATTGTGCCAATTCAGCATGAAAGAGGCAAAGAGTCAAATGCTCGGCTTGGTTCGTAAAAGAATTGCAGGCATGTGGTGCGTAGGCGATCTTTTAACCGGATGTCCTCGCGCTTTGTACGCTCTCCCGCCTGCTGCTGCGCGGCCTCGAGCGCACGAGACATCGGGCCTCGCCCGCCTTCGGCCCCCCACGAGGGGAAGGGTAAAGACCTCACCTTCTGTCATCGCTGTCATATCAAGCTGGGCATGCTTTTGCGGGGATCCGCCCTGCCGCTGGCCATGGCTTTTTTCTCATTCGAAACTGCTGCACCCAAATGCGCACGGCGGTCGCCTGGTCCAATCGCAACACAGAGCGGCATGCATGTTTCATTCTCCACATTGACTCATAATTATAAGCGACCATACTAATAATTCTGGGAGGTTTTATGGGCACTCCGTTCATCGTTGACGAGCTCCAACACGACTTAGCCATACTAAAGACCGATGGAATTGTCGGCAAAAAATCGGCTTTTTCCCGCGAGTGGGCCGAAAACATGCGTGAAGATATGATGACGGCCTTTTGGTCTGCAATTCAGCGGCCCGGCGGCGCTGTAGGACGGGGCCCGCGGCGCTGGTATGTCGAAATCCATCCAGAGCAATTTGGAGGATCTCGTTGATCTGGTAACGCATCCTTGGGTTGCAGCGATTTGCGAAAATGCGCTTGGCAAGGATTACCAGATCGTCGAGATCGGTTTTGATGTTCCCTTCCAAGGCGCGAAGTTTCAACCATGGCACCGCGATTTTCCTTCGCCTCCGGAAACCTATGTCGATCGCCGCATTACCTCTTTGGCCTTTAACTTGACCGGCGTCGATGTGACCGAGGATATGGGGCCATTCGAAGTGGCGCTAGGAACGCAGTACGTCGATGGTCGCGAATGGAAGCACGAGATGTTTCCTGGCAAGGATATCTGGCCGGTGTTTCAGAGCAAAGCTGTTCGCAAGTTCCCAAAACTTGGCGATATCTCCTGTCGTTCGGCGCTGACTGTGCACAGGGGTACTGAACATGCATCTCCAATAGCGCGACCGGTCATGGTGCTTGGCGTCGATGCTCCCGGGGCAGGACACGCGCAACTGCACGACCTCATGGTCACCCAGGGCTATTTTGACAGTTTGCCGGATTCGGTGAAAAAGCATTTGGTCTGCCGGGTGGTGGATGAGTTAGTACCGGTGACCCAAAAGCATGATATTGAAGGATTGGTGATGGGAGCCGATCCTGTCTAACAGGCTTGGACGTATCCTGCACCCAAACGCAGACAAACGACAATCCCTATAAGTCTGGTAAAATGCACCGCGTTTCGGTCAGTATGAAATTGCCTGTGGCAGCGGCGCTGACATTAAGCGAACTGTGGTATGGGCGAGCCTCTTTCGCCAACACTCGAGCCTGCGATCGGGAACCCGCATCGTCTGCCCTTTGCCGGCGAGATCGGGACCTTCCGGTCTCGTCGAGCCAGCCGTTATAGACCCAGAAAATCAGGTCATTATCGAGCCGACCCACCTGCCGACCTGCGGTCCGCCCCGCTCACGGCATTTGCTGGCGATATTCGCGCAAGCGTTGCCGCTCCCTTGCGACCTCTTCCTCCGTGAACACCGGGTTCGTCTCATCAAATCCCTGCCAACCCTCTTCATGATACATGGCCCGGCGCGCTTCAAAATCAGCAAACGTATCGTCCTTGAGGATCGACCTTGCGATTGCCGCCTGATCCTCGTCAACGCGAACGGATACCAAGGTGCTGCCCCGACGGATTCCTTCCACATAAACATGCGCTTCGTCCTCATCGACGCCTGCATCAGTTAGAGAGCCGATGACGCCGCCGGCAGCACCTCCCGCTACAGCACCAGCGGCCGCTCCCGCAATGGTGGCGAGGAGCCATCCTGCTGCCACCACGGGGCCCACGCCTGGAATGGCGATCATACCCAGCCCGGCAAGGAGCCCGCCCGTGCCTCCGGCGACAGCTCCAACGCCAGCACCCGCGGCTGCGCCCTGCGCAGCATTGGTCTCATTGGCCACAGCACCGCGACCGACAATGCTGATGTTGGAAGACAATATTCCGACATCCTCAAGCTCTCTGACCACAGCTCGGGCATCGCCGTAGTTGTCGTATAGACCACTTAGCGTTTGCATTTTGAACCTCCTGGTGTTTCCTGTGAACGCGCCAATCGAGTGTCCCCTAAGAGAGCTTTTCACCCTCCTATCGGGACGGATGCCTTTGCCTTTGGCAACATTCCGCTATCATAGTAACCAACTGCCTGGCGCTACGTTCCGCACGCCGAGAGCGCGTTTGTCGCCGCCCTCGTGCAGTGGATGATCAATTCAATTTGGCAATGCCTTGTGCATCGACGGTCACCCAGGCGCTGCTGCAACCCCGCGCGGCTGATCTTTGGCTCTGGCGGAGCAACCAGACGCCATCCGGTTGATGAGGTCATTGCGGCGCGTGGACGGTGCTTCCTCCCTCCGAGGGAGAACATCGCCGAAGCGATGCAAGGCCCGCACAATGTTCACTCTCGATATCGAGGCGGATCATTATCTCGCTGCCGGCCGCACCAGCCGGGCAGTACGTCTGCACGCTAAGCGGCAGCAAAGCAGGGCTATCCTGTGAGCTCTTGCTGCCGCCGCAAAGCAAAGGCCGCAAGGCCCTGTCGACGCGATTGCATACCTGCCGACGACGACGCTTTGACCGCCGTACTTTGACATTCAGAAAGGCATTTCCACCCTTGGCCAGATTTCGCGCGACAGTTTGCGGTAGTCGGTTTTCTTGGGATCAGATGGATAGGGCGCACCCGCATCGATATAGATGATCTCGGCTGCAACCGGCTCGAAACCCGCGTGGAAATGATTGGTGGACTTGACCAGCAGGATCTCCTTCGACCGCAGATCAATACCGACATTGGAGAAAATATCGGGTTCGAATGTCTGCGTCCTATTGGTGTTGAGGATCACCTCGATATCCGTGCCTTCCAGACGAACGACCGCCGCAGGTCCGAGTGTGACGCGGCTCTTGCCAAAGCTCTGCCAACCTTCCTCCACGGTCCGAAGGACCTCGACGCGAGCATCAATAGGCGCGCCGCCATCGGGCCCCGCTTTACCGCCAAAACGCAGCTGGATAAGTGCACCCTCGCCCGCTGCGAGGCAGAACGTCACTGCGATCGGGTCCCAGATCGTCGCTACGGCAACGTTGCCGATACCCCGCTCTATGATCCGCCGCAGGATTAGCGTACCGTCGCCTGCGACGCCGCCGCCCGGATTGTCCCAGACATCTGCAACCACGACCGGCTTGCCCGGGTTCGTCGCAACGAGCGCAACCGTCTTGTCCAGTCCGGCTTCCGTGTCGAGCATCGGCATCGCGGTCGTGCCGCGCAATGCAAACAGCTCCATGCCGAGTTTTTCGGCGAGTCGGACCCCCTTTTTGGCGTCATTGTCGGTGATGACCATGAGTTGTGTGCCCAGCTCCGGAACATCGCCCGCCATGAAGCCATGGATGAGCGAGACAGAGAGGATTCCATCATGACCCTGCAGCGCTTTCAGCCGATCAATATAGGAGCGCATCGGCTCGCGGCTCGTCGGATACACGCCGATCATGCGACAATCGAAAGTAGAAATTACCGGCTTTATTTCACCTTTAAGGGTTCTAAGGGCAAGGTCGACGACGTGCTCGCCGCGCTCGTAGAAATCCGTATGCGGAAACTCAAGAAAGGCGGCCAGAATATTGGCGTTGTCGACGCGCTTGCGGGTGAGATGACTGTGCGGATCAAGCTCCGAGGCAATGAGGACATGGGGGCCGACAATGCCGCGGGCCCGCTCAAGCAAATCACCCTCGCAATCATCATACCCCTGCGCCACCATGGCACCATGCAGACCAAGGATCACGGCATCAACCGGCAATGCCGCCTGCAACTGGCCAAGGATCTCGTCACGCAAACCTTCATAGGCCCGCCGTTGCAAAAGTCCGCCCGGCTCCGCCCAGGTTGCCGTACCCTCGACCAGTTCGAAGCCTTCCGCTTTCGCCCGGCTCCGAAGCACCACCATGGGCGCCGAGCACAAGGTCGGCGTTTCCGGATGCTCGCCCGGCGCCGCATAGAACGCCATTTCGAAGCTGGCGCGATCCGTGGGCACTGGGGAGAAGGTATTGGTTTCGGTCGCGAGAGAGGCGGTAAAAATGCGCATGGTAGGCTTTCACACTGGGTTCACAGGGGCTTATGGGCGATGGCTTCGATCTCGATCTTGATGTCGATCATCAGCCGGGATTCAATGGTGGTGCGAGCGGGCGGATTTTCTGGAAAATAGGTGGCATAGGTCTTGTTGAAGGCGGCAAATTCACGCGCGTCCTCAAGAATGACGAAGGTCTTCACCACATCGGAAAGTTCCGCACCCGCCAGTGCCAGCGCGGACTTTATATTCTCCATCACCTGTTTCGTCTGGGCTTCTATCCCTCCGATGATCACCGTTCCCTCGCTGCCAACGGGTACCTGGCCTGAGATGTAGATGAAATCTCCAGCCCGCACGGCCGGCGACAACGGTACATGCGACAATCCAAAATGTTGCTTGGTCATGACAAAGGTCCTTGTTTTCTGATTATTTGACGGCGCCGATGGCAAGTCCGCGCACCAGATAGCGCTGCAACCAGGCAAAGAGTATGGCAACGGGCACCGAAGCCACGAAAGCCGCAGCCATCACATAATGCCAGTCCACGGTATAACGCCCTGCCACCAGCGAAAAGACACGGATTGGCAATGTATAGGTGCCTTCGGTGCGCAGCATGGTCAATGCGATGACGAATTCGTTCCAGGCATTGATGAATGTGAAGATGGCGGTGACGACCATGGCGGGGACCGCAAGGGGCAGGAACACGGTAATGAGGGTGCGCCATCGATTTGCCCCCTCCATCCATGCAGCTTCCTCAAGATCCCGCGGTATAGTGGAAAAATAACTTTGCAGCATCCACACGCAGAAGGCGATGTTGAACGCCGTGTAGATCACGACCAGCACGTTGAGACTGTCGATCATGCCGACGCCGGCTACCAGCCGAAACAGGCCGATGACAAGGACAATCGGCGAAAGCATCTGCGAGACCAACAGGAATTGGCGGAACGCGTCGCGCCCGGTAAACTGATAGCGGCTGAGCGCGTAGGCGGCGGGGATCGAGACAAGGGTCGTCAAAGTGGTCGTCAGGGTCGAAACGTAGAGTGAATTGGCCAAAGCCTCGGCAATGCCCGAGGTCCGCCACATCTCGGGAAAGTTCTGCCAATGCAATTCGGAGAGCCACCAATTGGGGTTGAGCACCTCGGTTGCGGATTTCAGTGACGTAATGGTCATCACCGCATAGGGAAACAGGATCACGACGACGATCGGCGACAGAAAAAGCCAGAACAGGATCGAGAGTTTCAATTTCCTGCTCATGCCTTCGCCTCGCGCATGGCAAGCCGCACATAGATAATCGTGAAGATCAGAAGAATTGCGAACATGATCAGCGATACTGCGGCGGCCTCGCCGAGTTTGCCGAGCCGAAAACCGACCTTGTAGAGATAGGTAACCAGAATGTCGGTGGAATTGGCAGGTCCACCGCCTGTTGTCGCCCAGATAATCGGGAAAGAATTGAACACATAGATGGTGTTCAGGACGAAGGCGATATTGATGAAGGGCCTGAGCAGCGGCAGCGTGATCAGACGGAACTGGTCCCATGTCCCAGCCCCTTCCGTCGCCGCCGCCTCGTAAAGGTCGTCTGGCACAGAGGAGAGGCCGCCAAGGAAGATGGTGACGGTAAACGGCACCGAAACGAGGATGCCAATGAGAACCTGAATTGGAAATGCTGTGGAGGCCTGCGCCAACCATTGGATATTGGTGTTGATCGCGCCAAGACCGCGCAAGGCTGAATTGAGCATGCCGCTTTCACCGTTAAGTGCCCAGCGCCACACCACAGCAGTCATGGTCAGCGAGATCGCCCAGGGCAGCATGATCAGGATGCGGGCGACGCCGCGACCGTAGAAATCCTCGTTGAGAATGAGCGCGATCGGCACTGAAACGATCAATGTTCCCAGCACAACTGCCGCAGTCCAGACGAGCGTGCGCCATGTGGCGGCAATGAAATCAGGATCGGCAAACAGCACGCGAAAATGCTCCATCCCAATAAAATCGCGCAACATCCCGAACCTGTTCACATCGTGCAGTGACAGCGAGACGATCTCCTTGAGCGGCCAGAGAATGATGGCCGCCGCCAGCAGAAAGCTTGGCAGGATGAGAATATAGGGAGCTGCAGCCCGTTGCATCGGCGTGCGTTCCTTGCCTGGAGATGATGGACACTGAAAGACCTGGCGGAGAGCGGCAAAGCCGCCCTCCTTTGTCGGCCCTATTTCAGCGTTTCGTTGATCTTTGCAGCGGCTTCTTTCAAAGTCGCCTCAGCCTCGCCCTGGCCCAGATAGATCTTCTGGATAGCGTTCGAGGTCGTCTGCGCGATGTCCTCCCAGCCGGGAATAACCGGCGCGAAGCGGGCGTTTGGCAGCAAGGAGGTGAAGACCTTCAAGTCAGCGTTGTCGGCAAAATAGGGGTCCTTGGATTCTTCCGCATTGACCGGCAGGAACCCTTCGATCTTGTCGAATTTCGTGCGCTGTTCGGTGGTGAAAAGGAAATCCAGGAACTTCCACGCCGCTTCCTTGTTCTTCGAATTCTCGAAGAGCACGATGGAGTCTGTGACGCCATAGGTACCCTTGTCACCGTTCGGGCCTGCCGGGATGGGCGCAACACCATATTTCAGGTCAGGTGCTTCGCTCTTGATCTGGTTGGACAGGAACGGCGCGGTGATCACGGTCGCGACCTTTCCCTGCTTGAACAGGTTTTGCACATCCTCTCGGGAGTAGGAGGTAACGCCGGGCTGGGTCATGCCCGCGTCGATGAAGCTCTTGTAAAGCTTCGCGGTATCGATGGCCGCCTGTGAATCGAGGCCTGATTTGCCGTCCTTGACGATCTCGCCGCCATTCGACCACATGCCATAGTAGAAATAGACGTCTGTCTCGATTTCCTTGCCCTGAAGGCCGAAAGCATAGGTCTCTGCGCCAAGCTTCTTGATCTTTTCCGCGTCAACCTTGAAATCGGCCCAGGTCGCCGGCGGCGTATCAATGCCTGCCTTGGCGAAAATATCCTTGTTGTAATACATGGCGCGGGCCGAGGCTGCAATCGGCAGACCGTAGACCTTGCCATCCATGACCGAGGGCGTGAGGAATGTATCGATAAAGCGGGCCTTGAACTCGGGCGTGATGTTCTCATCCAGCGGGGCGACGATGCCTTCCTTGACATAGTCGAGCAGCCAGCGTGTGCCGATGATGGAAAGATCCGCGTTGGCGCCAGCGGAAATATCTGTGGTGAGCTTTTGCTGCAAACTGTCCCATGGCACGACCTCGATCTGGATCTTGGTGTCGGGGTTCGCCGCTTCGAAAGCCTTGGCGGCTTCTTCGAAATAAGGGCCTGTGCCCTTGCTGTATTCGGCGATGGTGACCCGCACTGTACTTTCAGCAAAGGCGCTCGTGCTGAACGCGATTAGACTTGCTCCAGCGAGAAAACATAATTTCTGTTTGATTGTCATGTTCAATCCCCTTGTTCCAGCTGCACGCAGGCAGCACTTTTTCTGACGCCATCAGGGAATTCTCCAACTTTTCCCGGCAAGCGCCTTCAACCGACGCATTATCATCAAATGTAATTTAGTTTCATGCAAGTCAGTATTTCGCCCGCGGCCAAGTTTTTTGTGTTGCTTTTTTTCATGACACGCCTTTAGCTGACGGCAAGCGGGCGCAGCTCGTACATCAACATCATGCAGGCCAGTTCCATGACCACTTCAGGTTTCAACGATTTCTTTGGTCTCAAAGACAAACATGTGCTCATTACCGGTGCCGGTGGCGGGATCGGACAGGCGCTCATCACAGCTTTTCATGCTGCGGGAGCGATTATCTCCGGGGCCGATCAGCATCTCGTTCCCATGGAGCCATTGCCACTCGCAAATCGGCTTGTTTTCGATCTGGCTGACCGAACTGAAGTCCATGACGTTGTCAGCGATTTCATCAAAACCCATGGCACACCCGATGTGCTGATCAACAACGCAGGCTTTACGCGCGGCGAAACGCTTGATGAGGTCGATGATGAGGTCTGGGAGCGGGAGATCGCAATCAATCTGAACGGCGCGTTCCACGTGACTGCACCGGTTGTCAACGCCATGAGCGAGCGCGGCAGCGGCAATGTGGTTTTCATATCCTCGGTCAATGGTCTCAGCTATTTCGGCAATCCCGCCTACTCTGCCGCCAAGGCCGGGTTGATTTCCTATGTGAAAGCGCTCGCAGTGGAACGCGGACGCTACGGAATCAGGGCCAATGCGATTTGTCCGGGCTCTGTCCGGACGCCGGCCTGGGATCACCGATTGCAAGGGAAGCCGGAGCTTGTGGAAAAACTATTGCCGCACTATCCGCTGGGGCGCATGGTAACGCCGCAGGAAGTGGCGCAGGCCACGCTTTTCCTGGCGTCATCTGCCGCTTCGGGGATCACCGGGACAGCACTCGCGGTGGATGCGGGACTGACGGCCGGCAATCTGCGTTTCATCAATGAAATTCTTGCAGGGGGAAACTGACATGGCCGGACTGCAGATCAAACAGCTGGTGAAATCCTATGGCGCCATGAATGTACTCCACGGCATCGACCTTGACGTTCGCGACGGCGAGTTTCTGGTTCTCATTGGCCCCTCGGGTTGCGGCAAGTCCACACTCTTGCGCATGATCGCCGGTCTTGACGAGATTTCCTCGGGCGAATTGTGGATCGGTGATCGTCTGTCGAACGGACTGGCGCCACAGCAGCGCAATATTTCCATGGTGTTCCAGAGCTATGCGCTGTTTCCGCATATGACCACCCGCAAGAATATCGGCTTTGGTCCGAAAATACGGGGCGAAGCGAGGGGCATGATTGACGCCAAGGTCAACAAGGCGGCGCAAACGCTCAATCTCCATGATTATCTCGATCGCCTGCCCCGCCAGCTCTCCGGCGGCCAGCGCCAGCGCGTCGCCATGGGCCGCACGATCGTACGCGAGCCCGACCTGTTCCTGTTCGATGAACCGCTTTCCAACCTTGACGCCAAGTTGCGCGTGCAGATGCGGACGGAATTGAAGGCACTGCATCAGCAATTGAAGACCACGATGGTTTATGTCACGCATGACCAGATCGAGGCCATGACAATGGCGGACCGCATCGTCGTCATGAATGGCGGCTGCATCGAACAGTCCGGCTCGCCACTGGAGCTTTACGACAAACCGGTCAACAAGTTCGTCGCCGGGTTCCTTGGATCACCGGCCATGAATTTCATTCCCGGCACGCTGGAGCGCGGCGATGGCGCGCCCCGGATGCGGACCCATGATGGATTTACCATACCCGTCAGTGAGACGAGCGCAGCGTCGGGCCAGGAAATTGAGATTGGCATTCGTCCCGAACACTACCGGCTGGCTGACAACGCTGAAAGTTTCCCGTATCGGGTCGCTGTGGTCGAACCGACGGGCTCGGAAACACATATTTTTGGCACCATCGCGGGCGTGGGTGTGCGCTGTGTCTTTCGCGACCGCGTTGCACCGGAGCCCGGAAGTCAGCTGCTGCTGACGACCGATCCAGCAAAGGTGCATGTCTTTGACCGCGCAACAGGAATCCGGATCTGATTTTACCATGGAATCCCCCCATTTCGACATCGTCGCCCGACTGAGAGAAATAGCCGATAGCGGGCTGCGATCAGACCAACGGGTTGCAGCGGCGATCCTGTCGGACGCTGAATTTGCCACGCATGCATCGATCGAAAGACTGGCGGAGAAAGCTGGGGTGAGCGAGCCGACCATCACCCGTTTCTACCGGATGCTCGGCTTTGAAGGCACACGCCAGTTCAAGGTAAGGCTTGCGCAATCACTCGCCATTGCCGGACGGTTCATAGTTGCCACTCCCTCTCCGGAGAACGGGGGGAGCGGGGTTCCGGGGATAATCACTCAAGGCGCTCGGGATGCGATTGAAAGGGTCGGCAAACTGATCAATCACGACGATCTTGACCGCGCCGCAACGATCGTGGTGCAGGCCGCAATGGTCCGGGCTTATGGTTCCGGCGGCTCCTCCTCCATGGCGGCGACCGAACTGGAAAACCGGTTGTTTCGACTCAGGAATCCTGGCGTCGTCACATACCGACGGCGAGATGCAGCAGATGACCGCTGCAATCAGCAACAAGGAAACGGTCATCGTCGCCTACTCACTTTCCGGAGAGGTTAAACCCTTGATCGAAGCGGTCACGATTGCCGGGCGTTACGGGGCAAGGACAATCGTCTTCACCGCGCCCAACTCCTCATTGGCACGCACCGCCGAACTCGTCCTGCCGTTCCATGTGGATGAGGGCACCAATGTGTACCGGCCCTCGCCGGCGCGCTATGCTTTGCTCGCCCTGACCGATATGCTGGCAATGACGATTGCCGAAAAGGTCGGGGCGCCTGCCGTCGAGCGGATGCGCCGCATCAAGAACCTTCAGGGCATGCATAAGAGCGATGCGCCTAACCTTCCACTTGGAGACTAGACCGTGAAACTTTCTGACGTTGATACGCCTGCTGTTCTGATCGATGTCGATCGCGTTGAAGCCAATCTGCAGCGCTTCCAGCGCTATGCCAACGGTCACCAGCTTGCCGTGCGCCCGCATATCAAGACGCACAAACTGCCACGCTTTGCCAAACGGCAAGTAGAACTTGGTGCAGTCGGCATCACCTGCCAGAAGCTGGGAGAGGCCGAGGTCATGGCCGATGCGGGCATCACCGACATTTTCCTTCCCTATAACATCGTCGGACATGCCAAGCTCGATCGCCTCGTCGCGCTAAACGCACGCATAAAAATTGCCGTTACGGCCGATAGCGACGTGGCCATCCAGGGCCTCGCCGAGGCCTTCAAGAACAGCACGAAACCTCTTGTTGTTCTCATCGAGTGCGATACCGGTATGGGCCGCTGTGGTGTCCAGACGCCCGATGAAGCGCTGGCATTGGCCAAGCTGGTGGATGGGTCCGACGGTTTGAGCTTTGCCGGCTTCATGACCTTTCCAAAGACCGGTTCGATTACGCAAACTGAAGCGTTCCTGTGTGTAGCGAAAAAAATGGCGCGTGATGCGGGGCTTGATCCCCGCATCATTTCTAATGGCGGCTCGCCGGATATGTGGCGGGCACACGAAGTGACAAGTGCCACGGAGCATCGCCCGGGCACCTATATTTATCTGGATCGATTTCAGGTGTCTAAAGGGGTCGGTACTTGGGATGATTGTGCATTGACGGTGCTTGCAACCGTTGTCAGCCGGCCGACGGAAAACCGCGCAGTTATTGATGCCGGCTCAAAAGCCCTCACCAGCGATACTTTGGGTCTGGAAGGATTCGGGCGCATCACAGACTATCCGGATGCGGTGATTACCTCGCTCAGCGAAGAACATGGGGTGATTGACCTTGGTGCGTGCGCCTCCAAGCCAAAGGTCGGCGATCGCCTTCGCGTCATTCCCAACCATTGCTGTGTGGTCTCAAACCTCTTTGATGAAGTCATCCTCATTTCCGGTGACGAAATCATTGAGCGTGCACGCGTTGCCGCGCGCGGCCGTGTCGATTAGACAGTTAACAGTCAGGTATGTTGCCTCGACCTTGGCACGAAGTGCGCCGCTTGCATCGAAAGGGCCAAAGCAGTCCCGGCCAAGGGCGGGAGACGGCCAGCTTTGCCAACCAAACGTTGCGGGACCCCCTTTGCAAGTTGCGCAATCGCCATCTGCGCGACGATCTGCCAGCGCGTTGACCAAACTGGCGATTCGGAAAAAAGGGATTGACGTGCTTGGGCCTTTTGAACTGCTTCATTGAAAATGGCATGAAGAGCGCTGATGTTCTGGAGCCTTTTTTTCTCGAAGAAGTCCTTGTCTCTTCCCGTTTGCTAACCTTGCAAAACGGAAAAGCGACTCAACTTCGCCGCCGGCTTTCAAAGCGATCCAAAAGCGTCTCGAGTTCCGATGCGACATATTCCGCAAAACCGTTCGGCGCATGCTCAGCAAAGGCGAGAACATGTCTTCCTTTGTCCAAATGCAATTGCGCGAGAGCGCTTACTTTGACGCCCGTGCTGTCCTGGATGATACCCTTCACTTCCCGCGCCGCCGCGGGTGCTGCCTGTTTTAGCAGCCGTTCGAAAATCCTATTGAAGCGCGAATTGCTGTCTGCCGCCTTGAAACCATCAAGGGCAATCTCCTCCAACGCTGCTTGGTGCGCATTGTCGGATTTGAGCATCTCGGCAAATCTGACCCATCGCGGCCGCCCGATTTTCGGAGCCGGGCCGATGGCGCGCACAATCGGTGCCGGAACTGCCGCGGCCACTTGCAAAAACCGCGTCATCTCCGCTTTGTCGAGGGAAAGTGCGTCCTGCACCAGCCCTCGTTCAAAGCCACGCTCGACGAGATTGCGGGCAAAGAACGCGCGCTCGATGAATGAAAGATCGCGCCGCTCGGTGTTTTCTTTACCCTGCGCCAGAACCAGTTGCACGTCGGTCAGGTCGCGGACAATAGCCTGCACCGGTTTTGCAACCCGGGCAGCGGCCCGCAGGCGGCGATGACCATAAGCGCTTTGATAAAACCCTTGCTTTTGTGGATGCGGCCGAACCAGGATAGGCACCTGCTGGCCGTTCAGCCTGATGCTCTCGACCAGTTTCTCAAAACCTTCATCAAGTCCGGTGTCGTGGCTGAGCCGGTCCTCGATGAACGAGCTTTCCACCAATCGCGGATCGATATCGACCACACGCTCCGTGCCTTCGAAACTTTCCTTCAACCGGCGTGCATCCTCGATTTCCTGCGAAATACCACCAAGTGACAGGCCCATAGCCTTGACCGCGCCCGAAGCCGACCTCGGCTTCGGCGTTTGAAGGGAAGCATTGCGTTCAATGGGCGCAGCGTTGTCGGCTTGTCTTTGCGTGAAAGTGGGCGATGTCTCGACTGTTTCAAACAGTGCCCTGAGCTGATCCCTGCGGTTCTTGTCTGCCATCCTCGCTCCTCACCCCCGCCTGTTCCAAGCCTTGAAGATAAGGCCTTGAATTTCAGAATTGACTGATGTCAGCGATTCAATCGCACGGTCATAGGTCGCGCGGGTGAAACTATCACGGGATACTTCGTAAAGTGTCTGCTTGGTCAGGCCCGCGTCAGAAAAAGCAGTCGATTTCACTACCGAAGACGTCAGCACACGGTCACCGAACAGGGATCGCAGGAAGCCGGCGATCTGTTGCTGCGGGGCGTCATTCGGTTCGAAACGGGTGATAAGATAGCGCATGAAGTCGAAATTGAGTTCACCGCCCGCCTCGCGTACGACGGTGAGAAGATCCGCTGTCATGAACAGGAACTGGCTCATGGACGCCACGTCGAGCATTTGCGGATGAACTGTCACCAGAACCGACGTTGCCGCGCAAAGCGCTGAAAGCGTCAGGAACCCGAGTTGTGGCGGACAATCGATAACAACGACATCATAGTCGCCTGCCACCGTGTCCAGGGCAGCCTGGACACGTGCGAAGAACAATTGCTGTTCAACACTTTGCTGCGCGCCATGCTGGCGGTCGGCCAACATTTGTGGCGTGGTATGTTCAAATTCCTGTAGCTCCAGATTGCCCGGAATGAGGTCAAGGCCATCGAAATAGGTCTTGCAGATAATGTCACGCAAAGGGCAACGCTCGCCATCATAACGGATCGCCCCATAAAGCGTGTCATTACCGGTAAGGTCCAGCTCCGGCTGATAACCAAACAGCGCTGACATCGACGCCTGGGGGTCGAGATCGACGGCAAGAACCCGCAAGCCCGCCATGGCCAGGTGCTGAGCAAGATGAGCGCTGGTTGTCGTCTTTCCTGACCCGCCTTTAAAATTTGTAACCGCGATGACCTGCATATGTTCGTTGGCCGAAGGATCGCGATGCGGCAGATAGGTCTTTGCCTTGGCGCCGCCGGCTTCCGCCAAGTGGCGGCGCAGCGCATTGATCTCAGCCAACGCATAGAGCCTGCGACCACCACTTCCGGTTTCCGGCTGTGGTCCCTCGCCCGCAATGGACAACTGGCGCAAGTAGCCGTCAGAGACACCGATCAACTTTGCGGCCTCGCCGCTGGTGAATTTGCGCAAGGCCTTCTGCGCCGTTGGCGGGAACAGGCGATTGCGCATGGCTCGTAATTGCGCCGACAGTATCTCCGCATCGGCAGCAATTGCCCGGTCGGCCGATATGGCAACAGACAGGGATGGCGCGCCCGGCAATCGCACGCGTTGCTGTTGATTCGGCTGGAGCGTATTCATCACTGCCTGTTGATCCTGTGCGCCTGTTAAGTCGAACCTCACCGGCGCAGCAACCATGCGCCGATCTCGATAGAAAAACCAAAGGGGTAACGCTGGACAACAATTTAACGCCGCATCACGGTACTAACACCGCGAAACCCGTGTAACGCTTATTTCACTCGATGCCCCTCAAAACCGTAACCAACGTGGGGAAAGAACCGAGTCGCGTCAAGAACTTTATAGTCAACGTCAAACGCGTCACCGTCTTGGATTCCGGACGAGACCAATATTCTGGTTCGGCGCATAACAAGAGTCCCAAATTGCCCTTAAGAGACCATCCTGGCACTCCATGCGAGTCGCCTGCCGCTGCGAGGGCGTTCCGGTCGAGATTTAGTTCGGAAAGCAGTGAGTTCAAATAGTTGGCCTTATCTTCCGGCCAAAAATGCGAGATGGTTCAGAGGCGAGCCAGCCAACCGCAAACTCCAAGTGATCGAGACAAGGGCGATCTTGACCCTGAATGCTTCAGTCGGGCAAATCCTTCTTTGACGCCTGGAGCTAGACGGAGTTCCGACAAGTGGGTGATCAGATTGGCGCTGCCAAAGGGCGTGTACCATTCCAGCATGTTTTCGCGTCCGGCGGCGATTTCCTCTTGCGAGCGGAGTAGCTCGAAAGCATCCATTTCCGTCGAACGGCCAATATTCCTCGCGATACAGCCGCAGATGTTTTCGCCGCGCAGAATGGTCCCGTCCACGTAGAACGCGGCTAGTTTGATGGCGCTAATCTTCGATCTCCTTCGGAAGGCGGAAACGATTAATCGGTGCGATCGCGGCATAACCATCCTCTCGGGCCAATAGCGTAAGAAGCCTTGGCGGACTGCCCCCTGAGGATGATGGCCTGCCCACGTCGCCTTTGTCTATGCGATAGGCATCGAATTGTCGACTAACACCGTCGCCTGTTGCTCAGGCTTGCAAGAGCGGAGATAGATGTTTTGTCCTTCCTAATAGCGCCGGTTTTCTCGCGCTAGAGGGTCAGGATTTGAGCGATCTCTTTTTGCCATGCGGCTGACCGTTATGTTCCGGCACTACGGCTGTAGAGGGAATTCCGGCTGCAGACCGGTAAACGTTATGAAGTGGAGCGGGCGTCAATTCCGTCCTTGCCAATCCTTCCCCAGCTTGGCGCAAACACTATTTAAGTCGTCTGCCGGGACGACCGCAACGCGGAAAGGTACGGACCGCAACAACCTCATTTGACCGAAAAAGAACTCTCAATTTTGCTGCACGTTTCCATGATTTCGTCAAAAGACGGCGAGGTCAGGAGCCGTGACTCCACTTTCCTTCATAAGCACGTAGTCTTCGGCTAGTACCGATCGGGCATCTTTCGAAGGAACCAGTTTAAGCCCGGTTTTAACCGCACCCACATAGTCAATGTATTCGCCGTGCTTGTCCTTCTCTGCAAAGAAGAAAGATTTATGCCTCGCGACTTTTTCAGAGAGCTCTTTGTCTTTCAAAGCGGCATCAAAATACTCTGACCTGTGAATGTAATGCAAGTCGTGCCTGTGGCGGGAAAACCGGTCTTTTTTCATGTTTTCCTGCATGCAGTAGACGTGTGCAGCGGTCGCCTTCTCCCAAAAAGTCCGCTCTACGGCCATTGCACGGACGCTAGCGGCGGGAAAATCAATGCCGTTACTGACGGCCGCCGCATCGGTTTGACGTGGGCTCCCCCGTCGACCGGGCTCCGAATTCGAGAAGAACGGACGGTCTGACGTAAGTATGTCCTTCGAACAGGCTGGGATAATCGATATTCAAGGTTTCTGCCGTATTTTGGCGAAGCGTGGCCGATAACCCTTGATCGCTGATCGCCTTCGTCAACAGGCGCGCAAGTTCTCCTTCGATCCAAGCAGGCAATTTTTCGCGCACAGCGGCTGTGAGCTTGCGCTGCTGACTGTTGCTCGGTGGAATGCCGTCATGGTCGTATGCCATGCCAGGAAGAAATTTCCTGATATCGTAAGTCAGATCAACGTCTTCGGAAAACCGGTTAATCAGCTGATACACTTTTGACAAAGACGTGCCGCCTTTGAACGAGAGCGCGTCGCCGAAGGGTGAACGAAAGACGGTATCAAGAATCCATACGACCATGACATCTTTTTCGAGGATCTTTTCCTCCCCACCAGTCTCGGTCGCCGCAAGACTGATTATCTCGCGGCGATCCTTTGGAGAAAGGTCAAAATACTTCTTGAGCTCAGCGGTCAATGTGGTCTGCTTCCGTTATAGCCTCAATCATCCATCCTGGGAGTTTGGACCTCAATTTGAGCACGCGTTCCCAATTACTTGGTCCGAGTTTCTTCTTGGCCATGACAGCGTATTCCTTGGCAAACCGTTTGCCGGAATGAGATATCGCCCGAATAGCTTCGCCTTCGATTGTCCCTGGAAGGTGAGTCTGCCATCGCGGAGCATGTCGAAGCTCAACAGTCCGTTTCCCCAACTTCAGTTCGGCGTTTTTTCCACTGGTGAGAAAGACGGAACGGACAGGAACCTGAGTCGTCATCCCCAGGTTATTGGCTGCGGATGCCCCAGTTGGCAGGATTTTGTATCCCGTCCTTTTTGCATAAGATTTAACAACCTTTTCGGGAGACGGCAGGTATTGCCCGAACTTGCCCTTAATTGGCGCGACATACATACCACGAGCCACTCGGACCACCTCCCCTCTGAGGGCAAGTCGGCTGAGAGTTTTGTCAGCTGCAGACCTGTTACCAAGATGCAAAAAATCCTTAGCCGTCAGGATTTTGCCTTCCGGCGATTTTTTTACCTGTTTTATGATAGCTTCCGACAACTGTTCCATAACGCGCGTCTCCTTTCCGTCAGAAGTAGTAGTTGACTTTCTGACAGGGGTCAAGATTAAGCCATTGAGTCAACGATATAAATTAGGTAAGCACGCTTGCGCATCAAGTCATGTGAATGATTGTCTATCTGCCAACCGGTACATGCAGCGGATCCCCCCGCAACGCACATGAATATCGAAACTTTGGCAGAGGTATACTCGACTTGGCTGGCAGCCAGGCTCAAGCGAATTTGCCAACTAGATCAGCCGTAGCGATGCAAGGCGTATTGAACGGCGCACGTTCCAAAGTGGCTATACGTTGCGGATTTTATTTACGGGATGCGTATAGGCTGCAACCAGTGCGCGAAATTCCGCGCGGTTGGTTAACTTGCCTGGATTCAAAATGAAGCGGCCATATATCGGATACTCTGCCCAACAACTTGAACAAGAGTTTGGCCGTGCGAGCGTAAACCGCGACAAGAAGCTCTTGAAGTTGCTTCATCACGAGTTTGGCTTCAGGAAGGCAAAGGCCGTTGGGCTCCGAGATAAAACCGCCAAGCTCAGAAGTGCAATTGAGCATCCCATCGACTTGTTTACCGTCGATCAAGAAAGCCCAACCCCGGAAGCACTTGGTTCGCGAAAAGAAATCTTGCCAAAAACAGGCTCCAAACCAAAATACCGTCCCACGCCGGAACAAGATGAAGCTTTAGCCTCCTTTGGCAGCGGGGGATCACTCCGGATCCACGCGCGCCCAGGCACGCTCCAAATGATTAAGAGGAGTTGCTTGACGGATTTTATCCGTTGGAGGATGTTGCGGATTGGGCGAGAGGAAGCCGCGCGCCCGTGAAATTGTCGAACCCTATATCCGCTGAAAGCCGACGCGATATTAGATTCAAGTAGAGCGGTTCGCTATGGAATCAGCCGATGCGTATAGCAGTGGTTGTGGGCTCAAACGGCCCGTCCCGGAACCGCCTCAAGTATGCGGAGTCGGACGCACGCCGCATAAAAGATACACTGTCGGCAATAGGCTGTGGTTTCTGGCCTGCTGCCGGTTTCATAGACACTGAGTTAAGGTGTTCTGCGTGAAACCGGAGAGTATGAATGCAAAGACGAAAGTTCAGCCGCGAATACAAGCTTGAAGCGGTGAAGCTGGTGAAGGAGCGGGGTGTCGCTGTTGCACAGGCTGCCCGCGACCTCGATGTCCACGAGAATGTACTGCGCAAATGGATCAGGGAGCATGGCTCCGATCCGGTCCAGTCCTTTCCAGGGCATGGACAGATGAAGCCGGAACAGCTTGAGATCGAACGGCTGCGGCGCGAGGTCGCGAAGCTGAAGGCGGAGCGCGATATTCTAAAAAAGGCCGCAGCCTACTTTGCAAGGGACGCGATATGAAGTTTGCGTTTATTGCAAAGCACCGTTCGATCTGGCCGGTGGCATGGCTCTGCGAAGCGCTGGGGGTTTCTCGTTCCGGCTTCCATGCCTGGCTCAATCGCTCGCCGAGCGACCATGCCCGCTACGATGAGGTTCTGCTGGACAAGATTGGGCAGAGTTTCAAGTACAGCGACAGAACCTATGGTGCCCGGCGTGTCTGGCATGATGTGCTGGCTGAAGGCTTGTCGTGCGGTCTTCATCGCATTGAGCGGCTGATGCGTCAGAACGCGCTCCGAGCGAGACCACGGCGGCGCGGTCTGCCGAAAGATGCCGGCGACCGATCTGTCATCATGCCCAACGTCCTGGATCGCCAGTTCGCAGCCGACCGACCGAACCAGAAATGGGTGGCCGACTTCACCTATATCTGGACGGCCGAAGGCTGGCTTTATGTTGCCGCCGTCATCGACCTGTTCTCACGCCGTGTCGTCGGCTGGTCGATGAATGCGAATATGACGGCGCAGCTCGTCACCGACGCCCTCATCATGGCGATATGGCGCAGAGGAAAGCCGGATGCGCTGTTGCATCATTCCGATCAGGGCAGCCAATACACCAGCGAACAGTTCCAGCGCCTGATGGGCGATCACGGCATCACCTGCTCCATGAGCAGATCGGGGAACGTCTGGGATAACGCAGCGATGGAAAGCTTCTTCTCATCACTGAAAACGGAGAGAACGGCACGAAAGGTTTATCGGACAAGAAATGATGCAAGGGCGGACGTATTCGATTACATCGAGCGCTTCTACAACCCAAGGCGTCGCCACTCAACACTGGGCTATCTCAGCCCGAACGATTTTGAAACCAAGGTGGGATTAGCTTAACCTCGTGCCCGAAAAACCGGCAGCAGGCCATTCAGCGTAGTTTCGGCGATAGGTGGGTCCGCGATTGGTGCCAGACAAAAATTAATAGAAAGCAGCGAAAAATGCGTGAGCGAAGATACGTTCGTTGTTTATATCGTCACGGAGTCTGACCTGCCATTGAACTTTCATCCAGCGGCGACTAGACCGTATGTTCTCGGGGTGAAGGTGGCCCGCCCCCGCAGTAAGCTGAATTCGGGGGTTGCTCTGGATAGGCCGAGCCCCACGCTTAGCGAGGGCGAACCATGAAAGAGAATAGCGTAATTTTCATCGGCTTGGATACGTCGAAGCTGAAGATTTCAGTTGCGGTTGCGGACGGGGTGCGCAACGGCGAGGTGCGGTTTTTCGGCGACATCTCTTCGGAGCCGGCGTCGGTGGCGTCGATGGTCGACAAGCTTTCCCGACGCGGGGCCAAGCTTCACTTTTGCTACGAGGCCGGCCCGACCGGTTACGGTCTTTACCGGCAGATTGTTGAATTGGGGCACGATTGTGTGGTCGTGGCGCCGTCCCTGGTGCCCAAGCGTGCGGGCGACCGGGTGAAGACAAACCGCCGGGATGCCGTAAGTCTGGCGCGCCTGCATCGGGCGGGCGAACTGACCTCTGTCTGGGTTCCGGACGAAGGCCATGAGGCGATCCGCGACCTGGTGCGGGCTCGCGAGGCTGCCAACGATGCGCTGAAGCAGGCACGCCAACAACTCCAGTCTTTTCTCCTGCGCCACGGCCGGATCTATACTGGCCGCACGCCTTGGACGCGCGCCCATACAAGATGGCTGGCATGCCAGGCCTTCGATCATCCCGCCCACCAAATTCTGTTGGCAGAATATTGCCAGGCCATCGAGGATGCCGGCGTGCGTCTGGATCGGCTGACCAAGCTGGTGGTGGAGACCGCAGCATCCTGGTCGATGGCACCGGTTGTGGCAGCCTATCAAGCGATGCGCGGCGTCGCGTTCATGACTGCGGTCACCTTTGTGGTCGAGATCGGCGATGTCAGGCGTTTCGATAATCCCCGTCAGTTGATGGCCTATCTGGGTCTTGTGCCGTCGGAACGCTCAACGGGCGAAAGGGTCAAGCGCGCTGGGATCACCAAGGCCGGCAACACAAGGGCTCGAAGGGTACTCGTTGAAGCGGCCTGGACATATCGCTTCCCGGCTCGCGTGAGCCCGAAGATCCAGGCGCGGCTGGATGACCTGCCAAGAACGGTTCGCGAGATTGCCTGGAAAGCCCAGGTGCGGCTTTGCGCGCGCTATCGAAAACTGATGGCGGCAGGCAAGCCGAAGGTCGTCGCTGTCACCGCCATTGCCCGAGAAATGGCAGCATTCCTGTGGGCGATTGGACAGGAGGTCGCTCCCACAGCTAAAGGCTAAATGCCGATGGTCAGCTTGAAGAGAGACGCTTAACCCAAAATTTAAAATCATCTGCTGTTGGACAAAGATGGAGGCAGGGCTCCGGTGGGGAACCCTCGCAGGCTCTATGTGGCGGATAAATTCCAAGTCCGAGATTAGACAGAGGCAGCCCCAGACGAACACACGGAAATGCGGTACCCAACCCGCGCATAAGAGTATGCCAGCCGTCGTCTAAACGCCCTGCCTCCTCCTTTGTTCAACAGCTTCGCGCATGTGCTTTCGTCGTCAAAGCCGGAAAGGAAAGAGTCGTGACTAAAGAGCTTGCAAACGAACATAAGAGAGCCTCGGGGGTTTTGAATACGCCAAATGGCGTGAGCAACCGGCGCGGAAGCGTCTGCCGCAGGCAAACTGATCGTGGACGAAATCCAGCGACCAGCGAGCATTGGCCCTCGCTTCGACCAGGATCGGCGCACGGGTGCCGACAGCACGCCGGCCTCGCGATAAAGGCGGTAGATGCGATTGACGCCGGACGGTTCTCCGTCCCGCCGAAGCAGGATGAATAGCCGCCTATATCCGAAACGCCTTCGCTCATTTGCGAGGTCGCGAAGCTTCGCCCGCAACCCGACCTCTGGCGGTCGGCAGGATCGATAACGGATCGTCTTACGGTCGGCGGATATAATCTGGCAGGCCCGCCGTTCCGAAAGCCCCATGACGGCCTTCAGATGCGTGACGGCTTCACGCTTGGCGGCGGGCCCTACCATTTTTTTGATAGAAGTTCGCGAAGCGCGGCTGCATCCAGCATCTGCTCGGCCAGTAGTTTCTTGAGCCTGGCGTTCTCATCTTCGAGCGCTTTCAGCCGCTTCCCCTCTGAGACTTCCATGCCGCCGTATTTGGCTTTCCAATTATAAAACGTTGCTTCTGAAATACCGTGCTTGCGGCACAGATCGGCTGTCTTTGCCCCAGCCTCCTGCTCCCGCAAAACACCGATGATCTGCTCTTCCGTAAATCTCTGCTTCTTCATTCGTCCGTCCTTCGTCAGGCCGGACTCTAATCAATTCTGGAGGAAATTCGCAGTGGCAGGTCAGTATTATTTTCGCCACCGGCCGTATCGATATTGATGAGGCTTCATTGATCGAAAATGCAATCGTGATTGCGAAGCCTTATGGCGAAGCGGAAATTGCAGACGCCATAGAGCGCCTGCTAGTTGAGCGAACAAAGAAGACTCCAATTTCGTCTCGAACTGGAAGCGAGGCTATTCCGCAGCTTTAGCGGCGCGGCCCGGGCCTATGTTCGATGAGGTCAGTTGAGACCAAACACTTCCGTCAAGAACTTCTTCACGGCGGCTTGTGCTGCCTCAGTCGCGGCTTTGTCGTAACGCTCAATCGAGCCGAGTTCCATACACGCATCGTCGTAGGTGAATGGCTCATTCGTAGCGACGTTGACTATCTTCCCGTTTTCTTCACGGCGCTGACAATTGCGCGAAGTATGTGCCATTAAATTGGGCAGCGCAAAAAAGTCGCGAACTTGTTTTACAAAAGACCGGCCCTGTGGCCCAAATGGCTCTTCCAAACACCCAGTCCGCCCTAGCCCGATCCAACTTAATACCAATTGGTGTGTTGATTTCTACTCTCATAAAAGAGATATCGGTGACCGTTAATCGTCGGAACTGCATAGAAGGTTTTTAAAACCTTCTCTTCTCGTCGCAAATCAGAACGATCACCGGGCACAAAACGGCAATAGCTCGTTGCCCACGCAATGTTCCACTTCGGGTGGAAATATTTTGGCAGGTACAAACGACCCCGTCATTCTTGGTGTTGCCGACGCCACCAGAGTGAGCGGCAGCCTGCAGTGCGTTTTTCAGCTCATAACTATTTCCGTTTTCACGGGTAGTTCATGGGATCATACAGGAGAATTGACAATGACTGTTTTGTTTCAATCTCATGGCGGCAAAGAGAAACCTGAAGGCACGCCGGGCTTAAGCTTGTCTCCGGCCGCACGCCCGGCTGGCGCGGACATCGCAGTCGACGAGCAGGCGGATTTCGGTTACCTGATTCCTCCGCTTGACGCCCCGGAAAACTATCTTCCCGAAACTGGCGAGACCCTCGGCGAGCTGGATGAACTCGGTAACCTGATGATTGATCAGGCTGCAAGTGAGACGTCAGTAGCCGATCTCGACGCTGCCTCCTGTTTTGACATATTGGGGACAGTTTCTGGATCACGAGCTGACCGCACGGACCGATCGGGAAAGCCTGATTACCAGTGTTAGCAATGCGCATCCGCCACAATCCTCTTCGATTGTCGAGGCGCAGCTCCGGAATGCACGCACACCCAGGTTCGATCTCGATAGTGTCTACGGCGGTATTCCAACCGGTGGCGGGATCTCGGCCGACGTGGCAATGGTGATTTCCGGCATGCGCCACCCGACCCAGATTAACAAGATGCGGGTCGGCACCGCGATAGAACCTGGACCCCTACCGGACAATCTCGACGAGCATCGCGACCTTCCGCGCTATTCTCAGGTTCAGGACAGCGTCAGGCAAGCCGCCCTACGCCTCGCTCAGGCTTCGATGTCGAACGAGGACTTCACAGCGTTCGAGGCAACACTTCCGCTCCGGGCGCTGATTGGAGACCAACGAAATGACGAAAACCTTATCGTCGCTCAATTCCATTTGAGCTTTCTCAGATTCCACAACAAGGCTGTGGACTTTTTGGCCAGTCACGATACCGGCTGGATCGCCGATTTCCATTCGGCACAACTCCTGACGCGGCTGCACTATCAATGGCTGATCGTGGAAGGCTATCTAAAAGGTATCTGCCAGCCGACAGTCGTCAGCAGGATTATCGACAGCCGCGCGTCGCATTTTTTCAAGTTCCGGGCAGAATATGATGCCCGCCAGCCCGCCGTGCGACTTGGTAACGCCCTGCCGCTCGAATTCTCTGTGGCAGCCTACAGGTTTGGTCATTCCATGGTTCGAGCCGCTTACGATCATAACCGGACATTCGGCCGCCCGAATAATCCAGCCGCTTTTGACCTTTTGTTTACGTTCACGGGTGGCGGCGGGATGTTCGGCAGCCCCAAACTCCCGAAAAATTGGGTCATTGACTGGACACGCTTTGTGGTTGCCAATCCGCCCAAAATCAATGACGGGCTAGCGGAGCGGGTTGCACGCAAGATCGACACCGAGCTGGCGCCTCCACTAGGGGTGATGCAGAAGGAGGGCAACAATCTGCCCCCGGGCCAATTGCAGGACCTTTTCAAGCATTTGGCACGCCGCAATCTCAGGCGCGGGTACAATTTGCGCCTTCCCACAGGACAGGCCGTCCACCGCTATCTGAGGCAGCATGGAGCGATCACCTCCGCGCCAATCGACGACGTGAGCACGATATTCGCCGCCAAACCCAACATGCGGGACTTCCTCAAGAATTCAGGTGCGAAGTTTCACGAACGCACCCCGCTTTGGTTCTATTGTCTGGCCGAGGCCGAGCAGGGTGGCGGCGGATCGCTCGGCGAAGTCGGCAGCTGGCTTGTCGCATCGACTATGATCGGCGTGCTGCTGTCGGACCCGGATTCTGCACTTTCACGAGATTTCACGCCCAGCCAGAGTCCACTGAGGATGAGTGATGACAGCCCGATCGACTCGATCGCCAAATGGATGAAGTTTGCCGTCGTGATGGAGTAGCAGCCACGAACGCGCCGTGTGAAGCTTGTAAGCAAAGCTGAAATCACGTCGACTTTGTAAACTAGATGCGGAGGAGATCGTCGTGGCTGTGCATATTTCACGTTGCTCTTGCGGTAATGCGGGCGATGATTATCTGGAAGGGCCCACAGCCTGCATCGCTAGCCCGGGGGTAACGGCAAGCATCAAGTCCCAAATTTCGTCCGGCCGCGTTCTCTCGGTCGCCGATGCCCGTTTGGCGACGCTATCGGGAATGCTGGACATCCCGACCGTGGGAAGGACGGGTTTCAATGATGGTGTCATCTATCCGCCGGTTGCAATGGAAGGCCGGGCACTGGCGCCATCCGCTAGCCGGCCCCCGAGCGCGCGTTTTTCGCTGAGAAGATCTTCTCGCAAACAAACGCTGAATTGTCTCGTCTTGCTCGTCGATTTTTCAGACAATCCAGGGACGCAAACCTCCGCCCATTTCGAGCAGTTGTTGTTCGACCCGGCAAATCCCGATTCGATGCACAGTTTTTATAAAGAGATGTCGTTCGGCACCCTTAACGTCACAGGTCAGGTAACGAACTGGATCCGAGCGCGAAGGCCCTACAGCTTTTACACGGATGGGCAAAGCGGTACGGGGGGCACTTTCCCGAAAAACGCTCCCGGGCTCCTCACCGAGGTGTTGCAGAAGTACTGCAGGGCGAACAGTCTTGCCCCCTTTGACGTGAACGGTGACGGCTTCGTTGACGGGTTGTTTCTCGTCCACGCCGGTGGCGGCGCCGAGGCCGAACAAAACCCTGTCTTGCGGAAAAAAATGATCTGGTCACACAAGTGGACGCTCCCCGCGGCGTTTGTGAATGGCGGAGTAGGGGCCTTCGCATATTTCACTGCTCCAGAAGACGGGAAACTTGGCGTGTTCTCGCACGAATTCGGCCATTTCTTAGGTCTGCCCGATCTGTACGATACCAGTTACCGGAGCCACGGCATCGGCGAGTGGTGTCTGATGGCAGCCGGATCCTGGAATGGGGGAGGAGATCTACCGGCGCGAATGTCGGCATGGTGTCTTTCAACGCTCGGCTGGATCAAGCCCAACAATGTTGCTGCTGAAGGTTCACTCCTAATCAGGCCGCTGGAGACGGATAAGACTGCATGCTATCGACTGTGGACAGGCGGCAGAACCTCCAAGGAATATTTCCTGATCGAGAATCGGCAGAAGTCAGGACGCGACACTGGGCTACCAGGAAGCGGATTGGCCGTTTGGCACATCGATGAAACACAGTCCGACAATACCAACCCGCTGGCCTACCGCGTGGCCCTGGTCCAGGCGAACGGTCGACGAGATCTGGAATTCAACAGAAACGCCGGGGACGCGGGGCATTTGTTCCCCGGATCAAGACATGTGACGCTGGTTGATGACAGTGGCGCCAGCCATCCGCACACACGCAAGAACGATGGTACAGCGACCGGAATTGCAATATCGAACATCATGGTCGTAAATGGTGATGTAACAGCAGACGTCATCGTTTGATTGCCAGGCTACCGATTATGGCTTGGCTTGAGCATCTTCAATGACGACTCGTTCACCCTGTGGACCACCAAGAACCGACGTCGTCAGACTGTAGCTTTGCCCTGGTCGAATCCCATCGGGTTGCGCTGCAAACGCTCTGAGAACTGTCCCGGGCTCAGCATGTAGAAAATCAGAGAATCCCGCAGCCGCCTCACTCGCCTCGACAAGTAGCTCTACGTCCGCTCCCCATCCATCGGGTGATGGTTCGACGCTTTTGACTTTCCCTTCCACAATCGTCTTATTAGGCATGATCTGCAAAACGGATATCCCTCTGCACTCTTAACTTGGGCGCGCATTCCGGAACCCTTCGGATCGATCATACAACTTTTCGGACGCTCTGTCTGAACCTATGTCAGTGGACGCCCATTCGAGCATGCTTCGGATGTTGGTATCCGACTAGCGAGCGTTCGCCGAGGCAGCCGTGCGTCGCACAGTGGGACATGCATGGTTGTCCAATGACAATCTTGACGGATCGCAATTGGTGCGATGACGCGTTCTGGACGGCCGCAGTTGGTCTCGGTGTACGGGTCGTGCAGTCCCCAATCCGATCCCGGCCAGCATACAGACCACTCCTACTTTTGGAGTCAGCTGGCGAAAGCGGACATCGCGTACCGAAACCTGGTTTCAACCTTGACGAAATTGAGCAGGCGATCGTCCGTTAGATCGTCGATGTCTACCAATCCGCCTCAACCAGTCCTTGAGGGCGCGCCCCGCCAAGGCTTGGCTGCGGCTGTGCGGCAACTGGGGTCAGGCTCAGCCCGCTTCTCGCGGAGTTACACTAAATTGACACTGCCTTCAGAGCATCACCAGATGATCGATGCTCTGGCAGCGAAGGATATCGAAGAACTGAAGCGCGTGACCGTAATGCACGTCAGGCACGCCGTGTGGGACCTATTTATTGATACAAAGCTCAACTGCACCGCTCGTGCAAAAGATTGGAATATCATCAACCGAATTACAATTAAGAATTAAGAACTTGAAAAACACCAACCCATTCTGCTGTTTTCTAAACATGAAATGCGAGAAAGTTGGAAATGACAGTTTTCCTGGTTGGTGAAAATATCGATAAGGACCGAGCTCACTATCAGGCGGAAACTGGCCGGCTTGTTCAAGTCATGCGCGGCATTTATTTCGACATTAATGAGAACATCGAAACTGCCGTACTGAAACACGCCGTCCGGATCGCAAAGTATCTTTATCCCAAAACCTATCTGGCAGCTGCCAGCGCTGTCCTTTTAACACCCACGGCGACAGGCAATCTCTGCTTGGCTGGCAGGAGAAACCAGCGAACGCGAATACGCAATCTGGAGATCATCCAAAACCAGGCCCCCCGTCATCCCTCCCTCTCCAGTGCTTTCATCGACGACGGAATGGGGGAATTTAAGGTCGAAGCATCATCTTTACGTCAACGCTTCCTGGAAGCCTTCAGGCTGCGGAGCGTACACGCCCATTCTATTGATCAGAGCATGCGGGAAGACATGGCTAGGCGGTTGATCGAAGAATATGGGAGCGTTGATAAGGCCGCCGATTCTGTCTTTCAACTTGCTCGTGAAAACGGATGGTACCGTGAAGGAGAGAGCGTAGACCGCTATTTCAGGATGGGTCTTGAATTAGCGCCCGTCACAAATCTGGCAGTACTTAATTTTGTCGTGGCATGGCATGGCAAAATTCTTGGCCATCTTAAGCACGACGGCTTTGAGTGGCGCTGGACGCATGTGCCGGAAAAAGATGTGCCGCTCATCAGGCAGACGGTCCCAGGCAAGCTCCCTTCATTTATCACCTCTCTGTTACCCGAGGGATGGCTGGAGAAGATTCTCAAAAGCGAAGATGAACGCGCGGTCTTGCGCTCCGGCAAGCGCTACATGTCAAACATCGTAATCGTTGGAGACCCCAGGGGACTCGCAGATTTGCCGGAGGATATTCGGCAGGGCAGGTTGCGGGATTATTCATCTGGGGGTTTGTTCACCGGAACGTATAGGGGCGCAAGGCGGGACACTTTCGACCAAAGCTTTGAAGAAAATCTTGCGCGGGTGTTTCGCGATCCCGAGACCCCCCGGCTCTCGGGCGTTCAAGTCAAAGCACCGATGTGTCTGGAGCAGGATGGTTCCCTCGTGCCTGCTACCGCAAGACCGTTTACCCATATCCTAAAACCCGCAGGTACAAGCGGATTTCGATATCTTCCCTTAGTCGAATGGATGTCGCTCAGTCTTGGGCGAAGTGCGGGGTTTGAAGTTCCCGATTTTTCTCTGGTCGCGATGCCAGACGAAATGCCTCCGGCCCTCATCGTCGAACGTTTCGATGTTCGTACGTCGGAACACGATAATCGCAGAATGGCCATGGAAGACTTTTGTTCATTGCTGGATCTGCCTCCCGAAGATAAGTACAAGGGCACCATCGAGCAGGCCGGACGAGCCCTAAGGGGAATATCAACGCGCCCCAACGACGACTTGCTGTTGCTGTTGAAGCGCGCGGTTTTTTCCTGGCTTATTGCCGATGGCGACATGCATCTGAAAAACATGGCCGTCCTAAAAACCGCAATGCCGGATGATATCGTGTTTCGCTCCGTGCGGATGGCACCGCTGTATGATGCCGTCACAACGGTCGTATTTGCTAACCTCGAGCACGACCGGATGGCACTAAAGCTGAACGATAAAGACAACAGGCTGAAACTGGCAGATTTCACGAGGGCGGCGGTGACAATGGGTATTAGCGCCGCCGCGGTCGAAAGCGAGGTCGCGCAGGTGCTAAAACAGCTGCGCACATCTTTAGACTTGCAGCTGTTGCCCGCCCCCATTTCTAACGATGAAATGAATGCGATGATCGTGGGAATGAAAGATATTTCTATGCAACGCATAGACAAACTTGGACAGGATGGTTGGTTAGCCCGATGAGGTAGGCTCAAGTGGCGCTTTTGAGGTCGCCATGCCCGTTTGGCGTTTGACGCAACCCCTGCCTCGTCAGCCATTGCCATTAGTGTCACTAGATCAGCTTTTGTAGCTTCAACTCATCCTTCAGATAGGCATACGTTTGACGCAACCCCTGCCTCGTCAGCCATTGCCATTAGTGTCACTAGATCAGCTTTTGTAGCTTCAACTCATCCTTCAGATAGGCATAGTAGATCGGTGCAGCGACGAGGCCCGAGAGACCATACCACGCCTCCAACACGACCATAGCCAACAACAGCTCCCATGCTCCCGACTTGATTCGTGAGCCGATAATCTTTGCATTCATGAAATACTCAAGCTTATGAATGACAACGAGAAAGGCCAGTGAACTCAAGGCGGCGGTCAGGGAAACATTGAGGGCAACCACAACGATGATCGTATTGGAAATCAAGTTGCCGATAACGGGAAGAAGACCAGCAACGAATGTCACGGCTATCAGGGTTTTGACAAGCGGAAGTTCAACGCCGAAGAATGGCAGAATGACGACAAGATAGATCGCGGTGAAGAGCGTGTTCAGCGCCGAAATGCGAAGCTGCGAGAAAACGATGTTGCGAAATGCATCGCTGAAGCGGTCTATACGCTCTGTAAGCGCAACCGCCAGAGGCCCAGGTTTACGAGAAGGCGAAACGGAACTCAGTGCGATCATTCCGCCGATCACCATGCCAACGATAATACGAACCAGCAAAACACCGATGTCTCTACCAACCAACTGGAGTTGGCCGGCATGTTCACGGAGCCACTTCGCTGCGAACGACTCCAGTTCTTCTAGATTGGAGGGAAAATAATCACGCGCCCAGCCGGGCAAATGAACCTGAGCCGTATCGATGATCTCCGCCATCTTTTTGAAAAGTGACGCGATACCTTCTGATCCGTCGGTCAGCAGGGCCAATCCACTCACCACTGCGGTAACGATCAAAAGGATGAAAACCAGCGCCAGCAATGCCAGCGCAACCGTCTTGGCGAGATTGCCGTCGACACCAAGTCTGCCGAGAACCGGGGCGGCTAGATGCACGACATTATAGACGAGGAGGCCAGCGAGCAGTGCCGAAAGCAAGCCGAGTTCAAGAACAGCGACCAGCGCGATGAACGATATTACATAGGACGCAACAATGAGCCTGGTGGCGATTGACAAGTTTAGCACCCGAAAAAGGCTTTATTTCTAGTTCGCTGTTCCTAGCCTTGAAACTGGATGGGATGCAAGCGGCAACCAGTCGGAAATTCGAGCTGGAGACGACCCGCCGAACCGGTGCGAGATGCGACATGCGTCCAAAACGATATTGCAGACGCGCAAGGTGCACAACTGAGCCAGACGAACTTCACTTCCCGATTGATCGGCTCTCTACGCAAACCTTGGAACGCAGACCCTTCCCCGGAGTTAAGTGTACAGTCCGTTTACTAAAGTCCGCTATGATGGGGCGGAGAAAGGCAACCCGACTCTTGTCAGATGCGTCATACGCTCGGCTGAAATCGATTGTTCCCATGCGCTGCGGCGAAACAATGGGGAATGTGATTGTTGTGCTCGTGTCAGACGAAATACGGGGTGTGCCCCATGCATGAGGACACCGAGTACAACCCCAATCTGAAGGGTCTGACGGCCGATTATTTTGATCGCCGCAGCGAGACTTACGACCAGGATGCAATTCATCCCAAACTCGCATTTGTTATCATCAAACATGCGAGGCTTGAGCCGGGGCTCTCGGTACTGGATGTCGGAACCGGAACGGGGCGGCTTGCACTGCACGCAGCCAAGTTGATCGGCAACGAAGGGTCCGTCGTCGCGATCGACCTTTCCTCGGAAATGCTGACACAGGCGCATTTCAAGGCTGGCATGGAGAGCCTGACGAATATCCAGTTCATACAGGGTGATGCCGAGTCGATTGAACTTGAAGACGCGGCCTTTGACAGAATTCTTTGCTCGTCTGCCTTCATACTCATGTCGAAGCCGCGGAAAGCTTTGAAAACCTGGAACCGTTGGCTGAGACCTGGTGGCATCGTCAGTTTCGACGCCCCTGGCGAGCCTTTCGGCATAAACACCGTCATCGCGGAAACCGCCGCCGGTCACGGCATCGAGCTGCCCTATGCGACGCTGGCCAACACGACCGACAAATGCCGCCAACTTCTCGAAGCATCCGGCTTCGCAATGCTCGAAGTCAATCAGGAACTCATGCAGGAGCATGTTATGAATCTGGATGACGCATTGGCCGTTTGGGACAAATCCATTGCCCATCCAGCATGGCACAAACTGGCTCAACGTCCTGCGAAAACACTCGAGCAGATCTGATTGGAGTTTGAAGCTCGGATAAAGGCTGCCGCTACACACAGCACTGTTACGAGCAGGATTGTCATGAACGTTGTGACGGGACAGAAAAGCGCAATTTAAGTGGTGAAATAGACCAACAGTGTTTTGGAATTTTGGGTCCGCGTCCGTAAGTCGTCGCCATGGCTGCAGTCGTGCTGGGCGGCACCAGTCTTGCCGATGGTGTTGGCACGGTGGTCGGCACCGTTCTTGGCGCACTCCATATCGGCGCGCGAAAACCAAATGGATTTGTCCATGTTCGGAAATCAACAGATGCAGCACGTTCACTCATCCAGGAGCTACAGGAAAATGAACAATTCGGAGAAGATCGAGGCGACGAAGTCATTGACCCAGCCGTTCGGAAGTTTCCCGCAATCGCCCACGTCGGATCCTGACCTGCAGCTTCGTGCTTGGTGTTGAATGCATCCTTGGCTAAAATGCCGTCCTGTCCGCATTTCAACTGATCACGTCGAAGCAATCTACCTCACCGAAATCGACATGCAATTCGATGATACCCGCGCCGCGCGCATTCACCTCAAGGTAGAGGCCAAGTCCCGGAAGGCAACGACGGAAATGCAGTTCCCGAAAGGCGAGGGCATTTTAGTATCGGACAGCATGAACCCGTTTGCAAAGTTTGGAGGCGTAGTTCAAGAGGTAACCAAATCGGGAAGGGTTGTAGCGCTTATCGAACTTTTCGGACGCTTGACGCCGGTTGAATTCGAGCCGAGACACTCAGCCCAGCGGGCATAAGACATCAACTTAGTTTCCGCTTTGCGCCCCAATCGCGGAGCACCTTTCGCCAAACGGCATGGCAATCAGGCGACGCCACACTCAAAGCCGCTAGAATTAGCAGCTTTGTAATAACGCTCTCGCAATAGGAACGCTGTAGTTTCACACTATGATGTCTCGCTGCGCGTTCTCGACGATGCTGTCCCTTTGCCTCACGCTCGGTGCCGTCCTTGCGGCGTGCTCCATCGCCAAAGCACCACTCAATCGAATTCCTCGCTTCCGATGCTCATGTGGTCGTCGGAGATGTGCCGCTGATCGTGCCATTTGTAGCCTTGACAGGTCTGATATCTGAAAAGCCATCCTTTTCATTCCATAAGCAGGAAGATCATCAAGCGGCGAAAGAACGCTTGGAAGCATTTCGCGAAGCGGCAAGCAGTCGGGAAACTGCACCGTCAGTTGACCAACTGGAAATTACGATGAGTACATTCGGATCGACAGGAGTCGACTCGTCGAGGGAAGGAATTTGTGCCCTCTTGAGCCGCCAATGGTCGAAGTCGGTTTGTGATGATCCAAGGGCCCCGCTCCAGAAAGCCTTGCCGAATAATCGTTTCTATCTCGTCGACGACAGGAAATTGGACGTGTTCCAGAATCATTAGACCGTCGGCGGCGAGCGTGTCTCGGACCAACTTCACCAAATGCAACTAGAGATCGGCGGAGCATCGGTCGTCTGTGATACTAAAAGTTCCTCAGGCACAACGTTCTGCACTGCAGCCATATCAATCAAGCAGAACCTGGCTGCCGTGTGGACGGTTTGGGATGGCCCCGTGGAGACATATTCCCGCCAGGCTGAACGTGAAGGAAAAGCCATTGCAGCGTTCGTCCTCAGCGCCCTTGGTTCGATCGAAAACTTTCCAGCGTTGTTGGCAGCCGCTTGCAAGCTGAAGAACCCGACTGCTCCTACCGGCCCGCGCGAGAACTTATGTTCCGAGCCGACGATTTCACGTCCTTAGCGTATGTGGGCCAAGAAAGATTGGATTTAATGGACGAATTTCTTGATGCCGTTGGCCTTTCTTCCATTCTTATGACGGTGCATTATGTCCCCTTGCTTATAGCCGCAATCGCATAGTCCATTCGAGAAGCCGAGCTATCTACCAGGTCTGCAGTAGCGGACCTAGTTGGAATTTTCGGCCTTTTCGTTGCGTTTCCTTTGTATGTTGTGTTCTCTAACGATCAGGCAGGCGACAGCGGAGGCGCTGCCCATTGGTTCGTGATATTCTCGGTTCTGTCCCTCGGATCGTTGCCCGTTGCAACAATTGCCCTCCATTGCCTTGCAGGAAGGCAGATCGGCAGATTTATTAGACATTTCCGAGTTTGAAAGTTGTGTTTCTTCTGGAGAATGATTTGTCGTGCGATCGCAGGCCATCAAGCCTAGCTTCCGTATATCGTGGTTCGGGCCGATGATGGTTATGGCACGAAACGATGCCGCTCGCCGGTTGAGCTCCAAGGGCTACCGTTTTACTTCGACAGAGTTTGCGGCGTCACGAACGAATTTAGGCAGAGCCCCAATTCCGGTAGGCGCATCGTTCTCATTGGCCATGGCACCAGTTTGGGTGTCTATGCGGAAAATCTGCGCCGGGTCGATTGAGGATGAGAATGATCGCAACGGGACCCAATGCGGACACTCCTCTAGATGAATCGGGAAGGACCGCACCGGATGGGCCAACGATACGAGCGTTCGCGATCAACAGAATGCGTTTTCCGCGCGCGGCGATGCGACACCGCGAATGGACCATTTTTGAAAGAAAGCTTTCCTGCTAACGCATAATTTCTCGAGTCAAAATAGATTTTGGAGTAAAATTGCGCAGAGCATTTAAAGGGCTGCAGCGTCCTTGCGCGCCGTCTTCGACGCGGAGCACTGTAGAGGAAAGGTGAAGCCAATGAAAAGGTTAGCAATCTTTGCCCTGTCGCTGGTGACGGCGCTGACGAGCGCCCCGCCGGCCATGGCGTTTCCAACCGTTGCCGTGCCGAAGATCGAAGTCCAAGAGGCGCAGCCGGTCCAGTACAGGCGTTACCGCGGCGGTTACAACCGTGGATACTATCGAGGCTACCGCGGGCATGGACACCACAATGGTAACGACGATTGGGCATTGGCACTCGGCGGGCTCGCGGCCGGCGCAATTATCGGCGGATTGCTGGCGCAGCCGAGGTATTATGGCCCCAGCTACTACGATCAGGGCTACTACGGGCCGACCTATTACCGTCCGCGCTACTACGCGCCACGCAATTACCGCCAGGTCTATTATGGCGGCAACACACACACGCGCTGGTGCTATGCCCGCTACCGGTCCTACAGGGCTTACGACAACACGTTCCAGCCCTACTACGGTCCGCGACGGGCGTGCGTCTCCCCCTACTATTGATTGCGGGCGGAGTTGGCGAGCCACCTGGCACTTTTCCCGGACGCGCAGGCTACCGGATTCTTCGGCTTCTCCTCAAACGGCTGCGTCGATCGCCGCGGGCGCGAACGAGCCATGACGCCTTTCGGCCAATACCGTTGAAAAAGTCGGTTTTCTAGAATGTTTGATTTTCTGGAGGGCCGTAGAGGCCCACACTGAGAATTTACTTGGGGACCTACCAATTTTGCCATCAAGCAGCGTGTGAGGCGCGTAGCGGAACTGGGACGGTATCGAGCGGCAACATTCGCTAAGATTGCGAAATGGCTGACTTTTCGGCAAGCTCCGGTTTTAGAGTTTTTCAACAGTATCGGCCAACAGGAGACTTTGGGTCCTCTAGAGAGAGGCCCGCTGATGCCGCAATTATAGGCACCGTGATCGCGCTTATTGATTTTTTCGGACGCATGACGCCGGTTGAGTTCGAGCCGAAACAGCTCACACCTGCGGCACAAGACCGGCTCAATTTCCGCTTCACGCCACAAGGGGATAACTGGCCATTCCGCGTCAGCAGCTGGAATGCTGGTATCGACCCGAAGCAGACTTTGCAGCAGCTGGAGTGTTCGCTTTGGCGACCTCCGGCGACTACAGCTTTGATACGTTCCACCAGAGGTGGGTTTGCTGGTGTGGATCTTATTTTGAGGGTATTCTCTTCGGTAAAGGCTAGGTCTAGTCGACCGCGGTTGCGGTCGCTTACGCCATGCCGCGGGAGGAGCCTCTGATTGCGATGGCGCGCTTTGCCCACCTTGCCCTTCTTGCCTTCGCCTTGGGATTGTTGCCCCAAATTGCACTGGCTGGAGAGCCTTTCGTCCCGGGTTGGATCAAGAACGATCCCGCAGCCAAGACAGTGGCTATAGAGATTGTTGCCGATTGGAACCAAGTCGAGCGGTACCGCAGGGACAACATCCGGACCGACATAATCGACTTCAACGGCTACTGGGGCGGCAATCTCACGATCATGGTGCCAGCAAAATGGTCGGTACAGATCGAGTTCATCAATGGCTCCTCGTCTTTCCGGCACAGCCTGATGGTGACCAGGGTCTATGCTCAGTCAGAGATGCCAGTGAAGTTAACAGCCAAAGATGCGATCTGGGGAGTGTACACCGATCCGCCAGCAGGAATCAAAACCAATGAGATGAGACAACTCAACTTTGTTGCGCAGCAGGCCGGGAACTATTTCCTCGCCTGCGCGAGGCAAACGCATCTGATGGACGGACACTGGATCGGTTTCGAGGTGAGAGACAACCTCGAGCAGGCCGTGGCAATCGTTCATGACGACAAGTTTCCGCAGGAGCAGCCGCCAGGACGTCCATAGGTCTGCGCGAGAAGCCTGCGCGCCATGGCGTCGTCTTGGAGACCGATGCAATCCATGGCGGCTTACAATCTATGCGGAAAATCGTTCGAATAGTGGAGATCCCAGAATGAAGATTGATTTAGGCGAAGTGCTTGATCCATTTCGCAGGCACGTCATCGACATCAAAGATGCGCTTGCTCACGCCCGTTATCGCTACGATGGGCTCGATTTGATCTTGGAGACGGTCTCGGACTCCAAGGTCCGCGGTGCCTCACAGGAGATTTTTGCCGTGGCGGGTGAAAAGATGAATGTCGTTAACGATATGCTGGACGAACTCTATCGGCAACTATCTGACGCCGATCGGATGCTCGAAGCTTACGCGTCAAAACGAGAGTAACAGCGGGCGAAGGCCCGCTCGTGTCGCGATTGTCGAAGCGATCTATTTCGCCGAAGTTGTCATGTCGTTGATGATACATCGGCGGTGATAGTTCATGGGCAAATGGAATAACCGCGCCGGTTTGCCTCGAGCAGCACTGGTATCCACGATTTCAACGCTTTCTCGCGGCGTCCCACGATACGGCGGAAGGTGTCTATGTCAGCTTTGATGGCGACACCAGCGGTATCCTCATCGAGAATCTCTCGCTGGCGGACCTCTCAGCCGACGACGTTGCCTTCACCTAAGGCCCGCTTCGTTTTCGAAGAGATAACCCATTTTGCTGCTGACCCCTGCGGCATAAGACAGTAGCTGCCTGGTTCAACGCATTTGATCCCAGAGATGTGGCACAGAAATCAATTCAATTGGGTTAAAGCAAGGCTGGGCAGTATACTTGCGCAGAGGATGAGATAGTTCATTGCTTTCGCAATCGGCGCAAAGGCGCTCTTTCTACCCCTGGGACCCCAATTGGATTCGAGGCGAAGCAGCTCATCGGCGTCCCATCCGCAAAAATCGGAACAATGACCGGACCGATGAGTTTAGGTGCCTGAAGGGACTTTCAACGGGGAGATGTTCGATGAAGAGCATTATCCTCAAAGGCGCCTTGGTCCTTACTCTCGGCGTTGCAACGGGAGCCCTCGCGCAAACGGAAATCATGAAGAAAAATCCCGAACAGCAAACTGAAAGTCAACCAGCACAATCTGAGAAAAGCACCGACGTAGACGTCACTGCGGAACAGCAGACTGAAATTCGGCAGGCAATCACGGAAACAAAGACCGAGCCGATCCTTGATATTAATTTCGAAGTTAATGTCGGCGTGGTCGTGCCGAGTACCGTGAAACGATTGCCACTCCCGCCAGGAATTGTGCAGATCGTTCCGGCGTATGCGGATTACGAGTATTTCGTGCTCGCCGACAGCCGCATTGTCATAGTAGACCCTGACACGTTGGAGATCGTTCTCGTGATCGAGAAATAAATGGCGAGTGGCTATCCCATCCGATCGGCGGCCGCTGTGAATACTGGGAGATAACGAGAAGCTGAGGCAGCGGGCTTCCTGCTGGTGTCAAACGATTCGGCACCGAATGCCTTTAACAACGGTGAATGCTATATGCCAGATGAGGTCATCGGACCCGCTTGTTCGGAGTTCGCAGCAGCTAGAACGTGCTTCAGCGGCGCGCGCAAGTTCCAGGATACGCTCTGGGGGCCATAGTCGACCTTCGCCTCGCCACCCAAAGAAAGCGGTGTTGCTTTCTCCAGTACGGTTTGCCCAAAACCAGGTTCATTGGGGGCGACAAGTTCGGGGCCGGTTTCCCTCCAGGTAAGCACAAAACGTTCGTTTCCTTCATCGTCCCGCTCGACGTCCCATCGCACTTCAACATTACCATGGTCGGCTGAAAATACGCCATATTTGGCGGAATTGGTTGCAAGCTCGTGGAATGCAATGCCCAGATACTGAACTGCATTCGGTTGCAAGAGAATATTTGGGCCCGAGACGACAATCGAATTTTCTGCTCCGAACGGTTTGATCTGCGCCATCAACAAGTCCGAGAGGGTAGCTCCGCGCCAGTTGGAAGAAACCAGCAGCTGCTGCGAACTGGCGAGCGCCTGAATTCGGTCTCTGATCCGCTCCTCAAACTCAGCCGGGCTCTTCACCCGCTCGTTGGTTTCGCGGATCATGGCCAAAATCACTTGGTAGTGGTTCATCACGCGATGGTTGACTTCTCGCGTCAACGTCCGGATGCGGTTTTCCTGTTCCTTTTGTGCGGTGATATCGACGAGCATATTGAGCGCGCCTATTACGATTCCCGCCTGATCAGTGAGCGGGGTCGGAAATGCCAGAAATGGTACCCGCGTCCCATCTGGTCTTTCGGCGATTGCCTCGCCGCAGCTGACTTTGCGGTTTTCACGCAGCGCCACCGCCATGGGACATTCATCATGCTGCATCGGAGTGCCGTCGGGCCAAAAAAGCTTCCATGAGCCGCACCAATGATCTTCACCGATCGCCGGACGGCGCCCCCAAAGATCGACAGCCACTTCATTGTAAAAGGTGATTCTTCCGTCGGCATCGGTAGTGTAGATAGCAGCAGGCAATTCGGAGAGCAGCGTTGAAACGTCGAGGCGCAGATCACGCAACGCCTTGATTGCCGGTGCACCGTGTCGACTAGAGGTGATCAAATGTCGATCCTCGGATGTCTCCTATATATTATCGTTTAAACGCTCCCTCGCATAGAACGTTGCAAAGCGCCTCCGACGAGCTCTGATTAGCGTCCAGAAGTCCGGCGATCTTCGCTCGCACTCCGTCAGAGATATTAAACCTGGAGCCTGTGCAAAACCAGTCTTGAGCGCTAGTATTGAATTTTAAACCTGCACACATGCGGATTGGAGATGGAGCAGATCGGTATCGAAAAAGCATTCGCCCAACGCGCACACGAGCAGGGTGTGCTATTTCGTTTTACCGATAGCCTATACCGCGCACATTCGCTAAACAACATTTATGACGCGGCGCTCGATGCGATCAGCGATGGCTTGGGCTGCCACCGCGCGTCAATTCTGCGCTTCGACCCCACCGGCGTGATGCGGTTTGTCGCTTGGCGAGGATTGTCGGCTAGCTACCGACAAGCCGTCGATGGACACTCCCCTTGGCGACCAGATGATCGAAACGCGCAGCCAATTTGCATTGACGACATTGAGTCGGCGAATGAACCGGAAGCGCTAAAGGAAACCATCCGTAAGGAAGGCATCCGAGCTCTTGCATTCGTCCCGGTGACCGTTGACGACAGAGTCATCGGCAAGTTCATGACCTATTATGATAAACCGCACGAATTCACGGAGCATGAGCTTCAGCTTTCCCTGATGGTTGCGCGGCAATTGGGTTTCAGTATCGGCCGGCATTTGGCGGATGATGAAGCCCGGCGACTTATCGCCATCGTTGAATCATCCGACGACGCGATCTTTGCCAAGGATCTGGATGGCATAATCACGACCTGGAATCCAGGAGCAGAGCGGCTGTTTGGTTACGCAGAGCACGAAATCGTCGGAGAACCCGGGGGATCCTCATTCCTATCGACCGGCACGATGAGGAACCAGTTATCATCGGCCGGATCCGCCGTGGCGAGCACATCAAACATTATGAAACTGTGCGGCAACGCAAGGACGGAAGCTTGCTCGACATCTCGCTCACCGTCTCTCCCATTATGGATGCGGACGGCACGATTATCGGCGTATCAAAGATTGCCCGCGATATCACCGATCGGCGCCGGGCACAGGAAAAGCAGCAGGTCCTGCTGAGGGAAATGAACCACCGGATCATGAATCTGTTCGCCGTGGCAAGCAGCATAGTGGGCCTGAGCGCTCAGGCCGCCGCTTCGGCGACGGAACTTGCTGCCACGGTCAGAAATCGTCTCGATGCGCTCGCGCGAGCGCATGCGCTGACCGTTTCGACCAACGGCGAAGGGAGCCAGCCCGCGACGACGCTGCAGGCGATTATTCAGACGATCCTCGCGCCCTATGTCGCGGACATGCAAGGGACCGAATCCCGTTTTGCTGTTAAAGGGCCTGACGTTCCGGTCAGCGGAAACGCGATCATCCCTATTTCCCTCTTGCTTTACGAGTTTGCAACGAATGCCGCCAAACACGGCGGCCTTTCCACGGCAACCGGACGCATTGACATCCACTCCGTCCTTGAAAATGGTCGCATCGTGCTGGTCTGGCAGGAAAGCGGGGGTCCATCAGCACAAAAGCAGCAAAACAACGAGGGCTTTGGCAGCAAACTGATCAATGTCACAACCAGTCAACTCGCAGCTGATCTCTCGAAAGAATGGAAATCTTCAGGTCTCACTGTCCGATTGTCGATACCGAGGAATAGCCTCAGTCAAACCTGATGTCCATTCCCCGAGATTTCGCCAATCAGCCAGTTCTTCGACATGGGCTTTGTGGGAACAATCCGAACTTTTCGCCTGAGAGGAGGAGCGCACCAGGTTGTTCTTGCGCCTCGGCAATGGCTCATCCGGTTGCGAGGAATCTGGGCCCCTGCGGCGTAATCGGATCGCCGATTTTAACTTGCGTTTCGCATGAATCTCAAACTGAGGCTTGCAAAGAAGCCGCTGCGAAAGCGGCTCCTCTGTCCGCGGCATTATTTCGCCGGGGTTTCCGGCGCTGCCGGGGCTGTCTTTTCTGCCTCCGCTTTGCTTGCTTTCATTGGATCGGCCACACCGTCGGTGAAATTCGCCGATCTGTCAAAGGCAGGCGCGGCGCTCAGCTGATCCTTGGTGGTGTTTAAGACGAGCCAGCTATTGCCATCGCTGCGGACGGAAAGCTTAAGCTGGCTGGCCGCAACAGCGACATCCTTTTGACCGACGCCAAGGAAGCCCCCGACCCCGATCACCGCGGCCTGAACCATCCCGTCGGGCCCGATGACGAGATCATTGAGCCTGCCTATGGATTCGGCAGTATCACTGTCTCCGTTGTACACGGATTTGCCGAGAAAACCGGCAGCCAGAATCTGGCCCTCCGAGGCTTTTGTCATGGCGCTGGCCTCGGGTGTGGCCGGCGCCGCGCCTGGCGCAGGCTTGAACAATTCTTTGTTGGTTACCGTGAGCGGTGCAGGAGTTTCCGTCGGTGCGGGCGCCGTCGTTTGGCTCAGCGCGGGGCCGGACATCAGAACCACACAGGCGGTGAGCGTGATAAGGTTCCTGATCATTGTGTTTCCTCCTTCTGTTAGTGAAAATTTTCAGCAATTGCCCGAAAATTCCACCTTACAAGTGAACAGAGAAGGAGCTGGAGGTTCATTGACTCCACTGCGCGGTCGCTTTGCAGGCCGTTAGTCTCCATAAAGCAGCAGCGCTGCGCCAATAACCAAAAGGATTATGGAGGGCAAATTTTGCTTCAGGCCGAGAAATCGCAAGCCCTGCCTATCTGGTTCCAACGATACTGAGTTTTCATTGTCAGACGATCTAGGCGGTTGACTTAGTTTGCGATGAGAAAGCGCCACCCAGACCGAGTAGAGTACCCCCGCCATCACAAGAATCGCACCAATCAGCTTTAACATCGGTTATCTCATCCTGAGCTCGCAAGCACAGTTTCAATCTTCTTTCGACTGCCTCCATGCTTGGCGATTAACTCTCGCGCCCGATTCTTGCTTAGGTCGTATTTCGTCATGAGATATTCGATCTCATATTCCTCACTGGGCGAGACTTTTGAGCGATCACGGTTATCCTGTTTTGATTTGTCATCTGCCATTTTGAGCACACCTCGGTTTTGCCAGCTAACCTGGAAAACAGTGTGCAATCATTTTCGTTCCATGTCGGAGTGCAAGTGCAGCAGCCCAATAGCTCGCTTGGCTTATAACCAACAGCGCCTTAGGTTCAAATCCGGCTGCTGCAACCAAAACAGAGATGCCGCTGCCTATTTGCAAGTTGAGACGACGGCACTGCATCTGTCAGCTCCTGCTATCAAAGTCAGAAGTGGCGGAACGGAGCTTGGAGCAAGCCGGGAAGTGGTCATCTATCTCGTCTGGCTCATAACCAGCAGATCGTCGGTTCGGATCCGACCTGGCGCAACCAATCTCTGGCGGGTGCTGCGCTACTTGTGCGCCAGTAGCGCGGCAATGCAAAAAGTGATGGCTCCAGCAATACACGTTAGCAGCCAAAATGATCGGGACGGTATGCGCTCCAGCCACGCCTTTGGCCTATTGTCTCGGTGAAAATCATCCTCGACAAGCACTTTCACTTTTTCCTCTAGCTCGGGCCATTCTACACGCCGCTCGGGCCGAGTACGCTGTTCTGGTACTTGGTGAAGGTCTTCAACAAGGACCTTCAATTTCTGTTCCGGGTCGGCACATTTTACGCGCCGGAATTTGACGACCTGATCCCGCGACTGCATAGCCAGTTTCTTTAAGCGTGTTTCTTCGTCGAATTGATATCGACGCGCACCTCGCCAGTTGGCTTGATAGTCTTCTTGCTCCATTGCCGCAGGATAGCCAACGCTGTCTAAGCCAGAGTTTATTTGCCTAGTAAAATCTTAGTGGCTTTCAAAATTGGTTCTGTCCCCGATCGCTTCGAAACTAGGTAATTATCCCTAGAATCTGAAATTAATCCTCTGTTTAAAGAAGCGAATCAATTATGCGGGCTAAGGTGTGATTTGCAGCTAACTGGCGGACCTGGAGACAGGGAACACTCGCCGGGCGCGTGGGAAGAGCTTCACGGCTTCCGTCATGGAAAACTATTCCCCAAATTCAGTTTCATGCGGAGTGGAGAAGTGGTCATCTCGTCTGGCTCATAACCAGAAGATCGTCGGTTCAGAATCCGGCCACCGCAACCATATTATGAGGGCAAAAAGTAAATGCTCGCCAAGAAAAGTACAAAAAGGACCATCACAAAAACAATTATTTCAAGAATCCAAGCTCCGTTTTTAGTCATTGCCTTTTCTTGTTTTTATTGGCTCATCGCAGACCGTATAGTCTACCTCCCTTTGCTCAAGCGCACCTAAATTCTTCGCGAGCGTCTGAACGCTTTCCTCCACATCTGCGATCATCTGGTGTTTCCACCACTGGCATGGGAAGAGCTTCACGGCTTCCTGTCATCGAAATCTATTCTCGAATACACCGGGCGGGAGAGGGGAGATCGAAGGTTCAGAATCCCTGCCGCAACCGGTTGAGCACATGATGTTGGCTGTCGGGATCTATTAGTTGTTGGGTTGAAAGAGCCACAACCACGCTATTAGCGCGGTCGTCAGGATGACGGCCGTACACAACCAAATTTCTTCTCTCAAAGTTTTTTCCCAGTTTTTCCCGCGGCAAGGTACCAAACGACCGCATTCTGCAATTCAGCCAAACGACGTAGTGCCGGATGCCCATTCCGCGCCCGGAGGCGAAGAGATCAACTGAACTGACGCGCGTTTATCGCTGCCATCGACCTGCTGTTGTCTGCAGGTAGAAGCCGCAGCGAGTGGCTAGTCGTGCAGGAACCGTAACTTGATCTTAATACCAGTTCCTGACGCTTCCTTAGATCGGCCTCCCAGAACGATATCGTCCCCGTGGATTTCGCCTCCATATCAAGGGCATTCTTGTCGCGTCCAAATACGGGTTCCACTCCCACGATGGGCATCCCTTTGTACGGAAAAGCTTTTACCCGGGCTGTAACTCGGTTCGACAACGGTATGAACATGCTTGCCGATCCTATTTTTACCAATTGATCGTCAAGGACTGATTATCTTCATCGCTGTCTGGCCGCTGTTCGCAGCAAATCAATAAGCGCCTGAATGGCTATTTTCGTCCAGCTCATTGCGCTTGATCAACTCTTCGCGAATTAGTTTTTTGGCAATCTTGCCATAGGCGGATTTCGGCATTTCGGGCCAAAAGACAACACGCTTGGGCAGTTTGTAACGCGCCAGCTTGCCATCGAGCCAGGCGATGATCTCCTTTCCATCCGGGGATCTATCCGCATGGGCCACGCAGACCGCAAGCCCGACTTCTCCCCATACCGGGTCGGGGATTCCAAGCACTGCAACCTCATTGATATCCGGATGCGTTAGCAATTTTTCCTCGATTTCGCGCGGATAGACGTTGGAGCCCCCGGAAATATACATGTCTGATGCCCGTCCGGTGATGAAGACAAACCCCGCCTCATCCATATGACCAAGATCGCCCGTGCGGAACCAGCCATAACGGAAGGCTTTGGCGTTCGCCTCGGGATTGTTGTAGTACCCGGCAAAGACCGCCGGGCCGATGACGCAAATCTCGCCCGTCGTGCCTGCCGGTACTTCATTGCCAGCATCATCCTGGATCGAGATTTGCATGCCGGTGCGCACGTACCCACAGGTGCCCGGATGTGCATCGTCCTTATCCTCGACGTGATGTTCTGCGGGCGGCAGCACGGTGATATTGCCGGTTACCTCGCCCAGGCCGAAATATTGCACAATGACGGATCCCAGCGTTTTCAGGGCGTGAATCTGATCGGCTCTGTACATGGGCGCGCCAGCATAGACGACATAGCGCAGCGATGAGTGATCGCGCAAATGAACGGCCGGATGCTCTGTCAGCATTTTCAAAATTGTCGGGACAGTGAACATGTTGCTCACCCGCCATTCTTCAATGAGACGCCAGGCCTCCCCGACATCGAGCTTTTCCGTCGGCAGCAGGATGGTTTTCGCGCCCCTTGCTACCTGCGTCAGTTGGTGAATGCCCGCACCATGCGACAACGGAGCGACGACAAGCGAGGCATCGTTGTGCGTTGTATCCGGCATCAGATCGCACAGGTGGTTGGTGACCACGAAACCCATCTGGCCATGCGTGAGGACAGCCGCCTTGGGCCGTCCTGTTGTGCCGGAGGTGAAAAAGAACCAGCAGGGATCGTCATGTTCAACAGCGGCCACCGGGACTGTTTCGCCAACGAAGCGATCGATGATATCGTCGTAGTCTTCACCAAATTCAGCTTTGCCGATTGCAATAATGAATTCCAGTTCCGGACAAGCTTCTCGGGACGCTGCCGCATGGTCAGGAAACAAATGACCGCAGATCATGCCTTTCGCACCGCTCGTCTTTACAAGGTAGGCAACTTCGCCGGGGGTTTGACGGAAGTTGGCCGGGACCCAGACAGCACCCAGCTTGAAACAGACGAACATCGATTCAAACATCTGGTTGCAATTTTGCGACTGCACGACAATCCGGTCACCCATGACGACGCCGAATTGCTTTTGCAACGCTGCAGCCATGGCATTGACCCGGCGCTGCAGGTGTAACCAGGACCATGATTTTTCGCCCCACACCAGGGCGATCTCGTTGGGAAAGCGGCCCGCCGATTGATCGAGAAAACCGGAGAGATTCATGACCCTTTTTCGACATGGGCTCGATGACCAATCCTTTCTTGCTCGTCATATCTTCACCTATGCCAACGGGTTCTGTTCGGGTCTACCACCACGATTGACCGGTCGTTTTGGCCGATCATGCAGTGGCTGGAGATGCGCCAGCCGCGCCTCGATTTTCTTTGCCTCAATTTTCATCAAAGCGACTAGTTCGACCTGGCGTGCCGGCTGCATCCGGCTATCAATGGCAGCAATACTCAGAGCCCCGGCGGGCCGCGCATCGGGAAAACGAATGGCAAGGCCAATGCCCCAGGAATTGGCAAGGATACGCCCCGGGTTGAGAGCAAAACCTTGCGCGCGCGCGGCCGCGATATCGGCTCTTATCTGCGGTGGTGAAAGGTGCGGAAATTCGGCCAGGAGTTCTGATTCATTCATGGCAAGGATGGCTTCGATTTCATCGTCGTCCATGGCCGCCAAAATGGCAAGTGACCCCGCGCCAACCCCCAATGGATGACGATAGCCCGCCTGGAGCGCGTGGGTGCGAATTGGGTAAGTGCCCTCCTCCCGGTGAAGGCACACTGCATAATTGTCCCGTTGAATCGACAGAAAACTGGTGTCCTGTGTCTTGGCCGAAAGCACACTGAGACTGTCGCGCGATATCTGCAAAAGGCCATATCGGCGTGTCGCAAGCGTGCCGAGCACATAGGCCTCCTGCCCGAGATAATAGCGCCGGGTCAAAGGATCCTGTTCCAGCAATCCGGACCGAATGAGCGCGAGCAGCAAACGCCGCGTCGTCGGCTTATTGAGACCACTCTGTTCCACGATATCGCTGAGTGCACCACCCTGATCGCCGAAATAACTGACAAGGCTCAACAGGCCAAGCGCCCTGTCGACGCTCTGGGACCCGCTCATACCTGTTGTTGAAACTTTTTGCTCCATGTTCCGCGCTCGTTGTCGATCCACATTATGGATCGTTCTACCATCTTATAGAACTATGCGGCGAAATTGATTGCAAGCAGGCACCGTTCGTTTAGGATTCTTTGCACCGGATCGAGGATCGCATTCTATAATATGGACCACATTGCCGACACCAACACAGCCGTGTCTGTGAACCGAAGCGATCAGCACGCCGCGGCGGTTGCCCGTGCCTGAACGGCGCTTGCAACAACCTGGAACGATCGCTGCTGAGCGCTTTGAGAGCCTTGAGGGTGTTGGACGCAAGTTCGAATTTATCCTGGGACCTGGCCTGAGCCTTAACGCGGCCATTGCTCGTCAGTTGAGCAAAACGAATCTCAAGGCAGCTGCCCTCATCCTTGAAGGTGGCGCGTTCGCCCCATTCCACTACCTCATGCCTGCGTTGTCGAGCGACGGTTATCATGCTGCCTGGTACAGCGAGACATTTTCGCCAGCTGGCGAAACGGGGCTTCTGAATGGCAATGCTACTTTCGGCGAGCGCGACCGGACCCCTTTTATCCATTGTCATGCACTATGGGTCCAGCAGGACGGCAAGCGCTGCGGCGGCCATATTCTTGCGCATGAGACGATTATCAGCCGGCCCATTCGCGCCACCGCCTGGGGCGTCGAGGAAGTGCGGATGGTATCGGAACCAGATGAAGAAACGGCGTTTATACTGTTCCATCCGCTGCCGGCGGAACCTCTTGCCGCAACCACGGGAACGCGCACTGTGATCGCCCGGGTCGGCCCGAATGAGGATATCATCGAGACCGCTGAAGCGATCTGCCGCAAGCATGGCTTTGCCGGAGCGACGTTGCGCGGCGGTGTCGGCAGTCTCATCGGCGCACGCTATGCCGATGGTTCGACCGTGGACGATATCGCCACCGAGGTTTTTGTAACCCAAGGACTCGTAGATGCTCACTCGGCCGGGACGCACCTGGAAATTGCCATGGTCGATACCAAGGGCAACATCACCCACGGCTCCCTCCTGCGCGGTGAAAACCCTGTCTGCATCACATTCGAGCTTTGTCTGGAAGAAGCCTGAGGCCTCCCTCAGCGCAGTTCATGCTCGTCTGGGTAGCTTAAGCTTTGCAATTCCCGCGCATCGACACCGGCAATGCGCCGCAGCACAGCGCGCGCCAGCTCACGCCCGGCATGGCGGACATCTTCGTTGAACACGATGATTTGCGGACGAAACCACTGCAGCACGTCGGTCGATTGCTTCGAGACAAGATCGACATCCTCGCCGATCTTCAATCCAGCCGCCTCGATTCCGGCGACAAGAGCGATAGCCGCGCCGCCGCTGCAACACACAATGCCATCCGGACGGTTCGATCCAGACATGATCTCCTCCATCCGGTCGCGAATGCGGCCAAGCGACGTATCGACATCGACGCCGGAAAAAGCGACGGCCGCAGCGCTCCCCTCCTCAATGGCGCGCGAAAAACCGCGATCAAGGTGGCGGTAATAGGTGACGGCAGGCGAAGGTCCGGCAAGCATGGCGATCTTGCGGCGTCCCTTTGCCAGCAGGCTCTTTACGGAGAGATAGGCAAAGGCCTCGTTATCGAAGTCATGGTACGGATGCTCGATGCCCATTTCGGTGCGGCCGTGCGTTGCAAATGGAATTCCATGTTCGGTGAGATAACGAACGCGCGGATCATCGGGTTCGGTGCGTGACATGATGATTCCGTCCGCCGAGCCGGTTTCGACGATGTAGCGGATCGGCTGCATCGGATCGTTTTCCAGCGAATAGGGTGTGACCGTCAGATGGTAGGGTGTCTGCGACAGCACTTCGGAAATGCCATAAACCATGTTGGACGTCAGGCCCATGATCGAGGATTGTGCATTCAGCACCAGGCTGATGACATTGGTCTTGCCGGTGCGCAGGCGCACGCCCGCGCGATTGGGCCGGTAGCCAATCTGTTTGGCGATGAGCTGAACGCGATTCTTGGTCGCCTGCCCGATCTCCGGCGCATCTTTTAGCGCGCGGGAAACGGTGGTGACACCAAGACCGGCCATAAAGGCAATCGTCTTCAATGTCGGCCGCTCGGCCTCGGCAGGCGTAATGGCGGCGTCCTGCAGTATCGGATTGCCGGTCTTGTTCTTCATAATCAACTGGTCGTCCAAAGTTACTCGAGGCAAAATGCCACTTTGTATCGTTTCAAAATTTGAACGAAATGTACAGAACTTTTCCCTGCAAAACGGCGCCCACATGCAACCCATGGGTGAACGGGCAGGGCCTTGAAACTGATCCTTCCATCAATAAAAATCAACATGGATTGCGGGCTAACCTACGGAAAAACAAAGACTAGCACTGGTTACGAACGCATCGGATCCTGTAATGCGTGAAAATTTCACCTTGGGCAATTGCATCCGCGTGACGTTTGCACTAGCCTACCTGTAACGTTTCAGATTTGGGAGGATACGATGCGTTACTGTTCAGCTCTTGCCGTGTTGGCCACGTCCACTTTTCTCGCCGCTGCCGGCCCCGCCCCGGCAACCGAACTCGAAGTTACGCATTGGTGGACCTCGGGCGGTGAGGCGGCAGCGGTCGCAGAGTTCGCCAAGGCCTTCGATGCGACCGGTAATCATTGGGTCGATGGCGCCATTGCCGGTTCAGGCAGCACGGCGCGACCCATCATGATCAGCCGCATCACCGGCGGTGATCCCATGGGCGCCACGCAATTCAATCACGGCCGTCAGGCCGAGGAACTGGTCCAGGCAGGACTGATGCGCGACCTGACCGACCTTGCCACCAAGGAGAAGTGGACGGAGGTCATACGGCCGAAAAGCCTGCTCGACAGCTGCACGCTCGACGGCAAGATCTATTGCGTGCCGGTCAACATTCATTCCTGGCAGTGGCTGTGGCTTTCCAACAAGGCGTTCGAGACGGCTGGCGTACCGATCCCCAAGAACTGGGATGAATTCGTTGCAGCCGCGCCGGCGCTTGAGAAGGCCGGCATTGTGCCCTTCGCCCAGGGCGGGCAGGCCTGGCAGGTCAATAACACGTTTGCCGTGCTGATGCTCGCGATCGGAGGCAAGGAACTCTTTCAGAAAGTCTATGGCGACAAGGACGAGGCGGTCGCGGCAGGACCGGAGGTCGCCAAGGTGTTCAAGGCCGCCGACGACGCGCGTCGCCTGTCAAAGAGCGCCAATGTCCAGGAGTGGAACCAGGCGACCGCCATGGTCATCAATGGCAAGGCCGGCGGCCAGATCATGGGCGATTGGGCGCAGGGTGAGTTCCAGCTGGCTGGCAAGGTTGCCGGCACTGACTATACCTGCCTGCCCGGCCTCGGCATAAACCCGACGCTTGCGACAGGCGGCGACGCCTTTTACTTCCCGCTGCAGAAGGACGAGGCGAAGGCGAAAGCACAGGAAGTGCTGGCCTCGACCTTGCTCGATCCCAAGACGCAAGTGGCGTTCAACCTGAAGAAGGGCTCGGTGCCGGTGCGTGGTGACGTCGATCTCAATGCCGCCAACGACTGCATGAAGAAGGGGATCGAGATTCTCGGCAAAGGCGACATCGTCTCCTGGACCGACCAGCTGGTGTCGCAGGACACGCAGAAGCAGTTCGAGGACCTGTTCTCCGAATTCTTCGCCACCGCAATGACGAGCGAGGACGCGCAAAAGCGCTTCGCCAAGATCGTCGCCACGGCCGACTGAACAAAGGCGGTTTTTGGCCGGCCCTGCGGGGCCGGTTCGTCTTCCCTCACCCTGCAGCACCAGCCACCGGTTTCAAATGCCCCAGCAAAAGCGTCCCATCCGTCTCTTGCGCAACCTCAACGCGAAGATTGCCGCTGTGCCAATGATGCTCACGGCGACCTTCGTATTTGCCGGGGGCAGCCTCTGGACGGTGCTTTATTCCTTCACCAGTTCCAAGCTGCTGCCGCGCTTCAGCTTCGTCGGTGCCGAGCAATACGAGCGGCTGTGGGCCGCACCCCGCTGGAACGTCGCGGTCGAAAACCTCTTCATCTATGGCGCACTGTCGCTGATTTTCCAGTTCGTCATAGGGTTCCTGCTGGCCGCGCTTCTCGATCAGAAAATCCGCTTCGAGGACACGTTCCGGACGATCTTCCTCTACCCTTTCGCGCTGTCCTTCGTGGTTACCGGGTTGGTCTGGCAGTGGATTCTCAACCCCGATTTCGGCGTTCAATCGGTAGTTCGCAGCCTGGGCTGGACAAACTTCGAATTCAACCCGCTCTACGATGCCGATATCGTCATCTTTGGCATCCTCATCGCGGCACTGTGGCAAGGCACGGGGTTGATAATGTGCCTGATGCTTGCCGGCCTGCGCGGGATCGACGAAGATATCTGGAAGGCCTCTCGCGTCGACGGGATCCCTACGTGGAAGACCTATCTCTTCATCGTTATCCCGATGATGCGGCCGGTATTCATCACCACGCTGGTCATCATCGCCTCGGGCATCGTGCGGGTCTATGACCTCGTGGTGGCGCAGACCGGCGGCGGCCCGGGCATCGCTTCGGAAGTTCCGGCAAAATATGTCTACGACTATATGTTCCACGCGCAGAACCTCGGCCAGGGCTTCGCCGCCTCGACGATGATGCTGCTGTCGGTCGCCATCGTCGTGGTGCCCTGGGCCTATCTCGAATTCGGGAGGCGCCGGCATGGCTGACGTCGCTGAAATATCCGACCCGCAGGCCGCAATCGAGCCGCGTGGCGCACGCCCGCGCCATGCATTCAGCCGGCGCAACATCTTCATCTACGGCACGCTGATTCTGGTTGCCGTGTACTATCTCATACCGCTCTATGTGATGGTCGTGACCTCGCTGAAGGGCATGCCCGAGGTCAGACTTGGCAACATTTTCTCGCCCCCGATGGAGATTACGTTCGAACCATGGGTGAAGGCGTGGTCGAGCGCCTGCACGGGCCTGAATTGCGATGGGCTGTCGCGCGGCTTCTGGAACTCGGTGCGTATCACTGTTCCCTCGGTAATCCTGTCGATTGCGATCGCTTCGGTGAATGGCTATGCGCTTGCCAATTGGCGTTTCAAGGGGGCCGACATCTTCTTCACGATCCTCATCGTGGGCGCCTTCATTCCCTATCAGGTAATGATCTATCCGATCGTCATCCTGTTGCGGGAAATCGGCATTTATGGCTCGCTGTCAGGGCTGGTGCTGGTGCATGCGATCTTCGGCATGCCGATCATGACGCTGCTCTTTCGCAATTATTTCGCCGCGGTGCCTGAGGAATTGTTCAAGGCCGCACGCGTGGATGGCGCGGGGTTCTGGGCAATCTACCTCAAGATCATGCTGCCCATGTCTTTGCCGATCTTCGTCGTGGCGATCATCCTCCAGACGACAGGCATCTGGAACGACTTCCTTTTCGGCGTCGTCTACACGCGGCCCGACACCTATCCAATGACCGTACAGCTTAACAACATCGTCAATTCTGTGCAGGGCGTGAAGGAGTACAACGTCAACATGGCCGCAACCATCCTCACCGGCCTTGTGCCGCTAATCGTCTACTTCGTCTCCGGGCGGCTGTTCGTGCGCGGCATCGCCGCCGGCGCGGTGAAAGGCTGACGATGACAAGTGTATCGATCAAGGATCTCAGCCTCGAATTCGGTGCCGTGTCGGTGCTGAAGGACCTCAATCTCGACGTCGGCGATGGTGAGTTCCTGGTGCTGCTCGGGCCGTCGGGTTGCGGCAAGTCGACCTTGCTGAACTGCATTGCAGGCCTGCTCGATATTACGGATGGTCAGATCTTCATCAAGGGCAAGAACGTCACCTGGGAGGAGCCAAAGGACCGCGGCATCGGCATGGTGTTCCAGTCCTATGCGCTCTATCCGCAAATGAGCGTGCGCGGCAACCTGACCTTCGGGCTTAAGAATGCCGGCGTACCGCGAGACGAGATCGCGCGGCGCATCGAGCGCGCGGCCAACATCTTGCAGATCGAGCCGCTGCTGGACCGCAGGCCAGGCCAGCTTTCCGGCGGCCAGCGACAGCGCGTCGCCATCGGCCGCGCACTGGTACGCGACGTCGACGTCTTCCTGTTCGACGAACCGTTGTCCAATCTCGACGCCAAGCTGCGCTCGGAACTGAGGGTCGAGATCAAGCGGTTGCACCAGCAGCTGGCCAATACCATGATCTATGTAACGCACGACCAGATCGAGGCCCTCACGCTTGCCGATCGAATCGCGGTGATGAAGGGCGGGCTGATCCAGCAGCTCGACGAGCCGCTGACGATCTATAACAGGCCGCGCAATCTTTTCGTCGCCAGCTTCATCGGCTCCCCGGCGATGAACTTCATCAAAGGCGAGATCACCGGGACGAACGGCCCGCCGGTCTTCACGGCCGGCGATCTGAACATATCGCTTGCTGGCTATGAGACCCAGCAGTCCCTGGCGCCTGGCCATTCCGTCATTCTTGGCTTCCGTCCCGAACACATCACCATCAGTGATGTGCCTGGCCCCGCCGGCCGCTCGTGCGAGGCCGTGGTCGATCTGGATGAACCCATGGGTGCGGACAGTCTGGTCTGGCTGAAAGTCGCCGGAAAGGCCATCTCGGTTCGGGTCGATTCCGGCAGGCGCTACCAGCCAGGCGAAAAAGTGGTCCTGATCTTCAATCCCGCGATGGCCTCGCTTTTCGACGTCGCGACCGAAAACCGCATCTAAATTTCCCAAGCATGACGGAGAAATAAAGTGACCGACCTTTCCTACCAGCTCTACAGCTCCCGCAACTTCCCGCCGCTTCACCAGACGCTCGAAATGTTGCAGCGCAATGGCTACAGGCAGGTTGAGGGTTATGGCGGTGTTTATGCCGACGCGAAAGCAACAAGAAGTGCGCTCGATGCCAATGGCCTCACCATGCCGACAGGTCATTTCAGCATCGACCTCCTGGAAAATGACCAACAGAAAGTTCTCGATCTTGCAGAGACACTCGGCATGAAGGCGATATACTGCCCACACCTGGCGGTCGATCTTCGTCCCTCTGATGCCGCAGGCTGGTCGGCTTTCGGTGAGCGGCTCGAAGCGGCACACGCCACTTACAGCAAGGCCGGATATATTTTCGGCTGGCACAATCACGACTTTGAGTTCAAGGCACTTGCTGATGGTTCGATACCGCAAAAGCTGATCTTCGATGCAGCCCCGAGCATATCCTGGGAAGCGGACATCGCCTGGATCATTCGCGGCGGCGGCGATCCATTCGAATGGATCGAGAATTACGGGTCACGCATCAGCGCGGTGCACGTCAAGGACATCGCTGCCGCCGGTCAAAACACCAATGAGGACGGCTGGGCCGATGTCGGCTATGGAACCGTCGACTGGAAAGCTCTGATGACGGTCCTGAAAAGTACACCGGCCCGTTATTTCATCATGGAACACGACAATCCATCGGATGATGAACGGTTCGCCCGCCGCTCCATCGCCACCGTCAAGGCATTGTGAAGAAAGACACTGACATGGCTAAAACACTTGGGATCGGCATCGTCGGTGCCGGCAATATCTCCACGACTTATCTAAGACTTGCCCCGCTGTTCAAGGGAATTGAAATCCGTGCCGTCGCCGACATCAACAAGGCGGCGGCAACTGGGCGTGCATCCGAATATGGCATTGAAGCGCGCAGCATCGATGGCCTTTTGTCGAGCGAAGACATCGATCTGGTCGTCAACCTGACCGTGCCGGACGCGCATTTCGATGTGTCGAAGCAAATCCTGTCCGCCGGCAAGCATCTTTATTCGGAAAAGCCGCTGACACTGTCGCTGAAGGACGGTCTGGAATTGCAGAAACTCGCAGCGAAGAAAGGCCTGAAAGCGGGGTGCGCACCCGACACCTATCTCGGCGGCGCCCACCAGCTGGCGCGCAAGCTGGTCGATGACGGTCAGGTCGGCACGATCACCTCCGGCACGGCGCATGTGATGAGCCATGGCATGGAGCACTGGCATCCCAACCCGGATTTCTTTTTCCGCCCGGGCGGCGGGCCCATCCTCGATCTTGGTCCGTACTATATTGCCAATCTGATCAACCTCATCGGCCCCATCAGGCGGGTGGCAGCGCTGACATCCATGGCCAAACCGACCCGCACTATCTCCAGCGAACCGCGCAAGGGCGAAATCATCAAGGTGACAACACCGACAACCATTCAGGCGCTGCTTGAATTCGAAAGCGGTGCTTCGGTCACCCTGTCGGCAAGCTGGGACGTCTGGGCCCATCATCATCCCAATATGGAGCTGTACGGCACGGACGGTTCACTGTTTCTTCCCGATCCGAATTTCTTCGGCGGCAAGGTCAAACTGGCAAAGCCGGGCAAGAAGGCCAGGCCGGTGAAAGCCTGGGCACATCCGTTTGGCACGCCCAACCAGAAACACTCGGCCGGCATGATGGCCAACTACCGCACGGCCGGTCTTGCCGACATGGCAGTCGCCATCCTGCAGGGACGCGACATCCGCTGCTCGCTCGAGCGGGCATTACACGGCGTCGATGTCATGGTCTCCATCCTGCGCTCCGGCGAGGAAAAGAAGTTTATCGACATCAAGACAACCTGCACACGGCCGCAAGCGCTTGGCATCAAGGAAGCCAAATTGCTGTTGAAAAAGAACTGAGACATCGCTCCCAGGCGATTGCGATCATGGTCGGGCGCCACTATGTTGGCTGCCCGATTATATTTATGGAAATGCCAGTGACTGTTACAAAAACTGCCCGCATCGCACGCCTCATCGCTGGCGAAATCAATGCGCGACCAGAACAGGCCAATGCGGTGATCGAACTGCTCGATGGCGGCGCAACCGTGCCTTTTATTGCGCGCTACCGCAAGGAAGTGACCGGCGGGCTGGATGACACGCAGCTCCGCACGCTTGACGAGCGCCTCATCTATCTGCGCGAACTTGATGCGCGCCGCGACACGATCATCGAGTCGATCCGCAGCCAGGGTAAGCTCACCGATGAGCTGGAAGGCAAGATCGCCGGGGCCGTCACCAAGGCAGAGCTCGAGGACATTTACCTTCCCTTCAAGCCCAAGCGGCGGACCAAAGCGGAAATTGCCCGCGAACGCGGCCTTGGTCCGCTGGCGGAAACAATTCTCTGCGACCGGCGCACCATTCCTTCCGAACTGGCGAAGGACTTTCTCTCCGATGACGTTCCTGACGTGAAGGCTGCGCTTGACGGCGCCCGGGACATTCTCGTCGAGACCTTCTCGGAAAATGCCGATCTAGTCGGCCGCCTGCGCAACTACATGAAGGATCGCGCCGTCCTGCGCGCCAAGGTTGTAACGGGGAAAGAGGAAGCCGGCGCGAAGTTCTCAGATTACTTCAATCACTTCGAACCCTGGGCAATCGTACCAAGCCACCGTGCGCTGGCCATGCTCCGCGGCCGCAACGAGGAGGTATTGTCGCTCGACCTCGAGGTCGATGCGGAAGACACCGCCGCCATCAAGCCGGTCGAGCGCATGATCGCCGACGCCTATTCGATCCCGGCCAATGCTGGTGCGGCCGACAGCTGGCTGATGGAGGTCGTGCGCTGGACATGGCGTATCCGCCTGTCGCTCAATCTCTCCATCGATCTCATGACCGCCCTGCGTGAACGCGCCGAGGAGGAGGCGATCCATGTCTTTGCCCGCAACCTCAAGGATCTGCTGCTGGCGGCGCCTGCCGGCTCGCGCGCGACCATGGGTCTCGATCCGGGTATCCGCACCGGTGTGAAAGTCGCGGTCATCGATGGCACCGGCAAGCTGCTTGATACGGCAACGGTCTATCCTTTCCCGCCGCGCAATGATGTGCGCGGTGCCCAGGCTGAAATGGCAAAGCTCATCGTCAGGCACAAGATCGAGCTGATTGCCATCGGCAATGGCACCGGTAGCCGCGAGACGGAACGTCTCGTCGCCGACATGCTGTCCGACATGCCATCGCCCAAACCGTTGAAAGTCATCGTCAGCGAAGCGGGAGCCTCGGTCTATTCCGCATCGGCGACTGCTGCAGCCGAATTTCCCGGGCTCGATGTCTCGCTGCGCGGGGCCGTTTCCATCGCCCGCCGCCTGCAGGACCCACTGGCGGAACTGGTCAAGATCGAGCCAAAATCCATCGGCGTTGGCCAGTACCAGCATGATGTCGATCAGTACCGCCTCGCCCGCTCGCTGGAGGGTGTGGTCGAAGACGCAGTGAACGCCGTCGGCGTCGATCTCAACACCGCATCGGCATCGTTGCTCGCCCGCATTTCGGGCCTCGGCAGCGCGCTCGCCGAAGCGATCATCGCCTATCGCGACGATGTCGGGCCATTCAGGACCCGGCGCGATCTGCTGAAGGTTGCCCGGCTCGGACCGCGGGCCTTTGAACAATGCGCCGGGTTCCTGCGCATTGCGGACGGCACAGAGCCACTGGATGCTTCGGCCGTTCACCCGGAAGCTTATGGCGTTGCCAAGAAGATCGTCAGCGCCTGCGGCCGCGATGTGCGCTCGCTGATGAATGACAATAGCGCTTTGAAGGCACTCGATCCCCGCGTCTTCGTGGATGAACGTTTCGGATTACCGACGGTGCGCGATATCATGGCCGAGCTGGAAAAGCCCGGCCGCGATCCGCGGCCTGAATTCAGGACGGCGTCCTTTGCCGATGGCATCGACAACATCAAGGATTTGAAGCCAGGAATGCTTCTGGAGGGAACGGTGACAAACGTCGCGGCCTTTGGTGCCTTTGTCGATATCGGCGTGCATCAGGACGGCCTCGTGCACCTTTCGCAACTGGCCGATCGGTTCGTCAAGGATGCGCACGAAGTGGTCAAGGCCGGCGATGTGGTGAAGGTGCGGGTCGTCGATGTCGATGTGAAGCGCAACCGCATCGGTTTGACCATGCGCAAGGATGGCGGCGGCGCGCAGCCAAGGGCCCCGAGAGCTGACGACAGCATTCAGCGGCCCCGTACGTACACGCCGGCGCCGAAGCCACAACCGGCTGCGCAAGGCGCCTTCGGGGCGGCTCTTGCGGACGCGATGCGCAAGAAGTGATATTGCCGTGGACCAAGCCGAACCTCGATCGGCGATCGCCGCACCATAATGAACTGCTGGGAGAAGCACCTTGGATATCCGCAAAATAGGCAAGACGCCCCTCGCTGTTACGCAATTCGGGTTTGGCGGAGCAGCCATCGGCGGGCTCTACCGCGAGTGCACCCGCGAAGCAGCCATGGATACGCTGCAAACAGCGTGGGATGCCGGATTACGCTATTTCGACACCGCGCCGTTTTATGGCTTCGGCCTGTCCGAACGGCGCACCGGTGATTTTCTGCGCAGCAAGCCGCGTGAGACCTATGTTCTGTCGACCAAAGTTGGCCGCCTGTTGCGGCCCGTTTCTGACGATAAGGTGCCCGACCATTCCTATGTCAATCCGCTGCCCTTCACCGTCGACTATGATTACAGCTATGACGGCATCATGCGCTCGTTCGAGTTCAGCTTTGCCCGGCTCGGTTTGAACCAGATCGACATTCTCTACGTCCACGATATAGGCGCCTACACGCATGGTGCCGAGAAGAATGCGCTCTATTTGCGTCAGTTGCTCGACAGTGGCATGAAGGCGCTCGACGCACTGAAATCCACCGGCGCGATCTCTGCCTATGGCCTTGGTGTCAACGAGGTCGAGGTCTGCCTCGATGTAATCGCGAGAAGTCCGATCGACTGCATCCTCCTCGCCGGGCGCTATTCATTGCTGGATCGCTCGGCTGAGCGCGGGCTGCTCGAGGCGTGCCGCGAGCAACAGATTTCACTGGTGATCGGCGGCGTATTCAATTCCGGTATCCTCGCAACGGGACCGGTTCCTGGTGCCAATTTCGATTACGGCCCGGCCTCGGACGATATTCTCGAGCGCGTACGGGCCATGCAGCAGATCGCGCAAGCCAATTCGATGCCGCTTGCCGCTGCGGCCATGCAGTTTCCGTTGCGTGAGCCGGTTGTCGCCAATGTCCTGATCGGCACAGCCAAGCCGTCCAGCCTGACCCGAAACATGGAACTGCTAAACGTGAATGTACCGGAGGCGGCCTATGCCGCGTTTGAGCCCTTTACAATCCGGTGAGTGGTCAGGCGTGGCCCGCGCCAACGGCCACGCCCAACAACATCATGCTGCAAGCCGGCGGCTATTGACCAGGTCCACAAGCTTCAGCGCGCGTGCAAGACTGTCGGCCTGTTCGCTGGCAAATCGCTCTCCCGTGATCTCCATGATCAGCATGGTATCCGGCAGGAAGGTGAGTTCGGAAAAGATCTCTTGCCAGGGAATGTCGCCCCATCCAATTGGCAGATGCAGATCGCCGATACCGAGCGCGGTCGCTTCGGCCGGGTGATAGAACTTCGTCATGCTGTAGGGACGACCGAAGCTGTCATGCACATGCAGATGTCCGGAAACCGGCGCCATCGCCCGGATCTGCTCGCGCCAGTTGAGGCCGAGGCGCGTACATTCGATATAAGCATGGCTGAAGTCGATCAGGCCGCAGAGATTGGGGCTGTTGACAGCCTTGACCGTCTCGCCGACCTTTTCCGGCGTCTGACGGTATTCCGCATCGCTCAGCGCAAAGATGTTTTCAAGCGCGATACGCACGCCATAACCCTTGGCGATCTCGGCCATTTCGGCCAGCGCATCGCGCTCCATCTGGTCAAGCTCGCCAATGCGTGTCAGCGCCGGCATCTTCGCCTGGCCGCCATGATGAACGAGAATTCCAGCCTCGGCACGATTGCAAAGTTCGAGCATGGCGCGAACGACGGTCTTCTGCAGGTCGAGATGTTCGCGGTCCATGAAGTTGGAAACGATCTGTCCGTGCACGCTGTAGCGCAGGTCGAACTGGCGGGTAATCTCGACCAGGCGCTCCGCACGACCCGGAACAATGCGGCCGCCGGCAATCAGTTCTTCGCCATAAAGTGACAGTTCGGCAGCGCTAGCGCCGAGATCGCTGATCGTGCGCAGCGAGCCTTGGAGGGTATCGAAATTGCCGCCGCCCGTATAGGTACAAAAACCGACGGAAGAAACAGTAGAGGCTGAGTTCATGATCGATCCTTTCAAGCGGGTTAGGCCGCCACGGTTGTTTTAATTGTACGCTTTACTGCGGGCACGTCATCAAGGCGAAGGCCGGTTTCCAGCGAGAAAAGGTGAATATGCTCGGAGGGCAGCTGCAGGCCGACCGTTGTTCCCGCTTCGACGAGTTGCCCCTCATCCATGGCGACCGCAAAATTCTGCCCGTCGATCTCGACGTGAACGATGCGGCCCGAACCCAGCTCTTCGACAAAATCGACAGTCGCCGGCACGCTGCTTGCGGTTCCCGCCGCAACCAGCCGGCAATGCTCGGGCCGGATACCGGCCGAAACGGCACTGCCTGCATTGTCGCCGCCGAGCGCCGGGTCGATCGCCAACCGAATGCCGTCAAGCAGCACGAAATCGCCGCTCGGCGCGACAGTGCTGTCGAAAAAGTTCATGGCCGGGGAGCCGATGAACGAGCCGACAAAACGGGTCCGCGGCCGATGGTAGATTTCCAGCGGCGTGCCGACCTGCTCGACATTGCCCTTGTGCATCACGATCAGCTTGTCGGCCAGTGTCATCGCCTCGACCTGGTCGTGGGTCACGAAGACCGAGGTGGCCGACAGCCGCTTGTGCAGACGGCGGATTTCCACGCGCATCTGCACGCGCAGCTTGGCATCGAGGTTGGAGAGCGGCTCGTCGAACAGGAAGACCTTGGGTTCGCGAATGATGGCGCGACCCATCGCGACGCGCTGGCGTTGGCCACCGGAAAGCTGGGCCGGCTTGCGGTCCAGCAGTTCCTCGAGCCCGACGATACGGGCGGTTTCGACGATGCGCCGGGTGCGCTCGGCGCGCGGAACGCCCGCTACCTTCAGCGCATAGCCGATATTCGCCGCCACGTTCATATGCGGGTAAAGCGCGTAGTTCTGGAAAACCATCGAACAGCCGCGATCACGTGGCTCGAGCTCATTGACAACGACGCCATCGATCGAGATTTCCCCGCCAGTAATTTCCTCAAGCCCGGCGATCATGCGCAGCAGGGTCGACTTGCCGCAACCCGATGGGCCAAGAATGACGACGAATTCTCCGGATTTGAAATTGAGATCGACACCATGCAGGATTTGCGTTCGGCCGTATGATTTGCAAACGTCCTTGATGCTGATTTCAGCCATGGTTTTTTCCTTTATTTCTCTGTCGAGACAAGACCGCGTATAAACCAGCGCTGCAGAACAGCGACGACGATCAGCGGTGGCGCCATGATGATGAGGGCACCGGCCATGGAGATATTCCATTCCGGCAGGCTGTTCACCGAGGGGACGAGAGTTCGCATCGCCACCATCGCGGTCTGGTAATCGACCTCCGTCGTCATCAGCTTTGGCCAGAGATACTGGTTCCACGCATAGACAAACATGATCGTTGCCAGCGCCAGCATATTGGTGCGCGATAGCGGCAGGAGGATATCGATGAAGAAGCGCAGCGGCCGCGCTCCATCCATCTTTGCCGCCTCCGCCAGTTCATCCGGCAGGGTCATGTAGAACTGCCGGTAGAGGAACGTGCCTGTCGCTGTCGCGATAAGAGGCAGAACCAGACCGGAATAGGAATTCAGCAAGTTCCACTGCAACGACAATTCAATACCGGTGAGCGTCTGGATCAGCCAGCGCAGCGGTTCGAAAACATCGGCTGCAATATTATAAGTGGGGATCACCCGCACTTCGAGCGGCAGCATCAAGGTGAGGAACACCATCCAGAAGAACACATGGCGCAGCGGACTGCGGAAATAGACGATTGCAAAGGCGCTCAGCGCTGCAAGCACGATTTTGCCGGTCATGACCAGCAGCGAGGTGATGAGACTGTTGAGCAAAGCAGGACCAAGATTGGCCCTGTGCCAGGCCTCTTGAAGATTGTGCAGGAAGTCCGCACCCGGCGTGAAATTGAACGGAACGGCGTTGACCTGTGCCAATGATTGCGTCGATGCCGCGAAAATCATCCAGAACGGGCCGAGAATGACAAGCAGGCCGAGACACATGATGAAGTACGTCACGGCGTTGAGGACGGGGGTGCGTTCAATCATCGCTGATTCCTACTTGTAATGCACACGCCGCTCGACGTAGCGGAACTGGATGAAGGTGAAGAGCATGATCAGGGCGATGAGAATGAGGCTCTGCGCCGCCGCACCCGAATAGTTCAGGCCGCGAAATGCTTCGCTGACGATGCGATAGACCATGACATTGGTGGCTTTGTTCGGGCCGCCTTCGGTCGTCAGGTCGACGATGCCGTAGGTATCCGGGCCAACGAAGCTTTCGGTCAGATTGAGAACCAGCAGGAAGAACAAAGTCGGCGCAAGCAGCGGGATCTGCAAATCGAGCGCCCTGCGGACCGGGCCCGATCCGTCCATCGACGAGGCTTCGATCAGGCTGCGGGGGATCGACTGAAGACCCGCCGTCATGAAGATGAAATTGTAACCGATCCATTTCCACGCGAAACAGACGATTACCAGGATCATTGCGTGGCTGCCGAATTTGGCCGGATTCCACAGATCAGGTGACCAGGTGTTGACCACAGCGATCAGACCGCTCTCGGGAGCGAAGATAAACCGGAAAGCAAGTCCAACCGCCGGGGCGGCAATTGCATAGGGCCAGATATAAAAGAAGCGGAACAGACCCGACCCCTTCAGCTGGCGGTCAACGCAAATGGCAAGCACAAAAGCGACGAACATCGAAAGAGCCGTGGCGCTGAAGGCAAAAAACAGGCTGAGAGAAACTGACTGCCAATATTCGGTGTCGGCAAAGACGTCGCGAAAATTGTCCCAGCCAACGAACAACCGTTCGCCTACCCCGCCAAATGCCGGCTCCAGCGAAAAGGCCCAGGTGAGCACCGACGTTGCCGGCCAATAGAAGAATAACAAAATCAGCAGGAGTTGCGGAAACGCAAACAGGATCGGCAACCACCAGCTTTTGAAGACAGCGCGCTTGTTCATGAGATCGTCCGGCCCAGCCTCTTGATCGGATGCAAGAATATCAATGGCCCGGATGCGCTAGGCGCTCAGGACCATTGACGAGAATGTGGATCAGTTCAACGCGCGCCCGGCATAGGTCTTTTCGAAGCGTCGAAGAATGGCGTTGCCACGTTCGACGGCTTGGTCGAGGCCGGCCTGTACGGTCATCTTGCCAAAGAAGATCCCTTCCATGGCATCGGAGATTTCCTTGCGGATTTGCGGGAAACCGCCAAGGCGAATACCGCGTGTGTTGGCCGAAGTCGGCGTGAATGTCAGGCTGGCAATGGCCTTGTCGCGACCCTTGTATTCTGGCTTGTCATAAAAGCCGTTGGCCTTCATGGCTTCGAAACCCGTCTTCGTAACCGGGATATAGCCGGTGACCGTCGACCACCATTGAACCATATCCGGCTGGGCAATGAAGTTGAGGAAGGCAGCAGCGCCCTTGTACTCGGCTTGCGGACGATTGTTCAGAACCCAGAGCGACGCGCCGCCGACCAGCGAATTCTGGCGCTCGGTGCCCTTCCAGACCGGAAGCATGGTGACATCCCACTTGGTGCCCGGCTTGATGGTCTTGCCGATTGTGCCGTGATCGGCGATCGACGACTGGATCATCTGGCATGTCTCGGAGGTGAATGCCGGAACAACATCCATGCCGAGCTGCTTGGTCTTGACGACAAACAACCCTTCATCGGTCATCTTCTTGAAGAAGGTCAGGTGATGGACGAGCTTGGTCTTGTTGATGACGAGTTCCGTGTCGAGCCCGTCATAACCATTGCTCTTCGTCGCAATTGGCTGGTTGTGGATTGCAGAAAATTGCTCAACCGTTGCCCAGGTGTCGAAGCTGAAGCCGAGTGGACAGGAATATCCGGCAGCCTTCAACTTGCGAGCAGCGGCTTCCACGTCTTCCCATGTCTGCGGGGCGCCTTCGATACCCGCCTTGGTGAAGGCATCGACATTGTAATAGAACATCGCAGTCGAGGAATTGAACGGAAACGAATAGAGTTCGCCCTTCGACGTTGCATAATAGTTGGCGATGCCGCCGAAATAGTTGGTCCAGTCGATCTTGTAGCCATTGTCCTCCATCAGCTTCTTCGCCGGAACAAAAGCGCCTGATAGCATCAGGTCGAGCGTGCCGCCGTCGAATATCTGTGCGATGGCCGGATGCTTCTTTGCACGGTAGGCAGCGATTGAATTCTGTACCGTCTCGGGATAGCCGTTCTGACTGGTGCAGACGATTTCATAATCCGCCTGCGAGTCGTTGAACTTCTTGCATGCATCCTCGACGCGCTCGCCAAGATCACCGCTCAGTCCGTACCAGAACTCGAATTTGGTCTTGTCTGCAAGCGCAGGCGTGGCACCAAGGCCAACGGCCAAGGCAGCGACGGTCAAACTGAATTTGACAGCATGTGTTTTCATCTCAAGTCCCCGTTCCAATGAGTGGCAGCAATTTGCGGGCAGTTCCAGCAGAACCCTGGCCGCCTCGATCGGGACTATGTCTAGGGTGGCTATGTGAAACTTTGATCGACCTGATGCGAAAGTATTGTGACAATGCACAGCTGCGTAAAAGCGCTTAACAAGCCGGCTACAATCATCCCTTTCTGCTCGCAGGGGGAGCACTTGAAATGACACGGCTTTCTCCTTCTAGGGCGATTGATGCCACATTCCCGTGTTTGGCTGCGCAAACCCCAAACACTGAAACAGGGAGATATCCATGTCCTTCGAACTTTATTATTGGGATGGAATTCAAGGCCGCGGCGAATTCGTCCGGCTCGCGCTTGAAGAGGCCGCAGCAGACTATATCGACGTCGCACGCCGGCCGGATGGCATGGCAGCGATGATGAAGCTGCTCAAGAGCAGGACCGAGCCTCACATACCCTTTGCGCCGCCTTTCCTGAAGGATGGCGATCTCATCGTATCGCACGTCGCCAACATTTTGTTCTATCTTGGTCCGAAACTTGGCCTTGCACCAAAGAACGAGCCTTTGCGCTTTATTGCCAATGGCCTGCAACTGACCATCACCGACTTTGTTGCCGAGGTCCACGACACGCATCATCCTCTTTCAACAAACCTTTATTACGAAGATCAAAAGGAAGCGGCAAAGCAGCGCGCGGCAGATTTCATTACACACCGCATTCCAAAGTTCATGGGCCATTTCGAGCGGGTACTGGCGCAAAATCCGCAAGGCAACAAGCATACGGTCGGCCGCGGGCTGACCTACGTAGATCTCTCGCTGTTTCAGATTGTCGAAGGGCTGCGCTACGCTTTTCCGCGGGCCACCAAAGATATTGGCAAACACTATCCGGCACTTGTTGCCTTGCATGATGCCATTGAGCAGCGCCCCAACATAGAAAAATATCTCACCTCCGAACGCCGGCTCGATTTCAATGAATCAGGCATCTTCCGTCACTATCCCGAGCTTGACCAGGACGCCTGAGTAAGGCCAGATACCGCCGTATCCGTCCTGCGCCGTCACTTTTGCTGGACATGGCGTGCCGGACAGGTTCCAGTAGCCCATTCAATCCTTTTTTGGAGGAACGACCATGGATTATCGCTCTATGAAAGCTGGTGTCTTCGCCGTTGCACTGAGTATTGGCCTTGCACCGGCTGCCTCCGTGCTTGCAGCGTCACCGGAACCGGTCGAGGCCGACCACGGCATGGTCGTCACCGCCCAGCATCTTGCGTCGCAAGTCGGTGTCGAGGTTTTGAAAAACGGCGGCAACGCGGTCGATGCCGCCGTGGCCGTTGGCTATGCGCTGGCCGTCGTCTACCCGACGGCTGGCAACATTGGCGGTGGTGGCTTCATGACCATTCGCCTGAAAGACGGCAAGACGACGTTCCTCGATTTCCGCGAACGCGCGCCGCTCGGCTCGACCAAGACGATGTATCTCGACGATAAAGGCAACATGGTCAAAGGCCTCAGCACCGATGGCTATCTGGCAGTCGGCGTGCCGGGTTCCGTTCTCGGCTTTGAAACCGCCAGGACCAAATACGGCACCAAGCCGCGCGAGGAGCTGATGGGGCCGGCAATTCGCTTTGCCCGGGATGGCTTCGTGCTCAACCAGGGCGATGTCACCTCGCTTCAGGGCGGCGCCAAGAAACTCGCCAAGGACAGGGCTGCCGCAGAGATCTTCCTGAAGCCGGACGGCAAGACCTATGCGATTGGCGAGACGCTGGTCCAATCCGATCTGGCAGCAACCCTATCGGCTATTTCCGAGCAAGGTCCGGAAGCATTTTATAAGGGCGCGACCGCCGATGCCATCGTCAAGGCCAGCCAGGCAGGCGGCGGCATTCTTGCCAAGGGCGATTTCGAACAATATTCCGTACGCGAACTTGAGCCTGTGAAGTGCAATTATCGCGGCTATGACATCGTCTCCTCACCGCCGCCAAGCTCCGGCGGCGTGATTATCTGCGAGATCCTGAATATTCTCGAAGGTTACCCGCTCGGTTATCTCGGCTATGGTTCGGCCGAAACGGTCCACGCCATGGTCGAAGCAATGCGTTATGCCTATGTCGATCGCAATGCTTCGCTCGGCGATCCTGATTTTGTCGACAATCCGGTGACGAAACTGCTCGACAAACAATATGCGAAGGATATTCGTGAGAAGATCAGTCCGTTCAAGGCCGGCGAGTCGCAGCAATTGATGCCGAAGGGTTTTGGCGAGAGCAAAGAAACCACGCACTACTCCATCGTCGACGATGAAGGCAATGCGGTGGCCGTCACCTATACGCTGAACGGTTCATTCGGTGCGGGTGTTGTCGCGCCGGAAACCGGCATCCTGCTCAACAACGAGATGGATGATTTTACCGCCAAGCCGGGCGTTCCCAACCTCTACGGGCTTGTTCAGGGTGAAGCCAACGCCATTGCGCCGAAAAAGACGCCGCTGTCATCCATGAGCCCGACAATCATCTCCAAGGACGGCAAGCCGTTCATGGTCATCGGCAGCCCCGGCGGTGCTCGCATCATCACAATTACGCTTGAAGCGATCATCAATGTCATCGATCACGGCATGAATATCCAGGAGGCCATCGACGCCCCGCGCATCCACCATCAGTGGCTCCCGGACAAGGTCTATATGGAGCCCTATGCTCTTTCCGCTGATACGCGCAAAATCCTCACCGAAATGGGCCACGACGTCGAGATCGACAAGAGCTGGACCATCTGGGGCCAGGCAGCGGGTATCCTGGTTGGCGGAAAAAGCTTAACTGAAATCGAAAAAGGCGACGGCGCACGCTATAATGGTGCAATTGACAGCCGTTCCGGCTCAGGGGAGGCGCTCGGTTACTGATATGCGGATCGTGCCGGCAAAGTCATTATGCGTGGTGCGGCGCCCACCACGGCACGAGGGATTGCGGCAACTGATCTTACAAGCGGAATTCGACCATACGCTCGCGCAGTTGCCGGATCGTTGTGGCATCGGCATTGGCGAAGGCAAAACGCAGGAAGCGCGTGTGCTGGGGGCCGAAGTACTCGCCGGGAATGGCAAGAATTCCTGCCCGCTTGGCCAGTTGTTCGGCCACTTCCGTTGACGACCGGTCTGCAAATGGATGGCGGACAAAGGCGAAATAGGCGCCGATCGCCTCAAGCTTCCAGCCGTCAAGATCCGTCATCACTTCGCGCAGTGCATCGGCACGCACGTCGATTTCGTGCCGGTTGGCGGCCCGCCATTCAACGAGCGCCGGCAAAGCCCGGGCCACGGCGCCCTGAGCCGCCCGGGGTGCGCAGATCTGCAGATTATCCATGATCTTGGCGATTTCTTCGACGACCTTTTCGCCGGCGGTCACGGCGCCAAGCCGGTGTCCCGGTATGCAAAAGGATTTGGAGAAACTGTAGAGCTGGATGAGATTGTCGTGCCAACGCTCTTCATTCAACAGGCCATGGGGGGCGCCAAAACCCTCCGGCAGGAAATCGCGGTACGTTTCGTCGAGGATGAGCCATAGGCCATGCGCCCTGCACACGTCGAAGATCGCCTTCAACTGCTCGGGGGGATAGATGGCTCCCGTCGGGTTGTTCGGGGTAACCAGTGCAAGCGCGCGCGCCCCGGGTGTCAGCGCGCGTTCAACCGCATCGGCTGTCGGCACAAAGCCATTGGCGGCATCGCAGGCGACAAAGCCGGTCTTGATTCTGAGCATCGCCAGTGTCGTCTCGTGATTGAAATAGAACGGATCGCTCATCAGCACGGTGTCACCCGCTGCCGCCACCGCCATGGCCGCGCAGATAAAGGCCTGGTTGCAGCCGGAAGTGATGTGGATATTGCCAGCGCCAATCTTCGCCCCGTACAGGTCCGAGACATGCGCCGCGTAGGCATCGCGCAGCGGCGTCTCGCCCTCGATCGGCCCGTAATTGGTATAGGCCAGAGATGAAGCCGCCTCGCCCAGCCATTGCAGCATATCGGCATGCGGTGGATAGCCGGGTACCGCCTGTGACAGGTCAATGAGCGGGCCATGGTCGCCGCCATAGGTTTTCCCCCAGGCCTGTACCGCCGGTATCGGCGGCGGCGACAGACGGGTGACAAGCGAATTGAGCAGTGCAGCGGTCATGGGCAAAAGTCCTATCGGATATCAATCTTGGCCCGGCGCTTGTGCGAACGATCGGGACGTCTTGGGCGTGTCGTCGGAATGGAGGGTGGTGCCGCGAGGCGTTCCGGTGCGCTGACCTTGCCGTTGCGCCGGCGGATGATCCGGCGTGCTGAAGTTTGCGGCTCGGTGATCGTATCGGCCTCAAGCGAGGCAAAGAGCCAGTCGATGAAAACCTTGACGATGGGCGCGTTGCGCACCTCGTTGCGGCAGGCGACATAGAAGGCATTATTCGCCGGTACCGTGAGATCGAACGGCACGATCAGTTCCCCTTTGGCAATAAGGTTGCTTGCCGTGATCGTATCGCCGAGCGCAACGCCCTGGCCGTAAAGAGCAGCCTCGGTGGAAAGGCGAGCATCGCTCATGAAATGCTGGGCCCCGCGGGCATGCTCGGTCGCATCGGCCGCGGCCAGCCAGGTGTTCCACTCGCGTCCATCGTCACCATGCACGAGAACATGGTTGCGCAAGTCGCGCACGGACCGTAACGGCCGCATGTTGAGCAGAGTCGGACTGGCCACAGGAAAGAGTTTCAGCGTGGTCCAAAGCCGTATCCAGCAATCGGTCCAATTGCCATGCCCGTACAGCACACAGACATCGACATCCGCCGAGCGCAGATGGTCGGGCTCGTTTGCGGCGATCAGCGTCAGCCGGATATCCGGATATTGCTCGGTAAACTGATTCATGCGCGGGATCAGCCAGAGCGACAGAAGTGCGGGTACACAGGTAACGCTCAGCTCGCCACTCGTCGTCGGGCGCTTGATCAGCGCTGTCGTGCTTGCAATGTCCTCGAATGCCCTCGAAACGGTCGGAAGAAGCAATGCTCCCTGCGGGGTGAGCTTCAGGCGCTGCGCGCCACGTTCGAACAGCTGGACATCGAGGATTGCCTCCAATGCCTTGATCTGATGGCTGATCGCGCCATGGGTAACGTTGAGTTCACGCGCAGCGGCCGTCACGGAGCCATGCCGTGCCGTCGCCTCGAAGGCGCGCAAGGGGTTCAGCGGGGGCAAGCGGCCTGGCGTCATAGGATTCCATTAGCGGTCAAACGGCATAAAGTCATGTGAGATTTTCTCACAATGGAGGCTATAACAATGTCAATTGCTTTTCTATCTGATTTGCACTGATAATGCTGCCAACGAGGCAAAATGCCCGGGGAACAGACGGCGACGGATTATCTGGCATTCTTCGCATTTCAATCCGCTCCTATGCCCCGCGCATGAAGACAATGGGATACCGTCATGGCATCATGGGACGATAAGAAGCTGAGCGAGTTACGCGCCAAGTATGGCGAGAGCCATGGCGGTGAATTGTTCGACCCGACATTCCGCAAGGTTGCAGACAAGATCTTTTCCAAGAGCGGTACACGCCTTGCCCCCTATGCCGGCGTTCCGACCTTCCTGACTGCGCCCCACATGCCCGTCGATGCCACCAATCCGGATTTCGGCAATCTTCAGGTCGCCATGATCGGTGTGCCGATGGACCTTGGCGTTACCAACCGCACCGGCTCGCGTTTCGGTCCGCGGGCGCTGCGCACCATTGAGCGCATTGGCCCCTACAATCATGTTCTCGAATGCGCCCCGGTGTTCGACCTGCGCGTTGCCGATATTGGTGATGTGCCCTTCGCCAGCCGCTACCGGCTGGAGCAGAGCCATGACGATATCGAGCGCCGCATCAATCAGATCGTCGACGCCGGCGTGGTCCCCCTTTCCGTCGGCGGCGACCATTCGATCACTCATCCGATCATGAAGGCCGTCGGCAAGCAGCGTCCCGTGGGCATGATTCACATCGATGCGCATTGCGACACGGGCGGCGCTTTCGACCAGACGAAATTCCATCATGGCGGTCCCTTCCGCAACGCGGTTCTCGACGGCGTGCTCGACCCGAGCCGCACGATCCAGATCGGCATTCGCGGCTCGGCGGAGTATTTGTGGGAATTCTCCTACGAATCCGGAATGACTGTAATCCACGCGGAAGAAGTGACTGGTCTTGGCATTCCCGCCATCATCGAAAAGGCACGAGCCATCGTCGGCGACGGCCCGACCTATCTTTCCTTTGACGTTGACAGCCTCGATCCAAGTTTTGCGCCCGGTACCGGCACGCCGGAAGTCGGCGGCCTGACAACACGTGAAGTGCTGGAGTTCATCCGCGGCCTGAAAGGCATCAATCTCGTCGGCGGCGACGTGGTCGAAGTCGCACCGCAATATGACGCGACGACGAACACTGCCCATGCCGGCGCGCAGGTTCTGTTCGAGATTCTCAGCCTGATGGTGTTCAGCCCGTTTGTTCAGGGTAAGCGATGATGTTGATGCAATTGCAAAGCCAGCGAATGATGAGGCTTTTAATGGCGTAACAGCCGGATTGTCCTCATCGATCACATAACAACAATGAAGGGGAATAAAATGACAATCTACAAGACACTGCGATCATCCTTTGCCGCCTTGCTGCTGCTCAGCGGCGCGAGCATCGGCATTGCCACAAATGCGGCCCAGGCCGACGCGATCGACGACATCACCAAGGCGGGTGTCCTTAACGTGGGCGTCTTTTCTGATTTCCCGCCTTTCTCTTCAGCCAGTGCGGACATGACGCTGAAGGGCTACGACATGGATGTAGCACAGGCTCTCGCTGATGCGCTGAAGGTCAAGCTCAATCCTGTCGCGGTGACCGGCCAGAACCGCATTCCGTACCTGACGGAACACCGCGTCGACCTGCTGATGAGCGTCGGTTACAGCAAGGAGCGCGAACAGGTCATCGATTTCGCGGCGGCCTATGCACCTTACTATATTGCGGTCATCGGACCGAAGGCACTTGAGGTGAAGGGCAAGGACGACCTTGCCGGCAAGAGCATCGCCGTCAATCGCGGCACGCTGGAGGATACGTCGCTAACCGCGGTGGTTCCCGCTTCTGCCGACGTCAAGCGCTTCGACAACTACAACTCGGTGATCCAGGCCTTCATTTCCGGGCAGACACAGCTGATGGTTGTCGGCAATGATGTCGGCGCACAGGTTCTTGCCCGTCAGGAGGCGCTTGCTCCCGAACAGAAGTTCCAGCTTTTGACATCGCCATCCCACATTGCGCTTAACAAGAAAGAGGATCGTCTCAAGCAGGCCATCAACGATACCGTTGCCAAGATGCTGGCTGACGGAAGCCTGAACAAGAGCTCGCAAGCCTGGCTGAAGACACCGCTCAATCCTGAGAACCTCAAGGACTAGGCGGTGGGCTACGCGCTCGACTTTGGCTGGTTGAACGGCGCACTTGGGATGATCGCCAGTGGCGCCGCCATGACGATCTTCCTGATCGTCGTGACCTCCATCATTGGCACGATCCTGAGCATTTTTGGAGCGACTGCCCGGCGCAGCCGCTACCCGATCCTGCAAAAAGCCGTCGGCGCCTATGTCGAGCTTATTCGCAATACACCCTTTCTGGTGCAGCTGTTCTTCATTTTCTTCGGCCTGCCCCGGCTCGGAATACGGCTCGACCCTGTCGTGGCCGCCATGCTGGCCATGACGCTGAACATGGCCGCCTACACGACGGAGATCGTCGGTGCCGGTCTTGACGCCGTGCCCAAAGGCCAGAAGGAAGCAGCCGCCGCATTGGGCCTGCAGCCCTGGCTGGTGTTCGTCAAGATCGTGCTGCCGCAGGCGCTGAAAGTCATCTTTCCGGCTCTCACCAGCCAGATCGTCATCATGATGCTGGAGTCAGCCGTCGTCTCGCAGATCGCGGTGCGCGAACTGACATATGAGGCCGACATGCTGCAGGCCCGGACCTTCCGTGCCTTCGAAACCTATTTCATCGTCACGCTGGTCTATCTCGCGATGAGCATTGGCCTGCGCCGGTTGCTGTTTGCGGCCGGGCGCCGCGCGATCGCCGGAGGCATGGCATGATCGAGTTCACCTTCTGGGACATACTGCGCAATCTCCTGCTGGCAGCCCGCTGGACGATCCTGCTCTCCATTGTCGCTTTTGCCGGCGGAGCGATTGCCGGCGTGGCAATCCTGCTGCTGCGCATATCCAAGCGGCGCTGGCTGCGGCGCGCCGGCGAATATTACATCGGCCTCTTTCAGGGGACACCGCTGCTGATGCAGCTGTTCCTGCTGTTTTTCGGTCTGCCGCTGTTGGGTTTCCGCATCGAGGCGTGGACGGCTGCCGTTCTTGGATTGACACTTTGCGCCAGCGCTTATCTTGCCGAAATCTGGCGCGGCGGTGTGCAATCCCTGCCGACCGGCCAATGGGACGCGGGCAGCAGCCTTGGTCTGCACTATGTCGCACAGCTGCGGCTCATCATCCTGCCGCAGGCGTTTGCCATCACGCGCGCACCCACTGTGGGCTTTCTGGTGCAGTTGATCAAAAGCACTGCGCTGACCTCTATCATCGGATCTCGAGGAACTGGTCCGCACTTCAAATGCCATCAACAACGCAACTTTTGCACCTTTTACAGTCTACGGGCTGGTAGCTCTGATCTATTTTGTTCTGTGCTACCCGCTGACGCGCTATACAAAGATATTGGAGCTTCGGACCGCGCGCCAGCATTGAACTGCAGGTTGAGATTAGCCAAAAACAGAAGAGGGAATCGGCCGGAGAACTGGCCTGAAAAGGAGATTAAGAGAATGGACAATATTCTGAAAAAAAGCGTCAGCCGCCGCGCGGTGCTTGGTACCGGTGTCATGGCCGCTGCCGTTCTGGCCATGCCCAATATCCTGCGGGCGCAGGACAAGTCCCTGAAGGTCGGCGTCTATGGCGGCTACTTCAAGGATTCCTTCGACAAGAACATCTTTCCGGAATTCACGAAGGCGACAGGCATTACGATTGAATCCGTGGCCGAGCCAACCGGCGAAGCCTGGCTGGTGCAGCTTGAACAGGCCTCAAAGGCGGGCGCCGCTCCCGCGGATGTCTCGATGATGTCACAGGTGGCCATGCTCAAGGGCCAGACCACCAAGCTGTGGACCCCGCTCGATATGGCGAAAATCCCCAACGCGAAGAACCTGCTCGATCGCTTCGTCAACAAGTATCCAGACGGGGCCGTGGCCGGTATTGGGGCGGTCTCGTGGTACATCACGCTGGTGACCAATACCGATGTCTACAAGGAAGCACCGACCTCATGGGCGGCCTTCTGGGACAAGGCCAATGGCGACAAGCTCGGCCTGCTGGCCCTGGTTTCCAATTCCTTCCTCCTGGAAATCACCGCAAAGACCTTCTTCGGCGGCACCAACGCTCTCGACACGGAAGAGGGCCTGTTGAAAGCCTTCGACAAGCTGGCCGAAGTCAAGCCGAATGTGCGCCTTTGGTATCGCGATGAAGCCCAGTTCGAGCAGTCGCTGAAGTCCGGTGAAATCCCGATGGGCCAGTATTATCATGACGTCACAGGTCTCGCCGCTTCGGAAGGTCACCCGGTTCGCTCCACTTTCCCGAAAGAAGGCGGCGTCCAGGATCTCGGGTTGCTGGGCGCTGTCTCGCGCTTCGAAAAAGGTCGAGGAAGCCCATATCTTCATCGACTATATGAGCCAGCCTGCCATCCAGGCGACGCTATCGCGCAAGGTCGGCACGTCGCCGACGGTCAAGCGCGAGTTGCTTGATCTGAACGATAAGGAATTTGCCGCGGTCTCGTCCGATATCGAGCCCATCATTCCACGCTACGACCTCTATACCACCAAGGCCGACTGGCTGAACCAGAAATGGACTGAGCTGATCGTGGGATGACGCTTTGCCTCACGCCACCCTTCGTTCCACGGACGAAGGGTGGCGCTGACGACAATCAAAGGATGAGGGACCGATGTCCGGACTGGTATTGAACAATGTCACCAAGCAATTCGGGACATTCACCGCAGTGGAGAATGTTCAGCTGGCCGTGCCGCACGGGACATTCGTGTGCCTGCTTGGGCCGTCGGGTTGCGGCAAGACCACGCTGTTGCGCATGATCGCCGGTCTTGAGGATCCGACCAACGGTGCCATCCTGCTTGATGGCGCCGACATTACCCGCGTACCAACACACAAGCGCAATCTTGGCATGGTGTTCCAATCTCTGGCACTGTTTCCGCATCTGAGCGTGGGCGAAAACATTGCCTACCCGCTACGCATTCGCGGTGCTGCGCGCGAGGACCAGCAAAAGCGCGTCGACGAATTGCTCACGCTGATCCACCTGCCCGGTTATGGCGGCCGGCCGGTGTCGAAATTGTCCGGCGGCCAGCGCCAGCGCGTAGCCATCGCCCGGGCACTGGCGCTCTCGCCACGACTCTTCCTGCTCGACGAGCCGCTGTCCGCCCTCGATGCGAAACTGCGCGAGGCCATGCAGGTCGAACTGCGCCAGCTTCAGCAGAAGCTCGGCATCACCACCATTGTTGTCACCCATGATCAGCGCGAGGCTATGACCATGGCCGATACGGTCGTGGTCATGAATGGCGGGCACATTCGGCAGGCCGCCTCGCCGATCGAAATCTACCGCAAGCCCGCCGACACGTTTGTGGCCGACTTTATCGGGTCGACCAACCTCATCGAGACCCAGGCCGACAGCGCCGGTGCGGCCACCATATTCGGTCACCGCGTACAGGGCCTGGTCCTTCCGGCGGGGGCACAAAAAGCCACCATATCCGTGCGGCCGGAAGACGTGCACCTGACCGCGCCGGGTAATGGCTCGATCGATGGAACAGTCACCTTCGTCCGCGACCTTGGCGGCACCATCGAAACCTTTGTCGAAGCCGGCGGCCAGCAGATTATCGCGGTGTCGACCCCGCGCGAACGGCCCGAGGTCGTTGCCGGACAAGCCGTCGGCATCTCGCTGTCTCCCGACGTTTGCGTGGTGCTGAAGCAATGAAGCGCGAACCTCCCCAAACCGTCGCCGATTACGGGCCGCTGTTCTTCCCCGCCGGCATGTTGCTGCTCTTTTTTGTCGTCCCGTTCGGCACGATGATCGCCGTCAGCTTTTTCCAGCGCCAGGAAGGTGGGTTCTACACACCGGCATTCGTGTTCTCCAATTATGAGCGCTTTCTCAGTGCCTTTTTTGGCGGCGTGCTTGGCTTTTCGCTGATGCTTGCCATTACGGTCGCCGTCTGCTGTGTGGTGCTGGCACTGCCCTTCACCTATCTCCTCAGCAGGCTGACACGGCGCCTTCAGGTGTTCTGGCTGGTGGCGCTGCTGTCAGTGCTATCGCTGTCGGAAGTCATTATCGGCTTCGCCTGGTCGACGCTGCTCTCCCGCACGGCTGGTCTCAGCAACCTGTTCGTAATGATTGGCCTCCTCGATCAGCCTGTTGCATTGTTCCCTAGTTTTGGCGCTGTGCTCACAGGCATGGTGTATCAGGCCCTGCCCTACACGATCCTTGTTCTTTATCCCGCCATCGTGCGGCTTGATCCAACCTTGATGGAAGCGGCGCGAACGCTGGGATCTTCGCCGATCCGCGCCTTTTTCAATGTATTGGTGCCAGCGCTGCGCAACACCATCATGGCGACGCTGATCATGGTGTTCATCTTCGCGCTCGGCTCCTACCTCCTGCCGCAAATCCTCGGCCGCCCGCAGCATTGGACCCTTTCGGTGCTCATCACCGACCAGGCGATCTATCAATCCAACATGCCGTTCGCCGCAGCGATGGCAGTGTTTCTTGTGCTCGTCACCCTCGGGCTCGTGGCGCTGACATTGCTTATCGGACGCAAGGGAGAAAAAGGCATGATGCACTGGCTCAGACGCTTTTATTTCCTGGTCATCGGCCTTTTTCTCAGCTTGCCCCTGATCGTGGTGGCCGGCGTATCCGTCAATGCCAAGCAGACGCTGGCCTTCCCGCCGCAAGGTTTTTCGCTGAGCTGGTACGGTGAGATCTTTAGCAACCCCGAATGGCGCGCTGCCCTCGTTGCGTCCGTCGTTCTGGCCACGACGTCTGCCGCGCTGGCAGTGCTGATTGCATTGCCGCTATCGTGGTTTTTGTGGCGGCGCATTGCGCCCTGGGCGAATATCTTCCAGGTGCTGGGCATCGCGCCCTTCACGCTGCCACCGGTTATCACGGCTCTCGGCCTTTTGACTTTCTGGGCAACTACGGGTTTCTATGGTCAGCCCTGGACGGCGGTGATTGGCCACGCGATCTTTTTCGTGACGCTGCCACTGGTAACGCTTTCGCTTGGTTTTTCCGCCATCGACCGTTCCTTCGTCGAGGCGGCAGCAACGATGGGGGCCGATGACCGTACGGTATTCCGCACGGTCGTTTTGCCCTTGATCCTGCCCTATCTGGTCTCCGGCTATGCCTTCGCCTTCGTGCTATCGCTTAACGAGTATATCGTTGCCTATATGACGGTAGGGTTCACTCTGGAAACATTGCCGATCAAGATTTTCAACGCACTGCGCTATGGTTACACCCCGACGATGGCCTCTGTCACGATCCTGTTCGTCGCCACAGCCGCCGTGATCTTTTCGCTCGTTGCCAAGTTCGGTGATCTGCCCAAGCTGCTTGGGGCCATGGCTTCGGATGATTCATGATGCGTATCGCCGCACTGCAAATGCAATCGGTCACCAGCGACGTGCAAGCCAATCTTGCACGCATCGAGCGCGCTGCCACCAACGCGGCAAAGGGTGGCGCTGAGCTGCTGATTGCGCCTGAACTTTGCCTCCCTGGCTATGGTGCGGGTGACGCCATCACGGCGTTGGCAGAGCCGGCGAACGGCGCGCAGGTCAAGACGCTACAGGCAATATCGATGGCAACAGGCATCGCCATCATCGCCGGGTTCGCCGAGCGCGATGGTGCAGACGTTTATAACAGCGCGGCATTCGTCAATGGCAGTGCTCAGCCTTCGATCTATCGCAAATCGCATCTTTATGGTGATTATGAGCGATTCCTGTTCAAACCGGCAAGGCCCGCCAATTGCTTGGTCGAGTTGGGCGGGCTGAAGCTTGGCATGCTCATCTGTTACGATGTGGAATTCCCCGAGAATGTCCGTCGTCTTGCTCTAGGTGGCGCTGACATCGTTCTCGTTCCCACTGCCCTGCCCGCCGGTCCGTCCGGCACTTTCATCGCCACTCACATGATTCAGGTGCGTGCCTTCGAGAACCAGATTTTCGTTGCCTATGTTAACCACGCCGGCGCGGACGGCCGCTTTACATTTGCCGGTCTCTCGCGCATCGCCGCTCCCGATGGCCGGCTGATAGCGGCTTGCGACGATGACACAGAGCAACTGATCTTCGCTGACATCGATCCTGCCGCCTTTGCCGCCTCGATCAACGGCAATCCCTATTTGAAAGATCTGGGTTCAGCATGACGGAAACAATCGAAACGGACGTTCTCATCATTGGTGCGGGTATCGCAGGGGCTGGCGTTGCCGCGGCTTTGGCCGACACCCACAAGATCGTGATCCTCGAGCGCGAGAGCCAGCCAGGCTATCATGCTACCGGGCGGTCTGCGGCAATCTTCCTTCCCAATTACGGCAATGACGTCATTCGCGCACTCAACCATGCCAGCGCTCCGATGTTTGAACAACGCGACGTCAGCCTGTTTCCTGAGCCGCTGCTGAGCAAGCGCGGCTCGCTGACGGTTGCGGACGAAAGCGGCGTCGAGGATTGCGAAGAATTCGTCCGCAATGGTGTTGGGGTAGCGGCCATTGACGTCGATGGCGCAATCGCCATGGTGCCAATCCTCAACCGTGACTATATCAAAGCCGCCTGTTATCAGGCCGATGCCTGGGACATCGACGTCAATGCCCTGCATCAGGGTTGGTTGCGCAAAGCCGCGGCACTCGGCGTTCAAGTCTTTACGAAGTCGGAGATCGCGAGCGCCAGGCACATTGCCGGGCAATGGCAGGTCGAAACGGCAAACCGGACATTCCGCGCCCAAACGGTGGTCAATGCCTCGGGCGCCTGGGCTGACATGACCGCGCAGCTCTTCGGGGTTCAGCCGCTTGGCTTCACGCCGATGCGCAGGTCCATCGCCGTGCTGCCCGCTCCGGAAAATTACGACACAAAGGGCTGGCCGCTGGTCGATGACGTCAATGAGGCGTGGTATATGAAGCCGGATGGCGGACGGCTGTTCGTCTCGCCTTGCGACGAAACCCCGGCGGAACCGCATGACGCCTTCGTTGACGACATGATCCTTGCCGAAGGGCTCTATCGTTATGAGCAGGCCGTCACCACACCGGTTACCCGCGTCGAGAGCAGCTGGGCGGGTTTGCGCACCTTCGCACCGGACCGCACGCCGGTGGCAGGTTTTGACCGCAAGGTCGACGGATTCTTCTGGCTCGCCGGGCAGGGCGGTTACGGGATCCAGACGGCCCCTGCCCTTTCTGCGCTTGCCGCAGCGCTGATCCGCGGTCACGCGCCAGAGACTGCAGTTGAATCGCTTCTCCCACTGCTGTCTCCTGCCCGCTTCGCCTGATCAATCCAGAAGCGGTTGACCGGCAAAGATTGCAGCCTGGCTTTCCAGCTCCGACTTGATGAAGTTGCTCAAGGCGCGAATGCGCGGCGTGCTGACGATATCGTCATGGCAGATCAACCAGTAATCGCGATTGAGATGCAATTGCTGCGGCATGACCGGCACGAGTTCCGGATAGTTGCAGGCAATGTAATAGGGCAGGATGCAAAGCCCAAAGCCTGTTCGCGTTGCGCTGAGCTGGGCGAAAATACTGGAACTTTGATAGGACGCGCGCAACCCAGGCAGGATCTCCCGCATGTAATCGAGACCCGGCGTGAAGATCATATCTTCGATATAGCCGATGAACCGGTGGCTGGAGAGATCGGATTGCTGCCGGATCGCTGGATGGCGGGAGAGATAATCCTGCGAACCGTAGATAAACAGGCGGTAGGGCATCAGCTTTTCCTGATAGTACGGACCTGTTCTTGTGGCATGCAGGGTAATGGACAAATCCGCTTCACGCCGGGACAGCGACACGATCTGCTGGATCGTCACCATTTCAACGGACAGGCCGGGATAGGACTGCGCCATCATTGGCAGGCGGTCAGCCAGAAAGAAATTGGCAAACCCTTCCAGAATGCTCAAGCGAACCACGCCGCTGAGTGAAATTGTTCCCCCTGACGCTTCGTTCTGGAAGCGATCAGCCTCACGTTCCATGATCTCGGCGGATTCAATCAGTTTTTCGCCGAGCGCCGTCAGGATATAGCCGCGCGGGTTACGTTCGAACAGGCGCGCCGACAAGGCCTCCTCCAACCTGTCGATCCGCCGTGAAACGGTGACGTGGTTGGTGCGCAGCCGCCGTGCAGCCGTGGTCAATTGTCCAGTACGGGCGACAGCAAGGAAGTACTGCAAATCATCCCAGGTAAATTGACGCATCGCCGCTTTCGCTCTGTGTACATTTTTGTACTTATTATGTGCGAAAATAGATGTTTGTGTACCTATTTGTCAATGTTACAGTTTTTTCCAACATCATGGTTGCCGGTCGGGAGAAACAGGGCAATCATGGGGACGAGTATTTGTCCGGCGCGAAAACAAGCTGCCGGACCGAGGAGGAGAATAGCAGCGAGACGCGGCAATATCCGCACGGTCTGTATCGTATTTTTCAATTGAGCCAGTTCGTCCGCGACAGCCATCATGGGATGGATCTGTGAGCGGTCAATTTTTTGGGAGGAAGTACGGATGAAATTACTAACGATTGCAACGGTGGCGCTGATGGCGGCGACGGTTATTCCCGCAGCAAGTGCGGAACTTTCCGACGGCAAGGTCAAGATCGGCATCCTCAATGACCAGTCCGGCGTTTATGCGGATTTTGGTGGCAAATGGTCCTATGAAGCAGCAAAGATGGCTGCCGAGGATTTCGGCGGCAAGGTGCTGGATGCACCCATTGAGATTATCACCGCCGACCATCAGAACAAGGCGGACATTGCCTCCAATATCGCCCGTCAATGGTATGATACGGAACAGGTCGATTCCATCATGGAACTGACCACGTCTTCCGTGGCGCTCGCCGTGCAGGGCATTTCCAGGGAAAAGAAGAAGATCGACCTTGTCACTGGCGCAGCCACCACTGAGCTGACCGGCAAGCAATGTTCGCCCTACGGTTTTCATTGGGCCTATGACACGCATGCCCTTGCTGTGGGTACCGGCGGAGCCCTGGTGGCCCAGGGCGGCGACAGCTGGTTTTTCCTCACCGCCGATTATGCCTTCGGTTATTCCCTTGAAGAACAGACATCCAAGTTCGTAACCTCCAAGGGCGGCAAGGTGGTCGGCACAGTGCGCCACCCGCTGGCGACGACAGACTACTCCTCCTTCCTGCTGCAGGCCCAGTCGTCCGGCGCCAAGGTCATCGGCCTCGCCAATGCTGGCCTGGACACCGCCAACGCGATCAAGCAGGCTGCAGAATTCGGCATCGTCTCCGGCGGCCAGCGCCTGGCCGCCCTCCTCTTTACCCTGGCCGAAGTGAACGGCCTCGGCCTTGAGGCGGCACAAGGGCTGACGCTAACCGAGAGCTTCTACTGGGATCGCGACGATCAATCGCGGGAGTTTGGCCAGAAGTACTTCAAGCGTACCGGACGCATGCCGAACATGATCCAGGCCGCCACTTATTCGGGCGTAACGCAATATTTGAAGGCCATTCAGAAAGTCGGCACGGACGACACGGAAAAGGTCGCTGCGGCAATGCATGAAATGCCTGTCGACGACGTCTTCGGCCGCGGCGCCAAAGTGGGCGCCAATGGCCGGCTGATCAGCGACGTCTTCCTGATGGAAGTCAAAAAGCCCGATGAGAGCAAAGCCCCGTGGGATTACTACAAGGTTCTTGCGACGGTCCCGGGTGATGAAGCCTATATCAAACCAGCCGAAAGCGGCTGCCCGCTGGTCAACTAACGCATGACGGCTTCATTGACCAATACGGCGTTCGGGGGGGGCAATCCTCTCCCGGCGCCGGCGATGATCAGGGATCGCGTGTCGTTCTGTCTGCCCGTGGCTTGCGCCGTGATTTCGGCGGCTTCATCGCCGTCAACAATGTGGATCTTGATGTGCATCATGCAAAGGTTCACGCACTGATCGGTCCGAACGGCGCGGGTAAGACCACGGTCTTCAACCTGCTCACCAAATTCCTTCAGCCATCGAGCGGAACAATCACCCTGCTTGATCATGACATCACCAAAACCGACCCTGCCAAGGTGGCCCGCATGGGTCTTGTCCGTTCGTTCCAGATCTCCGCTGTGTTTCCCCATCTTACCGTTCTTGACAATGTTCGCGTTGCCCTTCAGCGCCCCGGTGGTCTTTCCACCCAGTTCTGGCTGCCCATGCGCGCGCTGGACCGGCTCAATGAACGGGCAATGGAATTGATCGAGGCGGTCGGGTTGCAGGATGCGCGCAACAATCTTGCCGCAGACCTCTCCTATGGCCGCAAGCGGGTTCTTGAAATCGCCACGACACTGGCGCTCGATCCGAAGGTGCTGCTGCTCGACGAGCCGATGGCGGGCATGGGTCACGAGGATGTCCACATCGTCTCCGATATCATCCGCGAAGTGGCCAAGGACCGCGCGATTCTGATGGTTGAGCACAATCTCAAAGTCGTTGCCGACCTTTGCGACAAGGTGACGGTGCTTCAGCGCGGTGAAATCCTCACCTCGGGTGACTATCGGACTGTCAGCCAGGATGAACGCGTGCGCGTCGCCTATATGGGAACCGAACATGAGTGAGTCTCAGCCACTCCTTTCCGTGCGCGATCTTCATGCCTGGTATGGTGAAGGTCATGCGTTGCACGGTGTCAATCTGGATATTCATCAGGGCGAGACGGTCACCCTGCTTGGACGCAATGGCGTCGGCAAGACGACGACGCTGCGCTCCATCATGGGGATCATCCGCAAGCGCACCGGTGCCATAAATTTTGATGGCAAGGACATGACACGCGTGCCGCTGCACCGGACGGCGCATGCCGGTATCGGTTTCGTTCCAGAAGAACGCGGCATCTTCGCCACGCTCTCGGTCGATGAAAACCTCAACCTTCCTCCCGTCGTTGCCAAGGGTGGCATGTCAATCGCCGAGATTTACGACCTGTTTCCCAACCTGAAGGAGCGGCGCAACAGCCCCGGCACGAAACTCTCGGGCGGCGAGCAGCAGATGCTGGCGATCGCCCGTATCCTGCGCACGGGCGTCAAGCTGTTGCTTCTCGACGAACCGACGGAAGGTCTGGCTCCGGTAATTGTCCAGCGCATCGGCGAAGTCCTGGTCACCCTGAAACAGCGCGGCATGACCATCCTGCTGGTGGAACAGAATTTCCGGTTTGCCAGCAAAGTTGCAGACCGCTTCTACGTCGTCGATCACGGCAAGATCATCGACAATTTCCATGTCAGGGAGCTGCCCGACCGCATGACGATGCTCAACGAAGCCTTGGGGGTCTGACGATATGACCATGATCTTCGGCGTTCCACTCCAAGCGTTCCTTGGGCAATTGCTGATCGGCCTGATCAACGGCTCGTTCTATGCCATGCTCAGCCTCGGGCTCGCGATCATTTTCGGCCTGTTGCGGGTCATCAATTTCGCGCACGGTGCGCAGTACATGCTCGGTGCATTCGTCGGCTATCTATTGCTGGCCGAACTTGGCATCGGCTACTGGCCCGCACTCATCCTTGCACCATTGGTGGTTGGTATTGCGGGTGCCTTCATCGAACGGGTTGCCTTGTCGCGCCTTTACAATCTGGATCACCTGTATGGTCTGCTCTTCACCTTCGGGCTTGCCCTCGTGATCGAGGGCACATTCCGTTATTATTACGGTGCGGCGGGACAACCCTATGCGGTGCCAAGCGCCCTGGCCGGCGGTTACAATCTCGGCTTCATGTTTCTGCCGAAATATCGCGCCTGGGTCGTCCTCGCTTCGCTCGTCATTTGCCTCGGCACGTGGCTGCTGATCGAGAAAACCCGCCTCGGCTCTTACTTGCGTGCTGCGACGGAGAACCCGACGCTGGTGCGGGCGTTTGGCATCAATGTCCCGCTGCTGCTGACCTTCACCTATGGTCTGGGTGCAGGGCTCGCAGGGCTCGCCGGCATCATGGCGGCACCGATCTATCAGGTCAGTCCGCTCATGGGCTCCAACATGATCATCGTGGTCTTTGCCGTGGTCGTCGTCGGCGGCATGGGATCCATTCTTGGCGCCATCGTCACCGGCTATATGCTCGGGATTTTCGAAGGGCTGACCAAGGTGTTTTATCCGGAAGCGTCGAACATTGTCATCTTCGTCATCATGGCGATCGTGCTTCTCGTTCGCCCCGCAGGCCTGTTCGGAAAGGAGGTCTGACATGACCGATACGACCATTTCCGCTGCTCCAAAGGGCCGGTTTCTCACGCTTGAAATGGCGCTGATCCTCATCGGCATTGCCTTGCTGATCCTCGCGCCCTTCCATTTCTACCCAGTGTTCCTGATGAAGGTGCTGTGCTTTGCGCTTTTCGCCTGCGCCTTTAACCTTCTGCTCGGCTATACCGGCATTTTGTCCTTCGGTCATGCCGCCTTTTTCGGTGGGGCAGCCTATTTCACCGCCCACGCCGTCAAGGAATGGGGCCTCTCGCCCGAGCTGGGTATTCTTGTTGGCGTGGCGGGGGCGACCGTCCTTGGACTCATCATCGGTTTTTTTGCGATCCGGCGCCAGGGTATCTACTCGACGATGATCACCCTGGCACTGGCGCAGATGTTTTCTTTCTTCTGCCTGCAGGCTTCTTTCACACATGGCGAGGACGGCATTCAGGGTGTTCCGCGCGGCCACCTGTTTGGCGTCATCGATCTCAACCAGCCGCTGAACATGTATTTCTTCGTCCTCGCGGTCTTCCTGGTCGGCATTTTCATCATCTGGCGGATCATCAATTCGCCCTTCGGCATGATCCTCAAATCCGTTCGCGAGAACGAGAACCGCGCAATATCGCTTGGCTACTCGGTCGCCCGCTATAAACTCGCCGCGTTCGTCATGTCCGCTGCGCTGACCGGTCTTGCCGGCGGGTTGAAAGCGATCGTCTTCCAGTTCGCCACCCTTACCGACGTCAGCTGGCAGATGTCAGGCGAAGTGGTTCTCATGACATTGCTCGGCGGTATCGGAACTCTCGTCGGCCCGATCTTTGGCGCCGCCCTTGTTGCTACGCTGGAAAACTATCTTGCAACCTCCGAGTTCCCGGTTACCGTCATTACGGGCATCATCTTCATGGTCTGTGTCCTTGTCTTTCGCCGTGGCATCGTTGGCGAGCTCTACGCCTCGCGATTTGGCAAGAAGCTCGAAAGCAAGCCTGAGAATTGACCCCAATGACAACCGCATACGACTATATCATCGTCGGAGCTGGTACGGCGGGCTGCACGCTCGCCAACCGTCTTTCGGAAAACAGGGGCGTCTCTGTTCTTCTGCTCGAGGCTGGCGGCAGGGACAATTACCCCTGGATCCATATTCCGGTCGGCTATCTCTATTGCATCTCGAGATCCCCGGACGGACTGGTGTTTTTCAACCGAGTCAGAACCCGGCCTGAACGGCCGCGTGCTCAACTATCCGCGCGGCAAGGTGCTGGGGGGATGCTCCTCGATCAATGGCATGATCTATATGCGCGGTCAGGCACGCGATTATGACCTTTGGCGTCAGGCCGGGTGTGCCAACTGGGGCTGGGACGATGTCCTGCCCTATTTCAAGAAATCGGAAGACTATTACCTCGGCGGCGATGATTTCCACGGTTCCGGCGGCGAATGGCGCGTCGAGGAAGCACGTTTGCATTGGGACATCCTCGATGCCTTTCGTGATGCGGCCGAAGCCGCAGGCATACCGCGCACCGATGATTTCAACCGTGGCGACAATGAAGGCTCATCCTATTTCAAGGTAAACCAGAAACGGGGTATTCGCTGGAATACGGCAAAAGCCTTTCTGCGCCCTGCCCGCAAGCGAGTGAACTTGACGGTGGAAACGGGCGCCCACGTCCGCAAGCTGGTCCTCGATGGATTGAAGGTCAAAGGCGTTGAGATCGAGCAGGCCGGAGAAATTCGCCGGGTTCAATGCCGGCGCGAAGTCATACTCGCGGCTGGCGCAATCGGCTCGCCGCATATTCTTGAACTTTCTGGCATCGGTCGCGGTGATGTCCTGCAGGCTGCAGGCATCGAACCGGTTCTGGAACGACGCAGCGTCGGCGAGAACTTGCAGGACCATCTGCAACTGCGCTGTGCCTACAAAGTCACCGGCATTCCGACGCTCAACGAAAAGGCCAACCGGCTCCTTGGCAAGGCGTCAATTGCGTTCGAGTACCTGCTCAACCAGTCGGGCCCGATGTCGATGGCACCGAGCCAGCTTGGGGTGTTCACCCGCTCCGACCCATCTTTCGACACGGCCAACCTGCAATTTCACGTGCAGCCCTTGTCGCTGGAAAAGTTCGGTGAGAACGTTCATGCCTTCCCGGCCTTTACTGCGAGCGTTTGCAATCTGCGTCCCGACAGCCGCGGAACGGTGCATCTCAAAACGCCCGATCACCGCGCCCAACCGGCGATCCAGCCCAACTACTTGACCACGGCAAGCGATCGTCACGTGGCAGCCGATTCCATTCGCATTACCCGCAATATTGTCGCGCAAAGGCCGCTGCAGCGGTTCAAGCCCGAAGAATTCAAACCGGGCCTAGAATATCGCAGCGAAGAAGAACTCATTGAAGCTGCCGGCGCGATCGGCACGACGATCTTCCATCCCGTCGGAACCTGCCGCATGGGGGCTGATGCAGAGGCCGTGGTCGATCCGCAGTTGCGCGTGCGCGGCATTCAAGGGTTGCGCGTGGCTGATGCTTCGATCATGCCATCAATCACCTCTGGCAATACCAATTCGCCGACAATCATGATTGCAGAGAAAGCCGCAGAGATGATCGCCAGCGACTGGGTTGCCAGCTAACGTATCTGAAAAGGTACTGTGAAGCTTTGCCTGGAAACCGCAACTTCTTCTGGTGCCGAGGGAACCGGCGAAGCGCGGCGGACCGTCTCAAGCACACTTTGATCAAGTTGCGGCGAACCGGAACTGCCAACAATGTTTGATGACACGATTTCGCCATCGCGCGTAACGACGAAGCGCACGCTGACCGTCCCCTCGCCTCGCGTGCGTGCGCGACGTGCATGGCGTGCCAGATAAGCCTCTACTCTTGAACGCCACTTTTCTGCCTGCCTGGCAGATCCTGCGCTGGATGCTGTCGGCTGGCGTTTTGCCTCGCGCGGCGCTTCGTCCTTGACAGCAGCCTCCGTCGCCTTCATCGGCTTGCGGGCGGATTTCTCGACGATCCGCTTCTTGGGAATGTCAGGCTTGGTGGCTTGCGGGCGCACGACAGGCAGGGGCACCTCCACCTTCGGCAGTTCCACCAGTTTTTCCGCCTGCTCGTCCAAAGGTTCCGCTTCTTCCGGTTCGGGCGTTACCGCTTCGGCCAGGTCCGGCTCGGGTTGGTCTGGTGTGACCTCCTCGAGGGGTTGAATTTGCGGCTCCGGCTCCGCTTGGACTTGCTCCAAAGGCCCTGGTGCTGCCGCCTCCTGCTGGACCGGTTCGGGGTTTACCGGTTCCGGTTCGACGGGCAGTTCTTGCCTTACGGGCTGTGCCACGACCGGCGCCGGCAGCGGTTCCATGTCGATCATCACCGCTACGGCAATATCGGAGGAGGGTTCATCAGGCTGAATACTCTGCAAGGACCAGGCCGCGCCCGCATGAATACACACTATGACAAGACCGGCAGCTGACCACAAACCAATCTCGCGCCAATCGGGGCAAAAGAACCCTCTCCTGGTCGTTGTTGGCTTTCTTTGCATTATTGCGCGTTTCCGCTTGGGGCAATCTGTTGGGCCGGCGCGCTTTCAAGCCCGACAAGAGCGACCTTGAGATAGCCGCTATCCCTCAGCCCGTTCATGAGATCCATCAAGGAACCGTAATCGACGGATTTGTCCGCACGCAAGAATATCCGCGTTTCCTTGTCGCTTTGCGTGCGTTGATCAAGGAAACGTCCGAGCGTTTCATGCGGCACCGTATCATCACCAATCGCGATGGATTTATCTCCCTTAAGCGTCAGCCAGACGGGTTTTTCCGGCCGTGGTGCGGACTGCGCGGTCGAGGCGGGCAAGTCAACGTTGATATCGACCGTGGCAAGCGGCGCCGCCACCATGAAGATGATGAGCAGAACCAGCATGACGTCGATAAACGGCGTCACATTGATCTCATGGTTTTCCTGCAGGTCGTCGTCCGACGCGTTGTGTCTGATACCGCCAGCCATGACCGGGTTCCTACTCTGCCGCTGCAGCACGGGGATGTTGCGCTTTTGGCACCAGCGCAAAATCCACGTCACGACTGACCAGGCGCTCGACGCCTGCCGATGCGTCCGCAAGCAGCTGCCGGTAGCCGGTGATTGAGCGTGCGAAGACGTTGTAGATGACGACTGCCGGGATAGCGGCAACAAGACCGATCGCCGTTGCCAGCAAAGCTTCGGCAATACCTGGCGCAACGATTGCAAGATTTGTCGTCTGTGATTCCGAAATGCCGATAAAGGCATTCATGATGCCCCAGACCGTGCCAAACAGACCGACAAAGGGTGCCGTGGAGCCGATGGTTGCAAGGACGCCTGTGCCGCGGCTCATGCGGCGGCCCGCCTGTGCTTCGATGCGTGCCAATCGCGATGCCACGCGCTCTTTGAGCCCGTCCGCGCTGGCGTGTTCCTGCACATCGATCGACATGCGCACCTCTTCGCGGGCGGCGTTGACGAATAATGCGCCCGGCCCGCCCCGGCCTTCCAGTGCCCGCTCGGCATCAAGCAGCGTACGGGCATCGCCAATGGCGTTGAGCGCCCGGTAGGCGCGAACCCTCGCTCCGGCAAGCTCAAGCGTCTTTGCCAGCCAGACAGTCCAGGTGACGAGCGATGCGAAAGCAAGGCCGATCATGACCGCCTTAACCACCCAATCCGCCGCCGTGAACATGCCCCATGGCGAAAGGTTGTGTGGAAGAGAACCCACAGCTTTCTGGTCGGGTTGCGCAGTTTCGGCAGGCACAGCCGACGGCACTGCTGGCGCCGTTGTTACTTCAGGTGTGGTTGCTGGCTGCGGCGCGACTTCCGACTGCGGTGCAGGTGTCGGGGGTTCTTGAGCATAAGCTGCCGGAGCCAGAAAACAGGGAAGAATCAACGTACAACCCAATGCCCCTGCCCTCAGGCCCGCCATGAAACGATCGGCTCTCGCTTGCCCGTTTGATGTTGCTCGCATGGCTCCGCAATCCTTCAATACGTTCACCGCTAAGACCTGCAATGGAGTGGCTGGGCCGGGTTTCGGCAGCGCGGCGATATGTTCAGTTGAGAGCGGCTTAGTATTTATGAGTAAAACAATCAACTATTTTTTGAAACGAAATTTGCGTCTGACAGCCGGACTCAAACGATGCCCCAGGCGCGATAACGGCCTCTGCCTGTCATTTCGCGCACCCCAAGCTCGGCAATAAGATTGAGTGCACCACGCTGTGTCACCTTCAGTTCCTTGGCAATCAATGCGGTCGACACCATGGGTCTCGACAAAATGAGATCGATCATGCCCGGCAAGCTCGACGTGGAACGCCGATCCTTCAGTTTCCGCTCCATTTGCAGCCGCGCAAGGCTCAATCGCTCTATTTCCCTCAGGCTTGCCACACTCGACACTTGAACCGCCTCCAGGAATGCAATCAGCCGGGTCGTGCGATCGCGGGCCCGGCGGCGATCTCTAGGTATGGTGCGCAGGCCCGCGTTGAAAGCGGCGAGGTGTGATCTGGTCTTTCCGCGCTCCCGCAGCATCGCAGAAACCAGCATGGGGCCTAGCCAATGCTGATGTTGCAGCGGCTCGATATCCTCCCATGCATCCCACACGACCGCAGCGCCAAGGAGGGGCGGCAGATCGCGCGCCTGGTCATGAACCATGAACCATCGCTCCATGCGCTTGTCTTCGTTCCATTCGGGATCGTAGACAAGCGGGTCACCGTCCGGAGTAACCTCGGCCGAAGCTACGGTCTTCTCTCCCCTGCCCTTCTTGAACGTTTCATCCTTTACCGAAGGCTGCGCCAGAAGCCGCGCCGACCGGTCAAGCAGGGCATCAAGCCGTGCCAATTCACCTTCGAACTCATTTTCGGCTTCGGATTTGTTCTCTTGCTCGATGGATGTTTCCAGCTCGACCGCCGGCGCGCTTTCGTCTGGTACAATCAAGGCGTCCGTTGCCGCCCGTCCCCGAAGACTGGCAATCCCTTTCGCGCTCAGCGCCCAGGCTGGCGCACCAGCAGCGATCTGGCGCCGGATGCGCAGGATCGCATGGGCTCTCGTCAATTCGTGGGTTGGCGTGCGGATATCCATGCGTGCATCATGGAGTACCAAATCTTCGACATGGACCAGTTCGCCGGCAAGCCACAATGCATTGCACGCTTCCATGAAATGCGACCGGGCAATCCAGCCGTCGTTCTCGCGCAGCAATCCCTCACGCAAGCGGCGGCTGCCTTCGCCGAAATCACCCTTGCGGCCCACCCGATCATCGAGCCGCGCCAATGCATCCTCGGCGGCGACCAGGGGCCGGAGCAGATCATTGAGGGATATGTTGCCAGAATCATAAACCATTCAAAACATGGTAAACGATTGGTGAAGCGGAATACATAGTGGAGTTAACTTCCACTCGGCGGCGCCAATCCAGTGGACGTCTCTCTGTCATTTGAAGCGGATTGGATTAACCAACCACAACCGTGGCTTTTCCGGGCACGCGATTGTAAAGATCGATTATATCCTGATTGATGAGACGCACGCATCCCGATGACATGGACTGACCTATCGACCACCACTCGGGCGATCCGTGGATGCGGTATCCGGTATCGGCACCATCCTTGAATATATAGAGCGCACGGGCACCCAAAGGATTGTCCGGGCCGGGCTCCATTCCGTTCTCGTACTTCACCAGTTCCGGCTTGCGCTGAATCATTTCTCGTGGCGGCGTCCAGCGTGGCCATTCTTTCTTGTATTGGATATTGGCGCGGCCATTCCACAGGAATCCGGCCTTGCCAATACCGACACCATAGCGAATGGCATCGCCGCCCGGCTGAACGAGGTACAGATAGCGTTCCTGCAGGCGCACGACGATGGTCCCCGGTTGCTCGCCCGTGGGATCGACCACAATCTGCCGGCGGAATTGCGCCGGAATTTTTTGATAGGGAATTGCCGGCAAGGAATAAGGTCCTTCCTGGACAGCTGCGTACATCACATCCGGAACGGTGACGGCTTTATCAATACTGATCTGCGGACGAATACCGCTCGTCGGCATTGCATCGATGTTCATCTCCGGCAGATCGAAGGTGGTTTGGGTGCAACCAGATACGCCCAACACAGCCAATGAACCCGCGCCAAGCAAAAGGTGGCGGCGGGATATCGCGGGAGCCTGCGATCCGGGGGAGGCTGCCTGTTTACGCTGGGACAATTTTTTACTCGCTTACAACTGATGGCAATGCTTCAAACTGTATGGAAATGTGGTTTACAAAACGTGAAGCGGGGCAGTCGCGGCTTAACGGGTAAGCATTGCTGAGTGCTGTTGACAGCTGTCAACGGCACATGATGGAGGACGCGAGGCGCCCACCCGGCGTCGTGCTGCACTCGCTGGAAGCGCAAGCGCACTGCCAGTTGACAGCTGTCAACCGCTCATACAGGAAATGTCCGAGGAGCTTTAACTCCAGGACGAATTATGCAATCGTGCGTTTTATACTTATTCCTTTTCTACGTATGATTGTATTTCGAGTTCAGGATAACACGAGATCAGGGCTTTCTTCGATGGCAGATGACACGGCTAACAGCTTTTGGCCGAATACACCGGTGGTAAAGACGACAGAACTATTGGCTGAATGCACCGGTAAATCTGCGCGCGATCCACAAAAACAGTTGCTTTTGGCTGAAGAGTTCATCCGCAGCAATATCTACAATCCCGTGAGTATTGCAGATATTGCGACAGCCTCAGGAGCCAATATCCGCAGCTTGCAGCGGCTTTTCCGCAAACTCCGTGGCATCACCCCCGTTCAGGCCCTGTTGAACTTCCGTATTGCTGCCGCGCATGAAATTATTCTCAGCGGCAAGGCACCGTCGGTCCGGGACCTTGCCGCCACATTTCACTTCTCCAATCCCGGCCGTTTCTCCAAGCTTTACCGCCAGACCTATTCCTGTACCCCTTCTGAAGAAATCCGCTCTTGGCGGAGCCGTGAGCCGACACGAGCCGGGTAAACACCCCTGCCGACCCACCGGTTCTTCAGCGACCAGATCAGCGGTAGCTGGCCGTCTGATCCAGAAAATCGTGGAAGTGCGCAATGACGCTGCTGCGGTCGATAAATATCACCGCATAGGCCGGAGGCTCGTGCGTGACGGCAATCCTGTCTGGTGAGAAATCGAGCGCCGACTGATGATTGGTGCCGCGCAGCACACTGACGGGAATGCCTCGCCAACTGCCGGCAATCGGCCGATGTGCATGGCCAGCAAAGATGTGTCGAACGTTGCCGTGCTGTTTCAGGAGATCATAGAGCGCATCCGCCTCGATAATGCCCATCCTGTCCAGGAGCGGCATGTGAATGGGAAAAGGCGGATGGTGAGCAAAGAGGAACACCGGGCGATCCATTGCCGCTTCAAGACGCTTCTGCAGCCAGTGCAAGCGCGCTTCGTCCAATCGGCCCTCTGGCCTGCCAGGAAGCAGCGTATCGAGCATGATCAATCGTCCCTCCCTGGTGTCTTCCACGCCGTGGACGAAGCCATCCTCTGATCGGACCCCGTCAAAGACGTCAAGGAATGCATTTCGATCGTCATGATTGCCAAGCATCAATCTGGCAGGAGGACCAAGCTTGACCAGTTCGACAGCCAGGGCGCGATAGGTGGCTTTCTCGCCCGTCTCACTCAGATCGCCGGTAAAAATCACCAGCTCAGCGTCCGAATGATTCCGATTGATGTCGGCGATGCACGCCTGAAGCCGCGCTAAAGGATCAAGACCGCACAAGGTCTGACCCGGCGTTACGAGATGCAGATCGGTCACCTGGATAATTTTCATGGTTTGTCTCGACAAGAATGGTCAGGGGTGCAATGCCGCGGCAACGCGGGTGCTGGCACGCTGAATAAGGCGCGTGCTCAAGCGTTCGTGTACGGGCGGGTGATCTGGATCTGCCTCGCGGCGATCAAGCAAAGCCACGGCATGGGCGGCCATGACGGAAGCATCCTGCTTGAATGTCGTCAGATTATAGGCATCCCAGGCAGCTTCAGGGATGTCGTCAAATCCGATGACGGAAAGGTCGTCAGGGATCGACATCCTGGCATGCCGCCGGGCATAATCGATCAAACCGAAGGCCACCAGATCATTCACACAGAACACAGCATCGGGCCTGGTCTCGCCTGAAAACAGCTGTTGAGCCGCTTCCTGGCCGCCAGCATAATTTGAATTGCTGCCGTTGCCGATCATCACGGCGGCGCCATGCCGCTCTGCCTCCTGGCGGAAACCATATTCGCGCTCGACTGTTGTCGGTGTGCGCGACAGCGCCCCTGCGAAAGCAAGTCTCCTGTGCCCGCCGGCCAGGAAAAACCGGGCCGCCTCGCGGCCTGCACCTTTATTGTCAATGTTGACGTCATCCGCGCCGGTTTCCGAACGCCCAAGCACGATCAATGGCTGTCCATTGCGGCGGGCGAGATCGACAAAGGACGAGGGCGGCGAGCCGGACAGGATGATCGTCGCTTCGGCCCGATAGCCGAACAACGTTTTCTGAGCTGCGACGAGTTCCTCCTCCGTGCGTCCGGTATTGATGACGATGGGGACACTGCCGCGATGGATGAGCGCCTTGGTGAGGGCTGCGACGAGATGGGACCGGTAACCGAGCTCGGGATTGGTAACCACAAGCCCGACAAGCCGGCTCTTGCGTGCCAGAAGACCGCGTGCCAGGTCGTTAACCTGATAGCCCAGCGCTTCGGCGGCTTCCAGGATTTTCACACGCTTCTTGGCCGAGACACTGGCGCCCGGTGTGAATGCCCGCGAGACCGCCGAACGCGACACGCCTGCATGTTTTGCCACCTGCAGCGCGCTGACATATTGTTTGTCGTCCTTCGACGATTTCTTACCCTTGGAACTCATTTGTCTAATGCCCAACCTTGGAAAGCACATCCGCGCGCAAGAATCGCTCTACCACCAGCATGAAGCCTATCGAGGGAACGAGCAATAACAGAGCGGTGATCGAAGCGATCTGATAATTGCCTCCCGACCCCGCCGTGTAGAGCAGCAATGGCAGCGTGTTCACATCCGGCGCCCCGACAAAATAACTGCCAGTGAATTCATCGAGCGATTCGAGAAAGACGAAAATGGCGCTCGCCATCAGGCCGGGTGCGGCGAGGGGGAGCGTCACATCGCGAAAGGCACGGAACGGGCCCGCACCAATGGAACGAGCCGCTTCCTCAAGGTCGATGTCGACGGCAGAGAACGCCGCAGTCGCGATCCACACAGCATAAACAAGTCCGTGCGTGACATGCACCATCACCACGCCGGCAATCGTTCCGTTAAGTCCGATCTGGTAGAAAAACCGGGCAATATTCACATAGACCGGAAGGTTGGGAAACGCCTGCGGGATCAGAAATGCCAAGAGGATCAGTCCTCTGAACGGCAACTTCAACCGCGATAGCGCATAGCCCGCCGGAATTGCCAGTGCCAGCGAGGCAATGACAGTCAGCGCCGCGATCACAATACTCGTCATGAGAGATTCCATGGCATTGCCGCGCGGCGAAAATACCCGCTGCCAGAAACTGAAGCCATATTCCAGCGGCAGCATGTGCGGGAAGTACCATTTCTCCGCCACCGTCCATAGAACGAGATTCGTCAGCGGGCCAAAAATGACGAATGCGAGAAGACCAAGGACGAATGCGCGTGGCAGCCACCAAAAATCGATGCGAGTCATCATGCGCGCTCCTTCATCGATTGCCTCAGATATATCAATGCGACGCCGGCTGTGAGTAACAACGAAATCAGACCCAGCGCATTGGCCACACCATAGTCACCATGCGCGTTGATGCGAAAGGCGATATCGGCCGTGAGCATCGTCGGCGATTGCGCGTTGATCATCAACGGGACGGAAAGAACGGACATCATTGTGACGAAGGACAGGATCAACCCCACCAGCAAAGTCGGGGCGACCTGTGGCAGCACAATTTCAATCAGGATGCGCAATCGCGAAGCACCGAGATTGCGGGCAGCTTCAATGGTACTGCGATCAAGCGAGGCCATGGCCCCGGCAAGGAGGAGGGTGACAAAGGGCGTCTGCTTCCAGACGAAGGCGATGACGATTCCACGCCAGTCGAGAAAACCCACCGTCTGCAGCGGGGTCAATATGCCAAGACTGACGAGGACATTGTTCATCAGGCCATTCTTGGCCAGGAACGTTCGCAGGACCTGGCCGACGACAATGAAGGGAATGAACATGGGCCAGCGATAGAGCCAGCGCAGCAGTGCAACGGCGCGCGGGTTCTCACCAAGTGTCAGATAGCCACCGATCGCGATTGAAAAAAACCCGATTAGCAGTGTTGAAACCGCGACAATGACGACGGTGAAAATCATGTCGCTGGAATAAAGCTCAAATGATTTACTGAAATTGCCTAAGCCGAAGGTTTCGCCCACCTCGAATGCACCAACAATGGAAGCAAAAAGCGGCACGATGAAAAACAGCACGATCATGACCAGTGCCGGCAGGACCAGGAGGAGAGCGAGAAGGCGTTTCGGCATAGAGATATCCGGGAAAGGGGAGGGGATCGCCGATCGGCAATCCCCGAATTCATAAAACTTAGTTGGCTACATTCTTTTCGTAAGCTTCAAGGATCGCCGAGTTATAGGGTGCAATCGGGAATGGCTTGCCCTTGGTAGCCAGATCGTCTGGCGATATATCCACGAACAGCTTGTCCCAGCTTGCCTTGTCGAGTTCCGGCTGCACATATTTGGCGTCGATGCCTGGATACCAGTTGAAGCGCTTGACGATGCCTTCTGCCTGAATCTTGGGGCTGGTGGCGAGAGCCACGAATTTCTCGGCCAGTTCCGTGTTCGGGCTCTTGGCCGGAATGACGTAGTGCATTGGCTGGCCCGGCATGCCTGGTGCTGGCAGGAACAGCTTCATCTCCGGAGGCAGCTTGCCGTCGGCCTGCCAGGAATAGAACATGTCAACCCAGACCGGTCCCATGGCAATCTCGCCGCGGCTCAGCATGTCCAATGTCCCGGCATTTCCCGGGGTGAGGGTGGCATTGGTAGTGAAGTCCTTCAGGCTCGCAAAAGCCTTGTCCCACTTCTTTGTCTCGGCTTCCTCGAACGGTCCGTTCATCAGCTTGTTGGCATCGCCGTCGCCAAAGGCATAGATCCAGCCCATGACGAAGCTGACGCCGGAAGCGCCGCCCTTGATGCCGTTATAGCCGAACTGCTTGGGGTTCTGCTTGGCCCAGGCAACGAGTTCTTCGTAACTCTTGGGCGGATTGGGGATCAGCGCGGGATTATAGGCGATGGCGGTCTGGCTGGCGAACATCGGCATGACATAGCCATCGACATTGGCACCGAGCGCCATTTTGGCTTTCTCGCTGGTGACCATTTCGCCGGAAGGAATCTTGGCGCGGTAGGATTCAAGATAGCCTTGCTTGACCAAGGGGCCTGCGAATTTTTCGTGGACGACGGCAACATCCGCATCCCATTTATCCACATTGGCCTTTGCCTGCGCGTCGAAACGCTCGACGATTTTCTGTGACCCGGCGTCACCGGGTCCCGTTCCAACCACGCGCACTTTCGTGCCCGGATTTTCCTTCTCGAAAATCGGCCCGAGGTAGTCGTTGACGTAATCGACCATGTTCTGGTCGCCGGCCGTCAAAACCGTAAGATCGGCGGCACCAGCGGGTGTTGCCGCCAGAGAGAGGAAAAGGGAAACCTGTAGAAGCTTTTTCATCGTGAACTCCCTGAGCAAACATGGTTAAGTGGCACTCTTGTGGATGGCAGCCTGTTCATGGACTGCCAAATTTCTCAAAGCGTATGCGGGCCCGCCGGGCGTAACGGCGTATTGAAGATGAACAGCGATTGCGCGGGAATACGCACTTTCACGGTTGCTCCCTGATCAAAGGGGGTATCGGCGTCGACAAGGATCTCATCCTTGCCGAGACGCACTGCATGGCGCCAATGCCCGCCAGGATAGCTGACACTCGCCACCTGTCCGCGCAATTCCAGCGCGCCCGGTTCGAGGGCTGCACCATCACCATTGCCTGTGAGGCTTGCTGCCTCCGCACGGAACCGCAGTTCAACTGGCCCGGTCGCCAAACTTCGCCCCGCACGGGCCATCGCCGTGGATGCATTGAAGGCGCCTTCCTGCAATACGATCTGTTCGCCCTTAACGCTCACCTGCATGGACAAAAGGTTCTCAGCGCCCATGAAGGCAGCGACGAAAGGGGAGGCGGGCTTGTTGTAGACCTCTTCCGGCGATCCCTGCTGCTCGATCCTTCCCGCATTCATGATGACGATACGGTCCGCCATCACCATGGCTTCCTCACGGTCATGGGTGACATGGATCGCCGTGATGCCAAGACGCTTTTGCAGCGAACGGATTTCATGGCGCACAGTCAGCCTGATACGTGCGTCAAGATTGGACAGCGGCTCGTCGAGCAGAAGAATCTCCGGATCCACCGCCAGCGCGCGGCCGAGTGCTACCCGCTGCCGTTGGCCACCGGAAAGCTGTCCCGGCTTGCGATTGCCAAGGCCGGAAAGGCCGAGCAGGTTCTGCATTTCTGAAACACGGGCGTCGATATCGCCGCGGAAGCGTTTCTGCAATTTCAGGCCATAACCGATATTCTGAGCGACGGTCATATGCGGCCACAGCGCATAGGACTGAAAGACCAGCGCCATGCCGCGTTTGTCCGGCGGCATGTGCGTCACATTGCGATCAGCAACCTGGATGGAACCTGCAAAGGGCTTGGCAAAGCCAGCAATCGTGCGCAGCAAAGTCGTCTTGCCGCAGCCGGACGAGCCGAGAAGAGCGACGAATTCTCCCTTTTCAATGCCAAGGTCAAGATTGTCGAGGACCGTCGTTGTGCCATAGCCGACGCTCATCTTCTCCACCCTGAGGAAAGCCTGCATATTCATGTTTCATCCCCGATTGCACAGCTGCGCAATTTTTTCTTTGTACTGTCGGTTTATAACAGCGGCGTGACAAGTGAAAAATTTTCAACGGAGAATACACCAGCCGTCCAGGCTCGACAGGATCATCGTTTTGTACGAATGTCATAGAACCGTTATCCGGCTTGTATAGAGGTGGCCGATCATTATGAACCTGCGCTCGTGCGTAGCGGGTTCCATCATCCACAAGGGGTTATCATGCGCCAACTTCTCGCTGCCACCATCTTCTTGGCCGCAGGCCTTCACCCGGCATTTGCGGCCGAAGGCACGCTCGTCCTTTATACAAGCCAACCCAATACCGATGCTCAGCAGACCGCCGATGCTTTCATGGCCAAGAACCCGGGCATCAAGGTCGAATGGGTGCGCGACGGTACGCCCAAGATCATGGCGAAGCTGCGCGCCGAAATCGAAGCAGGCAATCCCCAGCCAGACGTCCTGTTGATCTCGGATGTCGTCACAATGGAAGGGCTGAAGAAGGAAGGGCGCCTGCTGCCATTCAAGGACGCCGATACCAAAGGCATCGACGCGGCGCTGATCGACAAGGACGGAACCTATTTTTCCACCAAGCTGATCACCACAGGTATTGTCTATAACACCAAGGCTCCATTCGTTCCGACAAGCTGGAGCGATCTGACGAAGCCGGAAGCCAAGAACCTTGTCAGCATGCCGAGCCCGCTCAGTTCCGGCGCGGCGATGATCCACACGGTGACGCTGACCGGCAATCTTTCGCAAGGCTGGGATTATTACGCTGAACTTGAAAAGAACGGTGCCCAGGCAGCCGGAGGCAATGGCGATGTCTTGAAGGCCGTCAGCGGCGGTGACAAGCTCTATGGCATGATCGTCGACTACATGCCGATCCGCGAAAAGGCCAAGGGCGCACCGGTCGAGTTCGTCTTCCCGAAAGAGGGCGTTTCCGCCGTCACCGAGCCGGTTGCCATTCTCTCGAGCGCAAAGAACCCGCAAGCGGCAAAAGCATTCGTCAATTTCCTCCTATCGGAGGAAGGTCAGAAAGTTGCTGTGAAGCAGGGCTATATTCCGGCGCGCGCCGATGCCGGCCTGCCGGCCGGCTATCCGGACCGTTCATCGATCAAGGTCCTGACCTACGACGCCGCCGCCGCATTGGCGAATGATACGGCCAACAAGGAAAAATTCAGCGAAGTCATGGGGCAGTAGGCATCCTTGGCTGTCACCCAATCCATAAGCGATCACAAAAGGCCCGCATCCATCGATGCGGGCCTGCTGGCAAAGATCTGGCAAAAACTCTCGCGCAACGTCCAGCTCTCTGGCCTTGTCATTCTCGCCATCATTTTTCTGTTGAGCTTGCTGCCGGTCCTGCGCCTGGTGCTCACCGCGATCGCCCCCGGCGGAGAAATCGACCTTGCAGCCCTTGGCAGCCGTCTCACAGGCCCCTCGGCCGTCCGTGCCACGTTGAATACACTGGACACTGCCTTTTTCGGCGCTCTGCTGGCGCTGGCAATCGGCGCGCCCTTCGCGGTCGCCGTTGCAATGACCGATCTGCCAGGGCGCCGGACGCTGGGCTTTATGCTTCTGCTGCCGCTGATGATCGCGCCTCAGGTCATGGCGCTCTCCTGGCTGCATCTGTTTGGGCCATCCAGCACGCTGTTAGGTGCCTTTGGCCTTGCGCCAACGCCCGGTACGGCCAATCCACTGCGGGGGCGCAATGGCATCATTCTTCTTTATGCCATCCAGCATGCGCCGATTGTTTTCGTCACGCTGCGCGCAGGGCTTTCCCGGGTACCGCGAGAACTGGTGGAGGCGGCGCGCTCATCCGGTTCATCACCGCGCCGCGCGCTTCTGACGATCGTCCTGCCAATGGTCCGCCCCTATCTCGTCGCCGCCACTGCCCTGGCATTTGTTTCCGGCGTGGGCAATTTCGGCATTCCTGCACTTCTCGGCATGCCGGTCAATTATCTGACACTAACCACACTGATCTATCAACGGATCGCCAGTTTCGGTCCGAGCGTCCTGCCGCAGGTAGCGGCACTTTCGGTTTTGATCGCCATGCTTGCTCTGCTTGGTGTAACGCTGCAAGCATTGGCGATGCGGCGCACGGGTCATCGTTTCACGGCAGGCATGCCCGCGCGCTTTGCCCTTGGGCGCTGGCGGCTGCCACTCGCATTGCTTGGCTGGCTGGCCATCCTGTTCATGCTGGTCCTGCCAGCTTTGGCATTGGTAACCACGGCGCTCATTCCATCTTTCGGCGTGCCGCTCACCTGGTCAACGGTGACATTCTCCAATTTCGAGGAAGTCCTCTTCCGTCAGGCCTCGACCAGCCGTGCCTTGCGCAATTCGGCCATGCTCGCAGGAAGTGCCGCGCTGATCCTTGCCTTTGGTGCTATTCCCCTGGCAATCGGCATCGAGCGGTTCTCACGCCTGTCGCAACGGGTGCTGCACGGTGCCATCGAACTGCCTTACGCATTGCCGGGCATCGTTCTCGCCATCGCCTGCATTCTTCTGTTCCTGCGGCCGTTGCCCCTGGTGGGTAGCCTTTACGGCACGGCTTGGATCATCCTTGCTGCCTACCTCATGCGTTTCTTTGCACTGGCAATGAAGCCTGTCGCCACGGCCGTTGGACAAATCTCCCGTGACCTCGATGAAGCCGCGGCCGTCTCCGGCGCTCGCCCCTTGCGCCGGATGCTGACGATCACTGCGCCGTTGGCCGCACCAGCAGCTGTTGCAGGCGCGCTGCTTGTCTTCATGAGTGCCTTCAATGAATTGACCGTCTCGGCACTGCTATGGTCCAGCGGCAATGAGACGCTCGGCGTCGTGCTGTTCAGCCTGGAGGAGGCCGGTCTCGGCACCCAGGCAGCGGCAATAGCCGTCACCACGATTATTGTCGTGACCCTGCTTCTGTTCCTTCTCGACCGGCTTGGAAAAAAACTGCCCGCAGGCGTTTTGCCCTGGCGCTAGTTATGGAATGATCCAGGCGTCGCTGACGGCAACGCAAACTTTTTCGCCAATCGCGACCGCCGTGGAGCAATCGAGAGTCAAGCGTTCCCCATTGATAAGTTCCAACTGCGTTTCGTGCACTGGGCCTCGGTAGGTCGTTTCCTTCACAACCGCAGCAAGGCCTTCATCGGAAAGGCTAATCGCTTCCGGTCTCAGCAAAACCCGCACCCGGTCAGCGCCGTGGGCTTGCCCGCGCGCTTTCACCCGTTGACCGCCAATGTCGAGAACGGTCGACGACCCATTGCGCTGCATGACCATTGCGGACACGACCGCACCGCGTCCGATGAACCCGGCAACGGTCTCGTCGGATGGAGAATGGTATACTTCGGCGGGGGCGGCGACCTGCAGTATGCTTCCTGCATTCATCACAGCGATGCGGTCGGACAGAGCCAGCGCCTCCGACTGATCGTGCGTGACATAAACGATCGTCGCGCGCGTGCGGCGATGAATATCACGGAATGCCTCGACCATGGAGGCCCTCAGGTGCATGTCGAGATTGGCAAGCGGCTCGTCGAAGAGAATGATCTTGGCATCCGCCACCAGGCAGCGGGCGAGGGCCACGCGCTGGCGCTGGCCGCCGGACAGTTCCTCGATCCGCCGCTTGGCGTAGCCGGTAAGATCCACACTCTCAAGCACGGCATCGACGCGGCCGACAATTTCGGCGCGGGCGACTTTGCGTGTCTTTAGCGGGTAGGCGACGTTTTCGGCCACATCCATATGAGGCCACAAGGCATAGGACTGGAACACCACACAGACACCGCGCTCTTCCGGCAATTTTTGCTGCCGGGCATCGGCAATAACCTCGTCTCCAAATGCAATCTGCCCGGCATCCGGCGCTTCAAAGCCGGCCAGCACGCGCAGCAACGTCGTTTTACCGCAACCGGAGGGGCCGAGGAGCGAGGTAAACGAGCCGGTTGGGAAACTGAGCGAGATATCGCTGAGCGCGGCGATTCCGCCAAAGCGTTTCGTCAGGTTCTGGACAGAAATTTCGGTCATGCACTGCTTTTCAATTTTGTCTGAATCATCCCGCCTATGGCCCGAAGCTGTAACAAATGTGTGACGAGCATTTGATATCGACACGGCATCCGGCGAAAAACCCAATCGGCGCCTATACCTGACATAGAAAGAGCAGCCACGCAGCCACCAATCATTACAAAACTATAATTTGTAATGATTGGCAGAGGGATTAGGGCTGAGGCATTGGGTGCACCTTCCAAGGAAGAGAAATTTCTCATGAAGCGTATGGGCCTTGTGATTGCTATCCCGGTCATTGTCGGCGTCGGCTATTTCCTTGCCTACCCCGAGCTGCGTGCGTCTGCACCCGATACACGCGCACTGCCTTCCGCTTCGCTCTCGGTGTCAAATAGTGATGCGGCACCCGCCGGGAAAAGGCGCAAAGGTTCCGCCATACCCCTTGTCGTTGTCGCCGAGGCGAAGGCGGAGGACGTTCCTGTCACCAAAACCGTCGTGGGGACAATCGAGCCCGTGGATACGGTCGCCATACGGCCGCAAATCGACGGTGTTGTCATTGCCGACAACGTTACTGACGGCCAGATGGTCAAAGCCGGTGATGTGCTCTTTCGTCTCGATGACCGGGCCATCCGCGCCATGATCGACAAGGATCAGGCTCAGCTTGCCAAGGACGAGGCAAGCCTGGTCGCAGCCAATCTCGATCTGTCGGGTGCGCAGGATCTTGAAAAACGCCACGTCGATACGACCCAGCAAGTCTATCAGGCCGAAGCCGCCGTAAAGGTGCTCGAAGCCTCCATCGCCATGGACAAGGCGCAGATCGAAGCCGATCAGGTCCAGCTGTCCTATATGACGATCAGTGCGCCGATCGACGGACGTGTCGGCGTCGTCAACACCTCGATAGGCAATCTGGTTCGCACGGCCGACACCGGAAACGGCCTCTTGACGATCACCAGGATGAAGCCGCTGCGCGTCTCTTTCACCGTGGCCGAAAGCGACCTGCCGGCGTTGAGGGGAGCCGTAGCCGATCATCCGGCCAATGTTCAAATCAAGTTACCCGGGAGCAAGGATACGATTGCAGCCGGCACATTGAACTTTATCGATTCTAGCGTCGATACCGCCTCAGGCACCGTCGTGCTGAAGGCCGGCCTGCCCAATGACGACGAGGCGCTTTGGCCCGGTCAATATGTGACCGCAATTGTCGATCTGACCGTTCACAAGAATGCCACGACGGTGCCATTGATCGCTGTCCAGCAGGGGAACGACGGATCCTTCGTCTTCATCGTCCATGCGGACAAGACCGTCGCGATGCAGCCGGTCACCCTTGCCAGCACCGTTGGCGATATCGCTGTCATAGCGTCCGGCATCAAGCCGGGAGATCAGGTTGTCGTTGATGGGCAGCTGCATCTGCAGGATGGAGCCACGGTGCACACGACCCTGGCACAAGCGTCTGGTACCCCGCCGCCTGCCGACAAAGACAATTCAGCCTCAGTGGAGGCCTCGAGATGAATATTTCATCCATTTTCATACGCCGGCCCATTGCGACGATTCTGCTTTCAATTGCGCTTGCCGCCTCCGGCCTTTTTGCCTACAGGTTCCTGCCGGTGGCTGCCCTGCCGGAGGTCGATTTTCCGATCATAACGGTCTCGGCCAAACTTCCGGGCGCTGCCCCGGACACGATGGCCAACGCGGTGGCGACGCCGCTCATCAAACAGTTTTCGACAATCCAGGCCATTTCCACGATCAGCGCGACCAGCACGCTCGGCTCAACCCAGATCACCCTGGAATTTGATCTCAACCGCAATATCGACCAAGCGGCGGCTGACGTCGAGGCAGCCATCGCCAGCACCCTGCGGCGATTGCCGGCCAATATGACCACACCGCCCAGCTACAGGAAGACCAATCCGGCCGATGCGCCGGTGGTTCTTGTCGCATTGCAAAGTGACACGATGCAGCTGTCAAAACTGGATGACTATGCCGAAAACGTGATGTCACCGGCGTTTTCGACGATTACGGGTGTGGGCGAAGTCCAGGTGCTCGGCGCCAAGCAATATGCGGTGCGCGTCGAGGTCGATCCCAATGCGGCAACGGCGCGTGGGATTGGTCTGGACGAATTGACGAACGCCGTGGCCGCCAACAATTCGATCGCACCTGTCGGAACGATATCGAGCCCGACACAACAGATGGCGATCGAGGCCGATACCCAAGCCCAAAATGCCGATACGTTTCGCCAGATCATCATTGCTTCGCCGAACGGCAAGCCTGTTCGCCTTGGCGACGTGGCACGGGTCGTCGATTCAGTCGCCACCACACAGACCGAAAGCAGATATGATGGCAAGCAATCGCTGGTTCTGGCGGTATTTCGCCAGCCCGGTGCCAATACGGTCGATGTCGTGGACCGCGTCAAAGCCATACTCCCGCAGTTCACGCAGGACCTTGGCCCTTCAGCCAGTATCAACATCCTCAACGACCGCTCGGCGTCGATCCGGCAGGCGGTTTCGGACGTGCAGTCTACACTCATCCTCACCATTGCCCTGGTGATCATGGTCATCTTCGTATTCCTGCGCCGCCTGTCAGCGACCATGATCCCGATCATTGCGGTGCCGCTTTCGCTGATTGCGGCGCTGGGCGCGATGTATGTGCTGGGCTTTTCAATCGACAACATTTCCCTTCTCGGCCTGACGCTGTCGGTAGGATTGGTCGTCGACGACGCAATCGTCATGCTGGAAAATATAACGCGGCACATTGAGGACGGTATGTCGCCCCGCGATGCGGCACTAAAGGGTAGCGCGGAGATTGGTTTCACCATCATCTCGATAACGACATCGCTCGTTGCCGTGTTTATTCCCATACTGCTCATGGGCGGCGTTGTCGGGCGCATCTTCAATGAATTCGCTGTCGTTGTTACCGTCGCCATTATCGCCTCGGCGCTGATATCACTGACCTTGACACCTATGTTGTGCAGCCATTTGCGCAATGAAAAGCATCACGTCGGCGCAAGGAGGCCATTGACGGAACGCGCTTTCGACGTGGTTCAGGCCGGCTATATGCGGGTCCTTGATCTGTGCCTCGCCTTCCGCCCGGTCATTCTGACCGTGTTCCTGCTCACGGTGGTGGCAACAGCCTATCTTTTTGATACCATCAACAAGGGCTTCCTGCCGACCGAAGATATCGGCCAATTGTCGATCTCGACCGAAGCGCGGCAGGACATCTCGTTCGATGCGATGGTGGCGCTGCAAAAACAGGTGGCCGATGCGATCTCCAGCCGGCCCTACGTCGCACACCTCGTCTCCAATGTTGGTGGCGGCTTCAATTCGTCCAGTCTCAATCAGGGGCGTTTCTTTGTCGAGTTGAAACCGAAAGCGGAGCGTGCGCCGCTTGAGAGCGTTCTGAGCGATCTTCGCCGGACGCTGGCGAAAGTACCGGGGATCAACAGCTATCCCGTTGCGGTGCAAAATCTGCGCATTGGTGGCGGATCGTCCAACGCGGCATATCAATATGTCCTTCAAAGCGTCAACGCCGCTGATCTTTATCCCTGGGCGCAAAAAATCATGCTGGCAATGCAGCAGGAACGGAGCGTCTTCGTCGACGTCTCCAGCAACCTGCAGAACAATGCGCTGCAGGCCAATCTCGTTATCGACCAGGACAAGGCGCAACTGCTCGGCATCAGTTCGGACCAACTTCGCAACACGCTGTATTACGCGTTCGGTACCAATCAGGCGTCGACAATCTTCTCCACCGGCGACAGCTACCAGGTCATTCTCGAACTCGATCCCGCAATTCCATGGACTGCCGACAAACTCGATCAGGTACAGATCCGCTCGACGACGACCAGCAAGCTGATACCGCTTTCGGCATTCGCACATGTGGAGCGCAAGACGGGTTTGCTTGCGGTCAATCAGCTGGGCCAGCTGCCCGCCGTCACCATCTCCTTCAATCTGCCGCAGGGCGTGGCGCTAGGGCAGGCGTTGCAGGAACTCGACACGCTGAAGACACAGCTTAACGTCCCCAATACCATCACTTCGAGTTTCACGGGCACTGCCAAAGTGTTCGAGCAGTCACTTGCCAATCAGGGCCTGCTCGTCGGCGCGGCAATCCTGACGATCTATATCGTGCTGGGAATACTCTATGAAAGTTTCGTCCACCCGCTCACCATCCTCACCGGTCTGCCGGCGGCGGCCGCAGGTGCGCTCGCCACGCTGGAAGTGTTCGGCTACGACCTCAGCGTCATTGCGATTATCGGCATCCTCATGCTGATCGGTATCGTCAAGAAGAATGCCATCATGATGATTGATTTTGCGCTTGCCCGTCAAAGGGCGGGCGAGACCTCGTTCGATGCCATACGGGAGGCCTGCCTCGTGCGTTTCCGCCCCATCATGATGACGACGTTCGCCGCCCTGATGGGTACCATTCCCATCGCCATAGGCGCCGGCGCGAGCTCCGAACTGCGCCAGCCACTTGGTGTGGCCGTGGTCGGCGGACTTATGGTTTCGCAGGTTTTGACATTGTTCATTACGCCAGTCATCTTCCTTTACATGGAAGATCTGTCCCGGGCACTGGGCCAATTGGGGAACCGGGTTTTCGGCGGGCACGCATCTCCTGCCCCAGCGGAGTGAACGAAAAGAGTTTTCCGCTTTTGATCCGAGGGACCCGGCTGTCGCATCGAAAAACCAAGCGACGGCCCATAACATCAGTTCTTGAAACGCGCCGCTTCCTCCGGACCCGCCTGTAGCATCACCGGCACTGTAGGAATGTGCACCGGCACCTGCGAGCTTCCCACCGTCGACGATCAGATACTCTTCACGGATGGGGCGCCCTTCGAACCAGCATTCAAGAATTTCTCGCGTTCCAGCGGCGTACCGCGCCTGGGCAGACAAGGATGTCCCGGAGACGTGCGGCGTCATTCCATGATAGGGCATGGTTCGCCACGGATGATCCTTCGGTGCGGGTTGCGGGAACCAGACGTCACCCGCATAGCCTGCCAGCTGGCCGCTTTTTCAGTGCCCTTGCGATGGCATCGCGATCGCAAATTTTGCCGCGGGCTGTATTCACCAAATAGGCGCCGCGTTTCATCTTCGAGAGCATTTTCTCGTTGAACAGGTTTTCCGTTTCCGGGTGTAGCGGGCAGTTGATTGTCACGACATCGCATACCTTGACCATATCCTCGACCGTATCGTGCCATGTCACGTCAAGTTCTTTTTCGACAGCATCCGGCAGCCGGTGCCGGTCATGATAATGAAGGTGCATGTCAAAGGGCTTGAGCCGGCGCAACACGGCAAGACCGATGCGCCCAGCGGCAACAGTTCCAACATGCATTCCCTCAACATCGTAAGAGCGGGCAACACAGTCAGCAATATTCCAGCCTCCGTTGACGACCCATTGATAGGAAGGAATGTAGTTTCTCACCAGTGCGAGGATCATCATCACAACATGTTCGGAGACGCTGATGGAATTGCAATAGGTGACTTCCGCAACGGTAATGCCGCGGTCGATAGCGGCCTGGAGATCGACGTGGTCAGACCCTATCCCCGCCGTGAGCGCCAATTTGAGGTTCGATGCCTTGGCGATGCGCTCTGCAGTCAGATATGCGGGCCAGAATGGCTGCGAGATCACTATTTCAGCATCAGGCAATTCCTTCTCGAATGCAGAGTCCGGGCCATCCTTGTCTGAGGTGACAACAAGAGTGTGGCCAAGCGATTCAAGATATTTTCGCAGACCCAGTTCCCCTGAAACGCTTCCGAGCAACATTCCGGGTTGAAAGTCGATCGCCTTGGGCGAGGGGGAGTGTCTGGCCGCCCGGATAATGTTCCATTTTTGGAAGACCGTCGCGTGCATAAGACTTTGGATATCCGTCGACCGGATCATCGTAGAGAACACAGACTATTTTTGCCATGATCGTTTCCTTTCCGACAGCAAACACCCCCGACAGAGCTCGAAGCAAAGTCAGGGCCATGGAACGCCATGAAGTGAGCGGGAGGTTCTCGGATCGAGCCCGAGAGACTCCGGCCCATTGTGTTTCCCCGTTCTGCTATCGCCTCGCTGCGTGAGCCTGTCTGCAGAACACCTAATTCTCTCACGATAGTTGAGCGCATTCAAATCAAAGGTTCGAAATGAAAGGCAACACGATTTCCCATCAAATCCACTCAAAAAGAGTTGCACACCTCATTTGAGTGATTTAATACTTTGGTCGGAGGAATTTCTCGTGGTTAAAATGACGCTCGAAGACGTCGCCCGAGAAGCCGGTGTCAGTCTTGCAACGGTTGATCGTGTCGTGAATGGGAGGATCGGTGTGCATGCGCGCACCATCGAACGCGTCAACGCGGCCATCAAACAGCTCGGCTTTCTGCCTGATCCGCATGCGTCCCGTCTGGCGCGCGGGCGTGACTATGATTTCCGCATCATCTTGCCGACCGGCGAAAATGAATTCATGCAGGCGCTTGCCGCCGAGTTCCGCGCCACGCGCGAACGGCAATTGCAGGAACGGGTGCGCCTTTCGATCCAGCACGTCGATACCTTCGACGGCATTGCACTTGCCGCCGCGCTGGAAAAGCTGCCGTCGGGGATTGATGGTGTCGCTGTGGTCGCGCTCGATCATCCCGCCGTTACCGAGGCCATCAATACATTGGCCGATGCCGGTGTCGTCGTCCTCACACTCGTTTCCGACGTGCCAAATTCGCGCCGGGCGCATTTTGTCGGCATCGACAATTTTGCCGCCGGACGCACAGCGGCCTCGCTGATCGGCCGCTTCGTAGGCCCGCGCAAGGGCAAGGTCGGCATGATCGCCGGCTCGCTCGCCTTGCGCGACCACATCGAGCGCCAGTTCGGCTTCGAGCAGATCATTTCACGCGAATATCCCAATCTCGAAGTGCTGCCCGTGCGCGAGGCGCGTGACGAGAACGCGCGGGTTGAAGCGGTCAGCCGTTCGCTTTTGCAGGATCACCCCGACCTCGTGGCGATTTACAATGCGGGCGGCGGGCAGTCGGGCGTCATCGCTGCACTGGAGGCATCCGGCCGGGTATCGGACGTCATTTTCGTCGCACATGAACTGACCCCCTCGACCCGGCGCCATCTGGTGCGCGGCACCGTTGACGCTCTCATCAATCAGGACGCCGGCCACATGGCGCGCAGCACGGCGCGAATATTGACTGCCTTGCGCGAGGGGCGTCCAATCATTCCCGGGCAGGAACATATCCGCATCGACATTTTTCTCAGGGACAACATGCCCTGACGGCAGGCACATTGAAGGAGGAGACTTATGAAGACGATCAAGGGACCAGCCATTTTTCTCGCACAGTTTGCGGGTGACACGGCACCGTTCAATTCCTTCGACGCGATCTGCAAATGGGCAGCATCGCTGGGCTATAAGGGTATCCAGATCCCGGCGTGGGATGGCCGCCTGATCGATTTGAAGAAAGCCTCCGACTCAAAGGACTATTGTGATGAGCTTGCCGGGGTCGCAGCTTCGCATGGCCTGACCATCACCGAACTGTCCACCCACCTTCAAGGCCAGCTTGTTGCGGTGCATCCGGTCTATGATGAGCTCATGGATGGCTTTGCCGCACCCGAAGTGCATGGCAATCCAAAAGCCCGGCAGGAATGGGCAGTGGACCAGCTCAAGCGTGCTGCGCGCGCTTCAAGACATCTCGGCCTCAAAGTCATGCCGACCTTCTCCGGCGCGCTTGCCTGGCCGTTCCTTTATCCCTTTCCGCAGCGTCCGGCAGGGTTGGTCGAAGCAGCCTTCGACGAACTCGCCAAACGCTGGACGCCGATCCTCAACTATCTCGACGAGCAGGGTGTCGATGCCGCCTATGAGATCCATCCGGGCGAGGATCTGCACGACGGCATTACTTACGAGATGTTCCTCGAACGGGTGAAAAATCACCCACGCGCCAACCTGCTCTACGACCCTTCACACTTCGTCCTGCAGCAGCTCGATTATCTCGACTATATCGATATCTATCACGAGCGGATCAAAGCCTTCCACGTCAAGGATGCCGAATTCAACCCGACCGGGCGGCAGGGCGTGTATGGCGGCTTCCAGTCCTGGGTCAACAGAGCCGGCCGGTTCCGCTCGCTTGGCGACGGGCAGGTGGACTTCGGTGCCGTTTTCTCCAAACTGACCGCCTATGATTTCGATGGCTGGGCAGTGCTGGAATGGGAGTGTGCCCTGAAACATCCGGAGGATGGTGCGCGCGAAGGCGCTGAGTTCATCAATGCCCACCTGATCCGGGTGACCGAACGGGCCTTCGATGATTTTGCCGGGGCCGGTACTGACGACGCGGCCAATCGCCGTATCCTTGGTTTGAGTTAAGAGGGTAGACGAATGGCTATTGGAGCATCCAAGGAAAAACCCGCAACCCGGCGCATTCGCATCGGCATGGTCGGTGGAGGGCAGGGCGCCTTTATCGGCGCGGTGCATCGCATCGCGCTGCGCCTGGACGATCAGTATGAGCTTGTAGCCGGCGCGCTCTCCTCCGATCCGGCACGTGCCAAGGCTTCGGCGCGCGAAATCGGCATTGCCGACGACCGGGCCTATACTTCGTTCGAAGAAATGGCCAAGGCGGAAGCCAAGCGCCCCGACGGCATCGAAGCGGTTTCCATCGTCACGCCCAATCACATGCATGGGCCAGCAGCCAAGACCTTTCTCAAAGCCGGGATTCATGTCATCTGTGACAAGCCGCTGACAACCACAGTCAAGGAAGCCAAGGAACTTGTCTCGTTGGTGGCCAAGACCGGCAAGCTTTTCATTCTCACCCACAATTACACCGGCTATCCAATGATCCGTCAGGCCAAAGCCATGGTGGACAAGGGCCTGCTCGGCACATTACGGCTGGTCCAGGCGGAATATCCGCAGGACTGGATGACCGAAAAGACCGAGGCTACGGGTTCCAAGCAGGCCGAATGGCGCGTGGATCCGAAGCGCTCGGGCGCTGGCGGGGCCATAGGCGACATCGGCACGCATGCCTACAATCTCGCTTGCTTCGTCTCCGGCCTCAAGCTCAAGCAACTGTGTGCTGAACTAACCAGCTTCGGCGAGGGCCGCGTCCTTGATGACGATGTGCAGATTCTCATGCGCTTTGACGGTGGTGCCAAGGGTATGATCTGGGCGAGCCAGGTTGCCCCGGGTCATGAGAATGGCCTGAAGTTGCGGGTCTACGGCACCAAAGGCGGGCTCGAATGGACACAGGCTGACCCCAACTATCTCTGGTACACGCCGTTCGGCAAACCCAAGCAATTGCTGACCCGCGGCGGAGCTGGCGCATCGCCGGAAGCCGCGCGCGTCACTCGCGTTCCGGGGGGCATCCGGAAGGCTATCTGGAGGGTTTTGCCAATATCTACACGGAGGCTGCTCAGGCCATCGTCGCAGCGCGCACCGGCAAGAAGACCCCGAAGGATGTCATCTACCCGACCGTCGAGGACGGGCTGGCCGGAATGGAGTTCATCGAAGCTGCCGTCAAGTCTTCAAAGGCTGGCGGCGTCTGGACGAAAGTGTGATGGGCGAAAACCAAACCACAAAGGTTGCAATGCCCGTACTTGAAGCGCGCGGGATCGCCAAGGCGTTCGGGCCGGTCGAGGTGCTGACGGACATCAGTCTCTCGGTCATGCCCGGCGAAGTGCACGCGATCATCGGCGAAAATGGTGCCGGCAAGTCGACGCTTATGAAGCTCATGAGCGGGCACCTTCAGCCGACACGCGGTACCGTGGCGATCGACGGTGAGCCGGTGCACTTCGCCGGACCCGTTGACGCCGAACATCGCGGCCTGGTTCTGGTGCATCAGGAGATCCTGCTCGCGCCGGACCTCACCGTTGCGCAGAACATCTTCATGGGCCGCGAGTTGAAACGCGGTCTCATGGTCAACGACCGCGAGATGAACCGCCAATCCGCCGAAGCCGTGCGCAGCCTGGGCGCCGACATCGACCCGACGACCCAGATTTCCCGGCTCTCCATCGCGCGCCGCCAGCTCGTCCAGATCGCGCGCGCCCTGCAGGTGCCGCATCGCGTGGTGATTTTCGACGAGCCGACTGCTTCGCTGACGCCGTTCGAAACCGAAGCGCTGCTCAAGGTCATTCGTGACTTGCGCGATAAGGGCGTTGCCGTCCTCTACATTTCGCATCGCCTGCCCGAAGTGGGGGCAATCGCCGATCGCATCACTGTCTTGCGCGATGGCAAGCTGATCGCAACACGCAATGCCTCGGATTTGCAGCCGGTCGACATGGCAAGGCTGATGGTCGGACGGGACATGTCGCAGCTCTATCCCGAGCGCGAGGACACTGCGACCCGCCAGAACGTGCTCGAGGTGAAGAACTTCGACGTGCCGGGCTATGCCCGTGACGCTTCATTCACCTTGCGTAAAGGCGAAATCCTTGGCTTTGCCGGGTTGATCGGCGCCGGGCGTACCGAGCTCTTCGAAGGGCTGGTGGGGCTTCGCACCGGCCATGGCGAGGTCAAGCTGAACGGCAAGCCGGTCAAGTTCCACACCGTGCGCGACAGCATGGCGGCGGGAATTGTCTATCTGAGCGAGGATCGCAAGGGCAAGGGCCTGCTGCTGGCACAGGATCTGCGCACCAACCTGACGCTGGCGGCGGCTTGGGAAATTCACCAAGGGTCCGCTCATCCAGCGCAAACGCGAGGACAACAGCCTCACCAAGGCCATCACCGATTTTGACATTCGCGCCCGCCGCCGCGATCTTCTGGCCGGGCAGCTTTCCGGCGGTAACCAGCAAAAATTGCTCCTGGCGAAGATGATGCTGCTCGAGCCGAGCATCGTCATCATCGACGAGCCCACGCGGGGCATCGATATCGGCACCAAGGAACAGATCTACAAATTCATCGCCGACCTCGCCAAGGCCGGCAAATCCGTTATCGTCATCTCGTCCGAGATGCAGGAACTCATCGGCATCTGCCACCGCATTTTGGTCATGCGCTCATCGCGCATCGTCGGCGAGGTAACCGGCGATGCGATGACCGAGGATGAAATCGTCGTCTACGCCACGGGCGTCAAAATCAACGAAGCAGAGCTTTATAGTGCGGGGAACGCATGAGCGACACAAAGACAATCACCGACACACGCGGTCTTGGCCGCAAGTTTGCCGATCTCGACAAGACGGCGGTTGCGCCATTCCTCGCGCTCGCAGCGCTCTTTCTCCTCGGCGCACTGGTCAATCCGAACTTCCTGTCAATCGACAATCTGCTCAATGTGCTGACCCGCTCGTCCTTCATCGCCATCATCGCCGTTGGCGCAACCTTCGTCATCTCTGCAGGCGGACTTGACCTGTCAGTCGGATCAATGGCAGCGCTCGTCGCCGGCATCATGATCCTCTTCCTGAACTCGGCGGCTATTGACGGCGACACAGCCATGCTGGCGGCTGGCGTCGTCGTCGCCATCGGCGTCGGCGCTCTGGCAGGTCTATTGAACGGCGCTATCATCACCATCGGCAAAATCGAACCTTTCATCGTCACACTCGGCACCATGGCTATCTTTCGTTCGGTTACCGTCTGGCTGGCCGACGGCGGCTCGATCGCCATGAAATCGATCGCCATGCGTAACATGTTCCGTCCCGCCTATACGGGTGTTTTCCTTGGCCTGCCGTTTCCGGTCTGGCTCATCATCGCCGTTGGTCTGCTCGGCGCATTCATCCTCTACAAGACGTCGTTCGGACGGCATGTGATCGCCGTCGGTTCCAACGAGGATGTCGCACGCTACTCCGGTATCCACGTCAACCGCGTGCGCGCCATGACCTATATTCTTCAGGGCGTCTGCGTTGCGATTGCCGTTGTGGTCTATGTTCCGCGCCTCGGTGCTGCCACCACCACGACCGGCATGCTGTGGGAGTTGCAGGCGATTACCGCCGTGGTCATCGGCGGAACCGCACTGCGCGGTGGCGTCGGCCGCATCTGGGGTACGATATGCGGTGCCTTCATGCTGGAGATCGTCGGCAACATCATGGTGCTCTCCAACATCGTCAGCGAATACCTGATCGGTGCCGTGCAGGGCACCATAATCATCATCGCCATGCTTGTGCAGCGTACGCTGCAGAAGAAAAAGTGATCGTTGCGATCACACGAGAAACAGGGGGCGGGAGGCTGCTCCTTCTCACCGGACGGGGGAACAAGGGCCACCCACCGAACCGCAATCAAGGCCCACTTGAAAATTGGGAGAAGACAAATGCGTAAACTTTTGATCGGTCTTGTCGGGGCGGTTCTCGCTTCGTCGATGACCTTCGCCTACGCCCAGGACAAGAAGGTCAATATCGCCGTGTCCATTCCGGCGGCTGACCATGGTTGGACCGGCGGCGTCGTCTATCATGCCGAACGTGCCGCCAAGATTCTCGAGGCCAATCATCCGGGTCTGCAGATCACGATCAAGACATCTCCGGACGGAGCTTCGCAGGCCAATGCGCTGGAAGATCTGACGACACAGGGTATCGATGCATTGGTAACCCTGCCGCACAATTCCGATGAGTTGACCGATCCGATCCGCGCCGTCAAGGAAAAGGGCATCTTCGTCACCGTGGTTGACCGCGCCCTGTCCGATCCGAGTATCCAGGATCTTTACGTGGCCGGCAATAATCCGGAGCTTGGCCGGGTTGCCGGCGAGTACCTCAAGAACACGATGAAGACCGGCGACGTCGTCGTCATCCGCGGCCTGCCGATCGTCATCGATGAAGAGCGTCAGAAGGGCTTCGACGATGCGATTGCCGGCAGCGGCATCAAGGTGCTCGACAAGCAGTTCGGCAACTGGTCCCGGGATGATGCCTTCAAGATCATGCAGGACTATCTGACCAAGTTCCCGAAGATCGACGCCGTATGGTGTCAGGACGACGATATGGCTGTCGGCGTGCTCGAAGCCATCGACCAGGCCAAGCGTACCGATATCAAGCTGGTTATCGGCGGCGCCGGCATGAAGGACATGATCAAGCGCGTTGCCGATGGCGATGCAATGACACCGATCAACGTCCTCTACCCGCCTTCAATGGTCGCAACAGCCATGGAACTCACCGTGGCGAATTTCTACGATCAGGTACCGGTGCGCGGCAAGTACATCCTCGACGCAACGCTCGTCACCAAGGACAATGCCAAGGAGTTCTATTTCCCGGACTCGCCATTTTGAGGTGAGGTAGGTTGCAATCCGAGAACTGGAAAGGCCCGCAAGGGCCTTTTCATTTAGCCCCGAATGCCAGCGGCAGGCTGAAGGCCCAGACCGATCGTCCCGCATCGGCGGGGATGGGCGGGAAGGGCGCTGCACGGCGAACCGTATCCACCCCTGCCTTGTCCACGACGGGATTGCCAGAGCTGCGGCCAACGGTGAGGCCGGTGACGCTGCCATTGCTGGCAACGACAAACGAGACAACCACCTCACCGCGCAGCCGTTCCTGCCGCCGCAAGGCCCGGCGCAGTTTCGATGTTACCGCACCGGGATAATTGGATACCGCAGCATTGCCCTGCGCTGACGATTTACCCTTGGCATTTCCGTCGGCATTGTTTTCGCCAGCGTTCTTTCCATCGGCGATACCGCTGCGTGCGGTCCGCTCATTGCTGCCGTCGCGGCCCGATGCTGTTTTGGCCGGCCCTTTCCTTGCCCTTGCCGCCGGCGCTGCTTTCTTCACCGTCTCTTGCGGTTTTTCAGCCACGCGCTTTTCGGCAACGTGTTTCTCGATCGCGGGCTTCTGCAGCAAGGGCTTTTCTACGCTCTTTACTGCGGGTTCATCCTCGAGCGGCTGTACCACTTCCTTTGAAGGTTGTTGAACCACGTTTTCATCTTGCGTTGGCTGCAACGGCGTAACGGCAAGAATTTCAGGCGCCTTGCTTCCTGAAACGTCCGACATTTCCGCCAGAACCGGATCAGCGGCCGCAGGCGGCGTGCCCTCGACAGGTGCAATGCTCTCAACCGGCTCAGCGACCTCGACGGGCTTTGCCGTTTCGACCTCCTTGGCCGGCACCGGCTTCGGCATCGCCATCGTCACCAATGAAACGTTCATCGCCTCGGGATTGGCCGGATCGGGCGCTCCCGAGGCATTCGCGTCCACCGATCCATCGCCGAGCAGAGCCGGCATCGAGATCTTGACGACCGGCGATCAGCACTTCATCGGCGACGAAGCCGATAAGAAGCACGGCTAGAGCCACATGAAATCCACAGGAGATGACAAGTTGCCGGTACCATTTCGTTGTGGGTCTCTGCGGTTTTCCCGCGATGCTTCCATGTTCAACGGCGTCGGAGGAAAGTTCGGGCTGGGCTGTATCGAGGAACTCGACAGCCTCCGGTTCATCCCCGACGTCAAAAGCATCATTCTCAATGACATGGAGCGCAGGCGGGTCCGTCCGTTTTGCAACGGCGGAACTTTCGGGTCGGAACGCCAGCGCATAGGCCATCTCTAGTTCCCAGAATCGCACGCCGGATTTCGTCGTTGGATCAAGCTGGCGGATGCAGGCTTTTGGATCGACCCCCGCGCCGGAACATTCGGTCGCATCGTTCACCAGGACACGGGCGATCTTCGAGCAATCCGTATCCCCAAGATCGAAACGCCGGACCTTGGTCTTGCCCTGCGGCAGGTCCTTGAAGTCCAGCACCGTAATGCGGTCGACCACTTGGGCTTGATTGAACAGGGCAATCTCGAACGCGGCCTTGTCGAGCGGCGCGTTGAGATTGTTGGTGGCGATGAAGGTCAGTCTGCAGCCCTTGTCCGAGGGCCGCAGGGCATTCAGTTCAAGTGTCAGGGCTGGCGCCGGGGAGGACTCTTGCCCCGACGCCGACCCTGTTGCGGCAAGCAGGAATATGGCTGTAACAGCGGTCATGCTATGGCCAAGGCTTGCTGCAAATTTCATGATTACCATCCGAACTGTTTCGCCAGCGTGAGTTTGAAGGTGCGTCCCTTCGCGTCCGTACCGGCCAGGTTGTTGCGATAGAATTTGTCAAAGACGTTCTCGACCGCGAAACGGGCCTCCAAGCCGGCATATTTCTCATCGGTTGGCTTCCACGAGGCGAAGATGTCGTGCACGCCATAACCGGGCGTCGGCTCGCCGGTGAAGCCGGTGTCCGCAGACGCGGCAAACCTGCCGCGCCAGCCATATTCGACGCCGTAGTCGACCATTCGTCCGCCGAGCGTCAGAGCAATGTTCTGCGCTGGAATGCTCGTCAGTGGTTCGCCGGTCTCCTCGTCTTCACCCTTGATGTAGCTATAGGCGGCGCGGGCGAAGAACACCTCGGCATCGTAGGACCCTTCGACTTCCACACCGTAAATCTTGGCTTCGTTGATGTTGACATAATAGCTAACCGGCAGCCGGTTGCGGTTGTCCGGATTGGTGGTGATCAGATTGCGCAGCTGATTATAGAAACCGGTCGTCTTCAGTTGCAGTGTGTCGCCGGCGCGGACAAGGTCGTAACCCGATACGGCGAAGCCGACTTCGTAGTTGTTCGATGTTTCCTTTTCGAGCCCGATGCTGGCAATTCGTCCACCCGGATAGGTCCGGCCGGGTATGGAGCTGGAATACAGTTCGTCGATTGTCGGGAACCGCTCCGTATGCGCGAGCGATCCAAACACCGAGAACGTATCGTTGAACTTGTAGAGTGCAGCGAGCTTGGGTGAGACCGCGTCATCGGATTCGTCCTGCGCCCCACTGATGCCATCGGCTGGCGAGGTCTCCCGATAGTCGAAGCGAATTCCGGGGATCAATGTCAGCTTCTCGCGCCAGACGAATTCGTTCTGGGCGTAAAGGCCATATTTCGTTTCCGTGCCTTCCGGATGGAAAAGGATCGCTCCTGGCGAAAGGCCAGCAATTGATTCCGCCTGACGATCCTGATGACTGATCTGCGTACCCAGCGTCAGAAAATTTTCGAAGGCTTCGCTTTTGTATTCGAAGGTGTTTTCCACCCGCGCCTGAAAGGTCTTGTACGAATAATCTGAATCGTCAAAGAGCTGGCTTGGAACGCCCGCCAGACCGGATGCATCCGATTGTTCGTTCGACGTATCGGAATACGATAGGTTTACCTTCAGATCGAGCCACGGGTTGTCGCTGGCCGGATTTTCATAGGCGAACACCACTGTCTGGTCTGTGACCTTGCGATCGACGGTACCAAAGCCGCTATCGGTCTGCGAATATTCCTGATCGTCCGTGTCGCCCTGCCAGCGCTGATAGGAGAGGCGGATTGTCTGCTCGTTGCCGTCACCGAAACGATACGTGCCCTTGGCCAGGCTGGACCATGATTCAAATTCCGAGCCAGGAATATCGTCGCCATTGCCGTCCTTGAAATCGTTGGACTGGCGGTAATTGCCCATGCCGAGGAATTCGAAATTCTCGTTGATTCGCGTCGCATAGATGGTTGAGCCGAGAAGGCCGGTGCCATTGGAATCATAGGCGCTCTTCACACGAACCGCATTGTTCTGGCCATCGGCCAGAAAGTCCGCCGCATCCTTCGTCGTCAAATTTATGACGCCGCCGAGCGCGCCGGAACCGTAAAGTGTCGACGAAGCCGGCCCGCGCAGCACCTCGACCTGCTTGTAGAGTTCGGGATCGCTGAAGAAAGATCCCATGCGATACTGTTCGTAGAATTTCGGTGTGCCATCGACGTTGATGATGATCTTGGATTCGTCCGCCGCTGCGGCCGCGCCGATGCCGCGAATGTTGAATGCCTCCCCGAAAACGCGGTCACTGCCGATGGCTGTCACGCCCGGTACATCGCGCAGCGTGTCACCGATCGTTTGTGGCTGATCCTGGTCGATCTGTTCCTGGTCGATCACCGTCACCGCCTGCGGTGTATCGATGGCGATCTTGTCGACGCCGGCGCCGATCACGAGGCGCTGCAACAGCGTCACGCGCCCCTTCTTGGTCGCCTCACCTTGAACCGGCTCATTTGTTTCCGTTCTCTGTTGCGCCTGCTGCGCCCCGGCAACATGCACTGCGGACATTATCGCCATTGCCGATCCGCCAAGCAAAGCAGTGATATTTCGTGCCACCAGCCCCATAATTCTCATTCTCTCCAGGAGTTCAGTTCGTCGCTGGCTGGCCGGGAGAGCTTCGTGCCGATGCTCCAATGCTTGCTTGCAGTTTTTGTCTTTTTAGAAGGTCACGGTAAACTTGACTCATTGACTCTTCTTTTGATTGAGTAATAAATATGACAATACGAGTCAAGTTTAATTCACCGGAATAATGCGGGCGGCATTGTTCCGGACAAAACCAACCGAAAAGGCCAATTGCCATGTCCCGGCGTCAAGTCATCGATCTGCAGGTTCGTCTTCCGAATTTGACACCAATTCGCACCGATTTTGCCAAACCGATGCAGCAAGACATTCGGATATTCGGCAGCGATATTCTGTTCGATGGCTCCAATGAAGTCGGCATCGAGCATGCCGGATCGCTTTACCGGCTGAAAATCACCCGTCAGGGCAAACTGATCCTGAACAAATAACGAAGTAAGTGGGCTTGAAACATGACCGAGACTGTAAAACCGACACCCGAAGCGATCCGGCAGGCGAGGGCGGACAATCCGAAGATGCGCGAGCGCGACCTTGCGCAGCAACTCGGGATTTCCGAGGCCGATCTGGCAGCCGCCTACTGCGGGATCACCGTCGTTCACATCAGCCCGCGCATCGAAACTTTCCTGACCGAGATCAAATCGCTTGGCGAAGTTCTGGCGTTGACGCGCAATGAAAGCGCCGTCCACGAGAAAATCGGCGTCTACGACAAGCCTGTCGTCGGCAAGCATGCCTCGATGCTGCTTGGCGCGCAGATCGACATGCGCCTCTTCCCGACTTCCTGGGCGCATGGTTTCGCTGTGGAAAAAGAGGATGGCGATACGGTCCGCCGCAGCCTGCAGTTCTTCGACGCCGCCGGCGAGGCGGTCCATAAAATCCACCTCCGGCCAGCGTCCAATCTGCAGGCCTATAACGCATTGGTGGCCAAGCTCCGGCTCGACGATCAGTCGCAAATGTTGGAACTGGCATTGCTCCCGAAGCCCGAGGAAAAGACCCTTGAGATCGGGGAACTTCGATGCTTCAGGCCTGCGCGACCGCTGGACCCAGATGAAGGACGTGCACGAATTCTTGGCCATCCTGCGTTCGCTCAAGATGACCCGCCATCAGGCGGTGCAGGTGATCGGCCAGGATTATGCCTGGCAGCTCGACTCCGGAGCACTGGCAGCGATGATGCACCATTGCGCCCAGGAGCATATTCCGATCATGTGCTTCGTCGGCAATCGCGGCTGCATCCAGATTCATTCAGGACCGGTAAAGTCGGTCAAAGCCATGGGCCCGTGGATCAATATCCTCGACGAAACTTTCCACCTGCATCTGCGCACCGATCACATTGCCGAGGTCTGGGCCGTGCGCAAGCCGACCAGGGATGGCCACGTCACCTCGCTCGAGGCCTATGGTTCCGAAGGCGAGATGATCATCCAGTTCTTCGGCAAGCGGCATGAGGGAGCCGGTGAGCGCAGCGATTGGCGCCAGTTGATCGAAGGCCTCCCGCGTCTGATGCGCGCCGCAGCATAGGGAAATGACCATGACATTCAGACTTCCGATCATCGCCGGCGTTCTTGGTCTTCTATCCTGGTCCGGCGCCACCTTTGCCGAAGAAATCACCGGCCGTGTTGCCGATGCGAGCCGCGTGGTGTCGATCGGCGATTCCATCACCGAGATTGTCTATGCGCTCGGCGAAGAGGGGCGGCTGGTCGGGCGTGATTCGACCAGCACCTATCCCGATGCGGCCAGCAAGCTGCCGGATGTGGGCTATATGCGCGCGCTGTCACCGGAGGGTGTGCTGTCGATCAACCCGACCGCGATCATCGCCGTCGAGGGCAGCGGTCCGAAAGAAACCATCGAGGTTCTCAAGAAGGCGAGCGTCCCCTTCGTCTTTGTGCCTGAAAAATATACCGCCGCCAGCGTAGCCGAGAAAATTCGCACCGTCGGCAAGGCGCTTGGTGCCGATGCCAAGGCGGAGAAGCTTGCAAAGCAGGTCGAAGCCGATCTTGCCGTCGCTCAGGCCGAGACGAAGGAGATCACGGCCCGCAAGCGCGTGCTCTTCATCCTCAGCGCCAAGGACGGCAAGATCATGGGCTCCGGGACCAAGACGGCTGCCAATGGCATTATTGAACTTGCTGGCGCGGAAAATGCCGTCACGCAGTTTGAGGGTTATAAGCCGCTGACTGATGAGGGCATCATAACGGCAAAACCGGACGTCATTCTCGTCATGGATCGCGGCGGCGATCACGCCGCTGCCAATGCCGAGCTTCTCGCCAACAGGGCCATAGCGGCAACACCTGCAGGCGAGGCCAAGAACATCGTGCGCATGAACGGCCAGCTCCTTCTCGGTTTTGGTCCGCGAGCGGCAAAGGCAGCACACGATCTCGCCAGGGCAGTTTACGGCAACGAAGTGAGCCCATGAGCTATGACGTCTTGATCAAGTCAGCCGCCCCGCGATCGACGTTGGCTGGCGGCAAAACACGCGCGCAAGGTGACCGGTCGTTTCTGGCAAAGAGCTCGATCCTGGTGCTTTGCCTGGTTCTCGTGGCAACGATCGTATTGAGCCTTGCCGCTGGCGCATCTGATGCGTCGATTGTCTCGCTCATCGGTGCATTGTTCACCGGCATTGACAGCACCGCCGATGCGTTGTCATTGCGCGACCGGATCATCATCTATGACATCCGCCTGCCGCGCGTCATTCTGGGCGCACTGATCGGCGCCTCGCTCGCCGTTTCCGGCGCGGTCATGCAAGGCCTGTTCCGCAATCCATTGGCCGACCCCGGCATTGTCGGCGTGTCGGCAGGTGCCGGCCTCGGTGCAGTCAGCATGATCGTCCTCGGCGGCACATTCCTTGCCCCTTTGATCGCTCTGTTCGGTTTCTACGCCCTGCCGCTCGCCGCCTTCTTCGGGGCGCTCGCCTTCACGCTGATTCTTTATCGTGTCGCCACGCGGCGCGGGCAGACATCCATCGCCACCATGCTGCTTGCCGGCATCGCTCTCGGCGCCATGGCCGGTGCCTATATGGGCGTCCTCGTCTACATCGCCGATGACCGGCAATTGCGCGATCTCACCTTCTGGGGGCTGGGCTCGCTTGCTGGTGCCAACTGGGTGAAAATTGCCGCTGCCGGTCCGTTCATTGTCTCGGCATTACTGATCTCGCCCTTTCTCGCCCGCGGTCTCAACGGCCTTGCTTTGGGTGAAGCGGCAGCAAGCCATCTTGGCATTCCCGTCCAGCGCTTCAAGCGCATCGCGATTGTTGTGGTCGCCGGAGCAACCGGTGCATCCGTTGCCGTCAGCGGCGGCATCGGCTTCGTCGGCGTGGTCGTCCCGCATCTGCTGCGCCTGATGATCGGACCCGATCACCGCTACCTGCTTCCGGCCGCCGCCCTGCTCGGCGCTAGCCTGCTGCTGCTTGCCGATGCGGTCAGCCGCACCATTGTCGCTCCATCGGAATTGCCGATCGGCATCGTCACCGCCGCTGTCGGCGCGCCGTTCTTCCTTTGGATATTGCTGCGCCGCCGCGGCATTCTGGATCTACGACAATGATTGAAGTTTCCGACATTTCCGTTTCCCTCGGCAAGAAAAAGATTGTTGAGAATGCCAGCTTCAATGCCGAGGCGGCTCAGTTCACGGTGATTGTCGGGCCAAATGGTTCGGGAAAAACAACGCTGATGCGCGCGCTGTCAGGCGATCTGCCCTTCACGGGGCGCATCGCCATCAACGGATTTGCAATCAACCGGCTGAAGCTCTGGCAAATGGCAGCGATGCGGGCGATCCTGCCGCAATCGACACAACTCTCCTTTCCTTTCACCGTTCGCGAAATCGTCAAGCTCGGACTGATCAGCGGCCGCTCGGGTGCCGCGCGGCGTGAGGCGGAAGACCTGCCGGATGAAGCGCTGGCGCTTGTCGATCTCGCGGGATTTGGCGGCCGTTTCTATCAGGAGCTGTCCGGCGGAGAGCAGCAGCGGGTACAACTTGCTCGCGTCCTTTGTCAGGTCTGGCACCCGCTGCTCGACGGCCAGCCGCGCTTTCTCTTCCTCGATGAGCCGGTCTCCAGCCTCGACATCAAGCATCAGCTGATCATCATGCAGATCGCCCGTGCGTTTGCTCAGCGAGGCGGCGGGGTGATCGCCATTTTGCATGACCTGAACCTCACTGCGATGTATGCCGATCGTGTCGTCGTCATGCATGGTCGCCGGATCGATTCTGTCGGAACGCCTGCCGAAGTCCTGACCGACGAGCGTATCCAGCGCGTCTATGAATGCGCGCTCAAGGTGGGTGCCTTACCCGCCACGCAGGTGCCGTTCATATTGCCGCAATCAGCTGCACTATGAATTGTCAGGAGAGATTATCTACCTATTGACACTTTGCAATGATTTGGTACTAAATATAGATGTTCCGGTTCTTTCAATCGCAAGATTGGGAGCTAAGAGGGAAGCCGGTGAGGTGGTCATTTCCACCAATGCCGGCGCTGCCCCCGCAACTGTAAACAGCGAGTTGTTGTCGCCTAAAGGTCACTGGAGTGTTGCTTCGGGAAGGCCAGACAGCAGCGCCGACCTGTGAGCCAGGAGACCTGCCGAAACATGATGAACGTCCACGGGCGGGGTGTCCCGGTGTGTCGCTTGCAATGGTTGGCGTGCCAAGCTGACCAGCTACATTGCAATGCGTGCGCTCGACCTTTGCCCCCAACATTTGGGGTAAACACATGTCTTTGTCTGTCGAAATCACACGCTCCGGCGGCACAGCGCCAATTGGTGCCAGCGAAACACCGCAACCAACCGGACCGGCTTACCGCGTCATCCGCCGCAATGGTTCGGTTACACCCTTCGATCCGCTCAAGATCACCGTTGCGCTGACCAAGGCGTTTCTCGCCGTCGAAGGCAGTGTCGCTGCCGGCTCGCGGCGCGTGCATGATGTGGTCGAGGCGCTCACCGCCGATATCGTCGCTACGCTGAAGCGGCGCAGCGCGGAGGGCCGCCTGTTCCACATCGAGCGTATTCAGGATCAGGTCGAGCTCGCCTTGATGCGCAGCGAAAATCACAAGGTGGCGCGTGCCTATGTGCTCTACCGCGAAGAGCGGGCGCAGGAACGTGCGAGGACCGCCACTGAAAACGCCAGCGATACTGGTCCAAGGTTCACGATCACACAGCCCGATGGCAGCAGGGAGCCACTCGATGACGACCGTCTCGCGCGTGTCATCGACGAAGCCTGCGAGGCGCTGGAGGGTGTGCAGGCCGCTGCTGTCCTCACCGAGACCCGCCGCAATCTCTACGATGGCATAACGCTGGACGATCTGTCCCTCGCGCCGATCCTTGCGGCGCGCACCCTGGTCGAGACCGACCCCAATTATGCCTTCGTCGCCGCGCGCCTGCTTCTCGACAAGCTGCGCCGCGAGGCGCTGGGCTTTGTCTTCGGCAGGCCGCAACAGGCGACCCAACATGAGATGACCAAGCGTTATGCCGACTACTTCGCAGCCTATGTGAGGGCCGGTATTGATGCCGAACTGCTGGATGGCGAACTCGCGCGCTTCGACCTGACCCGCATTTCCGCCGCTCTCAAACCGGAACGCGACCTGCAGTTCCAGTATCTCGGCCTGCAGACCCTTTATGACCGCTATCTGCTGCAGACGGGCGGCATACGTTTCGAATTGCCGCAAGCCTTCCTCATGCGCGTCGCCATGGGGCTCAGCCTTCGTGAAATCGATCGCGAGGCCCGCGCCATCGAGTTCTACGATGTTTTGTCCTCGTTCAATTTCATGGCCTCGACGCCGACGCTGTTTAATGCCGGTACCCAGCGCGCGCAATTATCCTCCTGCTTTCTGACCACCGTCGCCGACGATCTCGACGGGATATTCAAGGCGGTGAAGGACAATGCCTTGCTTGCAAAATATTCCGGCGGCCTTGGCAATGACTGGACGCCGGTGCGCGGGCTCGGCGCCCATATCAAAGGGACGAACGGGACAAGCCAGGGCGTGGTGCCATTCCTGAAAGTCGCAAACGACACGGCAATTGCGGTCAACCAGGGCGGCAAGCGCAAGGGCGCGGTCTGCGCCTATCTGGAAACCTGGCACGTCGACATCGAAGAGTTTCTCGACCTGCGCAAGAATACCGGCGACGATCGCCGCCGCACCCATGACATGAACACCGCCAATTGGGTCCCGGACCTGTTCATGGCCCGCGTCGAAGCGGACGAAGACTGGACCCTGTTTTCCCCCGACGAAACGCCTGAGCTGCACGACCTTTATGGTGCAGCGTTCAAGACCAGATACGAATTCTATGAAGCCAAGGCGGCACGCGGCGAGATCAGGATCTTCCGCACCGTGCGCGCACTGGATTTGTGGCGGCGCATCCTCACCATGCTGTTCGAGACCGGTCACCCGTGGGTGACATTCAAGGACGCCTGCAACATTCGTTCGCCCCAGGGCCATGCGGGCGTTGTGCATTCATCCAATCTTTGCACGGAAATCACCCTCAACACCTCGAAGGACGAGGTCGCCGTGTGCAATCTCGGTTCGGTTAACCTTGCAAATCACGTGACACCGCATGGCCTCGATCTGGAGCAGCTTTCCCGCACCGTTTCGACTGCCATGCGCATGCTGGACAATGTCATCGACATCAATTTTTACACCATTCCCGAGGCGCGCTATTCGAACCTGCGCCATCGTCCGGTTGGGCTTGGCCTGATGGGCTTTCAGGATGCCTTGCAGGCATTGCGCATTCCCTATGCCTCCGACAAGGCGGTGGCCTTTGCCGATCACAGCATGGAGGCAATTTCCTGGCATGCAATTTCCGCGTCCGTTGACCTTGCTGGCGAGCGTGGCCGCTATCCAAGCTTTAACGGCTCGCTCTGGTCAAGGGGCATTCTGCCGATCGACTCGATCGAATTGCTGGACGACGCCCGCAAGGCAAGCGGCGGCCGGCTCGACATGGATCGTTCCTCGACACTCGATTGGGAAGCTCTGCGCCAGCGCGTAAAAACCACTTGCATGCGCAATTCCAACTGCATGGCCATCGCCCCCACAGCCACCATCTCCAATATTTGCGGCGTTGCCCAGTCCATCGAGCCTGCCTACCAGAACCTCTTTGTCAAATCGAACATGTCAGGCGATTTTACCGTGGTGAATGCAGCGCTGGTGCACGACCTGAAACAACGCGGATTGTGGGACGAGGTCATGGTCTCGGATCTCAAATATTTCGATGGCTCGATTGGCGAAATCGACCGTATTCCTGCCGACGTGAAGGCGCTTTATGCCACCGCTTTCGAAATCGACAGTTCATGGCTGATCGCCGCAGCCTCGCGCCGGCAGAAATGGATCGACCAGGCCCAATCGCTCAATCTCTATATTGCCAACCCGAGCGGCAAGAAACTGGACGTGCTTTACCGGCTTGCCTGGAACAGCGGTCTGAAAACCACCTATTACCTGCGTTCGCGTTCAGCATCCCACGTGGAGAAATCCACGCTGAAGGGCACTGATGGCAAGCTCAACGCCGTGACGGCAATGCCCGCCCCACAACCGATCCTGCTTTGCGAACCGGGGGGCAATGTCTGCTCAATCAATGATCCTGATTGTGAAGCCTGCCAGTAGCGCCTCAAGCGCCCGCCTGTCTCAACCTGATGGAAACCTGGGAACCGACAATGCTTGACTGGACCGAAACCACCAACAGCCCACAACGCGCCATTCACTTAGCGCCCACGGCAACCGCCGATGCGACCGGACTTGGCAGTATCGATCGCGGCGGCGGCCGCGTGCGTGTCGATGACAAGGCGATGATCAATGCGCGCGCCGACGTGAACCAGCTTCTGCCGCTCAAATATCACTGGGCATGGGACAAATATCTTGCCGGCTGCAACAATCACTGGATGCCGACTGAAGTATCGATGCAGGCCGATATCGCGCTGTGGAAATCCAGGGATGGGCTGACCGAGGATGAGCGGCGCATGATCAAACGTAATCTCGGCTTCTTCGCCGCCTCCGAGTCCCTCGTCGCCAACAACATCGTTCTGGCGATCTACCGCCATCTCACCAATCCCGAATGCCGTCAGTATCTGTTGCGCCAGGCCTTCGAAGAGGCGGTCCATACCCATACGTTCCAGTATATCGTCGAGAGCCTTGGCCTGGATGAAGGCGAGCTCTTCAACATGTACCGGGAGGTGCCTTCGATTACCGACAAGGCGGCCTGGGCGCTGAAGCACACGCAAAATCTCGACAATCCCGACTTCAGGACAGGCACGCCGGAATCCGATCAGTCCTTCCTGCGCGATCTCATCGCCTTCTATGTGATCTTCGAGGGCATGTGGTTCTACACCGGCTTCGCCCAGATCCTGTCGCTCGGGCGGCGCAACAAGATGGTCGGTATCGCCGAGCAGTATCAGTACATCCTGCGCGACGAGAGCATCCACATGAATTTCGGCATCGATGTGATCAACCAGATCCGGAACGAGAACCCGCATCTGTGGACCAGGGAATTTCAGGACGCGATCCGCGACATGATCAGGGTCGCCGCCGAACTTGAAGCTTCTTACAGCAGAGATACTATGCCGCGCGGGTTCCTCGGGCTCAACGCTGCGCTCTGCGAAAGCTACATGCATTTCATCGCCAACCGCCGCTGCGCGCAGTTGGGCCTCGCGCCGGTCTTTCCCGAGACGGACAATCCATTTCCGTGGATGTCGGAAACCATGGATCTGAAGAAGGAGAAGAACTTCTTCGAAACCCGTGTCATCGAATACCAGAACGGCGGAGCACTGGCATGGGACTGAAACTTCCGCATCGGGTAGCCGCCACTCAGTCACCCGGTTCGGCCGCTGCGCGGCCAGAAGAGATCTTCCTCGCCTGGTTGTTCTGGTTGCCGAGGAATGCCGACCCGATAGAGGCTGCGCGCCGCGAGATCCAGCGCATCGATTCTCGGGCTATCGATGCGGACGGCCCGCAGCAATTGAAAGCACTGTTTACGGCGCTGGTCGACAATCGGCGAAAGGGCAGGGCCCATTGAGCCCTGCCCTCGTTTAAAAGAGCCCGGCGCCCAGTATGAACGGCGCCATTGCCGCTATCGTGATTTTTGAGGCTGCCGCATGCACGTGGTTAATCAACACGTTGACATCGGGCGAGCCAGCAATGGGAACGATGGCCGATGGTACTTTCAGTAACGGACTTGTCTTTGCCTTGTGCCAGCCATCACCCATGCGCTGCGTCAGCCCCTCCTGCCGTCGCCAGTCTCGAGGCAAATCCTCCAGGGTAACTGTTTCGGTCTCCAGATCGTCCGGAACGTCGTACGTCACCATGACAAGCGCCGGCAGAAGCGCCGGATCTTCGACATGCACCAATTTCTCCAGCACGCAAAGTGCGGGCGACGTGGCGCAATAGGTAACAGCGTGACCGGTCGTGTTCCAGTGCCCATCGAACAGCAGGCCGTAACCACCGTCAAAAGCGTCTGCATGCTGCCGGCCAGACAGGCGCCAAAGCCGCATCAGGCGGCTGCACCCCCAGGCGATCTTACCAAGGACAGTCTCGATGACGCGCGCTCCGGCTTCCGTCTGCGCAACGACGAGCGGCGTTTCGCCGCCAAGTTCGGTCAGTGTTCGCCGCAGCCAGCGATTGGCTTTGTCTTTCTCACCAAAGGTTTCCTCCGCCAGTGTCTGAACACGCATGAGCCGGACTGCCCTATCGGACTCATCCACCGTCAGCGGCTGCTTCTTGTCGGCACGATGCCGCCGCGTTCGCTGTGGTATAACGAACTGCTCGATTTCTTGACTGCTCAATCCGGCAAGCGTCAGGCCTTTGAGAGCACTTAGCGGCAACCGGTTACGGACCACGGTTGCCAGATCCGCCTGTGAATGAACTTCCGAGCCAAGTACTGGCACACCGCCAAGCTTTCGGGCGACTTCTTCGACGAGGGCTTTTGACATGTTCGATCCTTTGCGGCAATTTGCACTAATATGGGCGGCACATTGCCGATGTGCAAGAAAAGATCAGATCCACTCATATATGAGATTGCGACATTTCCTGCCGCCAATAGAATTGATTTGTTGACATAAACATATCTTTATGTGACCCTGCCGCCTCTTCCAAATCACGGATCATGAGGCCTGTCGAGTTATGAGTATTGCAGTCGATAATCTGTTCGGTCCCATGGGCGCTCCTCGGGACGGACGGGAAGTTTTTGCAGCGCTCACCAAGGCGGCGCAGGAACGTATCCTCATTCTCGACGGCGCCATGGGCACGCAGATCCAGGGCCTCAACCTCAACGAGGAAAGCTTTCGCGGCGAGCGCTTCGGCGACTGCTCCTGTCATCTCCAGGGCAATAACGACCTTCTGATCCTGACGCAGCCGCAGGCGATCGAGGATATCCACTACGCCTACGCCATGGCAGGTGCCGATATTCTCGAGACCAACACCTTTTCCTCCACGACCATCGCCCAGGCCGACTACAGCATGGAAAAGGTCGTCTATGAACTGAACCGCGATGGCGCCCGGCTTGCCCGCCGAGCCGCATTGAAGGCCGAGCAGAAGGATGGCCGTCGCCGCTTTGTCGCCGGCGCACTCGGCCCGACCAACCGTACGGCCTCGATTTCACCGGACGTCAACAACCCCGGCTACCGCGCTGTTACGTTCGATGACCTGCGTGTCGCCTATGCCGACCAGGTACGCGGCCTCATTGATGGCGGTGCGGATATCATCCTGATCGAGACGATCTTCGATACGCTCAATGCCAAGGCGGCGATCTTCGCGACCCAGCAAGTGTTCGAGGAGCAGGGCGTCACCCTTCCCGTGATGATTTCCGGCACGATCACCGACCTCTCCGGCCGCACCCTTTCTGGCCAGACGCCGACAGCGTTCTGGTATTCGGTGCGCCATTCCCGGCCTTTCACCATCGGCCTCAACTGCGCGCTTGGCGCCAATGCCATGCGCGACCATCTGGCGGAAATTGCCAGCGTTGCCGATACGTTTGTCTGCGCCTATCCCAATGCTGGCCTGCCCAACGAATTCGGCCAGTATGACGAGAGCCCGGAGGCGATGGCTGCGCAGCTGGAAGAATTCGCCAGGGAAGGCCTGCTCAACATCGTCGGCGGTTGCTGCGGCTCGACCCCCGAACACATCCGGGCGATCGCCGCGGCGGTCAGCAAATACAAGCCGCGCGAAATTCCCGAAACTGCGACCCACATGCGCCTTTCGGGCCTTGAGCCTTTTACGCTGACCAAGGACCTTGCCTTCGTCAACGTCGGCGAGCGCACCAATATCACTGGCTCGGCCAAGTTCCGCAAGCTCATCACCGCCGGCGATTTCGCCACGGCCCTCGATGTCGCACGCGACCAGGTGGCCAACGGCGCGCAGATCATCGACATCAACATGGACGAGGGCCTGATCGACAGCGAAAAGGCCATGGTCGAGTTCCTCAACCTCATCGCCGCCGAACCGGACATTGCCCGCGTGCCGGTGATGATCGATTCATCCAAATGGGATGTTATCGAGGCCGGGTTGAAATGCGTGCAGGGCAAACCGCTGGTCAATTCCATCTCCATGAAGGAGGGCGAGCAGGCCTTTATCGATCACGCCAAAAAGGTGCGCGCCTATGGTGCGGCCGTGGTGGTCATGGCCTTCGATACGGACGGTCAGGCCGACACGCTGGAACGCAAGGTCGCGATTTGCACACGCGCCTATGACCTCTTGACCAGGGAGGCGGGATTCCCGCCGGAAGATATCGTCTTCGATCCCAACGTCTTTGCTGTCGCCACCGGCATCGAAGAGCATAATGGCTATGGCGTCGCTTTTATCGAAGCGACCAGGCAGATTACCGAAACCCTGCCGCATGTGCACATTTCCGGCGGCATCTCCAATCTGTCCTTCTCGTTCCGTGGCAATGAGCCCGTGCGCGAGGCGATGCATGCGGTGTTCCTCTACCATGCAATCCAGGTCGGTATGGATATGGGTATCGTCAATGCCGGTCAGCTCGCGGTGTATGAATCGATCGACCCGGAATTGCGCGAAGCCTGCGAGGATGTGGTTCTCAACCGCCGCGACGATGCGACCGAGCGGCTGCTTGACCTTGCCGAACGCTACAAGGGTTCGGCGGGCAAGGAAGCGCGCGAACGCGATCTGGCCTGGCGCGAATGGGGCGTCGGCAAGCGCATCGAGCACGCACTGGTCAATGGCATCACGGAATTCATCGATGTCGATACCGAAGAGGCGCGGCTTGGGGCAGAGCGGCCATTGCACGTGATCGAAGGTCCGTTGATGGCCGGCATGAATGTCGTCGGCGATCTCTTCGGTGCCGGCAAGATGTTCCTGCCGCAGGTGGTTAAATCTGCCCGCGTGATGAAGCAGGCGGTGGCTCTGCTGCTGCCCTATATGGAGGCGGAAAAGCTTGCCAATGGCGGCACCGGCGAGCGCGAAAGCGCTGGCAAGGTATTGATGGCGACCGTCAAGGGCGACGTGCACGATATCGGCAAGAACATCGTCGGCGTCGTGCTTGCCTGCAACAATTACGAGATCATCGATCTCGGCGTGATGGTGCCCTCGGCCAAGATATTGCAGACGGCCAAGGAACAGAACGTCGACATCATTGGCCTGTCCGGTCTGATCACGCCATCGCTTGACGAGATGGTGCACGTTGCCTCGGAAATGGAGCGCGAAGGCTTTGATATTCCCCTGCTTATCGGGGGCGCAACGACCAGCCGCGTGCACACTGCGGTCAAGATCAATCCGCGCTATAACAAAGGCCAGACCATCTATGTGACGGATGCGAGCCGCGCCGTTGGCGTTGTCTCCAATCTCCTGTCTTTGGAGACCAAGCCCGGATATGTCGAAACAATCCAGGCCGAATATTTGAAAGTCGCGGAAGCCCACGCGCGCAACGAAGCGGACAAGCAGCGGCTGAGCCTCGAAAAGGCACGGGGCAATGCGCACAAGATCAACTGGTCATCCTATACGCCGCCCAAGCCGAGCTTCCTCGGCACGCGGATATTCGAAAATTACGATCTTGCTGAAATCGCCCGCTATATCGACTGGACGCCGTTCTTCCAGACTTGGGAATTGAAGGGCCGCTATCCCGCCATTCTCGACGATGAGAAGCAGGGCGCAGCGGCGCGGCAGCTCTTCGACGATGCACAGGCCATGCTGAAGAAGATCATCACCGAGAAGTGGTTCAACCCGAAGGCCATCATTGGCCTGTGGCCAGCGGGCGCGGTCGGCGATGATATTCGCCTCTTCACCGATGAGGCACGCAAGGAGGAACTAGCGACCTTCTTCACCCTGCGCCAGCAGCTGTCGAAGCGCGACGGACGCCCGAATTTGGCGCTTGCCGATTTCGTCGCGCCGGTCGACAGCGGCAGCAACGATTACGTCGGCGGGTTTGTCGTCACTGCCGGGATCGAGGAAATCGCCATTGCCGAACGCTTCGAGCGGGCCAATGATGATTATTCCTCCATCCTTGTCAAAGCTCTGGCTGACCGTTTCGCCGAAGCCTTTGCCGAACTGATGCACGAACGTGTCCGCAAGGAGTTCTGGGGCTACGCGCCCGACGAAACCCTTTCGCCGGACGAGCTGATTGGCGAACCCTATCGCGGCATCCGCCCGGCCCCCGGCTATCCGGCACAACCCGATCATACGGAGAAGAAAACGCTGTTCCGCCTGCTCGACGCCGAGGCCAAGATCAACGTTCGCCTCACGGAGAGCTACGCGATGTGGCCTGGCTCATCGGTTTCGGGTGTCTATCTCGCCCATCCGGAAAGCTATTATTTTGGTGTTGCAAAGGTCGAACGCGATCAGGTGGAAGACTATTCGAAGCGCAAATCCATGCCGGTCGCCGAAGTCGAGCGCTGGCTGGGACCGATCCTCAATTACGTTCCCGCGCCGAGGGTTCAGGCCGCCGAGTGAAGATAGTGCCGTGGCGGTGCCCCGAGCATGCGCTTGAACATGGTGGTGAAGGCCGGGACGCTGTTGTAGCCAAGATCGAGTGCGACGCTGGTTACCGGCTCGCCTTCCGTCAGCCGCGGCAAGGCTGAGAGCAGACAGGCCTGCTGACGCCAGGTGGAAAGGCTGAGACCTGTTTCCCGGCGGAACACACGCGTGAAAGTGCGCCGGCTCATGCCCAGTCCATCGGCCCAGTCATTGATATTGGTGTGGGGTGAGGGGTCTTTGAGAAAACCCCGGCAGAGTGCCGCCAGACGCCGGTCTTCCGGGAAGGGCAGACCGAGCGGGCGTTCCTGCAGGTTTGGAATCTCGTGCAGCAGCAGTCCCATGATGAAAGTCGTCCGCGGATCAGCCGGTACATCGGCGGGAGCCGCCACCGCCTCCCTGATCAAATTGTCCATCAGCGGTGTCAGACCCACCACGTGCAGGTGGCTCTTCAAGCCGTCGACCGCATCGGGCCGCACGTAGATCGAGTGCATGGCGACATCGCCGAGCATGTCGACAGCATGTTCGATCCCGGCCGGCAGCCACAGCGCATGATGCGGCGGCACCATCCAGCGGCCGAACTGCGTCGTGACCATGGCAACGCCGGTGATCGCGTGCAGCAATTGCGACTGACTGTGATGATGATCGGGAATATGAAATCCGGATGGATAGTAGGCGGCGAGGGCAAAGACGTCGCCCTCCGCCTGCTCGAGCCAGTCGAGACGCATCTTGTGCAGCTCTTCCAGTTCGACGCCGGCGGCATTGCGCGCGGCAAATGTTTTATAGCGCATGTTTTGGCCCAGTCACGAAAGAACTGGACCAAACCACGAAAGCAGGTTGGGCGCAACAGGTATATCAGTGGCTCAGAAGGGCGCCGCAGTCGTTTGCGATAATGCCCTCATTCTTCGATGGAAACGCTAAATGACCGATACCGCCATGCCTGCGCAGCGCAGTTCCGCTGAAACCACCGTATTTGCCATCATATTTGCCGTGAGTTTTTGCCATTTTCTCAATGACATGATGCAATCGCTGCTTTCGGCCATCTATCCGATGCTCAAGCAGAATTATGGCCTCGATTTCAAGCAGATCGGCTTTCTCACGCTGACCTTCCAGGTCACCGCATCGCTGTTGCAGCCCATTGTCGGCACCTATACTGACAAGCGCCCGATGCCCTATTCATTGACTGTCGGCATGGCGTTCTCACTTGTCGGGCTTGTTCTCCTATCCATCGCTACCCATTATGTGATGCTGCTTGCAGGCGCCGCTTTCATCGGCATTGGCTCTTCGATATTCCATCCGGAATCTTCGCGCGTGGCCCGGCTGGCCTCCGGTGGCCGCCATGGTCTCGCCCAGTCGTTCTTTCAGGTCGGCGGTAATTTCGGCAGCGCAAGCGGCCCGCTGCTTGCGGCCTTTATCGTCCTGCCACGTGGCCAGCAGAGTATCGCCTGGTTTTCGCTGGCAGCTTTGATCGGAATGATCATTCTCTACCAGGTCGGCAGCTGGTACCAGCGCTACCGCGCCGCCAATGCCAACAGGCCGGCCGCAAGCAGGCAGCTGAAACTGCCGCGGGGCAAGGTCGTGATGTCCTTGATCATCCTGACGCTGCTGGTCTTCACCAAAAACATCTATCTCGCCAGCATCTCCAGCTATTACACCTTCTACGTCATCCACAAGTTTGGCATATCGGTGCCACAGTCGCAGATGATGCTCTTCCTGTTCCTCGGCGCGGCCGGTGTAGGGACCATTCTCGGCGGACCGATCGGCGACAAGATCGGTACCAAGGCGGTGATCTGGTTCTCGATCCTCGGTGTCCTGCCGTTCACGCTGATGATGCCCTACGCCAGCCTGTTCTGGACCGGCGTCCTGACCGTCTTCATCGGCCTTATCCTCTCCTCGGCCTTTCCTGCCATTGTCGTCTTCGCGCAGGAACTGGTGCCGGGCCGCGTCGGCATGATCGCCGGGATCTTCTTCGGCTTCGCCTTCGGCATGGCCGGCATTGCCGCCGCTGTGCTCGGCTTCGTTGCCGATATCAAGGGCATCGACTATGTCTATTTGATCTGTTCGTACCTGCCATTCCTGGGTCTGCTGACAATTTTTCTGCCAAGCATGCGGGAAGTTCGCGGAGAAAGCGTCGCAGCATAATCACCAGAAGAGCCCGGGACCTTCTTCCGGGCTTTTTCTTGTCCAGGGCAGTCTGCTGACGTCAATTGTCAGCGGGGGTGGTTTGAAAACCTGCCAAGCACCTCCATATAAGCAACATCATTCCCAATGATGCTTCGCATCTAGCGATGCGTTCTGCTAAACACGTCCAGACCGAAATTCCTTTCCGGGTACCTTCATGTCCTCAGCCATCTCTGTCTCCAGTCTTTACAAGACCTATTCGACCGGTTTTGAAGCGCTGAAGAACATCAATCTCGAGATCCGCCACGGCGAGATTTTCGCTTTGCTCGGGCCCAACGGCGCGGGCAAGACCACCCTGATTTCCACGATTTGCGGCATCGTCAACCCGACGTCGGGAACAATCCTCGCCGACGGCCACGATATCATCAAGGAATATCGTGCAGCGCGCACCAAGATCGGCCTCGTTCCCCAGGAACTGACGACGGATGCCTTCGAGACGGTGTGGAATACGGTCAGCTTCAGCCGGGGTCTGTTCGGCAAACCCGCAAAACCTGCGCACATCGAGAAGATCCTGAAAGAGTTGTCACTTTGGGATAAGAAAGACTCCAAGCTCATGACCCTCTCTGGCGGCATGAAGCGCCGCGTGATGATCGCCAAAGCGCTGTCGCATGAGCCGGAGATCCTGTTTCTGGACGAGCCCACCGCCGGCGTCGACGTCGAATTGCGGCGTGACATGTGGAATGTCGTGCGCGCTCTGCGCGCGTCGGGCGTGACCATCATCCTGACGACGCATTACATCGAGGAAGCCCAGCAGATGGCTGACCGGATCGGTGTCATCAGCCACGGCGAGATCATTCTGGTTGAGGAAAAAGACGAACTGATGCGCTCGCTCGGCAAGAAGCAGCTGCGGCTGCATTTGCAGGGAAAGCGCGAAACTGTACCGGAAGCGCTGACCAAGTATGGCCTCGAACTGTCGCCGGATGGCGCCGAGCTGATCTATACGTACGACACCCAAAAAGAGCGCACCGGCATCACCGCACTGCTGAAAGATCTCGACAAGGCCGAAGTCCGCTTCAACGATATCCAGACGAAGGAAAGCTCGCTGGAGGAAATCTTCGTCAGTCTCGTGAGGGAACGCAAATGAACCTCTACGCCATCAAGGCAATCTACCTGTTCGAAATGCACCGCACATGGCGCACGATCATGCAAAGCGTGATCTCGCCGGTGATTTCCACCAGCCTTTATTTCGTCGTCTTCGGCTCGGCCATCGGCGGCCGTATTCCGGAGATCAACGGGGTCAGCTACGGCGCTTTCATCGTACCGGGCCTCATCATGCTGTCGCTGCTGACGCAAAGCATCTCGAACGCTTCCTTTGGCATCTATTTTCCGAAATTCGTCGGTACGATCTACGAGCTCCTGTCGGCACCCGTTTCCTATGTCGAGATCGTCATCGCCTATGTCGGGGCAGCTGCGTCAAAGTCGATCATCCTCGGCCTGATTATCCTGGCGACGGCTGCGCTGTTCGTGCCATTGCGGATCGAGCATCCTTTCATGATGCTGCTTTTCCTGGTCCTTACTGCCGTCACCTTCAGCCTTTTCGGTTTCATCATCGGCATTTGGGCCGATGGTTTTGAAAAACTCCAGCTTGTGCCGTTGATGATCATCACGCCGCTCACCTTCCTCGGCGGCAGTTTCTATGCGGTCGACATGCTGCCGCCATTCTGGCAGACGGTGACGCTGTTCAACCCGGTCGTCTATCTCATCAGCGGTTTCCGCTGGAGCTTCTATGGCCTGTCGGACGTGCATATCGGAACGAGCCTCGCCATGACGGCAGTGTTCCTCATTGCCTGCATGCTGGTGCTGCGCTGGATCTTCAGGACGGGCTATAGATTGAAGAGTTAAGGTGCAGAGTCACAATTCGATCAGGTGAAGGTTATCTTTTCCACCGGGCACAGCGTCAGTCACCAAGCGCCGGTCAAAAGTTGCCAACTGGCCTTCATTGGATCTTGCAAGTGCAAGAAGGTAGGTGTCTGTAATCTGACTCGAAATTAGCAGTCTCGACTGGTCTATCAGCTTTGACCTCATAAGGCTGATACTGTCCGCCCAGAACTCATGGCCGGGCCTGGACGTAAAAACTGCCAACAACGACGCAATCGCAGCTGGAGAACCGGGGGAATTCCGGTAGCGCGCGTCGCCGATAATGCGAATGACACCATTCTCCGTAAGGGGCAAGTGGCCCAAGCGGACTGACCAATCTCTGCGAACCAATTGTGCGCGGAAACGTGATGAATATGTGCTGGATCAAACAGCGCAATGAGCACATTGACGTCGAGCAAAAATGTCATCAGGGCAATTCATCGCGCAACTGATTGACGAACTCCATCGTAACGGGAGTTCCATCCTTTACAGTAAGCAGCGGTACACCGTTACGTTCGGTTATGCTGGCAATTGGCGCCTGTAGAGATTTCCGGGCAAGCATTGATATGACCTCGCCGATTGTCTTGTTTTGATGTTCGGCTAAGCCTTTTGCTGCCGCAAGCACGTCGTCATCAATAGCCAAAGTCGTTCGCATTTCAATCTCCAAACATCGAGCATCAAACATCACACATCAATATGGAGTGTTCCAAAGGCAATATCAAGAATATCTCTATCCAAAATAGGCTTCCAACGCAGCCAGTCCGGCCTTAAGCTCCTTCTCGCCTTTTGAACCGAGGTTTGACAAAAGCTCCGCCTCGAATTGATGCGCAACCTTGGCAAGCTCGTTATATGCTTTGCGCCCTGCAGCCGTGAGCTCCAGATTCTCGATGCGCCGGTCAGTTTCGTCACGTTTGCGTTGCAGCCAGCGCCGCTGCTCAAGCGCGAAGACTGCCCGCGAAACCTTGGTCTTGTGCATGGATGAATGCACGCCAATGGCCGTTGCTGTCAGTATACCGAACTGGCCGAGCGTCGCCAGAGTTCGCCATTCCGGCCGTGTCAGACCATACTGATCCCGGTAGAGACGGGCGAAGCGCTGGCTGACGGCCTCCGCCGCTTTGTTCAGCCGGTAGGGGATGAAGTCCTCCAGTATCAGCGGCGGCCTCTCGTCTGTCATTGCTTCAAAATCCCTGTTTAGCGTTGATAGTTACAAAATATATCGTCACAATTGCAACTAAATTGGTCCAGGAGGAAGAACCATGGCCGCTCTTCATTATATGCCGGGCTTCGGCAATGACTTCGAAACGGAATCCCTGCCCGGCGCGCTGCCGCAGGGACAGAACTCGCCACAGCGTTGCGCCTACGGGCTCTATGCCGAGCAGCTTTCCGGTTCCCCCTTCACCGCCCCGCGCGGCATCAACGAGCGCTCCTGGCTCTATCGTATCCGCCCCTCCGTCAAGCATAGCGGGCGGTTCGCATCTGCAAGGCGCGACCATTGGAAGACTGCACCCAATCTCGATGATCATGAACTGCCGATCGGGCAACTGCGCTGGAACCCGACGCCCATGCCGAAAGAGCCCGTCAATTTCATCGACGGTATCCGCACCATGACCACTGCCGGCGATGTGCATGGGCAGGCGGGCATGGCGGCGCATGTCTATGCCTTCAACAGTGACATGGTCGACGACTATTTCTTCAATGCCGATGGCGAGTTGCTGCTGGTGCCAGAGCGAGGCAGGCTCCGCATTTTCACCGAGATGGGCCTCATCGAGGTCGAACCTTCGGAAATCTGCGTCATCCCGCGCGGCATGATGGTCAAGGTCGCAGCACTCGATGGCGAGGCTCGCGGTTACATTTGCGAGAACTACGGCGCAAAATTCTCGCTGCCCGACCGCGGCCCGATCGGTGCAAACTGCCTGGCCAATCCCCGCGATTTCAAGACGCCGGTCGCAGCCTACGAGGACAAGGAAGTACCATGCCGCCTCCATGTGAAATGGTGCGGCAAGTTCTATGAAACCACGCTCGACCATTCGCCGCTCGACGTCGTGGCCTGGCACGGCAATTATGCGCCGTACAAATATGACCTGCGCACCTTCTCGCCCGTCGGCGCGATCCTGTTCGATCACCCCGACCCATCCATTTTCACCGTGCTCACCGCGCCCTCGGGTGAAGAGGGAACGGCCAATGTTGATTTCGTGATTTTTCCGCCACGCTGGCTGGTGGCGGAGCACAGTTTTCGCCCGCCCTGGTACCATCGCAATATCATGTCGGAATTCATGGGACTTGTATATGGTCAGTACGATGCCAAGGAGGGAGGGATTCGTGCCCGGTGGTATGAGCCTGCACAACATGATGCTGCCGCATGGTCCCGACGCCATGGGTTTCAACAAGGCTTCGACGGTGGACCTGAAGCCGCAGCGTTTGGAGAACACCTTGGCATTCATGTTCGAAACGCGTTTCCCGCAGCATCTGACCCGTTTTGCAGCGGAGCTGGACTCGCTTCAGGACAATTATGCCGATTGCTGGAAGGACCTGAAAAAGCGGTTCAACGGAACCGTTGCGGGCCATTGGCCAGAGGAGGCCAAAAACACATGAAGCTCGCCTCGTTGACCAATGGAACGCGCGACGGCAGGCTCGTCCTCGTATCGAAGGACCTGACGCGCTACACCGACGCTTCGTTCCTGATACCGACCCTCCAGTCTGCCCTCGATAATTGGGGGCGCATCGCGCCGCATCTTGAAGCGTTAAGCTCCGGCCTTGAACTCGGCGCGGTCCCATTCGAGCGCTTTCACGAGCATGACGCCCTGTCGCCGTTGCCGCGTGCCTATCAGTGGGCGGATGGATCGGCCTATGTCAATCACGTCGAGCTGGTGCGCAAGGCGCGCGGCGCGCAGATGCCTGAAAGCTTCTGGACCGATCCCTTGCTCTATCAGGGTGGCTCCGACAGTTTCCTTAGACCCCGCGAGCCGATCTGGGTGGCGGAAGAGGCCTATGGCATCGACATGGAAGGCGAGGTCGCGGTGATCGTCGACGAGGTGGCCATGGGTGCGAGCACGGATGAAGCGCGCGACGCTATCCGCCTTATCATGCTGGTCAACGATGTCAGCCTGCGTGCGCTCATTCCGGCAGAGCTCGCCAAGGGGTTCGGCTTCTTTCAGTCCAAGCCTTCATCGGCATTTTCACCGGTGGCAGTGACACCTGACGAGCTGGGCGATGCCTGGGATGGCGGCAAGGTGCATCTGCCGCTGCATGTCGATCTCAATGGCAAATCCTTTGGCCGGGCCAATGCCGGCATCGACATGACCTTCGATTTTCCAACGCTGATTGCCCATGCCGCCAAGACGAGGCCGCTTGCCGCCGGAACCATCATCGGCTCCGGCACGGTGTCCAACAAGCTCGACGGTGGACCGGGCAAGTCAGTGGAGGACGGCGGCGCCGGTTATTCGTGCATAGCCGAAATCCGCATGATCGAGACGATCGATCTTGGCGCACCACAGACGCCGTTTATGCGCTTCGGCGACATTGTTCGTATCGAGATGAAGGACGAACATGGCCGTTCGATCTTTGGCGCCATCGAGCAGCAGGTGACGCATTATGGGCGCTAGGGCGATCCTTTACGACTATTGGCGATCATCCGCCAGTTACCGGGTGCGCATTGCGCTCAACCTTCTTGGACTTGAGTATGAATCCGTCTCCGTCAATCTTCTGGCGAACGAGCAAAAGGGTCTCGACCATCTGTGCCGCAACCCCCAGGGTCTGGTACCGGCGCTCGCCATAGACGGTCACATGATGACGCAATCCCTGGCGATCATCGAATATCTTGACGAGACCCATCCCGGTGCCGGCTTTCTGCCGGCCGACCCGGTGGGGCGCCAGCGCGTGCGATCGCTGTCCCACGCCATCGCCATGGAGATCCATCCTGTCTGCAACCTGGGCACGATATCGCATGTCATGCAATTGACGGGGGGAACCGAAGAGACCCGAAGCGCCTGGATGCGCAAATTCATTTCTGAGGGGCTCGTGGCGTTTGAGAACATGCTGGATCATCCCGATACGGGTAAATTCTGCCACGGCGACACACCCGGAATGGCGGATTTTTGCCTGGTTCCGCAGGTCTACAACGCCAGGCGCTGGGGCGCAGGGATCGGCCACCTTGCCCGCATCAACGCAATTGCGGGACATTGCGAGGCAATAGAAGCCTTTGGTGCCGCGCATCCGGATCGGGTGAAGCCGACCGTTTAGTCATTGTTGACACGGCCCGCTGCTCATCCGGGGAACAATGGATGTCAGATAACGGTCACATCGTACTGGCTGAATATCTTATCCGATGTCAGGATTGTCAGATTTTCCATCTGCGCCTGGGCTATGAGCATGCGGTCAAAGGGATCCCGGTGGTGATCGCCCAAATGCTCCGTCCGCGCCGCATGCAACGCGTTGACCGCAAGGAAGGGGATGTTGTGCCCCCTGACCGTCTCGACAATATTGCCATCGAGGACAAGCTTGCCCGAGGCGCGTTTTATTGCGATCTCCCAAATCGAGGCGACGCTGACGATGAGACCATCACCCTGCTCAAGGATGGCCCTTTGCGACCGTGAAAGTCTCCGATCATCACTGACAGCCCAGAGCAGCACATGCGTGTCGATGAGGTAGAGCGGACGGCTCACTTGACGTAGTCATCCCATTCGGGGCCAAGATCATTGAAGTCGTCCGAAATCTTCACGCGTCCCTTCAGGGCGCCGATCAAGGTACCGGGCTCGACATTGTGATTGGGCAGGGGCGATATGGTTGCGACTGCCTTGCCGTGACGCGTGAGGACGATCTCCTCGCCCGACTGTGCGCGGGCGACAAGTTCTGAGAATCTGGCTTTCGCTTGCGCAATTGAAATGTTCACAGCAAGGCTCCTTATGACCATAATTTAGGTCATATTTTCACCCGGTGCAATGCTGCTGTTGTCGCCTACTCCGCAGCCTCGATCTTGATCACGCCGCGGCGGATCTGATCTTCCTCGATCGACTCGAACAGCGCGCGGAAGTTGCCCTCGCCAAAGCCCTCGTCACCCTTGCGCTGGATGAATTCGAAGAAGATCGGCCCGATGACTGTCTTGGAGAAAATCTGCAAGAGGATTTTGGTCATACCGCCATCGACCACCCCTTCGCCATCGATGAGAATGCCATGTTTCTTCATCCGCTCGATCGGCTCGTCGTGCCCGTGCACGCGCTCATGCGATTTTTCATAATAGGTCTCCGGCGGACCGGGCATGAATTTCAGTCCGTTGTCAGCAAGCCTGTCGGTCGCGTCATAGATCGCTTCTGTGCCAACGGCGATGTGCTGGATGCCTTCGCCGTTGTACTTGCGCAGGTATTCCTCGATCTGGCTCTTGTCGTCGGTCGATTCGTTCAACGGAATGCGAGATCTTGCCGCACGGCGAGGTGATGGCACGCGAAACGAGGCCCGTCAGCTTCCCGGCAATGTCGAAGAAATGGATCTGCTTGAAGCCGAACAGCTCACGATAAAACGCCCACCACTTATCCATGTTGCCGCGATACACATTGTGCGTCAGGTGATCGAGATAATAGAAACCGACACCTTCCGGCGCCGGATTACGCTCGCCGAGCCATTCAAACTCAGCGTCATAGGCTGAACCCTTGTCCCCATAGGTTTCGATGAAATACAGCATCGAACCGCCAATACCGACAATCGCCGGGACATCGAGCGTCTTGTCGTCGCCTTCATAGGCTGTCGCACCCTTGGCCACCGCATGATTGAAAGCGTGATTTGCATCCACCACGCGCCAGGCCATGGCGGGGGCGCATGGACCATGCTTTTCTACGAATCGCGTGGCATGGGACCCAGGCTCTGCATTGAGGATGTAATTGATATCGCCTTGGCGCCACACAGTTATTTTCTTGGATTTGTGGCGGGCAACCGGCATGTAGCCCATGCGGGCAAACAGCTCTTCCAGCTTATCCGGCTCGGGATGGGAGAATTCGACAAATTCAAATCCGTCCGTTCCGGCCGGGTTGTCTTTGCTGATGACCGCCTTCGGTGCGTCATGCGGAAACGGGCCCATATCATCCTCCATTTGGTTGGCGCCATTATCGCGCAAAGCGCCCGCAATGTGCTTGCATTTCAAAGCTCTTATGATGTAGGGTTTGCATGTTTCGTGCGTATTTGAAGCAAAGGATGCATGAATGGAACAGCTTGACCCGTCTGACCGCAAAATACTCATCTGCCTGCAGGAAGATGGCCGGCTGACGAACAACGAGCTTTCCGAGCGAATCAACCTCTCGCCCTCGCAATGTTCACGCCGCCGTACCCGGCTGGAAGAGGAAGGGTACATTCGCGGCTACCGGGCAGAAATTGACCGGGAAAAGCTTGGCCTCGGCATCGTCAACATCATCTCGGTGACCCTTGCAACGCACAACCGGGACAATGCGCAACGGTTTTCCGAGCTGATTTCAAACCTGCCGCAAGTGATGGAAGCCCATGCGCTGACTGGAGAGATGGATTATTTCATCAAGGTCGTGACGCCGGACCTGCGCGGGCTTTCCACGTTCGTCAATGAAATCCTGCTGCCGCATGAATCCGTGCAGCATGTCAAAACCGCCATCGTGCTCGACACCCTGAAGGAAGACGGTCGCTTGCCGATATGACCTCTGACCTATCCGCTCAGGATTGCATCAACTGCTTGCATGACCTGCTTGAAAGTTGCTTTCGTGACATTTCCGAGTTTGTCGGCATGTGAAGCTTCCATTGTTGCGATCTTGGCGGGCCGAATGACTGAAGGCGCAGGAAGGCCTGCATCATGATGGGCAAGTATAGGAACATCCCCTGGCCAGGGCCGGTTTGCTGCACTGGTGATCATCAGCACCCACAGAAGTTCCTGATTGTCACCAATCGCGCCACCTGAAATCACCAAGGCAGGCCGGTGCTGGCGGGTGTTCCGATCGGTGTATGGAAATGGAACACGCACAACGTCGCCAGCCTTAAAGGTTGGCATAGGCATTTCTGTCCGCTTCGCTGTCCCACTCTGAGAACGTTGCAAACGGGTCATCGGTCAGCGCGCTACCTTCCGTCCGCATGAGAATCACGCGACCGTCCTCAATTTGATAGGCGATTTCGTCACCAGGCTTCAGATTAAGAGCCATACGGACCGCTTGCGGTATCGTCGTCTGCGCTTTGCTGGTCATTTTGCTGGTAATCATGTGCATCTCCTTGCACGGAAAGTAAGGAATTTCCTTACCAATTGCAAGCACGCGTCGCATAGGATTCAAATATAAAGCGCCTTCCTTACCATCGGATAGACCCGGGCATGGCCGAGCATATAGGCCGTAATCGCGTGGGCATCGAACAGCCCGTGAAATGCCCGGCCAAGAACGTTGAGCCCGCCCGTATAGGCGCCGAAGGCCGGCATGATCACGCGCGACTGGTCGCTGACAAAACAGCGCCGTTGCACCGCCTGTCCGCGCCGCACCACCTTGGCGGCCGGATGCAGGTGTCCTGCGATCTCGCCGGGGCAGGGCGTCTTCGACGGCTCGTGCCGGAAGACGAGATTGCCAAATGCGAGTTCGGCAAACGTTTCGCCCGGCAGATCCGCGGGGTGCTCCGGATCATGATTGCCGGTGATCCAGATCCACTCCCGTCCTGCCATCAGCACGGCAAGTTGCGCCGCATAAAGTGCAGGCAGGCGGGCCGCTGCATCGCCATCATGGAAACTGTCGCCGAGGCTGATCACGCAGACCGGATTGTAGCGCGCAATGACCTTGGCAAGCGCCGCCAGCGTCGTTGCCGTATCATAGGGCGGCAGCAGCATCCCACGCCGGGCAAAGGACGAGCCTTTTTCGAAATGCAGATCCGAGACAACGAGAATCCGGTCCCTGTCGAGGTATAGCGCCCCCGACGGATCGCACACGGCCCGCTGCCCGGCAACGGCCATTTCGGCCGTGCCGTGCAAGGCTGTCTTCGTCGCCTGAAATGCCAAATTCATCTGTGGTCCATCATTTCGCGGGTCAACTCGTCGGCGATCTCTTCCAGCAGCCTCTCGTGCGCTTCGCCGGGAACGCGTTCCTTGCCGATTTCCATCATCACGGGAACGGCGAGCGGCGAAATCCGGTCGAGATCCTTGTGCACGATATGCCCCTTGATTCGGCTTAGCATATCGGCCAAACGGCGAATGTCGAGAAGGCCCGTTGCGGCATCGGCACGCGTCGCCTGGATCAGGATGTGGTCCGGCTCATGCTCCCGCAACACGTCATAAATCAAGTCCGTCGAGACTGTCACCTGCCGGCCGGACTTCTCCTGACCAGGGTGGCGTTTTTCCACGAGACCGGAGATGAGCGCGCAGTTGCGAAAGGTGCGTTTCAGCATCCAGCTTTCCGCCAGCCAGGCCTCAAGGTCGTCGCCCAGCATGTCCTCGTTGAAGAGCTCTGACAGCGGCAGCTCATTTTTTTTGAACATGCGGCCCATGTCGCGCAGTCCCCAGATGGTGAGCGCATAATCCGTGGCAATGAAGCCGAGCGGTCTCGCCTTGGCCCGCTCCAGCCGCCGCGTCAGCAGCATGCCGAGCGTCTGGTGCGCCAGCCTGCCTTCGAATGGATAGGTCACCATGTAGGAACGCTCGCCGCGCGGGAATGTCTCGACAAGCAGGCTGCCCGGCTGCGGCAGGACGGACCTGTCACGCTGGATGCGCAGCCAGTCGCTGACCTGATCGGGCAGGGCACCCCAGCGCTTGGGATCTGCGAGCATGGAGCGCACCTGATCGGCGAGATAGGTGGTCAGCGGGAACTTGCCGCCGGCATAGGCCGGAATCTTGGCGTCGAAGCCCTCGGCGTTCGATACGATGCACTCGTTCTCGCGGATACCCTCGAAGCGCAACACACGTCCGGAGAAGAAAAACGTGTCGCCGGGACTGAGCCCTTCGACGAAATATTCCTCCACCTTGCCAAGCACCGGTCCTCCCCGCTTGATCATTTCACGTGCATTGGCGCCCTTGCCACGCTGGCGCGTCAAGCGAACATTCAGGCTTGGCGCCTCGATGATGGTGCCGACATTCAACCGGTATTGCTGGGCAAAGCGCGGATGTGTCACACGCCACGTGCCATCGACAGTCTGGCGGATCTTGGCGAAACGCTCATAGCTTTTCAGCGCGTAGCCGCCGGTCGCGACGAAATCGACGATGCGGTCGAAGGTTTCGCGCGGCAGCGCTGCGTAAGGCAGGGCGGTGGAGACTTCTGCATAGAGATCGTCTGCATGGAACGGCTCGGCGCAGGCCATGCCGAGCACATGCTGGGCCAGCACGTCGAGCGAACCGTCGCCGAGCGGCGGCGTATCCTGCGCGCCGACATAATTGGCATCGAGCGCCGCCTGGCATTCCATCACCTCGAAGCGGTTGGCGGGAACGAGGATGGCGCGCGATGGTTCGTCCATGCGGTGATTGGAGCGGCCAATGCGTTGGGCGAGGCGGCTTGCGCCCTTGGGTGCACCGACATGGATGACGAGATCGACGTCGCCCCAGTCAATACCAAGATCCAGCGTCGAGGTGGCGACCACGGCGCGCAGGGCATTCGCCGCCATTGCCTGCTCGACCTTGCGGCGCTTGCTGACATCGAGCGAGCCGTGATGCAACGCAATTGGAAGATTATCGTCATTCGCCATCCACAGATCATGAAACAGGCGCTCGGCCTGGCTGCGCGTATTGACGAAGATCAGCGTGGTCCCATGCCGCTTGATCGCATCGTAAATACCCGGCAGCGCATAGACCGCCGAATGCCCCGCCCATGGTACATGGTCATCGGTTTCGAGGATGGTGATGTGCGGCTTCGCGCCGCCCTCCACCGTAACGAGGCTGGCCATCGCCGAGATCTCCGCTCTGTGGCAAGAGCCAGCGTCGCAGTGCATCGGGTTCGGCGACCGTGGCGGACAGACCGATCGTCTGCACGCCCGGTTGCAGACGGCGCAGCCGCGCCAGCCCGAGCGACAGGAGGTGACCACGCTTGGAAGTGACAAGCGAATGCAGTTCGTCGAAGATTACATAGCGCAGGTCTTCGAAGAAACGCCCGGCGTCCTTGGCTGAAATCAGCAGCGCCAGCTGTTCCGGCGTCGTCAGCAGGATGTCCGGCGGCGCCAGTTTCTGCCGCTGGCGCTTGTAGGCGGGCGTATCGCCGGTACGGGTCTCCAGCGAAATATCCAGTCCCATCTCCTCGATAGGCCTTTCGAGGTTGCGGCGAATGTCGACAGCCAGCGCCTTCAGCGGTGAAATATAAAGCGTATGGACGCCGCGGCTCGTTGTGTTGCTTTTGCCGCGGCTTGCAAGGTCGACCAGAGCCGGAAGAAATCCAGCCAGCGTCTTGCCGGCACCGGTGGGCGCGATCAGGAGGGTTGAGTTCCCCTGTTGTGCCTCCAGCAGTAGATCGAGCTGATGCACGCGCGGCGACCAGCCCTTGGCCTGAAACCAGTTCAGGAAAGGCGGCGGCAGAAGAGGGGTGCCGATATCGGCGAGGGGTACTTTGCTCGTGCTCACGGCGGCGAATGTAGTGGTGTTGATTCAATGCGCCAAGGCCTTGTTTGTCAGGATTGCATGGAGCGAAATGCGGCCTATCTTCGTTAGGGGGTAAACCAGAGGATCATCTTGCTGAAACGTCCTGAAGCTCTTTTGTGCTCGACACCTGCCGGCCTCTATTCGCCCGCCGGCGATTTCTATATCGATCCGGTGCGCCCCGTAGATCGCGCACTCATCACTCACGGTCATTCGGACCATGCACGCTCCGGCCATCAAAAGGTGATGGCGACGCGGCAGACGCTCGACATTATGGGCTTGCGCTATGGCGCGCATTTCGCCGGCGAAACGCAAGCTGCCACACTTGGCAATTCTGTCGAAGTCAATGGCGTCATCGTCAGCTTTCATCCGGCCGGCCACGTGCTGGGTTCGGCACAGATCGCCGTCGAGAAGGATGGCATGCGCATTGTCGCCTCCGGCGACTACAAGCGCCGCGCCGATCCGACCTGTCTTGGTTTTGAGCCCGTTGCCTGCGATGTCTTCATCACCGAAGCGACCTTCGCGCTGCCGGTATTCCGCCATCCCGATGGCCGCGAGGAGATTGCCAAGCTCTTGAAATCGGTCGAACAGTTTCCCGAACGCTCCCACCTCGTCGGCGCCTATGCGCTTGGCAAAGCCCAGCGCGTCATTCGAATGCTCCGCGATGCAGGGTATGACCGGACCATTTATATTCACGGCGCTTTGGCCAAACTTTGTGACTACTACCAGTCGCAAGGCGTCGATCTTGGACCTCTGGCAGCCGCGACCGTCGAAACGGGCAGCGTACAGGATTTTGCCGGCGCCATTGTCGTCGGCCCACCCTCCGCTTTTGTCGATCGCTGGGCGCGGCGGTTCCCTGATCCTGTCTCCTGCTTCGCGTCCGGCTGGATGCGAGATCCGCCAGCGCGCGCGTCAGGGCGGCGTCGAACTCCCCATTATCCTGTCGGACCATTGCGATTGGGACGAGCTCACCGATACGATCACTGAGCTTGGTCCTTCGCAGGTCTGGGTGACGCACGGGCGCGAGGAAGCGCTGGTGCGCTGGTGCGAGCTGAATGGCTTTGCCGCGCGGCCGTTGCATCTCGTCGGCTATGAGGACGAGGGAGACTAGGTCGCAATGGAAGAATTCGCACAGCTCCTCGACCGGCTGGTCCTGACGCCCGCGCGCAACGGCAAGCTCACTTTGCTTGTCGATTATTTCCGCGACACCCCCGACCCGGATCGCGGACTTGCCCTGGCCGCCATTACCCGTGATCTCGACGTTGCCAATGTCAAACCGGCGATGATCCGCGCGCTTATCGCCGAGCGCGTGGACGAGCAGCTGTTCGCCTATTCCTATGATTATGTCGGCGACCTTGCCGAGACCATTTCGCTGGTCTGGTCGACGGACGAACCTGTCCGCGCCAATGCGGTGCCCACCCTTGGCGAGGTGATCAGTTCGCTTGCCCGTGCGTCACGCAGCGATGCGTTACGGCTGGTTGAGCGATGGCTCGATCAGCTCGATGCCTCGGCCCGTTACGCTCTGCTCAAGCTTGTCACCGGCGGCCTGCGCATCGGCGTCTCGGCGCGGCTCGCCAAGCAGGCGCTGGCGCAATTCGGTAAGGTAGACGTCACCGAGATCGAGGAATTGTGGCATGGGTTGAAACCGCCCTATGAGCCGCTCTTCGCCTGGTTGGAAAACAAGGCGGACAAGCCGCAGAGCCTCGCCGCCGCACCCTTCCGCCCGGTTATGCTGTCGACTCCGCTCGAAGAGCTGGATTATGCCAGGATCAACGCAACCGAATATGCCGCCGAGTGGAAGTGGGACGGCATCCGTGTGCAATTGACCGCGGAAGGCGGACAGCGGCGCATCTATTCGCGCACCGGCGATGATATCTCCCATGTTTTTCCCGATATCGCCAATTTTATGACCTTCGAGGGCACACTCGACGGCGAATTGCTGGTCGCACGCGGCGCAGAGTCCGGCATCGAGATCGGTGCCTTCGGCGATCTGCAGCAGCGTCTCAACCGCAAGAATGTTTCAGCCAAGCAGCTCGAAAGCCATCCGGCCTTCGTGCGGCTCTATGACCTGCTCTTCGACGGCGAGGCGGATATCCGTGCCTTGCCCTTTGCCGAGCGCCGCACCCGACTCGAAACCTTCGTCAGAAAGCTGGAACCCACACGCTTCGACCTTTCGCCATTGGTGCCCTACGCGTCCTTCGAGGACCTGGTCGAACTGCGCAAGGCTCCGCCGCATCCGATCATCGAAGGACTGATGCTGAAGCAACGCTCCTCCGCCTATGTGCCGGGCCGCCCCAAGGGCCCCTGGTTCAAGTGGAAGCGCGATCCGTTCATCATCGATGCCGTGCTTGTCTATGCCCAGCGCGGCCATGGCAAGCGGTCGAGCTACTATTCGGACTACACATTCGCCGTATGGACCGGGCCGGAAACCGAGCCGTACCTCGTTCCCGTCGGCAAAGCCTATTTCGGCTTCACCGACGATGAGCTGAAACAGCTCGACGCTTTCGTGCGCAACAATACGACCGAGCGTTTTGGCCCGGTGCGTTCGGTGCGGGCCGAGCCTAAGCACGGCCTTGTGCTGGAAGTGGCGTTCGAAGGCCTGAATCGCTCCAAGCGGCACAAGTCGGGCGTTGCCATGCGCTTCCCGCGCATCTCCCGCCTGCGCTGGGACAAGCCGCCCATCGAAGCAGACCGGCTGGAAACACTGGAAGCCCTGTTGCGCGATTCCGAAACGGAAGATTGATGTCCCGGCCTGGCACAAAACAAGTTACCCGCCCTCCGCTGCTGGCCGCAGAAAATTTGGTGCACCAGGATAACCGTTAACTGCTATGTTTCCGTGATCGCACGTTCCTCATGGTCAACCCGGCAAGGACACTATAAGGGTTGAGGCGTGATCGTCATTGCGCAGGGTGTGCAGCTATCCAGATGAGCGATACCGGTAACGAAAAGCCCGTCATTGTTCTGTTCCGCCATGATCTGCGGCTCGGTGACAATCGCGCGCTCCATCGCGCATCGCAGACCGGAAAGCCGGTCATTCCAGTATATCTACGCGACGAAAGAGTGAGCGGCGACAGCCGTCCTATGGGCGGCGCCCGGCGATGGTGGCTGCATCATTCCCTGATCGCGCTTGCTGCTTCACTGCGGGAGCTCGGGGCTCCCCTGGTCCTAAGGCGCGGCAGGACCGACAACGTCATCGACACCCTGATCAACGATACCGGCGCGGATATGGTCGTGTGGAACCGCCGCTATGATCCTCCCGGAGCCGAGATTGACGAGGCGCTGCGCGTGCAACTGTCGCATCGGGCTATCGCGACGCAGACTTTCGAAGGGCAAATATTGCACGAACCCTCTGTGCTCAGGACGGGGGCCGGCGGGCATTACCGCGTCTATATGCCGTTTTGGCGCGTGCTCAACGCTATACCCGGGCTTCGCGATCCGTTGCCGGCACCGCTTGAACTGAAGGGCTGGCAACATGAACTTGCTTCGGACACACTTGATGATTGGGGACTGCTGCCGCACCAGGCGAACTGGGCCAAGGGATTTTCCGAAGCGTGGAGCCCGGGCGAGAAGGGCGCACGCGATCGGCTCCAGGTTTTCCTCCACGATAGGATCGGCAGTTACGCCGAATATCGCGACCGGCCGGATATTGAGGCGACATCGCGCTTGTCGCCGCACCTTGCCCATGGCGAAATCACGCCCTTTCAGATCTGGCACGCCACGAGGAACCCGATGCTCGATGGGCAGCGGGCAGGAGTGGAGAAATTCCGTCAGGAACTTGGCTGGCGCGAATTTTCCTACCATCTGCTGTACAACAATCCGAAGTTGCCCTCGGAAAATTACAATGCTGCTTTTGATGCTTTCCCCTGGGAAAATCGCCCCGACCTTCTCAGCGCCTGGAAGCATGGCCGAACCGGCTATCCAATCGTCGATGCCGGCATGCGCCAGCTATGGCGGACCGGCTGGATGCATAACCGCGTGCGCATGATCGTTGCTTCTTTCCTGATCAAGCATCTGCTTGTCGATTGGCGCATCGGCGAGGGATGGTTCTGGGAGACGCTCCTCGATGCGGACCCGGCAAACAACGCCGCGAGCTGGCAGTGGGTGGCTGGCTCAGGCGCGGATTCGGCACCCTATTTCCGCATCTTCAATCCTGTCCTGCAGGGCGAAAAACACGATCCGAAGGGAGACTACGTGCGCAAATTCCTGCCCGAGCTGGCGGCGCTGCCCGACAAATATCTGCACCGGCCATGGTCTGCGCCTCACGTCACCCTAAAAATGGCGAAGATTGATCTCGGCAAGACCTATCCTTTGCCCATTGTCGACCTTCAACGTGCCCGTGAAAGGGCGCTGGAAGCCTTTAACAAAACCCGATAACCGCGGTTTTCCACACAATCCGACAAAATTTGTCGTCTGTCGCAAATTGCCGCATTTCCATTGAAAAGTGCCGCCAAATGGCGCTTTGGTCCATATGGTGCAACAATTTTTTGACGTGCTCGTAAGCCCCGTGTTCAAAAAATATTACAACGAAAGCATTACACCCTCCTTGCCTTTGGGAAAATTTTGGCATTTGTTCATGCCTTCGCAATTCTCTTGGAGGGGAAGGATAAGAAAATGACCCTTATGAAACTCAACATCCGCGCGGCCCTGCTGCTTGGATCACTCATGCTCGGCGCAAGCCCGGCACTGGCTGAAATGGTACTTCATCGCGGCAACAGCGGCGAACCCCAAACCCTCGATCAGTCGCAGACCTCGATCGACATCGAAGCCTTCATCGTCAAGGACCTTTATGAGGGCCTGACCATCTATGACGCCAACGGCAAGATCGTGCCAGGCGCCGCCGAAAGCTGGACCGTGTCAGATGATGGCACCGTCTATACCTTCAAGATCCGGGCTGACGCGAAATGGTCCGACGGCTCGCCGGTAACCGCTGAAGACTTCATCTTCTCCATGCGCCGGGTCGAAGATCCGAAGACCGCGGCCGGATATGCCAACATTCTCTATCCGATCAAGAACGCCGAAAAGATCAACAAGGGCGGAATGGCTGTCGATCAGCTTGGCATGAAGGCCATCGACGACAAGACGCTTGAGATTACGCTGGAACGGCCGACCCCCTTCTTCATCGAACTGCTGTCGCACCAGACCGCACTGCCGATCAATAAGGCAAGCTTCGAGAAGAATGGCGCTGAATTCGTCAAGCCCGGCAAGCTGGTCGGCAATGGCGCGTTCAAGCTCGCCGAGCACGTGCCGAACGACCATCTGACCGTCGTCAAGAACGAAAATTACTGGGACGCTGCCAACGTCAAATTGGATAAGGTGATCTTCTATCCGATCGATGACCAGGCTGCGAATGTTCGCCGCTACGAGGCTGGTGAACTCGACCTCGTCTACAACTTCTCGTCCGACCAGATCGACCGCCTGCGTGCCGCCAATCCCAAACAGGTGCACGTCACACCCGCAGCGGCAACCTATTACTACCCCTTCGATACGCGCACGGAACCATTCAACGACGTTCGCGTGCGCCGGGCGCTTTCGATGGCCGTCGATCGCGACTTCCTTGCCAAGGATATCTACAACGGGACGAAACTGCCGGTCTATTCCATGGTGCCCCCAGGGCTTGAAACCTATGGCGAGCCAGCCAAGCCCGACTTTGCCGGCATGTCGCAGCTCGATCGCGAAGACAAGGCCGTGGAACTCATGAAAGAGGCTGGTTACGGTGAAGGTGGCAAGCCGCTCAACATCGAGATCCGCTACAACACCAACCCGAACCATGAACGCGTCGCCACAGCCGTCGCCGACATGTGGAAGAAGACCTTCGGCGCCAATGTAACGCTGATGAATCTCGATATCTCGTCGCACTACGCCTATCTGCAGGAAGGCGGCAAGTTCAACGTCGCCCGCGCCGGCTGGACTGCCGACTATGCCGATGCGGAAAACTTCCTCAACCTCAGCGTCAGCAGCAACAAGACGTTCAATTACGGTCATTATGAAAACCCGGAATTCGACGCGCTGATGAAGAAGTCCTATGAGGAGCGCGATCCTGCAGCCCGCTCCAAGATCCTGCATGAGGCGGAAGCCTTGATCATGCGCGACCAGCCGATCGCTCCATTGATGAACGACGCCAATCTCTGGCTGGTGAACGATAAGGTCAAGGGTTGGGGCGACAATGCCAACAACGAGCATCTGAGCAAGTACCTGAGCGTCGAATAACGCTTAAGCGCGCAACCCGTGATGACGGGTTGCGCGCCTTTGTTGCCCGGCTCGCAATGCGACACTTTCCCGACAGCACAATTTGCAACGGCTAGCCCGCCGCCCTGCTTCAAGAGGGCAGCGTCATGCTTTGCCGTTAGCAGTTTCAATCAGCTGCACGTCGTTAACTGGTGTAAGATGCCGTGCAGCCTGCTGATGCGATTGAAGAGATAATCCGGGTTATGCCGGATGGTTCATACGGATGGGAGGATTGAAGGGAATGACCTTCATGCAGCATAAATTTGGCGCCGCAATTCTATTGGGATCACTGCTCATCGCTGCGTGTCCCGCACTTGCGGAAGCTGTCTTGCATCGTGGCAATAGCGGCGAACCACAGACCCTCGATCCATCCCAGACATCGCTCGAAATCGAAGCGTTCATCCTGAAGGATCTGTATGAGGGTCTCACTGCCTATGACGCCGCCGGCAAGATCGTGCCAGGTGCGGCTGAGAGCTGGACAGTGTCGGACGACGGCACGGTCTACACATTCAAGCTTCACGACAAGGCAAACTGGTCGGACGGATCACCGGTAACGGCCGAAGATTTTGTATTTTCGATGCGGCGCGTCGAAGATCCGAAGACAGCGGCCGGCTACGCCAATATTCTCTACCCGATCAAGAATGCGGAGAAGGTCAACAAGGGCGAACTGCCAATCGACCAGCTCGCGGTCAAGGCAATCGATGCCAAGACCCTCGAAATTGCGCTTGAACGCCCGACCCCTTTCTTTGTCGAATTGTTGGCCCACCAGACGGCTCTCCCCGTCAACAAGGCCAGCTTTGAAAAGAACGGTGCGGACTTCATCAAGCCCGGCAAACTCGTCTCCAACGGGGCGTTCGAACTTTCCGAGCATGTCCAGAACGATCACCTGACCGCCGTCAAGAATCCTGACTACTGGGACGCCGCCAACGTCAAGCTCGACAAGGTGATTTTCTACCCGTCCGAAGACCAGGCCGCGGCCGTGCGGCGCTTCGAGGCGGGCGAACTTCAACTTGTCTATAATTTCTCCGCCGATCAGATCGAGCGGCTGCGCGCGTCGCATGGCGATGAAGTTCGTGTGAATGCAGCGCTTTCCACCTACTTCTATTCGTTCGATACGCGCGTTGAGCCATTCAGCGATATCCGCGTGCGGCGGGCGCTTTCCATGGCTATCGACCGTGATTTCCTGTCGAAGGAAATCTATAGCGGCGCGCAGTTGCCCACCTATTCGCTGATACCGCTTGGTATCGCCACCTATGGCGAACCTGCCAAGCCCGATTTCGCCGCCTGGTCCCAGCTCGATCGCGAGGACAAGGCCATCGAACTCATGAAGGAAGCGGGCTACGGCGAAGGTGGCAAACCGCTAAACATTGAAATCCGCTACAACACCAACCCCAATCATGAGCGCGTCGCCATCGCAGTCGCAGACATGTGGAAGAAGACATTCGGCGCCAATGTCACGCTGCTGCAGAACGATATCAGCGCTCACTACGCCTACCTGAAGGAGGGCGGCAAATTCAATGCTGCCCGTGCCGGCTGGACGGCCGATTACGCCGATGCGGAAAACTTCCTGGCGATCAATCTGAAGAAGAATCCCGTCTTCAACTATGGCCGCTATGACAATCCGGAATACGACGCGCTCGTGGAGAAATCCTACAACGAGAAGGATCCGGCCGCCCGCGCGAAGATCATGCACGAAGCAGAAGCCATCGTTCTGCGCGACCAGCCAATCGCGCCCATGATGAACTTCGGCCAGCTCTGGCTTGTGTCGAGCAAGGTCAAAGGCTGGCAGGACAATGGATCCAACGACCATCTCAGCAAGTATCTGAGCGTGGCGGAATAAGTACGCAGCGCGCAAGCCGATGCGGGTTGCGCGCTAGATTTGAGAGAGTGATGCCATGTTTCAATTTGTTCTTCGCAGACTGGCGAGTGCAGTGCCGACCTTGTTTATCGTCGTCACCATCTCCTTCTTCCTGATGCGGTTTGCACCGGGGGGCCCTTCAATCTGGAAAGACCGCTGCCCCCGGCGACGATGGAAAACCTGATGAAGGCCTACCATCTCGATCAGCCCCTGTGGAACCAGTACATCCAGTACCTGAAGAATGCCGTGACCGGCGATTTCGGTCCAAGCTATATTTACAAGGACAACACCATTGCTGAGCTGATCGGCAAGGGTCTGCCCTACTCGGTCCAGCTCGGCACCTATGCGTTACTGCTCGCTCTGATTGGCGGCGTCCTTGTCGGCACACTCGCCGCCCTGCGGCAAAACTCCTTTCTCGATTTTCTTGTCATGTCCGTCGCCACGACCGGCGTGACCGTGCCGAAATTTCGTGGTCGGGCCGATTTTGACGTTGATCTTCGCCCTGTTGCTGTCGTGGGTTCCTGCGGGCGGCTGGGGTGACGGATCGTTGAAATTCCTGATCCTGCCGGTCATCACGCTGGCACTGCCGCAGCTGGCAGTGTTCGCCCGCCTGACGCGCGGTTCAATGATCGAAGCCCTGCATGCCGACCATATCCGAACCGCGAAAGCCTATGGCCTGCCACAACGCGCCGTGGTCGTTACCCACGCCATGCGCGGGGCGCTGCTGCCGGTTGTATCCTATCTTGCACCTTGCGCTGCGGCACTGCTGACCGGTTCGGCCGTGGTGGAATCCATCTTCACCATCCCCGGCGTCGGCAGATATTTCGTGCTCGGCGCAATCAACCGTGATTATACGCTCGTCATGGGAACGGTGGTTCTCGTGGCGATCTTCGTCATCGTTTTCAATCTTGTGGTCGATATTCTCTACGGCCTTCTTGATCCGAGGGTTCGTCATGACTGATTTGACCGATATCCCCACGACCATCATTCCACCGGAAGAATCCAAAGGGCGCAGTCTGTTCCAGCTCGCCGTGATCCGCTTCCGCCGCAATCGTGCCGCGATGAGCGGCATCGTGATGCTCACGCTCATCACTATTTTTTCGTTCTTCGGACCGTACGTCATCAATCATAGCTATGATCAGGTGTTCCCATCTTATGTGACAGTCCCGCCAAGCCTCGAACCGCTTCCCAAGGCGGAAACTTTGGGTGACGTGATGAAGGGTGTTGCAGATCGCGCCCGCGTCGAGCTGCGTGACTTTGCGGTTGAAGACAACAGCTTCACCGCAACCATCCACTCGGACCAGCCCATCGACCCGCGCTCCACCCGTTATTTCGACCGCGCCAACGAGTTCGATAATACGCAGGTTACCGCCACTGAAGAGGATGGCAGGACGCTGAAACTCACCGGTGAAGTTCACCGCGAATATTTCCCCTTCGGCACCGATGCCAACGGCCGTGATATGCTCGCCCGCATCATGCTGGGCGGTCAGATTTCGCTCGCCGTCGGCTTCCTCGCCAGTCTCGTTTCGTTGGCGGTCGGCGTGACCTATGGTGCGATCTCCGGCTATATTGGCGGTCGCATCGACAATGTCATGATGCGCCTCGTCGAAATCCTCTATTCGCTGCCCTTCGTCTTCCTCGTTGTGGTGCTGGTCGTATTCTTCGGACGCAGCTTCATCCTGATCTTTCTGGTCATCGGCGCGGTGGAATGGCTCGACATGGCCCGTATCGTGCGTGGCCAGACATTGGCCCTGAAACGCCGTGAATTTATCGGCGCCGCGCAGGCCCTTGGCCTGACCGACTGGCAGATTATCCGCCGCCATATCATCCCCAATACCATCGGGCCCGTTATCGTGTTCGTCACCGTGGTCGTGCCAAAGGTCATTCTTCTGGAAAGTTTCCTCTCCTTCCTTGGTCTTGGTGTTCAGGCACCGCTGACCAGCTGGGGGGCGCTGATTTCCGAAGGCGCCAACAAGATGCAATCCGCACCCTGGCTGCTGATCTTCCCGGCCATCTTTTTCGTCGTCACCCTGTTCTCGCTCAATTTCATCGGCGATGGACTGCGCGACGCACTCGACCCCAAGGACCGCTGACATGACTGCCGATTCAATGGGCACCAACGAAAACGTTTTGTCCGTGCGCGGACTGAAAGTCGACTTCACCACCCCGGACGGCGATGTGAACGCCGTCAAGGGTATCGACCTGGATGTGAAGCCAGGCGAAACGCTCGCCGTCGTCGGCGAATCCGGCTCCGGCAAGAGCCAGACCATGATGGGTATCATGGGGCTGCTGGCCAACAATGGCAGGGTTGCGGGTTCGGCGCGGTATCGCGGCAAGGAGCTGGTCGGGTTGCCGGTCAAGGGCCTCAACGAAGTGCGCGGCTCGAAGATCACCATGATCTTCCAGGAGCCGATGACCTCGCTTGATCCGCTCTATACCATCGGCCGGCAAATCGCCGAACCGCTCGTTCATCACAAGGGCATGACCTTCAAGCAGGCCAAGGTGCGCGTCCTGGAACTGCTCAAGCTCGTCGGCATTCCCGAACCCGAGCGCCGCATGAACTCGTATCCGCATGAAATGTCCGGCGGCCAGCGCCAGCGTGTCATGATCGCCATGGCACTGGCCAACGAACCGGATCTGCTTATCGCGGATGAGCCGACGACCGCGCTCGATGTGACGATCCAGGCGCAGATTCTCGATCTCTTGCGCTCGCTCCAGCAACGTTTCGGTATGGCTGTCGTGCTCATCACCCACGACCTTGGCATCGTCAAGCATTTTGCCGATCGAGTGGTCGTCATGCGCCGCGGCGAGGTGGTGGAAAAGGGGAGCATCAAGGAGATTTTCGAACAGCCGAAGGAAGACTATACAAAAATGCTTCTGGCCGCCGAACCGAGCGGCATCAAGGAGCCGCCGGCAGACACTGCGCCCATTATCCTCGAGGGCCGCAACGTCTCGGTGGATTTCGCCATAGGTGGTGGTTTCTTCTTCGGTTCCAACACATCCTTCCGCGCTGTGGACGGCGTCAGCGTCCGGCTGAAAAAGGGCCAGACCATCGGCATCGTCGGCGAGATCCGGCTCCGGCAAATCGACGCTTGGCCGGGCACTGCTGCGGCTCCTGCCAAGCAGCGGCCACTATCATTTCGCCGACAAGAACATATCGAACTTCGATCGCTCCGCCATGCGGCCGCTGCGCAAGGAGTTGCAGCTCGTCTTCCAGGACCCTTACGGCTCGCTGTCGCCGCGCCAGACCGTGGGCGAGATCATCACCGAGGGCCTGCTCATTCACGAGCCGCAACTATCACGCGCTGATCGCGACAAGCGGGCCATAGCAGCGCTGAAGGAAGTCGGGCTTGATCCGGCCGCGCGCAATCGCTACCCGCATGAGTTCTCGGGCGGTCAGCGCCAGCGTATCGCCATCGCCCGCGCAGTGATCCTGAAGCCGAAGGTGGTCATTCTCGATGAACCCACATCGGCGCTGGACCGTTCCGTGCAGGGGCAGGTGATCGAGCTTCTGCGCGACCTGCAGGCGAAGCACGGTCTCTCCTATATCTTCATCAGCCACGATCTCGCGGTGATCAAGGCGATGTCCGACTATGTGATCGTGATGAAGAACGGCAAGATCGTCGAGGAAGGCCCCACCGAGGAGATCTTCGACTCCCCGCACCAGGCCTATACCAAGACGCTGATGGCCGCGGCTTTCGATCTGGAATGAGCTGCCCTTGCATTCGATAAGGAAAGAGCTCATTTTATAGACAATCACGTATAGACGTATAGACGCGGAGCTATAGAATGGCCTTTTCTGTGAAAGACAAAGCGACTGATGAGGCAGTGCGACGGCTGGCAAAACTGAAAAATACCAGTCTCACCGAAGCTATTCGCGAAGCAGTTGTGCATGAATATGAGCGTGCCAGGAGAGAAACTCCATTACACGAAAAGCTCGCGAAGATTTTTGAAGAATACAGGAGCTACCCAAAGACTGGCCTGGAAGCAGACAAAGCCTTCTTCGACGACCTTTCGGGTAATGAATGATATTCGTGGATGCATCAGCGGTCATTTCTATCATCGATGGCGAAGAGGACGCTGTTGTCCTTTCCGCACGGATGACTCAAGCTTCGCCCATCTACATATCGCCGGTGGTTATTTATGAAACTGTGACTGGTCTTGCCCGCAAGCGCGCTTCACCGACAGAGGTAGCCGAACGATCGGTCGATATATTCATCGAACAGACGGATGCCCAGATCATTGATATAACTGCCGAGATTGGCCGGCATGCCGTCAACGCATTCAACACGTTTGGCCGGGGCCGCCACAAGGCCAGTCTCAATATGGGCGATTGTTTTGCCTATGCGTGCGCGAAGGCACACAATATGCCCCTGTTGTTCAAAGGCAATGACTTCCCCTACACCGACATCGAAGTGGCTTGAGTCGGCCGACGGCGTCTACCCCAGCTCGGAACGCCAGGGTGGATTTGCACCAGCCCGCGAAACGGTCACTGCGGCGGCCTTCACGCCAAGCAGCAGCGCATCGCTGATCTGCGCTTCGGTCAGTGCGGTAAGCGCGGTCTTCGTCAATAGCCCGGCCTCATCGAGACAAGCCAGCACGCCGGCGGTAAACGTATCGCCAGCGCCGACCGTATCGACGACCGGCACTTTCTGGGCCGCGACATGCACGGTGAGATCTGCGGTATAGCCCGTCACACCATCGGCGCCGTGGGTAACGAGAATGAACTTCGGTCCCTGCTTCCCAGCGGGAACGATCCAGCGCCGTGCAATCTCGTCCATGGTCCCGCTTTCGCCGAACCAGCGCATGTCCTCATCGGAAATCTTGACGATATCGGTCATGGCGATCATACGGCGCATGCGGGCGAGATGCTTCTCCTTGTCGGGAATGAATCCCGGCCGGATATTCGGGTCGAGGATGATCACGCGCTTTTCGTGCTCGCGCGCCATCAGCGCCTCATAGGTCGAGCCGCAGGGTTCCGGTATCAGGCTGATGGCGCCGAACTGCAGCGCCGTGACATTATCGCCGAGTTCGGGCAGGTGTTCGATCGCGAGCGAACGTCCGGCGCTGTTCTCGTCGTAGAACATATAGCTCGCCTGCCCATCGGTCAGGCGCACGAAGGCCAGCGTCGTCGGCTGCGGAGAAATATGCGCATAGTGGGTGCCGACATGATTGGCGGTAAGGCTGTCGAGCAGCATCTGGCCGAAGAAATCGGAAGAAACCCCCGAGAAAAACCCGGTCGGAACGCCGAGCCGTCCAAGAGCAATCGCCGTATTGAAGACGGCACCGCCGACATACGGCGCAAATGCCGGTTCGCCGGCCTCGCTCTTGCGCTGCAGCATATCGATGAGGGCTTCACCACAACATAAAATCATTGATCAATCTTTCTCAGGATATACGACACCCTTGCGGATGATAATATTGGCATAGAGCCGCGGCTCGCTTGTCGCAACAATGGTATGGGCATTTTTCACACGCGCATAGAACGCATTCCCGTCAAGCGCAACCAGCGCGTAGTCCGGCGCCCGCCGGGAGCAGACCGCTTCCATCTCTTCATGCACGGGATCGGTAAGCACAGGGTTACCTTTAACCGACGCGCGGAATAGGGCTGCCGGCACGAAATCATCGACCGGCAGCACTTGCAATATGGCATCGAGCAGCGGGACGAGCGGCAGCCCATCGGCACGGATCAGCCGCCTTGCATGTTCCAGCGCCGGGTAATTGCCATCGACCAGGGCGATCTCGTCGCCGTGGCCCATGGCGCGCAGCGTCGCCAGCAGCTCCGGCCCCAGCATCGGGGGAATTCCAATCAACATGACTAGTCAACCTTCCTGAAAATCTTCTGTGCAAGCAGAAAGCGGTCGGAAAGCGGCAGGCTGGCTGCCCCCAGCGCCCGGGCGTGAATGCCCACCGTTCCTTCGAGGATGGCGGGCAGTTCGATGCCTTCAAGATCGAATGTCTCGACATGCTTGCGGACCGCTTCGACGATACGCGCGCGCACGCTGACCGGCATCCAGCCATCGATGATGGCAGCCTCGAAATCCACGACGGAAGACGAAGCGACAACCGCTTGCGCGATCGCCTTGCCGGCGGTGTCGATCCAATCGTCCAGCTCGGCGCCCATGACGCCCCAGTCCTCGGGCGAGGCCCAAAGCGGCGAAGGATCCCGCCCCAATTCGGTCACGACCCTCTCGAGCGCGGTGATCGAGGCGATGTCGATCAGCTGCCGCGCGGCGCCACCTGGACCCGGTACCGGCATCGAACCCAGCGCTCCGGCATTGCCGCTGCGTCCCGCATAGAGGCTGCCATTGATGACGATGCCACCGCCGATGAACGAGCCTATGTAGAAATAGACAAAATCATTGACGTCCTTGGTCTGGCCGAACACCAGTTCGGCGCCACAGGCGGCCGTCATGTCATTTTGAAGATAGACCGGAAAAGGGCACAGCGCAGTGACCCGCGCGCGGATATTGCAACCGCGCCACTGGTCCATGATCTCCTGCGGCGCTCCGACCGTATCAGCCCATTTCCACAGTTCGAACGGCGCGGCAATGCCAATTCCGGAAATTCTGTCGCGCTGCTTCTTGGTCAGCCCGCGCATCATCTGCGCAATACCCTCCTTCGCAAAGCGGAAGATCGGTTCCGGCGCCGGATAATCATAGGGCACTTGCAGCATGGAACGGATCTGACCGAGAAAATCAATCAGCACCAGATCGGCGCTGCGGCGCCCGATCTTCAGGCCAAGGAAGAAGGCACCCTCAGGATTGAGCGACATCGGAATGAGCGGCTGGCCGATACGGCCGCGCAACGGCTCCTCGCGTGACAGGAGCTCATCGGCTTCCAGCATGCGCATGATGATCGAGCTTGTCTGCGCCGAAAGTCCCGTCATGCGGGCGATCGCCGTCTTGGCGAGACTGCCATGCTGGCGCAACAGTGACAGTACCACACGCTCGTTGTGGTCGCGCATGCCGCTCTGGTTTGTACCGTGATGGAGCGTCGGCCTGGTTCCTCCCGTGCCGCTACGCTCCGAAACTCGAATGCCCAAATGGGACTCCTCCAACAATCCGCTGACAATGGAGATATCCGGCAAAGCTGTCAATATTAAATCAGAGTGATTTATTAATGTTGACAGCTTGCAAACAGTGGTATTTGCTAGGGTCCAACACTTGGCCGGGAGGATAACTGTCCGAGATGTTCAACGCGGAACCAGGGTACGACCGCCGTCGGCCCGTCGCGCATTGGCGCGATTTATAGGGAGGAAGTGACATGCGTAGAAGTTTCTATCTGAAATCGACTGTATTGGGTGCTGCCGCTGTGGCAGTTGCCGCATTTGCCGCTCCGGCGCAGGCTGCCGGTGTGGGCGCCTGCCTGATCACCAAGACCGACACCAACCCGTTCTTCGTCAAGATGAAAGAGGGCGCCCTTGCCAAGTCCAAGGAGCTCGGTGTTGAGCTGAAGACCTATGCCGGCAAGATCGACGGCGACAGCGAAAGCCAGGTTGCCGCCATCGAAACCTGCATCGCCGATGGCGCCAAGGGTATCCTGATCACCGCATCCGACACGGCCGGCATTGTCTCCTCGGTCAAGCAGGCACGCGATGCGGGTCTCCTGGTCATCGCTCTCGATACGCCGCTCGATCCAGCCGATGCGGCCGATGCGACATTCGCCACCGACAATCTGCTTGCCGGCGAGTTGATCGGCAAATGGGCTGCCGGAACCCTTGGCGACAAGGCAAAGGACGCCAAGATTGCATTCCTCGACCTCCTACCGTCACAGCCAACCGTTGACGTTCTGCGCGACCAGGGCTTCATGAAGGGCTTTGGCATTGACGTCGTCGACATCAACAAGATCGGCGACGAAAAGGACCCGCGCATTGTTGGCCATGACGTGACCAACGGCAATGAAGAAGGCGGACGCAAGGCGATGGAAAACCTTCTGCAGAAGGATCCGGGCATCAACGTCGTTCACACGATCAACGAGCCTGCCGCTGCCGGTGCCTATGAGGCATTGAAGGCTTTTGGCAAGGAAAAGGACGTCCTGATTGTTTCCGTTGATGGCGGCTGCCCGGGCGTGAAGAACGTCGAAGCCGGCGTCATTGGCGCAACCTCGCAGCAGTACCCGCTGATGATGGCATCGCTGGGTATCGAAGCGATCAAGAAGTTCGCCGACACGGGTGAAAAGCCCAAGCCCACCGAAGGCAAGAGCTTCTTCGACACGGGCGTCTCGCTGATCACGGACAAGCCGGTGCAGGGCCTTGAATCCATCGACGTCAAGACCGGCATGGCCAAGTGCTGGGGCTGATCTGGCCCGATTGACAGAAATATTAGCAGGCGAGGAGAGGACGGTGTAACGTCCTCTCTCCATACTTTATCGGATTGTAGAGCCTCGCATCATTTCAACTCATGCGTTAATGACCCAGGGAGCTGACCCATGACAGAGACCAAAACAACATCAGAGCCGGCGCAGGAGTTCGAGCGCGTGCTTTCACAAAGCGCGACGGCTGTTGCCAGTTTCGACACCCATGAGAGAAGCCCGCTTGAAAAGGTCCGGCATTTCCTCCATTCCAGTCCGGCTTCCGTGCCGCTCATCGTTCTGGTGCTGTCACTGATCATCTTTGCGGTCATTGTCGGCTCGCGCTTCTTCACGCCGTTTGCACTGTCGCTCATCCTGCAGCAGGTGGCCATCGTCGGCATTGTCGGCGCTGCGCAAACGCTCGTCGTCCTGACTGCGGGCATCGACCTTTCCGTTGGCGCCATCATGGTGCTGACGTCCGTCATCATGGGTCAATTCACGTTCCGCTATGGCATGCCCGTAGAACTCGCGATCCTGTGCGGCGTGGCGCTCGGGGCGCTGTGCGGCTTTATCAACGGCGTGCTGATTGCCTATTTAAAGTTGCCGCCCTTCATCGTGACCCTCGGCACCTGGCAGATTTACCTGGCGACGACCTATATCTATTCCGCCAACGAGACGATCCGTGCCCAGGATATCGAAGCGAATGCAAGGCTGCTGCAGTTCTTCGGCGAGAAGATCAATATCGGAGGGGCCACCTTCACCTATGGCGTCTTCGCCATGCTCGTCCTCATCGCCATCCTTTGGTATGTGCTCAATCACACCGCCTGGGGCCGTCATGTCTATGCCATCGGCGATGATCCCGAGGCGGCGAAGCTTTCTGGCGTCAGGACCAAGAAGGTTCTCATTACGGTTTACGTACTGGCCGGTCTCATCTGCGCCCTGGCCGGCTGGGCTTCGATCGGACGCAACGGTTCGGTTTCTCCGCAAATCGGTCAGTTCGCCAACATTGAATCCATTACAGCAGTGGTGATTGGCGGTATGTCGCTCTTTGGCGGGCGTGGCTCCATTCTCGGCATGCTCTTTGGTGCATTGATCGTGGGCGTCTTCTCCTTCGGCATGCGCATGTACGGCACGGACGTTCAATGGACGTACCTTATCATCGGTGTATTGATCATCCTGGCTGTTGCCATCGACCAGTGGATCAGAAAGGTAGCAGGCTGATGTCAAGAGAACCCATCCTCACCGCTCGCGGCTTGGTGAAACGCTATGGACGTGTCACTGCTCTCGATCACGCGGATTTCGACCTCTACCCCGGCGAAGTGCTGGCGGTGATCGGCGACAACGGCGCCGGGAAATCCTCCCTGATCAAAGCGATTTCCGGCGCCATTCATCCCGATGAAGGCGAGATGACGCTCGAAGGCAAGCCGATGCATTTCCGCTCGCCCATGGAAGCGCGCGATGCCGGCATCGAGACCGTCTATCAGACGCTCGCCCTCTCGCCTGCGCTGTCCATCGCCGACAATATGTTCCTGGGCCGCGAGATCAGAAAGCCCGGTATCATGGGCAGCTGGTTCCGCATGCTTGATCGCAAGGCCATGGAAAAGCGGGCGCGTGACAAGCTCACTGAACTTGGCCTGATGACCATCCAGAACATCGGCCAGGCGGTGGAAACGCTCTCCGGCGGTCAACGTCAGGGTGTTGCGGTGGCGCGTGCTGCCGCCTTCGGTTCCAAGGTCGTCATCATGGACGAGCCGACGGCAGCGCTCGGCGTCAAGGAATCCCGCCGTGTCCTCGAACTCATCCAGGATGTGAAAAAACGCGGACTGCCGATTGTGCTGATCTCGCACAATATGCCACACGTCTTCGAAGTGGCGGACCGTATCCACATTCACCGGCTGGGCAAGCGCCTTACCGTGATCGATCCGAAGGAATACACGATGTCGGATGCCGTTGCCTTCATGACCGGCGCCAAGACACCCCCGGCACAATCCATCGCATAGAGGAAATGAGTGAGAATGAAGCGTTCCGAAGTCAATGAGATCATCCGCGAGAGCGACAAGTTCATCCGCTCGTTCGGCTATGTCATGCCGCCTTTCGCCTATTGGTCACCGGAGGAACTGAAGGCCCGTACCTCCAGCGATTCCAAAGCCATCCTTCAGGCGCGTCTGGGCTGGGACATCACCGATTACGGACAGGGCAAGTTCGATGAACTTGGCCTGTTCCTCTTCACCACCCGCAACGGCAATCAGCAAGACCTGAAAAAGGGCGGCGGCATGCTCTATGCCGAGAAGATCATGATCTCGAGGGAGAGGCAGCTGTCACCGATGCACCGCCATATCGTCAAGGCGGAAGACATCATCAATCGCGGCGGCGGCACACTCGTCCTCGAGCTGTTCAATTCCAATCCCGACGGCAACGTCGATGAGAAGACCGATGTTGAGGTGGCGACCGATGGGCGTATCGTCCGCCAGAAGGCTGGCGGCCTGTTGAAGCTGCAGCCGGGTGAGAGCGTCACCCTGCTGCCGGGCAACTGGCATGCATTTTGGGGCGAGGGCGGTGATGTCCTGATCGGCGAAGTCTCGACGGTTAATGATGACCTGACCGACAATATCTTCCGCGAACCGATCGGGCGTTTCTCCTCGATCGACGAGGACGAGGCCCCCTTGCACCTGCTCGTCTCCGATTACGACAAATGGCTTGCTTGATTGGCGCGGCAAAACAGTATGTTGATCACGCTCGACGATCTGGTGCCTGAGCTGCTGGCCCGCGCGGCGAAGACCAAGCGGCTAATCGTGGCCATAGCCGGTCCCCCGGGAGCCGGCAAATCCACCGTTGCCGCGACGCTCTGCGCAGCCATCAACGCCCGCGATCCGGTTGCCGCAGCCGTCGTGCCGATGGATGGGTTCCACCTCGACAATGCCATTCTCGACGCGCGGAACCTGCGCAAGCGCAAGGGTTCGCCACCGACATTCGACTGCGCCGGCTTCGAAGTGCTCCTGACGCGCCTGCGCGACACCAGCGAAGATGTCGTCATCCCGTTGTTCGACCGCAAGCTTGATCTGGCGCGGGCCGGCGCGGGTATCGTCATGGCAAGCCAGCGCATTCTTTTGGTCGAAGGCAATTACCTTTTGCTCAACCTGCCGCCCTGGGACCGGCTGGCACCGCTCTTCGACGTGACAATTTTTCTTGATGTGGACCGGATCGAACTGGAAAACCGGCTGGTGCAGCGTTGGCTCGGCTTTGGCCATAATGTCGGCTCGGCACAACAGCGCGCCTTGTCAAATGACATGCCGAATGCGGAACTCGTTGTCGAAGAGTCGCGGGATGCGGATTTTACCGTCAGCAATTGATCGTTTTATCCACAACGATTGTCAGCTCCGGGGCGAAAGCTGCGTTGCCATATCTTCCATGATCGCGGCGGCAGCGACGCGGGTAATCCCGGCCCAGGACCTGAGGACGTCAGGCGTGATCCGATAGGCGGGGCCGGTTACCGAGATACCCGCGATCAGCTGCCTGTCAGCGGAATGAATTGGCGCCGCAACGCAACAGATGCCGGTCTCATGTTCTTCCCGGTCATAGGCATTGCCCTCGGCGCGGATAAATTCGATTTCACTAAGCAGAGCCTGGCGGTCGGTGAGCGTGTTTGGCGTAAATTTCCGGAAACTGATCCGACCCAGTCGCGCGCGCAATTCATCATCGGGCAGAGCGGAAAGCGCCGCCTTGCCGACGCCGGTACACCAGGCGGGCGCAGTATTGCCGATCTGCGAAACCATGCGTATGTTTTGCCGGCTTTCAAACTTGTCGACGTAGACGACATCTGTATTGCGCAGAACACCCAGATGGACCGTCTCGCCGGTCGCTTCGTGCAATCTGTGCAGATGCGGTTCGGCTATCGAGCGGAAGCGGTTGCTGGCCCAGGCCTTCGAAGCGAACTGCAGCAGCCGCAAACCGAGCTCATAGGAGTGGTCTCGGTTGACAGTCAGCAGCCCTTCCTCGATCAGGTTGGAGATCTGCCGGTGCAGGGTGCCACGCGGCTGGTTGGTGAGTTGAAGGACGTCGGTAAAGCGCAGCGGTCCGGGCGAAGCGGCGATGATATCAAGGACGGCGATAGCCTTGCCGAGCGTGCCCGTTCCTGCCGGTTCCCTGACGTTTTGCGCACTGATGGGTAGGCTTTTTTCACGACCCCGCCTCCCGGATCTTCCCGCACCGGTTCACCCCATTACCTTGGAACGGATCGGATCAGGTCCGGCGCAGCGCTCGTGCAAACGTCCGCCATGCCTGCTCAAGGACTGCCGATTCTGGCCCAACTTTAACAACCTCCGCAAGAATTTCAGTTGTGTGAAGCTATAAAAAGGCGTCACATCTTGACTTATTCCATTCTAGTATGACAATTCAGCATAGTCAAACTATGTTCCATATAATGGAACTCCTATTGATCCTGGGAGACCACCACCATGATGCCTTCTGCAATCTTCCCGGACCTGAAAGACCGCTCCGTCCTCATTACCGGGGGCGGCTCCGGCATCGGCGCCGCACTGACCGAGGGCTTCATCGCCCAAGGCGCGCGCGTCGCCTTCATCGACATCGCCGAAAAACCCTCGCAGGCCTTGGCAGGGCGGCTGGAAAAGCAATACGGCAACCGGCCATTCTATTTGAATGCAGACATTACCGACGTTGAGCTACTGCGCAATGCCATCGCCCAAGCCATTGATAAGAACGGACCAATTACCGTCCTCGTCAATAATGCGGCCTGGGACGACAGGCATGATATCGACGATGTGACGGTCGAATACTGGGACCGGAACCAGGCCATCAACCTGCGGCCGCAATTCTTCGCGGCGCAGGCTGTCGTGCCGGGAATGCGTGAGGCAGGCGGCGGTTCCATTATCAATTTCACTTCGACATCATTCATGATCAACCAGGGCGATATGCCTTCCTATACGGCGGCGAAATCTGGAATCATTGGACTTACCAAGGGGTTGGCCGGACGGCTGGGACCAGAGAAGATCCGCGTCAATGCCATTGCGCCGGGTTGGGTGATGACGCCACGCCAGCGCGAACATTGGGTGACCGAAGAAGGTCTCAAGACCCATATCAACAAGCAGGTGCTGCGTGAGGAAATTCAGCCCGGCGACATGGTTGGCCCCTGCCTGTTTCTTGCCTCGGACGCCGCCCGCATGCTTAGCGCCCAGACACTTATTGTCGATGGTGGCTATCTGTGAGTACCGTGCCTGTCTACGCATTAAGTGATTGGGGAACTAGCCGTTTTCGCCTTTGGCTCGTTGACGGGAACGGTCAGGTTCTGGTGGAGAAGCGCTCCGAGGACGGGCTGGATGCCTCCCGCGCCCGCGGCTTTGCCGCGACGTTGGAAAGTCATCTTGCCGGACTGGGAGCCCCTGCCGACCTGCCGGTTGTCATCTGCGGTATGGCGGGTTCGCGGCAGGGCTGGCTCGAAGCGAATTACGTGCCGGTTCCGGCCGATCTGCAAGCGATCCTTTCGGGCACGGTAAAAATCGAAACCATCTTGCGTGACGTGCGGATCATCCCCGGCCTGTCGCAGTCGGGCACCGCCCCGAACGTCATGCGCGGCGAGGAAACGCAATTGCTCGGTGCCATCCTCACCAAGAATTTGACCAATGGAATCATTGCGATGCCAGGTACCCACTCCAAGTGGGTCGAGCTCGTCGACGGTCGAGCTAAGTCGTTTTCCACCTACCTGACGGGCGAGCTCTATGCGCTACTCGCCTCGCAATCGATCCTGCGCCATTCGATTGGCGAGGCCGCTGCCTTTGCCGCGCCGGACCATCCTCAGTTCACCGCAGCGCTCCAACTGATGTTTTCTGGCGAACGGATGCTGGGCGAACTCTTCGGCATCCGCGCGGCCATGCTGCTTGACAATTTACCACCGGAGGGCGCTGCTTCGCGGTTGTCGGGTCTGCTCATTGGCGCGGAGATCGCTGCTGCGAAGGCAAGGCAGAACGGCAAGGTCACCCTCGTCGCGTCCGGCACCATGGCCGGGCTCTATGGCAGGGCGCTCGAGGTTGCCGGCCTCGATCATGATTTTGTCGACGCCGACGAAGCCGTACGCAAAGGCCTGTTCGTCGCCGCATCCGGCATCTGGCCCAGCGAAGGACCATCCAAATGACACAGATCTCGGCTCCCTGGCCGGCGCTGAAGCGCAACCTCATCGCCATTCTGCGCGGTGTCAAACCAGACGAGGTGCTGGCCATTGGCAAGGAACTGGTAAATGCAGGAATCGAGGTCATCGAGGTTCCGCTGAATTCGCCGGATCCGTTCCAATCCATTGAATTGCTTGCCAAAACACTTCCAGCACATGTGCTGATTGGTGCCGGCACAGTGCTCGATCCGGCCGACATTAGGCGGCTGGATTCGGCCGGCGGGCGTCTGATGATCAGCCCCAATGTCGATGTCAATGTCTTGGCCGCCGCTGCTGAAGCGGGCATGGTGACGATGCCGGGCGTCTTTACCCCGACCGAAGCGCTCACTGCCCTGAAAGCCGGTGCGTCCGGTCTGAAGTTCTTCCCGGCGAGCGTTCTTGGCCCCGACGGCATCAAGGCCATTAGCGCAGTATTGCCGAAAGGCGCGGTGATTGGCGCCGTCGGCGGCGTCGACGAGAGTGGCTTTGCCGCCTATGCCAAGGTGGGCGTGCGCACATTCGGCCTCGGCTCGAGCCTATACAAGGTGGGCGCTTCTTCATCCTTTGTCCGCGACCGGGCAAAGGCAACTGTGGATGCCTATGATCGCGTTTTCGCAAGCGGAACCCTATGATGGACGAGCCGAAGATCAGCATTTTTCATGATGTGGCGTGCGAGTTGGGCGAAGGGCCGGGCTATGATGCTCTGACCAAGAACGTCTGGTGGTTCGATATCGTCACCGGACGGCTGTTCGAAAAAGCCGCTTGCCGGCGGCAAAGCTGAAATTCATACCCTTGGACAGATGGCCAGCGCTCTGGCCATTATTGACGAAAAGCGACAGCTCATCGCTACCGAGACCGGGCTCTTCATCCGTGATCGCCAGACCGGTCACACCACAATGCACCAGCCGATCGAGGCGGAAAATCCTGCCACACGCTCCAATGACGGGCGCGTGCATCCCGCGGGAGCGTTTTGGATCGGCACGATGGGAAAAAAATGCGAGAAGGGCGCTGGCTCGATCTATTGGTATCGGCAAGGCGAATTGCGCAGGCTTTTCAGCGACATATCGATTACCAACTCGATCAGCTTTTCCCCGGATGGACGCATCGCTTATTTCGCCGACACCGGCAAGAACATCATTTGGCGTGTCGATACAGACCCTGAGACCGGGCTTCCCATCACCGAGCCTGTACTATTCTATCAACACAAGGAAAAGGGCGGTGTCGATGGCTCGGTTGTCGATGGCGAGGGCAATTTGTGGAACGCCTGTTGGGGCCGATCGAGCGTTGACGTCTATTCGCCGGCGGGGAAACGCGTACGCTCCATAGCAATGCCGGTCCGGCAACCCTCCTGTCCCGCCTTTGTCGGCGAGGAAACGGCCAATCTTATCGTGACAACGGCCTATCGTGAGATGAGCGAACGGGTCCACAAGTCCGATCCTGACGCCGGAAAAACCTTTCTTGTCGAGCTCGCCGGCAAAGGCCGCCTTGATCCTCCTGTCAGGATATAGCGCGCGCAATCGGAAGGAACCATTGCGCCGCGACACCGTTAGTTGCTGTGTAACCGACCCCAATAAGCGACTGCTTGCGGATGTCATCAGACTGCCGAATGGCTGTGCGCGTCTATAATCAGGAGGACAAAATGGGTTTCTTTTCCAAGGATATCAAAACCATGGACGATCTTTTCGTCCACACGCTGCGTGACATTTATTACGCAGAAAATCAGATCGTGAAGGCATTGCCGGAAATGATCGACAAGGCGTTCGATCAGGAGTTGAAGGACGGTTTCGAGCGCCATCTGCAGGAAACCGAAATGCAGATCGAAAGACTGGAGCAGGTTTTCAAACTGCATGGAGTAGAGGTCAGCGGCGTCAATTGCCCGGCAATCGATGGCATTCTTGAAGAAGCCGATGAAGTCGCCGGCGAGGTCGATGACGACAAGGTGCTGGATGCAGCGCTTATCGCTGCTGCACAAGCTGTCGAGCACTATGAAATCACCCGCTACGGCACTTTGATAGCTTGGGCAAAGCAGCTTGGCCGCAATGACTGCGCCGCCTTGCTGCAGGAAAACCTCAAGGAAGAAATGAAGACCGACGAGGCTTTGACGGCTATGGCTGAAAGCCGCGTCAACGCGGCCGCCGCCTAATTTTCCTTCCGTTTTGCAAAAGGCCCGCATCGGTGATGCGGGCCTCTTTTGTGTTCTGTAGAATGGGAACAATCGTCACCTCGACCCGTTCAATCGTGCGAGACCCACGAACAATCGAGGTTCGACATGGCAAAGAGAATTAATGCTGAAGATGCGAAACAGGTCAGACAGGGCTATCCGCTCCTGGCCATCTTGACGGTCTCTTTGGGCTTGGCGGCGCTCGTCTGGCTTGCCGTTGAGGTTTATGGTCAGCTTATCGCCTACGGCATGTAGTTCAGCTCAGGTCCCCTAAATGCCGCTTGACAAGTTGCAGCACCTGTCATTCTATTAGCAATCCATTATTAGGTACTATATTCCATTATAATGGATTAGAAACATTCGCTTCGACGAATAGGGGAACTAAAATGTCCAAACGATTTTATCTTGCGGCCGCTGTTGCCGCACTTTCCATGATGCCTTCGCTCGGCGCGTTCGCCCAGGAAACCAAGAGCAAACTTGATGAGGTTCTGGCTCGCGGCCATCTGGTGCTTGGTACCGGCAGCACCAATGCGCCATGGCATTTCAAGAGTGCTGACGACAAGCTGCAAGGCTTCGACGTTGACATGGGCCATATCATTGCCAAGGCACTTTTCAACGATCCCGAGAAAATTGAATTCGTCAATCAATCTTCGGATGCCCGCATCCCGAACATCACCACTGACAAGGTCGATATCACCTGCCAGTTCATGACCGTTACGGGTGAACGCGCCCAACAGATCGCCTTCACTATTCCCTATTACCGGGAAGGCGTCGGCCTCATGCTCAAGGCCGACAGCAAATATGCTGATTATGCTGCGCTGAAAGCGGCGGGCTCGTCCGTTACGATCTCCGTTTTGCAGAATGTCTATGCCGAGAGCATGGTGCATGCGGCCCTGCCGGAAGCCAAGGTCGATCAATATGAGTCTGTGGACCTGATCTATCAGGCGCTGGAATCCGGCCGCGCCGATGCGGCTGCGACCGACCAGTCGTCGCTCGCCTGGTACATGACCCAGAACCAGGGGCGCTACAAGGATGCCGGTTATGGCTGGAGCCCGCAGACCTATGCCTGCGGTGTCAAGCGCGGCGACCAGGATTGGCTGAATTTTGTCAACACGGCCCTGCACGAAGCCATGACAGGCGTCGAGTTCGATTTCTATGCTAAATCGTTCAAGACCTGGTTCGGCAAGGATCTGACACCACCGCAAATCGGTTTCCCGGTCGAGTATAAGTAACCCCGGTCATCCCACGGCTCCGGCTTCGCCGGATCCGTGCTCTTGTGGTTTGGAACGGTGAGCGCTTCATGGGCTATACACTGAATTTTGCTGCGGTCTGGCGCAGCTTTGACCTTTTGCTCGAAGGACTGGCGCTGAGCCTTGCTCTGGCCTTTGGCGCCATTGCCATAGGCGCCGTGATCGGCCTTTTCATCGCGTTTTGTCTGATCTCGAAGAATGGCTTCATCCAGCGTCCCGCCGGCACATACGTGACGATCATCCGCAACACGCCAATCCTGGTGCTGGTCCTGTTCACCTATTTCGCACTGCCGCAAATTGGGTTCCGCCTTGGCAAGATCGAAAGTTTTGTCTTCACGCTTGCTCTTTATTCCGGCGCCTACCTCGCGGAAGTTTTTCGCGCAGGACTATTGTCAATTCCAGGCGGCCTGCGCGAAGCAGGTCTCGCCATCGGCCTGACCGAAATGCAGATTCGCACCTCCATTATCGCACCATTGATGCTCCGCAATGTCCTGCCATCGCTCAGCAGTACCATTATATCGCTGTTCAAGGACACCTCGCTGGCTGCTGCGATTGCCGTGCCGGAACTGACTTTCGAGGCGCGCAAGATCAATGTCGAAACATTTCGCGTAATCGAGACATGGATTGTTGCGAGCTGCCTCTATGTGTTTACCTGTTCGATCCTCGCGGCGCTGATGCGCGCTGTCGAGCCGTCGCCTGTCATTGCCGAGGTGATGTGATGGATATTGCGCATTTCCTCGATGTTCTCTGGCTCGCACGCTTGCCGATCCTAAAGGGTCTTGGGGTTACGATTTCGATCTCGTTCCTGGCAATCTGTTTCGGCACAGTGCTCGGTCTTTTTGTCGGCTTGGCCCTGACCTACGGTGTTCGCCCGCTGCGCTGGATTGTTCGAGGATATACGGACTTCATCCGCGGTACCCCGGTGCTGGTCCTCGTCCTTGCAAGCTATTATGTCCTTGGCACGATTGGCCTCGATCTTGGACCATTCCAGGCTGGTGTTCTGGCGCTCGCAGTCTTCTGCAGTTCGCATGTTGGCGAAATCGTGCGCGGCGCGCTGCAGTCGATCCCCAAAGGACAGACGGAAGCTGCCAAGGCAATCGGCCTGACCTTCCCGCAAACCTTTGCCTATGTGCTCGGACCGCAGGCGCTGCGTCAAGTCTTGCCGGCATGGGTCAACACCGCTGCGGAAATGGTCAAGGCATCGACCTTGCTCTCCATCATCGGCGTTGCCGAGCTGTTGTTGCGAACGCAAGAACTGATCTCACGCGCATTCATGAGCCTCGAATTCTATTTGTTCGCCGGCTTTCTCTATTTCACCATCAACTACGCCATCGAGCGTTTCGGCCGCTATGTCGAACGCAAGACTGCAGTTCCCTCGTAAGGATGTCCGCCGATGTCAAATAACCTGCTTGAAATCCGCGACCTGCACAAAAGCTACGGCGATGTCGAAGTTTTAAAAGGTGTCGACTGCACCATGTCGCAAGGCGACGTCATCAGCATTATCGGGTCAAGCGGCTCCGGCAAGACAACAATGCTACGCTGTATCAACATGCTGGAAGAATTCCAGGGCGGCTCGATCAGCATTGACGGGCAGGAGATCGGCTACGAAATTGTTGGTGGTGAGCGCCGCCGCAAGAAGGAAAAGGAGATCGCGCGCCAGCGGGCACTGACCGGCATGGCCTTCCAGCAGTTCAATCTCTTCCCGCATATGACCGCCGCCCGCAATGTCATGCTTGGCCTGATGAAGGTGAAGAAACTGAGCAAGGAGGAAGCGCGGGCCCTTGCCGAGAAATGGCTGGACCGCGTTGGGCTTCGTGGGCGCGCCGACCACTTCCCCGGACAGCTTTCCGGCGGCCAGCAGCAGCGCGTGGCCATTGCTCGGGCCATCGCCATGAACCCCAGACTGATGCTGTTTGACGAAGTGACGTCGGCCCTTGATCCGGAGCTCGTCAACGAAGTGCTGCAGGTGATCAAGGCGCTGGCCCAGGACGGGATGAGTATGCTGCTCGTCACCCACGAAATGCGTTTCGCCTATGAGGTTTCCAACCGGGTCATCTTCATGAATGAGGGGCAGAATCGGCGAGGAGGGCAATCCGCGCGAGATGTTCCACAAGCCGAAGAGCGAACGGCTTGCAGAGTTTTTGAAAACATCAAGCTTCGGTTGAGCGGCAGGTTGCAAGCCAATCAGGTTTGCTGGCCAATCAGGTTTGCCGGCCCAGTCGTTCGATAAGCTCCCCCAGATCCTCTCGGTCCCGGGCTGTGCAGTCCACAAGTGGCGCGCGCACACCTCCGGCAGACCGGCCAACGATCGACGCACCTGCCTTGACGATGCTTACGGCATAGCCGGGAACGCGGTTGCGAATGGCAATGTAGGGTAAGAAGAACTCGCTCAACAATCTTGCCGTCGTCTCCCGATCATTTTCGGCGACTGCCTTGTAGAAGGTGAGGGCGGTTCGCGGAATGAAATTGAAGACGGCCGACGAATAGACATCGACACCCATGGCCTTATAGGCCTGCGCATAGACCTCAGCGGTGGGCAAGCCGCCGAGATAGGCGAACCGATCACCGAGACGGTGGCGGATCGAAACCATATTCTCAATTTCGCCCACGCCATCCTTAAAGCCGATGAGGTTCGGGCATTTTTCGGCAAGGCGTTCCAACGCATCTGCGTTCAACCTGCACACATTGCGGTTGTAGACGATGACGCCAAGGCTTGTCGCAGCACAGACCGCCTCGACATGTCTGCAAACGCCCTCGGTGCTGGTTTCAGTCAGATAGTGTGGCAGCAAGAGCAGTCCGGCAGCACCGTTCTTTTCTGCAGCTCGTGCCATCTCCGCGGCAATGCGCGTTCCGTATGCAGCTGCAGCGATAATGGGCACTTGCTTACCGCAAGCTGCAACTGCGGTACGAACCACTTGCTCATGTTCGGCCGGCGTCAGCGAAAATCCTTCGCCCGTCCCGCCACCGACAAACAGCGCCGAGGCGCCATAAGGCGCAAGCCATTCCAGACGTTTGGTGTAGGAATCCGGCTGGAAGTCTCCAGCCTCATTGAAATCAGTGATGGGGAAGGACAGGAGACCGGAGCTGACTGCTTGCTTGAGTGCCTGGAAATGCATGGGAGCCTCGTCTGGAATCGAACACACCGACGATTACCATCGTGTATGTCATCATACAACTATAAAACGGATCTTTACTGACTTCGCTTTCAGGCTCATCGGCCGAGTTAGGCCTGCCGTTGATCCGCGTGCAGGGCACTATTGCGCAGCCGGTCGCGGCTGCTGCCAAGGTGAAGGCGCATGGCGGCGCGGGCACCTTCCACGTCCTGCGCCCTGATGGCCTGGTAGATCTGGTCATGCTCGCGATTGATCCGTTCCAGATACTCACGCTGTGGCAAACCATTGATCCGATGGGTTTGCAACCGCGCGCGCGGAATCAGGACCTCGCCGAGATAGTTGAACATACTCAGAAAGTGACGGTTTTTTGTGGCAATTGCGATTGCGCGATGAAATTCCAGGTCGGCATGGATCGAACTTTCATCGCGCTCTATGGCTTCATTCATCAGGTCGAGCGCATTTTTGATTCTCGCAAGATCTTCCTCGTCGCGACGCACCGCCGCCAAGGCAGCAGCCTCAAGCTCGATGCTAATTCTCAGCTCCATAACGCCGACAATTTCCTCGACGAGTTCGAGATTGTCTTCTTCAATCCGGAACGCCACCGCAGGAATGTCTTTAAGCACAAAAGCCCCGATGCCCTGTTGGGTGTGAACCAGTCCTTTGGCTTTCAAATTGGCGATGGCTTCGCGCACCACGGTCCGACTCACATTGAATTCGGCGATCATGTCCTGCTCTGTCGGCAACCGTTCGCCGCGCTTGTAATGGCCGGACGTAATCCGGTCTGCAACCGCCTTAACCAATTGACCTGTAAGCGTTTCTCGTTTGCCAAGACCGGCCATGTGCACCTTCTTTGCTTCCGCCAAACAACGCTGCTCGCCGTTCCTGGAGCAGGATGCCATAGGCGTAAGTGTTAACAAAGTAAGATATCATATATTCATTGAATGAAAACTGCGGCACCGACATTTCCTCATAAAATCAAATGCTTTGCGCAGATCTGGCTTTGGCTTGTGCCGTGCAGACGCGCCTTTGCCCAGCCACCGCAGCGGCAAATTTGCCCTTGCCGGTTCGCCAAATCAATACTACGATGTCATACAACATATACGAACGCTGCCCATAGGGAGGAAAACTATGTCGCATTTTCGGGCCTTACTGGCAGGGACGACGGCCGTCGTCGCTGCCATGACAATGAATGTTGCCGAGGCAAAAACGCCGCAGGACCAGCTGGTCATCGGCATGAATATGGTCAATCTGACCAGCCTCGATCCGCACAATGTCAATTCCTATGAATCTTACCATGTCATAGCCAATCTCTACGACACGCTGGTCCGCAACGATCCGCAGACGCCGGGCAAAATCCTGCCGATGCTGGCTAAATCCTGGAACATCCTGCCGGATGGCACGATCGAGTTTACCCTTGACGACAGGGCAGCGTTCCAGAGCGGGCGCAAGATCACCGCAAGTGACGTTGCCTATTCCCTGCAGCGTGCTGTCAAACTTGGCCTGCTTGCCAAATCCTACTACGCCAACTGGGGTTATACTGCGGACAACGTCGAGCAGAAATTCCGTGCCAAGGACGACAAGACCTTCGTCATGGAGGTGGCAACGCCGGTTGCGCCCTCGCTAAAGCTCGGTGCACTCACGCGCGCCTATGGTGCCGTCCTCGACAAGGAAGTCATCGCCAAGCACGAAAAGGATGGCGATATGGGGCGTGGCTGGTTGGCTTCGAACGCCGCCGGCTCCGGCCCGTTCACGCTCAACCGCTGGAATCCCAACGACATTGCCGTTCTTAGCCGGTTTGATGGCTATTGGGGCGGCGAGCCAAAGATGAAGCGCGTTCTCGTGCGCCATCTTCCTGAATCACAGACGGAACGGCTGCAGCTGGAAAAGGGCGATCTGGACGTTGGCTTCCAGCTCGTTTCCGCTGATATTGACGGTCTTTCAAGCAATCCGGACATTGTCATCGACCGGCTCGTCGGTTCGGGGTTTTACTATCTGATCATGAGCACAAAGGACGCTGAATTTGCCAAGCCAGAAGTCCGCAAGGCTTTGCGTTATTGCATCAACTACAAGGACATCAATGATGTCGTGATGAAGAACTACGGCAAGAGTACAACGACATTCGTTCCGTCCGACATACCGGGCTATCTTGCGGACATCGGCAACAAATATGACCCGGAGAAATGCAAGCAGGATCTGACCGCTGCAGGTTATGGCGACGGCTTCAGCAAGCAGCTGCTTTCGCTCAATTCTACGCCCTATGCAGATCTTGCGACCGCCATTCAGCAAAACCTCGCCGTGGCTGGCGTCAAGGTCGAAATTCAGACAGGCAACGGCGATCAGACCTATGGGCCGATGCGTGATCGCAAGTTCCAGCTCGGCGTCGGACGCACCGCCTCTTCGGCGCAGACGGATGCGGATGGCTGGATCCGTACCCATGCATATAACCCCGACAATACTGACGGCGCCAATCTTGCCAATCTGCAGGCGTGGCGGGCCTCTTTTGAGCTGCCCGAGGTCAACAAACTGGTCGACGAAGCGTCTGCAATCACCGACAATGAGGAAAAGCGCATCGAACTTTACGAGCAGGCATTGAAGCTGTTTGAAGCGTCCGCTCCGCCCATTATCCCGATTTCGCAGCGCGTCGATCCCTATGCCAAGAGTGCCCGCCTCAAGAATTATGTCGGCGATATTGGCTGGATGACCCGCTGGGATCAGGTCGAGAAACAGGACTAGAAAAGCACAGTCAGGTCGCCCCGCGCATGGTCAACCAGGTAGAAACGGCAGTGCAAACGCCAAGGCGGCGTTCGGGTCTGCGAAAATATCGCCGTTTTGGCGGCTCGCTGGCCAGTGTCGTCACCACGCTCTTCCTGCTGGTGCTTCTGACATTCGTGATCGGCCGGCTGATGCCGGTCGACCCGGTGATTGCCGTGGTCGGCCCGGACGCTGACCGTGCTACCTACCTTAAGGTCAAGCAAGAGCTGGGGCTGGACCTGCCAGTGCTGCAGCAATTTTGGATCTTCTTCAACAACCTTTTGCATGGTGATTTCGGCAGCACCCTGCTGACAGGCCGTCCGGTCATGGAGGATATTGCCCGGGTCTTGCCCGCGACAGTCGAGCTTGCAACAGTGACGATTATTCTTGGCGCCGGGATCGGTATTCCGCTCGGCGTCTACGCGGCGGTCAATCGTGGCCGCTTCGCCGATCATGCGGTGCGGCTCATCTCACTGCTTGGCCACTCAACACCCATCTTCTGGATCGGCATGGTCGGGCTGATGCTGTTTTATGCAAAGCTCGGCTGGGTTGGCGGCTCGGGACGCATAGACCTCTTTTATGAAGATATCGTGCCGAATGTAACTGGCTTCCTGCTGGTCGACGCGCTGCTCGCCGGGGACATGGAAGTGTTCTGGAGTGCCGTATCGCACATCATCCTGCCGGCCTGCGTGCTCGCCTATGCGTCGATTGCCTATATCAGCCGTATTACGCGCAGTTTCATGCTGGAACAATTGAACCAGGAGTATGTGATCACTGCGCGCGCCAAGGGCGTTGCGCGCAGCGGCGTCATATGGCGTCACGCCTTCAAGAACATTCGCGTGCAATTGGTGACCGTTGTCGCGCTTTCCTATGGCGGCATGCTGGAGGGGGCGGTTCTTATCGAGACTGTATTCGGCTGGCCAGGCTTCGGCCAGTACCTGACCAACGCCCTTGTCATCGGCGACATGAATGTCGTCGTCGCCTGCACGCTGATCATCGGTTGCGTCTTCATCGCCCTCAACGTGATCTCCGACCTGCTCTACAAATTGTTCGATCCGAGGATTCAATGAGCACCGATAGCAAGGGGCTGACAGCCTGGCTGACCACCGAAGAGCCAAGCAGCGCAACCCACGCAGCTTTTCAAAATACATGGCATGTCTGGACGCGGTTTGCGTCCAATCCGCTCGGCCTAGCCGGTCTAGTCATCATCCTGCTATTGGTTTTCGTTGCCATTTTTGTACCCTGGCTTGCCCCATACTCGCCGTTTGATCAGAACTTGCGCGACGCACTTTCACCACCAGACGGTCAGCACCTTCTTGGTACCGACGAGCTGGGCAGGGATATTCTGAGCCGAATTCTTTGGGGAAGCCGCATCACATTGTCGATCGTCGCCATTGTCAGTGTCATCGTCGCGCCCATCGGCCTCGTCGTAGGCTGCCTCGCTGGCTACTATGGCGGCTGGCTCGATACGATCTTAATGCGCATAACCGAGCTGTTTCTGTCTTTTCCCAGCCTCATTCTGGCGCTGGCTTTTGTCGCGGCACTGGGGCCAAGTTTGAACAATGCGATCATTGCCATTGCGCTAACGCAATGGCCGCCGATCGCTCGGCTGGCTCGTGCTGAATCCCTTAGCCTGCGCAAGCGCGATCATATTTCGGCCGTGCATCTGATGGGCGCCACGAACCTGCGCATTGTACTTGGCCATATCGCGCCCCTGTGCGTGCCCTCGGTGATCGTGCGTATCACACTCAACATGGCAGGTATCATTCTGACGGCTGCCGGACTTGGCTTTCTCGGGCTCGGCGCGCAGCCGCCAAGTCCCGAATGGGGTGCAATGGTCTCGACCGGCCGGCGCTTCATGCTTGACAGCTGGTGGGTCGGGACCATGCCTGGTCTTTCGATCCTGACTGTCAGCTTGGCCTTCAATCTTGTCGGCGATGCGCTGCGCGATGCACTCGATCCGAGGCAGGAGTGAACGGCATGGACAAACCTCTGCTTTCCGTACGTGACCTGAAGATCAGCTTCCACGGCGCTGCCGGCACCTTCGACGCAGTGCGCGGCGTGTCCTTTGACCTTGGACGGGAAAAACTCGGCATTGTCGGCGAATCCGGTTCCGGAAAAAGCATGACCGGCCGCGCAATCATGCGTTTGACTCCCCCGCAGCAGCCGTCGGGGCGGAGCGCATCCAGCTCGGTGAAATCGATATTCTGCGAGCGTCCGAAAAGACGATGGATGCCCTTCGCGGACGCCGCATTGGCCTGATCATGCAGGATCCGAAATACTCGCTCAATCCCGTCGTCACGGTTGGCGAACAGATTGCGGAAGCCTACCGCATCCATGCCCGATCTTCCGCTTCGCAAGCACGCCAAAAGGCTGTCGCAATGCTCGGCGCGGTCCAGATCCGCGATCCGCAGCGCGTTTATTGCATGTACCCGCATGAAATGTCCGGTGGTATGGGCCAACGCATCATGATCGCCATGATGCTGGTTTCGGAACCCGAAATCCTGATCGCCGACGAAGCAACATCGGCACTTGATGTGACCGTGCGCCTCGAAATTCTCGGCCTTCTCAACGAACTCGTGCAAAAGCGCGGACTTGGTTTGATTTTCATCAGCCACGATCTCAATCTGGTGCGCCGCTTCTGCGATCGGGTCCTGATCATGTATCGGGGCCGGGTGGTCGAGACCCTCAAGGCAAGTGAACTCGACGAGGCGACGCATCCCTATACGAGGGGGCTGCTCGACGCGATGCCGCGCATTCACGCGCAGCGCAAGCGTCTGCCTGTGCTTAAGCGTGACGCAGCATGGTAAGCGACATGACTAGCCAAACGCCGATCATCGAAATCGAGAACCTCGTCGTCACTTTCGGGGAAGGGGAGGACGAGCGCCGGGCGGTCGGTGGCATCAGCTTTTGCGTCAATCGCGGCGAGACCTTTGGGCTCGTTGGGGATCCGGCTCGGGAAAATCAACGATCCTGCGGGCGATCACGGGGCTCGTTGCCAACGAGGCCGATGTCATGCGCGTGGCCGGCCAGGATGTGCGACAAAAGCGCGGCAAGGATTTCTACCGCAAGGTCCAGATGGTTTTTCAGGATCCCTACGAGGCCCTGCATCCGCGCCATACGATCTGGCGCCAGCTCATGGAACCTGCCCGCATCCAACATATTCCCGATGCCGAAGCGCGCGGTCATGCGGCGCTCGACTCGGTCGGTTTGAGTCAAACACTGCTCTGGCGCTACCCGCATCAGCTTTCCGGTGGCCAAAGACAGCGCGTGGCCATTGCCCGAGCGCTGATGTCGGAGCCCGACGTTTTGCTTCTGGACGAACCAACGTCAGCGCTTGATGTCTCGGTGCAGGCGGAAATTCTCAACCTTCTTTGCGATTTGCAGGATGAGCGCGGCTTGACCTACCTCATGGTCAGCCATGATCTTGGTGTCGTCGCCCACATGTGCAAACGCACAGCGGTGATGCACGCTGGATTGATCGTCGAAACTTTGGGCGTCGAGGCGCTCATCAATGGCGGTGCAACGAGGGCCTATACGAAAAAACTTATCGCAGCGAGCGAAGCTTACGGCGAAGACCCGCGGGACGTCGCCGAGCCGCGCGTTTCCAGCAATTAACAGGGAGTACAACATGTTTCTGGGCACCCAATTTCGTGCGCGCGATGATGATGATTACCGGGTCATGGCACAATTTGGTATCGAACATGTCTGCGCCGACCCCGCCGGTAATCCGCACGACTGGACCTTGGATATTCTTGAGGAGCATCGCGATCATCTAGCGGGTTTCGGCCTTGCCCTCGATATGATCCAGCTGCCGTTGAGCTCGCATGTCATCGAGAAGCAGTTCAGTCCGGATATCCTCTCTGCCGGGCCTGACCGCGATCGCCAGATCGATTCGATCTGCCGTCTGATCGAGCGCGCTGCACAGGCTGGCATTCCGGCAGTCAAGTATAACCTCAACATCATCGGTATTCCGCGCACGGAACTCGAAACGGGGAGGGGCGGATCACGCAACGACGCGTTTCGCTGGGATAAGGCCGATCACGATGCGCCGCCAACAATCGCCGGTGTCGTTGATGAGGACGAGAATTGGCAGCGCATTGACTATTTCCTCGAACGCGTCGTGCCTGTCGCCGAGGCGAACAGGGTGCGGCTCGCCTGTCATCCGCACGATCCCTATACCCCGCCAGGCTATCGCGGTGTGACGCGGGTTCTCGGTACGGTCGAAGGCCTGAAGAAATTCGTGCTGATGCGTGAAAGTCCGTATCACGGCTTGAATTTCTGCCAGGGTACTGTGGGTGAGATGCTCGACAATCCCGCGAAGGAAATCTTCGATGTCATCCGCTGGTTCGGTGAACGCGGCAAATTGTTCAACGTGCATTTCCGCAATATTCGCGGCGGCAAGCTGTCTTTCATGGAAACTTTCCCCGAGGAGGGTGACATGGACATGTGGCGGTCGCTCAGGACTTATGCGGAAGTCGGCTATCCATACATGATCATGCCGGACCACGTGCCGCAGGTCTCCGGCCGCGATCCGCAAAATACGGCCTTCGCCTTCACCTATGGCTATATCGCGGCGCTGCTTCAGGTGCTGAACAGCGAGACGCAGTAAACTGGCGGCCAAAATGATCCGCACCTTCGACAATGGCAACGAACCCATTCTCAACGGGAGTGAACCGGCTAACCTTATTCATTTCAACCTGGTCAAATTGACCACAGAAGGCGTGTCTTCCTATCGTCTGGCTGACTTCGAAACGGCCATCGTGCCGCTCGCCGGCAGCTGCGACGTTCATGTCGATGGCACGAAATTCGCTTGCGTCGGCAGCCGCAGCAGTGTCTGGAGGCTGTGCTTCACGCCTTCGCGCGATGCCTCGATCTGGTTCTTGTAGCGGGCGGTCATTTCGTCCTGTCGTATCTTGGCGGCATCCCATAGCTCCTGCGGCACGATGCGAAGCTCGGGAGCCTCGGAGCGTATCCATTCGTTTTCGGGATTGAGCCGATAGGCAAAGTGGCCGGTGTCGGGGTTCTTCAGCTTCTTCTGCCGGTTCCAGCGGATGATTCCGATATAAAGCTCGCAATTGAGAATGCCGGAACTGATGGTCCGGTTGCCCCGGATCGTGGTGTCGTTCCACCGCTTGCCGGTCGGGCTCGGGATACCGTCGCGATTCAAATCGGCGGCGATACGTTGCGGTGACATATTCACGAAAGATGCGGCGCACGATCTCGGCCTGTTCCTCGATAATCTCGCGTTCGCCCCGGATCGGCTCGCCGCGCGTCGAGCTGGTGGACAACGCGGTAGCCATAGCCGTTGCCGCCGCCGGTCTTGCCGGCCTCGACCCGGCCCCTGATACCACGATGGGTCTTGATGGCGAGGTCTTTCAGGAACAGCGCGTTCATGGTGCCTTTCAGACCGACATGAAGTTCGTTGATCTCGCCTTCCGACAGGGTGAAGATTGTGACGCCGGCAAAGCGCAGGCGTTTAAAGACGCCGGCCACGTCCTCCTGATCGCGGCTGATACGGTCCAGCGCCGCGGACAGAACCATGTCGAAGCGGCCAGCCCGCGCGTCGGCAAGCAGCGACTGGATGCCGGAGCGGATAAGGGAGGCGCCGGAGATGGCGCGGTCGGAATAGGTGTCCACCACGGTCCAGCCCTCGCGCGGCCCGCTCACGGCACTGGCGCAACTGATCCTCGATAGAGGCATCACGCTGGTTGTCGGAGGAATAGCGAGCATAAAGGGCAACGCGGGTCAGGACGGCGGCATTCCTGTCTAGAGGTTCTTCAAATCCTTGATGAGCGCGAACAGATGCAGCGGATCGGTGGGCGACGGTTGGAAGTCGAACCGCTCATAAAACGAGCGCGCCGCCTGGTTCTTGGCGTGAACCACAAGTGCGCGGACGCCGGCAATGTCGCCTACTTGCAAAGTGCGCAGAATGGCGTCGCGCAGCAATCCAGCGCCGATCCTCTTGCCCTGCCACTGCTCACTGCCTCCCAGCCGAGCCAGCAGCATGACCGGCACGGGATGCCTGGCCAATCCTTTGGTCAGGCGCTCCGGCGCGCCCTCATAGCGAACCTCGCCGACAACGAGCGTATAAAAACCAACGATAGCATCGTCATCCGCGATGCCGACATAGGTCTGCGAGGCGTTTGCCATCTGGTTTGGAAGGGCGAAGCGAACCAGAAAGCGGTTCAGCGCTTCCTCACCGCAATCGAAGTTTTCGACGGCATGGCGGCGATGCAGCTTTTCGATGCGAAAGCCTGTCACGTCCGCTTGTCACCCGAAAAGACGCTCGGTTCGTTCAGAAGTTCACGCAGGCGCGGCAGATCGCGCGGCGGGGCGTCCAGGGCAAAGATGAAGGCTTCCCACTCCTCTGGTGGAAGTTGGAAAACGCGACGGTCGGCAAGGGTTTCCTCGGCCCGGTTAAGGGCGCTTTCAAGCACGAACTCGCTTAGCGAGCGGCGCTCCGCCTGCGCGGCGGCGGCCAGTGTGTGCTTGGCGTCCGCCGTCAGGCGGAGATCGAGCTTTTCGGTGCGGTTGATGCGTGTGGTCATGATGTTGTCTCCTGCACGCACCCTGCCAGAATGACAGACATTGTCAAGACAAAATGAGTGCGGCTTCATGTATTCCTGTCGTCCGCTCTGTCGCCAGATTTCGGCGCGTTGTTGTTCGCGGCGATCTGCTTGGCGAAGTCCTCACGCGCCATACGGCGACCGATGATGCGCGCAAGCTCGACAACGACATCGTTGACCTTGCGCAGCGCCTCGGGATCAGGGCGGTCCATACCGCCGTTATCGTTGGCTGCGACAAGATGATCTTCTGGATCGGGCGGGTCATCCGGCGTCATGGGTGCTCTCCCTTTGCGTTAGGCGCTTCGTTGTCGTTGACAGCGCGCCATCCAATGGGATTTGCCACCCAGCGGTTGATGTCGGATTCTGCGCCAGCCCGCGCCATGGATGCTGATTTTCAACCGGGCGGGGAACGTGCCCTCAGCGATCTTGTGCGGCGGCGGCTGAAATCGTCGTCGGCTCTACATAGACCGTCTTTGCCGCAGCGATATCCGCAGGCGCAACCTTATATTTCGCCTTGGTCAATCGCCCACCGTTCGAGGCCAAACCATCGTAGGACGTCAACGAGTTCGCCTGTTGGAGCGGCACTGAGGCGCAACCACCAACCATCAAAGCCAGAGGCCATACAAGATGCTTGGAGCCAATGGATCGACGCCGCGACAGGTCGCCTGCCAGGCCAATTCGGGAATGTGACATATCGTGTTCCTGTTATAGGACATGGCGATGACATCCCTTGTCTCCGGGGCTGCACCACTCTCTGCCGGTTGCCAGGATGAGTTCCCACATTCCCTCGTTGGGTTGGGTTTTGAAATGTTAAGTGATGTTGGCGGATGCAGGCGGTCTCACCAGCCACCGCTGGAACTTCTTGACGAAAAATGAGCCGACGGAAACGGGCGAAGACGGTCGTGAACAGAGACAGTCGAGGGGCAGTCCCCAAAAGATTGACCAACCCCTTCGGATTACAATGGATGCGCACCTGAATTTGGGCCGCAGCACGAAACACTCTGCTATGGTCATCGGCGCTAGCAAGGCGAGGATCTGGCGGAACCTATGTTCGAACCGCAAGTGAAGAGAAAATCGTGCCAGCGCACAAAACTGCCTCTGTCAGACAGAAGCGATTATCGATTTATGTTGGAAGGGGTTGCGGGGCTGACTTCAAATCTCCACAGTCAACAAGTGTCGGTCACGGTCAAAACCTGCCCCGGTGCCGAGGTGCGAGATCACCGCACTTGGCGATTGCGAGATCGCCATTGCCGGAGGCCGCTGGCGCGAGCCAATGGCACCTTTTCGCGTTGTGCCTGAGGACGTCGACATGGTCGATGTCGGATCCAACGAGACAAAATCGCGTCGGCGCATTTTTCACATTCTCGGCAATAAACAGGCAGATCGCGTTGGACGTCTGCTGGTCAGCGAGCTTTATGCCGATGAGGGCTGCTGGTCCGGCTATCCGCCGCACAAGCACGATACCGGCCGGCCCGGTGAGACGGCGCATGAGGAACTATATCACTGGCGCTTCGATCCATCGTCAGGGTTTGGCACCCAACTCTGGCATGAGGAGGAGAAAGAGCCCCATGTATACGTGACGCGAAGCGGCGACACATTCGCTTTCTCGACGGGATACCACCCCACCGCAACCTCGCCCGGCCATGCGTCCTATATTTTTACGATTCTCGTCGGGAAGACGCAGCGCTCCCTCGTGTAGAATTTCGAGGAAGTGCACCGCCCGCTGATGGCGAAAATTCCCGGCATCGATGCCATGCGAGCCAAATTTCGTTAGGTGCGTTTTCGCCATGCCTCGATTGACCAGGCACCGGGACCAAAAGCAACGATCGCCAAAAACCCGCCTGTCATGGCGATATTCTTGTTGAAGTTGATGACTTGTTCAGAGTCACTGAAATCGGTGTGGAACAGCATCGCTGTCAGCAGACAAAACCCGGCGAGCGCTGCCGCCGCATAGCGGGTTGCGAAGCCGGCAGCGACGAGGATCCCCCCGCCGAGCTCGGTGACTATGACGAGGGGGAGGAGCGCCGCTGACACGCCGTTGGCTTCCATATAGCTGCCGGTTGCCGCGTATTCGCCAATCTTGCCCCAGCCCTCAATGATGAAGATATAGGCCAGAAACAACCTTGCAAGCAGCGCGATGGGTGCCTGAAATCTTTCCATTTTGTCCTCCATAGAATGACGCCCTGCGCGCTGGCCTTGTCAGGCGTCAAAACACTATAGGTGATCCATTTATTCATCGCCAAAAATGAAAAGGCCACCCGTAGGTGGCCTAAACTTAACCGAGAGGGGCTGCTTGAAGAGCACCCAATCCACTCATTAATCCGGAGCAGCGCCAGACATAGCTGTGCCGAGGTTTGTGAACGTCGTATTGATGCTCGAACCGAGGGCAGTTGCACCGGCAATGATGCCGACGGAGATGAGGGCTGCAATCAGGCCGTACTCGATAGCAGTTGCGCCGGACTCATCTTTAAGGAAGCGTGCGAAAAGTTTGCTCATGATCATGGATCCCTGTTTGGCTGGTCGTTTGTTGACTTTGGTTTCGTTGAACCGTCGTGAACATAAGTCGCCGGCATTTACAGGGATCTTAAAGAATATGGTTGACGAAAGCTGACTGTTCTTCTTGCTTAATGCCATGTTAGTCGGGTTGTTTGCATTTGTATTAAAATAGTCTGCAAGCACGCTCGGTGGATCAGTGGCCGAGAAAAAAGCGGATGGCATCCAATACGGCGAGGGACACCAATGATGCCGCAAGCGCGATTGCCAGCCCTCTTTCGAAATTGCCAAGGCGGTTGGTCGTCTGGACGAGTTTGCCATCCCAATAGAGGTTGCCGGTCTCTTCATGAACGCCGAACAGGTCGCTGCCCTTGGCCGAAAGCTGTCTGACGCCGCGGGGCCAGTGCGATGGCGCAGGTTCACGCGAAAACCGGCTGTTTCTGAAGTCCGACAAATCAGTTTCTAATCGCATTTCCGTCTCCTCAACAGCCAGCAACACAACAGGGGTGCGGCAGCAAATCAAGGGGCGACGGGAAGAGATCGCAAGTGTCGGTTAACGCTCGGCCAGCAATCGGAAGGTGTCGATGACAATGGCCAGGAAAACACCTGACCCAGTGGTGATCACCCCGTCTAGAAACAGCCGGCTTGCCCTGTCATAGACCACTTTCCTCAATGAATCCGTCTTCAGCAGAAAAGCGAGAGATCGCAACTGAAGAACGATGCCGATCGAAATGAGGAGGAGAGTCGGCAGATCAGCGAGTTTCCAGGGTATGGGATTACTTGCCCACTGGGTGAGAAATCCAAGGGAGAATGAAAGCACCACACCAACCACGGTAATTGTGCCGTTGCGGAAAAGCGTTTCAATGAGGTGTTCGTCGTCATCTTTAAGAGTCATTGCCGTCCCCGAACCTGATCCATCGACAGTCAACTATGTCTCAGACCCGAACACAAGCTCCAACAAATCCGGGCGGCGTTCGAAAAACAACCTCCGGTAGCAGGTGACGGGAAATCAATAAAACCCCGCCGGCCAAATTTTAAAGAATACCATTTCTGTCGTGATTAGAATTTGCGGCCTAGGCTTTCGCAAAGACAGTCATCAGGAAACTGAAAATGAGCAAACGCGGCGGCCAAATGAAACTGGGGGCATTCCTCTATCCCACCGGGCATCACATTGCTGCATGGCGCCACCCCGAGGCCCAAGCCGATGCCGGATCCAATTTCGCCCACTACGCCGAACTTGCACGCACCGCCGAGGCGGCAAAATTCGATCTGATCTTCATGGCCGACGGCGTTGGTACGCGTGGCACCGATACCGAGGCGCTCAGCCGCACTGCAATCCGCTATGTGGCCCAGTTCGAACCGCTGACGCTGCTGTCGGCGCTGGCAGCTTTGACGGATCGGGTCGGCTTTGTCGCCACGGCCTCGACCACATATAACGAACCCTATCACATCGCCCGGAAATTTGCCTCGCTTGATCATATCAGCGGCGGACGGGCCGGATGGAATCTGGTGACCTCGGCGAGTGAGGACGAAGCACACAATTTCAACCGCGAGCACCACGTTGCCCATGCGGAACGCTACGAGCGGGCCGAAGAATTTGCCGATGTCGTTCGCGGATTGTGGGACACATGGGAAGAGGACGCCTTCCTTCGCGATAAGGAAAGCGGTATCTACTACGACCCCGACAAGCAACATTTGCTCAATCACCGCGGCAAGCACTTCAAGGTCCGCGGGCCGCTCAACGTCGCGCGCGCGCCGCAGGGCCATCCGGTAATTGTTCAGGCAGGCTCATCGGAGCCGGGCAAGCATCTGGCCGCCCGCACCGCGGAAGTCATCTTTACCGCGCACCAGAATATCGATGACGCCCGCGCCTTCTATGGCGATGTCAAAGGCAGGCTGGCCCGTTTCGGCCGCTCTCCAGATGATCTGAAGATCATGCCCGGCATTTTCCCGGTGATTGGCAGGACAGAATCGGAGGCTCGCGAGAAATTCGAACAGATCCAGGAATTGATCCATCCGGCTGTTGGTCTGTCTCTGCTCAATGGCATGGCCGGGGACGTCGACTTGTCGAAATACCCGCTGGATGGGCCATTTCCGCAAGTAACCGAGACCAACGGCAGCAAGAGCCGTCAGAAGCTGATGGTCGATCTGGCCCGCCGCGAAAACCTGACCATTCGCCAGCTCTATCTGCGGGTTGCCGGCGCACGCGGCCATTGGCAGATCGTGGGCACGCCGCAACAGATCGCCGACCAGATGGAAGAATGGTTCACGTCGGGCGCCGCCGACGGATTTAATGTCATGCCGCCGCACCTGCCTGCCGGTCTTACGGATTTCGTCGAGCACATTGTGCCTGAACTGCGCCGGCGCGGCCTGTTTCGCACCGAGTATGAGGGCCGCACCTTGCGCAGCCATCTCGGCCTGCGCGAGCCGCAGCACCCGCGCTCCGCAGTTGCAGCCGAATAATCCTGTCCATTCAAGCAAGAAAGATGGCGCCATGACCAGCACAGCCCATTTAAGGATCAGCAATGTGAGCCGAAGGTTCCGCGTCAATGGCAGTGACCTTACGGCGCTCGACGAGGTCAGCCTTGACGTTCGAGCCGGCGAATTTGTGACCATTGTCGGTGCGAGCGGTTGCGGCAAGTCGACCTTGCTGCGCCTTGGTGCCGGACTTGACGTCGAGCATGACGGTGTCATCGAACATGGCGGCCAGCCGGTGGAAGGTCCGAGCCTCGATCGCGGGATCGTATTCCAGGAGCCGCGGCTTTTCCCGTGGCTGACGGTTGAACGCAACGTCGATCTTGGTCTTGAAAACGCTCCGTTGTCGAAGGCAGAAAAACGCGACCTCGTCGCACAGCAGATCGAACTCGTTGGCTTGACCGGTTTCGAAAAAGCCTACCCGCATCAGCTATCGGGCGGCATGGCGCAACGCGCCGGAATTGCACGCGGCCTCGTCAACCGCCCCGATGTTCTTTTTCTCGATGAGCCCTTCGGCGCGCTCGACGCTATTACCAAGGCGCGCCTTCAGGGCGAGTTGCAGGACATCTGGGCGAAGGGACAGATCACCATGGTGCTCGTCACGCATGATGTGGACGAGGCTGTCTATCTCGGCGACCGCGTTGTGATCATGTCGCCGCGTCCAGGCCGGATCAGAACAATCGTGCCCGTCGATCTGCCGCACCCGCGTGAACGCACCTCATCGCAGCTCGCCAGCATTCGCAACCACGTTCTTGATATTCTCAACAGCACGACTGTCGGTCTGCCTGCGGCAACGGCAATACAGCCAACACGGCAAAAGCGTCCGCTCGCCAAGACAATTCCGGCCCATGCCGTGCTCAGAGCAAAGCCATCCGGCAAACCCCTGTTTTCAACGACGGAGATTTAACATGACGTTATCCCATTTCACCCGCCGCGCGGTTATGGCCGCATTTGCCTTGTCTGTACTGGCCTCTTCTGCCGTTGCAGAAGAACCCCTGACGATCAATGTCGGTTATGCCGCGATTGGACTTGATAGCCGCCCCTATGCGGAAGGAACTTCCGCGGCCACAGCGCGAGCCGGCGAGTACCTCGAAAAGGAATTTGCCAACGATCCCACTGTCAAGATCGAGTGGTTTTTCTTCAAGGGCGCCGGACCGGCGGTCAACGAGGCATTTGCCAACAATCAGCTCGATTTTGCCTATCAGGGCGATCTTCCGTCGCTGATCGGCCGTGCCAATGGGCTGAAGACGAAATATCTGTTGGCAAGCGGCGCGCGCAAGCCGCTCTATCTCGCCGCAGCCAAGGATTCGACGATCAAGTCGGTTGGAGACCTTAAGGGCAAGAAAGTCGCCTATCAGCGTGGCACCAACGGCCATTTGGCCGCAATCAAGGTTCTGGAAGCCAACGGCCTGACGGAGAAGGATATTCAGGTCATCAATCTCGACAGCGCTGGAACGGTGGCGGCACTGACCAGTCAGGATATCGACGCGGCCTTTGGCGACACAACGCTGATTAACCTTGCCTCCAAGGGCAATGCCAGGGTGATCTATACCACAAAGGGCGACGATCCCCGCTTTGGCCGTAACGCTGGCATTATCGGCCGGGAGGATTTCATCGACAAACATCCGGAAATCACTCAGCGCGTCGTTGATGCCTTTGTGAAGGCGGCGCAATGGTCTTCCGACGAACCCAACCGGGCGGCTCTTTTTGAGCTCTGGCACAAGTCCGGCACCCCGATTCCGATCCTCGAGGACTATTTCAGCAATGACAAACTGGCTTATCGCAATTCACCGCTCATAGACGATCTGCTGGTCTCGCAATATGAGGAGCAGGGGACCAAGGCCAAGGAATTCGGGTTGATCCGCCGTAACGTCAGCGTTGAAGGCTGGTTCGAGCCGAAATATCTCAAGGTCTCACTGGAGAAGCTGGGCCTTCAGAAATTCTGGCAGGCCTATGGCGCAAATGGCAAGCCACTCGGCTCATCATAAAGCATCTCAGAAGTTGGTAGCCATCGCATGAGCACCGCATCAAAGAGCGTTTCCGTCGCGCCTGCATCGGTCCAAATCCGTGGGGCGCCGCGAAAGCTGTTAAATCGCCGCGCACTTGATCGTTTTGGGATCGCATTGATTGTGCCGTTGGGCCTGCTCCTCGCCTGGTGGATCGCATCCAGCCAGGGCTGGCTACCCGAACAGATCCTTCCATCGCCAGCTTATGTCTCTTCAACAGCGCTGGAGATGGTCACTTCCGGTGAAATCTTCTATCACGCAGGCGTCAGCCTGCGGCGTGTGGTAATCGGTTTTCTCTTTGGCGCTGCTGCTGGTCTCACGTTAGGCATGGCCATGGGTCTGTCACGGCGGGTTGACGATTATGTGAGGCCGTTGTTTTTGGCCTTCGCCCAGATTCCGACCCTCGGCTGGATCCCGCTTTTGATGCTCATCTTCGGCATTGGCGAGGCCTTGAAGATCATCGTCATCGCCAAGGGCGCCCTGGTGCCCATGACGATCAATACCGCAGCGGGTATTCGCGCCGTACCGGCAAGTTTGGTGGAAGTTGGCCATGCCCTGCGTTTCAGCCGCCTGCAAACATTGCGTCTGATCGTTTTACCCGGCGCCGCTCCGTCCCTTTTTACCGGCATCCGCTACGGCCTGACCCATTCGTGGACCGCTCTCGTTGGCGTTGAATTGCTCGCCTCATCCGAAGGGCTTGGCTATCTCCTGGTCTGGGGGAGGCAGATGTTCTGGCTTGATGTGGTGATCGTGGCGATGATTGCCGTCGGCGTCATCGGCTTTTTGATGGACAAGGGGCTTGATGCTTCCGAAAACTTGGTCCAGCGCTGGAAGCAAGGGGAGGACAGCTAATGTCACTTGCCGCAACCCTTCAAACCAAACGCGCAGTCAAGATACGCCGCGGTTTGACCCTTCCTGTGCTTCTTCTTGCGCTGTGGGAGGTGTCCAGCCATACAGGTCTGGTGGATGCCCGCTTCCTGCCCTCGCTGGAAGATGTTTTTCTGACCGCCAAGCGCGAACTCATCGACAACAATCTCTTCGGCGAGCTTGGCTTTAGCCTGTTCCGCAATATAGCGGGGTTTTTCATCGGCTCAGTGATTGGCATCCTCTTTGCAACGCTGCTTGCGCTGTCGCGTTTAGCCGACGCCTTAATCACGCCGACCTTTAACGGATTGAAGCAGATTTCGCTTCTGGCCTGGATCCCGCTGATTTCGATCTGGTTCGGCTTTGGCGAGCAGGCCAAAATTGTCTTTGTCGCCATCGCAGCCTTCATCCCGGTTGTGCTCAACACCTATGAAGGCATGCGCAATGCGCCCCGCGATCTGATCGAAGTTGGACGCGCGTTGAAATTCACGCCGCTGCAGCGCATCACGCGTATTTTTCTCCCATCGGCGCTGCCATCGATCGCAACCGGCGTTCATCTCGGACTGATCTATTCATGGCTGGCAACCGTCGGCGCGGAATATTTCCTGGCCGTTGGTCCGGGCGTTGGCGGACTGATCATCGCAGGCCGCGAACGGTTTGACATGGCGCTCGTCATGGTTGGCGTGATCATCCTCGGCCTGGTCGGCTTTATTCTTAACCGCCTCGCCGCTACGGTTGAGTCCTATCTCCTGCGCTGGCGCGTCAGTGCGCATTGAAAGTATAACCCATGTCCATCGCCGCCGCTGATCCCGTCAAGCCTGAGGAACGAAGCGGTGAAGATCGCCTCGAAATCCTCCTTCGACAACGTTATGGCAATGCTTCAACGCGATCCGCCAGCGCTTCGTGGACACAAACCATCGATACGTTGCTCGCCCACAGGAGTGTACGGTCCTATCTGCCAGAGCCGGTACCCCCAGCGACCCTTGAGCTTGCCGTTGCAGCAGCACAATCCGCCCCGACTTCCTCGAACCTGCAGGCTTGGAGCGTCGTTGCTGTCGAGGATGCGGCACGCAAAGCCCGCATCAATGCTGTCGCGGGCAATCAACGCCAGATCGAGCAGGCGCCGCTGCTACTGGTGTGGCTGGCGGACCTGTCGCGCCTGCGCCGCATCGCGGACGGGCAAAGTTCAACTTCCGAGGGCCTCGATTACCTTGAAAGCTTTCTCCTCGGCATCATCGACGCGGCGCTCGCCGCTCAAAATGCCCTCGTCGCACTGGAATCGCTGGGGCTCGGCACCTGTTACATTGGTGCTATCCGCAACGATCCGATCACCGTCGCCCGTGAGCTTAATCTTCCGGATCAGGTTTTCCCGGTTTTCGGGCTGACGGTGGGTTTTCCCGACCCATCCATCAGGACCGATATCAAACCACGATTGCCGCAGACTACCTTGCTGCACCGGGAGCAGTATCGCGATAATCCGGGCCAGGAAGAATTGATTGGCTACAATCAGACATTGCGGACGTTTCAGAAAATCCAGTCCATGGCAACGATCGACTGGTCCGAGCAGATAGCCCGGCGCATTGCGACAAAGGCGTCCCTCAAAAACCGCGACAGGCTTTTGGCAATCCTTAAGGACTTTGGCTTTCAGTTGAAATAAAAATGCTGACAACCTCTTAGGGCGCCGTGGGGGACCCGCGTCAAGGTCTCGATTTTTGTGGGACGATGATAAACTTATGTCCTGGCGAGGATCTCAATGGGCGCGATGATCCCGTTCTGAAGCGCGTCCATGACATTTGCCAGGCGCTGTTTTGCTGCCGGTCCCATAATGATGTGCGGGCCCAACGCTGGAGGGCCCTCAATTGCAGCCTTTTCGCGCATTTCACGGCTGAGCTTCAATGCGAGATCAAGGCGATTGTGTTCCTGTTCGATCTGGAAGCCATGCTCCGTCAACAACTTGCGGTAGGTTTCAGGTGTCCTGACGAAGCTGGTTTCAATGGTGTCGGCCCACGGCATAGGAAAGGGAAGCGGCGCATCTTGCAGGGACATGACATCATAGACACCAAAGCGCGCTCCAGGCATCAGCACGCGATTCACCTCGGCAAACAGCGATGCCTTGTCCTCAATGTTCATGCCGACATGGATCATGCTTGCCGCATCAAAGCTTCGGTCATCGAAAGGAAGTGCCAAAGCATTTGCCTGATGAAACGCAAGCCTGTCGTCAAGGCCACAACGGTCGGTCAAAGCCTCCGCAACCTCGACAAACTCATCGGTAAGATCAACGCCGGTGACGCGGCATTCATATGTTTCGGCAAAGTAGCGTGCGGGTCCGCCGATGCCGGAACCGATATCCAAAAGATGCATGTGAGATGCAAGCCCGAGATCCTTGCCGAGCTCGACAGTTGCAGCGCGCCAACCGAGATGTAGTTCGTCCAGCGCCGAAAGGTCGGATGCAACCAGGGTGTCAATATCTTTACCGCTCGCGAGCAATGCGTCGAGAATTGCCCGTTCAAGCGCGCCATGCGTGTAATGTCTGGCAACTTGTTCTTCGGTCGTCATCCACGGTCCATCCTGGAAGAATTCCGCATGCCCGCAATATACGCCGTTCAGGTCCGGTACGATACACCAACGTAACGTAACGGCACCGGAAGACGGGCCATCTGTTTTCCAAAAACGGTTAAGCCAAACAACGTGACAAGCCCCACTACGCGGCGGCGGCTTGGACGGGTAACGACGTAGGCAGCACAGGCAATAAAGAACACCGCGACCACACCGCCGATGATGGGGGTCGGGCGGGCGAAATAAAAGAAGGCGCCATAGCCGAAGACCATGCCCGCGCATGCGATCCATTTCACGCGTTTTGGCACAGCTCCATATTTTCGCCATTGCACCAGGGTTGGACCAAAGACCGGATGTTCGAGCAGCCACTTTTCAAAGCGCGGTGAAGAGCGGCTGAAACACCAAGCGGCGAGAATGAGGAAGATGGTCGTCGGCATGACGGGCAAAAAAGCGCCGACGAAACCGAGCGCCACCATGACCCATCCAAGCGCGAAATAGACTGTCCGCTTTGTTCCGTTCATGCCCGCGTTTCCTCATGGTGATGCGCAACGGTTTATATTGTCGGCTGCAAAATGTCAGCCCGCCGCAGTAACAGGCCCTTGATGAGCAAACATCTTGCTTGTGCATAGTCAAACGCCCGGACGACATGGGTCCGGGCGGTCAAAAGTTGGTATGCGATCGAAATTAGTTGGCCTTGAGCCGCGTGTTGCAGGCGCTCCAATATTGCGGCCAGGTCTTGCCACCTGTCTTGTTGGCTGCCTTGGCCTTCTGCCACTGCTCGCCGCACTCGCTGATGCGCGCGCGGAACGCAACCTGACCCGGTGACAGCGGCTTGCCGTCGGCCGTGGTTGCTGCTGGAGCTGTCTTGGTCGTGGTCTTGCTTGCAGTGGTCTTGGTTGCGGCAGGGGTCGGCTCATCCGGTACCGCTGCGTCCGAATTATCGGACTTCAGGCTGTCGCTACAGGCCGAGAGGAACTGTGGCCATTTCTGGCCATTGAGCGTACCTGCTTGCTTGGCTGCCAGATACTGCGTGCTGCATTCCTTGGTGACTGCCTTGGCCAAAATGGGTAGCCGCTTGGACAACCCGTTACGACTAATGACTCAGTGTTGTGGAGTTGGGCTTTCACGTACCATTGTGAACATTAAATAGGGCCAGGGCCTATCGTCGGTAGCGAGGTCTGTCGGACCGCCACATTGCCGATTCTGCTGAAAGGAATACTTATGCCAGGCGTATTCATAGATTCCGATCTAAATGATGATGAACGGCGTCGCAGACTTTATTCCGGCGATATTTTCATTTCGTGTGCAACCGACACAACCAGAGAGCTCATCGCTCTTGCCAAGAAGATGCTTGATGAAGCCTTTGCGCCGCACGATCCGCGCACCATTCACAAGCACATGACGCCGGAAGAGGTTGCGGCAATCCTCTCGACAATGAAGCCGGCATTTATCCACCACCCGGAATGCAAGAGGCTGATTCCCCTCATCATGAAGGAAAGCGGTGTCGATCTCGATAAGCTGTATTTCGACGTGCCGCGGATGCGCTCGGCCTATCCCTCGCACTTTCTGTCATCAGGTATCGCTTACGCGTTTCACCCGCATCGCGACACCTGGTACTCCGCACCAATGTGTCAGCTCAATTGGTGGCTGCCGATATATTCGATTGACCCGGACAATGCGATGGGCTTCTACCCGGACTATTTCAACGTACCGGTCAGGAACAATTCCGAGATTTACAATTATTACGAATGGAACAGCAAGAACCGGGCGACAGCCGCGCAACACGTCAAGACTGACACGCGCGAACAACCAAAGCCGCAGCAGGAGTTGAACTCTCAGTCTCTGCGCTATTTGCCACCGCCTGGGGGGATCATCATTTTCTCCGGAGCGCAGCTGCACGAAACAGTACCCAATACGACCGATTTTGCACGCTACAGTATCGATTTCAGGACGGTGCACATCGACGATGTCGTGGCGCATCGCGGCGCCGTCAATCTCGACTCGCGCTGCACAGGCACAACCATGCGCGACTACATCTGCGCCGCTGACGGGCGGCCGTTGCCGGAAGGGATCGTCAAGCTTTACGACGATGGCACCGCTACGTCGGACAAGATACTTCGCTTTGGTGATCGTCTTGTTGAAACGCCGGCAGCATGACCGGGGCTGTCAGCCTAGCGGTTTATCCGGTCGAAATGAAGTTGGAACAGCGTATTGAGTACAGTGTATAACGCGTTGATAAATAAGCAAATAAACGCATAAATGGAAACTAATCTGGAGTTGGCTTCCATTCTAGAGACTCTGTGAGGGGACTGGGTCTCGGGAGGCAGTAGTAGCCCGGCATGGCCCGGGCTGCTATTGCGCTTGATTTGCAAAGGATGTCACCATAAGGGAGATCCGTCAACGTCCTTCGAGCGGCAATGGCCACAGACGCTCAATTGATACCCTGCCCCTTATGATTTCCTGGGCTCCACCCAAACGTCATGTCTCTTGGAAATCAATTGCCAAATCGCGCTATACGGCAGGTGGCAATCTCTGTGATAGAGTGCGCTGCTCACGCAAATTCTCGGCCAAGTACTTGCATTCCCGTATGCTCAGCGTGTCGCGCTAAAGTTTGATTGTTGAATCAGAACCTCCAGCATGAAACGCTACCCCTATGCATCGCCAATCTTTGCGTCGGTAGTTGGCTGGTGATCCGAATTCCCTCGAGCCTGCGCGATCAATCAATGCGAATACGCACAAGGCGGTCTTTCGCACGACGGTTTCGACCGGGAGGATATTCACCTGTTGTCAAGAGGCGATCGTTTTTCCCAGGCCAATCGCCCCATTGCTCGTGCGCAGTGCGCGCATTTCGCGGCGCTGGGGCCAGACCGCTGTATTTTTCTCCCCCCTCTTTTCTTTTAAGGCTTTGTCAGTCCTGAGGACTGCCGCGACTTGCGGTCTAGGACAATGCCTGTCCTTTCGCATCGCCTGTCATCGTTACGACTCACTGCATTTAGAGTGATCATCTGCAAGGCGTTTGCTGTTTCATCGTTTTCAGCTCATGCTCGTTTCTGGTTCCAATCGCGACGCTCGGGACAATGGCTGCGTTGTGATGAGGCGGATGTTCGCTGGTCTTTAGCGCCACTCCAGACTTGATGCCGTCCCTGCACAGGACGTTCAAGGCCTTGTCGCTTCACTTTCGGCCAGTGAAATTCGCTTCTTTGAAATGGGTGTTGTTTCCACCGTGTTGGTCGCCGTGCTTAAATTCACGTTGTTGTCGCCTTGCGCGACTCTCACGGCAAAGCGGCTGGATCCAGCATTGGCGATTTCACCGCGTGGCCGATGCGGTTTGCGAAAAGGCATGCGAGCGCAGTATCGAGCTTGAACCGCAAAAGCGCAACGATCAGGCCGGCCGCCGTCGATCAGCGCAATGAATGGGAGCCGTTTTGCCGCCCGGGCGCCGCCGACCCCGATAACGCTGGCGGACATGGGCCGCGCATGGATCCATGACAAGCCGGCGGCCCAAGCCTGCCTGGCCAAGGCCGCAAACAACGTCGACGCCCAGATCACCGGCGCCGCCGACCGGAAACATTCGCCAAGGCGGTGGCATCATCACCAAGCTGGTCAAGCCGCGCTGGACTCACGCATCGATGCGGCGATCACGACCGCGACGGCGTCAACGGCAAGATCGAGAAGGGAGGCGTACAGACCAAAGTGTGTTCGCACCATCCAAACGATCCTGACCGGCAAACAGTCACAGATATGATAATTCGCGCAGCTAAAGAAACCGGTCATTTTGGCTCATTGTCGACCGCGACCGCGCCATTATCGACGTGCGTGGTTAGTGAGATTGCAGTTCGTCGAGGTTCCGGATTCTCTGCATCGTAATCACCGGAAAGTTCCCAGCTGGGAACACCTCTGCAAGCCAACGATGCAGAAAGTTCCCAGCTGGGAACTTTCTGCAAGAGCGACTAGAATGGGATAGCGCATGCCAAAACAACGCGTTTGCTCAGCTTGGCCGAGATCGATCTAAAAGTACCTACGCTAGGAACTCGAATTATCGAGATTTCGCGTAGTCAATGTGCGGTTTACTAGGCGTTAACCATCTCGAGCGCTAAGCTAAACGTGACGAAACATGGAGATTCGAGTGACACGTCACTTAAGCAGCCTTGAATTCATGCAGACCTTCTCCACGAAACTGGAGATGGCACTTAATAACTTGAGCCTCGCGCAGTATCCGCCAGACGCCACCAGGGCGATGAGAAAATTTGCCTCGTCGGAAGTGGCTGCATTGCTGGAAGTCACCGAGGCATACATTCGCCAGATTTCATTGAAGGACCGTGGGCCGACGCCGGAAGTGACGGCCAATGGGAGAAGGCTGTACTCGCTTGAGCAAATCCTTGAGCTGAGATTGTACCTTGCTGAACATGGCCGCAAGAAATGGATGAACCCTCGGCGCATTGATGGTGAACAATGCCAAATTATTGCTGTGACAAATTTCAAAGGCGGCTCCAGCAAAACCTCGACGACGATTCATCTCGGCCACTATCTCGCGCTTCGCGGCTATCGCGTCCTGGCGGTTGACATGGACCCGCAGGCTTCTTTGACAAGCCTGCACGGCGCCCTGCCTGGTTTCGATTATAGGGAAGGGGACACCCTTTACTCTGCGATCCGGTTCGAGGATCCCATTCCAACAGATCAGATCGTCCAACCTACGCATATTGCTGGGTTTGATGTTATTTGCGCCGGGCTCGAGCTAACCGAGTTTGAAACCGCCGTCGCCCTGGAAATGAGAAAGTCAGGCGGGACAAGTTTTCTTCTTCGTGTGTCTCAGGCGTTGGAGCAAATTACTGAAAAATATGATGTGATCCTGCTCGATTGCGCACCTTCGCTGAATTTCCTCACGCTTTCATCCTTGACTGCAGCAACCGGGGTTTTGATCCCGGTTCCAGCCCATATGCTCGATGTCGATTCAACGGGCAAATTTCTAGAATTGGCTGCGTCCTATATGCAAATTCTCGATGAAGTGGGGACATCGGCGCAATGGGATTTTGCGAAGTTCTTGATCACAAAGTTTGAACCGAATGATCATCCCCAGGCCAATATGCAAGCGCTGATGCGGCAAGTGTTTGGCGATGATCTCCTGCTCCACACCGTCATCAAGTCAACTGCAGTTGCTGATGCTCTGACTTGGAAGCAGAGTCTTTACGAAGTTCAACGAGCGCGATTCTCGGCTCCGAAAACTTATGACAGAGCAATTGAGTCCATAAACGCAGCCAATGCTGAGATTGAAGCATTGCTTTGGCAAGCATGGGGACGTGAGCAATGAGCCGGAAAGATTCAAAGAGTATGTTTGCAAACGTACTTGGCCAGCTTGGCAATGATATTTCTCAGCCGACCGGGCATTCGAAGTCATCCTCTCCGCACCTCTTGAAGGTTGCTGCGGGAGTGCGCCACATTCAGGAGCGCAGCGATCTCGCCGATCGGTTGTTGAAAGATGCCGAACATATCGTCGAGCTTGATCCGGCGACGATTGAGCCGTCATCAATCGTCGATCGTTACGATCCTGCCTACGAAGAGATCGCCATAGGCGAAATTGCGCAATCAATGCGCGAACGGGGACAGATCGTTCCTGGTCTGGTCCGACCCATTCCAGGCAAGGCCGGGCGTTTTCAAATCGTCTACGGTCGCCGCAGATTGGCGGCAGCCAACCAGCTCGGGATCAAATTCAAGGCAGCAATCCGCGAACTGACCGACGAACAGGCAGTCATTATCCAAGGCGAGGAAAACACTGCGCGCGAGGATCTGTCATTCATCGAAAAGTGCTCCTTTGCGCTTGCGCAGGAGCATGCAGGCTTCAAGCGCGATGTAATCTGCTCGTCCTTGTCGACCAACAAGTCGCACGTATCCGAGATGATCAAAATCGCCTCGGCAATTCCACGTGATACGCTCTTGAAAATTGGAGCGGCGCCAGAAATTGGCCGGCCGCGCTGGATCGAATTTGTCGAAGCGTGGGAGCGCGCGAGCAGCCCCAAAGCACTGGCCGACGATGTCATGTCGCATCGTTCTTTCCCTAAGCTTTCAAGCCGTGACCGTTTTGCCGCGGTCATGAAGGCGTTAAGTCCAAGGGAACACGCCACCGGCACCACGAAGGAACCGAAGAGGGCAGAGTTGCGCTCAAAAGGCATCACGTTGGCGAGAATTAGCTATGCACCATCAGGCGTAAAGCTGAATTTCATGAAGAACGTGCCAACAGAATTCGTTGATTTTCTCTTGGCTCGCATTGAGAACTTGCACGAGGATTATCTCTCCCAGACATCCCGGGCAGAGAAAAACGAACAGTCACAGGAGAACTGAAGCCGCAAAAGAAAAAGGCCCCCAAACGACGTAGTCGCGGAAGCCCTTCTCATAAGTCTGAACAGCTAGAGGAATCGCATTTCCCCGAATCACTGTCAAGAGTGTTGATCGTCGTTTTGGCGAGCGGAAGTCTTTTGCCTTTTTGAAAGGTGAAACGGAGATGCTTGGAAATCTCATAACGACGCCCTTTGGGCGGCGATCGATGTCGCTTGGCCAGTTGAAAACCCAGGCTCAAGCCCAGGACATCGAAGCGGGCAAGACCGCCGACAAGTGGCAGGTGTATCGCTGGCTGTGCGAAGGCAAGGAAATCATCGGTGTTGGCGACCGCTCGCTGGCGGTGCTCAACGCTTTGTTGTCGTTCCTGCCCGATAATGAACTGTCGGCCGACAACGGTCTGGTGGTGTTTCCCTCCAACGTCCAGCTGTCGATGCGCGCCCATGGCATGGCCAATGCCACCTTGCGCCGGCATTTGGCGGCGCTGCTCGAATGCGGTCTGATCACGCGCAAGGACAGCCCCAACGGCAAGCGCTACTCCCGCAAGGGCAGGGGCGGGGAGATCACCGACGCGTTCGGCTTTTCCCTGGCACCCTTGCTGGCCCGTGCAGAAGAGCTGCAGCAGGCCGCTGAGAGCGTGCGGGCCGCCTCCCGGGCCCTGAAGCTGGTGCGTGAGCGCATCACGCTGCAGCGGCGGGATATCGCCAAGCTCATCGAGGTAGCCGTTGCCGAAGACGTTTGCGGCGACTGGGGGACGCTGTGGACGCGGTTTCGCGCCATTGTCGAGGCAATCCCGCGCCGGGCAGCGCTTGAGGCCCTGGAGCCGATCCTGAGCGATTTGGCGGCGTTGCACGACGAAGTGGCTATGCTGTTGGAAAAGCATGTAAATGCTGAAAATCCGAGCGCCAATGAGTCTCAGAATGATCCGCAACAACAGATTACAGAATCTAGTATAAAATTTGATATTGAACCGGGCTTCGAAAACAGCCAAGGGTCGAAATCCGCGCTGGCAAAGACCAAGGCTGAGGATGCCACAAAGGCCTATCCGCTCGGATTGGTGATCAGGGCCTGTCCGGAAATCGCCGACTATGCGGCAAACGGCATCAGCAACTGGCGCGATTTGATGACCACGGCGGCGCAGGTGCGGGGGTACCTCGGCATTTCGCCCTCGGCCTATGAGGAGGCGCTTGACGTCTTCGGCCAGGAAAACACTGCCGTCGTCATCGCCTGCATCCTGCAGCGGGCTCAGCGCATCAATTCTGCCGGCGGTTATCTGCGGGCCTTGACCGAAAAAGGCAAGGGCAGGGGAGTTTTCCATCGGGGCAATGCTGATGGCGGCGTTGAAGGTCAATGGAATGCATCCGCAACTGGTGACGACATGATAGCATCCGTCGAGCTGCTAGGCATGGGTTGCGTGTTGTTGCAGAGGCGCCATGGTTGGCGTTTGGCCGGGCGGGCCGTCTTCCGTCGAGCAAAAGGCGAGTGCCGCCAGCAGCGCAAAACACATGACGAGGGCAAGAAGGACGAGGTATTGTTGTCTCATCCGTTTTCTCCAGCGACTTTGGAACAGTCGACGCCCATCGGTCCGCTGTCACATGAAATTGGACCAGAGCGTCCCCAAATTCAAATTGCCTGGTCTTGGTTCGAGGGCTTTTTGAGCGGTATCCTGCTTTGACCGCCACCATCGCTGCCCGGTGTTTCAAGGTAACGTCGGTAGGTTCTGCACACTTGGTCGGCTGCCCGTTGCTTCGATGCCTGGTGACCGCTCACTATGCCTTGGCGAAACTGTGAATGACCGAGCAGAAAAATCCAGCGCCAGCGACCTTTGAGCGGACCTCCATCGATGCGATAGATCCGGCCAACATCAATCCCGTTCACGCCCATTGCCGTGAACTCACGCGACGGCTCCTGAGTTTCAACGCCGGTTCTCTGCCAGACAATGTCATCCATGTGCTCTTAACGCGGGTTGAGAAAGATCGTTTCATCAGAAGAATGGTATTTGTAAATAATGCGGATGAGAGGACGGCGCGGATGCTCCGCGACCCGCCTTGACCAGCTTAGAGAGCGGCCCGAAGTTACCACCGGGAAAATGTCTCATGCATGTCCGATCAGCAGAAGCTAATTAGCATTTTGCTGCCGTATGGACAGAACTATTAATGCAAACAGGGTGTTACGTCTTGAGGGTTGGTAGCAGTGAAATTCAATCCGGGGGTAAGTGGGGCAGATTTGGTGGCGAGCGGTGTAAAAAGCAATTCCTGCAGGTCGGGGTAGGTGTCACACGGCTAGGACCAACCGGTGGTACTATAACGATTGCGGGCCCTTGCATGTCCCGGCCAATAGGTTGGAGTTAAATAATGTACCAGCAGCAGTTTGCAGAGATTTCGGCGCGCTACCGCCGTTTTGCCGAGGAAGAGGCTCGAGGCCGCTCGCCGCTGTACGAGCAACTGGCAAATGGTGTGGCTGATGATCAGGAGGTACTTGCATTCCTGGCAACCCTCCCAAAAGACAAGCAACAACCTAACCTGTTGCTTGGAGCAGTACGGCACCTGTTCGGCTTGCTCGGGAGCTGGAATGAGTTCCGTCGAAGGATCACGGCCAATTTCGATGACGTCCGCACGCTGATGCTGGCGCGTTCCACCCAGACCAACGAGCCTGCCCGATGCGCCACGCTACTTCCCATTCTGGCGCAACTGCCGCAGCCGTTGGCTCTCATTGAAGTTGGAGCTTCCGCCGGGCTGAACCTCCTGCCCGATTTTTACAGCTACGACTTTGGTGGCGTAGTCCTGCGTGCAACAGCACCGACGGTCGAAGCGCCTTTGTTTTCCTGCAAAGTGAATGAAGCGGCGCCGTTGCCGGCAGCAATGCCAAAGATCGTCTGGCGCGCCGGGCTGGATCTCAATCCACTTGAAGTATCTGACCCGGAACAAGCGGTGTGGCTCGAGAGGTTGGTGTGGCCGGAACAGCGCCATCGTCTCGCGAGATCTGCGCGCGGCCATCAAAGTTGCCAAATCGGTCCGGCCCAACGTGATCAAGGGTGACTTGCGCAACGACCTTGGCCGGCTGGCCGACGCGGCCCCTAAGGAGGCAACACTGGTTGTCTTTCACACTGCGGTTCTGTCCTATGTGGTTGCGCAGGCGGACCGCGACGGCTTTTGCGCGCCATGTGCAATCTTTGTGCCCCTATTGGATCGCAAATGAATCTCCACGAGTATTTCCCGAAATCGCTGCACTTGCCGGACCAAGTTCAAAGCGCGGCCATTTCCTAGTCTCCGTCAACGGATTTCCGGTCGCTTGGGCCGACCCCCATGGAGCTTCGCTCGAATGGATTGAAAACGCCGCTTGAGGTTATCAGATCGATTAGTCGCGAACACCGTACTCGTCGAGAGCAACATCTTTTGCTTTGGCGCGTGTGATCCGTTTTCGGAACTTATCACAGCAATTGGCGGCTTGCTTTACGGTCCTCAGGCCGGTTTTTTTGTGGTGAGGCAGTACGACCATCGACACATAGAAAGTCTGAATGAAGACGAACTGCACGACTGCCACCACCGGATTGTGGAACGGCTCCCTCTTACAGCAAATGAAGACCTAAGACGCCATGCTCAGATTAGGCATAGGTGAGCGGGTGGCATTGACGGACGCTCTGGAGAAACCGTTCATGGCACGCTCATCCAGCATAATCGCAAAACAGTTACGATAGCGCGTTGACGACCGAAACACCGACGCCGTGCAGGCCGCCGGATGTTTCATAGACCTTGGAGCCGAACTTGCCGCCCGCGTGCACGACGATGATGGACGCCTGCCCGACCTCCGCAAACCGGAGATGCCGAGGCGAGCCAAGGCAGCAATCTAATCGATTCCTGAAAAGAAAACTGGCATTAAGCCCGTGCAACGACGAGTTCTGCGAGCGGTGGGATATTCTGGTTGCCGGTATTCAGGCCGAGGCGATCACCGAGAAAGTTGAAGAAGGAGATGCCGAGCTTGCGGCAGGTCTTCATCAGGCCGAGCAGGACATCGCGTGCCTGGCGGCCTCTTGTGCTCATGGTGCCGCCAGAAATCTTCCGCTTGATGACACAGGCGCGCAAATCATTCTCCGAGGCATTGGTATGCAGCGGAATGTCCGGCCGCTCCAGAACCTTGAGAAGTTCTGGTTTGCGCCGGTGCAGGCGCATGAGCAACTGATCAAGCGGTTCAAAGCCGGTACGCAGGGTGAAGATGCGATCGAAGCGTCGCCTGAATGCATTCGCCGCGCCCGGCGAGGGCTTTTCCTTCCACACCTTCAGTGCCCGATAAAAGCACCAGACGAGATCGCGGACCGTCTCAACCGCCCGAGCTTGTTTCGGTGTTGCCGGCATCAATTTGTGAATGAGCCTTTCGGCATGGATCCAACACAATGCATGATTGGCGATCCTGAACTGCCCGGCCCCATCGGAGACGACAACTGCAGTGCTCATCAAGCCATGATGGCGGATGGCGCCCAGATCGCAGCTTCACTCAACGCCCGCAATAAAGTCTTGTCGAAGATATCTATGGAGCAGCGCGCCAGATGTTCTAGCCATACGCTCTGCGATCCAAACATCTTTTCCGGGTGGGCGGAGAGCTTCTCGATCAATGACGGGTCAACCTGACGCCGGCGCATATAGTCAAGCGCAGCATCGTTGGTGACATATTCTTCATGACCTGCCCCTAGTAGAGACAGGAAGTTCAATCGCGATTTCGACCAGCCTGTTCTGAAGACTGTAAAGCGCTCGCCGCCGATCTGGGTGGTCACGCCGTCGCGCCGGGCGTGGCGTGCACCAGTATCGTCGACGGTGATGAACGGTGCCGAGAGAAGGCCAGCATGTAGGACGGCATGGTCTTCCGCGAGAAACTTGTCGAGATCCGCCGTCAGCATGCGCACCACCTGCCGTTTGGAAACCTCGACGCCGATCCCGTTCAGTATCGAAGTCAGCCGTTCCGTTGTCACCTGGCCCTCGGCATGCATGGCCAGGCAGAAGCGCCGCAAGCCAGGTCCGAAGCCGCCAATGATGCCAGTTGGCACGGGCGCGATGATCGTCTTGCCCTCGAGCGTGATCCAGCGTTCCCGCCTGTAACGCACCACCTCAGACGCCAGAACCAGCTCGCGCACAAGGATGCTCTTATAGCCCTTGAAGCGCGAGCCATCCGGAACATCTGCTTTCAATGTCACCTCGCGGGTGACCCGATCCTTGTCGCGCTTGGCGCTGCGGCCTGGTCTCTTTCCCGGCTTGCCGCTCTTCGGCTCAGTCGCCTTCTCCATCCCGGATGAGCGGAATGGCGGTCGCGGTGGCAGGTTCTTCAATCGGGCGATCTCGTCCCGCAGCAGCTGGTTCTCAAGTCGCACGCGGTCATTGTCGAGCTTAAGCCGCTCGATCTCCAAGCGTTGCGTCTCATTGACGGTACGCAGCCTGGCAAACTCGGCTTCGTGTCCATGCGCCTTGGTTACAAGCCCGGCAACAAGCTTGCGCATCGCAGAGAGCGACAGAGTCTCAACAGATTCAACCAGGGGCAGCTTCATAAGCTCGTTGAATCAGAATTCGTCACTGTTGGGAATCCGGCTCGCCCCTAAATCTGCCCCGGTTACAATCCGGGAGGTAAGCGGACCAGATTCCCGGGCACGGGGTATTTAGGGCTATCACATACCGATTGAGTTTGGCTGGAAACAATACGATTTGTGTCCATGGCCCCAACCAATCAACCAGCTTCCAACAGGCGCTTGACACGAAGGTTCCGGTTAGAGAACGTCGCGGAGCGTTTCCGATCTCGGAGAGAAACCCTTGTCCATCAGCAGAATTGATCACGTTCAACTAGCTATGCCTGTTGGCAAGGAAAATGCTGCTCGAGACTTCTACGAGGGTTTGTTTGGCATTCCTGAGGTTGCCAAGCCAACGCAGCTTGCAGCGAGGGGAGGATGCTGGTTCGAAAGCGGCAGCGTTAAAGTTCATCTTGGTGTTGAGAGCGATTTTTCACCTGCCAAAAAGGCCCATCCAGCATTTATCGTGGATGACCTGGCCGCGCTGGTGCGTGTTCTAGACGATGCAGGTTTCTCGGCCAAAGAAGATCAGCCCCTAGAAGGGTACGAGCGTCGATACGTCAATGATCCGTTCGGAAATCGAATTGAACTCATGCAGCCGAAATAGAGGATTTCCGGGCAGTGGCCTTCAGGCCACGGCAGCGACAAGATCGGCTAGCGGTGGAATCCTCTGATTGCGGTTGTTAAGACAGAGCCGATCACCGATATACGAATAGAAGGAAACGCCGAGCTTCCTGCAGGTCTTCATCAGGCCGAGCATGACGTCACGCGCCTGGCGGCCTTTGTCGCTCATGGTGCCGCCGGAGATGTCGTTCTCGGATGCATTGGTGTGTAGCGGTATTTCCGGTCGTTCCAGCACCTTGAGGAGTTTGAGCCGTCGAATTAATTCAGCTGCGACTTCGCACGCCAGGGGTATGACGCGAACGCTGCCGCTGATGAAGACCAACCGCAGCACGAGACATGCGTCATGGACGTCAAGATCACCGGCTCAGCTCTTGCCCAGACCGTAGTCTTTCGGGTCTGCTTCCAGATCAGCCATTGCTTTCGCCAGACTGTCTTTGAATAGGACCTGCGTCGGTTCGTCATAAGTCCGCATGCTTTCAGCAAGCGCGTCTTTCCATGCCTCTCCTCTGGCCCAGGCCGCCATATAAGCATCGGCCAAAGCCTCGCCCTGTCTCGTGTCGATCATTGCTGTCATCAATATCCGCGCCTGCAACCTGTCCTTGCGGCTCTTCGCCGAACCATCGGCGTCGGTCCGGCGGCGTGATCCCACAATCAGTTTATGAATGGCGTAGCGCTCCGGCGCGGGTACCAGGACCGGGATACCTGGTCCATGCAGCAGCACTGCACGCACCGGCTGGTAAATGAGAAAATCCAAAAACCGTAAGGGCTCGGCTGCCGCACCCCCAGTGCCGGCATAGGTGCTGGATGGCGGCCATAATCGTCGGATCCCGTATTCGGTGTCAGAAACTCGACCCGATAGCCGGAACGGTTGGCGAATTTGGTCGATAGGTGGCTATCGCTCTGGTGCGGGATTTCACGAAATGTCGGGTCGACAGTTCGCAGCACGTCGAGGATCGGCGGGAGTGCGTCGCCGACCGCAGTTGAGATGGAGTGGAACTGGGCAAAGTCGGCATCGGCGGTCTGCAACGCTGCGTTCGGCAGGCGGACGCCGAGGATCGCCGAATAGCATTGGAAGGCCACGGTGCCGACGAGAACGCCGCGCAAACGGAAGAAGCCGGCATCCGCCAGGGTCTGGACCACCGCACCCACAAAGGGTTCCGGCCGCGGAAGGTAGGCTTCCCGGACGAGTGTTGAGACGAGCTTGCGCCGTGCTCGGGCATCGGCCTTGAGGTCTTTGAAACTCTCGACCCTGCGGGTAATTTCTGCGTCGTCGACCGGGCCGACATAGCGGCGGACCTTGCCGCCGCCCTCTTTTGCGGTATCGAAGTACCAGTAGCGGCGACCACGACTTTCCATTGAGATGAACCGGCCGTCGAGAGGAAAGTCGCCCGTAAACGCTGCATCGAGCGAGCGCTGCGCCAGCTCGGAATAAAGCACCTGATAGGTGTGGTCGATAAGCTGCATTGTGCTATTACCAGTTCTGCGAAAATGATCATATCACAGGCAGCGAAAGGAATATATTACCAATTTCGCGAAAATGGTAATAGCGAACCGAACAGTTCGATCCGACTGAACAGGGTGGCCACTCTGGCCACAAGTGAACGTTACTCATTTGCGAACATAATCGGGGAATTGATCGCTTATAAGATCAATGATGGACAGTGTTCCAGACAAGTGTTTGCGCAGGGCGGTTTCAGCGGTATCTGCGCGTCCCGAACGTATCGCATTGATGATCTCTTGGTGATCTTCAAGCACAGTTTGCATCTTGCCGGGCATCGGCAGGTTCAAGCGGCGCAACCTGTCAAGATGGACGCTCTGGCGGCGCACGGTCGACCAGAGGTTGAGGATGTTTGCGCGCTCATAGATCTTCCGATGAAAATCCTTGTCCAGCGCATCGAACAGATCATATGTCTGCGGAGAGGCGACTTGCCGCTGTCTTGCCAGCAATTCCTCGAGGTCGGCGGCGATTTTGGCTGGACACTCCGTGGTAAGGCGGCGAACGGCTTCGAGTTCGATTGAGAGCCGAAGGAATTGTGCTTGCCTTGCATGATCGATGTCGATCCTTGCAACGACTGTGGCATATTGCGGATAGACTTCAACGAGAGCCTCCTCCTCAAGGCGCATCAGCGCGTCCCTAACTGGGGTCTGGCTGACGCCAAACTCCATTTGAAGCGATGCCCTGGAAAGTATTGTTCCGGGTGTAAGTTCGACGGAGAGGATACGGTCTCTCAATATTTCGTGGATTTGATGGGCGACCTGCCTTGTCCGATCCAGCATACTTTTTTGCACCCTGCCACTCATGAATGTTGCTCTCTCGTTTTCTGTCTCCAACACGTTTATCACAACTATTGGGTTGATGCACTGATGCATTAGTGCTTTAATTAATCAAGCGATGTCGGAGGATCGTCGCCCTCGTGCAAACGACACGCAAAACGATCGGGAGGAAAATATGCGATTGATTAAAGGCGCTATCGCCGCATTTGCTATCATTGTGGGTTTGGGCTCGTCCGGCCATGCCCAAGAGAAGACCGATATCTCCATCACCCGCCAGCCAGGAATCCTTTACCTGGCCAGCCATGTCATGGAGACGCAGAAGCTTATCGAAAAACACGCGGCAGAAGATGGCGTGAAAGGTGTTACCGTTAACTGGCGGACCTTCAGCGGCGGTGGTGCGCAGACGGATGCGCTGCTTTCGGGGAATGTTGACATCGTCAATACCGGAACCGGCAACTTGCTTTTGCTGTGGGACAGAACGCGTGGCAAGGTGAAAGGGATCATCACCAGCTCGGCGCAGCCAGTCATCATGGTATCGCGTGACCCGAAGATCAAATCATTGAAAGACATCGGTCCGAGCGACAAGATTGCTGTGCCAACGGTTGGCGTTTCGACGCAGGCGATCCTGTTGCAAATGGCAGCGGGTCAAATGTTTGGAGACAGCGATCTGAAGCATTTTGATGTCAACACCGTGCAGCTTGGGCATCCCGATGCAATGGCGGCGCTGGCCAACAAGAGCCACGAGGTGGCCAGTCATTTCTCCGCCCCGCCGTTCCAATATCTGGAGATTGATGCCGGAAATCACATCGTGGTCAATTCCAAGGACATCATTGGCGGTCCTTTAACCCAGGCAACGTTCTTCACGACAACGGATTTTGCCGAGACAAATCCCGTTATCATCAAAGCCGTCCGTGAAGCCACGGTCGAAGCGATCGACATGATCAAGAAGAACCCGCGCGACGCATTGAGCGCCTACAAGCAAGTATCGGGGGATAAAACCGATCTCGATGCCCTGGTGAAAATCATTGAGCAGCCGGACATGATGGAGTTCCGCACCGATCCGCAGGGTACGATGAAGTTTGCCACCCATCTGCACAAGGTCGGAACGCTCAAGACAATGCCTGCGGCGTGGACAGATTACTATCTGCCTGAATCTGCCGATCTGCAGGGCAATTAATACCCATTCGAACGATATCGACCTGGCATGAGATGCCAGGTCTTTCCACTCAATGCTTATGGAGGCCGAGATGTTACAGGCCGTGCAGCAAAAAAATAATCCTGAAACCGTGTCTCCTGTCACCCCAGCCGCGCAGAGCGCGGGCGCACCGCTCCTGACGGTCGATAAGGTCACGCTGCGCTACAAGACGCCAAACCTGCTCATTACAGCCACGGAGGGCGTAAGTTTTTCAGTCAATCGATCGGACCGCTTCGTGCTTCTCGGACCATCCGGTTGTGGCAAATCCACCCTCTTGAAGGCTGTTGGCGGATACATGGCACCGGTGAGCGGTTCGATTCACATCAATGGACGTCCGGTGAAAAGACCGGGCGCCGACCGCATGATGGTGTTTCAGGAATTCGATCAGCTTTTGCCTTGGAAAACGGTGCTTGATAACGTGATGTTTCCACTGATGGTTGCGCGCAAACTGCCACGCAAGGAGGCGGAGGAGCGGGCGCGGGAATACATTGATAAGGTAAAGCTCACACGAGCCACGGACAGCTACCCGCACACACTTTCCGGCGGGATGAAACAGCGCGTGGCCATCGCCCGCGGCATGGCGATGCAACCCGACATTTTGCTGATGGACGAGCCGTTTGCAGCGCTCGACGCACTCACGCGGCGCCAGATGCAAGATGAACTGCTGCAGCTTTGGGAAGACACCAGGTTTACGGTGATCTTCGTCACGCATTCGATCGCTGAAGCCATCAAGGTCTCCAACCGCATTTTGCTGTTGTCGCCTCATCCAGGACGCGTGAAGGCAGAGGTGGTCGACGTTGATCATGCCCGTCAGGACGACGGCAGTGCCTCGGCACTTGAACGCGATATCCACAACCTGCTCTTTTCCGAGCCTGGCCACAGGGAGTGACGATCATGACCAGTCCGCAAATCATCCTTGCAGCCGACGTCACAACAAACAGGCAGCATGCCAATGTAACCGAGGTCGAACAGAAGCTGGGTTCCCTCGAGCTTATCTGGGGGATCAGCGCGGTGCGCAAGACGGTGCTGATTATCGGTCTCGCCATCATTTGGCAGCTCTACGCAAGCTATCTCGACAATCCGCTGCTTTTCCCGACCCTCAGTGACACGCTGGTCACTCTTTACGATCGGTTCGTCGATGGCACATTGCCGTCGCGCATCTGGACGACGCTTCAGGTGCTGATCACAGGCTATGTGACAGGGACTTTGCTTGCAGCCATATTGACAATCCTTGCCATCAACACGCGGATCGGCACCGATTTTCTGGAAACCATGACGGCAATGTTCAACCCGTTGCCGGCAATCTCGTTGTTGCCGCTTGCGTTGATCTGGTTCGGCCTTGGCGCTTCCAGCCTTGTCTTTGTGCTGATCCATTCAGTGCTTTGGGCGGTCGCACTCAACACACATGCGGGCTTTCTTGGCGTATCGCGAACGCTGCGCATGGTCGGAGGCAATTATGGATTGACCGGTTTGTCCTATGTGATGCGGATTCTCGTTCCAGCTGCGTTTCCGTCGATCTTGACCGGCCTGAAAATCGGCTGGGCCTTCGCCTGGCGTACGCTGATTGCCGCCGAACTCGTGTTCGGTGTTTCGTCGGGACAGGGCGGGCTCGGCTGGTTCATCTTTGAGAACCGAAATCTCTTGGACATTCCTGCAGTCTTTGCCGGGCTCCTCACCGTGATCATCATCGGTCTCATCGTCGAGAACCTGGTCTTTCAGACCATTGAGCGCCACACGATTCAAAGATGGGGCATGAAGGAATAAGCCGTTCATTCCCGTCGCTATCCATGACCTTGCAAGGCTGAGCAAATAAACATGAAGAAAATCCCGGACACATTGAGAAGCGCCCGATGGTTCGCTCCTGACGACCTGCGCAGCTCCGGCCATCGATCAAGAACCATGCAAATGGGTTATGCACTGGAAGAATGGACAGGAAAGCCGGTCATTGCCATCCTGAACACCTGGTCGGATGCCAACCCTTGCCATGCACACTTCAAACACCGTGTCGAGGACGTCAAGCGCGGTGTGTTTCAGGCCGGCGGATTTCCGCTCGAATTGCCGGCCCTTTCCTTGTCGGAAAGCTACGTCAAGCCAACGACCATGCTTTATCGCAATATGCTGGCGATGGAGGTCGAAGAGCTTTTGCGCTCGCATCCGGTCGACGGTGCCGTGCTGATGGGTGGCTGCGACAAGACCACGCCGGGTTTGGTCATGGGAGCCGTGAGCGCCGGCCTGCCGATGATCTATCTGCCGGCCGGCCCCATGCTGCGCGGCAACTACCGCGGAAAAGCTCTGGGTTCCGGTTCGGACGCCTGGAAATTCTGGGATGAACGGCGTGCAGGCAAGCTATCGACCGATGAATGGGTCGAGGTGGAAGCCGGAATCGCACGTTCCTACGGCCATTGCATGACCATGGGTACGGCCAGCACCATGACAGCGATTGCCGAGGCACTCGGATTGACTTTGCCCGGGGCGAGTTCCATTCCGGCGGCAGATTCCAATCACATCCGCATGTCTTCCGCGGTGGGAAGGCGGATCGTCAGCATGGTTTGGGACGACCTGATCCCGCGCGAGATTTTGACCAGGGCGGCCGTTGACAATGCCGTTTGTGTCGCCATGGCCACCGGATGCTCGACCAATGCCATTGTCCATCTCGTTGCAATGGCGCGCCGGGCAGGGGTCAACCTGACAATGGACGATCTTGATCAAGCAGGCCGGACGACCCCGGTTCTGGCAAACATAAGGCCAACGGGCGATAGCTACCTGATGGAAGATTTCTACTATGCCGGCGGTTTGCGTGCGCTCATGGCAAAACTTGCATCAAGGCTCGATCTTTCGGTGCTCACAGTCTCCGGCCATACGCTCGGAGAAACGCTGGAGGGGGCCAAATGTTTCAATGACGACGTTATCCGCTCGCTCGACAATCCTGTCTATCAGGAAGGCTCGCTTGCGGTCTTGAGGGGCAACCTCGCGCCCACCGGCGCTGTCATGAAGCCAGCGGCATGCGATCCGAGACTGCATCAGCATCAGGGTCCGGCATTGGTTTTCGACAGCTACCCTGAAATGAAGGCAGCGATCGACGACGAGAACCTCGACGTCACGCCCGATCATGTCCTGGTGTTGCGTGGGGCGGGCCCGCAGGGCGGACCCGGCATGCCGGAGTGGGGCATGTTGCCGATGCCCAAGGCCCTGCTCAAGCAGGGATATCGCGACATGCTGCGTCTGTCCGACGCGCGCATGAGCGGGACCAGCTATGGGGCTTGCGTTCTGCACGTGTCGCCGGAATCGCATGTCGGGGGACCGCTGGCACTTTTGCGGACAGGCGACATCGTGCGGCTTGACCTGAATGCGCGCCGTATCGACATGCTGGTCGATGACAGTGAAATCGAACGCCGTCGTTCACAATGGCAAAAACCCGCCGACAAGGCCGGCCGCGGCTATGGCTGGATGTTTGCCAAACACGTGGGCCAGGCCGACACGGGCGCGGATTTTGACTTTCTCGAAACAGCCTTTGGGCCATCGGCTCCTGAACCGGATATTTACTGACATGCAAGGACAACGAATGACAAACTATGATCTAGGCGATGGAACGCGCAAGAAGCTGATGGGCGTGGCCACGCCAACAATTGCGACGGCGCTTTTCAAGCGCGGGCTGCGCAATCAGTTCATCCAAGACGTGCGACCACTGTCCGCAAAGAAGACCAACATGGTCGGGCAGGCCTTTACATTGCGCTATATACCGGCTCGCGAGGACCTTAACACGATCGAGGTGTTCCGCGATCCCAACCATCCGCAGCGCGCCGCGGTGGAGCAATGTCCGCAGGGAAGCGTCCTGGTGATGGACAGTCGCAAGGATGCCCGGGCAGCTTCCGCCGGCTCCATACTGATATCAAGGCTGCAGGTGCGGGGTGTGGCAGGTGTCGTTACCGACGGAGGCTTCCGCGACAGCCCTGAGATTGCCAATTTGACCATTCACGCTTACCACAATCGTCCTTCGGCGCCAACCAACCTGACCCATCACCAAGCCTACGATATCAACATCCCAATCGGCTGCGGCGATGTCGCTGTCTTTCCGGGCGATGTGCTCGTTGGGGACAATGAAGGGGTCATGGTTATTCCGGCCCATCTCGCCGACGAGATTGCCGACGAAACGGTCGAGATGACGGCCTATGAAGATTTTGTCACAGAGCAAGTCATGAATGGCGCAACGATCATCGGGCTTTACCCAGCCACAAGCGAAAAACCGAAGATCGATTTTGCCGCCTGGCGACAAAAGAACGGACGATAAGAATCTAAAAAAGGCGGATTTCGGTTTTCTCGTAAACGTTTAGCATAGGTGTTCATGGCAGCGCATTGATGACATGCGGAACACCAAAACGATGCAGCACCAAAGCAAGGTGTTGCAGCCAGGTTACGCGAATGCGGATCCCGCCAATAACCCTGTTCGGTGATCTTCGTGCGCCAGCCTAACCCTGCACCATGCTAATCGTAGATCATTATGAGCAGGTTCGTTACGATTATCAGGCCGATGGTTGTAAGCGACATAAAGACAATGAGGTCATTCATCGACGGCACCCTCCGTGGATGCGGCTATGATGCAATTATAGGGCCTTCGGCTCATTCGGAGAAATGGTCTTTTGTCGCTGCGCCATAAGACGCTGTCCCCGATAAAAAGAGCCGGACTGAACAGTCCGGCAATTGTGAAGGCTGAGAACCTTCATGGGGGAACAGCCGCCGCGGGAAAAATGGGGGGAACCGCTACGGCTTACGCGAGTGTACCGCATCGCCCATGTATTGCAACCAAGAGTTGAAAATCGTGCCTGCGCCTGCACACCTTGTCCGTTTTCAAGGGTCGGTAAGTCACGCGGCGGCATGGCATGCGGACCGCACCATTTCACGCGGATGGGCGCTTTTAGTTTGGGTTCGGCGGTTAAGGCAGGGCAGTCGCCCTCAACCGCCATAAAGGTAGTTCGGAAGCCAGAGCGTTATACCGGGCCAGATATACATGATGATCATGCACACGATGACGATCAGCATGTAGGGCATCATGCCGGCAAATATTTGATTGAGCGTGACATGCGGTGGGGAGACACCCTTTAGATAGAACGCCGACATGGCGACGGGCGGCGACAGGAACGCCGCCTGTAAATTCACAAAAACCAGCACGCCCCAAAGAACCGGGTCGATGTTGAAATGCTTCAGCATCGGTAGAAAGATCGGCACGAAGATGATGATGATCTCGGTCCATTCGAGCGGCCAGCCAAGAATGAATATGATTGCTTGCGACAGGATCATGAACTGGATGGGTGACAGGTCAAGCGACAGGACCCATTGCTCGAGCAGCGCCTGACCGCCAAGAATTGCGAAAACAGCCGAAAACAGTGCCGATCCAACAAAAAGCCAGCACACCATGGCCGTCGTCTTCGCGGTCAAGAACACCGCTTCCTTGGTGCGCTTCCAGTTGAGCGTTCGCGCCTGAAACGCCAGCAGAAAGGCCCCGGCGGCACCGACTGCCGCGGACTCGGTAGCCGTCGTGATTCCAAACAGGATGACGGCGAGTACGACCGCGGTGAGAGTGCCAAGCGGCATGACGGAGGAGGTCAGAAGCTTAACAACCTCCAACCGCTCGGCATTCATGTTCCGGTAGTAGCGGCCGAGTATCAGCGCAGCCAACACGGCAATGAGGCCGAACGCGATGTAAAAACCACTCGCCGGCCCAGCAGCCGTCGTGGGGGCCGCCTCCACGACCGGTGAGCCGAGCTGCTCCAATCCGGATGGAGCTTCAAGTTCGCTCGATGCTTGCGAATGGATAACGACATACCACCAAACGAGCAAAAGGGTGAATGTCGTCAGGGCGAAAGGTATCAGAGCGGCACTGAAATTCTTCAACAGTTTCCAATAGGTAAGGCGTCCATTGTCTGTCATGAGGGCCATCGCTCTGGATGGCGCGAGCAATGCCGAAAAAAGTCCAACAAGCATATTGCGTGAGTAGAGCGTCTGAAAGCTTCGCATCCAGGCCGGCACGGGTACCTTTGTTTGTTGCTCCGTCAAGGGGGAGCGATCCTTGGATTGATTGTCGCCCAGGCAAGAATGTAGACGAGATAAAGGAAAGCCAGGAAAAATCCGGGAAACATCGCGGCGGCATAGAGCTTTACAACGGACTGTCCTGCGACTGCCGCATAGACGATAATCATCACAGACGGCGGGATCAGGATACCCAGTGTGCCACCCGCGGTGATCACGCCAGAAGCAAGCTTGACATCGTATCCGGCCCGCAGCATCGGGTTGAAAGCAATCACGCCCATCAAGACCACCACAGCCCCAACGAGACCACTGGCGATACCCCAGAACGTGCACACGATGAGTGTGGCAACGGCCAGGGATGCTGGCACACGCCGGAACGAAAGCTGGATGCTGTAGAACATCTTGTCGACCAATGCTCCGCGTTCCATCACGTAACCCATGAGCACGAACAGCGGGATGGAAATCAGAACGTCGTTGGTCATGGCTCCATAAGTACGCTGCACCATCAGGTCGAAGACGCGATTATCTATCCAGTGCTCGGCGGGGTTGTAGAACGCGTAGAAGCCGAAAAACATGCCAAGGCCCATCAGGGTGAAGGCCGTCGGAAATCCCATGATGATAACGACCACGATGAGCATGAGCATCGTGATTCCAAGAACTGGATCACTCACGTTTGCAAATCTCCCCCCCGAACCACGTTTGCGCGCCGTCTCGTCGATTTGCTGTGCCCGCTCGATCGCGACTTTGCGCGTTTCCTCATCCACGTGCTCGCTGTGCGCGAGTTGCTCCTCGACCACGTCAATCTCAGCCACATCCTTGAGCCGGCTGGGCCATTCCCCCGTCTTGAGGCAAACGAGACAACGAACAATTTCGGCCAGGCCCTGGAGCATCACCAGGGCCCCAGCCAATGGAATGATCGATTTGAAGTAGTAGATCGGCGGGCCTTCTGCGGTCACGGTTGAATGCTCGCCGATCCGCCATGAAAGTGCTGCGTAGTCGTAGCCTGCGTAAACAAGGGCCGCGATCCCCGGCAGGAAAAAGACGATGTACAATATCAAATCAAGCCCCGCCTGCGTGCGTGGCCGCATCGAACTATAGAGAAAATCGCCGCGCACATGACCGTTCTGCGCCAGCGTGTACGCGCCGGCGAGCATGAATAACGAGCCATAGAACATGCTGCTGGCGTCGAATATCCACGCCGTTGGCATGTTCATGATATAGCGCTTGAAGACCTCGACGCAGACAAGCGTCATCAGTCCGATAATAAGCCACGCTGCGGCTTTTCCCACCCACACGCTGATGGCATCGACCGCATTCAGAAATTGCTGAACGTTCACACCTGCCCCCGATGGCGAGATATTTTCGCCGAACAAAGCATCCCCGGTCATGTTCCCAACGATGCTTTGTTCGAACTGCGTCTTAGATTTTCTTTGCCGCCGCGTTCTCGCCGAAATAGTGATCGAACGCCATCCGGCGGCTGACAACGGTGTCCTGTTCCCAACGCGTTGCCCGCTCGGCAAAGGCGAGCTGCGATTGGAGGATTTCCTTGAAAAGCGGGTTTTCGCCGGCCTTTTTCTTCACCACCTCGTCATAAACTTCCAACTGTTTCTTCAAGATCGCGTCCGGTGTCTTGTAGAATTTGACTTTGTCCGTCGTCTGCATCTCTCGATAATCTTTCGAATAGCGGTCAATTGCCTTCCAGTGCATATCCTGCGAAGCGGCCTCGACCGCATTGGCGATGATGGCCTTCATTTGTTCTGGCAGTGCGTCGTATTTCGTCCTGTTGAACAGGATCTCGAACTGCTCCGCATTTTGGTGATAGCTCTGGAGCATGCAGATCTTGGATACGTCAGGAAAACCAAGCACCCGGTCAGACGAGGCATTGTTGAATTCGGCCGCATCAAGCAGTCCGCGGTCCAGTGCCGAGACGATTTCGCCGCCCGGTAGCGCGTTGACCGCAGCGCCCAGACCCGTGAAAACATCAATGGAGATGCCAACGGTGCGGAACTTCATGCCATTGAGGTCTTCTGCCTTGGCAACGGGTTTCTTGAACCAGCCCAGCGGCTGAGTCGGCATGGGACCATAGGGGAATGACACAACATTGGCACCTATGGAGTCATAGAGCTTTGCGAGGAGCTCCTTCCCGCCGCCATATTTGTGCCAGGCCAGCAGCATGTTGGCATCCATCGCAAAGCCGGGGCCCGATCCCCATAGCGCCAGCGCCGTCTGTTTGCCGTAGTGATAGACAAGCACGCCGTGGCCGCCGTCCAGCGTTCCTTGCGACACCGCATCAAGCAGGCCAAATGCAGGCACCACCGCGCCCGCCGGAAGCACTTCGATCTTGAGGTCTCCGCCGGTCATGTCATTGACCTTCTTGGCAAAATCGAGCGCGAACTCGTGGAAAATATCCTTGGAGGGCCATGTGCTCTGCCAGCGCATATTGACTGGCCCTTGCGCCTTGACGACGCTTGGTGCAGCAACGATCGCCGCGCTGACCATAGCCACACCGCCCAAGAACTTGCGGCGCGAGGTCTTGTCCCCTGTTTGGGTCCTTGATTTGGTCATTTGTTCCTCCCAAAGCCCGGGCCTTCATGCCCAACTCAAACAATACTACTCAATGATTGCACAAGCAAAGACTACTTGATGAGTGCCAAAGCAATGAATCGAGCCGGGTCGCCTTCAAATACTAAAATTCAATATTGCTGGACTTGTTAAATTCTGACCGCTCTTTGACGAGGCCTCGCCCAGCCATTGAATGACTGCCTTGGCGAGGTAAAGACGGTCACGGTGCATAGCGCACGGTCTTGCCAATACGTCGTTTCGAACACCGTAACGATCGTGCGAAGGCGCAACATGTGCAACAGGGACGGCGCGATACGAAGCGCGAGGTGGCGATCGTCATCGCCCTCAAGGCCGGTCAAATGACTTCATGCCGGTTCTTCGGTTCTGCCGGCAGTATCGCGGCATTGCTGAAAAGGCCCCGGACCTGGTGGAAACTGCCAAAGAATTTAGCGCCGACAAGCCTTGACGGGAAACCGGATTCCTCATGGTGTGGGCAAAGTATCTCTATGCAGGATATTCAACATGCAACTACTATCGCAAGGCAACGCCTGACACACCGGCCAAAATACTACTGGCCACGCCGGCGAGGCGCCGAGCCATGGTGGCAATGGTGGACAACAGCTTCGTTAAGCTGGAAACTCTAAACAGGACCCGGGATGCCCGCGATCATTCGAAAAGCCAGCCGCGCCCAACTTGATATCATGATCGACTGGGCCGCAAGGGAGGGCTGGAATCCCGGCCTTGACGATGCCCCTGCCTTTTGGGCGGCAGACACGCAAGGATATTGGATTGCCGAAAAACACGGTGTGGTCGCGGCGGCGCTTTCCCTGGTCCGTTTTGATGCGACCTATGCCTTTCTCGGTTTCTACATTGCGCACCCGGATTATCGCGGCCAGGGCATCGGCTTTGCCCTCTGGCAAAAGGCGGTATCGAGCGCGGGAGACCGTACGATCGGGCTCGATGGCGTGGTGGCGCAGCAGGACCGCTACCGCAAATCGGGTTTCGTCTATGCGCATGCCAATTTACGCTATGGTGGCGAAGTCCAATGTGTTGAGCCACCGGGCACGGGGCTTGTTTGCGTCTCTCCGGTGCATGTGCCGATCCTGGTCGACTACGACGCGCGTTTCAATCCGGCCCGGCGCGATGCGTTCTTGCGCAAATGGCTGCTGCCCCTCGCAACGCGCAAGAGCGTTGCGTTCATCCGGAACGCACAGATCCTTGGCTACGGCACCATCCGCGCCTGCCGGGAGGGCCACAAGATTGGACCGCTGTTTGCCGATACGCAGACCAGCGCGGATCTCATCTTTCGCAAACTGGTGACGAGCGTCGGCGGTGGCCAGATCTTTCTCGATATCCCCGGGCCGAACGCCGCCGCGCAGGCGCTGTGTGATCGCTACAATCTGAAGCCGGTGTTCGAGACGGCACGGATGTATCGCGGCCGGGCGCCCGATTTACCCCTTGGACAAATCTACGGGATCACCACGTTCGAACTTGGATAAAGAGGGAGCATAGGGCTGCAGACCAGGGGACTTGCAGGCACAGCGCTCGCTACGATTATTGCCAAAGGTCGTCTTTTTCGCAAGGTTTGAGCCGCAATCTGAATCGTCCGAGGGAAGGACGGTCCGCTGACTTGGCAAGCCTTTCGAGGGTATCGATGGAAGATGAGAGGGAAAAACGCTCATAAACCCAGGGCCCGATTGCGTAAGGCACGGTTTCCAGCTTTTGAATCTGCGATGCGAGCGCATCACAATCACCTACCGGTGACAACCATTGCGAATAGGGGCCGGTGAGAATTTCCGCCGGGCCATAGGGGCAGTCCGTTGATAGTACGGGTGTGCCTACGATGAGGCTTTCAACGAGGACGTTCGGGAACCCTTCGAGGTCCGAGCAAAGGATGAGTCCCTCGGCAGCCTGCATGTATGCATAGGGGTTATCGCGAAAGCCAAGGGCGATTACCCGATCAGCGACATTGAATTCTTGCGCAAGTTTGCTCGCTTCCTGCGGCTTGTCGGTGAGCAGCAACAATTTGCGCCCCGAACCGCTGCGGGCCAGCGCTTGGAACAACATATCGTGCCGCTTGGCCGCGGCGAAGCGCCCGACATGGATATAATAAGGCTCCTGCGGCAGATCGGCGGGAAGTTCGCTTGCCATCGCTCGAATACGCTCCACGTCAAACCCGTTATAGATGAGCGTGGATCGGCAGGGTGCCGCATCGAACCTCGATAAATCGTCGATGACACCTTGCGAAACACCGATGACCGGCTTGCCACGATAAACAGCTTGCAGGAGGCGCATACGCCGTGCCCGCTTGCGTTTGTCGGTGACGGCTCCAAGGAGTTCCGTGGTCGCTATATGAATCCAGTGATAGACGTTCACCAGACCTGAACGTGCCACAACGCGGTCCGTTGGTGTCATGGATGAGGAAACAAAATCAAAAGGGCAGATTCTTGTTTCTCTTTTGAACCATCGGCGCAACCTGAAGGCAAAGCGGACCTGCTGGAATACCGTGCGCAAACTATGGGTGGTTTCGGCGTCGAGTATCTCAAATCTGACACCGTCCGGGATCGTTCGTGTCTCTCCCTTGATCAGCGCAAGGATGGTTACGTCGTGCCCGCGGCGCGCAAGTTCCCTTGAATAGCGTATCCGCGTGTTCGCCACACCATGCGGGCCCAAATCCTTTAAAACAAACAGAAATCGCACAAATCGCCCTCAATTGGCCACCTGCAAAGCCTATTGGAGGTGTCCTATAAAGGTCAACTGATCGAGCGCGGCAATTTCGTTTCAAACGGGTACGCTCCTGGTGCTAAAAAAGGAAGCGAGCCGTCCTCCCCCGCTACCTTTCGATCTTGCTCGCCGAGGGATTTCCTGGTCGGCCATGCCGGGCATGAAGAATGTTCAACCGGGGTGTCCCGCGCCCAAAAGGTTCGGCAAACAGACTTTGCCAAGTCATTGCAAATCCAGCCAGTCGTTCACAAGCATTTGCAACCGCCGTTATTGTTCGGGCAAATGCGCAAAAAAACCCAAATCCGCAAGTTGACGCGAACTTTCGAACGAAACGGAGTGGGGCCCAGCCAAAGTCGCATCGTCGTGTGCGCTTAAAACCTCGACAACATTTTTATAGACGTGGGCACCACCATAGTATTGGCCATCGGCCACAGCCGCCTGCGCAAACAAAAGCGCATCGCTGAAGAATTTGAAGTGCAGCAAGGAGCCGAGGATGGGGGAAAAGTTTCGGTAATATGGCAATGGTTTGTGAATGCTGGAGGCCAAAGCAAGAGTGTTTTCCACGTACAGCAAGGGGTACTTCATGAGCTCGACATGCTCATTGAGAATGCGCTTGCGCGGCCCCCCGTAAGTGACATGGACCGATTGTCCTGTTTAAGATGGTACCCGTTCGCATCGAACATACTTGCAACTTGCCAGGGCATCACATCGCTCGACCCATCAAAAACCGCCGATGAGATGACACCTTCTGGATAAAGGTCAATCATGGGAGCAGGGCAATGCATGATCTTCAACGCCTCAAGTTGTGAGATCAATGTCTGCAGAGACTTTTCCTCATAGCCATCATAGATAAAATATTCGTCGCAATCGACATTGAGATACCAGCGGCCGATACCGAAGAGGCGGAACAGTTCCTGTCTCCACAATCTGCCACGATCTGCTTCGCCATAACGAACGGGTGAGCCGAACAGTTCAACGTCGGATTGCTTCAAAAGGATTTCACGTGTCGCGTCGGAAGATTGGTCATCCACGCACAAGAATCGTGTCACACCAAGCTGTCGGTAATGTGCAAGGAACGACGGCAGAAAGTTCTCAGCGTTGCGGGTTAAGAAAACCAACGGAATATCGCTGTTTGTCAGGGTCCGGATGTCGCCTGAACGCAGCGAGAAAATTGCGGCGCGCCGGGCATTTCTCTTTCGCAGTCGCGATTGAATTTTGAAGGTTTCCCAATGACTTGCCAACCGATGGATGAAAGAAACGGGGGAAGAATCCAACGCGATCTTCTTGTGGGGAAACGGTTCTTCTCGCGGCACTTTTCAGGCAATTCCAATTTGTTGGCAACATGCAAGGCTTGAATGATGTCCAGAATGAAGGAGCACAGCTCGATTTTTCATCTGCATAACATATCAGGGCCCTGGATATCGATCGACTGTGCGCCGGTTTGCGATATACGACACCATAAGCTGAACCGACAAACGCATTCAAGGCAAAACGGTCGGCGTTGGCAGCGGCGAATGTCGCAGATGCCTGGGCGTTCCCCCAGACTGTGCGGCTTCATCAATTGATGAAGCAAGCTTCGCACCGCTTCACGTAGCGGCCGCGCATTGCCGATCACCACCCCGCGGATGGAGGCGCGGTCGGTCCCGCAAATTCTCGGCCGCTGGCGTCGCTCGCATCAGCCACCAACCGCATCGCGCGAGCACGAGGCCTTCGCCGTCGAAGTCGCTCTCGATTTCTCGCCGACGCAATTCCTTCAAACTCGCGTTGGCGAATGCCGTCTTTGGAGGTAGGCCCCGAGCGCTCGTGCACGACAAGGTCTCGATGGCCAGCGGCAGCGGTCGCTTTTGGGATATGCTGCGGGCATGCAGTCGGTGCGGGCTTAGCTCGGGAAGGGATCCGGGGTCATGCCGTAATCGATTGCCGGCTTCTCGAACCAGACGCCACTACCACCGACATAGCCGGACTTTTGCTGCACGGCGGCAACGACGGCTTCGGGTAACACTTCGGCGAGCTCGCGCTGGAACGTTCGCGCCGCATGCGCGCAAGAGAAGATCAGCGGGAATGCGAGGCCGAAGGCGAGCATATAGGTGCCGAGCATATACTGTTCGTTGTAGTATCGCTCCACCCAGGCGGGCGGATAGTCCCACGGCCAATAGACGTCGTGGATGCCGACATTGATCCCCGCCTTCAGCTCCGGAAGGATGTCGATGAAGAAGACGGTCACGTCGGAATTTTGAAAGCAGCGGTGGCTGCCGTCGAAAAAGACCACGCTGTCGGTGTCGAGCTGCGAGAACAGGGAAACATCGACGGATTCGACGCCCGAGCGAATAACCTCGTCGGCGATTGCATCGACTTCAGTGCGCGGCTCCGGGTCGATCGAGACGATCCGCGTCCCGAGACGGTGGTCCTCGATCGCACGACGGGCGAACTTGGTAGAGTTTCCCGAGCCGATCTCGACATAGGTCGGCGGATTGCGCTCTGCCAGGAGGTGATAGAGCATCATGCAGTCGAGGCTAGGGAACCAACCGTTTATCCAGCGCGGTTGCAAGCTCTTGGCATCAGCTCCGATAGGAATTGCAGAAAAGAGAGTGCGATACTTTGCAAGATCCTTGACCATCTCGCGCATTTTCGCATCGTGATGCGAGAATATCGCCAGAATATGTTTGGAAATATCGCAGGCATATCCATAGCGCGGTCGAAAATCGGGCGGGAAATTGATATCCAGCTTCATGTCGATATCCTTTGCGGAAAAAATCAACTGTTCTCTGGTTTCAAAATACTTTCGACTTGATGTGGCGTAAGTGTGTCGAACCTTGTACGGAACGAAGAAAGGAGATGTTGGCGCGCGAACAGCATCCTGGAACACCGTTGGTGTGGTTCGCCAATCCTTGGACCGTTTAATGCGACGTCATTGGCAAACGAGCCCTCGTCTGCGGCTGCGAGTATATACAATCAACGATTGGTTTTCCACGTTGAAAGGCGATTTTACTAGAAAGTATCGAAATCTGTTGCTGCTTCGCCTTCGTTGCTTAGGATGTTTGCATGGATATTAATTTAAGTTTTGAATTATAACCGAATTATTTCGGATAAAGAGGATTCTAATAAAGTGTCATAAATGTAATACTTGATTGTAGCGATTGGGTGCTTATAACGTGCTTTCTTAATCTTAAGGAGGAGGATGTGATGGCAACGATCGTTGGTACGGACGCAAGCGATACGCTACGCGGCACGGACGAAAGGGACCACCTTTGGGCTCTTGCCGGCAATGACGATCTTGATGGCGGCGCGGGGAATGATTTCCTTGTTGGCGGGACCGGTGATGACGTCCTGTCGAGTTCAAGTGGCTTTGACGAATTTACCGGCGGCGATGGCAATGACCGGCTGGCGTTCACTGGGGTCGGTGGTGCGGCGCGCGGCGGTGACGGTGTCGATACACTTGTTGTCGATCTTTCTGCAACGGCTGACGCCTTCACGTTGAATGGTGCAAACGGACATGCCCGCTTCGGTGATCCCGCCGTGGCCGCCAATCATCTGTATTTTGTTGATATCGAGCGGCTGAATCTGACGACGGGCAGTGGTAATGACGAAATCATCGCCACCAATTTTGCGCAAATCAATGTCCATGCGGGTGCCGGCAATGATCGCGTCGAGGGCGGCAATGGCAATGACCTCGTATCCGGCGGCGACGGCAGGGATGTGCTGTTCGGCGGTGAGGGCAATGACGAGCTGCACGGCGACGGCGCAGATGACCACGTCGACGGCGGTAACGGCAACGACCAGGTCTTCGGCGATGCTGGCAATGACAGTCTCGCAGGCGGCCGCGGCGATGATCAGATCGACGGCGGTGATGGTAATGACAATATCAATGGCGGCGATGGCAGTGACAGTCTCGGTGGTGGCAATGGAGACGACACCATCAAGGGCGGCATCGGCAATGACCTGCTGTTCGGCGAGGACGGTGCTGATCATTTGCTAGGTGGCGCAGGTGATGACCGGTTCTACGGCGGCGCCGGAGATGATCACATCGAAGGCGGAGAAGGTAATGATTTCCTGCAGAGCGCGATCGGTTATCAGGGCGAAGGTTACGATGTCCTCGATGGCGGTGATGGCGATGATGTTCTGATCGATGGCAGTGAGGAATACTACATGGGCGGCAACGCTCAGATGCATGGCGGTGCCGGCAATGACAGCCTCAGCCTCTATTCGACAGAAGGCCAGATCGGTACACTCGATGGTGGCGAAGGCTATGACAAGGCTGACCTACATTTCCACGCCACGCCTGAGAATTTCGTATTCGACGCCGCGTCTTACTCGACGATCGAAGACTTCAAGATAAGCGTGATCACCGGTTATAAAGGAGTCGAACTTTATGGCGCTGACGGCAACGATTATTTCGTGAGCCTCGACACGTACAAGGGCGGACCCAGCGGCGATGACCTCATGGACGGGCGTGGCGGCGATGACGTGCTCCTGGGCGGTACCGGCAACGACCATCTGATCGGCGGCGATGGCGACGATACGCTTGATGCCGACTACGGGGGAGGCTCCATGTACGGTACCATGGCCGACATCCTGGAAGGCGGGAATGGCAATGACACCCTCGACGGGGGTTTTGAGGCCGATACGCTGGACGGCGGCACCGGCGCCGATATCCTGAAAGGCGGTTCGGGGGCTGACACCTTCATCTGGAATTACTCCGATGTCAGTGCCGATAACAGCACCGACCGCATTACCGATTTTGCCACGGACAGCGGCGACGTGATCAGTTTTCGGAGTTTCGCCTCTGGCAATGCAACCGGTATCCATGATTACGAGAGCTTTATCGCGGCATCACATGATACCCAAGGCGGCGTTTATGTCAGCTTCGACGGCGATACGAATGGCATCTTCATAGAGAACGTCTCGATTGCCGATCTCTCGCCCGACGACGTTGCCTTTTCATGAGATCGAGGTGGCGGATGCGGGCTCCGCGATAGCCCTCGAGCGTGCGCGGTGCTGATTTGGATCGCGCACGACACTTTTCGTCCATAGTGGGCAAATCAGGAACGCAAGTTGACCGGATCAACCCATGCCGGTTGCGCGTACCGGTATCCCCGAGACGACGACTTTTGAGTGAGGATCAGGGACATTTCTTTCTGCCAGTTTTGCCACGATTGCGTCACGGATCGCGCCAGCATGAGACGACGGTCCTATAATCACACGGTCGATCAATTCATGCAGCTCTATCCCGGTTAGGTTTTCGTTTGGACTATTCTTCAGGGGCAATTTGTAGATTGTCTGCGGAATACCGTCGATAATATCTTGTTGTTCGATGAACCGGGTCGAAGGCCAGAGCAGCGGATTGGTCAAAACACGCCATTCCCGCTCTTGGTGAAATCCAGTGTGTTTCGAGCACATGGCCGCGAACAGCAACATCAAGAACACCATCTCGGTCACCGCGGCCTTGTTGAGTTTCGACAGGAAATCCTTGTTGGCCACTATGCGGTGGGCTACCACTTCGAACTCGTCATCGAGCTGTTGGCGGGTCCAGTATGCCACTGGACTGGGATAAGCCTTCAAGGCATCCGTCATCCGCATGAACGGTGCAACGCTCACGACGACGGCAACGCCAACCACACCTTTTTCATAAGCGCGCCACAGTGCCAATCTGCCGGTCTCATTCTCATCCGGAGCATGTTCCGCCACGGACAAAACATAAGATTGAGTTCGCAAGTTGGGAAGCCAGTGGTGATATTTCCTAAGGCCGTCTTTCCACACCCCAGGAATGCACGCCTCAAGGGCACGGATCAATGGGGCATTGCGTTCCGCATCATTGTTCCATTGTTGCAGCTGAACCATGCCATTTTCAATATCGCGATGGTCGTTCATGCATCTTGCGTTTCGAAACCAGACTTCCTCCTTGTCCAAGATACGAAACAGGTTTGCTGCTGTCGTATAGTGAACGAAGCGAGAATAGTCTTTAATGGCAAATCGCCTCTCAAAGGTGGTCGGCATAAAAATGCTGAACAACTTGACGATCGCCGGATCCCATTCTTCCATAGTTTACCCCTGAATGCTTAAGCCTTGCCGGCAGGCAATTTGCACGCTTTGACGCCGATCGGCAATGTATACCGCGGTCCCAGCGTCCATGGTGTTCGTATAGCATTTGCCGGCGGGAGGGCCGGTTCATTTTGGCCTAAAACGTCGTTGTCGTGTTCGCTGTGATACGGACGAAAACTAACGACGTTAGGCTCTGCCTCGTTATGATCCGTGCGTGCGGAATTTGCAACATTCCCCTAGCCTCAGCAGCTGAACGTCACTGCCACAACAGGCCACCTGTAACTGTGCAATGCTGATGTCAGCCATACCGAGTTTTCAACTTGTTGAAAGAATCCGCTTCCGGGGTGACCGACGGACTGCCTTGGGACGTGAGGACTTCCACGAGGTCGCGCGCCAAAATTGCAGTTTGATCTGGCATCGGATCATGACTGGCAAACACCGCGCCGCCGGCTGGAAACCAGCTTCAGCCAAGGCGTCAAATGCAATGCGCTCATGAGCAAGTACATCGGGACCATTCCGCCCAGTGGTGACGCATCTTGCACAACCGAGCAGATCATGTCCGGCGTGCCGCCAAGAAACGTCAGCAGCGCCATGATTGCGAAGGTGGGCGTGGCCGCGAGCGATAGCCAATCGGCAGCGCCAAGGGCGGTCGTGTTGGCGCTTCCCGCACAGCCGCCTGCAGGTTCATGCTCAGCAGCATTCATCGTAGGAAACCTCTCGGAGGAAATCACGTGTTGTACTCGTCGTGGCGGCGCCACCAGATCCCCGTCTCGTTGCGCCCCTTTGGAGCGCGGTCGAGCCACTGGAACATGCCCCAAAGCCCGTCCAATCCGCGCGAATAGGTGGAATAGGTGTGGTAGACGATGCCGTCCTCAAGTGCGAACGCGCTCACGCCCGGTCTCTCGCGTGTGTATCTGGCCACGTCGGTTCCGGTCATCGCCGCGATTTGGGCGACAGGCCCCTCACCCCGTTTCGTCAATGAGTCGCCAATTCCGCTTTGCGCCCACGCCGCCTCGCGGCGGTAGTTGTATTGTGCCCCCTCGCGCTGTTGCTCCTCGGTGAGTGAAACGCTGAAGTCAAAGTTAAACTCTCCGCCAAGCGAGGACGTCCAGGGGAAGCTCCAGCCCATCCTCTGCTTGTAGGCACGCAACTTTGCAAGGGGAGCTTGTGACACTGCCGTAAACGCAACGTCGTGATTGGCCAAGTGGACCACGATGCCGTTGAACCCGTCCGCGATTGCCGAGCAGGACGGGCACCCTGCGGTGTAGTCGGGCCCGAACATGAAGTGGTAGACGAGGAGCTGCGAGCGTCCATGGAAGAGGTCTGGCAGCGCGGCGCTCCCACCATCGGTCTCAGATCGGTATTGTTTGTCAATGCGGACCCATGGCAGCGCTTGGCGTCGCTGCGCCAGCTTGTCGCTTTGGCGCGTAAGCTCCTTCTCCGCTTCGAGCAGGTCAAGCCGTGCTGTCAGCCATTCTTCACGGGTCGCGGTTCGGTGGGTCATTCTCGTCTCTTTTCGCTTGTGGGGTTGATCGGTCATCTATTTCGCGCAACGTAAGTTTCGCGGAAGTTGTTGGTCATGCATTGATCTTAGCGCCGGGTATCAAACCACGGGAGTTACAAGTATGACGGGATTCCGATGGACTCGATGATCACAGCCGCGGCGCGCGCTCTCGCGGCAGGTGATCTCCTCGGGGTATTGAAGCGGGTCGCCTTGCGTGACGACGCGCCAGCGCTCGCGCTCAGAGGCATTGTGATGGCGCAGCTCGGCGATTTCGTTCGAGCAAAAGCGCTCCTGAAAAGTGCCGGGCGCGCGTTCGGCCACAAAGAGGCGGTGGCACGGGCGCGATGTGTCGTCGCCGAAGCCGAGATCGCACTCGTCTCGCGCGACCTCTCCTGGCCGGCCAAAGCGCTCGATGCAGCGCGGGCGGCGCTGGAAGCGCACGGCGACGGCGTTAATGCCGCGCATGCGCGCAATCTCGAAGTGCGGCGCCTGCTGCTGATCGGCCGCATCGACGAGGCCGAGCGCACACTCGCCGCGCTTCATCCTGGGCCGCTGCCTCCTGCCTCAAAAGCGGCCCACGCATTGGTGGTCGCGGGCATCGCTATCCGGCGCTTGGATACGAAGGCGGCTCGCGCCGCGCTTTCACAGGCAAAACAAGCCGCTCACCTGGCTGACATTCCCGCTCTGACGGCGGAGGTCGAAAGCGCATTTCTCGTCTTTAATACGCCTGCAGCACGATTGATCGCGCGCGGCGCAGAACACCCCCTGCTGATCGAAGGCGTTGAAGCACTGCTGGCGTCGGGTGCGCTCGTCGTGGACGCGTGCCGCCACGCCGTGCGCAAGTCAGGGTCAACAGTTTCGCTGGCGACGCGCCCGGTATTGTTCGCGCTGGCCCGGGCATTGGCTGAAGCATGGCCAGAAGACGCGGCACGCAGCACACTGATCGCACGCGCCTTTGGAGGAAAACACGTCGACGAGATCGCATCGTGCGCGGCTGCGGGTCGAGGTCGGGCGATTGCGCGCCGAGATCGGGCCGTTTGCCGAGGTCAGCGCGACGAAGCGTGGCTTTGTGCTCGAGCCGCGTGACACAAGCGACGTCGTCACACTGGCCCCGCCCGTTGAAGAACGCCATGCCGATGTGCTCGCCTGTCTTGCTGACGGTGAGGCGTGGTCGAGCTCTGCCTTGGCGATTGTGCTGGGAGCCAGCCCGCGCACCATCCAGCGGGCGCTCGACCAGCTTGCAACCACAGGCAAGGTGCAGTCGTTTGGGCGCGGGCGAGCGCGCCGGTGGATAACACCGCCCGTGCCAGGGTTCCCGACTATTTTGTTACTCCCCGGTCCGCTGCCGAGTGACTAGTATGGTCGAATTGACAGGATCAGGATACAATCATGAAAAGCTCCGCTGCCGAGATACTTCGTGAATATGGACCCTTTCCGGAAACCGACCACGTGCACGGCGTCACGTTTGACGGCCAGAGCGTCTGGTTTGCGTCCGGCGACAAGCTGAACGCCTTTGATCCGGTGAGTGGCAACACAGTTCGGACCATTGAAGTCGCCGCGCATGCGGGGACGGCTTTCGACGGGCGGTATCTTTACCAGATCGCTGAAGACCGCATCCAGAAAATAGATCCGAAGACTGGTCGTGTTCTCTCCACGATCCCGGCGCCCGGCAAGGGTGGCGATTCCGGGCTCGCCTGGGCCGAAGGCACATTGTGGGTGGGTCAGCATCAGGGCCGCAAGATCCATCAAATCGATCCCCTAACAGGGCAGATTCTTCGTACCATCGAGTCCAGGCGCGTCGTCACAGGGGTCACCTGGATAGACGGAGAACTGTGGCATGGCACCTGGGAGGGTGACGAAAGCGATGTCAGGCGCGTCGATCCTGAGACGGGCGCAGTCCTGGAGAGGCTCGAGATGCCGCCTGGAACAGGCGTATCGGGACTCGAGGTCGGATGGTGGCGATCAGTTCTTCTGCGGAGGCGGAAGCAGCGGGAAGGTGAGAGCGGTACGCCGTCCCAGGAGGTGACGGGCTGTATTTGCGCCTGAAACAGCGAGCCCGTACTCTTTGCGGACTTATGGGGCGTTGGTGCGTAGATAACTTGTGAACGGTCTCGAGATAGATAGAGGAGCAGTTCCCATATCGATCGTGGTCTCATGCCGAACAAATACAATGCCGCTCACCGTCACCACATCGCGAAGATGAAATTCAGGGTTACGAACTGGGCGGAATACGAAGCAGGCTTGCGTCGCAGAAGATCGGCAGAATATCAAAAATGGGTGAGCGAACATTGCGACGCCTGCTGATGATCGGAGCATGCGCCGTCGTCGCGCAGGCGGCCCGCCGTGGTGCTCCCAAAGGATCGTGACTGGCACGCATGATCGCCTGCAAACCACGTATGCTGGTGATTGTCTCTCTTGCCAACAAGATGGCCCGCATCGTCTGGGCACTGATGGCAAAGGTTGAGGTTTACAAAGCTCCGGTCGGGACGGCATAGCCGTTCACGGTCAGAGGTCGCCGAGAGTGTAGGGCAGCCGAAGGATTGATATGGCGCAACAGTCGATGGGACGGGATCGGTAAACCAGGAAATTGTCTATGCGTCTCGAACGCGCATTGTAGATTTTGGATCCGATCTACGCACTCCCGTATGGGCCGGCGGCATCTGAATGGCCGTATTAGAGGCCGGACAGAAGTCATGCTCGACTCCCCGCAATTCATCCAAAAAATTGTCTTGCATTCTACGGGGCGTCCACAGAAGACATATTGGAACCAATCGTAATAGGCGAAAAAAACTGGGTGTTGTCATATTGTTTGAATTAAGGCGCGGAATGACACCGCTCCGGTTTTCAGGAGAATTGAAGCGCGACAGCGTTCCATTCAGCCATGGCCTTGCGGCGACGGGTGCGAATTTGTGAAGCGGATCGATTTGCACGGGATGGGATGAAGAGGTTGCGGACGGTGGAGAAGATTGACAGGAATTGCTGTAAGGCCCCGATGGATCGAAACCCTTGCCGTGTTCGCTCCCGTTTTCGAAACGGCAGATGGGAGTTCTCTGCACGGTTGTTCAGCCCCTTATGAGACCGGTGCTCGACATGCGGCATGACCTGGCACTTTGCCGCTCCACAAGAGCGCAGCTTATCGGTGACCATGCGCTTGGGTGCAACGCCCTGCTTCTTCAGCAGACGGATCAACAGGCGCCTGGCGGCCTTGGTATTCCTACGGTTCTGCACGATTTCATCGAGAACGTATCCGTCCTGGTCGACAGCCCGCCAGAGCCAGCATTTCCTGTCATTGATCCGCACGACAAGCTCATCGAGATGCCAGACATCATCATGCGAAGGCGGCTTGCGGTGTAAGCGGCGTGTATAGTCAACGCCGTGTTTGCGACACCATCGACGGATCGTCTCGTAAGAGACGATGATGCCGCGCTCGAGCATCATCTCTTCGACTTCGCGCAGGCTGACGTTGAAACGAAAGTATAGCTTGTGCGGGCGACAATCTCGATGGGAAAAACGATGATCCGAAACGCCTAACGCAGAACCGTTGACGAAAAATCAATGTGACTACACCCTAGCAACACCTTGATTTTACTGGGCGGATTATGGCCCAAATAGACTGCCGTTTGATTGGGACAATGTGTTCCGCATTCCGCGCCAGCGGGCGACCGCGAGCTACTTGTAATCTACCTCGCTGCCGTGTATATGTCTTTGTATATGCAAAAAGAGGTCAACATGCCCCAACTCCGACACCATGAGCAAGAGCCGCCACGGGAGGCCAAGCTCTTCCGCAACAACAAGAGCCAGGCCGTGCGTATCCCGGCCGACTTCGAGCTTCCCGGCGACCGGGTGATGATCCATCGGGAGGGTGATCGGCTCATCATCGAGCCGGTGCGCCGCAAGAACCTGCTGGAAGTACTGGCCGGTCTGGAACCGCTCGGGCGGGCAGATCAGTTCCCTGAGATTGATGATACCCTGTTGCCGCTGAAGGATATCGACCTGTGAGCAAACGCTACATGCTGGACACCAACATCGTGTCCGAGCTGGCGCGCAACCCGCACGGCGCTGTCACCAGACGCATCGCCGAAGTTGGGCCGGATGCGATCTGCATCAGCATCATCACGGCCGCAGAGCTGCGATATGGTTGCGCCAAGAAGGGATCTCCGAAGCTGCTGGCGCAGATCGAGGCCATCCTTGGGAGCTTGCCAGTGCTAGCGCTCGATGTGCCCGCTGATGCCGAATACGGCGGTATCCGTGCCGAACTGGAAGCCGCTGGAAAGCCCATCGGCCCGAATGACCTGTTCATCGCCGCTCATGCCTATGCACTGGGGGCGGTGCTGGTGACGGCCAATACCGGGGAGTTCACGCGCATCCGCGCCCTGCGGATCGAAAACTGGCTGGGCTAGATGCGTATTTCGCTGAAGTGGGACAGCAGTTCCGCCGGTGTTGTCACATTGATTTTTCGTCAACGGTTCTGCGTTAGGCGTTTCGGATGAGCCAGACAGCCCCAACGTATAAGAACCATCGTTTTCCCATCGAGATTGTCGCCCGCACAAGCTATACTTTCGTTTCAACGTCAGCCTGCGCGAAGTCGAAGAGATGATGCTCGAGCGCGGCATCATCGTCTCTTACGAGACGATCCGTCGATGGTGTCGCAAACACGGCGTTGACTATACACGCCGCTTACACCGCAAGCCGCCTTCGCATGATGATGTCTGGCATCTCGATGAGCTTGTCGTGCGGATCAATGACAGGAAATGCTGGCTCTGGCGGGCTGTCGACCAGGACGGATACGTTCTCGATGAAATCGTGCAGAACCGTAGGAATACCAAGGCCGCCAGGCGCCTGTTGATCCGTCTGCTGAAGAAGCAGGGCGTTGCACCCAAGCGCATGGTCACCGATAAGCTGCGCTCTTGTGGAGCGGCAAAGTGCCAGGTCATGCCGCATGTCGAGCACCGGTCTCATAAGGGGCTGAACAACCGTGCAGAGAACTCCCATCTGCCGTTTCGAAAACGGGAGCGAACACGGCAAGGGTTTCGATCCATCGGGGCCTTACAGCAATTCCTGTCAATCTTCTCCACCGTCCGCAACCTCTTCATCCCATCCCGTGCAAATCGATCCGCTTCACAAATTCGCACCCGTCGCCGCAAGGCCATGGCTGAATGGAACGCTGTCGCGCTTCAATTCTCCTGAAAACCGGAGCGGTGTCATTCTGCGCCTTAATTCAAACAATGGACAACACCTCGGTGCGACACCAAGGGGCCGGGTCGACATCCTGCGATTGTTACAATACCGGCAACGCCGCAATGACCGCATCATGTCATCAAACCGTTACCCACACTGTCGATCATGCAGAAACTTGTCATCTCAGTTGCACTGGTCGCAAGCGGTGGCTCCAGCTTGCGAAGTACACACAACCAGGAGATCGTCCATGTCGTACCGAATCGATAGTGATGGAAGCAGCCGCTATAATGCAGCCGGAAATCGGACTGCGGCCGTTTCGGATCAACAGCAACGGCTCTTTGTCGAACAGATCAATCAGGCGGTACGCGAGCGTGCTGAGGCGGGCGGCCCTAACAGGCTCGATCCTGTTAAAGAAAAAGACGGTTGTTGTCGAACGGGGGGATAATCTTTGGACTATCGCGAGCGAAAACCATGTCAGCCTAGGGGATCTTCTTGCGACCAACAAGATTACTGGCAACGAAGTAATCGCACCTGACGAGGTTTTGATCGTGCCGCAAAGTTCACCAGAGGTTGTGGCAAACGGTGCGACGAACCGCAACGGAGTGCCGCAAGGCGAGGCTGCATTCATCAGCGACCTTTATGATTGGGGCAATCAGCTTGCCTATGCGGTTGATCCGTCACAGGTCGACGATGAGGCGCAGACCACGGCTATGCAGCAGCAAGTCGCAACCTATCTCGACAATTTGCCAGCCTCGCAAAGGCAGGCGGCGGCGCTGCGACTTGCACAAAGTGACTGGCTCGACGCCGGACCGGCTGGCACCGCCGTTGCGGCGGCGATCCAGGCACACGGTCTTCAATCCGATCCGGAAGTGGTACTGACCAAAGATATCTACAATCGCGGTAATCAAGTCCAATATTCGGACAATGCCAATATTGATTACCAGGCCGAAAGCCAACGTATCGCCGGCGATGTGAAAACCTACGTCGGGCAATTGCCACAGGACGCACGAGCGACAGCTCTGCAGCGCCTTTACGATCGCGACTGGCAAGATGCCACCCCGGCCCAAACAGCGATTGAAACTGCAGCAAGGGATACGGGTATCACCTTGCGCTCATCCACCCACGCTGGCGTGGACGTTGAAGAAAAAAGCGCGGCGCATCATTGATGCAGCCAGCACGACCGGTAATCCAGATGAAGCTTTTATCCAGTTGAATCAAGCATACAATTCTGCGGCTCCGGATGTGCAACAGGTGCTTGCGCGCTCGGAGGATGCCGGCGAAATTGTAAAAAATGCTGCCACGTGGGCGGCCCGGCCGCTTGCCGACTACGACCCCGAGACTGCTGTCAGCGACCAGGGCGATGCGGCAACGACGATGATGAATCTGGAGAAGCTTACCGAGGGTGCTAACCCTTCGCTTGCCGTCGATTTGGTCACGGCGGCCATGCCAACGATCAAGGCTGCCAATAGCAGAAGGCAAGAGGAAATTGGCGGTCAATTGATAGGCCTCAACGGTCAAGCCGATATGATGAAGGTTATCAATCGCATATCGGGAACGCCTGGAGCTGACGCGATTGTTGAAGGTTTCGCCGAGCTGGGTGGCTATCATCCAAATTCCATTCCGCCAGCGATTGCCGATGGTTCAAGCCTCGACTATCCAATTGCCGTGGCCGCTCAAAGTTCATCGGCAAGTTCGACCTTCGTGACCCAAAATATTACGCCTGGCGTGAAGCAATATGCGACGGGCACGGTGAACAGGGATGTGGTCGCCTACGCCACCCATATGCAGGAGCTGCAGTGGTTGATCAAAAATCATGGTGCAGCGATGACACCGGAGCAACTCGCGCAAGCGATCAAAGATTACAAGACCCAAAAAGGGCACCGAATGGACAGCAACGGAGAAGCGCCTCGAAGACAACATTGCAGCCAGAGGTGAAAAACTCCTGACACAAATCACGCAGCTTAGCGATCTGCCTCCTGAATTGGCTTCCCAGCAAGCGGCTGCCGATAACCAGATTAATCAGATATTGTCGGACGAAAAGACAGCAATGGCGATTGATATCGCTATGAAGAAGAAGCCCGAATTGCTCGATGAACCTCAGGTTTTGAATTTTCTGGGTAACCAGGCCCGGTTGACGGATCGTGGCCGCAAATTGACCGAGGAGGCGACGACGCAGATTGTCCGGCGCATGGTCCTGCCGTCCTTTGGCGAGCTGAATACCCATAATCCGGCATCCATCGAAAGGGCCGGGGCCAGCCTTGAACACCTCAGGGACGGCAAAGTGTCTACATTGCTGGGTATCCCCCAAGGCGACATGAACAAAGCCATCGATGCGCTGAAAACATCGATGCCCGAACCAGGCGATAGCATCGAACAAGCCGAGTCGAAAATGGCCAAATTGGACAGTGATCTTAACGATCTGCGCAGTTCAAATGGAGTGAAGTCCTTTGCCAATACGGCGGTCCCCGGTCAGTTGCTTCGCATGGTGGGGGTTGCAGCAACCGGCGCCACGTTGAGCAATTCGGCGACAAATCTGCAAAATGATCCGACCCTGAAGAACGGTCTTAAGGTGGTCATCGATCTTGCTGGTCTTGGGCAGCGCAGCGTGGAGATTCTGGGCGGAATGGAGCGGATCGATCCTGACTCGGCGTCCGTCAGGCATTTTGGCAGTAGCAGCAGACCGGCCGTCAAGTTCCTTGGCGCTCTCAGTGGTGCCTTCGATGCCTGGAACGCGCTCGACTATTTCAAAGCCGGCGATCCATTGCTGGGCAGCCTATCTGCAGCCGCCGCGGGGGAACCGTCATGGCCGCACTGGGTACCGGCACGATGTTCGGTCCCGCCGGTCTTGTCATCGTCGGCGCAGCGGTTATCGGCCAGATGATTGTCGGCGGCGCCCGCAATTCCAACATCTATATGACGGATACATCGAAAAACTTCCTTGCTCATGCTGGTCTTGACGAGACAGCCGCCGCTGCTCTGGTGGACCAGAGCGGTGACGGGCACAGCCCTGTGCCAATGCTGGCAAAATATGCCCAGATGAAGGGTTATGATTTCGATCAGCCAGCCGAGCGGCAAAAATTTGTGAACTGGTTAAACAATCTGCCAAAGGAAGCGCTCGAAGCTCTTCGGGACAATTTGCACCATACGCTCGACGATTTCGGCGGCGATGTTTCCAAGCTCACCGTCACCGCCCGCAATGACCCTAACTACACTGATCCTGGCGAACGGAACTATCAGCATACTGGCAGCGGGGTTTACGTTCCAAGCACTGCCGACAGGATTCAGTCAGGCGAGGCTATGCCGTTATCCGTCACACAGATCGACGTGGTGCTTGCCGAACTTGGCATCGGCATCCCGGTGACCTGATCGACCACAATCGGTGAGCGAACATCGGGTCGATGCGTCTGGACCGTCGACCAAATATATTCAACGAACGGATGATTGCCGCCCGCCTGCGAGGCGCATCCTGTCAGGCAAAATAAAGACCGACGGCCAGCAGCAGCATCATGCAAACAAGTATAGCTGGCCCTGCCGCATATCGTACCAGGTGAGGGTTTGGCGGGGACTGAAGAACGCTCTTCGTTTCTGTCCTGGTCTGCCGATGACCGGCTGAAGGCTGGGCTGTATGCTTGGTGAAGAAAAGAGGATCCTTGTCGGTGGTGCCCGGCCCAAAATTGTTATCGGCGAATGCTGTACCTACCCCCAGCTCGACGGCATTGGGCCGTGGCCGGCCGAACAATTTGTCCCGGTGCTCACGCGAGGCACTTTCGCGTGCGCGTTCAAATTTCTGTACCGCGTTTTCATCGTTCCAGGTGTTTTCGAGTGCCTGCTGTGATCCAACAGTGTTGATGGGCTGTGCCAATGCGATGCTCCCTGGCCTGAATGCTTTGTTGGGGTGGCAATCAACGCCAGCAATGATGGTCCCGTGCCACGCATTTGGCAAACGCATTCTGTTCACGCGACACCGGTCATTCGCCGGTCATTCACGATTCGGATGGAAAAAATGCGCAATTTTTGGGCTTGCCGGCCGGTGCGGGATCAGGTCAAGGGGTCTTGTCGGGCTGCGGGGCAACAAGCGCGCGAATGATTTCGGACGTGCCGCGAAGTTCTTTCAGTTCTGCCATCATGTACGGGACAAGATAGGCGATATAGAGCACGATCAACAACGAAAAGAGCAAGTTCTTGATAGCCAGCGACAGGTCGAAAATGTGCAACCGCGGCGACATGCGTGAAAGGTAGGCCAACATGACATCCGCCAACAACAGCGCCAGGACGACCGGAGCGATCAGCAGGACACCGATCTGCATGATGCGGTCCAAGATGCCGAGCAAAGCGGGGACAGCCTGGACATTCACCAGGGGAACAAACTTTGCAGCGGGCCAAATCTCATAGCTTTTGTAAAATCCGTCGACGAGCAGCAGGAAGCCGCCCGACATGAAGAACAGCGCAAGCAAGGCAAACACAAATAAGGTGCCGGCTATGCTCGTTTCGCTCACCTGCAGTGGATCAATCAACTGCGCGGAGGTGGAGCCGCGCTGCAGATCAACCAGATCTCCGGCAACTTCAGCGCCCCAAAATGGGATACCAAATGCTATCCCTATAATGGTGCCGACCAGCACTTCTTTTACAAGGAGTCCGGTGATGAGCAAGCTGCTCATCGGGCCCTCAACAAGCAGCGAGTTCAATATACCGGGTATGGCGGGAATGCAGATGGCAATTGCGGCGCCGGAACGGATCAATCCGGTCAGGCCCAGGCGAATGAATGCTGGCGTGACGACAATCATCCCAAGAGCACGCGCCACCGCAATAGCCGTAGCAATAATAAGCGGATAGGCAAGGGCGAACAACGATGATGTAGTTAAGGCGGCATCCATGACCGCTACCGCGTCATCGCAGGAAAACTATCCAGAACATGACTTGCAAGGTTTGCAACCTGCAACGCCAGTGTCGGCCCAAGAACGATAAGTGTGAGCATCACGGCGACGAGCTTGACGGCCTGTGGCAGCGTCTGATCCTGTATCTGGGTCAGCGCCTGGATCAGCCCCACCGCGATACCAATAATGATGGCGACTGCCAGTGCGGGCGCAGATGCCAACAATACGGTCAGCAGCGCGTTTTGCATCTGGGCAAGGAAAGCTGTTTGACCCATCGCCAGCTATCCGTAACTCAATATGAGTCCGTGCATCAGTCGCGACCATCCATCGACTGCAACGAACAGAAAAATCTTCAAAGGTATCGAGATGAGCGTTGGCGACACCATCATCATGCCCATCGCCATGAGGACATTCGATACGATCAGATCGATAACCAGGAAGGGCAGATAGAGCAAAAAGCCGATTTCAAATGCGCGTGTCAGTTCTGAACTGACGAACGCCGGAATGAGTACGAGCAGGCTGTCCGGCCTAAGATCGGCCCGAGCTTCTGGTGACCAGACATTTTCGGTCGCCTGCATGAAAAACTGCCGCTCATTGTCGTCGGTGAACTTTGAAAGGTGAGACTGCAGTGGCGGGCGCAGGGCTTCGGCGGCTGATTTCATGCTGTCCACCGACTGCAAATCGACTTGTTGCGCCTCAAGGATCCGGTACATTTCACCGACCAGCGGCGTTGTCACATAAACCGTCAAGATAAGTGCAATACCATATAACACCAGATTTGGCGGGGATTGCTGGATGCCAAGAGCATTCCTTATCAAAAACAGCACAATCGAAATCTTTAAAAAGCCTGTCATCGTCACGACCGCGAGCGGAATGAGCCCGATGGTCGAGACAATAACAATAATGGGGATGAGATTGGCCTGGTACTCACCCATTCTTGGACAGCCGCACTACCCTTACGCCAAGGCCAGCACCAATTTTTACCAGTTCACCGTTACCCACCAATCGCCCATTTGCCAGGATATTCACAGCGTTTGTCGTACTTGGCGCTGTAGGCAGGATACTGCCTTCGCCGAGCTTTCGAAGCTCGCTTAAGGGCAATTCATAGCGGCCAATTTCAAAAACCAGCTGCACAGGCAGGTCTTCAAGCTGGCCCAAATCTTCGGTTGATCCGGCAGTATCCATTTTGGTTTGGGATTTCATCGGCGATTCCTGGCTTTTGTTGAATGACCGCCAATCGGCGACAAGGATATAGCTGTTGCCATCCGGTTTGACGGGCGCAAAAAAACGGCCCGACAGAACGACGAAAGGATCGGTGCCAAAAGGTTGTTCCCGCAGGATCACATCGCCAAGACGCAAATCCTTCAGCTCCGAGACCGCCAGTTCCTGCGTTCCGGCGCAAAGCTGTATGGGGAACGCAATGGCAGATGCCAGCGCCGCATTGTCATTGCTTCGGGAACGCTCCCTCAGCCGTCCAAGCGCACGCGCTGCATCGCTGGTCAAATGCAATTCCGCATTGCACTGGAAATCATCGAAATGAATGACCCATGGCAGGACGATGTCAAAATCTGCGACCTGGTGTTGCCAATCGATATGAATGGGCTGGGCGATTGCCGCTTCGAGCTCAATAAATTGCTCCGTCAACACATATTCGATCAGGATGGCGCGCTGTAGCGGCGCCAATTCGGCCGCATTGCTGACCACCACGCCGGACGCTTGCAGCAAACGCTTCAGCGTTTCCCCCGGCAAGATCAGCCTTAAGGGCCATGGCCCGACCGTCACCGGCATTGCAACAGGATTGCCAATTGGATGGTCACGGTCGGCGAGCAGCAAATGCCCATCGAGACCCGCGATATTCACACGCAAAGGCGTGGTATCGCGCCGAAACATGTTCAGAATGTCTACGTGGCTGGGGGCAACGACAGGCAACCACGCCAGATCGTCTGACATTTCCCCGGTGGATTGCGAAAATCCTTGAGCTTCTTGCAGTCTGTTCACCCTCAAGACCCTTTATGAACTGCGGGTAAGTGCCGCTGGTCCTCATCATCCAATTCAGCCAGCAGACTGACATACTGGTTGTTCTTGGCAGATTGTTTGGCCAGCAGAATTTTCAGTTTGTCGCATTGTTGAAGCCTGGCCAGATGCGCGGCGCTTGCTTCCTGGCTCTTTTGAGCCTCCACTGCCAGTTGGAGCCTTGCCTGTTCTTCCAGTTGCCGCAGTGCAGATGCGTGATAGTCCAGGGCAGAAAGCGCATCCAGATGCTGTTCGAGTTCTTGGCGTCCCACTGTCCGGTTCGACAGTTGTTCGTAGATGGCAGTTTCACGGCTGAGCCGTTTTTCTGCATTTTGAACGATCTGACGGGCAGCCAGATCCACCGCAATGGCCGCTTGATCGTGAACGCGTTTTTGGCGGACCGAGGATTCCTCAGCAATCCTCATGCGAACGTTCCGCAACTTGATCAGCGTGTGCAGGTTTTTCTCTCTCATGCGAGAAGTTCCTGCAACTGTAATTGCGTCTCGGCCAAGCCAAAATATTCATGGCTCTCTTGACGCAGAAACTGTTCGATCCGCGCGTGCCGATCGAGTGCTTCGTCCGATCGCACGTCGCCGCCACGCTTGTATTCCCCCACGCGCAGCAACAATTCGATATCCTCGTAACGGGCCATCAACTCGCGAAGTTTGGTCGCGCTGGTTCGATGTGAACTCGTCACCACCGCGTCCATCAGGCGACTGCGACTGCGCAAAACATCGATAGCTGGAAAGTGGCCACGTTGCGCAAGATCGGCGCTCAACACAATGTGTCCATCGAGTATGGCCTTGGTCTCTTCGGCAACAGGATCGAGTGTTCCATCGCCTTCGATGAGCACGGTGTAAAGTCCGGTGATGGATCCGCCGATGCCCGGCCCGGCACGCTCAAGCAGGCGCGGCAGTGCTGCAAACAGGGAAGGGGGAAATCCGCGTCTGGTCGGTGGCTCGCCAGCAGCAAGGCCAATTTCGCGCTGCGCGCGGGCAAAACGGGTGACGCTGTCCATCAAAAGCAGCACATGTTGTCCTTGGTCGCGGAAATATTCAGCGATCGCGGTTGCACCATAGGCGGCCTTGACGCGCTCTATTGCCGGACGATCGGAAGTTGCAACGACAACGACAGATCGTTTTCGTCCTTCATCCCCGAGTTGAATGTCAATAAATTCCCTCACCTCCCGGCCCCGTTCGCCGATCAGCGCAATGACGACAACATCTGCCTGGGTTCCGCGCACAATGCTGGAAAGCAGTGAGGACTTGCCCACCCCAGCTTCACCGAATATGCCAATGCGCTGCCCGCGCGCCACTGTAAGCAGCCCGTCAATCGCCTTTATCCCAAGCTGCAGCGGATCCTCAACAAGGTCGCGTTGCAGCGGCTGCAGGGGAACATTGTGTGTGGGATAATAGGTATCGGCCTGCAGGGGCGTAGACGCAGAACCTGTCCGATTCATCGCCTCTCCAAGTGGATTGAGAACGCATCCCAGCAATTGCGGACCGACGGGGATCTGCAGTGTTCTACCTGTCGGAATTACCTCAGCGCGCGTCGACATGCCGTCAAGGTCGCCAATCGGCGTCAAGACGGCCTCATCGTCCTGAAAGCCCACAACTTCGGCCGGCACAATGCGGCCCGAAACCGGGTCGCGCAGGTGACAGTATTCGCCAATTCTTACCATCGATACCCTGGCATGCACGATGATGCCGGTGATCTTGCGAATGCGGCCGCGAACGGGTCTGGTCTCAACCTTCGATGCGCCATCTTGCAGTCGCCCCATCAGCTGGTCGAGATCGGGCGCGGTAAATTTCTGCGTCATTATGAGGCCCCATCTTTGGCTGGATGGTCGACAAGCGCCTCCCGTATGGCGGCAAGCTGTGTTTCAAGACCTGCATCAATGACGGCAATCGCGTTTGAAAGCACACATTTCGTCCCGCGCAAATGCGGGTCGGCCAAAACTGTGATGTTGAGCGATTCATGGGCGTATTCGGAATTGATTCGCTGTGAAACCTCTTCGGCAATATCTGGCGCCACGCTGATGGTGATATCGCGCTCGCGTTGAAATCCTTGCAGTGCGTGCTCAGCCAGTCTGGCGACCAGGTCCGCATCATCGAACTTGCCGAAAATCTTCGTAATAATGGACAGGCTGAGATCAACAATTTGCTGGTCGAGCGTGGCAACATAGCTGTTTACGCGGGCGGTGGTTGCTGTCAGCAAAGCGGCGGCCTCACGCGCACCCTGCTCAAAGCCAGTTTGATAACCCTCTTTGCGGCTGGCTTCGCAAATCTCGCTCATTTTATCCATTTGCGCTTGCGCTTCGGCCTTGGCGGCGGCGACAAACGCATAGCCGTCGAGCCAATGTTGGACCTCCTCCTGGCGAATAATCTTCGTAGCGGGTACGGCTGGAAGCTGTGTCATTGCACCTCATCCTGCGGGATTGGTGACGGAAGGCTTGCCGCCAATCTGCGCATGATCAACGGGCCAAGCTTGCGATGTGCTGCATCGAGCGACGGCGTAAGCACACTGTCATTGGCATGTTTCAGCCGGGCCCAGGGCCTCAAGCGGGCCGCAAGCGCCTCATGCCAGCCAGCAATACAGCCCAGTCCATCATTCGTCACCATCGCCTCAAGCGCGCCGAGGTCATTTGGTCCTGGCAGATTGCTGGCAAGGTCTCGATTGGCGAGTGCTCTTTGGAAACCCGTCTCGCCAACGCGGCGTTTCATCTCCGCCACCGCATTGGTTCTGATTTCCGAAGCAAAGGTGTGTGACCAGAAAATTGCACCGGCAAGCAGAACAAGATCACTGATCTGTTCAGCCGGAGACGTCATCAAGAGGAGATCCGCGTCATCAGGTTGTGCCAGATCCGGCAGGGCAGATAGCTCAAAATGCGCCGTGAGCAAGATGGCCAGGTGCCGCTGGATGCGCTTTGACGCCTGCAAACCGGTGGCGATCTCGAGGGTAATTGCGCCCTTATAACAGGCGACTATCCTCTCGGGATGCACATATCGGGCAGGCGCCGCCATCATGTCTGTCCAGTCCTGCGCAGCGGTCGCAAGGTTCGCTTCATTTTGTCTCTGCGGGATTTCGCTCACTTTGCCGGCTCAACGGGAACGAGGGGGTAAATGCGCCGGCGTTTTCTTTGCCGCAGGAGATAGCCCAGTGCCGCGCCGAGCCCGAGCACGGCGGCAACCAATGCTCCAAAAAGCCATCTGGCTTTCGCTGCACTTTCAGGCAACATCCATATTCCCAGGAACGATGTTAGTTCACTGTTCATGTTTGTCGGATTCGTGGTCGCTGCGGCCACCGGAATGACGGAGACCTTTTCATATGTCAGACCGGCGATGCCATTGGCGACCAAGGTTTTGATCTGGGGGATGAGGGTGTTGATATCCAGGCTCGGTTCATGCCTGATAAACACCGAAGCGGACGCTGGAACAGCGTTGCGCTGCAAGGGATCATTGTCAGGCAGGACGACATGCACGCGGGCAGACACCACGCCATCGATCTCCGAGACGGTCCGCGACAACTCTTCGCTTAACGCATAAATCATCTGAGCGCGTTCTTGTACGGGCGAGGCGACCAATCCTTCCTGCTTGAACACGCTTCCCATCGTTGCAAACTGTGCTTTCGGCAGTCCGGCTTCGTTAAGAACCGTGACTGCCTGGGCAAACTGGTCCTCATCGACAGTGACCGACAACTTGCCGTTCTTTTGGACCACACGGCCGGCGGGATCCCTCTTTGGAGCAGGACCGCAACCATTGCGTTTGCCTCCCGCTCCTCAAGATTGGTGTAAAGGTCTTCCTTGCAGGCCTGAAGGAGGAGACAAAGTGCAGCCACAGCCAGGCATCGCGCCAGCAATCGCTGCACCAGGTGCGTCTCCGTGTAGGGATTACTGTCCTTTGACAAGTGTGTTCACGGCGCCGGATACCTGGGTCGTTCCCCGCACCACCATTTGTGTTTCAATTGAGTGATCAAACATCGTCCCAAGGGATTCGACAACGCGTGTGACCTGCTGGTCCTCCACACTTTTGGCCGGCTCCTTGCCAGGGGCAGCGTTGTGGAAGGACGATTGTGATGCTGTCTTGCGCACCTCATCGGTGCGGTTTGCAAACTTACCGGTTCGTTCGACGAACCCCTTCAGATCATCGACGAGGGAGCGGCCAAGATCGGCAGGACTGGCACCATGGGGCAATTTATGGATATTGCCTGCCATGTGCTCGAAAAGATTTTGCGAGGCAATCGACTGTGCACTCGACGCATTCGTCGGGGTTAAAGCTGCAACGGCTAGGACTGTCATGGCCAAATGCTCCTCTCATGCCGGCCGGCAAGCTGATCGTTTGCCATTATTCATCTTCCGACATCGCTTCATTGAGCATCTCATTGGCCACCTTCATCATCTCCTGCGCCATCAATGAACTGCCCCCGTTGGTCACGGCCTGGCTGATGGCAGCTTCGAACTGTTGCTGCGGCGCAGAAGGGGATGGCGCAGCGTTACCTGCCTGGGATGCAACATTGTAAACTGATAGATTGGCCATGTCATAGATCTCCTGTTTGCTGCCTGGCACGCGTGGTCGCAGAAGACTGGCGCTGCCTGGTATCTGTTTTCGGGGTCCTGGTTTCCGGCGGAGCGAAGTCTTCAGTCACCTCATTGTTCTGGCCGCCGCGAAAAACACGCACGCGCGGATCGTCCGCCGTCGCCAGGGGAGGTGGTTGCACATTGGCAATAACCTGTTGAACCATAGCGATAAAGGCCGGTGGTCCGGACACACGAAGCGCCGATGCATTGGGGGTAAATTTGATGGAGAACCGGTCATCCATCAGGCTCAGTCGCTTGACCTCTTCGATGACCCTCGCCCCGTCGGCGCGGCCTGCATCGAGGATCTGTGTCGCAAATTCGTCACTGGAATTGATGTACAGTATCGATCCGTCATAGTACCAGACCAGCCCGTTGGCCTCGGCCAGTTTTGTCAAAAACGCTCCGGCGGTTTCGGCCCGCACCTCGCCTCGAACTTGCCCGCGAGATCTTGTCCGAGAGCGAAACTGGAAGGTTCAAATTGCGGCCAAACTCCTTGAGAGCGTCGCGGATGTCCTGGTTGATGAGGATATAGGAATACGGTTTTGCCGACCAATCGGGCGTATTGGCCAAGACCTGATCTGGTGCACCCAAAATGAAGACTGCAGTCACGCAAGTGTATGCGAGTGCCCGCAAATGCCTAGCTGCTATCGGAATAGTCATGCGAAGCACCCTTTGTTACGAAGCGCGACAATAGCCCCTATATCATCCGCAAAATTTGCGCAATGCAACTATAAACGGAATCAAGCGATATAGTACTGACAAATTTTGTCAGTCGTAAAGTAATTTATTTATGATATTTCAAATTTTGAATTAGTTTTTGATTTCGCATTGCAATGATTGTACTGATACAATCTTGAGATCAACTATCGTTACAAGCCGTAATATGAACTGACCTTTGTAAAAATTGCCTTCTCTATTTTTTTCATACTATCACCGGCTGCCAGATAGTTCGTGCGAGTCTATCGGCGGGCCTGGCGCCAAGACGGTGTGAAGCGACGATTGCTTCAAATGATGACTGTTACTCAAGGAGAAATAGCATGGCTGTTCAAGGTGTGGGCGGGTCACAAAGCTCGGATAATTCGATCGAGAAAATGACCGCGGCGTTTGATAAAGCAATCGAGAAGTCGTCCAAAATTACCGAAATCACCACCGAGAAAAAAGTTGCGCTCGATGCTGCCAAGCAGCGTCCTAACAACTGATTTGAGATTTCTTGCAGACGGCGTTCGCGCCGTCTGCACCCATGATGACAACGTGAGCCGGGCGTCTTTTGCCAGTTTGCGCCCGACCATACAGCGCATGACCAGACATTGAATACCTTGCAAACGAGGCAGTGGATATGGGTTCGATCGTCAGATTCCAGGCACCAAGTTCAGTTCTGTTACTCAAGGTAACGGCCGGGATACACGACGGCGTTTCGCTGCCGCTCGACGGACAGACATATCGGATCGGTTCCGCCGCCGATTGTGACTTGACGCTTAGTGACCCTGACGTTTCCTCCCATCATATGACATTTCAACGCGAGGGCGCCGACGTCATGATCGAGGCCATTGGCGGTGATGTCCTGATCGACGCAGACGCGCTCGTGCCGGTCGGTCACGGGTTACGCTGTCCAATGCCCTGTGCCTTTCAGATCGGCGGCGCAACAATCGAATTGTCATTTCCCCGCTTGGAACGCGACAAGGCACGCAAGAACCCGCGCGCAAGCTGGATAGCAATTGGCGGCGCGGCGCTTTCGTTGCTGACCATTGCGGCGGTGCAGGCCGGAGTTGGTGACTTTTTAGGCTCGAAGAATTCTGCGCTTGCCCACCCTACAATTGAACAATCCGATACTGCCGCAAGGACTCCGGCGCTCCCCGCCGCGGGTCCCGTCGCCGCCTCCTTGACAAGCAGGCTCGCGGACGCGGGGCTTGGTGAACTTAAGGTTGAGGCGCAAGGAACACGACTGACGGTATCGGGCAATCTTGGTGCAGATGACCGCAATCGCTGGGGAACGATCCAGAACTGGTTTGATCGCACTTATGGCGGGACCTACGTGCTGACAAGTCTCGTGGGCGCGCAAGCGCCCAAAGTAAATCCGAAGTTCAACTTGCAAGCAGTCTGGTTCGGCGATGCACCCTATGCGATCAGTTCCGACGGAACGAGGCTTTATAAGGGCGCCGCTCTGGAGGACGGCTGGATTATCAAAGACATTCGTGACGGCCGTCTTGTGGCTGGCCGGCAAGGCGAAGAGTTTGTTTTGACATTTTGATCGACCGGGCAACGCATGTCCGCTGAAATCGGAACCGATTTCAGCAAGGACTAGGCGTCAATTCAAAGTGTGACTGCGTCCTGTGCGGGTCCAGCCAAACGCACTACGCAGGAACGGGGGACATGAATGGCACTCGACATTCGTCGGCAAGATGATCGAATTCGCGCGCAGACCGGCTCCGTTTCTGCACGTGCCGATGCCACGAAGGTCGATCAAGCTCAATCAAAAGCATTTGATGCATCACTCGCGCGCTCGGAACAGGCTGCCAGGCGCGCAAAAGATCCGTTTATCGGTCAAATAGGGCGTTTGAGAAAGCCAAAACGCGCCAATCCAGGTGTGTTCGATCTGTCGCGCTCACAGGAAATCCTCAACTACCTCATTAACGACCTGTTGCCGGAATTGGACATTGACGAGGAAATAGCAGCAATCACGGCTTCAATGTTGACCGAAGAAATGAACAATCGGCGCGAGTTGCAAGACCGGCTGGCTCAGGCACAAAGCCAGTGACACAGCAACGCCGCGACAGCGTCGAGTTTCTTCACGGTCTCGGCTACCTCTATTGCCGGGCCGGTCAGCCAGAGCGCGGGCTGGTATTTCTGCTGCTGGCCGCCAAAATTGCCCCGCATGAAACGGCCGTGCTTCGCTCTCTCGCCGAGGTCTTCGTCGAAACGGAAGCCGCCGCACGGGCGCTGACGGCGATTGACAGGATCGAGGATATCGAAGGCAACGCCTCCCCCAGCCTTACGTTGCTCAAAAGCCGGGCACAATGGATGAGGGGAGAGCATGAGCAAGCAAAGAAGACATTCCGGGACTATGTGAGGGAAAGGCTGCCCTCGTGACCGTGTTTGCCACATTCAACCGCTTTGCCCGGGCTGCATCGAAACGATCCGACATTGTCATCGCGGCATTCATGCTTTTGGCGATCATCATGATGGTCATCCCTTTGCCAACCTTTCTTGTCGATGTGCTGATCGGGATGAACATTGCATTCAGCTTGCTGATTTTCGTTGTCGCATTTTATATTTCCCAGCCCGTGCAGTTCTCCGCATTGCCCTCCATTATCCTGCTTGGAACTTTGTTCCGCCTTTCACTTGCCATCACAACGACCCGTCTGATCCTGTTGCAGGCCGACGCCGGACAAATTGTGTCGGCCTTCGGTGATTTTGTCATCGGCGGAGAAGTTGTGGTCGGTTTGGTGGTGTTCCTGATCATCACCATTGCGCAGTTTGTCGTTATTACAAAGGGCGCAGAGCGCGTGGCTGAAGTTGGAGCACGGTTCGCACTGGATGCGATGCCGGGCAAACAAATGAGTATCGACAGCGAAGCGCGCAGCGGCGACATCGATCAAGCCGAGGCAAAACGCAAACGCCAAAGTCTGGAACGCGAAAGCCAGTTCTATGGCGCCATGGATGGCGCCATGAAGTTTGTCAAAGGTGATGCCGTTGCCGGACTGATTATTATCGCCATCAACCTGATTGGCGGCCTTGCCATAGGGTCGTTGCAGCACGGAATGCCTTTTAGCGAAGCGGCGCACACCTATTCGCTTCTCACGGTCGGCGATGGCCTGATCTCGCAAATACCGGCACTCATGATGGCAGTGGCAGCCGGCACAGTTGTGACGCGAGTGACATCAGACCGCAATGAAGATCTTGGGACGGAGATCGTCGGGCAGCTTGGAGCCAATCATCGCGCCTTGGCCCTGGCCGCGGTGATCCTGTTCGGTTTCGGTGTTGTTCCAGGTTTTCCCACAGTGGTGTTCTGGACCTTGGCGGGCTTGGCCGCGGGTCTGGCCTACCTCGTTCAAAAGAGCGGCGGAGCATTGTACGACCAAAGCGCGCACGCCGATGGCGATACACTTGTGCAGATCGGCAACATCACCAAGCCGCACCAGGCCCTGACAAATGAGGGATCTGGACTCATGTCCGCTTCGCAGCGCCTGGTGATCTGTCTTGGCCCGGCCATTGCCGAAACCACATCAATGCCAGCACTGAGGGAAGGCATCGAGAAGGTCCGCAGCGATATCTTTGCGGATATTGGTGTTCGGGTACCCTCAATCGCAATTCGATCCGACATGGTGCTGGAAGCCGAACAGTTCCGCATCGACTTTGAGGATGTGCCGGTCACCGATGGCATCATCCTGATTGATCATCTTTTGGTGACGGACGAGCCGGTCCACCTTGATCTCATGTCGATTCCCTACCAGGTCCGCACCGCATTGATTGGACGCATCAATAGCATATGGGTTGCAAGCGGCCACCGACAAAAACTGGAAGATGCCGGCATTACGTTCCACGAACCGGTTGCGGTGCTGATGGAAGTACTGCTGCGCGCCGTGCGCCGCTATGCGTCTGATTTTGTTGATGTGCAGGAGACAAGATACCTCCTGTCGCAAGTCGAGGATGAGTATGGCGATCTGGTAAAAGAGGCCGTCGGCATATCCTCGCTGCAGAAAATTTCGGAAATTCTTCGCCGGCTCGTCGAGGAGGATGTTCCGATCATTAATCTGCGCGTCATTCTTCAGGCCGTCGTTGAATGGGGAGCTCAGATACAAAATCCCCATGCGCTTTGCGACTACGCGCGCATCGGACTGGCACGGCAGATCTGCCACCGCCATTCAGAAATGAACAGGATTGTTTCTGCCTATCTCTTGACCAGAGAGACTGAAAATGCGGTGCGCACCTGCCTCCAGCAAGGATCGGGAGCCTCCCTGGTCAACATTCCGGAGGAAATCTCAAAACCAATCATCGAACAGTTGAAGGGCAAGTTTAGTGGTCATGATGGCGAGCTCACGCGAACGCTGCTAACGGCAATGGATATCCGCCGAGCCATCAGAAACCTCCTCATCAGGAACGATATCAATCTGCCGGTCCTGTCCTACCAAGAAATCGCGCCAGAGTTCAGTGTGCAATCCCTCGGCTATATCGCGCTTCCACTGTCCAGCCAGACGCAGCAGATCCAAATGAGTGGAACCAAGTGAGCAAGCGTTTGACCGGTTCCAGTACGCAGCAGCATCAAAATGTGGTGGACAATTACCCTATGGACAGACCAACCTTTCTTCGAAAGGCGCGCACATCCGGAATTTTGCAAAGGTCCGGATTTATTGTTGCCCTTGTCCTGGCGATCGCCGCTTACCTGCCAGCGGCTTATGCTCAGGTAAAGGTTGATGCCGCCGCGGGCCAGGTGCTCAAATTGACGATGGGGCAGGGTCAGATATTGCGTTTCGACCAGCCGGTGGAATCGGTATTTCTTGCCGACACCTCCATTGCGGATGTGCGCGTGGTATCGCCAGGTGCGGTTTATATTTACGCCACCAAAATCGGCAATACCAATCTGATTGCCCTTAGCCCTGATCAGGGCACGCGCGGCACCGTGCAAGTTCGTGTTGTCGGCAATCCGAGAGATGCCCAGCAATCGGCACGTGCCTTGCAGCCAACCACAACGGTCGATATCAGTCTGTTTGGCGAGCAGTTTGTCGGCAAAGGTCAGACCAAAAGTGTGGGCGAGGCCGTCGACACCGACAATGTGCTGCAAAGTTATTCACAACCCGACAAGCCTGCGCTGAACAACACCACGATCTCCGGACCCAATCAGGTCAACATCCGGGTGCGATTTGCAGAAGTCGCACGCAACGAACTGTCCCGCTACGGGCTCGACTGGAGCGCCTTTGTCAACAGTGGCTCGTTCTCTTTCGGTATCGTGAGGACTGGCAATACCAGCGGCGAGGGTGGGGGGACTGCCATCGGCGTTTCGGGTAAACATGTCAATGTCAATGTGCTGCTGGATGCCCTGCAATCGAACGGTGTTCTGACAATCCTCGCCGAGCCCAACATCACCGCCGTCACCGGCCAGACGGCAAGCTTTCTTGCCGGCGGAGAAATTCCTGTTCCAGTCCCGGTGGGCAACGATCAGGTTGGCATTGAGTACAAGCAATTTGGCGTATCGCTGCAATTCACACCCACACTCTTGCCGAATGATCGCATAGCTCTGCAGGTTCGGCCGGAGGTTAGCAATGTTTCCCAGGACAGCGTTGTATCCATTAACGGCCTGGTTGTTCCCTCGTTGCGCGTGCGGCGTGCAGACACCACCGTGGAAGTTGGCAGCGGCCAGACATTCGCCATTGCCGGGCTTTTTCAAAGGCAGGAAACGCGATCAATCGACAAGACGCCTGTTATTGGCGATGTGCCAATCCTTGGCGAATTGTTCAAGTCCAAGCGATTTCAGCGCAATGAGACGGAACTGGTTATCCTCATAACACCCTATCTGGTGTCGCCAACGTCGTCCCGAAATCTGAAAACGCCTTTGGACAGTCCTTCCGGCACCATTTCTTCTCCGCGCAAGAAAACAAGGCACAACGTCAACAAGGGGTATGGCTTCTATGTTGAATGATTGCTCAGCAAGGGCCGTGCAGCCAATGATCCGTCTTGCAGCTTTGCTCGGGTGCATGGGTATTGTTGCCAGCTGCGTCGGTAACCAGCCGCAACCCTATTCGCCGAACTACAGCTATCTGATCCTCAAGGATGCCAGGCCCGGTGTGGTCAAAAAGGGCTATGACAAATCAGGATCAACTCAGAGCGTTCTCGTTCCTGATGCGTGCATCACACCCGATACGGCCGACGATCCCGTCTATCTGCCGTCGGGCTGCTCAAATAACCTCAACCTGCAGCACATGGCCGCCGGAAAACAGGATCTGATACAGGGGCGAGAAATGGGGCCGGCGATGGCTGCTCCCGTCGCCCGAGCCGCCCAGAATTACATTGACGGAACTGCACCGGAAGAACGGCGCCAGCGCCGGCGCTCAGAAGAACAAAACGAGCAAACACAGTAAGGACAACGAACATGATCAACTGGTCTAGAAGGGCATCCCCATGGTCGTGAGTTGTTTTCGCAGTTTTGCTCTCTTGTCGCTGCTTTTTGCAGGGGTGGTTTCTTCGGGTTGCGTCGCTACGACCGCTGAACGGCGCGCCGCTGATAAACCCGCCGATGAACAATCCAAACTGCTGAATATTGCCCGCGATATTGATGCCAAGGGCGAAAGCGGTACAGCGCTTGCTCTTTACGAGCGAGCCGCTGAAATGTCGACAACGGACTCCAGCATACATGTAAAACTTGGCAATGCGCGCATGAAGGATGGCGATCCAGACGGCGCGGAAAAAGCCTATCGGTCGGCCTTACAAATCAACCCGCAAGATGCCAATGCGCTTCTCGGGCTTGGAACCGTACAATTACAACGCGGCGAGGCAGGTGCCGCAGCAAGGACGCTTGCCCCGGCAGCACAAGCCATAAATTCGGTATCGGCCTATAATAAATTCGGCACGGCGCTCGTTCTGGCTGGCGAGGGTGCCGCAGCACAGGGAGCTTTTGCAAAAGCACTTGCCCTGCAGCCCGCCAATCTTGACACGAAGACCAATCTTGCTCTGGCACAGGCATTGTCAAACAATCTGCCAGGCGCGGCAACCAGTATGGATAGCGTGGTGGCGTCTCCACTGGCCGAAAAGCGCCACTTCGTCAACTATATGATTATCTTGAGCCTTTCGGGAGATGCAGCACGTGCGCGTGCGATTGATGTGCCGGACATGCCGGCAAACCAGAAGAACCAGATTCTGGCGAAGGCTGCAAAACTACGTTCAATTCAAAGTCCAGCGGAGCGCGCGCAGGCAATCGGATTGCTTGCCTCGACATAATGCAAGGTTTGAAAAGTGAGTGAGACAAGCGAAGAAAAAACGCTTCCCGCGTCGGAAAAGAAGATCGATGACGCGCGCAAAAAAGGCCAGGTGCTTCATAGTCCCGACATGGTTTCGGGTGTGATAATGCTTTCTTGCACACTTTTTTCTGATTTATATCGCCCCGGTTTTGCAGGCACGAATTGGTGCTTTGGTCGAAGAGGCTTCCCATATTTATGATCGACCTTTTGCCGACGTATGGCATCGTCTAAGCACGATTGCCGTTCAAAGCTTGCTGACGGCGACCTTACCAATTCTCGCCATTACGATCTTCGCAATCCTCATCACAAATGTGGCGGTCACAAGAGGATTTGTATTCTCCGCCAAACCCATTGAGCCGGACTTTGATCGGATCAATCCGGCGACCGGTTTGAAACGCATATTTTCTCTTAAGAGCGTCGTGGAATTCGCCAAATCCCTTATCAAGATTATTGCGGTCACGACAGCGTTTGTCGTGGTGTTTCAGGCTGGACTGAAGGCTCTGTTTGAGTCCCCTTCATGTGGGGGTCTGTGCCTGCAAGCAACGTTCAGCGCCATGATAAAGCCGCTGGCGGCGATTGCTGTGGCCGCATTCCTGGTTATCGGATTTTGCGACATCTTCGTGCAGCGTTGGTTGTTTTTGCGCGAGATGCGCATGACCAAGACTGAAAGCAAACGCGAACAGAAGGATATGGAAGGTGACCCTCACATACGTCAGGAGCGCCAACGGCAGCGCCGGAGTGTGGCTGGGGGCAGGCTGGGTTTGAAAAATGCCGTCCTTCTCATCGGGGAACCACGCACCGTGCTTGTCGGAATCCGCTATATTCGCGGTGAAACTCCTGTACCCGTCGTTGTTTGCCGGGCCCTGGGGCCCGATGCACCACAAATGCACAAGCAGGCCGTAGCATTGGGCATCCCCTTGGCATCAGATGGGAGCCTTGCACATCAGATTTCCAATACCTCCACTCTTGGAAATCCGGTTCCCGAACGCGTGTTTCAGCCGGTCGCCAATGCTCTTGTTGCAGCCGGGTTGATCTGAATGGTTCAAATTCTTGCCACAGCCAAGCTCAAGACGGAGGAATCCTTTCAATGGTCTTTCTGAAATCTGCCACGAAACTCTTTGCGGTCTTGCTCGTCGCGAACCTTTTGCCCGTTTCAATTGGTGCTTTCGCGCAGTCCGCAGAGCCATCTCCGCCGGTGCTGGACCAGAAAAACAAAAAGGTCTGGATCGATCCCGGTTATATCGAATTTCTCATGGGGACACAGAGCTATCCTCCACGACATGCGCAAAGGGGCATGGCTGCTGCGGCGAATTCAGCCCATACGGCCGTCGCTCCCCGGATGGTTGCCTACGCGACCGGTGAAAAGCCAGGAACCATTATCATCGAAACACAGGACCGGGCGCTTTATCTGGTACAGCCAAAGGGACGTGCATTGCGCTATTCCATTGGTGTCGGCCGGGAGGGATATGGATGGCGTGGCACAGAACGCGTCTCCAGCAAACGCGAATGGCCGGAATGGCGTCCACCGGCGGATATGCTGGCGCGCCGTCCGGATCTGCCCGCACACATGGCTGGCGGGCCAGACAACCCTTTGGGTGCTAGGGCACTATATCTGGGCAATACTCTTTACCGCATCCACGGCTCCAACGAGCCCGACAGCGTTGGCCAATCATCGTCGTCGGGATGTTTTCGTATGACCAACGAGGATGTGATTGACCTATACCGCCGCGTAAAGGTCGGGACGAAAGTCGTGGTGCTTTGAAACGATGCAGAGCCGCTCCAAATAAGCGGATGCGAACATCTATCTCAACAGACCGGCAGGATTGTCGATGACCCTGCCGGTCTTTGCGTCAGCTCGTCAAAACGAGATTCTCTCTGGCCCATTGGGCCAATTCCGGGATTGTGCGTGGCCGACCAAGTGACGGGTCACGTGAGACTGTGCCACCATCGGGCATCTCCAGAGGTTCGAGCCGTTTTGGTGCTGTCATTGGATAGTTGCCATGGTCGTCCGGCTTGGTTTCGTGCACGCCCCGTACGAACTCGCGTAGCTTCGCCATATCTTCGGTTTTGCGTAGGGTTTCGGTGAGGGCTTGCGGGGTGATGCCCAGTTCCTTTGCAAGAGGATCGATAATGGAGCCAACGCTGTTTCCATCGCCATCGTGGTTTGAGAGAATTTTTGCCGCTTCCTGTTTAAAGTCCGCCTGCACCAGGAATTTCTCGGTGGGCCCTTCGTAGTAGTTTGCGATCTGGCTTTTGCGGTATTGATTATAGATGGCTTCCCCGATGATTCCCACGGCGGCAAGTCCAGCGCCCCACAATCCGGCTTTCGGGGATTTCATCAGGGAGAGGAACGTACCAACGGTGGTTGTCGCTGCAAAGGCCGAGTTTGCCCATTTGCCTTTTGCCGCATAATCGAGCGTATAGGCGACCATTAGTGCTCCGCCCGCGCGGTCGAAATATTTGGAGAACCATCCCCATTTTGACGTGCCGCTGACTTCGGCAAATCGCGTGGTTCTGTCCAGGAAACCACCTTCTGCAACCTTGCCACGTTCAATAAGTGAACGAACGCCACCGGCGCTCAACTGGGCGGCTTCCTGCGCGATCCCAGCTGTGAGCCAGACGCCGAACGATTGCGTGAGAAGGCCGGGCGTGGCGAAATTATCCTTTGCACTTCCCAAATACAGCAAGCCCTGGACCGCAGCCAATCCTTTGCCAAAGCCGGTGGCCGTCGTTATGCCGGCACGCGGGTCGAATTTGGATCCATCGAATGCCTTGCTGAGGCTTTCAATGGCAGCCTTGCGCGCCTTGGGATCGGTCGTGGCATTGGGTCCGTTCAGAAGAACGGATGAACTTTGTGCAAGCTTCGGGTCAAACTGGCCAGGGCTCATGCGGGAAGCCATATCGATACTGCCTGGCGAAGGGGGCTTGTAAGCCTTGTTTCCACCAAGGGCCTCATAGGCAGCTACGGTTCTGTACATGCCTATGACTGCGCGGCCTGACCAGTATAACGTTGGTGACGTTGGGACTGGCTCGGTTTGCGGTGCTGCGGTGGCTTCGATATATGCCTTGCCCATTTCGCTCCAAGCCTGCTCACTGTTGCTCACCGCAAATTGACCTTTTTCGTCCTTCTCCAAACCATCGGTGGCAGCCTTGTAGCGATCAAGGCCATCAAGCCCCTTTAGTTCTTTCAGGTCACTTTGCGCTGCGTGTAGAACGCTCAAGGTGCGGAATACCCGGGCGCCTTGATCGTCCATCTTGTCCTTGCTGCCTTTATTGTTGGCAATGGAATCATTGAGACCATCCGTCAGCTGTTTGGCAGAAAGAGATGATTTCCAGTCGTTGGCCACGACGAGATGATCCTTGGCAAATTCACCAACGACATTTTGACTGTTCTTGGTCAGATCATCCGTACCCTTGATTGTGGCATCGAAAATCGCATTCGCGCCGCTGAGATTGCCGGACCTATTGAGCTCTTTCACGACAGCAAGCGTCAGGGTCGGATCGTTACCGCCTGCTATGGCGCGACGGAATGGATCACCGGCAGCTTCCGGATCCGCGGATTTAATCTCAGGATAGGGTATCCCCATCTCCTTGCCGATCTTCTTCTTGTCTTCCAGTGAAAAGGTCTTTGTTTCTTGCGGAAGCTTGCTCTCCCAATCTGCAAACGTCTTGTCTGTCGTCTCGTTTATGGTCTTGGTGATCGACTTGGCGCTGTCATCGATAATCTGCTGGCCACCGGGTGCTTTGGTTATTCGGCCAAGCGTTTGCGAATAGTCGCCAACCGTGTCGCGCTGGGTCATGGTGAGCGATAGGGTGATTTCCTTGGAGACATTGGAATTCTTGCCACCCAACAAACTGTCTGGGAGCGCACCGGAATCAATGGCAACGCGCTGGCCGATGGTCTGCTGGATCGCGTCGAGCACCTTTGTGTCTTTGTTGCCAAAAGCCTCGGTGGGTTGGTTGGCCTGTTGGATGATCAAGACAGCCGTTTCGTCGGTAACGTTCTTGGTTACATCGTTGAGCACCTTGGCAGCACGGCTTGCCCCATCCTCCCGTTTGGATTGTGCTTCATTCTCACCATCGATGCCCTTGAAGTCGTTCTTGCCTTCGCGGAACGCGTCCTGGACACGTTGTGCAGGTCTGTTAACAAGAATTTCTCGTCCACTGGCGTCGAGCGCATCAACGAAACCTTTGTCGGACGGGCCGAACTCTTTTAGCACCTCCCGGGCGCTGTTAATGGCCGCTTCGCCGCCGTCAGGCGCATTTTTGGCGAGTGTTTCAAATTGCCTGACAAGCTCGCCCTGCACTTGACCCCATTTTGCCGGGTCTTGCTGCGCCGCTGTTATCGAATTGCGCAGCGGCTCAAAGACAGCGTTGAGACTCGTCTCGATGTTTTTCCGCTCTTCTAGCACAAGGTTTTTATAGCTTTCCGTCTGGGGTCCGAGTGCGACGAGATCGGCCTGACGTTCATCAAGATGAATTTTAAGCGTGCCCGGCGTATAGGCTTGGTTCTTTCCAGCAGATCTAAAGTCCGTCTGAACTGCAAGCTTCAGGGCCTTGGTCTTTTCGTCTCGTTCGCCCGGGCTAGCCGCCTTGTCGACGTCCGTTTGCAAATCCTTGATCGTTTCAAGGCTCGTGCGCCGCTCCTCGTTCAAGACCCGCAAGGAAGCGCCCTCGTTGATCACATCTGCATCGCGGATATAGGGATTGGTTAACATTATATCCGGGACACTTTGTTCGTAGAGCGGCGCTATTCCACTGAGTGTCTCGTTCTTTCGGATCGTATGGTCGATCTCGACCGTCATGCTCTTTTTCCGGGTTTCCTTGCGGCACCGATGGTTGTTTGGCTTTTTGCACAGCATTTGCAAAGAGGTCCGTCTTTGGAGCCTCTGGTAGAAACAAATTGCGTTGAAGCGGTGCGAATAAACGACGATTGAAATCGAGAATGCCCATACGATCACCTCTGATAATCTGTCATAAGAATGCATGACAGATTTATGAAACGATGCAGTTCTTGGCAAACGATTTTACAACCAAGGGTAGAGTCTTTAATTCCGCTCAAACAGACAAAATGGTGCTTTCCACTATAAAATGCCAAGATATAGTATTATTTCTCCAAAAGTGGACTACTCCAGACAGAGCAGGGGCGCATCGTGGCGCTTGTCACTTTTCAATTCAGGACTGTTACGCAATTGATTCAAAAATTGAAGTATTAATTCACGTCGCTATGGATGATCAAGGCCAACCGCAAGTCTCCGGCGCAAACGAATTAATATCAACGTGGTTCAGCGAAGGTTTCGATGAAGTCCTGCCGGTAGGTCATACTCGACATGGCAACAATTCGCTTTGCCGTTTGACCGATACGTTGCGATCCATCCTGACGTTTTACGGCTTGGAAGCAGTCTTCGGCAAAATCCGATAAATAGCAGGCCCAAAGTCGCCTCGGTTGAGACTTTGCTTTGGCGTACGCTCCCGGACTTTGAAGTGAGGTATAGGCAGGAATTACTCAGGCGTCTTGAGATAGCTGACGACCGCGTCAGCAATCAAGTTGCGATGTCGCTCCATCGTTTCCGGTTTTGACAGGTCCCGGCGAAAGATTGTTCCAAACGTATATCGGTTCGAAACGCGAAAGAAGCAAAACGCGCTTATCATCATATGGACGTCAACTGGATCAGCGTTACGACAGAAAACCTTGTCCTTGATGCCGCGTTTGAGGATGCCGGCAATTGTCTCGATCACGGAGACATTCAAATCGCGGATCGCTTCGGACCGAAGCATATGGGCGGCGTGATGAATATTCTCGATACTTACCAATCGGACAAAATCTGGATTGGCTTCGTCATGATCGAATGTGGTTGAAATTAACGTGCGCAATGCTGCCTCTGGCGGCAGGTTCGTCAGCTCCAGATCTGCTTCAAGCGTTCGGATTTTGCGATATGATCGTTCTAATACGGCGAGATAGAGACCTTCTTTGCTGCCGAAATAATAATAGATCATTCGTTTGGACGTGCGGGTGCGCTCCGCGATGGCATCGACGCGCGCCCCGGCAAGACCATGGGTTGAAAACTCCTCCGTTGCCACAACGAGGATGTCTTCCTGCGTTCTCTGCGGATCGTTCTTTCTTGCGCTCACTGCCGCTGCGGTCAATTCAAGCGCGCTCCCCTCGCATCAAGCAAACTGAATGTAGACGTGAAAATTCCCGGCGTGTGAAATCGTCGCGCCGAATACCCTGACTCGGTGCCTTTGAAGTCATATTCAGCTTCAACCGATCTTTCAATAGAAGCGCTTGACATTCGAACTGGTTAGTACATTTTAAGGCAATATGCAATTTGGCCTGTGCTGGAGGAGCACCGACCATACGGATAGGGTGCCTGGTTTTCGGGCGCTTGCCGTTCGCATGAAAGACAAAAAGACTGTTCGAAACAGTTCACTCGCCGGGAGGAGCGAATGGTTCGCATAATCGAATTCTGCTTTTTCATGCTGAAGATAGCAATCGCACTGTTGCTTGCCGGCATGGTGGTGCTGGTTTTCGGCAATGTTGTCCTACGCTACGCGTTCAACCAGGGCATCACCTACTCCGAAGAACTCTCGCGGCTCTTCTTCGTATGGCTGACGTTCCTTGGTGCTGTTGTCGCCATGCACGAACACGGCCATCTGGGCGTCGACTCGGTTATCCGGCGATTGGCACCAAACATTGCCAAGGCGGCCGTCATAGGCGGTCATTTTCTCATGCTGGTGGCGACGTGGTTATTGATCAGTGGCAGCTGGGATCAGACTTTGATCAATCTGCATGTCAAAACTCCTGCGACCGGCATCTCCATGGCATTCTTCTACGGCGCGGGCCTTGCGTTCGGGGTTCCCGCATTTCTCATCCTGCTTTGGGACGCCTTCTGCGTCGCAACCGGCCGCATCGATCTGGCGACAGCCGAGCTTGTACGCGACTCCGAAGAACAGATCGCCGACGATGACCATTCGAGCACGGCGCTGGGCCGTTCAGCAAATACGCTGGGGAGCCAAGGATGACGGTGGCGATTTTCCTTGGTGCACTTCTCGGACCCATGGCGCTGGGCGTTCCGATCGCCTTCGCGCTGATCATCAGCGGCGTTGCGCTGATGATGTATCTGGACATGTTCGATGCGCAGATCGTTGCGCAAAATGTGTTGAACGGCGCAGATAGTTTCCCGTTGATGGCAGTCCCGTTCTTCATGCTTGCTGGCGAAGTGATGAATACGGGAGGGCTATCGCGGCGCATCGTCGCTCTGGCCATGGCCATGGTCGGCCATATTCGCGGCGGTCTGGGTTTTGTGGCAATCTTTGCTGCCTGCGTGCTGTCGAGCCTCTCGGGCTCTGCGGTGGCGGACGCGGCCGCGCTTGGTACTTTGCTGTTGCCGATGATGCTGAAATCGGGTCACGATCCTGCCCGGGCAGGCGGGCTGCTCGCCTCTGCGTCGATCATTGGACCAATCATCCCGCCGTCGATCGGTTTCATCCTCTACGGTGTCGTCGGCGGCGTATCGATTACCAAGCTGTTTCTTGCCGGAATATTTCCTGGTCTTTTGATAGCGTTGGCGCTTTGCATCACGTGGCTGATCGTCGCCAGCAAGGAGCAATTCGTCCTGCCCCCACGGCAATCGGGTACCGTCCGGTTGAGGGCATTCATTGACAGTATCTGGGCTCTCATGCTGCCGCTGATCATCATCGTAGGGCTGAAATTCGGCGTGTTCACGCCCACCGAAGCCGGCGTGGTCGCAGCCGTTTATTCACTTTTCGTCGCCATGGTGATCTATCGCGAATTGCCGCCGGCGAAACTTTTCCATGTCTTCGTCGCTGCTGCGAAGATTACGGCCGTCGTCATGTTTCTTGTGGCGACTGCGGCGGTTTCCGCCTGGCTGATCACGGTGGCTGACGTGCCTGGCGATCTCGCCGCCCTCATCGAGCCGTTGATGGGGAATCAGACATTGCTGCTGCTCGCCATCATGGTGCTCGTGGTGATCGTCGGGACTGCAATGGATATGACGCCGACCATCCTCATCATGACACCGGTCCTGATGCCGATCATCAAAGAGGCAGGGATTGATCCTGTGTATTTCGGTGTCCTGTTCATTATCAACAACTCGATCGGCCTCATAACCCCACCGGTTGGCACCGTACTTAACGTCATCTGCGGAATTTCCAAACTTTCGATGGAAGAGCTGATCAAGGGCGTCATGCCATTTCTCATCGCAGAACTCATAGTGCTTTTGCTGCTCGTCCTGTTCCCGCAACTGGTGATGGTTCCGGTCAGTTGGCTGGGACATTGAAGAGCGGTTGTTTGACGAGGTGGAAGAATTCAACCGGCCGCGGGGAGACGTCGGCCACAACCGGGAGGAAAAAAATGCTCAATAAATTAATGAAAGTCCTGATGGGAGTGGCGTTGCCGCTCGCCTTTTTGACCACTGGTCCTGCCATAGCCGAGATCAGAGAGCATCAACTCAAATTTGCTTCGGCCAACAACAAAGGCCATCCGCAGGTTATGGGCATGGAGAAGTTCGCTGATATCGTGAAGGAAAAGAGCAATGGCAAGATTACGGTGAAGCTTTTCCCGGGCGGCGTGCTCGGCGGTGACGTGCAGACTGTGTCTGCGCTTCAGGGCGGCGTGATCGAGATGACGGTCCTGAACGCCGGCATCCTGGCCGGCAACGCCAAACAGTTTGGCGCGGTCGATCTGCCTTTCCTGTTCAACAGCGGTGAAGAGGCCGACAAGGTCATGGACGGGCCGTTCGGCGCCAGCTTGATGAAATTGCTGCCCGATACGGGGCTTGTGGGGCTTGCTTTTTGGGAGCTCGGTTTTCGAAACCTGACCAACAACCGCCATCCGGTTGCCAAACTCGAAGACATCAAGGGTTTGAAAATTCGTACGATTCAGTCGCCCATTCCCATTGAGCTTTTCAACAGTCTTGGCGCCAATGCGGTGCCAATGCCCTATACGGAACTTTATACCGCGCTCGAAACCGGAACTGTGGACGGCCAGGAAAATCCGGCAGCAAATATCGTAAACGCGAAATTCTACGAAGTTCAAAAATACATGACGGTTACGCGCCATCAGTACAATCCGCAGATCGTGCTGGTCAGCAAGAAGTTCTTTGACGGGCTGAACGATGAAGAAAAAGGCGGTGTTGCAATCGGCGGCAGACGAAGCGCGTGATTATCAGCGCAAGGTCTCGCGTGAGCAGGATGCCGCCTCGATCGACGAAATCAAGAAGACCGGGATGGAAGTGACCGAACTCAGCCCGCAGGAGACACAGAAACTTCGCGAAGCCGTCAAGCCCATTATCGACAAGTTCAGTGCGGACATCGGCCCTGAAACGGTCGAGCAACTCTTCAAGGAACTGAATGCGGCTCGAGGCCAGTAGAGGCAATAGTCAGCCCGCCCTTTGCGGCGGGCTGACCCTGCTTGATGAACTTGGGCCGCGCCGAAGCACAAACGGAATCGAAGTGATGAGCGAAACACGGTTGAAGCCGATCAAGGCGGGGCTTATCGGGGCGGGCATCCAGGCCTCGCTTACGCCCGCCATGCACATGAAGGAGGGCATGGCGCAGGGGCTCGCCTATGCGTATGAACTGATTGACCTCAGCCAGCTTGACGCGTCGGTCGACGATCTACCGCAGCTCCTTTTGCATGCCGAACAACGCGGCCTTTCAGGCCTCAATATCACACATCCCTGCAAGCAGGCGGTCATGCCGCATCTTGACGAGCTTTCCGCCGACGCCAGATCGATTGGCGCGGTCAATACAGTGGTTTTGAAAGACGGAAGACGCTACGGCCACAATACCGATTGGTGGGGTTTTGCCGAAAGCTTCCGTCGTGGTCTTCCAGCGGTCGACACCTCGTTTGTCGTTCAGCTTGGTGCCGGAGGTGCCGGCGTTGCAACGGCGTACGCCGCCTTGTCGCTTGGGGTGGCCAAGTTTGCGATATTCGATCGTGAACGCCAGCGTGCCGTAGCGCTCAGCATGGCGATGCAGCAAATATTTCCCGATGCGCAAATCATTGCCAACGGCGACCTTCTTAAGGCAATGCAACAGGCGTCGGGGCTTATTCACGCCACACCCACAGGCATGTCCAGGTATCCCGGACTTCCGCTGCCGGCGGAGATGCTCGATCGTCGCCACTGGGTAGCGGAAATCGTCTACTTTCCGCTCGAGACAGAGTTGTTGAAGCAGGCGCGCCTGCGCGGCTGCTTGACGCTTGATGGCGGGGGTATGGCGGTCTTTCAGGCCGTAGGAGCCTTCCGGCTTTTTACCGGTCTGGAACCGGACGCGAACCGGATGCTCGACCATTTCCAGTCGATGACCGCCGAGAGCGCTATGGAGGCAAGGACCTGGAAATGAAGACGTCGATTGCAACAGTTTCGATCAGTGGCGATTTGCCTGAAAAGCTCAAAGCAATTGCCAAGGCCGGGTTCAGCGGCGTCGAGATCTTCGAAAACGACTTCCTTGCCTTCGATGCGACCCCGCGCGAGGTCGGCACAATGGTCAGGGATTATGGGCTGGAGATCACCTTGTTTCAGCCTTTTCGTGATTTTGAAGGAATGCCGGAACCGCATCGATCCCGCGCATTCGATCGGGCCGAACGCAAATTCGACGTGATGCAGGAATTGGGGACGGACCTTGTGCTTGTCTGTTCGAACGTATCGCCGGTCGCGCTGGGGGGGCTGGATCGTGCTGCGGATGATTTTCGCGAACTTGGCGAACGTGCCTCAAGACGCAGCCTGCGTGTTGGCTACGAAGCGCTGGCCTGGGGACGGCACATCCAGGATCATCGGGATGCGTGGGAAATCGTGCGCCGCGCTGATCACGCCAATGTGGGGCTCATTCTCGACAGTTTCCATACCCTGGCGCGAAAGATCGATGTGAATTCGATCCGCTCCATCCCCAAGGAAAAAATATTCATTGTCCAGCTTGCCGACGCACCGCTTATCGACATGGATCTTCTCTACTGGAGCCGCCACTACCGCAACATGCCCGGAGAGGGGGATCTTCCGGTGGTGGATTTCATGCAAGCCGTTGCTGCCACCGGCTATGATGGATATCTGTCATTGGAAATTTTCAATGATCAGTTTCGTGGTGGATCACCGCGCTCCATCGCGCTGGATGGTCATCGATCGCTTATCTACCTCGGCGACCAGATACAGCGCCGCGCGCCGGAGGGGGCGGTTGCTCTGCCAAGGATGCCGGAGCGCATTCATGTCGACGGCGTGGCATTTGTTGAATTTTCTGCCAGCGAAGAGGACGCCGAAGAACTCGGCGGGCATTTGCGCACTCTGGGTTTCCGCGTCGCTGGCACGCACAAAACGAAGCTGGTAACTTTATACCGGCAAGGCGAAATCAACCTTGTCATCAACACCGAGCATGAAGGATTTGCTCATTCCTCTTACTTGGTCCATGGCACGTCGGCCTACGCGATCGGTCTTGAGGTGGAGGATGCAAAAGCAACCGCGCAGCGTGCACGCGCGCTTATTGCAGAGCCTTTCGAACAAACCGTCGGGCCCGGCGAGTTGACGATGCCAGCGATCCGCGGGGTTGGCGGCGGTATCATCTATTTTGTCGATCAAAAATCTGATTTGAAAAACATATGGGAGATCGAGTTCAACATGATTGCCGGCGAAGAGCGCGATGGTGTGGGGCTCCGGCGCGTTGATCATATCGCTCAGACGATGAAGTACGACGAGATGCTGACTTGGATCCTATTTTACACCTCGATTTTCAAGGTGCGCAAAACGCCCATGGTCGACATCGTCGATCCAGCGGGCATCGTGCGCAGTCAGGTCGTTGAAAACAATGACGGCCGCTTCCGCCTGACACTCAATGGCGCAGAAAACCGCACCACTCTTGCTGGACATTTCATTGCCGAAAATTTCGGGTCCGGCGTCCAGCATCTGGCGTTTGAGACCAACGATATATTTGCAACGGCGTCTGCGCTCCAAAAAAACGGCTTCACGCCACTTCAGATATCATCGAACTACTACGATGATCTGGAAGCACGGTTCGGTCTCGATCTCGGGCTTTCCGACAGACTGAGGTCAGCCAACATCCTTTATGACCGTGATGAAAACGGTGAATATTTTCAGCTCTACAGTCCAAATTATGGCGAGGGCTTTTTCTTCGAAATCGTTCAGCGTAGCGGATATCGAGGTTATGGTGCGTCCAACTCCATCTTCAGAATAGCCGCGCAAAAGCGCCATTTGAGGCCGAAAGGCATGCCGCGAGTCTGATCGAAATTGACAATCGGGCGGAACGTTCAGGGCATCCAGCCAAAGAAGATGCGCGGATGTGATGATGCGTCAATGCTTATTTCGCGCGCATGATCAAATTATGGATCCACGCCAATAGGGACAACGAACCGGCCCCGGCCACAGCCCCGCCGAGCAGGTCTATCAGGTAACCGGCCATCGGCACATTGCGCGCCCTCCCTGTAAAGGCAATGATCGCTAACATACACAGCGCTCCAATGACGAGCCCCCATAGGGCAGAGTTTGTGACACTGAATTTTCTCATAGTATCCCCTGACAGATTACTGTGTGATGCGGCAGCACTTGCTTGTCGCCGGCGTCATGCCAGCGAAGTTTTCAAAATTGGTGGGCCGCAAGGAGAGATTGTCCGCAGGTCCCGCAACGGTTTATCAAAACTGTACCTGATCGGCCAGGCAACGCATTTTGATGCCACAGCAGTCCGGTCACCAAGGAGCCTACCAAATCATCTGCACCGCGAAATAGATGATCGCGGATCCTATGAAAATTGCGCCAAAGATAACCAGCGATCTAACGTTATTTTCCATGTGAACTCCGTCAAACGTTGATCGCCCAGCCAGAAGCGATTGTCGTCCCATCTCAGCCGTGAAGCCGGCGCAGCAGCACGCCGAACCGCTCTGCAGGCGCGTACGTAGCCAGGTCGGCCGCGGGCTTGTAAGGCAGGCAGGCGCTTTGTCCGCTCCTGACATCGGTAGGGCTGCACCCGAACTCGCGCCTGAAGGCACGGCTAAATTCTGTTCCATCGTTGAAACAGCGTTGTTCGGCGATGTCGATGATACGACGTTGATCGTTCGGATCAGAAAGGGCCGCATGCGCGTCGAGGAGACGCCGATGCTGGATGTAATGCGTGACGCCGCCAAACGGCTCGAACAAGCGATAGAGCCGCGAGCGCGAAACACCAAGTTCGCGCCGCAGGGTCTCGGCTCGAAGTGCTGGATCGAACAATCTGGACTGGATGATCCGATGCGCTTTTTCGATCAGGGCCGTTGCAATTGGTTCGCGCGCCTCATCCAGATGATCTGCAGTTGGAGAAACGCAAGCAAGAATCATCGCCCGCGTTGCAGCTACCAATGCAGGAAGATCAGCTTCCTCGACTGCCGGCAGCCGCTTGGCAAGGCCGGTCATGAAATCGGAGAATAGACGGCCCAACCCGGTGTCGAGCGTCGAGAATTCCGCGCCACTTAACGTCTTGGTCACTTCATAGGAAAAATCGCGTGGAACGAACAGCATGAGCATTTCACTATCGGTGACATTTCCTTCGAAGGTCCGGCCGAGTGAGTGAACCTGCACCACGCCTGCACCACCCTCGAAAGTCCGGGTTGGTGCAATCGTGTTGACGCTGCCATGCAGTAACATCGTCAATGTCCAGTGATCGAGGGGATCGCGCCGCGTATGGCCGGGCAGGCTGGCGAATCTCAATGCATCGGTCTTGATGCGCGAGAAGGCAAGGCAGCCGAGGTCCCAAATGACTTGCTTACCACCAAAGCCGACGGTCACATCCTCGGGGGTGTTGAATTCGAGCATGGATGCGAAATTGTTGCGCCAAGCTTCAAACTGATAACCTGGGGGAAGGTCGTGCGTTGTGAGCTCATAGGCGGGCAGGTGCAATGGCGCGCGCACTTTTCGTCCAGGTTCAGGCGTGGTGCTTTTTGATGCCATTGCGATAGCATTGGAGATTGTGGTGGGTAGCACATCTTGCCGTATCGCGCCTTCGGCTCTCATCGCTTCACTCTATCGGATGTGAAAAAGGACCACGGCCAAGCATTCGGCTTGCCGTCGCACAGAATGATCAAGATAGCGGCGTTGTTCTGGAACTGTTGTTTTGACATCGCTCCTCCCCCCGGAAGCCCAGATGGCCATATCAATTGAAACCTGTCACAGTAAAAAAACGTATAGCACAGTTAGCCCGAATTGTTTAGTCGGTAATTCTACCAAAGCCGAATGCAAATCGGTGGTTGAATTTCAATACCTTAGTCAGGTGAACCGTTAGAGCCCTCGGTTGCTGTGCCTCCAAACTATCATTCGCCCCAGCCTGGTCTTGCGAGCAGGTTTTTTCATGCGTTCAATCTCAAGCAAGACAAACAGGTCAACTCCCGGGTCAAGGATGACATTCGCTGTGCGTCCCCAAACCTTGGATGTAGGTCCAAATCTACTGTGTACGACGGGAATTGTGGGTACAATGGCTTCCGATATCTCGCCCCGCCGCGATGGTGCGAGCGATGAGGATATCCAATCATGAAGAATATTTCTTGGACCATCCTTGCCGTATCTTTCTGCCTTGTCATTCCCGTGCCCGAACGGCGCGGGATAACGGCGGTCGTTCGCAGGCAGGCTTTGATTGGCTAATTGGCTTCAATGGCGTTGCCCGAAGCAAGTATCGCGATCCATCTGGCGGATGGATGGCGTGCGCAATAGACAATAAAGGCGATAAGAATCGGCACGCCGATGAAAGCGCCAGGCACACCCCACATGAAACTCCAAAAGAACACTGCGAATATTACCGCAAAGGGTGAAATCGAAAGAGAAGTACCGATCAGTAAAGGCTCGAGATAGCTGCCAATAACGAATTGTATCAGGTTGAGCCCCACGAAAACCCCGACCGCCATCGGCCAAGATTCTGAATTGGGCAATGGCAAACAAGGTTGGCAATACGGTGGCAACGAACGGACCGAGGAACGGGATATAATTGAGCGTGAAGGCGATCGCACCCCAAGCGGCGGCGAGCTCGAGCCCGGCAACGAGGGCGAAAATCCAAACGACGAGGCCTGTTAGCATACTGGCGAACGTGCGCACAATCATGAAGCGGCGCAACTTGATGCCAATCTCGCGGTTTGCGAGCAGGATCTGCAATCCCTGGGGCTGAGCTGCAGAACTATTCAGCCGTTTGTTGAAATCGTCGACCTCGAGCAGGCCAAGCATGGTGAAGACCAGAACCAGCAGTGCGAATCCGACGAAGCTATTGAGCCGACCCGCCATCCCTTGCGTGAAGCCGACCAGCCAGCGCACATCGAAACGGTCGGCGAGTACGCCGGCGATCGCGATGCCGTGCTCCTCCAGCCAATCGGTCCAGTTGGCATAAATTAGCTGGAATCGACCTGCATTGGCGAACAGCCATTGGCCGAGTTTGCCCAAGCCCCACGTTACCGACGAACTGATGGCAACGATGACTGCGAGCATTACGACAAGGGTGACAAGCAGCGCAATGAGGCGCGGCAACCGCTGCTGCAGCGCGGATTGGATTGGATAGACCAATGCAATAACGAACAGCGCGAATACGAGCGGAACGAAGATTGCCTGAGCCAAATGGAGGAGGGCAAGAACAAGAATGCCGGTCGCAATAGGTCCAATCAGCTGGCTTCCACCTTGTTTTGCCATGTTGACCCTTTGCCGGTTTTGCCGATGGACGTGGAAACATGCGACATGATCTTTGCCCTGGCTGAACCACAGCATAGATCACTCGGCTACGTTGAAAATTTCAATAGTTGCGAGCCGCACCGCTTTTTCGCGTCAGCCCGACAAGCAAGGTCAGAAGAATACCTCCTAAAAGGCCGGCGATGCCAACGCCGACGAGAACAATTGGGGTTAGCCCGCCCGCACTTTGGGTGACAGCGTCAGCGGCATTTTCAACGTGGCCGACAAAGCGACTTACATAAGGAACGCGTGCCGCCACCCAGGTCAGGATCAAGCCTCCGATCGCGCCCATTAGAGCATTTTTACCTGGGCCGAGGCTGAGCCGTGGCGCCCACGCGCCGAGGGCAATTGCGCCCGCAGCGCCGCAAAGGATTTCGATCAAGATCGATACGAGTGTCTCCGCCATGCGTGCGTCGTTCTCCTCGTCCTACAGAGCCCGTGTTCCAGCAGACTTTAAAACTACGTTGCCGAAGCTTTCTGCAACGCGTCGCGTAGAATCTGCTCCTTGGATTCATCAAGGGAGGTTTTGAGCACCACGCCCCCGAAACCAGATATTTCTTTCAGCACTTTATCGGCGGTCATCTCCTGCACCAGCACGAACAACGCCGCATTTCCCGGCTGAAGGTTGCTCGCCAGGTCTTTCATGAATGCGTCGTTGATGCCGACATCGGTCAGGGCACCACCGATGGCACCCGATGCAGCGCCCACGGCCGCACCGATGAGCGGATTGAGAAAAAGGACGCCGATCAGAAGCCCCCAAAAACTGCCCGATACGGCTCCAGCTGCTGTCGTACTGACAAGCTGGTTTAGTTTAACCTTACCAGTGTCGGTCTTGGTGGCGATGACGGCGTCACCGAGCGTGATCAAATACTCCTTCTGCAGTTCAATGAGACGGCGGCGCACCTCTTCAGCCTTGGCTTCTGTTGGATAGACGATGGCGATGAGACTAGACATGACCCCTCCAGGTTGCGAGCGCTTGGACGTAAATAACAAAGTCACATCAAATCATATCGCGCCGACGCAACAAGGAAATTGGCACAGAATCCCGTCATCATGCATTGCGTCTCTTTTTAGGGAGTTCGGTGGGATGTGTTGATGCCTTCACCGATGCAGATTAACGCAAAAGAGACCAGCGCCGCGATTGACCAACATGTTATCCACCCGCGGAGGGCTCGGCGCCATGAGGAAATTTGTTTGCAAAAGATGTCTTCAAACGTGTGACATCATTGGCTTGCAGGCCTTGCGGATCAGTGACAGCGATCCAGGCATCAATATAGTGTTCCGGCGCGTAAACATGGCCATAGCCGATCGGAGAAGTCGTCGCCATTGCCATGTCCAGCAAAAGTTGAACCATCATTACGACAGGGAACCAGCGCAATTGCGGGGAGACGTCTGGGCCGCGTGGAGTCTTCATCCAGTCAGGTTCCCGGTAGAGCGCATGAAAATCGAAGAACGGTACTGGATCGGTGGCATATTGCAGGTAAACGATCCGGATCGGTCCGCAGATGGCACCCGGAATAGTCAGGGCATTGTATTGGTTGGTGAATCGAACGATCGAGCCGTCACGGAAACGTGGCAGCCAAGCGGGCGATTGAGGAATGCGGGTTAGCGGTAATTGATTTCCACGTGCGGCTCTGAAAGGGCGGTCCACTCCATAGCGCGCCTTGAAACGGGTCAGCAACGATATCGAACAGATCGGCTGAAAGCTCCCAATTCATAGCCCCGAGGCTTAGGCGATGCAGGTACAATTTCGGGCGGTGATCGCGAGGAAGTGTAATCCAATAGTGATAAACTTCGCGAAAAAGAGCGCGCCCAGCTTCGGCACCGTATGTTGGATCCACCAGCAGCGACTGCCAGCTGCTCAAGTAAACTGGAGCGTGACGCTCGCGCGTCGACAACGGCATTCGATCACAAAGTACACCGTTTGGCAGACCGCATCACGACGCTCGGCTAGACCGAAATATGACCTGTAGCGATGGCATAGATCGCTATCGCAGCGCCAAGAGTGGCAACGGCGAACATGGCCATTTCGATTGGCGCAAACAGGTCTTTTTCTCCGTTCCAGTCGTGCAATGATATATAGAATTGAGCCGGGACCATAAATCACGGCCGATAGCAGCAGATGTTTCGCTCCGGCTGCGTAAATCAGGCCGGCCGTGTATGCCAGGGCTATGCCCGCACGCACCAGATCCATCCTGTGGCCAGCCGGATCCCTGTCATAGGTTTCACCCGTCCAGGCAATTTTAAACCCGTAGGCAGCCACGAGGAGATAGGGGATGAGGATCATCGAACTGGTTAGCTCGAGCGCCAGTCTGAACGCATACTGGGTAAAAAGCGTCAGGATCAAAAATGTCTGGACGACGATATTGGTGAGCCATAAGGCATTGGACGGCACTCCGTTCCTGTTCTCGTGTGACAAAAACTGCGGCATGGTTTCGTATTTGGATGACGAAAACAGAATTTCTGCAGCGAGAAGCACCCACGACAGATAGGCGCCCAAAACAGAAATCAACAAACCCAGGCTGACAAATATTGCGCCCCAAGGTCCAACGACCGCTTCGAGAACGCCGGCCATAGATGGGTTGCGCAGCGCTGCTAGATCGGAACGCAGCATGACGCCATAGGACAGGATCGTAACAAGAGCAAGCAGGCACAACACGCCTAGGAACCCCATGAGTGTTGCCACACCGACATCATTGCGGTTGCGCGCATAACGGGAATATACGCTGGCCCCTTCGATTCCGACGAACACGAAGACTGTCACAAGCATGGTCGCGCGGACCTGATTGGCGACATTGCTGAAATTCACATCCTCACCGCCCCAGAAATTGCTGGCGAAGATATCAGCGTGGAATCCCTTAACCACAAAGACGAGGAAAAGAAGAATTGGGATAATCTTGGCGAAAGTGACGACGGTATTGATAGCGGCTGCACCCCTGACCCCGCGCAAAACGAGCGTATGAAAAATCCAAAGAAAGGCCGACGAAAAAACAATCGCCGTAATTGTGTTACCATCACCGAAAACGGGGAAAAACAGGCCAAGTGTCGACTTGATCAGGACGAAATACGAAACGTTGCCGAGACAGGCCGCCGACCAATAGCCAAGAGCGGACAGGAACCCGAGATAGTTGCCGAACCCTTCCTTGGCGTAAGCATAAATGCCTGCGTCCAAGTCGGGCTTTCGCCGAGACAACGTCTGGAACACGAAAGCCAGCATCAGCATTCCCGTACCGGCGATCGACCATGCGATCAGTGCACCAAATGGTCCAGTGACCCGTCCGAAGGCCTGTGGCAAAGAAAAAATCCCAGCCCCGACCATCGAGCCCACAACCATTGCCATCAATGTCCAGACGGAAAAATGCGGTTTCGTAGCTGAAGCCATGTTGCTCACGCGCTCGTGCCAGGATCGTCGTGTTAATCCGGCTAGCGCCGGGCTGTCACTCTAGCGCTGGCCCGGCGGCCTCGTAATGAGCATGGAGTCCCAAAACTATGCTCCACGTCTAATTCAACCTGGAAAGATTGCGAACCGATAGCGGGGCGTGGCAAGATTGCCAATGCTTTTCGTTCTAGAAAACCGGACGTACCGCCACTTGTTTGCTGCCAGGTCATCGCCTCGGAGGTACTGCAGCGTCACCATGCTATAGCGCCCCTGGGCTACCCCAATGATCGGCTGAGAATCCCAACAATACGCCGAGCATCCCAATCTTTGGCAAACATACCAAAATCGGTTGAGACAAGCCCGTTCGTAGCTGTAACGTACTTTACCAGCTGTTCTGTCCTTGCTGACCTGTTTCCATTGAGAGACCGTTACGGCTTCGAGATTCAATGCTCCCACCGCCAATCGTCATGGAGGAAAGCTTGAAAAAGAATTTCTTTGTCACGCTCGGACTTATTGTCAGCCTGTTGATGACGCCAGTGGCGCTGCCCACCGCCGCCATTGCCCAGTCCGTCAGCATCACCATCGGAACCAATCTCAACAGAGGCAGGGGGATAACCTGCAGCCAGGGCGAAAGGCTGCTCCGCAATCGCGGCTTCCGCAACATCCTGCGCATAGATTGCCGTGGTCGGTTCTTTGTTTATCGCGCATGGCGAGGAAATTCCCGGTTCGAGATTGCCGTCAGGCAAAGCAACGGCCGCGTCGTCGATGTCCGCAGGATTTCGAGAAGGAGATAGTTCAGGTGCCGATCTTGAATTGGCTTCGGAGAACAATGTTGGCAGTCCTCGTTGCCTTGAACCTTGGAGGCGGTGCGCTTGCTCAGGATGCTCCCGTGATCGGTGTCGCGCCCGTGGCCATCGAAGACACCTCGCGCTCCACTGAATTCGTAGGGCGCGTCGAAGCGCTCAATAGCGTCGATATTCTGACCCGCATCGACGGATTCCTTGAAAGCAGGCTCTTCAACGAGGGGTCGACCGTCCGAAAGGGACAAGATCTCTTCCTTGTCGAAAGGAGCACCTACGAGATTGCGCTGTGCCGATCACATTCACCCGCATTACTATCAATTCTGTCGTCGTATTAGAGGGCCTATGCAGATAGAAGCAAGCGCTCGAGTATTAATGCATCATTTGCTGTTCAAGCGATTGTCAGGGTTCGGTCAAAGTAGAGGCCCATGATCATGCCTGAAAAGTCCCATCCGCCACTAGCGTTGATAGAAGCCGTGATACCTATTGCAAGTCTTATCCTGCTCGTCGCTCTTTCCTACTATCTTTTTGGCGACCGGGGTTCGTCAGGGCCAAATCAAGTTGCGCTTGTCATCGCTACAATGGTTGCTGTGCTGGTCACCAGACGTCACGGGCATACGCTTGAAGATCTCGGCAACGCAGCAATTACCAGCGTGAGCTCCGGTATCGGAGCGATCTTCATTCTCTTTTCCGTGGGAGCCCTGATCGGTACTTGGGCGCTAAGTGGTACGCTAACCGCCATGATCTATTACGGATTGCAGTTGCTCAACCCGAATTATTTCTATGTAACAGCGGCTGCAATCTGCGCAGTTGTTTCGTTTGGCATTGGTAGTTCATGGACCGTCGTGGGAACGATCGGAATCGGCCTCATGGGCATCTCCACCAATATGGGGCTCGACCCGGCTATTACGGCCGCGGCCGTCATTTCAGGAGCGTATTTCGGCGATACGACTTCGCCATTGTCAGACTCGGCAAATCTCGCAGCGGGTGCGGCCAATGCCAACCTGTATGCCCATATCCGGGAAACGGTCTTGACGTCCATTCCCGCTCTTGGACTTGCGCTTGCAGTTTTTTGGTTTTTTAGCGGCGCGGGAAGCTTTGACGCAAGCGCCAAGTTGGCCGCGATCAACGACGCGTTCCATATTTCGCCAGCGCTCTTCGTGCCATTGATCATCGTTGTCGGTCTGGCTCTTTTTAAGATCCCGCCGTTCACGACAATTTTTTTAGGTGCATTGGCGGGTGGAGTCCTTGCCGTGATTATAGCACCGGACCGGGTCCTCACTTTTGCCGACGCAGACGATTCGGTGCCGAGATGGCTTGGCTTGATAAAGGGTATATGGCTTGCGCTGGCAAGCGGATATGTCTCAACCAGCGGTGACCTTACAATCGACATGCTTGCAACGCGTGGCGGCATGAGCAGCATGCTCGACACGATCTGGCTAGTCATTACGGCCTTCGCGTTTGGCGGTGTGGTCGAAAAAGACGGGAATCTTAGCTCGATTGATCGCCCCGACCATCAAGGTGGCAAAATCAACAGGGAGCCTTATCGCCGCACTGGTTGCCGCCGTATTGGCAACGAACATTGCGACTGCCGATCAATATCTCGCTGTCGTCCTGCCGGGGCGGATGTTCAAAAATGAATTTGCAGCTCGCGGCCTGTCAATGATCGTTCTTTCCCGCTCCATCGGGGCGTCAGCAACCCCGACATCAGCACTCATCCCTTGGAACAGTTGCGGCGCGTACATGGCAGCCACGTTGGGAGTCTCCACCTTCAGCTATTTCCCGTATGCCGTCTTTAATATTGCAAGCCCACTCTTGACGATAACAGTGGCGTTCCTGGGCATCCGCATGCTGGTCGGGGTCAAACGCGACGCTCCCAAGGAGATGTAGGGTTAATGCCCTTGCTTAGACCTAACTGTGTCGTCCCTGACGGGAGGGGCCAGCGTCTCGATCTACGTGTCAACATCGCCCATCCTACGGTAGCCGCACCGAACCGGACTGCTCTTTTCCCGCCAATTATGGATTTACCGGTAAATTGAAACACTCGAGCTAGATTTGGGATTCTCTGCTAATCACTTCTGGTAGTGAACAACCCTATAGTTCCGGTTCGGGGGCCTCAGTGTCGGTAGCTGAAGACTCCGTTAACCTGACCTGTTGGGAGGTATTATGACCTCAGGTTCCACTCAGAAATTCTCATTGTTCGCACTGACCGCGATGGTTGTCGGATCGATGGTGGGTGCTGGTATTTTCTCTCTCCCGCGAACCTTCGGCAACGCCACGGGACCCTTCGGGGCGATCATTGCCTGGTGTATCGCCGGTACCGGCATGTACATGCTCGCCCGTGTATTCCAGTCGCTTGCCGAGCGCAAGCCCGAACTCGACGCCGGTGTCTTCGCCTACGCCAAGGCCGGGTTTGGCGACTATCCGGGCTTTCTTTCGGCATTCGGTTACTGGATCGGCAGTTGCATCGGCAACGTCTCCTACTGGGTCCTGATCAAGTCCACCCTTGGACTGTTCTTCCCGGTTTTCGGCGACGGCAACACAGTTATCGCCATCATTGTCGCCTCGGTCGGTATCTGGATATTCCACTTCACGATCCTGAGGGGCGTCCAGCAGGCCGCCTTCATCAACACGGTCGTGACCATTGCGAAGATCGTGCCGATCATCACGTTTATTTTAATCCTCATCGTGATGTTCAAGGGCGACATGTTCAGCGCCAACTTCTGGGGCGGCGTTGGCATGCCGGAATCGCCTATATTCGATCAGGTTCGGGCCACCATGCTGGTGACGGTCTTCGTGTTCTTGGGCATTGAAGGGGCAAGCAACTATTCACGTTATGCCACAAAACGCTCGGACGTGGGTACGGCGACCATTCTCGGTTTTATTGGCGTGACGACGCTGATGGTGCTGGTTTCGCTTCTGCCCTATTCAGTCATGGCGCGCGCCGACATCGCGGCGCTGGGGCAACCATCCATGGCCGGCGTTCTTGAGGCGGTGGTCGGTCACTGGGGTGCAATCTTCATCAGCGTCGGTGTCATCATCTCGGTTCTCGGCGCTTATCTCGCCTGGTCGCTGGTCTGCGCGGAGGTGCTGTTCATTGCCGCGCGTAACGAGGACATGCCGAAAGTGTTTGCAACGGAGAACCCCAACAGGGTTCCGGCCGCTGCCCTGTGGTTGACGAACAGCGTGGTTCAGCTCTTTGTGATCAGCACCTATTGGTCGCGGGATGCCTTCGCGCTGATGCTCAGCCTGACCAGCGCCATGTCGCTGATCCCCTATCTGTTCGTAGCAGCTTACGGCGTCATGCTTGCAAGGCGCGGTGAGACCTACGAGACGCGACCACAGGAACGCTCACGCGATCTGGTGATTGCCAGCATCGCCGCGATCTATACGCTGTTCATGATCGCAGCCGGCGGACTGAAATTCGTTCTGCTCTCCGCGCTTCTTTATGCACCTGGCACATTGCTCTATTTCTGGGCCCGCCGCGAGCAGGGCAAGCAGGTGTTCAACACGACAGCCGACTGGGTCATCTTTGCCGTCGCAGCAATCGGCTGCATCGCAGCGCTGATCGGACTCGCGACCGGCTATATCACCATTTAATTCAGGAGGTCCAACATGTCAGCTTCTCCAAATACTCAAAACAGCGACTTCGGGGTTCACTCCGAAGTTGGCCAGTTGCGGAAAGTCATGGTGTGCGCGCCGGGACGGGCGCATCAGCGGCTCACACCCAGCAATTGCGACGACCTGCTTTTCGACGATGTGTTGTGGGTCGACAATGCCAAGCGCGACCACTTCGACTTCATGACCAAGATGCGTGATCGCGGCATCGAGGTGTTGGAGATGCATAACCTCCTTGCCGACACTGTGGCCGTTCCTGAAGGGAAGAAGTGGATTCTCGACAACCAGGTTGTCGTCAACCAGGTCGGCCTTGGTTTGGTGGATGAAATTCGTAGTTATCTGGAGGGATTACCCAACCGGGAGCTTGCAGAAACGCTGATCGGCGGCCTCTCAACCTTTGAGTTCCCCGAAACGCATGGCGGTGAAATGCTGAAACTCGTCAGAGACGCTGCGGGGGTCAACGAATATCTGCTGCCACCGCTTCCCAATACGCTCTATACACGCGATACGACATGCTGGATCTATGGCGGGGTCACCCTGAACCCGCTGTATTGGCCTGCGCGCCATGAGGAGACGATCCTGACCACCTCCATATACAAGTTCCATCCGAGCTTTGCCGGAAAGGTCAATGTCTGGTGGGGCGACCCCACTGAGGATTGGGGGCTTGCTACGCTCGAAGGCGGTGACGTCATGCCAATTGGCAAGGGCAATGTCCTTATCGGCATGAGTGAGCGTACTTCGCGCCAGGCAATCAGCCAGCTTGCGGCAACCCTCTTCGAAAAGGGAGCTGCGGAACGCGTGATCGTTGCTGCCATGCCCAAGCTGCGGGCCGCAATGCATCTTGACACGGTGTTCACCTTCGCCGACCGCGACTGCGTACTGCTCTATCCCGATATCGTCGACGGCATCGATGCGTTTTCCTACCGGCCCGGTGAAAAACCAGGAACGGTCGAGCTGCACAAGGATAAAGGGACATTCGTCGAGACGGTTCGCGATGCTCTCGGTCTTAAGCAATTGCGCGTTGTCGAAACGGGCGGCAATGCCTATGTGCGTGAACGCACCCAATGGGATAGCGGTGCAAACCTCGTTTGCGCTTCCCCCGGCGTCGTCTATGCCTATGACCGCAACACCTATACCAACACGCTGCTGCGCAAAGAGGGCATTGAGGTCATCACCATCACGGGAGCGGAGCTTGGGCGCGGTCGTGGCGGCGGTCACTGCATGACGTGTCCAATCAGCCGTGACGCTGTGGACTACTGAACCTCAGCCGGGAGGCCAGGTGCCCAATACGAGGAAATGCTGATGGCCATTAAGTCTCTGCTGCAGTTGCCACGGGGAACTCAGGCTGGAAGCAGGCGCTGTGAGGTATTTCGTGGCGCCTGCGGATCGAGACAGTGGCGTATTCGCGTACGACCCTCACGGGACGGCGGCATGCAAAGCTGGTTGATATCCCGATTGCGAGGGCAATCCAGATGACGTCGAACCAAGAAAGACGTCAAAGCGGCTTGCTGGGGTTGCCTAACGGTCTGTTCTGCCTTTGGCTCTTGCTGTTTTCTCTCTGGCTGATTGTCAATGCAAGGATCGAGCTTCAAATCGTCGTTAGCGGCGCTCTTATATCACTGGCGGTATCCTGGGTCTTCGTCCGCCGCAGCAATGTGTGGCAGCAGGTCGCCCTGACACCGCGTGGAGCGTACAGCTTCCTCGCCTACACGATAAACTTCTTCATCGAACTGCTGAAAGCCAACATCAATATGTTGCGTTACGTATATTCCCCGATCATCGATATTGCTCCGGGCATCGTGAAGATCAGGACGCAGTTGAAATCGCCGATTGGCCGGTTGGCTCTGGCCAATTCAATCGCGCTGACGCCCGGTTCGCTCGTGATGGATATTAGGGGCGATGCTATCTTCATCCATTGTCTCAATATCAAAGCTGTCGAATCCGAAGCTATGACCGAGTTGATCGCAGGACCATTCGAAAAGCACTTGGGGGTGGTTTTTGGCTGATGTTATTCTGAAAATAGCAGGGGGGCTGATTTTCTTCAGCATCGTATGCGGGGTCCTGCGGCTGGTCATCGGCAGGACTGTTGTCGATCGCGTCGTCGCCATCGACATGCTGAGCGTGATCTCGATTTCACTGATCGCGCTGTACGCACACCTGTCCGGGCGCTTCGTCTATATCGACGTGGCACTCGTTTATGGCTTGCTTAGTTTTCTTGCCGTGCTTGCAATTGCCCGTTTTCTGGAGAGGAGGGCTTAGCCATGCTCGAACTTCTTGTTCTCCTGGTGTGCGGCAGCATTCTTGTGAGTGGCCTCCTGGCTGTATGTCTCGACAATTTGATGGCCGCAATGATCAGTGCCGGGTTGGCAAGCCTTTTCGCCGCCGTCTCTTATATTCTGCTCGCAGCACCCGACGTCGCCATGGCTGAGGCTGCGATCGGCTCCGGCCTTGCAACGCTGATCTTTCTCTACGCGATCCGAAAAACGACGGGGGAGGAATGAACCTTGAGTGAATTGATCGGCAGTATCGTCGTCCTTGTGGGCGCATTCTTCCTTTTCTCGGCGGGCTTGGGCCTATTGAGGATGCCCGACGTCTACACACGGATTCAGGCGGGAACCAAAGCTTCAACGCTGGGCAACATTCTGGTTCTCGTCGGCCTCAGCTTTTATCATCCTGACTGGGCGTTCAAGCTGTTGATCGTGGCATATTTCGTTCTGATGACGAACCCGTTGTCATCCCACGCGCTCTCACGTGCAGCCTATGCATTCCATACGCCTTTGGCTCCTTCAACAGTTGTTGATGCGCTGCGCGAAGAAAATAACAATAACGCTGGTGAGGGCAGGTCACCGTGACCCGCATTTTTACTTTTCTCGTCGTGCTGTTGTTCGGCTTCATCTTCGCCGGCCTGGTGGGTAGCTACAGCGAACGTCAGACACTGTCTCCGTTGGCGGAATATTACCTCACGCAAGTCCCGGGGGGACTCGGCGCGCCGAACGTCGTAACCGGTATCCTCATCACCTTCCGCGGTTTCGATACGCTCGGGGAAGTCGCGGTGCTTTTCATGGTTGCAGCGAGCGTTGGCGTGCTTCTTGAAGCAAGTTCCAGCGGGAAGACACAGCCGCCATTGGCTAAAAATGGCGGAGATAGATCTCCAAGCGAACTGGTGCAAAACGGAGCTGAGGTGGTCCTACCGCTTATCTTGCTGTTTGGCGCCTATATTATCATGAACGGTCATCTTTCCGCCGGCGGTGGTTTCCAGGGCGGCGCGGTCGTGGCTTCCGGTATCATGCTGCTGATGCTGGCAGCACCGACCACCAAATTGCATCACGGTTTTCTAAGCGTGACGGAGTCACTCGCTGGAGTTTTCTATGTGCTGATCGGCATCATAGGGTTGGTTTTCGCAGGGGGATTTCTAGACAGTCATATCATGCGGCCAGGAAGTTTCGGTACGCTGATGAGCGCGGGAGCAATACCCCTGATATCGATCCTGCTTGGCATCAAGGTCAGCGCGGAGCTCAGCGTCATTATCGACCGTTTTCGCAACTGAGCCATGGGAAAGGAGGCATTACGATGGGCCTGCCGATTTCCCACATTCTCTTATCGACCGGGTTTGCGCTCATCCTGATCGGGTTATGGGGCATGCTGAAGCACAGTAACATCTTGCGCATCATCATAGGCCTTTCCCTGATCGATACCGGAATCCATGTTGTCATAGCGGCTACGGGCTACGTCACTGGCGGAACCGCACCCATCATCGATGATGCGCTTGCCGCGGCGGATGCAACCGCTCGCGCGGTCGATCCGATTCCCGCTGCGCTGGTGGTCACGGCCATCGTTATTGGCTTTTCGGTGACCGCCATCATGCTCTCCTTTGCTATCAGGCTTTATGAGGCCAAGAAGACCCTGTCTATTGACGAATTCACGGAATCAAAATGGTAGAGGGTTTTTTTCAACCACTGACTATTTTTATCATTGGCTTGGGCGGTGGGTTTCTCATTCCGCTGCTTTATCGCATCGCTAGGCCATTGCCGGTCATTGCCTTTGCCCTGGCACTCGCATGCATTACTGTTATTTCCGGAGTTCTTTCGTGGGGTCTCTACAATGGCGGTCCTGTAATCGACATTTACACGGCAGGCGGTCTGCCGCCATTCACGATCAATCTGCGCTTCGGATTTTGGGAAGGATTTTGCGCGTTTAGCGTAAATATCGTTTCTGTGCTCGGCGCATGGCATATGCGGGAGCGCCTGTGTGCGAGTTATCCAGCGCTCTTGCTTTACCTTATCCTGACCACGGGCATCAATGGTCTCATCATGACTCGCGATCTGTTCAACCTGTTCGTTTTTCTTGAGATTGTTTCTATCGCTACATACGGGCTTCTTGGATTTGAACACTCATCCGCGGCAGCTTGCGGCCAGCTTCAAATATATCGTGGCGACGGTGCTGGCCTCCTCGTTTTTCCTTGTCGGCATAGCCCTGCTCTATCATGTCACCGGGACCCTCAACATCGACGACATGATCGAACACCGAATGTCGATAGTCGGACCGATCGGAGCGACCGCGCTCCTTCTCGTCCTTTCTTGCTTCCTCATCGAGTTGAAACCCTTCCCTGCCAACGGCTGGGGAATCGACGTGTACGAAACGGCCCCGAGTGGGATAGCCGCGCTTATCGCGGGAGCGGTATCCGCGGGCGTGTTTTTTGCGCTCTTCAAACTGCTTCCGCTGTTCGAGAACCATCTCGGCATTATCGCAGTTTCAGGTGGGATCACATTCCTGTTCTCCAATCTTGTCGGGTTGAAACAGACTAATGTGCAAAGACTGCTCGGCTATTCATCGATCGCACAGATGGGACTGCTTACGCTAGCACTTGCCATAATACATCAGCTTGACGTACGGGAGTCGCTGCCACTGGTAGTCGGCGGTCTGTTCATTAATCATCTGCTAGCAAAGGCGGGACTGTTCTGGTTAGCTGGCGCCGTGCGACAGGAGCAGGTGGACGGCTGGACCGCAATTGGCGGACGTCCCTTTATTTTGCTCATATTTGCTATGCTTCTGGTCGCCATTGCTGGCCTTCCCCCGTTTCCAGGCTTCTGGGCGAAATGGGAACTCGTCACCCAAATCGCCGTGGGTAAACATTACGCGTGGATTGCCGTTATTCTGTCCGGATCATTGCTCGAAGCGGTTTATATGTTCCGCTGGTTCATGCAGGCGACGCGTGCCACGCACGAAGAGACGACCGTCCTGCTCTTGCCCGTTGAATTTTTTTCCGGTCACAGCTTGTGCCGCACTGCTTGCTGCCGGTGGCTACGCAGCAGCAAGTATTTCCGGAGCCGCTTCTATTTGGCTCTTCCTTCCGCTTTGCGCAGGGGTATTCCTCTACCTTGTCGATTGGCTTCCCAACCGCTTTAAATGCTTGCTCATGTTAGCTCTGGTTTTACTGTTTGGAACTTGGATGATCCGTGACATCCAAGGCCTGAACAAATTGTTCGCGGTATTGCTGCTTGCCGGCGAGCTTGTGGTTGCCTCGGCGGGCCTCTATCGCACAGATAGCCGTCCTGGGTTCTACCCGTTGATGGCAATCCTTCTCTTGTCGGTCGCAGGCCTGCTGCGCGCATCAACCAGTCTCGAATTCTTCTTTAATTGGGAGCTGATCACGCTTTCGTCCTTTTTCCTTATCGCGCGAAGTCACAAGGCGCATCCATACGCTCTCTCATTCTTGTTATTCTCGCTCGCATCAGCCTTTTGCCTGCTTGCAGGTTTCGCCATAGCAACCGCAGCAAATGGCACGATGGCCGTCTCTGCCTTCGCCAGCACAGGACCCGATGCCTGGCCCGCGATCGTCCTTCTGGCAACGGGTTTCCTGATCAAGGCGGGTGCGGCAGGCGTCCACGTTTGGCTCCCTGGCTGCTATGCGGAGGCCGACGACGACCTTTCGGCGATGTTATCCGCTGTCGTCAGTAAGGTCGCGATCTTCGGCATATTTACCGTTACCTATCTCGCCATACGATCCGAGATGGGGTTGGAATTGGCGTATGTTTTGGGTTGGATCGGCCTCATAACAACTCTTGTCGGCGCGCTGATGGCGTTACAGCAGGATGACATCAAGCGTATGCTTGCCTATTCGAGCATGAGTCAGCTCGGCTACATTATCACTGCTATCGCCCTGATGAGCCATCTCGGTTGGGTGACTGCATTTTATCTCATTGCCAACCATTTGATGGTCAAGGGCGTACTGTTCCTTGCCGTCGCAGGTGTCATCTTACGAACAGACAGAAGACTTCTGGATGACAATGGAGGCTTGGCCAGGGAAATGCCCTTCACGTTCGCTTCTGTACTTGTCGCCATTGTCTCAATGTCCGGCTTGCCGCCGCTTGCAGGCTTTGGCGGAAAGTGGCTACTCCTCAGTGCGATGGTGGAAAAGGGCTGGTACCCGTTAGCGGCGGTTGCCGTCGTGGCGACGTTCATTGGCTTTCTATACATGTTTCATTTGGTACATGCAGTGTTTCTCGGCTCGCGCAAGACCGATCATGCGGCAATCGGCGAAGCCCCGCCCACACTGCTCATACCTCAATTCGTGCTGATCGCCGGGATTTTGATTTTATCATTCTTCCCGAAGCTGCTGATGGACCCGGTTTCAGCAGCAATCGACCCGACCTTTGCCGCCAATCTCGTTTGGAAAGGCATGTCACTGGAAACGATCTATGGCTATTGGAACCCAATTCCTGTGATGGGAATCGCGGTGGTGATAACCGCGTTCCTATTCGCCCTAGTCTGGCTCTATTACAGGCTCGCGCGCAATCGCAGCGCAGCTGCAGGTATCGCGCGCTTTTACGCCTTCTACAAGGTGGTCTTGACTCCACTTGCTACGCCATTTGTATATCAATTCTGGGACGGGGTATCGGCGTTGACTGTGAGTGCAGCCGACTCCACCCGAAAGATTTACACAGGAAATGGCAGGACCTACGCGCTATGTGTGCTTTGTTACACCATAGCCCTGTACATGATCGGCACTTACGGGAGCTAGCGATTGGCCCTTCATGCGGTGCTTGGCTTGTCCTTCACGGCGGCCACGTACAACGCCGGGAGGAAGATTAGGGTCAGTACCGTGGCAACCAACAGTCCGCCCATTATAGCGAATGCCATCGGACCCCAGAATACCGTAGGCGCAATCAGGATCATACCGAGCACGGTAGAAACCGCAGTAAGCATGATCGGCCGGAAACGCGCGGAGCTTGCGTCCATGACAGCATCGCGCACGTTCTTTCCTAAGGCTCGCTCCGCTTCAATCTGGCCAATCAGAATAACTGCATTTTTGATGATCATGCCGAGCAGTGCGAGGATTCCCAGAATTGCTACGAAGCCTAACGGCCGCCCCGACAGGAGCAGCGATAAAACGACGCCGATCAAACCCAGCGGCGCCACGCTAAGCACAAGGACCAACAACCTAAACTGGCGCAGTTGGAACATAAGTACCGTCAGCATGATGAGCACCATCACAGGCACGACCGCTACAACGGAGGCAAGCGATTGTGCACTCTCCTCTACTGTACCTCCTATCTCGATCCGGTAGCCAAGGGGAAGTCCTGCCGACAACTTCGCTATCTCCGGTTCTAACGACTGCACCGCCGCGTCCGGCAGCGTACCTTGTTGCACGTCGGCCTGGACCGTCAGGCTTGGCAATCGGTCCCGGCGCCATACAAGAGGGTATGACTGCGCGTACTCGAATGTAGCGAATTGGCTTAGTGGCACTGTCCTGCCACCTGGAATCGGCACCTGCATCGTGCGTAGCGTCTCCAACGAGATCCGTTGTTCGTCAGTAGCTCGCAGCACGACGTCGATCAGATAAATGTTATCGCGCACCTGTGTCACCGGCGTCCCAGAGATTACAGCGTTTAGCACGCCGCCAATGGCCTCGGAGCTGATACCGAGAAGTCTCGCCTGATCCTGATCGACCTGTATACGTATCTCGCGCGCTGGCTCAATCCAATCGAAGTTCACATGCATCGAGAGCGCATCCGCAGCGACGATCCTCGCGAGTTCGAGCGCGATGTCGCGTATTTTCCCAAGGTCCGGCCCAATCACACGATATTGTAGCGGCCACCCTACCGGGGGCCCTAGTTCCAGAGGAGAGACCCGGCTGACAGTATTTGGGAAATCTTCGGCAAGCCGCGTTTCCAACTTCTTCTGCAAGCGTTCACGTGCTTCGACATTGTTAGCTACGACAACCGCCTGCGCGAAGAAGTCGTTGGGCAGTTGCGCGTTGAGCGGCAGATAGAAGCGGATCGCGCCGCGCCCAACGTAGGTGCTCCAGCGATTTACGTCAGGATCGCCTTTCAGCGCTTCGTCGAACCGTTTTACTGCTGCTTCAGTCGCATGAATCGAGGAATTTTGGGGCAAGCTTAGATCGACCAGGAGTTCCGGCCGGTCGGATGAAGGAAAGAACTGCGAGGGGATCAGCCGCATCAACAATATCGAAGCTACGAACAAAGCTAGCGTCGCCGCGATCGTGATCCAGCGCGCTGTTAGTGCTGCCGACAGGAAGCGGCGATAAAGCTTTAAGACTCGCCCTGGCTCACGGGAGTCGGCCGTCTTAGGGGCTTTCAAAATCGCGAGCCCGACCAATGGCGCGAACAGGACTGCCACGAACCACGAAACGATCAGCGCGATGCTGACGACAGCGAACAGCGAGAACGTGTATTCGCCGGCTGAACTCGCCGCGAAACCAACCGGCACGAAGCCCGCTATTGTCACGAGGGTGCCGGCGAGCATGGCGAAGGCATAGGTCCTGAAGGCGAAAGTAGCGGCCGCCTCTTTGCTTTCACCCAATGCCAGTTGATTGATGGTCGCGTCGGTCGTAGTCATTGCATCGTCGACCATTAGCGCCAGCGCGATGATGAGCGCCCCCAGCGAGATCCGCTGCATGTCGATGCCGGCAAGATCCATAATGGAAAAGACCGCCATCAAAGTGAGGGGGATCGACAACGCGACCACGAGACCTGGCCGAATGCCGAGCGCAACGAAGCTGACCGCGAGAATGATTCCGATCGCCTGCCATAACGACATCATGAACTCATGTATGGCATTATCTACCGTCACGGCCTGGTCCGCTACGAGGTGCGCCTCGATGCCAACTGGCAAATCAGCAATGATAGATTTCATCGCTGCATCGATGTTACGGCCTAACGTCAGGATGTCGCCGCCATCCTGCATCGCAATAGCCAGACCGATGCTAGGCTCCCCATTGACGCGAAACATTGGCTGCGGCGGATCGACGAATGCGCGCCGCACCGTCGCGATGTCGCTGAGCCTAAGCATCCGTCCGTCCACAACAAAATTTATATTGGAAATGTCCTGCTGCGAGGCAAATGCACCGGAGACTTGTATCGCCAGTTTCTCGTCACTCGTCTGAATGGTTCCGGCCGGTTGAACCACGTTTTGACTGCGCAATGCGGCCACAAGTGCTGCACGGTCGATATTGAGGCTAGCGAGCTGTTGCATAGAAAACTCGACAAAGATGCGCTCATCCTGCGCGCCGAGTATCTCTATCTTTGAGACATCCTTCACATTAAGCAGCTTGGAACGTACGCTTTCAACATAATCGCGTAGTTCGCGATGGGTGAAACCGTCTGCAGTGAACCCATAAATCAGACCAAAGGTATCCCCAAATTCATCGTTGAAGCCGGGCCCAATCACGCCAGCAGGCAGGCTGCTTCGCATGTCCCCGATGCTTTTGCGCACGTGGTACCAGACGTCTGGCACTTGCGCAGCAGTTGTAGCACCCTTGAGATTGACAAAGATGGTGGTAACACCTGGCCGGGTAAAGCTGCGTAGATTGTCGAGATGCGGCGTCTCCTGGAGCGTCCGCTCGAGCCGTTCCGTCACCTGATCCAGCATATCCTCCACGCCGGCGCCTGGCCATGCGGCCTGTACCACCATCGTCTTAATAATGAATGAGGGATCTTCGCTACGGCCCAAGCGCGAATAAGAAAATAGTCCCGCCGCGATTACAATAATCATGAAATAGACGATGAGCGATCGTTCTTTGATTGCCCATTCGGACAGATTGAAGCGCATCATACACCTGATCCGAGCAAGCGAACTTTCTGCCCAGGAAATAGCGCTTGCACTCCCGCTGTCACTACGATTTCACCGAGGTTGAGCCCCGAAGAAATCGCGACGGTTGCAGGATTGAAACGCTCTACTTCCACATTGCGCATCGAGACAGTGAAATTGGTCGGGTCGACGACCCAGACCGCAGGTTGACTGTTGAACGCGGTGAGCGCCGCCGAAGGAATTTCGATTATTGGAGTGTCTTCTAACCGCACTTGTCCAGTGACTGTAGAACCAAGGCGCATGGCCGATGGCGGATTGTCGAGACCGACACGGACGCGAAAAGTGCGTGTTATGGGGTCAGCTTGCGGAGCAATTTCGCGCACTCGGCCCGTGGCGGTTACACTAGCGTCGTCCGTCAGTACCGCCGTGATCACAGGTTCGGCGGGTACCGAACGCAATAATTGCGCCGGCACATCAAACACCGCATCGCGGCCACCCTTTCTTGCGAGCTGGAGTATCATCTGTCCGGACTGAACGACCTCACCAGGTTCCGCGCCGCGTGCCGTCACCACACCGGGGGCGTCCGCCTTAAGCTCGGTATAGCTGACATTATCCTGCGCGATCTTCAACTGCGCTTCGGCGTCATCAACCTGCGACTGCGCTGTCTGCAAGCCTTGCTGTGCTTCATCGAACAGTACGCGCGTTGTGAATCCCTGGCGTAACAACCGTTCTTGTCGCCCAAAATTGTTGATTGCCTGCGCCAGCCGACCCTCGGCGGCGGCAAGAGCCGCCTGTGCAGAACGCTGGGTATTTAGTGCATTCTGTGCATCCAATCGTCCCACCACCTGTCCAGCACTCACCTGATCACCAACATTGACAGGCCGTTCGATCATGCGTCCGGATACGCGAAAAGATAAGGAGACTTCGTCTTCCGCCTGTATGTCTCCGGTCAACGTAACAAGTTCCCCGGCATCGCGCTTCTCGATCGTCACAACTCTTACAGGGCGAATTTGCGGCGCATCCGTCTCACCGTCCCGCGAGCATGCGCAGAGCAGACCGGTAAGGCCCACGACGAGCCAAAGCCTGAAAGTTGTTCGTCCTCCGATGAGTGACAACTGGCGATGCTGATAAGAATTTACGATAAAATCACACATTGCAGCCCGGTTTGCGTAAAGACGACTAAGCGGATTTCAAAACTATATCTTGCGAAACACCTCGAGAAACTAGCGTTGAATCTCATATGTATGCATTGCGTCCGTTTTTCGCCGGGACGGGTTGGGTCGACTCGGCGGGAATGCTCGTGTCGAATATCTCACCGGGGAGCGAGGCCCGCGTTACGATGCGATATTTCCTATTTGAGCAGCTGTCACTTATGGCTGAGCCCGGCTACGGAGCAGATATCGGGCGAGCTCTCTTTCGGCAACTCGACCCACTAAAACAAGGCCGTCCTGGTTGACGACAACTGCTTGTCGAGAATCCACTCCTTGTCCTCGGGAACGGCCACCGTTTCGGCAAGCAGGTTGTGCATCTCCAGCACCTGGATGCCGGGATCGCGTATCTCCACGGCTGAATTGGATCGTGATGTAAACTGAGACTGGACCACACGGGCGAGCATACATATGCCGGTGCCAGCGGTAATCCCGGCAATGATCGCCCCGGACCCCGTGGCATTGCCGTATTTCGTGGCAGCGAGAAGATGCCCGCGCCCACCATTGATTCCACAGTCATCGCAGTAAGCGCAAATAATGAGAATTTTTGAGTAGAACCCGAGGCCATGATACCAATCATGTCAGGTTAGGGATCGCGCAAGGTGTGCTTCCTAGTTGGGGATTGTGGTGATGTGATCAGCACGGGATCCACGAGTACGCCGAGCGTCTCTAATTGCCCAAATGGGGTCGAGATGGAAAAGACGCGAGGGGCCGATCCGATGGTTGGGTTCTGCGGCGTTACTGTGACAAGACCAGTAAGTTGGGTTATTCATTGAGCTAACTCGTTTTATTCATAAGGGCAAATAGGGATAAGCGATAGTCGAACGCTTGCCTCCCCCGAGCCCTAGTCGAGGAACTCGTATGTTGCCTGAAATCAGGTGGGGGTCTTTGGCACCTCCCTGCGCCGCCGAAATTGGGATTCCAAGCAGCCATTTTGAATTTTTGACCAATCACAAACCACAGACATGGGTTATAGTCGACTTGCCTCTCATACACATGTTTGTCCCGTTATTATGAGAGTCCCTGGCATGGCATGAGAATGCTTGGTTCAGTGAATTGATCAATTCGAAGGGTGAGGACGCTAAGCGCTCTGTTCGGCCTTATCGGCTCACCTGCTTGTTGGATGCCGTGAGCAGACCGAGGAAACCGTCCCAGTCATTTGTAGGAACCGTTGCGGTCGAACATCGCAAACTTGGCAATAGCGTCAGACTCACTGGTCATATCCGGGCCGAGAATGAAGTTTCCTTTGCGTCCCGGCTGGCGGGCGTGTGATTGAACGTCCGGTCAATGCTGGTGATCAGGTCGAGCCGCGACAGATTTTGGTAGAGATCGACCCGTAGAATGAAGTCAAGCGTTGGTTGAGGGGAACCCGGTTTGAAAACTTATATGTCGGTCTTGGCAAAGTCGTTCTCGGCCTTTGGTCTGCTTGTCGGCATTCTCTTGTTTGCCGCATCCCTTTCCCCGAGCCTGATGCCGCGCCCTTATGTGGTCCAGGGAGCACTCTCAGGATTTTGTGCAGCACTCGGCTATGGCGTGGGCGTGGGCGTGGTGTGGCTCTGGCGCTATCTCGAAATTCCGGTGCCACGGGCGCGCATTCAAAAAACCGCGAACTGGATTGCGGTGCCTTTATGCATAGGAACCGCCGGTGTCTTCTTGTGGAAGGCTGCCGAATGGCAGAACACCGTGCGAAACCTCATGGGCCTTGGTCCAGTAGACAGCGTGGAACCTATTGAGCTCGCCGCCATCGCGCTCATCATCTTTCTGTTGGTCATTTTGCTCGCCCGACTCTTCCGGCAGACCTTCCGTCTATTCTCGCGCTGGCTGAATCGCCTCGTGCCCCGCCGCGTGTCAAAGGTCATCGGCGGCCTTCTCGCGGTAGCGCTGTTCTGGTCGGTGGCGCAGGGTGTCTTGTTCAGGGTAGTCTTACGCCTGGTCGACACATCCTTCCGCGAACTCGATGCTCGGATCGATGATAACTCAGCGCGCCCATCTGATCCTGCAAAACCTGGCGGCCCGGGCTCGATCCTCGACTGGCAGGACTTAGGACGGCAAGGCCGCGCCTTCATCGCTTCCGGACCAACTGGTGCGCAGATCGGCGATTTCTTCCATTCAAACGCGCTTAATCCCATCCGGGTCTATATCGGGCTGAATTCCGCGGAAACGATAGATGAAAGAGCACGCCTCGCCCTGGAGGAATTGAGGCGAGACGGTGGGTTCGAAAGATCGGCGTTGATTGTGATCGTTCCAACGGGAACCGGGTGGGTTGATCCTGCTGGCATCGATACCGTCGAATATCTTCATCATGGCGATATCGCCAGCGTAGCCATGCAATATTCTTATCTAAGCAGTTGGTTATCCCTGCTGGTGGAACCGGGCTATGGCGCCGAGGCAGGGCAAGCACTCTTTCGCGAAGTATACCAATACTGGATTACGCTCCCGCGTCAAAGCCGCCCTAAACTCTATCTGTATGGCCTAAGTCTTGGCGCAATGAATTCCGAACTTTCCGCCCGACTCTACGATATCATCGGTGATCCTTTTCAAGGCGCGCTATGGAGTGGACCACCCTTCCAAAGCCGCATTTGGAACGCCGTCACAGCAGACCGAAATCCCGGCTCGCCAGCCTGGCTCCCGCGCTTCCGCGACAGTTCGATCATAAGGTTCACCAATCAGAACAACGCACTGGATATTCCAGGTGCCGGCTGGGGCCCCATTCGCATCGTCTATCTCCAATATGCCAGCGACCCCGTGACATTCTTCGATTTTTACGCGCTTTATCGCGAGCCGGATTGGATGAAGAGCCCGCGCGGTCCCGATGTCTCGCCGAGCCTCCGTTGGATTCCGGGGGTCACAATGCTGCAGCTCCTGTTCGACATGGTAATTGCAACGACCTCGCCGATGGGGTACGGCCATGTCTACGCGCCGGAGCATTATATCGATGGCTGGGTTGCCGTTACCAATCCGCAACACATTCAACCAGAAGACATTTCTCGCCTGAAGGCGTTTTTCGTTGAACGGTCGCGGAGCGCCGACAATTCGCCTCCAAGTGATTGATCGTTTGGTAAGATGCAACCATGCTTCGATTAAAAAAGGGGACACAATGCCTGACTCTCGGATTGATGGCTAATCTCTTCGATGCGTTGGGCACGATTTAGTTTCTTGCAGGGAGTCCCAGCGTTGGGCCGCAAGGCAATCGCCCCGGGCACTTGACAGGGCGTTAAGGACGTCGGCATCCATGACTTCCTCATGAAGGAAGTAGCAGCCAAAATTTTGCCTGGGAACGCCGCACCGCTCGTGCAGTCAATGATAGCCAACAAGGTTCTGAAGGATATCTAGAGTTACGGTGGCTTTGCGCACAAGACTTCGCTGGATGAAACCAAGGTGTGGCGGGATGCTCTGCAATAGGCCAGATCATGATACGTTGGGGAATTGTACCTTGGAGCGCTGTATGCGTTCACAGCAGGGTGAATTCCGATAGCTATCGAGATGGTTTGCCGCCCTACGGACACACAAAGTCTTCACCTTGCACGGCAGCGCGTTGACAGGGATCACTGGAGGACTAGCATTGGCTTTCCGACGAGCGCACCCGGAGCGAGCCAGTTTGGCGGGGCGTGCTGCCGAAGCTGCAGTCCAAACTGTCGGCGGCTTATACGGCCATACTCGCGAGGTTGGCATTGCTGGTCTCCTGATCACCCTAGTCAGCGGCCTGCGAAAAATGCCTTGGGGAGCTAGCGCGACAGAGTTGGGATCACCGGGTTGTTTGGGTGAAGGTAAGCGAGACATGGCAATTCAAATACAAATCCAATGATCGGCTACCAGCAACCGGCACCCTCGATCTCGCGCTACGCGCTTCGGATAGACAATCTTCTTTCTGCTCGTTAGGGCACTCATTGGACCGCTCAGATCAAATTGCAGCGCTGGATGCCCAAACTGCTTGCCCTACCGGTGGCGCTCTTCGTATGTTCACTATTGTCACGGTAGGCTCTTCGGTGACCTTTGGCTTAAGCAAGCATGGCCAATGACTATTCTTCAATGTGCGAAGATTCCAGGGTATCGATGTCACCGGACTGACTGGCTGGAAGAACACGGCATTGCCATCGCAGGTCCACTTGCTGACCGTTTCGACGTGACCTGGCTGGTCGGCTTTACCCAAGGCTAGCCGGTCATCTCAATAGCTTCGCGGGATTTGCGTTGCTGGCCTTTGTTCTCGTCATATGCTCGGCCTTCTGGAAATAGAGGACTTCGGCAGCGTCTTCGCTCCCCCGTCCTTCAACCACGGGGCGTGAAAAGGCTCGATGCCAATCGAGCGATATTAAGCTACGCCAGTTCATGCTCGTGCGCACGTTTGCCAGCAATCTGACTGGAATATGTCTGGGTATTCGCCTACTTCGCCGGTCTGGAACTGGCGGCCGCGCCTTTACCCTCCATTACATCCCATCGCAGGGCCGTTCGCAGCGACCGTCCGCCCACGCTTTTTGCCAGAGGCCAATTTGATTCTTGGCAGATGGCCGTGGCAGTCTTCTTCGGACTGAATCTGATCCAGTTCCTGATTGGCTATCTTGAACCTTGATGATTGGCACGTCGTTGGCGCGCTCGCCTTTCGCCGGCATTTTTTCACTGTTCTGGAGTTTTATTTGGGGCGTACCAGGCGCCTTCATTGGAGTCCCCATTCTCATCGCGTTCATTACCTGCTGCGAGAAGGTGCCGGGGGGATGTGGATTGCCGTCCTGCTGTCGGCCAAGTCTTTCGACAATCCAGACAAAGGTTTAACCTAATGTTCAATGTCCATGCAAAGACATTCTTTCAGTTGTGCGGTTTCACTTCTGTAACAGTTACGTACTGAACACACTCCCCTGATCGTGTTTAAAATACATCTTTGTAACTGTAATTTCTGACTCCGATGACATTAGGAGTAGCGAAGCTCAGCAGATGCAAATTGACGTATCACTAGCTCGATTAAATCACGAGACAATGCCGCCTGTTTTGACGTCGCTCAGATACAACAAGAGGGTGGACTTATGAATGCTTATGATGAAATTATACTATCGGATGCGTCGCTCGACCACAACTTCGCCCACGCGGCGGCACCTGTCGCGGAATATTCCGCGTTGCAAGTGAAGCGACCGTCTTTCGACTCAACTTCTATTCCTGCGTTCCAATTTGATACCAGGACCATGCCGCTCCACCATCAGTATGAGTCCTGGCGCAAAAGCTTCTCGTCCATACTCGAATTTGGCGAACGCCGGGACGGGTCCGGTGGTTTTGAAGGAAACCAAACAATCTGGGATCTCGGCAGACTAGCGTTTTCTCGCATAAGGACCAGCGCATTGGAGTTTGCGAGTGTCCCGGGTCACACACGAAGAGAAGCGCTGGACCACTGGACTTTAACCCTTCCGCTCGACGGAGCCATCAGCACAGTTGGTCCCGCGGGCAGCTTTCACGGAGGAGCTGGCATAATCCAGGTCCATTCGCTCGGCCGCTGGTTTGAAGGAACCATAACAGATAGCGAAATGCTTATGCTGTTTGTTCCCCGGGACTTCTGTGCAGAGATGGCACTTTCTCTGCACGCTTCCGAGTTCTCCGCGATCGACACGGCAATGGGACGGTTATTATCAGACTACTTCATAGGATTGGCCAAGCGGCTGCCAATAATCGACGCTGAAAATCTCCCTGAACTGGTGGGCGCGACACAGGCAATGATTCGGGCCTGCGTGCTGCCGTCTCCCGGCAATATCGAGGAGGCTCAGGCGCCCATTGCCCGCGTGTTGCTCGAAAAAGCACGCCGCATAGTGCATGCAAAATTGTGTGACCCAACGTTCAACGCCAAGGTCTTGCGTCGTGAACTGGCGATTTCACGCTCAGGACTTTATCGGATGTTCGAACCGTTCGGTGGTGTGATGCATTACGTCCAGCGCCAGCGTCTCCTCCGATGCACACGTGGCATTGGCAGACCCGACCGACCAACGCCGTATTGTTGAGATTGCTGAGCAACGCTGTTTTAGCGACGGTGCAGAATTTAGCCGGGCATTCAGGAGGGCGTTCGGCTACACGCCAAGCGAAGTGAGGGCTGGACGCATCAGCGGTGTAACAAGCAGGCCACCAGTGGAACTAACCACTACTGCGCCTGAAGACCGGCTCGGGTGGCTGTTACGCAAGCTTCACGGGTGACACCCAGGAAAAATCGGAGTTCCCCATGCGCCAACTTGCACCAGACGGATTCTCGCCGGTAGTTCGCTGGAACTTGCATTTCTGACAGTGATCTCTTGGCCGTGCTTCGTAACATAAGGTCGGGACATCAATCTATTTGGTGGGCACCAAATTTTTGGCTGTTTGCCGCCAATAATGAATACGATCGACCTGCAGACTGGCTGTTACGTCGCAAGTCTCCGAAGAACGATACCGGTTAGTCAATCGGCAGGGTGGAGCGCCGCGGCGGCGCTGTAGCCGGTGCAGGATCGTTCTCCTTGTGGCATAGCTTCGGAATTTGACCATTCGTGCGAATGCACACGTATTCAGAACGGTGCCTCACAAAGGAGTGGCATACCAGCTCACGGCGGCGGCCATTCGTCCTTTGCCGGACCGATCGGAGACCCTTGGCAGCGACGAACGGGATCCCGGCGCCGTCAGCGGTGTCAAAGCGTGCGAGTCAGATAAAACTCGTCCCCAGCGGCTTTACTTCGTAGAAGCCGAGTTTTTCGATCCAACTCTCGAGAGGTGGCCCGAGGCGACAACATCGAAATGCCGCCTCAGGTCCGATTGCCGCTGGATCAACCCTGATCGATTGGCAACGCGACGAACCTTGATTGGTCCTTGGACTGCATCTTGAGGAGTACAGCCTTGCGACCCGACTTGGCTGCATCTGCAAAGGCGGTCTCGATTTCCATGCCCGTATTCACTGGCTGGTTGTTGACCGACACGATGATGTCGCCGGCCGTGACCCCCTTGTCGGCGGCGTCGCCATCCTGGTCGACGTTCGTCACCACCAGTCCCTTGCCATCATCCGATGGCATGACCGTCAGTCCAAAGTCTTCCAGCGCCGACGGCTTTGCATCCTGCGGTGCGGCGGCCGCCGCCTTGTCGTCGCCGGGCATCGCCTTGATGGCGACGTCGACCGCCTTGGCCTTGCCGTCACGCCATACTGTCAGCTCGACGTCCCTGCCAGCCTCGACCGCGGCGATCTTCTTGGCAAGGTCACGCGGATCGGCAACGGTGTTGCCGTTGACGGCGGTGATGACGTCACCAGCGGTGATGCCCGCTTTGGCGGCAGGGCCGCCAGCCTGCGGTTCGGCCACGAGCGCTCCTTCGTCTTTCGCCAGTCCGAGCGAGATCCGCGATCTCCTTGCTTACCGGTTGTATCTGAACGCCGATCCAGCCGCGGGATACGGAGCCCGTCTTGATCAGCTCGTCGACGACAAGCTTTGCAGTCTGCGCGGGGATCGCGAATCCGATGCCGACGCTGCCGCCGGAAGGTGAGAAGATGGCCGTGTTGACGCCGACGACGTCACCATTGAGGTTGAAGGCGGGGCCGCCCGAGTTGCCCTTGTTGACGGCTGCGTCGATCTGGATGAAATCGTCATAGGGGCCGGCACCGATGTCGCGGCCGCTAGCGGAGACGATGCCTGCGGTCACAGTGCCGCCGAGGCCGAAAGGATTGCCCACCGCAACGACCCACTCACCTACACGGACCCTGTTGTCATCGCCGAAACCGACATAAGTGAACTTGCGGTTGTCGTCGACTTTCAGCACAGCAAGATCGGTGCGCTTGTCCTTGCCGACGAGTTTGGCGTCGAGCTCGGTGCCGTCATTGAGCACGACCGTATAGGCGCTGCCGTCTTCGACAACATGATTGTTGGTGACGAGATAGCCGTCCTCCGAGATGAAGAAGCCCGAACCCTGCGCGGTCGGACGGATGCGCTCCGGCCTGTTCTGTTCGCGGGGAGCCTTGCGCTGTTCCATGCCCCGCTGGCCGAAGAAGCGCTGCATGCCCTCGGGAAGCTGGTCTAGACCGGGCATATCCGAATTGTCGTTGTCGGCCTGTGAGGGCACGCCCTTGACGCGGACGCTGACGACTGCGGGGCTGACTTTTTCGACGATGTCCGCAAATCCGGATTCTGCAGGACCGGAAACATGGACCGCCTCAGCCTGAGCAGGCACGATGGCAGCCAGCGGGCCAGTAGCCAGCAGGCCACCGACGAGCGCCGACGACACCAACGCAGCAGCCACACGGGCCCTGTAAGTGAATGGTTTATGGTCATTTGACATACAATGTTATCTCCTTGGGATGACAGCGATGTGCCGCCTCTAGTGTCAGACGGTTTACGCAATCCGGAGTTACGGCAACATTTCCGCGGGGTGAACAATTTGTAACGGACAGCAATGGCCGTTGTTTGACCTCTCCTTCAAGGCCCGGGCATCTGCCGGACACTTCTTTCCTTGGCGGTAATGCCATTCATCTAACACCGCCGGTTTCTGGCCGGCTGTTCGGCATTGCTCGGCAACGGATCCTGTCGGCTTTGATGATCCGGCCACCAACACTCACCCTGGCCCAACTCCATTAACGGCAAAAGTGTATTGAGCGAAGGCATCTATTCCCGCAAATCGATCTCGCTCTCTTCAGTCCCCCCGGGACATCCTGCTCATACCAGAGCTGCGCAAGCACGTTCTGTGTTGGACCGTTGCCTGTGCAACTGGCGCTTGCCCGGCCGGAGAGCATCAGGACCACCTCGGTGCATTGGCCAAGGCCGAGGATGTCTCCCGCTGAGACCCAACTGGCCTCTCGCCCCTTATCTGATGTTCAGGTCGACTTTAGATCGCGAGGATCACCAGCTCGATAGCTCGCACTTCTTGCGTAAGGAATGCCAGCAGCGTCAACCCAGCCATTTCTGGCGGCGCGGAGGCACCGCAGCGTCACCAACGTGCTATAGCGCCAGTGGGCTACCCCAATGATCGGCTAAGAATCCCAACAATACGCCGAGCATCCCAATCTTTGGCAAACATACCAAAATCGGTTGAGACAAGCCCGTTCGTAGCTGTAACGTACTTTACCAGCTGTTCTGTCCGTGCTGACCTGCTTCATCGACAGACCGTTACGGCGTTCGCGATTCAATGCTCCCACCGCCAATCGTCATGGAGGAAAGCTTGAAAAAGAATTTCTTTGTCACGCTCGGACTTATTGTCAGCCTGTTGATGACGCCAGTGGCGCTGCCCACCGCCGCCATTGCCCAGTCCGTCAGCATCACCATCGGAACCAATCTCAACAGAGGCAGGGGGATAACCTGCAGCCAGGGCGAAAGGCTGCTCCGCAATCGCGGCTTCCGCAACATCCTGCGCATAGATTGCCGTGGTCGGTTCTTTGTTTATCGCGCATGGCGAGGAAATTCCCGGTTCGAGATTGCCGTCAGGCAAAGCAACGGCCGCGTCGTCGATGTCCGCAGGATTTCGAGAAGGAGATAGTTCAGGTGCCGATCTTGAATTGGCTTCGGAGAACAATGTTGGCAGTCCTCGTTGCCTTGAACCTTGGAGGCGGTGCGCTTGCTCAGGATGCTCCCGTGATCGGTGTCGCGCCCGTGGCCATCGAAGACACCTCGCGCTCCACTGAATTCGTAGGGCGCGTCGAAGCGCTCAATAGCGTCGATATTCTGACCCGCATCGACGGATTCCTTGAAAGCAGGCTCTTCAACGAGGGGTCGACCGTCCGAAAGGGACAAGATCTCTTCCTTGTCGAAAGGAGCACCTACGAGATTGCGCTGAAAGACGCGCAGGCTGCTCTCGTCGGCGCACAGGCCGCCTTCCTCGATGCCGAGCGGCAGCTGCAGCGAAACCGATCTCTTATGAGCGGGCGAACGATTTCGCAATCCGTTCTCGAGCAGAGCGAGACTGCGCTGGAAAAGGCAAAGGCCACGGTCATGTCGGCTGAGGCCAGGGTCAGCCAGGCTGAGCTCAATCTCAGCTACACACGGATTGCTTCTCCAATCGACGGACGGATCGGCACCGCGGGTTTTGCGGTGGGGAGCTTCGTCGGAACATCGTCTGGTGCGTTGGCCCGCGTGGTCCAGATGGACCCGATCCGCGTGGTGTTTTCCGTCAGCGACCGGACGATAATGAATTTGCTCGCCGCAGCCGGAGGACTGAGCAAGGACCAACTTGCCCAACAGTTCACGATGGGGCTGCGCCTGTCGAACGGCGATCAATACGGCCAGCCGGGCGAGATCGAATACTTTGACAATGAAATCGATGCACAGACCGGTACCATCGCCATCCGCGCACAGTTTCCCAATTCGCAGTCGCTTCTCATTCCGGGTCAATTCGTAACCGTAGTGGCGAAAGACGCTAAAGAGACGCTGCGCCCCGTGGTACCGGTGGGTGCTGTACAGCAAGATCGCGACGGCAAATTTGTGTTTATCGTTGACGACACGAGCCGCGTAGCGATGCGCCGCATAAGCGTGTCCGAGCAATCGGGCAGGAACTGGATCGTCGCAGACGGTCTGAAGGGCGGAGAGAGACTGATTGTGGAGGGCATCCAGAATGCCCCTCAGGGTTCCGTCGTAAACGCCGCCGACGTCAGCAGCGCGCCCGAGCAAGGCAGTGCCCCGATGCCGGCATCATCGGGGACGAAGCCATGAAAGACATCTCCGCGCCCTTTATAGGACGGCCGAGATTGGCCATGGTGATCGCTGTTGTCATGACCATTGCCGGGGCGTTGGCCCTCACGCAAATTCCCGTTGCCCAGTTCCCTCAGATCACGCCGCCGGAAGTGCAGGTCACGGCAAGCTATCCCGGCGCGAGCGCGAGCGTGCTTACCGACAGCGTCGGCGCGCCGATCGAGGATCAGGTCAACGGCGTGGAAGACATGCTGTACATGTCCTCATCCAGCAGCAACAACGGGACCTATTCGCTCACCGTCACGTTTGCAGTGGGCACCGATCCGGCGATAGCCCAGGTGAACGTGCAGAACCGCGTCGCCATGGCAACGGCGCGCCTTCCAGCTGTGGTCACGCAGACGGGCGTGTCGGTGCGTAGCCGCTCCTCAAGCATGCTGATGGGCATCGCACTCTATTCGCCAAAGGGAACAAGAGATGAGATATTCATCAGTAATTACGCGACGATCAACGTCAGGGACGCCATTGCCCGCGTGGCCGGTGTCGGGGAGGCAAGCGTCTTCGGACCTCTCTATAGCATGCGGATCTGGATGAATCCTGACCGCATGCAAGCCCTCGGCATCACGGCCGCCGACCTGACGTCTGCGATCCAATCCCAGAACGTGCAGGCGGCAGCGGGCCAGCTGGGATCTGCGCCTTCTGTGAGCGGTCAACAGCTTGAGCTTACGGTGACGGCGCGGGGCCGCCTCGCAAACGACACCGAGTTCGGAAACATCGTCATTCGCACCAACAAGGACGGAGCTATCGTTCGACTGCGCGATGTTGCCCGGGTGGAACTCGGCGCGCAGTCCTATGACACCGCCTCCACGCTCAACGGACAGACGAGTGCCACTGTCGTCATCTACCAATCCTCAGACGCCAATGCGCTTGCCGTCGCAAATGCAGTTCGCGCCCAACTGCAAACGCTGTCCACCCAGTTTCCTGAAGACATGGCCTATACGGTCGTCTTCGACACGACATCATTTCTGACCGAGACCATCAAAGAAATCGGCCTCACGCTCGCGATCACTTTCGCCCTTGTGGTCGCTGTCACCTATATCTTTTTGCAGGACTGGCGCGCGACAATCATTCCGACGTTGACGATTCCGGTGTCATTGATCGGAGCGTTTGCCGTTCTTTACCTGCTCGGCTATTCCGCCAATACGATCACGCTTTTTGCCATGGTTCTCGCCATCAGCCTCGTCGTGGACGATGCCATTATCGTCGTCGAAAACGTGCAGCGCATCATGAAAGAGGATCAACTGGGGGTACACGAAGCAACGGTACGCACGATGAGGCAGGTTACGGGCCCTATCGTCGCGACCACACTTGTGCTCGCGGCCCTTTTTGTCCCGATTGTTTTCCTGCCAGGCATTACCGGACAGCTCTACCAGCAGTTTGCGGTCACGATCCTCATCACCATCACCCTATCGACCATCAATGCCCTGACCCTGAGCCCGGCACTGTGCGTGCTCACGCTCCGGCCTCCGCAGCCCGCCCGCTTCAGACTGTTTAAATATTTCAATCGGGGTCTTGCCGCCTCGCGCAACTTCTATCTCAAACTGCTTTCCGCTATCGGCACAAGACTGCCAGTCGCGGCGGTTGTCGTCCTTGTTGTCTTCGGCGGCATTTACGGCCTTTACCGTCTGCTGCCGACGGGTTTTGTGCCCGCGGAGGACCAAGGCTACCTGTTCGTCAACGTCCAGCTTCCGAATGCGGCCTCTCTCGAGAGGACGCAACAGACTCTGGCGAGCGTCGTGTCGGTGTTGCAGCGGATACCCGGCGTCGCCAACTCCATCGGCATCTCCGGTATGAGCATGATTGGCGGCAGTGGATCAAACACTGGCATGGTCATCGCCGCGCTGAAGCCATGGAGCGAACGCGGTTCAGGCGAGAGTGTTGACGCCGTCATGAGCCGCCTGCGCACGGAGTTTGCGAGGATTTCGACCGCGTCCATCGTGCCCTTCAATCCCCCGGCAATCCCCGGCCTCGGCACAACCGGCGGATTCGACATGCGGCTGCAGGCGCGCGGCGGCCAAAGCCAGGAAGAGCTGGCCGAAGTGATGCGGGGGCTCATCGTCAAGGCAAATCAGACACCCGGGCTGGCCGGTGTATTCAGCACGTTCTCCGCCGACGTTCCCCAAGTCTTCGTGGATATCGACCGGAAGCGCGCGGAACTATACGGGGTTTCCCCGGCAACAATCTTCAGCGCACTGCAGGCGCATCTGGGCTCATCTTATGTCGATGACTTCAACATATTCTCACGGGTCTACCAGGTCCGCCTGCAGGACGAGCCGGAATTCCGCAGCCGGATTGAAGATATACAGAGGTTGAGGGTCCGTAGCCAAAGCGGGGAACTGGTTCCCTTGCAGGCGCTCCTGACCGCATCGACGGCCTATGGCCCCAACGCCATCAGCCGCTATAACCTTTTCCCTGCTGCAGCGGTCAATGGACAGGCCGCCCCGGGAGCCAGTACGGGGCAGGCCTTGACAACCATGGCTTCGCTGGCGGAACAGGTGCTGCCGTCCGGCTTCGGCTATGAGTGGACCGGACTAGCGCTTCAGGAGAAGCAGGCAGGCAATCAGATCACAATCATCGTGCTCATGGGTATCCTCTTCACCTATCTGTTCCTCGTTGCCCAATATGAAAGCTGGAGTATCCCCCTGGCGGTGATGCTGTCGGTGACCGTTGCGGTGCTTGGCGCGCTTATCGCGCTTCTCACGAGTGGCATCGATCTTAATATCTATGCGCAGATTGGCCTCCTGCTGCTGATCGGGCTTGCCGCGAAAAACGCAATCCTCATCGTTGAGTTCGCCAAGGAACGACGCGAGGAGAAAATGGGCACAATGGAAGCAGCCATGGCCGGAACATCCGAACGGTTTCGGCCGGTGCTGATGACGGCCGCCGCATCCATTCTCGGGGTCATACCGCTTGTAATCGCGACGGGTGCGGGAGCCGGCAGTCGGCGCTCGATTGGAGCGACTGTGTTCGGCGGGCTGATTTTGGGCACGATCGTGGGCCTTGTGTTGATCCCTGTTCTCTACGTTCTCGTCCAGACGATAAGGGAAACCGTGAAGCGCCGTCTGTTCGGCATTGGAGAGCACGCGATGGAATGAGCGACATCTCGAGCACTGATAGCATAAGTGCCGTGATCAAACGGTCAGGAAGGTTACCCTGGAACCAGCAAATCGGAGGTTCAATATGGTCGAAAACGGTCCCAACCCGATCTCATTATTCAAGAAGCTTGGCGGATTGATTGCAATCATCTTGGGGTTTCTGCTGACGGCGGCGGGTTACAGGTATGGATCGACCGAATACCTGACGATGGGTATTGCGCTGATTGCGCTTGGTCTGGTTCTTATCGTGCGCATGATTGTCCGGCGGAACCGCGGGCGGCAGCTATAGGCCACTGAGTGGGGGTTTTCTTAATTCAGAACGCAGATCCTAATCCCACAAATCTGAATTCATGTTGTGGACTGGGTAACAGCAATGACGGATGCAGCCGTTGAGAGCGATCTTGGTTCTGATCCAAGCAGCATTGCACACAAAAAGTGGAAGGGCTTTCTTGTTCTTGGACTGGCTCTTTTTATTGGCGGCGCATGTTCGGTGGCCGTTCCAGTGGTTTCGACATTTGCATCAAGTGTTGTCTTTGGAATAATTCTTATCGCTGTTGGAATAGTGAAGATAATTCAATCGCTGCAAGTGAAGAACTGGACGGGCTTTGTCTGGCAAGAACTTACCGGTCTCGTGGAGCTGATTGGCGGTTTCATGGTTTATTTCAACCCATTGAAGGGGGCGATGGCGATCACCCTGCTTATTGCTTCGGTGATTTCATTCAAGGCGTTTTACAAATTGCGCTCTCACTCAAGGTAAGAAAAGCGCAGGGTTGGTACTGGTTCGCCGTTTCGGGAGTGGTCGCCTTTTGTGCAAGCGCAGGAATTTTGTTGAAATTGCCCCTGACAATAGGTTTGCCGGCCGGCTCCGTTGCCGCTTAATGATCGCAGGTATAGCCTACGTTGCAATCGCCCTAGTATCCGCAGAGCAAAAGCGCCGGCCGCCTACGAAGGTGTATCTCCAAAACCGAGGTAGCGACAATCTGCGGATTTAGGTTCAGAAACCACCTGAGCAGCGATTATGTTGTCGTCAGCGATTTGACTGTTCATGATCGTGGCTCTCTTTAAACGCAAGCTCGTCCGCTACTGACGTCGTTACGGGGTGGCAACGCTACATGACAGATATTGCAACTACGAGAAAAATGGGCACCTCATGTTTGATGTAAAAGTCACCGATGCAACCTTACCTGATGGCCGCACAGGCATTGATATTGGTGTGAAATCTGGCCAGATCGTCGCCGTCGAACACAAGTTGGGCGGCGATGCGGGTGAGATTATCGATGCCGGCGGCTTGCTTGTTTCGCCGCCCTTTGTTGATTGCCATTTCCATATGGACGCGACCCTTTCCGTCGGCCAGCCGCGCTTCAATGAAAGCGGGCGGCTGCTTGACGGTATCCGGATCTGGGGCGAACTGAAGCCGCTTCTTACCCATGAAGCCGTCATCGATCGTGCGCTGCGCTATTGCGATCTGGCGGTCACGCAGGGTCTGCTTGCGATACGCACGCATGTCGATATCTGTGATGACCGCCTTTTGGGGGTTGAAGCGCTGCTCGAAGTCAAGAAACGGGTCGCACCCTATATTGATCTCCAGCTCGTCGCGTTCCCGCAAGATGGCTATTACCGCTACCCAGGTGCCGTTGACTTGCTCAAACGCGCGCTCGATCTGGGCGTGGACGTGGTGGGGGGCATTCCGCATTTCGAACGAACGATGGCTGATGGCACGGCAAGCGTGAGAGCGCTTTGTGAGATTGCAGCAGAACGCGGCCTGATGATTGACCTGCATTGCGATGAAACCGATGATCCACTGTCACGCCATATTGAGACGCTGGCTTTCGAAACCCTGCGTCTTGGCCTTGGCGGCCGTTCGACGGGCTCGCATCTGACATCGATGCATTCGATGGACAACTACTATGTCAGCAAACTTCTGCCGCTTATTGCAGAAGCTGGGGTTGCGGCGATTGCCAATCCGCTGATCAACATTGGCATACAGGGTCGCCATGACACATATCCGAAGCGTCGCGGGATGACGCGTGTGCCAGAACTCCTGGCCCATGGCGTTACGGTGGCTTTCGGCCACGATTGCGTGATGGACCCATGGTATTCTCTGGGACAGGGTGACATGCTGGATGTGGCGAGCATGGGGTTGCACGTGGCGCAAATGACAAGCCGCACCGCAATGCGCCAATGCTTTGCTGCGGTGACTACCGAGCCCGCCAAAATTCTCAATCTTAAAGGCTACGGCCTTGATGTCGGGTGCAAGGCAGACATGGTGTTGCTGCAAGCCGTCGACACGATTGAAGCAATCCGCCTGAAGGCGACGCGTCTTGCTGTGATTAAGGGAGGCAAGGTTATAGCCAGGACGCCAAGTCGGACCAGCGCACTGCATCTTGCTGGCCGCCCGGCGCGCGTTGATCCGGCAAGCTACGCACCGAAACTGGACTAGATCGTGGAGCCCCTTGCACGGCTTTACGAGGTCAAACGACCTGCGCTCACCAGATGACCCCCGATGGGTGACTATTAACAAACCAAGCCAAAACTCTTTGTGCTCCCGTTTATGGTTATGCTATCTACGCGTCAGTGTAGGGGTAAGACGATACGGATTTTTTTCCTAATTTTGGAGCAGGCTTTTGCGCCGAAGGGCATCGAGTGACAAAGCAAAAAGGAAGCGGGCATCAGGCCATTCAGCTGCAAGCGAAGCGCGTTTCGGGAACCTTTTGGCAAACACGACTGAAATTGTGTCGTTCTACGACCGCGATCTCCGGCTGACACACTCCTCGACTGACCTTAAGGGTACCAGTGGGGGCGTGGCCGCGCCCGGGGCGGCTGTCTGGGAGATTTATCCAAGCTTCCGCGATCCCAAGCTTCGCGCCGCACTGGACCGCGTGCTAAACGGGGGGCCTCCGGCAAATGTTGAGCTGCAGGGCTCGTCGAGCGAAGCACGCGGCCGTGTATTTCTCTTTGGTGCAGCCGACTGGCTGGGAATCATTGAAAGAGCGTCGGAACCTCGCAGACAAGGCACGGGGGAAACGCAAGAGCATGAGACGCTCCTGCATCAGGCCTCGCATGACCCGCTGACCGGATTGGAGAATCGTCGGCGGTTCAGTGAACGGCTACAGCAAACGCTCTCGGGTGTGGACGGATCCAAGGAGAAGGTGGCCCTGCTGCAAATTGATCTTGACGAGTTCAAGGCCGTTAACGACACCCTCGGCCATGGCGCGGGTGATACGTTGCTTCAGCTCGTCGCAGACCGTATACGGTACCAGTTGCAGGAGGGCGAGTCAGCATATCGCTATGCGGGGGACGAGTTTGCTGTCATCCAGTCGGGCAAAGAGCAGCCTGCCGAGGCCGAGCGCCTCGCTGTGTCGTTGGTCGATACCCTTAAGGCTCCGTTCCTCATCAACGGCATTCCGGTCTTCATTGGAGCGAGCATCGGGATCGCTTTCGGACTGGAGCATGGAACCGAGAGCGAGCAACTGATGAGGGCTGCGGACATTGCTCTTTACGCGGCCAAGCGAGATGGACGGGGTTGCGCGCGGATCTTCAATCGCTCGATGCTGCTCCTGCTTGAGCAGCGCGAAAATTTGCGCCGCAGCCTTCGGTCTGCGCTGCGCAATGGTGAACTCCATCTGGAATATCAGCCGATTTTTCGCCCCCCCCTCATCGGTGGTGGGCTTCGAAGCGCTGTTGCGATGGCATCATCCCGAGGTCGGAACGATCCCTCCGAGTGTCTTTATACCGATTGCCGAAACCGACGGCCTGATGGATGACATCGGCCGGTGGGTTCTGGAACAGGCCTGTCGCCAGGCAAGAACATGGCCTTCCTGGATGACGGTCGCCGTGAACCTGTCGCCCGCGCAGTTCCTGAGCGGAACGCTCACTGACACAGTGGCACAGGTCATAGACGCGGCCGGACTGCGGGCCGACCGGCTGGAACTTGAGATAACAGAGACCGTCCTGCTCGAAAGGACAGTCGACAATATCGACACATTAAATACTTTGAATGTCTTAGGTATCCGCATTTCCCTTGATGATTTTGGCACCCGGTATTCTTCCTTGAGTTACCTGAAGAACTTCCCGTTCGATACTTTAAAAATTGATCAGTACTTTATCATAGATCTGGAAACCGACCAAAAGAGCCAGGCGATCGTGCGATCAATCATAGGCTTGGCACATGGTCTTGGGATGCGTGTTACGGCCGAGGGAGTTGAGACGCCGGGACAAGCGCGTTTTTTGATTGAGGAGGACTGTGATTACCTGCAAGGCAATTGGCTTGGGCCGCCACTGCCAGGGGAAACCACGCGCGATTTTATCCGAGGGTCCGTGCCGAGCGCAGTTGGAACGAGCGAGGAACAGAACCGGGCGATGTAGGGCGCGGAACGGGTAGAACCGGAAGGGTTTGTTTTTGCAGAGGAGCGATGCAAAGAGTTGTGGCGAAGCGGCGCGGGATCAAATATCCAATATCGGGCCGTTTTGGAGCGCCACCACTCCGGTTGGCTCTGTTGTTGTGAATGAAAAGGGGGAAGGCCAATGGGTGTGAGCGCAAAGCAAGTAGCCGGTAAAGCTATCTTTGAACCGGTGATCCAGTTCGATATGGATATTAAGGCATTCCTCTCGGCCTGGTTTCACTGCGACCACATCGCGACCTATCTGGCACGCATGATCAGCCACAACCGATCGGATTCCGTGCGGCACTCAAATCTTTTTTCATCTGCATTTAATGAGTTGTTGGAAGTCACCTTCCGCACGCGCCATTCCGGCGGTGACTTGGCATGTAAAGTGTCACGCAAGGGCGCCACCGATAGGATCGAATTGACCTTCCCGTGCACGCAGGACGAGCGACAATTTTATGAAAATGTGGTGTCGCATGCAGCTGATCCTGATACCCAAGAGCGATACCTCAGCTCCGTATCGGGGGATGTTGCGCCAAGCCGTGAAGTGGTGTTGCTGGAGCTGGCTGTCAATTACAACGCGACGTTGCAGCTTGGACAAGCCGGCGCAGACATGATCACGCTGCTGGTAGATCTCTCACTCGAGGAAATGCCACATTGACCCCCTACGATCCGCTTGTTCCGCCTTTCAAGGCACGATACGACGTGAACAATCAGGAGTTTTCGATTTCAGGGGTGGTAAGGCCCCAAACGATTGATGAGCTTGCACCCAGTATTGCGCTGTTGAAGGATTCAATCAGTCGGGTTCGGGGCGTTCTCTATGTGAATATCAGACGATTGACGCAAATGAACAACACGGCGTTTCATGCGTTCTCACGCGTGATCATTGATGCCTGTCGCGCTTACCCCGATCTAAGGTTCGTGGTTGTCACGTCGAGTGTCGTTGGATGGACGACACAGAAATTCCGTCGCTTGAGCGGAATTGAACCAAACATCACCGTCGAGGAGTACGACAGCGAGTTTTATCCGGGCCAGAGTTTTCTGGAAGAAGGCGGGTTCATCCCGATCCTTCGCACACAGACGAAGATGACCTGGCGCCATGAGCGGACGATTTTGCCACGCCATGGTATGCAGTCGGGTATCGTCATGGCCGACATCTGCTGCGGGATCGGCGATTTTGCCGTACTGGTGCAAAAGGAGTTTCAACCGTCCCGAATCGTTGCCCTTGACCACTCCAGATCAAGTCTGGCCTATGCGCGAAGCGTGGCGGCAACCTTCGATATTCGGGGCATTGAATACACCTATGGTGACGCATCGGAAATGTTGCTCGACGAAGAACAGTTTGATCTGGTGACATGCCGGCATTCGTTGCAAATCTTCAATCGACCCGAGCTCATCCTGAAGGAACTGTACCGGATATGCAAACCAGGAGGGCGGGTCTACATCACCAACGAAAAGAATTCGCACTGCCTCGGCGAACCGCGCTCGGAAAGCATTCAGTGGACTTATAACGAGGTCGCAAAGCTGTTTGAGCATTTTGAGATGGACGTCGAGCTGGGACCCAAGAGCCGACGATATTTGACCGAGGCCGGTTTCGACGACATCCGCGTCGAGTCCTACATGGTCACGAACCTTGACGGTGATCCGCAAGACTTCGCCGATATGATTGCGGCGTGGGAGAACGTCTATGCTGGCGACATGGCCAAAAACCGCGGCGATGATCCGGAGTTCATCGAACGCTTCCGGCAGGGATTCCAGGACCATATCTTCGCCGCACTTCACCCCAAGGGCTATGCTGGCTGGCCGATCTGGGTCGCTTCGGGACGCAGGCCGCTATGAGGGGCGAGGGCGAGAATACGCAGCGCTTCGGTCTACGCTCCTTCCGGGCGAAATTCGTGCTGGTCGTTGGAGGCGCAGTTCTGTTCGACCTGCTCGTCAGCGGCGGCTTGGCGCTGTGGAACGTGCAAAAGCTGTCTCAGGACGCGGCATTAGAGGTTGGTGAAGGTCTGACAACCGCCAACCAAGAGTATATTCGCTCTTACGCCGAGTCGACCGCTTCGCGTGTTGATCTCCTGCTTGACCGGGTGCATGCGGACGTCAAAACCTTGGCCGGCGTTCTTCAATCCCAGATTGACGACCCGGCCAGGCAAGAACAGATCGGAGCGACCTTGGCGCGGCAAACCCCAGGTTCCGTGGCGGTGGTCTACGACCGCCAAGGCGATTGGGCGCAAAACCTGCCCGGGGCACCGTCCGTGGTCAGCGTCTGGGGCTATTTGCTGGGTCCTGACCACACCCCATTGCCCGACGTTCAGCAGGTGATCGACAACAGCGCGGTGCTCGATCTCGTGGCACCGAGCCTTCTGGCTGGCGGGTCGTCCAAGCTGCAGATGTATTATATAGGACCAAAGGAAGAGCCGATCTTCCGTACTGCACCTTATACCGAACAGGCCCAGACCTTCGACCGGCTCTATCCAGGCCATAATAAGGCAGACTTCTGGGAATTTTTCTTTCCAGGAATCTATGGCTCCTGGCAACAATGGGCCAGCGATCCGGCCTCGCGCCCCGTCGCCGACGATATCACGCAGACTGCCCCTTACACGGATGCCATCACCGGAAAGCTGATCGTCAGCTTTTTTAATCCTTTGTGGACAAAGGATCGGACCGGCGTCGCTGGTACGGCTGGAGCAGATATCACGCTCGATCAGCTCGCCGAGATCGTCGAGAACGTGAAGATCGCTGGAACCGGGTTCGGCTTCCTGACGATGTCGAACGGCAATGTGGTCGCCATTAATCCGGCCGGTGAGACGATCATTGGCCTTAAATCATCCAGCGACACGGGTACGCAAGGTGTCACCGGCCTCGAAAGGTCCCTGAGGAACAGCACGCAGCCGGCCATTACCTCCTTGCCTCTCGACAAGAACAATGACGGCGTCATTCAGCACATTATGCTCGATAACCAGGGTGAGAGCGTTCCCTATATTGTCGTTCTCAAAAGGTTGCAGTCGACAAATCTCTGGAGTTCGGGACCGATAAAGCCGGAAACAATGTCAGTTGGGATCGTCGTTCCCGAACGGGAGATTTATGCCGCATTGTTTGCAGCCCAGGACGGCATATCCCGGGCAACAAACCGCATTTTGATCTATCAGATCATCGCAATTGCAGTGTCACTGTTGATCGTGTTTGCGGCAGTGCTGGGAATTTCAAAGCGGATCACGGCGGGCCTGAGTGCGCTTGCCGGCGCCGCGCGACGGCTCCAGGCCCAAGACTATTCGGTCCGGGTGAACATTCCCACACGCGATGAAGTTGGAGAGGCAGGTGCTGCGTTCAACCGGATGGCCGAGCAGATTAGCTTCCACACGGAAAACCTTGAGCGCCTTGTTGACGAACGAACCAGCGAGCTTGAGGGGGCGAACCAAGAGATCTCCGCACTCAACAGCAAATTGCAAGACGAGAATCTGCGCCTCGGAGCAGAGCTCGCAGTTGCCAGACAAATTCAATTGATGGTGTTGCCGAGGGAGCACGAGCTTGAAGCGATCCCTCAGATCGAAATCGTTGCCTATATGCGGCCGGCCGACGAAGTAGGCGGCGACTACTATGACGTCTTGCAGAACGGTTCTCGTATCAAGATCGGAATTGGCGACGTAACGGGTCATGGACTGGAGAGCGGTGTGTTGATGCTGATGGTTCAGTCGGTGGCACGCGCGCTGCAAGAAACAGGCGATTGTGACCCGCGTCAGTTTTTGGATCGACTGAACAGAGCGATCTTCAAGAATATAGAACGCACGAACACCGACAAGCATCTCAGTTTGGCCTTCCTCGACTATGAGGATGAACGGGTGACGTTGTCAGGCCAGCATGAGGAGGTTCTTGTCATTCGGGCAGGCGGTGACGTTGAGCGCATCGATACACTCCATTTGGGATTGCCAGTTGGGCTTGAACTCGACATTTTGCCCTTCGTTGAAACACACACCATTGCCTTCAGTCGGGGCGATGTGATTGTGCTTTACACCGACGGCGTGACCGAGGCGGAAGACCTCGATGGCAGGCTCTACGGTATCGATCGTCTTTGCGAAAGTGCGCGTCAACGGTATGGTGGAACCGCAGAAGAGATCAAGACTGGAATTCTTGAAGACCTGATGGACCATATTGGCACCCAGAAGATCCATGATGACATCACTCTCGTGATTATGAGGCACACATAGCAATGACGACATTGTTTGGGACAGCGGATCTGGCAATTGGCATGAACGAAAGCGTTAGCCGCGTTCGGTTATTCGACGGACCCCTCGACATCTCTTGGCACCATTGCGCAACAACGGCCGACTTTATCGCCGATCTTTTCGCGGTGCGATTTCAGTCTTCTCGCAACGACTACAGGGAAGTTCGCCACAGCGTCGGGTATCTTGTCAACGAGTTGATGGAAAATGCGGTGAAGTTTCGCGCGCCGGGTGAGATCATGGTCGAGGCGTCGATGGATACGGAGAGTTTCAAGGTCAAGATTTCGAACGATGTTGATGGCGATACGGCCGCTGAATTTCAGCGACTTTTGTCACAGATTACAGTGGGAGATCCATCTGACCTCCTCATTCAACAGCTCGAGGCCAATGCTGCCGATCCCCAGTCGACGGGCTCAGGTCTCGGATTGTTAACGTTGATGAGCGACTATGGCGCACGGCTCGCCTGGATATTCAGTCCCGCCGACCAGGCCGACGTGGTCTCGCTGGAAATATATGCTTCCCTTCCGATCTCACAACTTCATCATTAAGCGAAATGAATTCAAATATGGAAATAAAAACAGATCAGTATCGCGTGTGGACCGAGGGGAGCGACATTCACTTCGATGGAGTTGTGCGGCTGGCCAGTTCCGAGGCGTATGCACCAATTTTGTCCTTGATGATAAGCGTTCTGGCTTCGACACCCGATTCCATCACACTCGATCTATCGGATCTCGAATTTCTCAACTCGTCTGGCATCAACCTCCTCGCCAAGTTCACAATAGAGGTTCGTAAGCATCACAATATCCAACTTATTATAAAGGGAACGTCCGAAATTCCCTGGCAGTCGAAGTCTTTGCCGAATCTTAAGAAACTCCATCCCGCATTGGAATTGCTCCTGAGTTGACAAGGCCCCAAATCCAGCACGGCGAATGCCACATAGCGTCTTCGTCATCCGGTCCATAGTGATAAATAAGATGAATCGCGCCAGCAACAGACGCTCCGGCGCGCCAACGTCGCGATTTGGAAATGTTGCCATAAAGGTAGCAGCTTGTTTCGGGAGGGGGCCTCCTGCGGTGAAGGTCTCAGATTCTGGCATTTCTGAAGACGAGTGCGGATCCACCGAGACTGAGGATGGCAGAAGGTGGGTTATGATTCTTGATGAGGATATTCCTGTAAACCTCCCCACATCACTGGCTAATGAGACCCGGTGGAGTGGCCCTCCGAATGGAGAGGGACCGAGCCTCACTGCCAAGGAATGACCCTCGACGGCCAAATGTGCCTTTTGATCTCACGGCTGTCAATTGCTTGATCCAGCGAGAGGTTATTTCCCGACCTGAGAATTTGCTGCCATGCAAGATGGATGGCCTGCATTCGCCACGAGAGGCGACGCGGGATGGCTCGAACAAAATGCATTGGCCAGCGCATTCCATGGCCCTGGATTCAGCTTCAAAGATAGCCGGCGAAGATACCAGAATGGCAACATCCGGCACGGGCTATCGCCACAATGAGTCTGTTGGCGCTGTCGAGAAAGGCCATTTCAGGCGGCGCATCCCGCGCGACTCGAGATTGCCGTCGGGAAAGTTGCGACAGGCGCTTCCTGTCCCGGAGCCAACAAGTTGCCAACATGCGGGGCAAAATCACGGTGTCCTTGAGGGTGATGTGGCGTGGGTGTAGTAATTGTTGACGATCATTTCGTCGCTGGCGTTCGCTGCACACTTCCAAGCTTATCGGTGGACTCGGCGTAACAGCGCAGTTGAGGCTCGGGACTGGTATGAAAAGGAATGCATCGAAGTATGTGGGCACTTGCAGATGCGGTCAGCTTCGAGCCGAGTGCGAGGGCGAGCCGGTGCGTGTTTCGGTCTGCCACTGCCTCGAGTGTCAGAAGCGGAGCGGCAGCTCCTTTGCGGCGCAAGCGCGTTGGCCCGATCAAAAGGTTCGCGTGACCGGTGAGGCAAAGACCTGGACGCGGGTGGCCGACAGCGGACATCGGGCCACTTATCGCTTCTGTCCGAATTGCGGTTCAACAGTCGCTTATGCGATTGAAGGCTGGCCTGGTGTCACGGCGGTGCCGCTCGGCGCTTTTGCCGATCCGCAGTTCCCGGCGCCGAAATTCTCCGTCTATGAACATCGAAAGCACAATTGGACAACCGTATTGGGCGACGACGTAGAACATTCCTCAACACCGAGCGCCAGGCGCGCGCCTGGCGCAAATTTGCGCAAGTTGGGTGAATGACGCTGCGAACAAGACCGGAAGACCGAACGCGCGAGAGCGCGATCGTTGCAATGAGCGTTTAAGGGCTGCTTGTGGTCGTTTTCGCCGCCTGCGCGCCGTGCCGAAAAAACGCTTCGGCGCAACTCGTGAGACATAAGTGCGTTCGATCCCGTCAAGCCGAGCCGCGCACGGCGACGCTGTACCGCGCTCAGTCGATGTGTTTTTTCCCTTTTTACATTGTAATGATACAATAGAATAAACAGAAACGCTGCATTGTATTGGTTTGTTTTGTAATGATACGATTTTACATCAATTCTTTCACTTGTGAAACAATTTATGACCTGCACAGTATTGCACGAGATGTTGAAGAATATTACCCATCAAGGAATTGATAGGCAATAGCATCGATGATTGCAGTCTGGAGGACATGGTATGTCGTTTGGTACTAACAGTATATTCAGCAGAGCGTGGCGGACATCATCGGATATTCAGGACCGTTTTGATGCAATTTTGAAGGAGAGCGCCACCAAGCCGATTGATCCGAGCAAAAGCCCAACGGGTCAGACACAATATACAATAGAAAATGGCGATCGGCTCGATCAGATATCGAAGGAAAGCAATACAAGCGTAAAAGATATACTCCGTGCCAATCCAGTCATCACGAACAAGAATTCCATCGATGTCGGTTTGAAAATCAAGATCCTCGATCCGGTTCGTACCGATGCGTTTGAGCAGCAACGCAAGGCGCTCAACGGCATCGACAAATTGCCCAAAGGATATGGAGCCCAAGCCATGCGCGACGAAGCCTGGCAGGGGATGAAGCCACTTGTCGAGGCAGAACTGCGTTATGTTACGAGGGAAGGCGGGGCGCCGCAGAAGGCGCTTGATGCAGCGGTAGTGGAAATCAAGGCACGCGCGCCTGACAATGTGCGTTTCGATGGCATCGTGGACAGCGCTGCCAGCACAGTAAAAAGTGAGTTGAATGCCGTCGGGCGTACGCCAGAGAATTTCGATAAGTTACTTACCCTCACAGAGACGGCTCAAGGCAAGCAGACGGGCTTTGACGATCTGTCAAAATCCGTCAAGGATGGCGACAAGTCGCTGAGCGCAAAGGCGCAACGAGCCAAAGGCGAGGCCGAAAGGGCATGGGCGGCGGTAACGGACGAAGCTGCCCGGCAACTGCCGGAGATATCCAAGGACAAGGATCCCAAGCAACGCGAGACCGATGTGGCGGGCCGGGTCCTTACGCTGGCAAGTTTCGGCCCCGATGACGTCAACTACCGCAAGGCGCTTGACGCCGCGACGGCGAAAGAGCTCGTCGACAAGCCGGCCAAGCTGATCGAGGAGGCCTACGATAAGGGAGGCGCTCCTGCGGCGGCCTTCGAGGCGCGAAAACAGACGGCGGGTGTCTCGTCTGTGCTCGCGGGCAATATTCTGCAATCAGCCGACCTGACCATGACCAAGGTCGCTACTGATCTCGGCACCGAGGCCAGAGAAAAGCTGCCAGCCAACTCGACCAGCAATGTCTCCGATCTTCTGGAGGGTGATCAGGCTTTCCTCGATTATTCGCGCAAGGATGCGAAGATGACGAGTGATAATACTTTTGTCGCGGTGCTGGGCGATCTGTCAGCCGCCTATGAAGCGGCGGCAGGTTCTGATCCTGGCGAGAAGGCGCTTAAAAGTGTGTCGTTCACCCTGGCTCAGTCGCTGCCGGAGGTGAAGGATATGGACTACAAGACCGGCGAGCGCCCGATACATGACGTCACCAAGGCCTTCAAATGGGTCGTGTCGGAACGCAACGGTACAGTCTTGACATTGGCGACCGCATCACAGTTGAAGGACCTGAAGCGCACCGACTATGCCGATGGCTTGAGTGGATCAGTCAAAGACGGCATCGGGCGCCTGCGCGAAAAGACCTATGGTGATGTGGAGGCCTTCGGCAAGGCGAGGGAGCCCTTTATTGCTTTGGAGCAGAACCCCGGCAGGCTCGTCAGTGAAGGCGACAAGCCCGGCGCGATGGAAGCGGCGAGGAAAGGCAATCCCGAACAAGCAAAGAAATTTGACGATTCCTTGAATGACGTGCGGGAGGATGGGCGTGCACTATGGCGTGCCCAGGTGGCTGTCTCCGCCTATGAGGATCAGCTTGGTGATCAGGACAACTTCAAGGCGCTCAAGGATAGCCTTGCGAAGGCTGAAGGCGACAAGAAGAAACAGGATAGCCTCGGTTTCGCCCTCGATATGGGTTCCGATGAAGTGGTGAATATTTCCGCCAATGATTCACGCGTGGAGCGAACTGATCTTCCCGGCGTGACGCCATGGTGGTCGCTGCGTGCAGGCCTGGATCTGACCCACGATATTGCTGGGCGCAATATGAATCAGATTCATGACTCGACCCAATATGTGACCAAGTCCGGCGAGCCTGCACCGGGCGGTCCAAGCTCGGGAAAAACCGCAAGTGGCGGCCCGACCCCCGTTGCCGGGTTTAATTCAACGACGCGTTTCGGTTTCAACTATCGGTTTGCCAGCTCTGTTCTCGGCGGCTTTCACGTCGACGCCATGTTCCAGAACAAGGACTTCTGGGGCACGGCCTATGGATTGGCCTTTTCGACGGCAACGGCGCGTCATAGCGCCGAATTCCTTGGCGGTTTAGGCCAGGCGGCGGTAGCGCTCAATCCGAAAATGCAGGGTGGTCGCATCGACAAACTGACGGACTTCGTCAAGGTCGAACGCGATCTTTGGACAAAATCGACCGGCGTGTATCTGAAGGGTTGGTTTGGGATAGATGCCGCCTATACAATTTCCAATCTCTCGGAAGGGAAGTATCCCGAAGCAGCCATTTTCGGTGTGCAGACGGTGGCGGATGGGATGGTGGCATTTTTTGCGACGCCGAAATGGGTAACGCCTGTCTCTTTGGGCATCACAGTTGTCGCATCGATTGCCAACATGATCTATGGCAGCTGGAAAGCAGAGAATCAGCGGGAGAGCGATACGGAAAACTATTTGAAAGGCGCCAATATCCGCCCGGAAATCGCCGAGCTGATTGCTGATGAGAAGGACATGCCTTCGAGAATAGACGAATTCGCCCGCAAATGGTGCCAGACCGACGGTCCTTCTGTGGTCAATTATCTCAATACGCTTCCAAAGGAACGCGCCGAAGCTTTCATCAATTCGCTGGAAACCGTGGTGGATGGTTACAACAAGGAGGGAAAGCGGGATGGGTTCGCCATGGCCGCTCCCAACGACCATCGATTCAATGCGCCGACGCGTTATCCGCGGCCATCCTTCACCACGTCACTGGAAGACATGCTGAAAGGACCAACGCCGAGACCTGCCTGGCAGCCGCCGGACGCTCCCTATCCGGGCCCCGGTGTCATAGGTTCCGATTATTCCGATACACGTAGCCTCACGGGCGTTGGTCTATGGGCTTTCTCTAACGGGTACAATTTCCCCGGTCGCTACCATCGTCCGCCCGCCACATCGACATTTCCTCCAAGATAGGCAATTTGACCGGCCGATCTCGCGCCCGGTTTGGGGTCAGATACGGTGCAAGTATCGCCCTGCACCAAAGTAAAAGCCAGCCAATATTTACCTCCTTTCAAGCGGTGCCATTTCCAACAGAAAGGAGACCATCCAATGGGTTGGAACCGCGCAGAGGACAGTGCACGAAGGCACCGATCTGTTGCACGCAACAGCCTGAAGGGAGCAGGTCACTTGCGGCTCTGCGGTTCGCCTCCGATTCAAGATGGGCATGGTAGCTGGTTAAGGCTCGAATCCCTCTATGTGGTGAGCACTCGTAAAAAGCTGGCACATTTGGGAAGCTTTTGAAATTTCCAGCCTCAGGGCGTTGGCGGGTGCAACCTCGTGTCCAACGCGAATTCTTCCTGGGAGAGCATCCGGTAAAGGCCGCGCGCTCGGTCCGGATCGAACATCAAATTCCAGCTGTGTTGGGATACAGTGTTTGGAGCTAGGAAGAAATCATGGCTTGCCAGCAAGTTGTCACCGAACTGCTGCTGGCTCGCGCTGGGAATACCGGGCCGCAGCCAGTTGGCGTTTGGAATTGCGCTGCGGTCTACAACATGGATCGCTGACGGGTCCCGTGATTTCGAGTCAGCACATGGGGAACAGTGTCCGGCGTCTTGAACCCCTTATAAACAGCGACTTCGAAAATTGCCGTCGCCGGATCAACTGATGTGTAGAACCGTCCTTACACCCTTACTGTTCCACCTTCCGCCCGTTTGAATGAGTCTTCGCCGCTGTCCCAGGTAGTCTTGAAGCGATCTTGCTCAAGCCTCCAGCCGATGATCTGTCCTGTACCTAGCAAACCCGGCAAAGGCGTCATGCATAGACACCGTAGTCGATCTCGTTCCAGAAATTCCTGCACGAGTTCGGTACCGGCTGCAGTTGCCAGCAATTCGATCGGCCGACGGTTGTCCAGACCCATCGGTAGCTGCATCATCCACTTCTCTGCCTCTGCCTGCGATCCTAGAACGGAGGTGGCCTTGGTGAGAATTCGTGCAAAGTTCCAGGTTCTCGAACTTTGCTCCGTGCTGAGCATCCTGGAGCGATCTGATTAGTATCTCTGGAACGTTCGCTCGCTGATGCCGAATGCCTTTTCAAACGCATTTGTGGCATCGATGAAAATCAGATGGTGGACGAGATTCTCCAAAGCCTGGCTCGGAATTCCGTGCAGGATCATGTCATGGGCCTCGATCGAGCTCGATACAGGATGCTTGAGGACATTCGGCCCGCCAAAACAGGTCCACGAGCTTGTCGAACTCCGTCCCTGTGCCCGACGTCGCGCTAACGGCCATCGATGGGTTGGTCATCGGTTGCTTCTGCGTCATGTGTCGCTTTATTGACGACGTGTGATGGGCAAATTCAAGTGCCGAGCGCCCCATGGTGGGAGCGCTCGGCAATACGTGAACCTGGAAGTGGAGCGCATCAAGCTCTGAACGAGGGCATCTTATTGGGATCAACTCAAAGTGGGCTGGAGAATTGCGAAAGCTGTTGGATTTCTTTGATGAACGGGATGAGCGCGCGATCGCTGATCATGAACGCCGCCCGGTCTGGATGGACCCAAATTCTGCTGCGTTGGTTTTGTTCCGGCCATTGCCATAATTGTTCGGTAACGGCCAAGGTATAGACGGAAACTCTGATCTGAATCGACATTCTGGGAAGTTCCTTCCAATAGAAATATTGACCGACCGGATGCTTGGATACCGTGCCGACAATGCCTGCCTCTTCCCGAGCCTCCTGGGCGGCTGCCTCTGCGCTCGCTCCGCCCTTTCATTCGCCAGCCTTTGGGAATGATGTAGCGTTTGGTACGGCGGGTTGTTATCAGGAGAATCTCGACCTGTCCGTCATCCCCGATGCGGTAGGGCAGGGCGGCCACCTGGGGCATGAATCCCTTCTTCGTCGGGCTTGCGATATGATGCTGGTCTTTCTTCGACGACATCTCGTTCCGTGATCTTGCTGCCATCGTCTCATGCGATACAAATAATAGACGAAAGGTTCACTATCGCCAGATTCTGCTTATCCGTCTAACTATTTTTCGACAGTTTTGGTTCCAATTTGCCATGGCCCAATTGAAGTGACGGGCTGATCCAGCTATGAGGGAGAACTCGTTGCGGATTGGAAGCCTACCAATGAACAAGTGCCCATGCTGAAATGGTTTCGTGCTTTACTGCCACGTGAAGACCGGTTCTTTGATCTTTTTGCTCAACACTCTCGGGTTGTTGTGGAGGCGGCTGACGCGCTCAGAGCCCTACTTGCTGGCGACGGCGCTATCGAAAAGCGATGTAATCGCATCATAGAACTTGAAAACGAAGCAGACGAAATTACGCGGCAGGTCTTGCTCGCGGTGCGCCGCAGTTTCATCACACCATTCGACCGCGGCGATATCAAGGACCTGATACAGTCGATGGACGATGCCATCGACATGATGCACAAGACAGTCAAGACCATCCAGCTTTTCGAGCAGAGCAGTTTCGACCCCCGCATGCGCGAAATGGGTGTGCTTATCGTCGAGGCTGCGAACTTGATCGCAGAAGCAATCCCGCTGCTCAATCGTGTGGGTACGCATTCGGCACGGCTCTCCGCCATTGCGGAAGAAGTTGTACGAGTGGAAGGGCGTGCGGACGAGTTGCATGACCAAGGACTGAAGGACCTTTTCCAGCGGCACGGCAAGTCCGATCCGATGGCCTATATCATCGGTAGCGAGATCTACGGCGAATTGGAAAAAGTTGTCGACCGCTTTGAGGACGTTGCGGACGAAATCAGCGGCATCGTGATCGAGAACGTTTGATGGAGGCCGCGCTTAGCTTTCCCCTGCTGGTGGGGCTCATTGCGATTGCCTTGTTCTTTGACTTTCTCAATGGCCTTCACGATGCGGCCAATTCAATTGCGACTATCGTCTCCACACGGGTACTTCGCCCTCAATATGCGGTCCTTTGGGCGGCATTTTTCAATTTCATCGCCTTTTTATTCTTCGGTCTGCACGTTGCTGAAACCTTGGGGACGGGCATAATCGACCCGAGTATCGTCACGCCGCGGCTGATCTTTGCAGCGCTCATGGGCGCAATTATTTGGAACATCGTGACATGGATCTTCGGCATCCCGTCCAGTTCGTCCCACGCGCTGGTCGGTGGTCTGGTAGGGGCAGGGCTGGCAAGAACTGGCGGCGAGGCCATCGTATGGACCGGGCTATTAAAAACCGTGGGCGCAATCTTTATGTCGCCGATGATCGGGTTCTTTCTGGCGCTTGTGCTGGTCCTGATCGTTTCCTGGGGGTTTGTCCGCCAGACCCCCTTTGCAGTCGATCGAACTTTCCGCGGGATGCAATTTATTTCGGCCTCGCTCTATTCGCTCGGGCATGGCGGCAATGATGCGCAAAAGACCATGGGCATCATTGCCGTATTGCTTTTCTCGCAAGGTTATCTTGGAAGCCAATTCACTGTCCCGTTTTGGGTCGTAATTGCCTGCCAGTCGGCAATGGCGCTCGGCACGCTGTTCGGCGGCTGGCGGATCGTTCATACCATGGGTTCAAAAATCACCAGGCTCAATCCGATGCAAGGCTTCTGCGCCGAAACCGGCGGGGCGCTGACATTATTCGGAGCAACATGGCTCGGAATTCCCGTGTCCACGACCCACACGATTACAGGGGCAATCATCGGTGTTGGCGCAGCCCGGCGCGTCTCGGCGGTGCGTTGGGGATTAGCCAGCAACATTGTCATTGCCTGGCTGGTCACCATGCCGGCGGCTGCAATCATATCCGCGCTGTTTTATTTCGCTGCCGGGTGGAGCCTGTAGTCCATTGCGGTAATGAGAAATGTGCCGCACCAATCTACTGGCAGGCAACCTTTAATCCGGTTTGCGTCCAGAGGTTCAATTGGCTTGTATATAGCCTCAATTGAGGCTATATGTCGTCTCAACTGAAGGAGGCGATAATGCTCGCATTCGCAAATATTGCCGACGTGCTCGGACTTCCGGTAAAGGAGAACGCCGCCCGTTCGCCGTTCGGGCTAATGTCGCGCATTGAAGAAGGACTGCCCATCGGAGCGCTCGAACGGGTAGCTCATCTTCTTGCGCCGAGCGACGCCCAGTTCAAATATCGCCTGATTCCGAAGGCAACCTATGAGAGGCGTAAGGCCGCGCTTCGTCTGTCCTCGGACGAAGGTACGCGTCTTGCCCGGGTGGCGCGTGTGTGGAGTTTGGCGCTGGATGTCTGGCAAACCGAAGAAGACGCCCGCGATTTCCTGTTTCGGTCGCATCCGATGCTGGAGGACCGACGCCCAATCGACGTGGTCATTCAGAGCGAGATTGGCGCTGAGTTGGTTCTCGACATCCTCGGAGGTCTGAAATACGGCAGTGCTGCGTGACAGCACAGATCCTTGATCGAACGCTGGCCTGCTTCAGGATTGGTGATCCGGGGGGTGCCTATCCGATTTTTGACGCCACCGGCTCGACCATTGCGCCAGGCCGGTGGAACACGCAGGGTAGCCCGTTGATCTACGCAAGCCACCACTATTCCACGGCATTGCTGGAAAAGCTCGTGCATGGAAGCGGGCGGTTGCCACCGAACCAACACTATGTTGAAATAACGCTTCCCATAGGATTGTCCTACGAGATGTTCTCGCCACCGGCGGTACAAGGTTGGGACAGTATGCCGGCGACAGTCAGTAAAGAATTTGGTGAGCGGTGGTGTTTGCAAAGGCGAAGCGCGATCCTGTTCGTACCGAGCGTCGTAAGCCGGCTCGATCGCAACATACTGATCAATCCAGCTCACCCTGAGTTCGCAATGATCAGCGCAAGTCTGCACGAGCCGGTGTACTGGGATCATCGACTTTTCGGTGTGTAACGGGGCAGGTGGATCGTCGCTCGTTAAGGTCATGCTACCTGCTGCCAACTAACCAAAAGTATGGACACGACAGGGGGCCAAGAAAAAGCTAAGTTCCGCCAGGGGCTAGATCCAACGAAAACGGGGGCTGTTTGGAACGTCGACTGACCGCGATACTTGCTGCAGACATTGTCGGCTTCAGTCGTCTCATGGGTGCAGACGAAGCCGGCACGCTTGCTACGTTCAAGCGTCATCGAAACGAGTTACTCGACCCAAAGATCACCGATCACAAAGGCCGTATTGTGAAAGTCACCGGCGACGGCATGCTGGTCGAGTTCCCAAGTGTTGTAAACGCCGTTGCCTGCGCGGCCGAAATCCAGCGAAACATGCGCCAGCGCAACGAGGCTGTGTCCGTGGACAGACGCATCGAGTTCCGGATCGGTGTCAACCTTGGAGATGTGATCGTCGAGGATGACGATATTTTCGGAGATGGTGTGAATGTGGCCTCGCGGCTCGAAGGAATTGCCGAGCCAGGCGGTATCGCCGTTTCGGCGTCTGTGCGCGACCAGGTCGGCTCCCGGTTGAATCTGGCATTTGAGGACAAAGGCGAACATTCTTTAAAAAACATAAAACAGAATGTACGGGTCTACACCGTGTCGCTTGGCCTTCCGGTTCAGGCGCACAACCAAAGTCCCGCCGGGCGAGACTCGTCCGATCGGCACCAACTGTTCATTGCTGTGCTACCGTTTACGAATATGAGTCAGGACCCGGAGCAAGAATATTTTTCTGACGGCATTACCGAGGACATAATTACGGATCTGTCGAAAATCTCCAGCCTCCAAGTTGTCGCCCGAAACACCGTGTTCACCTACAAAGGCAAATCGGTCAAGGTAAAGCAGCTGGCACAGGAACTTGGTGTCCACTACGTGCTGGAAGGCAGTGTGCGCAAAGCGGGGCAGCGCATCCGCATCACCGGCCAGCTTATCGATGCAAAAAATGGGGGACATCTGTGGGCCGAGCGATATGACCGAGATCTTATCGACATATTTGCTATCCAGGATGAGATCACGCACGCGATCGTGAACCAGTTAAAGATTAAATTGTTGCCGGGGGAGAAGAGGGCCATTGAATGCGAACCCACCGCCAACGTTGAAGCATACACCTATTATTTGCGCGGCCGCCAGTTTTCCCATGCCTGGACCAAGACTTATCTGCATTTGGCGAGGCGTATGTTTTGCAAGGCGGTGGAGTTGGACCCGGGTTACGCCCGCGCCTATGCCGGCATAGCCGATTGCGACGCGGCGTTACGGGACTGGCAACCTGATGATTTTCCGCTGAGCAGCATCATGGCCACCAGTGCGAAGGCACTCGAGCTGGACCCGGACCTGGCGGAGGCCCATGCTTCCCGGGGACTTGCGCTGCATCAAAATGGCCACGACAAGCAGGCCGTTGCCGCCTTCGAGCGCGCGCTTGCGCTGGACGCCAATCTTTACGAGGCACATTTTCATTATGCCCGTTTTTTCTTCATGCACGGAAACTTCGAGGAGGCTGTCAATTATTTCAAACGTGCCGCCCAGATCAGGCCCGACGATTATATATCGCCGATCCACCTTATGAGTGCATATCGCTCGCTGGGACAGCCCGCGGCAACGGAAAGTTGGGCACGCATCGGTGTGTGGCGAGCAGAACGGGCGCTCAGTCGCAATCCCGAAAATTCTGGTCCAGCCCACCGCGGTGCGCTTGCATGGGCACATCTTGGCGAAAAAGAGCGCGCCCGCGAGTGGGCAGCGCGTGCACTGGCGATCGACCCTAACGACATTGTGGCACAATACAATGTCGCCTGCGTTTATTCGATCATCGGAGACACTGACCAAGCCATCGAGCTTTTGCAAAGGGTTTTACCCAATAGTTCGTCGTATCAGGTCATGTGGTTCAGGAATGACTCGGACCTCGACAGGATCGGCGGAGATGCTCGAATTCAGCAATTGCTAAACGCCATTGAGCGCGAACACACCGCAGGTGAGAAAACGCCGGCCGGTTCGGATTCTGAACCATAACCAGTCGCGAACGATAGCCCGCTCAAAATCTTCTCAATGGCTCACGGATTTAAAGATATTGGATGTGATTCATGCCGTGGCAATCTTCGGGTGGGCGAACCGATTGATGCATACGCTCGGTCAACCGATCAGAGAAAGTCAATTGAGGGTGAATTCCAGTGCGGTGAACAGCACCTCAATTTAACAAAACTCTCGGACGCTATTGCACCAGCACTGGTTTCTTCCGTGCCCGCGCCATAAGCGTCCAGCCGAGACCAATAGACTCTTTCAAGCGGTCAAGTCTATTGCCAACGAGGGCTCGAATGGGCCGGTTGAGCGTTCGGGAATGCAATATTCTCATGAAACCTTTGTTTGCTGTGGGTGTCACCGAAAACAGCTCCAATACGTCGAAGTGCTTGGACAAAAGCGAGGTCAACTCTTTTTTGTCCACCCACCGTCGAAGCTGGCCAGGACTTGGTGGCGGGATACGATTGTATTTCTGAAGGATGGGGCGATTTTGCGTGGCCAGCATCAATTGGCCGTTATCATGCAGGTGGCTGGCAAGCTTGGCGATGAATGCATGCTGGTCGGCTATATGCGAGAGAACTTCAAGAGAGACGATCACGTCGAACTTTTCGCCTCCAAAGTCGAGTTGCATGAAATCTCCGGCGATAAATCTCACATTGGGCAGACGTTCCTGAGCCCTTGCCAATACCTCGTCGGATAGATCGGTCGCCGTAACTTCGCCGAACTCCGCTAGCTCACCACAGAACCAGCCCGCTCCGCAGCCCACCTCCAGAATGCGGCGCTCAATGCCAGGTGTCTGCGCCAGCCAGCTTCGTACTACCTCCGCCTGACGGAAAGACACTTCTTCGAGGTGCACCTCCCGCGTCGACGCATTCCATCTGTTCCAAAAATCACGCTGCATGGAAATAGAATCAGCCATTTTCGCAAGCTCCTTAAAATCTGAAAGCACGATTTTGGTGCTGTTGGCTTCTGCCCCGCTAGGCTGCTGCAGCCAGCTTCGTCATTGAGGCTTGAGGACTTCACGGTGGTCATGAAGGCAGCGGGGATCGTTGAACGCTGCCCAGCAGGGGGAAGCATTCATGGAATCTTATCCGTAATAGATGATTGTTTGCCGACAGCTATTGATGCTTAAAACTGTTCGCGCGCGACTATGCAGTAATCGGATTGCGAAGTATATCCGCCACGAGAGTAAGTTTTTCAGCATATTGGGCTAGAATGATGCACCTTGTCCTCGTCCGAATTTCCTAACTGTTATTTGGCGCGTGCAAAGATCATAACGTTACGACACAGCGTCCGACCTGCACATTTTATTGAATCCTTTCGACTATTCGGCCCTGCTGGATCTTTCGCCGTAAAATTTGTAGACGAGACATGAGCTATTATGAACACCGCAACGTTCTCATTGGCCACTACCAATTGGCGGACTTCTTCTTCGCTTGTTGGTGAGGCTCTCGGTCGAAACAGGGGGCATGTCGCACCTTAGGCCCTCAGCTTCCCCATCAGAGCGACAATGTCATCATCGTCCATTGATCGAGCGGCGTTCTGGCTTTGGGATTAAAAACCGGAACCGGCGTATGCATTCGTTTCGCTCTTGCCTTTGGCCACAGCCCGCGCGAACTTCTCATGCCAGCGTTCTCGAGTACCGACATTGAAACTTGGCAAGTTGGACCGATGGTAGGGAGAAGCGGGCGTGATTGCAGCTTACATCGACGAGTTCATTATGTTTTGCGCCGGACTATGGATGGCAGCCGTCGGCTTCGGCTACCTTTCGTTTCCCACCCCCAATCAAGGTGCGCAGAATGCTTGGCTTGCAAACCTCGTAGGCCATTTCAGATGGATGGGGCCGCTATTGCTGGCAATCGCTATCGTTCTGGCCATCGCCTCACCGGCTTGATGAGAAAGCTGCGCGCATTCGATGATTGCTGCTCTATCCTTCAGGCGGCACGATGATGGCCGCTTGGAGATGACTAGGGGAAAGGCGTATTTTTCGTACAGCACAAACCTTCAAGGGGCTGCCACCATGTCCGCATACTGCGGATGTCGACGTCACCGATGCCGGCCTCTTCGAGGAATATAAACGCGAAGTCCTGCGACTGAGCAGTGCCACGGCGCTAAACAGCTACGTCGTAGCGGCTTGGCCAAGTTCTCGAAGGTGATTGGGAGCCGCACCGTGGTGTTGTCGTCGAGTTGCCGGTTATGATTTCGTTGATGAATTGGCATAACGCACCGCGATACTGCGTCCTCAAGGCAATCCGTGAACGATGCGCAAGGACGAGGATAATTGCGTTGGACGGTGTCTAGAAGCAAATGGTTGCGACAGGGTGGAATCGAACCGACGTTCTTCGAGGTGCGAAACAGACGAGGTGACCCCTCCCATCCGCATTGATTTAAAATGATCGGATAATGTGAAAGGTCGCCCTCGCCAATCCGGTCCTACCGCAAAGAGCTACTTGTTGATTGAGGTGACTGCCAAGTTGGTGAGCTTGTTATTGGCCGCCTTTTCTTGATCAAGAATCTCGCTCAGTAAAACATGCGCCTCTTCATTTCCCAGAACTTTTGCCCATTCGCGCAAAGAGCCGTAACGGGCAATTTCATAGTGTTCTACAGCTTGGCACGCGGCCAAGGCACCGGCTTCCAAAGCGACACCTTGCGCTTCAGCAATGATACTATCGGCCTCTTTTATCAGACCATCCGTACCATCGCACTTTTGGCCTTCCGGTTTAAGGCCAATCGTCTTGAAAACCTTCTCCAAGGTTTTGATTTGTCCTTTTGTTTCTTCAAGGTGTTGATCTAAGGTCTTTTTAAGCTCTGCGCTTTTTACCGCGCTGGACACTTTTGGAAGAGCCTTTACGATAGCATTTTCGGCGTAATAAACATCTTTGAGGGTGTGTTCGAATAGCTCTGCAAGAGTTTTCATTTTGGTGCTCCGGTTTCAATTTGGCACCTCAACAACTCGCAGCTAATTTTATCGTTCCCAATTTAATACCAACCGGGTTGCTGCATGCTGGACATCGAACCGACGCCTTTTTGGTTATAGTCATCACCGAACAGCGCCGTTCTGGGAAACTGATTGAATAAATCTCCATTTGCCACGACCCATGTGCTCGGGCCGGGTTGACCGCCGCGTATTCCCTGCGCCAGCCGCATATATCCGCTTGCGAAAAGGACCGTTTTGATCTTGAGCGATGCTGCCGAGAAATGGCTTGGATTACGGGGCGCGGGATCATAGATTGGCTTGTCAGACGGGAGACTTACCCTCCGTGCTGAATCGTCGGAGAGGTACGTCTAAATCATATGCTTGAGTTATTGATCGTCGGCTTCCTCATCGTGCTCAATGGCGTTTTCGCACTTTCGGAACTTGCTGTGGTCTCGGCGCGAAAAGTCCGTCTTGAGATGCTGGCCGATCGCGGCGTCGCTGGCGCGCAAGCCGCAATTGCCCTATCCGAGAGTCCGGGTAAGTTCCTCTCGACAGTCCAAATCGGCATCACCCTTGTCGGCATTGTTGCCGGTGCATTTTCCGGTGCGACCTTAGGCGCGCGGATGGGTCAATTGCTGACGGGCGCAGGCCTCCGCCCCGATATCGCCCAGCCTGGAGGATATGCTCTTGTCATCGGCATCATCACCTATCTTTCCGTTATCGTCGGGGAGCTCGTTCCCAAACATCTAGCGTTGAAGAATCCCGAGCGCATCGCCTGCTTTATTGCACGGCCAATGAATATCTTGTCTCGGGTTGCTGCCCCTGCCGTTTGGCTGCTCGATGCCTCGACGCGTGGCGTATTCAAACTGCTGGGGGTTTCAACAGCATCGCAAAGCGCCATCACGGATGAGGAAATTCTCACGATCGTTGCCGAGGCCGGCAGTACTGGAGTGATCGAAGAAGCAGAACGTTCGATGATCTCGGGGGTGATCCGGCTCGGCGACCGCAGTGTCCGCGCCGTGATGACACCACGTACCGATGTCGAGATGGTAAAGGTTGACGAAGACGTCGCTTCACTCAAGGGAAAGCTCATCGCGAGCAATCATTCGTGCTTGCCCATCTTTGACGAGGACCGCGACAACGTCATTGGCGTCATCATGCTGAAAGACATGGTCGAGGCGCTGCTTTCCTCGTCGCGCGTTGTGGTACGCGACCACATCCGCAGTGCTCCCGTAATTCCCGATACGCTTGATGCTTTGGCCGCGCTGAAAGTCTTGCGCAATTCGGATGTGCCGATGGCGCTCGTTCATGACGAGTATGGCCACTTCGAAGGTTTATTGACGCCTGCTGACATTCTTGACGCGATTGCTGGTGCATTCCGTTCCGATGAAGATCAGGGAGAGCCGGAGGCCGTTCGACGCGATGATGGATCCTGGTTGCTTGCCGGTTGGATGCCCGCAGATGAAATGGCAGAGCTCTTGGGCATTGACCTTCCAAAGACCCGTCATTACGAAACCGTTGCTGGCTTTATCATCGATCGATTGGAGCGAATTCCGGAAACGGGTGAGGCAATCAATTTCGACGAGTGGCGTTTTGAAGTGGTCGACCTTGATCATCGGCGTGTCGATAAGGTCCTGGCGTCCCGCATCTGAGCGGTCCTTAACGTCTCGGTGGCCGTCTTTGCCGCCTCATTGCCATAACGCAGGACGCATTCACCGCTCACGACGAGGACCAAGTTGTATCTGAAGGAGTGTATGCGGGAGGACGGTGCCATGGAACGACGTCAAAAACAGCTTGTGTGACCGCACTGTTCGCGATTTTTTCCAAAATCGTTGCCGTCTGAAAAATTCGCTGATGGGCGATGCATCTGGGGCGCACAATCATCAGCACTGTAAACGCAAAGGCCAAGCCTTCACGCTTTATAGTTTTCCGATACAATTTTTTATAATAAAGCATAGTTTTAGCAAGAACAAAGAGGCGTCCATTGGTAACTTTCCTTGCCCGATCTTAGGAGTGGAAAGCAATTCAGGTCGCGAGTTCAGGCGCTTGCGGCCACCTGAGGGAGTCTACAATGTCGATTATCCGAAATCTTGTATTGGCTGGCATGTTTGCCGCGGCATCAGTTGCCGTTGCACCAGCTTACGCACTCACAGCGAAGGAATGCAGCGTCAAGTATCAAGCAGCGAAGGAGGCGGGAACGCTTGGCGGTCTGAAATGGAATGATTTCCGAAAGTCGCAATGTGGCTCCGATGCCGCCCCAGCGACGGACACGAAAAAGGCGGCAAGCAAGACAAAGGCCGATACCGCAACATCCACGGCCACCGGTGGCGCCGATGGGGGCAATGGCCTGACGATGAAGGAATGCGGGAACGCTGGGTGGTGTAAAGTGGAATGATTTCCGCAAGGCTGAGTGCAATGCCGGTTCTGCTGCTGCAGCTCCTGCAAGCCCAACCAAAACCACCAAAGCTGCAACCGGTAGCGACAGCGACGGCCTAACCATGAAGGAATGCAGCGCCAGGTATCAGGCCGCCAAAAGTGCAGGTACGCTTGGCAACCTCAAATGGAATGATTTCCGCAAGGCTGAGTGCAGTGCAGGTGCGCCGGCAGGGACGAACCGGGAACCTCCACAAACGACGACAACAGCCACCGCTCCATCAGACAGTGGCGATGGCTCTGGTCTAACCATGAAGGAATGCAGTGCAAAATATCAGGCAGCCAAGAGCGCCGGCACGCTAGGCGGTCTGGAATGGAATGATTTCCGCAAGGCACAATGCAGTGCAGGCGCATCCGCAGCAAACGATGACGATACAGCTCCGACGGCTGATACGGCTACCTATACGGATGAGCCCGCTGCCCCGACGACGGCGGCTCCGCGCGGCGTGTCCTTTCCGAGCGCCGTTGCGACGAAATATTCGACCGAAAGTCCAGGCAAGGCCCGGATGCACACATGCCTCGCGCAATATTACGCCAACAAGGAAAGGAACTCCCTTGGTGGTCTCAAATGGATTCAAAAGGGTGGCGGCTATTACAGCCTGTGCAATTCCCGATTGAAGAGCTAACCGCGCTAAATACAATGAGCTGCCAGAGAAAACTGGCGGCTCATTTCGGCAACAATGGGAACGGAAAAACTCAAACGTCTTGGGCTCTCCTTAAGACCGATGGCGCCTAAGACGCGGATTGTTGAAAAACCTTGCGCACCTGGATAACCAACAACCCCGGCCTGCCCGGCAGATGTGATACGGCGCGCAAAGCCCAGGAGCACCGGGTTGAATATCGACGGCCCAGGAGCACATTTCGGCCGACAGCTGCTGCTTCTTTGTTGAAGGACAAACCGAAAATTCTGTCCTTGACGGGCCGCAGATATGCTGCGGATATCTCCGGCTATGGAAGACATCGAAATATTTCAACGCATGGGCCTGGCGCTTGCTATCGGTGCTGCGGTTGGTGTCGAACGGCATTGGCGTGAAAAGGACGAAGAGGAAGGCAGCCGTACCGCTGGCATTCGGACATTTACTCTCATTGGTCTGCTCGGCGGCGTGGCCGGACTACTCGAGCATTTTCTTGCGCGACCCGGCGGCATCCCGGGGATTGTCGTGGTCGGATTTCTGGTGACACTGACAGCGGTTTTTGCGGTGTTTCAGTTGCGTGAGGCAATCGCAGACGAGACCTACAGCGCGACGTCGGTTGTGGTTGCGATGCTCACATTCGCTCTTGCAAGTGCAGCTGTCCTCGGGAGCATGACCGTCGCCTCCGCAGGTGGCGTGGTTCTGGTCGCAGTGCTTGCGAGCCGGGAATTTCTCCACGCCTCCATGCGCAAATTGCGCTGGTCCGAACTGCGCTCGGCCGTGATCCTTCTTGCGCTCACCTTTGTTGTTCTTCCCATTGTCCCATCTGAGCCGGTCGGACCGTTCGGAGGTGTGTCACCGTCAAAAAGCCTGATCATGGTCATTGTCCTGGCTGCAATTTCCTTTTGCGGTTACATCGCCGTGCGCCTGCTTGGTAGTGCGCGCGGCGAAATTGTCGCCGGTGCGATTGGCGGCGTGATCTCATCCACGGCAGCAACGATTTCAAACGCCCGGCGTTCGGCAAGTGAAGATCTAACGAGACCGCTTGCTGCCGGTGCCATCAGTGCTGGCGCCGTTTCGATGGTCCGAACCAGCTTTTTGGTCATTGTGTTGGCACGGCCACTTGCCGCAGAGCTCCTTCCGGTTCTGTTTTCCGCCGCCGCCGCCATGCTGGTCTATTCTGTCCTGCTTGCCCGGCAAAGCTCGGCCAAGCATCGGGAGGTCCTGCCGAAGAATCCCTTTGATCTCGACGAGGTTGTCAAGATGGCGGTGGTTCTCGTCGGTGTGGGATTTCTGGCCCGCGCAGCAAGCGAGATTTTTGGCGACGCCGGGTTGTTCATCGCTTCAGCGCTGTCAGGCCTTGCGGACGTCGATGCGGCAACCATAGCAGTGGCAGGATTGCTGCCGACCCTTTCGGTACAGACCGCATCGCTGGCCATCGCCATTGCGGTCCTGTCCAACACGCTGGCCAAGGCTGTTTATGCGTCTATCTTTGGAACGATGGCCTTTGGCGCGCATGTCTGGAAAGCATCAATACTCGCCATTGCTGCGGCGGCGTTGTGTTTTGCTATGCTCAGATCGTGGTTGTAAGGGCCCCGAGGGCTCAAACGCTTTCCTGCTTGATGCCGAGCATCAGCCGCAGAAGTCTGATGGTATCGGCAGCCTCAAGCATGATCGCTTTCGTTTCGTCAGCATACCGGAAGTCAAGATCATCAGCGAATTGGCTCAATTCAACTGCGATATTGCGCGCCGGATCATTTGTCATTGGGCCTGAGATGGCCGCCAGCGCCTGGTAGCAACGGATTGCCGCAGATGCCTCGCGAAGAAGTGCCCGCTTTTCCGCGGAAGCAAGAAAGAAGGGATCGTTTGCGTTTCTGACCAGATCCCGGCTGATCCCATCGCGTACTCGCATCATTACTCCAGGTCGCTATTTCACCTGACTGAAACATGACAGGGGCCACTGGAGCATATCATTCCAAGATGATCTGTCGGGTCATATAGGAATTGCTTCCGGTGCGCGCGATCAGATTGCCAGAGCATCCAACAGTGTCAATTATACCATTCGGGTAAGAGCGATCGGCAAACGATCGTCGCCGCCGGCTGGACCTTAAGCCTGTACGAACACGTGGGATGGAGTGGCTGCGAGCCTTTGCCGGGTATGCCGATGATCGCTCAGCGTTTTTGTGATGCAAGAATTCGCTTAGCACGAGTCCCAGGTCGCAAGTTTGACCGCAGACGCGCCAGTTTTTTGTCTTTGGGCCTAACGTTCAAGAGGTATTCGATAGACGGATACGTGCGAACGTGACTCGGCAGTGAATTCAGACCCGACCCAGTCCGCGTGCCTACTCTCCAGCTCGAACCCGGCTAACTGAGCCATGAGATCCAGCTCTGCGGGCCAGATGTAGCGGTGAGGGGTGCGAAACACTTGGGATTGCCGACCTTCGCCGAACTTGAAATGATGCGATACGACGTGCTGTCGCACGACATCATAAGTGTCCAGTCCGATATAACCGGGTTCTGCCTGCCACACGACCGCCTTCTGACCTGGTGGCAGCTTGCGCAGGTCTGGCACTGATAGCTCAATCACAAAGTAACCGCCGGGCATCAGGTGGCGCGCCGCGTTGCGGAAGCAACTAACCTGCTCGGCTTGGGTCAACAAGTTCGATATTGTGTTAAAGACCAGATACACAAGCGAGTAGTTTCCCGCAGCGACAGTTGTCGCCATATCACCAAGAACAACAGGGATCGCCGCTTCGTCGGCTTTCTTGCGCAGTTGCGCTACCATTGCAGGTGATAGTTCAATTCCGGCGACCGCAACACCTCGCTCGTGTAGCGGTACGGCCACACGACCGGTTCCAATCGCGAATTCAAGGGCTCTCCCCTCGCGCGCAAGTTCCGCCAGGCGTTCGACCGTTGGCTGCAACACGTCAGGCGAGAACATTCCCACATGCGGCGTGTCATAGCTCTCTGCTGCCTCAGTGTCCCAGATATCTTCTTGGCGCATGACGAACATTATGTGACGAGAACTTGAGGATGACCAGTGCACGTGCGCAACAGTTGCGCTCCAGGCGAAGGCAATGTGTAACGGTCGCGCTGCGCAGACGACGACAGCCGCCGGAACGCTGTGGATTGACAACGCTGCCTGCTGCGCCCTTGTTTTTCGAGGATTTATGGCCCACCAGGTCGGCCGAAGGCATTCCTTCTGATCTTCGAAACTGTGGTTGGTGATACTTGCTACTGAACAGCGCAAGTTTCTCAATTAAGACTAAAACCTTAGCATTGCGCCATCGCAACATTCAGAATTCTGCGATGGCTGCAATTTCCGATCATTGCGCTAAGTGTCCTGCCGCGCTGTAGTTGCAAATACTCGAAATTGGCGGAAAATGGTTAAGCTGGTCGGCTCCGTCGACAAGCGCTCGGCTTTTTTTCAATTGCATTTATGGCTACGCCGAGTGGTGAGCACACGGATTTGCCGTTGAGCCTAGCTGAGTCCTCTCAATGTGGGGCTTGCACACATCTGGAACTTACGCTCTCCGGCCTCATTCGTTCCAATCGTCACCTTCGCTTAAGTCGGGTCGCACATGGCAGGGGACATTAATCCACCGAGCCGACCGTTAGGTCGAGCGAAACCTTTAATATTCGAATCAGGATAATTGCTATGATCAGTATAGAAACGATAGAGTTTGTTTTGGCCGGCGTGGTGATGAAGCGCCTGCTCCGGCAAGCAGACCAATGGCCAGTTTTGCCTCTTTGAAAACATCAGCGGCGGAAACACGAAGACGCCGATCCACGTCCACACCGAGGACGATGAAGCCATCTACCTCATTGAGGGCGAACTGACCGCTGTGGTCAACGGAGATGCACATCCGCTGACTGCTGGTCAAAGCATCTTTTTCAGCGCGGGGTGCCACATAAATTAGCGAATATGAGTGCGTTTGGCACGCTATATCTTGATTGATACGCCAGCTCTCTTCGACAGGTCGTAATAGCGACGTTTTTCCAGCGGTCCCTGTTGATCTTGGTCAAAAGGTCTGAGTAATTTTAGTTCAATAAAGATTGATCCGGTGTCGGATTAACAATGCCTCGTTCGTCCTAGGCTCGTCCATACTGTCAATTCAAAAGGATCACGATTATGCCGAGTACCATACGCTTGCACCGCGTTCTGGCAACCAGCCCAGAAAAGGTTTATCGCGCGTTCCTCGAGGCGGACGCGCTCGCCAAGTGGCTTCCCCCCAACGGCTTTGCCTGCACGGTGCATCACTTGGAACCGACAGTCGGCGGCACGTTCAAAATGTCCTTCCGCAACTTTACAACCGGCAAAAGCCACGCCTTTGGCGGCGAATATGTCGAGCTCGTCTCAGGCGAACGCCTGCGATATACGGACAAATTCGACGACCCCAACCTGCCTGGCGAAATGGAGGTCATTGTGACGTTGACCAAAGTTTCGGTCGGGACCGAGTTGGATATAACGCAGGCAGGTGTGCCAGACGTCATTCCATCTGAGGCTTGTTATCTTGGTTGGCAAGAGTCGCTGCGAAACTTGGCAAGGCTCGTCGAGCCGCAGATCGACGAATAGCACATCAGGATCGAGCAAAGGCTTGCCGGCATCAGCTCCTGTTGCCGATTTTCGCGATCCGGTGCGAGAGCAGCCAAACACGCCAAAGTCGGCATTGCCAATGCGAGCGGTCCTGCTTTGTTTTCTGGCAAAGACGGCGCTTGGCAGGCACGACCATCGGCTTGGAAGCCGATGGTCATTTTCATCGTTCTATTTCCTCGGAAAGTTGCAGGGCGTCGTCCACCTCAATCCCAAGTTAACGAAGCTGTGCTTTTCAAGCTTGGTATGCCGAGGAAGAGCTGAATTGCTCGAAGCTTGCCAGCCAAATCGACTGCGAGGTCCATCATGCCAAAATAGGTGGAATCGCATTCGACCGCAGCGCCAGGAACGGAAAACAGCGACATCGGCATCGGGCGGAAAGACGGCAGTTACACCACCGCCGTCCGTGACAAGGCAATGCAATGGCCTCAACAGTGAACCTTGACGCCGCTTGGAATATACCCGCATGGGCTGGGGCTTGAACAACCCGCGCTCGCGTCATGAAGTCATGTGCCGTGGGCCATAGCCCGCAAGGCTCCTGATCGTTGCAACAATCTCGGTCTCAAGGTCGATGATCTCTCGGTCCTCCCGGTGCATCGACGCGCGGCTGCCGGGAATGCGCACGCATTTTGCACGCAAGCGATCGAACTGTGCAGAGACGCGTTCCTTGAAGGCAGGATCGGTCGCATCAGGCGAAAGCGCATTTGGTACCGCTCCGGAGATTCCCGATTTTTACAAGGCCTTCGCCACAGTTACTCCGCTGCGGCCCGGGAGGTCAGGTGGCTGATCGGCGTAACCATGGCCTGGATCAGGCTGTTCATGCTGATCACGCCGGTCGGCTTGCCACTATCGTCGACAACCGTCGCATATTGCTGGTTGGCGTCGGTCATGGTTTTGGCAGCTTCTTCCAGGATGGTCCCGCTCTTGACCGTAACGCCTCCCGTTGCAGCCGGAGCACCCGAATGAGTCGCGATGGTATCGACCATGATGACGCGGCCGCGGTTGACTTCCTTGACAAAGCTCGAGATGTACTCGTCCGCGGGCTTCAGAACGATGTCCTGGCCAGTCCCTTGCTGGACGACTTCGCCATCGCGCAGGATTGCGATGCGGTCTCCAAGCCGCAGTGCTTCGTCGAGATCGTGGGTGATAAAAACGACGGTCTTCTTGATTTCCTTCTGCAGATCGAGAAGCACTGATTGCATATCCATGCGGATCAGCGGGTCGAGCGCGGAAAACGCTTCGTCCATCAGCAGGATAGGAGCGTCATTCGTCAGCGCGCGGGCGAGGCCGACACGCTGCTGCATACCACCGGAAAGCTGATTTGGATAATGGTCCTCAAAGCCTTTCAACCCGACTCTTGCGATCCAGCGGCGCGCCTGTTCTTCCTGTTTTTCCCGGGAAAGCCCCTGGATTTCCAGACCGTAAACGGTGTTGTCGAGCACCGTGCGATGGGGAAGCAGGGCGAACTTCTGGAAAACCATCGCTGTCTTGTGCCGGCGGAACTGGCGCAGATCGTTCTGGTTCATCTTGCAGACGTCGGCGTTGTCAATGATGACCTCGCCCGCCGTCGGGTCGATCAAACGATTGATGTGGCGGATCAGCGTGGATTTTCCCGAACCGGAAAGGCCCATGACCACCTGAATGCAACCAGCCGGCATGTCGATATTGATATCGCGTAGGCCAAGGACATGACCGTGTTTTTCATTCAGTTCCGTCTTGGACATACCCTTCTTGACGGCTTCGACATAGGCGTCCGGTCTTTGACCAAAAATCTTGTATAGATTCTTGATCTTGATACCGGCGCCTTGAACGTTGCGATCAGCCATGGACCACCTCCTGGTGCTTCTGAAGACGCTTGCCATAGGCCTGACTAACGCGATCGAAAATGATGGCAATGCCAACGATGGCAAGGCCGTTGAAAAGTCCGAGAGAGAAGAACTGGCCATTGACGGAACGCAGCACCGGCTGGCCAAGACCCTGAACGCCGATCATCGAGGCGATGACCACCATGGCAAGAGCCATCATGATGGTCTGGTTGATGCCAGCCATGATCGTGGGAAGGGCGAGAGGTATCTGCACATTCTTCAAACGCTGCCAGCTGGACGACCCGAAAGCATCCGCTGCTTCCAGCACGTCCTTGTCGACAAGCCTGATGCCCAGATTTGTCAGGCGGATCATCGGCGGAATGGCATAGATGACTACAGCGATCAGCCCCGGCACCTTGCCGATACCCAAAAGCATGACGACGGGGATCAGGTAGACGAAACTCGGCATGGTTTGCATCACGTCGAGAATGGGATTGACAAGACGCTGGAAACTATCCGAACGCGCCATGACGATGCCTATGGGAATGCCGACGACAATGGAGACGACCGTTCCGACGAAAATCATGGCGATGGTCTTCATCGCATCGCTCCACATGTCGAAATAGCCAATGAGGAGCAGGGTGATGACGGTTCCTGCAACGATCTTCCAGTTGCGGCTGGCGATCCAGGCGATGCCACCGATCAGGAGGATCATGATGGGCCAGGGCGTCGCCGTCATAAAGCGCTCGGCCTGGATAAGAAAATACTGCAGCGGCTCGAAAAAGGATCTGATGACATCGCCATATTGACGGGTGAAAGCCTTGAAGCCCTCATCCAATGTCTTTTTCAGATTGCGCAGCGTGTCGTCATTCATATTTGGGAATGAGTAGAACCAATCCATGTCAGTACCCCCTTCATTGGGTCATTGAGGATGCTCCTCAACAACCGAAGCCGCTGAACGTGGAAGCGTTCAGCCTGTTGCAGCGAGGTGGTGGTGCGGCAAAGTTTATCCCCGCCGCACCGATGAGCATTATTGTACGGCAGCGGTGATTTTCTCTGCAGCTTCCGGCGTGACCCACTTGGTCCAATGGTCCTTGTTTTCCTTCAGGAAGTGCTTGGCGCCGTCTTCGCCCGTCGCCTGATTGTCAGTCATCCAGGCCATCAGTTTGTTGACGGTTTCATTGCTCCACGACCGCTTCTTGAGATAGTCCATCACTTCTGGGGGCGCTTTTTCCGAGAAAGGCTTTGCCAGCAGTGTAACAATGGTGTCGACGGGCCAGGCATTTGGCTTTGGATCAGGGCAATCTGCCACCGTGTTGCAGCGCTTCCACTCCGCGGGATCACTGGGAACGCCTGCCTCCAGCTTCACCATGGGATATTTGCCAAGCAGAGCGGTCGGCGCCCAGTAATAACCAACCCAACCCTGCTTGCGCTCATAGGCCTTGGCGATGGAACCGTCGAGGCCCGCTGCCGAACCTGTATCGACCAGCCTAAAGCCTGCTTTTTCCGCTTCAAACGCTTTATAGAGTTGCGTGGTCACGAGCGTGCCGCCCCAGCCTGACGGGCCATTGAAGATCGCGCCTTTTGCAGGGTCCTCGGGATCTGGAAAGAGTTCCGGATGCTTTAAGAGGTCCGGTATGGTCTTGATGTCCGGGTGGGCATCGGCAAGGTATTTCGGAATCCACCAGCCTTGATTGCCACCATCGGGCAGTGGAGAGCCGACGGCCACGATCTTACCCTCTTCTGTTCCTTTTTTCACGATGTCCGGGAGCAGATCAACCCACGCTTCCGGTGCGATATCCGGCTGGCCCTTTTCGGCCATCGAGGTGATTGTCGGAACAGTGTCACCGACGGTGATATCTGCCTGGCAGCCGTAGCCTTCATTGAGGATGATCTTGTCAAGGTTCGAAAGAACCTCGGCGCTTTGCCAATTCATGCTGGCGATTGTGATACTGCCGCATTCAGCAGCGCTGGCAAAGGAAGCTCCTCCCAGCAGGCCGAAAATCAGGCTTGTGGACGCAAGTAGTTTTTTCATTATCGTTCCCTCATTTTGCGGCTTAACGCATCGAAACCGGCGTGCCGCGCTGCAACCGGCTTGATCTGTCCAAGATGTTCAAAGCTCGCCTGCTGAGATCAGCTCGCTGCGAGGTTTCCTTTACTCCGCACCTGCCTTCCATTCGCGAAAGCGCAGGTTCGCCTTGGCGCCGATCGTCGTGAATGGCCGAGGCGGCAGGGCTTTCGGCGCTGGGAACCTGCGATATATCTGCGTGAGTTCAGAGTTGTATCCCAACATCATCTCTGCTGCTGCGATACCGGATGCAGTGGCTTTTGATGCGCCGAGCCCGTTGCACCCGCAGGCGGCAAACACGCCATGTTCAACTTCACCAAATGCGGGGACTGCGTTCAGCGTCAGAGCCATCCCTCCAGCCCAGCGGTACTCCATGTCGACATTGGCGAGGCCTGGAAATCGCGCCTTGAACTTGCGATCGTGCTGGGCGCCGGCCCGCTTAAGGGCACCTTCACTAACAATCTGCATTGAATTGTAGGTGTAGCGCGAGCGAATAAGGATACGATCGCCTCGTTGCCCGGCCACGCGGCGAACCGTGGTGCCCATGGGAAGGGCTGGCGTAGCGGCCCATTTTCTTTCACCCGAAAGGCGGCCCGGCGCGAACGCCTTCGTCATCGACGCATAGGTGAAGATTTGCAGCAGGCGGCCTTTGAAAAAACCAAAGCTCTCCGCATGGCCGTTGTTGGCCAGGATAATCTTCCCGGTATGAATCGAGCCTTGCGGGGTTTTGACCGTCCATCCTTCAGCATTGCTCTCGAACGCCAGCGCTGGCGTTCTTTCGTAAATGGAAATGGGTTCCCGAAGGCAATCTGCAACGCCGCGTATGTATGCTGCCGGCTGCACGATGATTGTGCCTGGAGTAAACAAGGCAGACGTATAGCAACGGGTACCTGTTATCGACGCGATCTCCTGCGCATCAACAAGCCGGTGATCTTCACCCAACTTGCGCAGTTGTGCGCAATAGGCGACAAGGTGCGCGTCCCCTTTTTCGCTCATCGCCACACTGTATCGGCCGCACGGATCAAATATGCGGCTGTCCCATCGGTGCTCTACAGCGATTTCGCTTGCCAAGGCGATTGCCCTGCGATGGATGACGATATCCTGCTGGCTCTTACTGGCACAATCGCCGCCATAGTCGTCCGCGGAGACTTCATGGGGCAAGTCGATGATGAAGCCAGAGTTACGTCCGGCAGGTCCTTCGCCAATAATACCCGCTTCCAGTACCACGGTCCGCAAGGCGGGCTCGAGCTGAGAAATTCGCCGCGCGGCAGACAGGCCCGCAAAACCACCGCCGACAATGACGACATCGGCGGTCCGTGCCCGTTCAAGGCGCGGTTTTATCTCACGAGTCGGCAGCATCGCAACCCATGCAGAAACGCCCGTGTTGTGCGGGAGTTTTGAAGTGGCGAAAACCTTCTTGGTAACCGTGCTCACGCTACACTCGCTTCCCGCTTCGCGAGGTCGCCGAGAACAGCCTTTACTGCTTCAATTCGCTCGGACGACAAACCTCTCAAAGGCTTGCGGGGGCTGCCTGCACCATAGCCGGTCAGTTCTGCTGCCGCATAGACTGACTGTACATAATCGCCATCCCAAAGCAGCGACATGACTGGCTCAAGCACAGACCAGATTTCGCGCGCTTCTACCCACTTGCGCTCTGAGGCCGCCGCTACGAGAGCAAGACAGGTGCGCGGCGCGATGTTCGCGCCGCCCCAGATGAGGCCGCTGCACCCTGCATAAAGGGCATAGGGCACCAGGTGGTCGGCGCCGTTCATGACGGCAAGGCCGGTACGCATGAGCGATGCCTGTTTTCCAAGATCGCCACTGCTGTCCTTTACCGCACAGAACCCCGGGATGTCGCCTAGGTGTTTCAGGAGAGAAGGGGAGACCTCGACGCCGACCGCCTGAGGCACATTATAGCCGATGACGGGTAGTCCGGCTTTGGCGACTTCCACATAGAAATCGATGATTCCCTGATCGTCCGTCGGCCCTTCGAAGAACGGCGGCAGGACCATGACGCCATCCACGCCACAATCGGCCGCATGGCGTGTGCGCTCCACCACATCTTGCGAAAGAAGGGCCGACGTCTGCGCTACGATTTTCGCCCGTCCGTTGATGATCTTCGAACCGCGCTGCACCAACTGCTTGGATTCTTCCTTTGACAGGTAGACATGCATGCCGGTGCCGGAGCTAAGCACAAAGCCAGGGATGCCAAGCGCCAAATAGCGTTCAAGGTTCTCCTCCAAACGGCCAAAATCAATACGTCCCTCAGCGTCGAAAGGCGTCGTTAGGGCGAGGTTGAGCCCAGGGAAAGGAAAATCTGTCATGTCAGAATCCTGAAAATTTCGGCGTCAGTGCGGTTCAGACAGATTGTCTTCGGTTGGGCGTGCCGATCATGGGCGTGGATCGCTTTGTCTCGTTTGCCAAAATCGGTTTGCTTGCTACCGATTGAGCCAATCTTCAATGAGGTGCCGATCATCGCGTGCCCTCCTAGTCGGACGTATAGCCATGTCGCGCAAAGAAGCGCTCAAGCTCTCTTTGCTGCGGAACCTGACCGGTAAAGATCGTGATATATTCGGGAATGCGCTTCATCCTGACCGCCAAGTCCTCCTTTGCTTGCATGGAGATGTAGCCAATCTGGACCAGGTAGGTTGTTCGTGAGCGAACGTCTGCGGTGATTTCCGAATAGCCGAACCGAACAAGCATTCGTTTGATAGCGTCCAGACGCATGTGGTCGGCTTCCCGCACGGCCGCCAAAATTTCATCTGACTGAAGCGCCCAACTGCGGACGGCAAACTCGAACTTGGAATCGAACAAATCATTACTCAACCAGCAGTCGAACACATTCAGCATCGCCTCTGCCAGGGATTCTGCATACGCTTCCGATTGCTTGATGATATTGCCGGTATTCTTGTCGCGCCAACGTTCCAGCAGAGCCGCGAGCAACTCCTCCCGATCTTTAAAAAACCAGTAGAAGCTTGTGCGCGACAGGTTGAGCCTTTTTGCCAGCGGCAAGATTTTCACTGAATCCACACCGGAATCCAAAAGGGCCTCGTAGGCGGCTTCAAGCCATCCCTCCTGCGATCCGCGCCATCCGCTATCGTTCAAAACCTGCTCCATAACGTTCTCCTAACAAATTATGCTTCGGCTCACAAGGAAAATGTACATAGCTGTCTACCAACATGACAAACATGTTTTCAATATTGACATAGGTGTACATTTACGCCTAACGTCCCTGGCCACATTGATATTCTGGAGCACGACGCATGTCGAACGATCCTCTCCTTCAGCCTTATCGGCTCAAGCATCTTGAACTGCGCAATCGCATCATCGTGACGTCACATGAACCGGCCTACCCGGAAGACGGAATGCCCAAACAGCGGTATCTTGCCTATACCGTCGAAAGGGCCAAAGGCGGTGTCGCCCTCACCATGACGGCGGGGTCCGCGGCAGTGTCGAGGGATAGCCCGCCCGTCTTCAACAACCTGCTCGCCTACAAGGACGAAATCGTTCCCTGGATCAGGGACATGACGGATGCCGTGCACGAGGAAGGGGCGGCGATCATGATCCAGCTGACCCATCTGGGGCGTCGCACGCGTTGGGATAAAGGGGATTGGCTGCCTGTTGTCGCGCCATCGCATCATCGTGAAACTTCGCACCGCGCTTTTCCAAAGAAGTTGGAGGATTGGGATATTGAGCGCATCATCAAGGACTTCGCTGACGCAGCTGAACGCATGAAGGCTGGCGGTATGGATGGCGTTGAGCTGGAAGCCTATGGTCATCTCATCGACCAGTTCACCTCACCGCTGACAAATGAACTGGATGAGCCTTATGGAGGTTCGCTCGATAATCGCCTTCGCTTCTGTTTCGACGTGTTCAGGGCAATGCGGGAACGGGTTGGCGACGACTTTATTTTGGGCGTGCGCTACACGGCTGACGAATGTCTTCCCGGCGGGACGGGAAAGGCAGATGGCATTGAGATTTCCAAGCGGCTGAGCGACAGCGGCCTCATTGACTATCTGAACGTCATCCGTGGCCATATTGATACGGATGCCGGTCTGACTGACGTGATCCCAATCCAGGGCATGGCAAACGCGCCGCATCTCGATTTCGCAGGCGAAATTCGCGCGGCCACAAACTTTCCGGTTTTCCACGCCGCGAAGATCCCGGATGTCGCCACCGCCCGCCATGCCATCGCGTCAGGCAAGGTCGACATGGTCGGTATGACGCGCGCCCATATGACGGATCCGCATATCGTTCGAAAGATCATCGAAAAGCGTGAAGATGACATCCGGCCTTGCGTCGGCGCCAATTACTGCCTCGACCGCATCTATCAGGGCGGAGCGGCGTACTGCATTCATAACGCTGCGACGGGTCGCGAACTGACCATGCCGCATGTTATCGCAGAGGCTGACCTGCGCAAGAAGGTCGTTGTCGTTGGAGCAGGTCCCGCCGGTCTTGAAGCTGCACGCGTTGCAGGTGAGCGCGGCCACGAGGTTGTCGTCTTCGAGGCGGCGGACGATCCGGGCGGCCAGGTCAGGCTGACCGCGCAAAGTGAGCGCCGCAGAGAAATGATCAGCATCATCGACTGGCGCATGAGCCAGTGTGAGAAGCATGGCGTGACTTTCCACTTCAACACGTGGGCGGAGGCCGAAACGGTTGCGGCCGAAAAGCCGGATGTTGTCATTGTCGCCACCGGCGGTATGCCGCACACAGAGGTACTCTCGAAGGGCAATGAACTGGTTGTTTCCGCCTGGGATATCATTGCCGGCGATGCGAAGCCTGGCTCCAACGTCCTGATCTTCGACGATGCCGGAGATCATGCCGGTCTGCAGGCTGCCGAGTTCTTGGCCAAGGCGGGTGCGAAGGTTGAGATCATGACACCGGACCGCTCCTTTGCCCCGGAAGTCATGGCCATGAACCTGGTGCCATATATGCGATCCCTCCAGAAGCTCGACGTGACGTTTACTGTAACCTATCGATTGGAGCGGGCTGAAAAGAGCGGCAACCAAATCCTCGCCCATGTCGGCAGTGATTACGGCGGGGTCACCCAGCAGCGAACGGTTGACCAAATCGTCATCAACCACGGCACCATCCCGCTTGACGCGCTTTATTTCGAGCTGAAGCCAGCCTCGAGCAATTTGGGTGAAATTTCGCATGACCAGCTGCTTGCTGGAAAACCGCAGTCGGTCATCCGCAATCCGGACGGCAAGTTCCAGCTGTTCCGCATAGGCGATGCCGTGGCAGCCAGAAACACGCACGCTGCGATCTATGACGGCCTGCGCATTGCCAAGGATATTTGATCTTGAGTGGGTCGCTGATGGAACCCTTTTTCTAGGGAGTGAAAATGACCCAACGTAGCGACGACCTGCAACTATTCGTGGATTGCGCATTTGTGGCATTCGACCAGTTCGCTCATGCGCCAGGTTCCCGGCGAAGCATTCTTGAGATTTTCGCGGCTCTGCAGCGTCCTGGTGTGCGGCGGGAAGGGCAAGGAAGCAGACTTCCCGTTTGCCAACATTTGGACACGGCACTGGCCGTCGAGGTCGGTTACCCATCGCTTGGGCGATTGATAGAGAGGTTCAAGGCCATTGAGCCGCAACTTCAATGGCGTCGGCGCACGTCATATGACGGCACTGCCAGCGAGAACTTCGCTGATGGGCACGCAAATGCAATGATTGTTGGTCCAGGCGGACTTGAGCAACGCAAGGACCTTTGGCTCGGTGTGACCCTGATGGCTCCGAACGTGCGTTACCCAAATCATGATCACGCGCCAGAGGAGGTCTATCTTGTTCTCTCGACAGGCGAGTTTCAGCAAGGAGAGGGCGGCTGGCTCTCGCCGGGCATTGGCGGCTCCTTCTACAATGTCCCGGGGTATTAAACACGCAGTGCGTTCGCTCAATACACCGCTTTTCGCATTTTGGGCTTTGCGCGCCGATAGCGGCAGCACAACGACCTGATGCAACCCCAAGTGCAGTCGACGCGTTAGCAGCCACCAACGCAAGGGCCGGGAAGGGCGATGTACGGGAGCACGCTATCAGGGCCTGCATGCAGCGATCCAAACCGTCTTCCCAACCCGTTGACGGAATATGCTAATTCGCATCGCGGCCAGTGACGTTGCTTGTATCAGCTGTGGTCGAATAGAGGCTATATTTTCGCCGAAGCGACAGCTGAAACACTGAATCCAGGACATCGTCCAAGCCTAAGGCGCAATTCAATGGTAAAGTTCCGGCCGTGCCGATTGAGAAACGCTACGCTATCTGAATAATGCCACTGGCAAGGTTGCCAAAAACGAGACGAGGTAACTGCAGCTGCAGATACCCAACTGCAGGAAGTGAGGCTTGAGGGCTCATGAGTGGAACGAAGCTGTTCTCGCCGGTGTCGATTGGCGGTTTGACGTTGCGCAACCGCATTGTCATCGCACCGATGTGCCAATACTCGGCGCAAGACGGGCAGATGACCGATTGGCATCTTATTCACCTTGGGACTTTGGCTCATTCTGGTGCCGGTATTCTGACGATCGAAGCGACGGCGGTCTCGCCGGAAGGCCGCATCTCTTACGGCGACGTTGGCCTCTATTCGGATCAGTGCGAAGCGGCCATGGGCCGAACCCTTGACGGGGTGCGCCGCTGGTCAGACATGCCAATCGCCATACAGCTCGGACACGCGGGCCGCAAAGCCTCGAGCGAAATCCCCTGGAAGGGTGGCCGGCAGATCGCTCCAGACCAACGGGGCGGTTGGAAGACGGTTGCTCCAAGTGGCATCCCGTTCCATGCATCGTATGATACTCCGATGGCACTCGACCGCGATGGGCTGGCTCGGCTGCGTGCAGCGTTCGCGGATCTCGGCTCGTCGCGCCGCTCGGCTCGATCTTGCGGCGGTTCAGATCCATGGAGCCCATGGCTATCTCCTCCATCAGTTTCTGTCGCCGCTCTCAAATCAACGAACGGATGAGTATGGCGGCACCCTGGAAAACCGCATGAGGTTCCCGCTTGAAGTGTTTGAGGCCGTGCGCGAAGCATTTCCTGCCGATCGCCCCGTCACCATGCGGGTATCGGCAACCGATTGGGCCGACGGGGGCTGGAACGTTGATCAAACAATCGCTTTTGCGCAAGCTCTCGAACAGCGCGGCTGCGCCGCCATCCACGTGTCGAGCGGCGGCTTGGCGGTTAATCAACAGATCGCTGTTGGCCCAAGTTATCAGGTGCCGTTTGCAAGAGCCGTCAAAGCTGCCACCCGGATCCCCGTAATAGCGGTTGGTCTCATAACCGAGTTCGAGCAGGCGGAGGCCATCCTCGGCACCGGCGACGCCGACCTGATCGCAATAGCAAGAGCCATTCTTTACGATCCGAGATGGCCATGGCATGCGGCTGCGCATTTTGGCGAGAGCGTTTCTGCACCTGATCAATATCTGCGGTGCCAGCCAAGGCAATTTCCTTCGCTTTTCCATCAGCAATAAAGACGATTTCGACCGTCGTAGCTCTATTATACCCCGTTCAAATTGAAGGCTGAAGGTCCATCCTTCGCTCCCGTCTGCTCCAATATTAGACGGCCGAGAGAAAGCGCGCGTTGGCTTCGACAAAGTGGTTTCCTTCGCGGTGCGAATTAGGAAATTAGATTGTCGCGTTAAGAAACGAGGCCTCGCCGCGACATCATCCTGCTGGGGCGGCTGGTGTCCTGAACGTGTCGCGGCCGTTTCTGATTGGGCTTTTGGAGGAGAAGCTTCCATTCCGTATGGTGGGAACGCATCGCCGGGTTCGGTTCGAAGATGTGCGCTGAATTACAAAGATGCCATCGACGCGGAACGTTGGAAGATACTAGCCGAGCTCGCAGCCGAGGCTCAAGAGGGGATGGGATACTGAGCTTTGGGCCTTTCACAGCCTTCTTGGATGCCTCGGTACTTTACCCGGCTCCCTTGCGCGACCTGCTTTTGGAGCTTGCTGTTTCCGACGTGTATCGCGCCAAATGGTCGAATGCTGTGCATGACGAATGGATCAACGCCTTGCTCAAAAGTAGAGACGATCTCACGCGAGAGCGGCTTGGGCGGACCCGCGACTTGATGAATGCCCATGTGCGCGACGCAATTGTCAATGATTTTGACCAGCTCATTGGCATTCTCGAGCTACCGGATCCCAACGATCGCCATGTGCTGGCGGCGGCAATCAAGGGGCGGGCCGATGTGATCGTTACAGGAAACCTCAAGGACTTTCCACGCAGCAAGCTTGCACCTTGGGGCATTGAAGCCCAACATCCTGATGAATTCCTAACGCCAGTTCCACCTTTCGCAGCCGCAGTTTCTAGCCGCTGTGAAGACGGTCCGCTTACGCTTAAAGAATCCGCCGAAGACCGTCGAAGACTACCTCGATACGCTGCGTGCGCAGGGCCTCTTGGCTATGGTCAACGAGATCCAAGAATTTAATCAGTTCATTTAGCGGAGAATGAACATGTAGCCCGCTCATGATATTGAATTCGCGGGGGCGGCGAAATAGTCCGAGTTGGACCAGAACGAGATTCCCTGCGATCAGCCGAACGCTACCGTGTCCAGCGCGCTAAATCGATGTTGCTCGGCGAGGCGCCAATCGCGTTAGCACCAAGCGTCAAAAAACCACGAATCTGGTGATTGCCTGGACCCAACCTGAGCGCCAGGAGGCTAAAACAATTGTATTCTTGGCCTTGTGCCTGGGCACGCGTGTTCATACCTATATTGGACGACATGTTTCCCGCTTTGCGCGGTCGCATCGCGTGCCGCGTCTGGCCTGGACTGAAAACCATGAGTCTCGATACGATTTTGCGGTCCGTTGTAGCTGTGCGCTCTTCAATTTTCGATGACGCGTTCACAGCTGCGACGTTGGGGACCCTTCGAGAGGGCAGCGGCGTGGTCATTAGCGAAGACGGGCTCGTGCTTACAATTGGTTATCTGATTATTGAAGCTGAAGAGGTTTGGTTGATGCGCCACGACGGGCATGTCGTGCCTGGTCATGCACTCGCCTACGATCAAGAAACAGGGTTTGGGCTCGTGCAGGCGCTTGGTCCGCTTGGCCTTTCTGCAGTGGCCTTCGGAAACGCAGCCGACGCCAAGGTAGGCGATTTTGCTGTGCTTGCGGACGGGATCGGTCAATGCATTCGCGTCAGCATTGTCGCCAAGCAGGAATTTGCTGGCTATTGGGAGTACGTCCTGGATGAAGCGATCTTCATTGCGCCTGCCCATTCCTCATGGGGAGGGGCCGCACTGATTGGCGCTGACGGAAAGCTCTTGGGCATTGGCTCGCTTCTCTTGCAAATGAGCAGACATGGCGGGATTGCAGACGTCAATATGATCGTGCCGATCAATTTGTTGCCGCCGATCCTTGATGATCTTCTCACTGTCGGAAAGGTCAACAAGCCGCCACGGCCTTGGCTCGGGGCTTTCTCCGCTGAGAGCAACGGTAAAGTCGTGGTCATGAGCGTCACGCAAGGGGGGCCGGCGGAGAAAGCGGGCTTGCGTCCGGGCGACATCATCTCGGAGATCTCGAGGTGAGGGGATTGATGGGCTGGCTGATTTTTACCGGAAGCTGTGGATGAGCGGCTCTGCCGGGGCAGAGATTTCCATGAGAGTTCTGCGCAACGGCCGCGAAGCATGGCTGCGGGTGAAGTCAGCCGATCGCAACAGTTTTCTGCGAAAGCCGCAGTTGCAGTGAGTTGCATCCCTCGCATTCCATCGTTGTTATAAACGACATATCCGAATGTCAGCTTACTCCGGGACGCTCTGGCACCGATCTCCCGCAGCCACCATCGATGGGTGTCAGCGGGCACACCTCATCGTTTTAATGGTGTTCTCCAGATCGGACGAAGATGAATTTGTGCCGTCTTTCGAGACAATGCAGTTCGAAAGCGGGGGCCGAGCAACTCACGGCGTGCGTGGGGCTCCTGATCGGCGTCCTTGTCATCGCAGTCGCATAGGGGGCGTATGTTGTATATCCTCGCGAACGGGTTGGCTCCTGTGATGGGCCTTTGCGTAATAGCAGGCGAAGTCGCCCCTTATGATCACCATAACCAACGCCGGCCGAAAGCCATTGCGGAACTGTTTCAACCAATCGGAGTTAGTGTTTCGTTGATGGAGTTACCGCTATGATGCGAGCTGCAATTGTTGGTCCCTTGACGGACGTGGAATATGAAAGCCCCGAACATCGCCATGCTCATTGTATGGAAGCCTTACGCGAACGATTTTTAGATGAGGTTTCAACGAAGGAAATCTTGGCAATTGCCAATGAAGCCGAACTATCCGGATGGAGTTTTACAGAGGTACGACGCGCAATCGACGCCCTTGTGGCCGAGAAGGCTCGTGAAGCTGGAGCGGATCCCTGCTAACTGATTGGTGACCATGACGAATGAATTAACGATCGACATGTTGGAAGGGCAACTGAGGGCGGCCACGCTGGCAGGTGATGTCCAGGCGCTGGATGCGCTGATCGCTGATGATGTCACCTTCATCGATCACCTCGGCAGGAGAGTGGGCAAGCTTGAAGAACTTGAGGCCCATCGGACAGGGATCTTGAAGCTGGAGGAATTGGACGTCTATGACCGCGTTATAAATCTGCTGGACAATGCCGCCTCGGTTTCCCTGCGCGCAAGAGTTAGCGGCACATATTATGGTGAAATGTTCGCGGCAAAAATTGCCTATACGAGAATTTGGGTTTGCCGCCAGGATGTTTGGAGAGTGATTGCAGTGCACTATTCCATGGTTACAATGTGAATCTTCTTCTGAACCCCGCCTCAGTCAATCAATCCTGCCCGAGTATTGATGCTTACGTCAGACGCGATGTGAGAGCGTGCAAGAGGTAAACCAAGTCGAATTGGGTCTATGCGATTGTCGGAGTTTGGCTCCATTTCCGTATAGCATCGGACGAGTGCGCTTTCCACAGCGCTCCTGCTTTCGCTTTGAGCCGCTCAATGAGCAGGCAACCAATTCTGGGAGCCCCGGGAGACTTGCGACCAAACCAGCAACTGACTTGGTTGTCTCCGCTAGTCCAGTTGCGCGGCCCCGCCGCTTGCGCGCTGGTGCAGAGCAAATAGGGCACAAGGGCGCTACGGCAACGAGACGCTTGTTCACGCACCCCTCAAGTCTATGCGCCTTCGGTTAGGACAGGTATAAAGATTGTCAGCTATCACCACTGCCTCCGTTCAGGTCTCTCCCGAACGCTTCCCAAGCCCTTGCAGCCGGAATGCATGTAGGTAATGCTGGAATAGACCGGTTGGGGCTTCTCCATGTGTTCGGGATAGCTTGGCGGGACGGTGCTTCACCCATAGTCATCGCGGCGACGTAGGAGCAAAAACGCAGCCGGTTCGTATCTTTCTGTAATGTCTCGGCGAACATGGACGGGATGCATTTGTCAGGCGCAATCCAGTTGATCGGTATCACCAATTTACCGAAACATTCGGCGCCGCGCGTGGCATGACATCCGACCAGATTGACTGGCGCGACGTAGCAACCCTCCCAACGAGAAACGGTGAGCCGTGAGGCTCACCGTCTGTCAACAATGATGCGACTGGAGATCTCATCATCGCGTCGGCGCCGCAGTCCTTCTACGACACCGGCGACACTTTAGTTGTATCTAAAAATATCGATTAGTCAAAAAAAATCCGGGAGCCTAAGCCCCCGGACTTCGTAACCCCATCCCCTAAAGGATTAGAAGTTACGCTGGAAGCGGATGATACCGCCGAATGCGTCGTCTTCTACACCGCGGTCGTCGCCGAAGGAGGTGTAAGCGATTTCAGGAGTGATTACGAAACCAGGAACCAGCTCGTAAGCTACGTTCAAAGCAGCAGCAACCGTGCCTTCGTCTTCGTAAGCAACCTGGCCGTTGATCGTGGCCTGTTCGGTAACCTTGAAGGAAGCGCCACCCCAAACAGCCCAATCGCCGTTCCATGCACCGTAGAACTGGGTCGGTTCGCCCTCTTGGAAGTCAGACTGATAGCCGCCCATTACGAAAGCGGAAATCGTGTCGGTGAACTTCACGTCCAAACGCAGCTTGCCAGCGAATTCTTCGTCAAGTGCATCGTAACCAGCAACAGCGGAGATTGCGCCCCAACCCTGCTCGAACTTCGCACCAGCAACAACGTGTGGCATGTAGTCGTCAATGATGTGATCCGAGTCACCCTGTTCCAGACCGACCGTGGCCGAGAAGCCATTGCCGCCAGCAAAAGTGTAGCTGATCTGGTTTGTACGCCCGCCACCGTAATCGATGACATCATCGAAGATCACGTTACCAGCAGAACCGGTCCATGTGTCGAACTGCGAGTCCGTCACACCAACGCGGAAGCCGCCGAGTTCGATGTAGCCATGAGCCAGCGTTTCGCTCTGGTCAGCAAACGAAGCGAAATCGCCATCGCCGTCGAAGTCGTCTTCACGGCCTGCATCATAGTCGAAACGGGTTTCGATGTACGAACGCAGTGTGCCGAGTTCTGTTTCCGAACGAGCGTCGAAACGGAGCGTTGCACGAGTGTGCTTGCGCCAGGTCTCGCTGTCGAAGCCAGTGTAGGGATCATCGCCGGCCTGTGCGTCGTAACGCAGATAGCCGCTGATCTTCAGGCAGGTTTCGGTGCCTGGGATGTAGAAGAAGCCCGCGCCGTATGCATCGCAAACGCGAACGTATTCAACTGGTTCTGGTTCTGCAACAACTACTGCGTCTGCAGCACGTGCCCCCGAGACTGCAACCAGGGCTGCAGCGGAGCCGAGAAGAAGGCTCTTAATGTTCATTGTTGATCTCTCCAATATGTGTCGTGTTGACCAACACTGTTTAATCCAATTTTATCGACATGGGCAATCGCCAAGTCTTGTTGCGGTAACGCTTGCCGCCTTGGTGTTGCCATTTTATCACGAAACGGGCATCCATTAACCGCTTGTTAGTGGTAAGTCCTTGGAATTGGTAAGATTTTGGTAACTTTTGGTGCTGTTCACGGTCCCAACACTGGCCCCAAGTAAGGCGAATCTAAGAATGTGGTCATTGAATCCGGTGTGGATAAGCCAAGACATTCTCGCAGTGCGCGAGTTTACACGAGCCGTCGCCAAAGCAACTAGGTGGAGAGATTCGCTGCCTGATCCGGCAGAGCATCCATGCTTTGTAATGGCGTTTGAACGATGCTCAGGTGAGGTCCCCGATCTATTCATGCGATCTCGATGGTGACGGACGGTTCGTAGTGTCGCTGGCAAAGGGCATGCTTGCCGTGAATGGCCGGGGTTGGCTCGCCGAGACCGAACGCTATGGCGAAATGGTTGCGGCCGCCAAAAAGTTCGTGTTGGCATTATCAACGCCAACTGACCAGAAGCGCTTGCCGAACTCTAAATTGGCACTCGTAAACCAGTTCGTTGAGATGTGGCGCACGTTGGATACTGATCTAGAGCCGAAAGCAGCTTTTGAGATCCATCGGATGTTTGGTTCAACCAGAGAGGCTGCCGAGCTCCTTAAGCAGGTGCGGCTACAGCACTCTCCATATATATATAAAGAGTACAACCGGTTTCAGCAGCTCGATGAATATCTCACTTCACGTCCAGACCGCTTCCTACGCGAGGTTTCTCCGATCGCCGGTAACAAGCTCTGGACCGTGAAGTAAGTGCCGAACGAAAAAAGAGGGTGAGATCACATCCCACCGTCAATTCAATGAGCCCAAATTGCAACGGGAATGCGGTGTCGGGACTCAGCCGAACTAGATTCGGCGATGTAAAACGACGATCTTCGAAATAGTTCCCGTAAGTGAGGCTTGGCCCTCATTGCGTCTTGGAATCAGATGGCCAATAGGCGTCACTCGAAGTTTTGATTATTCCGTTCTCTTGTTCACGCGTTCCGGTGGAATTGCGGAACACGGCACCCCTGACGCCAGCGACTCGAACACCTTGTCAAAGGCCGTGTATGACGAGATGCCCATGACATGCCCCGCTATTCGTCTACATCGCAGGACGGAGCCCGGCGTCCCGATCGCCCGCTCGTAGACTTTGACTTCGTCGAAGAGTGACGCCAGAACAACAGTTAAGCCGCGATCACTATTCGGTCGGCTCTCGGGGAGGCGAATTTAGCGCAGAGCAACGTTTCATCAGATGCGCGAAGTAAAAATATCTTTCGTGGAAAGGTCGCGGTTTAAACTCATATTCTATTTTTGTGTTGTTTTTAAATTTGAAGTATAATCGAATTACATGAAATTAAAAGTATTTCAAAGTGTTACATAGCAACTTATATAAAAACAAAACTCCTTATAGTTTTTCTAAATATCTGGGAGGATAAGTGCAATGGCATCAATCGTCGGCACGGTCGCGAGCGATAATCTGCACGGGACGGACGAGAATGACCATATCTGGGGTCTCGACGACAGCGACATCATGGATGGCGCTGCAGGGAATGATCGCCTTGACGGCGGGGCAGGCAACGATGTCCTGACGAGCTCGAGCGGCTATGACGAGCTTGACGGCGCCGATGGCGATGACCGGTTTGTGCTCACCGGAACGGGCGGCGCGGCGCACGGCGGAGCCGGTGTCGATACGCTCGCCGTTCATCTTTCATCGACGATTGCCTCGGTCAGGTTCAACGGCCTTAACGGCCATGGCTTCATCGGCGACCCGTCGCGGCCGGCAATCATATTTACTTCCGCGACGTAGAGCGGCTGGAACTGACGACGGGAGTGGCAATGACACTGTTCAGGGTGACATGGGTGACGACGTAATCTCGACCGGAGATGGGGTGGCGTGGGATCACATCATCGACTTTGACGCGGGCGATGGCGACGTGATTGAGATCAGCCGGTTCGATATAGCCGATCACAACGCCTTTCTTTCGGTTTCGCATGATACCGAGGACGGCGCTTATGTCAGCTTGAAGGCGAGACTGACGGTATCCTCATCGAAGGTGTCACGCTCGCGGACCTTTCGGCCGATGACATCGTGTTCACTTGAGACATTGACAGCGGATATAACGGTCCGCAGAACCAGCAAGGGGTGGTGATATGGCAAAAATTGTCGGTACCAGTGCGAACGATACGCTGCTCGGAACAGATGAGCGCGACAATATTTGGGGTCTCGGCGGCAATGACACCATGGATGGCAGCGGGGGAAATGATTTCCTCTATGGCGGCGCAGGCAATGACGTTCTGACGAGTTCCGACGATTTTGACCGGCTTGATGGTGGCGACGGCGATGACCGGCTGGTATTTAGCGGCGAGAGTGTCGCCCTATATGGTGGAGCGGTAGACGGCGGCGAGGGAAACGATTCCCTTGTTATTGATGCGTCGACATCGCCTTACGCGCTTCATCTGAATTTCGGTGCCGGGCACGCCATGGTCGGCACATTCGGTGTCGGCATTTACTCGCGGCATAGAGCGGCTGGATCTGACACTTAGCAATGCCAATGAAGACATCCGAGGCATGGGTGCGGGCGATGATATCATACGCGCCGGTGGTGGCCATGACAGTGTGGATGCCGGTGCTGGCGATGACACGCTCTGGGGCGGAACGAGATATCCTCTCGGGTCAAACCGGCAACGATGTTCTTTACGGTGAGGATGGCTCCGATAGGCTGTTTGGCGGTGTCGGTTATGATTTACTGTCTGGCGGCAAGGATAATGATGAGCTGCGGGGTAATGAAGGTAACGACATCCTCACCGGCGGCGCCAACAAGGATACGCTTGTTGGGGGAAGTGGAGCCGATACTCTGGAGGGGGCACGGGCGCCGACACATTCGTTTGGTTTGACTATGAAATACCTTCCAACAACGGCATTGATCGCATGGTCGATTTTGACACCGCTGGCGGCGACGTGATCAGATTCGGCAATTACGTGTCGAATGGCGCCGGTTTTGAAGACTTCGACAGCTTTATTGCCGCCTCGCAGGACACCGCGGCCGGTGTTTACGTCAGTTTTGCCGGTGACACGAACGGTATTCTCATCGAGGACATCTCGTTTGCTGATTTGTCAGCGGACGACCTTGTTTTCATATAATGGTGCAAGACCGTCAGGACCAAATACAGAGATATATTTGCATCAGGTGATGTTTCCCGTCATCGGACTTGTTCATCGTGGATACTTGCCGAGCATGGGGAGACGAGGCCACAGTCCTTGACCTTATCCGAGGGCGCTATCCTGGCCGCAGCGAAAGTTCGGCGCCGCCATCGCCGACCATTCCGATCGCGTGGCTGCGGAGGCTGTCTACAAGGTGGTCACGGGTGGGGTATGGCGCGGGCCAGTTTGGCATATGACAATCAGAGTGCGGCCGCGGGTTTGCACTGATCGGCAGTATATATGCGGGCGTATTTTTTCTCCATGGTTGTGCGGGCGCGCAAAGCCCACGATTCATAGATCAAAATGGCTACCTGCCCACAGGTTTCGTTATCAACGAATTCGTAGTATCCTAGAAAGTTGAGGAGAAAATTCGCACGCGTTTAAGCGTGGGGGGTGGCCATGATTTTCACAGATTGCCATCGCATTTTCCTGGCAATCTCCGACATTGTCGGAGGAAGTATCCTTCGACGTTGTCATCAGGGTGACTTCTGAGCAGAATATGAAAACAGGAGCAGCAATGCTGCCTGCGTATTTGCGTACATCGTGGATCTATCGGAGCGGACTGTCTGTAAGTGGTCTTACGGAGCGCTAAGTTGTGTCTAGATGCGTGGAAATTCAATCGATTAGAGTAGAAGTAGGCGTGACCCGGCCCGAAAATCCGATCTTCGACATTAATCGAAGGAGGCGCGGCTAATTATCGACGCCCATGTGACACCCACAGACATCGACAAGATGCATCCGGCAAGAAGCGCGTGTTGCTGACGGTCTACCGGCGGAGATGAACGCTAGAGACACTCCTTTGATACAGGACAACACCGCTGTCAGGGCCACCTGCCAGGCGCTTTCGCCAATATTGAAATGCGACGCCGCGTAGCATGGGTCCATTGAAAGTGGCATCGACGACGTCGGCCTAAGGGGGGTAGCCCAGGACTCAATCAATCGGGCAGCGCCGCGCGCAAAATAATGGAGGAACCAATGAAACCCGTTAACCCAAACATGGTCGCTGCACCCACCGCAACGATGACGCTGGTCAAAGCCGCAATTCTCGCGGGAGTGCTCGTGGCCTTTGCCCCTGGAATCGTCCTTGGACAGGCGATCGAAAAAGAAGGGGACGACACCCTATGTGACACATTTCATTTTCCGGCCTTTGATGAACATCGACATTGCCGACCTCGGTACAGCCACCTCGCTCGAGGCGGTCGGTACCACCGAAAACATGAAGGGAGAAAAAGATGTTCGACAAGATGTCGGCACATTGTACAGCGCTGAGTGTTGCGTCAGGCGAGAAGAAATATATCGATGGTGCCTGCGTGCTGGCCGACAACGACGGCGACAAGATTTTTTCGACCTTTGACACGCGCGACGTCGACAAGTCACAGCCGGAGATGGGTTGTGGCACGCATATCATCACCGGCGGCAGCGGCAAGTACAAGGGAATTACCGGGAGTGAACCCTTTGCCTGCATAGCAATGCCGGCATTGTCTGGTCCCGGTGGCTACACTGCGATGGACATCCCGCATAACACGACCTGGGAAATCAAATAATAGGAGCCCAATTACACCGTCATGACCGCGAAGGAATACGCCAAGAACGCGACGGCGGCTCTGCTTCATATTCTGCCGATCCCGTTGGATGAGTTCGATGATGATGGCACCGCCGCAATTATTGAGCAGGCCATAAAAGAGGCTACGCGTGAGCGCGGCAGAAAGGTCGCCCAACAATTGGAGGCGGCGCAGGCGGCAGCGCAGCAGCGGTTGGAGCGGCTGCTGAGTTCGTCACCTGCCGTGATCTACAGCTTCAAGGCGACCGGTGATTTCGCGCCCACGTTCGTCAGTGAAAACATCAGAACGGTTTTCGGCTACGCGCCGGACGAGTACCTCGAGAATCCGTCATTTTGGCGCGACCGGGTTCACGCCGACGATCTTGCTCGCGTCGAGGAGGCGATTTCAAAATTCTTCCAAAATGGTACTCACACGGTGGAGTATCGCTTCCGCCGCAAGGATGGCTCCTATTGCTGGGTAAATGACGAGCAGCAATTGATCCGTGACAAGAAGGGCCAGCTACTGGAGATCGTCGGATCATGGAGCGATATCACAGCACGCAAGGCAGCAGAGGAAGCCAAGGCGGCAGCCCATACTCGCCTGTCCCGGTTGCTGGTGAGTTCGCCGGCTGTGATCTATAGCTACAAGGCGACGGGAGACTTTGCACCGACATTTGTCAGTGACAACATTCAGGCCATGTTGGGCTATGAACCTCGCGAGTACCTCCAAAATGCAGATTTCTGGCGGCGCTGTGTTCACCCTGACGAGCTCGCCGCGGTGGAAGCGGAGTCGGTCGAATTGTTTATGAAGGGACGTCATACGGTCGAGTACCGCTTTCTCAAGAAGGACGGCACCTGGTGCTGGGTGAATGATGAACAGCACCTGGTCCGCAATGCGGACGGCCAGCCATTGGAGATTGTTGGGTCGTGGAGCGACATTACAGAACGCAAGCGGGCCGAAGAAGCCGTGGCGGCGGCCCAGGCGCGCGTCGAATATCTTCTCACGTGTGTGCCGGCTGTGATTTACAGCTTCAAAGCAACGGGTGACTACTGGCCGACCTTCATCAGTCCCAACGTCAAGGACCTTCTCGGCTATGAGCGTGAGGAGTATCTCGAGAGCCCAGATTTCTGGCGCAACCGTGTGCACCCGGGGGACCTGCCGCGCGTCGAGAATGACTATGCGAGGCTTTTCGAGGAAGGGCGTATCGCCAATGAGTACCGGTTCCGCAAGAAGGACGGCAACTACTGCTGGATCAGCGACGATCTGCAGCTGCAGCGCAACGCTGAAGGTGATCCGATCGAAGTGGTCGGTGCGTGGAACGACATTACGTCCCGCAAGCAAATCAGCGAAGCACTGGTCGCTGCCCAGGACCGTCTCGTACGCGTGTTGTCGTCTGCGCCTGCGGTGATCTACAGCTTCAAGGCGACCGGCGACTACGCGCCGATCATTATCAGCGAGAATATCAAGAGCCTGCTTGGATATGAGCCATGCGAGTACCTTGAACACGCCGATTTCTGGCGTGACCGGGTACACCCCGACGACTTGGCCTGGGTGGAATCCGAATCCGTCCACTTGTACAAAAAGGGCCGCCATACCGTCGAGTATCGATTTCGTAAGAAGGACGGGACCTATTGCTGGGTGAACGACGAACAGCAATTGGTCCGCGACAAGGATGGCCAGCCCCTTGAAGTCATCGGGTCGTGGAGCGACGTGACCGCACGCAAGCACGCGGAGATCGATTCCCTTCGCAGCGAGCAACGCCTGACGGACGCGATAGAATCAATCTCGGAGGGGTTTTCGCTGTATGACGCGGAGGACCACCTTATTGTCTGCAACAGCGCCTATGGTGAACTCCTCTATCCGGGTCTGGGCACGCCAGCGCCCGGTACGCCGTATGAAAAGCTGATTCGCAATGCAGCAGAACAAGGTCTTGTAAAGGACGCGAAAGGACGGGTTGAGGAGTGGATCGCCGAGCGACTTGCCAGACACAGGCAACCCGGCCCGCCCCATGTGCAGCAGCGCGCCAATGGCCGCTGGATTCAAATCAACGAGCGCAAGACGACAGAGGGCGGAATCGTTGCTGTCTATACCAACATCACACAACTCAAGCGGGCCGAAGAAAAGATCCGCAAGGCCAAGTCGAGGGTTGAGCGAGCCAATGCACTCGTTACCGAGAAGAACCGGACGCTTGTGACGCTGTCGAACAAACTCTCGAAATATCTGTCGCCCCAGGTCTATTCATCGATTTTCGCCGGCACACAAGACGTAAGAATAGCCTCAAGTCGCAAGAAGCTCACCATATTCTTTTCTGACATCGCCGATTTCACCGAGACAACAGATGATCTGGAGTCGGAGGAACTGACGGCCATGCTCAACCACTATCTGACCGAGATGACGAAGATTGCTCTGGCGCACGGAGCGACCGTAGACAAGTACATTGGCGATGCAATCCTGGCGTTCTTTGGCGATCCTGAGACGAGGGGTGTCAAGGAAGATGCAATGGCTTGCGTCAACATGGCAATCGCGATGCAGCGACGGATGTGGGACTTGCAGACAGAATGGCGCGACAAGGGACTGCAGAAGCCCTTCCAGCTGCGGATCGGCATCAACACGGGTTATTGCACCGTCGGTAATTTCGGCAGTGAAGACCGCATGGAGTACACCATCATCGGCAGTGAAGTGAACCTGGCGTCCAGGCTGCAGTCCCATGCCAAGCTCGGCGGCATTCTTATGAGCCATGCGACTTATTCTTTGGTCAAGGACAGGGTTGTAGCCGAGGAACGCGAACCGATACGCGCCAAAGGCATAGCCAAGCCAGTGCGAAATTACCAGGTGCTCGAGCGGATCGATGACATGATCGGACATGGCAAAGCGATCCGGGAAGAGCAAGACGGGCTGAGAATCTTCCTCGACCTGCAAAAGCTGGACAAGAAAAGTGCTCTCCAGACGCTGGAGGGGATAATTGCGCGGCTGAAAACCTGATTTAACGTGGATCGCAATCGCTCGCCCAAAGTATTGGTCGATATGCGTTGCAGCTGACTGGCGGCCTAAGGAGAGGAACCCTCGCAGAGCGCATAGCATGGCGAGCGCATCCGGTAGGCTGTCACATTATCCTTCAGCCGGACAGATCACTTATTGTAGATCGACGCAACAAAACTTCCGAATGATTTGGCAGAAACTTCGTCCAAATGCTTTCCGGAGTCAGGATGTCAACGGGACGATTCTCTGTTCGATTGATGCGGCATCCCTACGCTCAATTAAGCGCAGCATCACATCACTCAGTTCCTGTGCTCAATCCTTTGCGGGTGTTTCGGTCCGATGTCAGAACAAACGATCCGTATCGTCCTCTGCTCGTCCAGCGGCAACTTACGCAAAGCCCGCAATACGCTACGGGCTTCTCGAAGAGACCATGGTGGTGAAGGATAACGACGTCGTGCTGGTGCCGCGAGGGCACCACCCCTGCGGCGCACCTTATGATTTTGAGATGTACTATCTCAATGTGATGGCCGGTCCGCTGCGCAAGTGACGGTTCATTCCCGCGCCTGAGGTCGAGTGGATCATGGAGCGAGATGCAAAATGATCAACCATGCACTCAATCAGAAGACGGGCCGCCACACGACGGCGAGCTGAATAGGATCAGTAACCGGTCATTTCGAGGTATCCCCGACCCGTATGGGAGCCTTTGAAGCTTATTGGACCTTCCCAATAGGGCGTTCGCGTCCCCATCCACGCCTCGCGGTTGAGCGCGGTCGCGGTAATATTGAGATTGCGAGATGGCAATTCGATGCGCCATGCAACCGGGATAGTGCGACCGGCCACACGCGCGGTGTCGAGCGGCGTAAGCTTCAGTGTCCCTGGAGGTAGCGGCGTCGGCTCTCCTTCTGCGGAAATCCATGTTGTGGATGTAAATCCACTACCGCCATCCCGCAGGCGAAAGCCCATCAGCTTTTCGCCGCTGTCGAGATGCAAAGAGAACCAGTCCCATCCGGTCTGATCTGCTGCCAACGGCTGTGACGACCATTCCCGGTCTAGCCACGCTTGCCCAGTGACGGCAACCTCGCCTTCCGGCAGATCAAGTTTACCCTCGACGGAGTAAAAAGGCTGCGAGTAATAATAGCTTGCCTGCCCTTTTGCGGATTTCACGGAGTAGCCGTTCTGGCCCTGCAGAACGAGCGGACCGGTTGCGCGAAGCCTTAGATCGTAGCGAAACTTCGCACCAGCAGCCTTGAGGCCGATATTTGACAACCCGTCTTGTTGGCCGCCAACCAGGCTTTGCATGTGCCAGTCGTCGATCCAGGCCGCAAAGGGCGAGGCGGTCACGCCGGCCTGGCCGACGCCACCACGGGCGAGGCGCTCGGCGACGTATTGCTGCCTTTGCGTCGTCAACGCCGCGTGGCCCATCCAGACCTGCGGGCTCGACCAGCCGGTCTTTTCGCCCGGTGCAAGTGCTGAGCGAAAGAGCGTCCATTGTACGCCATACTCCGTGCCGTCGGCGGATTTCAGGTTTGCCGTCAGATACCACCACTCGATTCGATAATTCGGATGCGACCCGTGATCGACCGAAAAGTTCAACGCGATCCCGGGCTGTGGAACTGCAAATCCCTCCGCGGTCGTTCCAAGGCCGGCAAATCCCTGAGCACTAGCCGCGTCGCCGAAAGCGTTGCAAAGCATAATTACGGCAGAGAGTGCCGACAGCAAAGATCTAGCGTTCATTGGCGAAGACCTTCAGAAGATCGGTGGGCGTAACCCGCGCGAGACGCCAAAGAGGGATCAGCGCCGACAGCAGCGCGGCGGCAAGCGCGCTCGCCCCAAGCCGCAGCCAGTCGGCCGGGAACAAATGCATCGGCAGCCGCCATCCAAATGCCTCGACATTGACGATCGCGAGCAGTACCCAGGCAAGCCCGATGCCGACCGGTAGGGCCGCAAGCAGGGTAATGACCACGAGCACCATGGCTCGTGCCAATTCAAGAAGGACCAATTGCCGCCGCGTCAATCCCATCGCCCAGGCTGGTGCCAACTGCGGCAGCCGCATCCCCGACAGGGTCATCAGGCTTGCAAACATCGCCAGGCCCGCTACCCCAAGGGTCAGCACATTCAGCGCCGCGGTCACAGCAAACGTCTGTTCGAAAATTTGAATAGACCGGCGTTTGAGACTCGCCTGATCAACCACGTTTTGCTCAGGAAGATTGAACTGCTTGCGCAGCTCGCTGCGCACTCCGGCAACCTTTGCGTGGGCCATTCGCAGACCGTAGCGAAGCCGGGGTACGTCCGGATAGTGCGATGTCAAGGCAGCTATGCCGACGATAACCTGTCCGGTCGGATTGCCATAGTCCGAATAAACTCCCGCGATTACCGTCGTCCAGCCGCCGGGGAGGATGAGAGGATCGCCGATGTTCAGATGATCGCGGCGCGAGAGCTGCTCATTGACCAAAGCGGCCTCGCCGCGGGCCACACGATCCCAAACGTCGGACGTCGCCTGCAACAGGGGCCAGTTGTCGCGATAGGTCGCATCATCGGCTACGCCGAAGATCTGCACTGGCTGTCCTTGGACGTCGCCTTCGACATTCCAGACCGGGAGGATTGCGTCTACCCTAGGTGTGAGCCATTCGCGAAGGGCGGTAGCTTCAGTCTCGGTTCGTGCCGTGACGTAGAGTTCGGCGGCCAGTCGCTGATCGAGCCAGCCGGTAAACGTCAAGCGGAAGCTTGACACCATCGTTCCCACGCCGACATTTGCAGACAATGCTAGCAAGAGTGCCATCAGCGCCAGCGAAAGGCCGGGCAATTGCTGGCGTGTATCCGCCCAGAACCACGCCGTCACAGGTCTCACCGACCATCGCTGCATGAAGAGGAGGAACAGCGCGAGGAGGACCGGTAACATGAGCGCCGCTCCCAGGAGCAGGCCGCCGAGGATGAAAAACCCGGCGATCAGCCCGGTACTCCAACGAGCGAGCGCAAGCGTCAAAGCAAAAAGCGTAATCGCGGCAATCGCCTGGATGCGAAACGTACCTTCCGACGCCCGCCCCCATGCACGCGGTTGTGCCGGTGCCAACACAGGCATGCGCCAAATGCGCCAGAGACTTTGGGCGGCCGACAAAAGTGTTCCGAAAACAGCAATGCCCAGTCCCGTCGCCCACCATGTCGGACGCAACGTCAGCACTCCCGGAATACTGGCGCCATAGAGACCTTGCAGGGTGGCGGCGACTCCCGGCAGAAGAAGCGATGCGACGAGATAGCCGAGCGTCACCCCGGCGACGCCTGCCACCAGTGCCAGCATGATCAGTTCCGTCAGCAAAAGACCCGTCAGCGATCGCGTCGACAGACCGAGCGAGCGCAGCGTCCGGAAGGTTGAGCGGCGCTGTTCGAAGGCTAGCCCGATCGCGGAATAGACCATGAACAACCCGACCGCGAAGGCCAGAAAGCCGAACGCGGTCAGGTTCAAGTGAAAGCTGTCGGTCAGTCTCGCCAAATCGCCCTCGGGATCCGGTTTCTTCAGCGTCAGGTGCGGCGCAGTCCTCGCAAGCATGGCACGATCGACAGGTTGGTCCGGCGAGACGATCAGGCGGCTGATCTGGCCGGGCTTTCCGAGCAGGGACTGGGCTATCCCGATATCGGTGATTGCAATGCCCGGCAGCAGGTCTTTTGCGATCCGCAATGGCGGCGTTTGCTGGCCTGCCAGCTGTTCTACCGTGCCCGGCGAAACATAGAGCAGCCCCGGTGGGGTGATGAACGGCAAAAGACTATCGCCTCCTGCCAGATCCACCTGCTGCGCTTCGTGCGGCAAGCTCACAGGTTCGATGCCGAAGACGTGCAGCCGCACGGCGCCGAGACGCAGCTGACCCTCCAGGACCGGAGACACCAGCCAGCCAGCCCGGCGGAGATCGACAAAGACCTGCTGCGGGATCGTTTCCCCGTCCGCCGATACCAATTGTTCGAGGCGATCCTGTCCCAGCATCGACGCTGCACGATTGTAGCTGGCCCGCGCCTCAGCATTGATCGCCTGAACACCTGACCAGAGGGCGGTCGCCAGAGAGAGACCCATGAGCAGCATCGCCAGTTGCATCGGTCGCCGGCGCCAATGGGAAAGCAAGGCGGACATGCTCGCATAAAACATCAGGCGATCCGCCCGGCGTGAAGGTGCACCCGTGCATCGAGCCGTTCGGCAAGTCGTGTCGAATGGGTCACCATTAATAAAGCTGTCCCGGTCTGCACCACCAGTTCCAGCATCAGCGCCAGCACCGCATCACCGGTCGCCTCGTCCAGATTGCCCGTCGGCTCGTCGGCCAGCACAAGCTTCGGACGCGCTGCCAGCGTTCGCCCGATCGCCACCCTTTGCTGCTGGCCGACGGAGAGCTGTTCGGGGTAGCGCTTCAACAGGGCTTCAAGCCCAAGCTGCTCGACCAATTCCGATTGCCAAGCCGAATTGTAGCGCCCGGCAAGGCGCGCGTGAAAGGAAAGATTGGCCGCTACATCAAGTGAAGGGATCAGGTTGAACTGTTGAAACACCAGTCCGACCACGCCGCGCCGTAAGGCGGCGCGGCCAACGTCGTTCAGCTGCGAGATATCCTGACCGGCGATTTCGATGCGGCCGGAGTCCGGATGGTCCAACCCTGCCGCCAGGTGCAAAAGAGTGCTTTTGCCGCTGCCTGACTCTCCGGTCATAGCAAGGGTTCGGCCGACTTCAAGCCCGAGATCAACCTCGCGCAGGACCTCCAACGGCCCTTCTGCTGTCCGATAGGATTTACTCACTTTTTGAAGCGCGATGAGCATTGGCTCCTTCGTGGTCATGTCACCACGCAGATGTTTAACGACTGATCTAATCGTCCCTCGAACGAATAAAAGCGATACAGGAAATTTGGCGCATGTTCGGGTGACCTGCATCGGTTGACTACGTCGCATATGATAGCCGGGAACTATAAGAGCGAATAGAAACGATTACAGTACAAAATATCGTGGAGGTTAGGAGCTGGTGATGCAGTGGTTGTTGACGTTCGAGTTGATAGGCCCAGCAAAGAGCTATATCACTGCGGCATTGAATTTTGGATCGTTGAACTTTGTTTTAGACGTTAGGTTCGCGGGTGCAGAATTCGTATGTGAAATTTGAGGTTCCATGCTACGAATAGCGTCTCGCGCGAAAATCATGCGCTCTTGTCCGTCAAAGAACGGACACCATCATGCAAATCCCCAATTGGACCAAGCCCGCTGTAACAGGTGCGGTCGCTGGCGCTATTGCCATGGCTATTGTGGGATTCAGTTGGGGTGGCTGGGTCACTGGCGGCAGTTCCCGGAAATTTGCGAGCGAACAATCGGTTTCTGCTATTGCGCTGGCACTGACGCCCTATTGTCTCGAGCGCTCGAAGAGCGACCCGAAATCAGTGGAAATCCTTGCGGAACTGAAGGCGGCTTCCTCCTATAGCCGCCGCGCAATTATCGAAAAGACGGGGTGGGCCACCGCACTTGGTACAGACAAACCAAATACAGACCTTGCACAGGCATGCCAGCTTGAACTTAGCAAACCTGTCTGAAGGTGTGGGGGGCAACACCACCCCCATTCCAACCGTCGACGAGTGAGAAATTAGCTTAGGCCCATCCCGGGTCCATGGCTCGTTGACCGTCCCCCGCAAACAATGACTGAAGGCAACCTATGAAAATCCGGCTAAGAATTACAAACCATCCCAGTGGACGGAAAACGTTGGATGAAAAGAGGGGCGACAAATCTTACGAGCTTAAGTTCAGTCGATTTAATGCTGATGACTTTCAGAGAGATCTCAAACTGTACGAAAAGGAACTGACAGAACAGGGAGCGGTCTTTTCCTATCAATGAAAATGAAGGGTGTGTACTCTTCTAAGAGCAGCTTACGAATGCCCGTTCCAGGCACTGGCCTCGATCTAATATTTTCTTGGGCTGCTCGGAGTCCCGAAGAATCGATAGATCAAGGTCGATCGCTCATCGGCGACATCGTGCGCGGCTGATGCGGCCATGAGCTCGATCACAGGCTGCTGTGCAGCGTTGGATTGCTCTTTTTTGGTTCTTTTTCTTTTTGAGGATACCAAGCGTTGTCAGTCGGCGGTCGTTTGAATATTTATCTGCTGGATAGTCCCGCCGTCTAACAGCCGCTTGAGCGCTTCCATTCGTCTTCGATAAATCACTCATTCGAACCATGTTATCGGCCTGTCGTTGAATGCTGCATTTTGTAGGGACGTCGGGTGCGAATAATACGCCGCTCCCGCATCGCAATCTCTCATCCCACACCCTTTTGGATGGTGCCGGCGTGGGCTTGTGGGACGCGGCGAGGCGGTGAAAAACAGGAGAATATCGGTCTAGGTTGAGAGTTATACCCCTCATATGCCGGTGGCTTGCTCCAATAGCAAAAAAACGCCCAGCTCCAACTAAAAATTGTGGAGCAGCTGCATTTTTTGTCCACCCGCCTGACGCTGAGAAACTCCCAGTTACTATCTTTCGTTCCGACGAATTGAACGGAAAGAGCGAATGAATGACGTCCGCAAGATGTGTCAAATGTCGTTGGCACTCTTTAGAAGCTGCGCACCATTTGCAACATCGGGTCTCGTAGTGCACGAGGACCAGGCGGAGAACATCTCCTGCAGTCAAAACCACTCATATTGCGAGGCTTGGCGCGGGTCATGGGCTTGAGAAGACCCGCGTCAAGTCTCTGCCGAACGGGTGGTTCGACATTCAACAACAGTCCTGCGCGATTTAGGTTCCAATCGTCAAAGTGGCGTAACTAACTATTGGCTCCTGCCTACGCATGCTCAGGCGTCCTGCCGATCTTGGCCCAAAGCGCGCTCCGAATACGGACGAGCGCCCGGTGGAGGGCAGGAGGGCACGGCATAGCGGATTGACGAGCGGGAACCCGGAGCCCTTCTGAAGCGTTACCTTGCGATATTCACAACCATTGAGGGGGGAATTAATTGCTTGAGACATTTCATTACCTAAATTCTTTGCCCATTGTCCCGCATGTCATTGCGCTGGCGATTGCCTATATCCTGGCTTTTCCGATTGGCGTTGAGCGCGAAACTCAAGAGCGCAGCGCTGGCGTCCGGACATTTCCCATCGTAGCGCTGGCGAGCTGCGGCTTTATTCAGGGTGCCGAAAGCCTAGTGTCCGATAGCCCTGAAGCCATGGCGCGTATTGTCGAAGGCCTGATCACCGGTGTTGGCTTTATTGGTGGCGGGGCCATCCTACAATTAAAGGACTCCGTGCGGGGTACGGCCACGGCCGCAAGCATCTGGTCGACAGGAGCCATCGGCGTCGCCGTCGGCCTTGAGAGCTACGACGTTGCACTCATCATTTCGCTTTTCACCTTCCTGACGTTGCGCCTGATGTTGCCACTCAAGAAAGAGCCGAAAGAGGATTAGGGTCAGAGGTGCTACCATCGCTTTCCGCCGCAGATGGAGCGCGTCGTCGTCGTCCCAAGCCGCCTTCGCCGAATGATGTTTGGCATCTGCATGAAGTCGTGATCTCCATCGCCGGCAAGAGAAACTGGTTGTGGCGGCGGTTGATCAGGACGGATATGTGCTCGAAGAATCCCGTGGGTTCCTACCCGTTTGGAGAAGTCTCCAACGCCACTTCTCTAAATCAAGAGCTCAGGCAGGATCCGTCGGAGGCGGCGTGGGATGCCTGCGTTCCTCCACCTCGGCGGCTGTCCACTCAAGGAAGAGGCTGTAGGCGACAGCTAGCAGTGCCGGGCCGAGGAATATGCCGATGAGACCAAATGCGAGAACCCCGCCAAGTAACCCGAACAGACCGAGCAACACGGGCAGATTGTTGGCCTTACCGAGGACATAAGGCCTGAGGACATTGTCGATGCTACTGACAAGCAGCAAACCCCATGCCGCAACGAAGACGCCCCACCAAACCATTCCCTGCACAAAGAGCCATAGCGCCACTGCGCCCCACACCAGCGGGGGACCGACCGGGACAAATGCCAAAACGAACGTAAGGAAACCAAGCACTAACGCCTGAGGAACACCGGCGATCCAGAAACCGATACCGGCCAAGAGGGCTTGCGCGAGTGCAGTTCCGATCAAGCCGTAAACGACGCCTTTCACGGTTGCTCCGACCACCATGAGTAGCTGGTGGCCGCGGGAGCCGGCGAATCGTTCGCTGATATCGCGCATATAGGCTGTCATCCGCCGGCCGTGGAGATAGAAGAAAAAGGCGGTGATTACACTCAGCACGAGTTCAAGAAGGCCAATCCCGAATACCGTTCCGCCAGTTACGGCGATATCGGTGAGAGGACCGACCAACTTTTTGAGCTCAACGATGAAGGCGGGAGCGTCGTGAGCCAAGCTCTGCCAATAGACAGCCAAGCTCTCCCCAACTACCGGTACCCCCTCGACCCAACGAGGCGGCGCCGGAGGACCTTGCTCGAGAATACTGATCGTCCCCGTGATTAGGCTGCCTACGCTGTCCGCCAGGGCCGCAACCATGACAACAAACGGCGCGACAAGAACGAGGACTACCAGCAATGTCATCATGGCGGCCGCCAGTGCTTTATAGCCGCCGACAGCCCGCTCGCACTTCTTGTAGATGGGCCATGTCGAGAAACATATGACCGCCGCCCACAGAATGGCCGACAGAAACGGCCAAAGCACAACAACGCAGCCGATCGCCAGCAAAAGAAGCGCAGCGACCCCCAAAATCTGTTCGATGGGCTTGCCGAGAGGTATCACGACCAATCACTCCTCTTGTCATCAGGCATATTTCGGCCACCGAGGCTTGCCATTTAGAGCGGCCTTATTAGGCAATATTGTAGACAAATAGGCACCAATCAATATCGGCCAAAATCAAATACTATCGACATTTTCAGCGGAACGTTTTCTCGAGCGTTTATATTTGTACAGATGTCAAAAACCAGCCTCGCTCTCGCATGACGGCTGCATCACGCCACGAGCTGAAACCGCACGCCGGGCCTTGCGACGCGTCTTGGATGTCGTCCAGCCAACCCGTGCTTGCGCAACACCGCAACGTTCGCACAGCGCCGTGGCAGCATCAGTTCCGTAAATGTTCCTAAATACTAGAAATCTCTGGCTTGAGCTCATTCGTCGGGTGATGTCGCGTGGTGTGGGGGAATTGCTGATATCCGCGACAAAATCAGACAATGCGATGCTAAAAAATGCTCCTCGATGTCGCAAAATAGTTTGTTGGGTTCTGTGTCATTTTCGACAACACCGTCCTGAGTCACTCCGCCAAGCAGAGCGTTGATAAAAATGATGATGTGAATGTCGGGGTTTTCAGCTGCCAATCGTCCTCACCGGTGAGATAGAATACGCAATTTCTATAGAGCGCGCGCCGATCGATCGGAAAAAATTACCCACCCTGAAATGCCGATGACAGCAAAGCCACAAATTATCGCATTCCACACCGCCGTCGGTATTGCGTGATAGCCGAGCGCCCAGGTGAAACGATCAACCACACGGAAGCGGCAACATCCAGCCGTTCCTGTCATAGAAGGTGGTTGGTGATCGCCATGAACCCGATCGAAAACAATGCGATGCCAACAATAATGAAATTCTTCAATGCGATATCCCGACCGACGGTATCCGGACTGCTGTAATTCAGTAACCACGGGGACGCGACAAGCCACACCAATTATTGCCACCAAAGTATTCTGCCAATGTTGTCTGTTCACAGCGACCTCCCAAATGCATGAAAAATCACTCTCGTACCGAAACACGTTGTTGACCGACTAGGTTCCTTCAACGCCTTCAAGGCGCTGCATTCGGGTTGAATTTTATCTTCGATCCACGCGGCCGAGCGGTTTGAGGGCAATCGAGCGTCATGCCTCGGCGATACCGATGATCAAATACCGCCAAGATAAGAGTGATCGGTGACACAACGCGGCGCGACAGCTGCCCGGACGGCTGCGGTTTGGTGCGATCGGCAATATCATCGGCGCACGGCCAGGGTCGTTCTTGCCGGACTGCATTACACCAATCAACATCGGCCGAATCAGCTCTTATCGGCATTTTCGAAGGAACAGTTGGTGATGCTTCCTAGAATTGTACGGCGCTGAGTTCTCCGCGCCCAGCGAACGGGTTCGGGCGGAGGCGCGCGTTGGAGGAATGGCGAGCGTCTTCATGGGCTAGGTAGTACAGCTTTGGCAAGCCTCTCAGGCCTGTGATCATCGGCATTCTGAGATTCTCATGGTGCACAAGCTCGCCAACCGGTGCTTGCCAATTATAATACTATATTATAATAGCTTTATTGAGGTCTGGGAGGATCTTACGGAATCGACCTAATTCGGGAGGAATAATCGTGTCGTTGATGAAGAAAATTCTACTTGCCAGTACGGTTGCCATGTCTTTTGCAGGAGCAGCATCTGCGTCTGACCTGACGATCGGCTTCTCACAGATCGGATCGGAATCAGGCTGGCGTGCCGCCGAGACATCCGTTTCCAAAATCGAGGCAAAGAAGCGCAGCATCGATCTTAAGATCGCCGATGCACAGCAGAAACAGGAAAACCAGATCAAGGCGATCCGCGGCTTCGTCGCCCAGGGCGTCGATGCTATATTCGTTGCGCCTGTCGTTGCGACAGGCTGGGACACGGTTCTCGCCGAAGCCAAGGAAGCCGAAATTCCGGTTATTCTGCTTGACCGGACGATCGAGACTGCCAATGACGACCTCTATCTGACGGCGGTAACCTCTGACACTGTGCATGAGGGCAAGGTAGCGGGTGAATGGCTTGTCAAAACGACAGCGGGCAAGCCTTGCAATGTTGTCGAGCTCCAGGGAACAGTAGGATCGAGCCCCGCAATCAACCGCAAGAAGGGTTTTGAGGAGGGCATCGCAGCCGCCTCGAACATCAAGATTACCCGCAGTCAGACCGGCGACTTTACCCGTGCCAAGGGCAAGGAAGTCATGGAAGGCTTTCTCAAGGCGGAAAATGGCGGCAAGAACATTTGCGCGCTCTATGCCCATAATGATGACATGGCAGTTGGGGCCATTCAGGCCATCAAAGAGGCTGGTCTGAAGCCGGGCAAGGACATCCTTGTCGTCTCGGTCGACGCCGTGCCGGATATCTTCAAGGCAATGTCCGAAGGAGAGGCAAACGCCACAGTCGAGCTGACGCCAAACATGGCAGGTCCTGCATTCGACGCCCTGAAAGCCTACAAGGAGAGCGGCAAGGCCCCGCCTAAGTGGATCCAGACCGAATCCAAGCTCTACACGCAGGCTGATGACCCGAAGAAGGTTTACGAAGAGAAAAAGGGATTGGGGTACTAATCACTCCGTCATGACTGGCCGTCGTTAGGACGGCCAGTCTCACCGACAAAACCGCTCACGGGAGAGGGCGAAATGACGGACCCTACTGTTCTGCTGGCCGCTCGAGGCATATGCAAATCCTTCGTCGGTTTCCGGGCTCTGGACGCTGTCGATTTGACCATCCGGCGCGGCGAGATTCATGCGCTGCTGGGGGAAAATGGCGCCGGCAAATCAACGCTGATCAAGGTGCTAACTGGCGTCCATCAGCCAGATATGGGCGTCATGGAGCTTGACGGGCAGACCATTCAGGTTCGTGATACGTTACAGGCGCAACATCTTGGCATTGGCACGGTTTACCAGGAAGTAAATCTGCTTGCGAACATGTCTGTGGCAGACAATCTCTTCGTCGGCCGTCAGCCGATGCGCTTTGGTTTTATCGATCGCCGCCGCATGGAGAAGCGCGCCCGCGAACTGCTTCGTCAATATGACCTTCACATCGATGTTTCGTCGGATCTGTCTCGTTATTCTGTCGCGGTGCAACAGCTTGTTGCCATTGCACGAGCCGTCGATATGTCGGGCCGCATTCTCATTCTCGATGAACCGACTGCGAGCCTTGATCGCCACGAAACGGAAATCCTCTTTACAACACTCAGGCGGCTGAAAGATCGTGGTCTCGGGATTGTCTTCATCACGCATTTCCTCGATCAGGTCTATGAAATCTGCGACCGGGTCACCGTGTTGCGCAACGGCAAGGTTGCCGGGTCCGAACTGACGGCGCAACTGCCAAAAATGCAGCTTGTTTCTCTTATGCTGGGCCGTGCGCTGGCGGCCGTGGCGCACAATGTCCGCCGGGATCGGCCAGAACCTGAAATGAAGCAGTTTTCCTTCAAAGGCATGGGGCGGAGCCGCAGTGTCGCGCCGTTCGATCTGGACATTGGCGAGGGCGAAGTAATCGGCATGGCAGGTCTCTTGGGCTCAGGCAGGACCGAGACGGCGCGCCTGTTGTTCGGTATCGATTCTGCCGATAGCGGCGAGGCGGCAGTGGATGGCGTTCCCGTCCGCATTCGCTCGCCGCAAGACGCAGTCGCGTTGGGTTTCGGGCTATGCCCGGAGGACCGAAAGACCGATGGAATTATCGGCGACCTTTCGGTGCGGGAAAACATCGTGCTGGCTTTGCAGGCCCAAAGGGGCTGGTTCAAACGAATGTCGCGAAGACAGCAGGTTGCGCTGGCTGACAAGTTCGTCAAAGCGCTGGACATCCGCACGACTGATATTGAAAAGCCGATCAAGTTTCTTTCCGGTGGCAACCAGCAGAAAGTCATTCTTGCCCGCTGGCTAGCCACCAATCCACGCTTCCTCATTTTGGATGAACCAACGCGCGGCATCGACGTCGGCGCCCATGCGGAGATCATTGCCCTCATCAATCAGCTTTGTGATGACGGCATGGCGCTTCTCGTCATCTCATCAGAAATTGAAGAGATCGTCGCCTACAGCACACGCGTGGTTGTGCTGCGTGACCGCGCGCATCGGGGCGAGCTTGCAGGCGGCGACATTACAACGACGAAAATCATGCAGAAAATTGCTGCCGAACCTGGCGAGGTGCACGGATGAACCGCATAAATGCAGTTGCATTGACCAAGGCTTCGCCGCAACTCCTCTCGCTGGCCCTGATCCTGTTTCTGAACTATCTGGCGTTTCCCGGCTTCTTTGACATTCGTTTGCAGGATGGGAGATTGTTCGGCAGCCTCGTCGACGTGCTGAACCGGGGTGCGCCGGTGATCATTCTCGCCATTGGCATGACGGCCGTCATCGCCAGCCGTGGGGTCGATTTATCGGTGGGCGCGGTCATGGCGGTTTCCGGAGCCATTGCCGCTACATTGACCGTTGCCGGCTATTCACTGCCTGTGGTCATTATTGCGGCGCTCGGGACAGGACTTTTCTGCGGTCTGTGGAACGGATTGCTCGTTGCCTATTTTGATCTCCAACCGATCGTTGCAACGCTCATCCTGATGGTTGCAGGCCGCGGCATCGCGCAGCTTATCACAGAAGGGTCGATCATTACCTTCACCGATCCAGCCCTGATCTTTTTCGGTACGGGCGCGGTTCTCGGCATTCCGATGCCGGTGCTGATTGCCGCCACTTTACTTGTGTTTGCGATCATGATCGTTCGACGGACTGCACTTGGACTGCTGATCGAGTCCATCGGTGTCAATCGCAGCGCCAGCAGCTATGCGGGGTTAAACAGCAACCTGCTCCTTTTCGTCATTTACGCGTTTTGCGGTCTGTGTGCGGCGCTGGCCGGCCTCATCGTTGCTGCTGACATTCGCGGGGCCGATGCGAACAACGCCGGGCTTTGGCTTGAACTTGATGCGATCCTTGCGGTTGTCATTGGTGGAACATCGCTGTTCGGCGGACGCTTCTCGATCCTGATGTCAGCACTCGGCGCCATCATCATCCAGGCGATGAATACCGGGATCCTGCTTTCCGGGTTCCCCCCGGAATATAACCTCATCCTCAAAGCAGTGATGATTATCGTAATCCTGCTGGCGCAGTCTTTCTCATCCGCGGGCGGCTGGCAATTCCTGAAAAGCGAATTGCGCGCAAAGGGAGCAAAGCGCCAATGAACACGCGGCTTCTTCCATTCTATGCGACGCTCCTCATCTGCGCGCTTGCCTATACTGCCTGCGTCATGCAGTTTCCCGCGATGTTGTCCACGCGCGTTGCCGGCAATCTTTTGACCGACAACGCCTTCCTCGGGATCGCAGCTGTCGGCATGACGTTCGTCATTCTGTCGGGAGGCATCGATCTTTCGGTTGGATCGGTCATCGCCTTTACAGGCGTATTGCTTGCCGTACTCATCACCAAATATGGCGTGCATCCGCTGGCGGCGTTTGCCATCGCACTCATTATTACCACGACCTTTGGCGCGATCATGGGCCTCATCATCTATTATCTCGATGTGCCGGCTTTTATCGTGACCCTGGCCGGGATGTTCCTGATGCGCGGGATGTGTTTCGTCATGACAACGGATTCCATTCCGATCAATCATGAATTCTATTCGATGCTGCAGGGCATGTATTACCGCCTGCCGGGCGGCGGCCGCCTGACATTCATCGGCTGCCTGATGGTGCTGGTTTTCCTCATGGGCATCGTGATGGCTCATTTCAGCAAGCTCGGATCGTTTATATATGCGATCGGTGGAAACCGCACATCGGCCCAACTGATGGGCATTCCCGTGGCCCGGACGACAATCACTATCTATGCACTATCAGGATTCCTGTCCGGACTGGCGGGTATCGTCTTCTCACTTTATACATCCGCCGGCTACTCGCTGGCCGCGATCGGGGTCGAGCTTGACACGATCGCCGCTGTTGTCATTGGGGGAACATTGCTGACGGGCGGTGTCGGCTATGTCGCAGGCACCTTTGTCGGTGTGATCATCCAGGGCATCATCCAGACTTACATCGTCTTCGACGGAACCTTGTCCAGTTGGTGGACGAAAATCGTCGTGGGCGCTCTCCTTTTTGCATTCATTGCGCTGCAACGGACGTTGGTGTTTCTTTCAACCAGGAAGGCGATGGTCAACGCCACCTCTTGACCAGGAAATTACCTCGCCAACGTGAGTTCCTCACCGCTGGTCCTTGGCGTAAGGACGGTGAAGTACCAGCGCGTGGATTAAAAAACGACCGGGCAGCCTTTCCTGCCAAAGTTATTTTCAACAGGGACAAAACTTAAGCACCGAGATTTCTCAAGGCGCCAATCACCAACATGCGGCAGGAGTGAGAAGAGACTGCTCCGCGACAATGTCTTCTTAGCCTCATGACGCTCCGTTGAACGGTTTGAGACGATCGTTTAAGAATGATCATGGTATGTAGTTTATGCGCATACTGATTGTCGGGTGTGTTTGGTACTTTTAAGGGGATTAAAAGCGCTCCCATGTCAGAGGTCAGCCGGCGCAAGCCTTTTTCACCAACCCGCCGCATCCTCGAAATGGTTCCCCAGTCGCTGCAATTTTTAATGTCAAAGCGTGATCAAGTGGCGCGCCTCAAAGCGGAGCTGGTAAGGAAAGACGCCATCATACTTGAGCAAAGTCTGGCTCTTGCACAAAGCCAGAAAATCTTCGAAAAAGCATCCGCCGCAGCCAAAATTGGCGTTTGGCAATGCAGTCTACCGGATGAAACGCTTGAGTGGACGGATGTGGTTTACGACCTCTTCGATCTTCCTCGCGGGTCTCCCCTCGACAGGAAAAACGCCGTCGCCTGCTATTCCGCTGAAGCCGCCAAAGAGCTGGAAAAGAGGCGCAGCAACGCCATCGCAAATCGCAGCAGCTTCGGATTGGATGCCGAGATCGTGACTGCGAAGGGCAACCGTCGATGGATACGTATTACTGCAAGCATTGAATGCGAAAATGACGTGCCAGTCAGGATATTCGGGATGAAGCAGGATATCACTCAGCAGAAAATCCTGTTTGACCAGACACGGTATCTGGCTGAGTTTGATCCAATGACCGGTCTTGCAAACCGGAGCCAGTTTCAGGCCAAACTGGCCGCGTTATGTGATGCTGGCGATCGTTCAGGCGCTCTGCTTCTGATCGACTTGGACGGCTTCAAGAAGGTGAACGACACCTTGGGGCACGCCGCCGGGGACGAGTGTCTGAAAGAGATGGCGATTCGTCTATCGCAAGTGTGTGAGAACGCAAAAGTGGTTGCGCGCATCGGCGGCGATGAATTCGGGATTCTGACGGGGCCTGAATACGACAGGAATACAATTGCGGCTTTTGCCCAGGGGATCGTTGATGCCTTGGCCAGACCAGTTGAACAAGGCGGACGCTGCTTTCGCTCGGGCGCCTCGGTCGGGATTGCCTTCGTCGTAGACGGGGATGCTCCCACCGAGCTGTTCAAAAAGGCCGATTCGGCCCTTTATGCTGCTAAGGCCGCCGGACGGAGTGCGTATCGGATTTTCTAGGCCCAAGTGTTGAATCTGCTCGCTTGCCGGCCCGCCCCGCCAGTGGTGGCGTAGGTTATTTGTGTCACTTAGCACGATACTGGCGATCGTGAGATTGCCTTGGATAAAAAGAAGGACTAGCCGGCCGAGGCTTGAACCAATCGGGTTTAACGTCTCAGCAGGTTTTTTGCCTCTGCGAAAATAACCATCAAAATGGGATCCGCTACTTCCGTCTGAAGCTGCCAAGAAACCAATGACGCGCAAACGGTGACGCAGATCCAATGTTATGCGTCATTGGCAAAAGAGAATTTCTTGTTTCGCATCCGTCAAAGATAGGATTCACTCATGCCTCAACGCAACATGGCCATTATCCATAACTTTGAAGCAACCGATTTGATTCTGGTCAAACTTAGTAAATCTTAGAATGTCAGCCTGATTTGATGTTCAGTGCAGACCTGCGAAGGAGAAGTTTCGCCGCCAGTCGTCGCCCACATGGCAGGGTCGTGCTCGGTAGATTATGACTGGCCTATCGCCTGGGAATTCCCAGGCGCTTTTCTTCCTGTTTGGCAAATTGCTTCGCTTCGGCCTCTGTGCCGAATGAACGCTGGGCAACTTTTCCTTTCTCGTGGACCATTACGAACCATTTGTCGTCTTTTGGCTCAATGCCGACGGTGCTGAGTGGTGGCTCTTCGAAAGTCATTTTAGCCTCCCGAGGTTCTTCAATTGCCGGTGCTTAAAAAATGCCCGGCACGAGAAGTTCGCTCAGGTCATAGCCTAAGGCAATAGCAAACTGCCGCTAGAGACAGCCGCAGCAGCAACCCGCCCGAAGCAATGGATCCCACAACCTGACGCCCCATTGGCGCCGGCACCCAGCCTGCCTTTAAATCCCCCACAAAGCCGTTGGATAGTGACCGGCGATCCAGATCCGCTTTCCGCGCAGATCGAAGTGGTGATCGTCCCTTTCAGCCATAGAAATCATTTCGGCCCTCCTCGCGCATGATTGTTCGAAGATCGGCTTCCACCATTTCGGCAACCAGGGCATCGAAGGAGACGGTGTGCTGCCAGCCGAGCCTTTGGCGGGCTTTCGCCGGATCGCCGAGCAGGAGTTCGACTTCGGTCGGCCTGAAGTACCGCGGATCGATTTCGATGAGCTCCTTGCCGGATTTGCGGTCATAGCCGATCTCATCGACACCCGTGCCGGTCCATTCGATCTCTTTTCCCACGGTTCCGAACGCCTTCTCGACGAATTCACGCACCGTATGGGTTTCGCCGGTGGCAAGCACGTAGTCGTCCGGCGTATCCTGCTGCAGGATCCGCCACATGCCGTCGACATAGTCGCGGGCATGACCCCAGTCACGCTTTGCTTCGAGATTGCCGAGCCGCAACCTGTCCTGCAGCCCGCGTTCAATGGCCGCGACCGCCCGCGTGATCTTGCGCGTCACAAAGGTTTCGCCGCGCAATGGGCTTTCATGATTGAAGAGGATTCCGTTGGACGCGTGGAAACCGTAGGCCTCGCGATAGTTGACCGTGATCCAGTAGGCGTAGAGTTTTGCCGCAGCATAGGGACTGCGCGGATAGAACGCCGTCTTTTCGTTTTGCGGCGCTTCGATGCTCTTGCCGAAAAGCTCGGATGTCGAGGCCTGATAGAACCGGCAGGTCTTTTCAATCTTCATGATCCGCATGGCCTCGAGCAGGCGCAGCGTGCCAAGCGCATCGGAATTGGCCGTATATTCGGGGGTCTCGAAACTCACCTGCACATGACTCTGCGCCCCGAGATTGTAAATTTCATCCGGCTGGATTTCCTGGACCACCCGGCAAAGGTTGGTTGCGTCCGTCAGATCGCCGAAGTGCAGGCGAAAACGAATGTCTTCATCATGCGGGTCCTGGTAAAGATGGTCGATACGCGCCGTGTTGAAGGATGACGACCGGCGTTTCAGCCCGTGAACGATATATCCCTTGTTGAGCAGGAACTCACTCAGATACGCGCCATCCTGCCCCGTAACACCAATAATCAATGCGGTTTTCGCAGCCATTCGCCGTTCCCTGGTCAATGCTCCCGAGAGCTTGTTGTTGTCTTGGCCCCCGGGCCGGCTTCCCCCCGTTTGAAAACAGCCGCCGAAGACAGTGATGAATATCGGATTCACTATAGATGGCGCCGATGCGGATACACTTCGGCAATAGGGATAGGACCGGTATCCAAGGCGATGGAAAGCCGGGTATGCCGGTCAGCTCCAACCCGCTAAAAGGGGCAGATATCGCCGCCGCCTTCTCCGGAAGTGGTAGGTCCACACCACACCAACAATCGTAGTGCGGTTGATGCTTTTTCCGGCTTTCTCTGGTGGCCGCGGAACTGAAAAGGGCCGATTTGCGTGGTCTGCACCTTCTGCCGATCCAGCTGGCGTAGAGCAAGAATTTAGAATTGGAAACATTTGCACAGCGCATGGCATGGCAAGCGCACCAAATTCGGTATAAGTTAGACCTATGAATGAAGCCCAGCCTCTATTCAGCATGTTGCGCCAGTCGGCCCAGCCACGCATCGTTGATGCCATCGAGCGGCTTGTTCGCGAAGCGCCCGACCGCAACCTTGGCCGCATCAATGCACTCGCATTCGCCGCCGCTGAAGGTTTTGACGAGGAACAAACCATCAACTGCTTCCTGCAGGCATCGCATTTGGGCCTGTTCGATATGTCCTGGAATGTTCTTTGCCCTGGCTGTGGCGGTGTCCTCGACGCCAATACGACGTTAAAGACCGTGCAAAGTGAGGAGTATACCTGCGCGCTTTGCGCGGCCGGCTATGAGCCCACGCTGGATGAGATGGTTGAGGTAACTTTTACCGTGAGCCCGCGCGTGCGCCGCATCGACGCCCACAATCCGCACCAGCTTCCGCCTTTGGAGTATTTCCGCCAGATTTATTGGGGCTCGGGCGTCGATCTGCCGGAGGAGAATTATGAGGCAAAGGTCGAGGAGTTTGTTTTGGAGTCCCTTGAACTGCCAGCGGGCGAGAAGGCTGTCATCTCACTGCAACTGCCGGCAGCATTCGTCATTATCTTCGAACCGGTAACACACGCCGCGCAGTTCCTCGACGTGCAGGGCGAACCCACAAAGGAGCGGCAAAGCCTTTCGCTTGTGTTCGACCGTAGACACCGGCATCATGAGACCCTTAATTTGCGCCCCGGTCCACTGCGTATCCTGGTGGAAAACCACACTGAAGTTCGCGTCTTGCCATCGGTATGCGAGGCAAATGAAGCGTTGCATACGTTACTCGGCAATCGCCGACCGTTTTTGACCGCCAAGCGCCTTCTGTCTAATCAGACGTTCCGCGACGTCTATCGCACCGACACGATCGACGTGGATCAGCGGCTGAAGATCACCAGTCTCACCTTCCTTTTTTACCGACCTGCGCGGTTCTACCGAGTTATACGAAAGAGTCGGCGATCTTGCAGCATTTGATCTGGTGAAGACCCATTTCGGTATTCTTAACGAGATCGTGGCTGCCGAGGCGGGCGCTGTTGTGAAGACGATCGGGGATGCTGTGATGGCAACCTTTCCGACACCTGACCGGGCGGTGGCCGCAGCAATGCGCATGCGCGATGCGATGCACAGTCTCAACCAAGCACGCGGCAACGAGGATCTGCTCCTAAAAATCGGCATCCACGAAGGGCCTTGTATCGCTGTGAGCCTCAACGAGCGACAGGATTATTTCGGCCAGACAGTAAATATTGCCTCGCGCGTGCAGCACCTGGCCACGGCGCGTGAGATCTTTGCCACCGGGTCCGTGCTTCAAAATCCTCGCGCCTCTGATCTCCTGGCCGAGCGTGGCCTGAAACCGATGTCGCACGATGTCATGCTTCGGGGCATTACCGATCAAATTAGCATCTTTACGATTCCATGAGCCAGCGCCGTTGTTCGGTGCTCCTAAAGATAGCAGCATCATCATAGTCAAAGGGCGTATCCCATACCTCTAAATGCCAAGCTGACACTGTGCACTATCGGGCATATGGTTATAGGCTGTGCTTGCACATCAGACCGCTTTGCATGCGTGTCTTGTATCGTGGTCTGGTAGAACTGGGAGGGTAGAGGCAAGGATCGTGGGGCGATGTCCTCGTCTCTCTCCTCCCTTTTTGGATGCAGCCAAACTGAAAAAGCGATTTTTTTCTGCCTAACTTGAGATTGTCCCGCTCCCCCCGCACTTCGTGCATCTGACGTACGACCATTCGCCGACCATTCCATTGGGGCAATTGGGGCACTTTGTCCCATCTCGCAGCAGACTGGTTCCACCGCATGACGGGCACATTTTCACGGTCCATTCCTGAATAGTCCCGGCGCCACTGCACGCATCGCAGGCACGCTCTCCTAGTAGTGTCTGTTGTGTGGGTTGGTAAATCGTTTTACCTGGGCCAGGTTCTTGTTTTTCCTGCATCGCCTGTCCGGCTATAGCCGCCAGGACCGCGGCGCCAACGAGCAAACCAATGCCTGTCCTGATAGCATCGCCTCCCTGCTGAAAGAAATACAGCGACGCCAACAGGCAAACGGCCGCGGCAAAAGCAACTGTGCCAGCAATCTGAGCCTGATGATGCTTGATCCAAAATACAACGAATACGATTAGGGCGACGATTATAAATATGACAACATCGCCGGAAATACTAGTTTGCTTTATCAACCCATAGCCCAAGCAGGCTGGAACAATAAGTCCAGCAATAAAAGAGAAATATTTCCCCACAACGCCGCCCCCAACGCTATTCTACGTTTTGTCAGTAGAACACAGCGCTGGCCAATCACAATCAATCAATTAGAAGTAAATACCGCAAGTAATTCGTATATACCGCAGCCTTCAACGATAGGCAGCCACCGCGCGGTTTTCATGACCGCCAAATCGCTGGCAGTCGAGACTGGCCAACGTGGACGGGCGATCGCGATAATCCATGCCTGTTGTCTCGACCGCAACATCGCACAAACGTGCGTTTGGAGCCGTCAGCACCGGCCTTGGCAAAGGAGCCCGGCCGCCAATGGGGGCAGCGGCCGGGGCGCTGACACGGTTGGGCAATTGGGGATTGGGTCAGCGGTTCAAGGCTGCGCCAGTATAGTTAACAAATAATGAAGGTTGGCTCTCCAGGCTGGCTTTGTATCTGCCATATCGGCTTGCGTCGCTTAGATGCCGTTGGTGTACACCGACGACGCGACGATCACCATCGTTGCTATTATGATCAACGCTAGAAGCAGCATGTCCTTGCTCATCATGTTTCTAAACCAGGCCAAGACCATCATGCGGCTGGGCCACGGGCGATTGGGGTGCATGCCAATGTGCCCCTCTCCGCCGTCATTTTCGATGGCAATGAAATTCTCAGGTCATCGCGATCGTTTATTCGATTCATGCTGCTACCCGTTCATTTCTCATTACGGCCATCGGGATTTGACGAGGCACAACCCAGTCTAACGCGAGACGATCGCTTCACACTAGGGCCAAATCCGAGGTAAAAAAAGAGACTTGGCCCGCGTTGAGAACAACAAACCAAGTCTCATGAAGCTTCGCCGTACCTACTCGCCTAGTAATCACGGTGAGACTTCAGCTGTTACCAGCGACGGAGCAACGCGTGTTAGTGGAATAAGGTTCCGCAAATAATCAAGAAAACCCGTTAACCAGAATGCAATATCCCCCATCTGCCGCTGTTAGATGGGCTACTGCGCAAAACCCTTGACTCCTGCTTGTCAATCTACGGCTGAAAACGACGGTGAGGTATAGGCCTTACGCTGAATTCAATGAGCCCGGTTTTGTCAACACCGGCCTGTCTCACTTCCCCTCAATCGGCTGAACGGTCTGTTTTATGAGCAAGTAGGAGCGACAGATAAGCCGAGTCCAAGACAGGATCTATGGCACCAATGACATTCAGCGCGGTATGCCCGTGGGCCCCGGTACCAGCCCCAGGATGCGTTTAAAAATTCATCCTGATGAAGCGTCTTGATTGGCCAAAGGAAAGCAATCCGTCGCTGCTTGACGGGTATTACTCCTGTAAGGAAGCAAAGCGAGCAAACTTTTTCTGCATTCATGCGCCCAAGCGGCCTGTCCGTGCTAACATGTCGTCGGGTGCGGTGATCCGATTTCGTCCAACCTTTGGTTCCCCAACGCCTGATCGAAAATTGCAGTCAAACGTGGGGATATGCGCGATGAACAGACGTGGTCCTTTAGGCGGGGCGATTGAGATCGCCTCTCTCTTTGCAACCAGTGTTGGTCGAGCGAATTCGACGACCTTTGCGCCCAACCAAGTTTATTCGCTCGTTACAGGACAAGAAATCCCCTTTAATGCCGCCAATCCGAAAGCAGCGGTTGATCGCCGGGCCGAAATGATCGGCCTCGGGCGCATCCTATAGCGGCCGATGAGGTATCGGTTGCATCGCATAGGGCGTTTGCTCGTTGCCAGTCTGCTCGCGCTGGTTGTTACGATCGCAACAACATGGGCGGTGATGGCACTTTGGTACCGGCTGCCTTTTCCGCCGCCCGCAAAAATCACCGCCGGATGCTTGTTCGGACTGCTTGGCCTTGCAACAATCGTGATGCTCTTCACGCCCTTGCGCACTTGGTCACTCATTGTGTTTCTGGGCTGCTTCGGTTTACTGCTGACATGGTGGAGCACGATAAAACCGCTCGCAGATGCGGATTGGGCCCCTGAGGTCGCGCGGCAGGTCACGGGAACGCGCAACGGCGATTTGCTGACGCTGACCAATGTCCGTGACTTTGAATGGCGAAGCAAAAGCGACTTCACCGAGCGTTGGACGCGTACTTACGACCTGAAAACTCTCAAGTCTGCCGACTTATTCATGTCCCAATGGGGGAACCCCAACATTGCTCACGTCATCCTGAGTTTTGGTTTTGAGGATGGCGATTTTATTGCTTGGTCGATCGAGGTGCGGCGGCGTATCGGCGGCGCGTTTTCGCCTGTTGCCGATCTCTTCAAGAGCAATCCGTTGGTGATCATAGCGGCTGACGAGCGGGATGTGATTGGCGTTCGATCGAATTTCCGCGGGGAAGACGTTCAGATCTATCGCCTCAAGGCGTCGCCGCAAGCTGCCCGGGCGTTGCTGCTCGAATATGTCGTGGACGCCAACGCCCTTTCCACCACACCCGAGTTCTACAACTCAATTACGACCAACTGTACGACGACGATCGTCAAGATGATGCGTGCCGTGGGTGACGTAGTCCCCTTCGACTGGCGGCTGATCGTCAACGGATATTTGCCTGAATACGCGTACGACCGTGGCGCGCTGGACACCCGCCTGCCGCTTGTCGATTTACGAGACCGTGCTCACATCGAAGAGCGGACAAAGACGGCGGGATTGTCGGCGGAGTTCTCCCGGCTCATCCGCATCGATGTACCATCGCCATCGGGCAACCCGGGAGCAAACTGATGAGTGCGCTCACGATTGGCGGAATCGTGTTCGTGTTCCTGTCTCTTGCCATATCGATGGGAATGATGCTGAGCCTCCGCTTGCCGCATCACCATCTAGGTGCCGATTCGAAGGATACGATCAAGCTTGCGACAGCCGTGGTAGGCACCTTGTCGGCCCTCGCGCTCGGCTTCCTGATTGCGTCAGCCAAGACAACATTTGACGTTGCTGAAGCTGAGCTTAGAACCTCGGTAGCGCAGGTGGTCCTTCTTGACCGGGTCATGGCGCATTATGGTGCGGAAACAGCCGGAGCACGCCAGGCGCTTGCGCAATTGGTAGAGGCCCGACTGCAGCAAAGTGGACAGGGTGGAGGGGAGATTGCAACAGCGGGGATAGAGCCCGTACAAGATGAACTGCGGTCCCTCATCCCCGAGGTGGAGGTGAAACGCTTGCTGCAGTCACGTGCGCTTGAGGTTAGCGGGAAAATAGCCGAGGCACACTGGTTGCTGGTCGAACAGGAGGGCGAGGAGCCTCCGTGGGCCTTCCTTGCAATTCTGGTCTTCTGGCTTGCGCTGCTATTTTTCACATTTGGGCTATTGTCTCCCCGCAATGCAACGGTCGTTTCCATCTTACTCGTGTGTGCATTATCGGTGGCAGGAGCAGTATTTCTGATTATCGACATGGCGCATCCGTATCTAGGCTTTATTCGTGTCTCCGATGCGCCGTTGCGCATGGCCCTTGAGAATCTCGGGCGAACCTGAACCTGCCACGCCGAGCGCTGCGCTCAGTCAATGTTCGATTTGAACACTTCTCATGTTCCTCGGCCTGGGATTTGGGCCCATCACTTGTGGAAGAGATGATTGCGGCAGTATCGAGCGCAGCTTTGATATCTATCGGCAGGTCAATCGAGATCGAGGACGCATTGAAGTCGCTATCCTCGGGAACAAATTGATGCAACTGCGGGATCTGATCAGTAAATCATTGCGATGCGTTGCCCGGCCAGGTGCCGCGATACGCCAAGGGGGTCGTTCCCGTTTCTCGCCGGAAGGCATTGGAAAAATGGCTTGAACTGGAGAAACCACAGGACAGGGCGATGTCGGTGACAGGCCTGGAGGAATGGCGCAAAAAGTCCTTTGCCCGCTCGATCCTGCGCCGGATAATGAAGGCGTATGGCGGACAACCGAGCGTTTGCCTGAATGCGCGGCAAAAGTGGGGAACGCTCAAACCGGCAAGTTCGGCCAGTTGTAAAAGCGACAAGTCAGCCGTGAGGTCATCGTCAATTTTCTCAATCACACGGTTAAGGTTCGTGGCGGCGAGCCCGCCTTTGCGCACGGGGGCCGGATATTTTTGCTTGCGCATCAGCTGGGTGAAGATTGTGGCGGTATAGCTCTCGACAAGCATGGTGCTGAGCGGATTGCGGTCCCAGAATCTCTGCGCCTATCCCGCGGGCCGCGTTCATGATGATGGCATCCTCGAGATCCCAGATCGGGCGAGAGCGACGGCAGCGCGCCGGGCGGCACCCGGGCAAGAAGCTCTGCCACGTGCGCCGGTTTCACCAGGATTGACAGGTAGGCAGCTGTCGAGGCGCCAGCCTCCCAGCCCCGCCAGCTGCATTCGGTGGGAACAAACAGGATTGCCCCGGGCTTTCGCGGGACAAACCCGGCGTTCCTGCCATCGATGAAGTATTGGCCACGCTCGGAGTTGCCCTGCACATTGAGCAGAACAAGGTGCTGGCTGGAGGTGATTGCCGTCTCCTCTTTTGCAAGCCCGCTCCGCCGGACAAGATCGGCCTCGACGCGGTGCCACGACCTCCGGTCATGGGAGGTTGTCCGGCAGTCACCGACCTTGAAGGCAGGCTGCGGCGCGGGCTTCGTCATGCCCGCCCCCGATCCGCATCATCCGATGCCAAAACTGTTTGAAACGCCCGCTGCGGGTCCGGTGCGCCGCCGTGCCCGTTTTCTGTCTTCGGCCGCTGGCATCCCTCGTCGCCCTTCAGCGCCGACAATTCTTCGCCCAAAGCCGCGATGAGGGCGGATACGCGGCGGCGCGTGCGAGGATGCAGCCGCATCACCCCTTCAATCAGCCGGCGCCCCTCACTGCTTGCCAGGAATGTGATCCGCTCGTCGACGGGGAGAGACGCCGCCTCGCCCTTCTGCGTCGCATTTCCCGGCAGACCTTCGAAAAAGCGGCCGACGGGCACGCCGAAGCATGTCGCGATTTCAAAGAGCATGGATGCACTGATGCGGTTTTTGCCGTTCTCATATTTTTGCAATTGCTGGGGGCTTACCCCGACAGCGCGGGCCAGCTCGGCCTGCGTTACGTCGGATTGAAGGCGGACGGCGGTAACCTGACGCCCGACATAAAGGTCAGCCGCATGTGGCCACTCGCCCGCGCCCGCTTGCAGGTGTAGCAGGCGGGGTTGCCATTCGGTCCGCGGGACCTTCCGGTGCTGCATCCGTCACTCCCCGTTGAGTGAGTATTTCGCGGTACGCGCCCCCGTGACGCGTCGCCATAAACAGTTTCGAAATTTGGTGTGGAAAATTGGTAAGTTCCGGTCGTACTCATGCGTCATAGAACCTGTCTCGAAAGACCACAATACATATTATAGTTGATAACACTATAGTATATAATTTGCCACCCTTTTTGCATGGATATGCGCAAACTGGTTGGCCAAAATTTTTCACGTCTGCGGCGAGAAAAAGGGCTGACCCAAGAGGAGATTGAAGAGCGTTCAGGCTTCAGCCAACAGTACCTTAGCGGCCTTGAAAGAGGCCAGCGCAATCCGACGATCATTACAATATATGAACTCGCGCAGGCGCTCGGCGTTGATTATCTAGAGCTGTTATCGCCATATAGGCGAAACAAATAGCTGATAGTGAATGTTAAGCTGTAGAAAGTCGCATTCTGTGGTTACACTACTCCAACAAGTCGTGCGTAACGCGCACCTGTGTCACACTGGTTTCCTAGATACTCTGTTGATGATAAGTCGGTAAATTACCCTTTGCGTCGTAAGTCGCGTCGACGTGCCTGGAGCGCGCTCCCCCAAAGTAGGTGCCTACGCTCAAAAATCAGGGGAACTTTTGTGGCGCAAAACGGAAGGTTTCGAGACAGACTTTGCGAGACATCGCGGCCCCGGAATCGAGCCTCTGCGTAATCCAGTTGGATGTCAGGGATTTTGCGAAGGGCACAGGTTCAATCCTGTCCCGCCGAACGATATCCGGAGCAAGGCGGCCGTTCGCGATCGATAAACGGGCTTGGCAGCCATCCAACGATGACCGCCCTCAATCGGCAGGACCATTCCCATCAATCGATAATCGAGAGCGAACCTGCGCCATTTGGCATTGGGGTACGGCTTTCGCGTTGGTTCGGCTTGTGGCCGCTTGCTGTATTTTCTTATTCCTGACTACTATCCCGATCATGGCAACGCTTCTCATTGCTGCATCTCTTTGTTGCCGGAATACAAGAACAATACAGGGGCAAGCTCGACCTTTTCAACTCTTGTGGTCCGATGCGGAAAACGGTCAGGGCTGTCGTACCCACCGCGAGGATCCCAGCAAACACCAAAATTGTAGAGGGTCTTACCTCGACGGAAAACGCTGCACCAATTGCAAAAAGGATCAATCCGAGAAAAACTCCGGTGCAATGCAGAGCACCTTTTGCCCAACCCAAGGTCGCTCGTGGATGCTCGATTGAAGCGTGACCTCAACGGCAACCCTGCCCAGCATCCGTATCTCAGCTTCATTCGTGTCTCCGATGCGCCGTTGCGCATGGCCCTTGAGAATCTCGGGCGAACCTGAACCGGCCACGCAGAGCGCTGCGCTCAGTCTGTGTTCGATTTGAACACTTCTCATGTTCCTCGACCTGGGATTTGGGCCCATCACTTGTGGAAGAGATGATTGCGGCAGTATCGAGCGCAGCTTTGATATCTTTCGACAGGGTCAATCGAGATCGAGGACACACTGAAGTCACTACTCTCGGGAACAAATAGCGCTGCTAACCCTTTCCCTTCCCAGGAGGTTCGCTCATGAAAAATAAAGCTAGCCAGTCGGGTCCGGAGAAAGACGCAAAAGGTCAGTTTGTTAAAACGCGCCACGGCGCCGATAATGATGGCGTCTTAAGCGCAAACCCTCGCGTGTTGTCTGGCAAAAAAGACGGTGACGCCACCTTTAAGGCGGACGCAAAGGACAACGAAAAAGATCGACAAGCTCCAAAGCGCTAGTCATCACAGCAACGCCGCATACGACGTGCGAATTGGGCTGTTACTCGTGAGTCCATTCGAGCACTTCTCGCCAGAATAGGGTGACGAGCGATGGTCATTCTGCGGCTGTTGTGGCCAGAACTGCCGGTGCAAAATGGGACTTGCGGATCCTACAATCGCCAGATTCGAACGACCACGTCAAAATTGCGAGATGTGCCGACCCAAACAACATACCTGCCATGGACAAGGCCAAGCAAGCTAAGAACGATGCCAGACAGAGTCTCGATCGGGCTGCAAACTACTTGCTCACGCCAGCGGCTCTACACTTTAAGGTCATTGTACTCTTCCAGATAGGAAATAACCTTATCCAGCGCCGCAACTATATGGAGTTCATTGCTGCCGAACTTGTATCGTCCCGTGATTTGAACTTCGGCAGGTAAATCGTCGTATGAGCCACTCCGTTTTAGCGGTCCGTCGTCTTTGCCGCTAAATGTAATTGGGTATCTGAATTCTCTGCCGGAACCATAAAATATGCCGTTTGGCCCCCAGTTTTGAATGTTTCCATTGTAGCACTCGTTGCCAATGATCGATTCCAATTTACGCAACAGTGCCAAGCGTTTCTTCGATATTTTCATCTCGTCTCCTTGTTCAAGGCAGTCAAATGCTCCTCGACAGAAGAAGCGCAACTGATCATGTCTTGTTCATTGCCAAGCGCAAGCACGGCGACTCTTGATGCAATTTTGCGGCCCGATCAAAGTCGGTAACAACGCAAGCGATCGATTGGTACAATAACGTGGCCGCGATCAAAACGATGCCGAAGCCATGCAAATCGATGTGTTGCGTACTCGTGCTTGCTGCCGAGGGATCCGGCAGCATCAGTGACAAAGAACGACGCATTCCAAGAATTTCGATCGCTGCTGTTTTCCGGAATAGGCATGTGCTGGCCGCTCTCAAGCCAGTACGGACGCTGTTTCGGCAGCCGCGCCACCGAGCTCACCGGCGTTGTTAGCGTTGCCCCCAATGCGGTTCCGATGTGCAACTACAAAGTGCTTTCAAGCTGCTCATAATATACTGGATTTTGGCAGGGCGGCGAGACCGTCTTCCGTGCTCGGCGACCTCCCTACCGCCGCCTGCTTGTTGCGATTTGAGGCGTCGTCCATTACAGTTAGCTTATTTGGTTGGCTAATATTTGGATGGTGCGGTGAGTAGAATTGAATTCACGCCAAAATTTGCGTTTTTCCTCTTCTTTGCCCTAGCGATAAATGCTGCGTATTTTTGGTTGGCGATTGACCCTGTCGATGTGTCTGTATCGCTCGATGAGTCCGGTGCGATTGAGACCGTTCAGCTTGTTTACCTTGCAAGTGGCGCTGCGCTGTTCTTCGCAGCGGCCGCAATGCTGTCGAAGGCGGACCGGATGCTTTGCATCGGGGTGTCCGTGCTTGCTCTCGTTTTTTTCCTGCGGGAACTGGAGATCGATAAGACGGGGCCAATTTCGACTTATCTGCAGAGCAAATCATTCCGGGCTCATGAGGCGCTTGTGGTGGCAGGTGTGGCCGTGGTTTATCTGGTTTTGCGCTGGAGATTGGTTAGCGACGTTGTGCGGTATGTCTTCAGCAGAACTGCTTGGCCGTTCTACATCGCTGGCGTTCTTCTGCTGGCCGGAGCGCTTTTCGACATGCTGCACGGGTCAGTCTCAGATCAAATCAAAGAGGAAATCTTTGAGTGCAGCAGCTATTTGTCGCTGGTGCTGGTTGCCGGGATGGTCTGCTATCAACAACCCGGTGCCATCCTGCGCAGTAAGTCCGCAGACTTCTTGATGGTGGTCGTGACGGTCTGTCTCTTCGCCGGCGCCTGCTGGCTTACCGAGCTGGTTAATCGATAATCGATGTTACCGGAGCGGGAGGTGTTACCTCCACATCGATGTGCCACCCGCAAGGGATGTTTCCGCGCCCTTTCGGCAGAAGGGCAATTCGGCGTCGGGATATTGGGGTCCGAGAATTGAGACGTCTGCAACCGGCTCAGACAATATCATTCTCGATTCGGTGTTGTAGATGCGACGTCCCGCAAAATCTTCTCCTCCGCCCGGTGGGCGTTGTGGAGTTTGACCACCAACTGTTCGCTCACCCAATTCATGACAGAGAGGCTGTTCGTCGCCATTGCCTCTATCTTGACTGGTCGGCACTGAGAGTCAGCGACGAAGACAGCGTATGAGAGGGTTCTCCCCGAAACGCCCCTGGCATCTATCACCGTGGTCGACGCGTTCGCCCAGCATTTTCGGTACTCGTTCAGATTCTGGTCAGCCTGTGCTGTGCAGATGAGCGAACCAGCGGCGGCAATGGCGGCAATGGTGGCAATGTAAAGTTTCATCGCGTTCTCACAAAAGCGAGCTCAGTTTGCCCGCTCGAAGTATGCCTGGAAAAGTATTTCAAATCGGTTGATATAGCCAAGCCGCATAGTGTTAGGGACAGGTCGCCGGTCAAATTGATTCCTATTTCAAACAAAACAGCCTGTTTGTGTAGCTAATTTGTAAGCCCGTGATCGGTACAATAGGCCATGAACTCTTCTGGTAACATCGTGCCTTCACCTTCGATCTCCACCTGCAGCACGGGGTATTTGCGAACAGCGCGCATTGCGTCCTTTGCACATGGAAACTTGAGGGCGGTGATCGTCAATTTGCCCTCCACAATGAAAACACGAACGGCAGTGTCAGGGTGAGACATTGCTGCGCCCTCCGCTGGAATTATTTTGGTTTCAGCGAATACATAATGACGCCGTTCGCGTAAAAAAGAGGCGGACTGAAAAAGCATCGCAAAAAATGTTATCGGCGTCCCCCATGGGGATCGATCCGCCAAACTTCAGTTTCAACGCAGTGGAGAAGTGCTCATCTCAGATGGTTCATACCCAGCAGATATTCGATCGAATTCGACTTACCACATCGTCAATCGCGCGAAGCAAGGCACGGATCTAGAACGATATGCGTCTCGTCCAGAATTCGCATGCCACCACGAACGAGCACACGCTCGCCAAGCTTCATTGCGTTGTCTGAGTAAGTGACACACATCACCCGAATTCCTGGATCAGAACAGATGGCGAGATACCAAAGCGACTCGTCGGAATGAATGAGGGTAAGTGGCCCGGAAGCCCAAAGATCGATGCGGTCACCTGAAGGCACTTCAAGCCCCGCAAGCGTTGCTGCCAGACCGTCACAGGTTACATTTTCTAATGGCATCTGTTCTGGTCCAGCCAAACCTCGCCGGCCAGCAAATAGATCGTCTTGTGCGAGGGCTTGCCTGTTCAGGCCGCCGATGAATAGGCAGACTATGCAAAACATGCGAACCAAACTGAAAATCATTACGTCTATTATCCGCCATTGATGCGACTAACCTCGATAATCGATGACACAACCGGGCACACTCGCAAAGCGATATGTTCTATGGTCAGTCATAAGAATAACTTAGGCGTAGAAAACAGGTTACCGGCCGAAAGTTTGCCTGCCTTGGCTTCAGAGTAATAAATCTGAAACTCTGGAGCGTGGGACGGCTTTCGCGATTTCGAAGTCTCAGGCGCATGATCCCCAAATGGCTATCGTAATATCCAAATGGATGTAGACGAATTGCAGGCTCTTCTTTTTCTTCATCTACCGGCACAATGAAGGGGAATGACTGGGCCGTAAGCCCTGTGAGTTTGCAGGACCTACGCTCGAACCGGAACGGAGCGAAGGCTATGACGGAAACTCGTCCTGTATCGGAAGACGCGCCCAATCCGAGCGCCAATCAAAACCCAATCTCCGGTTCTTCTGCAGCGCATCTGGCTCTGGTGCCGACGTGGCTCCCGCTAGATGTCACAGGCAGTGCAAACCACAATTCGGCCGGAAGTGGTGGCGACGGCGTCGCCATGGGCGTCATCAGCAGCAATCCTATGGCGGTTTTCATGCCGTCCTATTGCGGGGCCCAATTCGGCGGCGAACGCGCATCAAGGCAATAACGCCATGATCAACCAGCATGCGATAGAAGTCGCCGGTATGGGCGGCGACGGTGGAATTGGGAACGTTGCAGTTGGTGGCGGAGACTCCACCAATCACGCTGGCAGTGGCGGCAATGGGGTTTTCTATGGTGATATGGTGAGCTCGGATGTCGGGGTGTTTGCTCCGATCAATACCGCTGTCGCGGGAGGCCCAGGTTCGAGCGCAGTTTCAGATCAAACGAATAATGCGGCCATGTTGCGCCACCCAGATCGGCGGTGTTGGAGGCTCAGGCGGGTCTCACAACGCGGCGATCGATGGTTCCGGAGGTGGGCACACTTTCACCGGTGATATGCATGCAGGCCACGGCGGCAGCGGTTTATTCGTCGGGAGCATGGTTGACGTGAACGTGGCCGTCTTTTTCGCCAATCAATATCGCCGTCGGCGCTGCCGGCGGCTCGGCTGAAGCCCACCAGACAAATAACGCAATTTTCGATCAGGGCGCCGTCCAAATCGCGGGAATCGGTGGCGACGGCGGCGGTTCCAATCCGTCGTCCGACACAATTTTCACCGGAAGCGGCATGGCTGGTGGTGGCGGATCAGGATATTCGAACGGCAGTATGGTCGACGTCAACCTCGGTTATTTCCACCCAATCAATATCGCCGTACCTGCAGGCGGTACGGCCGATGCCCAACAGATCGACCATGTACTTTACGATCAGCATGCCCTGCAAATGGCCGGCATTGGAGGAGAGGGCGATCTGTCAAATGCTCATTCAGCCCTTGTAGACGACAATCTCAATTTTCTGGACACCTAGCATCTATCCACTTCTGCAATAGAATCATCGTGGGGACGGATTTTCTCGGTCGTAGCCCAGGTTTCGCCTGTTCGACTGGCTGTAACCATCTGGATGTTCGCGCGCTATATCCCCTCCGTCAGGCACACCCCGCCCAAAGGAACGTCCCCGAATATCTAGCTAGTTGGCAGGTCAAATCGCGAGCACTCAAGTGCGGTTATCTTGCCTGGCAGTGACATGCTGGGGTACCGGGCCGGTGGGAGACACACAGACAAAATCAAGGTGGAGGAGTAATACTATGCCTATTCCGCAAATATCTGACACGATCCAGCTCAGCAATTCTGATGGTGGCAACGCAAACGCCGGTAATGGCGGCGATGGCTATAGCTATGGAGATATCCACTACAATCCGGTGGCATATGTCGCCAAAACACAAGCTGTCGAGGGCGCTTACACTGATATGCACACCGGCGATAAAGTCTGGCAGGACGCTGTTTGGGATGCCGGTGCGGTGGAGATGGTGGATTTGCCCAGGCACAAAACGGCTTGCTTGCTGCGATCACAATAACCGGCTCAGGCGGCGCTGGTGGCCACAGCCGAAATTAAGACAGCTGAACTTTTAGTCAGCGGTAAGCGCGTAGGCAGCCCCACGTAGCATAGCGACACGATATCGCTCATTTTCTGCATGAATCATGCGGGGAGTCCTATGAGCGAAGATATTAATCAGGGTCGGACCTTTGAAGTTTTGACGGCTGAACCGGTGCGGAAGCGGCGAAACCCGAGGCCGTGGGCGGATGAGGATAAGGCTCTGATTCTGGAGCAAGCGCTGGCTCCGGGCGCGAATGTCTCCGCGGTTGCGCGTGCCCATGGAATGGATCCCTCCCAGCTTTTTGGTTGGCGACGAGCAGCGCTTGCATCTGGGATGGCAGCGGGGTCTGCCTCTATTCGAAAATTCTCGAGGAAAATGGCTTCTGCTGGCCAGCAATATCGGGTGCACGCATCCGTCTCGACCACGCCCAGTTGATGGCACTTCTGGCCGGTTTGGATTGGAAGAAAATCCGCCCGACCAAGGTGAGACGGCCGCTTTCGACGGGCTGATTGCGGCCTGCGGCAAGATGAATCATGTTGCTGTCAGTGTTGGGAAATCGGCCGATTTTATGCTCTATTGCATCCCATGATCTTGCCCGTTTCCGACCTTCCTGATGACGTCGATGCGCTCAAAGCGATGATCATGGCAATGACCGGGGAACGGGCTGCGGCCGAGACCGAAATTGCTCGGCTGCAGGCGGTTCAAAAGAACGCCGACGAGCGGATCGCCAATCTGACAGCTATCGTGAATGTTCTGCAGCGCGCCCAACACGGCAGGCGCTCCGAGCGGCTGCGGCTGTCGATGAACGACGAACAGGCAAACTTCGCTTTCGAGGAAGTGGAGACCGGTTTGTCGGCCATTGAGAGCGAGCTTGACCAGTCGGTCAAAGACAGACCAAAGCGAGCAGCACGATCTCGCAAGGGCTTTGCTGCGCATCTGGAACGCATCGAGGAGATCATCGAGCCGGAAATCCCGGACGAATGCCAGGGTTTGGCTGATCGGCGAGGATCGCTCCGAGCGGCTCGATGTCATACCACCGAAGTTCAGGGTCATCGTCACACGCCGTCCCAAGTATGCCTTCCGGGAACGTGACGGCGTACTGCAGGCTTTGGCACCTGCGCATATCATTGAAGGTGGCCTGCCGACGGAACGGTTGCTTGCGTATATCGCCGTGTCGAAATACGCCGACGGTCTTCCTCTTTACCGCCAGGAGGCGATCTATCTGCGCGACGACGTGGTTCTCAGCCGGTCATTGATGGCGCAATGGATGGGGCATCTGGGCTTCGCATTGCGGATCCTGGCGGATTACATCCTGGAACGTATCAAGGACGGTGAGAGGATATTCGCCGACGAAACGACCTTACCAACGCTGGTTCCCGGCTCCGGCAAATCGATGAAAGCCTGGTTATGGGCCTATGCACGCGATGACCGACCGTTCGGCGGATCCGGTCCACCGATGGTTGCCTATCGATTTGACGATAGCAGAGGTGCTGATTGTGTCTCGCGCCATCTCAGCGGCTTCCAGGGCATCCTCCAGGTTGACGGATACTCGGCCTATACCAGCATGGTCAAATCGCGCGCCAAATCTGGCAGCAATGAAACCATCAGGCTGGCAGGCTGCTGGGCTCACCTGCGCCGCAAATTTTACGAGCTACATGTCGACGGCGTCTCCGAGGCTGCGACTGCTTCGGTCACCGCCATGGCGGAACTGTGGAAGGTTGAGGAGGAGATCCGCGGCAAGGATGCGGAAATCCGAGCAGCGCTTCGTCAGGAAAAGTCTTCCGCCATCGTCGCCAATCTCTTTGAATTGTGGGAGAAGGAGCTCTCCAGGATCTCTGGAAAATCCAGGACCGCCCAGGCGATCCGCTATGCGATTACCGCCGGGGAGCCCTGGAACGCTTCCTGACCGATGGGCGCATCGAAATCGACTCCAACATCGTCGAACGCGCAATCGAAAGAACAGTCTATTCGCCGGAAGTGAGGGCGGAGGGCAGACATGGGCTACGGTCGCCACACTCCTTCAGACAGCCAAAATGAACGACGTTGATCCGCTCACCTGGCTAACCCAGACATTGACCCGCATCGCAAACCGATGGCCCACGTCAGACATCGAGCTGCTCATGCCCTGGAACTTCAAGCCTGACGCTGTCGGCTAACCGCTTACAGTCAGCGTCCGCCAGGTTGTGATGTTGCGAGCTTCACTCCATAGCTTACGGTGCCCCTATGAATCATACTTGGAGGTGCTCTGCTGATCAAATCAGCGCGAAGCGACTTTTCGCAAAAATCTACCCAGACGTCTCCAGCCCTCAGTTAGCCGCCAAGACCGAGAAGCGTGCAATCGGCGAGATCACGTCGTCTAATTGTTCAATGGAATAGTTCAAATAGCTACTGAATCGCGGACTGCGGCGACCGCGCAACATGAATGTGGCAAGTCGCAATGGTGCTGTGATCTTCCAAGAACTTGAATCCAGTATGGCATAAATGTGGAGAAGTTTGTTACGCAACTCCTCAGTAAGATCAACCGGTTGGCGGATCATACTCCCAAAGAGATCACGCTCCTCGACTAATTTTATGATCCTTGAGAAGGAGCCTGATGGAAGTAAGAGTGGACGGTTATCCATCTTTTGTTGAATACGAAGCTTGTTAACATGCCATTCGTGTTCAGTATGATCGGATCTGGAGTTGGCGCTTTCAGACCATTGGTATATTCCCGTAATGTCCGGGTTTGAGCCGACGCCAACAATTGCGGCAACTCTCAGGATATAATCCCAGTCTTCGGTGGTTGTAAGGCCCTCGTCAAACCTCATGTTCAGATCATGAAATACACCACGTGGAAATGCGAGTGTGTTATTTGGGGAGTGATTGCGGGTGAAATGATCGACAAAATCGAATGTCGAGGCGAATACTTTCTCAAACGGGCCGGTTGCCCTGATGGCAAGCTTTTTTCCGATCTCTACCGTTTTGACCTTTTGCAGGACCGATACACAACGAAGCAATCGGCCATCATGCATCGTAGAAATCTGTTTGAATCCTTCTACCCAATTTCCCATCGGTAGGTCGTCATCATCGAGGATAGCGATATATCTACCATGTGCTGCCTCGAAACCAACATTGAGAGGGTGAGTGCGATTCCCATGATCCACCCGGAGCAGACGCGTTTTTTCTCGCAACCAAACCGGTAGATCTTCCAAGATTTGCTCGATGGCGATCTGTTGTTTGACTGATAATCGATGACCAACAACGAATACTTCGAAATCTCTGCAGGTTTGTGCCGACAAACACGTAAAGTATTCAACGAGACAGTGTATTCGTGTACCCTGAGTGCGGGTTACAATGGACAGGAACGGGCGCTCAGTTTCCCGATGAACAACAAACGCGGCTCTGTTTATTTTTTCGCCCGGTAAGCATGCCATTACGATTTGGTTAACTTGGTCCTGATCATTGACTTCGGAGCGAACACCTTTCAGGAACGTTCGAAGTGTGGTTGCGTCTCTAAGGACCGGGTGGTCCGACGGAAAAAATTGATCGCTATGGTTCATTCGAATGTCATTGCGATCGACAATATGGAATCCGGACTGTCTTAACGTATTTGATAAGAATGTTTCGTCAAACATTCGAACATGAGTGTGGTCGAGCAAACCTGCTTCAGTATAATTCAATCGACCGAGCGCCAGCTTAAAGCCGATATCACGATGCTGGATGTTTGGTACGCTTATAACAACAAGCGAATTGTGTTTCCTTGCTATTGTGTATAGTGCGCCAAGCACAGCTTCGCTGTCGGGCATATGTTCCAAGGTATCCAATAGGGTGATCGAGCCAACAACTCTGTTGCCGATGATCCCCTGCAGGAATGTGACATTATGATCTACGTCGGTAAGGTGAAACTCATGCGTCTCAAAGCCTCGCGAATTCAACGAAGATAAGCCATTGCGGTTCGCGTCGACGCCAACGTAAGTCCGGCCAAGTTGTTCGACAATATGTTCGGCGATGCTTCCATAACCACAGCCAACGTCGAGGTGAAGTGTAGTATCGTTTGGAGGTGAGGAATCTATGTTTCGCTTGAGCAACTCCAACGTGTGACCATAGACGTTGTCGAAGGCGTAATCATTTTTGTATTCGTGAAAGGGATTTGTGATCACAGGGCATACCTATGTTTTGCGTAGTTGCCATTGATAAACTGCGCGATCTTATGCTCTGGATCCCTCTGACTTGGCAACGCATTTGCTGCCCGGCGGCGTTCGAACTCTCTCGCTGCTTTTTTCTGGAATTCATCGCCAGATGTCGAAAAATCGTTCAGAACAGCCTCAGTCAAATCTTGTCGCGACCATTTATACGTTAATAGAAGTGCGGCCTCTGCTGAATAGTAGCGCTCAGAAGCATTCGTCTGCCATGTGCCATCCATTGTGAGGCGCTTGTCGTGAAATACAACAGCGGATGGCTGGTATACGACGCGGAGCCCTACCTCTCTCACGCGCCAAGAAAAGTCAACGTCGTCACAATAAAGGAAAAAAGTATCATCATCGAAGCCGTTGAGACGCTCAAACGTATCTCGGTGTACCAACGCACTGGCGGTACTTGCCCACGATGTATCTCCTGTAGTCTCATCGTATTCCTTGGGATGTTCAATCGGGAGCTGTTTCGCTTCCACCAATCCAACGCTTTTGTCTACAAATCGGCTGATCAAATTTTCCAACAATCGCGGTGACGGAACGACATCAGGATTTTGCACCAGGAGGAAATCCGAGGTTGCGGAAGCAGCTAATTTATTATGCCCCCCGGCTGATCCAAGATTGGCGCCAAAGTGCTCGTACTTAATCGTGATCTGTGGAAATTTTTCGCATAGCATGCCTAGCTGCTCCCCCCGTCAAGCAAGGATGCGGTGAAGAATCCCCGTAGCTGACCACGAAATCGGTGATGCCATATAGAACCCCCAATTCTGCAGCACGGGTCACACCTTCCAAAGATCTCGTAATCGCGTCAAATTCACTATTGTACAACACTGATTGCTGCTGAATGGATACAGGCATCGCATTTTCTACCGTACTTAGAGTTAATTCGGTGATCACGGATACACTATCGTGTCTCGGCCACAAGCGAAATTTAGCGCTGGACGAATTGCATAATAGGTGCCAGTTGATAGCGTCCCCCAAATTCTAGAGAGGGCCCACTAGTGCGTAAAAAAATCAATCAGCTTGCTTTGGCCATACCCCCGATAGCGAGACTCTACAATCAACGCAATGAATTGCAATTTCAGCGCGATGAACTGCTTCGTTTGGTCAAGACCCTCGAAGAGAAAATTGCCCAGGGGCCCGCAACTAATAATGAACGCATCTTGCAGGAAATGCGAAACCCGCAGGTGCATTTAGACAATTCGACGCTCATCAAGGCCGAACTTGAACGAGAAAAAAGCGATTTCAAAATTAGAGTAGAACAGGGTTTTCTAATCGAAACCGACTATCCCTATCTCCCAAAAGTCAGGTCTTGGGAAACGTTACAAGGAGGCAATCCTTGGCGCTCCCTGATATCAGCCAACGAGCATATCTACGCCAAATTGCTCAATTCTTTTGTTGTCTTTGAAAAATCTTTTCATTCGATCTCGAATATGGAGCCGATAGACAGCACGGAACCATTTTGGGCAAATGATTGGTTGCCGCCTCTAGACGGCATTAGCATCTATGGGCTTCTAAGTAGCCGAAACCCCCGACTTTATGTTGAGGTTGGTTCGGGTAATTCGACAAAGTATGCGCGTCGGGCAATTCGCGACCAGAATTTGAGAACGCGGATAATATCAATCGATCCGATGCCGCGGGCAGAAATTGACGAAATCTGTGACCAGGTGATCCGATCAGGTCTGCAAGAAACCAATCTCTCAATCTTCGAAGACCTTGGCGATGAAGATGTTGTCTTCATCGACAACTCCCACAGAAGTTTTCAAAACTCGGATGTTACAGTATTCTTCACAGAGATTCTTCCGTCGTTGAAATCAGGATGCCATTATGGGATTCACGACATTTTTCTACCGTCAGACTATCCGCAAGAATGGCTCAAGCGATATTATAATGAACAATATCTCTTGATGGCCTACCTTCTGGGTGGGGCGGGAGGTGATGAGATTGTGATGCCGATAGCTTATATCGCGCAATCTCCCGTCATGCTGAATATTCTTTCACCCATTTTGGAACACCAATCTCTGAGCGGTACGCGCGCCATCGGAGGCGCCTTCTGGATGAAAAAAGCCTAATGCTAATGAAATCTGGGTGTGGGAACGTGCAGAATGATCCGCTCGCCCTGTTTGATCTGCGCAAAATTGTAGTCGGCAAGGATCGCAACTCAAAGCCGACCTTGTCCATCCACCGAGCCATCGAGGTCGCGCAAGAAGATCGCTTCCTGCCGGTAGAGCGGCAAGCCATCGCCATATTTTGAGATAGCGATTTGCGCCAGCAGCGCTTCCGTCGGAATGCCGCTCTCGATGATATGCGTCGGGGCCAAGGCCTGGATGATGCCGTCTTCATTTTTGAAGGCGTATTTCGGGCGATGAGTGACAATGCCCCGGAACTCGCTGCAATGACGTCGAGCCGCTCGCAGGTATCTTCACAGATCAGGATCTTTTTCTTGCCGGCATGTTCAAGAAGCTCCTCCGGCTCGATCCCCACATGGATGCGTTCCAGATGAGGTGAAAAGTCTTTGCGGGGACGTGGTGCACGTTTTGCAGCCTCTGCGCCTCTCCACTTCGCCACCAGCGCTTTGATCGCGGCAATGCCGGTCTCGATTTCCTCGAACACGAATGCACCCTGTTCGGCGAGATCGTATCGGCACTTCTGCCCTGTTTTTCCGAGCGCCGGCCATACCGGAACCGATCGAACGCTTTCAGCACCTGCTTTAACTTCGCAATCTGCTCGTCGGCGTCGGCATTGCGGGCTTTCAGATCGGCAATTTCGCTCTCCAGGACATCTGCACGCGCGGCTTTCTCGGCCATGGCCAAGATCATGGCTTTGAGCGCATCAACGTCATCGGGGAGTTGCAGATCGGGAGATTTCATGCCCTCATGTAGAGCATATTTTGCGCGGAATTTCCCGCAGTTTCAGGTGTCTGATTCAATGCGCCGCAGGGCTTTTACCCCGTAAGCACCCGATTGGCACCGCCTGCCGAATAGCGCCTTGATGGCCTAAGACACGTCATTAACGACGTCGTTAGCGACGTGTCTTAGGCGAGGTATGGGATGCGTGTTGAAATTCTTGGTCAGGAACGGCGGCGGCGTTGGGGTGACGAGAAGAAGCTCGGCATTGTCATGTCGGTTGGGCTCGACGGTGCGACGGTCACTGAGGTTGCACACCGGCACGATGTGACCCGGCAGCAGATTACGCCTGGCGGCAAGCACTCCCGAAAAGACTATGCGCCGCCGTCCGCGGGTATCGGAAAAGGCAACGCGCGAACGCAAAGAACTCGATCCCGGTACCTGCTGCCCCGCTTGCGGTGGTGAACTGCGGCTTGTTGGCGAAGACGGAAGCGAAATCCTCGACATGATCGCCGCGCAGATGAAGGTCATCGAGGTCGCTCGATTGAAGAAGTCCTGCCGCTGTTGCGAGAAGATGGTGCAGTTGCCGGCATCAAGCCGTCCGATACCGGGCAGCATGGCAGGTGCTGGCCTTCTGGCTTACATCCTGGTCTGGAAGTTCGACGACCATCTGCCACTCTATCGTCTGAACGAGATCTTCGCCCGCATGGGCGCCGACATTCCCGACAGCACGCTGGTCGATTGGTGCGGTCGCGCCATGCAGGTGCTTCAGCCTTTGATCGAGCGGATCGAGAGCGCGATTATGGGAAGCGACCTTCTCCATGCCGACGACACCCCGATCCGGGTGCTCGATCGCTCTCTTCGAGATAAGGGCTTAGGCAAAGGCGTGAAGAAAGGCAGGATCTGGACGTATGTCCGCGATCAACGTGCCTGGGCGGGCGGCGCTCCACCGGGTGCGGTCTATTACTTCGCCCCGGACTGGAAGGAAGACCACGTTCATCACCATCTCAGGCAGGCAAGCGGTATCCTTCAAGCTGATGGCTACAAAGGCTACGGGAAGCTCTATGAACCTTTGCCCGACGGGACATCCCGCTTCCGGGAAGCGGCCTGCTGGGCGCATTGGCGACGCGACTTCCACGATATCTGGACCTCGAACAAATCCGAGATCGCGCGAGAGGCTCTCGATCGTATCGGCGCGCTTTACGACGTCGAACGCGACATTGCCGGTCAGCCTGCCGCTATCCGCTTGGCCGCGCGTCAAAAGCACAGCAAGGCAAAAGTCGAAGCCTTGCGCGTCTGGGCCGAGGCGCAATTGACCCGCATCCCAGGAAAAGGCGATCTGGCGCGAGCCTTCCGTTACGGCCTGAGCCGGTGGTCGTCATTCTGTCTGTTCCTGGAGGACGGCCGTGTCGCGATCGACAATAATGCCGCTGAACGGGCCCTGCGCCCGGTTGGAATTGGAAGGAAAAATTGGTTATTTGCCGGCGCCGACACCGGCGCGGAGACCCTGGCACGTGCCATGACGATCATCGAAACGGCCAAGATGAATGGCGTCGATCCACAGGCCTATCTGGCCGATGTGCTCGACCGCATCCACGATCACAAGATCAACCGCCTCGACGAACTACTCCCTTGGAATTGGTCACCTGTTGCCATCACCTGCGCCGAGGCCGCCTGATGGCTACGATCACCTATGTCTTCACCATCAACCACGTCGCTAAAAAGCTGGGAGAGGTTCCTGAGCTCCTTCAGGCGATCGTCAGCAACGACGACAATCTCTCCTACGGCAGTATCATCAGCGTCTACGATGGCACGGACGAGGCAATCACCGCTCTCACTGACGATGGGATTGACGAGTTGAGACAAATGCTTGCTCACGCCCGCCGATCGACGGAAGAATGGAACGACTTCCTCGACAGCTTTGTCGACGACGAAGAACTCATCGCCCGCGTCAAGACGAAATCTCCGCGGTAACAATCGGCCGGTTACTTTACCCAACAATCTCCGGCCGGTTCACCGCAAACGAGCGAACGCGTTTCCAGTCCATGCCATCGACTAAAGCGAGGAGTTGCGCGTGGTTGAGCTGCACCCGACTATGCCCGATCTTCGGCCAAACGAACTGCGCTTTTTCCAGCCGCTTGGAATAGAGACAGACCCCTGACCCATCCCACCAGGCAATTTTGATCCTGTCCGCTCTCTTGGCGCGGAAGACGTAAAGAGAGCCATTGAACGGATCATTGCCGGCATCGCGCACCAAGGACAAAAGACTGTCCGGACCTTCGAAAGTCGACGGGGTGGTTTGCCAGAAATACGTTCACTCCCGACGTGATCATGCCGAGCGCACCGCACGGATAATCCGAGCCAGATGAACTTCATCAATCTCGATCCCCGCTGGGATCACTGCATCGCCGATGGCAATCTCAATGCATGCGGCCCGGTCCGATCAGTTCTGACAGTCGCAATTTTGGCGTCGTTTCCTTCTTCACAGTGCCGTCGCGCAATGCCTTGCGCCGCCAGTCGAACAGTTGTGACGGAGCAACGCGGACATCACGAGCGACAGCAGAGATATTCGCATCTGGGTCGAACGATCTTGCAACGGCCCGAGCCTTGAATCCATCGGACCAGCGTCGGCGAGATTCCAGCGGTGCCCCCTCAAGGCGATCCGGCAATGCCTCGATTATATAGAAGCTTTTATCATCAGAACTAACAGCAGACATAGTAGCTCACACCCAAGCTCGTAACTGCTGCAAATACCTACCAATCAAGCTGCTCACCAGATGGGATGGCGTAACCGCTTACTCTCCTTGAAGCGGGCCTCACTTATGTCTGGTAGCGCACAAAAACGGAACGAAGTCGATTTTCATTTGTTGTTTAACTTGCTGAATTCCAGGTCAGCTGAGCTCCTGATTCCGCCCCGTAAAATTCAGTTCTCAAAAATTAGACGGTGTGCCACAAAGCACGCCGTCCTTTTTTGCGCGGCCGGACCTGGAATTTTCCGGGGTTAAGGCTCATGCCGGCAGACGAGCCGATGAGCCGTTTATGAGCGATATCGGCGGCTTGTTGCCGATGGCACTGTGAGGCCGGACCTCGTTTTAGTCCTTACGCCAATCTTCTATTTTTCGCCGGGCATCGTCAAGGCTCATGAACCAGTGGGCGTTCAGGCATTCGCTGCGGAACTTGCCGTTCAAGGACTCGATGAAGGCGTTGTCGGTCGGCTTTCCGGGGCGGGAGAAGTCGAGGATGACGCCCTTGTGATACGCCCACAGATCGAGATCGCGGGAGATGAATTCCGAGCCCTGATCGACACGGATCGCCTTCGGATAGCCGGCTTCACGGCAGACCCGTTCCAGTGTCTGAACGACGTCCTCGCCGCGATAGGAGAACCTGGCGTCGACGGCAGGTGAGTAGCGCGAGAAGGTGTCGACGATGGTCAGCATCCTGATCTTCCGGCCTGTCGCAAGCTGATCGTGAACGAAGTCCATCGCCCAGGTCTCGTTGTGCCGGACCGCCGCACTGCGATCCTCCCGCAGCTTGGCCTTCACCCGCCGTCTCGGTGTCTTGTTGCGCAACTGCAGGCCTATCTCCTTGTAAAGACGATAGATCTCGCTTCGGATTCACCGGCCACCCCTCCCGCCGCAGCAGCACATGAATGCGCCGATAGCCATAACGCATCCGTGTCTCGGCAATCTCCTTGATCCTGGCCTTGAGGTCAGCCTGCTCACCGCGTCTCGACTTGTAGACATAGAGCGCCCGATCGACCTTCAGCGTCGAACACGCACGGCGCGCCGACACCTTCCACACCGATCGCAGCTCGTCGACAAGCTGACGCTTGCGCGCAGGCCTCACAGCTTTTTTTGCAGAACATCCTGCAGCATGGCCTTGTCCAGCGACAGATCCGCAACGATCCGTTTCAGCTTGGCGTTCTCCTCCTCAAGCTGCCGCAACCGTCGCATCTCCGATGGCATCAGGCCCGCATATTTCTTGCGCCAGTTGTAGAATGTTGCGTCGGAAATCCCGGCCCTGCGGCAGACTTCCGCCACGGCAACGCTGTCTTCCGCCTGCTTCAGAATGAAGGCGATCTGCGCCTCTGTGAACTTCGTCTTCTTCATCGAATTCTCCTCAGCCCGTCACCGGGGGCATTATTGGAAAATTCCAGTTGAGAATGGACTAATTTGGCGGGAGCAGGTCAGGTGGACACCACGCCACGTCCGCCGCCGACGGAAGGGCTTCAGCGCTTGCGACGTTTATAAAAGATTGGTAGAGGCGCTTTTATGAATGCTCAACGCCCACCCAAAGACATCCTTCTACTAGCGTTTATGGTGCTTGCCACGATGGCAATCGTTGTATTGGCAACGACCACAGGCGATCTCTTCGAATTGTATTGATCATCGGGGTTTACGAACCCGCAATTTTTTCAACCACTGCTCCAAATACAATATGGAGAATCATCAGTAGAAACCCTCCGCCCGACAGGATTTTTGCCGCGACAAAGTGAGGCGTGACATACCGAGTTGTGAGGGTCCACTGACCTGGGGGAATTTGCCAATACCTGAGTCCTTGGGAAGTGCTCAGTGCATTCAATGGGATGCAGCTATGCTGAACGGAGCACAATTCACCGATCCATCCATGATAGAACATCTCGTTTTCAACGAGATCCACCAGTTCAGCGGATGTGACTGTAAATTCGTTTTGCTTTAGTCCGTACGAGCGAATATCTGCCGATGCATTGACCCCGTCAGCGCATGCTTCGACGCGGACAGGACAATCTGCCGCAGAATCCAAGTTGAATGGCTTGCTCGGCTTTTTCAGGATTGCCTGGCTCGGATGGCGCATAAACTCGATCAACGATGGACCGACCTTGGGATCAACAACAAATTCCCCGAATCTAAGAAACTCGGGGGAGCGTAGGTTGTCATAGCCAAAAGTACCGAATTCTTGCGCGTACCAAGCACGGTTGAACCGTAAATCAAACTGTCCGGACGGCGAGTAACTATCGGTACCGTAGGTTTGACGAGCAGGACGTCGCGCCCATGTATCCTGCTTTGGCCGGTCAAGCATTGCCTTGATTGGTTCGCCAAAATATCCGATCTCGTTTGCACCCGTCCACTCTGTCATCCAGGTTCGAGGCACCCGGACGACATACATCATGATGGAAGACGCTATTATCGTTGCAGCGACGACTGGAAACAAAACCGTAATCCGAGCCAGATAAGAGCGCTGTGCGGCCCAAAAAAGTGCCGCAGCCACCACCCATATGCTGGCAAACGAGATCGCAATTTCCCAATGAATATCGCGCAGCCCATAGCCAGCACGAAGCGCGAAAATCGAAACTACGAATAACACACTCAATGATAATGCCAATCGCAGCCAAACCGTTGAGGCCAAATTGGCCTGTCGACAGGCATTGCTAAATAGCAATCCCGTGAAGATTGCCATACTGATATGCAACGTTGGGCGCCAATCGGCATGCGGCATTCTGCTTACGGTAAGTCCAGGAATTATAGATCGGGCATATGGAAAGAGAATTTCAAGAACGCCGAAGAAAATGGCGGCGAGCATTAGTGTCAGTGGCAATTGAAAGCTTTTAACTGGCCGAGCTGCAAAGAAAGCGAGTAAGATGGCCGCAGGTGGAGACCATAAGCTCTGCATCGTCGGATCTTGGGATAATATGGGTAGATCGTGCCGAAACAAAAAGGTCCAGAATTGATCCGTCTGTATACTGAAGGTGATCGTTTTGGCCTTATATGATGAATAAGCCTCCAAAATCAGAGGTAGATATTTTATTTGTGCCATAAGTAGTCCGGCCAGACCTGCCATTGCCAGATTAGCAACGTAGCGAAAACGATTTTCTCTATTACATTGGAAAATCCAGAACCCGCTACAAATCAGGACCGTGTAGAAAGCCGCTACAATGTTTCCTGGGTAACCAGCAATCAGATACTGGAAGACGATAATTACCGTCCAAGCGGGCATCAAAAAGTTGCGCAATATAACCTTTGGATGCGCGGAAAGTAGTAATAGCGGAAGGAGCGCTGCAGCTCGAATAATGTCGATATGTTGAGCATTAGAAAAGAAAATCGATGAGAAATGAAAAACGAGCGCGGCCAAACACGATGCCGCTCGCCCGTAGCCAAGGACTCGCACCAGATAGTATGTACCCAATGCTCCTACCAAGACATGCGCAGACTGGAACGCAGCTGCTGCAAAAAACGTATAATCAAAACCGAGGAAGTACATAATCTGCAATGGCAGATACCATGCACTCGACTGTACCGACCACCACGCTGGAAACCCCATACTTCCGTACGGCATCCATGTCGGAGGATTAAATATAGTTCCATCGCGAAACCACGCCGCTGTCTCAGCGTGATAACCAGCGCTCATGAAATCCCAAGGAAAAACATACTGAGCCGAATAATGGCCCCAGAACATGGTGAGATGCGCCAAAACGATAAACAAAATTGGCGCAAAGTCACTGGATTTCAGGAAATCAATGGTCCGGGCGAAAGCCTTGGTAAGCATTTAAAAGATCTATCAACCCTGCAAGAAATAACTGTCGCGACCCAATCTTCTCATGATCTCAAAATTACTCGCCCTAATATAAAATTCGCTAAGGTCGTGAAGACGAGCGTCAAGCAAAACGACAAGATCGCGCTCTCAGTTACCACAACTAGAAAATTGAGCATCGAAACGCCGGCCAGAAAAATGGCGATGGTCGAAACACTTAATTTAAACCTATCGATGAATCCGCTTCTTCCGCCCACAAACACCTTGTTGGGATAAACAACAAAAACGAACATGATCCCTCCGATCCATGCGATTGCATAAGCGACTGTCGGACCCACTGATTTTAACAGGCCAATGTAGATGGCTGTCGTCAGACCGGTATTAACCAGCCCGGCGATGACAAATCGAAGCCCATCCGAACTGATATTAGTCAGCATTTTTTTCATCAATGATCTCAAGGAACCGTTCGTAGTCTCGGACATAATCACTGGAATCGTATGGGAGCGATGCGAATACCATCAGGACGGAATTTGGTTCAAATTTATACTGAATGCCCCACACCTTGGGGGACAGATAGAGACCAATAGATGGATCTGACAACATTACCTCGGCTCTTTCCTTACCGTCATCCACCACGACCGAAACGCTACCATGAACAGCGATCAGAAATTGCTCGCATTCGAGATGGGCATGTTCGCCCCGAACCTTATTGCTTGGAACGCCGTGTACAATGAACGAACGCAGCGGCACGAAAGGGAGATTCTTGTCAAATTCGAGCGGTGCTAATTGGCCACGCAAGTCAGAAAAATGAGGAAGACGCCACAGTTCGCATTCGCCAACTCCCAAACGCGTTCGCTGCTCATTTTCCAGTTCGACAGCCCGGTTTGATCCGCGTTGTTCCTTGGTTTGATATCCGACAATAACCGCGGGATTTCCGACTACGACGGCATTGGCGGGGACACTTTTGGTAACGACCGCTCCAGCGCCTATCATGGCAGAGCGACCGATGGTGATCCCCGGCAAAATCGTTGCGTTTGCTCCTATTGAAGCGGAGGCCTCTACAACCGTTTGCAAGAACTCATCTGGGTAGGCCTTCGAGCGAGGAAACTTATCGTTCGTAAACGTTGCGTTCGGTCCGATGAAAACGTTATCGCCAATTCGGATCCCGTCCCAAACCTGGACCCCGCATTTAATCGTCACGTTGTTTCCAACAATGACATCATTTTCTATGAAAACATTGTCGCAGATATTGCAGTTTTCGCCGATCACAGCGGCTGGCAGCACGTGTGCAAACGCCCATACCCGCGTCCCATTACCAACTGATTTACTTTCGCAAATTCCATTGGGATGAACCTTGACGCCTTCTATGCTCATTGATTCTTATTCCTCTTATATACGTTACTTATAATGTTTAAGGGTCGGCGTTTGGTATTTTCCGCTGTTCGCCAAATATACATCCCAAGAATGCCCTGCACAGTTAATATCAAAGAACCTAAGAAGAGGGTCAATAGAATGAGGCTGGTATATCCTGTTTCCTCTATGAAACCCGATAGTTTAGCTATTAATGTGACAAGTCCGAAAATCAAACTTGTACTGCAACCGATAATCCCGAGCCATAAGACCAGCATGATTGGGAGGTCTGAAAATGATAATATGCTGTCTATCATATATCTCAGGCGACGGGAAAAGTTCCAAGCACTCTTCCCATGTTCCCGTACCCGCCGAACGTATGGGACAAACTCGCGACGAAACCCGACCCAAAAGAGTTGAGCAACCAAAGAACTGTTAGGTTCTTGAATCGAAAGAACGGCATTTCTAACATCTCTGTTGCATCCAAAGATGTCTACGCCACCTTTCGGCATTGCTGGCATCACAAATCGGCGGTATGCGCCCCAAAACAGATTTGACAACGTCTTCGTTATGAGCGGATCGTTCCGGCCCTCCCGCTTACCAAAAACGACGTCAGCATTCCCGGAAGCCAAAATGTTATAGAATTCCAGGATTAGCTCAGGGGGCTCTTGCAAGTCCGCTGCCATCGCCGCGACGTACATACCTTGAGCGGCCTCCATTCCTGTCCTGATAGCGGTAAAGGAGCCGAAATTTCGGCTATGGAATATCAGCTGAAAGTCAAAATCAGATCGATCCAGAGCGTCTTTTAATAATTGCCCAGAATCATCGGGCGAACCATCGACCACAAAGACAAACTCAATGTCCTTGTTCACGGCGTCCCGTAGCTTGGACAACGCCAGCATTAAACTAGGAACGTTTTCCGCGTTCCTATAGATGGGAATTATGAGCGAGTATTTCTTCACGACCCACGCCATTCGGCTAGAGCTGAGCACACCCGGTTGATTTCTTCGTCCGTTAGTCCTGGGAAACAAGGAAGGGAAAGAATGTTACGTGCGGCTGTTTCTGAAAATGGGAGGCCGTGCCTTGGCTTTCGTGAAGGAAGTTCAGACCATCCCACTTGCGATGAATCCAATATCGGGTAATGAATTTCGGTGGAAATGCCCTTTGCCGTCAAAAATTTCTTCAGTCCATCTCGATTGTCGGAAACTACAACTACCAAGTGTGCAACCGAACCTTCGCCCCCGTTGACGAACGTTATACCGTTGGTACTGACGTCACTGTATCGCTTCTTGATGCGGATTCTTTCCGCGTTGAGTGACGGGAGCTTCGATAGCAGAACGCTTAGCGTGGCCGCTTGCAGCTCATCCATTCTGGAATTGCGGCCGCCCGGGGTGCCGATCGCATATTTGGAATGCCAACCATACTGCTGCAAGCGCTTGACCAATGTTGCGATTTCTGGGTCAGAAGTTACTACTGCGCCTCCGTCCCCCATTGCCCCTAAATTCTTGGTTGGATAAAAACTGAACGTTGCAACATCACCCATAGAGCCAGTCATTGTGCGGTTGATTGTGGCTCCATGGGATTGTGCACAATCCTCTAAAATGTAGACGTGGCCGAATCCAGCCTCCTGCAACTTAGCCTTGAGGGCGATGACATCGACGGCGCCACCATAAAGGTGTGTGGCCACCACTGCCAATGAACGGTCATTAAGTTCGGCGATGACCGCATCAAGTTCGATAAGGTGACTGTCGGGATTTATGTCGACGTATACCGGCGTTAAACCCACTTGGCGGCATGCGGTTGTGGTGTAGCCGCCCGCGTTAGCAACAGTGATGACTTCGTTCGCGTCAGATCCTCGGATCTGGGATAACGCCCTCAAAGAAAGCTCTAGCGCATCCGTTCCGTTTGCCACATTCAAACAGTGAGATACCCCCAAGAAATTGGCGAAATTTTCAGCGAATGTTTTGCCGAAGTTTCCGTTGAGCCACCAACCGGATCTGGATGCTCCCAGAAGTGCAGTTTCTAACTCCGATTGGAAACGGGAATATAAGCGCCCGAGATCGTTGAAAGGAATGAATTCTTCTGTATGCATTGGCATGGATCCAGTCGGATTAGCAAATTTTGCTCTCCCTATGGGCGAAGTGGTGCATCATTGTCAATTAGAGACCGCATAAGAGGAGAGCGGCGAGGGATGCCAGGAGACGGTCTCGACCTTGGCAAGTTGCGTCTCGAGCGCGGTTTTTTTGGTGAGGGTGACAAAATCCTAGCGGGCTTCTGTTGCCGCCTTTGCCCGCTCAATCGGAACCCGGTCCGGCGATCAGCTCGCGAACGACGGGGATGCGGTCAGCAAAAGGAATGTCGCGGAAAACCGGGACACCTTCATAAAAGCCGAGCATGCCGATGAAGATGCAGAGCGGAAGGCCGAGAGTGCGGAGAAAGGTGACAAGGATCGTCGTAGTCCCTTCGGAGCAATTGGCGCGACGGGTTCAGTGGTTTGCGCTGTCTTCTCGACAATGGTTGTGGTTTCGCGAACGCCGGGCTGCATATCGGTACGGCGCTTGCGACGATTGTTGCTGTCCCAGAACGCGCCGAAGATGTAGCCGTTGCCGATAGCGCCAACGAGCAGGATCAGGTTGGTGGCCACATCTCGGTTAAGAGCATCATCGTGGCCACGCCAGAGGATGAAGGCGATGGCGACGCCTTAGTAAGTTAGTATTCCGAAGACTAAGATCCGGCGAACCCGTGCCGCGAACCTTGCCATCGCCCTCGATCAGAATGTGATAGTGCCCGCGGTCAAACTCGCTGGCCTTGTGTCCACCACCGTCCAGTGACAGATGATCCGTTGTATGGATACCTTCGGCATCCAGTCCGATGTAATGGTCATCGCAGTTTCCTTGATTTTGGTTGGTGAGGAACAAAATTCCTGAAGATGGTCGTGGTAGACCGATATCAAGGTCGACTGCGTCCCCTGACATAGCAATCCCGTTGCCTGCATACGGGGCTCATACCCTTGACACCGATCTCATCGTTTTTTTATCTATTGAGACCCTCAGTAGTGGCGCTCACCGTATTGCGAAGAACGGCATTCTCGTATTTAGGATGCTAAAACTTGGGAGAACCTCATGCTTGTCTGGCTTGCCTCATATCCACGCTCTGGAAATACGTTTGTTCGCACTATTCTCAAGGAGTGCTTCGACATCAAAACACAGACGCTTTACGGCGAGAGCGACAACAGCGTTTTTGCCACACCAGAATTAAGGGATGTAGTCGGATGCACCTCGAATGGATTGGTAAACCAAGAGCTTATCAACTATGCGCATTCGGCACACGAGCCGATTGTTATCAAAACGCATGAACCGCCCCTGACAGAGGGCAAGACGATTCATATCGTCCGCGATGGCCGGTCAGCAATCATCTCCTATGTGCATTACATGGCAGAGGTCGAAAGTTACCCAGTTCCGCTTGAGAGCATTATTCGCGGCGATGTCTACGCCGGATCATGGTCTGATCACTACCGGGCTTGGGCCAACCGTCCAAACACCCTCATGCTGAGATACGAAGACCTCGTATCCGATCCAAATGCAGGTGCTCACAGGATATCGGCGTTTCTCGGAGCGCCAGTGTTGCGGCGGTTCAGTAAATCATTCTCAGAACTGAAATCGCTCAAGCCAGCCTTCTTTCGCAAAGGCAGCGACGAAGCCAACATCGCTGAGATGGAGCCATACAAAGATCTCTTTATAGAATGCCACGCCGAAGTGATGCATGAGCTGGCCTATAAATGTTGAGCCAACACGGCGAGCGCAAGATGCTCAGGGGGAATAAATGAGACGTATTTCCAAGGTCTCTTAGTCAAAAAGCCATCTACCCCGTACAACTCTCGACCATTCCGATCCAACGCCCCCGATTCTGTTATATCATAAGGAGGCGGCCAGCCCCTTGAAGACGATGATCGCAAAAATGTGACTACCGTTATCGGCATCGTGTTGTGGCTGATTACTTTGCCGTTTTGTGCCATTATCGCGGCTTTTGAAACTGCTCGATTGGATCGAGTTAAATTTCCATGAAACCGTTCTTGTGAACGACATACTGTGAGCCGTTGATCGTACTGGTATACGGTCATGTTGCGCGCGATCAGTGAAGCATCCCCAACCAGACCGGGGGCCATCGTAACGGTCTTGTTCTGCACAGTGATATAGCCAGCGGCATATGAATGCCAGGGGTGACGGCACCCCCTTACGACGGAATAATCGTTTTCGATAAAAACATCCTGCCATAGGATGCAAGGACATGCTCGGCCTCGCCGGCACCGAAGGAAATGCCCTCGCGCAAGTGAATGATACCGCCACTGATGGCAGACACACCGGCACCGCCGCTCAACCGGCAAGATTGGCATTCTAAATGCTCAGATCAACCCGGCAATACCGTTGATGATAGCGGTGTGACCATCACCGCACAGGTTAAGGCCGTTGCAGTCCAGTAATTATTTAATGGCCGGCGACGAGATGGCTTCGCCATTAGCACATCATAGGTGCCGCGAAGCCGCGCATGTCGCAATCGGTCCCAAGCCTGTCATAGGCCCTCTTGGAGAGAGTGCCCAGTCGCTGGTCAGTTCGGAACGGCTCATGACAGTTTCCCTCTGGTATCCTAATACCCAACGTGGTGGAATTGATGAATAGCGCGAATTTGCCCGAAGGTTCCTTACCAATTTGTCTGAATAGAACGTGTAGACCGGCTGGACATTGCCAAGGCTGAACAGGCCAGTCGTGGCGGCAGAGTTCGTTTGGTCCGGTGACGTAATAAGGATGTTCCACGCCTCAAGGTATTCAATCCGAGGCCGTTAATTATTGCCCGGCATTTTATCCCGGTCTGACCGCAGTAAGCTCAACAGACACCAAGCAAGCGATAGTCGTTGTAGCCAGAAGAGGGAAGGAGTTCTGAAGTATCATAGCTCAATCAAAAGTAGCCGCGGAGCATCCAGTCCAATCAATTGGTGATTGAGACATTGCGCGTGCTGCACTTTCCGTATAGGGCCGAATGCAATGTCCTTAAGTATGAGTGAATAATTGCAACCACAAAACTCAAAACGCCAAGATCGCTATCCATACCTCGACGCTTTGCGGGGCCTGGCCGCCCTCTGGGTAGTCATGGTTCACATCGCAATGTTGCCGTATCCTCGCATACCGCTTTCGAGTTGGATGGATTTGTTCGTTGTAAAGGGGGTAATGGGGGTTGAACTGTTCTTTGTCGTTAGTGCATTCTCGCTCTGCCTCAGCATGCCATCGCACGGACGCGACGCAAGGCCAATACTCGGGTTTGCGATCAGAAGATTTTTCAGGATCGCCCCGCTGTTTTATTTGATGATCGTTTTTATGTCCTATAGGAATATTAGTGGCGTTGTTATTGATTGGAAGTCAATAAGCTTAAACATATTGTTTCTGTTCAATCTCGTTCCGGGTTATCAAGTGTCAATAGTGCCTGCTGGGTGGACTATTGGCGTGGAGATGGTCTTCTACTTGATTTTTCCGGTCCTTTATCGATATACCCAAAATATCTGGCTGGCGACGGCAGCTGTCTTTGTTTCGCTAGGTATAGCTCAAATTTTCCTCATGACGATTAATTTATTCGTCTCCGATCCGGTGACGTATCACATGTTTTCTATTCTATATCGCGCTCCGATTTTCATGTTCGGACTAGTCGCATTTTACGCACTACCACTTGTTGAACGTTTGAAGGACAGGCGACATATTGGGTATGCTCTTTTGGCATCTGTTCCTGTTTTATTTTTGGAATTTCGAACGGCGATGTTCCGTTCTTTAATTTATATTATTGGGAAGGGCTGATGTTTGCCGTGCTTCTTGTTGGCCTAGCCCTCGCTCCAATTAGGTTGATCGTTAACAAACTTACAACTTGGCTGGGAAAGATAAGCTATTCCGTGTATTTGGTTCACACGCCAGTTATTGTATACCTTATTCCAAAAATGAGATCCATACAGGAAGCTATACCAAGTTATACAGGTGCGTATTTTTTGATGTTAATAATGGTGATGGGGTTCGTCATACCCATTGCGACATTGACATATTATCTCATCGAGAATCCGCTCAATGAATTCGGTAAGAGACAAGCCAATAAGTTCGCCGGCAGACGGCTAGCCTTCAAATTTGCCTGATTCGTAGAATGGCGCAAAATTCAAGCGAATTGTAGGGTGTTGAATAGGCCTTTTCAACGCGCAGGTTCGTCATCCCGAACTGTGAAAGCAATTCAACGTTTAAGCTGAAGCTAGCCGGCGTGAATTGCCAGGCATGGACGTCGATATAACCGCCATCTGCATTTTCATATTCGGTTATCGCGGATTTCACCACGTTGATATCGAACGCCATTGCTGGTGCACCATGGTCGCCAATCCAGTGCCGGTGAGGTTCGTTATGTGTTGTCATCGCCCTATGTTCAATTACGCTGCGCAACGAATGAACCCTGTGCCCTTGTGCATCTAGAATATCTGCGATTGTGGGAATAAAATGATCGAAGCAATAGCGCTTGTCCGGGAATATCAAAAAGTAGCGCCCCCCTGGGTTCAGAATTCGTTCGATCTGTTTTAGGTGATGAATTAGGTCGGGTTGATGTTCAACGCAGTGACTGCTTATGCAAATGTCAAAGGTATTGCGCACAATCGATAGATCGCCTGTAGGCGAAACATAGTGAATGTCCGTCGCGTTATTGAATGTATAGCCAATTCTCCGAGCTCGTTCCAACAGGCCGCCGGCCTTATCGAGAACGTCAACGTATTTGACGTTCGAGCCCCGCACAATTGGATTGGTAAAAGGCCCTATTTCAAGCACCGACCATTTTTTGCTGATTAGAGAAATGAGATTTGTACGATTGAACTCCTCCGGAATGCCCACCATCGATTTTCCCCGACAATAGGCTGCGCAATGCCCTACGACTTCATCTATATTACCCCCCACCAACAACGTGGAAAACGAAAGTTTTGGAGGCGTGTGGTAATATGAAAAATGCCCTTATAGTTCCACCTCGTGAACGCAAATTGCGCTACCGATTTTTGGTTGTGGGTTGACAGAACAAAAAAGAGGATGCCAAAGGGGGAGCCGATTACCGGTAAAAACTCCTAAGCGAGGATCTGTACCGTTGAAGTATCTTGTCACAGGGGGCACGGGCTATGTGGGTCAACATGTGGTGCGAGCTCTAGTTGAAAAAGGCAACGATGTGGTAGTTGCCAGCCGGAACGCTTCGACCCCACAGGCCGGAATATCATTTCTTGAATTAGACGTATTGGATCCGGATCAAACCACCTACGAAACATTAGGGCGGCCCGATGTTTTGATTCACCTCGCTTGGGAAGATGGCTTCAATCATGCGAGCAAGAAGCACCTTGAAAATCTTCCAAAACATATTGAATTCCTTCGAAACATGCTGTCAGGCGGACTGAAGCATGTCGTCGGCGTCGGAACGATGCACGAAGTCGGCTATCACGTGGGCCCGGTGTTCGAGACAACGCCGACATTTCCTCAACATGCATACGGAATTGCAAAAAATCACCTCAGGCTCGTCCAATCGTTATTGTGTCGCGAGTATCACGCTATCGACCATTGGATTCTGCTGCTTCTACATCTATGGCGACGATAGCTTGAACAATTCCATTTTCACGAAACTGTTGAAGGCCGAAGCCGAAGGTAAGAGTGAATTCCCTCTTAATACCGGGGAACTTCTTTATGATTTTATTCATGTGAATGAGTTGGGGGCTATGATTGCAGATGTGGCAGAACAGCGCGAGATTTCCGGAATTATCAACTGCTGTTCCGGCGATCCAATCTCGTTGAAGACAATGGTTCTCCGATTCATTGCGGAAAACAACCTCACGATAAAGCCAATTTGGGGCGCGTTTCCCTTGAGGCCGTACGATTCACGAGCAATATGGGGAGATACCCAGAAACTTCAATCCGTGCGAGAGCATCTGTCAGCAGACAAAATTCTGCGGTGATGTAATGACCAAGCGCCTGGCAATCGCGTTTTTCTATGACGCCGCGGGTATCGTGGATGAATATTATATCCACCTGATTGAAGCTCTCAAACCATACGTTGATCATACGATTCTGGTTTCAAACGGACCCTTATCGAAGAATTCTGAAAACAATATTCGGCCTGTCGTCGAAGATTTGATCGTTCGGAAGAACGTAGGCTTTGATGTTTGGGCTTATAAATCGGCACTTGAGCAGTTTGGTTGGGATCGGCTGAAGGAATATGACGAGGTAATATTTTACAACCATACCTTTTACGGGCCTATTTTTCCCTTTTCCGAAATGTTCTCGGCTATGGACAAACGGAATTGTGATTTCTGGGGAATATCCGCACACCGGGCGATTTCACCGAATCCTTTTGGCGACGAACTGGGGGAGCTACCCTTCCATCTTAATTCGCATTTCATAGTGGTACGACGTGAGATGCACCAATCGCCTGCGTTCAAGAGGTACTGGACTGATATGGGAAGAATTGAATCCTATATCGATCTCGATTCTTCTGCACGAGACGCGTTTCACTAGACACTTTCAGCAGCTGGGTTTCGTGTGTTCCGTCTACCTAGACCCTGACGAATATCATACTCCGTACCCGGTGTTCATGGAGATCGACAGAACCCTGGAGAATAGAAGCCCGATCCTTAAGAAGCGCCTGTTTTTTCATGACACGCTGTTTCTCGAGGGGGAGGCAATCGATTTGCCTCGGGCTCTGACGATCGTTGAAAAAGAGTCGGATTATGATCTAAGTTTGATTTGGAAAAGCATTGGCCGTGTTGCAACTCCGCGGACTCTCAACAACAATGCGGCATTGCTTTCGATTTTCCCCGACGTCGCCGTTTCGCATTCGCATAGACGATCCACACTAAAGGTGGCGGTATGCGCGCATGTTTACTACACGGATATGCTCGACGAAATTCTGTCGCATGCGGCAAATATTACGACTGGGTACGACCTGATAATCACGACAGACAGTGCCGCGAAAAAGGAGGAGATTGAGAGTCTGGCGGCGGGTAAGGTAGATGTAAGCAATCTCACCGTATTGGTGGTAAACTCAAACGACGGTCGCGATACATCTGCTCTTCTGATCACTTGCCGCGATTTATTTATGGACGACCGCTACGATTTGGTCTGTCGCATTCATACCAAGAAATCGCCGCAGGATGGCGCCAAGGGCTTGCTGTTCAAGCGACACATGTTCGAAAATCTCTTGGGTAGCCCAGGTTATGTCGACAATATTCTCGATCTTTTTGCCGAGAACGAACAGCTAGGATTGGCATTTCCGGCCCTCGTTCATATTGGGTATCCGACGATGGGGCATTCCTGGTTCTCAAACAAAGATAACGTGGCCAAGCTCGCCGTCGATCTTGAGCTAGCAGTTCCGTTGGATGACAACACTCCTGTGGCTCCCAATGGAGGAATGTATTGGTTTCGCCCTAAGGCGTTGTACAAGCTTTTTGTATACCCTTGGACATGGGACGATTTTGCTGATCAAAACTATGAAGACGGGAGCCTTCCTCACGCAATCGAGCGCATAATAGCATACGTAGCAATCGACAGCGGTTACTTAGTTCGCCATGTGCTCACGAGCCGGCAGGCTGCCCACAATTATGTGATGCTCGAGGCCAAGTTACAAAAAGTGCTCTCAACTATCCCCGGTGCGGACTTTCGGACGCAGATGGGCTATTTGGGGGCGACAAATGTCGGGGTAAGGGAATCGTTCAGACGTTTTGTTCGATCTGTAAAAATTGCACTCCTACGTCGATCGCCGTTGCTTTCCAAAATGCTGCGACCAGTCTACAAGTTTTTTCGTACTGCGACACGACTTCCAAAACTAATATTGCCGAAATGATTTACGAGCTGTTCCCATTAGCAGTTTAATTCCGCACCAACTTCAAATTTTGATAGATGTGGACCTTCGAACCTAAGACGTAGTCGGTCGCCGATGATATGGTTAGCGTTAACCAATAAACCGCAAACAGAATGGATGGTACCAAGGTGGATGCTATTTGGATAAGACCATGATCGGTGTTTACGGCGCAAACGGTTTTATCGGTCGCCATCTTGTCCGTCGGCTTGCTGGTAGCGGTCAGCTTGTACGATCGGTGTCACGCAGGTTCGACAGACACTTCGTAAAATCCATCGGCAAGAGAGTGGAATTTATTGAGGCCGATCTCAGGCAGCCCATGGATATGGCTTCATCACTTCAGGACATCGACACTGTGGTACAACTCGTGTCCACATCCACTCCTGGAATGAAAAATGACCATGCGATTGCTGACATTGCCGAAAACGTCGTCCCGCATGTGCAGTTTTTAGAAAACTGTGTCAAGGCTGGGATCAAGCGCTATATCTTCCTCTCCTCCGGGGGGACGGTCTATGGACCAGATGCGCCGGTTCCGACACCCGAGACCAGTGCGACTAACCCGATAAATTCCCATGGTCTGACCAAGCTTACTGTCGAGAAATATATTCAGATGCATGGTCATGTAGATGACCTTCAATACATTATCCTACGTGCCGCAAATCCTTTTGGGCCTGGCCAAGAATTTCGAAAGGGTCAAGGATTGATCCCGGCTATACTTGATCACTGGCACAAGAATTCTCCCATAAAGATTTTTGGTGATGGTACGGCCTTGCGTGATTATCTTTATGTCGATGATCTGATAGACGCGATTGAAAGGGCGATTGACCTCCCCGGCGCACCGAGGCGGATCATAAATATCGGTAGCGGCGATGTACGGTCGGTAAATGAGGTTATTGACGCCATTGAAGCGATCACCAATTACAAATTCAAGCGCGACTATATTAAGGCGAGGGCAACTGACGTCGATGTCGCCAGTTTGGATATTGAAACGGCAAAGAAAATGCTCGGCTGGCGGCCAAAGACACAGTTCCAGGATGGGATTCGACTAACGGTGGAAGCAGATAAGGGATGACCTATTGTGCGCTGCGCAGTCTAGCTGCAAGACTTGCCCATCCTGAACAGCTTTCCAGAGTCTTATTTACACCGCGATGTTGAGCCCTTGACTATGATAAATCCGACGCACAACGACCATTCGGTGAACTTGGCTCCGCTGGTCTCTATCGTTATACCCGTCAAGAACGGTCTGCCTGCGTTTAAGCACGTGATTGATATGGTTTCTCGTCAAGTATTAGATGCTAACTTTGAAGTCATCATTATTGATTCAGGGTCAAAGGATGGTTCGAAAGAAATCATCCCGAGTGATGATCCGCGATTTCGGCTGATCGAAATTCCATCTTCAGATTTTGGGCACGGAAAAACGCGAAACCTCGGAGCAAGCGAAGCGCGCGGCGAGTTCTGTGCATTTCTGACCCACGACGCAACTCCGATCAATGAGCGCTGGCTCGCTGAACTTATTCGCCCATTGCGTGAGGATCCAGAGGTAGCGGGCGTGTTCGGTCGTCATGTCGCATATGAAGCCGCATCGCCATTTACGCGTTGGGAGCTTGAAACTCATTTTGCGGGGTTGCGCCAATGGCCGAAAGTGAAGATCGAAGACGCTCGGGAATATGCGCGCAATGAGGGGCTGAGGCAAATCTATCATTTCTATTCCGACAATTCATCCTGCCTGCGCAAGTTAGTTTGGCAGGAGATTCCTTATCCGGACGTCGATTTTGCGGAAGATCAACTTTGGGCCAAGAAAATTGTTGAAGCAGGCTATGCTAAAGCGTTCGCTTGGGACTCCGTGGTAGCTCATTCTCACGATTATTCATTATGGGAGCGTCTGCAGCGCAGTTATGATGAAGCGCGGGCCTTTCGAAGGTTGTTCGGCTATAGATTGTGCGGATCCAAAACATTGGCATTCAAGCGCGCGTTAAAAACGACTTTGCGTGATACCTGCCTTGCAATTCGATATGGTTGGATTCTCCGCTATCCGCTGGCAACATTGAAAATGCCGTTGGACAATGTTGCACGTCAGATTGGTCACAATCTGGGATCAACCAAATCTGAACTTTCTACCCGTCACGTCGAACTTCTTTCGCGCGACAAGCAGATGCAAGCCAAGTAGTGATTGCGGAAACATAATGCTTAGTGATGACATTAGTGATTTGAAGCGAGTGATCAAGCGAGACGGATTTCGTGTCGCGGCGAAGAAAATTATCGCGCGCCTCGCTGCTCACGCCCCGGGCCGCATGATCTACAGGCCCGACACAATCAAACATTATGAATTTCTTCTCGGAGTCGAACAGGGGTTCGGACTTAAACTTACGCAGGAAAACCTTCCTCAAGGTTCAATGACCTGGTTGATTCCTGATTTTGAAGCCCAATCAGGTGGACACATAAATATCCTCCGCATGATGAAGCTTCTAAAAGAGCGTGGATTCCCGCACCAGCACGTTGTCATAATGGAGCCGCACCGGTGGTCGTCGTCCGCTGAGGCTCGAGCTGTTATGATCCGGTCATTCGGAGATCACGGCATCACCATCTCACTTGGTGTTCGCTCGATCGAACCTTGTGCATATCTTGTGGCCACGGGCTGGCAAACGGCTTATTGGGTATCCAAATATAAGGACACGTTGCATCGCTTATATTTTGTTCAGGACTTCGAACCTGCCTTTTATCCCTATGGTAGTGATTATTCCTTTGCGGAAAATACTTACCGCCTGGGCTTGACCGGCATTACGGCCGGAACTTGGTTGGCGGAAAAACTTTCCAAGGAATATGGGATGAAAACATTTCCGTATTCCTTCGCCTGCGATACTGAACTTTATAAACCGACCGTGCGGCGCGACCATACGAAAAAGTATGTATTTTTCTATGCTCGCCCGGTGACTGCCCGGCGTTGTTTTGAGATGGGATTACTGTCTTTGAAAAAGGTCTGCGAAGCTGTTCCTGATACTTTAATCATCTTCGCGGGATGGGACATTAAAGGCTATCATATTCCGTTCCCACACTTAAATCATGGTAGCGTCCCTATCCCGCAACTGCCTGACCTCTATTCACAATGCGATGTAGCTCTAATCTTGTCAGGAACCAATCTGTCTCTGTTGCCGTTGGAGGTCGCCGCGTGCGGATGTCCCGTGGTTCTAAATGATGGTCCACATTCAAATTGGCTGCTTTCCGAAACTCAGGCCACGTATTGCGAAATGAGTGTGGAATCCATCTCGACGGCCCTGATCGATGTCCTGCAATCTCCGGAGAAAGCAAAGAAGAAAGCGGAGGCTGCGTTTAAGTGTGTCTTGAAGAATAGCTGGGAAGAAGAAGCCGATAGGGTGGCCGGGTATCTGAAATCCTTGACTTCGTGACATTAGAGCGTCAGGAGGGAAATGTTGATTCGAGCTTTTTCCGCCGGGCGGAACTATAACCAGTCCGATCATAACAACGGCAATCAACCACCAATGGCGCTCAGTCGGTGGATCGTGGCGAAACCGTTCATCGAGCTCGCCGGCGGTGTCGGAGGAAATGGCCGGCCAATTCATTCTGCTTGATTGGTGGTATCGGGTATCGGGTATCGGCAATACGCCCATTCCAAGGCAAACGGATGGATCGATGGATCGTTAACTTTGCCAGAGACGTCCGCTCGAAGACATCGGCAAACCTGCTCCAATGGACTGAATTATGAATGGAAACCGAAGTAGGCGTTCGCCACCGTCTTGGCATCCGCGTCCATCCGAACCTTGCCATGTTCGAGCCACACAATCCGCGTGCAGTTCTTCAGCAGAAGATCACTGGAATGGCTGGCGATGATGAGGATCTTGGTCTTGTTGACCAGGTCGTGCAGCCGTTCGTTCGCCTTGGTTTGAAAGCCCTCGTCGCCCGTTGCTAGCCATTCGTCCATGATAAGGATTTCAGGCTGAATTACTGTTGAAATCGAAAAGGCAAGACGAAGCTGCATGCCAGTCGAGTAGGTTCGCACTGGCATATCCAGGAAGCTGCCGAGTTCGGAGAAATCCTCGATTTCAGCCTGCCGGGCTGCTAGATCTTTCTTGCTGAATCCAAGAAGAGCACCGCGAATACCAATGTTTTCGCGACCAGTCGCTTCGGGATCGATCCCCAGGGATATATTAATCAGGGACGTGCATTTTCCATTAATCGCAATACTACCGCCGGAAGGGAAATAAACGCCGCTCATAACTCGCAGAAGGGTGGTCTTTCCGGAGCCGTTGTGGCCAACTAATCCTAATCGTTCGCCTTCGCTGAGGCTCAGGCTGACATTCTCCAGACCGCGGATCACGACATGACCCTCGGAATTCGAGCCGATGGTACCGCCAGTCGCCAGGCTGATCACCTGGTTCTTCAACGATCGGCTTCTTGCATTGTAGATCGGAAAGTCCACAGTGACGTTTTCGAGATGCATGGACGTCATGTCTGCCTGCGCAAATTGTTGTTGTGATGTTATGTTCATAGCCAATAGGTGATACGTGAGCGAAAACGATTAAGGAAGAGGAGCGCCACCGTCCATCCGACAATCGCCATCGCGACCGTGACCATCCAGTTCAGCTGTGTTGCGGTGCCGCCAAGCAGGGGTTCGCGCACGATACTGATCAGGTGATAGAAGGGATTGAGCTCGAGCATCAGATGCGATCTTGTACCCCCGGGCAGGTGGTCGGGCATCCACATGATGGGTGTAACGTACATGCCGACCTGCATGATGTTCTGAACAATCTGCGTGAGGTCCCGGTAGCGGGTGCAAAGAACGGCGAGCACAACCATCACCCAGAGAAGATTCAGTGACACGAGCACGAAACCTGGAATAGTCAGAAGAACATTGAAATTGACAAACTTCCAAAAAATTAGAAGCACGATGGGGAAAATCACCATGTTGTGGGCCAAGATGATCGTATTGCGCCACCATGTCCGCAGGATATATGTAAAGAACGGTATAGGCAGCTGCAGCATAGTCTCACTGTTGGATATAAAACTGCCACAGCCGTCATTGACCAAGCTTGAAAAGTAACCCCACATGATCAAGCCGACGCAAATGAACGGTAGAAATTCCGACATGGGCGAATTGAAGATCGTTCCGAATACCAGTCCAAGCGCCCCGATAAGCACGCCCATATTGATGGTCAGCCAGAAAGCGCCAATGCTGGACCTTCGGTATCTCTGGGCAACGTCTTGCCAGCCAAGGAGCGCGGCCAATTGGAAATTGGCCACTGAACGAGAGATGTCCTCCCACGCAGTCATCGTTTGCGAACGCGCTCTGGCCATGTAGAGTAGTCTCTCTTTTTATCGATGCTTATAGGTCAGGCGGTTAGCACATTAGAATGAGACTTAATAGTGACCGCCTGTCGCAGTTCAGGATTGAAAGCGAGGAGGTGTCATCGTTAGCCTTTCACTGCGGAAAATGTCAAAGGCTGTGCACGGCGCCTACTTCGTGCCGCTTTTGCCCGATACGGGCACAAGGCGGCCTAGCGCTGGGACATTACCGTTGAGTGGTTGTCCAAAGCATGTGGATAGGCTAACGGTTCCACAGTCTCCATGATTATGTAGGATTTTCGTTGATATGAAGGGTATTATTCTAGCTGGTGGTAGCGGAACGCGGCTCTATCCACTGACGATTGCAGTGTCGAAGCAGATATTGCCGATCTACGATAAGCCGATGATCTTCTATCCGCTCAGCGTTTTGATGCTGGCTGGTATTAGAGACATTTTGATCATATCGACGCCACGCGATTTGCCGGTGTTCCGGGACCTGTTTGGTGATGGCAGTGATTTTGGCCTTAACCTATCCTTTGCCGAACAGCCGCAACCCAATGGACTGGCCGAAGCCTTCATTATCGGGCGTAAATTTATTGGCAACGACCATGTAGCCATGGTACTCGGCGACAATATCTATTATGGCGATGGCTTGTCACGCCTCTGTAAGGAAGCTGCCGAGCGTAAGAGTGGCGCATCGGTCTTTGCTTACCATGTGGAGGACCCCGAGCGCTATGGCGTCGTCGAGTTCGATCGGGCCACCAAGCGTGCGATTTCGATTGAGGAAAAACCGCAGAAACCTAAATCTAACTGGGCGGTCACGGGTCTATATTTTTACGACAATGACGTGGTTGATATCGCCTCCAAGATCAAACCGTCCGATCGGGGGGAACTCGAGATAACGGCAGTCAACAATATTTATCTGGAACGGGGTGACCTTCATGTCCAGAGGCTTGGCCGGGGTTTTGCCTGGCTCGACACAGGTACGCATGATAGCCTGCACGAGGCCTCATCCTTCGTGAGGACCATTGAGCACCGGCAGGGGGTTATGATCGCCTGTCCCGAGGAAATCGCCTACCAAAATCATTGGATAACGGACGAACAGGTCCTGGATCGTGCTTCGCGGCTCGGAAAAACCGCATATGCCGCTTACTTACGGCGCCGCATTGTGGAGCTGGCGACAGATGCTTGAAATACGCAAACTTGGACTTGATGGGGTGTTGGAGATCGTACCCCAGCGATTTGGGGATGATCGGGGCTTCTTTTCCGAAACTTATAACGCTTCGAGCTTTTCCCAAGCGGGGCTGGAGCTCGTCTTCGTTCAGGACAACCACTCGTTGTCCGCAGCAAAGGGCGTCGTGCGCGGCTTGCATTATCAGCTGTCCCCCAAGGCGCAGGACAAGCTTGTGCGCGTTATCCGCGGATCGATTATCGATGTTGCTGTCGATATTCGCAAAGGATCGCCGACATTTGGGAAATGGGTTTCTCTGGAACTGTCTGCTCAAAAGTGGAATCAGATTCTCGTGCCCAAGGGCTTTGCGCACGGGTTCATGACGCTTGAGGAAAATACCGAGGTTATCTACAAGGTAACCGACTATTATTCGCCTGAACATGACCGTGCCATTCGGTTTGATGATCCGCAAATAGGGATCGATTGGCCTTTGCCCTCTGACCAGATTCAACTTTCGGACAAGGACCGGGCCGCGCCGAGTCTGGCTAATGCAGAAACTTTCACTAATTAAAGACGGAGTTTGTTGATGAGGATTCTCGTCACCGGCGGCGCTGGTTTCATTGGTTCGGCTGTTTGCCGCTTGCTTGCAGCAAATCCGCAAAATCACGTGATCAACGTTGATAAACTGACCTATGCCGGCAATCTAACGTCACTCCGGCAGATTGAGAATTATCCCAATTATCGCTTCGTTGAGGGTGATATCTGCGATGATATGGCGGTTCTCGACCTTCTGCGAAGCGAGAAGATAGAAGCGATCATGCATCTTGCGGCAGAAAGCCATGTCGACCGCTCGATCGATGGGCCCGCCGCTTTCATCGAAACCAATATTGTCGGGACGTTTCGTTTGTTAAATGCTGCGCTCACATATTGGCGAGAGCTACCGTCAGACGCAAAAAATGCATTTCGCTTCCATCATATTTCTACCGACGAGGTATTCGGTGATCTGCCGTTTGACAGCGGCATTTTTACCGAAGACACACCCTACGCGCCGTCCTCGCCCTATTCTGCGTCCAAGGCGGCGTCCGACCATCTTGTCCGCGCGTGGCATGAGACCTATGGGCTTCCGGTCGTGCTGTCGAACTGCTCGAATAATTACGGTCCCTTCCATTTCCCGGAAAAGTTGATCCCCTTGGTCATTCTGAACGCTTTGGATGGCAAGCCGCTTCCGGTATATGGCGCGGGAGCAAATGTACGCGATTGGCTCTATGTCGAGGATCATGCACGGGCACTCGAAGTTGTCGTGACCAAAGGCGTTGTTGGCCAGAACTACAATATCGGTGGGCACAACGAGAAGACCAATCTCAATGTCGTTGAGACGATCTGCGATATTTTGGATCTCAAACGCCCGCGCAAAGGTGGCGGTCGCTATCGTGATCTGATCACCTTCGTATCTGATCGTCCGGGCCACGACCGCCGTTATGCCATCGATGCGTCCAAGATCGAGCGGGAGCTCGGGTGGAAACCGCTAGAAACGTTTGAGAGCGGCCTTGCCAAGACCATTGATTGGTATCTTGCCAATGAATGGTGGTGGGGACCCATTCGCAGTGGTCGCTATGCGGGCGAACGTCTTGGCGCAGAAGCTCAAGGAAACGTATGAGGATCGTTATCACGGGAAAGGAAGGCCAAGTTGTTCGCAGCTTGATTGAAAGGGCTGCTCGCTATCCTGATATCGATATAATCGCTTTGGGAAGACCAGAGCTCGATTTGTTCGACACGTCCACAATTGCTAGCGCCATCCTAGCGGCAACGCCAGATATCGTCGTTTCTGCGGCAGCCTATACAGCCGTTGATCGGGCCGAGGACGAGCCAGGACTGGCATACGCGATCAATGTGGTCGGTGCTGGTGCTGTCGCTCGGGCCGCTTCACAACTCGGGATTGCGGTCATTCATCTTTCGACAGACTATGTTTTTGCCGGGGAGGGATTGGAACCCTACTTGGAGTCAGATGAAACAGGTCCGCAAGGGGTTTACGGCCAGACCAAACTTGACGGTGAGTTTGCCGTGAGAAAGGCAAATCCACGGCACGTTATTTTGCGTACAGCGTGGGTCTATAGTCCTTTTGGCAAGAATTTCCTCAAGACGATGCTGCGGCTTGCCGAAAGCCGGGATACGGTTTCCGTGGTCAGCGACCAGTGGGGAAATCCGACCTCGGCTTTCGATGTTGCGGATGCAATTATCGAGGTTGCCAAGCATCTCAATGCCAATGGTTCATTTGCAGGTTATGGGATCTACCACGTTGTAGGAACGGGCAGCATAAACTGGAGCGGGTTTGCTCGCGCGATTTTTGCATCAAGCAGGCACTATGGCGGACCGTTCGCCAATGTGGTGGACATCGTAAGTACCGACTATCCGACGAAAGCGAAGCGCCCACTTAATTCGAGATTATCTACAAACAAATTTCTTCACACGTTCGGTTGGCGAGCGCCCGATTGGCAAGTTTCGAAGGACGCAACGGTGGTGCGAGTGCTGTCGGAGGCCAAGGGGTAATTGCGGCGTGGTGCCCGATCTTGATGCATGTTTTTCTCTATGTCTCACAACGTATTTGCGATGGTCTTATGGAGTTTTCGTCTGATCATCGTCGCACAACCCGAAGGCGTAGCGCGGAAGCGTATCTTCACCGCGACATGGCATAAAACACGGCGCGTCGCCGACTGATATGAGTGTCAGGGGGACAGGATGTATAGGGTCTAAGCCTTTTTGGAATGTCTCATGGCGCAGGCGAAGCGTGCCGCTGGTTTGTTCTCTAATCTGCAGACGATCCACACATGAGACTGCCAACAGGTGAGGAAGATTCCGTAGCGCTCTGGCGCAACTCGATAAAGTCAATCCTTCCTTAAGAAACGAGCGCCTTGACTTTACAGTTGCATTGTATTTTCTCACCTTACGAAGAGGAGGAACCTGATGGATCATTCACGCACCGCAAGCCATTGGGATCTGCAACATTTTGACCCCGTATTCTTGCGTGCGGAATGGTCATTCCATCCATATGCAAAGCAACGATTGCACCACTTGTTGGGTGGCGTAGCAGCACGTGAGGAGTGGTTCTACTATCAACATCTCAACGGGCGCTCCAATCTCCGCGCCTTGGGCATCGGTGTCGGAACGGCAAATAGTGAACTTCGCCTTCTCTCGACAGGAACCATAGGACGATATGACCTTTACGATGTCAGTCAGGCAGCACTGGATAGCGCAAGAGTTGATGCCGAACATATAGGAATTGCTGATAAGGCACGCTTCATTTGCAAGGACATTCATACGGTCGATCTGGAGCCGGAAAGTTACGATGTCATCACGTTCATCGCATCCTTGCACCACATCGAGGATTTGGATGGCATATTGAAAAAAGTGTGAGAGGGCGCTCGCGCCTGGTGGCGTTCTTTGGGCCGCCGAGTACATTGGACCGGACTATTTTCAATACCCAGACAAGGATACAGAGTTTGCGAAACGCTTTTATCGGTCCATCGATCCGGATCTCAAGAAGGCTTGGGAGCCAGAACTGCGTTGGTGTACCAAGGAGGAACTGATAGCAGTTGACCCGACAGAATCGGTGCACTCATCTGCCATTCCTGATGTGATGAAACGCATTTTCTCGAATGTTGAGATCATTCCAACCTACGGAACGTTCGTCTTCATCCTGTCTTGGTGCCTCAATCACGACGCGCTTTATGATACCGATAAGGGGCGCGAGTTCTTTCAAACGATATTGGATATGGATACGGCTCTGATCGATTCTGGAAAGCTACCGCACTACTTCGCCTATCTGATCGCAAGCAAATAGGTGCAACTTTATGCTTTTAGCTCAGCGAGCCTATTCTTAGCCACGTGTGCTACGCTCTCGACAATACTAGCCAGCCGAGTGGACATCGGGTAGCGGGAAGATCGACATACTTCTCAAAAAGAACAGAGAGATAAATCACAACTGGAAGCGTTGTTAGCATAGCTGTCAATACGATCGTCTGATGATCTATGCCCAACTTGACCTTCATTACATAAATCAAACCGAGACTGAATGAGCAGATAATCGGCCAATGCAGAAGGTAGGTTGAGTAGGATATCTTCCCCAAAATACTGGAACCTTAGCATTCAACATTCCCGCGAATCCGCAGTGACCAATCGCGGCAGCCACCAACAACGTTGCGCCGGCCGTGTTCAAGGTCCTTATAAAAATCTATTGGCCATCCGGCACTGCCGAGTGCGGGATAAGACGGTTATGCATTAGCCCCGGTGATAGCAACAGCCACGCGACAAAGATCGAGGCAGCTGCTGGTATAATTAGGCGTGGATAACGCGTCACGGCGCCAATGTAGAGAAATTTAGTATCGCCTGTGTCAAAAAACTTTTTAGTGAGAACATAACCGCTCAGCACAAAGAAAATCGAAACCGCAAAACTTCCGTTGATCCAAACCGTGCCGAACGGGAGCGCTGCATAGAATTCCCACCAATATGTCTGTGGGATGACGGCCGCGACGCGAGGTTAACAGTCAGATACGGGAAGAGCGTGAAGAGCAAGTGGCATAACACCACCCCCAACGCAGCAATACCACGTAGTCCCTCCAAAGAATTGTTTTTCACTCACGTTTGCCCGGTTTCTGCCAAGCCACTGATACACCATAGCGCCTGAATAACCAAGTACAGGTGTCAGAGTGCCGTACTCGAGAGGAATTGATGAAAGGCGTTCTAAAAAGCCTCTTGCGCTAACGCACCGTAAGCACCCGATTGGCACCGCCTGCCGAATAGCGCCTTGATGGCCTAAGACACGTCATTAACGACGTCGTTAGCGACGTGTCTTAGGCGAGGTATGGGATGCGTGTTGAAATTCTTGGTCAGGAACGGCGGCGGCGTTGGGGTGACGAGAAGAAGCTCGGCATTGTCATGTCGGTTGGGCTCGACGGTGCGACGGTCACTGAGGTTGCACACCGGCACGATGTGACCCGGCAGCAGATTTACGCCTGGCGGCATGAGCTGAAGAAGAAGGGTTTGTTGCCGTCCACTGCCGACACGGTCTTGGTTCCCGTAGACACGTCCGCCATGCATGGCGCCCCGGTCGTGCGGGAGGACGTTGCGCGCGTGCCTGCCATGATCGAGTTGCGGTTGAACTATGGGCGCAGCCTTCGCTTCGACAGTGGTGTCGATGCCACCGTCCTTACTCGGCTCATCCGGGCGGTTGAAGCAGCATGATTGGACCAGGAACCGGTGTCCAAGTGTATCTCGCCTGCGGAGCCACGGACATGCGGAAAGGGGTAGAAGGTTTGGCTGCGCTTGCGCAGGATGTGCTACGCCAGAAGCCGACGGGAGGTGCAGTCTTCGCGTTTCGAGGAAGACGGGGCGATCGCATAAAACTCCTGTATTTTGATGGCCAGGGCTTTTGCCTGTATTATAAAATTTTGCAGAGGGGGCGATTTCCATGGCCGTCAGCTGCCGATGGAACCGCCCGATTGACAGCGGCGCAACTGGCGATGCTTTGGGAAGGGATTGATTGGCGGCGTCCCGATTGGGGTGCGCCACCGGCCCGTGTCGGGTGATTTTATCCTTCTGAATTTGCTTGTTTTTATGGCGATTCGCCCTGACTTATGGTAGTCAGGATCATGTCAAAAGTGACCGAAAATCTTCCAGACGATCCGGCTTTCCTGAAGGCGATGATCGCCGCCTTGCAGGCGGAAAATGCGAAGATGTCGGCGACGTTGCAGGTGCATGACCAGCTGATCCAGACCTTACGGCTGCGCATCGCCAAGCTGAAGAAACAGGTCTTCGGCAAGTCCTCGGAAAAGATCGAGCGGGAAATCCAGCAGCTGGAACTGGCGCTGGAGGATCTTTTAATCGCCGCGGCGGAAAGCGGCACCAAGCCGCTCGATGAGGTCGATGAGGCAGTGCCTGCCGCGCCTGGCGGCAAGCACTCCCGAAAAGACTATGCGCCGCCGTCCGCGGGTATCGGAAAAGGCAACGCGCGAACGCAAAGAACTCGATCCCGGTACCTGCTGCCCCGCTTGCGGTGGTGAACTGCGGCTTGTTGGCGAAGACGGAAGCGAAATCCTCGACATGATCGCCGCGCAGATGAAGGTCATCGAGGTCGCTCGAATGAAGAAGTCCTGCCGCTGTTGCGAGAAGATGGTGCAGTTGCCGGCATCAAGCCGTCCGATACCGGGCAGCATGGCAGGTGCTGGCCTTCTGGCTTACATCCTGGTCTGGAAGTTCGACGACCATCTGCCACTCTATCGTCTGAACGAGATCTTCGCCCGCATGGGCGCCGACATTCCCGACAGCACGCTGGTCGATTGGTGCGGTCGCGCCATGCAGGTGCTTCAGCCTTTGATCGAGCGGATCGAGAGCGCGATTATGGGAAGCGACCTTCTCCATGCCGACGACACCCCGATCCGGGTGCTCGATCGCTCTCTTCGAGATAAGGGCTTAGGCAAAGGCGTGAAGAAAGGCAGGATCTGGACGTATGTCCGCGATCAACGTGCCTGGGCGGGCGGCGCTCCACCGGGTGCGGTCTATTACTTCGCCCCGGACTGGAAGGAAGACCACGTTCATCACCATCTCAGGCAGGCAAGCGGTATCCTTCAAGCTGATGGCTACAAAGGCTACGGGAAGCTCTATGAACCTTTGCCCGACGGGACATCCCGCTTCCGGGAAGCGGCCTGCTGGGCGCATTGGCGACGCGACTTCCACGATATCTGGACCTCGAACAAATCCGAGATCGCGCGAGAGGCTCTCGATCGTATCGGCGCGCTTTACGACGTCGAACGCGACATTGCCGGTCAGCCTGCCGCTATCCGCTTGGCCGCGCGTCAAAAGCACAGCAAGGCAAAAGTCGAAGCCTTGCGCGTCTGGGCCGAGGCGCAATTGACCCGCATCCCAGGAAAAGGCGATCTGGCGCGAGCCTTCCGTTACGGCCTGAGCCGGTGGTCGTCATTCTGTCTGTTCCTGGAGGACGGCCGTGTCGCGATCGACAATAATGCCGCTGAACGGGCCCTGCGCCCGGTTGGAATTGGAAGGAAAAATTGGTTATTTGCCGGCGCCGACACCGGCGCGGAGACCCTGGCACGTGCCATGACGATCATCGAAACGGCCAAGATGAATGGCGTCGATCCACAGGCCTATCTGGCCGATGTGCTCGACCGCATCCACGATCACAAGATCAACCGCCTCGACGAACTACTCCCTTGGAATTGGTCACCTGTTGCCATCACCTGCGCCGAGGCCGCCTGATGGCTACGATCACCTATGTCTTCACCATCAACCACGTCGCTAAAAAGCTGGGAGAGGTTCCTGAGCTCCTTCAGGCGATCGTCAGCAACGACGACAATCTCTCCTACGGCAGTATCATCAGCGTCTACGATGGCACGGACGAGGCAATCACCGCTCTCACTGACGATGGGATTGACGAGTTGAGACAAATGCTTGCTCACGCCCGCCGATCGACGGAAGAATGGAACGACTTCCTCGACAGCTTTGTCGACGACGAAGAACTCATCGCCCGCGTCAAGACGAAATCTCCGCGGTAACAATCGGCCGGTTACAACGCACCAGATGCGATGACTTGGGGATGAACCCCAGTCGTCGAGATCAAGGGCCCGCTTACGAAAGGCCCTAGGAGTGTCGGCTCCTAGTGCAATCGCATTTAAGGGGTAGCCGATGCGCCCGCTTCCCCTAGCCGTCGAGGGTTCGTGGATGAAAACCGGATTTTGGTTGCAATCCAGACGTTTCTGTTCGTGGAACTTATGATCACCGCCCGATCCAACTGGGTGCGCAGGGTCCAGATGAGTGAGGCGTTGTCGGCGGCTCGGAAGGGTGGGGCACGGTTATCGAGGCCGCCATACCGGCGGCGTGGGCGCTCAACGGGGTGTCTGTCTTGGATCCGGGCGTGGTGTCGTTGACCTTTGAGCCGGAAAGAGGCTGGTCGGCGGCGATCAAGCGGAACAGTTTCTTTGCTGGACCTTGGCGCCATTCGACCCGGCCGGAATAGGCGGCGGAGTAGCGCCAGGGTGTGGTGACGAAGTGGATCTTGCCAGCGGACAGGCCGCGGGCGGTGAGCGCCAGCTCTCTCATCACGCCGGGGGTTAGGCCGGGTCAACGGTGACGGACTTGGTGGCCGCGTCGAGGAAGCGGAAGACCCGGAAAGGGTTGGAGAGGGTCTGGGCGCTGATCGCCTTCTTCGCCATGGCTGCGATGAAGACCTGCTGGCGTTGGATGCGCCCGATGTCGGAGCCGTCGCCGAGACTGTAGCGCGCCCGAACGTATCCCAGCGCCTCTTCGCCCTGCAGCGTCTGCCACCCTGCGGGCAGATCAAGCTGGACGTACTTGTCGCGGATCGGCTCGGGGATGCAAATGTCCACCCCGCCGATCGCGTCGACCATTTCCGTGAAGCCAGTGAAGTCAACCTTGACAAAGTGGTCAATGTGGATGCCGGTGAGCGTTTCAATCGTCTTCCAGGTGCAGCCGATGCCGCCGAAGCTGAAAGACGCGTTGATCATGCCACGATGCCTTCGCTGGCCCGGCGCCCCTTCTTGCGAACGACAGGCGGGAAGCTGCACCAGTGAGTCGCGCGGAAAGCTGATGACCGCTGTATCGTTTGGCTTGGCGGAGAGGTGCACGAGCATGATCGTGTCCGTACGCCCCCCTGCACTGCCGTCTCGCTGATCCGACCCCACCACCAGGATGTTCAGCGCGGCGGTTGGTGCCTTCGATGGGCGAGCGTTGCCCAAATCCTCGCGGGTGACCTCGATGTGCCTGACATTTCCGGTCAATTTCGCGTAGACGCCGTACGCGGTGGCGACCTCGGCTAGGAAGATGATGGTGAGCGACCAGAACAGCCAATGGCGCCCCCGGAATCTGTTCTCGGTTGCCCGCAGCTTGTTGAACCATCCACTGCTCACGTGACGCTCCTGGTAGAGCCAAGATATGGCAGGATCTTGCCCAATCGCAATCAAACTACCAAAATAGGATTCTAATCATACGCATTAAGAACGCAAGGGATCAACGCGCTCCCAGTGGCGTACATCAGGCGCGCCCCGCGCACGAGCAAAACAGCACCGGTCACCTGCTATTGCCCGCGGGGCAGCGACCAGTGGCACAGCACGGACATCTTAAGTGGCGATGTCTTTGTCGTGGATGCTCACACACATGCGATCTGAAAGAGATTTGATGCGGGCCGCAGAAGTGGTCGGGGTTGGTATTTCGCATGTTGCCGCCGTGTTGAAACTGCGCACGGATCCAATGCGAGTTTGGACCATCTATGCTGGAGTGGCGCCGCCACAGAAAGTAATTCGCACGCAAGTGCTTTAAATATTGACCATGTCGCTCATGTTTAATAACCCGTAACAGGATGCTCTCTACCAGATGGTTTTCATGACAGGATTTGCGAACTCGTCCCCAGCCTTGATTGGCAACACAACATTCCATGACGTTACATCGGACAGGAATGGACAGGTCTACCGGATTTTCATCTACCGCCCGGGTGATGAGGCGCCGGAGGAGGGATGGCCGGTGCTGTACATGACTGATGGCAATGCCGTCATCGGTACAGCAGTTGATGTGATGCGGGCGCAAGCGAACTACCCAAGCGGCACGAATATAGCCCCGGGCGTCATCGTAACCATAGGTTATCCCTTGAATGCTGCGTATGACCCTTTGCGCCGGTCCTGGGATTTAGGCCCGCCGCCCGGCAAAACCTATCCGCCATTTTTTTCAAAATAGCCCGGTTGTGAAGACCGGGGGGGCCGAAGAGTTTCTTTCGTTCCTGGAAGAACAGGTCAAACCCATGGTTGAGGCCGTGCTTCCGATTGACCCGGACCGCCAATCGCTGTTTGGACACTCCTTTGGCGGGCTTTTTGTGCTCTACAGCCTGTTCACCCGGCCGTCTGCTTTCACGACCTGGATCGCGGCCAGCCCGTCAATCTATTGGGAAAATCGCACAATCGATCAGTATTATTTACAGTTTGCCGCTGCGCCCAAGACAAGAGAAAACGCAAAGCTGTTCCTCTCCTGCGGGGAATATGAGACCGATAAGCTCGCACCGTTTCAAATTGGTGCGGCCGACGAGGCAGAGCGGCTCGCGCAAAAGAAAGTCACATTAAATGATGCAAATGCCATCGAGCTGATGGAACGGCTAAACAATCTGCCGGGCCGGCCGATCCATGCGCAATTCGAAATCCATGCGGGTGAAAACCACATGTCGCTGCTTCCGGTCGCCGTCAATCGCGCGATTCAAAATGCCTTTGCAATCCGCAAATCTGTGTAAGTGCACAAGGCGAACGGGAGGTTTTTATGCTGCAATGCGAACCTCTAGCGGGCCTTCCCGACATTCCTGCTGCAAAATTCGATCCTCAAGTCTTGTATGTCGATATCTGGTGGTGGCCCTATAATGCCAGGGTCGACTGGGAGAAAGTACGCTCCAAACTGACGCTCAACGAGCAAAGGCGAGCCACGGCCTTCCATTTCGACAAGGATGCCATTGCCTTCATGGCGGGCCGCTATCTGCAGCGTTTCGTCCTGTCGAAATATACGTCCGTCCCACAGAGGGATTTGGACATTGTCGCGGGCGTACACGGCAAACCACATCTCGCCAATGCAGGGATGACCTTCAATTTGACCAACACCGAAGGGGTTGGCTGCTATCGCAATCAGCTGCACCGCCAAGACGCTGGGTATTGATGCTGAGCCGATTGGGACAGCAATTGAGACGAAAGCGGCATTGTTGTTCTGCTCAGCGGCGGAATTGGAGATTATATCGGCGCTTCAGGGGAGCGAACGCCAGTCACTGCTTCTAAGCTATTGGACCTTGAAGGAAAGCCATCTGAAAGCGATGGGCACCGGCCTTATAGCAGCACCAGACCAGCTGAACCTTCAGATCGACCGGACAACCAAGTCCATCCGTATCGATAACGCATTAGTCAGCGATAGCACCAATTGGCATCATCGGCTGCTTCATGCCCCGTGCGGCCATCTCATCGCTCTATCAGTGCAGTCGGATCAGGCAGAGTTGGTTCTGCGGCAGCAAAAACTGCTTGATCCGGAATGACGCCTTAATAATCGACCGCCATGGATTGGCTCATGGTGTCATGGCCGGTTGACAGCCAGTTGACCTGGGAGTCGTGCGGCTCCAGATCAAACTGATCGCGTCCGAGCAGCGCGTTGATGATGTGAGCACTGCGCCACGCCATGAGGCTCAGCTGCGAGTCCGCGATTCCGTGGCTGTGTCGCCCGGCATTTTGAGCGAAAATACGGTTTTGCTTCGGACCGCTCCAGCTTAAACAATAGTCGTTGTTCAAGACCGGCCGGTTGTTGCGATCGAACTGAATGCGGTCCCGCAAACCGGCAAAAGCGTCGGGGAGCCTGAACTGATAGCCCGTTGCCAGCACAATCGCATCGGCATGGGCGACCTCTACCCCGCCATCGAAACGGTTGCGCACGATGAGACGGTAGCCGTCCTTATCCGCTTCCACCTGAATGACGTCGCGGTTGGGCGAAAGCTTCGCCTCGATGTTGCGATTTTCCAGATAACGCAGGCTGTAAAGCCGGCGGTAGATGGCGTTGATCGTGGAGATGGATAGGCCATCGCTCGTCAGGATCGACGCTTTCAGCGCTTCCAGCTTCTGATCGTTGTTGAGGTTGAGATAGGCGTAGACATACTCCGGCGAGAAGACCTGGTTGGAAAAGGCCGTGTCATTGATCGGCTCGAAATTGTGCCGGCGGCTGAACCAATGGAGTTCTTTCAGCGTCGATTTGGAATTGAGCAGCGCCTCGACCACCTCGCCGCCGCTTTGACCCCCGCCAATGACCGCAATGCGCGATGCCTTGAGCCCCGGCAAGCGCTGTTTGGCTTGCGAGTTGTGGAAGCATTTTTCACCAAGGAAAGGCGTTGCCCAGGACGGTACGAACGGCGTCGTGCCGGTGCCGAGCACAAGGTTTATGGCGGTCACCGTGCCGCTATCCAGCCGCAGGAGAAACTGGTCCTTATCGAACGTGACCTCACGGACGGGCTGCTCAAAGGTAAGGTTTTTGAGCTGGCCGGCAACCCATGCAAGGTACTTCGCAAATTCGCGTCGGGGAACCGCCTCGTAATGGGCATTGAGGAAGGCATAGAGGCGTTTGTGGGCGACGAGATAGGAAATAAAGGACCATGGGCTCGTCGGCATGACCGGGGTGACGAGATCTTTCAAATATGACGATTGCAGTTCAACATCCGGCAGCATCATGCCCGGGTGCCAATCGAAACTGGCCCGGCTTTCGTAAAAATGCGCCCTGACATTTCCGACGCCGTCGAGGAGCGACGCCAGACTCAGATTGGATGGCCCGATACCGATACCGGCGAGATCGAGAGCCTCGCTTGCAGGACTGGTTCGATCATTGTTTGCAAACATGGCAGTCATCAGAATTCCTTTCTGTGAACACATCTTTCCAGTCTCAAGCTTCAAAGTGCTTCGGCGAGCCTGTGCGCAAGCCGGCTGTGGAAGGCTTGTGAGCCGATGACGTGCAGATGGTTGGTGCCGGAAATGATTTCTGCCGGATTGGCGCGCGGTGAATAACGGCGCCAATCGATGAGGTTGAGCCCGCGGTTGAGACTATCGTCAGCTGCCCATGAGTGAATGGGTACATCGTGTGGCTGCAGTTGGTGGCGCCGAAAGATGAGGGCGTTATCAATGAGGATCCAGAATGTATGTTCGCGGCTGCTGATATCTGGACCGTCGGTTGGCAGATCGTCCTTCTCATCTCCAACAAAGCGCAGGAACTGATCATAGGTGTCTGCATCCATGACGCCGAGCAACCGATCCCACTCCGCGCGCATCGCGGTGCGTGACAGCCACTCCTGCACCATCCCATGCAATTGTTCGCGCTCACCGGGCTTGAAACGCGGTGTTGAGCCAATAGCGAATTCCGTGCCGAGATCACACACATCCACCATCGTGATCAAACGCAGATCAATCTCGTTGCCAAGCCGGCGCGCCGCCTCATAGGCGAGCAATCCGCCCCACGACCAGCCGAGGAAGTAGCACGGCCGGCCTTTACTGTGACTTCGGATGTAATCGACATAACCCTCGATGATTTCGTCGACCGAAGCACCGATCTGCTTTTGCTCGGAAAGCGAATAGCAGATAAAGCCGGTCGCCGGCTGGTCAACGCCCAGATAGTCGACCAGTTTGACATATTCGCGTGTGCTGACCAGCAGGCCCGGGAAACAGTAAAGCATCGGTTTGGTGCCTGAAGCGCGCAGCACGATGACTTCGCTTCCCGCCTCACCATCACCGGCCTCGATGATCTTGGCGAAAGAGCGGACCGTCGGATTGTTGAAGAGATCGGCGATTGTCGTGCGGTTTTGCGGTTTGCGCTGGCGCAGTGCCGAAAGAATGCGGATGGCACCCAGCGAATTGCCGCCGATGGCAAAGAAATTGTCTTCAACGCTGATGGGACCAATATTCAGGATCTGTTGCCAAAGTTCCAGAACTTGTTCCTCGGCGGCATTTTCCGGCTCGATGATGGTGCGTTTCATTGGCGTTGGCGCGGGAAGAGCGAACCGGTCGAGTTTGCTATTGGGATTGATGGGCATGCTCTTTAGCGCAACGATGGCCGAGGGGACCATGTAGCCTGGTAAAGAGCGTTCGAGGGCCGCATGAATTTCAGCGATATCCAACGCGGTGCCTTGTTTCGGTACCACGTAGGCAACAAGTATCTTTTGCTTTGTCGCCTCGTCGTCGCGCAGGACGACGAGTGCTTCACCAACGCCATCGTGCTGCAGAAGGGCTGCTTCGATTTCCCCAAGCTCAATGCGATACCCGCGCAGTTTCACTTGATGATCGACGCGGCCGACAAATTCGACCGTGCCATCCTCGCGCCAACGCGTCAGATCTCCGGAACGGTAGAGGCGGCCACCTTCCTTCGAGAACGGATCGGGAATGAAGCGATCGGCGGTTGTGTCTGGCTTGCCGATATAGCCGCGGGCCATGCCTTCGCCACCAATATAAAGCTCGCCCGTTACGCCGATAGGGCAGGGGTTAAGATCGGGGTCAAGCACATAAACGCGGCGGTTGCCGACAGCCCGTCCGATCGGCGCATAGGCGCCCTCGAACTTTTGTCCGGCGCGCACCTTCCAGACCATCGGCGTCATGATGGTTTCCGTCGGGCCATAACCATTGATCAGCCATTCCGACTTCAGTGCTTTCGACAGAAGGTCAAAAGTCGGTTGGGCAAGTCCTTCGCCACCGAATGAGTAGAGGCGCATTGGCGGCGCGCTATCGGTCAGATCAGCCCATTCGGCGAGCTGCTGCAGATAGGTTGTCGGAATGCTGGCATTGTTGGCACCGTGCTTGCGCATGGCTGTTAGCGTTTCTTCGGGTGTCCATAATGGCTGGTCGGGAAGAATGATGCTGCCGCCTTCCATGAGCGGATTCATCCAGCGTTCGTGTCCGCCATCAGAGCTGAACGGCAGGAAGGGCAATTCGCGGGAAGCTGCGCTCATGCCATAGACACGGGAAGTGTTTTGCATGTGATGGGTCAACGGACCATGTTCGACCGCGACACCCTTCGGCAGTCCGGTTGAGCCCGACGTATACATGATATACGCGAGCTGGTCCTTGTGGACTCGAACGTTAGGCGCGCTGTCCGGCTCATTGCTCAGGTCGAGCTTGTCCAACTGTAAAATCGTAGCGTCGAGCCCTTCGGGGATACGATCGAGGAGCCAGCTGTTGGTCAGGATCACCTTCACGCCGCCGTCGCGCAGAATATGGTGATTGCGCGTCGTTGGATGATCAGGTTCAACCGGAATATAAGCGCCGCCCGCTTTGAGCGTCGCGAGAATGCCGATAATGGCTTCCGGCGAGCGCTTCACAGCAATGGCGACGCTAATGTCTGCGCCAACGCCAAGCTCGATCAGGCGATGCGCAAGTCTGTTGGCATTTTGGTCGAGCCGCCCATGGCTCCAGACTTCGTCGGCATAAATGATGGCGGTCTTGTCCGGGTTCCGGGCGGCGTGGGCGGCGATATGTTCGTGCACGGGACGATCATCATTGACGCCATCATCCTCATAGGGGGCTGAGAGGATATCGAGCTCGTCGCCAGCAATGAGCTCAATATCCTTGATGCGAATACCCGGACCACTCACGGCCTGTGCCAGAATACGACCGAAATGGGTCGCGGCCCGCTCGATCAGCGCCGGTTCATAAAGGTCCTCGGCATAGTCAAATAGCCCATCAATTCCACCATTCGCGTTGGGAGCCACCACCAGCGCAAGCTCAACGTCGGAGCGCGGAGCGAGGGGAGACAACGTTTCGGACACCAGATCGGACTGAACCCTAGGTTCGCGATATTCGAACAGCGATTTGACGATTGCGTCCTGCTCACGTTCCTCATGCGTCTGGATTTCCTGCACCAGGCGCTCGAAAGGAACAAGATGTTGCGAGCCGGCCGCAATGTTGGCGGCGAGCGTATGGCAGATATCGAGCACGCGGGCTCTGGATGTCAGCTCGAGTTTCAGCGGCAGGATTTGCTCGGCGCGGCAGATGGTCTGCCGGCTTTTATGCGTTCGGCGATTTGACAGAAGAATGCCATGCAGCAGATCATAAGTACCACTATAGCGGGCAAGCAAAACTGCATAGGCTGCAGACAGAACCATATCTGCGCTCAGATGGTGCTGCTTGGCGTAAAGCTGTATGCGGTCCCATAGCGCCGCATCGAGGTTGAATGAAGCATGGCCGCGCTTGGCACCCGCGTAACCGCTGGCATTGAAACGCGTTGGCGGGGTTGTGGCGTTATAATCTTCGCCGATCAGATCGCGCCAATATGCAAGAGCGGTGCTGAAATCGTTTGTTTCCAGCCATTCCTCTTCGCGCGAACCGCGCTGCAGGCTGTCATCGACGCGCGCGGCCAACGCTTCATCATTGATGAGGGCCATCAGATCGCGCTGCAAGACGGCCAAAGCGGCTTCATCGCAAACGATTGGATGCAAGACGATTGTGGATATGAATTGGTCCTTTGACCTGATCAGCTGGCAGCGGGACGAAACGCCGTTGAGCAGATCGAAGGATCGGGAAACAAACGCGCTGCGCTGTTCCTCCGCTTCCATCGGGCTGAGGGGGTTGCCGTCGCTTCCAAGCGTTTCAATGGATGGAAGGTCGCCCGCATTCGAAAATTGTTCGATACGTCCGCCTGGAAAACGGCAAAAACGCGTCCGCAAAGCATTGTGATGTTCGGTGAGCTTGGCAAGAGCATGTTGCACCTGATCGAGTGTAACAGTTGGCTTCCAGTGGACCGACAGCACCTGCAAGGGGAAAACTGTATTATTGCCGATCTGTTCGAGCGACCAGATGCGCTTTTGCGCCAGCGTCAGCGGAAAGCTCTCCGAGGTACCACGGTCGCGATCCTCGACGGCAACGGGATTATTCGCCTGCTCTGGCGCAAAAAACTTGTTCATGTCTTCACCGGTTTGTTCTGAATTAAGGCGGGGCTCAGGCCATGGCTCGCCGCAAGCCAAGCGGCCGGGGGTCAATCCAGATCATCTTGATTTTCTGCAGGCACGCATCGCGCGTGCCGCTGATCGGCACTTTACTCCAGCCGACGGGCAGGGCCTTGTCATCTGGCCAGACGGAATAACGATCTTCCCCGTCGCGAACAACGCTCCAGCTTTCCGGCAAAATCTCCGCTGCGCACATGATGCAGGCTCCAAATTGGACAAACATGACCAAGAGACGGATGGACAGGGACGCGATTTAAGCGAAAAAGGAGAATATTTTTTCAAACATTGGCCTGTGCTCGTTGTCGGCTAAAGATGCTGAACTTCGAAATGTTGTGAACGCACGCCGCTCCTCTATTCTCCCGTATTGGGTTTCGCGACGGGGGAGCATGGGCGACATAGGCGGATCGTACAGTCTGCCAAGGTCGAGGTGTAAAGCGTCATCGGAATTGGTGTTGCTTTTTTGCAACGAAATTCCGGGGAGCATTTACAATGCGAATTGGATACTTGCTTATCAGCTTGCGGTGTGTAACTTGACGCTACTCGCAATCAAAGTAAGAGGAGGCGTGCAATGCAATCTATTCTCGTGTTTACGCGCCTCTCTGGTGGAACGGCTGTGTTGGCTTTGATGCGATGCGCATCTCGCCCAAGCCGACGTCGGCGCCAGGGCGTCTAAGCCCCGAGTTTCTGCCGTTTGGCATTTTCCCATTACCCTGACGTGACTGGCTGACAAAGCGACTATTCGCATTTCCGCGTCCGCACCTGCGCGTCTATTTGACCTTCGAGAGGGCCGGCTGCGCCGTTGCACCGGGATAGAAAATCATGCGCGAAGTAAAAGCTTTAGTAGTTGATACCCTAACGGCAACGGTTGATGAACTGTGCCAAAAATTCGGCGTCCGGAAAACCGCATGTGCGTTAATTCTGGCCATGTGGAGGCGCCGTCAATTCAAGAACCACATCTCCCACCTGTCCAATCGCATGCGCCACGATATCGGCCTCGCGGATAATGAGGAGGCGCCCGGATTTCCCCTTTGGGTTATCTTAACCCGGCCTTACTAAGCGGTTGTGGTTGGGCATACGAGTGCGAGCAAGGGGTGCAGTGGCGCCCCTTGCTTGGTTCCTGGATTGCCTCATTCATCATGGGTGGCAAGACGTACGGATAGAACTCTGGAATGCGCGCCTTAAAAGAGTCCGAGTGTTCGCAGCAGGCTTTCGAATGTGACCTTCCTGTTATCCGTCTGCCAATCCGGGCGCGTATTGTCCCCGCGCTTGTGTATGTTGCTGGGGCTGTACCCGAACTGTTGCGTGAAAGCGCGACTAAAATTGGCTGCTGAATCAAAACCGATGGCTAAGCCAACTTCGGCGATCTTTCGGGTGTCTAAAGGATCCGCCAACATTGCATGAGCTGCGAACAGTCGCCGTCGGCGAATATAGTTCGCCACGCCACCTGACGTTTCGAAAAGTTCATAGAGCCGCGTCCTCGAGATCGCCAGTTCTCGGCCGAGAGCATCCGGTGTCAGTCCTGGCGAGGCAAGATTGCTTAAAATGAAGCGTCTCGCCCGCGTCATCAATCCTATCTGCGAAATCTGATCGTTGCCGTTATCACGGTCCACCAAAGGTGTAATCGTGTCAAAAACCATTTCCCGCAAGCGGTCCCTGATACCCGGAAGGTCGTCATGCGTGAAGCGATCGAGATTGGCTTCAATGCTCGACAGATGATCGATTAACAATTTGGCTCGGTGTCCCCCCAAAACGACGTTGTTGCTTGCCGCCGTCAAGCCACCTCGATCAGCAAACAGGTCGACCGGAACGATCAAACTGACCGAATCCGTTGCTAATGCTCGCCCGCTAAACGGATGACCGAGTGATCGAATTTCAATCATGCCTGGTTCATTTTGCGCAACACGTCCATCATTGCCGGTCCAAGTACGACCGGCACGGAGAAAGGTGATCTGCCAATGGTCAATTGGACTGAACCGCACCGTGTTTGGCGAGCGTTCATAACTGAAAGCCGCAGTGGTTTGTTGCAGTAACAGCATACCGCCCAGATTCCACACAGCTTGCCGGGCGACAAATCCATCCTCCGGATCAACATTGTCCGGCAGACGCGTATCTGACAATACCGCCATGTGCTTCTGCCAGGCAAGAAACTGCTTGCATGGTGGAAGGCTTTCCGTCTCAAAACGCAGCGGAACCAAGACGGTCTTCTTCACCTCGTCTTCACCAAGGGGATCTTGCGATACGCGCGGCCAGCGACGACGTTCTACGGATACCGGTTCTGAATGGGGGTCGTCGTCAGTATCCGACATCATCGCCCCCGACCCGAAATGCCGAAACATAGCGCCCTACAACCGTGGTAGTCAGCATCGTATAACCGTCTCTGCCTGCCTGCCAAATCTGCAAAGGTATGAAATCGCGATCGGACGCGATAAACCATGTCCATATTACGCAGATAGTCAAGGAATTCAAAAATATTACGATGTAAAGAGTCGGGGAATCCAGTTTTAACATGCCCCACTGCCGTTTTACTTTGAATTGCTCTTTTGTTTTTTTAGGCGTCGATCTGGACGTTATGCACTGAAAATTTCGCGATCATGTAGAACTGTTCATTCTGTCGCACCAAATCAAGGGTGCTCTGCGATTCACCGCCCGATCCTGACCCACCCATGAACGGGCTTTCCGGTTCAGCATTGGCGTAAAGGGCCCTAAAGTTGCATGGGTTCTCGACTTAAGCGACGGGATTGTTTGAATGCCGCCGCGCGCCCGGTAAAGCCGTTTGCGGTGGGCCCACCTTCAGAGCCTTTTTACAAGACTTTCGAGGGTTGTGGGCGGTTCATTTTAAGGGCCGGCCTCAGTCTCGATCTGCGCCTACAGGCGTGCGACCGTTCTGTTGTGCCGGACGCCTCGAAACAAATGGCCAGTTCATCGGAACGGCGGTGATGGTGCTGTTCGGTGACCTTGAAGGTATTTCAGTTAATTCATGTGGGTGCAGTCTTCTGAGCCATCGCGGACCGCATCGGCACGAAATCCGCTCGCCATCCGATCCACGGGCGAACGCGTGCAGGTACCTGCAAAAATGGACGTTCTGACAAGTTTCCGGATTCCCTGATATCGCAACGCAAGAACCAGGGCGGTATTAGAAACTACCAAACTTGCTTCAGGAAAAAACCGGAAAAGCTCTGTTAGTTTTCAGTGATTTTCACATGCCTTCTTCCTTCGCAAGCATTGACGCAAATATCGTTGTTATAGTTGGGAGAGTTCTGTGAGCATCGTCTTCAATTCGTCAAACTTTCGTTCTGATCGCGCCTCGAAACGACGCGTTCTTGTTGCAGGCGGCGCGGGGTTTCTAGGATCTCATCTGTGTGAACTTCTTTTACGCGAAGGTCGGACCGTCGTGTGCGTCGACAATTTTACTACGGGACGGATGGAAAATTTGCGCCATCTCCTGCGCTTTGACACGTTCAGCTATGTACGTCATGACATCGTTGATCCGATCGATCTGCCTGTGGACGAGATCTACAATCTCGCCTGCCCGGCATCGCCCCCGCACTATCAGGCCGATCCGATCCATACGATGAAGACCAACGTGATCGGTTCACTCAATCTTCTCGAGCTGGCCGCACATTATCAGGCGCGTATTTTCCAGGCTTCCACCTCGGAGGTCTACGGCGATCCCCACGTGCATCCTCAGCCCGAAAACTATTGGGGCAATGTCAATTCTTTCGGTCCGCGCTCCTGCTATGACGAAGGCAAGCGTTCCGCCGAAACACTTTTCTATGACTTCCATAAGCAATACGGCGTCGACATTCGTATCGTGCGCATATTCAACACCTATGGACCGCGCATGCGTCCAGACGACGGTAGGGTCGTCTCCAACTTCATCGTGCAGGCGCTCAAGGGCGAAGATATCACGGTTTATGGCGACGGATCGCAGACTCGCTCCTTCTGTTATGTCGATGACCTGATCGAAGGTTTTCACCGGCTCATGTACAGTCCTCGGGCTATTCACACGCCCGTCAACATCGGCAATCCGGGCGAATTCACCGTGCGTGAACTGGCCGAGCAGATTGTCGCCATGACAGCCTCGTCATCCAAAATCGTCTATCACCCTCTGCCGACAGACGATCCGCGCCAACGCCGGCCCGATATTACGCTGGCAGAGCGGGAGCTCGGTTGGGCACCGCGCATTGCGCTGACGGACGGCCTGAAGTCGACGATAGCCTATTTCGAACGCCAGCTGGTGAGGCCCCATGGGGAACTCGCAGAGGTGGCATGATGAGTGGGCGGAACGTACTCGTTGTCGGCGGCGCGGGCTTTATTGGAAGTCATACCGCCAAGCTCTTGTCGAGGCAGGGTTACAAGCCTGTCGTCTATGACAATCTCTCGACGGGGCATCTCGCATCCGTGCGTTGGGGGACTTTCGTCGAAGGCGACATTCTCGACACGCAGCGGCTCATTGCGGTGGTCGAGGATCACGATCCGATCGCGGTGATCCATTTCGCCGCCTCGGCCTATGTCGGTGAATCTGTCGAGCATCCGGCTAAGTATTATCGCAACAATGTTAGCGGGACGCAGTCGCTGCTGGAAGCTTGCCGGCTCGCCGGCGCGCGCAATGTCATCTTTTTCGTCGAGCTGCGCAACCTATGGCGTTCCGGATCAACTTCCGATCCGCGAAGGCGAGGCGCAGCGCCCGATAAACCCATACGGTCGCACCAAGCTGATCGCGGAGCAGATGCTCACCGATTATTCGGTTGCTTATGATCTGCGCTATGTGGCGCTGCGGTATTTCAATGCATCAGGAGCGGATATCGACGGCGAAATCGGCGAAACCCACGATCCCGAAACGCATCTCATTCCGCGGGCCATGATGGCTGCCGCAGGCAGCATCGACTTTCTGGAAATCTACGGCAATGATTACGATACACCGGATGGCACCTGCATCCGCGATTACATTCATGTCGCCGATCTGGCACGCGCGCATGTGCTGGCAGTCGAACATCTCGTCAACGGCGGCGACAATATGGCTGTCAATCTGGGTACAGGATGCGGCACCTCTATCAAGGAGATTCTCGATGCGATCGGGCGCCTGACAGGCCGTAGCGTGCCAGTCGAAATGCGCGCTCGCCGTGCCGGCGATCCCCCGGTGCTTTATGCCGACCCGGCGCTTGCAGCGGAAAAGCTTGGCTTTCAGGCACTTTATTCCGATCTCGATACGATCATTCGCACGGCGGCTCCCTTCTTTGGGCTGGAGGTGCGGACATGAATACACGCCGTGCAATAGGGGAAGCTGCCCAAGACGAACCTTTGATGGTTCCGGTCTTTACCGGCTGGCGGCGCGTGGAATATCTGCTCGGTGCAGCATTGTGGGCCGCGGCGCTTGTCTACTTTTGGCGCTGGTGGCTTGAACCTGCCAACCATGTGAATCTTGCGGGCTCTATTCTGGTTACGGCTATCCTGGCTTGGGTGACGTTGTTGCCGGCCTATTTCATTGTCCTGTTTTTCCGTGCGCGCCGTCCAAGTGGCCCGTTGAGACTTCCGGCAGGAAGCCGCATCGCCATGGTGGTAACAAAGGCGCCATCTGAACCTTTCGAGGTGGTGGCCGAGACGCTACGCGCCATGCTGACCCAGGATGTGCCGCACGACACATGGCTTGCCGATGAGGACCCTTCTGCGGCAACGCTCGCCTGGTGCGAGAAACATGGTGTCTTCGTCTCCACGCGCAAGGGACGCGCGGACTATCACCGCAAGACGTGGCCGCGACGCACGCGCTGCAAGGAAGGCAATCTCGCCTTTTTCTATGACCATTACGGCTACGACGCTTACGATTTTGTGGTGCAGCCTCGATGCGGACCATGTGCCGGATTCTGGACTATTTGTTTCAGATGCTGCGTCCCTTCGCTGATCCGGCTGTGGGGTATGTCTCCGCACCCAGCATTTGCGACCGCAATGCCCACGAAAGCTGGTCCGCGCGCGGACGTCTCTATGCCGAAGCGAGTATGCATGGATCTTTGCAGGCCGGTTACAACAACGGTCTAGCCCCACTTTGCATCGGGTCGCACTATGCGGTTCGCACCGCGGCATTAAAGGAAATTGGCGGCCTTGGACCGGAATTGGCGGAAGATCATTCCACCACTTTGATGATGAATGCCCATGGCTGGCGCGGCGTGCATGCGCTCGACGCCATCGCACATGGCGACGGACCCCGCACCTTTGCTGACCTCATCACGCAGGAGTTTCAATGGTCGCGCAGCCTGATGATGATCCTGCTCCAGTATTCGCCGCGGCTGGTTGGTAATTTGTCACTGCGACTGAAATTCCAGTTTCTGTTCTCGCAGTTCTGGTATCCCCTGTTTTCTCTATTCATGGCGCTGATGTTCGTCTTGCCGATCATTGCGCTGGTGATAGGGGATAGCTTCGTTGCCGTCACCTATCCCGATTTCCTGAGCCATTTTCTGCCCCAGGCGATCATGTTGATCGTGCTGGCCTATCGCTGGCGCGCTTCCGGCACATTCCGTTCGCATGATGCGAAAATACTCAGTGTCGAAATGACCCTGTTTCTGTTCGCGCGCTGGCCATGGGCGCTGGCTGGAACGCTGGCTGCGCTGCGCGATTGGGCAACGGGTTCATTTGTGGATTTCCGCGTCACGCCGAAGGGGGCGTCAGAAGTGGATCCCCTGCCGTTCCGTGTGCTCGCACCCTACGGTTTCCTGGCGATTCTCTCGATCCTGCCGGTGCTGCTCATCCCGGACGCCAGTGACAACAGCCGTGGCTTCTATGTCTTCGCCATCATCAACGCCGTGATCTATGCGCTCCTCCTGTTCGTTATCGTTCTCCAGCATGCACGTGAAAACACGGTTCGCTACCGCACTCGGGTTTATCGCCCAGCGCTTGCCGCCAGCTTGCTTGCTCTTGTGGCTCTGCCGAGCTTTGCAACCGCCGAACGGGGCCGCGACGGCATTGAGGCGCTCGCATGGGGAACCCAAAGCTTTTCCTTGTTCGAGGACCGCTTTTCGGTTGCTGGCGCAGGCGTCGGAGGTCGCGATGTTCACAAAACCATCTTCAATCCGCGTTGGCGCACCAACGTTCCCAACAATTCAAACCAGCAATAAAAGGCAATCAAACACATGAAGATCGCAGTCATAGGAACGGGCTATGTCGGATTGGTCAGCGGGACTTGTTTCGCCACCTGGGGCCACGAGGTTATATGCGTCGACAAGAATGCTCAGAAAATAGACGGCCTCAAACGCGGCGTTGTGCCGATTTACGAGCCCGGTCTGGATGAACTGGTGGAACGCAATTCTGCGGCAGGCCGTTTGAGCTTTACGTGCAATTTGGCCGAAGCGCTGGCGGGGGCATCAGTCGTGTTCATCGCGGTTGGCACGCCGCCGCGCGCAGGTCACGGGGATGCGGATCTGTCGTTCGTTTACATGGCCGCGCGGGAACTGGCGCCGCTGATTGACGACGGTGCCGTTGTGGTCGTGAAGTCCACGGTTCCGGTGGGCACAGGCGACATCGTGCAGAAGATCATCGGATCGGTGCGTAAAACCGGCGCTTTCTCGGTTGCGTCCAACCCCGAATTCTTGCGGGAAGGCGTTGCTATCCGCGATTTCCTGGAGCCTGATCGCGTTGTGATCGGCGTCGAGGATGAGCGCGGGCGCCAGGTTCTCATGGAACTCTACGGTGCGTCTCTCGAAGCGCATAAGACGCCCATCGTGGTCACCCAGCGCCGGACGTCGGAACTGATCAAATATGCCGCCAACGCATTTCTGGCGACTAAGATTACCTTCATCAATGAATTGGCCGATCTTTGCGAGCAGGTTGGCAGCAATGTAAGCGAACTGGCACTGGGCATGGGTCTCGACAAGCGCATCGGGACAAGTTTCCTCAATGCTGGACCAGGTTACGGCGGCTCGTGTTTCCCGAAAGATACGATGGCGCTGTTGCGCACAGCCCAGGACTACGGCGTGTCGGTGCGGATCGTCGAAGAAACTGTGACCGCCAATGAAGCGCGCAAGCGCCGCATGGCTTTGAAAGTCATGGATGCCCTAGAAGGTGATGTGGAAGGCCGGACGATTGCCGTTCTGGGTCTCACTTTCAAACCTGATACCGATGACATGCGCGATGCGCCTTCCGTTCCGCTCATCGAAACCCTGCAGCGTTTCGGCGCCACTATCCGCGCCCATGACCCCGTGGGTATGGAGAATGCCGGCCGCATCCTCTCGGACGTCGAGTTTTTTGACGATGCGTATGAATGCGCGCACAACGCCGATGCTGTTGTCGTCATCACGGAATGGGACAGCATTCGCAAACTCGATCTTGCGCGCCTGAAGAATACCATGCGCCAGGCGGTGTTGATCGATCTCAGAAATGCCTTTGAGCAGGGCGTTGCGGAAGAAATCGGCTTTCGTGTATCGGCCATCGGCCGATCAACGACGGCCCGGTATGATGGGAGTACCTCCGCCGCGCTGCCTCATACGGCGGAACGGGTCCATCCAGGACCAAGAGCGGAGGGCGCTCATTTCGAGACAGCGGGAGGTTCCAATGACAATCTCTAAATCTGCAAAGGCTGGGTTCCTGCCGGGCTTTCGGATGATAACGACAGTTGCTTGCGCCCTATTCTGCATTGCCGCACCGGCTATTGCCGCGTCGTCAAAAGCGTCTGAACAGCCGGCAGGAACTCGCGCCATGACGCCTTTCGAAATCTATGCACTGTACAAGAACAAGAGCTGGCAGTGGGACAACGGCGCGGGGCATATGACGGATGCCGGGCGGCAATTCACGGCATGGGCCGATGGAGAGAAAGGCAAATCCTGGGCAGAAGGTCGCTGGGTCATCACCGAGACAGGCGGGTTGTGTCTCAATGCGACATGGCATTCCGGACAGGGCGCATTTCCAGCCAAGACCTGTTTCTCCCATCGTATCGGCAATGGAACCATCTATCAAAAGCGCGAGCCCGATGGTGAGTGGTACATCTTCCGCCACGCCAAAGCGCGCGAAGACGACGAGGCCCACAAGCTGGTTTTCACCGATCTGGTTTCTCAACAAAGCGACAGCATCAAAACCGCGCTTGGCGCGGCCCAGTTGCCTGAACAATAAGAAAAGGAGGGGGCGATGAAAAGTCTCTATAAACTAACCGCAGCTTTGCTTTGCGGTGCATTCGTTTCCGGTGGCGTATATGCGGCCAGCGGTGTGTCAGGAGCGAGTGTTGACGGCCGCAACAAGTTTCAAGATAAGCGGCCCATCATCACGGCTGAGGCCGTGACTCCCGGCGCCTATGATCCGCACGGGGATTATACCAACGATTCCAATTCCAAGATCGAACACCTGTTCCTGCCGTGGGAGGACGTGGATCTGACAACACTCAGTGCTGCGGACGCGTATGCGCGCGAGCGTGGACGATCCCTCTTGATCACCATCGAACCGTGGTCCTGGGCGCGTGAGTGGCGCATCAGCCCGGACGATCTGCTCAATGGGATCCTGGCCGGACGGTACGATTCCAACATGTCGGCGGTCTGTTCTGCAGGAGCAAAGCTGAAAAGCCCGGTCACGATCCGCTGGGCGCAGGAAATGGAAGATAATGACGGGCAGTTCACGTGGGCCTTCTGGAAGCCGGAAGGTTATGTGAAGGCCTATCGACATGTAATCGATGTATGCCGCAAGCAATTTCCGTCGGCCCAATATATGTGGTCACCGAAAGGAGAGGAGGGACTGGAAGCCTACTATCCGGGGGATGAATATGTCGACATTATCGGTCTGTCTGTCTTTGCCTACCAGCCCTACGACAAACTGGAGGTCGGTCACGACACGACGTTTGTTGAGCGGACAAAACCCGGATACGATCGTGTGACCCGCTTCGGCAAACCAATCGCTATTGCCGAGCTTGGCTATGAAGGTAACGACGATTACGTTCGTGACTGGGCTGCCGAAGCAAACAAGCCACATACCGAGTTCCCTGCAATGACTGCGGTTGTCTACTTCAACGATCGTGAAGTCTATCCGTGGCCGAGGGACGTCGGCCGACCTGATTGGCGCGTCGCCAACCATCCGCTGGAATGATCCCGGCTTTTAACTGAGCGGTTCGACTTTTGCACCAGTTCGCGAACCGCTCCATCCCTTTGTTCTATGCGATTCCAAACGCAAGTGCCCTAACGCATTGTCGCTGGAACTGCCTTATTAGTCAGGAGTAAAAAAATGTATCCGTTCCGTTCAATTATCGTAAGTACGGCGCTGTCCGCACTCTTGCTGGCTGGCAATGCCAGCGCCGCATCCAAGGCACAAGTCGACGACGCGACAGCCAAGCTTGCCGCCGCCGCGTTGCCGATGAAGGCCGTGGCCCTGGAAAAGCTCTATGCCGACCGCACATGGAAATGGAAAGATGGGGGCGGGTTCTTTTCCGCCGACCGGAAGAAGTTTACCGCGTGGACGCGCAAAGGGGCGGCTTGGTCCTACGCCGATGGCCGTTGGTATGCGGCCAATGGCGGAAAGCTCTGCTTGCAGGCTCTGTGGTCCAGCAAGATGGAAAGTGGCGGCGCAGTCACATGTTTCCTGCATCGCGAAAAAGGATGGCGTCATCTATCAAAAGCCAAGCTTGGGCGGCAGCTGGTATGTCTTCCGGCATAATCCCGTTCGGAAGGATGATGAAGCGCTCAAGCTGGTCAAAGGCGATCGGGTGAGCAAAGAAGCGGCTCAGCTCAAGGCCATTCGGCGATAAGCTCCGCGAAGAGCTGCCGGGCGGATCAGGCGCGGCAGCTCTTATTACGAAATTGCGCGCTAAACGTTTGGCCGTTTGAAGATGCTTGGAGTATAGCAACGGGCTTTTTGACCGAAGCCGCTAGGCGTGCAGACATAAGGATTGTTGTTCATGTATTGCGATGCCGACACCTTCACGGTCTTGCCAGCAGACTTCTTGGCATAACGAATTTCATTATTGACCCGATATTTGACGAGGTAGACGGATCGCATCTCTTGTTTTGGTTTGCGGCTTTCTCCAGCTTGTGCGCTTGCGCCAAGAACCGCGAAAACTGCGAATCCGATTGCTGCTGTCGTTATCGATTTCACACTGTTCCGATGCACGAGAGAATATTTCATTTAGTCGCCTCCGATTTTGTTGTTCTGGAGAGCTTTCTAATGAACAGTATTTAAGGTTCCGGCCGGACTATCCTGAAACTTTTATGCAAATTGTTGCTTCTCGACCCTCGATTCATTGAATTGCCAGCTAGGTACATTCCAAACTGTCTCTAGGAGAGATGCGAGAGCACGTTGAGCAGATTTCCTGCCGGGTCGTGGATGAAAAAGCGTCTTACGCCCCAAGGTTCGTCGGTCAGATTGTGGACCACCTTGCAGCCCATCTCCTTCGCTCGACGATACACTTCCTCCACATTGTCGACCTCGATCGATATGTCGGGCACGGGCGCGCCTGAACCTCCCTCGCTGAGAATGCTGATTTGGGTAACGGCAGTCTCGTGCGACGCAAGGGTGACGATCCATCCCAGATCCATGACCGGCTCGAGCCCGAAAAGATCGCAATAGAACTTCCGGGCTTCCGGCACCGTGTCGACAGCTATATTCGCGACGATGCGGCGTACAGTCATTCTGGCACCTGCTGGCTCGGGATCCAGAGATACCCGAACGGGTCACGAATGCGGTATTCGCGCTTGCCGTATGAGCGGATGACAGGATTGGCACTCCGGACGATCAGTCGGAGGAAAGCCGTTCTTGGAACAGAGGGTGTTGGCATCGTGATCACCTTTCCGGCGTGTTGGGCGACACAGCATACTGCGCGGACTGGAGAACGTCCTGAACGAAAATTAAAGGCCCTGATTCAATACGTGCCCGCATATGGCCGAGCGCTGGCGCGGAGCGGCCTAGCGCATTGATGTAAAATGCTCCTCGCGGGTCATGTGCGCAGCCGATATCCAGGCGGGGCTTGCCTGCGTTGTTGCTTGTGGCGAGCGTATGGTTGCTCAGATCACAGTGAAGCGAAGTGAATGCCTCGACCAGTGCCGCCGTCTCCTCCATTGCGAACGACCAATACCAATCACAGCGCCACCGGCACGCGCAATCGCGACCGCGATGCCCTGTCCGATGCCCGTGTTGGCACCGGTGACTGCAATCGTCTTGGCCGCAAGGCTGAATCTTGGGTGTGTACTCACCGCAAAGCGTCCATCGAAACGAGATCGACGTCGGTGTAGTCGACATTGTCACCGGCCATGGCCCAGATGAAGGCGTAGCTCGACGTGCCGCAACCTGAATGAATCGACCAAACCGGCGACAGCACGGCCTCTTGATTGCGCACAATGATATGTCGTGTTTCGCTGGGTTCGCCAAGGAAATGGAAGACGGTTGCCGGCTCCGGGAGGTCAAAGTAGAGATAGACTTCCATGCGCCTGTCATGGATGTGACAGGGCATCGTGTTCCAAACCGAACCCGGCGCGAGTTGGGTCATACCGACCACCAACTGGCAGGTCTTCACGCCTTCGGGATGAATGAACTGGAAAATCGATCGTTCGTTTGAGGTCTCCTGACTGCCAAGATCGAGGCGCTTTGCTTCACCTATCGCGATATGTCGTGTCGGGTGGGTTTGGTGCGCCGGAGCGCTGAGCAAATAGAACTTTGCAGGAAGATTTGCATCGTGCGAAGCAAAGCTGACGTTGTCGCCCATACCAACATAGATCATGTCGCGGGTGCGCAATCCGAAGCTGCCATTGTTGGTTGTCACTGAACCGGCACCACCGATGTTGACGGCGATGAGTTCGCGCCGGTCGAGAAAATTCTTTGTTCCTGTCGGTTTGATGGCCTCAAGTACGATTGGGATGTCAGTCGGCACGATGCCACCCACGATCATCCGGTCGTAGTGCGTGTAGACGAGCTCGATCTTTCCGGCCTGGAACAGATCCGGGATGTGGAAATTGTCGCGTAGTTCCTGTGTTCCCATACGTGCCGCCGCATTGGCGTCGATCGCGTGGCGCGATGTATATCGGCTATTGCTCATTGTCATGTTTCCGGTCCTGCCTTGCCTGGTTTGTTTTTCCGGTTTTTGCCAAGGACGGAAAGGTACTCCTCATAGCGACCATGAAGGCGGGCGCGATAGCGCTGCTGGCTGGCCGTAAGGTGGTGGCGCATCGCGGTGCGAGCAGCTTCCGCGGCGCCCGCGGAAATAGCCTTCAGAATATCGAAATGCTCCCGTTGGAGGCCGGTTTGATACTCGATCGTGAGAATGTCGTCAGTGCCCCAGGGCGAAGTTACATCGCAGGGTATAGCGCGATTTCCAAGCGCCTCGAGGATCTCGACGTAGAAGGGGTTGTTGGTCGCAACAGCTATGGCGCGGTGAAAGGCGAAATCCGCCTTGCCAGTTGCCTCGCGCCGCTCCAACAGGCGGTCAAATTCCAGGAACGCCTCCTGTATCTGCGCCTCCTGGGCGCTATTGCGCCGCATCGCTGCCAAGCCTGCGCTCTCGATTTCAATGCCCATGCGCACTTCGAGAACGTTGAGTGCGTTCGAGATACGGTTGCCGTTTTCGGTGCTGATGGTGAGAAAGGCCTGGCTGGGTCTTTCGACCACGAAGACGCCCGCGCCTTGACGAGCCTCTACCAGCCCATCGGCGGCGAGCGTGGTGATCGCCTCACGAATCACGGTTCGGCTGACGTGGAAAACTTCTGTCATCCGACTTTCCGTGGGCAGTTTTTCGCCGGGCGCGATTTCTCCTGAAATGACCTGCGAACGGATGACAGAAACCACTCGCTCGGCGAGTTTCGGTTTGCGCTCTATCTTCAGTTCCGGCGAAAAATCCTCAGTCATCTGGACCTCCTACTTGAACACGCTCGGCAACCACAGCGAGATTGCTGGCACATAAGTGACGAGCCCCAGCACAACCACACCAGCAAAGTAGAAGGGCCAGATCGAACGCATTGCTTGCCAGACCGTAATTTTGCCGACGGCACAAGCGACGAACTGCACGGAACCAACGGGTGGCGTGTTTAGGCCGATGCCGAGATTGAGGATCATGATAACGCCGAAATGAACCGGATCGATATCGTAGGCTACGACAACCGGCAGAAAGATCGGGGTGGTAATGATGATCATCGGACCCATATCCATGAAAGTACCGAGTACCAGCATGATCACGTTCAGGAGAAGCAGGATGATGATCGGATTGTCCGAGATCGTATTCATCCATTCGATCATCGCCGCCGGCACTTTCAGATAGGCCATCAACCACGAGAAGGCTGCCGCTGTGCCAATAATAAGAAGGACCATGGCAGTCGTTCGCACGGCGCCCAACGTGGCGTGGACGAAATTTTGCCAATTCATCTGTCTATAGACGAAGATCGTGACCAGCAGGGCATAGATGACGGCGATGCATGAACTCTCGGTCGCGGTGAAAACGCCTGAGCGAACACCGCCAAAGATTATGGCGATAAGAAGAATTCCCGGTATTGCTATAACACCAAGATGGACCGCGATGGCGAAGCCGGGAAACGGCTCTGTCGGATAGCCTCTGCTGCGCGCCACGAAATAGGCGGTTATCATCAGCGACAGGGCCAAAAGCAGACCCGGAATAATGCCGGCGGTGAACAGGTCCGCGATCGAGATTTGGCCGCCTGCAGAAATCGAATAGATGATCATGTTGTGGGATGGTGGAAGAAGCAGCGCAATCAACGCGGCCATGGATGTGACGTTAACGGCATAATCCGCACCATAGCCGCGTGCCTTCATCTGGGGGATCATGAGCCCACCGACAGCGGCGGCTTCAGCCACCGCAGAGCCGGAAATGCCGCCAAATAAAGTAGCAGCGGCAATGTTAACCTGTCCCAGCCCACCGCGGATATGCCCGATCAGAGCACCGGCAAAAGCCACAATGCGACCCGCTATGCCTCCGCGTACCATCAGGTCGCCGGCATAGATGAAGAAGGGAATGGCCAGAAGCGAAAAGACGCTCATGCCTGAGTTCAATCGCTGAAACACGACAAGGGGCGGCAGCCCCATATAAAGCACGGTGGCGAAGCTGGCCGCCCCGAGGCAAAAGGCAATCGGCGTTCCAATCAGCATCAACAGGGTAAATAGCCCAAAGAGTATCCAGAGTTCCATCGCCTATGCCTCTTGAACTGTGTTGAGGTCAGGAACCTCTTCGAGATTTAAATCCCGGTCGATGCCCACGCCGGCAAAGCGCTGCACCATGCGCTCCAGGGAAAACAGAAGGATGAGCGCACCCCCGGCCACGACCGGCAGATAATCGAAACCGCCGGGCAGGCCCAGGGAAGGCAAGGTGGAAGCCCAGGTCAGCGAAACCAACTGGCAACCGTACCAGACCATGCCAAAACCGAATGCAGCGACAATGACGTCCGAGGCAGTGCGCAGTATGGCCTTGCTACCTTCGGGAAGGACGTAGAGGAGCACATCGAAGCCGAGATGAAAGTTTTCTCGAACGCCGACCGCGGCACCCAGAAAAATGAACCAGCTCATCAACATTACAGCGGCGGGCTCGGTCCAACTTGGCGATCTGTTCAAGACATAGCGGCCAAATACCTGCCAAGCGACGAAAGCGGTCATCAGCACCAGCCCGATGCCGGCGAGATACAGCGCCGCCGTGCTCGTCCTGGAAAGGATATTGGATAGCTTTTCCAATCTGTGGGTCATTTCATCGTCCTTCAAGAAAACATGGCGGCGCGGTATACCGCGCCACCATGATTCATTATTGAACCGCCCTGATGCGCTCGACCAAATCCTTCAGCTTGGGATCGGTGACGTGTTTTTCATAGACGGGCGCCATTGCGTCGATAAAGGGCTGCTTTTCTGGTGTGGAGATCGTACTGCCGGCCGCTTCGACCTTGGCACGGGATTCCTTTTCCTTGGCGTCCCAAAGTTCGCGCTGCTTGACGACGCTGTCTTTGGCTGCCTGCCGGAAGATTGTCTGATCTTCGGGGCTGAGCTTGTCCCAGCTGGCCTTCGACATGACCAGTACCTCAGGCACCATCAGATGTTCATCGAGCGAATAATATTTGGCCACTTCCGCATGTTTGGCCGTATCGTAGCTTGGGAAGTTGTTTTCCGCGCCGTCGATGACACCAGTTTCGATGGCCGAATAAACTTCGCCATAGGGCATCGGCGTCGCATTGGCGCCGAGTGCATTGACCATGTCGACAAAGATGTCCGACTGCATGACGCGAAACTTCATACCGCCGAGATCTTCCTTGGATGCGATCGGCTTTTTGGAATTGTAGAAGGAGCGGGCTCCTCCGTCATAGAAGGCGAGAGCGACAAGACCATGGGGCTCAAAGGCTGCGAGAATGTCCGTGCCCACATCACCATCGAGGACCTTGCGCATATGATCGACCGAACGGAAGATATAGGGCAGCGAGGGCACCGTGGTTTCCGGGATAAGCCCGTTGAACGGCCCCATAGAGACGCGGTTCAAATTAATGACGCCCGAGCGGACTTGCTCGATCGTATCCTTTTCCTCCCCAAGTTGGGCGGAATGGAACACCTCGATGCTATAGCGGCCTGCTGACCTGTCCTTTAAAAGCTCTCCGAAATACTTTACGGCCTCGACCGTTGGATAACCGTCCGGGTGCGTGTCGGACGAGCGCAGCACTGTTTGCGCGCTGGCAACTCCCATCATGAGTGATGCAGCCGCGATGGCGGCTGCCAACTTCGAAAAATACAGCATAGGTTTCCTCCCTTGTTGCATTTGGGCGATATGCCCAGTTCAAGTCAGAGCCTGTACGTTTCTTAGGAGACGTACAGGCCAGATCCAGCTCAGTTCATTCCCCGTTCTTGGGAGCTAACGCTCCGCCAAAAAGTGCGCGAGAAGGGTGCAATCATCCCATGCGTCCGGTCATGGCGCCGAAATTGACTGAAAGCACGCGTGGTTGGCACGATTGGCAATGACGCTGGATCTCCAAATTTCCATTGGCGCAGCAGGGCAAATAGTTGCCTCCATGCCGCCTGATTGCGGCAGACTTTCATGGACGCAGCCAAGCCGACGTACCCGAAACGGGCATCCGCGCAACAGCAATTCTCCCCTCCATTCATAGGTTAAAAGATGCACGTCATATGTCAACATACAAAAGTGATAATGTTGTATGATGAATTTATTTGTAGTGCGGGATTTTGTGTGTACCGTGACTATGGCAGTGTGCGCGCGTGCAAATACCCAAGGACGGAGAGACACATGGCCCGGACCCGTATTGCAATCATCGGTCTTGGCATGGCTGTCGAGCCGCATGCGGGAAGCCTGATCGATTTGAGTGAGCGCGTGGAGGTGGTCTGCGGTTACAGCCGCACCCAAGCGCGGCGCGAGGCTTTTGCCTTGAAATACGCCATGCCGGTTTCAGACAATCTCAACGCGATATTTGCAGACGCATCGATCGACGCGGTGATGATCTTGACGCCGCCCAACAGTCACCGCGAACTGGTCGAACGCGCGGCAGAGACTGGCAAACACGTTTTGCTGGAAAAGCCGCTCGACATCAGTACGCCGCACGCCGAGAAACTGGTGGAGGCGGCCGAACGCGCCGGCGTGAAACTCGCTGTGGTACTGCAACATCGCTTTCGCCCGACATCGCAAGCGCTTGCCGCACTTTTGGCACACAGCCGTCTTGGCGAAATGGTCGGCGTATCGGCGCGCCTCTACAATTGGCGGCCACAAAGCTATTATGACGTGCCGGGCCGCGGCACGCGTGCTCGTGACGGCGGGGGCGTCTTGCTGACACAGGGCATCCACACGATCGATCTTCTCTTGTCGCTGACCGGCCTGCCGCACGAGGTTTTCGCCTATGCGACAACGAGCCCTGTTCATCGTATGGAGACCGAGGATATGGTCGTCTGCGCGCTGCGCTATCCCTGTGGGGCGATGGGAACAGTGACTGCCACGACCTGCGCCTTTCCAGGTTTTGCCGATCGCATTGACCTTATCGGCACGCTCGGCACAGCCATTCTCGACGGGCCGACACTGACGGCAAAATTCCACGACGGCACGGAATTGGTTGCCTCCGACAGCGGACCGGGCGGCGGGGCGGGCGCTGACCCGATGGCCTTTCCCCATGATCACCATCGCGCCGTCCTCGCCGACTTTCTGGATTCAATCGACGCAGACCGCGCACCGCGCGTTTGCGGCCGGACGGCGCTAAAGGCGCATGATTTCATCGACGCACTTCTGCATTCTGCGGAAAAGGGGATAATCGCCAAGGTGAAAACGCGAGAACGATAATTTGCCCGTCAGCGCCAATCGGGGCTCTCGTGCACGATAACGTTATCCTGGGTTACGATGGTCATATCGTTGGCTTAGAACAGCCAGGAGGATATTCCTGAAAGTCGAAGTCCAAACCTTGGGCAAGGGCGAAATAAGGTCCATTGAACTTCGCCAGCGACTGTATTCGCATTGAGGTACGTCATGAGATTTGAACGCCGACAATTTCTGGTTTGTTCGCTTGCCGCGACCCTGTCTGGACGAGTGCAGGCTACTGAAGCGTCGGTTTGGACCGCCCTGCGATCGGGGGAAGCCGTAGCGCTGCTAAGGCATGGGGAAGCCCCCGGCACCGGCGATCCGCCGGATTTCAGGCTTGGCGATTGCACCACGCAGCGGAATTTGTCGGCAAAGGGCCGAGCGCAGGCCGGCGCGATCGGCAACCTCTTTCGGGCCAATGGCATTTCATCTGCAAGTGTATACTCCAGCCAATGGTGCCGGTGTCTCGATACGGCACGTTTGCTCGGATTGGGTGAACCTGCTCCCCTCGAACTGCTCAATTCCTTCTTCGGCGATGCTTCGGTTGAACCAGAACGTACCGCAGCGCTTTTGACTTGGCTGCGTCGCCGGCGCTTCGACGGCCCCTTGTTACTGGTCACTCATCAGGTCAACATCACCGCCTTGACCGGAAAGGTACCGGGTAGCGGCGAAATGACCTTTGCGCGCATCCAGCCCGTTGGTCCGCTGCAAGTCATCGGTCGCATTTCTGCGCCACAGTGAACCGTTTTTGGCACAGCCTTCGAGTAGCTGGTGCCTGTCGACGATGTTCGCCGCATGTAAGCGCCGGGTCAGCTGCGGTGTTCTTTCCTACCGGCAGTTTCTGATAGGCTGCGGCGTTTGCGGGCAGCAAATTTTACGGCTTTGCCGTTCATCGCCAACATGGCGCTCGCGAACCGCTGCTGTGGCCGTTTGCGCGGTGACCTTGAACGACGAACCGTGCGCGTGCCGGCGAGCGTAGCGATCCACATGGGCTACCCGGCGGCGTGGTGTCGCGCGCAAAAGGTGACCGCCTTGCGCGCCGCTCTCGTAACGGCAGACCCGTTGATGCACCGCATAACAGCCGCAAAGAGGCACTGTCTTCTTCCAAAAGCTCATGGATTGGCGTCCCTGCCACATGGCTCAATGTTTAGTGCCATCTTTCGATAAAAGTCTCAGATTGGACTAAATCGGCGCTGGCCCATTGCGTCTTTGTAGCAAACCCCACGCGAAACGGTTGCAGCGGGGATGCTGCGGAGTGTGCCATGACCCTTATATCCAAGCTTGCAAAGGAAACAGGTGTTGAACCGTTTCCGGTCTCATCCCAATTCTTAAAAGCAGGTACACCGCCAACCCAAGACACATTGGAGATTTCCACCGCCAGCGGCGCTTACACTTTATCGGTACAGCTGAACCCGAGCGAGGTTAAACTGGTATTGCCGAGTTTAGCAGAGACTGATGCGCTCGCCGTTCTGTCTTCTGCGGTCGAGTTCATGTCAGCGCAGTCTCGCGAGCCTAACCTGATCAAGATCGGGAATGTTCCGGCATCCGACTTTCCGCTTGGCACTTTTGAAGGCGATTATCTGACGATCGATCCGCGCGCTTTTTGGCAATGGCCAAACCCCTGGATTGCAAGGCCGGCCTATCCGCACCCGCAGGTGCACGTTATGAGCAATGGCCAGTATCATCCCAAACGGTCGCAAAAGCCGGTCGGTGTCGTTTACGAGCGCTATATTCCCTGGCTCGACCAGGTGCTGTCATTCCGCGTTGCCGATCCTCGGGCCGACCTTGAGCATTTCCATGGATGGATGAATAACGAGCAGGTCAATGACATCTGGGAAGACGGCGGCGATCGCGACAAGCATCGGTTAATTCTTGAGGAACGCCTGCGCGATCCGCACATGCTGGCGCTGATTGGCAGCTTCGATGGTGTCCCATTTGGGTATTTCGAGGTGTACTGGGCCAAGGAAAACCGGCTCGGGCCATATTACGATGCGCAGGATTATGATCGCGGCTGGCATGTCGCCATCGGAGAGCCGGCCTATCGCGGCAAAAAGTGGATCACCGCCTGGCTACCATCGCTGATGCATTTCATTTTTCTCGACGATCCGCGGACATATCGCATCGTTGGCGAACCGCGGGCCAGTCACGAACAGCAAATCCGTAATCTCGACCGTTCGGGATTTGCCAAGGTCAAGCATTTCGATTTTCCCCACAAACGCGCCATGCTGATGATGCTGACACGCGAGCGGTTCTTCGGTGATCGCCTTTGGATTCCCGCATCATGAGGGGCAAGCCGAAGCGCGCCTACTTTGCACCTGATGACCTGAACGACCCGGCGCTGACCCGCCTGATCTTGCGCCTTGGCATGCCTGCGGTGGCGGGCCTGTCGATCAATGCCGTGCACCATACGATCAACATGGTTTTCGTCGGCATGATAGGCAGTCAGGAGATCGCGGCGATTACCGTTGTTCTGCCGATCCTGATGATGATTGGTGCAATCGGCGAGGGGGTGGGGGTTGGCGTTGCCACGGCGGTCGGCCGCGCGCTTGGAGCTGCTGATCCGCAGCGCGCCAATGTCACCGCCTCGACGTTTGTTGTGCTGGCGATACCACTCGGCCTCGTGCTCACGGTGGGCATCTTGCTGTTCAAACGTGAACTGCTTGTCCTTTTTGGCGCCAGCCAAGCCATCCTACCGCTGGCCGAGCATTATCTTTCGATCGTTGCCTTTTCGGTGACGCTGACCATGTTGCAGATACTTTCTGATTTCATAGCCATTTCAGAAGGCAATACCCGCTTTAGCATGTGGACGCTGATGGGCTGCTTTGCCCTTAACATCATACTCGATGCGATCCTGATTTTCGGGTTCGATTTCGGGCTCGCCGGTTCGGCGATTGCCACCATCCTTTCCCAGATGGCAGCACTTGGTGCCTATGCGCTCTATTTCCGCAAGCAGGTCGGAACGCTGCATCTTGCCGCGCGGTTTGCCGTGTGGCGCGCCGATGTCCTCAAACCGGTGCTGTTCATCGGCTTGCCGACGATGCTCACCAGCATGTTGAGCAGCATCAGTTTCGCAGTTCTGTTCTCCGTTGCCGGTTTTTATCGCGGCGATAGCGGTATTGCCGGGGTCGGTATCGCCATGCGTGTTCTCACGCTCGGTATGCTGCCGATCATCGGCCTTTCGCTTGGCGGTCAGGCCGTCCTGAGTTTCGCCTGGGGCGCGAACAATCCAGCGCGATTGCTTGGTGCGTCAAGCACGCTTTTAAAACTCACCTCGGGCTTTGCCGTTCTTTACGGTTCTGCGGCCGTGCTCTTGCGCTATCCCATTGCCACGATCTTCACCGATGACGCGGAGATTGCCAAGATTGCTGCATTGACCATTATCGTCGCGCACATCCCGTTCATATTCTTTGGCGCCCGGCAAATTCTCGTTGTTCTCCTGCAGGCACAGGGCAGGGCGCGCCTGGCTGGAGCGGTTAGTGTGGCCCAGAACGGTTATTTCCTGCTGCCGTTGCTGTTCATCCTGCCGCATTGGTTTGCCTTCGACGGCGTTCTTGCCAGCCTCTTTTTGGCACCAGCCCTGACGGCACTCATGTCTTTGGCCATCCTCGCTGTGACCCTGCGCCAGCTGCGTGGCCATTCGCCATCCATCCCGATTACCAGTTTCAACAATACCGTGTCTGAGAGGGCATCATGAACAAAGCCATGCCACCCCAAGAGTTTGATGTCGAAATGGCGGACGATCTGTTTTCTCCCATCGATGCCGCAGCCTTCAATGCGGTCTCGCCGCCCATCTTCCAAACGTCGCTGTTCACCTATGACAGCTATGAGGCGATGGAAGATGTGTTCGCGGGACGCTCGCGCAATTACATCTATTCGCGCGGCGACAATCCGACGGTGCGTGAATTCGAACTTTTGACCGCGCGCCTTGAAGGCGCCGAAGATGGTCGCGGCTTTTCCAGTGGTACGGCGGCAATTACCGCAACGATCCTCAGTCTCGTAGAAGCCGGTGACCGCGTCGTCGCCGTCCAGCATCTCTACAATGATATCTACCGCCTGTTCGTCAAACTGCTTGGCCGCTTCGGCGTCACGGTGGATTTTGTCGACCCGTCCAACCATGATGAGGTGCGCGCGGCGCTGCCGGGCGCAAAACTGCTCTATCTGGAAAACCCGACATCAATGGTTTTCGAATTGCAGGACATTGAGGCCCTGACCACAATGGCCAAGGAATATGGTGTTACGACCGTTATTGACAATTCCTGGGCAACGCCGCTGTTCCAAAAGCCAATCCAGCACGGCGTCGATATCGTCATTCATGCGGCATCAAAATATCTCGGCGGGCACAGCGACACGGTTGCCGGCGTGGTCGTCGGTCCGCGCGACCTGATCGCCAAAATCAACAGCTCGACCTACCCCTATATAGGCGCGAAACTGTCGCCTTTTGAAGCCTGGCTGCTTTTGCGCGGTATCCGGACTTTGAAGGTGCGATTGAAGGAGCACATGCATAACGGGCTCATACTCTCCAAGCATCTGCAGCAGCATCGCGATATTGCGCTTGTTCGCCATCCTGCATTTTCTGATCACCCTGGCAAGAAGACCCTGACGGGCTTTTCCGGTCTGTTTGCCTTTGATCTGAGCCCGGACCTCGATGTGGCGCGTTTTGTCAATGCGCTGCGTCATATCAGGCTTGGCGTCAGCTGGGGAGGACCTGAAACGCTCGTTGTTCCTGCCAAAGCCGCCTTGCAGATCCCTGATCGCATGACGTCCTTTGTCCGCTTCGGTGTGAACCCGCAAACGATCCGCTTTGCCGTCGGGTTGGAGCAACCGGAAATCATCTGGAACGACATCCAGCAGGCACTGCACAGCGCCCGCCTGTAGTTTTGAAGCCACAGCCGCAGCGCGATTTGGCAAGGCGCGTGAAAAAAGGCGGCATATCATCGATCGCGCCTTGACTCTTATAATATGACAAATGTAGTCATCTTTAAACATGAGTACGATTCTCATATAAATTCTCAAGCAGAGTCAAAGTTTTACAAGGGGTGTGGTCATGCGGGGATGCACGATGGTTATGGCAAATGACGCCAGTTTAACGGGCTACAGGCGTCGTGCACGATTGCTCATGACCACCTCCATTGCCGGTCTCATGCTGGCAAATGTGGCAATGGCCCAGGAAGCGCCCAGCATCCAGTTGAACACCATTGTCATTGACGGTGATACAAGCCCGATTGGCCCCGACAAGGGCTATATTGCCAAGAACACGACCATGGGCACAAAAACCGACACGCCGCTGCGCGAAATACCGCAGTCGATTTCCGTCATCACCCGCGAGCAGATGGATGACCGGTTTTCCGAGCGCGTCGAGGATACGATTGCCTATACATCCGGGGTGACGGCTTCGCCCTGGGGCGTTGACGAGCGCTTTGACCAATTTTTGATCCGGGGGTTTGATGTTGGCCCTTACGCGCTCTTCCGCGATGGGCTGCCGCAAAAGGCCATCGATTTTTCAGGTTTCAAAGTCGAGCCATACGCCCTTCAACGGGTTGAAGTCCTCAAGGGCCCGGCATCGGTGCTTTACGGCGCAAACGAAGTGGGCGGTCTCGTCAATCTGGTGACAAAGCGGCCAACCAGGGACCCGCTTTATAGCGCCTATGCGAGCTATGGATCCTTCAATACGTATGAAGTGGGTATCGATGCGGGCGGTCCGCTCGACAAGGAAGGCGTTTGGACCTACCGCCTGACGGGGCTTTTTCGTGACGGAGAGCTGGAAAAGGACTTCTCCAAGAACAATCGGGTTTTCATTGCGCCCGCCATTACATGGTCGCCGAGTGCCGATACCTCGCTGACAATTCTCGCCAACTACCAGTGGGACGAATTGACGCCAAACACGTTCCTGCCAATTGCCAGCCCGCTCAATCCCACCTTGCCGAAATTCTCGCGCAGCTTCACCACATCCGATCCGAATTTCGACCGTTTTGACGCAAATCATGGCTCGATCGGCTACCAGTTCGAGCACAGCTTCAACGAGGCTTGGACTATCCGGCAGAACCTTCGATACTCGCAGCAGGACACGGATTACCGCCATCTCTACTATTCGAGCATGATCGACGATCACACAATGAACCGCACGGCGTTTACTGTTGATGAGACGGCGACGATCTTCAGTGTCGATAATGGCGTGCAATATGACTATGAAGGCACGCGGATAAAGAACACGTTGCTTATGGGGCTGGACTATACCCGCCAGACCGTTGACGGACAAAATGGCTTTGATACCGGGCCGACGCTGGATATCAATGACCCCGTCTATGGACTGGATGTTGCGGCGCCGGCGATCTATCTCGACCGCAGACAGACAATCGATCAGGTTGGGCTCTACGCCCAAACTCAGACGAAATTCGACGATCACTGGTTGCTGACCCTCGGCGGGCGCCAGTCATGGGTTGAAGACAAGAATTATGACCGCTTGAGCGGCACGACCTCGGAACAATCCGACAGCGCCTTTAGCGGCAGGGCCGGCCTTGGTTATCTGTTTGACAATGGCTTGACGCCCTATATCAGCTATTCGGAATCTTTTAGCCCAACCATCGGCCAAGGCTCTACAGGCGAGACGTTTTCCCCGTCAGAAGGCAAGCAGTATGAAGCCGGCGTGAAGTACGAACCGGACTTCTTCCCGGGAACAGTGACCGGGTCCGTTTTCGAAATCACCAAGTCCAATGTGCTGACACCTGATCCCGATGATCCGAATTTCCAGGTCCAGACCGGTGAAGTTCGCCACCGCGGCTTCGAACTTGAGACAGTGGTGGATCTCTTCCACGGTATTAGCCTGACCGGCAGTTACACCTATCTTGATGCTGAAATTACATCGAGCAATACCGAGGGAGAACTGGGCAATCGCCCGGCACTGGTGCCCGAGCATCAAGCGGCGATTTGGGCGAAATACACATTCGAAACCGGTGTTCTCGACGGGCTGAATGTTGGATCCGGCGTGCGCTATGTCGGCAGTTCCTTTGGAGACAACGCCAACCAGATCAAGGTGGATAGCTATACGCTTGTCGATGCCGCGATCAGCTATGAGAAGAATGGCTGGAAGGGATCACTCAAGGCGAGCAATGTCTTCGACAAGGAGTATTATGCAACCTGTGCTGGCGACAACGATGGCAGTCCCATGTGCATTTATGGCGAGGGACGCGCTGTCAAGGCAGCGCTCTCGGCCAAATTCTAGGCGGCAGGCGATGAACAGAACGTCGTTTTCCTTGAATGGAATCAGCTTCAAAGTCGATGGCAAGACCTTGCTCCATCCGCTGACCCTGGACGTTCCGCGTGGCCAGGTCGTCGGCATTCTCGGCCATAATGGTTCCGGCAAATCGACATTGCTGAAGATATTGGCGCGCTTTCAATCGCCGACCAGCGGAAGCGCGAAATGCCTTGAACAGGAGCTGGCATCATTCCGCTCGAAGGACTATGCGCGCAAGGTCGCCTATCTGCCGCAGCAAACACCGGACACGGACGGGATGACGGTGAAGGAAGTCGTTGCCTTGGGGCGCTACCCCTGGCACGGGGCGCTTGGGCGGTTTTCAGGTGCCGACAAGGCGAAGGTAGAAAACGCGCTGGCGCTGACGTCGCTGACGGCAATGGCGGATCGCATCGTCGATACATTGTCGGGGGGCGAGCGGCAGCGCGCGTTTCTCGCCATGCTTATTGCGCAGGACACCGAGTGTCTTTTGCTGGATGAGCCGATCTCAGCTCTTGATATCAATCATCAGATCGAAGTCATGCGGCTCATCCGCATGCTGGCACACGAGCATAGCCGGTCGGTCCTCATCGTATTGCACGATATCAATATGGCTGCACGCTATTGCGACCGGCTGATTGCCTTATCCGGCGGCAAGCTTGTGGCCAACGGCGAGACCGACGCGCTCATTACGGCAGACAGGCTTGACGCCATCTATGGCGTGCGTATGGGGATCTTCAGGCACCCGCAAACACACACGCCCATCAGCTACGTCCTTTGAAATGACCAAAATGCGCAGACGCAACTTTCTGTTTGGCTCGGCGGCATTTGCCGCCTCCCTGAGTCCAGTGCCGGGCAGGGCGGCTGCACCAAGGGTCGTTGCGCTGGATTATGGTCTGGCACAGACGTTGATTGAGCTTGGTGTCCCGCCAATTGGTCTGATTGATACGCAAGGGTGGGCCGAATGGCCCATTGAACCGCCACTGCCGCCAAGTGTCGTTAACATTGGCTCATCCTTTGAAGTCAATATGGAGCTGCTGCAGCTGCTAAAGCCTGACCTGATCATCTCCACACCCTATCTCGAATGGGTCAGACCGCAGCTGGAACAAATCGCGCCGGTCAAATCGTTCCCAATTCATGCGCTCGGTTCATCGCCCTATCCGCACATCATTGCTGCAACGCGCGAACTTGGGCGCATGCTTGGACGCCAGGGCGAAGCCGAAGCATTGATCGATCGCACCGACAATGAATTGCAAGTGGCAAGGGCATCAACGCGACATCTGGGCAAGCTTGCAGTCATCACGTTCATAGATGCCCGCAACATCCGCGTTTACGGCCCTGGCGGTATTTTTCAGGATGTCTTCGATCGTCTCGAGCTGGAGAATGCGTGGCCGCACCCCACCAATGAATGGGGCTTTGGTGATACCAGCATGGCCGGTCTCATCGATGTCGGCGACAGCCGGCTTTTCTACATGGATCCTGTTCCGCCAGATCTCCTGGCAACCCTGTCTGAAAGCCCGCTGTGGCAAAGTATGCCGTTCGTCAAGAACGGGCATGCGCAGCGCATGGCGAGTGTTTTGATGTTCGGCACGCTCCCTGCCGCCTCACGCTTTGCCCGACTGCTCACTGAAGCTGCCGCATGAAATCGCTGTATCCTCATCCTTTGTTTTGGGCAGGTTTGTTTTCGTGTGTTGCCCTTGCTATCACAGCGCTCAATCTTGGGCCTATGATCAGCATCATTGGATGGCGTGCAGCTTTTTCAGCGCCATCGCCCAACGACAGTTTGGCAGTCCTTGTCCACTATAGTTTGCTTCCGCGCCTGGCCATGGCGTGCGTTTGTGGCTTTGCGCTCGGATTATCCGGCATGCTGCTCCAGCATGTGCTGCGCAATCCGCTGGCCTCACCGTCAACCTTGGGTGTAGAGGCAGGCGCACAGCTTGCTCTCGCAATGGCCATGTTGTGGTTCCCCGCGCTTCTTGGTTGGAGCCGCGATGCGACGACGGCTCTCGGAGGCTTTGCTGCCCTGGCTCTTGTCTTTGCGGCAGCCTGGCGGCTCAAATTCCAGCCGGTCGCCATCATTCTTAGCGGATTGGTCATTGGCCTTTATTGCACTGCGATCGTTACCTTGCTGACCTTGATGAACGATCATTACCTATCGGGCCTGTTCATCTGGGGCGGCGGGTCGCTGAACCAGAATGATTGGCGCCAGGTTCAAGGATTGTTTCCAAAAGTCGTTGCCTGCAGCTTTCTTGCATTTATGCTGGCGCGGCAGCTGAGCGTCCTGACGTTGGGCGATACTGCGCAAAGCCTTGGAATCAAATTGCAATTCACCCGCGTTTGCGTGCTGTTTGTCGCGGTAGCACTGACTGCGTTCACCGTCAGTGCCGTTGGAGTAATTGGCTTTCTCGGGCTTGCAGCGCCGGCCATTGCGCGTGCACTTGGTGCAAGGCGCATCAAGTCCCGCATGATGGTTTCGCCGCTCATTGGCTCGCTATTGCTGGTCATCATCGATCAGGTTTTGCAAATTTATGCTGCAAAAACTTCTGTGCATCTTCCAACTGGTGCCATCACCGCGCTGATCGGTGTGCCTGTCCTCTTGATTGTTATCTTGCGGCGCGGACGTTCGATGCTGACCGCAGCCGAAGGCAAAGTGGCAATCACGGCAAGCAGGCTCCCCATGCGTGTGATAGCAAGCATCGCGCTTTTGTTATTGGTGGTTGCATCGATTGCGGTATTTGTCGGCCGGGATGTCGGCGGGGCGTGGATAAGTCAAAGCGGTGCAACGCTCGGATCTCTCCTGCCATGGCGCGGGCCCCGGCTCGTTGCTGCAATGTCCGCGGGGTTGATGCTGGCACTGGCCGGCAGCTTGCTGCAGCGGCTCACCGGCAATTCGATGGCAAGCCCGGAAGTTCTTGGCGTCAGCGCCGCGACGGCATTCGGGCAGCTTTGCGTCCTGTTTCTTGTGGCCGAGCCAACCTATGGCCACAGGGTGTTCGGTGGTTTTTCGGGCGCCGCGATCGTGCTCACTGTGCTTTTTGCCATGAGCCGCAAGGTGCATTCCGGCAACCAGTTTCTCATTATTGGCGTATCGCTGGGGGCATTGCTGAGCGCATTGATCTCAGTCATTCTTGCCTCTGGAGACCCGCGTGCTCTTTCGCTGATCAGCTGGATGGCAGGTTCGACCTATGGGATAAGCCGCCAAATCGCATGGATATCATTGGCGTTTGCGGTCAGTGGTTTGGCTGCGGTAACGCTTTTTCTGCGGCCATTGCAGCAATTTTCACTTGGGGATATCTCGGCGCACTCTCACGGTGTCGACGTTGCGAAATTCCGCGTTATGATTCTTGGCTTTGCGGCCTTGTTGACAGCCATCGCCACTTTGGTCGTGGGTCCGCTAAGCTTCGTTGGACTGATGGCCCCCCATATGGCGCAGCGCCTTGGACTGACACGTGGTCTGGCCCATTTATTGGGGTCGGCGCTGCTCGGGGCGCTGCTGATGGCGATCGCGGATTTCATCGGACGCACAATCTATTTCCCGTGGCAATTGCCCACGGGCCTTGTCGCGACACTGCTCGGAGGTCCGGTGTTCGCGCTCCTGCTGATCCGCACCGGGCGTCGATCTATGCAGCATTGAGGATGTGCTGGCAGGCGCGGTGCGCGTCCTTGATCATGAAGTTAACGAGGGTTCTGGATACGCCGAGCTCTTCGGCAATATCTTTTTGCGGAACGCCGTCTATACGGTGACGGACGAAGGCGTCGTGGGTGCGTTGCGGCAGATTTTTCAATGAGTTGAGCACCTCGCGCAGTGTTTCTGTACTGACGAGGCAATCGAGCGCGCTAACACATGGGGCAGGGATGGACTCTATCCCGTCGATAGGCCTCATGCTGAGCCTTTCATGGGTCTTTTTGCGGGCCGCGTCGACGGCGAGATTATAGACCATCCGGCACGCGTACCCGACCGGGCAATGAATCCAATCAGGTCGCATGCTACAGGCCTTAACGACAGCATCATGGAAGATATCTTCAGATTGGGCGTGAGAATGCAGTATTCCGTCAGCGATTTTTATAAGTTTTGGTTTGTATTGAATAAGCGCATCGACAAGAACATTGCTATTATACGAGTCTTGTTCTTTTTCCATTTTTGCAAATCTTTGCCAAGTGATTACAGTGAGGAGGTAATAGCTTCATAGCGCGCAGTTTTATTCAAAATGCGTGCGTAAAGCCGACCGTCAATGTTACGGCGTCAGCTATAATTTAACATGATAAAAAGAGTCAAGTTATTAAACCAAAATAGTTAGTCAAAGCCGCCGTCAGCAGTCTTTCTCACCAGAACCCGGTTAAGGGTCGCGACTCTGGAGAGCGCCTAAGACGCCATTGGACCATTCCAGCCGCAGTTGGGGCAAAATAGACTTGAGCATCTGCCACGAAGGTTGCGGCACGGGTTCCCGCGGCGTTTTTCTATTTCCGCGTCGCCACAAAGATGCGTTCCAACATCGTCGCGGCCCGATGCGAGGGAAGGCCTTGGACCGCAGAGAAGCGGAGCGCTGCTAGGAAGGGTCTTCGAAGCTGATCCGGATAAACTCGGCCGATTTTTCTGCAGGGCCGTGGTACACCGCCTCAACATTATTGCCGTCTGGATCCAATAAGAAGGCTGCATAATATCCCGGATGGTAGTGGCGCTCCCCTGGCGCGCCATTATCCTTGCCCCCGGCCTCAAGGCCAGCGTTGTAAAAACGCTGGACAGCATCTCGGTCGCGTGCCTGGAAAGCAAAATGCACACGGGTTGCCGGCTTCCCCGCGTCGATCCACAATTCGTCAGCATAAAAGTGATCACCACCATCGACAACCTCGATACCAAACGTACCTAACACTGCTTGGTAGAACCGCTTGCTTTCAACAAGATTGGCAGAATGAAGGTGCAGGTGGTCGATCAGCCGTCCACGCTTGAGTTCCATAATGATTTCCTCTCTCCATGTTTGCGTATTGCGATCAGGGCAATTTCCATAGGTCAATCAAGGGGCCGCCAGGCCCAATGACCGGGTCCGAGGCTGGCAGCGCCAGCGATTCGATCGTGCCCAAGCCCTGGGCATCAGCCCTTGTTGTGCAGATATCGGCATATTGATGGGGTGGGTAGCCGCCGACGACCAGGAAATCCGCGCTGCTGTCAATCTTGCGATGACCTGTTCCTGCCGGCAGGACAACGCAATCGCCTGCTGACACGTCAAACGCCCGCCCAGCGGGGCCGCCCAGAAGAACGCGTCCGGTTCCCTGGGCAATGCCGAGAACCTCGTGGGCTTTGGTATGGTAGTGCTGATAAGAGAATATGCCGTTACGCCAACAGCCTTGCCACCCATTTGCCAAGAAGCGTTGTTCAAAAAGGTCGGCAAGATTGCCATTGGCGGCAATCACCGAAGAATAATAAAGGACGGGCAGATTTTTATTGTTTGGCACCCAGTCACTTGGACCGAACATGATTGCGAGCGGTAACAACACCGTGCCTCCGTGCGAGATCGACTATTGGGGAAGAAAGCCAAAAACGTGAAATGGTTCCCGTCGCACACTGAATATGACCCTTTCTTTGCGGCCAACAGCTGCCTGGCGCAGCAGTCGTGACTTGCCGATGCGACGGCGTCCATAGGCTATGACCAGCGAGGCTCCAGGCTTGTTGAGTTCGCGCGCAACCCGCTTTAACTCGCGTTCTCGTCCCACGAATCGGGGCCATTGGTTGTCTCTTCCGTTATAATCACGATTATAATAAGAGAAGAGGACGAACCTGCCACCGGTCATAAGCGGTCGGTCTGGTGGTCTTTGCTACGAATGCCGAAAAACTCCCGCACCAAGACCAGATCCTCAAGATGGTCAGGCCTAACAGGGTGAGAGGGGCGAAAACCATCGTCGCAGCATATCCGCGTGGTACTACATCCAAAGTTACATCTTGGGGCGTCAGGGCCGAAATCAAATCTTGTGGCACTTGCTCCATAATGCCGGAAAAGTGGCCTCAGCTTTTGTCAGAATCACAATTTTTTGTCCAGGATCAGGTGGTTTCTATGCAAGAATGGAGCGAATCTCTCTCAAACTCTTCTCTGATGGCTTCTGGACTGGTCTCGTTTTCTCAAGGTGACACTCCAGCGGTCGACCACCGATGGGCAGCATGTTAGGCCCACCTCGCATATCAAAATAATGGAAACCGAAATCTCATGAGCCGGCTCGACAGCTTCATCTTCCGCATGACCGCGCAGCGCGAAATTCTCAATCACCTTACCGGTAAGTTGGATGGGCTCGATGGGCCGATACTCGAGCTTGGTCTGGGCAACGGCCGCACGTTTGATCATTTGCGCGAATGTTTTCCGGATCGAAGGATCATCGTCTTTGACCGGGCCGTTGGCGCGCACAAGACCTCAACGCCGGAGCCGGAAAACATGGTCGTTGGCGAGATCAGGGAGACCGCGCAGCAATACATCGGGGTCAATGCTGCTCTTGCGCATGTCGATATCGGCACGGGCTATGACGAGAAGGATGCGATCACGCTGACCTGGTTACCGCAACTCATGGCTGGGCTTGTTGCACCGAACGGTTTTGCGGTGAGCGGCCTTGAACTGCAGCATCCGCACCTTGAGCCTTTGCCGATGCCGCCGGGGGTCGAGAAAGGCCGCTACTTCCTATACCGCCGCGTTTGAGGCCTCAAATAACAGCAGGTCAAACTGTTGCTCTTTAACGGGAATGTCTTTGACCTTCGCTGGAGCGATGGCGTTGTCGCGAACGATCAGGCAGTCCTCGTAGAAACCGGCGAGGTAGTCCACGAAGGCCGTGCTTTGCTGCGGGCCGTAAAAAACCGGCGAAAACTCCATGTAGAGCGGAACTCTGCGAGCCAGCAGCGCTTCCATCGAGCGGCAGGCAAGCGGCTCATAGCCCTCGATGTCCATCCAGATCAGCCCGACCTCATGAAGGGGGGTCGCGGCCTCCGCAAGGATCGTGCTGACAGGTTTGACCGGAACGACAATCTCGCGGTCACCCGCGCTTTGCGCAAATGCGCTGCTCTTGCCGTAATTGTCCTGGTGCTGGAAGAAATCGATCATCCCTTCGCTCTCGCCGGCGGCTGAATTGACGAGCGTCACCAGATCGGCGAGCTTGTTTTGGGTGATATTGATGCGCAGAAGTTCAAAATTTCGCGGATCCGCCTCAACGCTGACAATGCGGGCAAAGGCCTTGCTCAAAGCGAAATAAATGGTCTGGGTACCGATATTGCCGCCAAGCTCAAGCAACGTGCTGCCTTGCCGCAACAGCTGCCTTTCCTGAAGGATGGCAAGCAGCCGGTTGACGCTGTCGCGTTCGAAGTTGCCCTTACGGAAGATTTTTTTGCCGATATAGTCGTTGGGAGCGAAGGTCATGATGTGATCGCCGCAATCGACGGTCATTGTCAGAACGCGCGGGCCGATGGCGTTGATCATCAGCTCGCGCCCGTAGCGTGTGTCGAAAAACCGTCCGGCGAGGCGGTTGCGCAGTTTTCGGCGTTGGCGCTTCCAGCTTGTACTCATGCGAACCGGCTGCTTGTTTCCTGGGAAATAATATAGACGCGCAGCGGTTCAGCCCTGCCGCGGATAGCAATCTCCCGGCTTTCCAGGTCGTCGGTATCCGAGCCGGCCAAAAGGATCGTCGGCTCCGAGACAACAACGGTGGCATCAAGTTCCTTGGCGACAGCTTTCCAGCCGGCTGGCAACGTTGACCGTGTCACCAATGGCCGTCAAGTTTTTGACCGATCCATAGCCCATGGCGCCGACGATCGCAGGGCCGCTGTGAATGCCGATGGCAACGCGAATTGGCATGGGCAGGTCGCCTGCCAGCTCCTCGTTGAGACGTTTGATTTCCTGCGCGATGGTTGCCGCTGCTTTGAGCGCATTGCGGCAGGCATCTTCGGGCGACCCCCTCAGTCCGAACAGGGCCATGGCCCCGTCGCCGATGAATTTGTCGACGCGGCCGCCCGACGTCTCCACGGCCTGACCGACAAGGGCGAAATAGCGGTTGAGCAGGAAGACGACATCATAGGGAAGCTGCGCTTCGGTCAGCATGGTGAAGCTGCGAATATCGCAAAAGAGGATGGCGATTTCCTGTTCGCGGCCAGGATTGGTCTGCTGGCTGCCGACCGGCACGATACCTTCGACGGACGGTACCAGCAGCGGCACAACACTGATATCGGTGACCGGATGAAGCTGACAGGCCAGGCGCACACCAGGATCGGCACCAATGCGGTTCAGCGTGACCTGCTCAATCGATTCGGGAGCCGGCAGTGTCGTCACGCCTTCGACAACCTGGACGCGGCAGGTTGAACAACGTCCCTTGCCCCCACAGACCGCATAATGGGGAATACCGCCCATGCGGCTTGCCTCCAGCACGCTGAATCCGCGCGGAACGTTAACGGTTTCCCCGCCTGGATAGCGAATTTGGATCTGGTCGGCCCGTTCGCGCCAACTGCGGCGTGTGCGCAGGGCAAAGACAAGTATCAAAGCGCCGGCAAATCCGCCGTAGAGCGAGTATTTTGCCATTTGCACGCGCTGCATTTGCGTTTCGAGCGCTGCCGATACCTGGCCGTATCCGCCAGCACCACGAGCCCTTGCATAGCCACTGCCGTAGCTCGACTGAACCGGTTCGCTTTCAAGAATCCGCCCGGTGTCGGCAAAGCCAAGCAGCGCAAGGACGGGAAGGAGAATAGCGAATGTAAGGAGAAACGGCGCAGCCCGATAGTACCAGTCGCGATAGCGTAGCCAAAAATGCACCCCGATACATCCATGGGTCCAGATGACGAGCAGCGCGATCGACTGGCGCAGACCGCTGGTCGGCGATCTCGATCCACAAGGTGCGTATCACCGCCTCGTAACTGTCCTGCAGGCCCATCATTTCGAAACGCACGCGCGTTGCAATGACGTGGTCGATAATGAGGAGCGGGATCAACAATCCAAGAATGACCTGCATCGCCTCGCGCATGGGCATGACGAGGGTCCGGTGCAGATAAAGTGAACGCATGACAAGCGTGACATGGACGAGAACTGCGCCATAAAGAATGAGCGTGCCAATGGGATTGCGCCAGATCGCTGTAAACCACAACCGTCCCTCTTCCGCGGCGGTCAAGGAAATCAGGTTGAGTGCGTGATTGCTGAGATGCAATGTCACAAAGACCAGCATGATCAGCCCTGAAACCAGCCGCGCCCTGCGCAGGGATCGTTCGGAGAAGCGAGGCGCTTGTGCAATGACTGTCATGAATACCGAACTGATTTCTGTCGAACTAACTTAAGCGACGAATAATGATTTGGCGAGATGGTCACATTTTGCGCAATTGCTCCTGAATAATGGCAAGACAAGGCCCGGCGCGGATGACAATTATGTGTAGTTCACACGCGCCGGCACAGCGGTTTTATCAAGCATATCCTGCTTGCAATTGCCGGCAAATGGGTGTGCAAGATTCTAGCAAGCTGCACACGTACTGATTGAATCATAAAGCAATATGCATATCGCCTTTTACGCGCCCCTCAAATCGCCCAATCATCCGGTTCCATCCGGCGACCGGCAGATGGCAAGGCTCTTGATGGCCGCCATGCAACGGGCCGGGCACAAGGTCGAGATTGCGTCAGAGCTGCGCAGCTTTACGGGCACGCCAGAGGCCGGTGCGCGCCAACAGGTGGCGTTGCAGGCGGAAAATGAGGCGAAGCGCCTGGCAACAAAGTGGCGGCAAGGCGCAAAGCCTGATCTTTGGTTCTGCTATCATCCCTATTACAAGGCGCCGGACCTGATCGGGCCGAAGCTCGCGTCGTTGTTCAATCTTCCCTATGTGACGGCGGAGGCTTCCTACTCCAGGCGGCGGGATGAAACCGGCTGGGCAGAGCTGCAATTGCTGGTGAGCGATGCGGTGCGCCAGGCAGTCGTGAATATATGCTTCACAAAACGCGATGAAGCGGGGCTTGCTGCCGCTGTTCCAGGCGTGCATCTGGCGCGGCTTGAGCCTTTCATCGACGTTTTGCCCTTTGCCAGCGAACCATCAAACCAAAACCCGCGTCGACTGGTCACGGTGGCGATGATGCGACCGGGTGACAAGCTGGAGAGCTACAGCATGCTTGCCGAAGCACTGGCTTTGATTGAGGACGTGCCCTGGACATTGACGGTGATCGGTGATGGCCCGGCGCGCGACGCGGTGTGGGCGTTGTTTGCAAAATTTAGTGCCGGGCGCGTTCAATGGCTCGGCGAAAAACCGGCGACAGAAGTCGTCCACCTTCTCTATGAAGGGGGAACCTATGTCTGGCCCGGCACGGGTGAAGCCTATGGGATCGCCTATATGGAAGCACAGGCGGCAGGATTGCCGGTGGTGGCGCAAAAGACCGCCGGGGTGCCGGAAGTGGTCAAGGATGGCGTCACCGGCACGTTGACGCCAGCGGGCGATACCCTGGCTTTTGCGCATGCCATCGCGCAGATGCTGGGTGACGGCGCACGGCGCCATAAATTGGGCCGGTCGGCGCGCCGCTTCATCTTGCAGGACCGGTCGCTGGATGTTGCATCAAGGCGGCTGGATATATTACTGCGCAACTTTACGGGGGCGGGCCTATGACAAACGATCAAGTATGGCAGCCCTTGCGCGCAGAACTTGCGCGCTGGATCCACGCCAACCGCAGCGCGCGTTTCTGGTTGCGGGATGATGATGCCGTCAAGCCGACGCCTGCGCTGGAGCGTTTGTTGACGCTTGGCCAGGAACAAAAAGTGCCGCTGACGCTTGCTGTGGTTCCACTTTATGCTTCGGACGCGCTTGCCGGGCGATTGGCGGGCGAAGCGGGCGTCAGCGTTGCCGTGCATGGCTGGTCGCATGAAAACCATGCACCAAGTTCAGACAAGAAGCAGGAGCTTGGACCGCACCGGCCGCAAAGTGTCATTCTCGGCGAGCTTCGCGATGGCTATAGCCAGCTGAAGGCACGGTTTAACGGGCAGTTTGTGCCAGTGCTGGTTCCGCCCTGGAACCGCATCGATTTGCTGCTGTTGCCCGAACTGCCGGGGCTCGGCTTTGAGGCTTTGTCGGTGTTTGGCGCCGCCAAGGCGAAACATTCAGCTTTCCTGCCGGTCATCAACACGCATGTCGACCTGATCGACTGGCACGGGACGCGTGGCTGCCGGGATCATGGCGAGCTGGTTAGGGCAATCGTTGAGGAACTGCAGCAGCGCTTTGATGGCAGCAACGAGCCGGTCGGCCTCCTCACCCATCATCTCGTCCATGATGCATCGGCCTGGGACTTTCTTAAAACGCTGTTTGCCGTGGTGGCCGAAGCGCCGGGCGGACGCTGGGTTTGCATGGGCGAATTGCTCGGCCGCCATAACCTCTAAAGATCGATAACCTGAAAATCGCGGGCAGCAAAGGCGCCGGCAAACCGCTGCCTGGACAGCCGTTCGAACGCGTCAAGCTCGTCATCGGTACGCGATGGCGCGTGGTGAAACAGCGCCAGCTTGCCGATTTTAGCTGCCTGCGCCAGAAGAACGCCGTGCTGCCAGGTCGAGTGGCCATATCCGAAGCGCCGTGGCATCTCGTCCTCGGTATAGGTGCAGTCATAGATAACAAGGTCGGCATCCTTGATGAGCTTCATCACCACAGGGTCGAGCTTTCCGGCTTCATGCTCGGTATCATAAATCAGCGCCAGCGCGCGCCCCGCCCATTCGATGCGATAGCCGATGCAACCGCCTGGATGATTGAGGCTATCGGTGCGGATGATAACGCCTTCAAACGGCTCCAGCACGTCACCGGAGCGGAAATCGCGAAAGCCGAGACAAGCCTTGCAGATTTCGGGTTCAACGGGAAACCATGGCGGTCGCATGAACTGCTTGACCATTTCGCGCGTGGTCATGACCCCGGCCAGATGCCCGGACCACACCCGCACATTCATCATCGGATTGTAGAGCGGCGCAAAATACGGCAGACCGATGATATGGTCGTAGTGGCAATGCGTGAAGATGATATCGACCTGATCAACGCCTTCCCTGGTCAGGGCTTCGCCTGCCTGGCGTACACCTGTGCCGGTGTCAAAGATCAGCTTGTGTGTGCCACACTGGACTTCGATACATGCGGTGTTGCCGCCATAGCGCTTGAACTCGGGGCCCGATACAGAGACGCTGCCACGCGTTCCCCAGAATTTCACCCTAAACACTTCGTCGTTCATGCTGATCTTTACACCCAATTCCCCGCTTTTTTCGGGTACCGTAACCAAACTGCATTCGTTATGCGAGACTTGGATTTCGATTTATTTGTCAATAACGCAATAAAAACCTGCGTGTGACCATATGTAGGCGATGGTCATCTGATTTTTAAGCTTTATGACAATTGTCACTACAAAATGTATAAGTTCGTGAACTTAGCCAGCCGGAACGCCTGATTCATGACTTCTTCGAAGTTCCCACCGATCGCGGTCATTGCCGACGCACATTTCCATGATCTTTATGGCGATTATGACTTTGCCGGCATAAAGACGGGGGCCGGCCGGATGACCGCGCGCCGGCTGACCGATACGGTGCGTTCCACCCGCGTGTTCAACGAGAGCTATGATGCGCTCAAAGCGGCGCTGGAGGCGGTGGTGGCGCGCGGTATTCGCTTCGTCATCCTGCTTGGCGACTATTCCGATGACGGCCAGGTGGCGACCCTTGGCGCGTTGCGACAATTGCTTGACGGCTATACTCGCGATCATGGGCTTGTCTTTATCGCAACCGTTGGCAATCACGATATTTTTGGCCCGAACGGTCGCCATCACGCCAAGCGCCTGCTCAACGCCGACGGCACCTATACGATCGTTGCCAGTGACGGCGGCTTCGTCGATGACGACGCGGATGGAATGGTGGTGAGCGACAAAATGTATTGCCCGGGTTATCCCGCCGCATTACAGGCACTGCCGGATATCGGCTTCTTTCGCCGCCCGGCTGACGTGCATTGGGAAACGCCATTTGGGGCGGATGATCATCCTGAAAAGCGGCTCTATTTGGTTTGTTCCAACGACGGGAAAAACCAATACAAGTTGATGGATGCGTCTTATCTCGTTGAACCGGTGGAGGGTCTTTGGCTGTTGATGATTGATGCCAATGTGTTTGAGCCGCGCAATGGGGAATTTGCGACAGGCGATGCGGGGGCGTTCATCGACAGCACCAATGCCGGCTGGAATGCCATGCGGAAACACAAGCGTTTCGTGCTCGATTGGGCAAAAGATGTTGCCGCAAGAGCAAAACGCCACGGCAAGCAGTTGCTGGCGTTTTCACATTATCCGATGCTGGATATGCTCGATGCAACAACGCACGATGAGCTTGGGCTTATCGGCAGGACAAGTTCAAGCGAGCGCATGCCTTTGCCCGATGTGGCGGGCGCGGCCATGGATGCAGGGCTGCGCATCCATTTCAGCGGGCATCTCCACATCAATGATACCGCACGGGTGGTGAAGGACGGGGGCTTCCTCGTCAATGTTGGGGTCCCATCGCTGGTTGCCTTTCCCCCGGCACTTAAGATCGTGACGCTGGATGGTGCCACCCTTGATATCGAAACATTAAGCCTGGATCACCTGCCGATTAATCCTGCCATCCAGGAGCAGTATCGCATCGAGATCAATCTAACGGGCAAGAAGGTTGGCAGGATGCTTGATGCCGACCATTACGGTCAATTCCTGTCGGAGCATGTCGATCAGCTGGTCGTATACCGCTATTTGCGGCGCGAGTGGCCGAAGGATCTGGCGCGGATCATCCCGCAGCTCAATCTCGGCGACCTGCTTGTGCTGAGCCAATGTGCGCAGCCCTTTCCTGTTGAGGATGCAGTTACGCTGATCCATGCGCAGCGCGCCCGTAACGGTGCAGTTGTGACGTTGCAGGCGCTATCTGAAGCGGGCGGTGTCACCATCGAACAGCTGGATGCAATCCCGGTTCTCGCTTTGCTTGGCGACTGGTATCGCTTGCGCATGGGCAGTGAAATGGCGCTCGATCGTATTTCACCAGAGCAGCTTCGTGCCTATCGTTTTTTGATCCTGGTCTATGCCAGCGCTGCTGCAATCAAAACCGGCGGCGCCCAGGAACGTTTCGGACGGATGCTGCGCATGATGGACCGCTACCTTTCAGGCCTGCCATCGCGCAATTTCAAGGTAAATCTTTTAAGCGGAGAGATCGTCTCTGGCCCCGATTGATCAAGGGTTGGTCTTTGCCACAAAAAGCCTGAAGGCTTCCAAGGTTTCAGGGCTCACATGATGTTCGATACCTTCGGCATCAATCCTTGCCGTTTCGAGAGAGATGCCGATAGCGCAGAGGAACGATTCAACGATTTGGTGGCGCTCACGGCTTTGTTCTGCAAGCTGTTTGCCCGTATCGGTGAGGAAGATGCCGCGATAGCGCCGCTGTTGAATATAGCCGTCGGATGCCAGCCGCTTGAGCATCTTTGCCACCGTCGGCTGCGCCACGCCAAGGCGCAGAGCGATATCGACCTGCCTGGCCTCGCCCCCGTCTTCAATCAGATCGGCAATCAGTTCGACATAGTCTTCAATCAGTTCCGTGCGGCGATTGTGACGGGTGCGGCGAAAACTCTCCATATGGGTGCTGGGATCAACAAGCAGACTGTCGCCATCGCCGCGCGCGCTATCGTCGGGTATCATCTGATCTTCACTTCCGTAAACTTTTTTGAAGCCGGTTTGCCTAAGTTAGCCCTGGCTATTCTTTCATCATATGCACCAAATTTCTACACCTTAAAAAAAGTTTGGATTTTCAAGCAGGCAAATGAGGACAGCAATTATAGCACTTGCTATAAATTGAGTACAATGCTTTAATTCATCTAGGTTGCTAATCGGAGCGGGACGGATGCTGAAATGGGCACAGACAAATCTGAGCAGACGACGTCTGTTGGGCGGAAGTATCGCAACAATCGGCGCATCAGCGATTTGTTCCAGCACTGCGAGCGCGCAGGAAGCCCATGGCAATCACGGCGGTCCGGCACCAAACGCTGACGCTGCGGCTTCTGCCCACAGGTCGGCGCATGGTGCGATGATGACGGTCGGGACCGTCGATAGTGCGCGCAACGGTTTCGATCCAACGGCAATGCTCACCGATTGGTATACCGGTGTCGTGAGCGAGCTTCCCGACGGGCGCAAACAGCGCAGCTTCGAAATCACCGTCGAAGAAAAGGAAATTGAGATCGCGCCAGGTGTGATGTTCCCGGCCTGGACCTATAATGGCCGGGGTCCCTGGGCCTGCACTGCGGGCAACGCAGGGAGACCGCCTCAAGATCACTTTGAAGAACAATGGCTCGCACCCGCATTCGCTGCATTTCCATGGAATCCATTCGGCGCGGATGGACGGTGTGCCAGGGGCCGGTGTCATCGACCCGGGCGAAGAGTTCGTTTATGAATTCGATGCAAAGCCGTTTGGCTGCCATCTTTACCATTGCCATGCATTGCCGCTGACCCGGCATCTCCACAAAGGCATGTACGGCCTGTTTGTCATTGATCCTGATCCGGCCCGTCACCCGGAGCATGTCGACGTTGCACAGTCACGCCTTCTTGGTTCGCCTGAAAACGCAAACTGGCAGGAACTGGCCATGGTGATGAATGCGTTCGACACGAATTTCGACGGCGAAAATGAGTTCTACGCATGCAACACGATCGCGCATTGTTATGCCAAGGAACCGATCAAGATCGCGCGTGAGCGGCCGGTTCGGATTTATCTGGTCAATATTACCGAGTTTGATCCAATCAATTCGTTCCATTTGCATGCCAATTTCTTCGACTATTACGATCAGGGAACGACATTGACGCCGACACTGAAGACGGTCGATCTGATCATGCAGTGTCAGGCCCAGCGCGGCATTCTTGAATTTACCTTCAAGGAAAACGAGCCGGGGCTCTACATGTTCCATGCGCATCAATCGGAATTTACCGAACTTGGCTGGATGGGCATGTTCGATGTCAGGGAGACGGTGTCATGATGCACAAACCTGTCAACGTTACCCAGCCGCGCGCGCCGGCATCGCCACGATTGTCGCATTGGCTTTGGCTGCTTGTCCCCATCGCCGTCCTGGCAATGGCAATCGTGTGGCTGTTCCAGGCAAATCCGCTGCAAAGTTTCAACAACGGCGCCCCGCCGGTTGAGAACCTGACGATCGAGCGAACGATCCTTGACCACAACGGATTGCAGCTCCTGGTGCGTGCCGGAGGCTCCGATCCGATGATGATTGCCCAGGTCCAGGTCGACGATGCCTATTGGGAATTCCAGCAAAACCCGCAGGGCCGCATTGCACGGGGCGAAACAGCCTGGATCAGCTTGCCCTTCCCGTGGGTGCTTGGCGAAACGCACAAGGTCAATTTTGTCACAAATACCGGAGCGACGTTCGAGCACGAGATCGCCGTAGCCGTGCCAACGCCGCTCGCCACCTCTTCAAGCCTGTGGGCGCAAGCAATTCTGGGTGCATTCGTTGGAATTCTTCCTGTCGCCATCGGCCTGATGTGCTATCCGGCACTGCGTGGTGCGGGCCCGGGAACGATGACGTTCCTCCTGGCGATGACGGTGGGTTTGCTGGCATTCCTTTTGATCGACACCCTGGTTGAGGCGCTGGAATTTGCAGCAAAGTCGGCGGCAATTTTCCAGGGAAGCGCCATGGTCGTGCTGGTGGCCGCGGCCAGCTTCCTCGTGTTAATGGGTATCGGGCGAAGACACGGAACACCAACGGGCCTGGCTTTGGCGACTTATATTGCGCTTGGTATCGGTCTGCACAATTTCGGCGAGGGACTGGCTATCGGCGCGGCATTTACCGCCGGTGCCGCCGGATTGGGAACATTCCTTGTCCTCGGCTTTACGCTTCACAATATCACCGAAGGTATTGGGATTGCCGCGCCGATATTGAGAAAAACGCCAACGCTCGCCGCTTTTGCAGGATTGACACTCCTGGCCGGAGGGCCCGCCGTTATCGGAATATGGATTGGCAGCCTTGCCTATGCCCCCCAGTGGACGGCAATTGCTCTGGCAATCGGGGCAGGCGCGATCGCTCAGGTCATCATCGAGGTCAGCGCTCTCATCGTGCGCTCGCGCAGTGCCGGCATTTCCGCCTTGCTTGCACCTTCAACATTTGGCGGTCTGGCTGCGGGCGCCAGCTTCATGTACATCACTGCCATGCTCGTCAAAATCTGAAAATCGGCATGGGGTGAGCCATAGGCCGCCAAAGCGTCGACAGGCAGCTACTTTGCTGCCTGTTTCTGTTTGCTGCGCGCCTCGCTAAGTTCCGTGGTCGTATGGCTGAGGCGGTCGGCAAGCACCCGCATGATTTCGATCGTCATTTCCGGGTAATCGCTCAAAAGTTTGAGGAAATGGTCCTTGCTGATGCGCAGCGCTTCCAGGGCCGAATTTGCTCTGACGGTCGCGGTCCGTGATACATCGCATAAAATGGCAATTTCACCGACGATGGAATCGTGCTCGATCTCGGCGACCTTGATTTCGCCGCTCGGTGTGTCCGACAAAATATCGGCTGCACCGGTAAGGATGACGTAGGCCGCATCGGCCGGATCGCCCTGGCGGAACAATGTCTGGCCTGCCTTGTAGCTGACGCGATCGGATGTAAAGGCCAGAAGCTTCAGCTTGGCTGGCGCAACCCCAGAAAACAGCGGCACGCGCCGCAACATCTCGACTTCATCTTTCAGCAACATAGACGTCCACTATCCCCCTTTTGCGCCATCCAGGTTCCCCGCCTTTGTGACAGCTTGTTATGACACCAGTTCTTTAAATATACCGTTTTTCTTCAAAAGAGTCGCGTGCGTTCCATCTTCGACCAAAGTCCCCTTGTCGAAGACAATCACCCGGTCGAACAGATTGGCAAGGGCCGTATTGGAAAGCACCCAGATGATTGCCGGGGCATGGCCTTCTTGGTGCAAATTCTCCATGATATTGTGGGTGATCTGATCCTGCACGCGCTGGTCGAGGGCCGGCATAGGGCGGTTGAAGATCACATAATCGGCCCGCTTGAGCAATGCGCGTGCGACGTTGAGTTTTTGCCGCTGCACATTGGTCAGCCGTTTGCCGCCTGAGCCAACGTCGAAATCCATGCCGATGGAGAGCACACTTTCAAACAGGTCGAGGCGGTCGAAGATATCGCGCAGGATCGTGTTGACGCGTTCCGAACTGTCGGCCTGTGTGAAGCCGATCCGGCCGAAAAGAACATTGTCCATCAAGCTTGCAGAAGCGATGAACTGCTCTGGATCATAGCGTTCAATGACAGCCTTGAGGTCATCGGGCAGGTTGTTGTGGAACCTTTCACGGGCATCGACGATCTTTGCCATGAGTTTATCATTGAGAAGACCAAAGCGGTGTCTGGGTTCAATATAGGAAAAGCTCAGGCGAATGATGCTTGTGCGTTCATCCGACGAGGCGGCCTCGATGCCGTGGCCCTTAAGCTTTTGCAGCAGCTGCTGATAGAGCGGGATATCATCTGCGGTCATGAAGGTCAGTTGCTGGAAAAACGGATGGTCTGGCGGCAAGTCCTGGAACAGTTCCACCGCATTCTCGGCGATCTCAAGGCCCATCGTATAAAGATCGATCAACAGATCGTTTTCGCGCAGGACCGCGCGAAAGTAGGGATGGGCGGCCAGTTTGCGATTGGTCATCATCGGCCGCTTCATCGATCCGAACAGAAGGTTTTCGCCAACGGTGGCCTGCGCATTGTAGGCGTTGAGCTTGAATGGCACGACGAGGTCGTCAAGGTCCTCTTTCTTCAGACGCTTGCGCAAAGCCTGCCGCAACTCGACGATCCGGTCGGTCAGATCGGCATGGGCGGCAGTATCGACCGTCGAGCGCAGCGCCATATCGAGAATGTCCTGCGAGATCAGGACGGCATCGAGCACGGGACGCACGACCTTGAAAAGATCGTCGGGACCGGTCACACCAGCGGAGGCGTAGTCCACCCAGTCGCTGTTAAGATCCAGCTCCGGATTGCCGGCGCGGCGTGCCTCATTGATGTTCCACTTGTAGTATGCGGCGCTCTTTCCTTCATATTCGACCTTGGTCAGCGGGGCGTGCTTGAGGCCATAAAGGAGATTATCCCTGAGCGTTCCATGGAAGAAGTAAGTATCGGAGGCGGCATAGCCAATTCGCCTCCCGGTGACCGATTCCGGCAGTTCAAGGATGTCCTTGCCATCAATGGTGATGCGGCCCTGCTCGGGCCAGATGAGCCGGGCAAAGGCCTCGGCCAGATATTCCGCGCCGCTGCCACCACTGCCAACGATAGCAACGGTCTCGCTGGGGTTTATCTCCAAAGAAACATGGCGCAGCAGCGGCGCGCCACTGTCGTCGGAAAGTGTGAGGTTGACCGCCTGCAAGGAATGTTCAAGACGGCTGACCGCTTCGGGCATCAAAGCCTGAATTCGCGGATCGACGAGACGCTCGACGTTGAACTGTTCGACGACCTGCGCATATTTCACCTGCACATCCTGGCGTGCCTGGTCCCAGTCAATCAATTCCTTCAGCGGGCCAGGCAGATCCTTGTAGGCGTTGATGACGGCCACAAGCTGACCGATATCCAGACGGCCCTGCAATGCGAGAAAACCGCCAATCGAATAGAACAGGAAGGGCGTAACCTGCGCCAGGAAATTGTTGATGAATTTGACCAGAAATTTCCACTGGTAAAGATCGTAACGGATGGAGAAAATCAGGCCCAACCTCGCGGCGATATCGGCGCGTTCGAAATTCGACGTGTCATTGCCGTGAATGGTGCCGATGCCGTCGACGATTTCGCCAACGCGGCCCGACAATTCGCGTGCCGTCAGCTGGCGCTGGCGGCCAAGTTCAAGCAATCGCTTGCGCATGCGCGGGATCACAACGCCCTGGATGGCGACGATGCCCGCAGCAATCATGCCAAGCCAGAAATTTTGCATGATGATGAAGACAAGCGCAGTCAACGCCTGGCCGCCAAGCAGGGCTGGCTGGACAAAGGCATCGCCGGTAAAGCCGCCCATCGGCTCCACCTCATCTTTGATCATCGTGGCGATTTCGGCTGACTTTACCCGCTTGAACTGGCCGGGCGGGAAACGCAAAACCCGGTCGATTAGTTCAAAGCGAATGCGCCGCAACATGCGCTCACCAAGGCGGCCCTTGTATGTGTTGATATAGAGCTTGAACAGACCGTTGATGATGACCAGCAACAGGAACACCAGGCTGAGCGCCATCAGCATCTGAAAGCGGGTGAGCTCGAGCCCGTTGAAAAACACCACATTGCCGATATAGGGAATATCGTACTGGATGCGCATGAAGGTCTGCGTGGCGCCGGGCGCGTCGAACCCCATACCCTGAATGGGACCGTTTACGATCTGTTTCGGCAGATCGAAGGACAGGAAGTATGGAATCATCGACACCGCCACGACACACAGAATCCAAATCTGCTGAAGTCGTGTGTTCGACCAGATATAACGTCCTAGACTTTTTCCATGGATAACCGCGCGCTGTGAAACAGCCAAGAATTTCAATCATTAAAACGTTTGAAGACCCCATGGACGAACTCCATGATCCATTGGCCCAAGCCTACAGCATCCAAGCCATGAACGCTATATGATGTGGGTGTCGTTAGAGAAGCCCGCGCAAGACCGCCGCTGTGCGCTGTGCGCCGTTCAAATCCAGCTTGTGTCCATGAGGTTTGACCCGGGACAAGGCTGCCGCAACCGCTTCACAAAGAATGTCGGCGTCAAGGCCGTTTTCCGGCAAAGCGATAGCCAGGCCAAGCGCCTCCAGGCGCGTGGCGCGCACGCTTTGTTCAGTCTCGCCGCCGGCGGTGAACGGGATGAGAATCGAGCGGCATTGTGCCTGTAGAATATCGCAGACCGTATTGTAACCCGCCTGTGAAATCGACAGCTTCGCGCCCTTGAGCAAAGACGGAAAATCGTTTCGAAAGCGCACGAGCGTGACATTGTCCGGCGCGTGCCGAGAAAGAGCGGTAAAATCGCTCTCCGGTAGATTTGGACCGGTTATCAGGCACCACGATCCGCTAAAGGCGGAACGTTTGGCCGTCTCCAGAGCCGAGCGGACAAGATCCAACCCGACGGCGCCGCCCCCGGCCGAAACGACGATGTCATATGCGTCGGCAGGCGGGGCGGGAGCCGCACCGGCAACAAGGCCGGTATAGATGATCTTGGTGGCAATTTCGCCCGCCAGCGGAAACGTATCGGGCAGCGTGATGAAGGACGGATCCCCATGGACGAGCACATGATCGAAATGTGCCTTGATGAGACAGACCGTCTCTTTATCGCGGCCCGCCTTTGTGCGCTCCTGCAGGATGTCGCGGAGCGACGTCACAAGCATTGGCCGTGGTGACGCGGCTGAAATTGCGTCAAGCAAAGGCAAGAGCTCGAACCGCATTTGCCGGCGTCCAAAGGGAAAAGCTTCCAGGATGACAATGTCCGGGCAGGCCGCATGGAATGCCTGAAGCAGAAGATCGCGGCGGCGGTGCAAAAACGCTTCATCGACCGGGTTGCCAAATTGGTCGGCAAGGCCTGAAAAACTTGCGTTGCCGGCAAGAACCGCAGGCAGCGCAACGGAGCGGACACCGGGACCTGGAAAACCCGGAACCTGCGATCCACCGGTGACAACCGTCACGTCGAAATTGTCCTCGGCAAGAGCTGCGGCAATGCGGCTGGCACGCGCGAGATGGCCAATCCCCAAAAGGTGTTGGACATAGAAGAAAACGCGCGGTGCGGTCATGCTTTTTGCCACTCGCTTTCGAACAGGCGCGTGAGCTGGCGGATGCTGGAATTATGGTCGAAATGCGCTCGCACGCGTGCCTCGGCAGCTTGTCCAAGCCGGTGGCGCAGATCAGGCTGGCGAATGGCGTGTTCAAGTGCGACGGCGAGAAGGCGCGGGTCTTCGGGCGGAACGACAAAGCCGTTTTCGCCGCCGGTCAACAGTTCCGGAATTCCAGAAATATTGGTCGAGACGCAGACAAGGTTTTGGCTCGAGGCCTCAACCAGCACATTGGGAAGCCCATCACGATCGCCATCGGCGGCAACACGGCAGGCAAGGGCAAACAGATCCGCACTGCGGTAATGCGCAAGCACCTCTTGTTGGGCAAGCGCGCCCTTCCAGGTAATTTTGTCGGTAATGGCGAGCTTTTTCCGCCAATGGCTTGAGCTTTGCCAGCTCGTCGCCGCCGCCAATATGGGTGAAGTGCCAATTGAGATTGGCTGGCAAAAGCGCAAGAGCGTGAAGAAGGATGTCATAGCCCTTCTTGGGAACGGCACGGCCAACGCTCAAAATCTGCACCGGATCCGACCTGCTGGAGCCGTCGCGGCTGGAGCGAAGCGTATCAAATTGTCCAAAGCGCGCCAGGTCAAGACCGTGATAGCTCAGATGAACCCGATCCTTGCGTTTGGTGAGTTGACGCATGTGCTCGAACCCCGAACGCGTACAGGTGACGCTCCAGCGGGCCGACTCGAGTTTGTCCGTCAGCTCCCAATCCGGCGACGTCCAGATGTCCTTGGCATGGGCCGAGCAGGTCCATGGCACGCCGGTGATGATGCTGGTATAGGCCGTGACTGAAGCGGGGGTGTGGATGAAATGCGCATGCAGCCATTCAGCGCAATCCGGCCATTCGTGCGCCAGCACCAGCGCCTGGCCAAGGCGGCGAAAGCGATTGCGCGAAACATCACGGCGCAGATCCGCCCAAAATCGCTTGATGAGTGGCTTGAAGTTCGGCTTTTTCCAGCAAGCAACAAGGGCGCGCAACACCCGCAGTGGTTCGTCGTGCAGATATTCCGGCAAATAGACGACGCGGGCCTTGATCTCGTCATGGATGGGATGACGCTTCTTGTCGGTCGGCTTGCGCATGGAGATGAGCGTCAGGTCAAAACCGGCGCGCTCCAGCCCCAGCAACTCCTGGGCAATGAACGTTTCGGACAGACGCGGATAACCCTTCAGAACGACGAGGGTTTTGCGGCGTATGAGTGGAGCGTGCATGCTTGAGCCAGATACTATTCCGCGACGGCAGGAAGTGGCTGCTCGCGTTCGTCAAGCCAATCGCCGACGATTTCGGAAATATGGACCAGGCCCTCCAGCCGCATGCCTTCACCCTTGCCGGTTTGGGATGGTGGTGCGCGCTCCGGCAGGCGTTTGAGCACTTGCGCCAAGCGCAAAGGATCCTCTGCCTCTTCGGGCAGCAGCATCTCGATCAGACCAAGTTCTGAAGCGCGTTGCGCGCGGATCAGTTGCTCCTCGCGCGGTGCAATACGCGGCACGATAAGCGCTGGCTTGTCGAAGGACAAAATCTCGCAATAGGTGTTGTAACCACCCATGGCGACAACGGCCTTGGCGCCGGCGATGAGTTCTTCCATGCGGTTATCGAATTCGATGACCTGGATATAGGGAATCTTACTGCCCTTCCTCACCAGCTTGGCCCGTTGCTTGGCCGGCATATAGGGACCAAGCACGATGAACGCCTTGTGTTGAAGCGTCGGATCCTGCTGGTAGGCATGGATGACGTTGTGGACGAGATCTGCCCCGTCGCCGCCGCCGCCGGTTGTCACCAGAATATAATCACCTTCTGGAACATGGCTGGGAGCATGGTCTTGTGACAGGCTGCGCTGCAGGAAACCGACAAACTTCATCTTGTCGCGGACGCTCGCCGGCACATGCAGATCCACGAAGGGATCGTAGAAATCCGGCGGTCCATAAACCCACACATTGTCATAGAGCTCATCGATCTTGTGCATCACATTGTTATTCTTCCACTCGGCTTCGAGCAGATGCGGTGCATCCATGACTTCGCGAAGACCAAGCACGAGTGTCGTGCCGCGCGATTTCAGGTAGGCAAGCGTTTCCTCGACCTCGCCCTTCAGGCCCATCGGTTCCTTGTCGACGATAAAGATGTCGGGCTGAAATGTCTCGGCGGTGTGGCGGATAATCGATTGGCGCATCTTTAGGGTTTCATGCAGATCGATATGGCGGGCAAGCGAGGTGTACTCGCCATTTCGCAGCTTGATCACGCTTGGCACCTTCACGAAATCAACACGCGCACGATAGTCGAATGCTCCGGCGATGGTCGCGCCGGAGATAATCAGAATATTGAGCCCGCGATAGTCCTCTACGAGCGAATGAGCGATTGTCCTGCACCGCCGCAGATGGCCAAGGCCAAAGGTGTCGTGGCTGTACATCAAGATCCGTGCATCTTCAAAACGCCGCATCATGGTCAAAACCCTCTGTTTTGCGGGTTGACCCGCGCAGTGCACTTGAAACAGCCGTGAGTATGCTAATTTAACGGACTCTATCTGTATGGATCGGCGGCATCGCGCAACCCATCTCCCAAGAAATTGAACGCCAGGATAACAAGAATTACCGGAATCATCGGGAACAGCAGCCAGGGATAAAAGGCAATGACACTGACGCTGCGCGCTTCGGTGAGCAAAATACCCCAACTGGTAATGGGCGGCCTTAGCCCAAGACCAAGGAAGCTCAACGCCGTTTCGCCCAGTATCATGCCGGGAATGGAAATGGTCGCCGTCGCGATCAGGTGCGACATAAATCCAGGGACGAGGTGGCGTCCGATGATGCGTCCGCTTTTTGCCCCCATCAGCTGCGCCGCCAAAACATAGTCTTCCTCACGCAAGGCCAGAAGTTTGGAGCGCACGGAACGGGCAAGCCCGGTCCAGTCGAGCATCCCCAAAATGATGGTGATGCCAAAATAGATCAGGATCGGGCTCCAGGTTACCGGCATAACCGCCGCCAGCGCCATCCATAGCGGCAAACTAGGCAAGGATTGCAACACCTCGATGACGCGTTGCACCAAAAGGTCGAACAGACCGCCGTGATAGCCGGCAAGCCCGCCAATGATGATGCCCAGAACGAAACTGATGGTGATGCCGATCAGCCCGATTGTCAGCGAAATGCGGGCGCCATAAATGATGCGCGACAAGACATCGCGTCCCAGCCGGTCAGTGCCCAGCAGGAACATCTGGCCGTCCTTTGCCGGGCACACGAGATGGATATTGCTTTCCACAAGCCCCCAGAAGCGATAGCTGTCCCCCCGGCATAAAAAGCGGATCGGTTGCACATCGTTTTTATTGTCCGTGTAGTTGCGCTTTAAAGAGTCGATGTCGAGCTGCATGGTTCGGCCATAGACAAATGGCCCGACAAGCCTGCCTTCATGGAAAAAATGCACCCGCTGCGGCGGCGAATGGATGAAATCCACATTGCGCGTGTGCAGATTGTAGGGCGCCAGAAACTCGGCAATGATGATCATGCCGTAGAGCAGCAGCAGAAAAATGCCGGATGCCAGGGCCACCTTGTGTCGTTTGAATTTCCACCACATCAGCCGCGTTTGCGATGCAAGATGGATTTTCGCCTGTTCGTCGGTCATCACCTCGACCGACATCGGATCGAACGGCGCCGTCGAGACATAGTGCTGCAAGGGCGCGCCGGGGGAAGGAAGCGGCGCCGTCACTTGGTGCTCCTGCCAGCAAGACGAATGCGCGGGTCAAGAAAGGCAAGCGCGATATCCGATATCAGCACGCCGATGACCGTCAGGAATGCCAGGAACATCAAGAAGGAGCCTGCAAGATACATATCCTGGCTTTGCAACGCTTTGATCAGCATCGGTCCGGTGGTTTCCAGCGAAAGGACGATCGCGGTGATTTCGGCGCCCGATATGATCGACGGCAAAATGGAGCCGATATCGGAGACGAAAAAAATTCAACGCCATGCGCAGCGGATATTTGACCAGCGTGCGGAACGGATGCAGCCCCTTGGCGCGCGCAGTCATGACATATTGCTTCTGCAGTTCATCCAAGAGATTGGCGCGCAGCCGCCTGATCATGCCCGCTGTCCCGGCTGTGCCAACGATGATGACCGGAATCCACAGATGGGAAAGGATTGATCGCGCCTTTTCCCAGCTCATGGGCTCATTGAGAAATTTCTGGTCCATCAAATGGCCGATGGAGGTGCCGAACCAGATATTGGCGAAATACATCAAGATCAACGCCAGCATGAAATTTGGAATGGCGATCCCAAGGAGACCCAAAAAGGTAAGGCCGTAATCGCTCCAGCTATACTGGTGGGTCGCCGAATACATGCCGATGGGAAATGCGATCAGCCATGTGAACAAAATGGTGACAAAGGAGACAAGGATCGTCAGCCACATCCGGTCCCCGACCACTTCACTGACCGGTAGCTGATACTCGAAGGAATAGCCAAAATCGCCGTGCAGCATGCCGCCAAGCCAATGAAAATAGCGCAGAACAGGTGGCTGATCGAACCCGTATTGATGGCGTAGTTCTTCCAGATCCTGCATGTTCACGGTTTCGCCCTGAGCCTGCATTTCGGCGATCTGGCTGTCCAGAAAATTTCCGGGCGGCAATTCGATGATGACGAAGACAAGAGCGGAGATGATCAGCAGTGTGGGGATCATGGCGGCGATGCGCCACAGAATGTATTTCAGCATTCTAGGCCTGCTCCTCGCTCAACCAGAACGTGTCAGGCATATAAATCCCAAAATAGGAGGTTGGATCGAAGCCATAGAGCCCGTTTTTGGGAACGTTCTGCAAGCGGTCCGACCGAAGGATTGGCTGCAAGGTCCCATTGACGAGGCCGATGGAAAAAACCTGGCTCGTGAAGATTGCCAGCATTTTATGCCAGATAGCGGTGCGCTCGGCCATGTGGGCAGTTTCCCGCCAGCTGTTTTGCAACTTGATCAGCTCTGCCGCTTCAGGCAGATCCGGTGCCTGGCCATGTTGGCCGAGCGAGAGATAGTGCATGCCCCACAGCGGCCATTGCAGCTGATCGTCCGATGTCGGGGCCAGTTGCTGCGGGTTCATGTCGGCGGTTGCAACGCCATTTTCGATCCCGTACCAGATGGACATCATGATGTGGCCGGCCTGGGCGCGGCTGCGGAAAATATCGCGTTGCGAGGTGCGGATGAACAGCGCAATACCGATCTTGCGCCAATGGTCGGTGACCAGCTCAAGAACATCCGTATCAACGGTGCTTTCGCCTGGTGTTTCAATGGTGATTTCCGCCGGGCGGCCATCAGGAAGCAGCCGAAGGCCGTCATCATTGCGATTGTTAAGACCGGCCTCGTCGAGCAGGGCATTTGCCTTATGCGGGTCATGATCAATCCATGCTTTGGCATATTCCGGCTTGAACAGGGGGCTTTCGGGCAAAACGGTGTCGGCGCTGGGTTTTCCCAGGCCGTAAAACACCGCCATATTGATTTCGTGCCTGTCGATGGCAAGCGAAAGCGCGCGCCTCACGCGCACATCACGCAGCAGCGCGCGCCAGACTTCATCCCCGCAATTGAGATTGGGCAGGATTGCCACGCGCGAGCCGCGTGTCATTTTCCACAAATCGACCTTGACCGGATATCGGTCCTCGGCATCTTTTAGGAAAGTATAGTCGGCAAAATCAATGCCTGTCGCCTGCAGATCACTTTCCCCGGCGCCAGTCTTGGCCGGGATGATGGATGAAGAACTGACATTGAGCACAAATCGGTCGATATAGGGCAATTGCCGGCCGTTTTCATCGACACGATGAAAGAACGGGTTGCGCTCAAAGACAAATTGTTCTGCCGGGGGCGCTGTCGTATTTCGCCATGGGTAGAGCGTTGGAAGTTCAGGGTTTTCCGGCCGATATTCGCGCGACATCTTGATGTGGAGGTCGGCCCACTTCTTCACCCGGTTTTCCTTCATCAGCGCGGAAAGCCTGAATTCGTCCTGATAGTTCTTATGAAATTGCTTCAAATAGGCGGATGGTCCGACGATGATCAGTGGTTGCGGGCCGGCAAGGCCTGGCAGGAAATTCGGATTTGGCCTTTCCCAGGTGTAGCGGACCGTCAACGCATCGAGAACCTCGAAGCGTGGCAGCTTTCCATCGACGCGCAGATCAAGTGAGCCGCCGCCTGGCGTCAGATCCTTGTTGAGCAGGACGTCATCCCACCAGTAACGGAAATCATCTGCGGTCAAAGGCGAACCGTCCGACCATTTATGGCCGTCGCGGAGCGTGAAGGTAAAGACGGTATCGTTCTCAGACTGGAATGCTTCAAGGATATCCGGTTGCATGACAAGATGCTCGTCATAACCAACGAGCCTCGCGTAGCCGTAGATCGTCATCAGGCGGACGTCTTTCCCACTGCCAATGATCGTGCGGACCGTGCCGCCATATCGGCCTGGCGTCCGCCCCATCGTTTTCAGACCGACAATACGCGGGCGCTTCGGCAGGCGCTCGTTAAGCGGGGGAATACTGCGCGCTTTCAGCCGGTCATCCAAATATTCCGGCTCAAGTTCGCGATCGGCGGCGCGCGTCAGACCCGGTAGTGCACAGCCAAGGGCACTAAGGCCAACAGTACCAAGAACAGTACGGCGCGTTATCACGAGCGTAACTCCCGAGGATCGACATTACGCCTTGCAAGGACCAGATGTCCATCGCCAAGGTCTGCTGGTGCAAGCGGCCGGTCACTGCCATCGGTGGAGAATTGCGGACCCCAAGCTCTTTGATCGGATGCGCCGCTGGCCTGCAAGGTCTCGAAATCAAGCGGCCGATCAAGATCGGGGAAAGGCACGGCTGCAAGAAGTGCCCTTGTATAGGGATGGACTGGGTTGCGCAGGATAATCTCTCTTGGTGCGATTTCCACGATACGCCCACCGCACATGACCGCAATACGGTCGGCCATATAGTCGACGACCGCAAGGTTGTGGGAAATAAACAGATAGGTCAGTCCGAGCTGCTTTTGCAAATCCTTGAGAAGATTGAGGATTTGCGCTTGCACCGACACATCCAGTGCCGAGACGGGTTCATCGCAGATCAGCAATTGTGGCCCCAATGCCAAGGCGCGAGCGATGCCGATACGCTGACGCTGGCCACCAGAAAAGCTGTGCGGATAACGGTTGAGGTAGCGCTGATCGAGCCCGATCGCCGACATCAGCCCCCGCACCTTCTCAAGACGGTAGTCGCTGTCGCCACGCCCATGAATTTCCAACGGCTCGCTGAGGATATTCTGCACGGTCATGCGCGGGGACAAAGAGGAGACTGGATCCTGGAATACCATCTGGATTTTGGTGCGAAGCTCCATGAGCGCATCACCCTGTGCGGCCAGGACGTCGATCTTGCCGCTGCCATCATCGAAGCTAACGGCGCCGGTGTCGGGTGTAACCGCCCGCATCAATATTTTGCTGACCGTGGTTTTCCCGGAACCGCTTTCACCGACCAGGCCAAGGCATTCACCCCGATAAATGTCGAAGCTGACTCCATCGACGGCCCGAACGAGTGTCTTGTCCTTGCCGCCGAACAGGCCGGACTTGCGCGTGGTGAATGTTTTGGTCAGATCGCGAACGGATACAAGTACCTCCGGAGCATTCTCGACCCGTTTCTTCTTGGCCCAAAGCGTCTCTGAATTGACCGGCACTTCACGAAGGGCCTTCAGTCTTTCGCCGGGCTTCATGTCGAAGTGTGGAACGGCCGCCATGAGGCCCTTCAGATAGGGGTGCTGCGGCCTGCGGAAGATCGCATCGACGGGGCCCGCCTCCATGATCTCGCCGTGATAGATCACAACTACCTCGTCTGCCACATTGGCGACGACACCAAGATCATGCGTGATCAGCAGCATAGCCATATTGAGCTTGTGCTGAAGGTCGCGCAGCAGCTCGAGAATTTGCGCCTGGATGGTCACGTCGAGCGCCGTTGTCGGTTCATCGGCAATCAAAAGGGCTGGCCGGCAGATGAGCGCCATGGCGATCATGGCGCGTTGGCGCATGCCGCCAGACAACTCGAATGGATACATGTCGTAGGTGCGGCTTGGCTTGGCAAAACCCACAAGGCCGAGCATGTCTTCGGTTTGCGCGCGCCGTTCGTCTTTCGTTGCGCTGGTATGGATCGCCAGCACTTCGCTGATCTGGTTACCGACGGTATGCAGTGGCGACAGGGACGTCATCGGTTCTTGAAAGATCTTGGCCATTCGGCTGCCGCGCAGGGCCCTGATCTCCTCGCCATCGCGCGACAATTGCAAGATATCCGTGGTCTTGCCGTCCAGAGGGTCGGTGAAGAGAATTTTTCCGGTGACTTTTCCCGTGTTGGGCAAAATCCCCATGACGGATTGACTGATGACCGACTTGCCCGAGCCGGATTCACCGACAAGTGCGGTAACTTTTCCTGGCAGAACGCGCAGATTAACGCCTTTGACGACGTCCATACGTCCACCGAGCATTGAAAATGAAATGCCCAGATTTTCGATACGCAACAGATCAGATCCTGACTTCATGCCAGCCAATTATTTTCCCATAGCGTATCGTTGTCGCCCATTGAAATTGAGACTATCGCACCGCATACGGGGAGTCTAGCGGGGTGCGCTTGCGCCTTTGGTATGATCTGCTCTACGCCTTGGAAAAACGCCGGGAGGCGGACCATGCTACTAATGTCTTACGTGAGGCGTTTCTTGATGAGCAAGCCGGAGAAACTGACGACTGTTGATCAACCAAGGTCGCGTTGGTTCTGCCGCCTGCTATTGCAAGCAGCGGCATTGGGGCACAAACGTCAAAGGTGTTCTGCTGACAAGAGGGATGGTCGAAGTTTGCCTGCGCTTGATGGCACGTTGTCCGCCAGTTGAATTCCGGCGCTGAAAACAATTCGATTGCCGCAACGGCATTCCGATGCCGAATGTTGGTGTAACCTGCCTTGCAAGCTCTGCGCGTGCCTTGATATCTAAGTGCGGCATCGCCTTGCTCATGACGCATACTCCAAAAACACCCATGGAGGACTAAAGGATGTCTCTCTACATCGCGACAATGACGTTGATGCTCTGGCCGTAAAGGTTCAGCAACTGACAAAGGCACCAAACAAAACCGAGGCCGTCAGGCGCGCCTTGTAGAACGAACTGGCCCGCGCCCGAGAGGCTCTACCCTTGAAGGTCCGCATTAACGAGATTCAGGACGATGTGAAGGCGAGAATGGGACCAAACAGGCCAGACTTCGACATGCAGAAGTACATCGATGAAATGTGGGACGTTTAATGTTCTTGGATGCCTCGACTATTGTTGCGATTTGCGCGGATGACGAAGACGCCCCCGCCCTTGATTGATCAGGCGCAGCATTCTGGCCGCACAAACATTTGAGGGCAGAGGCGGAGTCCATCGGGACGAACTGGCGGGAGCCATTCGGGCCGAGCGTGCCCAATCCGTCGCTGGAATTGTCGCGAAGCTCCATGCTGTTCTGCTGAGATTTGAGGACGGCGGTCCCCGCGACGAACCGCCATGGCCGCAAAATCCGGTCGATTCTGATGGATCTCACACCCGCCCTGAACATGGGTGTTTTTCAGAGGGGAATGTGTTAAAACCTCTGCTGTTATGAGTCTCGGCAGAGGAAACATCACGGAAGTGGACACGGCTGGCACCCAACGGGCTCGCGCACTGGAACTCCTGAAAGCCCGGCATATGCTGCGGCTGAAGGATTTCGCCGCGCACGGCATTGGCTCAGAGACGCTCGCGCGTCTCGTACGAGATGAAGAAGTCGTTCGTCCGGCGCGCGGCCTCTACCAGCTTCCCGACGCTGCGGCCGACGCACGACATGTCCTGGCCGAGGCATCGGCGCTTGTGCCGAAAGGGATCGTCTGCCTGACCTCGGCGCTGCAATTTCATGAGCTGACGCTGCAGATGCCGTCGGCGGTCTGGATGGCCATCGATCGAACGGCTTGGCGCCCTAAGATCGACTATCCGCCTATCCGTTTCGTACGCTTCACCGGCGCCGCTCTCACCGAGGGCGTCGAACGGCATCGCATCGAGGGGGTCGAGGTGCCGATCACAAATCCGGCGCGCTCGATCGTCGATTGCTTCCGCTATCGGACGAAAGTCGGCCTCGATGTTGCGATGGAGGGGCTGCGCGAGGGGCTCCGGCGGCGCAAGACCACAAGTGACGAACTCTGGGCTTATGCGAAGAGGGCCAGAATCTGGTCGACCATGCGACCCTATGTCGAAGCGACGGTGGCTGATGGCGGGTGAACCGAAGAAAAATGTCGGGGCATCGGTGCGCGCCCGGCTCCTGGATCGGTCTCGCGCGGAACGCACGGACTTTCAGATCCTGTTGACGCGCTATGCGCTCGAAAGGTTCCTGTACCGGCTGAGCCTATCCGCGCATCGCGACCGCTTCATCCTCAAGGGCGCGATGCTGTTCGTTGCCTGGGTCGCCGACCCTTTTCGGCCAACGCGGGACCTCGACCTGCTGGGGTACGGCGAGAACAGTCCTAGGGCCATCGCAGAGACTTTCCACGCTATTTGCACACAGCCGGTCGAGGATGACGGTGTTGTCTTCGACCTGGACGGGCTCGAAGCCGCGCCGATCCGAGAAGAAGTCGAGTATGGCGGCGTTCGCGTCCGCACCACGGCCACCATCGCAGGCGCCCGCATTCCGATCCAGGTGGACATAGGCTTCGGCGACGCCGTCACCCCGGGACCGGTCGATATAGAATATCCATCGTTGCTCGATGCGCCGGCGCCGCGCCTTCGAGCTTATCCGGTCGCAACCGTGATCGCCGAGAAATTCGAGGCGCTGGTGACACTCGGCATGGCGAATAGCCGCCTGAAGGATTTCTACGATCTTTGGCTGATCGCCGAAACGTTCGAGCTTGAGCGGTCCACCCTCGCGGAGGCCGCGCGCCAGACTTTCGCTAGAAGAGGGACAGATTTTCGGAAGGAGAGGCCGATGGGTCTCAGTGATGCCTACGCCGAAGTGTGGGATCGGCAATGGCGGGCGTTTCTCGGACGCGAACGTATGGCCGCTGCGCCGCCACGTCTGGCTGCTGTAGTGACGGACCTCGGGCGGCTTTTACTGCCCCTGATGGCGCAGACTGACGGCGATTGGCGTTGGAAGCCGCGTGAGGGATGGATTCAATCGTAACCAAATGCTGGACGGAGCCCTCAGACGCGTAGCGGAGGGGTGACGAGGGCGGTGGAAACATCAACTATAGCCCAAAGCTTGTGGGTGGAGCCGCGCTTACAGCGGAAGAATTGGAAACATCGTCCGATGAAAAAGCTAGTCGGATCAGATCCATCGGACGACCCGCTACTGCAAAAATTGACGCTGTGGCGCGACATTGACGAGCGGCCATGGTGGCCGACTTCCGGAGCGCGCCGATGCCGCCGGCCCGTATGGGAGGTGCGTGGATCGGATCCAAAATCTACAATGCGCGTTCGAGACGCATAGAATTTTCCCTGGTTTACCGATCCCGTCTCATCGAATGTTGCGATGACCCAAACCATATGGGCTCTTCTCGTCAAGGGAGGCACCTAGAAAGTGCCACCGATCACCGCGAAGATGTGGAAAAAAATTCCCGGCATCTTGGTGCCGGGATAAAAGGCAGGTGCCAAAGCGTGATGAACCCTAGGGACGACACCTCGACGCCGATCAGACTGTCAGACTCACTGCGCCTTGCGCAAGCTTGAAAGCCGCGCCTAGGGCATGGGGCAGATATCCGCATCCAGAACATCGGCGCAGCGAGGAGAGCGGCGGAAATTGTCGTAATAGAGGGTCCAGTCGGTCTTGTCCGCGGCGCGATAAGGACCGAACTTGAAGTATTGATTGGCACCAAGACCCTTGTCAGCGTGCCCGACATGGCCCTTGACCGTCACGATCCATTTTTTGTTGGCAAAAATCTCGACGTGGCCGGAGCCATCAGGACCGGGTTTGGTATAGATGGCAAAGTCGATCCAGCCGGAATCCGGCGTTGGTAGTTTGTTGCCGTGATCGGTCACGACGATCGCATCGGTGCAGCTGTTGAACTGGCTGCCATCTTGCGGCGTCCAGTTTGTGTCTGTCGCAACAAGCGCGCGCATTTGGTTGGTGTCCGGCCGGAACCATACCGGCGTCCGCTTATCGCCGCACGCCTTAACGCTGCTTGATCCTTGCGCCTTTGAAGGCGCGACATAATTGGTCTCGATGGTGGCAAACAATTTGCCCTGGTTGAGACGAAGCGCGAGGAAGGGACTGAAGTCGCCGACCGCTTCGGGTCCTATTTCACGTTTCCACTGTGCGATCAGATAACGATGGTCGCCGCGTGGGATGGGATCGGCAAATTTGACCGAAAAACCGTACCAGACGCCCTCGTTATAGGGCACGCGCCGTTCGGTTTTCTCCCAGATCTCGGCCCGTTCACTGCAATCCTCATTCGTATTTGGACAAAATGGCTTGATACTGAGCTTCAAAGCGCCTGTGCCGCTCTGCTTGACTTCAGATTGAAACTCCACCGTTCCGGCGCGCTGCTCGAAATTTTCGCGATAATAAAGTCCGCCGCCCGGCGAAAAGTCATTGCCATCGAAATTATCGATAAGCACGTCGCCCGCCGGGTCCGCTGCCGCACTGGCTAAATTGAAAGTGGCGGCGAGAAGAGCCATGGCGAGGATCTTTCCTATCATTGCATGAATTTCTCGAGCAAGGGTCGTTGCGTTTTGGCATCGCGGTGCAGAAGCATGACCTGCTCGGCTTCCGACAGGCCGTCATAGGCGACATCGTCATAGGCGTCATCCAGCTGAACGGTCTCGCCAGTCGACTTGGGCAAGAGAACCGTGACCTTCTGGCCAACGCCGCGCAATTTTTTCCTCTCCCAAAGTGGTCCAATCCCCGCCGCAATAGGTGGCGAATGCCTGGCTGGCAATCACTTCGCGTGAATATTTCTTGGTAAGGCCCTGCAGGCGCTGGACCTCGTTTACTGCTGAACCGAAGGCAGAAAAGGTCAGGCGGTCCTTCAGACCGACATTGCCGAACATCACATTGCCGACATGCAGGCCGATGCCGTAGCGGATATCGCTTAAACCATCCTTGCGCCGCTCTTTATTGAGTTCGGCGACGCGCGCTTGCGCCTTGAACACAGCCGACAGGGCGGCTTCGCACGCCATCTTCGAGGGATCCTTGTGCCGCCCGCAAGGGTACACTGCCAGAAAGCCGTCGCCCATGAAGCTGAGGATTTCTCCTCCGCTGCGGTTGAATGGCGCAGCGATCGCATCGAAGAAATGGTTGAGCGTATCGATGTAGGCCTGGCGACCTTCCTTTTCGGCCAGCACCGTCGACTGGCGCATATCGCCCATCACCAGTGCCGCCCGGATGGTCTCGCCGTCGCCGCGGCGGATCTGGCCATTGAGGACGCGTTTGCCGGCATTGCCGCCAAGATAGGTCGTAAGCATATTGTCGGCGAGCTTGCCAAGAACCGCCATCTTTGCAGCCACAGCCAAATGATGCTGCAGACGCAAAAGCGCGCCGATCATGGCATCGCTGAACCCTCCGCCACTGTCGGTGGCCCAGGAACCCATCATCCCCTGCGTTGACTGGCCGCCAAAAGGCTGCAGGAAAGCAAGATAGTCAGTAACGCCTTCCTGGCGCAATTCGTCGAGAACCGGAAATTCCATCGGTCCGTCAACATCGAGGCGGCGGCGCACATGTTCAAGATTATTGGTGAGCAGATAAAAATACGGGCTCAGCAAGAAGCGTTCGGGTTTTCCGCCTGGATCGTGCCGATAGCCCTCGACCGTCATGCCGCTCGACCGCTTCCAGGTGAATCCGAGGGCGTCATAGAGCGGATGGAGCATGGAAAACGAAAGATTGACGCGGGCAATTGGCAGGCCGGCCGCTGCAATACGTTCGCAAAAGCCGCGTACGATTGTTTCGAGATTTTCGCCCGCAAGCGAAGATTGCGTCAGCCAGTCAGCTACCTTGTCGAGAAGTATGACGGATACGTCAGATTGGGTCGTGCTCATCCTTGATCCTTGCAAATGCGAGCCACGTCCGTTCCCCGGTACTTCACTACTGCCGGCCCAGCGTGATCAGAGCACACTCAAGGCATGCCGGGCCAAGATGAAAATGAGTGAATCGGGCGACGGTGTCAACGCTGGCACAGGTAAGCCGGCGGCGCAATCTCACCGGTCCGATACGACTTGAGCGGGTAGCTCGACGGGCGGTCCTTTATCAGTCGTTGTTTTCCAAGTCACTCACATGGGGATGTCATCCAACCTAAACAATAGGGACTAGTCACTTGATCGTGAGAAGACGTGTCTGCAACCGCTCGCTTGACAGGCAATTTGATAGAAGCCATCTAAACGTCACTTGAATGCATTTGCGCTCGCACAAAAGAGATCGTCTTGACCTCCTCTCCATACGAAAACCTTTCAGGCAAAATTGCAACGCGCAAGGCCCATGCCGGTGTCATCGGCCTTGGCTATGTAGGACTTCCCTTGGCAATCACGCTGGCGCGCAGCGGCTTTGCCGTTACGGGCTTCGACATCGATCCAGGCAAGATCGTCGCGCTCGATGCCGGGCGCTCCTACATAGAAGCGGTAAACGATGAGGCGCTGGCAAACGAGGCAAAGGCGGGCAGATTCCACTCGACGAGTGATTTTGCCCAACTTGCAACATGCGACGTCATTGTCATTTGTGTGCCGACACCTTTGACCAAACACCGCGATCCAGATCTTTCGTTCGTGGAGGCGACAAGCCGCTCGATTGCAGCAACCTTGCGCCCCGGGCAATTGATCGTCCTGGAATCGACGACATATCCCGGCACGACCGACGATGTCGTTAAGACAATCCTCGAGGAAACGGGTCTCAAATCCGGTATTGATTTTTATCTCGGCTTTTCGCCGGAACGGGAGGATCCGGGCAATCGCGATTTCCACACGGCCACGATCCCGAAAATTGTCGCCGGTGATGGTGAAGCGGCGCGAAACTTGATGCAGGCATTTTATGGCGCGGCGGTGAAAACGGTTGTACCGGTTTCCTCCAACGCGACGGCCGAGGCAGTCAAGCTCACGGAGAACATTTTCCGCTCTGTCAATATTGCGCTGGTCAACGAACTGAAGGTTGTCTACGCGGCCATGGGCATCGACATCTGGGAAGTCATCGAGGCTGCAAAAACCAAGCCGTTTGGCTATATGCCGTTCTATCCAGGCCCAGGTCTGGGGGGCCATTGTATCCCCATTGATCCATTTTATCTGACGTGGAAATCGCGTGAATATGAGCTGCCGACGCGGTTCATAGAACTGGCCGGTGAAATCAATTCTGCCATGCCGCGCTATGTCGTCAGCAGCCTGGCCGAAGCCCTTGACGTGCGGGCAGGCAAGGCGCTCAGCCGCTCACGCGTGCTGATTATTGGCCTGGCCTATAAGAAGAACGTGCCGGATATCCGCGAAAGCCCCTCACTGCGGCTGATTGAGATTATCGAGGAACGTGGGGGACGTGCTGACTACCACGACCCCTTCGTCGCCGAAATCCCGACCACACGCGAACATATGACGCTCAAGGGCCGCAAATCCGAAGATCTGACCGAGGCAAATGTGAGATCTTACGACGCTGTGCTGATCTCGACCGATCATGATGGTATAGACTATGCGGCATTGGGCAGATGGGCGCCCCTCATTATCGACACCCGCAACATCTTCGCGAAGCTTGGACTGATGGGCAAGCATATTGTGAAGTCGTAGCTGCCGCCAGATTTATGACAGCTTCGACTTCAGATTGCTCGCGGCCATCGCATAACCGCCTGCGGCGCCATCGATGAAATGGATGTGATCATGTGCGAGTGGTGTCGGCACGAAGCAGGTGATGAGAGCGGAATCCTGGCGGTGCAATCCATAGCGGCTGATACCGGCAGCTGAAGCGTCTTCCAGAAGCATCTCGATCCGGCGAAGACGTTCGGCATCGATATCGATCGTCATTTTGAGGCCATCGTCGAATTTACGGAAATCGGAATTTTGTGCCACCTCAATCTTATACCGCTTCGGATCGAACCCTCCGGCGGTTAGTCCCAGCCTGTCGAGCGCAAAGAGCAAGATGATCTGACCGATAATCGCAAGCTTGCGATAAAATCGCTGGCCAACAGGGGCGGTGGCCCGAGCTTCCGTTTCAACGCCCCTGGTGTTGAAGATAATGGGAGGGCCTTCGGCCGGAAGCGGGTGGGCGCCGCGGTTCTGTTCAGCGGCAACGGCAATGATGTCGGTAACCAGCTTCTGAAACTTTGCGCTCGCGCCGGGCGTGCCAGGCACGGCAATGATTGACACGATTTCGCCGTTACGCGCCTGGATCGGATTCCAGCGGCATGACAGGCCGGCAAGATCGGGCCGCGTTCCGGATGGCGCTGCCTCGATCGTGTATTCGCCTGCCTTCATGCGCGCTTCCGCCCAACTCGCTCCGCCTCCGGCAAACATGGCGTAGGAGAGGTCGGGGCTGACGCTGAACCGGGCGACACGCACATCAAGCCCCTGTGCCCTTACATCGCGCATCGGCACAAGCGCTGCACGCAGGCTCAATTGCAAATCATCGGCAACCCAGGCCTGGACTGCGGCAAGCGCTTCGCGCGCCCGATCCACAGCCGAAGCGGGAAGCGCTACCAATGCACCGTCGCCGCCGAAGACAAAGGGATAGCTGCGCTTGCCAAGTGCATTGAGGATGGCGGAGATGACGCTGGCGCCGGCCATGTTGACCGCCTTGTAGCGGCCCGCCTTGATCGCCTTGGTCGAGCCGACAATGTCAGCCGTTGCCAGCACCCAGTCATCGGGCAGGGGCTTGTAATTGCCGGTGTCGGCGACCCCCTCGAAATGCACGAAAACCGGAAGCGTATCGAAGAAATCATCATTCATTGGTTTGACCATGCGGCAATACAACCAAGGATAGTAGGGATATCTCGCTACGGTTAACAGTCGGATTCGTTGATAAAAGCGTGGATTTACGCACCAATTCGCGATCATCCTCGGCCTCTTGCCCCAACAAGTTGCGGACAAGACATATGGGATTGTCAACCTTAAATTGCCATACCGTTGCAATTAGGTGAAATACGTTGCTCACTGCTTGTATGCTGCACCAAGCTGGTGCAACCATACACACGTTGTTGATTCTTTAGCATTTACAGCAATCTCGATTTTTAAAGATCCTAATGACGATGTCGGCATATTAGGCCTGCTAAGAGGAATGGTTCGAGTCCCCGATGTATTTTGATCTGGCCCATTTCCCGGAATTCCAGCAAGGTTTGTTCAGCGGTAATGGCACTGGCGACACCCTTCAAATGCTTGTGCAAATCAGACAGCAACTGAGCTGCCGGCATATCACGCATATTGGCCATTCGGCTCCGGCCGGCCCGCAGCAAGGTTCAGCGCCCGAAATATCGGTGCTGACAACCTTGCCCATGAACTGGGTTCTTCGTTATTCGGCTAAGAACTACTACAAGGTTGATCCTCTCGTGCAGGGGATCACGGTTTCCCCGCGCCCGGCCGATGCTCCCGGCACAATCCGCAATCTGTCTGCAGAAACCGGGCTGGAAGCCCAGTCAAAACAATTTCTGCGGGACTGTGAGTTGCGCGGTCTTGGCAATCTTTTTCTTACTGTCGATGCGTGCAATTCCTACGGCTTTCGAGGGATCACCGAGTTCACTTTCCACATCGAAACCTCCGAGCAGACCGCTTTCATCGATCGCACGCGCAAGCGACTGGCTGCCGTGGCGACCCGGCTTCACAACACACTGCACGGCAACCGCAACCCGGTGTTGGCCGCCGCCGTTGAAAACCTTCTGACGAAGCGCGAGATTGATTGCCTTTATTGGGCAGCCAACGGCAAGACCGATGGCGAAATTGGCGAAATTCTAAACATCGCTCGCTGGACCGTGGTCACTTATCTGCAAAACGCCAAGAACAAGCTTGGCTGCTCCAACCGCACGTCGACCGTTGCCACGGCACTGGCGTTGGGCGTTATCCAGATGCCGGTCATAACCAACAGGTTCAAGTAGTCGACGAGAAGATCGGTCGCTCATCCATTCGCTGGTGTCGTAAATTGTGGAAGGCGCGCGTCTTCAAATGCGGCTGCAAGCAGGGCCGTGTTGTCGGCGGGGCTGCGTCCGGTGTCGGCAAAACGCAGATGGTGCAGATCGATTTCGGTGGAGTCTGCCGCCAGCGTCAGGCGAAAATAGGCGTTCACGCCCATATTGCTGAATTCCAGATCAAGCATCACCTTGGGTGAAGAGTTCCAGTCGAGCGTGTATTCGCCGCCGAGACCAAAAGTCAGCATATTTGGATAGAAAGTCAGTTCCGTGGCTGAGTTGACGATGTCAGCAATATTACCGAAAAGCTCGCAGCGGATGAAAGCAATATAGTCCGCCACATCGACGAGCCGGAGATCTTCAATGACCTCCACCAGGTGTTCGGAGATGATCTCGACGCGGGCGACGGAATATTGGGTTCTCTTCATACATTCATCCGATTGCAGCCACCGCAACTATCGACGGCGCGCATTAACAAATTGAATAAGTTCGGCCACTGCCTTGTAGAATTCCGGGGCAATTACGTTATTGACTTGAACCTGCTTATAAAGTGAGCGTGCCAGTTGAATATTCTCGAACACCGGTATGTCATGAGCCTCCGCGATCTCCCTGATCCTGAGGGCAATAATATCCTGTCCTTTGGCCACGACCACCGGTGCTGAATCCCGGGCCGGAACATAGCGCAGAGCAACCGAGAAGTGTGTCGGATTTGCGACGATCAGCGTGGCTGTCGGGACCGAGGCAATCATGCGTTGCCGTGCCCGGTCACGGCCAAGTGAGCGAAGCCGGGATTTGAGCAGCGGGTCGCCTTCTGCTTGCTTGTGCTCGTCCTTGATTTCCTGCCGGGTCATTCTCAATTCGCTGCGCCAGTGGATGCGGGTCCAGGCCAGATCGAATGCGGCAAGTACGGTAACGGCAATCGCAATGGAAGAAAGCAAACGCACCAGGTGACTGCGGATCAGTTCCGGCAGGGCGTTTGGCTCGGTGATGATCGCGTCGACGAAAAAATGAGTGTCCTCGAAAAAGATCATAAAGACGATAATGCTGGCTGCGGCGAATTTGAATGTCGACTTTAGGAACTCGACACGCCCTGCAGCGCCGAAAATGCGTGACCAGCCTTTAGCGATCGAGATGCGCGAAAACTGCGGCTCGATCCGGTTGGCGACGATACGCGGTGCGTTCTGCAACACCGAGGCGAGGATGCCGGCCCCTGGGATGATGATCAATACTGGCAACAGGGCGATCCCGACCGCAGCGCCGATAATAGAGAACAACTGGCGTGCATCGTCAGCACTGGTGAGGCGCCAGTCGTCGGATTTATCGAGCAGCTCAGACAGCAAGGCCGTCAGTTTCAATCCACCTGGTACGGCGACGAAGACCATAATGACCAAAAACGCAATGATGGAGGCGAGGATGGGTGCTTCACGAGAGAAGGGGAGGTTGCCCTTCTCGATCGCGTCACTGATTTTTTTCTCAGTCGCTTCTTCCGTTTTGCTCTCTTTGTCAGCGCCCTCTGACATCGATTAACTGCGTTTCATGCTGCGGGTACTTCCGCGTCGAGCTTGAGATCGCCGCGATCTGCAAGGGCAATCGCCGTGCGGGCAATGACGCGCCGCGCCTCGGTGACCGCATTGGCATTGATATTGGTCTGGCTGGAGAGCTCTGTTTCGACCATGCGGCGCCCACGGGTCGATAGGGATTGCAGGATGAGCTCTTGCAACTGCGGTTCGCAGCCGTGCAGAGCCGTTGTGACAACATCCGTCTGGATTTCGTCGAAGAGCACCAGCCGGGCACGCTGTGTGATGCGCGCAATGTCCTCGAAAGTGAAGAGCTTGGCCTTGATCTTGGCCAGGTCATCAACGCCAAGGTCCGTCAGACCGGCGAGCAATTCGTCGATCTCGGATTTTTCGAGCTGATTGATGATATTGGCAATCGTACCGTGATGGCTCTTTTGCGCGCTTGTGTTGTCCTTTCCGGTCACTTCGCGCTGCAGGAGCGTTTCCAGCATCGCGGATATGGATGGTCCAACCTTGCGGATATGCAGCGTGCGCTGAATGATGGCGCTGCGCTCTCTAGCGCTGAAGCGGATCAGCAATTTGGCCGCAATATCCGACGGCAGCCGGGAAATCACATAGGCGGTGACCTGCGGATGCTGGGCGACCAGATAGGTGTGGAGCACGTCGGCCGGAATACGCGGAAGCTGATCCCACACCGATTCCTGTGTCAGCAATTCCGGTCGCCGGTTCTCGATGACAGCGCTGGCATCTTCCGCCGAGAGCGTTTCGCGCAGCAGCCCCTCAAAGCGCATGCCGGCCTCTGAAACCGGCGCGCCATCGGCAAAGGCATTTTCGAACTGTTTCACCAGTTCTTCGAAATCCCCCGGCGTAATGGGTTCGAGCTTGCGGGCATGACCGGCGAGCGAGCGCAAATCATCGGCGGTGAAATGCTTCAGAAGCCTGGATGCGGATGGGCGTCCGATCGCAACCAGCAGTGCAGCCACTTTTTCGGGGCCCGACAAATCCTGAATGGCGCTTGCACTTTGGGGTGTTTCTTGATCGCTCATGCGGACCGGCTTCTAAGGTTACAAGTGATATGCGCGGCTAGACGCCGCTGCCAATGACTTCGGTCAGGCTGACACCGAAGCGCGAACTGTCGTCTTCGAGAACAATCACCTCACCCCTGGCGATGACGCGGCCGTTGACGACGATGTCCACCGGGTCGCCGATCTGCTTGTCGAGCGTAACGACCGCACCGCGCCCGAGTTTCATCAAATTGGCGACGGGCATTGAGGTTGAGCCCAGCACCACCTGAACGTCAACCGGGATGCCCATGATGAGGTCGATGTTGGGCTTGGAACCCGCTGGCTTGCGGCTCGGCTGCGGGTCGTCGCGCTTGAGTTCTTCGATTGCCTCGTTAAGCTCGTCTTCGATCGAGTTCTTGTCGGTTGTGGTCATATCTTAAGGGTCCTGAACGAAAAGAGGTTTAAAGGACTGCGCTTGCTACATCGGCACTGCGCACGATGCGGTTGACGAAAACGGGGAGCGCCCTTGCCGGGGCGCCAGGCTGCTGTGCTGGCAGAACGGGTGCGGCCTTGGCGACAAAGGGAGGGACTGCAGCCGACGGCTGGACTGGCAGCGGCAAGGGGCCAACGCCGTCCTTAAGGTCGCTTTTGGCACGTTCGACGAGGTCGATGGCGCGGGTGATCTCTGAGCGGACGCGATCGGAATCGCGCAACCTAGCTTCAAGCCGAACGCTTTCGTCGCGGCAGGTTTCCCGCTCTGCCTGCAGGATCGCCAGCGCCTGCTGGAGATTGGCGGCTGAACTTGCAACCTGATGCGCCATGACCCGGCTCATTGCTGTCAGGCGATTGGCTTTTCGCAGCGCCGCAAAGAAGATGACCAGCGACAGCGCGCTCAGGGTGATCGAAATGAGATTAACCAGCGGCAAGCTCATCAAGGAGATCCTCTTCTTCATTGACGGGATCGGTGATCCGCACGGTGAATGCACTGCCAGCCTTGCCAAGGCGGCATTTGTAAAGCGCCTGATTGCCACTGCGCAGCCGCACGTGGTCGATTGCATCTTTAGGTAAATGCAAGACCTGTCCTGGTTTGAGGAGAGCAATCTGTTCGAGGGTCATGGACCCCTGCTGCAAATAAGCCTCGACCTCGATCTCGAGCACGGCTGACTTCCAGACGCAGCTTCTTTGCCCAGGCCGGGTCGGAATGATGTGCAGGCTGACGCAGCATGCGGGCCATAGCATCCTGCATTGGCTTGAAGCTGGAGCGTGGCAACAGGATCAGGATCTGACCGGACCGGTCGGCGGCCTTAAGTGCAATTGCACAGCAAATCATGCGTGTTTCGCTGACTGTCCCGGGGGCCAGATGGGCAGCCTCGACGAGATCACCAATTTGAAACAGTGACTCTGCCCCACCGGAGAACATGTGATCGAGCGACGCCGTGACATCGCCAAAAACCTGACGGGCAATGCCAAGATCGACGGTGGTCAGCGCCCTTGCCGCACTCCCGGTCTCAAGACTTGCGCCCGAACCGAAAAGCGCTTCAATGCCGCAATCGACGAAGCTGCGGTCGGCGGCAAGCAGCAGCCGCGATCCCCACTTTGCCACGGGCACCATGCCCACAAGCCCACAGCGCGATAGCGTGTCGGCGATATCGTCCTTTTCCAGCGACTCGATGCGGACAAATTCGGCGCCGACGGCGACGTCCGTCTGTGCGGCCATCCTTGTAGCGAACGAAGCGGCAAGTTCGCGGAAGACCGTTTCGAAAGATTTGAGGTCGTCGACTGACATGCCGGCGGCGCGCAGAATGCTCTCTGCCAATACATCGGGTCGCTTCTGTTCAGCCTCGACGTCCATGATTAATCCTAGGCGGCCTGTTGTAGGGGCGCAGGGGTCAACGTTTCCTGCTCGACCACATCAATCGACGGGCGGTCATAGGCGGAAATAGTCTTGCGGCCATATTCGAGTGCGATCTGGGGAAGAGCGCCGTTCATATAGGCCAGCAATGTCTGCTTGACGACCGTATACAGACGGTTCTGCTTCTCGCGTGTCGTCTTGATCTTGGTCGCAATTGGACCCACGACGCCGTATGACAGGAAAATACCGGCAAACGTACCCACGAGGGCTGCGCCGATAAGGTGCCCGAGGATCTCCGGAGATTCATTGAGCGCTCCCATGGCCTTGATGACGCCAAGGACCGCTGCGACGATACCAAGTGCCGGCAGGCCCTCCGAAACGCTTACCATGGCATAGTAGGGTTTCAGCTTGTCGCGGGAGATCGTGTGGATTTCTTCATCCATCAGTGCTTCGATCTCATGCGACCGAGCATTGCCGATAATGATGAGCCGGCAATAGTCGCAGATGAAGTGCGTCAAATCGTGGTTCTTGAGTACACTCGGAAATGTCTGGAAGATCGACGATTCCGTCGGATTGTCGATATGAACCTCAACCTCGTTGCGCGATTTTGCGCGCAGTTCGCGCATCAATGCATAAAGAACGCCGAGCACATCGAGATAGTCACGCTGCTTGGGGATCTTATTTGTAAAGGCTTCCATGCAGGCGCGGCCGGTATCCTTGACCGCCGAAAACGGATTGGCCACGAGAAAGGTGCCCAGCGCCGAACCGCCGATGATGACGAATTCCCATGGCTGCATGAGAACGGCGACATGCCCACCCATGGCGATAAACCCGCCAAGCAGACATCCCATCGTCACAACCAGTCCAATAAGGATTCCCAAGACTCTCTCCTGCACTTTTACCCAGCATTGCAGGGCTAGCAGCGTCGGCTTGTGTGAACCTTGCAGAAATTAAACCCGGCCTTGCGAAATCGCCCATTCAGTGCCCGCCTTCCTGGCACAACCGTCGCAGTGGTGTCGTCTGCAGGGATCGTGGCGGACTTGATCAGCATCGCCGACGCGGAGCAGTGTTTTTTGACTGAGAGCCAGATGGCACGCTCGACCTTGCAGAAATGCTCGAGCGCAGGGAGCTCGTCGTGCAGTTGGAGTTAAGTATCACAGTCTCGACCTATGCGTGCCGAGCGGTTCTCGTGTAGAGCAGGTTTTGTGTGTCGATGACCGTCTTCCGACGCAATAGGTGAAATCCTCTTGAAGTGGCCCGACGGACCGGTTTGGTTCGCCAATTCGTAATGGCGAAGACAATCGTGACAGACGGGTGCACCGCACTCTATCGGCAAGGCAAATGTCTTCCGGCTTTATTCGCCTGATCGACCAGGATATGCTTGGATCTATAGTATCGACGTCGGCACCAAATTGTCGTCTGACGGCATCTGGCTTGACACGTCAGGAGAGGCTCAATACCGATTAGCTTTTCCACGTGTTGCGCGGGAGATCTTCTGTTTTGAAACTGATTATTCAAATTCCATGCTTCAACGAAGAAGGGACACTCGCAGAAACCCTCTCTTATCTTCCCCGTGAAGTTGAAGGCTTCGATACCGTGGAGTGGCTCGTCGTCAATGATGGCAGTAAAGATAGAACGGTCGAGATCGCCAAAGAGTGCTGCGTCGACCACATCGTCGACTTCCCAGTAAATCGCGGTCTGGCGAAAGCCTTCGTAGCCGGTATCAACCGCGCGCTGGAAGAAGGCGCGGATGTAATCGTCAACACAGACGCCGATAATCAATATAACGCAGACGACATTCCAAAGCTGGTCGCGCCCATCGTCGGGCACCGCGCCCATCTGGTGGTGGGCAGCCGGCCCATACGAAGCATCGAACACTTCTCGCCGATGAAGAAATTGCTGCAGCACCTAGGAAGCTGGGTGGTCCGCTTCACATCTGGCGCGAACGTCGTCGATGCACCGAGCGGCTTTCGCGCCATATCGCGGGAAGCCTCAATGCGACTGAACATTTTCGATAGTTATACCTATACGCTTGAATCCATCATCCAAGCGGGACGATCGGGCGTCAGCATTGTTTCCGTCCCAATCCGTGTCAATGGCGAAACCCGCCCTTCGCGCCTCGTTCGCAGCATTCCGCGCTACGTTTTGCGTTCGAGCCTCTCCATATTAAGATCAATGTTCGTCTATCGGCCCGGCCAGACATTCTTCTTCCTTGGCCTGTTCCCGCTGGCAATCGGGCTCTTCTTCAGTTTTCGATGGCTGGCCTTCTATTTCGACGACTCGACAAGGAGCCATGTTCCAAGTCTGATCCTTGCGGCGATCATGCTGATCGCGGCTTTGCTATGCTGGCTCTGTGCACTGCTGGGCGAACTCCACGGCATCAACCGGAAATTGCTTGAGGACATCCAGTATCAATTGCGGCGCGAGCGTCTGGGCGACGGCAGGGGCGATCAGGCGGAATCCTATGCAGGCTGAATTTCTGCGCAAGGCGGTGGCGCTCGCTTGTGCTCGCCGACATTCCAAAACTTTTGACATTACTCGACCGCGTGCCCGTCAGTCCCACTTACGGCTGCTTCGACCGTGCCTATTGGCACTACCGCATGATCGATTTTCCGTGCGGAATGTCACAGGAATTCGTCCTGCCGCTGGCACTCGTTTGGTCGATGCCGGACCTGCCCGGCAATGTCTATTATCAAGATCCGCTGATCCGCGATTTCGTCATAGCAGGCATTCGTTATGCAGCCCGTTCTGCTCATCCGGACAGTTCCTGTGACGACTATTATCCCTTCGAGCGAGCCGCCGGTGCCGCCGCTTTTTCGCTGTTCGCCATCCTTGAATCAATGGATATCCTCGGCTTGCAGGCCGATGAAGAGATCGATGCTTTTGTCAAGCGCCGCGCCAATTGGCTGGCATCCCATAGGGAAAGTGGCCGCCTCTCAAACCACGAGGCGCTGATCATTTCCTGCCTTGAGCGCGCCCGCATTCGCTATCCCGATCAGGCCTTCGAAGCGCAGATTGGCGCTCGGCTCACGCGGCTTTTGTCCTGGCAGCATGAGGAAGGCTGGTTTGACGAATATGGCGGCGCGGATCTCGGCTATCTGTCTCTGACGATTGGTCTCCTTTCCGATCTTGACCGGCGCAGACCCGATTTGCAGCTAAGAACGCCATTGACGGCAGCCATCGATTTTTTTGCAAATTTCGTCCATCCCGATGGCACCGTCGGCGGTGAGTATGCCAGCCGCGGAACACTGAACTTTTTCCCGTTCGGCTTTGAAATCGCAGGTGCATGGCATGACGATGCACTGCGCATCAACAACCTTGCACTCATTCCCGTCATGTGCCGGACGACGCCCTGTTATTCCGATGATCGCATCCTAGGTCACCATCTCTGGGGTTGGCTCTTTACCTTGCGCGAGTTCCAGCAAGTTCGACCGTCAGACAATATTGCTCGTGCCGACAGCACTTGGTTTCCCGGCTGCGGTCTCATGGTTGAGCGATCCAAAGGCGACATGCTGGTCGCTTCGCTGTATCGTGGCGGCGTCTACAAGTTCTTTTCCGGTGGGCGGCTCATTGCCAGCGATACAGGGATTACACTACGCACACAAAGCGGCCGTGTCGCGGTGACGCATCTCGGCGGTTCGTCCGTCGAGCGATCGTGCGGCAAGATCGGCGTTTCTGGGCAGATGGGCTGGGCCAAGGGCACTCGGTTGACGCCGGTGAAAAACGTTATCCTGCGTTGTTTGATGATGAGCTTCGGCAGGTTTTTTCCCAATCTAATACGCCGGCTGCTCCAGCAGATTCTTGTCACAGGAAAGTCTCCAGCACCGTTCAGTTACCGCAGGCAGTTTGAAAGGACCGCCGACGGCTGGCGCGTCAGCGACGAGATCGCTGCCGCTGAAGACTGGAAGGACGTCGCTCGGATTGGCATCTCCAGTCATCAGACGTCGACGACAACGGTGATGGCGCGGGTCTATCAGCACAGTCAGCAAACGCCTTTCATCGAGATCGACGGCGTCAATGATCTCGACAAGGGACAGAAGCTGAAATTTGCGCGCAATCTGAAGAGCGAACCAGCCGCATGCGGAAGCTGATCGGTCTTGGCGTAAGCTCGCTAATCCTAGCCCTGCTATACGCTTCGCTGGATGCCGACGGCTTGCAAAGGGCCATGCGCGCTGCAGATGGCTCGTGGCTTCTGGCGGGCATTCTCTTCGTGGTACCGCTTACGCTGCTGACGGCATGGCGGTTCATGCTGCTCGTCGAAAACCGCATTTCTTTTCTTGAAGCCAACCGTCTCATCCTCGCTGCAAGCACGCTCAACCTGTTTCTGCCATCCAAGCTTGGCGATCTGGCCAAGGGACATGTGCTGTCCAAACGTCATTCCATGGATACAGGGCTCGCCTACGCTACCGTCATTCTGGAAAAAACGCTGGACATGATGTCCCTGCTTGTATGGGGGTGCGGCGGGCTGGTCGTGGTCGGCATTGGCCGTCCCGCGATGCTCCTGTTTCTCGTACCGGTGGCGGGTCTTTGCGCAGTTCTGATGCTGATCATCCTGCCGCTGCGTATCCTGCCCATCATGCTTGTCACCTTTGGCCAAATAATGCCGGGCAAAGTTAGCAGGATCTTGGAAAAATCATCGGCAAGCTGGCAGCTCATATCCGAGACGTTCTGGCAGCGTCCCTCACACGCAATTGCGGTCATTGGCCTTTCCATATTGATTTGGGGTGCGCACCTGTTCCAGTTCTGGTTGTTCTCACAGGCATTGCATGGCAACGTTCCCATTCTGCAAAATGCAGCCTTTGCGACACTGGCTATACTGGTCGGGCTTTTGCCCTTCACATTTGCAGGTGTCGGCACACGCGACGCGGCGATCATTTTTTTCTACGCTCCCTATCTGACAGCAGAATCGGCTGCGCTTCTTGGCATTCTCGCCACCCTGCGCTACGTGCTTCCGGCCATTGCCGGCGCACCTTTCGTCGGTGACTTTATCGGTCTGGTGCGGCCGTCTGACAAAAAGAGGTCGACGTGAACGCCTCACCCGCCGTGGAGCGAAAATCGTGCCCTATTTCCGCGTTCGTGAAGGCGAGACTGGAACGGCGTGACGAGGATCGTTTCTGGTTGCCGTTGACACTCGTTCTCGGGTTGGTTTCCTGCACAGCATTTATCTTCGAAGCCTCCCACCACCCTGGAAGCATTCCGGACGATGCTAGGATGTTCTTGTCATGGATGGGACGTTTCGGCGACGCCAACCTTTTAAAAGGCGATCTGATTGCCGATTACTGGTCGTCGGTCAGCCCATGGTTTTATTCTGGAATTTTCCGGCTTGCCTGGCTCACCGGTATCGAGCCTGTGATGTTCGTCAAGATTATGCCCGCCATGCTTTATCCGCCTATGGCGTTCTTTGCCTACCGCCTGCTGAGATCTTTCCGGTTTGAGCCGATTATAGCATTTATTGCGACGGCGTTCATGCTCCACATCCTGATACGCGGCGATCTTGTCACCAGCGGAACCCCGAGGGCGTTGTGGCCCATTTTCACCCTCGTTGTTGTTGACGGGCTGTCCCGCAAAAGGATCTGGCAAACTGCCGTGGGTCAATTGCTGCTCGCCGGTTCCTATCCGCAGATGGCACTCGTCACGTCCGGGATGATCGGCCTTTCGACATTCACGCCTTGGCATTCGCACTGGATCGATTTCAGCCGCCGACGGATCACGATCATTGTGATTGCTGCTGTCGCCACCTTGGTCGGTATTTTTCCCTTTGCGACCGGAACCAACGAGTTCTCGCCGACGATGACCCTTGCCGAAGCAAGACAAATACCGACATTCCAGACGGGCGGACGGGGTCAAATATTCAACGAAGATGGCTCAATCAATTTCGTCTGCTCGCCAAGAACGGGAATTTTCTTCGACAAATGCGATGATCTTGGAGATCCGAAAATAATCTGGCTGACGGTCTGGTATTTTTCAGGACCCGTGCTGTTGTTTCTTGCGTTGTTCAACCGGCGCAGTTCCGCCAGGGCACGATCGGCGCTGCCACTTCTCCTCGTCACCAGCTCTTTCGCGTTTGCTGCGGTCGCGGCCCTTACGATGTTCAAGCTCCACATTCCGAGCCGGTACATGTCCTTCTTCTCGTTGCTACCATATCTTTCAACTCTTCCACTTGTTCTTGGATGGATCTCGCAATCGCTCCTTGCCGATTGTTTTGAAGAATTGGCAGCGGTTAAGGGTTTCAATGATTGCGGGTTTCGTGGTCACAGTGGCCGGAGGCATCTATTTGGCCGGCGATGTGAAATTGAAGTTCAGCACTCCTGAAAATCCCCGTTTACTGGCGGCAATTGCCGCTCTGCCGCAGGAAGCCGTTGTTGGCGGCTTCGTCAGGGATCTCGATTTCTCGCCGGTCTATACAAATCGCTCGACGCTTTTCAACCGGGAGTTGGCTATCGCTTATCAGCGCGGCTATTTCATGCCGATCCAGCAACGCATGCTGGCTATGAGGGATCTCATACTAACGCAGGACCCGGCTATTTTGAGCGACCGCATCAAGGCGCTTGAACTTGATCATCTTGTTGTCGCACAGAACACCCTGTCCGTTCCGCGCGTACCGGAAGCATTCCGGGGCTTCTTTGAAAAAAACCTTGGAGTGATCGAGGACATCGCCGCCCGAAAAGGGCCTTCGCTCATTGCCCGGCTTGCATCACGCTGCACAAGCGGAACATTTGGTGATGAATTGCTCATCGATACCGCCTGCCTTCTGGATCAAATCGCGCCGCGATAGGATTGTCCCTTCAACCATCGCACGATGCACCTGGCTAACTGGAACGAAAAAGTTGCGAAGGCAGAAAGACCAAGATGAACTGCTGTAATCCTCCAGTTAAGCTTCGCAACGGCAATTGAAAATTCTCTGCCCGGTCGTTGAGCGCCTTATTCGGCGGTGCTCGACGTTCGGCAGCCTGCGGGCTGCTCTGTAGTGCCCAATGGAAAAAACTTCTTACTACTGATGGAGATTGTAGAATTCCACGAACAATCGTATTCGGCAAAAAATCGCACTCATGGACATTTTCGATGGAATCAAAGGTTAGTGACCTCTGAGGTACGCAGTCATTGGGCACTAAAAGCGGAATGCCTTTTACTCCACGATTTTCCAGTATGAGTCTTTGCGGACGACCTTGCCATTGCGAAACGTGTAGAAGTCACAACCCTGGACCTCCTTTTTCGTCCCGTCGAGGGTGGTGCCTGTGAGCATCCATTTTGAGATGCCAGTCTCGGCAGCCGAATCTACAAAATGCTGCTCATTGCCGTAGTGAACATCTGGCAAGCCTTCAAAGCGTGTTGCCAGCGCCTCTCGTACGTTCCGTTTGCCCTCGAAACGAGAACCCCAAGGCTCATTGCCCCGCGGCATCTCCAAGACACAATCATCAGAAAAGAACGTCATGATGCGATCCAGATCATGCGCATTGAAGGCCTCGCATAGCTCGATCAGTGTCAGTCGAATGTCCATCGCGGCGTCTCCGTTCAGTCGGCATGGCCGGCTACAGAACCACAGTGGCCCGTAGATTCCATTCGCACATGTTCATTATTGGGAGCTACGCCTCTCGGATGACCTGCTCGTCCTCGATCCCGGGTATGCCTTTTGAACCACCTTGCCCAACAAAGGACGTCTCAAGCTGGTACCACATCCCGAGCGGGGTATTGCATGAACTGCAATGGATGACGGTAGAATTGGTCACTCCGGTTGGAATGTAGAGATATGTTACCCCGCACATCGGGCAATCTGATTTGAAATTGAGTCGTTGCGGCATGGCGCCCCTCCACGTAATGCGAACCCAATGGGCCTTCCAAAGCATCTGCCCTGGCTACTCCGGCGGGCACTATACGCTGATCTTTTGGAACCGCAAATCAACAACCTGCGTTTCTGGATATGCGCAAATATCCGTTTAGAGCGGTCACCGTTGCAACCAAAGAGGTCGGCCGCTATCGGACCATAACATCGGTGGAAGAGGCCGGAGATTTCCTTGCCCATGATTGGCCGACACAGAAAGGCACGCGGCACTTGAAGGCCCGCATCGCCTGTCTGGATGCGATGGAGAGGGCCGTTGCGGTCAACACTGCGCGCGAAGCTTTCATCGATGCAGCAAAAGAATCGGAAATCTACGTCGGGGAGGGGGAATTGGCGTTAACTGCCAGTTCACACAGCATTCCAATCCCGCGTTTATTGAGTATGCGCGACTTGCCATTTCCATATGTGACAGTCATGACCGAACATGTCGGCAAGGAGAGGAATATTTCGTCCGTGCAAGAAGCCAGCGAGTTCATGCTTCACGATTGGCCGATAAAACATAGCCGAAAACTCACAGCGGCCCGCCAGGCCTGTCTTGATGCGCTGCACGGCAAAATCACCCGCACCAAGGCTCGGCAAGCGTTTATCGAAGCTGCGCGGGAGGCCGAGATCTACATTGGTCAGAAGCGATTGTCGGTCTAGCCTTCGTCCGTATCAGCCCGGTTGTGCTCGCTGCAATACCGTTCCGGCCGTATCGCGTCTCAAAGCCGAACGACCCCCACGCCTTGTAGCCCGGATACATGCCGCAATGCTCGAACAGGCCGGCCGACGCTTTCACCACGCGCCCGGCGTGCCATTTGGGTATTTCTGCCTCATGCCCGCTTGTAGACCAGCTGTCCTATGGTTCTCCGACGACTTATCTTGGTCCGCGCTGCATTCTTCCAGTCGCACAGGTTTGACGAGTTTCGCCAACGCTTCCGGCGTCGCGCAGGGCGGGAATCCCGCCCGTCGCATCGTCTCAATATGCCGCTGGTGCTCGGCAGCACTGAAGGCCTGGTCATTGGCAATAGTCTCGATGCTAAGGTCCGGTAACGCTGGAGTGCTTCCTTGACGGTTGCCTCCGCTTCTGCCTGGCGGCCAAGAACAGCAAGGCTTCCAGCGCGTTCGACCCAGGCGTACTTGCTGTCGTTGTCCGTGGTCCGGCGCTCCATCATACCACATCCAAATTTCGTGCCTGTGAGCCCAAGAATGTCTCGCAGAATCCACAACAGAGGGGCGTCATCGTCCACATCCACGTCGTGGTCGACACCGTTGAAGTTTGAAAGCCATAAATCGATCTCTTCAAATTGGAATCCTGCAGCAAAGTAGCGGGTAGCCGCCGACGGGGTTTGTCGGAAATTGCAGCCTTTGAACAAGGCGACTGTACTGATTGATTAGAGAGATGAGTTGACCTGTTCGCCCGACGCTTCCCGAAGAAGGAGGGCGACGAGAGCAAGCAAGGGGGGCACAATGAAACAACCGATTTGGACAATCAGATAGAGTGCAGCGGCCAACCCGCAACCGCAGGCGAAGGCGAAGACGCTCAACACCATCTTCTTGACCCTTTGCCTGACGCCCTCAATTTTGTCGGCTTCTGTCCCATGCAGCAAATCCGCGAAATCGATCATTATCTGAGTGGTCGTGCCAGTCATCAGCGTTGTCGGCGGCGCAGTAGCCAGGTGAATACGGTGAACAGCGTTCTGGATCGCCATGGCCGACACCAATACCATCCCAGTCACCAAAGCTGTCCAACTGTCGCCGTCCGGGAATGGGCCATAAGAAATTGCGAGGACAGCGGCGACAGTCAAAAGCAACAACTTGATCGATAGCATGGTGCGGAGAACGGGCAACTTGTATCTGGTGAGACAGTAGCCAAGCAGTCTGGTTAAAACGACGATGCAGCAAAACACCGGCAACGCCATCAATTTTGCAAGGGCTCCAGATGTTCCGTAAACCAATGATGCGCCAAGGGTCACAAAGTTTCCGGTGACGTGGGCGGTGAACAGTCCCTGAAGTGCCAGAAATCCTGCTGTGTCCACATAACCGCCATTGAAACTGAGAAGGGCCGGGAGCTTTGGTTTCATTGTAATCGCCTTTTCTGCATGCTGATCAGCAATTCTCGATGGTCCATTGAAGGGCTGATGGAGGGTTAAATTAAAAGAGCCATTGCGCCGAAGCCGAGACAAAATCACCGGACCGCCCGCCCGCGTCTCTGATCCGCTGGCCCGGAGAATAATGCACATATGTTCCGTTGAAGCTTAGATGATCGGATACCTGCCATCCGACCGCCGCGGTGATCTGCTGGCCAATAAAACGCCCGGTTCCCCCCGATGTACCTTTGGCCGGATTCAGCGGCGGGATATAAAAACTGTCAGCTTCGGCCTCTTTCCAGAGCGGGTTCCAACCGACGTTCAGTTCGAGTTTGGGCGACAGCTGTAATGTGACGTTCGGCTGGATATCGATCAGGTTGGCGGGGGCCGCCAAGTTTGCCTCGGAAAAGTAGGGAAGCTTGGGGAACAAAGGGTTAAACGTGCCCAACCTTTGGTCATGCAAGTCGTGATCGCCGCTTATGACGTCAGCGTTAAGGCCGAGGCGGGGAGAAAAAAGGATATCCGTGAACGTGTAACCGATGTCTGTGGACGCCGTCCACGCACTGATATTGTCTGTTCCGAAGGTTCCGAACTGATAAGCGGCCTCAACGTTCCAGTCAAACGCATCATGACTGCCAAAGAGCCGTGTGCCCACAGTCTGACGTTGCTCGTCAGCAGCCCCTTGTGCGAACCGCGCATTTTTCCTTTCCAGTCCGAAATAATAAAGATCTGCCTTCAGGTCGGCGATTCCGGGCACGTTCGCGGTTGCGTAAACTCCCCAAAAGGCCTGGTTTTGGTCATTGCTGTCATTGAATGTTCCGGTCTGCGGGGCGACCGGCCTCGTCAGGAACGCATCGATATGCTCACTGTCTTGTCCGCTCCATGACACCCGCACGCCGTCGAAAGAACGACGGATATTCGGACTCTCCCTGACTGACACCAGCCTCGATGATCCGAAACTCAATTCCTGCCTTCCCGCCCGGACGGAGAATTTTCCTTCCGACAGCGGTAGGGTGACCTCACCAAAGCCCTGCAGAAGATCAAGCTCGTCTTTTTGCGTTGGCGACGGCTCCGCGGCTTCGCCGGTAACGAGACCACTTGCCAGTTCGGTAAACGTGCGAAGATAAGGGCCGTAATGAACATCGGCAAACAGATACGCCCGTTGCAGCAGGTAGTCATTGCGTGCAGGCGCACCTAAGCCAAAAACGGGATAGCGGGAGTATTCATAGCGTTCCCGAAGCTCACCGCCGATGGTCATGTACCACGATCCGTCGCCGTTCAACGGAATCCATTTCAGCGCGTCGAGCGGATCGGTACGCTTCGAAGGATCGCGGAGGGCGGTCCAGTCTTCCTCGGAACGCGAGCTCTTGTAGGCGGGTCGTTCCTCAGACCTTGCCGTCGAGATCAGAGTCACGGAGGCGCATATGCCCCAAAAAAGCGCCACGGAGGGGGCCCTTAGCAAATACTGCCACATCCTAGATGATGCACTCGCGTCGGTCATGTCGTTACCGTCTTCCGCTTGGACTTGCGGTTCACCCGGCGTGCATCCAGTGTCAAGAAATGCCTCACGACCGGCCTGTCCGGACCGATATGGAATTTTATTGTTTCCTGCTGAAGATCAGCATCAGCTTTTGAGACCCTCTTATGTTGCCGGAGATGCTCGGCCCAAGATTCCACCATGAACCACTCCACGATCTTTTCGGGATCAGCAGAGTCTTCGGTCACTCCCCAACTATACGCGCCATCCCGCCTCCGTTCTTCGGAAAGCTCAGCCAAGGCCTGCAGGAATGCGGTCCGGTCGTTTTTACGCACGGCATATTCGATGAGGATAAGGACGGGCCCGCGGTCATGTTCAATGGGATCGGCAATAAGGGGTTCAGGCCAATGATTGGACGCTACAAGGTCGGCTTCACCTATGGGCAGTTTAATCCGATGGAGAACAAGCGCGACGACGGCCAATCCCAACGCGCCGATAACAAGCGTGTTGGGAACGCCTACCGCCTCTGCTACTGCACCCCAGCCCAAACTCCCGCCAGCCATCGCTCCGTTGAATACGGTCAGATAAACGGCCAGTGCTCTGCCACGGACCCAATTGGGAAGAATGGCCTGAGCCGCACCATTTAATGTCGTCAGCGCGATAATCCAGGCAGCGCCGAGGACCAGCAAGACCATGATGGCCAGCCAGCGCGGTGGCGCGATCGACAACATGCCCATGACGATCGCTGTCGCTATCGCAGATGCTAAAAGCAGACCGTCGGCATCGAGCCGTGAACGGAGCCTCGGCAGCAAGAGCGCCCCTACGATTGCGCCGGCTCCCACAGCGCCTAGCAAGATCCCGTAAAAGCCCGCATCACCTCCGAGCAGGTTTCGTGCCACCAATGGAAGCAAGGCCCACACGGCGCTGGAGAATGCGAAGAAAATTGCGGCGCGGAGAAGCACAATATGCAGTTCGCGGCTTGCTCGAGCGTATCTCAATCCTGCCCGAAATGCGCCGAAGAAATGTTCCGAAAGTGCATCGTCTGCGTCGGGGGCCCTGCGCCACCAGATCAGCGCAGCTATGACGAAGGCATAACTGATCACGTCGGCACTGTAGGTGACGGCTGCTCCAAGCGCGGCAAGGATGAGTCCGCCTGCGGCCGGCCCGATGGATCGCGCGATGTTGATGCCGAGCGAATTCAGTGCGACTGCACTCTTCAGGTCCTGACGGGGAACAAGTTCAGGCACGATAGCCTGCCACGTCGGGCCCATGAGTGCGGCCCCAATGCCTCCGACGAAAGTCAGGGCAACGAGGGAACTCACGGTCAGCAAGCCGCTGTAGGATAGTATCATCAGCGATGCGCTTACCGCTGCGAGCAGAAGCTGTATGACGATAAGGAACTTGCGGCGGTCGAGAATGTCGGACATCACTCCCGCAGGAATCGCCAACAAGAAAATCGGCAGTGTCCCTGCAGCCTGAACCATTGCGACTGCCGCTGGGGCGCTTGACAGATCAGTCACCAACCAGGAGCTTGCCACATCACGCATGAAGCTTCCGGTGTTTCCGAGGACGGTCGCTGCCCAGAGAACTGCGAACACGGGCTGACGGAAAGGCGCAAAGCCGCTCGTCTCGGATGCCTTAGAATCCGATTTTGATACATTGGTCATGTTGGTTTTCCGTTATTCTCGCCGCCTTGAGGGCGAAGGTCGTGCCAGGCTATTAGAACGAAACCTCCGACCAGGCCGAGATGCTCGAAGAACGAATTCGTCATCATGAACCGTTCGGGAGGCAGCGCTTCCCAGAAGCGGTTTGCGACAAAAGTTGCCAGCAGCGTAAATCCCGCGAGGCCGAGCGCTCCTAACCAGCGGTAAATCCCGCTCAGTATCATGAGCGACGCAATCAACTCGAGCGCAATGGTCAAGACTGCAAAAGGCACTACGGGCGCGAGCCCGAAGTGATTCATTTCCGCAATGGCGCTACTGAAGTCGAAGAGCTTTGTGAGGGCGCCCTGTATATAAGCAGCACAGAGGCCAAGCATGGCAAGCCATCTCACTGCCGGCGCGGCAAACCGCGCAGCTACGCCAGTCACCATCGATAAGCGTTCCTCAGACATTGTTGCCTCCCATCTTCGCGACCGGGTATTGCAGCGCGCGGTGTGCCACCAGCAACAGGCGAACCACTAGAACAGTCAGATCCGACATCAGACCGCCCAACACGCACAGCCGAGCGCACCCCAAAATCCCTTGAGGTCTGAGATCGGAAGTTGTTTGGACCAGGCGTTGGCGTGATCGTGCCCATGTACGTTGCAAGTATTGCTGCAGCCGCACATCGATGCCGCCTTGATGCGCAACGAGTTCTTGCCTGCGCCTTGGGGTTCGCCCCAAGCCGCGTAACCGCCAAACGTCCGCACCGGAGACCAGTCGGGCATGGCAGGCGGCACCGGATTTTCGTTCAGAACTTCAAAATCACCGCTGCCGTAGACAACCTTGCCACCAACAATGGTCAGTTCAGACGTGATGTGGCTGATCTCATCTTCCCCGCACGAGAAGAAGTCGCGGTCAGGAATGATGAGGTCGGCCAGTTGACCTTTTTCTACCCGTCCCTTCTTGCCTTCCTCGTTCGAAAACCAGGTCACGTTCTCCGTCCACATCCGGAGCGCCGTCTCGCGGTCCAAGCAGTTTCGCTCGGGATAGATTCGCATACCGCCGACCGTGCGGCCGGTTATCAGCCATGAGAGCGAAACCCATGGATTGTAGGAAGCGACGCGGGTGGCGTCGGTACCTGCCGACACCTTGACGCCTTTTTCAAGAATCTTCGCTACGGGCGGTGTCGCCTCGGCTGCACCCTGTCCATAGCGCTCGACAAAGTATTCGCCCTGGTAAGCCATGCGGTGCTGAACAGCTATGCCGCCGCCAAGCGCCGCGATCCGGTCTATCGACTGATCTGAAATTGTTTCGGCGTGGTCGAAAAACCAGTTGAGTCCTTCCAGGGGGATTTCCTTGTTCACTTTCTCGAACACATCGAGGGAACGGGAGATCGTTTCGTCGTAGGTCGCATGCATCCGCCATGGCCAGCGGTTTTCCGCCAGAATCCGAACTACGCCCTCGAGATCATCTTCCATCTCCGTCGGCATGTCCGGCCGGGGCTGGCGAAAATCCTCGAAATCGGCGGCGGAGAAAACCAGCATTTCGCCGGCTCCGTTGTGACGGAAATAGTCGTCACCTTGCTTGTATTTCGATGTGCGTGTCCAATTGAGGAAGTCTTCCTTCTCTTCATCGGGTTTTTGAGTGAAGAGATTGTACGCAAGGCGGATGGTCAGTTGCCCTTCGTCAGAAAGCTTCTGGATCACCGCGTAGTCGTCAGGATAATTCTGAAATCCGCCGCCTGCATCGATTGCTCCCGTAACTCCAAGGCGGTTCAGCTCCCGCATGAAATGACGCGTCGAATTCATCTGGTAATCGAACGGCAGCTTTGGCCCCTTGGCGAGCGTAGCATAGAGGATAGCGGCATTCGGCTTGGCCAAGAGCAGGCCGGTGGGATTCCCCTTGGCGTCCCGCGTGATCTCGCCCCCATGGGGTGCCGGAGTGTCACGATCGTAACCGACGGCCCGCAAGGCCGCTCCATTAAGGAGCGCGCGGTCATAGAGGTGCAGCAGGAAAACGGGAGTATCGGGGGCTGCTGCGTTGATCTCATCAATGGTGGGCAGACGTTTCTCCGCGAACTGGTGTTCGGTGAAACCGCCGACGACGCGCACCCATTGCGGGGGAGGCGTGATTGCGACCTGACGCTTCAGCATGTCCATAGCGTCGGCCAGCGACCGCACTCCATCCCACCTCAGCTCCATATTGAAGTTCAATCCTCCCCGGATGATGTGGAGATGATTGTCAATCAGCCCGGGCAATGCCCGACGTCCCTTGAGATCGATAACCGTCGTTTCCGAGTTTCGAAGCGCCAAAATCTCGTCGTCCTGCCCTACCGCCAAAAATTTCCCGTCCTTGATCGCTACTGCAGTGGGGTTTGGGTTGCCGCGGTCCAGAGTCGTAATCTTGCCGTGATAGAGGATGAGTTCGGCAGCCATGTTGGTTTCTCCGGGATTGGTGTTTTTGTCGCTTGCGAACACAGGCGAGATAAGCTTCGACAACGCGATGCCTGAGGCAGCAGCCTCCAAGAAATTGCGGCGTGTCGGCATCAGCCTTGGCTCCGCTTAGTGACGGCGTCACCACGCTTCGAGACTGTTGCGGCTTTGGGTAAATCACCGAACACGTGGGGCTTGATCTGGTTGAGCCAGGAAACCGCAGCTGGTTCTTTGCTCCAGAGGTGCTTTACAAGCGGTGGAATTTGTTCCCCCACCAGGATGCCAAGCAAGCCGATCAGGGCAACAACCGGAGGGGCGGGAGACCGGACATTGAGTAGCGCATAGATCACGCCAACCAACAGGCCCGCTGCGAGTGATATCAGATACATTCTCATGAACCCATCGGCTCCTTGACTAACATTACATCAGAAGGGGAGGTGCGCCGGGGCAGTGCCGGCGCACCTGTGCAGACATTAGCCCTCGTGGGCACCAAACATGGTCTTTGCGTAAATGATGCCAAGCCCGTATGCCCCGCCAAACTTCTTGGCGATTCCGGTGGTCATGTCGTACGTTTCCGTGCGTGCCCAATCCCGCTGCAGTTCAAGCATGTATTGAAGGGAGGTCATGGGCCGAGCTCCGGCCTGAATCATCCGGTCGGACGCGCGTTCGTGCGCCTCGGTGGACACGTCTCCGCAAGCGTCGCTGATGAAATAGACCTCGAAACCCTGATCAAGTGCCGAAAGCGCCGGACCCACAATGCATACCGACGTCCAAAGTCCGGCGAGGACAACCCTGTTCTTGCCGATACGGTTGACTTCTTCGATAACGGCGGCATCTTCCCAGGTGTTCATCGAAGTTCGATCGAAAAGTGTTTTGCCTTCGAATGCATCGGTAATCTCTGTGAACATAGGGCCAGAGAAGCTCTTTTCCGCCACGGTGGTCAGGATGGTGGAAACTCCGAAACCGGCAGCTGCGTTGGATATAAGCGCGGCATTGTTCCGCAGATTTACTGCATCGATCGATTTTGTGGCAAAAGACATCTGCGACTGGAAATCGATCAGAATCAGCGTGTGGTCTTTCGGGGATACCAGTTGGGATCCTGGCGTTGGGGTGGCTTTGATGGACATAACGGCTCCTCTCGACTGAAAAACATTTTCAGTTTCGTGGCGACTATGGTCGAGGCAGCCGATGCGCGTCTTGTCTGATTGAATTCCGTTTTGAAGATTTGCACGGTCACCTAAGAGCGGCGGAGCGAATGCTCATGCTTTTCGTCGAGAGGTCGACCAATGCTCCCAACACCGGCAGTGTGAGGCACGATCCTTGGTGGGGGAACACTGCCGTCGTGACACGAGCGGCCGCGTTACTCAGCTATGCCGTCATCTCGAATGTATCTGTCGAGTGCAGAGAGAGGGTATTGGGCAGACGTATCTCAACGAGTGCGCCCTCCGCGTCGTCCCGGTTGACGATCGCAATGGAGCCGCTGTGAGCCGTTACAATGGAGCGGCATATAGCCAACCCCAGCCCCATTCCGGAGTCTTTTGTCGTTGAAAATGCTCGAAACGTTCTTTCTGCCATTTCGGGCGCGAGGCCCGGGCCGGAATCAGCAATGCAGAATCCGGACGTCGTTGTCACCAGCTTCAGTCACGATCGATAAACTCCTGCGGTCCCGTGGTACCGACTCCATAGCCTGGATGGCGTTCGTGACGATGTTGCTGACCACTTGTTGCAGTAGAATGCGATCGCCCTCAATCACCGTGCTCACCGCGCGCAGGTTCAGAGACAAATCTATGTCTTGAGCCTCAAGTTCCCCCCGCTTCAAGTGAACGGTGTCGGCGATGACTTCGTCAAGCAACAGCTCTCCCATGTCCGTCTTGCTCTTGCTTAGGAGCATGCGGACGCGTTTGACGACACCATCGGCGTGTTGTGCGGCGATCACGACATCCGCCAGGGCCGTATGAGCTTCACTTATATCGGGTGGACTTTTGGCCAACCAGCGTTGGGCGGCTTGCGCGGACGTCGTGATCGCCGATAGCGGTTGGTTGACCTCGTGAGCGATGGATGCGGAGATCTCGCCAATCATGGCGGCGCGGGATGCCTGTTCAAGCTCCCGTCTGGTTTGCTCGAGCGTATTCTGAATAGCAAGTCGTTCTGTAATATCTACGATGCTGCCTTGAATGCGGTCGAGGCCAGCGCCATTTGGCGGAAAACTGAGGACGACGATGACATTTATGAGCTTGCCGTGCCGTCCCCTGACCGTCGCTTCCGATTGAAATGTTGAATGACCCTCGTCGATCGCGATCAGGCATTGCGCGAAGCTTTCATCGGTATCGGGAAGAAACTCGTCAAGATGAGTGAAAAATTCTTCCTTGCTCGGGACGCCCATCAGCTTCAGCGCCGTCTGGTTTACATCTGTTATTCGAACCAGCCGACGTGCCTTTTGTACAAACTCCGGATGCTGGGCCAGGTATTGACGCATGTCCTGGACGCCTGTCCTGTGCAGCGCGTCGAGCTCGTGTTTTACATCCCTGAAGTCATGTTCCCAGATCGCCACCGCAAGTGTTTCGAAAATTGTTCGAAATCGATGCTCGCTGACTTTCAGCGCTCGGTCCGCAACCTTTTGCTCGGAGATGTCCGTATTGGTTTCAAGAATGGTAGAGGCCGTGCCATGCCGATCTTTTTGCAGACGCCAGCGGCCCAAAACGTCGATTTCCCGCCCGTCTTTGATCTCGAACCCTGAGTTCTCCTTGCCAGTGTCCGCTTGCAATGAGTGCCGCCTCGGCATCATCGCGTGAGCCGGGGAAACGGGTCTGCAACAGCTCGTGAGCTGTCGCGGCCAAATACCTCGCTGCTGGACCAACCGTAAAGCTGCTGGGCTCCACGGTTCCAAAAGACGATTCTTCCCGAACTGTCTCGCAGGAAGATCGCGTCGTTCGTTAAATCCAACAGACGGGCCTGCGCCTCCAATATGACGCGGTCAGCGTGGCGTCGTAGGACCAGGACGGTGGTCACGATGTTGGTCGAAAGGCTGAACAGGAGCCGCAGCACCGCCTGCGGGTCCCCTTGATATCCGTGGACATAGGCAAAACTGGCAAGGGTCAGCGCAGCGCAGACCAAGGACCAAAACAGTGTCCACAATCGGTTCCCGAAGTCGCCGGCCAGAACAAGGACGAGGACGTAGAGAACGGCAATCGCACTGCCAAGGGAAGTGAAAGTGTCGATCAGAAAAATAATGCAGACTAGGCAAGCTGCTCCGATCAGTCGTATGCGCCGCTGCAATCCGCTTGTGCCAAGGGGAACATTCTCAGCATGCCATCGCTCGATAAGTCGCCGATTCACCATCGGGCTCTACCGACGGACAGGTTTGCGAGGGCAAGGAAGCACTCGCTTCTAAAATGGGGTGGGGTCCGCTTACGTTGTGCCACTATTTCCGTTGCCTCTTCGCCGAGGTGCCACTGTAATCGGTTGTCGTGTCAATCATCTTGAATGATGAGCTCTTATTTTGGACGTTATCGCCCGCTGCTCGTCGAGCCCTTATCCCGCCGTCGGGCCACGATCTGAACATATCCGTCAAATTGCAAGCCTCTCATACAAGAAGTTGTCCCAAGAAAGGCGCAAAATCCCATAGACTGTTATGCCTCGTGGACGGTTCGGATGAACCGCCAGTGTCGATTGAACGTTTGTTGTCCCCAGTTGCTCTTGACTGGGGGCTAATCTAAGCTAGCAAACTGAGGAGGCCCAGCTTTGATTGCGACTATCGTGGCGCATTTGAAGCGCCAGCTGGGAGGGTACATTGGATTCCATTGCTTCTAAGGAAGGAAGTGTCGGTCCGTATTTTGGATTGCCGCATGCCCCTTGCTTGAGTTTGAAACCGATGAACGCGGCGTCCTTTTCCGTCACTCGACTTCAGCGGGCCGTCGCGGACGGCACCGATTTCACAGTGGAGCTGCCTCCGCAGGACGCCTACTTCATGATGGTTTATCTGAGAAATGTGCGTCATTGCGACATTATCGCAGATGGGGCGCGCACAGATGTGACCCACTATCGGAAGGGATCCGTGTGTTTGGTGGATCTCACCGATGGCGCATCAATCTGTCTATACAGTGATCTGGACGCGCTCGCGTTCCGGTTGCCTCAGTCGCTTTTTGACGAGCTTATCGAGAGATCAACCGAGGCCCAGTTTCGAAAACTTCGTTGCAAGCGTGGCGAGATCGATCCTGTAATGCGTAACCTCGGCGTCGCTTTGCTTCCGCTATTCGAGGCATCACCATCCAAACCGCCAGCCGCGCTGCAACACATAGCCATCGCAACCTGCGCGCACCTCCTTCATAACTATAGCGACGTGTCGCTGGGCACTTCGTACAAGAATGGCTCCCTGTCACCTTGGCAGGAAAAGACGGCGAAGGAGTTTATGATCGATCATTTCCGCAGTGACATTTCAGTGACGGCCATCGCGGCCTCGGCTGGCTTGTCGAGCGGACATTTTTCCCATGCGTTCAAGAACGCAACTGGCCAAACCCCACATCAATGGCTGATCAAATTGCGTGTTGAACACGCTAAGGACTTGCTCGCAAACCGTTCGATGAACTTGTCGAAAGTTGCAGATGAATGCGGATTTACCGACCAAAGTCATTTTACCAAGGTGTTTTCGCGAGAAACCGGCATGACGCCTGCGGTCTGGCGAAACCGATGGCTTCAATAATCGCGCCCATGGTAAGTCAATAATAATCAGGCGATAATTAAAATCGCACTTTTTTGAAAGTTGCCGGTGTTTTTTACCAAGCGGATGTATAGTATGCACTCGCGCTCCCAGGCGTGCCTACATTCACGATTGGAAAGACCCGGTTTTGGACCAAGAGCTGCTAAATGTTTTCTCCGAGGGACTAAGGAAGCCCAAAAGGTCGTCAATCACGGCTTCGAATATTGTTGTGACGAGAATGAGCTACGACAAGTTTGATCTGCCGCCGAGCCCGGTGATTCCGTGTGATGATGCCTTTAACGTGATCACCCAGCTCACGGATTTTCAATCCCACAGACTTTGGAGGGGCGGCACGCTCGTCCACGATGGTGGGCATCCCAAAGGGACGCTTGCGATTACCGATCTTCGCGATCAGTGGCAATGCCAGCATCTGTCGCCTTTCGATAACGTCCGCTTTCACATTCCTTTTTCAAATGTCAGGGCCTTCACTGAAGAAGTCGGCAGGCCGGAGTTTACTGGTTTTGTTTGTCCGCCTGGCACGAAGGATGATGTCGTCCTCGGCTTGGCGCAGGCACTCCTTCCCGCACTTGCCAATCCGGAGCGTGCAAGTCAGCTGTTCCTCGAACAGATCAATCTTGCGATGCTCACACACCTCACACAGACCTATGGCGGACTTCATTTTCCCTCGCGAAGGAAGGGTGTGCTTGCTGCATGGCAGGAGAGGCGGGCGATAGACTTTCTGGCCGCGCACCTCAATGAGCAATTTTCAATTGCTGATTTGGCGACGGAGTGCGGTTTGTCGCGCAGCTACTTTATCAAGGCATTTAAAGAAACCTTTGGACGCACACCGTACCGTTGGCTGATCGAGTATCGCGTGGCGCGCGCCAAGCAGATGCTTCTGCTTGACACAACAATCGCGGAAATTGCCATCTCTTGCGGCTTTGCCGACCAGAGTCACCTGACGCGCGTATTTTCCGAGATCGTCGGTGAAGCTCCTGGAATGTGGCGGCGGAAAAATCGTCCGCAATAAACCCTCGCCGCGGATGGGGCAGATCATGCACCCCGAACGCGCCATTTGCTTGGGTTGACGCAATCTGAAATACCGCTATTTGCCCGTCGCCATTCCCCGGGGCGTCGTCCCCAACAATTCTTGAAAAACCTTTGATCTAGAAACCCGCAAGGCGTTCCGATTTCACCGGGCGACAGCTTGGTTGTTATTTCGCGTTGCGCAGCGCTTGGTTTGTCCAAACACGGGATAAACCGACAAGATTGGATCCCAACAGAAGCACTATCAAAGCGTACGGAACCCCACGCCTCCGGGTAGTAGCCGGAGTGACGCTTTCCGCCGCGATGGTGGTGCCAGCTTTCGCGCGAACCAATCCGAACCCAGCAAAGACAAAAGGAATGTCGGCAATGCATGATTTCATCGAAACGAAAGACAAGACCAAGATTTTTTACAAGGATTGGGGAACCGGCCAGCCTATCCTTTTCTCGCACGGTTGGCCGTTGTCCGGAGATGCGTGGGAAGCGCAGATGTTGTTCTTCGGCCAGCAGGGATACCGCGTCATCGCTCATGACCGGCGCGGTCACGGCCGATCGGACCAACCATGGGATGGCAACAACATGGACCAATACGCGGACGACTTGGCTGAACTGATTGAGAAGCTCGACCTCAGCAACCTGGTTCTTGTCGGCCATTCCACAGGTGGGGGCGAAATTGCTCATTACATCGGTCGTCATGGGAACGCTCGGGTCGCGAAGGTCGTCCTGGTGGGCGCAGTTCCGCCACTGATGTTGAAGACGGCTTCGAACCCGGAGGGCACTCCCATCGAGGTTTTCGATAACATCCGAAAGGGCACCGCGACGGACCGCTCGCAGACTTTCAAGGACCTGACGATGCCGTTCTACGGTTTCAACCGGGACGGCGCGAAGGTAAATGAGGGCCTGCGCGAATCCTTCTGGTTGGAAGGCATGATCGGCAGCATCAAGGGCCACTATGACTGCATCCGCGAATTCTCTGAGATCGACTACACTGATGACCTGAAGAAGATCGAAAAGCCGACGCTCGTGATTCACGGGGACGACGATCAGATTGTGCCGATCGCGGCATCCGCGGAAAAAACGGTCAAAATCGTAAAGAATGCAATATTAAAGGTCTATCCGGGAGCACCGCACGGACTCGCCCAGACCGAAGCAGAGAAGTTCAACAACGACGTGCTCGCTTTCATCAAATCGTAATAGAGCGACACCAGGCAAACGCGCCTCGGTATCGTCTTTGGTTGCTCGGCGGGCGATCCTCCCCTTCGCCCGCCGCTGGTCTCTTCAACGGCTTGCTAATCGTCATCTGCCAAGTCGCCTCCCGCGACAGCGGGTGTGGAAGTCTTCCTCATCCCCCCGTTGTTGCGGTGAGCGTCTGCCTTTCCAATCGTGTTCGTAAAACCAACCGTTTGTTGGCTGACGGCGATAAAGCGTTGATTTCAACAAATCGCAAAAGCCCTGTGCAAGAATGGTCTGGACTCCGCGTTAAGGTGCTGGCCACCACGCAAGGAGATCAAAAATGAAATTCAACCCCACGCGACCGCGCTTGGCCCGTTCCAGGCTTTTCATCCGACTGGCCTCTGCAGCGATCAAGCTGGCAGTCCCGGCTGTGCTTGTCGCTTATTTCTTCGTTCCTGCTGAGGCTGAAGCGCCCGTTGTCGGGACTCAGGCACCCGGTTTTTATCGTATGCCGCTCGGGAAATTTGAGATCACGGCGCTTTCCGACGGGACGCACCCGTTTCCCGTGCACAAGGTGTTGACCAAAGCCGCGCCCGCAGCCAGCGGAGTTGCCGGAAAGGTCGCCCCTCTCGATGAGGTGTCGCCCGGTGAGGCGGACGCCTTGCTGGCGCAAAACGAGCTAACAGCCCCCGTCGAAGGCTCAATCAACGCCTTTCTCGTCAACACTGGCGCTAAACTTGTTCTGATCGATAGTGGCGCGGGGTCGCTTTACGGTAAGTGTTGCGGACATCTTGTCGAGAACCTTCGCGCGGCCGGCTACAAGCCCGAGCAAGTCGATGAAATCTTCCTGACCCATCTCCATGCGGACCATGTCGGGGGCATTGCTCCAAACGGGAAAATGGCCTTTCCCAATGCGACCGTCCGCGTGAGCAAGGCGGATGCGGACTACTGGTTATCGGAAGCCGACGAGGCGGCCGCTCCGGCTCTGCTGAAGCCGATGTTTGATGGCGACAAGGTGTCACTTAAACCCTACATCGATGCTGGACGGTTCAAGCCGTTTGAAAGTGATCAGGAACTTACGCCGGGTATCCGTCCCATTGCCGCTGCGGGTCATACCCCTGGGCACAGCTTCTATCAGGTTGAGAGCGACGGGCAGAAGCTTCTACTTTGGGGTGATGTGGTGCATGTCGCGCCCGTTCAATTCCCCGATCCGAGCGTGACCGTCGCATACGACAGCGATGCGAACGAGGCTGTGGCCGAGCGAGACGCAATCTACTCGGATGCAGCTCGAAAGGGCTATTGGATCGGAGCAGCCCATATCTCCTTCCCCGGTTTGGGTCATGTCGGCGTCAAGGGGGGCGAGTTCTATTGGATACCCGCCAATTATTCGGCCGCGTCCGTTACGGGCAAGTGAAATCAACATTCACGAGAAACGCAGGAGTGCGACAATGACCGACATTCGGCACCACACCGTCATCGCAAACGGAATTCGCCAACATTACCTCGAAGCCGGAACGGGGCCAACCGTAGTTCTTTTACACGGGTTTCCGGAAACCAGCTTTGCGTGGCGATTTCAGATACCCGTTCTGGCAGAAAAGTACCATGTGATTGCACCAGACTTGCGGGGTTATGGCGAGACAGACAAACCGGCGGCCGGGTACGACAAACGGAACATGGCTCTCGACGTTCTGGAACTGCTGAAGTCCAGGAATATCGGGAAAATTGCATTGGTCGGCCATGACCGCGGTGCCCGCGTGGCCACGCGCTTCGCAAAGGATCATCCGCATATCGTCGATCGGCTGGTCGTGATGGATAATGTCCCGACGCGCCTTGTAGCGCGCAACATGAACGCGCAGACCGCACGGGCCTACTGGTTCTTCTTCTTTCACCTGGTGCCCGAACTCCCCGAAACATTGATCGCAGGAAAGGAGGACCTTTGGCTCCGTCACTTCTTTTCCGACTGGTGTTACAACCCGCATACAATCAGCGGAGCGGACTTTGACACCTACGTGCAAGCATACCGAAGCCCGGGCGCGGTCCGCGGAGCAATGTCCGATTATCGAGCGAACCGCGAAGATGTCGCCCAGGATCAAATAGATGCCGACGTGAAAATCAAGTGCCCGGTCTTGTCGCTTTGGGGGGCTGACTTCGAGGCGGTCGGCAAGATGTTTGACATGCCGGAGGTATGGCGGGAAATGGCGCACAATGTGAGAGCCGAAGCCATCGAGCAGTGCGGACACCTTCCACACGAGGAGCAGCCAGAAAGAGTGAATGGCCTTCTGCTTGAGTTCCTCGAGGGATGGGCCGGCCATTAAGCGTGTCCGGTTGGGAATCAAGTGAATTATTCAAATTGTGTCTGAATGTGCAAGAATAACTCAAGTATAAAAGTATTATAGCCATATTCTAACCCAGAGGATCTTAAAATGTTCAAGAAATACTCTATCGCACTTGCCATCTTGCTTGGCTCCACGATGATGTACGCGGAATCTTCTTATGCTGCCGAAAAGAAAACCGACGTCACCGTTGTCCTTGTTCATGGGGCATGGGCAGATGCGTCCAGCTGGAACAAAGTCATTCCTCTTCTGCAAAGGAAGGGATTGAATGTTATGACGGTTCAGAATCCGCTGACCTCACTTGGCGACGATGTCGCGGCCACAAAGCGGATTATTGACGACGCCAAAGGCAAGGTTGTCCTGGTCGGTCACAGTTGGGCTGGAACAGTGATCACACAGGCCGGCAATGATCCCAAGGTATCGGCGCTCGTTTACGTCGCCGCTTTCGCCCCCGACGTCGGTGAAACTGGCGACTCGCTGATCAAGTCCTATCCCACGCCTCCGGCACTTTCGACCGTTTCAGCCGACAAAGCAGGTTTCGTTGTGCAGACGGAAGAGGGGGTTCTCAAGAACTTCGCTCCCGATATCCCTGTCGCTGAGGCGAAAACTTTGGCGGTCACCCAAGGCCCCCTTGCTGCCAAGACATTTGGCGAAAAGGTTTCCCAGGCCGCATGGAAGACGAAACCCTCGTGGTACATCGTCTCCGCGAATGACAGGGTCATCAGTCCGGAGCTTGAAGCAGCTGCAGCCAAGCGCATGAATGCAAAGACCACGGTGCTGCAGTCCAGCCATGTTTCGCTTCTTTCGCATCCAAAACAAGTTGCCGCAGTAATCGAACAAGCAGCCGCTTCGCTTGCTACGAACTGAGGTTAGCCTGTTAAGCCAGGAGGGCGAAGCGGTGATCAAGTGCAGACACCATTCCGATGATGTTGTGCGCGACGGCATCGCCTCTCTGGCCGAGCCTTTGGATCTCTCGAACGCCTGGATGCCTCACACCGAACAAAGTTCGAATTTCGGGCGTGACGGGGCGCTCATCGAGACCGTCCCCATCACTGATCCAATCGCCTCGGGTCATATGCAGTAACCGTCGAACCAATCCTACGCGAGCGATATATGCTCTGCGTTCAAACCGATCATGGAAACAACATGGAACAGATTCTCAAATCACGCCGGACAGCGCCGCTGAAAACGCCGACGGGCTTATCCGAGGATGCAGTCAAGGATATATCCGCCGCGGCCACGACGCTTTTGGCCGACATTTTCGCTCTCTATTTAAAGACAAAAAACTTTCATTGGCATATGTCCGGTTCGCACTTTCGCGACTATCACCGAATGCTCGATGATCAGGGCGAGCAACTGTTTGGCATCACAGATCCCCTCGCCGAAAGGGTGCGGAAGCTGGGCGGCGTAACGCTGAAGTCGATCGGCGATATCGCTCGTCGCCAGCGTATCAGGGACAATGATGCGGATTTTGTGCACGCACATGGAATGCTCGCCGAGCTCAGGGAAGACACCGGCGAACTGGTCGCGAGCATGCGATCCCTGCATGCTCTTTGCGACGAACATGGCGACGTTGCGACCGCGAGCCTGCTCGAGAACTGGATCGATGAAGCGGAGCAGCGGATCTGGTTTCTGTTCGAGACGCTCCGGGGAACAAACGCTTAATTGGCGTGTAGAGCCATTTGGCGCTCGAACAAAGCAGCCCATTCCTGGTGCCCAAAGGATAAGCCAGCGGCAAGTGGCCTATGCGATCCATAAGATCAATGTGTTCCAATTTTCGCGATCACGCGCGGCCCCCGGCCTGCGCGTGGTCGCCCTGCCTTCGTGAGAGGGTGATTGACCTCGGTCTTCTGAAGCGCATGGGCGAAAATCCCATACGAATGTACAAATTCGATTTCCTACGACAATTCACCCGTCACGCTACTGGCTACTGTCACCTTGGCGCTCCGCCTCTGGAGCTCCCGCGATTTCGCATGAAGGAATCGGTATGGACGAACACGTTCCGTCACGCCTTTCACGGCGCAGTTTTTTATCCTCGGTCGCCATTTCGGCCTTGGCTGGCACTACGAGCACTGCACTCGCGCGGACGTTTTCCGATGTCTTGCCATGGGCCGCAAATGTTTCGGAGCCGCCCGTGCCGGTCCTACCCGGCAGCTGGCAGTTCTTCACGCCGGATGAAGCCATGACGGTCGAGGCGATCGTTGACTGTCTCATTCCCGCCGACGACCTCAGCATCGGCGGGAAGGAGGCGGGATGCGCTGTTTACATCGACCGGCAGCTAGCCGGTTCGTACGGCAGCTCAAGCCGCCTTTATACCAAGGGACCGTTCATGAAGGGATTGCCGACCCAAGGTTATCAGGGCGAAGCCACACCTGCGGGGATCTACCGCCGCGGCATCAACGCCATCAATACCTACCTGAAGACCAATAGCGTCGGCAAAGTCTTTTCCGAACTGCCGGCCGCCGAGAAGGATTCCTTTCTGAAGGATCTGGAGGCCGACAAGATCAAATTGCCCAATGATGTCGACGGCAGGGCGTTCTTCGGTGTCATCCTCAATAACGCAATGGAAGGCTTCTTCGCCGACCCGGTATATGGCGGCAACAAGAACATGGTGTCTTGGCGGATGCTCGGGTTTCCCGGCGCTCGATACGACTATCGCGATCACGTTTCCAAGCACAACCAGCCTTACCCCCTGCCGCCGGTTTCGATCGCTGGTGCGCCCGAATGGCCTGAAAAATAAGGGAATACGATGACAATACTTCTTCCACGCAAGGACGTTGTAATCGTTGGTCTAGGTTGGACTGGTTCGATTCTTGCCCATGAATTGACTGATGAAGGTCTGGACGTCCTGGCCATTGAGCGGGGCCCCTGGCGCGATACTGCGACCGATTTCAATATCGGTTACGCGCAGGACGAGTTGCGCTACGGCATCAGGCGGGATCTTTTCCTGCAGCCTTCAGTAGAAGCCATGACAATGCGGAACAACCCAAATCAGGTTGCCCTTCCCATGCGTGACTATGGCTCGTTCCTGCCCGGCAATGGCGTCGGAGGCGCTGGTGTTCACTGGAATGGACATACTTGGCGCTTCTGGGATTCAGATTTTCAGATACGCAGCAGGCTGACAGAGCGCTACGGGGCGGCAAAATTCGGCGATCTGCAAGTGCAGGACTGGGGTATCACCGCAGACGAAATCGAACCCTATTATGATCGGTTTGAGTATTTAGCTGGCATTTCCGGCAAGGCAGGCAACATAGAGGGGCGGATCCAGGAAGGTGGCAATCCTTTTGAGGATCCACGCGCTCGCGACTATCCCTTGCCGCCGATGCAAATGACGTATGCGCCCACATTGTTTGCCGAGGCGGCCCGCTCCCTGGGATGGCATCCATTTCCGACGCCGTCCGCAAATCTTTCTGAGGCCTATGTCAATCCGCTCGGCATTGCGATGGGGCAGTGCACCTTCTGCGGGTTCTGCGAACGGTTTAGATGCGCCAACTATTCGAAATCCAGTGCCCAAACCACGATCTTGCCCGTTCTCATGAAGAAGAAAAACTTCGAGGTCCGCACCGACAGCGAGGTCCTTCACGTCAATCTCGATAGTTCGGGCAAGGTGGCGAAAGGCGTCACCTATATCGACACGTCCGGCGTCGAATATTTCCAGCCCGCTGATTTGGTTCTTTTGTGCGCTTACGGACTTCACAACGTGCGCCTGATGATGCTGTCCGGCATCGGGAAGATGTACGATCCAAACACGGGTGAAGGAACAATCGGGCGTAACTACTGTTACCAGACCAATGCGGGGGCGCAGGTCTTCTTTGACGACAAGAACTTCAACCCGTTCATCGCGGCGGGCGCACTTGGCCAGACGGTCGACGATTTCAATGGCGATGCCTTTGATCACGGGAGTGTCGATTTCGTGGGAGGAGCGGGCATTAATTGTATTCCTACAAACGGTCGACCGATTGCAACCCGGCCGGTCGCTCCGGGAACTCCGAAATGGGGCTCGGATTGGAAGAGGGCAACGGTTCAAGCCTACAAGAGTACGCTCACATTCTCGTCGCAGGGTTCAAGTTATCCAAGTCGCATCAACTATCTCGATCTGGATCCCACCTACAAGGATCGGTTCGGTCGACCGCTCATGCGAATGACGTTCGATTTTCCCGATAACGATATCCGCATGTCGGGCTATGTCTCCGATCGGATGGAAACGCTCGCCGAGGCTCTGGGTGGCCGCCAATATGTCTCCGCCCGGCGGAAGAAGGGATGGGATTCCGTCCCCTATCAGAGCACCCACAATACCGGCGGGGCCATCATGGGGGCGGATCGATCGACCAGCGCCGTGAACAAGTACCTCCAAAGCTGGGATGTGCCGAATGTTTTCGTTATCGGCGCTTCCGCGTTTGCCCACAACGCGGGCAAGAACCCCACCGGGACCGTTGGTGCATTGTCGTATTTCGCGGCCGACGCAATCCGCAACAAATACCTGCGGAATCCCGCAACTCCCTTGGTGTCGGCATGAGGAGGATCATTTGCCTGCTGGCGCTTGGATCGTTTGTTCAATCCGCCCAAGCCGCCGATCAGGCCGACACGATCGACAGGGGCCGGTATCAAGCAATCCTTGGGGATTGCGCTGCGTGCCACACAAAGGTCGGGGCAACGCCATTGGCTGGCGGCGAGCCGATCGATACACCCTTCGGAGCCCTTATCCCCCCAAACATTACACAGGACAAAGAGACTGGTATCGGAAATTGGTCAAAGAATGATTTCATCAGGATGATGAGGTCCGGCGTCGGGCACAACGGCGTCCGCCTCTACCCGGCCATGCCTTATCCGGCCTATACGAAGATGAGGGATCAGGACCTTTCCGACCTTTGGGATTATCTTACCACCGTCGAGCCCGTCTCCAATAAAGTCGAGGCCAATCAACTGCCGTTTCCCTTCAGCATCCGATTGTCGATGTGGGGGTGGAATTTGCTCAACTTCACACCGGAGCGCTTTACGCCGAACCCGGAGCAATCTGTCGAATGGAATCGCGGGGCTTATCTCGTTGAGGGCGCTGCCCATTGTGGCACATGTCATTCGCCGAAAAATCTGCTTGGAGCTGACAAGAACGCTCAATTCCTGCAAGGAGCGCTCGCTCCAGGGCTGGTATGCGCCAAACATAACCGGCGACCCAAGCGTCGGCATCGGATCTTGGAGCAAGGAAGAACTCGTCCGTTATCTCAAGTCGGGTGTCAACCATACGACTGTCGCATCTGGTCCGATGGCGGAAGCGATTCAGAATTCCACTTCCCTGATGACCGATGCTGATTTGAATGCGATGGCGGCGTACTTGAAGAGTTTGCCCTCCGGCAGCGTCGACAGGCCGACGCCCCTTCCGCCAAGCGATCCCCGCATGCTCGCGGGTTCGGTCATTTACCACGACACGTGTTCGGCCTGCCACGGAATGGACGGGAAGGGAGCCATGCCTTTGTTCCCGGCGCTCTCCGGAAACCCGATCGTTCAGCAGTCGAATGTCGAAACGCTCGCCCACGTCGTTCTCGCGGGCAGTCAAGGAGTTCACACGCCAACGGCCGTGACGACACCCTCAATGCCGTCGTTGAGCTGGCGGCTCGACGATCAGCAAATTGCAGACGTTCTGAACTTCATCCGAAATACGTGGGGGAATTCGGGTTCCGTCGTAACGCCAAATGAAGTGGCCGCGGTGCGGGGCGAGCAATGAAAAGCGAACACCCCGCTGGACACCGACATGCTTGATCGTTTTGCGATAAACCGTGCGTCGATGCTTGGTCGGTCTATCCGCAGGCTTCATTCTTTCCAGGATCAACCTTGGGAATTTTCCGAGGCGGAGCGCGGGGTCATTCCGGGCGCTCCGCCAACGCCGGATCACCCATTTTCCCGCCGCATGACTTATGCTCTCACAAGTGTGCTCGTTAGCATCACGGGAGGGCTTGGAAACGCCGTCGTGGTAGCCAATCTTCCCTATCTTCAGGGTTCACTAGGATTGAATCTGTCGGAAATGGCATGGCTCCCGGCTGCTTATCTCATCACGAATGCCATTGCCGGGTGCCTTCTGGTCAATATCGTCAACAGTTCGGCATCCGCTCGTTCTGCGTGATTTTTCTCGCCCTGCACGTGATCTTCATACTCGGACATCTCTTCGTCAGAGATTTGGCCAGCGCCGTCGCGGTACGGGCGGCGAGCGGCGTCGCCGGATCCGCGTTAACAGCGCTTGGCGTTTTCTACATGATCCAGGCGTTGCCGATGGCGCACAGGCAACGGGCCGTGGTTCTCGGAATCGGCATGCCACAGCTAGCACTGCCGCTTGCCAGGCTATTCCCGATCGACTTTTTGGCGCTCGATAACTGGCGCGGCCTCTACCTTTTTGAACTGGGGTTGTCGTTGCTAACCTTGGCCGCGGTCTTTTGCGTCCGGCTTCCGCCAAACAAAAGGGTGGCCGCCTTTGAGAAACTCGATCTGGTGACCTTCTTTTTCTACGCTTGCGCGATTGCGTTCTTTGGTTCCGCGGTGGGTTTGGGAAGCTATCTGTGGTGGACCAATCGTGCGTGGATCGGATGGTTCTTGGCAGCGGCACTGCCCTGTTTAATGATTGCGCTTTGCATTGAATACTTTCGAGCGAGACCACTTATCAACGTCAGATGGCTTGGAAACGTCGTACTGATCCGCTTCGCGCTTGTGTCCCTTGTGGCGCGCATTGTCTTGTCCGAGCCGTCCATTGGGGCCATTGGCCTGCTCAGGGACTTCGGCCTGGCAAACGACGATATCCGTCCGCTGTCGCTGCTTATCCTTGTTGCGGCAGTCGCAGGACTGACCACAAGCGCGATAGCAGTGAGTCCAACCCGTGTCACTCCGTTAGTTATGCTGGCTGTCGCGTTGGTTGCTGTAGCGTCGTTTGCCGACTCTTATGCCAGCATGTCCACCCGACTCCCGCAACTTTACTACACTCAGATGATGATCGCATTCGCGACTACTGTTTTCATCGGGCCATCCTTCGTTTTCGGAATGAGCAAAGTGATCGCCGGGGGCGGTGCGAACATGACGAGCTTCGTCGCGCTCTTCGGTATTACGCAATCCATCGGTACGCTGGTCGGAACGTCGATCATCCAGACCTACCTCACGTATAGCCAGCAATACCATCTAACAAGCTTCGCTGGACAAGTCGGAAAGTCGAACCCTCTGGTTTCGGACACCACGCGGGCTCTGGCTCAGGATTATGCATCAGTGATTCAGGACCCTACACTTCGTGCTGCCGAAGGACTGTCACAGTTTGGTCAGCATATCCTTCTCAACGCCCGCGTTGCCGCATACGACGATGTCTTTTTCCTCGTGTCGGCCTTGGCAGGTATCACGACAATTTTCTTGATGGGGGTGATCCTGCATGGCTGGCGGGCAAATCGTCGCGTCCAAAGGTCGACACAATGACCACCACCGAACTGCCCATCGAACAGAAGGACTTAAAGATCGTCGTGCCGGTGGGCCCATGGAGGCCGCCTGCGAACAGTGTTCTGACCATTCTTCTGGCAATAGCGTCAGCTGTCGCGGGGATGCTGGCAATCCTTGCCGCGTGGCAACTGCCTCCTTTCGCGACTGCGGTCGTTAGCACTGAGAATGCCTATATCCGGGGCCGAACGATGATAATCAGCCCGCAAGTCAGCGGTTACATCAGCGAGATAAAAAGCCAAGACTACGAACGGGTTGAGCAAGGGCAGGCCCTGTTTCGCATCGACGATAGGGTCTATCGCCAAAAAGGTCGCCGAGGCCCAAGCAAACCTGGACGTCGCAAATGCAAATCTGGCAAATAATGAACAGCTCGTTGCAGAGCGGAACGCCGACATCGCCTCGGCTAATGCAATGATCGAAAGTGCCAATGCCCAACTTGCAAAGACGTCGGCCGATCTGGCTCGTGCAAACCAATTGGTCACTCAGGGAACGGTCTCCTACAGTACCTTTGACACCGCTCGTGCCGCGGAGGGTTCCGCGCGGGCATCCCTTTCAGCAGCGAAGGCCGGTCGGGAGAGCGCGAGACAAGGATTGCGGTCGGCGGAAGTGAATGCAAACGCGTTGCAGTCGCAGGTGGAAAGCGCGATGGCGCTTCTCGAACTCGCCAAAATCGATCTGGGCTACACGATTGTCTCCGCTCCCGAACGCGGAGAGTTGAGCGACATCGGCGCACGCGTTGGGCAATATGTCACCAATGGAACGCAGCTTGTGTTTCTTGTGCCCGACACGCGCTGGGTAATCGCCAACTACAAGGAAGCCCAAACCGCGGCAATTAGACCAGGACAAAAAGCCTGGTTCACGGTGGATGCCCTTGATGGCGGTCGGTTCAGCGGCATAGTGGAACGACTTTCACCCGCCGCCGGATCAGAATTTTCAGTTCTCCGGACAGACAACGCGATCGGCAACTTCACGAAGATTCCGCAACGTATTTCGGTTCGTATCAAGATTGATCCCGGTCAACCCGATATCGAGAGACTACGGCCAGGCATGTCGGTGGAAGCATCTGTCGACACCTCGGCTAGTGGAGGGTCGCAAGAGTGAGTGGAGACATTGTTCAAATGTCAGGGCGTTTATTTCGACAGTTTGTCCAAATACGCCTCCAATCTCCTAGTCCGGAAAATTCCACAAAGCTAGCTTCTCCATCACCACATTTCTTTCGCTGATGGAGACCAACAATGCTCGCCTCAACTCCCGATCTTACTGACCCCTGGTTACGCGAGGCACAAACTTTTCCGGTGCTTTCAGCGGAAATGATTGAGCGTGTATCGTCGTACGGGCAGGAACAGTTCATCCCCGTCGACACGTTTCTGTTTGAACGTGGGCAGCGAGGGATCGACTTCTTCCTCGTGCTTGGCGGTGAGATCGAGGTATTGGCGGACGACGCTCGAAACGGCCGATCATGTTTGTATGTTTACCGTACAGGGCAATTCAGCGGCGAACAGAACTTGTTCACGAGCCGGCAGATTTTGCTTTCGGGTTTGGCAAAAGCCGGAACCCGCGTATTGCGCGTGGCAAATCAAGACTTTCGCTCACTGATTACTGGCGAGTCCGATATCGGCGAGATGATAATTCGCGCATATATTCTGAGACGCACTGGTTTCGTGCGTCACGCAAAGGGGGGCGTTCTGCTGATCGGCCATCGACAGCATGGCGACCTTCTGCAATTGCAGCGTTTCATGATCCGAAATTTCTATCCGGTTGAGATACTGGACCCCACGATCGACAAAGGCGCAAGCGATTTGGTCAACGACCTCGGACTTGAACCCGATGATCTTCCCGCAGTTGTTACGCCCGATCGAAGGGTGCATCGCAATCCGTCAAAATCCGAATTGGCCGACTATCTTGGAATTAGCGAGCCGCCGGACGCGGATATCGTCTACGATGTGGCAGTCGTTGGAGCGGGGCCAGCAGGGCTCGCCTCTGCCGTCTACGCAGCGTCGGAAGGATTGAATACGGTCGTGATTGAGGGTTTGGCCCCCGGGGGCCAAGCTGGCACATCGTCCAAGATCGAAAACTATCTCGGTTTCCCGACCGGGATTTCAGGTCAGGCGCTTGCGGGGCGAGCCCACATTCAAGCCCAGAAATTCGGCGCGAAGCTTTCCGTGTCTCGTGAGGTGACGAGCATGGATTGCTCGACATATCCCTATCGCCTCGTGCTGGAAGACCAAAAGACCCTTCGTGCGCGATCAGTCGTGGTGGCTACCGGCGCGCGGTACCGCAAGCTGGACGCTCTCAACTACGCGAAGTTTGAAGGACAGGGCATTTATTATGCAGCCACGGCAATGGAATCGCAGCTTTGTGCTAACGAGGAAGTTGTCGTTGTCGGAGGCGGCAATTCGGCTGGACAGGCGGCCATTTTCCTGTCGCGCACCGCTCGGCATGTTCATATGCTGATGCGGAGTGGAATCGCGAAGACGATGTCAGATTACCTTGTCCGACGCATCGAAAGTTCACCCGGAATCTCACTTCACCAACAAAGTGAAATCACTGCCTTGCACGGTCATGACACATTGGAAGGCGTAACCTGGATCGACCGGCAGACCGGCACATCAAGGGATCTGCCGGTAACGAGCATATTCGTCATGATCGGGGCTGAGCCCAATACAGACTGGCTTGTGGACTGCCTTGAACTGGATCGCAACGGTTTCGTCAATACAGGTCCGAAATGCTCCGAGAGCCGGTCGGTAACGCCATACGGCACTTCGATACCCGGCATATTCGCGGTGGGGGATGTTCGTGGATCTTCGGTCAAGCGAGTTGCGTCGGCTGTCGGTGAGGGATCTGTGGTGGTTCAGGCAATCCACCAATTTCTTGAGCGACACATCTGAGAGACCGCTAAACGATGTGCCGTTGAATCTCGGGCCCTGTTATTGGCATCCATGAAAAAGCAGCCTTCAATCATACCGAGGCTGATTTGGGCATCCACTTTGTCACCCGACCTTCACTGTGTTTCTTTGGCCAGTTGAGCGAGCATGTGCTTGGAGGGCTCATCGCCCTGTGCAGCGGACCTGCGAAACCATTTTATAGCTTCTTGAGTGTCTGGACGCACGCCGCGCCCGTCATAATACATGAAACCAACGTAGCGTTGAGCTATGGCATTCCTCTGGTCAGCGCATTTGCGATACCAATACAAGGCCTCGACATAGCTTTTCGGAACACCTGTGCCACGGTAGTACGCGGTTCCAAGATTGATCTGACCCGGCTGATTCCCTTGCTTCGCAGCTTTGCGATACCATTCAACTGCCACCTGTTCGCTCTTTGTGGTGCCAACTCCGTGCATGGACATCAGACCAACATCCGTTTGGGCCCCGGGTGGCCTGCTTCGGCCGCTCTACTTAACCAATAAAACGCCTCGGATTCAGATCGAGATCACGCCACGCCCTTAGCGGTACTTGGTGCCGAGGCGATACTGCGCTTCAGGGCTGCCTCTTTCGGCTTCAGACTTCCATAGATTTTCTTGCGTTTCGTTTGCCCGCGCTGCAACCGAAAATGGCTGAGGCAATAATAACGATAGCACTAATACCAGTGCGATTCTCTTTCTCGCCAACTGGAACCCCCAAGCCAATCACGTCGCATTCTTTCGTCTAAGTATCACAGATCACTACTTAAATTCTGACCAAAAGGGTTCGGGTGTCCCACTTTGTCAACACGCTCTAGTAAAATCTCGGGATCGGGCCGACTTGTTCTGTCTGATCGGGCAATTCAACGAAGATTTCGTCGACGTAACACCATCCCCAGCCTTCAGGCGGGTCGTAGCCCTCAATAATCGGGTGTCTCGTTGCATGAAAGTGCGCGGTGGCATGCTTGCCGGGGGACTGATCGCAACAACCTACGTGGCCGCATTCACGGCACAAGCGCAGATGGACCCAGACCTGTCCCTCTGCCAGACATTCCTCACACCCAAGTGTCCCCGGCCGAACTTTCCGCACCGATGTCACGTGCCTGCAAGAATGTACCATTGGCGAATCCTTTCTGGATCAAATCAGCTTGAAAGCGCCTGCTCGATGCAGGACGCCAAGACTTCAGCTTCAAAGGGTTTCTGTAAAACGCAAACGTCTTGCCCAACGCGCTGCCGTACGACTTCTTCGGCAAATGCAGTTATGAAAATGAACGGAATCTTCCTCTCGCAAGACTGGAGACGCATGAAGAGATCAATTCCGCTCATTCCCTGCATGTGGACATCTGACACAATACACGATGTTGTCATTGCAAACTCTGAATCGAGAAACTCCTCCGCCGAGACAAAAGTCTGAACTGAAAAACCCAGCGACCTCAACAGGCTGCTCGTCGCACGTCGAACCGTCGCTTCATCGTCAATGATAGATACGAATTCCACCCTGGGTAGACCAATCTCCGGCAATCCGGCGTGTTTGAAGTTTGTCGTATTATGCCTTTTGACGGAGCGATTTGAAATTATACGGTAGTTTACTCAGCGTAGATTTTCGGAAGAACTGATATCCAAGGACTCTGCCATTTTGACCAGGTCTGCGAATGTTTTCGCCAACATTTTCCTGGTGATCTTGCCCCGATGAATCTTGACCGTAATCTCGCTCAGCCCGAGTTCACCAGCGATCTGCTTGTTCATAAGTCCGGAGGTGGCCATGATCATGATTTGCTTTTCACGGGTTGAAAGGCGTTGATAACGCTCCTTCAATTCATGCAATGATCGACCCGATGTTCGGGCGCGACGGTTTTTCTCCGCCGCGGCCGCAACGGCATCCAAGATGTCCTGGTCTCGAAACGGCTTGGCAAGAAAGTCTGCAGCACCAGCTTTCATGGCGCGAACGGTCATTGGGATGTCGCCATGGCCGGTTATAAATATAACCGGAAGGTTCACGTCCATGTCTGCCAATTTTTGTTGGAAATCCAATCCACTGAGGAATGGCAAGCGAACATCCAGAATGAGGCAATTTGCCTCCTGCAAGGCGGGATCGTCATAGAGTTCCTGGGCAGTGGCGAAGGTCTTCACGCGATAACCGACTGAGCGGAGCAGGGTGCTCAAGGCTTTACGGACGAGTTCTTCGTCATCCACGACGAAAACCAACGGACTCTCTAACATATGCACGCTTTTCAATGGATAGCTTCAGCTGTCGGCTTGTAGTTTGACCACGCGTTCGGCGCGCAATTGCAATCTAAGTTTGTCAATCAATCAAGATAATCAGCTGCGGCCCTGTGAGCAAGTATACCCGGGTATGTTTTCGCAAAACCCAAGTGTGCGAAAAGCCAATTACAGTACGATTTTCCAAATGCGACGGCGTCTTCAAAATCAACCTTGCAAATCACGAATCCCGTGGGTTCCATAAGGAGATCGAAGATGTCAGTCACTGCGCTAGCAATTCGCGGAAATAGTCAGCCCCGCCTCGATATAATCAAATTGAACCACGCAGCCTCAAGCGAAGTTTCCGAACTACTGCTCAGCGCTATGACTTGTATTGAAAACGATGAGGCAATCGCTCTCGATTTCGTAAAAAAAGCCTCCAGGCTTCTTCGTCCTCACTATGTCATCTCTGATGCCGGGGTAACGCGAGATCCTATGATCGCTATCGGCGGGCTCGCTCCCTGGCAGATCAATCGCCTAAAAACATACATTGCCGAGCGAATATCCTCGCAGATTTCTCTTCATGAGCTAGCGCGTCTCGTGAAGCTCAGCACCAGCTATTTTTCATCCGCTTTCAAGGCCAGTATCGGATTATCGCCCCATAACTATATTGTCGCCCAGCGTGTAGAGTTCGCCAAACACCTGATGCTGAACACCGAAGCGCCTCTATGCGAAATCGCGTTGGACTGCGGGCTGGCAGATCAGGCGCATCTCTCCAGAGTATTTCGACGTTTGACCGGCACGACCCCGAGCGCATGGAGGCGATTCTGTAAAACAGCCAGCAGGCATCACTACGACACATGATGTTGAACATCGAGACCTTACTGTTCACTCCCTAGATACAATGCGTGTTCAGTAACGAGCCTTTTGCGGAGGGAACAGTCGGCCCATCTACCTCCCATGGAAACCTTGGCAGCAATATAGGAGCTTTCGATGCTTAATCAGATACAGGGCCTGCACCACGTAACGTCAATGGCAGCCGATGCCCGCACGAACAACCGCTTCTTTACCGATGCGTTGGGGCTGCGACGCGTCAAAAAAACGGTGAACTTCGATTCACCTGACGTCTACCATCTCTACTACGGCGACGAGACCGGATCGCCCGGTTCGATAATGACGTATTTTCCGTTTCCGCATATCGGTCCGGGCCGCCATGGCACCGGGGAAGTCGGGACGACGGTTTTCTCGGTCCCTGAAGGTGCACTTGGGTTCTGGAGTGACCGCCTTGCCAATCTCAAAGTTGACGGTTTGAAGCCGAGCGAGACATTCGGCGAGAAGCGTCTTGAATTTGCCGGACCCGATGGCGATGGATCTCGCACTGGTTGAGGTTAAGGACGATGCTCGGCCAGCATGGACGCACGGTGGTGTAAACCAGGACCATGCCATTCGCGGTTTTCACTCGGTCACGATGCGTCTTCGCGATGAAGGTTCGACATCCGAGCTTCTGAAGTTCATGGGCTATGAGATCCAGGACGAAAAAGACGGCGTCAAGCGCTTTACAAAGCCGAACGGCAACGGAGCCCATCTAATCGATGTCGAAACAATGCCGAATATCTCAAGTGCGCTCCAAGGTGCGGGTTCCGTCCACCATGTCGCCTTTGCGGTCGACGATCGCGCAAAACAACTAGAGGTTAGAAAGGCGTTGCTGGACACAGGATATCAGGTTACGCCCGTGATCGACCGTGACTATTTCTGGGCGATCTATTTCCGCACGCCGGGCGGGATTCTCTTTGAAATCGCAACAAATGAGCCAGGCTTCAATCGAGATGAAGATACGGCGCATTTGGGAGAAGCGCTGAAGCTGCCGCGTCAGCACGAACATCTTAGAGCCGCCATCGAGGAACATCTCGAGCCGCTCGAAGCATAGGCACGGAGTAAATTCATGACCGAGAGTGAGTATGTGCGTCGGATACGTTCCGGCGCATCGGGAAAGCCTGTGTTTTTCGTTTTTCACGGAACAGGCGGAAACGAAAACCAGTTCTTTGAATTCGGCAGTCAACTGCTCCCGGACGCCACCGTTGTCGCACCACGCGGCGATGTCTCCGAAAACGGTGCTTCGCGTTTTTTCAAAAGGACTGCCGAGGCGATTTACGACATGGAGGACCTCCAGCGCGCGACTTCCAAGATGGTCGCGTTCGTAAATGACATCGCGCAGGCACAGCAGGCATCTGTCATTATTGGGCTGGGGTTTTCCAACGGCGCAAACATTCTCGCCAATGTGCTCATTCAAGAAGGGGTGTTTGATGCGTCGGTGCTTATGCATCCGCTCATTCCATTCCGGCCGGCTCCAAACCCCGCACTTGCCGGGCGACGAATACTCATTACCGCTGGTAAACGGGATCCGATTAGCCCTGTCGCATTGACGCTTGCTCTGGAGACCTATTTTTCCAAGCAGAATGCTTCTGTCTCAACCGCGTGGCATTCAGGGGGGCATGAAATTCAATCTAATGAGGTCGATGCCATCAGGGCATTCCTTCATCCGTACTTGTAGGCGGATTCCTTGGGCGGACCACCGGGCAGACCCTCTGTCAGAAGAGGGCACTGGTTCTCTGCTGAGAAAATGAATCTCGGTGACTCCTGTGTCATCGACCAAAGGAGTTGAGAAATGACAAAAACTGAAGATTTCTACAGTTTCCGCCACGGCCAGTTCGGGATCACCGTGCTAACAGATGGTTACATCAAGCTGGGCGGAGAAATCTTCGCACCGGAAGCTAATCCCGCAGAGCGCGAGGCGATTTTGCTTAGTCTGGGCGGCGGCAACGGCAGCGCACATGCTCAATCAAACATACCCCTGATCGATACCGGGACGGAATTCATTCTGGTTGATGTCGGGGCGGGCGATCGTTTTCAGCCTTCCGAAGGAAAGTTGGAAGAGAACCTGGCTGATATTGGAGTTGAATCCCAAGAAATCACAATTGTTGTGATATCGCACGCGCATCCGGATCATTTGTGGGGCATGGTCAAGCACGACGGATCGCTTCGTTTTCCAAATGCAAGGTATTTCATCAGCAGGGAAGAATGGGACTTCTGGATGGGTGAGCGAGGTGAGAACTTGCCGGAGGCGTTGCAGCCATTTGTCGCTGGAGCAAGGCGGGACCTGCAGGCCATTTCAGATCGCGTAACATTGGTTGACGACGGGGATGAAATTGTGCCGGGCTTACGGGTTCTTGCTACGCCGGGGCACACTGCGGGTCATATTTCTCTTGAACTGGAAGGGGACAATCCGCTGATCATAACTGTGGACGCTTCCGCAAGTGAAGTTGTGTCCATGCAGCATCCCGAGTGGAGCTTTGGTTTCGATATGGATCCAAAAACAGCCGTCAAAACGAGGCGGATCCTTCTCGATCAGGCAGTGTCCAAGGACGCCAAATTACTTGGATTTCATTGGACCTACCCGGGAGTTGGCCGAATTGAGAGGAACGGAAATGCCTATCGCTTCATTGCTGTTGCAACTCCGAGTGGCGAAACATGAGCGGCCCGGCACCGCGCGAGTGGTGACATCGATCGCATCAAACCGCAACAAAAGCATAGGAGCTCTTCAAGATGACCGATACCAAATTGATGACCGATCACAGAGAAATAAGAGAGTGGGCCGCTGGTCGCTCGGGCGTGCCCGTGATCGTCGATCCGGCCGAATTGATCGGAAATAGCGTTTCGGTACTTTCTATCCAATTTGGTCAGAAGGCCTACGAGGATGACGATGATCAAGGAGCGGATCGCCCCTTGGATTTTGGAAGGCCGCGTATGGTTGAGTGGGAAGAATGGTTTGCCATTTTCGATGCCGAAAGGTTGGCCTTGATCGTGGCCGAGGACCTGCCTGGTCAGCATGACGAATTCCATGAAATCGTGCGCAGATAAGCGTTGTTGTCTAGCCGATCAGCCTACCATGGTTGGTCGCCATGGCAGGCCGAGAGTATATCGCGGCAATCTAGTGAACGACTTGGCAATTGGCACGTCACCAGACAGAACGCGTTAGTCTGTGTTTAGAACGTGAGCTGCCCCGTCGTGCCGCTGATGACATCGCGCCGTATCACAACTTCTCCATCAGTGGTCATAACACTCATGGCATGGAGGCCATGTGCGAGACCGTTAAAGCTTAAATTCAACGTACTGGCATTCACGCCAAGATAATCGCTCATTTCCTCCTCGGAGCCTCCCAACTCAAGCCAATTGATGCCAGTTGCGGTCTTGGTTCCATACTGAGGCGTTACTCGCGATGGATGCTTGGCCATGTCAGTGACCAAGAAGAAGTTCGGCAAGCCAACACCCCAGCACGGAATGGTTTCCGGCGTACGCACGGCGACACCCATCATTCCGTCAGGGCGCTGTCGCAAAGTGCTCTCTATGACTTGCGATCCCAGTCGTTTTGCCAAGTCCTCTAATTCTTGCTTGGTATCGACGCGGGCGCACCAACCGATGAATACGTCTCCGTCTTTGCATTTCTCTCGAAAAAAACGGGCGGCCGGATTGCCGTTCTCGTATTCGTGGACATCTACGACGCTCTCAACCTCGATGTAGGTGTCATTACCAGTCGGAAAGATTTTATTTGCCAGTCCGAGCCGGGGGAACCAGCCCCCTTCATAGCAGCCGAGCCCAGTTTCCTCACGAAGTCGCTGGGCACCTTCGAAGACATTTCTCGTGCCGAGGCACACGTGGTCGACGTGAATCATTTTGATGTTCCTTGGAGTTGAAAGAGCGGGATGACTAAATTTTCAATAGCGTGCCCGTTCGCTGTTAGGGAGCTTGAGCGTTGCACGGCCCTCTCCGGATCAATATCCGGTGCAGGCCATGGCTTGCGCGACAATTGCCTCGTGGTCGAAGTCATTGATCCTTTGGAAGAACGCCGTGTCGCCCGGAACAAGCCTCGCTGTGTCGATTTTCTGCGGGATGAGCTTGTTCTCGAGGAGGAAGGACTGGAGCATGTCGAGGCCGTGCGTGGATACCTTCGCCCTTAGATCACCACCAGCCTTCTGGAATGCGATCTCGGCTTCGTCCACATTGGAGAGCTGGATCTCAGTGTCTTGGGCAATGGTAGTTGTTCTTCCAGCGCCGTAACGTTTCCTGTAGATCTTCGCGACGCATTCAGGGTTTGCCTGCGCGAACACCTGCGCTTTGGCGATGCCGCCGGCCAAGGCTTCTACGAGTTTGGGCTTGTCCTTGAGGGCGTCGGCCGTCGCAACGAGGCCGTAGTCCGGAAACTCCAACCATTTGTCGTCGTAGAAATACGATGCGTTATTGCCCAAGGCCTTAAAGTTCGCGATCTCAGACATGAAGGTCAAACTTGCGTCCACTGTGCCCGATTTTAGGGCTTCATAGGACTGAGCACCAAGCCCGATAACCGCTTGCCGAACATCCCGCTGAGGGTCAAGTTTGTGGCTCGACAGCAGACTGTTGAGGTACATCGCCCCTCCCGAACCTGCGACTGCCAGGCCCACAGTCTTTCCCTTGAGGTCCTCGGCTTTAGTAATGCTTTTGTCGGTCATTGTCAGGATACGCCAAGAGGTGTTCCGCATAGTCGCGACCATTCGGATATCTGTCAGTCCCTTGGCATCAGCGGCAAGCCAGGGCGTCGTGTTCATCATGCCGATGTCGCCGCTGCCACCAATCATGCTTTGTACGGCCGCAGAGGAGCCTTGTGAGAAGACGACCTGCACGTCGTATCCATCGTCCTTCCACCATCCCATTGCCAGTGGCACGTACAGTTCGAAGACTGCATTGATCATGATGGGATTACCATGGATGATGCGAACTGTTTCGGCGGCGTTCGCATGCGAGATTGGGTCAAATGGCATGGCAGGGGTGAGCGTGGCAGCGAGCATCGCTACCGCGCGGATTGAGGTTTTCATGATTTGAGTTCCCTGTTTAAGTTGTTGGTTGTCCTCAACGCCTCGGACTATCAATCCAGAACACCAGGTGACGACCGAGTGCCTGGATGCCGGCGCTTGCGCTGGCGGCGATCAGGGTGAGAATGGTGATGGCGGCGAAAACTCCAGCGGTATCCAAGGCGAATCCTGCTCGCATGATGGCGGCACCGATACCTTCTTGGGCTCCGACAAATTCTGCAACAATCGCTCCGATGACACTTAGAGTGACACCGACGTTTAATCCGGCGAATAAGTACGGAGCCGAGTTCGGCAGTTTCAGGTATCGAAAGCGCCGCCACATCGACGCATTGTAAACGTTGAAGAGTTCGTGCTGCTCTGTTGGCGTCGAGCGCAGTCCTATGACCGCGTTTACGAATACTGGAAAGAAAGTAATGAGAGCTACAATCACCACTTTGGACGTCATTCCAAAGCCAAACCAGACCACGAACAACGGCGCGATGGCCACCTTCGGTATCGCCTGCAGCGCTACGATATAGGGGTAGAGGATACGTTCGGCTGTCCTCGATTCAGCAACCGGAACCGCAAGCATGAATCCGATGATCGATCCCACCAGGTACCCGGCCAATACTTCCTTCAAGGTTGTCCACGTGTCAGCAAGAAGATAGCCTTCGGTCATCCCCGACCAAAGCGCTGACGCTATCGCACTTGGTTGCGGCAGCAGAGCAGGGCTGATGTCCAGGAGCGGAATTAGAAGCCATTCCCAAGCTCCGAGAAACGCTGCCAGCACAAGCAAGGATGCGAGGCTGACTTTGTCGAACCGGGGCAGGGACGCTCGCCTCGGTTGACCAGGTTTGACGATCGCCGTCGAAGTTAGGGCTTCGCTGCCACTCATTGTACCGTCTCCTCCGCGTCGAAATGTCTACGCACTGCATTTGAGTAGTCGCCGAACACCTTGGAGTTGACCATCTCAAGTGTTCGGGGGCGCGGAAGATCGATCGCTATGTCGTCAACAACGCGGCCGGGTCGCGGCGCAAGAACGACTACCCTGTCGGCAAGGAAAACGGCTTCTTGAATGCTGTGCGTGACGAAGATTACCGTCTTTTGGCTCGCCATCCAAAGTGCTTGAAGTTCAACCTGCAGCCTGTCGCGCGTGAGTGCATCGAGTGCCGCAAACGGCTCATCCATCAGCAAGACATCGGGATCGTGAACGAGCGCACGGGTTATGCCCACACGCTGCTGCATGCCCCCAGACAACTCGCCGGGGTATTTGTTTTCGAAACCCGACAGGCCGACCATTTTGAGAAAGCGAAGTGCTCGCTCATTGACCAGATCCCTATTTGCCCGGCCCAAATCGGCAGCGATAGTTACGTTGTCCAGGACCGTTCTCCAGGGTAGCAGCACCGGAGACTGAAAAACCATCCCGACCCCGTCAGTTGGCGCGTCGATTTCTTCTCCCCCAATAGAAACGCGACCGCTCGATCGGCTCAAGAGGCCTCCGATTATCCTCAGCAGCGTGCTTTTACCGCATCCGCTTGGGCCAACGAGGGTGATGAATTTCCCTTTATCAATCGATAAATTGACTTCGCTAAGCGCGAGGACTTGTTCGCCAGACCTCGTCGCGAATTTCTTCGAGGCTCTGTCGATATGGATATAGGCTCCGTCCGGTTTCACGTGTTCTCCTTGTCGCAACAGAAGGTTTGAATTCAAAAATTCGAACTGGCACTTCGCTTGGCAGCCTGATCAAGGACGCAACGACTGTATTCCGGGGTGAAGGGCGGCCCGAGTGGCTTTGGGACGTACCTCCAGGTAGCACACACACTGCATCCTCGAGCAAGCGGTAAAGACGTTCTTGATGCCGGGTCCATTCATTTTGACAAACGTTTTCCTGCGAACTTCAGGCTTAGAGTTGGGATGAAGCGATCCATCAAAATGCCTTTGTCTTTTCGTCTCGATATCAGTGGATAATTGATTATCAGTTGATAAATAACATGGTGACGGCAGATCGTCTAGAGGCTATATCTTTGTTGGTTATTCAACGCGGAAGAACGTCCAAGCCCGTGGCGGCCATCAATGGTAAAGTTCCGACCATGCCGATTGAGAAGTGATAGGCGATTTCGCGAATACCACTGGCAATGGTTGCCAAAAACGAGACGAGGTAGCTGCAGCCGCAGATACGCAATTGTGGAAAGCAAAGATTTTTGGAGGATTTATGAGTGGAACGAAGCTGTTCTCGCCGGTGTCGATTGGCGGTTTGACGTTGCGCAACCGCATTGTCATCGCACCGATGTGCCAATACTCGGCGCAAGACGGGCAGATGACCGATTGGCATCTTATTCACCTTGGGACAATGGCTCATTCTGGTGCCGGTATTCTGACGATCGAAGCGACGGCGGTCTCGCCCGAAGGCCGCATCTCTTACGGCGACGTTGGCCTCTATTCGGATCAGTGCGAAGCGGCCATGCGCCGAACCCTTGACGGGGTGCGCCGCTGGTCAGACATGCCAATCGCCATACAGCTCGGACACGCGGGGCGCAAAGCCTCGAGCGAAATCCCCTGGAAGGGTGGCCGGCAGATCGCTCCAGACCAACGGGGCGGTTGGAAGACGGTTGCTCCAAGTGGCATCCCGTTCCATGCATCGTATGATACTCCGATGGCACTCGACCGCGATGGGCTGGCTCGGCTGCGTGCAGCGTTCGCGGATCTGGCTCGTCGCGCCGCTCGGCTCGATCTTGCGGCGGTTCAGATCCATGGAGCCCATGGCTATCTCCTCCATCAGTTTCTGTCGCCGCTCTCAAATCAACGAACGGATGAGTATGGCGGCACCCTGGAAAACCGCATGAGGTTCCCGCTTGAAGTCTATGAGACCGTGCGCGAAGCATTTTCTGCCGATCGCCCCGTCACCATGCGGGTATCGGCAACCGATTGGGCCGACGGGGGCTGGAACGTTGATCAAACAATCGCCTTTGCGCAAGCTCTCGAACAGCGCGGCTGCGCCGCCATCCACGTGTCGAGCGGCGGCTTGGCGGTTAATCAACAGATCGCTGTTGGCCCAAGTTATCAGGTGCCGTTTGCAAGAGCCGTCAAAGCTGCCACCCGGATGCCTGTAATAGCAGTTGGTCTCATAACCGAGTTCGAGCAGGCGGAGGCCATCCTCGGCACCGGCGAGCGCCGACCTGATCGCAATAGCAAGAGCCATTCTTTACGATCCGAGATGGCCATGGCATGCGGCAGCGCATTTTGGCGAGAGCGTTTCTGCACCTGATCAATATCTGCGCTGCCAGCCAAGGCAATTCCCTTCGCTTTTCGACGGGAACGCCGCCCGCCAGCAATAGGGAAACCTTTCCTACCTTGATGCCGATCACTAGGTATCAAGGTAGGAAATCAATCGGTGAGTTATTCTTTAAAGCCCGTGTGGGCGGTCACATACTGTGAGGAAAACGCTGCTCGGGCATTTGATCCGCTCTGGCTCCGATCCAGAACGGACACTATAAACGTGACGAGGAAGGCCAACGGCACCGAGAAAAGCGCCGGATTCTCATAAGGGAATGGAGCAGGGCCAAGTCCAAGCGCCGTCGTCCATACTCCCGGGCTAAACGTGACCATTGTGAGAGCGCTCAACAAGCCGACCAAAGAGCCGGAGACCGCCCCTCTGGTTGTAAGCCCGCGCCATGTGACAGACAGGAAGATCACGGGAAAGTTTGCGCTCGCCGCAATGGCGAAAACCAATCCAACCATGAAGGCAATGTTCTGGCCCTCAAACAAGATTCCGAGCACGATAGCAACCAGACTGATCGCCACTGCGGAAACCTTTGACACCCAGATTTCGGAATTTTCGCTGAGTTTTCCTTTTCGTAAGGCTCGTGCATAAAGATCGTGACCGGCGGCAGATGCGCCGGCCATCGTCAACCCGGATACCACCGCGAGAATTGTCGCAAACGCGACTGCGGAGATGAAGCCAAGCAGAACGGAGCCGCCAAGCTTGTCAGCTAGGTGGATGGCGATCATGTTTGTTCCGCCAACAATCTTGCCGGCGGCGTCGAGGTAATGGGCGTCTGCGGACACCAACGCTATGGCCCCGAAACCGAGAACGAACAGCAGCGTGTAGAAGATTGTTATGAAGCAAGTCGCAACCAAGACGGAAACACGTGCCTGCTTGGCATCGGATACGGTAAAGAACCGCATCAGGATATGAGGTAGACCGGCTGTCCCGAATATGAGTGCCAAGCCGAGGGAAAGCGCAGAAACTGGATCCTTTACCAATCCCCCAGGTGCCATGATGGCCACGCCCTTTGGATGGATGGCGACAGCGGCCGAGAACAACGCATTCAGGCTGTAACCAAAATGGCTCAAGATGAGGAAGGACATCAGAACCGTTCCGGAGAGCAGCAGGACGGCTTTGGTGATCTGAACCCAAGTTGTTGCAAGCATTCCCCCGAACGTTACGTAGAGCATCATCAACAGGCCGACGAGCACCACAGCGATCCAATAAGGAAGGCCGAAAAGCAATTCGATCAGTTTCCCGGCTCCCACCATCTGCGCGATCAGATAGAAGAGGACAATGACCAAGGTATTGATGCCAGCGACTGTCCTGATTGGTGTCTCGGAGAGCCTGTATGCGGCCAGATCGGCAAATGTGTAACGTCCAAGATTTCGCAGGGGCTCGGCAATCAGGAACAAGATCATCGGGAATCCCACTAGGAATCCGATAGCATAAATCATGCCGTCATAACCTGCGCCGTAGACCAATGCCGTCACGCCTAGAAATGTTGCTGCCGAGGTGTAGTCACCGGCGATCGCCAGTCCATTTTGCACGCCGCTCAATCCGCCACCGGCGGCATAATAGTCGCGCGCCGTTCGGGTCCCACGACGCGCTGCCCAAACCGTGACACAGAGACTGCCGAGAACGAAAAGCAGGAACATAGCGATTGCGAGAGGATTGATGTCCTGTCTTGTCACGTCGCCAGTTAGCGCATCGGCGCAAGCGTCCGACGCAATTGCCGTTATCGGAAGCCCAATTACACAAAGCTTGCGCAGATTCATTGGACTTCCTTTCCGAGTGAACTGACCATCGGATCGATGCGCAGGCTAGCATATGCCACGTAGATTGCAGTGAGGACCAAGCCCGAGACCATCAACGCGACACCTAAGACAACACCCAGACTGATGACCGAACCCGCATAAACCGGAGCGGCCAAGGTGGCAGGCGAAAACGCCACCAGAGAGATGAATGTGAAATAGAGAGCAGCCATAATGACCGCGAGCAGAGCGCCCAGGCAATTGCGCTCCAGGCTTAACCTGCGGAAAGCCGGTCGGTCGCCGACTTTCTTGAGGTTCATGTGAATTCTTCCCGTATCCACGATCGTCGCCTTTCTGAACGTTGATCTAGAGCACCATGGCTCGTCGCCATGGCCGCCAGCGCAAGGGCCGTTACGCCAGTTGCGGGTTAGGAAACTGATAGAGGCGCGTTCGCGCTGTCCTTGAACTCCACTGTGGTGAAGCTCAGATCCGTATCTCCGATATTCTCGAGATCATGGGTCATGAATTCACCGGGGCCAAACGTGTGATGCTGAGTGTCGCCGGGCTGGTAAGACACCTCGGCAACACGTCCGTCGCCATAGTGCGATCTCGCCCGACCACCCGTTACTGCTGTCCAGAAATAGTCCAGAACGTGGGTATGGAAACCGATACGTTCAGAAGGCTTGAGGGTTAGGGACCAAACGCGAACGCGCTCGGTTTCCGAAACAAGGCGACTGCCAACGCGACCGTTGCCGGCATTCTTGCTGAATTCCGCCGCGCGTTGCCCGTCGAGACCGTCGGGTGCTGCCGGCCACGTGTCAATAACGTAATTACCCATCTGTATTCTCCTTCTTTGAATTCAGGCGGCGATGCCAGTGGAAACGGCTGTTTCACTCATGATCGCCTCAGGATGGCGATGCCGTTCGGCCATCGCACGCTCTTCGTCCGTCGAAATCTGAGCTTGCATGTACGCTCCCAAGTGACGTGCGCGGCGGATTACGGCCTCGCCATAAGCGAGTCTCTTGTTCTCGAACGTCGCGAGAGCCGTTGGGACGTCGGCCGATTCACTAAGTGCGTTGGCAAGGGCGAGCGCGTCCGCCGCCGCCTTGGTCACGCCCATCCCGACATGGGGTCGAGCGACGAACGCGGCATCTCCTATAAGCGCGATGCGGCCTTCTATCGCCATCTTCGGGGTCTCGAGGTCCTGTATGGCCTGAATGAATGGTTGACCCGTTTTCGCAACAACCTCCGCAAATTGCGGCGACAGCAGATCCTGCGCTGCCTGCCTCATGTCGTCGATCACCGCGGGGCGAATTCGGTTGGGTGGAATGGACAATGCGTGTGTGACGCCGTCGACATCAGTCAGAAGCTCCTTAAGAGCTCCATCCTGCGCGGCCGGACGGTACCAGACGAAATTAAACCGCCGGTGTCCAGGCTCTATGGACTCATCCGCGCCCGCCACGGGATAACCGAGCATCTGCTCGCCCGGTGGCAGGGAGAACGCGAAGTGGTCGCAGATCGCTGCGCGGGTCTCCTTCGACAAATCCTTTTCGTCGACAAGTCCCCGCCACGCGATATACCCAACATAACTCGGCATGACATCGGGCATAAACTGCAAACGCACCGTGGAAAATATTCCGTCCGCGCCGACCAAAAGGTCTGCGTCAGCATGGGAGCCGTTGTCAAAGTGCGCGGTGGCCACGCCATTCTCATGGCTGACCCGTTGGAGATTGAGCCCGTGATGATAACAGCCTTCGGGGAGCGCATCCTTCAAGATGGCATAGAGCCTGCCCCACGAGGTCAAAATCTGGGGATGCGAACGCTCGCCCACCATGTTTCCCTGGTGATCGAATACCCGCCGGCCTTCAACCCTCACACCAACTTTTGCAGTGCTGCTGTCGATACCGCAGGCGTCCAGAACTTCGAAGAGTTCGGGGTGTGTCACGATGCCGGCACCCCGACCGGCCAGTTCCGAGGAGATGCGTTCATACACATTCACCGACCAACCGCGGCGGATCAGGAGATGGGCAGTGAACAGACCGGCCATCGAGCCACCAATAACTACTGCATGGTTTGTCTTAGTCATTTGAATCCTCCGTTAAGGAATTGGTCGCGCGTTTTCGATCGAAGATCAGTGAACTCCGAGATGCGCCTCAATAAGTTCGTCATCCGCGGCGACCTCGGCAGCTGTTCCACGCACGACAATCTCTCCGGTGCTGATGATCACGACATCATCCGCAAGGCGCAGGGCGAAGGTGGTATGTTGCTCAACAAGTACAATCGTCAGACCCAGCTTCCGAAGCTTTCCAATGATCGTTCCCACTTCAGCGACGATCTGGGGCGCTAGTCCTTCTGTCGGTTCATCCATCAGGAGTAAGGAAGGATCTCGTCATGAGTGCGCGACCAATGGCCAACATCTGCTGTTCGCCGCCGGACAGCAGTCCAGCCGGATAATTTCGCCGCTCCTCTAAGCGCGGGAAAAGTGTGAAGATGTCGCCAGCCTCCCAGACAAATCTGCCGGTGGGAGCCGGTCGCCGCCGGGCCACGGCCAGGTTTTCGGTCACGGTCAAGCTTTTGAATATACGTCTTCCTTGGGGCACCAGGGCGATGCCTGACTGGCATATCGCTTCTGGAGAACGTCCATCGATTGTTTTACCGGCAATGGAGATATGGCCACTGCGCGGTTTCATCAAACCTGCGATGGTGTTCATACAGGTTGTCTTCCCAGCGCCATTCCGGCCAAGCAGCGCAAGGACATGTCCAGACGCCACACTGAACGACACGTCCTGAAGGATGTGGCTATCTCCGTAAAAACTGTTCACGGCATTCAACGAGAGAGCTGTGCTATTGGGCAAGGTAGGCCTCCTTCGTTCGAGGATCAGCGATAACTTCATCCCTGCTGCCGTCGACAAGGAGCTTGCCGTTGTGCAGCAACGCGATGCGTTCGGCGAAAGCGAGAGCAACATCCATGTCATGTTCGATCATGATAATAGTCAGGGACCTTGGGAAACGCTGAAGCAGGGTCTCAACAGCCTTACGCTCTTCGCGCGACAAACCAGCCAAGGGCTCATCGAGCAGCAGCAGCTTCGGTTCTTGCGCCAGAGCCATGGCGATCTCCAGTCGGCGACGCTCGCCATAGGATGTCTCGGAAACAGGTTTCTCAGCGATGTGATCCAGCATCACGCCCTGCAGGATCTCCATGGCTTTTGACCGAAGCGCCCGGTCGTTATCTAACGCGCCAATTGGCCGCCAGCGCTTTGGAGTGCGTCCGAGACCGGCCAGGACGACGTTCCTGATGACGGTCTCTCCGCCGAACAGCGTCAGTATCTGGAACGTACGGCCAATCCCGTGAGCGGCCCGGCGGTACGTGGGCAAATGCGAGATGTCTTCCCCTGAAAGCTTGATGCGGCCGGCGCTGGGCGAAAGATCGCCTGCAATCAGGTTGAACAACGTCGTCTTGCCTGCCCCGTTCGGGCCAAGGATCAGCCTGCGTTCGCCTTCGGTGACCTTGAGCGATATGTCCTGGATGACATGAAGGCCACCGAAGCTTTTGCTCAACCCCGTTATTTCAAGCGCGGACATCAGCGAGCCCTCCGAGCACGTTCAGCAGAGATGGTCAGGGACGAGCGGCCCCGGAAAAGCGTGCCAATCGCGCCCCAAAACAACCGGCGGCACCCTGGCAGCAAACCCTCGGGCATTGCCAATATGATGAAGAGGAAGATGAAACCCAGGAGCGTTGGCCAACGATCGGTGTATGCACTGGCAACGTTTTTTAGCAGCACCACGACCGCAGCTCCCAAGACCGGACCAAAGAGCGTGCCGATGCCGCCGGCGATCACCATTAGGACGCCTTCCGATGATACTGTCAGAGACAATGCATGGGGACTGATGAACTGGAAAACCTGAATATATAGGATGCCTGAAACAGCCGCCACGAGGCCCGAGATGAGATAGGCGATGTAGCGAATCGCCCATGTATTGTAGCCGAGGGTATTCATTCTGCGCGGCTGGTCGCGGACGCCCTTCAGCGCCGCTCCCAAAGGCGAACTCATGAAGGCTGAGAGGAGCAAAATTGCTACAGCAAGAACGACGAGGCACACGTAGTAGAGTGAGAGGGGGATTGGATACAGCCATGTTCTCGCGGACAAGGCTGATACCATTGTCGCCATTGGTCAGGCTCGTGAAGCGGAATGCAACACCCCAGACGATCTGACCAAGGGCCAACGTGATCATGAGGAAGCTCAGTCCGTTGGTCCTCAACGCGATCACGCCAAAGACGGCAGCCGTCAACGTGACAATCAGGACCGCAGCGATTGCTGCGCTGAACGGAGAGTAACCGTAGCCGTTCGAAAGAATTGCATAGGCGTACGCGGCAACCCCGAGGTAGCCTGCGTGTCCGAGGGAAACCATTCCTCCGTACCCGGCCAAGATATTTACGCTGACAGCGAAAAGGCCATAAACGAGAATTTGGGTCGCGATGCCGAGATAGAACTCTCCAGGCAAGATGGTCGGGAGAGCCACAGCAAGGACCGCGCCGATAGCCAGCGGAATTCGCTTCATGTTGTGAACCTCCCAAGAAGCCCTTGCGGACGCACCGCGAGAACAATGACCATCGGTAAAAAGAGAATGACGTAGGCGAGGTCGGGCAGCAGGATCTGTCCGAAGGTGTAGATGAGCCCGATCAGCAGGCTTCCGATGATTGCACCGGCAAGACTTCCGATACCCCCGATAATGACGACCAAGAGTGCTAGCGGGAGCATCTCGGTGTCGAGGCCCGGATAAACAGACATGATGGGTGCGGCCAACGCGCCTCCCACGCCAGCAAGAGCGGAGCCAAGGCAGACGACAATTGTGAACAACCTGGAGACTGGAATTCCAGTTGCCCTGGCCATTTCACGGTCATCGACGGCAGCCCGTATCTTCGCTCCGAGTGTTGTCCGTTCCACAAGCAGCCACAAAGCGATAGCGATCAGCGCGGCAATGCCGACAAGGAAGAGCCGGTAGAGAGGAAAAGCGAAAGACCCGAATCGTGCGGCCCCCTGCAACAGGGAAGGGGCAGGAAGCGCGATAGGGTCACCTGACCAAATTAACAGGCATTGATCCGCGATTATGAAGGACAAACCGAGCGTCCCAAGCACTTGTGCCAGCTCACGACCTGCGAGACGCTGCACTAGCAGATTCTGGACCAATCCACCCAGAAGAGCACACGCTAGCCCGGCGGCGATGACCGCAATGACGAAGCCACCGCCGATTGCGGACGTAGCAATGTAGCCGCCGAGCATGAAAAACGCGCCGTGGGTTAGATTTGCCACGCGCATCAGGCCGAAAATCAATGAAAAGCCTGCCGCGAGCAGAAACAAGATCGCCGCAAATGCCAGACTATTGAACAGTCCCGTTAACCAGAACATTGGTTGCCTCATCGTTTGATGTATTTCGCTGTGCGGCGATGTCAGGCTCAATTGAGCCTGACATCTCGGACGGCCATGTCGTACCAGTCGAAAGCCTTGTCACCGACGTTGACCATGACGGCTTTGACGTCGAAATATGCGTCGAAAGCCTCTTTGCCGAACTCGCGGCCCGTTCCCGACAGCTTGAAACCGCCCCAAGGCGAGGCCGCATCCACGCGATGGTGGTCGTTGATCCAGATGATCCCTGCCTCGACGCGGTCCGCTACACGATGTGCCCGGGCGATATCACGCGTCCGGACGGCCGCAGCCAGACCGTATGGGCTGTCATTCGCTATGCGGATCGCGTCGGCATCTGTATCGAATGGGATCACAACGGTGAAGGGCCCAAAAACCTCTTCTTGAGCGATTCTCATGTCGGCGCGAACATCCGCAAAAACGGTGGGTTCCACGAAGTAACCGCTGTTATCGGCGAGGCTTTCCGGGACACGGCCGCCCGCGACAAGCCTCGCACCCTCGTTTATTCCGATTTGCACATATTCGAGGATGCGGCCGCGCTGTCGTTCCGAGATGACTGGTCCCATTTGGGTGGCTGTGTCAAACGGATCGCCAACCCGGATGGCTTTTGCCTTGGCCGCCAGCTTTTCGACAAACTCGTCGTAGATCGATCGCTGCACTATGTGTCGAGCAGCGCAAACGCATGTTTGGCCGGCTCCGACAAATGCGCCAAAGGCCGCGTAGTTCACTGCCTGATCGAGATCAAAATCGTCGAAAACAATGACGGGCGTCTTCCCGCCGAGTTCGAGCGTTTGGCGGGCAAAGTTTGACGCTGCTGCCGAACCTGCCTGCCTTCCGGCCTCTGTGCCACCAGTCAACACCAACTTTCTGATGCCTGGATGGCTAGTCAGTGCCCGGCCTGTCACCGCGCCATTGCCTGTGACAATGTTGAAAACGCCTTGTGGCAAACCAGCCTCGGTGAATAGTTCGGCCAGCCGCAGTGTCGTCAGCGGCGTGTATTCGGACGGCTTCACAACCGTTGTGCATCCCGAGGCGAAGGTTGGTGCGAGGTTGCGGCAAGCGATCAACAGAGGATGGTTGAAAGGGGTGACATTGGCTACTACGCCAAGTGGCAGCCGCTTCGTGTATGTCAGGTAATCGCCTTCAACCGGAATAACATCGTCCCGCCTGGCAATCGCGAGCCCTGCGTTGTACCGAAAAAGGTCCGGCACCCGCGCCAGTTGTGCGCGCGTTTCGCGTGTGGGGCGGCCGTTGTTCAGGGTTTCAAGTTCGTACAACTCGTCGAGATGAGTCTCCATTACGTCAGCGAGTTTGTTGACTAGACGTGCGCGTGTTCGAACAGTCATATTTCTCCATTCCGCCGAGCGAAACGCACGCGATGCGCTGATGACCGCCGCGTCGACATCTTCGTCCGTACAAAGGAGAACAGACTCGATGATCTGTCCGGTGCCGGGTGACCGTATGGCCATTAGCTCGCGGGTGCCGGGTTCAATGTGCGCGCCGTCAACATAAAGGCCGCGCGTTGTTTTGGCGGGTGGTGTGGCAACTACGGCGTGTTGTAAGGTCTCAGACATGCGCATGTCCTTTCCGGTTGGTGTGACCGATGAGTTTCAAAGCGTTCTTGCCGGCAATAAGGTCGATATCGTTCTTGTCGAGGCCCGCTGCCGCGAGGATTCTCATTGGCGTCGTGTCAGCCATGTCGAACGGCAGATCGGTGCCGAGCAGCACGTGCTCCGACCCGACGAGGGAAACGAGATAGCGAAGGGCTTCCGGGTCATGCGTGATGGTGTCGAAGTAAAAGCGCTTCAACAGCGCTTTCGGGGAGATGTGCGTCGTCTGCGCTTCATGGCGGACGTTGCGGCCGTGGACGAGCCGGCCGATTTGATAGGGTGCGAACCCGCCGCCATGGGAAAGGCAGATCTTGAGTTCCGGAAGCTCCTCCATGACACCGCTGAAAATCAGGTGAGCGGCCATGACGGCTGTGTCCAGCGGATTCCCGATCAGATTGGTCAGGTAATAGGGTTCAAGCCCGGGCTTGGCACCGAAGTAGTAGGGGTGGGTGAGAACGAACACGCCGAGCTTCGCGGCATGGCGAAGGACGGGCCTGAATTCCGGGGCAGCTAGCTGGATCCCGTCGACGTGTGTTCCGATCATTACCGCCCGGATGCCGAGTGTCTCTACCAGATAATCGAGTTCATCGACCGATGCTTGGGGCGATTGCATCGGGAGAGTGCCCATCCCGATCATGCGGTCTGGTGCGGCAAGAACAAACGCTGCGACTTCCTCATTCAGCCGCCGCACGAATTCAGCGTTACAATCGCCATTGATGTGATAAAAGAACAGTGTCGGTGAGGGGGATACGACCACCGCATCGAAACCGTGCTCCTCAAGCTGCTTCAACTTCTCGGACGGATCCAGGAATTCGGGAAACAGCGGGTAGGCGAACCCTTCTCTATGTGCCAGCCGCATTACACCATCGGTCTTCTCGACACGGACGCCGAAGATCTCGGCGTCCTTTTCAAGAAGTGTCACTATGCTTGGCGGAATGACGTGATTATGCGCGTCGACGATCATGCGACGTTGTTCCTTTCTACGGTAAATTCGAAGGATCAGATTTTCGTGGGATCGTTGCGGGAGTAAACCGGCTCTCCCAGGAACTGTTCCGGGTTGTAAGTCCAAAACTGCGAAACCTGATCGTAAGTTTTGATGACGCTGTTGACCAAGCGATCACCCTTCCGCTCAACGCGACGGATATAGATGTTTTGTACCGGATTCCCGTACGTATCGAGCGTCCATGGCCCTCGGGGATCAGCCGTGATTTCTACTTTCTTCAGGGCCGCGATCAGGGCAGATTTATCCTCGGCGTTGCCATCAATGGATTTTAGCGCTACTTCCAGAGCCAGCCCGGCTGAGTAAGAACCGACCGAGTAGAATCCGGGATCGACACCCGTCACCTTCCGTAATTGCTCGACGAAGCGGACATTCTCCGGCGACTCCCGGGCGGCTGAGTACCATCCGGCGGAAACAATCCCGAGGGCTTCGTCGCCCATGCTGTGAAGCACGCCTTCGTCGACCGTGGTCATAGCGGATATGACAGGAATCTGATCCTTCATTCCGTATTCATTGTATTGCCTGAGGAACCGAAGTCCGTTCGCTCCTGCGAACGCTGCGAACACCGCGTCGACGCCGGAAATCTGTGAGATATAGGAACCGTAATCGGCGGCGTTCAGCGGTGCCCAGAGCTTGCTGGAAATGGCACCGCCGCCCGCTTCGAACACCCGCTGAAAACCTGCTGTTTGCTCTTGTCCAAACGCGAAATCGTCCGCTATCGTGATGACGTTCTTATACCCTAACTCCTTCGCGGCATAATCACCGAGCGGATGGCAGGGCTGGGCGGAAGTCGAAGAGGTCCTCACGAACCACGGATTTAGCTTGCGCTGAGTTAAGTCCTCCGCCGCCGCAGAAGAGCATAAGAAGGGCACGTTGGCCTCGGCGAGATAGTCGTTGATCGCAAGCGCTTCGAAGGCCGCCACGGGGCCTACGATGATATGCACATTGGACCGCTGTACGAGTTCCTGAGCGCGCGTTTTTGCGAGGGCGGGCTGGCCGCCCGTATCTGCCACTATGAAATCGACTGGTCGGCCCGCAATTGTATTATTTCGCTCTTTCAGGAAGAGGGTGAAGCCGTCCTCCATCTGGCGTCCGCCCGATGCCAGGGCTCCCGACTTGCAGCTCAACATGCCGATCCTAATTGGAGCGGCCTGGGCTTTCGCGGGGAGCGCGAGCTGTGCTGTGGCAAGCGCGGCAGTCCCGGCCAATACTTGACGTCGATTTAGCATGAAATCCTCCCAGATCTGCTATTTATCAATTGATCAATACCATGCAAAAAATTCGACCGTCAAGCGCTAGTTTGTGTTATTTCGCATTTGATATCAGGTAGCCTGCTTTACTTTCCTCACAAGGCCTTGATAAATTAGGTATTAGACAAGTCGCGAACTTGTCGATGATTTTGGTGGAGAGATGATGAAAGCGAGCGAGACGAAGCGAAGAATGTCGCCTGACATGCGTGAGCAGGAAATCGTGCGCGGCGCTGTTAGTTTCTTTGCCGAGTTCGGCTTCGAAGGTCAGACACGCGAACTGGCAAAGAGGCTTGGCGTCACTCAGCCACTCCTGTATCGATACTTCCCGACCAAAGACGCACTCGTCGAGCGTGTATACCAGGAAGTGTTTCTGCGGCGCTGGAACCCGTTCTGGGAGGAGCTGATCCAGGACAGGCGTCGGAGCCTCAAGGATCGCTTGACGGAATTCTATAGGGATTACTCTCGCGTTATCCTGACCTACGAATGGGTGCGCCTCTTCATGTTTTCCGGCCTAAAGGGGCTGGATTTCAATACCCGGTATCTGGATCTCTTGCGACAGAAAGTGTTCGGCTTGATCATCAAGGAGCTTCGCGAAGAATACTCGCGGGACGCCATCGACGTGTCACCAATATCACAAATGGAAATCGAAGCGGTCTGGGGCCTCCATGCGGCGATATTCTATCTCGGGGTCAGGAAGTTTATTTATAACATGCCGGTCGAAGACATCGACCGCGTTGTGGAATTGGAACTTAAGGTTTTTTTGGAAGGCATACCCTCTGTCTTGATGACCCGATAGCGCCGATACATCCTCTTCCAAACGCCTTTCAAACGCCGACCCTTAGCTGGTCCACGTTCCGCAATATAATGCTTGCCCGCTTCAAGAGCCGGGCCGTGAGGTCTGAGGATTGCCAAGCAACCGAACCGCATTGCGGGTTCATTCCCTGTGGGCACAATAAATGATCGATTGATTAATTAATCCATTGTTTCGTGGCCGTTGAATTGTTAAAGGGTCATCAAGTCGGCTCTCTTCTGTTGCTCATTTTGGTCAAGATCTCGAGGTTAGCGGGCGCACGGTCGAGAGCTACGGCGCTGCTGCCCACAATTAATCATACGATAACTGCGACGTCGTCGAGGCCAAAATACGCAAGCGTGCTTTCCGATACTCGAGCATAGCCGTCTCGCGAAGCAGTTCATTGATCCAAAGTTCGTGAGTTTCGACAAGACCCTTATGTCACTCACCCATAATTCCACAGTGCAGTCGTGGATGCTTAGGTCCTGAAAATGAAAGTTAACAAACGAATTCTTGCGCAGGCAGTTGGGGGCGTTTCTGCCTTGGCGGTGGTCGCGATCGGCTGTGCCGCGTGGTACGTGTACGAACCTGAAATTCCGAAAGTCCAGCGGCCCGCGAAGTCAAGCTTCGATTTGGCAACAGTTGCACGCGGCGAGCAACTCGCCACAGTGGGTGACTGCATCGTTTGTCACACCGCGCCTGTCGGAGCGCCCTTTGCGGGCGCTCGCGCGCTACCTACGCCGTTTGGAACGCTATATTCAAACAACATTACATCGGACGAAGCCACCGGAATTGGCAATTGGTCGGAAGGCGCTTTCAAGCGTGCCATGAAAAGCGGAGTTGCGCGTGACGGCTCCCATCTTTACCCGGCATTGCCCTACGAGCATTTCACGCATGTGTCGGATGAAGACCTTCAGGCTCTCTATGCGTTTCTTATGACGCGCCAAGCGGTGTCGCAGAAGGCTCCTGAAAACGAGCTGTTCCCGGGCCTTGGCTCCCGTCCGCTCTTGGCGGGATGGAAGATGCTGTTCTTGCATCAGACGAACTTTCAGGCTGACAAATCGAAGAGCGAAGAGTGGAACCGTGGCAAGTATCTTGTCGACGGCCTGGCTCATTGCGGCGGCTGTCACACACCGCGCAATCTGGCAGGCGGCGAGGTGACGGGGCATGAATTTGCTGGCGGCGTGGCTGAGGGCTGGAACGCTCCTCCATTGGATGCCAGCAACCCGTCGGCCGCAAACTGGACCGAGGATTCTGCTGCTCAATTATCTCCAAACGGGCTCTGACGTTCATCATAGCGCCGCAGCAGGTCCGATGGGTCCGGTTACAGAAGGTCTGTCGCGGCTCGATGATGCCGACGTCAAGGCGATTTCAGTCTATATAGCCTCCAGGATGCGGCCGGCAGGCGGAGTTACACGGCCAGTGATCGCGATAACCGACAATGCCCAAGGGGCCGCGAAAAACCACGTGCTTGGCGGTCAGCTCTTCCAAGGTGCTTGCGCGGGGTGTCATGAGAGTGGAGCGCCAATGTCGAGACAGGCAAGGGCCTCGCTCTCCACTGTGTCCGCCCTAAAAGCCGATGACCCTAGAAATGTGATTCAGGCGCTCATGCAGGGTATCTCGCCGCCGGCGGGGAAGGGACCATACATGCCGTCATTCGCGGACAACCTGACGGACGAGGATCTAGCTGCAATCCTCGCTTACAGTCGCGCTCGTTTTACCGACGAACCTGCCTGGAAAGATCTCGACGCCACCGTTGCCGCCATTCGAAAGGAGAACGCAAAACAATGACCTTATCCATCGAAGTCAACGGGTCCAAACATTCGGTCGAGGCCGACCCGAGCACGCCTTTGCTCTACGTCCTGCGCAACAATCTGGAACTGAATGGCGCGAAATACGGCTGTGGTCTGGGCCAGTGCGGAGCCTGTACCGTGCATATCGACGGCAGGGCGGTCTTCTCGTGCCTCACTCCGGTAGGCGCACTGGAAGGGCGGCATGTCCGTACGATTGAAGGGCTGGGTACGATCGAACAGCCAAACCCGGTTCAGAAAGCGTTCCAGGACGAGCAAGCAGCGCAGTGTGGCTACTGTATCGCTGGAATGATCATGCGCGCGCAAGCTCTCCTGGACCGAAATACCACGCCAACCGATGAAGAAATCCGAGTCCACATGCAGCCAAATTTATGCCGCTGCGGCACACACATGCGCATCCTTCGAGCAATCCGGCGGGCCAGCGACATCCTGACGGACAATCGGTCTTCCGCAGGTGTGGAATGAACAGCGTTCCAAGACTTCCGATAATCTCGCGACGCTCGTTCCTGGCTTCGAGCGGCATAGCGGTGGCGTTCTCACTGGTTTCCCCTGCACTGGCGCAGTTGGCCGGAGGTGGCGAGGGTGGCCCGGGTCCGGCAATCCTTGCGCCAGACCTTCCCGGCAGCCTGAAATCGTGGCCATATCTCGACTCATGGATCCAGATCGATGCAGCGGGGCAGGCGACGGTCTTCACTGGTAAGGCCGAACTCGGGCAGGGGATCAGGACTGCGCTGCTGCAGGTGGCGGCGGAGGAACTGGATCTGCCGCCGGCGCAGGTTACGCTTGTGACCGTAGATACCGCACTTACCCCCGACGAAGGGCTGACGGCAGGCAGTCACTCAATGCAGGACAGCGGGACCGCCTTGCGGAACGCCGCGGCCAATGTCCGTATGCTGTTGGTCCAGAACGCCGCAACAAGGTTGAACGTGACGGTTGGGCAGCTCCAAACGCAAGGAGACGGCACGATCCGTTCCCGCGACGGACGGCAAATCACATACGGGGATATTGCGAGCTCGTTATCCCTCCATGTCGAGGCGATTCCGAATGCTGCCTTGCGGACGAAATCGCAATTTCGGACCATGGGAACGGACTTGCAGCGGGTCGATATCCCCGCGAAGACCACTGGTGGGCAAGCTTTCATCCAAGATATGCGGCTTCCCGGAATGCTTCATGCACGTGTTGTACGCGGCCCAAGCGAGGGCACCCGCCTCAAACTCCCGCCCGTTGCCGACATCGAGGCCATGCCAGGGATCTTAAAGTTCGTAAAAAATGGTGACTTTCACGCTGTGGTGTCCGAAACCGAGTGGGATGCGATCCGTGCTATGCGGCACCTTCAGGCCTCTCCCTTCGAGGGACCCGGAAAGCCGTTTCCGACAGGCAACATTGTCGATACGCTCAAGGCTCTTCCGGCCCGCGACATTGTTATTCTGGACGTCGCCAAAGCTGTTGTGGTCCCGGTCAAGACCGTATCGGCGCGGTACACCCGGCCTTGGATCAGCCATGGCTCCATCGGGCCATCTTGCGCAGTAGCATGGTTGAACGAAGATCTCCTGACAATCTGGACCCACAGCCAGGGAACCTATGACGTCAGGCGTGTCGCTGCCGATCTCCTTGGTCGACCGATTGAGAAAATTAGGGCGATCCATGTCCAGGGAGCCGGATGTTACGGCCAGAATGGCGCGGACGATGTCGCCGCCGAGGCCGCCCTTATCGCGATGTCCGTGCCCGGCCGCCCGGTGAGGTTGCAATGGATGCGGGAGCAGGAGTTTGGTTGGGAACCGCTTGGCCCGGGCATGGTGACGGAACTCGAGGCGGGATTGGATGCCTCTAACAGAATTGTCCTGTGGAAGCATGATGTTTGGAGCAATCCGCACAACAACCGGCCGGTTGACGCGGGGGGCGTACTCGTTGGGAATGAGGTCGTGCCGTCATTTCCGGTACCGGAAGGCAAGCCCATCCCAATGCCCGAAGGAGACGGGAGCAGGAATTCCAATCCCCTTTATGATCTTCCGAACATGAATGTCGTCTACCATTTCATTAAGGACATGCCCCTCCGCGTCTCGGCACTGAGATCTCTGGGCGCTCATCTGAATGTATTTTCGATCGAGAGCATGTTGGATGAATTGGCACGCGAGGGTGGGATCGATCCGCTGGAACTGCGTTTGAACCACATGGCTGACGAACGCGCGCGTCGTGTGATGCAGACCGCGGCGACGGCGTTTGATTGGAAAGGTCGATCCCGAAAGGGACCTTTACACGGCTTTGGCATGGCGTTTGCGCGCTACAAAAACCTTGGTGCATATTGTGCGATCTGCCTTGAGGTCGAAGTCAATCAGGATACCGGACGCATCCTTGTCCGTCGGGTCCAGGCCGCGGTCGATTGCGGCGAGGTGGTCAATCCAAACGGTGCACAAAACCAGATCGAGGGGGCGATCGTCCAATCGCTCAGCTGGTGCACGCGCGAGGCCGTGACCAACGACGCCACGGTTCGCACAAGCTTCGACTGGAGCGCTTACCCCATCCTTCGTTTCCTCGATATTCCCGAGAAAATCGATGTGGTCGTGGAGCAGCAGCCTGGTCAACCGTTTCTGGGGATTGCCGAAGCCGGACAGGGACCGACATCCGCAGCACTTGCAAACGCTCTCGCCGATGCGACCGGCGTCCGTTTCAGAGACATGCCGCTGACGCCGGAAAAGGTGAGAGCCGCGATCGTCACACTGTAGGTTCGTCGAGTCCGGTGATGGTCAGCGCCGTTCGGAGCGAAGATATGAAAACCCGTACCTTCGGGAGCACAAGCTTCGTGGTCGGATAGACAGCCCAAATTGCTGTCGTCTCCGGTTCAACATCTGGAATTTCAATGCGAACCAGACGTCCAGCTTTGAGATCGTCATTGACGTTCCAATCGGAGAGCAGAGCAATCCCGCCTCCTGCCAGACAGGTGGCGTGGCATCCCTCGATGCTGCTCGACGAAAACCGGGAGTTGAGCCGCACATGGGTTTCGACGCCCGCGGTCAACAACGTCCAATGCGTAACGCCACTCATCGGAAGGCATTCATGTTGCATCAGATCTTCAATTCTCATCGGCACGCCCTGCCGTCCGAGGTAGCCCGGAGCCGCGACGAGCGTCCTTGGATTGGTGGCCAACTTCTGGGCGACCAAACTGCTGTCCTTGAGCCGCGCGATCCGGATTGCCAGATCGATGCCTGCCGAAACCAGGTCGGGAAGGCCGTCATTCAGTTCGAGGGAGATGCGAAGATCCTGATTTTCCGCCAAGAGCCTGGGGACGAGAGGAGCCACAAGCTTGAGCCCGAAGGCGACCGGCACGGATACGCGCAACAAACCCGCAGCCCCCTTACCCTCAGTCCGCAGACGGGCCCTGGCTTCCTCTTCATTCTCGACGAGAGCCAAGGCAAAAGGAAGAAAAGTCTGCCCCTCCGGCGTCAGCGAGAGTGACCGCGTGGTGCGATGCATGAGCCTGACCCCAAGCGCTGTCTCAAGCGATGCCAACCTCCTCGTAGCGACCATGGGTGCGAGACCAAGTCGGCGCGCCGCCTCGGAAAGGCTGCCGGCACTCGCTGCGGTTGTGAACACCAAGACGTCGTTCGTATTCATTATATCCAGATCCGATATGCTGGTTGATCAATTTAGGCCACTACACCTCTTATCGATAAAATTCTAGATAGTTGCATACACTCTTGAGCCAGAAAGGCAAGAATTATGGATACCGTAAACGTACACTCAGCAGTCCGTTCGGGCGTGGGAAAGGTCGGCCTTCTCGCGATGGCCGCCGCCAGCGGAATTGCCGTTGCCAACATTTACTACAATCAACCTATGCTTGGGATCATCGAGTCGGAATTTCAGCATCAGCCCATAACCGGCTTGATACCCACAGCTACGCAACTGGGATATGCGCTTGGCTTGTTCCTGCTGCTTCCTCTGGGCGACCTGGTGCACCGCCGCCGCCTTATTATCGGGCAATTCATCATCCTTGCGGCTGCGCTGGCGTTTGCTGCGATTGCGCCGTCTGCGTGGATGCTGATTGCCGCGTCGCTGATTGTTGGCGCGAGTTCGACCGTCGCTCAACAGATCGTTCCGTTCGTGGCATCGCTCGCCTCTCCGGAAAAGCGCGGAGCTACGATCGGCACCGTTATGGCTGGCGTCCTTTCAGGTATTCTCTTCAGCCGCACCCTGTCAGGGTTTGTCGGCGAGCATGCTGGTTGGCGAGAAATGTTCTGGATCGGCGTGCCGCTTGCCCTGATCGCAGCCGCTATGATGTTCGTTACACTGCCAGACCATAGATCAACCTCGCGCATGCAGTATCACACCGCAATCAGATCGCTTGCGCATTTGTGGAAAAGTCAGCCGGCGCTCCGGGTAGCAACGTTCGTTCAGGCTGCGCTGTTTGCCTCTTTTACTACTTTTTGGACAATCCTCGCTCTTTACCTTCAGAGTCCGCACTTTGACCTTGGAGCCGACGTGGCAGGGCTCTTCGGTATCGTCGGTGCGGTCGGTGTCTTCGCAGCACCGCTTGCTGGTCGTATCGCCGACAAACGGGGCCCGCACTTCGTCGTCTGGCTGGGTGCGTTGATGACACTCATTGCTTGGATCGTTTTCGGAGTTTGGACTTCCATCGCTGCCTTGATCATTGGCGTGATCATCCTTGATTTCGGCATTCAAAGCGCACTCGTGTCCAACCAGCACATCATTTACGCGCTCGATCCCGAGGCACGCAGCAGACTGAATACGATCTTCATGACAGGCATGTTCCTGGGTGGTGCAACTGGTTCGGCCGTAGCAACAGTGGCTTGGGGCTATGGCGCATGGTCCGCGGTTAGCTTGCTCGGAGCCTTGCTCGCAGTTGTAGCGCTTGGCGTCAGGGTATTGGACCAACGTTCGCGTTCCACCGCATTGAAAAATCACTAAAGGAAGTTGGATCATGAAACCGCTATGCGTCAGAATAATTGGGGCCTCCCTAGCCGGACTCTTGGCTGGGGCGGAACGCTCGAAGATTTTGACGTCATGTCCTTCACGTTGGAGCAAATGGCGATGATAATGCCTACACGGCCAAGCTCAGCTTCGGAACCTTCTTCGTCCTATGACGACATGTTGAGCACTCAGTGCACGGGCATGTGAGGTGCGTCGGGAACACTTAGTTCAAATTAACAGCTGCAAAAGAATTGACGGCGAACTGGCAAAAACACCGACGACGAAACCGACAAATCCCAGCGCAATGGCTCCGATGAGGCCGTGGTTCTCCCATCCGAACATGGCTCCCAACACCGTTGCGATGACAATCACGGAAACTGTCCATACAACCTTGGTTGCCCTGACCAAACGACTAGATATTTTTCGTTCTCTATTCGTCACGGTCCAGAACCGGATTATTTTTCAACCATATAGGGCCGTTTTGGTGGTGTTTGCTAGCCAATACTGCAAAAAAAGCCCCTCAGGTTGCGGCTGGGCGGTCAGGCGGATCGAAATCCGCCCACCTTGGTGAAGGGGGCACCGAAGTAGTAGCGAGGAGGGGAATTCGCTACCCGCCCCATCTGGGGGAACGAGATCCAGATCATGTTCAGCACGTGGTTTGCAATGTGCCGTTGCTGCCGTCGCGTATCAAACAGTCAGAGCAAGCACAGCCGAATTGTGCGGCGCCCAAAAGCTTTGCAATGTTAGCCCAAAGCACAAGCTCGATGCATTCGATTGCGGATTGCGATTTCAGGAATATAGCCCTGTCACGCCGACAGCTTCAGGCAAGCTTGATTTGAGACAAATGCGCCAAACGCTTCGGGAAAGGCGCATCATGATCAATACTATGACGAGCTACCGCTTGATCGCCGCGGACTTGCCGCGCTCACTTGCCCGTGTCTCCAAAGAACCCTTGGTGCAGCGCGAGACAGACTATTACCTGAAGAACATCAAGAATGTGAAATCAGTTGATGATTTCATGAAGGATACCAAGCTCTACAATTATGCCCTAAAAGCATTCGGCCTTGATAGCATGGCCTTTGCCAAGGCCTTCATTCGCAAGGTGCTGACAGAAGGTGTCGAAGACAAGGAAAGTTTTGCCAACAAGCTGACTGATGCGCGCTACAAGGACTTGGCTACGGCATTCAACTTCGCCAAATACGGTGACAAAGCCACCAGCCAGCCGGGAGCACTACAGCCGATCGCCGATAAGTACGTGCGTCAGACCCTCGAGATCGAGACAGGTCAGCAAAACGAAGGCGTTCGCCTCGCACTGTATTTTGCCCGCAAGGCACACACAATAACCAATGCTTACGAGATTCTCGGCGACAAGGCACTCCTGCAGGTGTTTCAGACCACGTTTTCCATTCCGGCTGCGATGTCCAATATGGATATCGACCGCCAGGCGAAGATGGTCGAAGACAAGCTCAACCTTGCGGATCTGAAAGACCCCCAGAAGCTCGACAAGCTCATCACACGCTTCACCGCCATGTACGAAATGAACAATCCCTCGACCGCCACCAGCGTTCCCTCGATGTTGTTCGGGGGGAACGTCTTCGATCGGTATCGCGGACAGTATCTTGACGACCTTGCAATCCTTCAAGCTGGGTGGACGCTGATGGAAAACTCAATCTATTTGGGACTTTCCTCGCAAATCTCGCTGGAGCGCCGTCTCGATGCCCTGGCGCAGAATGTGGCCAACATGTCCACGCCGGGTTTTCGCGCCACCGGCATGAAGTTTGACGCCATGGTGTCAAAGGCCGCCGAGAATTCGAGCTTCGTTTCGGCAGGTGAAAGCTTCATCAAGACCGAGGCCGGACCCATCACCCAGACCGGCAATCCGCTTGACGTGGCGGCAAAGGGTGATGTCTGGTTTTCGCTGCAGTCACCTGCGGGCCAGGTCTATACGCGTGACGGTCGCATGCAGATGTCGACGACCGGCGAACTGCTCTCGGTCAAGGGCTACCCCATGCTCGACGCGGGCGGGCAGCCGCTGACGATCGATCCCAATGGCGGGCCACCGAAGATTTCATCGGATGGCGCAGTTTATCAAAATGGCCGGCAACTTGGAGCAATCGGGCTCTTCACCATCGATCCCAATGCCAAGCTGACCTATTTCGACAATTCGGCAGTCATCCCCAGCGTTGCCGCCCAGCCGGCGCTGGACAATCCCAATGCCGGTGTCATTCAGGGCGCAATCGAAGGATCGAATGTCGATGCGATCAGTGAAATGACACGGCTGATGAGTATGACCCGCGCATTTGAGCGCGTCGATGCGCTGCTTCGCGGCAATGAGAACACCTTCCGGGAAGGCGTCAAGACGCTCGGATCGTCCTCGTGAGTCGGCAATTTATTCACGTAGCGCGCGTAGATCATGCTGGCCGTTGAAAACGCCTTGCAGACCATGAGCGAGCGGACGGGCAGTCTCGACGCCCTTGCCCGCCTCGTATCGCAGGCATCGCAGCAGCGCACCGCGGTCGCGCTGGGCGGCTATGTCAATGAGGTATCGCGTTCTGCCATTGGTGTTCGCGGTATTTCGGACAAAGCACAGCTTGGCGACCTGGTCATGATCCGCTGCGAGGACGCGTTGCATCCTGCAGAAGTGGTCCGTCTCGAGCAGGCGCGGGTTCTGGTCAAGCCGTTCGATGACCGGGTCATGCCGCCGCTTGGTACTCCCGTTTTTCCCGAAGGACCGTTTCGCATTGCGCCGACGCCACACTGGAAGGGCAGGGTCATCAATGCTCTTGGTTCGCCACTTTCGATGCCAAGGGGCTTTTGCCGGCAGGGACAGAACACGTAGCGGTCGATTGCTGCGCGCCATCTGCAATGAACCGAAGCCGGGTCGAAAAGGGTCTGCGCAGCGGCGTCAATGTGGTCGATGTGTTCGTGCCGATGTGTTTTGGCCAGCGCATGGGCATTTTTGCCGGGTCGGGCGTCGGCAAATCCACGCTTCTTGCCATGATGACCAAGGCCGCCGATTTCGACACCGTGGTGCTGGCGCTGACGGGCGAGCGGGGCCGGGAAGTGCGCGACATGCTCGAAGACACAATGGCGGGCAAGCTGGAGAAGACCATCGCCGTCATTGCGACGGGCGATGAAAGCCCGATGATGCGGCGCCTGGCGCCGAACACGGCGACAGCCATTGCCGAATACTTCCGTGATCGCGGCGAGAACGTCTTGCTGATCGTCGATTCGATTACGCGATTTGCCCATGCTGCACGGGAAATCGCTATTGCTGCAGGTGAACCGCCGGTTTCGCGCGGGTATCCGCCGAGCGTTTTCAGCCAGCTGCCGCGCCTTCTCGAACGGGCCGGTCCCGGACTTATCGGCGAGGGAACGATCACCGGCATTTATGCCGTGCTGGTCGATGGCGACGATCATAATGATCCGGTGTCGGACGCAATCCGCGGCACGCTGGACGGGCATATTGTGCTTGATCGTGGCGTCGCTGCGCAGGGCCGGTTTCCAGCCGTTGATATTCTTGGCTCGATTTCCCGCCTTGCCCAGCATAACTGGACGCCGGAGCAAGCAAAGCTCGCAACGAGCCTGCGCGGACTGATTTCGCGTTTTGAACAAACCCGGGATTTGCGGATGATCGGGGCGTATCAGGCCGGAAGCGATCCTCTCATTGACCAGGCGGTCAATCTTGTCCCTCTCATCTACGATGCCATGCAGCAAACGCCGGCATCGCCGCTGTCGCTTGATCCTTATAGCGATCTTGCCAGTGCATTGCGGCCAAAGGAACCATCATGACCAAACGACACGCAAGCGGCATACCAATGGCTGAGACCTTGCCGGTGCCTGTCGGCCCGCCGCGCGACAAGCGCTTTGATGGCTACCTGAAGGGAGCCGGTCTTATGCTTGCGATCAACTGCGCGGTTCTGCCTTTCGCCATGTATTACGACATTCTCGATGCGCGCCCAAATCCACCCACTTCCGGCACTGAGGTTCGCGATCCGCTCAACCGAACGAACCAGAAAAGTGGTGCGGGAGACGCACAACAAACAAGCGGCTGCCCAAACGAAAGCCGGCGAGAATCTTGATCTCATGACGACGGCGACAACATCGGAACTGACAAGTGCACGCCTTGCGGGCATCGAAGAAGCCAGCAAGCAGCCGTTCCCCCGCAAGGCGGTTTTTTTGGTGCGCGAGGTAGTTGGCGGACTGGTGATGATCGAAGACGAAAGCGGTTACTGGTTCGTTGAAAAAGGTTCGCCTCTACCGGATGGAAGTACTCTTGTCGCAATCGAGCGCGGCAATGATCCCGGCAGCTGGTCGATCAAGACATCCGACGGTGATGTCATCAACCGCACCAACTAGTGTTTCGTGCCGGTGGCAGAAGTGCACCAGTGATCACGCCGTAAGTCTCACGCAAGTTTGACGCGTTAGGTTAATGCCAGATTAACCGGTTAGACGTGCGAGGAAGACATGCAGGCAATCCATCTGTTCGATCTGGCGTCGCGTCAGGCCGAGTGGCTTTCGGTGAGACAGGCAGCTGTTTCCGGTAACGTGGCCAATGCGAATACGCCGGCTTTCAAGGCGCGCGATGTCGAACCCTTCAAGGATGTCCTGGAACAGGCGCAGTTGACCATGGCTGCGACCAACCCCAAACATCTTGAAATCGATGCGTCCGGAATTGCGGCGACTGCCTTGCGCAAGGACCCGGTGACCGAGCAAAATCATTCGAAAAATACAGTCAGTCTCGAAGCCGAGATGGTCAAATCCGGCGAGATTAATCGCCAGTTCGCGCTCAACACCAGCATCGTAAAGGCGTTTCACCGCATGATGTTGTCAGCGGTAAAGGGCTAAGACATGTCCGATCCACTCCAAGCTGCTCTCAAAGTTGCCGCATCTGGACTTTCCGCCCAATCGACGCGTTTGCGCATTGTTTCGGAAAATCTCGCCAATGCGCAATCGACCGGCAAGACGGCCGGCAGTGACCCTTACCGGCGCAAGACCGTTTCCTTTGCAACCGAACTCGACCGCAATACTGGCGTCGAAACCGTGCGCATCGCCGAAGTGGGCAAGGACACCTCTGCCTTTACCGAAGAATATGACCCGAGCCATCCGGCAGCCGATTCCAAGGGCTATGTGAAATATCCCAATGTCAACATGGTCGTCGAAATGGCGGACATGCGTGAAGCAAACCGTTCCTATGAAGCCAATCTCCAGGTGGTCAAGCAAGCGCGCGAGCTTATTGCCATGACCGTCGACCTCTTGAGGAATTCCTGATGCTAGATCAACTTCTCAGTGTTTCTACCCGCAACGCTCTTTCGAAGTTGTCGGAGACAGTCAACCAGGGGGCAACGGCAGCAGGTGCGTCGGCGCCGGCGGCTGCGGTGGGCCAGCCTTCCTTTGACAATGTCCTGTCGCAGCTCGCCGGATCGGTCAGCGGCAAGCTCGAAACTGCCGAGGCGATTTCGATGCAAAGCATGACCGGCGACGTGCCGACCCGTGACGTGGTCAATGCGGTCATGGATGCGGAGCAATCGTTGCAAACGGCGATCGCCATTCGCGACAAGATCGTCCAGGCCTACCTCGAAATCAGCCGCATGCCCATTTAAGGACAAGTCATGAAAGCGCTCACCATCGCTGCCACGGGCATGAATGCCCAGCAGCTCAATCTGGAAGTGATTGCCAACAACATCGCCAATATCAACACGACCGGCTACAAGCGTGCCAAGGCCGAGTTTTCGGACCTGTTGTATCAGGCTGAGCGCAGCGCGGGCGTTCCGAACGCGGCAAACCAGAGCGTCATTCCAGAAGGGGCGATGGTCGGGCTTGGCGTGCAGACCGCCGCGGTGCGCAACTTGCACATTCAGGGCGCGCTCAATCAGACCGGCAATCCATTCGATGTCGCCATGGTCGGTCGCGGCTGGTTCCAGATCCAGAACGCGGCTGGAGAAACGCTTTATAGCCGCGCCGGCGCATTCAACACCAATGACACGGGTCAGTTGGTGACACTCGACGGTAATCTCGTCGAGCCCAATATCATCGTTCCGACCGAGGCGATCGAAGTGAAGATCACCGAGACGGGTCAGGTGTTCGCAAAGCTGGCGGACCAGACCGATCTGATGAACCTTGGCCAGTTGCAGATTGCAAACTTTGCCAACGAGGCGGGCCTGGAACCACTCGGCGGCAATCTCTTTCGCCAGACCGACGCCTCCGGTGATCCTGTGACCGGTGTTCCAGGCGATCCTGGTTTCGGCACTTTGAAGCAGGGCTATCTTGAAAGTTCCAACGTTGATCCGGTTAAGGAAATCACCGACCTGATCACGGCGCAGCGCGCCTATGAAATGAACTCCAAAGTCATTCAGGCCGCCGATGAAATGGCATCGGTCGTTTCGAAGAATTTGGGTGGTTGAGGATTGCTATGACGGCACGCGGTAGGATTGAAAGACTGGTTCGCACGGTAACGCTCGCCCTGTGTGCGATACCTTGTGCATTTGCTGCCCATGCCGACCGCATCGCCTTCATCGTGCCGTCCCAGATCATTTATCCCGGGCAGACCATCGGCAACGCCGGACTTCAGGAAAAGATGTTCACAATCAAGGCGAGCGCAGCGGCAAGTTACGTCATGTCGGCCGAGCAGCTTGTCGGCAAGGTCGCGCGCAAGACCTTGCTGCCCGGCCAGCCCATTCTTGTGACAGCGGTCAATGAGCCGAACTTGGTCCAACGCGGCGTGCCTGTGGCGCTGGTCTATGATACCGGGGCGCTGGTCATCACCGCCAAGGGGATAGCGATGGAACCTGGACACTCCGGCGATTTCATCAAGGTAAGGAATATCGACAGCGGTATCATCGTTTCGGGCACATTGCTGGCCGATGGCACGATCCAGGTCGGGATGCAATAATGCGTCTGGCCATTGCCCTTTGCCTGATGGCTTTTGCTGGTACGGCCGTTACCCACGCAGCCGAGTCGTCAAAAAATGCCAAGGATTTTCGCACGCCTGGGGAAGCACAGGCCGCATGGCGCAAGGCCCAGCGGGATGCCGATGACGGCACGTGGGGCGGCGCCGCGTCGCCCCTGGGGCAAGGCGGTGCGATCGCTCGGTTGAAAGACATCGCCAATATCCAGGGCGTGCGCGAAAACCAGCTGGTTGGATATGGTCTTGTCATCGGTCTTAACGGTACAGGCGACAGCCTGCGCAGTGCACCCTTCACCGAACAGTCCTTACGCGCCATGCTGGACAATCTCGGCATCAGTCCGCCGCCGGGCGCTTCGCGCGTGAAGAATGTTGCGGCTGTGATTGTCACCGCCAATTTGCCGCCGTTTGCCGGGCGCGGTTCGCGCATCGACATTACCGTTTCATCGCTGGGCGATGCGACGTCGCTTGCGGGCGGAACACTGGTGATGACCCCGCTGGCTGCAGCAGATGGGCAAACCTATGCGGTGGCGCAGGGCAACATGGTCGTTTCGGGTTTCACCGCATCTGGCGAGGCTTCAACGCTCACACAAGGCGTGCCAACAAGCGGGCGTATTCCAAATGGCGCGCTGGTCGAAAAGGAAGTTACCGGCAATTTCGGTCATGATGAACTCGTTGTTGAACTGCGCGAACCGGACTTTACCACGGCGGTACGCATCACCGACACGATCAATGCATTCGCCAAACGGCGCTACAACCAGCCTGTCGCCAAGGAGCGTGATTCCAAGTCGATCCGTCTGCGCAAGCCAAAGAATATTTCTGCAACACGCTTTCTTGCAGAAATCGAGGGGCTCCCGGTGGTGACGGATGAAGTCGCCCGGGTCGTTGTTGATGAGCGCACCGGAACGGTCGTCATCGGTGACAAGGTGCGCATTTCACGTGTCGCAATCAGCCACGGCAGTCTGTCGGTCCGCGTGACGGAAACACCGACAGTTGTCCAGCCCGAGCCATTCACGGACGGTGAAACGGCCATCGAGCCCAACACGAATATTGAAGCGACACAAACGTCAAATATCGGCATCCTCGGTGGAACGGATCTGGAGAACCTCGTCAAGGGACTGAACCAGATTGGCGTGAAACCGCAAGGTATCATCGCCATATTGCAAAGCATCAAGACGGCGGGAGCATTGCACGCCGAACTGGTGGTCCAATGAAGTTGGCAACGGATACCAGGAAGGCCATTAGCCTGGGTTGTGCTGTCCTTGCCTTCAGCTCAGCCCTGCTGTTTCCAGCTGCCTACGGGCTTTCTCAGGAGGCCGCGCCGAAGGATGAAGTTGACCGCTATTGCACCAACATCACCGATACGGCAGCAGACGCACGCTACGCCATGCAAACGCGCGAACTGGTCCAGCTTCGCGCGGATATCGACAGCCGTATTGAGCAGCTCGATGCAAAGCGCAAGGAATATGAAATCTGGCTGAAACGGCGTGATGAATTCATCGATAAGGCCGAAGATCTCGCTCGTCGGCATCATTTCCAAAATGCGTCCCGATGCGGCTGCCGCACAAATGGCTCTACTTGGCGACGAGGCTGCGGCTGCACTGCTGCTGAAGCTCAATCCGCGCGTGTCAAGCGTCATCCTGAACGAGATGCCTGCCGAGAAATCATCAAGGCTCGCCCGGGTTATTGTCGGATCACGTGTCGTTCCATCAGCAGAAAGAACCGCCCAATGAAAAAAGCGGCACCCGCGTTTATCCTTGCCAGTGTTCTTGTCCTGCCGGGATGCGCAGACAGTTTTCGCGATTTGAACCGCGCTCCGGCCATGTCGCCGGTCGGTGCAGGAGTGGGGCAATCCTTTCGTGTTTCCGATCCCGCCTATTATCCAACGCAGCCCCGGCCACAGAAATATTCGCTGTGGCAGGACCGGCAGGCCAGCTTTTTCCGCGACCCGCGTGCCGCCAATCCAGGCGATGTGCTGACGGTTGTCATCAGGATCGATGAAGAAGCAAAATTTGACAACAAGTCGGACCGGTCGCGGGTTTCCTCGCAAGTTTATGGCGCCGACGCTGATATTAGCGGCAGCGGGTTTCCCGGCGGCACGATTACGGGAAACCTGGACCTGAACTCGGACAGCAGCTCCAAGGGTGCAGGCAAGATCGAGCGATCCGAGAAGGTTGATCTGCGCGTAGCAGCGATCGTCACCAGCCTGCTTCCCAACGGCAACATGGTCATCCAGGGATCACAGGAAATCCGTGTCAATAACGAATTGCGCATATTGAACGTGGCCGGTGTCGTGCGACCGCGCGATATCGCTGGCAACAATACGATCTCCTACGAAAAGATTGCCGAGGCGCGCATTTCCTATGGCGGCCGCGGGCGGCAAAGCGAAGTACAACAGCCACCCTGGGGACAGCAAGTCCTCGACACAGTCGCACCGTTCTAGGAGAGGCGAGGAAAATGAGCAGCCTTGCTGAAGACACACCTTTGCCATCCAAAGGTCCTTCGATCGTCGCTCTGATCGCGGTCGTCGTGGTGTTGACCTTGATTGCAGCTGCAGGCGGTTGGTTCCTTGGCACACGGCTTGGATTGGCAGTGCCGGGAGCTGATGCAACCACGCCAGACAGCAACAAGAGGCCGCCTGCGGAGGAGATTCCCACCGGCAGTGTCGTGCCGCTCAAGCCGATCCTTACCAATGTGAAAATTCCGCAGGACGTTTGGATCAGGCTTGAAGCAGGGGTTGTCGCGCGTCCTGGTGAAAAGATATCCGATGAACTTGCGGCAACGGTTGCCGGTGATTTCATGGCGTTCCTGCGCACGGTCAATCTGATGCAGTTGCGTGGTCCGGCCGGGCTCGAATACCTACGAATGGATCTGCAGGAAAGGGCGCGTATGCGCTCGGAAGGCAAGATCGAGCAAGTGTACATCTGGGCGCTGGTGATGGAATGAAACGACGTTTTCTGACCCCTTTGCTGCTGTTGATTTTCAACAGCACGGCAACGGCCCAGACATCGATACTCGAGGGCCTGATACCGCCCGGAAGCGCCTCGACCAGCGGCCAGATCATCCAGATGCTGGCCGTGCTGACGGTCCTGTCAATTGCGCCGGGACTGTTGATTATGGTCACGAGTTTTACGCGTTTCGCCGTTGCCTTTTCGATGTTGCGCGCCGGTCTTGGCCTGCAGACCACCCCCGCCAATCTGGTGATGATCAGTCTTGCGCTGTTCATGACATTCTATGTCATGGCTCCCGTCTTCGACCGAGCCTGGCAAAATGGCGTGCAGCCCCTGGTCAACAATCAAATTACGCAGGAAGTGGCGATGAACGAAATCACGACGCCATTTCGCGAATTCATGCTGCGGCAGGTGCGTGACAAGGATTTGCGGCTGTTCGAGGATCTGGCGGATGAATCGTTCCGCACCAAGGCCAATGAAGTGGTCGATTTGCGCATTCTTATCCCGGCATTCATGATTTCGGAGCTGCGCCGTGGCTTTGAGATCGGTTTTCTGATCGTTCTGCCGTTTTTGGTGATCGATCTGATCGTGGCAACGTTGACCATGTCGATGGGCATGATGATGCTGCCGCCAACGGTCCTCTCGCTCCCATTCAAGATCCTGTTTTTTGTGCTGATCGATGGCTGGAATATCTTGGTTGGAAGCCTGATCCGCTCGTATACCTAGGATCGACTAAAATGGGTGCGATATTCATATAGGCCACAATCGGGCGGCTGCGTGAAATCGGCCCGCCCTATTGTCTAGCCAAGGAATTTTGCATCGTATAAAAAGCAAAGCCCCTTGTTATTAAAACGGTAATACATTAGTCGTACTCATCACACCATGACGGGTTGTCGTTGCGACAACAGGCATCATGCCGCTCCGTCATGCCGGTGAGAACCCGGTATGTCCCCATCAAAAATATCTCATTAGGGACTTCATCCTATGGCTAGTATCCTTACCAACGCGTCAGCAATGACTGCGCTGCAGACACTCAACTCCACCAACAAGAACCTCGCTACCACGCAGGACCGCATTGCGACCGGTCAGCGTGTCGCTCAGGCTTCCGACAATGCCGCCTATTGGTCAATCGCGACCGGCATGCGCACCCAGAATTCGGCCTTGTCTGCAGTCAAGGACGGCCTTGGTCTCGGTGCTTCCATCGTTGACACTGCTTACACTGCATTGAATGACGCGATCAAAATCGCCCAGGACATTCAGGCTAAGTATGTCGCCCGTGAAACACCAGGCACCGACACAGCCGTCATCGATGCAGACATCGCACAGTCGAAGGCGCAGATCGACGAAATGGCAAAGGGTGCGACATTCCAGGGTGTCAACCTGCTTGCGACCGGTGCGACAGCTCAGAACGTTGTTACAGGTTATACAGCCGGTACCGGCGTCACCACGATGGCCGTTTCGGCCTATGTGCTTGAAGGGACTTTGACTGCCGCAACAACCTCTGTGGCTGTCGGAACCGCCATTGATGCCATGAAAGCAGCCGCTGCTTCTCTCGGCTCGGCAAAGACACGCATCAACACGCAGCAGTCCTTCACCGGGAACCTGATGGACGCGATCGATCGCGGCGTTGGCCAGCTCGTTGACGCAGACATGAACGCAGAATCGGCTCGTCTGTCGGCTCTCCAGGTTCAGCAGCAGCTCGGTATCCAGGCTCTGTCGATTGCCAATTCGAGCAATCAGAGCATCCTGTCGCTGTTCCGCGGCTAATACGTTCGTTCTTTCGGACTGCAAATTCGGGCCACGCTTCGCGCGTGGCCCCTTTTCGTTCTTGCGGCGCTCTAACTTCGCGCAAGCTTCGCCGTTTATGGTTCCGCCACGCGATTGTGGTGGGTGTTGATGGAAAAGAATATTAGGCAGACATTCGAGCAGCTGTTCGCAGGCATGAAGAAGCTTGGCGCGCGGCGCCTCATCGCTCTTGGAATTGTCGGGATTACTCTGTTTAGCGCTATTCTCGTATCGAGTATCTATCTTAACCGCCCGCAATACGAGACACTTTACGTTGGACTCAGCCGTGACGATGTCAACCGTATGGGCATGGCCCTTGGTGAAGCGGGCATCCTTTTCGATGTGAAGTCAGATGGCACGTCCATCCTTGTTCCCTTTGGCAAGGCCGATCAGGCACGCATGTATCTGGCGGAAAAAGGCCTCCCCACCAGCAACAATGCCGGTTACGAGC